>OZ244561.1:4800000-7323734 GCA_965217585.1 Candidatus Latescibacterota bacterium
TGGGACACATCGCCTATTGCGCCCGGCGCGGCTTGGTGCTCAACCCCCTCAAATACGCCTTTCTGCTGTCGAGCTATTTCCTGTGGTACTTCACTAGTTTTGCCACGGCCTATCTACTCGTCTTTGCGGTGGCGCACCGGATCATGCACGGGATCCAGTACATCGTCATGGTGTATTTCTACAACCGCCACAAGGTCGAGCGCACGGGCGGCGACTCGGCCCTGCTGCGCTACGTGTCGGGCAAAGGCGGCGTCAAGTTCTTTCTCATGATGTGCGCAGCCTACGCCGTCGTCTTTCACGCGCTGAGCGAGGGCTTGGTGCGCGACTTTGGCTTTGGCCTAGTCGGCTTCAATACCAATTTCGACCTCTTCAGCTATTCGCTGCTCAGTTCCTTTGCCCTGATCCACTACTACTACGACGCATTTATATGGAAAGTGCGGAAAAAGGACGTGCAGGAGGGGCTGTAGCAGTGGCCCTGTTGCGCTGCGGCAAAGTAGCTACTGACCACTCATCAGGACTAGGAGATTGAGCTATGCTCGAAGTCGTCCTCGCCGTCGCTATGTTCGCCGTCGCTGCGGCCATTGTCCGCCAAGCTGCGACCGATGCGTGTTACGATCTCTCCGACGGAGAGCGCCATCCGCATAAGTGGGGCTACACGGACACCCGCTTTGAGTTCGACGGGCCGAAGACCGTGCGGG
Organism: Candidatus Latescibacterota bacterium; assembly: GCA_965217585.1. Taxonomy (GTDB): domain Bacteria; phylum Latescibacterota; class UBA2968; order UBA8231; family UBA8231. The sequence goes on from OZ244561.1 coordinate 4,800,699, forward strand.
TCACCGGCAGCCGCTATCCGCTGGCCGGCTTCACCATGCCGCACTTCATCCCCTTTGTCGAAGAAATGCTCCAGGTCCCGATTGATCCCAATGAGATGGCCGTTGAAAAAGAGGCCCAAGCCGTGCCGCCCTCGCGGGCAGACGAAAGCCTCGTCGCCGCTTGGCAGGACGCGCTCGGCGCAGAGTGCGTTTCACTCGACGACGAGGAGCGCCTGATCCACAGCCACGGCCAGCTCAGCGTCGATGAGGTCTATCGCTTGCTCTACGGCGACGCCTTGGAGCGAGTGGTCGATTTGGTGCTTTATCCAGAGAGCGAAGATCACGTGCGCACCATCGTGCGTCTCGCCTCCGAGCACAATGTTTGTCTCGTGCCCTACGGCGGTGGCACCAACGTCAGCGGTGCGCTGGCCCTGCCCGCCGCCGATGGCCGCGTCTTCGCCTCGGTCGATATGCGGCGCATGAAGCGGATCGTCTCTGTCGACGAGGAAAACCTCCAAGCCTGCATCGAAGCGGGGATTTCGGGCAAGGAGCTGGAGCGGGAACTCGCCGCCCGGGGCTACACCGTCGGCCACGACCCCGACAGCATCGAGCTTTCGACCTTGGGCGGCTGGATCGCCACCAATGCCAGCGGCATGAAGAAAAACCGCTACGGCAATATCGAAGACATCGTCCTCGAAGCGACCTTGGTGACGCCGACCGGCGCGGTGGAGACCCTGCACACCACGCCGCGCAACTCGACCGGCATCCAGCCGCGCGGGCTGCTTTTTGGCTCGGAGGGCAACCTCGGCATCATCACCAAAGCCGTGCTCAAGATCCATCCCCAACCGGAAGTGCGCGAATACGGTTCGCTGGTGTTCAAGTCCTTTGCCCAAGGCGTGGAGTACTTGCAGGCGCTGCGGCAGACCGGGACTTTGCCGGCGAGTATTCGCTTGGTCAACAACCAAGAATTCCGCTTCGGACAGGCCCTCAAGGCCGCGCCCTCTCCTGTGAAGCACTTCAAAGAGAAGGTGCAGAAGTTTGTCTTATTGAAGGTGTTGGGATTTGACCCGCTAAAAATGACGGCGTGTACGATCGCCATGGAGGGGACTCGCGCCGAGGTCGCGTATCAGAAGCGGACGATCTTCAAGCTGGCCAAGGCCCACGGCGGCAAGAGCGCTGGCGCTACCAACGGCCGGCGCGGCTACATGCTGACCTTTGGCATCGCCTATATCCGCGACTTTTTAAACCAGTTCGATTTCTTGGGCGAGACCTTCGAGACCTCTGTGCCTTGGAGCCGCATCCACGACGTGACGCAGGCCGTGCAAGCGGAGTTGACCGCGCAGTGTAGCGCGCGCGGCGTCGCCGGGCGGCCCTACCTGTCGTACCGGGTGACGCAGACGTATCACACGGGGGTCTGCATCTACTTTACGATGGGGTTTTCCGGGCGGGGATTGGCGCAACCCATTGAGGTCTATCACGACATCGAGTACACGCTGCGGCAGACGATTTTGGACCACGGTGGCTCGCTGTCGCACCACCACGGAATAGGCAAAATCCGGCAGAGCTTCGTCCGGCACATCCAGAGCGACAACAGCATCGAAGTATTGCGAAAGACCAAAGAAGCGCTGGATCCGCAGAATATCTTTGGCATTCAGAATGGGATTTTTGGCAGTGCGTGCCGGGAGCCTGAGGAATAAGATCGTCGTTATCACCGGTGCTTCTGCGGGCTTGGGCGCGACGCTGGCGTTGGAGTGCGCCCAGCAGGGAGCGCGGTTGGTTGTCTTGGCGCGGAATGCCGAAAGGCTGGAGGCCGTCGCCCGAGAGTGCGAGCAGTTGGGGAGTGAGGTGCTGACGGTCGTCGGGGATGTCGCCGTAGCCGAGGATGGTAAGCGGCTGGTGGAGGCCTCGATCGAGCGCTTTGGGCGCATAGACTACTTGGTCGCCAACGCCGGCGTCAGCATGTGGACCGAGTTTGCCGCGATTGAGGATGTGGATCTGTTCCGCAAGCTGATAGAAGTGAATTACTTGGGGGCTGTGCACTGCGTGCATCCGGCGCTGCCGCATCTCAAAAAAAGCAAGGGCCTATTCGTGGTCATTTCGTCCATTCAGGGGCAGGTGGGGGTGCCGCTGCACACTGGATACTCGGCGTCCAAACACGCGCTACAGGGGTTTTGCGACGCTTTGCGGATGGAAGTGGCCGAGAGCGGGATGGGGGTGATGACCGTGCTCTTGCACTGGCTCAAAGGGACGGAGCTGCGGCAACGTGCACTGGGGAAAGACGGGAAGGCGTTGGGCACTGCATCGCGCAGACACCGGGCGGGAGCGGTGAGTTTAGAAGAGGCGGCGCAGGCGATTGTGCGCGGGATGCAGAAGCGACAGCAGCGGCTCTATGTGCCGAGGCGACTCAGGCTGCTAGCCGCGGTTCACGCCCTGTGGCCGTCGCTGGCCGAGTGGGTCGTCAAGGGGAAGGTGGCGCGGGAGGAAGGGTAGGTTGGGGGCTATGATCGTTCGACTTGCACCTGATCCTTCAGTTCGAGATCATCGAGAACCTGCCGTAGCTCGGTTTCCATGTTCTGGGCAAATTGCGACCGGACACTCACGGTAAATTCTATGCCGACGCTAAGGTCTTCCCCGGAGCGCAGCTTGGGCAGCATCTTGGTTCCTAGCCGGTTCCAGATTTCGGGAGGCACGGTGCCGGTAAGCCGAAGCGTTGTCTTTTGATTGTCTGTGTCTGGCGGGGGTTCGAGACCCGGACTAGGCTTAGACGCAGGCTCAGGCTCCGCACCAGCTTTAGGTTCGGGTTCCGTTTGCGGTGGGGGCGCATTGGCCGTCGTCTGGAGTTGCTCGGCCTTGGCCTTGGTCACCAAGAAGACATTGGTTTCAAACGCTACTTCTTCCGTGCGGATCGGCTCCGCGTACCACAGCCGCCCGAAGCTACCATCGCTCCCGGTGCCGGATGCCAAGCCAAAATCTCCTCTCGACACGAACTCGACAATCTGCCGTTGAAGGATCGCGTCGGGGTCAATCAGCCGCGTCAATGCGCCGTTCAGAAAGCTCTGGCGCAGACTTGTGAGCGGCCAAGCGCCGGTGTCTTTGAACGCCGCCGGCCAGTGGCGATCAATGTAGCCCGCACCCACGTTCTCGTTGAGCAGGGCCTCGGATTTCAAGGCACTGATAATCCGTCCGCAGAGGGTTTCGCTGGCGCTCGCGTGGCCGGCCCCGAGGTCGATGATCTTGAGCCCATGCTTTTCCTGAGTATCCGCAAGCGCGACGAAGCGATAGCCGGCCCATACTTCGTCCTTGGCCGCGGTCTCCGCGTCCCGAACATGGGTCTGAATCTCGGCGCGGTCGGTGCGGTCGTATTCTGAGCCGAGGACGCCCTCGGACACCTCTTGCGATACGCGCTTCCAGGCGAGCCATAGCTCGACCTTATCGCGCAGTTCGCGCCCCGGTTTCCGCGCACACCACACCAGCGAACCTGGGTATAGCCGTGGCGAAGTGCCCCGCTCTTGCGTCCAATGACCAATGCGCTCGACCACTTGGTTGCCGTTTATCCATTCCTGATCGGGGTCGAGGACGATTAGGGTGAGGCGCGGAGAATCTTGGACTGTGGTGCTGTCCTGTGGGAAGAAATTTACCGGCAGGGTTGCGCCGCGTTTGAACTCCTCCTCGACGAGTTTGCGGATCGCCGGCTTGATCTCTGTAGCCTCGTCGAGTGAAGCCCGTCGGTCGCTGACGACCTTGCGCAGTGTCGCTTGATGGTGAATGCGATAGCCGTCCGTGCCGACCGTGCGGATAAAGAACCCCGATCCTTCGATAGCTGTCGCCGCGCTGTCAATAGTCGTGGTCTCGACCTCGGGCTCGCCGAGCGCAAAGCGCAATTCCGGTAGATGGGCCACCTTGTCCACCTGTCCACCGGAGGACTCGAACAGGATGGCCGTGCCTACCCGGCGGTGGATGTCGCGCAGCGCTCCCGTGGCGTCCGCATCTAGGGATCTGGCATGTGCCATCGGCCCGGCGAGGTCGGCGTCAATTGCCACGTCGAGCCGCGACTCGCCCAACTGGCCCAAGACCACGGCGCGAAATTCGGGCACGTCCAAAGGTGCCGACCCCAGCGTAATCAGCGATTCGGTTCGCGCCCTTGTGAACTGCTCGCGTGCGGCCCAAGAAATCCACTGCGCCAGCATGGCCAGCGCGCCTCGGGTTTGTTGGAACTGGGTGAGCGCACGCCACTTGCGCTGGAAGACCGAAAGGGTTGCCGGATGGAAGGGATAGCACGCCTCGAATCGCGCCCGCAGAAATTCTCTTGCTTTGGCCTCGGTCGTCGAGGTATCGACCGCTAGCCACTCGGTGGGTAGGCGAGCGGTGCGTTCAAAGCACCAGTCCGCGTAGGTTTTGGCGACGCGCTTGCGAATGCGCTCGTTGCCGAGATCCTCGAATAGCCGCCGGCGCACCACCTCGCTGATTTCGGATTCGTCATTGGCGATTAGGTCGCGGGCGACGCGGCGCACCACCTTGGTGATCCGATCCTGCCACTGCTGATCCCAATCGGTCATCTCGACTTGGCTGCGCGGCAGGCTGATGACCGCAGCGGCCTGAGTGGTGCCGGTGACGGCGACGGTCAGGTTTTGTAGGAAGGCGTGGAAAGGCTCGGCCATGGGGCGATGGCGATTGACGAAGTTCAGGACTTCATCGAACAACAGCAGCACGGGCGCATCCGCAGCGGCGAATACATTGGCTAGTGCCTCGGTTCCCGGTGGTGTGGTCTGCGCGGCAGCACCGAGCGCAGCGACGCCCTTATCGCCGGCTAGTTGGCGTGCTAGGTCGATCCAAGGCGTTTCCTTGCCTTCCACAGGATCCCAGGCATTGCCGACGAAGACGCCGACGCGGGCGGGAGGAGCTTCAGCAATTCCCGCTTCGTTCAGGAGGTCCGCCACGCCGGGGAACTTAGCGGAGTCCGCGCCAGCATTGGCGATATGGTACAGGGAAGCCAGGGTATGCGTCTTGCCGCCGCCGAATTGGGTGACGAGCGTGAGGACTGGTGCTGTGTTCTCGGTCTTGCCGGAAAGACGACGGAGGACCATGCCGGCGTGTTCCTTCAGGGCGCGGGTGAAGCAGGTGCGCGAGAAAAATTGCGCTGGATCGCGGTAATCCACGGGGGCGGTTTGGGCTACGATCTGCTCAAGGGCGATGGCGAACTCGTCCGGGCTGAACGAGCGGCCTTCGCGGACTTCTTTACGGAGCGTTACGATTTTATACCAAGGGTCGAGGGCCATTCTGTATCTCTCTTTGATCGGTTATCTACGCGGTGGTTCAATCTCATCTCCTTAGCGACTCCAAGCTCGTTACCCAGTCGTTGAATCGAGGACATTCAGCGCGAATCTTGTCCAAGCCTATCTCCATTGCCAGAAGGGGACCGTCAACTTTCTTCTCGTACCGGGGTATAACCTTCTTAATCCGTTTGCTCGGAGCCGTGTTCTCGTTGTCATTGATGTCTTCGGGCGTCGGGAATTGTGAACGGATGTTTCGCAGGGCCTGTATGGATGTATGCGATACACCGATCAACTTGGTAAAGGCATCCACATCAGAAAACAACAGCCCCTCAAACTCATGTCGTTGGACATATGGGAATACTTTTTGGGGATGCCATAGGTGGTCGAGTTTCTGGCGAAGGTTTTCCTCCAATTCATCGACTGTTTTATTTCCTTTGCTACGAAACCCATAGAAGTCAACGAGCGATGTCACGGCATCGAAGCGGTGGAGTAAGTGGGTCATTTCCGACACGAGTTGCTTCACCGAAACATTTCCACCGGTAGATCTGCCGCGGGCGCGGCCAAACAGAATCGGTGTCGGTTCGACTCCTCTTCCCCGTAAGTGATCTGCGAGAAAATGTTTGACAAATTCCTCTTCGGTTTGGCCTTCCACCGATATGGCCAGTCGGATCACGGGCGTCCTCCGAGCAGGTTCTTCTGCCAAAGCTCGCCCGATGTGAAGTTGTCGTCGAGCCATACTTGATAGTCGTCCGGGGACAGTTTGCGAAACTCAGTACGACCGTCCTGTAGATCTAACACGAAAATTTCGTCGAGACCGAACTCATCAACCAACAAGGGCGATTGCGTTGCCACAATGACCTGCCTCTCCTCGGCGAGGGACTTTATCATACCCCCAATCAAGGCGATGGCTGCTGGATGCAGGCCCAGTTCTGGCTCGTCCAACAGGAGTACGTCGGGCAACATCTCGGGTGGTAGATTGAGCAGTGTCACCAAGGCAAAGAACCGTAGAGAGCCGTCGGACGTGAGGTGCGCGCCAAAGGTCTTGTCCGTTCCCTTGGCCTTCCACCTTAGCAGCACTTTTCCGTAGCTCTCCTCGATCTGAAAACGGTCGAAGACTGGCAAGACTCGGCTGATATGCTGACAGATCAGCTCATATCGCTTGATATTTTCTCGCTCCAACCGGTGGAGAACGGCGGCTAAGTTGCCCCCGTGGCTAAGAAGGTAGTTGTTGTCCTCAGCATCCCATCTCTTTTTGAAGTTCGACTCGTCAGATGTATCGTGAAATTGGTATACCGAGCATCTCCGCAGCCTATTGACAATGCGCTCGGCGGTAAGCGGATTGGCTTCGAGCCAGTCGAGGGAGTAGTGAGCCGAAGGCGAGGGAGGTTGTGTGGCTTCGACGATCTTCGCTTCCAAATGACCACTTCCGAGATAATACCAGGATGTCGGGGGATAGAGATCGTTGGGATCGACGAATCGGAATGCCTCCTCCGCGAATATGAAATGGTCGGGCTGAGCACGGGAAAGCATGAACCGATAGTCGTTACGGCCTTCATCGGTTCGCAATCTAACCTCTGCCTCTATGCGTGGCGTGCGTCGGTTCCCGCCATGTAATTGGTCATCGGCCCCTCCTCGGCTAGCGACGAACTCTGCGAGTCTGCGAGACCCGAGCATCCAGCTCAGCATTTCGAAGAAGCGAACAAAATTGGACTTGCCCGAGCCGTTGGCACCAATTAGGACCGCCGCCTTGGGAATTCCCGCAAGCTCGACATCGGCTAACGATCGGAAGCCCTGGATGCGGACGTATTCAATCCTTGTTAGTCCCATCTCGTTCCTTTCACCTCGGCACCGCCAACAACATGGCGTCGAGTAGGCGTTTTTCGTTGCAGCCTTGAGGGTAGAGTGCCGATAGGGCGTTGGCAAGGCGAAGGAAGTCGGGGCCGCGATCTTGCTCGGCACCGATCAGCGTCCGCAGCCTCTAAGGTGACGGCGGATGGGAAATGCGGATACGACCGTCGCGGATCGTGACAACCGCCTGTATTTCCAGCGCTTGGCGATGTCGCTCGAGTACCTCGGCGATCAAGGCAATGCGTCGCTCCGCCGGCACGTCTGGGAGGCGCACCAAGCCTGCATGCGGGACCTTTTGCACGTAGACAAGCTCTCCGAAGTCGGTATCGATCGTCACCAAAATTCTGCCATCGGCGGCAGCGCGTTCCAGTAGCGCCCGATCTCCCGGGTCGGCTCCAAGCTCACGGGCCTCGACCACGTCATGCCCCTGGTCGCGCAGCCATGCTGCCAGACGGTGGCCGGCACACCGATCTACTAGGAATCTCACGAATCTGCAATCGATACGGCGGCCAGTGAATCTTTGGCGATAACTGCGTGCGCGTAGGCGGTACAGGCGCGAATGTCGTCCGGTTCTAGTTCGGGGTAATCCTCCAAAATGGCCTCCGTCGTTACGCCCTGCGTCATCAGACTCAGGATGAGTTCCACCGAAATTCGCATGTCGCGAATGATGGGCTTGCCACCAAAGACATCCGGGCGTGCGGTGATGCGCTTGAGCAATTGGGGATTAGTGGTCATGTCTCTCTCCGTGGTTATTACGTCCGACGTAAGTCTTCCGTCCGGCTACCTCGGCACCGCCAACAGCATGGCGTCGAGTAGGCGTTTCTCGTTGCAGCCTTGAGGGTAGAGGGCGGATAGGGCGTTGGCAAGGCGGAGGAAGTCGGGGCCGCGATCTTGCTCGGCGTCGATCAGCGTCCGCAGTGCGTTGGCGTGACCGCTGGACTGGAGCAGCATGGCGGTGTGGACGCGGTCGAGGGTGGTGTCTCCAAGGGTCGCGGCGAGATGGTCGTCGGAGGCTTCGCCGTATCTCGGGCGTGGCTCCCGGACGAGAGTGGGTGCGCCGTCCTGCAAGTCGGGGAAGAGTGTCTGCTGCGAGCTGGTGTGCGGGTCGCTTTCGATGTAGTTGGCTGCGGCGGCAGCGCCGTCCTCGCCGAAGAGGTTCTTGGCGCGCTCGGACACTGGTAATAGGCGTACGACGCCCTTTTCTTGGCCGATGATGCGGTCGGTCCAGGTGTCGAGGTCAATGCCCATAGGCTGGGCGAAGCGGCGCACTACGTCGAAGGGGAGAGCAAATCCCGTGGCCGCTGCTTTGGCGACGGCTTCTTCGTCGGCCTCGTCTGTTTGTTCTTGATTCTCTGCAACAGGGGCTGTGCTCTGGAGCGTCCATAGGAAGAGCGCGGTTAGGCGGGCGTCCTCTTCCAGCGCGCCGGACAGGCCGTTGCGCGCTCGCGCTTCTGCGGTGCCGAGCACCTGTTGCAGCGCGGCGCGGCCGACTACCTCCCAGACTTTCTCCAAATAATCGGGCAGGCCGATTATATCGCCCTCGGCGGTTTCGACGGCGCGGTAGCGGCTGAAGATTTCGAGCGCCGGGCCGATGCAGGCGAAGACCAGATCGGCACCTCGGATGCCCTCGCCCTGCAAGCGCTCGATCCAGTCAGCGACGCGGATCGGCAGTTCCCGCAGGACATCGGCCCAGTCGCCGATGGGGGCGTCTTCGGGACGTGGGCGGCAGATGAGGTGGATGCTGGTGGCGAGGGCGGCGGTGTCGCGTGCGTTGAGTCTGGACCCCATCTCGGTCGCAATCGGCCAGGAGCCGGTGATGGTCCAGCCGCCTTGGATCATGCCAGAGAGCAACGCCTCCCATCCCTCGGTGGTTTTGTGTGCGAAGACGACGGAGCCTACGCCATCTTCTCTCAAAACCCGACGTCCCTCGGCGAAGGCTCGGGCCATAGCTCCTTCGTAGAATTCTTTATCCTTGGGTGCTCCATTAGCGTCTTTGACCTTCTCACACTGCACCGCTTCGCGGCTCTTGGGCGAAAGTACATTGTTCGCATCGAATGGGTCCCGTAGCAGCGGGTGGCTTGGTAGTGTGCGCTTGAGCCAGACGAGGAAGAAGTCCGAGAGGTCAGCATAGGGTACAGCATCGTAGTAAGGAGGATCGGTGAACCAGACATCGGAGGCTTGATCGGGTAAAGGATGGTCAGTAGCATCAGCCGTTTGAACTTGACCGCCGCCACGGTTGACCGATGCATCAACCACGTCGGCAATCAGCACGAATCCACTTTTCCAGTTGCCTGGAGCCTCGGCTGTGATCACGACCTCTGCAAAGTCCCATACCATGGGGAGTGCCTGCCGGCCAAACGTATGCTGCATCTTTTCTGCCACGGCATTCCATCGAGTACACGACATGTTGCTCATCGACACACGATTGAAAGCACAGGCCAATACCGATACCAATCCGGCTGTAGTTCCATTACGTACTGTGTCGAGCAACTCCACCAATGCCACCTTCTGCCGCGCCGTGAACAAGTCGCCGAAGGTCGTAATGCCGTATAAAGGGATCTGACTCCCAACAGCACGATGCGTGTCTTTTGTTGGAGCTGGTTCATCTGGCACCGGGCAAAGCCCCTGTTTACCTCCTCGCTCCCACTCGCCGAGTATATCCACCATCCGCTCCTGAGCCTTTCGCACCGCCTCGTAGTCCGCGTCTGTCGGCAGCCGATAGTGCCGCCCCGTCTGTCCAGACTTTATCGTCACCACCGCCGTCATCCGCGCCCCACCTGTCCGCCGCCCCTCCGCGTCAAAAATCACATCCGCGCCGCCCCGCTCAGCCGCAAGCTGCGCCCGCACTCGCTCCGGCGGTAGCACCGCGCCGCAGCACAGACAAGTCGCCCGCGCTCGCGTCACCGTGCCGCCACGCACCTCTCTATCCGCCTTCGGCTCGAACACCTCAAACTCGACGCTCGGTGGCTCCCCTTCGGATCGCTCGACTCGATGCCGCAGCGCCCGCTTGCGCTTGGCCTTCTTGCACAGCCAAAATGAACGCATCAGCGGAATCTCCGCGCCGCAGTTGGGCGCTTCGCAGCGCACCGTCCGCGCCCACAAATAGGCAATCGGCATCGCCCCGTCCGGGTCCTTGGGATACAGATCGGCCAACTCCTGCTCGGCCTGCCGCTTAATCTCGCCGCCGACCCGGCGCAGATCGTCGGCCAGCCCCGGCCCGTGCCGCGGAATGTCCTCCAGCATCACCTTGAGAATCAGGCAGGCCACCGGATTCAGATCGCTGGCGAACGCCTCGCAGCCCAGCCGCAATGCCTCCAGCGGAATCGAGCCACCGCCCGCAAACGGGTCCACCACAAGCGGCGGCTCCTCGCCATGCGCCGCCTTCACCAGCGCCCGACCCACGTTGAGATGAGTGCGATCCGCAGCATTGTCCCAATTGGCGAAGTTGGCGATAAACGACAGCAACCCCTGTCGCAGTTCCGCGTCATTCGCCGGCGGTTGCCGCACCTCGCGCAGAATCTCCCGCGCTTGCTGCTTAAAGTCCTCCGGGCAGTGCGCGTCGCACGGGTCCGGCAGCAGCAACGCCAGCAACACTGCCCGCGACGAAGCCAACGGCCGCCGCGCCCACCACAAGTGCAGCGTACTCGGATGCCCATGCCGAATCGACTTCTCCCGCGTCGCGTGCCGCGACACTTCGGCGATGGGGAAATCCACTTCGGCCAGACGCTTGCATTCGCGGGGGATCATACCGAGGCTTTCGTCTGAGTCTTGAGGGCTATGATGCTGGCGACGATCTTCTTGAGTGACTTGCTGGTCTTGCCATTGGAATCGGCATTTTCGATGATGTGTTGAATCACTGCGGCGTTCTTAAGCGCCTGGTCCCTTTTTGCTATCTCCAATTCCTTCTGCGCCTCCGAGAGCAACTGAGCAAAAAGGTCCTTTCCCACTTCGTCTTCCAGCGTTTTTTCCAACTTGACCTTGAAGCAAGCGCATGAGTCCCCAACAAAGTCGGGCCAGTCCTCCTCCGGTTGGCGAAGAAGGCGCAGAAGGTACTTGTTACTTTCCGGCTTAGCGTTGTTTCCGTTGTGATCACCATCCCATACACCATACACAGGAACTCCAAGTTGGCGAAAAATGACTAAAGGCCGATCCAGGTTGGCCTTTCCAAAGCAGGGGATGACGGTGACTCCTTGGCTGTCGAAATCATGATTCATTGATTTTGCGACCCCAAGAATTGCCGCACGGTCGTCTTCGCCTTCAACCAACACCACTATATCTGCAAAGAATCCTTCGCTCATCCAGGGAGTCATTATCGTTTGAAGGCGGGGACGTAGTGTTTCGGCCGTATATCTTGTCCCTTGAGAGTTGTTTGCGGTCCATAGCTCATCGGCTACTACATCCATATCCGCCTTCTTTAGTCGGGTGACCTTCGGTTTTCCATTCTCGTGAGTGCTTTTTCGTAAGACCCGGATATGTTCGAAGCGATCCAAGCCGACGAGCAGTGGGGAGTGGGTGGTATAAACGACCTGGGTGTTCTCGGCTACACCCGGAATCGTGCCAGTGGCAAGTTTCAATAGGACTGACGCCAGATGGCGTTGGCGACTGGGATGCTGATACAACTCTGGTTCCTCAATCGCTAGGACAAGGCTAGGTAAATGAGGGTCGCCGGATTCCTGACTCGCATCTTCCTCCGAGATTCCGTCTTCTGGTATCATCTCTGCCCCTCGTGCCGCGATAAGGTGCTGTAACATCGTGACTATGAACGCTCGTTGGAGGCCGTGCCCCGTTCTCTCCACTCTCGATTCATAACCATCTTCCAGAAGCTTGACTTGTGCCTGAGGCATAGGGATCGAAATATCCGCGAACTCGGACCATCTCAGAAGAACGCTGGCATCCGGCACATAGGATTGAAGGGTGTTAGATAAACCACGCTCTAGGTCGTTCAACTCCGTGAGCTGTTTGGGGTCCATGATTTCCTTGAACTGATCTTGTGTGTGCTGTTTGAAATCCGCAAGGTCTTTCCGGTCTGTCAGTGCATTTCGCACTACGAGGTCCATTATTTCTGTGATGGGTGAACCCTTGTTCTCAGTAGCGTCTTCCTGTGCATCCCTCACTGCTGGTATGTGTATGAATCTGGTGTACCGCCCTAGATAGCCTTGGGCTACCTGTGTGAATCCAAAGAATTGTCCATCGTCCCGTAGGGGTGAACACTGTGTAGGGTTCTGGCTTTCCCACGTGGCCAATGCTCCGAGCACCTCATCTGCCGAACGGGCAGAGGGCAACGATGAGTACTCTTGTGTCTCTCTGATCTCGTTGTACTTGCTTCTGATACCTGTTTTGCTATCAGCGTTTCTGACGCAGACAAAGTCAGGATTTTGTAGGCGCATCCCGTAATAGGTGCCTGGCTTCCTCCCCTGTGTTTCAGAGAAGACCCGAACGACTGTCAGGACATCGTTGTCGATATAGGCCGAGAAAAAGTCTTTCGCGTCTGCGCTAAGATCGGTAAACGTAACCGCGATTTCTATATCCTGGGTTGTATCCTCAGAGTAAAAGTCCTCTACCGTAGTTTTGGCCAACGGGTTGTAGAAAAGCTCGAGTGCGCTCAGAAACGAGGACTTTCCTGAGCCGTTCCGTCCCACCAATGCAGTAAGGGAATCACAGGTGAGTGATTCGTCCAAAATAGATCGAAAATTCTTCACATGGACTTTTTGAATGAGCATTGTGTCGTTACCTCACCCGTATGAACGAATACCGGTCCTTGATGTTTTGGTGGAAGTAGGAACCCTTTGAGGCGGCTCGTATTAGGCCCCGATAGATCACCTCCGGCACACCAGAGTACCGGTAGACTCCCCCACTATGAAACTCCAACTCCAGCATTTGGGCTTCTACCTCATACCCGACCGAACGGATGTTGCTGGAACTAACCGGCTGCCTGTCCATTGAATTCTCCTTTCTATGCGGCGGCTCCTCGCCGTGTGCCGCTTTCACTAGGTTGCGTACGACCCGCTGTGGCCGCAGCGTACTCGAATGCCCGTGCCTAATTGACTTCTCCCACGCCGCGTGCTTGGAAACTTCGGCAATGGGAAAGTCCACGCATGGTGTTCTCTTTTCCTTGGTTACTCTGTTGGTCCTTTTTACTTTTTGCCTTTCCCGGCTTTGCCTCGCGGCCTTTTCGCCCGGGTTTTTGTCTCTTGTTTCGGTTTCCCTACCGTCAGTTCGCCACGCAAGGTCGGAGCCCCTGCCCTTATCTCGGCACGCAAGTTTACCACCTCCCGCGTGCGGTCGATTTCCGCCGCCAAGATCGCCTCGTCCGGCAAAGCAGTTTTGTATTCGGCAGCCATCACCTTGTTCGGCAATCCATCGAGCGCGTACCGGGCAACGGCCTCATCCTTCTGGGCACACAGAATTAGCCCGACCGGCGGGTTCTCATCCTCGTGCATCCAGTGTTCACGGGCGTAGTTGAGATAGAGGTGCATCTGCCCGGCGTCGGCGTGGGTGAATTTGCCTACCTTTAGATCGATGACCACCAAGCAGCGCAGACGCCGGTGGAAGAATAGCAGATCTACCCGGTACCACTCATCGCCGACGCGAAGCCGCCTCTGCCGACCCATGAAGCAGAAATCCCCACCTAGCTCTAGGAGGAATGTCTCCAAGCGGTCAATCAGCGATTCTTCAAGGTCGCTTTCGGAGTACTCGTCCTTGAGATCGAGGAATTCGAGGACGAATGGGTCCTTGATTCCCTCTTCGGGCAGGACGCGATCCTCGGGCCGCGCCTTCCGCCCCCGGGTGAGCATGACGGCCTTGTTCTTTGAAAGAGCAGTGCGTTCATAGAACTGGGAATTAATTTGCCGGTCGAGTTGGCGAACCGACCAACCTCCGCGCAGCGCCTCGGTTTCGTAGAATTCACGGGCGTGCGTGTTATTGACCGATAGTAGCCGCACATAGGCGGACCAAGGAAGCGGAAAGTGCGAGGCGACGCTGGCCAGCGAAGATTCTCCAGACGCTGTCTGGAGATTTCCGCTGGATTCTGATTCTGCAGACGCTGTCTGCGGAATCGGCCATGCGAGGTAGAACGCCTTCATGTTCCAGACATTGCGGATCGAGAATCCACGGCCGTAATGGGCGGAGAGGTCAGTGGCAAGCCGTTCGACAATCTCCTCTCCATAGTCCGCTCGCTGTTCGCCTGACTGCTCAAACTCCACGATGTGCCGTCCGATCATCCAATACGCGGCGGTCATAACGGCATTCACTGACCGAGCGGCCGACTGCCTAGCGGCGTCAACAATCCTCGACACATCGCCAAAGATGGCTTGGTACTGAGCATCCGGCTTGTCGTCTGTGAGTACCGGCTTTTTCATGATCTGCTCTGCTCCCCGTAGAGGGTTTTAGCGAGACGCTTGCATTCGCGGGGGATCACAGTATGCGTTCCTCGGCCCAGCGGATGACGACTTCGGCGATGGCTAGCGCTTCCCGATACTCCTGTTCGGTGACTGTCTGGTTCATAGGGTAGCGAGTAACTGTGGCGAATCGAGTGAGCTTTCTGGCCTGTCCGACGGCGTCTGGGATCGCTTCGCCTGCTTCCTTGAGCAGGGAAAGTAATCGGGCCAAATCATGTACGTAGGGGAAGTCGATGTCGCGCTTAATCATCAACGCCTTGATGGCTTTCTCGGCTGCTTGCTGGGCCTCAAAGCACAGGTCTTCTAGGTAGGCTTGTGGTACGCGGTTTTTCGCCATCGCCAGACTGCTTCTGGCGCGATTCATCCATTCGCGAGGATCGTCGGCGGGAAAACGCTCAGGTTCCTTCATATACGACCCTGCCTTCTTGCAATGCCGGCTTGACAATCACCGCGTGGCTATCCTTATACCGCTCTACATCGTCGGGCGTGACGACAACAGCATCGACGGCTGCGCCGACGCCATCGAGATTCATATAGATATCGCCCATAAGTTCAAGCGGGTTCTCACATTCTTTGATGATGAGCAGATCGACGTCGCTGTGGCGGTTCATCTCGCCGCGAGCAGCAGACCCGAAGAGGATGATCTTCTCCGGTTGAGCCACCTCTACAATGCGCCGGATGATGTCGTCCAATGTTTGTTGGTCAAGCATCCCCTTGTTCATGGCTTCTCTCCTAGCAGCAAGCCGCGCCTGTTCTTGACCGATAGCAGTCGCACATAGATGGACTAAGGAAGTGAAAAGCGTGAGGCGACGCTGGCCAGAGAAGATCCGACAGACAGTGTCTGGCGAATCTCGTCACCTGCCAATTTTCAGACGGTGTCTGAAAAATTCGTTCGGCTGACCGCCAAGCAACGCCGCCGCCGATAGAAACCGACTGTCACTCACCGATCCAAGGATTGACGACTTCAACGCCGGTATTCCGATATGCGTAGTGCCTAGACTCCGGCAACTCGACCCCATGCTCGGGGCCAAAATACCGCCTGAAAGCCTCGGAAGGCGTTGCGCGGTGCTCAGCCTTGGCGCGCTTCTCGCGGATCAGACGGCGGATGAACTCTTCCATTGACACGCCGACTTGGCGCGCTTCCCGTTTGAGCCAGGCTTTGTCCGCCGGGTCGATATCGCGGACAGTGACAGTGGAACTCATCGCGGCCTCCTTATCAGGTATTGCGTTTGATCAACAAAAAAGCCTAATGACAGCAAAATATGCTGTCGAGTACCCTGATCGGCGAATCCAGAACACAGGAAAGACGCTTGCATTCGCCGGGGATCACGCTGGCTTCGCTTCCTTCCATAGGCGCACGGTGAAGCGGTACTCCTCCGCGATCAGGTCCGGCTCGGTGCCGTTGTGGGCCAACATGCCGGGAATGATTTTGTTCCGAATGCCCATGCCACGTGCATCCACATAGCCGTAGTCGCGCATCACGTTGACTAAGGTCTGGTTGCGGGCGTAGCGCAGCCCCAATCGCATCCCAGCGGGCGTCACCGTGTTGGGCAGGCGGCCCGGGCTGACCACTTCGAGGCGATCCGAGTAGATGACGAGCATGATGTCAGTCCCCACGATGCTGTAATCGCGGTGTACAAGGGCATTGACCACGGCCTCGCGCACCACGTCTTCGGGAAATTCCCAGCGGTCGATCCGACGCGCCCCTTCCAAATAGGCAGTGGGCGTCGTATTGCGCCGCACGAAATCCCACGCCTTATCTACAAGACCCAGCTTGACAAGCTCCCCGTCCTCGGGGTCGCAGAGTGGAACCATGGGGCCTTTGAGGTCCTCGTCCGCACGGGTTGCATAATCCGGCTCCGGGCCTAAGTAGCAAATAGCTCGAATGCCCGATTGCGGAAGAAACCGCTTGGGGTTCTTGCCAAACAGAAGCATTCCGTCGATGGTTGCGACCATCCGGCCCGCTGCTGGGGTCGCAAGTTCGAGGTTTTGCAGCAGCCTTTGCCACTGATCGACATCGTTTGTCGGCGGAACGCTGCCGCCTAGAACGCGGCCAAAATAGTCGCGCAAATGCCGCTGGTTGAGCGAGTCGAGCACCGTGCCGGGGACGGGCTTTAAGCCGTAACGGAACAATCCTCCCTGTCGGTAGAGCCGTTCTTCTTCCTCGCGGCCTGCGGTACGCGTAGTCGTTCCGACGCGCACCTGAGTAACCCAATTTTCCCCGCGCTTGGCCTTGTAAGGCTTATCCGGCGCATCTCTGGGAAGAGATATAACGCCGACCGTTTTCCCGTTTCCCCAGTCCACGGTCTCCCAAAAGGGAATCGTTGCCGGCAAGACGTGGGTACGCGCTGTCTCCATCACCCATTCCTCCACCTTGCGCGGCTCTCGCATGAGACCGGTAACCGAGCCATTGTCCTCGACGCCGAGGAAAATGTACCCGCCTTCCAGATTGAGCAGAGCTGCAATTTCCGTGGCCAGTCGTTCCGGGCGAAGGTCAGCGCGCTTGAACTCCACGCCAGAGTTCTCGCCGCTGCGGATCAGTTCGATCAAATCGGCTTTGTTCATGGTTGCCTCAGAAGCCGTACTACCAGCGGCACCCCACATTCCATTTTGGCCTTCTCATTCATCTCGTGTCTTCCATCTTCCGGATGTCTTCTGGCCTTCCCGAATTTCCATCGGCTGCTTGAGAGTGTCAACGCTCAGATAGTAGTGGGCGACCTTGATGACCTCGTGCCACGGGAACCGGGCCGGGTCTTTGACCGGCTCCTGAAGCTCTGGGGTACTGGCGCAGTTGGTCACCACGTAGAGCCAGTAGCAGTCGCGGCGATCCTCGGCGACGCGACGCTCGTTGGGCGTCAGCAGAATGCTGCCGGTGGCGGCGGCGAGACCTTTAATCTCGATCAGACGCAACTCGCCGGACGCTGGATCGAGGCTAGTTATATCGTAGCCAAGATTCTTCTCGTGGACATCTTCGACCTGACGACCTTGCGAAATCTCGTACTCCATGACCACTCGCATCGCCGTCATCTCAGTTTCGGGATGTGGACGCAGACGCCGGACATCGAGGGTGTCGCGTTCGGGATGGGGCAGGATCAAGACGCTGGCGAGCCGCTCAACTCCCTGCAAGGTCAGCGCCCGCTGCCGCTCAAATTCATCGCGCCGACGGTCGCGGCGCGCCATCACCTCGGCATGGCGGGCTTCGGCCTGCGCCAAGCGGCCCTCGGCACCGATTACGTTGTTATCCCTCTCCTCGGCGGCACGGCCAATCTCCTCATCGGTCCGCTGTAGAACCTCCGTCAAGGACAGTTTGACGTGATCGGCAATGCGCTCAACTTCGGCCAGACGCTCGGCGCGAACCTCGTTGATAAAAGCGACCAAGGCGTTTTCATTGAGCCAAGCGGTCGCCTCTGGTAGCGCGGCTACCGGCGGCAGATCGCCCGGAGCGGTGGTGGGGCTGAGATTGCCAAGGGCATCCGGCTCGCGGAGACAGGGAGATCCGTCATTGGTCAACTCCACGGTGAACAACCGTTCGTGAATGACGTGTCCGAGACCATCCACGACCCGCGCCCGGTAGAAATCGAGACGCGCCGGTGCTGCGTGCGCTAGGGAATGGAAACAGGCTCCCTTGGCAAAGGCATCCTGGCCGAGATTGAGACTGTGCCGGCGCAGGGCCTCAAACAGGGGATGCCCTGGGGTGACCCATTCGAGGTTGTGCTCCTCTGCTGTGTCGCGGTCCGTTGACAAGCGCGGATAGCGCATCGCTAGCTCTGGGAGTTTCCAGTCTGGATTGTGCTCGTATTCCTTCAATTTGGGTGGTATCCGCCCTGGATCGAAGGTATGCGCCAAGTGGCCCACCGGCTTCAGAGTTAGGGCCGCGTGTTGGGCGCACTCCGCGATGAATCGCGCAATGGTTTCGGGTACGACGCGCCGCTCTTGGGCCTTGGCTCGGCGCTCGACGAGCATGTCGAGGTTGAGCTTTTTAGAGGCCAAGCCTTCCAGTGCCGTCTGGCAGATGGCCCGGAAGTGGCCTTCATCCACGTCCTGCAAAAGCCGCTCTTCAAGGTCAGCGTCCCCCAACTTTTCCGCGTAGTAGTCCCGTAGCACGCGCTCCACGTGGGCGGACGGCAAGACTTCGCCGACCACGTTGAATACCGAGTCGTCATCGAGGGCGTCGCGAATCTCCTGGAGCTTGTCCAACAACCGCTGGAGCACCCGCCCCTCAATGGTGTTGGTTGCCACGAAGTTGAAGATCAGGCAATCGCGCCGCTGGCCGTAGCGGTGAATGCGGCCCATGCGCTGTTCGAGCCGGTTCGGATTCCAGGGGATGTCGTAGTTGAAGAGGATGTGGCAGCACTGAAGGTTGATGCCTTCCCCAGCCGCCTCGGTAGCCACCAAAACTTGGATGGCACCTTCGCGGAACTGCTGTTCGGTATAGAGCCGGCTTCCTGGTTCGTCGCGTGAGCCGGGCTTCATGCCGCCGTGGATGCAGCCGACGCTGAAGCCCCAGTCTCGCAAGCACTCCATCAGGTGGTCGAGGGTGTCCTTGAACTCGGTGAAGAGCAGCAGTTGCTGATCGGGCCGGTCGAAGAACCCCTCCTCCTGCATGATTTTGCGGAGATGTCCGAGTTTCGCTTGGCTGCCCGAGTCTTCGGCGGCCTTGGCCTCTTCGGCAAGCTGGAGAAGTTCGCTGATCTCTTCGCGTATCTGCTCGGCGTTGCCAGCCAGCGTGATAGCCTCCAGCATCTCCTCTAAGCGCTCGCGCTCGGCATCTTCCAATTCCTCCAGCTCTTCTAGGTCGGGAAGGTCCGGCGGTGCAGTCCGCACCAACTCCTGGGCGCGCTTGAGTCCCTCCTCCAGACGCCGGGCGCGGTTTTCGAGCGACCGCCGCATAGCGTAGGTGCTGGAGGCGAGACGCCGCTGGTACAGCGACATCAGGAAACCGACCGCCCGAGCACGCGGGTTGTCGCCCTGCGCGGCGGCGCGAGCGCTCTGCCGTTTGACAAACCGCGTGATCTTTTGGTAAAGCTCAAGCTCTGGACCATCTATAGCGAAGTCCGCGGTGCGTGGGATGCGCTTGGTGAAAACAGGCTTCGCAGTCCACGTTCCGTCCGTCTGGCGCTCCGGGAAGTACACCATCGCTTCCTTGGTGCGCCGCAGGTAAAAAGGCGCTCGCCTCCGTTCCATAGCCTCGCGGATTGAACTCACATCGGCGTAGGCATCCTGATCGAGCAGTTGCAGAAACAGCGTGAAATTCTGCGGATCGCCCTTGTGGGGCGTGGCGGTCAGCAGCAGTACGTGATCGGCGCTGTCGCGCAGCAATTCTCCCAGCCGGTAGCGCTGGCTCTTGTGGGTCTCGTCGCGCGCCGACATGCGGTGTGCCTCATCGACAATCACCAAATCCCAACGCACCTGTTGCAGGCCGGGCAAGATCTCGGTGCGCTTGGCGAGGTCGAGCGAGGTGATGATCTGCTTTTGCTCCAGCCACTGGTTGACACCGAATTGATCGCGGATGTCGCTGCCTTTTAACACTAGGAACTTCTCGTCGAACTTTTCCTTGAGCTCACGCTGCCACTGGAACGTCAGGTTCGCGGGGCAGACGACGAGTACCTGTTCGATGAGGCCCCGGAGCTTCAACTCGCGGATCAGAAGGCCGGCCATGATAGTCTTGCCCGCACCCGCATCGTCGGCGAGCAAGAAGCGCACGGTGGGCAGCTTGAGGAGGTGCTCGTACACCGCTTCGAGCTGGTGCGGTAGGGGATCTACGCGCGAGATGGAAAGCCCGAAATAGGGATCGAACTCGTAGGCGATGCCGAGCGCATAGGCTTGGAGGCCGATTCGCAAAAGCCGTCCATCGCCATTGTAGGAAAGAGCGGCCTCGGCGATGGTCAGGTTGGAAATGTCATCGGCAGTGAGCGTGACCTGACGGAACTGCTCGGACCGCTGGCCGACGAGGCCCGCCTCCACGTAATCAGTACCGTTCGCGCGAACGGTTACCACTCGCATTGGCTCGCTAAACAGCGGGCCGGTCAGAACCTGTCCTTCGCGGATGGCGGGTTCAACTACCACTTCACCACTCAAAAAGCTCGCCCGCTTCCATCGTCAGCTCGCGGCCCTGACCGCCGTCCTCTCGCACCACGAGCTGGCCCTCGGCGTATCCGACATCGGCGACGCCGGCGAAGTCGGCGGGAATCTCCATGAGAAAGTTGGCATAGGTGAAAACCTGGGTCTCGTCGGCGT
This sequence comes from Candidatus Latescibacterota bacterium, assembly GCA_965217585.1. Classification (GTDB taxonomy): domain Bacteria; phylum Latescibacterota; class UBA2968; order UBA8231; family UBA8231. Next base: position 4,821,433 of record OZ244561.1, read on the forward strand.
CGATAAAGCGCAAGATTGGCCGGCCAAATATATGGCCCTTTTGCACGAGTACTGGTCCGGGTTGGTGCAGACCGGTGGTACCAAACTCCAAGCCACGCGCAAAGGGCTTGCCGTCCCGGACGTGCCGCCAAGCGTCGAACCAAGGGTATTCCTCCATCGGCCAGATATAGCCAATCAGCAATCCCGCGCTGGCATTGATGGCGGTGGTCCAGCCGTATTCTTCGTCAATTATATACGAAACGACCGCTGGCGAAGCGTCGTCGGTTAGGCCGCGAATATCGACCTCGGTGCCGTCCTTTTTGAGTGCATGGGGCCAGCGCACCTCTGGGTCTTCCGGCGTCGGCATGGGCGTTTCCTGCATAAAGCCGCGCGTGCCATTGGCATCAACGCGGGTGCTCTCGTCCAAAAAGGGCGGACCAATGGTCGGATGCTGGACGATGTTGTACACGCGGCCCAAATGGCGGGTGTTGGTAACGGCCTCGGCGACCGCAAAGACCGCCTGATCCTGATCCATGCGAATCGAGCGCGCGACCTTGAGGCCGGCCAAGGGCAGCTCGGCTGACATTTGGGCCATGAGGTAGCCGTCCTCTGCGCGTGAGTCCTCATCCAAGGTCCACCACACGCGCGTGGCCTCGCCGTGCCAGCCCATGCCGTGGGCCTGCTCGGCTTTGGTGGCTGGTCCCCAGCGGTCGAGGCAGAGGAAATGCCCCATCGAGCGCGGCTCCATCGGCGGCGCTTGATCGGGGGTATCGCCGAAGGACCAAGAGTCCCATTGCAGGGGGTTGAGCGGGTTGCTTTTGAGGTGGAAATCGGCAATGGAGCCGCCGCCTAAATCGACGACTAACATCGCTGCTTGGCCGTCGAGCACGAGGCGGGGGCGGTCTTCGGCCGTGCCATGCGAGGCCGTCCAGAGGAGGGCGACGAGGAAGAGGGACCATCTCATTATAGGTGCTCCTTTTATTGGTGAGGGGATGGCAAACGGGACGTAACAACGTACTAGAAATTGACAGGGGGCAAAAGACGGTGGATGTTGTTTCTGGTATGAGAGTTCTTCTGGTCACCACCCTCGCCATCTTCGTCCTAAGCGGTTGCCAAGTGGCACGCGTACGCATCTTTGGCAGCGGACGACGATGGCGAGGCGCAGCGGCTAGACCCGCGGGCCGAGTGGTGCGCGTACGCATCCTTGGCGGCGAATGATGTGCGCTCGCGCCTGCAAACCTTGCAACAGGAGAAATGATGATCGACTTAGTGGCTTTTGACCTCGACGGCACGGTGCTCGACTCAGAAGGGCGGCTGGCGGCTTCGGCTGTGGCGGCCATCGAGGAACTGATTGTGCGCGACATACCTACAGCTAGCGTCAGCGGGCGCAGCATCCGCCGCAGTCAATACCCTTTTGCGGCCTACCCCGCACTGGCGCGGGCGCTCTACATAGGTGGCTACAATGGCTCGGTGGTTCTCGGCCCAGGTGTGGGCGCGGAGCGAGAGGTGCTGCGCGAGGAGCGGTTGGACGAGGCATCCTTTGCCCAGATAGTCGAATACGGGTGCGCAGAGGGGCTAAACCTGATCTACTGTCTGTTTGAACGCACGGTCGCCGGGGTCGCCGAGGAATACCGGTACGTCCGGCCCATGAATTACCTCGAATCGTTCGAAGAGCCGGGCATGGTGCGCGACGCCGATCTATACGCACGCTGCCAGAGCGGTGAACTGGGCACACCACCCAAGATCATGCTGGAAGTAGAACCGAAGCGGAGAGAACAGCACATCGCCGATATCGAGGCGCTATGCGGAGATCAGATCTATGTGGCTTGGGCGAATCCCGGTATGGTGGAATTTATGCGCCGGGGAGTGAATAAGGGCGTGGCCCTGCGGACGCTAACCGAGCGGATAGGTGGACGTGCAGAGCGCATCTTGGCGATAGGGGATGCGAACAACGACTTGCCCATGTTGCGCGCGGCGGGGATCGGGGTGTTGCTGGGGAATGCAAAGGCCGAGGTGCAGGCGGCCGTGGCCGGGGATGGGGTGCGGATTGGACCGAGTTTTGCCGAGGATGGATTTGCCAAAGTGGTGCGGGAATACGCGCTGGATGGACAGGAGCCGAAATGATGCAGGTATTTTGCGGGATCGCGCTGTGTGTTGCCGTTGCGGCTTCGGCTTTGGCCCAAGAAAAGCAAGCCGCGGCCGACTCCCTCAAGGGCGGGGAGATGGTAAAAATCACGAGGGAAAATCACAGGTTTTACATAGATAAATACGAGGTGACCAACGAGGAGTACGCAGCGTTTCTGACCGAGGAGGGAAACGCCAAGGTGGAAGGCATGTACTGGGTGGAGTTGGGGAGTCAATATACGGCACTGGTGGAGGAGGACGGCGTGTACAAGGTCAAAGAAGGATTTGCGCGGCATCCGGTCATCGAGGTGTCGTGGTACGGGGCGATGGCCTATTGCCAGTGGGCGGGCAAGCGCTTGGCGATGCAGGAGGAATGGTACTTTGCCTGCGCGGGAACGGAAGGGCTAAAGTACCCGTGGGGGGAGGATTTTGAGAAGGGACGCGCCAACATCTTCGGAGACAAGGATGGCTATGGGCGAACTGCGCCGGTGGGATCCTTTCCGAGTGGAGCTAGCCCCTTTGGACTCTTGGATATGGGCGGCAATGTGTGGGAGTGGACGCAAGGAGGCGAGAAATTGCAGTTCCTGCGCGGGGGATCGTGGATCAACGGCCCTACCTTGACCCAGTGTAACAAGCGAGCCAATACCAAGGATTCGCACTCGTACATCAAGGGCAACACCATAGGCTTCCGCTGCGCCCGCTAAGTCTATGGTGCTCGTCTTTTTGTTGCTCGCCGTCGCCAGCGCCCAGGCCGATCCCTTCTTCGTGGATGCGACGCGAGAAGCCGGCCTAGACTATCCCACCGTCAATGGCGGCCCGCACAAGCGCTTCATCCTCGAATCCACCGGCAGCGGCGCAGCGTTTTTCGATTACGACGGCGACGGCGATCTCGATCTCTATGTCGTGGATGGCTCGACCTATGCTCACTACTGTGCGGGGCCGGGCAATGTACTCTACCGCAACGACGGCGGAGCCTTTGTGGCGGTTGCAGCCGGCGTCGAGGATCGCGGTTGGGGCATGGGGGTGGCTGTGGGCGATTACGACAGCGACGGACAGCGCGATCTCTATGTGACCAACTACGGGACCAATGCGCTCTATCGCAGTCGTGGCGATGGTGCCTTTGCCGCGGTCACAGCGCAGGCTGGGGTTGCCGGCGATGACTTTAGCACGAGCGCGGCATTTTTCGACTACGATCAAGACGGCGACCTCGACCTCTACGTTGCCAACTACGTGGTCTTCGACATCGAGCCGGTGCTGCAAGACCCGGCATTGGAGGATCCCTGCATCTATTTGGGCGGGCTGCGGGTCTTTTGCGGCCCGCAGGGCATGGAAGGCGGGCGGGACCGGCTCTACCGCAACGATGGCGAGGCTTTTGCCGACGTCACGGCCGCATCCGGCGTGGCCGCGGCCAATTCCTACTACGGCTTGGGCGTGGTGCCCGCAGACTTTGACCTCGACGGCGACCTGGACCTGTTCGTGGCCAACGACGAGACCCCCAATGTGCTGTTCCGCAACGACGGCGGTCGCTTGGGCGACATCGGCTTGGAGGCCGGCGTGGCGTACAACGGCGACGGCGAACCCGAGGCGAGCATGGGGGTGGATGCGGGCGATTGCGACGGCGACGGCGACCTCGACCTCTATGTGACCAACTTCTACGGCGAGACCAACACGCTCTATTTGAACTCGGGCGGCGGGACCTTTATTGACGCTACGAGTGAGCGCGGCTTGGCCGCTTCGACCGTGGGCTATCTCGGCTGGGGCACGCGCTTTTTCGACTTTGACTTCGACGGCGACTTGGACCTGTTCGTAGCCAATGGCCACGTCTATCCCCAAGTCGATCACGCTAGCGCCGGGGGCACGTACGCCCAGCGCAATCAACTTTTCGCCAACGAGGGGACGGGCGTCTTCGCTGCGGTGGAAGGGGCCGGCCCTGGGCTGCTGGTGCAGAAGTCGAGCCGCGCGACCATCAGCGGCGACTACGACCAAGACGGCGATGTCGATCTGTTCACAACCAATATCGACGACAGCCCGACGCTCTTGCGCAATGAGACGCGCGCTGGTCGTTATCTCGTGGTGCAAATAGAACCGGAAGTCGTCGGCACTTGGGTGCGGCTGGTGGCGGGAGGGCGAACGCAGGTGCGGTCGGTCGGCGGGGCGGCGAGCTATTTGGGACACAACGACGCGCGCCTCCACTTTGGCGTGGGCCGGGCCGAGCGCGTGGAGCGCGTAGAGGTGCGGTGGCCCGATGGCGCAGTGACGCAGTTGGAGGATTTGCCGGTGGATGAGGTGGTGGTGGTGAAGAGCGGGGGCAATTGACGGGGCGATTTTTATTCCCTAGTTTTAATACTTTTCAAAATTCACCTCTACATATACTCATGTCTTGGAATTTTGTCGTCAAAAGGGTCGCCCTTTTCCTGATCGTAGTGTGGGCAGCGGCGAGCGTGAACTTCTTTGTGCCGCGGCTAGGCACGGGCCGCGATCCCATCCGCGAGAAGCTCGGCCAGCTAGCGGCCAGCGGAGGATTGCGCCAAGACGGCATTGAGGCCATGGTAAAGGCCTATCAGGCCAAGTTCGGCCTCGACAAGCCGCTTCACGTCCAATACCTCAACTTTCTCAGCGACACCTTTACGCTCGACTTGGGCTATTCGCTAGCCAACTATCCGGCCCGCGTCGGGCAGATCATCGGCAACGCCATCCCCTGGACCATTGGGCTGATGATCGTTTCGGTGCTGATCGGGTTTGCCTTGGGCACGCTCATGGGGGCGCTGGCGGCTTGGCCGACGGCACCACGCTTTATGCGCAACTTGGCGGTGCCGATGATGACCCTGTCGGCGATTCCGCCCTATCTGCTGGGGCTGATCGTGCTCTACATATTGGGTCTCAAGCTAAACCTCTTTCCGCTTTCGGGCGGGTACTCGCCTGGTATGTTGGCGATCTTCAACTTCTCCTTTGCCCTCGACGTGTTGCACCATTCGATTCTGCCGGCAATGGCCATTGTCTTGCAGCAGATCGGCTTCTGGGCGCTGGGGATGCGGGGGATGATGGTCACGACCTCGGGCGAGGATTACATCACGCTGGCCGAGGCCAATGGTCTGCGCAACCGCACGATCTTCTTCCGCTTCGGCCTGCGCAACGCCCTGCTGCCGCAACTCACGGCGCTGGGGCTGTCGCTGGCCAACGTGGTCGCCGGCCAGGTTATCGTCGAGGTAATTTTCGCCTATCCGGGGATCGGCACGGTGCTCTTTCAGGCCATCCAAGCCTCGGATTATACGGTCATCAACGGCGTGGTGCTGATTCTCATCATGTCCATCGGTTCGGTGACCCTGCTGATGGATTTCTTCTATCCGCTGCTCGACCCGCGGATTTCCCACAGCCGCCACCACTAGCCATGCACCGCTTCGACCAAATTCTCTACTACTTGCGCGAAAGCCCCATGCTCGCGGCCGGCTTGTGCATGATCCTGTTGGTGGTGCTCTTCGGGGTCTTGGGGCCGATCTTCGTCGATACCTCGCAGGCCCAGCCGCTGGCCACGCCGCCGCGGCAAGCGCCCTCGCTGGAGTACCCCTTTGGCACCGACGACTCCGGCCGCAACCTCCTCGCCGTGATGGTGGTGGGGGTGCCGCTGACCATGCGGATTGGTCTGTTGGCCGGCACGGTGGGGCTGGGGCTAGGCATTTTCCTCGGCTTTACGAGCGGTTATATGGGCGGCAAGATCGACACGGTCATCCGCGGCTTCGTGGATACGCTGCTGACCGTACCCGGCCTCGTGGTGCTGGTCTCCATCGCCTCGACGATCCGCGAGGAAATCAGCGTCAACATCATGGCCTTGGTGGTGGCTTCGCTGGCGTGGATGTGGCCGACGCGGACGATTCGCTCGCAGGTCTTGACCATGCGCGAGCGGGCGTACGTGCAGATGGCCCAGCTCAACGGCATGAGCAATGCCGAGATCATCTGGAAGGAGCTTTTCCCCAATCTGCTGCCCTACCTCGCGGCCAATTTTACCAATGCCGTCAACTGGGCCATTCTCTCGTCAATCGGCCTAGAGGCCCTCGGCTTGGGGCCGCAGAACGATCCAACGGTTGGCATGACCATTTATTGGGCCATCACGTTCAGCGCGCTCATCCGCGGCATGTGGTGGTGGTGGGCAATTCCAATCTTCTTTATCGGCGTGATCTTCGTCGGCCTGTTGCTGACCGCGGCCGGTTTGGATGAGCTGGCCAACCCCAAACAGCGCAAGGCCGTATGAGCAAGGCCGACAAAGAGATCCTGCTGGACATTCGCGACTTGGAGGTCCACTTCGAGACCCGGCGCGGCATCGCCCGCGCCGTCAACAAGGTCGATCTAACTCTGTACAAAGGCGAGCGTTTTGGCCTAGTCGGCGAGTCTGGCAGCGGCAAGACCACGTTGATTTTGGCGCTGTTGCGGATGATTAAGACACCGGGCCTCATCGCCGGTGGTAGCGCGACCTTAGACGACGGTACCGATCTGACCCGACTCGACCGCGAGCAAGTGCGGCAGGCCCGGCTCAAGCGGGTCGCGATGGTGCCGCAGGGCGCGATGAACTCGCTCAATCCGGTGATGCGGATCGGGGAGCAACTGATGCTGACGATGCGCGAGCACGCGACTGATTTGCCCCCGGTGCCCAAGGCCGAGCAGTTGGAGCGCGTGATCGAGCTGTTGGCCAAGGTCGGGCTGAAGCCGGAAGTGGCCCGCCTCTACCCTCACGAATTGAGCGGCGGCATGAAGCAGCGGGCCTGCATTGCCCAAGCCATCTCGCTCAATCCACAGCTCATCTTGGCCGACGAGCCGACCTCCGCCCTCGACGTGGTGGTGCAGCGGCAAATCATGCAGACTTTGCGCCAGCTACAGCACCAGCTCAATGCCACCGTGCTCTTGGTGGGCCACGACATGGGCCTGATGGCGCAGTTTGCCGAGCGCGTGGGCATCATGTACGGCGGCAAATTGGTCGAGGTGGGCCGGGTCGAGGATATTTTTCACAATCCGCAACACCCCTATACCCAGCTTTTGATTGCCAGCATTCCCTCTTTTGAGGTCAAGGGCGAGTTCAAGGGCATTCCCGGGGTCGCGCTGTCGTTGTTGGACCCGCCGTCGGGCTGTCTCTTCCACCCGCGCTGCCCCCAGGCCATGGCCCAGTGCAGCCAGCGCACACCCACCCTGCAAACGGTCGCCCCGGACCACTTAGCGTCGTGTTTGTTGCACGAGGAGGTCGCAGATGCCCCCGCTTCTTGAGGCGCGCCACCTGCGCAAGGTCTTTCGCAGCGGCGGCCAGCGCTTCGGCGCGAGCACTGAGACCATAGCCGTCAGCGACTTTTCCCTGTCGATTGACGCGGATAGACCCTCCTTTACCACGATTGCCGGCGAGTCGGGCAGTGGCAAGACCACGATCGCCCGCATGTTGCTCGGGGTACTCACCCCCAGCGCCGGCGAGGTGCTCTACCAAGGCCGCAATGTACACGACCTGCAAAAGGAGGAGCGGCAGCAATTCCGCAAAGACGTACAGGCGATCTTTCAAGATCCCTTTGAAGTGTACAATCCCTTCTACAAGATCGATCACATCCTGACGACGCCGGTGCGGAAGTTCGGGTTGGCCGCGTCTAAGGCCGATGCCTACGACAAGATACGCGAGGCTCTGCGCACGGTCGGGTTGCGGCCCGAGGAAACGTTGGGTCGCTATCCCCATCAGCTTTCGGGCGGGCAGCGCCAGCGCATCACCATTGCGCGCGCGCTGTTGCTCAAGCCCAAGCTGATCATCGCCGACGAGCCGGTGTCCATGGTGGACGCCTCGCTCCGCGCGACCATTCTCTCCACCCTGCACGCGCTGTATCGAGACTTCGGCATTTCCTTCATCTACATCACCCACGATCTGACGACCGCGTACCAAGTCAGCGAGAACATCGTCATCCTGTTCCACGGGGCCGTGGCCGAGGCTGGCCACACCGAGAAGGTGATCAAGGACCCGCAGCACCCCTATACGCGCGAGCTAATTCACTCGATTCCAGTGCCCGAGCCGGGGCGCGAGTGGATCGACGAAGCGGTAGAAGAAAAGGAAGTGGTTGATATAGAGGCTATAGAGGCCGAAGAGGCGGCTGCCGGCTGCCGCTACGTGCTGCGCTGCCCCCAAGCCATGGCCCAGTGTGCGGTCGCGCCGCCGTTTTACCGGCCGGAGGCCGAGCGGGCGGTGGCTTGTTTTCTGCACGCTGAGTCGCCGGTGTTGGAAAGCGGCGATCTAAACGAAGTGTTCTCGGCTGCAGCCGCCGCGCAAAAATAATTTTCCGGAGGAATATCATGCAGGGCCTGTTGTTGTGCTTGGTGGGTGTGTTGTTGGTCGGCTGTGGGGACGGAGGGCACAAGAACGTGCCACGGGGCCGGACCTTGATCATGGATTGTTCCAGCTTGCAGGACTGTAGCGGGCAGATCAAGGACTACAACTCGTTTAACCCGTTTTTGCTGACCGGCGTCTCCAAGACGGGTTGGAACTTCCAGTACGAGCCGCTGTATTTCTATAACGCCTACAGCCAGCAAGCCGATAACGTCATCCCTTGGATTGCCACCGGGCACGAGTACAACGAAGACTACTCCGAGGTCACCATCCACATTCGCGAGGGGGTCGAGTGGAGCGATGGACAGCCGTGGACCGCGGCCGACTTGGTCTTTACGATCAACATGCTCAAGGACAACGCGCCGCATCTGTCTTTTTCCACCGACATGCAGGTTTGGGTAAAGAGCGCGGTGGCCACCGACGCCCACACAGCCAAAATCGCGCTCACCAAGCCCAATCCGCGCTTTGTCTTCAGCTACTTCACCAACAACTTCGACAACGGTATCCCCATTGTACCCAAGCACATTTGGGAAGGCCAAGATCCGCAGACATTCAACAACTTCGACCAAGAGAAAGGCTGGCCCGTGGCCAGCGGCCCGTACGAGATCTTCATTTCCGTGCCTGCGCAGCGGGTGTGGGATTTGCGCCCGGGCTGGTGGGCACAGAAGACGGGCTTTCGCCAGCCGCCGGCGGTGGAGCGCATCATCTACCTGACGCACATGGAGGAGACCAAGCGGGTGCAGAACTTGATCTCCAACGATATGGACACCTGCCTCGACATCCGGCCGCCGAACATGCAGTCGATCCTCGACGCCAATCCCAACGTCTCTACTTGGACCGGACGCGACCTACCGCTCGGGTATCTCGACTGGTGGCCGGTATGCTTGGGGTTCAACAACTTGGAGCCGCCGTTTGACGACCCGGAGATCCGCCGCGCTATCAACTACGCTATCGACCGCGACCAATTAGTGGCCATTGGCTGGCAGGGGGCCGGGACCAAATCGCATCTGCCGCTGCCGGACTTCCCGCCCATCCGCCAATACACCGATACGATTCAAGACTTGGTGGAAAAGTACGAGATCGGCGTCCACGACCCGGTCAAGGCCGCGGCGATTATGCAGCGCAAGGGGTGGAGCAAGGACGCCGAGGGCTTCTGGACCAAAGAGGGCGAGCGGCTCAAGATCGTCATCGACATTTTCGATATTTTTACGGACTTAGCGCCGGTCTTGGTGGCGCAGTTGGAGCGGGCGGGTTTCGACGCCGACTTCCGCATGACGCCCGATGCGTTTTCGCGGATGGCACAGGGCACGGCGCGGGCCTTCTTGATGGGCAACGGCGCGAGCGTGCGCGATCCGTACTTCACCTTGCGGCTCTACCACAGCCGCTTCGTCCAACCCACCGGCACGCACTCCGAGCGGTTCTGGCGCTGGTCGAACCCGGAGTTTGACGCGCTGGTCGATCAGATGGGGCAGACTGCGCCCGACGACCCGGCGCTGAAAACGCTCTTTCGCGAGGCCATGGAAATCTGGCTGGCCGAGCTGCCCTCCATCCCCATTGTACAGTGGTATCACCGCATCCCGCACAACCAGACCTACTGGAAAAACTGGCCGGCGGCGGAAAATCCCTATATCAACAGCGCCTACTGGCACAATACTTGGCTTTTGGTGTTGCTCGGGCTGGAGCCGGTGGAGGGGTAGGGTGTGTGGGGTTTGTGTCTCTTTTCTCGTATATTCCCTTTGTCGTGGGCCTAGCTTGAAGGTCATGCAGAAGAGCTCCTTCCAATCACGAGCAGTTTGAGGGCAAGAAACCATGCGACAGCGTCAGAGCTACAAAAACCCGCCTATAGAGACGGATGAGCGAGATCTTTTCGATATACGGCCAAGCGAAGAAAAGGATGGCTTAGAGGCGGCAGCGGCTCAAAAAGCTCTTGTCGAAGATCGAGAGCGAGAACGACTCGCAAATAGGCTGTGGACGGCCTTTGCAGCCGATCCTCTCGAGGACGGAATGTCCCATCCAGCCGAGGAGATCATTGGAGAAGCATTGCGATCCACGGAGGACAACCCCGTCCTCGATTGGTTTCGGACTTTTTCCTTGGACGCTGAGCGACCGAGTTTTGCGGCATCAGTTCTGCGTTGCTTGGGGCGTCAAACACCTCCGGGGACGGATTCATGGCGTACCGAACTCGTGAGAGACGGATTGGCTGTGGACGATGTAGAGATTAGAGATGCCGCGGTGCAGGCGGCGGAATCTTGGGGTGATCGAAGCTTGGCGGATGTTATGAAAGCACATAGCGAAGCCGAGCCGTGGCTGCGAGAGTACATTGAGGATGTCATCAGCGATTTAAGAGAATAGCCTGTGTTCCTAGCCCGTAAAATCTCGCTCGCGAAGTGGTCGAAAAAAGGCGAGTTGGCGGAGGGCGAGATTCCGGCAGATGCCGTGACCGCGGACCTGCGAACGCAAGACAACAAGCTTTTATTCTGGAGATGCGGCGACGGGGAGGGAATAGAAGTCAACGAGGCCGTACTGGCACTAGCCGCCGCGGGAACTAGCGTCGATAAAATTGATGTTGTTTGGTTGGCTGCCGATGAACTACGCTCCGACGGTCAAACTTTGCAAGATACCAAGGGACGAACCCCTGTCCTTGAGTTGGCCGAATTACACGTTGATGTGTGCCGATTGGATTACATGCGCCTCGGAAAGGTCGCTCAACACATTTTTACCGCAATCCAAAAGGATCAGTACCTTCGGCTTGGGAAAGCGCGTGTCAAGCAACTCTTGGCGGAGGCGGTCAAACAAGAGCGTATTAACCCTAACGATCTCCAGAAGCGCGTTCGTGAGGAGCCAGGGCAATCGCATCAAAAGTGCCCAGCGGACAATACTTTAGCCAAATAGGTGTTATCCCATCCGGCCTTGAGCCGTTTGGTCTGGACGCCGACCTTGGCCGTCTTCTCTTGCTGGAGCAGACTCACGGCAATCTGTCGCAGGAGGGCCATATTTTCCGGGGCATGGCCGGTGCGTACCCGTGAGTCATCTTCACGGAAGACCACATCCAGTATCCAGTGCAAGGAATTTTCAATGCTCCAATGACTACGCACCGCTTCACCAAACCGCTGGGCATCGTTGTCCAGGCTGGAGATATAGTAGCGTCGTTCCACGGAGACTTGATCGCCTACCTGTCGCTGGGCTTCAACCATACCGAACAAGCCTAAGCCCTTCCAAGCGGTCCCATCGGCAAAAGCGTCGACCTGATCGGTGGTCCAGTACCGGCGGGTCTCAATGCGGCCGTGGTTTTCATCGTAGGTCTCAAACATGTCGACCGATAGATCCTGATGCAGTTGAGGCTCCCCTCGGTCGAAGACCTGACGCAGATGATGCAACAGCTTGGGCTGATTAGCCTTGACGGCCAGTACGTAGTCGCCTTGCCGGTCGATGACCTGTTCGGCCACGCTTTTGTGGCAGCCGATGGCATCGACGGTGACGATGCAGCCTTTGAGCGCCAGCACACGCAGCAGTTCGGGAATGAGGGTGATCTCGTCCAGACCGCCTTCACAGTGGAACTGGCCTAACACCAGTCGGTTTTTCACCGCCCAGGCATTGACCATATGTACGGCTGCTTTACCCGAGGTTCGGTCATAAGAGTGGCGCAACGTTTTGCCATCAATAGGCACAATCTCTTCCTCAAGCTTGGGGAGGAGGGATTGGACCCAAGCACTGAAACAGTCCTGGAAATGCTCGGGCGAGATCCGGGCGAAGACGCGGCCGAAGGTGTCATGGGAAGGAATGCCATTGGGCAACGCCAGAAAGGTTTTTAGCCAGTCGTATTTGGATCGCCCAAACTCAGCGATATGCACCCAGTTGTCGGCCCCGCAGATCGCGCCACACACGGCAATGACCACAATATCGATGAGACGATGCCTTTGGCTGCGCTCGATACGGGGATCGGGTACCTGGGAAAAATGTTCAATCAGTGAATCAGCCGAAGGTGCCATGGGGAAACGTTCCAAGAGAAGGGGAGAGAAGCAGCGCACCAGCGCTATCGAAAAAGACACAGAAAATATAACATAACCCTATGACAAATCTCAATTTTTGGTGCGATTGCCCTGCGTGAGGAGCTTGGTCTGTGAGACGGAGAAGCCAAGTCAAGATAGAGGAAATAGCGGTAGTGGTTCAGTTTGAAATCTTATAGTCTTTGACGCAACGCACACAAAGTATAAAATTAAACGCAGTAGCACTTCATAGCCCCGCTGGCTTCCTCACGGAGAAAGCGGGGCGTCCCCTCTGCCCTTTAGCGTTAGCCGACGCTAAAGGGCGTAACCACGGGAGACCAATTCCTATGGCTACTTCCAATATTACCATTTCTCCCCAGCTTCAACAAACTCCTCGCCCTGACATTGGCGATCTTGTCGTTTGCCGAATAATTTCGCCCAAGGAGCACAGTTATTGGGTTGTTAAAGAGGTGTCGATGGTTGACAGTGTCGGTACGATCACGCATGTGTGCGCGGTTGGTTCTCCCCATGTGCAAAGCAAGATGTCCGAATTCGCCGAATATAAAACACCTCTCGATCAAGCGCTTATGAAGGGATTTGTCCACGCCCATCATGTTCAGCGCGACCACGCTGGAAGGATTGATAAGGTGTTACCTGCCAACTGTGACATAAACCAATTCTTCGATATTTTCGAGTGTCGATAGCCCGACAATGACTCCAGATGACTTCGACGAATACACTGATAGAGAAATCATCATAACGGTCAATAGCCTGTTGCAGGCGAATCGCCTCTTTACAGAAAGGAAGCACAATGATAATCATCCTTATTGCACTTATGCTATTGCTATGTGTTCCGATGGAAAGTTGGACCAAGCACAAACCAATGGATAAACACCTAATTATTTATATTTTTCAGCAAATGTTTAAAGAAGTTGGCGGACCCGAAACAGTACATATCGTACTTAGCGCGATTCAAGAATCAAAAACAGACGACGATCTTGAAATAGTGCTAAAGGCCGCCAAAATAGACCCCAAAAAAGCAATGAGAGCATTTACAGGGTCATCCATTGTCCTTCAAATGGTCAATGGTGGAATACCAACAGACCAAGCAATAGCAATCACAAAACAAACTCTACCAGAGGAATTAGAAAAAGATTATTCTGCTGCTTCTGTCCTTGTACTAGCCTTTAAAAACAAAGGGGAACCCATAGACTCAACTAAGGTAGCCAAGACATTGCGACAGGCCGAACTATTACTACATACAGGACTCGATTCTAAAGTATCATTTAAAGAAAATGGCCTCGACTTAAATGTATTATTACATAAAGAGGACTAGAACTAATATCCAATGGAAATATTTTTCAAACTGAACCACTACCAAATAGCCAATGGAGATTCATACTTACCGGAGCGTCTGGGATGCCATTGCGGATAGCCCCGAAGAAGCGGCCAATCTCAAGTTCCGCTCTCAGCTAATGGATGCCATAAAGGCATACATTGATCACGAAAATATCACTCAGAAAGAGGCCGCCAAACGGCTTGGTGTGCCGCAATCGCGTGTGAGTGAACTCGTCAATGGCCGAATCAGCAAATTCACCATCGACAAGCTAGTGAACATGGCCGCACGGGTTGGGCTGACTACTCGGATTACTGTCAGATAGGAGATCAACCCCATGTACCAGATAACCGCTCGCGTACCCGATGACCTAGCCAAAGCACTAGACGAGGCCGCTGCGGAGCTCAAACGGAGCCGCGCCGCCATCATTCGCCAAGCATTGGAGCGATACCTAGAGGATCTCGACGACCTCAGCGTAGCTTTGGAGCGGCTGCGCGATCCTGCCGACCCGGTGCTGGATTGGGATCAGGTCCGGCATGAACTACTCAATTCGGATTAAGCGCCACGCCGCCACAAGGAGAAACACCATGCGCTATCGGAGATTTGGGCGCACGGAATTGCAGGTGAGCGCAGTCAGCTTGGGTGGGGCCTACTTGGGGGGCAAGGAGGATCCGGAGCGCGCCGAGGAAAACGCTCGGGCGATTGTGCGGTGCGCGTTGGATTTGGGCTGCAATTACATCGATACAGCACCACTCTACGGGGCGAGCGAAGAACTGCTGGGCAAGGCCCTAGCGGGGGAGCGCCGCCCTTTTTATTTGGCGACCAAGGTAGGGTTTAAGCCGGAAGACTTTGACTACCGGCGCGATTCGGTCTTGCAGAGCTTGGAGCGCAGTCTGGCATTGTTGGGACTAACTAAGCTGACGGTAGCGCAGATCCACGAGGTGAACATAGCGGGCTGGGAGCGGATCGTGGAAAAGGGCGGGACTTTGGAGGGCTTGCGCGCCGCGCAAAAACAGGGGTTGTGCGATTTTATCGGCGTGACGGGCCGGGCCATCCCCTTGTTGGCGCGGCTGGCGGCGACTGGCGAATTCGACGCGGTGCTGTGCTACCACGACTACCATCCCTGTGTGCAGTTAGCGGCGGAGGCCGTCTTGCCGGCCGCCGCGCAAAGCGATATGGGCGTGGTGCTAGCGACGGTGTTGGCTGGGGGTATGTACGTCGCTGGCAAGGACCAGCGCGCGGCGGTGGAGCGTCGGTTTGAACGCGAGGAAGAGCGGCAGCGGGCATGGGCGATTATCGAGCAGCTAACGCAACAGGATGCGACGCTACCGCAGAGCGCGTTTCGCTGGGTCTTGGCCGACGAGCGGGTCTCGACCGCGTCCAGTGGCGCGGCGAGCGTGGCGGAGCTAGAGGAAGTGGCGCAGGCCGGGGATATGACGCCGCTGGAGCGCTGGTAGGGGCGACCGGCCGGGTCGCCCCTACATCCAGCCGTGCTGGATGGTCACAGGCGCGCCGGAACTCTGGGTCTGCCAATGCGGCCTGCGGCCTATTTTGACCTCGCGGCGGGTGAGGGACGAGGCTTCGGCGGCGAAGAGGATTTCCATGATGTGCCGCCCGTATTGGCCGTGGGTCGGCGGCTCGATATTGAGCGCGATGGCCTCGGCAAAACTCTTCCACTCGTGGTACATCTCGGTCGGCGCGTCCTCAAAAGGGACGTCTTCCCACGTATCGCCCTGGCCTACTTTGACGTATTTCTCGCCGTGCTGACTGAAGCGCAGCGAGCCGTTGGCGCAAATCACTTGGCATTCAAAATTCGGCGCTCCGTCGGCGTAGCCTATGGCTACAGCCGTGCCGGCGAGGCCGTTCTTGTAGCGGATAAAGGCCGTGGCCGAATCGTCGCCGGCTTGGTAGTGAGCGCGGGTGCCGATGGAGGCCGAGACCGACGCGGCTTGCGAAGCCATCACCCACGTGAGCCGGTCGACGACGTGGACGCCATTGGTCAACCACATGCCGCCGCCGTGGAAGCGACTGCGGTACTGGGGCCGCCGCCCGGCGAAATTCCAGTTTTTCGACATGTAGCTGACCGCCGTAATCACCGGGCCGAGCTGGCCGGAGTCGAGGATTTCCTTGGCCTTGAGGCTGGTGCTGTAAAAGTGCTGCGACAGCCCGACCATCAGCTTGACATTGTTTTCGGCAGCGGCGGCGACCATGGCGTCGCATTGCTCTAGGCTGATGGCCATGGGCTTTTCGACGAGCACGTGCTTGCCGGCGCGGCAGGCATCGATGGTGAGCTGGTGGTGGAGTTGGTGCCCGAGCACGACGGCGACCGCATCGACATCGGCAGCGGCCAAGAGTTCGTGGTGGGTTGGATAGCCCTTGGGGATGTGGTACTTGCCCATGTACTCGCGCCGCTTCTCCTCGAACAGATCGGCGACCGCGACGACTTCTACTTGGTCGAGCTGGGCGATTGAATCGCAGTGAGAGCGGGCGATGCCGCCGAGGCCAATGATGCCGACTTTGAGAGCTGCCATTATGGTATCCTTTGGTGTGAATGTAAGGTGCGCTAAGTATAGGCGGCGGCTTGGTAGGCGACAAATCGCCGCCTATTTGCGCCGATATACACAATGTCCTAAGATGCTCTGATGCCCGGTAATTTTACCTATCGCTCGTTCGCTTTTGGGGCCTTGCTGTCGCTGGCGATCAACGTGTTTTTCGCCTATGCGCGGCTGGCGATGGCCACCGCGGGCATGTCCTCCGATTACATCACCGCCGGAGCGGTTTTCCTGTTCTTCCTGGTGGTG
This sequence comes from Candidatus Latescibacterota bacterium, assembly GCA_965217585.1. Lineage (GTDB taxonomy): Bacteria > Latescibacterota > UBA2968 > UBA8231 > UBA8231. Next base: position 4,837,999 of record OZ244561.1, read on the forward strand.
GCGTTTTTCAATCCCGCGCTCAAGCTGCTTCGCCGTTCTTGGGGCTTTAACCGCTCCGAGTTGATTATCATCTACGCGATGATGATCATCGGTTCTGCCATTCCCACGTGGGGTTTTACGGGCAATTTGATCGCCATGTTGCCCAATATCTACTACTATGCCACCCCCGAGAACAACTGGTCGGAGCTGCTGCATCCCTACGTCCGCGAGTGGATGGTGCCGCAGGACCCAGACGCGATTAAGTACTTCTTCGAGGGCCTGCCCAAGGGGCAGCCCATCCCCTGGGAACACTGGATGGTGCCGCTTGCGGCTTGGGTCTCGTTTATTCTGTCGATCTACCTGATGATGATTGCCATCGCGTCGATAGTCCGCCGCCAGTGGGTTGACTACGACCGCTTGACCTTTCCGCTGTTGCAGCTACCCATCGACCTGACCGAAGAAGGCAAGAGCGGGTCCATCGTCGTCCCGCTGTTCAAAAGGCCGCTTTTGTGGATCGGGTTCGCGCTGCCCTTGGTGCTGTACAGCACCAACGCCTTACACCACTATTTCCCCTTCATCCCGGCGGTGCAGTTGCGCCACAGCATCTCGCTGTTTAACAACGCGCTGGGGCTGACGACCAACGTGAACTTTGTGGCGCTGGGACTGGCGTACTTTTTGAGCTTAGACGTGGGGTTGAGCATCTGGCTCTTCCACTTGCTGACCAAAGCGCAGATGACCACTGAGAATATCCTCGGCTATTCGCTGCCCGGTCGCCGCGACTTGTTTATGGAAGGCTCGCTGCCGGTGTCCTACGAGGGGATGGGGGCCATGCTGGTGCTGGTGATCTACGGGCTGTGGAACAGCCGCGGCTATCTGCGGCGGGTCTGGCGCAAAGCCCTGTACAACGAGGGGGAATTGGACGATTCGCAGGAGATTCTTTCGTATCGGGCGGCGATCGTCGTCTTGGTCTTGGCCAGCGCGTATGCCACCGGCTGGCTGACCTTATCGGGCGTGCCGTGGTGGGTCTCGCTGTTTTTTCTGTTTGTCGCCTTTTGCATCTTCTACGGGTTGACGCGGATCGTCGCCGAGGGCGGGTTGGGTTTTGCGCGGGCGCAGATGACGGCGCAGCCGTTTGTGATTGACGCGGTGGGCACGGAGGCGATCGGTCCGTCGGGGCTGGTGAGCTTGGGGATGACCTTTAGCTGGGCGGGCGATTTGCGGACCATGGTGATGGTCTCGGCGATCAATGGTCTCAAGCTAGCCGATATTGGCCAAGTGCGGGGACGGCCGCTGTTTTGGGCACTGATGCTCTCGATTGTGGTCGGCTTGGCTGGTTCGGTGTGGATGGTGGTGTGGATGGGATACCAGTACGGGGGCATCAATTTGGACTGGTGGTTCTACAACCGCTTCGGCGAGATCGTCCACGGCGACTCGGCCTACAAGATCGCCAACCCCAAGCATCCCCTAGGCGACTTCGACGAGATCGGGCCGCGCTTTTTATTCGCGGGGATCGGCGCGGGGATCATGGGGCTGTTGATGTTCGCCCGGCATCATTTTCTCTGGTGGCCGGTGCATTACCTCGGCTTCCCCATCGGCGCGACCCTGACGATCATCTGGACGTGGTTCAGCATTTTCATCGGCTGGGTCTTGAAGGCGCTGGTGCTTAAATACGGCGGCGTGACGCTCTATAGACAGCTACGGCCGCTGTTTTTGGGGTTGATTTTGGGGCATATTTTCGTCTCGGGATTCTGGGTGCTTTTCGACTATATCACCGGGGAGACCGGCAATCGGATTCCGATTTTTTGAGGAGGAAAAACCAATGCGAGCAGGAGATAAAGAAAAAATTGGGTCGCACGGCTTGGAGGTAACGCGCTTGGGGCTGGGTGGCACGACCTTTGGCAACATGTACTCGGTGCTAAGCGAACAGGAGGGGCTGGACGTACTGGACGCGGCCTTTGCGGCCGGGGTGCGCTACTTCGACACTGCGCCGCTGTATGGCTACGGCCTGAGCGAGACGCGCTTGGGGCCGGGGCTGGCGCGCTACGACCGCGACGAGATGGTCCTGTCCTCAAAAGTGGGCTATACGCTGGTGGAGCGGAGACCCGGCGACGACTATGTCGATCTGTTCGTCGATGCGCCCGAGATGACTAGCTATTTCGACTACTCGCGCGACGCGGTGCTGCGCTCGATTGAGGGGAGTTTAGAGCGGCTCAAAATGGATCGCCTCGATATGGTACTGATCCACGACCCGGACGAGGCGAGGAGCATTGAGCCGGATTGGACGCCGGGCGAGCGGGGGTACTTCGATCAAGTGATGGCCGAAACGTATCCAGTGCTCGACGAGCTGCGTCAGCAACAGGTGATCAAGGCGCTCGGCTTGGGCATGAACCAGTGGCAGATGCTGGCCGATTTCGCCCGCGCCGGGGACTTCGACGCCTTTTTGCTAGCTGGCCGCTATACACTGCTGGAGCAGGAATCGCTGCGCGAGTTGTTGCCGCTGTGCTTGGAGAAGGGAGTGCGGATCGTCATTGGCGGGCCGTACAACTCGGGGATTTTGGCTACTGGGGCGGTCGATGGTGCGTATTACAACTACGCGCCCGCGCCGGAAGATGTGTTGGCGAAGGTGCGCCGCATCGAGGCGGTCTGCGCTCGGCACGAGGTGCCCTTGCCCGCGGCGGCGCTGCAATTCCCCTTTGGGCATCCGGCGGTGGCGACCGTCATTCCCGGGGCGCGGACCGTCGCGGAAGTTGCCGCCAATGTGGCCTGCCTAGCGCGCGCAATCCCCGCCGACTGCTGGGCCGAGCTTAAACGGGAGGGGCTGATCGACGCGGAGGCTCCGACGCCTTAGATCCGCAGATGGACGCAGATGGACGCAGAATAGTAGAGACAAGACGATCCGCCTCTCGAATCGTTCAATCATTCAGGATTGCTCTAGGAGCCGCTGCAAACTATCCCCTTTTGGCCTAATCTACATTCACACCGAGGAGTAATCACAATGTCCAATTGGCCGATGCTCAAGCACTACGATCGGGATCATCTCGCCAGCATTGCCATGCCCATTGGCGGCATTGGCACGGGCACAATTTCACTGGGCGGACGCGGGGATTTGCGCGACTGGGAACTGATGAACCGCCCGGCCAAGGGATTTGTCCCAAGGGGCGAGGTGGGCCGAGGAGCTGGGCCATTTTTTGCCCTGTACGCCAAACCCGCTGGCGGCCCATCCGTCACCCGGGCGCTCGAAGGACCGGTGGATGTAGCCGAATACCAGGGTGCGAGCGGCAGTGTGGCGGTCAATCACGGCTTGCCGCGCTTTGCACGATGTGCGTTTGCCGCAGCCTATCCACTTGCACAGGTCCAGCTGTCCGATCCGCAGGTTCCGGTCGCGGTTTGTCTCGAAGCGTTTAACCCGCTTATTCCCGCCAACGCCGATGACAGCGGCATCCCCATCGCGGTGCTGCGCTATACGCTCACCAATCGGACCAACAAGCGCGTCGCGGCCTCGGTATGCGGTTCGCTGCCCAATTTCATTGGCAACGATGGCGTCGAAGAGTTGGCCCAGGCCAATCGCAATCGCTTTCGCCAGGCAACGCACTGTCAGGGCATTTTCATGGACAGCGAAGGGGTTGATCCCACCGCCATCAGTTATGGCACTATGGCTCTGACCACCACGGCCAAAACGGGTATTACCTATCGCACGGCTTGGAAAAAAGCTGGGTGGGGCACGTCGCTGCTCGACTTTTGGGACGACTTTGCCGCCGATGGCCAAGTAGAAGAGCGCCCCGGCGCAGGGGCCGACATGCCGAGTGCCTCGCTCGTGGTGCGCACCAACATTTTGCCCAAGGCACACAAGACCATAACCTTCTTGCTCACGTGGCACTTTCCCAATCGGCACACGTGGTCGCCGGGCGACGACCCCTACCTAGGCAACTACTATGCGACGCACTATGGCGATGCGTGGGACGTGGCCGGCAAAACCGCGCCGCGGCTCAAAAAGCTCGAACAACAGACCGTGCGCTTTGTCCAAGCCTTTGCGGCCAGCGACCTGCCCGAGGTAGTCAAGGAAGCCGCCCTTTTCAATCTCAGCACCCTGCGGACGCAAACGTGCTTCCGCACCCCCGATGGACGTCTATTTGGCTGGGAGGGATACAACGATCACAGCGGCTGCTGTATGGGCTCTTGTACGCATGTGTGGAATTACGAACAAAGTACGGCGTTCCTCTTTGGCGATCTGGCCCGCACGATGCGCGATACCGAATTCAATCACGCCACCGACGACCAAGGCATGATGAACTTTCGCGTCCATCTGCCCCTCAATCGCGCCCAAGAATTTGGCAAAGCCGCGGCCGACGGTCAGATGGGCTGTATTATGAAAGCCTATCGCGACTGGCAGCTTTGCGGCGACGATGCCTTCCTCCAAGCGATTTGGGCCAAGGTCAAAAAGGCCCTTGAATTTTGCTGGATCGAAGGGGGGTGGGACGGCGATGGCGACGGTGTTATGGAGGGCTGTCAGCACAATACCATGGATGTCGAATACTACGGCCCTAATCCACAAATGGGGATATGGTATCTGGGGGCTTTGCGCGCCGGCGAGGAAATGGCGGACCATCTGGGCGAAGCCGAATTTGCCCAAACCTGCCGTCGGCTCTACCAGAGTGGCCGCGCCTACATCGACGAGCAATTGTTCAATGGCGAATACTACGAGCATCGCATTGAGCCAGCCAAAAAAGTGGCCGCATCGCTGCGGCTGGGTATGGGCGCGGCGGAACTTTCCGATCCAGATTACCAACTCGGCAGCGGTTGTCTGGTAGATCAACTCGTTGGCCAGTTTTTCGCCCACGTCTGCGGCTTGGGCTATCTGACCAAGCGCGCCCACGTGCGCCAAACCCTCAAGAGCATCCGCAAGTACAACCACCGCAAGAAGCTGACTGATCACTTCAACTGCATGCGCTCGTATGCCTTGGGCGATGAATCGGCCTTGCTCATGGCGAGCTATCCCCACGAGCGGCCCGACAATCCATTTCCCTATTTCACGGAGGTGATGACCGGGTTTGAATACACTGCGGCCATTGGCATGCTCTACGAGGGGCAGCTCAAAAACGGTCTGCAAACCATGCGCGACATTCGCAAGCGCTACGATGGGGCAAAACGCAGTCCCTTTGACGAAGCCGAATGCGGCCATCACTACGCCCGCGCCATGGTGGCTTGGGCCGGGGTGCTGGCGCTGACGGGGTTTAATTATTCGGGGGTTACAAAGTCCATCGCCTTTGCCGCGAAGCTCGGGACCTTTTTCTGGTCAAATGGTGCTGCTTGGGGCACGGTGTGCATTGCCCAACGCCAGTCGGGCTATCGCATTGCCTTGGATGTTTTGTATGGGCAGATCAAAATTAAGCACTTTAGGCTGACCGGCGTGGGCGAGCACACCTTTGACCGGGAGCTCGTGCTGCGCGAGAATGGCCAACGGACCTTTGTCGTGGGATGAAAGGAGCATAAAACATGACGCGCTATACCCGCATCGGCCTGACTGGGGCCAACGGCACCATCGGCCGCGTGCTGCTAGCCGGCTTGGGGGCGGAGTACGAATTCAAGGCATTTACGCGCCGCCTGGTCGATTTTCCCTCCGCTATAGTCAACTTCGACCGGCCCGCAGAGGTCAAGGGGGCCTTTGAGGGTCTGGAGGCCGTAATTCACATGGCTGCCGATCCCAGCCCAATGGCCTCTTGGGAGAGCGTGCGGGACCACAACCTCGAGGGCATGTACCAAGTGTTGGAAGAGTGCCGCCGATCCGGGGTCAAACGCTTGGTTTTTGCCTCGACCAATCACACCCAGCACGGCAATACTATTTTGACCACTCCTGAGACCTTAGATCCGACCAAGTCCATCCACATGCGCCTGGACGAGCCGCCTAATCCCGACTCCATGTACGCGGTCTCCAAGCTCTTTGGCGAACACATGGGTAAGCTGTACAGTCAGCGCTACGGCCTCGAATTCGTCGGTTTGCGCATCGGCTGGATCATTGCGGAGGACGATCCGACCACCATGCGCGGCACCTCTGCCGAGGACTATATGCGGGCCATGTTCCTCAGCCACCGCGATTGCATTGAAGCCCATCGGCGTGCCTTGGAAGTGGACACCCAGTACCTGTTGGCCTATGTGGTCAGCGGCAACGGACGGCGTGTCTTTGACCTGGAGGCTACCGGGAAGGACCTGGGTTATGTGCCGCAAGACGACGCCGAGGATTACTTTCGCCGAGTGGAAGGGTAGAACTGTGCAAGTGCACGATGCGACGTTAGTCTCAGGCACGCCATCCCGATGTTGGGCTTGGTTTAGCATGGTCTAATGAGCTGACCTTATGAAGGCCATAATCGGGGGACTCATTGGGCTGATTGTAGTGGGCGGTGTCGGCGCGGAGCCGCCCGTAGAGGCACTGAGGGGAAGCGCTCTTCCTCAAGGCTTTAGCTTGGGCCAGAATTATCCCAATCCCTTCAACCCCTCCACTATTATTCCCTACCAACTGTCGGCTTCTGCCCACGTGCGGTTAGAGGTGTTCAACCTACTAGGGCAGCGCATTGCGACGTTGGTGGATGGGCAACGGCTGGCTGGCGCTCATACCGCGATGTGGAATGCCACAGGTGCGGCGGGAGTCTATATCTATCGGCTGACGATGGGTGGGGCGAGTCTGGCCCGCCGAATGGTGCTGGTTGATGGGTTGGCTGGAGTTCCGATCGGCAAGGCGGTAGCCCCGTTCACTGCCTCCCAGTCGCCGCCGGCTCCAGACTTGGTGGTTCAGCCGCCTTGGGTAAACCACAGCACCCAGAAAACAGGGCAACCCTTTAGGATAAAAGTCATAGTGCGCAACCAAGGAAACGGGGCGGCGGCCTCGACGACCTTGCGCTACTACCGCTCGACCAACGCGACGATCTCTGCAAAAGATAGTCTGGTAGGCACGGATGCCGTGGTCCGCCTAAACGCTTCGAGCAACAGTCCTGAGTCGATCGCCCTGAAGGCCCCGTGGATGGTAGGAACTCATTACTACGGGGCGTGTGTAGATGCGGTGAGCGGAGAGAGCGACACCAGCAACAATTGTTCGGATGCCGTGCGTACTGAGGTGATTCCGATAGGAACCGGTGGTAGATCCGCCTTGGTGGCCCTGTACAACGCGACCGATGGACCCAACTGGAAGAACAACACCAACTGGCTGAGCAACACACCCCTTGCGGATTGGTATGGCGTCACGGTTTCTAACTGGGAAGTGAGGGAACTGGACCTTTCCGACAATAAGTTGAGTGGGACCTTGCCATCCGAGTTGGGCGATTTGTCCTACCTGACGACGCTGTCTCTTCACTCCAATGCCCTCACGGGGACCTTGCCATCCGAGTTGGGTGATCTGTCCAACCTGCGCTACCTGTCTCTTCATACCAACGGTCTGACAGGTGCGCTGCCGTCGGCGTTGGGCGATTTGTCCAGCCTGCGCTATCTGTTTCTTGATACCAATGCTCTTACCGGCCCTGTGCCGTCGGCGTTGGGCGATTTGTCCAATCTTAAGGAGCTGCATCTCAACCAAAACGCGGGTCTAGCGGGAGTATTACCCCGTGCCCTTACCCGCCTCAGCCTCACGGATCTAATACTAGGTGGAACGCAGTTATGCACACCGTCAGACGACGAATTCCAGATGTGGCTACAGGGGATTCGGAATAGGCGCGTTTCCGTCTGCATCCGCAGCGACGAGCCGCAGGCGTACCTGACGCAGGCGACGCAATCGCTGACGCATCCTGTACCACTAGTGGCCGGAGAGCCAGCTCTCTTACGCGTGTTCGTCACAGCACATCAGGACCTTGATGTCGGCATACCTCCGGTGCGTGCGACCTTCTATCGCAATGGCATTTGGGTGCATACCGCGGATATTCCAAATCGGCAAGGGGAGATCCCTAGGGCCGTCGACGAGGGCGTGCTCTCGGCGTCGGTCAATGCGGAGATCCCTAGTTCGGTTGTGAGTCCGGGGTTGGAGATGATGGTCGAAATCGATCCCGGTGGCATGTTGGACCCCGCCTTGGGCCTTGGTGGTCGCATACCCGAGACGGGCCGGATGGCTTTAGACGTGAGGGAAGTGCCACCGCTTGATCTGACGCTTGTTCCCTTGCTCTGGGAGGAAGCCCCAGACCGTTCTATACTGGACGAAACCGAGGGCTTGTCGGCCGACGACGATCTGTTCTGGCCGGTGCGCGATCTCTTGCCGGTGCGCGACTTTAGCCTGAGGGTGCGCAGACCCGTATGGACCTCGATGGATCCTGTGGCTGCCAACAGCGATGAACTACTCGCTGAGATCGCGGCGCTTCAGGTCTTGGATGGCGCGAGAGGATACTACATGGGCATCCTGCGGCACGGCGGTGGGAAAGCCCTGATCCCTGGAACCACGAGCGTATCGATTCTCAACGGAACGACTATGGCGCACGAACTTGGGCACAACATGACGCTCAAGCATTCACCGTGTGGCAATGTGGACGCTGCCGACCGCCATTATCCCAATAGAAACGGAACCATCGGCGCGTGGGGGTACAATTTCCGCACGCGGACCTTAGTACATCCCAACACCCCGGACTTGATGAGCTACTGCGGGCCCCGTTGGATCAGCGACTACAACTTTAGCAAGGCACTCGAATACCGCCGTAGGAGGGAGCACAGCGCGGCGGCCAAGCCACCTGCCCCGACGACGACAATGTTGCTGTGGGGAAGAGTGGAGGCGAGCGGCGAACTTGTCCTCGAACCGGCGTTTGTGGTCAACGCCCCGCCGGTGCTGCCGCAGACGAGCGGTCCGTACCGGCTCACAGGTGAAGGTTCCGATGGCAGCGAATTGTTCACTTTTGGTTTCGGCATGGCCGCGAGCACCGGTGGAGACGGAGGCGCTGCCTTTGCGTTTGCCCTCCCGGTACGACCGGAGTGGGCCGATGAGTTGGAGCGCATCACGCTTTCCGGTCCCAAAGGGGCGGTGACAATGGACGGCGAAGGGCCTCAGTCCGTCGCCATCCTACAAGACCCCTCCACTGGGCGTGTACGAGGCATTCTGCGAGACTGGCCAGAACCGGGGCCGGCTTTGCGGGCCGCGGCCGCACGGGAGGCATTAGCGGAACCGAGCCTCGTCATAGTAAGTCGCGGCATCCCCGCCCCAGGCTCGTGGAGCGTCCTCTCGTCCTCCGAGGCTCCGACGCCTTGAGCAATAGATTGATTGGACGTATTTTAAAACCGCTTACCAGCTCCTTGCGCCTGGGAAGCAACTCATCTCAACCTCGTCCTCTAAGTTGGCTGGATAACCTTCTAGTCAAACTTGGGGACTTAATTAGAAAGGAAAGGCATGACCTCTTCCCCCCGCACCACAAACGTATGCCTAGAGTTTCTGCACCAGAAACTCTCCCCGCACGTAATTCCCTTGCTCATCGCTGCCCTCAGTGTCCTGCTGCCCCAGATGGCATCGGCAGGTGCTTGGACGCTTGGAAAGGGCCACGTGTGGAGCAAGGTCTCCTACATGTCGCAATCGACCGATCAACACTATGATGCGGATGGAAATGCGGTTGAAATTCCCAGAGACGCCCGCTACCAATCGCAGCAGGTCTATTTCAACGTGTACTACGGCCTGACGGACCAGATCGATCTTGGCCTACAGGTTCCCTATATCAGCAATAAGTTTGTCGATAAAGATGAGAGTAATGATGTAGCGACTCCGCCACCTGCTCTGGAAACGGAATCGGGTATCGGCGATCTGCGTGGGTTCGCCAAGATCAACCTCTTGCAGCAAGCTGGTCTTGTCGGTACCCTAAAACTTGGCTTCAAGCTCCCCGTCGGCGACTATCGGCCCGTGCCCGAGGCCCTTTCCATAACCGGAGGCCAATGGGATTTTGACGTGGTTGCGCAACTCGGCCGGTCCTTTTGGCCCGTCCCGATGTACGCCAATGTCGATCTGGGGTATCGCCTGCGCGGAGAATACACGGATCCCGCCGCTGGTGATTCCGACGTCATCGACCGCAGCTATACCCCCGGCGCAGAGCTCGTTTTTAACGCCGAGGCAGGTTATAGCCCTATGGACAAACTCCTCGTCGCCCTCAAGTACGAAGGCGTCGTAGGAGCGGAGTACGACGCCATAAGCAACCCAGGTACCCCAGAAACGCTTAGTCAAAGTGTCACCTACTTGGTGCCGACGGTCTTGGTTGGCTTCCACCCCAACCTGAGTCTTGAAGCCTCGGCGCGCATGACGGTCAGCGGCAGCAGGTATTTCGCTGGCCCGACCTATGCGGTGGGGCTTTCTTTTACGGGGAGCCTGATTGAGAAGTTGATTCATCAGGGGACTCCTTAGTCCTGGTCTATGGATCAGCACAAGCAGGGGAAGGGGCTTTGGGGTCCCTTCCCCCATTTTATTTTTTACGGTAGGGAGAGCTATCTCTACGAGGAGAAATCGATATGAGCACGCCGGACATTACCTTGGCCTCGGGCCACGCCGTTCCGCAATTGGGGCTGGGCACTTGGATGTTGCGCGGCCAACAGTGCAAAGTCGTGGTCAAAGAGGCCCTCGAACTGGGCTATACGCATTTGGATTCGGCCTGGATGTATGAGAATCAGGACGCCATCGGCCAGGTCCTCAAGGAAGTTGGGGCCGACCGCGATCGGCTCTTCATCACCTCCAAGATTTGGCATTCGCACTTGGAGTACGAGGCGACTTTGGAGCAGATGGAAGAGATTCTGCGCGATCTGCAGACCGAATACGTCGATCTTCTGCTCATCCACAGCCCCGGTCAGGGTGTGCCGGTGGAGCGCACCTTGGCCGCTTTTGAAAAAATCTACGCGGCCGGCCAGGCCAAAAGCATTGGCATTAGCAATTTCAGCATTGAGCAAACTGATCGAGCTAGGGCCGCTACCGGCTTGCCGATCTGCACCAATCAGGTGGAGTACCACCTGCGCCACAACCGCGAAAGGCTGCGGCGCCATTGCCACGCTCACAACGTGGTACTGACGGCGCACCGCCCGCTGGCCCAGGGCGATCTAGCCCGAGACGAGGTCCTAAAACAGGTAGCTGCCGAGCACGGCAAGACCCAGGCCCAAGTGGCTTTGAAGTGGCTTTTGCAAAAGGATATGATCGTCATCCCCAAGGCCAGCTCAACGGCTCATTTGCGCGATAATCTGGATTTGTTCGACTGGCAGTTAGGGGACGAGGAGATGGCGCGTCTCGAAGGGGTGGGAGTCGATCCCGATTAGCGCGCTGAATGCAGCACGCCGATTTCAAGTTGGGATGTACGCGACCGACGCGAAGGGGGAAGCATAAATGTTTACAAGGATGCTTTTTATCGGCAGCCTACTTGTACTTGGTTGTGCTAATGACAAGGGGACTACTCCAGATCCCGAAGTTGGGTTTGTCTTTTCAGGCACGCTCAGAAATGATAAGCAAATACAACTTCCAGAGAATTTGAGAGTTTTGGTTTTTTGGAATGTAGTAACAGGAGAAGGAGATGACTATCTTTATCTTTTCGGCGAAGGTACGGTGAATGCCGAAGACATGACCTTTGAAATAGTTTTTGCTGAAGATCCACCGGCAGACGCTTTAAATGCGGATGCCTTGGGGGTTGGCTACATTCTGCTAACTACAGACTCGGATCTTGAAGAAGGTATTATTCCTCAAGAGTACGACTTGGCCCAAAATGTTCTTGGAGGAGCAGGGCAGTATGGAGTTGTATTTACCAATGACAAAATAGCAGATATTGAAGAATTAGAATGGCCGCAGCAATTCCCCAAAGGCTACGGTGTCGGCAAAGGTGTCGCGATACCAGATGCTAATTTTGATGCCTTTGAACCTGTTGATCCTTCTTCTGTAGAAATTATCGTAGATGATCCAGAAAATATAGAATTTGTAAACTGGTCATAGACGCGGACGCCACGCAATAACACTGCATCTGGCCCCTCAATAGTAGTAGAACGCATAAACCAGCGCCGAGCCGCCGACGCCGACGCAGGTGCCCAAGATCAGGCCAATAAAAAAGGGTAGCAGGGTGCGGTAGAGCCGGATGCCGCCGTAGCGCAGGGCCAGGAGTTTGATCAGCCAGGCTAAGAAAATCCCGAACCAGTCGATGGAGACGGTGTTGGTCAGGGCGATGCCTAGTCCCACTGGATGCAGGGGCCAGCCGGCGAAGCGGTACTGAGCCAGCGAGAGCAGCCCGGCGAGACCCGCGCCGATGGCGAGGAACACGGCCACCAGCGGCGAGGCCGGGTTGGGGTTGTTGATCGAGTTGGCGACCCAGGACCAATGGTATTGCGGTGAGGAGACGAAGTACCAGCCATAGCCGTGGATCAGTCCGTGGCGGTAACCCAGCCATATATAGCAGACCATGGTGGTTATGAGGCCGACGATCATGGCGGCGGACAAAAAGACCACCAGCTTGCGCCCGCTGATGTTGAGCCGGGCTGGCTCACAGACCTTGAAGGCGTGGGCGAGGGTGCCCATCAGAAAGAGCTGCAAGTCGGCCGTCCAGACCATGCTCAGCCCCATCGCGCTCAGTCCTTGGGCACCAAAAGGGGCGGTACCGAAGAGATTGGTCAAGATCGGCGGCACGGAGACCGGGGCGCGCAGGCGGCCGATTCCGGTCTGGGCCAACAGGCGGGCAATGCCAAAGAAAATCACCAGTGCGACCAGCAAAAAGACGATGCTCCAGACCAAACTCAGACCGCTGGCCCAGAGAAAGCCGCTCATGTACGTCAGCCCGACAAGTCCAAGCAGAGCAGCGACACGTGGCGAGATCGGGCTGTCGCGGTCTGGGCCACCGCCGATGATCAGCCGCCACTGGCGACGGAGGAAGTGGCGCGACATCCACAGCGAAATCCCGACGATGCACGCGAGTGAGCCAATCTGCTGATGGGCTAGCAGCACGTTGGGTGGTGCGTGGGGCTGGGCCGGCAGCGAGACGGCAATGCCTAGCCAGTTGAGCAGGGCGCCTTCGGCGGCGATGAGTAGGTGAAAAAACCAGACGCTGAACAGCACGTTGAGGCCAACCAGATAGCTCAAGCCCACGACCAGCAGGTCGGTGTTAAGCCCGTAGCTAAGCCCGAATTGACGGATCTCGATGCGGCCGCCGGGGATGCCGAAGCCGTGAATGATCTCGATGTCTAATACTTGGTCGAGCATATTGACGGTTGGCAGCACCCAGGCGATGAGAAACCCCAGCCACAACAGCTTGCTCTTGAGAATGGACGCGGTGGGGTTTTCTAGGCTCTCAAGGAGCATGTTGGGGACGGCGGCGAGTGGGTACACCAAGCGCTCTTGGCGCGACCACTGGTGGTGGACGAGGCTAATCAGCGCGATGCTGACTAAGAAGAAGGCCAGCATGAAGAGGCCCCACCACAACAGCGGCCCGGCCCACAAGGCCCAAGGCACGGGCGCGGAGGCATCCGCTCCTTCAAAAAGCTGGCGGATCGCTTCGAGGTCGCGGGGGACGGCCCAGTGGGGGATGTGCGGCCAGAGTAGGTCGGACCAGTTGTTTTCTGGGGTGGCGTAGTAAAAGACGCCGGCGATTAAAGGGATGAAGTAGCCGCCAAAGCCCATTGAGGGCAGCACTACGGCGACCATAAGCGCGGCATAGACCAAGGCGAAATTGGTCGGCGAGAGGCGCAAGAGCGGGTGGAGCAGGCGCAGCGCGAGGGCGACGACTGTGAGCCAGAAGATCAGGAAGATGACGCCGACGGTGTTGAAGTGATCGGTCAGCCCTGTGTAGCTTCCATAGAGAACGTAGGTCCGCACACTGGTAAAGGTCATGCAGACGGTAAAGACTAGAACGAGGACGAAGGAGAAACAGGTGCCGAGGAAAGAAGTTACAGGGGGGCGAGGCATGGATGAATTGTGAATAGGGGTGAGAAGAGAAATGGGCTTCTTTATATCTTTATAATAGAACAGATGGGGGGAACGTAGGCAATGATGCACAGACGCAGCGTCTCGTCCCACACTTGGCAAGCCCTAACACGAAAAAAAACGCTCGGCGCGGAGGAAAACCCTGTATGCAGTGGCCTGAGATATGCAGAAGCCATCCCGATACATGGCTGATTGTTGAGGCGTTAGAAGCCCATACAACCCCTGATTCGCGGCGACGCCTTGATCGCTTAACGGTTGTTGAGAAATGTCCCGATGGCAAAGCCGCCATGAAACGGTATCGGTTCCTTCACCAGCAGTATCCCGAACGGGAGTTTTACTTTATCCATACCAGTCGTGACTCACTTGATATTCAAGTGCAACAGTGGTTGGGAATCCGCGCCCCGCATGCAACTGGTACGAAAGTTTGAAATCAATGGGATTTTGGGGATGGATTTCCTGACGGAAGCTAAGGCCATCATCAATCTGCAGGCGATGAGTCTTACATTCAATGGATGAGCGTGCCGATGCCAACTTGGCCTGGCGCTTAGGTTGGCTCGTCCTCGCCCTCGCCCTCGCAGTGCGGGTCGCCTATATCTTCGAAGCAGATGCGAGTCCACTCTTTGTACATCCAGCAGTCGATGCCAAAACGTACGCGCACCACGCCCAGCGCTTAGCTGCGGGCAACTGGTTGGGTGTCGGCGAGGGGCCGTTTTGGCAGCCGCCGCTCTACCCGTACTTCCTCGGGGCGGTAAAGGTTCTTTTTCCAGAGTCATTTTTTTACGCCGTGCGCTTTGTGCAGGCCCTGTTAGGGGCGCTGGTCTGCGCGATGAGTTGGTGGGTCGGTCGCGCTTTGTTCAATCCGGCGGTGGGGTTGCTCGCTGGGGTCGGCACAGCGCTGTGCGGGCCGCTGATCTTTTTTGACGGCGAGCTGTTGCCGGCTTCATTGGCCGCCTTCGTCGATCTGCTGGCCCTGGTAGTGCTTTTGCGCGTATGGCGTCGTCCGAGCCGTTGGGGCTTTTTGGGTGCTGGGGCGGCCTTTGGCGTCGGTGCGCTGGCCGTGCCGACGGTGCTGACCTTTGCGGTCGCCGTGCCCATTGTCCTCTTATGGCGCGCTCCTCGTCGGCAGGGCTTGGTCTGGGCCGGTGCGTTCTCGCTCGGGGTCATCTTGGCTATCGCGCCGGTGGCTTGGCGCAACTGGGCCATCGGCGGCGACGGGGTAGGGATTTCCTACAACGCGGGGATCAACCTGTACATCGGCAACAATCCCAACTATGCAGCAACCGTGGCCATCCGCCCAGGGTGGGAATGGGACGATTTAGTCACTCAACCGGCGCGGGAGGGGATTGAGCGACCTTCGGCCAAGTCGGCGTATTTTGCCGAGCGAGCTTGGGACTACATCAGTGGCGATCCGACTGGGTGGCTGGGATTGATGAGGCGTAAGCTGGGGGCGTTTTGGCACGGCGACGAGCGAGGGCGCAACCAGCCGATTTACTTCTGGCGCACCTACTCAACGGTGCTGTCGGCGACCCTGTGGAAAGCGGGTATTGCTTTCCCCTTTGGTTTGGTGGCCCCTCTGGCGCTGTGGGGAATGTTGCTGAGTCTGCGGCGAATTGGGCCGACGTGGCCGCTGCTGTACGTGCTGAGCTATTGTCTGGGGGTGGTCGCGTTTTTTGTGGCGGCGCGCTACCGGGTGCCAGTGCTGCCGGTGCTCATAGTCTTTGCCGCCTACGGGTTGTGGGCGCTGTGGGACTGGGGACGAGCGGGCTGTTGGCGCAGCTTGGGGCTGGGGTTGGTTATCTGCTCGGCCTTTGCGCTGGCGGCCAATAGCCACCTAGCGCCGATGGACATGGAGGGGGATGCGGCCATCCACTACAATCTGGGCAACGCGTATGCCGAGGCTGACGACAAAGAGCAGGGACTGGCGGCGTTTGAGCGGGCGGTGGCGGAAGACCCCGAGTACTGGCAGGCGTGGTTGAATCTAGGTGGGGTCAAGGCGGCGCTGGGCGATCTCGCAGGCGGTGAAGAAATTTTTGCGCGAGTGGCGCAAAAGGCCCCGCGGCAAGTCGAGCCGTGGATGAACTTGGCGCACGTGCGGATCATGCAGCGAGACCTAGAGGGGGCTTTTAGTTACTACGAGTCCGCGCTCGCGGCTAATCCCAAGTTGCTACCAGCCTACGTGGAGATGATCCGCCTCTACGGGCAGATGGGCGATCTAGCCCAGGCGGCGCACGTTCTCCAGCGGGCGGTCGATCATTTGCCCGCCCAGCGCGAGCGCTTGCGTCAGTTTTACGAAGAGATACAGATGCGGGCGTTGGGCCGCTAATAGAAAAAATTAAGGGCCTGGCTGGACGACTCTGAGCACTTGGTTGGCGGCGACCTTTTCTATGGTCTGATGCGTCCCGTCCGGCCAGCGGATTTCCACTTGGGCACTTGTTGCCGCGCCCAGCCCGAAGTGCAAGCGCGGGTCGTGGCTGGCCAGATAGCTGCCGCCCGATTGCCGCTCCTGCACTTGGCGCACCCCGTCGGCTACAACTTCTACCCGCGTTCCTAAGCCGTCGGGGTGGCTCTTTCCCACCAGTAGAATTTGCAAATAGTGCCGGGTATTGCCGCCGTCGTTGCGCAACAGCCGTGGCTGGGCTGCTACCGTGGTCACTAGGAGGTCGAGGTCGCCGTCGTCGTCGTAGTCGGCCACCGCCGTGGCTCGCCCGGCGTTGGCCCTTTGGAAATCCGCTCCCAATGCGGCCGAGACGTCGGCAAAGCGGCGGCCGGCGTCGTTGCGGAACATCTGGTTGGGCTGCCGATAGGTCTGGCTCGAATCCACTTCCGCAATGCGGTTGATGACGTGGCCGTTGGCGGCGAACAGGTCGAGGTCGCCGTCGTTGTCGTAGTCGAAGAACTTGGTGCCAAAGCCGAGGGGCCGGTACGAGGGATCGGCCAGCCCCAAGCGCTGGGTGGCGACGGCGAATTGGCCTTGGCCGTCGTTGCGGTAGAGGGCATTGGTTTCAAAGGCGAAGTTGGTGACGAAGAGGTCGAAATCGCCATCGTGGTCGTAGTCGCCAAAATCGACGCCCATGCCCGCGTCGGCGTGCCCGTGCTCGTTGTAGCGAGTGCCGGCAATCAAGCCGACTTCGGCGAAGGTGCTGTGCTGGTTGGCGTAGAGGAAGTTCATGGTGCCGTCGTTAGCCACGTAGAGGTCGGTGTCGCCGTCGCGGTCGTAGTCGGCTAGCGCGACGCCCAGCCCCTTGCCCTTGAGTGTGATGCCGGTCTCTTCGGTGACGTCGGCGAAGGTATCGCCGTCGTTGCGGTAGAGGAGGTCGCCGGTGGGATCGTACACGCTAGGCTCGCAGTACGCGCGCACTTGGCCCTGCTGGCAGATGGCGTCGTCGTCGAGGGTATAGCGCACGTAGTTGGCGACGAAGAGATCGAGGTCGCCGTCGAGGTCGTAGTCGAGGAAGCCGGCACTGGTACCCCAGCGCGGATCTGCTAGGCCAGCCGAAGTTTTGGCAAAGATGCCGTGGTCGTTGCGGTAGAGGGCGTTGGGTCCGTAATTGGCGACGAACAGGTCGGGGTCGCCGTCGGCATCGTAGTCTGCGGCGGCAACGCCAAAGCCGTAGCCGGGGTCGGCGCTGCCGCTGTGGGCGGTGACGTCGGTGAAGGTGCCCGCGCCTGCGTTGCGATAGAGGCGGTTGATCGGCGGTGGGTCTGGGGGATGACCGGTTAGGTAGGTGCCGTTGGCGAGGTAGAGGTCGAGGCGGCCGTCGCCGTCGTAGTCGAGGAAGGCGGCACCAGCACCAAAGGTTTCGACATAGTAGTATTCGCCGGAAAAGCCGTTGTAGTGGACGAAGTCGATACCAGCGTCGGCTCCGGCGTCGGCGAAATGTACCGGCGGTGCTGGGGGGTCTTGGGGGGCGCAGGCGCAGAGGGCGAGGGCGAGGGCAAGGCCCCAGATCTGCACTTGAAATCGGATACGCGAACGTGCAGACTGCGCGACCTCTGTTATTTTTAAGCACATGCCTATTAATCACTAACCAGGAGAATGGACGATGCCATTTATCAACGTGAAGATGTTCGCGGGGCGTTCCGCCGAGCAGAAGCGGGCCTTAGTCGAAGCTCTGACCCAGGCCATGGTGGATACCTGCAACGCGCCCCGAGAGGGGACGACGGTAGTGCTCGAAGAATGCGAGCGCGAGCACTGGGCCGTTGGTGGGGTGCTGGTGGCGGACCGCCCACAATAAGGTGGAAAAGGCCAAGTCACAGCACGTGGGCCAAAGCTACGGCGATGAGCAGGCCAAAGGAGATCCAGCCTAGCAGGGCCTCGACGACAGCGAGGAGTTTGAGCTTGCCCGTCGCGTCCCAGGCGCGGGAGTTGACGTGGATGAAGGTATAGAGGCTGAAGACGATGCAGTCGGCGAGGGTGGGCTGGTCTGCGCCGGAAGCGGGGTGCATGGAGTTAGGAGCTGTGCGGTACGCCAAGCCGCAGAGGAGGATAATGGCGAGCATGAAGGCGATTATTCGCTGGGGGGCCGTGCCGTAATCTGCACTCAAACGCCACAGTTCCAGGCCCCAGCGCGCTGGCTCGTTATAGGAGCGCGCAAGGCGTTGGTGGTCCATGCGTTCGGCGTGGCAGGCCGCGGCGTCGCCGTTCAAGCCTTGGGCTAGGAATTGGTGGTACAGGGCGGCGTAGGTTGGGTCGAGGGAGGCAGCGTGGGTTGAGTCGGCTGCGGCGAGATGGCCTGCTAGCTGGGACCAGTGCGCTTGGATGCGGCCGAAGCGCGGCTGGTGCAAGTAGAGGCGGCTGTCAGCGGCGAAGGTCGAATCCGCTCCGGCTGGCCGCAGGTCAATCAGGGCGAAGGCGGCGCGGCTCAGGTCGAGGGAGCGGTTGAAGAATGCACCGAGGCGGATGACGCGGCCCTCGCTCTCGCTGAAGTCGGCTTCTTGGCGGAAATAAGCGCCATCAAAGCGGGCTTGGCCAAAGGTCGCGCTGCGAAAGCGCGCTGCCCGCGCGAAGGTGAAGTCGGCAAAGGATGCCTCGCCGCTGAAACGCGCTCGGTCGAAGGCGACCTCTCCGTCGGCACGTCCGCTGGCGAAGGACACCTCCTCAGCGAAGCGCGCGTCCCAAAACAGCGCCTGATCGGCGAAGCGGACTCCAGCGAAAGATAGAGGTTGTGCCCAAGCGGTTTCCTTGAAGGAAGCAATTCCGGCGAAGGTGGCGTCGGTGAAGGTGGCTGGCGCGGCAAAGGCGGCCTGCTCGAAATAGGCGGCGTTGTCGAATTGGGTTTGGGCGAAGTTGGCGCTATGGCCGGCAAAGCGCGCGCCGACGAAAGAGGCGACTCCGGCGAAGCGGCTTGCGGTTAGGTCGGCATCGCCGAGGAAGTGGGTCTTTTGGAAGGTTGCGTGCTTGGCCAGGTGGCTTGCGCGCAGGGAGAAGGCGGCGGTAAAACGCGCTTCGGCAAAGGAGAGGCCACCGGCGAAGTGGGCGCGTTCAAAGCGCACCGGGGCGAGGAACGCGACTTGGCTGAAGGATACTTCGTCGAGAAAGTACACTTCCTCTAAGTCGAGGGGGACGCGCAGGGTGTCGAGTCCTGAAGTGGGCGCAAACAGGCGTCCGTGGAAGGAGACCTGCCGGTGGACGACGGCTGGGCCGTTTGCCGGGCGTTGTAGCTGGGCGATTAGCGTCTCAATGGGAAGTAGGGGAAGGGTTTGGCCGGCGATGGTGGTATCGGCCGCGGGCGTCTGGGCGCTCAAGGCGGTGCTCAAGAAGAGCAAGGCAGCAAATGAGAGTTTTGGTAGCATACGGGCTGTTGACGTTCAAAAGCGCAGCGTGGCGATGGCTGATAGGCCGCCCTTGGGGTCCGGAACCAAACCGACCGAGACCCGGCGGGCTTCAGGTTTCAGGTGGAGCTTAGCTGAAAGGGGCTTGCGCCATAGTTCCGACGCAATCGTCGCACCAACAACAGGACTCAAAAGGACACTCCAGGCTAGTAAACCCTCACGACCTTTCCAGCGGGGATTTTCTCTTAAAGCAGAAGGTACTGCTACCCCCGCCAGTGCACTGCCCGCGAGTGTTCTGCGGAAATTATCCTGCGTACCAACCCCGTTCACGCCAACCGCGGCTCCAACTATAGTGCCGCCCTGAAAGCCAAAATAAACATCGACAGGGCCAAACGTCATCAACGCGAAGGTCGCTCCAAGACCTCCGCCAACGAGACCCCCTAGCCCACCGGCTGCCAACTTTTTGACAATCCGTATGCCGGTCCCCCCTTCCCTTTCCCTCACCTTTGGCGGCTCTGTGCTGTTCTGCGATACTTCGATCGACTTACCGCAGTTGGCAAAGGCGATATTGTCTACCGTGAGCAACCCACCTGTCTCGGCGTATAGGCAGCGCAGGCCGTCTCGTATCGCGGCGTTGAATACGTCGGCGAGGCCGCTACGCTTAATGACAATGCCATACCAGTCGGCCCCCAACGAAGTAGTCGCCGCCGAACGAAAGACGATGCCGCCCGCATGGGCATGGAGCTGCCCTTCGACGATCAGTTCCGCTTGGGTAGAGTCCAAGCCGCCTTGGGTATCATCGTGGTAGGGCAGAAAGTGGACCTGCGTATCGGGCGCAAGGGTCAGGGTCGCTCCCGACGCAATGGTCACATCGCCGCCGACATACACCGTGTCGCGCCACGTCGTGTCCTGTTCGATCCGGCCCGTCCAGTAGTCGAGAGAAGTTTCTATAGTTTTCGTCTGTGCCGAGAGACTATCGTCGCTAGCGGCTAAGGACGGTTCGTTTGCCAGCCGGGGTTCGGCCAAGATTTGCACCATCAGAGTATCGTCGCCCACGACTATGGTCTGGTAGCCCGCTGGCAGAGGTTCGGCCATTTGCACCACCAAGGTATCGCCGTTCACGACCAAGGTCTGGTAGCCGTCTGGAGCGGCTATCGCCGGCTGAGTCAACAGCCCGCATAAGACGAGTAGGGACATGAAGCGGTTCAGTTGGGCAAACATGCTTGTCTCATGTATGAATTATCTAGATGCACCATTCAAAAGCGCAGCGTAGCGATGGCTGATAGGCCCCCCTTGGGGGCCGGAACCAGACCGACCGAGACGCGGCGGACTTCAGGCTTCAAGTGGAGCTTAGCCGAAAGGGGCTTGCGCCATCGTTCCGACGCAATCGTTGCACCAACAATAGGACCTAAAAAGGCACTCAAGACAGATATAGCTCCGAAAATTCCGGAGGCAGTTTCATTATTGACATCGGCAAACATAAAAACTACACCATAAGGCACTCCTGACCCTAACAGCGCACTGCCCGCGAGTGTTATGAGGAAATTATCTTGCGGATCAACCCAGCTCACGCCAGCCGCAGTTCCAACCAAGTTGCCACCCCAAAAGCCAAAAAGGGCAGGAATCTCGTTGCCAAAATCACCGTCGTCGCCCGACACCATGAGGGCCCCTCCTACGAGACCACCCCCGATACCTCCCAGCACGCCGGTCACCAACTTTTTGCCCATCCGTGTATCGGCTTTATAGTCCGTTCCTACAGAAAGCGTATCCAGTGTCCCTTCAAACCCGCCATCGGCACGGCTAACAGCTACCTGAGCACTGTTACGCTCTACCGTTTCTGAGGAAGGTGCTCCCATTAGGGTCAGCCTTTGAATGCGATCCACGGCGATCCGCTGCGGCCTACCGTTTCGCTCCAAGACCAAGGTCAACACCTCTGCGTCGACAGATTGAACGTAACCTCTAGTCGTAACCAGTTGTTCCCACTCCCTCAAGATCGGATGCGGCTTATCCTGTATGTGGATGACCACCGCCAAGGCCCCCACTTCCACCGTGCTGATGTCGATCTCGCTGGCCTCCAACACCACTTCTGCCCGCACAGCCGCTGGCCAGCACAATCCCGAGATCAGGACGAAGGCCGCAATGCGCTTTTCCATCTCAACCATCCTCGGCATTTGATGCCTGTTGGCTTATTTATTGAGTTTCAAAGGCGCGGCGACGGCTGACCGGCTTCCTCTATGATTTGGCAACCATCGCCGCTAATTATTAGTGGTCTTAATATAGAACCCGAAAAGAGGCCTATAAGAGCACCGGTCGCCAACTTTTTTGGCAGTTCGGCGGAAAACCAAGCAGGAAAGGGATGGCCCGTGAGAGATAGGGCATGGCCGGAGTTAGCGGACCTTCGGCGCGAGACCTTCTTGCGGGAACGGGGATACAGAGGATGTCGATTTCAGGAAAGGGCTTCGAGGCTCAATAAATGGCAAAGTTCAATACCGTCATCCAACTCTTGCCAATAAATGGCAAAACCGCCCGGTTCTATGGACCAGTTGGCTCGTTGTTCGTCGGTTGCGCGGCGCAACCAATCCAACCAATAAACGGTGTCCAACAGGATGCTGATTTCGCGCCCATCACTCAAGGCGACATATAGTAGATTATGGTCAAAACGGACGCTTGTTGCGGTAACGGTCTTTTTATCGGGAGAAATAAGCATTCCAAGCTTCCTCTAATGCTGGACTCCTCAGTGAGGCTAGGGGAAGTATAAACAAAGGTCCAAAAACCACCAACAGGCGACTTCCGGTGCTTGTACTGCAATGTCCATGCCAGTACCGATAGTCTGATAGAGCAGCTTGTGGTCGGCGGAACGTTTTGCAGATTGTTTTGCGGCGAATTCTTGACAAGTCCGGCGGAAAAGCGTAACAAACAGCCATGAAAAATCCCCTTCTTTGCGCCGTTCTCATCGCCGCCTTGAGCGTCCTGCCCGCCACTGCCGACACCATCGTCGTCGGTGCGAGCGGACTGGGCTGGCGCAGTGGTGGCGGCGAAATCCAAGCCAAGGTCATTCGCAGTGCCCAAAGCGTTGAGAACACCAACGCACCCGGCGGCGTTATCGACTTTGCACCCGCTAATTTTGCGGACTGGATTTTTCCCCAGCGCGCCGATACCACGCTAAACATCGCCCTCGAGGCCAACACCGAGTCGCGCGGCGGTTCGATCACCTCGCCCAACAACCTCAACGTCCGCGGCGAACTGGCCAAGCTCATCGACAACGATGGCCAAAGCGGCCTCGATCTGCGCTTGAGTGCCGGGGCCAAAAGCGCCCAGGTTTTGGGGTTGATCATCGACTTGGATTTGGGCGCGCGCTTTGGCATCGATCGCTTCCGCTTTTTTCCGCGCAACGCCGCGCCCGAATTCCCCGCGCCGAATTTCCCCTTCCAGAACGACTTCATGCGCAGCTTTGAGATCTTCATCAACGACGGCACGCCGGACACCCAGCGCGAAGGGGTGCCCATCCGCACGAGCGTGGCGCTGGAGGGCCAAAACGAAGAGGCGGTTGTCGATATCCGCATCCCGCCGCAATACGTGCGCTTCGTGCGGCTCAAGTCCCTGACGGCGCTGGGTTTTGACATTGCCGAGTTCCAGGTCTTCGGCACGGGCTTTGTCCCCGAGGCCGTCTATATATCCAACATCTTCGACTTTGGCGATCTGGCGCTGTTGGGCCATGTGCGCTGGGTGCAGGAGCAGGTCGGCGACGCGCAGCTCTCGCGGGTCGCGGTGCGTACGCGGACTGGCATTGATCCCGAGCCGGTAGAATTCAACAAGGTGCGGCCCGGCGAGCAGATCTTCCGCGTCGGTGGGGGCAATGTCGGGTTGCGGTCGGATGGGGCTGGGGTCAGCAGCGGCACCGGGATCAGCGGGGGCTTGGGCACGAGCGAGGTGGGGGTGCCGTGGAAATTCGCCAAAGACATCGAAGACGAGGCGCTGCAAGCGCTGGTTGCGGAGATCCTCGACAACGAGGAAGTGGATTTGCGCGACGCCGTGCAGGCGTTTAAGGCGCTCTCGCAGCGCTATCTGGAGGAGGCAGTACAAGGCGACGATCCGTGGTGTGCATTCGTCAGCTTTGAGGAGCCGCACGATCCCTTTATCGCTGGCCGCGAATTTTACGACCGCTATGCAGAGCAAGAGCTGCTGCCGCCGCCCAATGCCGATGATGATCTGGCGGACCGGCCGGGGCTTTATCGGCGAGCGCAGGGCATTTGGCGTCAGCTCAACGAGGAGCAGAAGCGTGCAGCGCGGGCGTGTTATTTCGCGTCGATTAGCGAAATAGATGCCCAATTCGGGCGGGTGATCGACTTTCTCGCAGAGGCGGGCAAACTCGAGGATACGATCGTTGTAATGTGCGCCGACCACGGGGATTTGTTGGGAGCGCACGGTCTGTTCTTCAAGGATATTTCCGCTTTTGAAGAAGTGTATCAGGTGCCGCTTATTGTGCGTGGCCCGGGGATTGCTATGGACGCTATTTGCCAGGGTCGAGTTGGCTTGCACGATTTGTGCCCGATGTTGTTGGAGCTGGCCGACTGCGAGCCTATTGCTGGAGCCGATGTCCGCTCTTTTGTCGAGCTGTTGCGCGAACCGGCCCATGTCGCCGACGAATGGACCCGAGGGTATGCCGAATACTTTGGCAACCGCCACCGGCTGACGCAGCGGGTGGTGTGGGATGGGACGTGGAAGTTTGTGTTTAACGGCTTTGATTT
The DNA here is from genome assembly GCA_965217585.1 of Candidatus Latescibacterota bacterium. Taxonomy (GTDB): domain Bacteria; phylum Latescibacterota; class UBA2968; order UBA8231; family UBA8231. The sequence continues at coordinate 4,862,374 of OZ244561.1, forward strand.
CGACGAGTTGTACCAGCTAGACGAAGATCCATACGAAATGAAGAATCTGGCGCAGGATCCAGCCTATGACGAGCAGGTTAAAAAGATGACGCGGCTCTATTGGCGTTATGCCCGCGATACGGGTGACACGCCGCTTTTTGAAACGCTCTATCCCGCGCTGCGTTTGGGTGCGGTGGGACCGCTGGCGGCGGATGAAGATTAGGACTGGGACGAGATCTCGCAAAAATAGAGGAGCTATCGATGGCACGAGATATCAAGATCACTCGCATCACTACGACGCATTTCGACTACGAGATCGCCGATATGGAGTTGGAGGAGCAATTGGGCTTTGACACGGTCTATAGAAAAGGAGGTCGTCTGTCTCAGCGCGGCGGCTTTCTGACCATCGAGACCAGCGCCGGGGTCAGCGGCACTGCGCCCGGCGGCATCGACGCCCGCACGGCGCAGTACTTGCTCGGCCGCAACCCATTGGACCGCGAGATCATCTGGCACGATCTCAAGCGCTCGCGGCGCGGCCAAGATGGCACGCCGCCCGGTTCGGCAGATGAGGCGCTGTGGGATTTCGCCGGCAAACTCTACGACGCGCCGATCTACGAGCTTTTAGGCGGGGGCTGGCGCAAGAAGTTGCCGGCCTACGCCTCGACCTACCACGGCGACGAAAACGGTGGTTTGACGACGCCGGACGACTTCGCGCAATTCGCGCTGCGCTGCAAGGAGCAATACGGCTATCCGGCGTTTAAAATCCACGGCTGGGTCAACGGGCCGATCGACCGCGAGGTAGCGGCGGTGTTAGCCATCCGCGCGGCGGTGGGCGACGATATGGATCTGTTGCTCGATCCGGCCGGGTGTTTTCCCACTTTTGAGGACGTGCTCAAGGTGGGGCGCGCCTGTGACGAGGCGCGCTATATGTGGTATGAAGACCCGTTTAGGGGCGGTGGGTTTTCGCGCTTTGCCCACGCCAAGCTGCGCGAGCTGATCAAGACGCCGATGCTGATGGGCGAACACGTGCGCGGGCTGGAGGCCAAGGCCGATACGATTACCGCCGGTGCCACTGACTTCGTGCGCGCCAATAGCAGCGCCGATGGCGGCATCACCGGGGTGATGAAGATCGCCGCTATGGCCGAGTCGCACGGGCTGGACGTGGAGTTGCACGGCGGCAGTCTGGCGCATCGCCACATCATGGCGACCTTGCGCAATGCCAACTATTACGAGTTGGGCTTGGTGCATCCTCTGGTCAAAGATACCAAGCCGGCGGTTTACAGCGAGCGGCGCTGGCTCGACGAGTTGGATTCAGTGGATGAAAATGGCTGCGTGGAAGTGCCAGAAGGGCCGGGGTTGGGCGTGGAGGTGGACTGGGATTGGATCGAGGACCACAAGACCGGGGAAACGGTTTACGAGTAGAGCACGGTGGTGCGCACGGTGGCGGTGGGTATTAACCCGATGCGAGAAATGCCAATATCGACGATATTTTATTGCGCAAGTAACCGCTGAGTTTGATAAAGCTCAAGTCTTTAGTTGCTGCTTGGGAAATACCGATGGAGGATTTTAAGGAAGGGACTTATGGACCTTGAGTTGAAAATTGAGAATTTGGGGCCAATCGACAAGGCGACTATCCAAGTTGGTCGGTTCACGGTATTCGCCGGGCCGAATAACACGGGCAAGACGTTCGTGTCGAAGATGCTTTATTCAATTCTTAGTGCTATGAACGCGAATCATGCGCTAGTATTTTTTGATGTGATAGCCCGCGGCATAGAATCGAATTTGCAACTTTTCGAGCAGAGCGGTCGAGCGATAGAAGAACGCCCCTTGTCCGCAATTAGAAGGGCACTCCAAAAGATCAACTCTATCCTACGGGAGGTGTTCCCAAGTCATCCGATCCAAGATGAACTTGACAAGCTCAGGGCGGTACAACCCGCGTTGATCGTTGAAATCAAGGAGATAAAAGTCCATTCCCAAATCCTTAAAAACAACTTTCATGTCGATCTTGAATCCTCCATAGACACTTTGGAAGAGTTTCTCGGGGATGTGGAAAAGGCGATTACTTTGGGGTGGTATTTCAGGCTTCGCCAGAACGTACACAGAAATTTTCAAGCATCTGATCTTTCAAATTTCAAAGGGGACGACGATTCCTCTTTGTCTTTCAGGGTCCAAGGAGTGGGGAAATTAAGGATAACAAAAGAAAATCTTTTTGATCTCGATCACGATCCACAAATCGTTCAGAAAATGCAATCATTCCCAGAAGCCTTCTATTTCGAGTCTCCGCTTTATTGGAAACTGAAAAATGCTTTGGAGTCGATTAAGCTAGACTCACGTTCTCCTTTCGGGGCTTCTTTGAACGGCGTCCCAGATTACTTCTACGATATGGCCGTTGCCCTCAGAAGGAGGCGGATCGAACATCCTTTCTCCGGAATACATGAAAGTCTGCATAAGGCGATTGGCGGGCAGATTTCGTTGAGTGAAGCGGGTGATCTTGAATTCCAGAAAAACGGCAAGTCGATTCCGCTCTCTCTCACGTCGGCGGGAGTTGCAAATATGGGAATGTTGGCCTTGCTGATTGAGCGAGGAGCCTTAGAGCGTGGCTCTTTTCTTTTTATTGATGAACCTGAGTCGAATCTCCATCCGGCTTGGCAAGTTGAAATGGCGGCGTTCCTTTTTGAATTAGCCCGTCAGGGTGTCAACGTGGTGGTCTCTACCCATAGCATGACGATCCTCAAGTGGCTTGAGGTGCATGTAAAGGAAAAACCGGAAGACCGGGAACTCGTCAGGTTGAATAAGTTTCCGCCGGACGCCGAATGGAACGACGACATGGACGCGGTGATGGCAGAAGTTAAACAGTCATTGACTAAGCCCTACTCTGATCTCTACATCAAAGGGCTGTAGAATGCCCTTATCCCAATTCGTCAAGCCAATAGAGTCTATAGAGTCTATCGGCGACTTTAAAGCGTATCGAATGGACAGCACGAAGGGAGGGTCCAACATGCGCGACGATGCCGGACTTGGAACATGCGAGTGCTGCGACTATGTAACAATCAGCAAGGACAACCAAAGCGTTTTTCTCATAGAGGAAACCAACTTAGAGTACACGATATATAATTTCAAACAGGATTATGATTACCTTGAAGAAGCCGATGAAAATAAATTGTTTTACGAGAAAATTCTTGGGGAGAATCGGCTTAAACTTTATGGATCGATGTTGGTCCTGTGTCGCCTGTCAAGCTTGCAGGACGATGTGAAAGAATTTCTGCCGAAGGATAAGTTTCAATTCTGGCTCGTAACGACCGGCACCGCTCCGTCTCCGTTGGACTCTACTATATTGATGGACCACCTGAGCGATAGGTTGAGAATTGATCTGAAAAGTCCATTCGGAGGGATGATGAATGCGGTCGATATTATTCCGTCAACTAAGCTGGCCGAAAAACTATCGGACGAAGCTATGGAAGTAGAATAAACGTTCTCAAACTGTATCCCATTCACTTCTGTTGAGGAAAAAAAATGATTGATCTAAGCAAGTACCGCATTATCGACTTATCGCACGAGATGGTTCCCGGAGAGAAGAAAATCGACGGGCACTATCTGCACGGCGAGCCCTTTTACGGCCGCTCGGTGGAGGTGCAGGAGTTTATGGCCTACGGGGCCCGGATGCACTTCATTCAGAGTCAGACGCACAATGGCACGCACTGCGAGGGGGCCTACAAATACCTCGATGAAGGACCGGACATGGCCGGCATGCCATTGGCCTCGTACATTGGCGAGGCCGTGATCTGCGATTTTTCGCACAAGGGGGCAGGAGAGGGAATCAGTGCCGATGAATTTCGTCGGGCAGGGGTGAAAAGCGGCGATATCGTGCTGGTGCGCACCAACCCCGAACACAGCGGCGAGCTACCCTACTTTGAAGCTGATGTGCTGGATTTTTTTATTAAAACGCGGATCAAATTGCTGGCCTCGAGCGGCGGTTTGTACTACGGCCCATCCACTGTGCCCAACGCCCACATTGACGCCGAGCGCCGGCTGCTGCAAGAGGGCATTCCCATGGTGGACGCCCTCTTGGGATTGGAGCAACTGACAAAGGACCGCGTCTTTTTCATCGCCCTGCCGATCAAGATGCAGCGGGTCACGGCTAGTTGGACCCGGGCCATTGCCCTAGAAGAGATCGACTGAGCGCTCAGCTCAGCGCGACGACTTCTTGTTCGACGATTTCCTTGAGGTGGCTAAAGGAGGCCGGTGCGGCTAGTTCCAAGGTTTCTGGCGAAAGTCGAGCCTTGACCTCCGGGGAGAAACGGTCTAGACCGCCGCGCACGCTTTCGTGCTGCTGCATGTAGCGCAGGGTGAGAAAGCGGCGGTCGCGGTCTTTGGGCACCCAAGAGAGCGCGCCGTGGGTGACTAATTCGGAGATGATGACCACATCGCCGGCCTTGGGCGTTACATTGAGCACTCCCTCGGGCACTTCGGTGCTGAAGTACTCGTCGTTGTATCCATCTGCCGTATAGCTATCGGGATAGAAAAGTGACCGCGGATAGTCGAAGTGGCTCTTGTGGCTACAGGGGAGAATAATAAGCCCGCCGTCGCCGGGATAGACGTCGGTCAGGTAGAAGAAGAAGACTAGGTCATTGCACTGGACTTTGCCGCCGATTGTGCTGTAGCGTCCCTGCTCTGGATTGCGGGCCGGTGACCCGGGGACGCCACCGTGCAGGGGATGGAAGGGCTTGCCGTGGACATCGACCATCAGATTGCCGCTGGTCAGGCGCGGCCGATCGTCGGTCAACTCCTTGAGGACAGGCCAAGTTTTGGGGTGTAGGGTCAGCGATTCGAGGGGCTTGTCAAAGGCGAAGGCATTGATATACCAGTTGAAGTGCTCGCGCTCGAGATTGATTTCGAGGCCGGCGGGTACCTCCTCCGGCGGCGTGTCAATGTAGCGCTGAGCCGCGTCTTGGGCCGCCTGCAATTCCGCTCCTTGCAGTACGCCTTGGAGGTGAAGGTAGCCGGTCAAGTCGAAAAAATAGCGCTGTTCGGGGGTCATGCCGCACCTCTTTGTGCAACGATTTGGAAGGAATAGAGCTGGCTTTGGCGCAGGCTGAAATGCAGGCGCACCGGCTCCTTGAGTTCTGCTAGCGTGCGGCCGCTGCGCCACTGGACTTCGTGGGTCGTGCAATCTGCGTCCAGCGGCTGACACTCGCCTAGGGAAAAACCATCGATGACCGCCCCGTAAAGGGTGCGCACCTCGACGCGCACCTCGCCCCGGCTGGCGTCGGCGTTGAGCCGGAGGGCGTTGCCCTCGTCAAAGCGCAGCGGTCGGGTCGTCAGACTTCCCGGCTGGTCTCCCGCGGCAATAGAGACAAAGCCGTCCACGCGCAATTCGGCGATACCTAAGGCATCGCCGCGCAAAAGCCGGCCGTTGTGTTGCGTGCCCAATAAATCGTTGATGCCGACGTGCGGAATATTCGAGCCGCGATAGTAGATGCGGATGCATTCGTCCTCGACTTGGACGTGGTCGATGTACAAGCGCTTTTCGTCCCAGGCTTGCTCGTCGCCGCCGAGGAAGACTTGGCGGTCGCAGACTCGCGTCCACTGGCGGCCGTCGCGGCTGAAGGTGAGTTGGGCGTCGATGGTGTAGTTGGTGCCCGCTAGCGGTTGGGAATCGCCGGTGAACTCGTGATAGACATTGAGAAACCCGAGGTAGGCACCTTGGTATGGCAGCACGGGCATATAGTAGAACTCAGTGCCAAGGCCGTCACGCTGGTCCGGGGTGAGTACTTCCTCGATGTGAGTCCACGAAGCGGCGTCAATGCTCTCGGCCCGCCCCATGCGCCGGGTGGGAAAAACCGAAGCGTCGTAGGGCACGCCTCGGTTGCGCCAGGTGCGCTTTCGGTGGTGGCCGTTGGGCCGCAAGTACATGACGTACAGTCCGTAGCGCTGGTCCCAAAACAGGGACTGGGAGGCATCGCCTGTGGGGGCGATCACGGGATTGGGCTGATGCGCGGTCCAGCGCAGCCCATCGGCCGACCAAGCCATGCCCACTCCACCCCCGTAGTAGTAAGCCATTTTGTAGCGCCGCGCCGGGTCTTGTTCGCGTTCGTCTTTGGCGACCGTCATGTCATGGGCAAAGCCCGCAGGCAGGGCGAGCAGATTGTTGGCCGTTGACCCATTGAATTCGACGAGCCCCAGTTCGGGGCGCTCGAAGTGGATGCCATCCTCTGAGACGGCGTAACACAAGCCGGGGCTATTCACTTCGGGGTAAATGCTGTACCAGAGATTATATGTGCCTTTGTCGCGGTCCTTAGCTACATCGCAGTAGAGGAAGCGCTGTCCCTCCCAAGGTTTTTCCATCACCAAGACGGGATTCTCCGCGAGTTTGCGCGGCTGATGCACAAAGCGGGCGGCGTTTTCCAGCGAATCGATCAGCAGATCATCGAGGAAGAGCTGGCGTTCGGGGCCGATATCGACGATGGGGGGCAGGCGTTCGACCAGCAGTTCGTTCATACGGTCAGTTCTATTGTATCGCGCGTGGTGATTTCTTTGCGGTCCTTGAAGTCGCGCACGGCGATCAGTTCCAAGGTTTCTGGCGACAATTGGGCCTTGACGCCGTCGGGAAAGGGGTCAGAGGGGCCGATGTGCTGCACGCCGTAGCGCAGAGTGAGAAAGCGGCGGTCGCGGTCTTGGGGCTCCCAGGAGAGCGCGCCGTGGGTGAGGTGTTCGGACATGATGACCACGTCGCCGGCTCTGGGCGTAAAATTGGTCACTCCTTCGGGCACTTCAGTGCTGAAATAATCGTCGTTGTACCCCCCGTCTGCGGTGTAGCTTTCTGGATAGAAGTAGTGGTGTTCGCGCAGGAAATTGGCCTTGTGCGAGCCGGGTACGACAATGAGCCCGCCGTCGCCGGGGAAAACGTCGGTCAGATAAAAGAAAAATACCAAGTCATTGTTGTATATTTTGCCGTCCTTGACAAAACTGCGGCGCCAGCCTGGCTGGCCTTTGCGCAGGGCTGACTCGCGTCCCGAATGCAGGGGATGAAAGGGCTTGCCGTGGACATCGACCATCATATTGCCGCCGCCTAGCCGGGGTTTGCCGCCGGTCAGTTCGAGCAGGATGGGCCAGGTTTTGGGGTGCATCGTCAGCCGTTCGAGGGCCTTGTCAAAGGCGAAGGCGTAGAGATACCAGTTGAAGTGCTCGCGGTTGAGGTCGATGCGAAAACCCTCCGGTAGCTGATCCGGCGGCGTGTCAATGTAGCGCTGGGCCGCGTCCTGGGCGGGTCGGAGTTCGCTCTCACTCAGAACACCGCGCAAATGGAGATAACCGGTTAGATCAAAAAAATAGCGCTGTTCGGGAGTCATCATCTCGTTTTCCTGTGATCTCACTGGCTGGTGACTTATATTGGTTCCGCACCTTTCAAGTAACCAAATACGGCTCTGGACTTCAAGGTCCCCTAACTCAAAAGGTCCTTGGTAGCCGGGATTATCAGCAGGAGTTCGTTCATGGCCCGTGTGCGCATTGGTGTTTTGGGTTGTGGTGCCATAGCTCAGGTCCAGCACCTACCCAACCTGTTGGCACTCAACGAGGAATTTGCCGTTCCCATTGTCTGCGACCTGTCTCCCGACCAGGCGGCCTATGTCGCCAAACGCTTTGCTATCCCCCGGCACGTCAGCACCCTCGACGACCTGCTGAGCGCTGATATCGACGCGGTCCTCCTCTGCCATACCGATCCCAAAAGCGACGCGGCAATCGCTGCTTTTGCCGCCGGCAAACACGTGCTGATCGAAAAGCCCATCTGCGCGTCCTTACAGGAAGCCGACGCCATGATAGCGGCCATGCGCGAAGCTGGCACCGTGGGCCAGGCCGCCTACATGAAGGCCTACGATCCGGCCTTTGCTCTGGCCAAAAGAGAGGTAGAGGGTTTGGATTACAGCTTTATCCAGATCAACCACCTGCACCCGAGCAATTATCTCCACCTCGATCACTTCAACGTGCAATACGTTGGTTCACAGCGCCCCGCAATCGCCGCTCAACGCCAGCGCGCCTATAGGGAAACACTGCGCCAGGCTTTTGGCGACCTTTTTGCGCAAGCTGAACCCGTCTGCGGCATCACCTACGGCCTGATCCACGATCTTTACAGCTTGCGCACGATGGTGGGCTCGCCCCGCGCCGTGGTTAGCACGGAAATCTGGAAGAACAACCGCTCGATTACCTCAGTGCTCGAATACGCCAATGGCGCGCGCTGTGTCATCAGTCGGGTTGACTTGGAAAAGTTGTGGGATTTTCGCGAGACCTTGGAGATCTACGGCGACGATAAGCGCGTGCTGCTCACCTATCCGACCGGTTTTTCGCGCCGCGTGCTCTCCACCCTGACTATCCAGGGCATTGACGAGCACGGCACTAGCTACCGCAAAGAACCAGCCATTCCTTGGGAGAGCGCCTTTACCGCGGAATTGCGCCACTTCCACGCCTGTATCACCGAGGGGGTGGAGTGTCGCACGCCGATCACTGAGGCGCGCCACGACGTGGAACTTATCATCGATATCACTAAATCCTATATCACCGGCCAATCCGTGGAGAAAAACTGTGAACGGAAATAATCTATACGACCCTAATTTGCATCTATTTCTCGACGACGTGGAAGTACAAGATCATCCCGGCTTTGTGCGCAAGGTGCAGCGGCCTGAGCGCATTCAGACGGAGCCGGTATTAAAACCCGACCGGCCCTGGGAGGGGAAAGCCGTGCAATTGTGGGGCTCGGTGCTCTACGACGACGACGAAAACTGCTTCAAGATGTGGTATTATTCGATCAACAACGACCTGTACGAGCGCACCGGCCAAGGGCACTTTATGTGTTACGCCACCTCAAAAGACGGTATCGCGTGGGAAAAGCCGGAACTGGGGATCGTGGCCTGCGAAGGGTCCCGCGCCAACAATATCGTCTATCCGCCGCCGGGTGTTCACTACGGTTTGGATCCGTGGGGCGTGGTCAAAGACCTGCAAGAGCAAGATCCGTCCAAACGGTATAAGATGGGTATGTACCAACAGCGCCCGACCGCGGACGCTCCGCAGGAAACGCCCACTATGGACCGCCAAGCGCGCAATGCCCTGCGCAAAGTGCTCTTCGATAAAATCCGCGACCACCACGGCATGTACGCAGCCTTCTCGCCAGACGGCATTCACTGGCGGCTGGACGACCGCAATTACGTCCCCCGCTCCGGCGATGCCGGCGCGCTGGTGTACGATCCCATGCAGCGGCGCTACCTAGCGGTTTCGCGCCGTTATGAAACGCTGATGGATCACTTCATGCTGGAGTGGAAGGACTACCGCCGCGTCATTGCTCTGTCCAGCAGCGAGGATTTTATCGATTGGACGCCTCTGAGAACCATTATCAAACCGGATGATTTCGACGATCCTAGGGATCAGCTATACGTGATGACGCCTTTTGTCTACGGCAGCCAGTACATTGGTTTCATCGGCATGCTGCACTCGGCCACGGAGCTGGGTCCGGTACAACTGGCTACGGCGCGGCATCTGGACCACTGGCAGCGGGTGGGCCGTCGCGAGGAATTTTTGCCGGTTGGCTCGCCCGGCACTTGGGACGGGGCCTGGTCCTCCCTGTCGTCCAATCCTCCTGCTCTTGTGGGGGATACGCTGTACATGTGGTATTCGGGCCGTCCCCAGGCCCACGGCACCGAGGGCAATTCCACCAGTTCGATCGGGCTAGTGACCTTGCGCAAGGATCGCTTTGTGGCGCTGCGCTGTGGCATCGGGGGCGGCGAGTTGATGACTGAACCCATTGCCGTCAGCGGTCCTAGGCTCGGGGTCAATGCCACCTGTTTATTCGGGCACTTGCAGGTGCGCGTCATCGCGGAGGCCTCCGTGCCGGAGGGCTTTGACTTCGACTCGTGCAATGGGTTGGCACGGGGAGACGAGACGGATTGCGAGGTTACCTGGGGGCAGGAGCGGCGCGATCTGACGCCTTTTGTCGGTCGGACTATCCGCTTGCACTTTCGCGCCGACAATGCTACGAGCCTGTACGCCTATCGAACCGGGGACAAATCTCGCGTTTAACGAGGACAAGGAGAAAAGACAAATGGACGAGTTACAGGCCAAAACCCTACCCGCGCTCGATTGGCACGGTATCTGGCCCGGCTACGTCAGCCACGACGACGAAGGACTGTATTTCCCCCAGGATTTGCCCACCGGCATCCGCTTGGCCGTGCAGCAAGCCGAGTGCTCTGATCCGGTCATGGTGCGCCAAAAGCGCTGGGAAGCCGGCAATATCCACTACCCGAGTTTAATAAAGGAAGGCGACCGCTATCGCCTGTGGTACTGCTGCTTCGCCGACCCCGAAGATTCCTGGGTGAAGGCCGGCCATGTGCCGGGTAAAGTGCCCGGACTGTGGTGCTACGCCGAGAGCGGCGACGGCTTTCACTGGGAGCGGCCCGCATTGGGGCGGGTCGAATTCGCTGGCTCCAAGGATAACAATATCCTCTTTGTCTGCGACCAAGTGGGTTCGCACTACGGGTATATGAACGTCATGCGCGATCCCAACGGCAGCGACGAGGAGCGCTATAAGGCCATCGGTATTACCGCCAAGTTCGAGGTTGATGGCCAGCCAGCTAGCCGGGCGGAGGTGATGGAATTGCGGGCCAAGCGCGAGGCGGCCGGAGACGCCGGTGAAATCGGTGCCAACATAACCTCGCAGGTAGTGGTCACCGCCGGGGTTTCGGCCGACGGCTATAGCTGGACCCACCTGCCCGAGCCGATTATGGCACCGCCCTTTTTGCTCGATACGCAAAATATTCTCACCTACGATGCCGATAGCGGCAAATACGTCATTTATTTGCGCAGTGGTCTCCAGCGGCGCCGGGCGGTGTCGCGCTACGAAGCCGATACTTTTCGCGGGCCGTGGGACAATCACCTCATGGTGCTCACGGCCGAGCCCGACGATCCGCCCGATTGGGACATCTATGCGCCGGGCTATTGTCGCCATCCGCACGGCCAGCACCTCATGTTCTTCAGTCCCTACCGCCGGGCCAGCGATTTGGTCGACGTGTACTTGTCCACCAGTCACGACGGCCAGCTCTGGTACCGGCCGGAACGCAAGCCGATCATTCCGGTGAGTGAGCGCTATGGCAGCCTTTACCCGACGCCAGAACTGGTGGAGTTGGACCAAGACCGCTGGGGCGTGCTGACCTTGGCCTGTCCGCACCCGCACAACCGCTCTTCCAACCATCCGCACGAGTACATCTGGGCCACGTGGAAGCGCGACCGGCTGGTGGCTTGGGAAACGGACGATTGGGCGGAATTTGCCCTGAGCGAACAGCTATGCGCCGGCCAGCAGCTCAAGATCAACTTCAAGACGTTGTTGCCGGGTGCCTTTGTCGAAGTGGAAATCGTCGCTGGCAGTTTGCCCAATCGAACGAGTGCAGCTCTGGTTCCGGCCCTAGCAGGATTCAGTTTTGCCGACTGCGACCGGATGGCTGGGGATGAGTTGGAGGCCGTGGTGAGCTGGCGGGGCAAGTCGGATCTGGCGGCGCTGAAGGGCCAGAAGATCCATTTGCGATTTCGCATGGCGCGCGCCCAGCTCTTTGCCGTTACCCTCTGATAGGAGACAGAGCATGCTGGTGGGAATTGTCACCTTGAAATCGGCCCCCTGGGAATTGGCGGATAATTTCCGGCGGCTGGAGTCCTATGTCCGGGAGGCGGCCGGGCGTCGCGCCCAAGTGATTGTCGCGCCCGAGTCCGTGCTAGATGGCTATGTGTTTAACGCAGACCCCACATCCCAATTGGCGGATATGCTGGAAATCGCCCAGACCGTGCCGGATGGATCCTATATCCAACGGGCGGGCGCGCTGTGCAAAGAATTGGGGACGTATCTGATATTCGGCTTGCTGGAACGGGAAGAGCAGACCCTGTTCAACGCCTGTGTCATGCTCGATCCGCAAGGCGAGGTGATCGCCCATTACCGCAAAATTACCACCGCGGGAGAGTACGCCATCACTCCGGGGCGCGCGCTACAGCCGTTCGACACGCCCCTGGGCCGGTTGGGCTTTCTGCTGTGCAGCGACCGCACCGTGGACAATTGCGCGGTGCTGGGGGTTCAGGGGGCCCAGGTCATTTTCATTCCCATGGACGGCAGCGGTGGACCGGACAATACCGAGAAAATGCGCTGGCGGGCTCGGGACAACCACTGCTGGATCGTTATTGCCAACACCTGGAGCGCGGTAATCATCAGCCCCAGCGGGGAATTGCACTTGGAGAAGTACGAAACCGAATGCGTCAGCGTGCAATACGTACACTTGCCGCAACAGGATAACAGTCAAGGACGGTCGCGCTTTGTAGCGCGCCGGCCCGATCTGTACGGTCCCCTAGTCGCCGGACACGAGGACGGCCACTACGATGGGGAGGGCAAACTCACTGCAGCGGGCGAAGCGCGCCGACAAGCAGCGCGCCGGAAGGCCGCGGAGGGCCATGACAGACAATAGAGTGGATATCCGCGACCGGGTCGCCCGCCACGATCTGCGCTACGACGCGGTGCCCTGTACCTATTTCGAGGGATTTATCCTCGGCAACGGCGATCTGGGTGCCGTGCTATGGTTCGAGGAGGACTGCATGGTGCTCAGTTTGGACAAGGCCGATGTCTGGGAGCGGCGCGCAGACCAGAGTCTGGAGCCGGGCATGGATTACCGCACCGCCCTGCAGCAAGTCCGTACCAGCAGCTTCGATCCTAGCTGCCGAGTCTTCGATCCGGTGCGGCCCCCCGACCGAGTCTGGGGCAACAAGCTGCCGATCGGCCGCGTCGAATGGCCGCTTGGGCAGACGCCGATAGCACTAGAGGGCAAGATTGCGCTCTACGAGGCCGCCTTTTCGCTGGAATTGCGGCTGGCGCAGGGGGCGCTGACCGTGTGGGGGTATCTGCACGCCGGCGAGAATATCGTCGAGCTCGAAATGGAGGCGCACGGTAAAATTCCACTACCCGCTTGCCGAGTCGCCCGCCGCTTGGACGAGCGCAGCGAAGAGATCATGCAAATATGGGATTATCCCGAGCCCGAGTATGGAGGCCAGGGGACCGACCGCTACTTGGTGCAGGGATACAGCGGCGACGAGGAGTACGCGGTATTCGTCCGACAGTGCCGCGCGGCGAGCAACCGCGCTCGTTGCGCTGTCACGGTGATTCGGGGTGCGGCCGGCGATGAGCTGCCGGCTCGGGCGGCCGCTGCTGTAGAGGCTTGGCAGGGACGCGATGACCTCTTTGACGAGCACTTGGCGTGGTGGGCGCGCTTCTGGACGCGCTCGCATTTGTGCGTGCCCGACGCCGCTCTGGAACGCTTGTGGTACGCGGAGATGTACAAGCTGGGCTGCAACGCGCGGGCGGACAAGTACCCCGTCACCATCATGGGCGTGTGGAACCCCGATACGCGCATTCCGCCTTGTTACGGAGACCTGCACCACAATCTAGAAACAGAGATGAACTACTGGCCCATTTTCGCCGCCAACCGCCTCGAACTGGCCATGCCGCTCTACGAACTACTGGTGGACCAGTTGCCGCGCTTTGAGGAGAATTGCCGCACCTTCTTCGGCTGGAGCGGAGCCTACCTACCGGCCAATATGGATATCTACGGCCAAGGCGTGGGCTTTATGTGGTTTCCCTGGAATTTGCAGGTCGGCGTGGGTGCCTGGCTGGCCCAGCACTTCTGGCTGCACTATTGCTACAGTGGCGATCGGGACTTTCTGCACGACAAAGCCTGGCCCTTCATGGAGGCCGTGGGCCGCTTCTGGCTGGGATTTCTCGAAGCCGACGAAGAGGGCGTGCTGCACGTGCCTTGGTCCTACTCGCCCGAGTACGACGACATTGTGTGCAAGGGCCGGGATTCGGCGTTCGATCTGGCGCTGGTGCGCTATTTGTTTACCACGCTCATCGCCGCCGCACAGGACCTCGAATTGGGCGCGGAAGAGACTGCGTCCTATGGCCAGGCCCTAGAAAACCTAGCGCCGCTTCCCGTGGATGAGCGTGGCATTCAGGTTTACGCCGGGGTGCCGTTGGAGCGCAGCCACCGCCACTTCTCCCACCTGATGGCCATTCACCCCCTCGGCTACGTCCATGTCGAAGGCGACGCGGGCGACCGAGATTTGATCGAGCGTTCGCTGGCTCATTTGCGCCACATCGGCACGGGCCACTGGTCGGGCTGGTCCTTCCCCTGGGCAGCTTTGATCGCCTGCCGCGCCCGGCGCACCAATATGGCCCACTCCATGCTGCGCTTTTACACCGATCAGGTGATACTGCCAAACACCTTGCAGGTGAGCGTTGACTGGCGCCAGACCGGTTTCTACACGGCCGAACATGGTTTTATCAATACCTTGGAGGCAGGCACAGGTGCCGCAGCGGCGGTTATGGAGATGCTACTGCAAAGCTGGGGCGGCAAAATCCGCGTCTTTCCCTGCGTGCCAGATGCGTGGCCAGCGGCGTCTTTTGCTACTCTGCGCGCCGAGGGGGCCTTCTTGGTCAGCGCCTCGTATCGGGACGGGGCGGTAGAGTGGGTACACATCACCAGCGAAGTCGGCCATGAGTGCACCGTGCACAATCCGTGGCCGCAAGGCGACGTAGTGCTACGCGATCTGTGTACTGGTGCCGAAGTTTTGCTAAATGGGGATGTGCTGGCCTTTGCCACCAAGGCAGGGGGACAGTACGAATTGACCGGAACGGTGGCAGGTCGGCAGCAAAGGTCCGGAGCGATCTTCGCCGGCCTGCCGCGCTGGGATTAAACGGGGTCGAGCATGGACCATTCCCTAACGGCACCGATCATTGACGCCCACGGCCATACCTTGGATCTGGCCTTCAAGTCGGGGTGCGAGCTGCACCAAGGTTTGGGTGGACTGACTGATGTGCCCCTGATGCGCGTCGGTGGGGTCGCGGCTCAGCTAACCGCTTGTTGGGTGCCGGATGCGAGAATCGGCGGTCCTCACGGCAGTCGGCATCCCCTGCAGGAGGTCTTGCGGATCGTCGACTATTTGCATCGCCAATTGGAAGGCGAAGCCGGAGAATACGCCGTGTTGGCTACTACCGCCGATCACATCGAAGAGGCGCACAAGAGTGGGAAAACCGCCTTTGTTTTGGGCTTGGAGGGCGGCGATGCGCTCAAAGGCGACTTGGGCGTATTGCGCACGCTCTATCGCCTGGGATTGCGGCACCTCGGCTTGGTACACGAAGGACGCAATGCCTTGGGCACGGCGACGCAGGTGTGGAACGGGCCAACCATGCGACTTTACGACAGCGGGATTGATCCGCCGGGCCGGCTGACCGAGGCTGGCCGGCAGGTCATTGGCGAGATGAACCGGCTGGGCATGCTCGTCGATATCACGCATCTGGTTGAGGCCTGTTTTTGGGACGCGCTGGAAGTCGCCCGCGCGCCGGTCATTGCCACTCACGGCAATGCACGGGCACTGAGGGACACCGTGCGCTACTTGAGCGACGACCAGCTCCGGGCGGTGGCCGCTACCGAGGGCTTGATTTGCCCTAGTCCGATGCCGCTGGGTCCTGGGGGCGAAACAGCCAGTCTGGAGATGTTGCTGGATCATATTGATTACATAGTTGCGCTGGTTGGAGCTGCCCACGTCGGCTTTGGTACGGACCTGCTCGACCAGCTCAACGCTCGGCCGGTCGGGTTGGAGGATATTGGCGAGAGCCAAAATATCGTCGAGGGCTTGCAGCAGCGCGGGCACCAGACCGAGGCAATCGACGGGATTATGGGCGGCAATTTTATTCGCGTTTTCAGAGAAGTAGCTGGCTAGGCTGCCGGAGTACGAGAGGAGGAAGAATACTGATGCACCAACCATTTCTGGACTGGTACGATATCTGGGCAGGACAGGCCTGTGCCAACGAAAACGGCGAGTCCTGGCTCAAGGATCCGCCGCTAGGTGTGCGGCTAGCAGTGCAACCGGCGCGCAGGTCTCCGGTATTCTTTCGCGCCGAAGAGCCTTGGGAACAGGCCCGAATGGCGTATCCGTACGTCCTGTTGGACGACGGGCTCTACCGGATGTGGTTTTGGACTTCGGGAGAGGAAGAAGGAGGGGCGCGTTTCAACGGCTATGCAGAGAGCCGGGACGGTTTTGAGTGGGAACGGCCGAACTTGGGGTTAGTGGAGTACGGCGGTACTAGAGCCAATAATCTGCTTTCGCGGCACAGCGATTTTGAGCTCAACTCGGTATTCATCGATCCCCATGCCGGTCCCGAGGAGCGCTACAAGGCCATTGGCCCGAAAACCGTATTTTACCGCAACGGGGTAGTGGATGCAGAAATGGATTGGGTGCAGTTTCGCCAGTTGGGTGCCGATACCGGTACTCGGGACGATCCAACCATCAATACCATGCAGGTTGTGGAGGAACAGTTCGGCGTCCGCCGGGATAATGTGGTACAGGGTGCGGTCTCTGGCGACGGGTTGCGCTGGACTGTGCTCGACACCCCCTTAGTAAACGTCGGCAATAGCGTGCTCGATACCCAGAATGTCGCCGCCTACGAACCGGAAACCGGAGAATACGTTGCCTACTTGCGCGGCATGTTCCACAATGAGAACAAATTCGGCTATACCGGTCGACGGGCCGTGCGCAAGACCGGAGGGAAAGAGTTCGGCGCTTGGGCCCCGCCGCGCTACGTCCTAGTGGCCGACCCGCAGGACCACGTTGCCGACGATATATACACGCCGTGCTACTGCCACTATCCGGGGGTGCCCGGCTTGCATCTGATGTTTCCTTCGGTGTACCACCGGCTCGACTCAGAGCAGGATGTCCAGCTAGCGGTGAGTCGGGATGGGTGGAATTGGGTGCGGCCCGAAAGGAAGCCGATCATCACCCTCGAAAGCGACGAAGGGCGGTATGGTTGCATTCGCGCTGCTCCCAATCTAGTGCCGCTCAATGAGGAGGAGTGGGGCCTGCCGTACGACGGCCGCTACAGTCGGCACGACCACGGCCCGGCCGAGTTGCCCGAAGGCGAGTTTCGCTGGGCGATATGGAAACGCCATCGGCTGGTGGCCTTGGAAGCGCCGCTGGAAGGACGGGTAACTACCATTCCGCGAGTTTGCCAAGGCGGGGAATTGCGCCTCAACTTCCAGACCAAGCGAGCCGGCTGGATCAAGGTGGAAATTGTGACGCCGCCGATCGAGCCTGTGGAGTCGATTCAACCTTTGGAGGGTTTCAGTGCAGACGAGGCCGATGTCTTGGTGGGAGACGAGTTGGATAAAGTCGTTACGTGGAAGGGCAAGAGCGATCTAGCGGCGCTAAAGGGAAAGCAGGTGGCCGTTCGCCTGCACCTGGCGCGGGCCAAGGTGTTTTCCATGGCTATCTAAGGGCATGGGCGAACCATCTACGTCCCAGCGGTGATAGAAAATTGGCTCATTGACAACCTGCCGGTAACTTCGCTGGAAAATCCGACGAAGGAGAAACCGTAACTCTCGGCCCGGCTCAACACCTGTTCGAGGGCGACGGGATGGCCCGGGTCGGCAGACCAACTGCGGTGCCATTGGTTTTCATCTGCTGCAAGTGCAAGGCGATTGGCCGTCCAAACGCCCTCTTCTAGAGCGAGAGGATGGGCTGTGTAGTGCCAGCGCGTGCTAGCGGCGTGTACCCAGAAGAAACACTGGGCACCGTCCAAACGCAGCCGATCGGCCCTCAGGTGGACTGCAACTGCGGACTGGCGCATATCGAGCGGGTCAACGCCGACCCAGCTGCGGTAGCACAGCAGCGGCAGGATAGACAGGGGGCGCTCCGGGGTATCGGCGCTCCAGCGCCGGTGATCGGTCCAGATAAAGCTCCCATTGTCCACACCGCCCTGCGCGGCCCAAGTGGCTAGGATGAAGATATTGCTACCGTCGGCCACCATGCTGGCGTGGTAGTCGTACGAACACCAGCCTTCTGGCCCTTTGTCGAAGTTGTTTTTCATCACATTCTCTCCTCAGAAGCGTTTTTAAAACCCGGGGTCTGAGTAGCAATAGGTGCGATCCAAGGTGATCAGCCAATCTTTCCGGGGCGGTAAAAGGGTAAAAGGAATCAAGGGTTAACGAATCCTTAAAAGGCGCACGCCAACGCCAAGGTGGCGGGCGTCGGGCGAGGGGTTGGCGCGAGCCGCCGACCGCACACCCTGGGCATCATAGCGGAAGTCGCCGCCCCGAATGACGCGAGTAGAGCCGACGGTATACCAGTCCTGTACCCATTCCCAGACATTCCCATGCATATCATACAATCCCCAAGGATTCGCTTTCTTCAGACCCACTGCATGACTCATACTCCATCCATTCGCAGAATACCACGCATAGTCAGTAAGCTGACTCTCGTCATCCCCAAACGACCACCGCGTCGTAGTACCCGCCCGACACGCATATTCCCACTCCGCCTCAGTCGGCAAACGATACAGCACCCCACCCGCCGCCACATTCAACTCCTCTATGAAAGACTGCACGTCTTTCCAAGAAATATTCACGGCCGGATGAGACGGCCCCCTGAGCGCATCGTCTTTCTTAGATGGAGGCCGCGACCCCATGACCGCCTCCCACTGACCCTGCGTCACCTCATACTTACCCAAGTAGAACCCTTGACTGATCTCCACCTCCCGTACCGGCCCTTCATCCTGATTTCGTCCCACCTCCGAATCCGGCGATCCCATCTGAAAGGTCCCAGGCTCAATCCAAACAAACACCATCTTGGCACCATTAGGCAAAGAAAATGTCTTCTCAGCGCCCGTCGAGTTGTCGCCGAGGCAAGCAATCGGTACCAGCAACCCCAGCAGACATACGGTCAAAAACTTCATAGCTATAGCTCCCTTATATAGAAGAATGAAAGAAGTGAGAAACAGTCATGTACTCTGCCATCGCCTAATCCTCCGATTGGGTTTACACAATACGCGGCCGTCCGGGCGGGACCTGTCTCTCTAGCGCTCGAATCTGTAGGTGAAGTCCACGGTCTGGACCGGCTCGCCGCGGTAGTCGTATCTCAGCACCGCGTCCTTCACCGTGACCTGGATGTCGCGGACGTCCGGGTCCAGCCCCGTAAACAAGACGTAGCCGGACACCTCCTGGCGGTTGAAGACCGCGTCCGCCGTGAACAGCGCCTCGCGCAGCAGCTCATTGCGATCCCTGCCTGGGGAGGGGACTGGGGCGAAGTACGCAGGAGCCAGATTGTGCCACTTGCGGCCATCGGGGGACCGCATCACGATGCTTGCCGGGTCGATGAACACCTTCGGGTAGTAGTAGTTTCTCACCCCAAGGCGGAACACCGTGCTATGCCGGAAGTCTCCCCGCGCCGGGAACTGGCGGTTGAGCTCTTCGGCCGTCATGGGGCGCAGGGACACCTCGAAGCGGTTCAGGGTGAAGCGAACCGAGCCGTCGTCGGCCACGGTCATAGCCTCCGCCTGCTCGGCAGCAGGGCGCAAGGAGGCCTTGTCGGCCGTCTCTGCGTATCGGGTTCCATCGGCCAGCGAGAGCGTAGCGATCAGACAACTCACGCAGCCGATCAGCACCCCCACACGCAGCATCTGATGCCGCTGCACAGGTCTTCGGTCAGACTGTTCGTCGACCAGAGCGCGGATACGTGCGACGAGACTTGACGACTGGACTACCGGCAGAGAGGCAGTGGAGTTGAAATAGCGCGCGTTCATGGCGATCTCCATTAGATGGCGGCCATACGATGAGGATCGCTGGCCGGCGTTGAGCACGAAGTCATCGCACGCCTTCTCTTGCTCCAGGCGCAGACATCTGAAGGCGTGCCAGACCATCGGATGGAACCAGTAGAAGGCGGTGATGATGCGAGCGAAGAGCTGTGTGGTCTGGTCGCCGCGACGAGCATGGGCAACCTCGTGTAGCAGTGCGATCCTGATCCGGTCGGCGGGCCAGGTCTGGGCCGAGAGAGGAATGGCCACGGCTGGCCGTATGAAACCCCAGGTAACCGGTACCGGTATGCGCGGGCTGACCAGTATGCGGATCGGTCGCCGGACCAGTCCGTTGCGTTCCAGCTCTGCGGCGATGTCGGCCCATAGGCCGCTGGTCACACAGCGGGCATCGGCCAACCAGCGTCTTCTCGATCGGTAATCGCGCACAAGCCCGGATAAGGAGGCGATGAGCCCGGCCATCCACAAACCCAGTAAGAAGGGATACAGCCTGGATGATCCGGTGCCGGAATGGCTGGAAGCCAGAATGCCATCGAGCTTGCCGGCCAGTGGGGAGCCCGGCGGATCGCTGTTAATCTGCGATGGAATCGGCGAAAGTCCTGGAGGGGATTTCACCGCTGCTTCGCCGTCGTATAGTGAAACGGCTCCCTCGAATATCCCCGATAAACCGGACACAAAGGAGAGAGGTGGCAATAAGATAGAGAAGGCAGGAAGCAACAGGAGGGCGAAAAAAGCGGCCAACCACAGGGCGTGACGCAGCGCCGCCGATGAGCGCCACAGGGCCGTCATGAGCCATGCGATCGACACAATGCCCGCGCTTTTGATCGTCATTTCGAGCAGGAATCTGGCGGCATCAAAGGAGGAGGCTCCGGCCATCTTCAGCGTCCTTTCTCTCTCGCTTCGGTCAGTAGCGCATCCAGCCGGGCGATTTCCTCTGGGGTCAGCTTATCCCCTTCCAGATCGATGAGAGCGGCGATCGCCCTGGATGGTGAACCGCCGAAGAACGTGCGCAGCACCTGGCGTAGCGCGGATGTTTGGGTCTGTTGATGCGGCCAGGTCGGTGAGTAGACGAAGCGCGGTCCCTCTTTCCGGTGTTTGAGATAGCCTTTGTTTTCGAGATGCCTCAACCAGGTCCGCACCGTCGCGTTGGTTAAGGCAGGCGATAAGTCCTCTTGCACTTGACTGGCTGTAGCCTCGCTGCGCCGGAAGATGATGTCCATGATCTGGCGTTCCCGGCGACCGAGTTCGAGATAGTCGTGGTCACTCATAGGTATACCTCACGAAAAATGTTATTATACTAACATGTTAGTATAATAACATTTATGATTGAAAGCAAGAGGATATAGGCTGATCGGTTAGCCCATCACGCCGGCCGATTGGGCGCAGGTGGCGAAGAATTCGTCGGTTTGCTGTGCGATGCGCACTGGGGTTAGAGGTTTGATTTCGAGTACAGCATCCCCCTGAAAATTGATCGCCGCTAGGGCGTCGAGCAGGTAGCGCCAATCCGCTGCGGGTATTTTGCCGGTGCCCGGCATGGTGTGTAGGCGGCCGATGCCCACGTCATCGCCTAGCGCATCGCTGATGTGCAGGTGGCAAATGCGGTCTTGCAGCCGATCGACGTACTCTTTGAGGGGAAAGCGTTTGAATTTTTGCACGTGGGTCGTGTCGAGGCAGATTCCAAGGTCGGCAAAGCGCGCCAGCGCCCGCTGCAAAATGGACAGGTTCCACAACTCAGGATTTTCTTCTTGCTCGCCTTCGGATGCGTTTTCCAGCGCGATCTTGACGTTGTTCTGGCGCGCGTACTCCAGCACCTGGGCGGCAAAAGCGAAATCGGGATCGGGGCCATCGAGATAGAGATTGGCCGCGTGCACTACCAGGACCTGACTGCCCACTTGCGCCACCGTGTCGATTTGGCGGTGGTAGCTCTCAATGGTATTGTCGCCGCCCGTGTGCCAACTCGAGCGCACGCCGCGCAGGATTTGCGCCAGCCGAGGCCGGTGCTCCTCGGCGTAGAGATCGAATTGTTGGGACACCAGAGCTTCCCGGGCGGGGCTCGTCCACTCCCAGCTAGCCCATTTGGGCCACAACTCAACGCCGTAGCCTGCGGCAGCCACTTCGTCGACGACTTTTGCCAGACTGTCCAAGCCGCGGTCTAGGGCAAAGCTGGTGCCGCCTTTTCTCAAGGGGAAATAGTGAATGTAATTCCACAGGCTGATGGAGATATTCAGTTGCATGGGGCCTCTTTTCTCAAGTTGGTTTGCGGTGGTTAGCTATTACCATCCGTGCATGCGGTGTCCCTCCGCTGGGAACCAGATCAGATCCACTACCATGGAAAAAACTACTCCGACCACATAACCGATGGCCAGGCCATAGAACAGGGGTTTACCGGCGATGTAGGCCTTGGCCCCGCCGTAGCGCAGCAGGGCTATTTTGACAATCCACACGATGAACAGACTGAACCAGTAGAGGCGGAGACCGAACGTGTGCTGGAAGGCCAGGCCGATGGGATGGAAGGGGAACCAGTGGAAATAGCCGCGCAGCAGGGCGATGAGCGCGGCTTCGCCAAAGCCGAAGAGCCACACCGCCCACTTGCCTGGGTCGGGCAGCATGGGGTTGTTGAGCAGATAAACCATGTCTTGGAAGATCCAGTTGGCTTTGCCGCCGAGGAAAAGCAGGCCGCCTCCATCATAGGCTAGGCTGATCGTCTCGATGGCCAATACGACGAATCCGATGGGAAAGGCGATCAGGACCATTGCCGTCAGCCGCCCGGGCTGCCGCTCTAGGGAAAACAGGCGGAAGCAGTGAGGCAGAGCTGGCCAGGCCGGGATGCGGAAGGTGCCGAAGAAGGCATTGCTGGTGAATACCTTAAACGCCACTAGGCTGCGCGGCGACTGGAAGGCCGAACCGACTAGCTCGATGAGGAAGGAGTCGCCCTTGATATGGGGTTTGTTGGGCAAGAGATAGGCAAAGCCGGTGGCGGCGACGAGTTTGGCTATGACGAAGTAGGTCAGCGTCATCAGCAGGAAAGCGCCAATAGCCACGGGCAAGCTCATGCCCAGTTGCACTCCCCAGCCGATGACGCTGAGCGCCGACAGAATCAGGCCAGCCAAGGCCAGCCGGTAGAGCGCGACCTGACGTGGCTCGCCCTGGCCGCTGCGCACTTGGTGCCACACCTGACGCAAGTGGCGTCGGGCCAGCCAGATGGACCACAGGCCGATGAAGACTAGGGCGCCGTAGCTCTCCATGTAGATGATGTTTTGCGCCTCGGGCTGCTGGCCGGCGGCACCCACGGCAAAGCCACCGATGGAAAAGCCGGTTCGCTTCATTATGGCGATCTTGAGCGCGGCCAGCAAGTGGAAAAAGATCAGGCTGCCGAGGATGTCCACCGGACACAAATAGGTCACGGCCATGATCAGCGGCAGAATGCGCACGGTCAGAAAAAAGTCCGGTGTCAAGTGAAGATCGTAGAATTTCCAGTAGAATTCGACGGGTGGCAGGCCTAGGGCGAAGTAGGTGGCGATATTGTAGAGTATGGGCAGGAAAACCAAGGCGAAGCCAATCCAGAAGACGGGCTTGCGAAATAGCTCGGGCCGTTGCTTGTCCTCAAAGCCACGGGTCAGGTCTAAGGGCATTTGCGCCAGTGGAAAGGTCAGCTTCTCGGCCTCAACCCACTGTTTGTGGAAAAGGGCGATTAGGCAGAAGCCGAAGACTACCATGCCCATAGAGACGCCGAGCCACTGGCCAATGGCACCGATCCACCCGTCCCAGGGAATGGAGCCCCCTTCGGGCAGGCCAAACCAAAACGGATCGATTACCCGGGGAGAGGGATTGGCAAAGACGTGCCAGGGAAGGTAGTGGAAAAGGGTCTCTTCCCACTGGTTCTCGGCCGTGGCGAAGTAACTTGGTGACCCCATGATCGAGGTCCAATAGGTCATCCAGCCCAACTGCGGAATGGTACCCACTACCCAGAGCATGGAGAACAGGGTCAGCAATTCGCCGCGGCTGAGCGCTAGGCGCGGCCAGAGTGCCCTGAGCGCGGTATTGAGGAAGAGCCACAGCACAAAGGGCATGAACGTGGCCATGGGGAATTGCGAGTGGACGTAGCTACCTATCCCTAGGCGCTGGCCAACGTTGACGATGTAGTAGAAGTTGGCGGCTATGGTCAGGGTGCCTAGGACAATAGCGCGCGCGGTGATCTGCGGCGAACCGCTCATGGGCTACAGGGCCGTTGAAAACAGTTTAGCCCGCGCCAACTGGAACCGCAGCGAGACGTTCTGGCCCTTGAGCACCGACAGGTCGCTCCGGCCTTTCCAGGTCACTGTTCTGGCGATATGGTCCCCTTCCAGCACATCGCAATCTTCCAAGCCAAAACCTGCGAACTCCTCCAGCGGCGCAGCCGGCGTGGTCGGCCGATGCGCCAGCCCCACCTTGACCCAGCCGCCCTGCTGGGTGTGAAAGTTGAGCCGCAGTTCAACTCCCTCGCAGGGGCGTTCTACCGTGGAGAATCGCCCTTCGGTTGGCACCTCCAGAGCGACCAAACGATCCGGCTGCCACAAGGCCCAGCGGTACTCGCTTATGGGTTTGTCCACAGTGGACAGAAAGGCACCGCCGCCGTCGTGGCGCTGGTAATAACACAAGACGGGCAGCCCCCACTCGTCGCCGATGGGCACCAGATTGGGGCTGGCGTAGAGGGCACCGTATTCTTCGCCGTGGATGTGGCACCCAATCACGGGCTGGCGCTCGGGGCGATGCCACAGCCAGCCATCGCGGCTGCTGGCCAGTTGGATGTCTAGGGTCGAAGAAAGCCGGTGATAGATAGTGGGAAACATCAGGTGGCGCTGGTTGCCCGGACAGCGACAGTAGCAGGAGGTGTACAGGTCCTCGTCCGGGGCGTCGTGGGCATCGACGGTAAGTACTAGCTGGGTGGGATGCCAGTTGCCGAATTGGTCGCCGCCAGTGCGTCGCACCGAGCGCCGTCGCTCCAAGTTGCCGCGCAGATAAGCCACGTACTCGCCGGTGTCCTCGTCGTAGGCAGCGATGTTCTGGGTGTCCAGTTGAGTGTGTTCTGCGTCGTAGAGAGGCTCGTCCAGCACGGTCCAGCGCAGCCCGTCCGGGGATACAGCACCGCGTAGCTGATGTCGTATATCGGCTTCGGCATCGATCTGCTCCGGGCTGTAGCCGTTCAGTTCCATAGCCCGGCGCACTTCGCGAATTTCCAGCTTGGTCTGGCGGTCGTTGGGCACGGGCTGGCCGCGGCGGTAGAGCTGGCCGCGGGCCTCAATGGCTTTGTAGCGCGCTTCCGGTGGTGCGGTTGGATCGCGGAAGAGAGAGTGGATGTCAAAGGTCTGGTGGTCTTGGATGATATTGTTGGCCGTCGAGCCTTGGTACTCGTACAGGCCCAGTTGGGGGAAGTCCCAGTTGAAGCCATCGGCACTCTCGGCGTAGCGGTTGAAGCAGCCCGATTGTTCCGCTGAGGTGCGCTGGTCGTACCATAGGCGCAGCCGACCTTCTTCGCGCAGCACCATCATGTGGCTGAGGCTGTTTTGCTCCCAGGGGGGATCCGGCCGCATGAAAACTTCGGATACGTGCGCCGGTTGTACCTTGAGGCCGATGCCCTGCGGCGGATCTTGGAGCCAAGCGCGGCCATTTTCGTCGCGGCCTGCCTGTCCCGGCCAGATGCCGAACCAATCGAGGAATGGCTGAGGCACCAAAGGCGTTTCGCGCATACCGGACTCCTTTCAATAGGACTAGTACCAGATTGTATTCGAGCTGCCGCTTCGTCCCGCAGGGGGACCTGCAAAACAGTTAGGATATCAGTGGTTCAAATTGGTATAAAACCTGTGTTGTGGGAAGAAAGAACCTATTTTATGGTCGGCTACTGTATTGTCGCTTCCCGAATCACATAGAATATGGCTCGCTTGGTTCTCTTTTTTTTTTTGCTGCCGCCACGAGTGCCCACGCTCAGGCTAGGGACGCTTCTGGGGCGGCGGCTATTGCCTATCACAGCGCCAAGGTGCTCTTTGAGAAAGGCGACTTACAGGGCGCGGTGCAGTTCTATCACCGCGCCATTGAGCTCGACCCCCAGCGCCTCGCCGCTCACCTCGATCTGGGCGTCGCCCTCTTTCAACTCGGCGATGCGGACGGTGCTCTGGCAGCATTCCGCACGGTCCTGCGCCTCGATCCCGAACACGCGCTAGCGCACAGCTACCTAGGCAATGTGCTGTACAGCCGCCGGGATGTCGAGAGCGCGGTGCGGTCCTATCGCCGCGCCATTGAACTCGACCCCGCATTGGCTCAAGCCCACAGCGACCTAGGTGCCATCTTCTACGGACTGGGCGATGTGGAAGGGGCCATTGCCGCGTGCAGCCGGGCGGTCGAGCTCGAGCGCGACCATGTACAGGCGCGCTACAACTTGGGCTTGGCCTTCAAAAAAAAAGGCGATTCGGAGAAAGCGGTCCAATCCTTTCGGCGTGCCATGCAGGCCGATTCTACCTACGTTCCAGCCCGCTACAGTCTGGCTCTGCTGCTCTATGAGCGGGGCAATGCAGCAGAGGCCATCGCTCAGTACCACCAGATCATCGGCCTAGACCCCAAGCATAGCCGCGCCCACAACAATCTAGGCCACATCCTCTACAGCCGCGGTGATGTCATCGGTGCCATGGCGCTCTTGCAACGCGCCCTCGAACTAAACCCCGACTACGCCCAGGCCCACTTCAATCTGGGCTTGGCCTGCAAAAAGCAGGGGCGGATCGACGAGGCAGTGCAATCGTTCGGTACTGCTCTGCGCCTGCGCCCGGGCCATGTCCGCGCCTACAACCACCTAGGTGCCGCGCTCCACGCCCGCGGCGATAGGGGTGCTGCGGTCCAGGCCTACCAGCAGGCTATCCGCCTCAAGCCCGACTTTGCTGGCCCGCGCTTTGGGCTGGCCACCATCCTGCAGGAGCAGGGCAATGAGGCGGCCGCCGTTCAGCAGTACCGTGCCATTATCAGTACCGGCGACGATGAGCACTTACAGCGCATGGCGCAACAAATCCTCCGCGCTATGGGGGAAAAACCGTAGATTCAGCGCTTTGCAGCGGCAATGCCCCGGCCTTCTTCTACTACCACAAAACGATCCCCCGCCACTTGGGTGTATTGGTCGATTAAACCGCTGGGCCAGCGGATTTCTAGGGTATCCACTGCGACGCTCGGCCCTAGTCCAAAAGTGAGCCACAGACTGTTGTGCGATAGGTAGCTCGAGCCGGCGGTCACTTCTCTGAGCTGTTGCTGGCCGCTGGTGACTAGGCGCACTCTGGCACCGATGCCGTCGCGGTTGCTGTTGATGCCCAAGGTACGGACGGTTAGCCAGTGATTGTCGCTGGCGGTGTCGTTGCGCAATAAGGTAGGCACGTCGTTTTTGTTGACCACGAAAAGATCCTCATCGCCGTCGCCATCGTAATCGCCGACAGCAGTGCCCCGGCTCGATTTGACGATCTGTAGGCCCGGCCCGGCTTGCGCGCTCAAATCGACGAAGGCGACACCATCGTTGCGGAAGAGATTGTTCTTCTGGGCGTAGCTCGACTGCGGAAAATAATCCTCTAGGGCAGCAGTGACGTGGCCGTTGGCAATGAAAATATCCAGGTCGCCGTCGCGGTCCCAGTCGAAGAGAGCCGTGCCCCACTGCAGCGGCATGAGGGTGGTGCGGGCGACGCCAGCGGCAAAGGAGATATTGGCGAAGGCGCGGCCGTCGTTGCGGTGGAGGGTGGTGGTCTGCCCTTCGTAATTGCTCACCGCTAGATCCAGATCGCCGTCGTTGTCCCAGTCGCCGGTGGCCAGACCCATGCTGCCCTCGGGCCGGCCATCAGCGTCGTAGGCCACGCCCAAGGCCAAGGCTTCTTCGGCAAAGGTACCGTCGTCTTGGTTGGTGTAGAGGAAATTGGGGGTGGCGTCGTTGGCCACGTAGAGGTCCAGATCGCCGTCGTCGTTCCAGTCCAGAAAGGTGGCTCCCAGCGCCTTGCCCGGGACGGCGTTGAGTCCGGCACCTGCGCTGACATCGGCGAACGCGCCGTTGCCGTCGTTGCGATACAGCACATCGGGCTGGCCAGCAAACGCTTCGGGCGAAGCTACGCTGGCCAGCCCGCGCTGGCCGCCGAAGAAACCGTCGCGCTGCTCGCCGGGCAGCAGGGTGGTCGCTGGATCGAAGACCACGTAATTGCCGGCAAAAAGGTCCAGGTCGCCGTCGTTGTCGTAGTCCCCGAAGGCGCAGGCCGTGCCGTAGCCATCGTCGTCTGCCCCGGCCAGTGCGCCGGTCTCGGCAAAGGTGCCGTCATCTTGATTGGCAAAGAGGAGGTTGGGGCCGTAGTAGGTGATGTATAGGTCGGAGTCGCCGTCGTTGTCGTAGTCCCCGGCCACACAGCCAGAGCCCCAGCCGCTAGCATCGGTACCGGTCTGTTTGCTGACATTGACGAAGGTGCCGCCGCCCCGATTGCGGAACAGGGCGTTATGCGGAACTTCGCCGTTGGCCGGAGGTCGCACGTCGCGCGGCAGATCGGCATAGCGCGCACCGGTAAAGCCTAGGCCGCCGTTGACGATGTATAGGTCGAGCCGACCGTCGCTGTCGTAGTCGAAAAAGGCGGCACCTGACCCGGTCGTCTCTAGGATCGTGAGGGCGTTGTTATTGCCGTACCAATTGCGGAAGGCCAGACCCGCCTCCTGGGTTACATCGGCGAAGCGGGGTTGGGCATTGCAGATGGCAGCGCCGAGGAGAGCGGCTAGGAGCAGTAAATTAATTGTTGGCGCCAGTGCCCTTGCCTCCCTCGGGTGCTAGTAAGAAGCCGTCTTGGAAAGACCCAAGACGGCTTCATTAAGCCTGCAGGAGCAAATCCCCTGCGGTTTCGCTCTCGGTGCAGAGTCCTTATTTGAGGAAGGTCATCGCCCGCTTTTCGACGAACGAGCCCGCCTCCATGCGGTAGTAATAAACGCCGCTGGAGACCAGCTCGCCGCTGACATTGCGCGCATCCCAATCGGCCCGGTATTTGCCCGCGGTCATGGTCTGGTCGGCTAGGGTGGCCACTAGCTGCCCCACGGCATTAAAGACTTGCAACTTCACGTGTGCTTCGGCATCGGGCACAGTAAACTCGATGACGGTGCTCGGATTGAAGGGGTTGGGAGTGGCATTGCCCAGACTATATGCGTCGGGGGTGTTGGCACCAGCCACCTCTAGCACAGCGGTGGCGGCGGCACCCAGCTTGCCCGAGGCCAAGGCCACAGGCGTATAGAGCAGCAGATGGGGGCCGTAGGGATTAGTGGCCTCGTCGTCCCCGTAGCCGTAGGAAAAGGTCTCTAAGCGCATGCCGTTTCTCGTATAGAGACCATCGTAGGGACCGCCCTCCTGCAATAGGTTGAAACGGGTACCCCCCGGCCGCATCCGGCCCCAACTGGCGGGGAATTCGAGTTCAAAGGCACAGGCACCGTCGCGTCCCAGCGCGCTTATGGTCGCTGCCCGGCTGCCGGCATTGATAAAGACGATGTTTCCGCTTTTGTCAGTAGTGACGCCCAAGTTGTTTATGGCGGAGCCGCCCAAGGCGCCGATGGCGGCGGCTTCTTCATTGGAAATACTGTCGCCGCACAAATCGCCGTTGCGGTTGGCCCACATCACATTGCCGTCGTGGTCCAGGCGCAGAATGTTTGGGAAGGCCCACGAAGAGACCCAGATGCCGTTGTCGGTCACCGAGATCTGAGCGGGACCTTCGCCGGTTATGCTCTCGTTGCCGTCATCATCGACTCTGAGCCTGTTGTAGAACTCGGTCACATCGAATGCTTGGGTGATTTCGCCAGTGGTCTTGTCGCGCACTTCAACGGCGTTGAAGGGCACCTCTTGCTTGCCCCAGAGGGCGTTGAACACCACATCGCCTCTGGGCTGAAATTCGACGATGCGGTCGCCGTTGGCATTGGGTGACTGGCCGTTGGTACCGAAGTCGGTGACCCGGTCCCAAGATTGGGCGGCGCGGTTAATGCGGAGTTTGTAGAGCCCGCCGAACTCTTCGCGGCGATGGGAGGTCCAAAAAATCTCTGGATCCTGATCGTCTATGCGCATCCCGCCTAGGGTGCGGGCACCCTCAAAGCCGAAGTCGAATTTCCAGCGCTCCCAGGCGTTGGGGTTGGCCAGATAGTCCGTGCCCAGGGTGCCGCGGACCATATCGCCGGCAGTGTGGCCCCGGTCGGGCACTTCGCGCTCGTACTCCTGGACCCAGATTTCGGGCGGGTCCTGCGAGGTGTCAATACTGGGGAAGGTAAACCCTGTGGGGCCTGCCCCAGGACCGGCCAGGACCGGTTTGTCGAGGTTGTTGACCGCGACCACATCGAATTCGTAGTCGCCGGCTCCCGCGGCATTGCCCTCCCAGTCGTCGCCGTCCCAAGAGACGGTGCCATCACCGGATTCGGAGACCTGGCCCGGGGTGGTGGCGATGTACAGGTCTTGGGGCTCTAAGCGCAGCCAAGCACCGGCTGGCCCCCGCTCGCCGGTTTCGCCGCTGCCTTTGCGGTAGATCACTACCCAGACCGTGGCGCGCTGGTTAATGGTAAAGGGAATGTCCACGCTACCATTGCCGTCGTAGGCCACATCCTGAGTGGAAATGACCATTGGATTGAACTCGCCGGAAATATCAGGTAGTTCAAATGAGTCTCCATAGTCAGGGCCTTGGGGGAAGGTCTGCTCGTCCTGTGCCCACGCCGCACCGACGGCGAGTGCTGCTATTGACCAACTAATGGCCAAAATGCGCAATTTACGCATGGTGCCTCCTTGGTTTGAAGAAATAATAAATGACTACCTTCAGCAAGATCAATAATGCATAACTCAATAAAAAATAAATAGTTTGTGACAGCCGTTCTTCGTAAGGAGATATGACTTTTAGGCGAGCCTGTCAAGCAGATTCTCCTCTTCCACATGGATATCAGGCGGGATTTTTGAACTCGACACTGTAGAGCTCGCCGCAGCGTATCTCAAAGCCCAGCGAGATCGGCCCCTCGCCTTGGTGGCCTAGGTCGGCCTCGCCTTGCCAGGTCACCTCGCGGTCTAGCTGGTCGCCCACCAGCCAGTCGCAGTCCTCGAATGAGCGGCCGGGCAGGGGCTGGTACTTGCGATCCATGACCTGCACCTTTACGCTGCCTCCGGGCACGGTCTTGAAGTTGAGGTGGACGCGGCGCTGCTCAATTGCTAGCTGAAAGGTTCTGAAGCGCCCCTCTACCGGCGCTTCTAGGGCAGCGAGCCGTCCCTTGGGCCACCAGGCCCAGGCAATGTGCCCGTGCGGCGGCTGGCGCAGATGCTTGTGCGGCTCCGGCGAGCCGCATATGGTGATGCCCATGCGCTCTCCGGGCAATGGCACTAGGCCGACGCCGGCGGATACTGCCCCCTCGACCCATGCACCCCCATCGCCGGGTTCGCATACCGGTCCGCCGGGCACGAAGTTCCACACCACATTGTCCGGGCTGGCGGCCAGCACAAAGCTGAAGGAATCGTCGATCAAGCGCCAGCGCAGCGGGAACATGAGGTGATAGTCGGTGGTGCCCGGCATTTTTGTTTTGGAATTGGCGTACCACAAATCGTAGGGTTCAGCCGCGGCGTTGGGCCAGAAGACTTCCTCGGACAAGGGCAGGCGGCGGAAATCTGCAGAAGCGGTGCGACCGATGCTGCGGCGGTTGAAGAAATGGCTGCGGCAATAGGCCACGTACTGTCCCAGTACTGGATCGTATTCGCAGACATTGTGGGTGTCGCTGACTTGAGCGACGAGCGGGTCGGGGATTGGCGTCCAGCTAAAGCCGTCCGGCGAGATGGCACCGAACAGGCCGTCCCACTTTTCTGCCTCCAGATTGAGTGCCTCCACCTCGCCGGGTCTCTGTTGCAGGTAGCGCTGCTTTTGGGCCGGACTTAGCTGGCCTATGTAAATCATTTTGTAGCGCTCCGCAGAACAGGCCGACTCATCCTTGAACACGGTGGCACCGTGCAAACCGGTCTCTTCGACCTGGGGCAGCCCGTAAACAATATTGTTGTCCTTGGAGCCCTTGCGCTCGACCCGGCCCTGGGCGGGAAAACGCCAGTTTTCACCGTCGTCCGATTCGGCGTAGCAGATGTAGTCGGCCGCGCCCATGGGGTGTTTTTCGTGGCCGATATGTTCGCCCGCGAATAACTCGTACCAGAGACGGTAGCGTCCCTCTGCGTGGATCGCGGTGCCGGGCCAGATAAAGCCTTCGTCCTCCGCCGGCAGCAGGAAAGGCTCGCTCTTAGTCGCCGGTTTAGCGCGCAGGCGGATGCCGATGGGCATATAATTCGGCTCGTGTAGCAGTGGTGGCCTCTCGTCGTTGGTCCAGATCCTCAGCCAATCCCCTGCGGCGTTGCGCCAGCCGGTTGAATGGCTGCCGTGATGGATGTAGCGCCAGTCGTGAAAGTAGATAATATTCGACGGCAATTTGTAGGGAGGGTGCTGGTTGCGGATGGGAGAAATCATGGTTTTATCCTTGGTAGAGAATGCGGCTCGGTTTCCAGTTATAGGAGCCGTCCATATTCGGTAAAGCCGATGAGGACGCGGGCGAAAAAAGTCAGCGCATCAAAGGCATCGTCTGCCCGCGATTCCTCGTCGAATGCCTTGACCTCCCGCTGCAACCCCACGATTGTGCGCAAATCGTAGCCGAAATACTTCGAGCGATTGCTCACATTGAGATACAATGTGCGCTGGTCAAAACTGTTGCGTGAATTGACTCGGTCCTCGACCCGGTAGGGCAGCGGCCCCAAGCCCTGGATGCCTAGTTGTAGCTGGCTGCGCTGCATCAGCGGCAGGGTACAGCGCAGGATGGGAATGACACTGAACTCCGAGCGCACGGTGCGGCGGGCGTAGCGGCCGTCGGTCTGGCGGTCAGCGGCCTGATCGACCAGGCGCAGCAGCAGGACCTTGAACTGGGGTTGGATCTGCAGCCGGTGCCAATGCCAAGTGTAGTCGGCGCGGCTGACCCAAGTGAAGAAGTCGAGCCGTTTGTCGCGCTGGACTAGGCCGCCGGGCAAGGGACCGGCTTGTTGCCAGTTAAAGCGCAGACGGATCTTGTGGACCATCTGGAGGGTGGACCAGGGATTGAGCCAGCTCTCTAGGTAGGTCTCATTAACGTAGCTGTTGCGATACAGCAGTGGGTCGGCGAGGAAATTGTTAGTGAAAGAGGGCTTGTTGCCGGCGGTCAGGCCGCGAAAATCCGTCTCTACGCTCCGCGGTCGTTCGACCAGCACGGAGAATTCGTCGGCGATATCGTCTTTGACGCGGCGCAGGTGGTTTTCGAAAAACAGCCGCTGCAGGCGTCCCAGCTCTTCGCGCCGGTAGTTCACCAGCGCGTAGGTTGACTCGTTGCGCCCGCCGCCGGCGATCTGTTCGACGTCGTAGCGCCCCACCCCCAAAGACCAGTGGGGCGTCAGATCCAGTTGGCCGAATAGGTGGACGCCGCGCTGGTCGGGGTCGTAGGGGTAGTCGGGATCTAGGTCGTCCTCGCGCACATCGGGATCGTCGTTGTTGTTGCGGTCGAGGCCGTAAAAGAAGTCGTTGGACTCGACGTAGTACATGAGGAAGGGCTCGACGTAGTCGGGCACATCGTTGAAGTTGCGGTTGGTGTCGGGTAGGCCGTCGTTGTCGTCGTCCTGGCCAGGGAACACTCCGTCGATGTCCTCGTCTTCGCGGTCGTTGGGTTGCCCCTGCAGATTGCCCACGCGCTTATCCGGGTAGCGGTCGCCGTCCTCGTTGTCCTGCACTAGGTCCCAGAAGATGGTGTTGTTGGTCAGGCCGGCCAGCGAAGTTTCTGTCAAACCGATTTCGAACGGCACAAAGGTGCGCATTCCCGTGTGGAAGTCTGGATTCATGGCAAAGGCTTCGGCCCCTAAGCGGCCCCCCTTGAACCAGCGCACGGCATTAATGAACCAAGCCGATCCTTGCTCGGAGAAGCGCGGTCCCCGGTCGTACAGCGTGGTCTGGTCCATATGCGCCGGAAAGCGAGAGTAGCGCGCTGAGCGGGCGTACTCGCCGTTGATTTCCAGGCCAACCAGGGAAAGGTGCATATCGGCGCTGTAGGTGAAAAGCGATGTGTTTTCGCCCACATTGATCCGCCTCCTGGCCAGATTGGACCCGTCTTGCACATTGCCCTCGGCGCGCAGGACCGGTCGGTAGAATGTGCTCACGTACTGGTTGGGATAGCCGCGTCCCCGCGGGTTGTTGAGATTGAGAGTGGCCACTTCTACTCGGTAGTCGTTGGCCAGCGCCGCTTCCACAGCCACCGATTCCACGTAAGGCTCCTGCGACAGATCGAAGAGGAACACCAAATGCTCGTTGCCGTCGGCTTGTAAGATCTGCTCGGACGATTCGACTTTGAAGGTGGCCAGCAGCCCTTCGAGGTTGGTATTACCACTCACATCAATGCCGGCCTCGTGGTCGGCGCGATAGAGGTAATCGGCAAAGAGCGGCATATCGTTTCTACCGCGGTAGTAGAGCGTGGAGGTCTGGTAATAACCCCGGGGGTTGGTGTAAATGGTCGGATTGAATTGGCCCGTCAGCCGGGAGATAGTGCCCACCTGCGTATCCACGCCTTCGGAGTGGCGAATTACTGTTGGCACGATATCGGGCCGGGCTTCGCCGTTCAGTACGAGTTGCGCTTCCTGCACCAAGGCACCGCCGCGGCCGTCTTGGGGCGAGTCGTCGGTAAAGCGCACCACAACTTGGTCCATGGACGGCAGGCTGGGCCTCAGGGAGCCTTTGAGGCTGTTGTTGTCTTGGGTGCTTTGGTACACGTGCGTGTTCACGCCGTTCAGGCCCAGCCGCAGGGCCCCGATATCCGTCTCCAGCCGGGTCCCCAGCAGCATGGTCGAAGCGTCGGCAAAGTGCGTGTTTTCGATGGCCCAGGGGGGAACGGATTCAACGTAAAAATGGGGGCGCTCAATGCGCGATCCCAGGAAGGTGAAGCGGGCATAAGGGGTGGCCAAGTCGAAGCGGGTGCCATTAAAGTCAACTTGCGACAGGGTCAGTGGCGTGAAGCGGGCGATCAGCCCATCGCCGACAATGGCGCTGTATCCCCAGCCGTTATAGCTATCGCGGCCCACCACCAGAAAATCGAAAACCGTACTCCATTGGTTGCGATCCTTGAAGATACTACTGCCGTATTCCTGACCCAGAGTGCGGCGCTCGGTCCAGTCGTATAGGTCGTAACCAGTGATGAGGGGATCGCCGAAGGAATCGTAGAAGGCCCGGGGTCGGTCGGAGTAGGGGAAGGTGTGGTCCGGGTAGTTGGAATAGCCCTGAAAGGCATAGTTATTGTACTGGGGCAACTGCCGCCAGAGAAAGTCCTGGGAAGGCAGAATCTCGGGAATGCCCAGACGCGGCGTTGCTGCCAAACTCGGGACTATTGCCCACAGCAGCGCTAGGAGCACACAGCAGATTTGCATTGTCGGTTTTTTCACGATCGGCCCATTTCCATCAGTACACCACGGCTACGGCGCACAGGCGGCTTTCTTCTTCGCGCTCCAGCAGGATCCGCACTCGCACTAGGTAGAGTCCCGGTGCCACCAGTTCGCCGGTATCGTCCCTGCCGTTCCACAGGCCCGGCACCGAGGCCGACGCAGACGGTAGCCGCACGTATTCGCCCGCGCTCAGAGCGGCTGCATATAGGGCGCGCACAGGTTGGCCCCGGACATCGAATATGTCCACCTCTACTACTTGGGGCTCGCTCACCCGCGCCAGGGTGAATTCGATCACTGTTGCGTCGTTGATGCCGTCGCCGTTGGGGCTGAATGCCCTTGGCACCGGACGCACCTGACTCAACAGGGACCCCTCGACGCCGCTGGCAGACACCTGCCACGAGCGCGGCTGACCGCTGTCTGGATCGGGTTCAATGTTCTCCTCGGCATCTAGTGTCGCGCCCCCGTCTGGACCAGAAACTTGGGCGCGGAATTGGAAGACATTGCTCAGCAGCCGTCCGCGAAAGCGCATTTCTAGGATCCCTGCTTGGCGCCAGGGCTCGGCCAGTACTAGGTCCAGCGCGGTGCTCGATGCTGTGGTTGCGGCGATTTCCACTCCAGGCGGGAGCACAATTTCCTCTAGCTCGATCTGGCTGGGCAGGGCAACGCGCACCCGCTCCACCCCCAGATCATCAGCACTGAAGTCCAACTCTAGGCGATAGGTGAAAAGGGTATCGCGGCCCAGCACGGCCCGATTGGGTTCGACCCAGCCGCGGACCAGCGAGGCCGGCACTTGGTCGGTGAAATCGACAATCAGACTGTCCAAGCGCGGGCCCGCGTCTTCGAATTGGGTTTCCATATGGACCCGGTACTGCAGGAAAGTGCGCGGTTCGGGCACCTGTAGCAGCGTCGGGCTGGTGTACACCGGTGCGCTCCAGTCGCTCCAGGTGCTGCCGTCGTTCGAGCTGCGGAATTGTAGCCCGAGCGCGGTGCCGGTCGGCACCTGGCCGCCCCAGCGCACGGAGGTGAAATTCTTGCGCTCGCCGGGTCGTCCTAGGTCTAGGGGCGGCGAGACAAAGCTGCCCGCAGAGGCAACACCGCTGCCCAGCACCTGAATCTCGGCTACTTTGGCGCGCTGCACTGCATCGACCTCGGCGACGATCACTCGTAGGTAACGGGCAAAGACCGGGGCAAAGGCAATGGCTGTACGCTCGGGCTGATTAATGCCGTGCAGCACGCCCACCTCGCTCCACCCAAACTGGTCGTTACTCACTTGGACGGCGTAGCCGCGCAGGGTGTTCTGGACCAACTCGTCGGCGTTTCTGCCCTGGGTCAGGACCCGCACCTCGCTGATTAGACGCCGGTCCAACAGATCCACCTGGGCAATGGCGTTCAACTCGGTCGGATCTACGGTCCAGCCGGTATTGGAACGGCCGTCGAATACTTCCGGGCGGTTGGAAGGCAGCCTGAACGCTAGATTCTCTCCCTCCACTGAACGTAGGCTCAGGCCGCCAGCCGCCCGGCCTATGTCGATGCTACCGGGAAAGCCGGCGATGACATCCGCCTTCAGCGTATCGGACCAGCCGGATACGCCCGTCCGGTCCAGTTGGCCGCGCTGTACTTGCTGCCAGGCGTCCAGCCGGCTCACATTAGCTGTCAGCCAGTCCGCGTCTTCTTGGGGTTCGCCGCTCCAGTACCACAAATCCTGCAAAGCACCAAAGGTGCTGACCCATAACTGCTCTGCGGCGCTCACCGCCACAACTAGGCCGCTACCGTTGCCCCGGCCGCGGTTAACGACGCGTACGGCCAGCTCGTTTTTGCGTCGCTTGAGCTCGACCGGGTACTCTTCCATGGTGGTCCAATCGTCGTCGCTGCCGATGGCTTCACCGTTGAGGAAAACCTCGTATTCGTTTACCGCGGTCAGGCGCAGCAGCGCAGATCCCTCCTCGGGTGCATTGAAGGTATGCCGGTAGTACACGGTCTGCTCCCACTGGTCAACGGTCCATTCCTCCGCATGGCCCGTGGTGCTCACCAGCAGGGCCGTGGCCAATAGCAATGGACGCAACAGCAAAGGTGGCCTCTGCGGGGCTGAGTTACTCGCTTGGTCTGTTCTCGTCCACATTATTGTACCGGCTCCAGTCCCACGACCATGCGAATAAAAAACTGTTCGAAATCAATATCCTCGAATTTCCGCGTGCGGTCCTTCATGCGGCGTCGGCTGATCTCGTAGCCAGCCGTAAGTGCCATATCGAAACCAGCGTATTCAAAGCGATTGACCAGCATGAAAAGCGCATCGCGGGTGTTGTAGTCCTGGTCCGTATTTTTGCCATTGCGGTAGATGCTAGGCAGCGCGGACAGCCCCTGGAAGCCGCCGCGCAGGAAGGTGCGCTCGGTGAATTTGAAATCGGCCACTATCATGGGAAAGCCGAAGACCTCGGATAGCGGCTGAATGCGCCCCTCGTCGTCGGTGCGGCGGCGCAGCATGAGCTTGTAGCGCGGCGATACTTCTAGCCCGCCCAAGCGCCAGCGGTAATCTGCTCGCAACACCGAGGTCCATAGCTGAATCGCATTATCGCCGCTCCTGCCGCTGAACTGCTGGTTGACTTCGAACTTGAGATTGGCACCGACAAAGAGGTTGCGCACCCCCCGGAAGGCGAAGTCGACGAAGGCGGTGTTGACGGCGCTGTCCAGCAGCAACAATTCGTCTTCGACAAAGGTTTCAATGGTGGCACGCGGATTAAAGATGTCGAAATTGGCCACGTCGCCAAAGCGGAATACCCCGTCGGGGATATCGTCCTGCACCCGCTTTAAGAAGTCCACTGCCTGCAGTTCGCCCCAACTGCCGAAGCGCCGCTGGTACTCGGCTTTGGCGTACCACACATCCGCCCGTTGGCCGCCCCAAATGGCCTCTATATCGTAGCGTCCGAAGGTCAGTTCCAGCGCCCGCTGGGGCTGAAAGCGCACAAAGAGATGGTAGCCTTGGCGGTTGAGATCGTACGGGTAGTCCGGCTTATTGTCGTTTTCGCGCACGTCAATGACGCCATTGTTGTTCAAATCGTCGCCGTAGTCGAAATCGTCTGGATTGACGTCGTAGAGCAAAAAGGGCTCGAAATAATCGGGTACCTGGTTGCGATTGCGGTTGGTGTCGGGGGTGCCGTCTTGGTCCTTGTCCAGGCCGGGGAAAATTCCGTTCTGGTCCTCGAAACTGGGTATGAAGAAATCGTCTGGAAAAGGATCCTTGTCGTCGTTGTCGTCAACGGTGTTCAGGTCGAAGGTATTGTTCAGGCTCTCGTCGGTTGAACCTAGCTGACCGGCGAATGGCCCGGTGCCAGTGGCAGCGTATGCCCCCAGCGTCAGATCGGTCACCGAAAGCTGCGTGCTGTACTCGGGACTGAGACGGAACAATTCCCCGCCAGCGGCAATTTTTGGGGTGAATTCCCGCTCGATATTGAGCAGATAGGCGTGCCCACCGCGGTCGTGGCGCTGGCCGCGGTGGTCGTGGACGGGGTACTGGAGGAAGTTGAAGCTGTGGGCCCACTCGCCCTTGAAGTGGAAGCCTTTTACGTCCGTGCTCAGGCCTAGGCCAGTCAAGGTGAGGCCGGTCTGGCGGCCGTAGTCAAAGCGGATCTGCTCGACATCAGCACCAGCGGATCCACGTCCTTTGGAACCGGCCAAACTTTTGTAAAAAGTTGCGCGGTTGCGCTGAGCCGGTTCATTGCGGGATTCGCGCGGATCAACGGCGTAGATTTCCGACACGCTGACGCGATAATTGCCGCTCAGTAGCGCCTCGAAGGAGGCCGACACCACTTCCTCGTCTGCGGGCAGCGGGAACCAGAACAATACATAGTTTTTGCCATCGGCGCGGAAAAAACCACCGGGTTCGGGGGTCTGCAGCGGATAGGTGCCCAAGCGGCGGCCCTGCAACACTTCCACGTAGGGCGGAATCGGCCGTTTGAAGAAGAAGTCCTTGTTGGGAAAGCTCGGATTAAAATCCTCAGTGTTGTGACGCGTGACAAAAGATTCGATATCGTCTCGCCGCTCGCCGTTGAGCAGGATATTGACGTCGAAGACCCGGGCCCCATTGCCGTCCAAGGGCGAGGTGTCTTCAATGCGGACCACCAAATAATCGATTACCTGTACCCGGTTGGGCAACTGACCCTTCATGCCGTTCCAATCGGGCGGCGAGCGGGTGTCAATGCGGAAGAGGTTCACATAAGAGGTACTCAGGTCGATGGTGCGCCAGCGCCATTGCCAGTGGCCGCCCAACAGGTACGAGGCGAAGGCGGCGGTGCTCAAGGCGGCGGCGTCCTTTTGGGAAAGTACGGGCTTGTCCATGCGCGAGGCTAGGACCGAGAAGTTGTGCCTTTCATTGGCCAGGTCCCAGCGGATGCCATTGAGGGCGGCCAGATCTAGGATCAACGGCGAGAAATGGGTGCGGATACGGTCGCCGATGATCAGCCGCGTCTGCCAGCTCTTATAGCTATCGTCGGCCACCATTAGGCGGTTGAGAAAACCCTCGTAATTATTCGGCTTGGCAATGGTGCTGCCGCTGAATACCTGGGCCGGATCGTCGAAGCGGCGGTTTTCCCGCAGGTGGTACACCTCGACGCCGTTTACCAGAAAGTCGCCGAACTCGTCGTACACGGGATTGGCCGTGCGCGTGATGACATTGCGGGGCCAGGTCCGGTAGCCCTCTAGGCCGTAGTTGTCGTAGGTGAGCAGGCCGGGGCGGTATAGCATCATGCGGGCACCTGTGGTGTGGGGATCGAGCAGTCTGGGCTCGCCTTCGCCACGCACCATCGTTGCTAGGGCCGCTATAAGCGCGCCTATTGAGATCGCTTTCAGCATAGACTCAATTCGTCCTCACCTGCAGGAAAAACTCCGAAGTCTCCACCGTGCCTGTCGTGCTGGAGTGGACAAAGTCGATAAAGGATTTTCGCAGTCCTAGGTTCATGCTGATCCGGTAGCCGGTGTAGCTGCTGTTGTTATGCAAGCCGATGATATAGTGCCAGGCATTGAAATCGTTGGAGGGGGCCACGGCATCGCGAAAGCGATGCCGCAAGAGGGGAAAACCCTGGATGCCCGCCTTTATGGTGGTGCGTTCGGTCAAGAAAAAATCGAGCCGCACGATCGGCGCTAGGTTGGTCTCGTTGACGAGGTCGTCCAGTAGTGCTGAGTCGGAGCGGTGATAGGTCCATTTGAGCATGGGGGTCAGCGTCAACTTCTGGCGCGGCTGCCAGACGTAGTCGACCCGATTTACTAGAGCCAGAGACCAGTCATTGCCCGAATTTTGTGTCTGGCCGTCGGCAAAGGTATCGGCAAAGCGGTGGTTGAGTTCGCAGCGCCAGGTATTGTTGAGCGTCAGGTGGTCGACGCCGGTGTAGTTGAATTTCACATAGCTCAGATGGGCGTGGCTGTTGCGATAACTTAAGGGATCGTCGCGCAAGCCGATTTCGTAGTGCCCCCGCAGCAGCGGATTGGACGCGTATTGATAGAGCGGGTCGGGGATATCGTCCTGCACGCGCTTGCTGCGGTGGCGCAGCTTTAGGTGAATGCTGTCGAACAGCGGTCGATGGTACTCGAGTTTGGCGTACAGGGCGCGATTGCGACCTCCCCCAGCAATCTGGTCAATCGCGTGTCCGCCCAGCCGCAACTCGAGCTGGGAAGTGGGGTTGAAGGTAAAGAATACATGTTGCCCTTTGCTGTCGCGCTCGTACGGGTAGTCGGGTTTGTTGTCGTTTTCGCGCGAGTCAACCACGCCGTTGTTGTTGAAGTCGTCGCCGTAGACGAAGTCTTCGGACTCGACGAAGTACATGAGGAAGGGCTCTTGGTAGTCGGGCAAAAGATTGTCGTTGACATTGGTGTCGAAGATGCCGTCGCCGTTGTCGTCTAGGCCGGGGAATACCCCGAAGCCGACGTCGCGCAGGGAGCCGGGAAAGAGGTTTTCTTTGACCTCAAGAGCCGCCTGGGTGATGTCGTTCTGGAAGCGCAGGCCTAGGGGATCGTCGTGTTCCCAGGAATCGGGCCAGGGGTCCAGATCGTCGTTGTCGTCGACCAGTTCGAATTCTTTTAGGGCGGGTACGAATTCGTCGAAATAAGTGAAAGAGGTGCGGTATTGGGGGGATACCCGGAACAGCTCCCAGCCCACGGCGAAGTTCGCGAACAGACGCTTGCCCTGCAGCGAATAAGCACTTACAGGTCGCTTGTGCCGTCGGCCTTCTTGGACGGGAAAGATAAGGTGGTGGGTGCTGGTATTGAGGTCGCCGCGCACTTCGAAGCCGAGCAGATCCAGTTCGAGATTGGCACCGTAGAGTTCCAGACCCGATGGAAAGCCGTAGTCGAACTCAACCCATCCCATATTCGAACCGTTGCGGACGTTGCCTTCGGCCCGCACCACATTGCGCCAGTCTTCCCACGCTGAGCCGGCCACGCCGCTCCGGCCTACGGGGGCACCTAGGTCAATGGCGTAGTCGTTGGCAGCTAGGACCCTAAAGGAGATATGTTCGGCCTCGGGCGGCACGACAAAGCGGAACAGCAATACGTCATAGCCGTCGGCCTGGAGAGCATCTTTGCCGTCTAGCTCCACTGGTTCGGCATTGCTGAACAGGCCGCCGCGCGAACCGAAAAGACTGCCGAAACCAACGGTGTGCGGTAGCCAGGACTGACGCCGCCGCAGATGTGGCACGTCTTCCAAACGCAGGCGTTCGGAAATCATGCGCCGCTCTTTGCCTAAGGATACGAGATCGGCGATCCGGCGCACTTCCGGAGCCATCTGGCTGGGCTGGCCATTGACGATCATCTGGACATCGTGGACTTGGGCACCAACACCATCGTTGGGCGAATCATCGCTGATGGCCAGAAAAACTTCGCCGGGTGTGATCAAGTTGGTGGGGAAAGAGCCTTTGCGGAAAGATCCCTCTCGGCGCCCCAGCAAGGTGTCGGTGATATGGGTATTGACGTACGAAGCGCCAAATTGCAAGGCACTGCCGATCTGGGTTTTCCAGTGTCCGCCGAAGAGATAGGTCACAAAGTCGAGCGGCCTCGCAGAGGCGAAGTTGCGCAGGGGATCGGAAATGCGCGAGCCCAGCACAGTGAAGCGGTTGCGCTGCGAATTGGAGTCCCAGCGGATGCCATTCATGCGGTTAATCGATAAC
The DNA here is from genome assembly GCA_965217585.1 of Candidatus Latescibacterota bacterium. GTDB lineage: Bacteria > Latescibacterota > UBA2968 > UBA8231 > UBA8231. Next base: position 4,904,609 of record OZ244561.1, read on the forward strand.
ATCATGGGCTTGAAGCGAGCCTCCACGGCCCGGCCGAGGATGACCGAAGAACCCCAGTCCTGATAGGAATCATTGGCGACGACCAGATTCTGAAAAAGGTCTCGGTAGCCGTTATCTTTGAAAATGATGCTGCCGCCAAAAGGCGAAATGGTACGGAATTCTTGGGTGCGGTAGAGATTGGCACCGTTGAGCAGGGTGAAGCCGAAGGGGTCGTAAACGCGCGTCTCCTCGTCGAGGAAGAAGCCGCCCGCTAGGCGCTGCAGACGGATATCGCGGTAGGAAAAATGAGCGTAGTTCTCATAATCCTCGTTGGCCCACAGGGGATAGTATTCGCGGTTGAGGTACTGGCCGTGGGACCGGTCAAAAAAGCCGGTCAGCATTAGCAAAAGCAGGCAGGTTGTTTTAAGGTAGCGCATCTCAGTACATCACCGCTACGGTGCACACGGCGGTGATGTCGCCCTGATTCAATCGGGCCCGCACCCGCACTAGGTACAGGCCCGGCACCACCAAAGTGCCGTCGTCGTCGAGACCGTCCCAAAAACCCGGGCTGAGCGCAGGGTCTCCTCCGGCTGGAGGGCGCACGTATTGGCCACCGCGCAGCGAGCCGGTGTCTAGCTGGCGCACCAAGCGGCCCCCTAGGTCGAGAATGTCCACGTCTATTTCCTGCGGCACACTGACCCGGGAGAGGACGAATTCAATGATGGTATGGTCGTTGATATTGTCGCCGTTGGGGGTGAAAACGGGCGGATTTGTCCGCACCTGGTCCAGTATCGGCCCAAACGCGTCGAGCGCCCGCACACTCCAGGAGTAAGGGGCACCGGTGCTTGGATCAGAGGCGGCGTTCTCCTCGGCGTCGAGTGAGATAGCTGCCTCTGGGCTGAAAAGGCGCGTGGAAAAGGCGAACTGGTTGGTCAGCAACCGCGCCCTGAAACGCAGTTGCAACTGGCCGGACTGGTGCCAGAGATCGGTCCATACCAACTCCAATGCGTCTCCCGCAATAGTGGTGCGGGCGATTTCTATCCCCGGGGGTAGCACAATTTCTGCCACCTCGGCTAGGCTCGGCATAGCGATGCGAATGTGCTCCACGCCCAAATCGCCCGCGTCGAATTCGACTTCGAGGTGGTAGACGAATTCGGTCTCGCGCCCTACCACCCCCCTGTTGGGTTCCACCCGGACGCGGGCGGCCGAGGCAGGCGTTTGCTCGGAGAAAGCCATGATCAGACTATCTAGGCGCGGACCGACGTCTTCGAAATCAGTGGAGAAATTAACCCGATATTGCAGCAAGTTTCGCGGTTCGGGTACCTGCAGAGCGGCTTCTAGGGCGCCAGTCTCAGGACTCCAGTCGCTCCAGTTGACGCCGTCGTTCGAAGTGCGGAACTGCACGCTCAGGGTGGTGCCTGCGGGCCGCTGGCCGATCCAGCGGAAGTGGTCGTAGATTTTGCGCTGGCCGGGCAAGCCCAAATCCAGCGGCGACGAAGTGAAAGTACCCGCGGGAGCCACCCCCTGCCCGGTTACCTGAATATCGGCGACGCGGGCCCGCCGCAGTGGATCGAGTTCGATGGCGATCACGCGCAAAAAGCGGCTGAAGGTTGGCTCAAAGGCAACGGCGGTTTGCGCAAAATCGGCAATGCCGCGAATGGCACCGACTTCACGCCACTGAAAACCGTCGTTGCTGACCTCGACGGCATACCCCTGCAGGGTGTTGGCGGCAAAATCTTCGGCATTCGTTCCGGCTGTGAAGACCCGCACTTCGCCGAGCAGGCGCTGGATGCCCAGGTCGACACGGGCAAAGCTGTTGAGCTCGTCGGGTTCGATCGTCCAGATGCTTTCGGCTTGGCCGTCAAATACCTCCGGCCGGTTTGCCGACTGATTAAGTGCTAGGTTTTCGCCCTCGACCGTGCGCAAGTTCAGTCCGTCGCCGCCCACGTCAATGCCCCCCGGATAGCCGGCAATTACTTCCGCTCCGAGGGGGTCGTCCCAGCCGGAAAGCCTGTGGCGCTCCAGCCGACCGCGCTGCACCGTTGTCCACGCTGCTATCTCGCTCACATCCGCGGTCAGCCAGTCGGTGCCTTGCTGGGGATCGCCGCTCCAGCGCCATACCTCCTGCAGACCGCTAGTAGTACTCAGCCACACCTGTTCGCCGGCGACCACTTCGACGACCAGACCACTGCCGTTGCCCTGTCCCCAGTTTTCCACGCGCACGGCTAGATGGTTAGCGCCGCCTTGCAGTTCGACCGCCAATTCCTCCACGGTCGTCCAGTCGTCATCGCTGCCCACCGAGTCGCCGTTGAGGAAAACCTCGTATTCATTGACCGCGGTTAGGCGCAACGCGACCTGTGTCGCTGCAGCCGCATTGAAGGTAAGCCGGTAGTAGACGATTTGGTCCCACTGCGCTATCTGCCACTCGGCCGCAGCCGCGGGCGAGAGCACCGCCAGAACAAAACCCACTACCGATGGCATGACTTTCATTGCTCAGCTATTGCTCGCTATGCTCCCGACTCGAAGTCGAGGCTTACAGTGATGGCTTTGGTAATCGGATTGACCACCAGACGGTGATATTGGCCGAAGGGCTTCCAGCGCTTTGAGCCGTTTCCCCAGACGTGTTCCGGCTCTTGCTCCGGCACTGACAGGCCAATGCGCCGCAGTGCTTTCGTCGTATCAAAGGGGTCCATCTTTTTGAATGTATAGGTCACGTAAGACGCGCTGCCATGTATCAAATCCACGTAAACCCAGGTGCTATCTCCATCCGCATCTCTCCACTGCAGAGTGGTTACTTTCTCGGAGCGCGCAAAGTCGAAATCCGGCTCGCCTAGGCGCTCCTTCAGGGTTGCTCCGGTTTTGTTCAATATCTGGTGCACAGCGAGCAGCGGCACTTCTTCCCGGCCGCAAGCGGCGATAAAAAAGAAAGTTGCAAAGAATATGCTGGAGTGCACTATTCCACCTTGAAAGTGAAGGGATACGTCACGAATACAGGCAGTGGCGTCAATCGGGGTGCTGTGGCCCGCGCTCCGGGACCGCGCGCATTCTCTTCACTCGTTGCGCCAGCTGCCGGTTTTTGCAGTGCCCCTATATCAATGGGTCGGAAAGCCCACCGCATAATCTCTTGTTGCATGCACTGGCCCACGGCTTGGCTACCCACACTCGAGTTGGTGACCTTGGCCTCGGAAACGGCTCCGCCTACCTCAATGGTGAAGCGCATGGTCACTGCGCCTGCGGTGGCCTCTCCTTTGTCGAATGCTGCGACGAAGCAGCGGTTGAGACCCGACAAACGCTGCCGCACCACGGCCCGAATGGCACTCAGGCTGCGGGTGCGCTCACCGGGCAGGTTGCCCATGATCCGGCTGGGGCCATTCTCGGAAATCATCAATGTTTCGGCGGTTTTGCCGCTGATTGCTCCCTTTTGCACGACGCGATCTTCCACTTTGTGTTTAAAGACAAAGCGCAGATCCCGCTTTTCCACGGGTTTGTCAAAAACCCCGAAACGCAAGACGAAGTCCTTCAAGGTCAGCACTACCTCCTCGGTTTCGGGATAAACCGGATCGAAGACGATAAAACCGCCGTAATTCTCGCCCTTAAATATGGGCTGGCCCTCCTCGTAGTTATAGCTGCGTACCATGCCCATGCGCAGTTCGAAGCGATAGAACTCGTTGCCGCTCTGGCCCCGCTGCGAGCGGTAGTAGTTTTCGAAATTACCATAGGGCGACGACGAGGTGATGCCATAGGCGCGCAGGAACTGGCCTTGGTCGGTCTGCACTACGGCTGCCAATGGGTCGAGCATGACTTTGGGCAGAGTGCGGTTGAAAATAGTGACCTTGAAAACGGTGAAGCGGTTGGGCGTATATCCTAGGCGTGTATCGATCCAGTCGCCGTAGGTGTAGGGATTGGTCGAGTACTTGCTGCGCCCCGATTCGTCGGGGAAGAGGGCGTTGAGCTTGGCGTCGGTCATGTGCTCTACCTCGAGGCGCATCCCGGCCAGTTCCCAAGAGATCGCGCCATTCTCCTGCAGACTATAGGCCCCTTCCGTTTCCGCGGACTCGATGACCGGCAACAGCAGAGTCTCGCGCTTGACGGCCGTGGGAAAGAGAAAACAGCCTGATAGCAGACCGCACAGCGCAACGACCCAGATCAGCCGGCCGTGTCCCACCGCGCTATTACCCTCTTTACTCATTGGTTCTGCTCCGTGTAGAAATCGATCTGTTGCTGGGCAATGGAGCCTTGCTGAGTCAGGGCGAACACCACTAGGTTGACGCCCATTTGTAGCTGTGGCTCGTTGCGGAATTCCTTTTCCCAGGCGCGTCCATATTCCTTGGTCGTGAAGATTGCCACCAGGCGCTCGCCGAGAAAAATACCTTCCAAAAAGGGCACCTCGGGATGAAAATCGCGGCCGAATACGAGCCTATCCTGAGTCCGTTTTGGCGGCGGGCCATCGTCGAAGTCGTAAAAGCTGTGGTATATGGGGTGGTCGTTGGGGATGACTTTGAAGCGCGCATCCCGCCCCAGCGAAGCCTTGAGCATTTCCCGCAGCGAGGCTTCGGCCGGGGTGTACTCGGTGGCGGCATCCCGCCCCAACTCGCTCATGGCCTCGACCATGACAAAGCCACCCTGCCGCAAATAGTCACCCAGATTGGCGATCTCCTGCTGGGTGGGTTCGAAGGCTTGATCGACGGAGATGTACACGAAGGGCGCCCGGAAGATAGCGCGCGAATCGAGGAAGAGATGGTCGTCCACTCCGGCCCGAATCTGGGTAAATCCATTAATCGCTTCGACCAGCTCGAAGATGGCCCGCTGGGTTGACGGTTTGAAGTCGTTGCCCCAGGCTAGGGCTAGGTAAACGAAGCCGGTGATGTTCTGTTTGTCGGTCGGATCCTGGACCACCAGTCCCTTATAGCGGCCGATATCCAGCGCTTCCAAGTCGAGGAATTCCTCCTGCATGCTGATGCGCTTCTCCGGCTCTTTGGGGCTCTTGATGGCGACGCGCTGCACTTTGGGCTGGACCACTTCTAAGCCTAGGTCCGCACCGCTTGCAACGCCGAAGCGGAAGGTCTTGATTTTGCCGACTAGGTCGGGGAGGCGAATCTGGGGTTTGCGGGTGATTTGCGGCTTGGCCGCCCGCACCTGGCGGGTCATCTGCCGTTTGGGGATTTGCCGTTTCTCAAACTCAAAGGCTTTGGTCATGCGCGGCTTGCGCACCACTAGGTGCATCAGCGGGGGTTTGGGAGCTTTTTTTTCTTCTTCCCTGGTAGCTAGGTAGATTGTGGGTATGGCCAACAGAGCAATCGCTATCGCCAGCGCCCGGTAGAGTACCCTGCGCTGGCGGCGCAGTAATTCCTCCAAACGGAGCGCGTCCGTCGGCGTGGCGAAGCGTTTGGCATCGATTTGAGCGGCCATGGTACCCCTATAAGCGGTTGGCTTCGATCCACTCTTTGTGCATGCGGGCAAAGCGATGGGCTTCGGCCTGTTCGTCGGTTAGGCGACTGAGGACTTGGTCGTAAACCTGCACCGCGTCCTTCCACTGCCCCAATGACTCGTAGCAGACCCCCATATTGCTCAGCGCTCCGATCTCGCTTTCGGTGCCGGGATAGTCGCGCGCGACTTCCGCAAAGCCGGCTGCCGCCCGGCGGAACTGGGCCGGGTTCTGCTCTTCAAGGGCTTGGGCAAAGACCGCCTCGACTTCGGCGTAGCGCAGGTAAGCCACTACTTCGCGCAGGTCATCTATTAATTCGGGAACCTTTTGCGCCACCGGACTGCTGGGAAAGCGGCGGATGACTTCTTGGTAGGCCTGCAGGGCTTTATCGTATTCCTTCTCATTGTAGTAAAAGTCGCCGATGGTGAACTGGGCATTGGCCGCCAGAGCACTGCCCGGGTAGTCGGCAACCACGCTTTGCAAGGCGGCGATGGCTTGGGACTCCCGTTTCATATTGAGATGAGACCAGGCCAGATTGTAGAGGGCATCGTCGGCCAGATCCGCTTGCGGGTGCATTTCGAGCAATTGCTGGTAATGCGCTTGCGCCGTCTCGAATTGTCCCAAGTTGTAATGGGCTTCCCCGGCCCTGAACAGTGCGTCGGGTGCCAACTCGCTTTGGGGATAGGCGCTGGCTAGGTCGGCAAAGGCGGCAGCGGCTTGCTCGAACTGAGTCAGGTTGAAATGGGCGTATCCCAGATAGTAGAGGGCGTAGGGGCGGTTGCGATGATCGGGCGTTTTCTGCAGATAAGTTTCGAGCACTCGCACGGTTCCCCCGAGATCGTCCCGCTCGAATAGGGCCTGCCCCAGAGCAAAGCGCATATCGGCCGAATAATAGGAGTCCGGGTAGCGGGACAGTGCCTTTTGGTAGGTGTTGATTAGTGCCTGGGTATCACCCCGTGAGGCGTGGGCGTCGCCCATTAGGAAGTAGGCTTTCTCTTGGAGGAAATAGGGTTGCTCACCGCGCAGAGCGGGCAAGTCCAAGGAGAGAATCCGCCGGCATACGGCCTCAACTTGGTCGAATTCATTCAGGTTGTAGTGAAGTTCGGCCAGCACCACTAGGTGTTCGGCGCGCTCGACTGAATCGGTTGCCGCCGCTACTAGGGCCCGGTAGTCCTCGATGGCTTCTTCGTCCCGCCCTAATTCGAGATGGGCCAGACCAAGCATGCGCTGGGCCGCCCCTGCCAACTCCTCGTTGTCGCTGTGCAGTAGTGCTTTTAGGTCGGCTGTCGCCTCCTGATAGCGCTTGAGCTTGAGCAGGCTTACGCCGCGGCCGTAGAGGGCACCCCGGCGCACCTCGTCGTCGTCGGCCAGTTCGATGGTGCGTCCCAGTGCTTCCACCGCGGCGCCGAATGTCTCCGTTTCGATCAGGGTGCGCCCTTTCATGTAGTGGAGACGGGCCTGTTCGTTTTTAGCTATACTGACCTCCAAGCCCGCCTCCAGCGCCTCCAACGCCCCCGAGAAATCGCCCTCCGCAGCCAGCAGGTTGCTCGTTTCGAGCATGGCCTTGGAAAACAAATTCGAAGTGCGGTCAAGCTGTCGGAATAGCTCCACTGCCCTGCCGGGCTGGCCCAAATCCCGGTAGCACAGAGCCAGTTCGAAACGGGCCCCGTGGCGCTGCGGGGACTCGGAGTATTTTTGTAGAATGGATTCGTAAGCGGCGATGGCCCGCTTGAAGTTTTCTTGCTGGTAGTGGATGCGGCCCAGTTGGAAAAGAGCGCTGCGTACGTAGTCGGGGTCTTGGTCGGCGTCGACGATCTCTTGATAGAGCTCCAGCGCCTGGACAGTATGCTCAGCACTGCCCAGAGTGCCGAGCATTTGGTTGCACAGGGCGATATTAAATGGGGTAGCAGCTAGGGATAGTTCGCTGCTGGGGTAGTCGGCGGCAATGCGTTCGTACGCGGCGATCGCCTGTGCATAGGCCAATCGGGCGTCGTCGGCCGCGGCTTGGCGCTGAACCTCAGCCCGCTCGTAATGGGCCCGCCCGATCTTGTAAAGGGCCCAGGGCGGTGCCAGACCAGCGGCTTTGGCCACATCCCCGTACGCATCTAGGTAGAGTTGATATTCGGCGATGGCGCGTTGATAGTTGCCAAGGCCGTAGTAGTGTTCGGCCAGCAGGGATTGCATGCTGGCCTGAAAAATGCGGTTGCGGCTACCGTCGATGGCCTCGCGGTAGGTGCGCACTGCCGCTTGGTCGTCGCCGCCTTGGGTGTACATATCGGCTAGGCGGATATAGGCCTCGGCCACCAGTTTCTGTTCCTGAGCGAAGGCGGTTATAACCTTGCTATAGGCGGTAGCGGCACCGGCAAAATCCCCGCTTTGGGCGCGGCAATCGCCTATCTTGATCTGGGCTTTGGCCGCCAATTCTAGCGCAGTCTCGTCTACTAGGCCGGCTATTTTCTCACGCCGCATCTTCAGCAGGTCGCGCTCGCTGAGGTGGTCGATGTCTTGGCGGTCTACCACTTCCTGGTACCAGAAAGTGGCCTGATCGTAGCGCTGCTGCAGAAAGTAGGCTTCGCCGATTTGGAAAAGCGCCCGGTCTGCGCGGTACCCTTTGGGGAAGTGCCGCCCCAATTCCTCAAAGGCGGTGATGCTTTCCCGGTACTGCCCCAATTCAAAATGGGCCCAGCCGATATTGTAGAGGGCGTTGTCGAGGTATTGGCTGTCGGGATATTTCTGCACAAAAGCCCGGCCCTCTGCTATGGTGCGCTGGTAATCGCCGCTTGCATAGAGGCAGTTGACTAGCCGATTGCGGGCCAGTTCCCGCATCTGCGGAGAGGTGGTCTGGGCTTCGGTCTTGAGGAAGTAGGCACCCGCTTCCACGAAGTCGGTCGCGGTCCGTTCGGCGAGTTGGCGTTGGCGTTCGGGGTCGCGTGCCCGGGCGGCGCGGCGCTGGGATTCCTGGGCGCGCTTAAAGTAGCTATTACCCGTCTGGTAGAGGGCGATTTCTTTGATCGGGGCCGCAACCTCGCCGACCGCGGCCTTGATCTCCGCTGTGTAGAGCAGCGGGCTTTCAATGGCATTGATGCGCTCGTAGGTTGCGATGGCTTGCTCGTAGTCCTCGGCGGCGTAGAATTTCTGTGCCTGCTTAAAAGAAGCTTGTATTTCGTCCGGGGTCGGTACGAAGTACGAGCCTACTACTAGACCCAGCAAAGTACCTACAATGAGCAGCGGTGTCATAGGACCTCTCAAAGAAAGAGCACACCAGCACACCAAATTCTGCAGATTAGCCAAAACTGTAAGAAAAGGCTAATGCGGTTGCAAGTATTTCTCTATGCGGTTTGGTAACGGGTTTTTTACGCCATGAGAGGAAACGGGGCAGATGTTCCTTTGGCATGTTGCTAGAGGCGAAGTATATTATCGGCCGTGCGCTGGAGCGGCTAAATTTGCACGGCCCTGCGCGTCCTATTCGAGTCTATGAGCCGCACAAACTCATTGCGGGAGGCATGCGTTATGGAAACCCTATTAGCCGGCGGCATCCTGATGATTCCCTTGGGCCTGTGCGCCGTCCTCTCACTAGCATTCATTCTAGATAGGACTTACGCAGTTGGATAGTTTAGGATAAGATAGAAGCTACTCCCCCTCCGCCGCGAGCCAGTCCGATGAACCCAGCCAAGTGTGCAGACCACGACTACATCCACTTCCTGATCGCCGCTCAGTGCGCCTTCAGTTGTACTGAGGCCGCCCGCTGTCATCCTGAAGGGGGCCCTACGCCATCCCATGACGCCTTCACGCGCCTGCTCACAAGACAGCCTCCCGATACCGAGGCGTTGTGGCGAGAGACGCAGGGACTGGTCACCCTTCAGGGCGGCGTGTTGGCTCTGGACGATTCCACCTTGGACAAGCCCTATGCCAAGCGGATCGAACTGGTGACGCGCCATTGGAGCGGCAAACATCACCGGGTGGTCTTGGGCATCAATCTCATAAGTATGGTCTGGTCGGACGGCCTCGCTTGCATTCCCTGCGACTTCCGCGTCTATGACAAGCCGATCGGGGGCCACAACAAGAACGAGCACTTCCGGGCGATGCTGGCCAGTGCCCAAGCGCGCGGCTTTCAGCCCGAGTGCGTGGTGTTCGATAGCTGGTATGCTTCCCTCGACAACCTCAAGCGGATTCGCGCCTACGATTGGTCTTGGCTGACGCGCCTCAAGGCCAACAGACAGGTCAACCCCGATGGGAGCGGCAACGTGGCGATCGGCTCTGTTGCCATCGAACCGGAAGGCCGGCGGGTGCATCTCAAGGGCTATGGGTTCATCCAGGTGTTTCGGACGGTCTCGGCAAACGGAGACGCGCAATACTGGGCAACCAACGACCTGGAGATGGCTGTCAGCCAGTTTGAGGCGTGGTCCAAGCGGGCGTGGTCCATTGAGACCTACCACCGAGGCCTCAAGCAGTGTTGCGGCGTCGAGCAGGCGCAGGTTCGGTCGGCACGGGCGCAGATGAACCATATCGCGTTGTCGATTCGCGCCTTCGTGCGGTTGGAGGTGCATAGACTCCAAACCGGTGTCAGTTGGTATGAAGCCAAAAGGAACATCATCCGAGAGGCTGTCCGGCTGTATCTGCAACGACCACTGCACAGGCTCAACTCAACTGCGTAAGTCCTACTAGAAAGGGTCTGGGTACTCAGTCGTATTCCCGGCGAGCAGGCCGCCCAACAGACTCTAGAAGAGGCGGAAAGAGCCTTAGCGGATCGGGGGCAAGAAGCTGCCGCCCAGTACTGCGCCGACCACAAAGGCCCTCTGTGTTTTATTTTTGCCTCCTTGCTCAAGCGCTTTGACACCCTCATGCTCGAACGCCGCGAATTCCGTCCCACCAACGAACGCCTAGCCCGCTTGGCTGGACAGGCCGGTGCCGGAGACCTCTCCCGCTTTATGCTCGAGCAAAAGGAACTTTCCGACCTCAAGGACGATCTCGTGCTGGAGACGGACGAAGCCGGCAAGGTCTATCTAAGTCGCTACCTAGTGGTGCTCAATACCATCGGCAATATCTCGCCGTTGCTGGGTCTGTTCGGCACCATCCTCGGCATGATCACCTCCTTCAAGGCCATTGCCGTAGCCGGCACGGGCGATCCCAAGGTGGTGGCCAGCGGCATTTCGCAGGCCTTGGTCACTACGGCCACGGGGCTGGCGATCGCCATCCCCACCATCGTGGCCTACCGCTCGCTGGCCCGGCGCGCCGACCACCACCGCAGCCGTCTCGAAGTCTATGGTCTGGCTTTCGTCAACACCTTGTTGGTGGTCGGTCAGGAGCAATTGGACGGGGAGGCAGCTGGCTGATGGCGCTGGTGCTTGGCCGCAAACGAGAAAGCCTGACCAGAGAGGAAGGCCCGGATCTGACGCCGCTGATCGACTGCGTTTTCCTGCTGCTCATTTTCTTCATGGTCACCACCGTCTTCATCCACTCCAAGGGACTAGACGTGGATCTTCCGGCCCAGAGCCAGTCGACGGAACAGCAGGAGAAGAAAGACATCAATATCCACATCGACGCCCAAGGACGCATCCAGATCGGCGGCGAGGACGTGGTGCCCAAGGCCTTGGTCGAGCGGATCCAGCGGGCAATGAAAGAGGCCAACAACGATAACATCATCATCCAGGGACACGTCGATGTTGCCCAAGAGCACGTGGTCTTGGTGGTGGATGCGGCCAAAGCGGCTGATGTCGCTGGTATAGCTTTCGCCAAAGAGGAGGCCCTCTAGTGATGCAGCGGACATCCATATTGGAAGACCCAGAGGATGAAAACCTCAACCTGACGCCGCTGATCGACTGCGTTTTTCTGCTGCTCATTTTCTTCATGGTCACCACTGTTTTTAAGCAGCCCTATAGTCTGCAGGTGGAGTTGCCCCAGGCCCGTCAGGCTACCATCGTCGAAGAGAAGAAATTGGTGGCCTCGATCGACAAGATGGGTGCCATGGAGCTCAACCGCCAGCTAGTGAGTATGGCAAAACTTCCAACGTTGCTCGCCCGCGAGAAAGAGACGACCCGCAGTTTGACGTTGATCATTCGCACGGACAAGAAGACCCGGCACGGTCTTGTGCTCGAGGTCATGGAGATTGCCAAGCGGCTCGACGTCGACAAGGTCGTTTTGGCCACCGAAGAGGAAGGGGAAATCTGAGCAGCTTCTGAAGCGATCAACAGGAACCCCCATGCGCTATCTCATCGCCATCCTTTGCCTAGTCTTGGCCGCTTCCGCCGCTCCCGCCGAGGATGCCCTGCCACACCACACGATCCTCCGCGCCGCCGGGTCTATCGCCGTGGACGGCCACCTCGACGAGCCTTCTTGGGGGGCCGCCCAAGTCATCGACCAGTTCGCTTTTCCTTGGTGGACTGAAGGGGCCAAGGATCGCACCGAAGCTCGCTTGCTGTGGGACGATGACCATCTGTACGTCGCCTTCACCGCGCACGATCCGCACATTTCGGCGACCCTGACCAAGCGCGACAGCCCGGTATCGCGCGACGATTGCGTCGAGGTATTCATCGCCCCAGACACCAGCCAAGTCACCAGCTATTTCAACTTTGAGTTCAACGCCTTGGGCACGATTCTGGACCGCTCGCCGCACGCCGATCGTTCGTCCTCATGGAACGGCGAGGGCGTGCAGGTGGCCATCGACATCGAGGGCACACTCAACCAAGAGACGGATCAGGACACGCTCTGGACCGCTGAAATCGCCCTTCCCTTTGCCGTTTTCGACCCGTACGCCCCCCACCTGCCCCCGACCGCCGGCGACGTGTGGCGACTCAACCTGTACCGCACGGGCGGTGCGGTCAATCTGCAGTACATCACTTGGTCTAATACCTTGACGCCCAAGCCGCAATTCCACCTGCCCCAGCGCTTTGGGGTAGTGCATTTCGACGGCCGGCCGGTATTGAGCCAAGACGAAGCCGAGTAGGAAAACGCGGTTAGCCGCGCTCTCAGCAAACGGTCGTGCTTCTAGTGATCTATCGCGTCCTACTGCTCGCGCTGTTCGCGTCCTGCGAACCCGCAAAAGAAGCGCCGCTCGTCCTCTACGAGAGCCCGCATGGACTGGTGGTGTTGAAGGCAGCGCGGGTCGATTTTGCGGCAGAGGGTGAAGAGGCGGCTGCGGCGCGGGCGCACTTTGCTACTGGCGAAGATTATCTAGACGAGGGACGTTGCGGTGCGGCGGCTGTGAACTATTTGCAGGCCGCTGCGAGGCGACCTTCACCAGCGGTCTGGCTCAATGCGGGGGTCGCGCTGCTGTGCGATGGCGAGTATGAAAGGGCCGAAGAGGCGCTGGCCAAGGGTCTGGATCTTTCTAAGGCTGCGGCGCGGGAAGATGTTCAAGCCGCTTTGCTGGGCAATCTGGGCCAGGCCCATCAGCGCCTAGGGCGTCTCGACTCGGCGTTGGTGGCCTATCAAGGTGCGGTGGCGCTGCATCGGCAGAACGGCTTTGCCGCTGGCGAGGCCCAAGCGCTGGGCGATTTGGGCGCGGCCTATTTCATGGAGGGTGATCCAGAGCAGGCGCTCGGTTTCCTAAAGCAGGCCCGGGATGGACACCGGCGGATCAGTGATCGCCTTGGGCTGGCGAGAGATCTCGACCGCATCGGCACGGTTTTCTTCGTTCGGGGCACGGCGGATTCGGCACTGGCGGCCTTCGCGGAGGCGCTGGTGCTCTACCGGGACGAGGGGTATCTGCGCGGCCAGGCTGGCGGCCTGACGAATATCGGCAATATCCACCTAGACCAGAGCAGACTCGATTCGGCGCACTTTTATTTTTCCGCAGGGCTGGCCGTTCTCGAGCGCCTAGCCGATGATGCGGCCCGCGCAACCCAGCTAGCGCGGATTGGACAAATCTACCAGCAGCAGGACGATCTAGAGGCGGCGATGAAGATGTACGTCGCCCACGGCCATCCGCGCGGTCGAGCCGTCCAGTCGAGCAAGATCGGTCAAGTGCTGCAAAAGCAGGGTCGTCTAGACGAGGCGATAAAAGCCCATCGCGCGGCCTTGGCACTGTACCGAGAATTCGATCTCTACGCCGAGGGAGCAACCCAGCTCGACTACATCGGCCACATCTATTTCCGCCAGGGCAAAATCGACGAGGCGCTCGCCTCCTTCGAGAACGCCCTGCACGTCTTCACGCAGGCGGGCAACCGCCAAGGCGAGGCCGCGCAGTTGAGCAATATCGGCAATATCTACTTCGAGCAGGGCCGCTTGGATAAGGCGCTCAAGGCATTTGGCGACGCCCTGCACGTTTTTCAGTTGATCGGGCATCGGCAGGGGGCGGCGCAGAGTTTGGGCAATATCGGGTTGGTGTACCACAAGAAGGGCGAGCGGACGCGGGCGCTGGAGGCGTTGCAACAGGCGCGTGCTGCGTATGCCGAGATTGGGGTGCGGAGCGAGGGACGGCGGACGGTGGAGGAGGCGATCCGATCAATCGAGGGGCGTTAGGGACTAATGGGCAGAGGAGGAGAGGGAGAGGCGGTTGAGGTGGATCGGGATGGGCGCGGCGTCTCCTTCGCGGATGTGGACGATCTGATCCATGGCGAGGTTGTAGAATCGCTGCTTTTGCCCCGTTGTCGGCCAAGTAACTTCCACAAAAAGAAGCGTATCGGCGCTGCCTAAACCGATCTCCTGTTGTAGGCTCGACGCGCCGAAGCTGCCGCCCGAGCCGACGGTGGCGTAGATGTCGCGGAGCGCGCCCTTTTCGCGGATGCGAGCTTGGATACGGGTGCCCAAGGCATCTCTGCTGGACTGGACGCCTTCGAGGCGGAGGTTTTGATAGAAGCGGGGCTTTTCTGCGGTCGAGGGCCGGCTCAGATAGACTGCGGCGATATCATCGGGGTCTTCGCTGTGGTAGCCAGCGACGAAGAGGTCGAGGTCGCCGTCGTTGTCGTAGTCCCAAAACCAAGTGGGGAACGACGAGTTGGACCGCCTCTACTTCGTCTTTGACCGCTTCGACGATCTATGGGATCGCGATGCCGGCGGCGTGGGTGGCGCTGGCGGCGACGACAGCTTTGAGATCAACCTAGACGCCAATCACGGCGGCGACGTCTCGTGGTTTGGTGCCGACGATTTCGATACCGAGGAGGAAGTGCTGCGCAACCGGGGTCGCTTCAACCAGATGAGCCACTACCGCTGGCCGCCGCTGGAGCCGATCGGCTGGAACTGGCTTTGGGCCTCCAGTGCCACTTGGCACGACGTCGAGCCCTATTCGTGCTGTGGCGACTCCTTCAATCTCAACGGCGCGCACTCCACCGAGGCGACCTTCCAGGTCGAGTGGTGGACCGTGGGCTGGGACGACTTCGACCACGCGTCGCCTGAAAACAGCATCCTGCACGCCTTTAGCGAAAACGATATCGTCGGCTTGGGTATCGCGATCATCGACAACGATGTGGGCACCGACAACGACACCGACCGCCGCTTCGCCGCCTGGCGCATGGGCGGCGCGCGCTGCGGCAACGGCGACGGCAAGTGCATCACCGACTTCATCCTGCTGCCGGCGCAGATGGATCTTTTGCCAACCGCTGTCGAGAACGATAGCTGGGGCCACATCAAGGCTTCGTACATGCAGCAGTAGCTGGCCCGGTAGTTTGCGGCGCGGGTTTGACCTAGGGAGGTAGATCGATTGCGATCTGCCTCCCTTGTTTTTTAGATCCGCAGATGGACGCAGATGGACGCAGAATAGTAGAAACAAGACGATCCGCAGCTCGAATCGTTCAAGTCATTCAGGATTGCTATATGACGCGGAGAAAAATTCTCGCTCTGTTGGCGTTTTTCGCCTGCATCAGCGCCGTGTATGCCCTCGCCGAGCGGCAGACGCGGAGGATACAGGCGACCGAGGCGGAGCTGAGTATCGACTGGGATGCGGTCGTCGATGACCCGGAGGAGCGGCTCGAGATCTCTTGGATGAGCATCCCGCGCCATCCCACCGCGCGCGAGGGCACCTGGATCGAAAAGCGGCTCGAAGCGCGGTTCAACGTCGATTTCAAGCCGCTGTTTACTAGTCATTTTGCCTATATGCGGCGTCGGCCGCTGGTCTTTGCCGGCGGCAATGTGCCCGATTTGTTCTACGCTGGCGATCCGGTCGTGGTGCAAAAGGACGCTCACCACGGCTATGCACTGCCCATTCCCTACGAGGTCATCCAAAAACACGCGCCCAACTACGTGCGCTATCTCAACCAGTACGCGCCCTCGACGTGGCTATACGCCTACTGGAAGGGGGCCAACTACGGCATTCCCACTTGGGGCAGCAGCTTGGGCTATCCGGTGCCGGGGATCTGGAGAATGGACTGGCTGCGCAACGTCGGTATCGACAAGGTGCCGGCAACCCTCGACGAGATGTACACGGCGCTGTGGAAGTTTCGCCACGAGGACCCGGATGGCAATGGGATACAAGACACCTACGGCATGTGTCCCAATGCGCAGGCTTGGTTCAATGTCTTCGGCGAGGTCTTCGGGGCCTACGGGATCGTGCCGCACGGCTGGATGCTGCGCGACGGCGAGGTCGTGTGGGGCGGGACTCGGCCCGAGGTCAAAGAGATACTGGGGCTTTTGCGCAAGTGGTACGACGACGGGCTGATTGACCCCGACTTTGCGATCGGCCAAATCAAGAGCAGCCCGATGCCCTACCAAAAATTCGTCAGCGGCAAGACGGGTTATCTCTTCGGCCAGGGCAGCTACGGTAGCTTTGACAAGTACAACAAGGCGTCGTTGGTGTCGGTCATTGCCGAATTGCAGCCGGGTGCCGAGGTGGTGGTCGGGCCGTTCCCGGCCGGCCCGGAAGGCATCCGGGGAGGACGGGTGTGGAGCACGGCTGCCCATGTCTTCGTCTTCGGCAAGCAGGTGGCGGCGGCACCTGAGAAGGTCGTGCGGATGCTCAAAATTTTCGAGGCGCTAGCTGTTGAGGAAAAGCTCTTTGTCGAGGTGCGGATGGGCCAGCGGGGCGTGCATTGGGAGTTCGACGCTGAGCGCGGCCTGTACCATCTGCCGCCCTACGACGACCGCAATGTCGCTAGCAAGCATCTGACCACGTTGAGCGTCGATGGTCCGGGTGGCTTTTTCGCGCCCTGTGGGGTCCGGCCTGCCATTGCCGACAAGTATCTGCCGACGGCGATGCTGCGGCACCGCGAACGCTATCAGCGCTCCGAGTGGGCGCAGGCCGGCCTTTTCGGCAAGCCGGACGTGGTGCCCTCGTCGATCAAGCATCTGCGCGATCTGCGCAACTTGCAGATGACGGCCTACGCCGAGATCGTGCGCGGCGAGCGCGACATTGACTATTTCGACGCTTTTGTGGCCGAGTGGATGGAACGGGGTGGGGCGGAGATGACCCAAGAGGCGCGGGAAATCTACAAGGAGCGCGCGGAGATTTACAGGAAGGTAGGGGCTGCACCGTAGGGGCGTTCCTCATGGGCGCGCTAGACCATGTGGCCGTGCTGTCCTCGCATGTAGAAGGTGCCGTCCCGGTTCATGCCGGGGAATCTCCACGCACCGGGGCTGATGGGCCAAGGCAGGACATCGGCGCGATCTGCCCATTCGCGGTAGCGCTTTTCCATTTCTGCGACTCTCGCTTTTTCTCGCTCCGCTAGGTCGTTGAGTTCGGTGCGATCCTCTTCCATGTTGTAGAGTTCCCAGCCGCCTTGGCCGCTGGTTTCGCAGACCAGTTTCCACGGCCCGATGCGGATGGCGGCATTGCCCTCGTGCTCCCAGTACATAGGCTTTTCGCGCGACCACTCGCGGCCTGCGAGGAGGGCGAGAAAGCTCTCACCTTCGAGGGGGGTAATGGCGTGGCCGTCGTATTCGGCCGGATAGGAAGCGCCGGCTGCGTCGATGAGGGTGGCGGTGATGTCGATGATTTGGGCGGGGGCGTGCGTCAGGTCGGGTTGCTTGATGGTGGCAGGCCAGCGGATGATGCAGGGGGTGGCGATGCCGCCTTCGTGGACCCAGCGCTTGTAGCGGCGGAAGGGGGTGGTGCTGACATTGGCCCAGGGCACGTCGTAGCTCATGTAGGTGTCCGGGGCACCGGGCATCAGACCGGGGATGTTGCCCATTTGCACCGGCCGCCCGTCGTGGGTTGTGAGGCCCTTTAAGAAGACCCAGTCGATGCGGTTGCCATCCTCGCACAAGAATTCAGCGCAGCCGCCGTTGTCCGAGAGGAAAACGACCAACGTATTGTCCTCTATGTCGAGCTCGCGGAGTTTGTCGAGGATGCGGCCGATGCCTTGGTCCATGCGACCGACTTGAGCTGCGTACACGGCCATGCGCCGGTCTTCCCAGTCCGGGTCGGCCGCTTCATTATAGGGGGGTGCGTCCTCGTCGCGGGGCGATATGTCCCAGTGGGAGCTGACGATTTCTAGGTCTTTGAGCGTTTCGTGGCGGGCGGTGCGCGCCGCGTCCCAGCCGCCTTTGCGGTACTGGCCTTGGTAGCGGGCGATGTCCTCCTCAAAGGCGTGGAGCGGCCAGTGCGGTGCCGTGTAGGCGACGTACATGAAGAAGGGCTGGTCGGCGCTTGCGGAGATGAAGTCAACGGCGTGGTCGGAGATGGCGTCGGTGAGGTAGAAGTCGGTGGGATTGGAGGCGATAGGGGTGCCGTCGAGGGTGCAGGTGCGTCCGCCAAAGTAGCCGCTGTTGGTCCCGAGACCAAAGAGGCGGTCGAAGCCGTGCTGCATCTCGGGGGGTATGTCGGCGCTGTCGGGTCTTTTGCCGCAGTGCCACTTGCCCGACATTAGGGTGCGATAGCCGCGTTCCTTGAGCACTTGGGCGATGGTGACGGCCGAGTGGCGCAGGTAGCCGCCGTAACCGGGGGCGTTGGGGATGCCGCCGGCCATGTGGCCGATCCCGGCTTGGTGCGGATAGAGGCCGGTCAGCAAGGCCGCGCGCGAGGGGCAGCAGCGGGCGAAATTGTACATCTGCGAGAAGCGCAGGCCCTCGGCGGCGAGGCCGTCTAGGTTGGGGGTGCGGATTTCGGAGCCGTAGCAGCCGAGGTCGGAATAGCCCATGTCGTCGGCGAGGATGAGGACGATGTTGGGGCGCTGGGAAGCGGTGGTCATGGAGGGACTCCTCTGGGTGGATTTTCTTTTTAGGCCCTAATCAAATCACAAACAACTAGAGAGCCAATTGAGGTGTCAAATGAATGTACTGCACATCCTCTCCGATCAGCACCAAGCGGCTTGCATGGGCTGCGAAGGCCACGCGCAGGCGCTGACGCCCAACATGGATCGGCTGGCCAGCGAGGGTATGCGCTTTTCAGCGGCGTACACCCAGAATCCGATCTGTACGCCCAGCCGGATGAGCATGTATACGGGACAGTACTGCCACAACCACGGCTTCTTCGGTCTGGGCGGGCCGCGTCCGGAGGGGATGCAGAGTTTTCTCGGTCATTTTAAGCAGCACGGGTACAGGACGGCGGTGATCGGCAAGACGCACGTGCCCAATCAGCCGCGCGACTGGCTTTTGGACCATGTTGACTACTGGATGTCTGGCACTTCGACGCCGGTGCCGGCCGCGGGCGGTCTGTCGCCGTATCAAACGTTTCTGGCGGGTGCCGGTCTGTTGGAGCAAAACGACAACTTCCGCATCACCGGCTACCCAGCCCTCCACCCGGTTGGTCTGCCCCAGAACCAGTTCCGCGCTCGGCCATCGGAGCTGCCGCTGGAGTACAATGTTGAGAGCTGGTGCGTGGATCGGGCGATTGAATTTATGGAGGGGTGTGAGGGAGACCCTTTCTGTATGCAGGTTTCGCTGCCGCGACCGCACGCACCCTATACGCCAGACCAGAAGTTCTGGGACCTGTATACAGACGACATCGCGCTGCCGGAGACCTATTACCAGGATCCGTCGGGACGCCCGCCGCACTTCCGCGACATGCACGCGAGGTTTCAGCGGGCTTGGGAGGGGGAGGCATGGTCGCCGGAGGAGGGGGCGCGCAACATCTGGCGCGGCTATCTGGGCTGCGTGACGCAGGTTGACTACTGCATTGGCCGCCTTTTGGACTACCTCGACGAACGTGGCTTGGCCGAAGATACGATCGTCGTCTATAACTCCGACCACGGCGCGTACAGCACTGCTTTTGGCATTCAGGAAAAGGCCCCTGGGATATGCTCGGAGGCGGTGTGTCGGGTGCCGATGCTCTGGCGGGTGCCGGGCGTTGCGGCCAAGGGCAGGGTTTGCGACGCGCTGGTGGAAAACGTCGATTTGGCCCCGACGTTTATGAACCTCTGTGGGTTGCCGGCGATGGAGAGCATGGACGGGGCGGATATCAGCGGTCTCTTGCGGGGTGGAATCGATCCGGTGCATGAGGTAGCGGTCACTGAGCACCGGCACAGCAAGGCGCTGCGCTGGGGTAGGTGGCGCTATGTGCATTATCAGCCGGAGAATTTTGGGGCCGACTGCGGCGAGCTTTACGACTTGGAGGCCGATCCGCACGAAGCTCGCAATTTGTACGGCGAGCCGGCGTTCCAAGAGATTGTCGAGCAGGGCGAGAAGCTCCTGTGCCACTGGCTGATCTCGACGCGGCAGTATCGCACGGCGTTTTTGGTGGGGGCGTGGAACGAGACTAATTACGCCTGAGAAGTTCTCGTTCGCTTTGACTCAGGAAGCAACAAATGCATTCGAATCCGCCAAAACATATCGTTGCTGCTGGAATGCTCGTGGAACGGGGAGACGAGGTTCTGCTGGTTAGAACAGAACGAAGGGGTTGGGAGTTTCCAGGTGGTCAAATCGAAGAGGGTGAGTCCGTCCTTGATGGGGTCATCCGCGAGGTCAGAGAAGAGGCCAACATCGTGGCTTCGGCTGATCGACTTGTCGGCGTGTATAGCAACCTCAGCAATCATCGAGTGATCTTCGATTTTCTTGGTTCTTGGTTGTCTGGGGACGCTCGGATAGGAGAAGAGACGCTCGATGTTGCATGGGTCGAAAAGACAGAGGCTGGTAAGATGATAGATTCCCCTATTTACAGCCGAAGGCTTCAGCAGCTTTTGTCATTTGATGGACGGGTTTTGTTCCAGTCGTACACGACACCTCCTTTCACGGTACGTGCTCAGAAGTTTGTATAGAGAGTTCTGGAGATCATGAAAGCGGTTCTATTCGATTTGTTTGAAACGCTGGTGACACAGAAGTATGCAGATCGCCCTACTGAACAATCATTCGTCGATAAACTGGGATTGAATTTGGATGATGTGCGAACGTGGTGGGGGGATCACGAGAGAGAACGGATGACGGGTAAGTTTGCTACCTATCAGGAAATGTTGTCCGCGTTGTGCGGCTCGCTGGGATCTTCAGTCGAAAGTGCGACGATTGAGGAAATCAGTAGCGATCGGTTGCGACGTAAGCGGGAGTACCTGCTTGGTGTGGACGCTGAAATGCTGCAAGTACTTTCGCAGCTTCGTTCAAATGGCTGGACGATTGGGATTGTTAGCAATGCTACTCCGGACGAGGTGGCCGATTGGTCCGAATGCCCGCTCCGCGATGTAGTGGATGATGCTGTTTTTTCATGTCAAATAGGCTATATGAAACCCGATCCTGAAATCTACAATTTGGCATGCGAGCGTCTCGGCATTTCGCCAACTAAAACTGTATTCGTCGGAGATGGAGGATTTGATGAGCTTCAGGGTGCTGCCGCAGTTGGTATGCTGCCTGTACAAGCCCGGTGGTATTATTTGCGGGAGATCGAATGGAATGCCATACCAGAATTGAGCTGCATCGACAGGATTGACGACCTGTTCCATCAACTTGAGTGTATGGTGTCCTGAACAGGATTAAGACGAGACCCGAGGAGGCAATATGTACGAGCAATTAGAAATACACTACGAGGGACAGACGGAGTTTGTCGCCACGGACCAGCAGCGCAAGTCCTTGCGGTTGTTCGTCGCTTGTCCGGCGGGCTTGGAAGCTGGGGCCGACGTGCGAGTTTCGATCACGCAGAGAGCTCATCATTGGACACTCTGGTAGGAACCACTTGCTTTTAGTATGCTTCTCTGAGCATGACGATGCCATCCGCATTATCAGTGCTCGTCAAGCAACAAGGAGGGAACGTAGAGATTATGAAGAATACCAAATCCAGCGCCGCGGATGAGATGCGAGATGAATACCAGTTCGACTACGGTAAGGCGAAGCCTAATCGTTTTGCAGACAAAATTGGACCAGATCAATTGATGGTCGTTCTCGATCAAGATGTCGCGGCGGTATTCAAGACTCCTGAATCCGTTAACCAAGTACTGCGGGCGATTATCACTTCAATGACAATCGCAGAAAAAGGCGATCTCTGAGACCAAAGCGCCGGTCACTCCGGCGACCTCGGACAATACCACTGGCGGAGTTGCACTATGTACGAGCAATTAGAAATACACTACGAGGGGCAGACGGAATTCGTCGCCACGGACCAGCAGCGCAAGCCCTTGCGGCTGTTCGTCACTTGTCCGGCGGGCCTAGAAGCTGGTGCCGATGTGCGCGTTTCGATCAGCGCGTTCCATTCCTTTTCCCGTAAGTGGACGCTTGAAGATCCTTTTGTCGAAGGGGGCGAGGGCGTGGTGGTGATAGGGCATGGGTTGGCGTGCGACTGGACCGATATGACGCGGGGCGGCGACGGTCCGGCCGGAGGCGGGTTGGTGGGGAGGCCGATCAACGAGCTCTACTTGTGTACCATTCAGGTCACCAAGGCGCTAAGCGCGGGAGCGCGGCTGGTCTTTCCATTTGGCGTGGTGCCGTCGCCACATGCGGATATAAGTGGTGCTTTGCAAGTGCGGGTGCGGCGACCCGAAGCTGAAGTTTTCGAGAAAGTGGGAGACCCCATTCCACTGAGCAACACTCCTGGCCCCCTGACGCGGCTGGAAGGACGTATCTCTGCTACGGCGGATGCGGAGGGAAGGCGTAGGGTCGTAGTTTTCGCGACGGACGATCATCTCAATCCGATAGCCTCCTACCGGGGGACGGTGGCTGTGCAGGCCGACGGCGCGGTCGCCGGGCTGCCCGATGAGGTAGAAATTGGTGCCGATGGGCGTGGCGTGGTCGAGGGCGTTGAAGTGCAGGCCGATGGTCCCGTTCGCATTGCAGTGCGCGATGTAGAACGCGGTTTAGAAGCACGGAGCGGTCCGGCGCAGGCGGTCGGCGAGCGCGGTCACTACTTCGGCGGCATCCACTTCCACACGCGGCTTTCGGTGGACGGCGACCGAGATCCGCGCGCGGCATACGCCTATGCCCGCGACTTTCTCAACCTCGACGTGGTTGCGATGACCGACCACGCACCGATTGGCCCCGGATGGGCCGAGTGCTTGGCGGTCAATGAGGAATTTTACGAGCCGGGTCGCTTTGTGACGATTCCCGCGTGGGAAAGCTCCAACGCCTATGGGCACGCCAACCTCTATCTGCGCACGCCGGAAGTCGATGGCGGCACTTGGCACTGGAAACCGGAGCTTTGCCCCTCGGAAGTGGTTTGGGACCAAGACGTGGTCATGGTGCCGCACCATCCCAACTGCGGACAGCCCATCGAATACGGCAAGCACCGCGAGGTCATGGGCAAGACGTTTTACTGGTCTCAATACCACTGGGAATTCCCCAACAAGCGGGCCAGATTGGTGGAAATCGTCCAGGGGCGGGGCAATTTTGAAGCCGACGCGCTAGATGATTACTGGGGTATTCGCATAGGCGGATTGGGTGCTGCGGTGCAGGATGCTTTTGCCCAAGGCTGGCGCTTGGGGTTTGTGGCCGGGACCGATAACCACCAGGGACACCCGACGCAAAATCCGGGGGGCTATGTGGGGATGACCTGTTTCCGGGCGACGGAATTGACCCGCGAGGCCGTGTGGCAGGCGATGGACGAGCGTTGGACCTACGCGACTTCGGGCGTGCCGATTATCTGCGACTATGCGGTCAATGGCGTGCGCTCGGGCGCGGAGGGTGCGTTGGCGGAAGGAGAAAAGGTGCATTTCTCCGCCAGTCTGCACGGGACCGCGCCGATTGAGCGGGTGGAGATCATTGCCAACGGGCAGTGCGTCTGGCAGGGCGCGCCCAACGCGTGGGATGTGGAAATCGACGGGGCCGAATTGCCAACGCCGACGGGCGAATGGTCCTATTACTATCTGCGGCTGCGGCAACAAGACGGGCACCGGGCGTGGTTGAGTCCGGTGTGGTTGGATCGGGTATGAACGGAACGAGACGGGCCGATATAGAGCGTGGGATACGCGTTGCCATCGTGCAGAAGCAGGACCAACGCACGGGTCGGCTGACCGAGGGCGTTGTGCAGGATATTCTGACCAAGTCGGCGACGCATCCGCACGGGATTAAGGTGCGCTTGGCGACCGGCGAAGTTGGCCGGGTTAAGCAGGTGCGCGGTTAGAAGTAGTAGAACGAATAGACCAAAGACGACCCGCCCACGCCGACGCAGGCCCCCATGATAAACCCCAGAAAGAGCGGCCGCACTTTCCTGTATAGAATGACCCCTCCGTAGCTAATCAGAATCGACTTAACAAGCCAAGCGAGGAACATCCCAAACCAGTCGCCGCGCACGGTATTGGTCAGGGCCACAGCTAGCCCCACCGGGTGCAGCGGCCAACCGGCTAGGCGGTGCTAGGCCAAGGAGAGCAGTCCGGCGAGTCCAGCGCCGATGCCGGTGAACAGGGTGGTCAGGTGTTGGGGCGGGTGTGGGTTGTTGACCGTTTTGGCGACCCAGCCCCACTTGCTCAGCGGCGAGTTGATATAGTACCAGCGGAATCCGTGCATCATGCCGTGCTGATAGCCCAGCCATATATAAACCGAGATGGTGGTGACCGCGCTGACGACGAAAGCGGAGGCGAGGAAGAACAGCAGCTTGCGGGCGCTGATCTTTTCCTTGACTTCCTCAAATACCAACAGCGCGACCAATAGAAAGGCCAAGCTCCAGCCGAGGGAAAGGCCGGTGGCATGGAGGAAGTACGCCATATAGCCCAGCCCGACGATCCCCATCAGCGCCGATGCGCGCGGCGAGGGCAGGTGTGTGTCTGGGCCTCTGGTGCCACTGACGATAGTGCGCCACTGGTCTTTGAGGAAGTCGCGCGACATCCACAGCGACGAGACGAGCAGGAAGATGAGCGCCCCCATCTGCTGATGCGACATCAGCACCGAAACCTGCTGGTGTGGCTGGGCAGGGAGGTTGACGGCGACGCCGAAAAAGCCCAACAGGCCGTGTTCGAGATAGACGAGGATGTGAAAGAGCCAGACGCTCAAGAGCACATTGAGGTTGAGCAGATAGCCGAGGCCGACGACGAGGAAGTTGACGTTGATCCCATAGGAAATGCCGATGCGGCGCAAAAAGATGCGCGTCGAGGGGATGCCGAAGTTGTTAATGGTCTCAAAGTCGAACACTTGGTCGAGCATGTTGACGGTCGGGATGATCCAGGCGATGAAAAACCCGACCCAGAAGAGCGGGTTCTTAAAGAGGCTTTTGGCCGGGTTTTCCACGCTCTCGACCATGGCCGTCGGCACTACGGCCAAGGGATAGACTAAGCGCTCGCCGCGGGCCCACTGGTGGTGGAGCAGGGCGATGAGCGAGAAGCTGACCAAGAAGAAGGCGACCATGAAGAGGCCCCAGAAAATACTAGGGCCGAGCCAAGCATCCCAAGGTAGCGGCGTACCTTCTGGGGCGCCCTCGAAGAGGTTGCGGATCATCTCTAGGTCGCGCGGGGCGGCCCAGTCGGGGATGTGATCCCAGAGCAGTTCGCGCCAGTTATTTTCCGGGGTGGCGTAATAGAAGACGCCGGCGAGCAAGGGGATAAAATAGCCGCCAAAGCCCATGGTCGGCATGACCGTGGCTACCATTAGCGCGGCGTAGATGAGGGCGAAAGTCGAAGTCGGCAACCGCAGGAAGGGACGCAGCAGCGAGAGCAGCAAGGCGGTAAGCGCGACCCAGAACAGAGCGAAGATGACGCCGACGGTATTGAAGTGGTCGGCGTAGCCCGAGTAGTGGTCGAGCAGTATGTAGCTGCGCACCCCGATGAAGTTGTGGCCGACGCACAGCGCCATGGCCAGCGTCCATTCGAGGACGGGTCGCATCACTTGTTGCCCTTGCGCCCGGCCTCCCAGTCGTCGTCAAGCATTTTGAGCAGCGCGGCTGGGCCGCAGAGCAGGGCTGAGGCGGTGGATTTTTCGATGGAAGCTCGCTGCATGGCGCAGGTGTAGTAAAAAAAGGTGCCTAGTATGTCAAGCACTGCTCGATCAATGAGGATACTATGAGCGGAGTACTGACGCAGTACCACAAGCACAAGGGGTTGTTGCTGCTGGTGGCACCGGGGCTGGCCTTTTTCCTCGTCTTCAATTACCTGCCCATGTTCGGGCTGGTGCTGGCCTTTAAGGAGTTTCGCCTGAGCGCCGGCATCTTAGGCAGTGAGTGGAGCGGGTTGGAGAATTTCTTCCGCCTCTTTGGTGGGGCGGATTTTCCCAATGCCCTGCGCAACACGGTAGCCATCAGCTTCTTGCGCTTGCTGTTTGGCTTTTTCGCGGTGGTCATCGCCACGGGGATATGGCAGGCGGCTGGCTACGGGGCGGTGATCTACTTGGCGGCACTGGCCGGGATTTCCCCCGACCTGTACGAGGCGGCTGTCGTCGATGGGGCCGGGCGCTGGAAGCAGACCTTGCACATCACGATCCCGGGGCTGGTGCCGACGATTATCACGCTTTTCATCCTCAATCTAGGCCACGTGCTCAACGCCGGCTTCGACCAGATTTACAACATGTACAATCCCATGGTGTACGACGCGGCCGACATTATCGACACCTATGTCCTGCGGCGGATCGTGCTGATGGACTTTGGGCTGGCTACTGGTGCCGGGCTTTTCAAATCGGTGGTTGGCTTGTTGATGGTGGTGCTGGCCAACTCGCTGGCCCGGCGGCTCAGCGGAGGGGAGCAGGGAATATGGTAAGCCGCACGCGAGGCGAGAAGGTGTTCAACGTCTTTAACCTGACGGTGTTGGGCTTGGTCGGGCTGATGGCGCTCTATCCTTTTGTGTACACGATTTCGATGTCGTTGAGCAGCGCTGCCGAGGCTATGCGCGCCAGCCTGCACCTCTACCCACGGGACGTTTCGCTGACCTCGTACCGCATGGTGCTGTCCAACCCCGAGATCGTCACGGGGTTCACCAACTCGATCCTGCGCACGGTCTTGGGCACGGCGCTGACCCTCTTTTTTACTTGTCTGACGGCCTATCCGCTGGCACGGCGCGAGATGCCGCACCGCAGTCCGCTGCTGTTCTTGGTGCTCTTCACTATGCTTTTTAGCGGTGGTATTGTGCCCAATTATCTGCTGGTCAAGAATCTGGGCCTGATTGACTCAATCTGGGCGCTGGTGCTGCCGCAGATGTTGACGGCGTTTAACATCATCGTGGTCAAGAATTTCTTTCAAGCCATTCCCGAAAGTCTAGCCGAGTCGGCCAAGATCGACGGGGCCAGTGAGTTTAATATCCTCTTTAGGATATACGTGCCTCTTTCCAAGCCAGTGCTGGCGACGATTGGGTTGTGGACGGCGGTGGCGCACTGGAACCACTGGTTCGACGCCATGCTCTATATCGCGTCGGACGAGAATCAGGTGTTGCAGACCTTTTTACAGCGGATCGTCATCGAGAACAGCGTCGAGCTGATCGAGCAGGGGCTGGTCGATCCGAACATCACCGAGTTCACGCCCGAGACGATCAAGGCGGCGACTGTGGTCGTTACTATCCTGCCGATGCTGTTGGTCTATCCGTTCGTGCAGAAGTACTTCGTGCGTGGGATCATGCTGGGCAGCGTCAAGGAGTAAACAAGCCCGATTTCACATCTGAAAGCCGCCGGCCACCAACATCGATACGCCGGTGAGGTAATCGGCTTCTTCCGAGGCGAGAAAGGCCACGGTGCGGGCCACGTCCTCGGGCGTGCCAATGCGGCCCAAGGGCGTTTGCGCTTCGAGGTCGTGGACTAGGGAGGCCGTGGTGTCGGCGTCTGGTTCGTCGCGCTTGGCGAGGCCCGCGGCGATGTAATGGGTGCGCTCGGTGAGGGTGTTGCCCGGGCAGACGGCGTTGACGTTGATCCGGTGGGGGGCGAGCTCGCCGGCGAGGGATTGGGTAAGGCCGATGATGGCGAATTTGGACGCGCAGTACGCGGCGTAGCGCGGTATCCCTTGGCGGCCGGCCGTAGAGGACATGTTGATTATTTTGCCGCCGTCGCCGCGGTCGATCAGGTGTCGGGCCACGGCGCGCGAGCAGAGAAAGGTGCCCTTGACGTTGACGCTTTGCACTTGGTCCCAGGCGGCTTCGCTTAGATCGACGACTGGGACGCGGTCTGGCCCGGGACGCGAGCCGGCGTTGTTGACCAGTAGGTCGATGCGGCCAAAGCGGGCGAGCGCGTCTTGCACCATGCCCTCGACTTGGGTGGCGTCGGATACGTCGGCCTCCACTGGGGCGGCCTGCCGACCGGCGGCTTCGACTTCGGCGACGAGGGCGGGCAGGCCGCCCCAGCCAGACGCGCTATAGGGCTGGGCGCGCAAGTCGTTGACCACGAGGTCGCAGCCTTCGCGCGCTAGGCGCTGGCAGATGGCGCGGCCAATGCCGTGCTCGCCGCCCGCGCCGGTGACGAGGGCGACTTTGCCGTTGAGATTGTACATGAGATTCTCCGCAGGATTAAGGAGTTGGGTGGCGGCATTTCGACGGCGTCGTATATACCAGTCTCTGTGCCATCGGACACTTAGAATATGTCGATTACGTCAACTGCTCGAACAGCGTGAAGTTAGATGCTTTTTTGTCAAAAGTGAGAACACCATCACAATTTGAAAATTTCGCTGAATGTGCAATTAACAAATCCGCAAGATCTGTTTTGTTTATCTGAGCGGCTGAGAGAGTACGTTGCAGTACAGATTGGGCCTCAAATATCAAAATAGGCATGAGAAGAAGCTCCTGAAGGGACGCGCGGATTTCTTCTCGTGGAATTTCATATACAGATTCCAATACCCAGATGGTTTCGAGCACGACGAGCAGAGGGACAAAAAAGGGTTCGTTTGTACTCTCTGCTCGCTTAAAAAGTCTGTACACAATTTCTGCTTGTTTTTTATCATCCCGCACAAGAAAGCGAACAATCACATTTGTGTCTAATGCTTTCACTTAAAACTTGCCTTCATTTTTCGCCTGATTTCAGACTTCATTTGGTGGACCGAAACAGGCTTTCTTCCAAATTTATACAACTTCCCGAAAATCTCATCTACCGCTACTTTTTTGGTCATAGGCTTTAGGAGTGCTTCACCATTTTCTGTGAGCATAAAATCGACTTTATCGCCTTCACGGAGTTCCAGAGCATCTCGAACGGTTTTGGGAATTGTAATTTGCCCTTTACTTGTCAGCGTTGCCGTTGCCATGCTATGCTCCTCTTATTGAATGTTTATTTCTTACTTAAAAGTAAGGAAAATGACACTTGAGTGCAAATGACAGTTGGAACGTCGGCCTTGAGCAAGTCAAACGCCGTTTCCGTCGCGAGGGCGGCAGATGACGAAGCTTTCCAGGTCAAGGTGCGCGGCACCTATCCAGCCTCGCTGATCGCCGGGGTGATGAAGGCGTCGCATATCTCCGCTTCGTTCTGGATGCTCTTGTCCATCGCCGATAACGGATTTGCCTAGGATCTTTGACGCGCCGCAGCGGACGACGATCAGGAGACCGTGAAGCTGTTGCCGGTGAACGTGGGCAGACCGCTGAACTGCCAGCCGACTAGGTTGATACCGCCGTACTGGTAGGACAGTTCGACGATGGCCCAGGCAGAGCCGACTAGGGTGACGAGGATGGCTCCAACCACGGCCCAGAACAGCCGCCGTCCCTCCAGCGCCGTTTCCTGGGCTAGCTTCACGCCGGTCGCCGCCGAGGCCATCACAAAGGTGCGCACGTCCGCCGACCAAGCGAAATTCAGCCCTAGAATGGTCAGCCCTGGTGCTCCCACTAGGGAGCTGCCCAGCGCATTGACCGTGAAGACGGGGGCCGCTACCGTGGCCCGGTATGAGGCCAGGCCCGTCTGGGCGATGATCCGCGTCAGCCCGATGAAGATCACCATGGACATGGTGAGATGGTGACCGCGAAGAGACTCCAGATCAGCAGCGGCGGTCCCCAGGCACCCCAGGAGACCGGCTCGCCGCCGGCGATGATGAAGCTGCCAAGCAGCCCCAAGAGCACTGCCCGTCGGGATACGCCGTGAACGGCCTTACAGGGGCTTGTGCCATCTACTTCTCGCTGTGTGGACCCACTAAGCCAGCAGATTTTCCGGCTACAATCCCCGGCCCGTAATCTGCCATCGCGGTCATGATGTACTCGTTGAGCAAGTGTTCCTCGTGCGCAAGGCCGAACGTCCAGATTCGGCGATACATCTCCTCGACGACTGGCTGGTATTGCGGATCAGGGACGAGGTTCTGCATCTGTCCGGGATCGCGCTCTAGGTCGTACAGCTCGTCGTAGTCAAAGCCATTATAGACAAATCGCCACTTGTCAGTGACGGCGGAACGTTGGATGCCATAGGTCTCGTTGCCATTCGTCTGGAAGAAGAGCGCATCGCGCCAATCGGCGGGTGTTGCGCCCTTGAGCAACGGCAGCAGGCTTGCACCGGCGAACTCCACAGGGCTCTCCGCTGAGCCCATCTCGAGCAACGTCGGCGCGAAGTCGCAGAGAGACACGAACTCGTCGCGCACCACGCCCTGCTGCCCGCCCGGCATCTTCGCGATCGCCGGCACGTGGTAGCAGCTCAAAAACGACGGCAAGCCCTTACACCACAGGCCGTGGTCGCCTAGGTAGTCGCCGTGATCGGAGAGGTAGAGAACGATTGCGTCTTCGTACTCCCCGCGCTCTTTGAGCTTGTCGATCAGCCGCCCGAAGAGCCAGTCCTCATAGGTGCAGAACGCCAGGTAGTGCTTGATCGCGTCCTGATGTTCCTCGCGCGTCAACTGAGTAAAGCGGTCGCGGGTGCGGCGGAACACGCCCGTTGCTGGTCGGTCATGAAGATCAGTATGTTCGGCTTGTTCATATCGGTTTCCTAGTTATTGCAAAACAATTCCAAGTTCGCACGCAGACCAGCAACGCGTCGGTGCGCCAGTTCGTGTTGAGCTTGTACTTATCAGATCGGCCTGGTAGGGTCAGTTCCCAGCGGCACCGGATACGGACGCTGCTGCCCGCGCCGGCCGTATTCTTTATCGGCCCACAGTCCATTGTGCCCGTCCACCGTATTGTAGTAATGGCCCCCCTGTGCCGAGCGCATCACATCGCGCCACAGTGCCGTATCTAGGCGTTGATAGTGGTCGGCGTGTGCGGCCGACTGGCTGAGGTCGTGCTGCTCCTGCGGGTCGTTTTCTAGGTCGAAGAGTGCTTGAAAGCCGCTGGCGTACTTGCATAGCTTGTAGCGCCCGTCGAAGGCCATCCACGCGCCCTGCAGAAATCCCACCAGCATGTCGTTCGCCGATTCGCCGGCTAGTCCCAAGCCAGGTAGAGGCTGTGAGTCCATGTAGGACGGCACCCACACGGGTCTGTCGGCCACTGGCTTCCTACTCTGGTTAGCCGGCGGCCCGTCGTTCCTTTGTGCCCCGTGTATTTGCGGCGCGCCCGGTGCCGCTGGAGGGATGGTCGATGCATCGATCTTCTCCAACCATTCGGCCGTCGGATCATAGGGATCATGGGGGCCGGGGAACCCCACCATCAGCGCAAAGGGACGCTCTTGGTCATACTCGCGCACAAAGCGCGCCGCCTCTTCGCCGACGAAGTAGTCCCAGTAGCAATCCGAGGGCAGCAGGCTGGTCACAGCGCCGTAGTTCTCGTCGTAGCCGGGATGCTCCTGGCTCCTGGATTGTGGAGGCGGATCTGGGCCTCCAGCGCCGCCGAGCCTCGATGGACCGTCAGGCTGACTCTCTGGGTCAGGCCCGTCAGCGGCTCCGTCGTCGCCATCGACATAGATACCCTTTCTGGGCTGTCCTCAAGGATCTTCCATGTCCAGGGCATCGCGAAGGTCGTGCCGTGTTCGTAGCCCGGAAGCGTATACTCAATCCCACCAATCCACCTCCTTCACACTGGACAGGATAGCCATGTGATACCCGCGAACCCGTTGGCGAGCTTTAGGGTGCTCTTTATAACCCTTGAGGCATACTTCGTAGACGACTTCATTGAGGCTGACCAACAGCGCCTGCAAGAGCGGGTTGCCGGTCGCCGTTGCGAGGCCTGAATGGAAGGCCACATCGGCTCTGGCACATTCCTCGTTGGTCGCACTGGATTCGGCGAGCACTTCTATAGTAGCTTCGAGCGAGCGGATATCGCCCTCGGTGGCCCGTAGGGCAGCGAGGGCGCTGATCTCAGGCTCTACTATGTTCCGTGCCTCGATCATGTGTTCTGACTTCGCCAAGGAGAGCGCCGTCGCGCGATCACGGATCCGGGCCAGAATTTCGCTCAGGCCCATCAGCGCCTCTACGTGCAGACTATCCGAGCGAAGAACCATTTGGAACTGATCCATCGACCGATCCGTTTGCCCCAAGTCGAGCAGCACGCGGGCAAGCAACACCCGGGTCTCGAGATCTCCGGGATGCTCGCGCAGTCGTTGTCGTAGTCGAGAATGCCCTGAACCTGCTCAACGTCCCGACGTTCTATCAAAACGTGGTTCGAGGCATCATCCTATTGGCCGCCGTCATGCTCGATCAACTCAAGAACCGCGCGAGGTAGCCCTCCGGCTATCCCCGGCGAGATTGACCACTCTGCGGGTTCTGAGATATATTGCGAGTCATGCCTGATCGTCAGCATCGAGGCAGTCGCTGGTACCGAGTTTCTGACGAACCTGCTGCGGCAATCACGGCGATCCTGGCTGTTGAAAGAGCTAATCCCGTCGGCGTGTCCGGCGACCCACTTTCTTTTTTGGCAAATCCCTCAGAGCTAAACCTGTATAATCGCTAGACAAGGAGCGCGATATGGACAAGGTGCGAATCGGCATTATCGGCCTCGGCGGCATGGGTGGCAGCCACGCCACTTATCTTTCCCAAGGCCAAATCGCCGGCGCGGAACTCGCGGCCGTATCTGACATCGATCCGGCCCGGCTCGCGGGCGTACAGGACAAATACGGCGCGAACGTGCAAGCGTTCGCCGGGGCCGATGCCCTGTTTGCGGCCCAATGCGTGGACGCCGTGATTGTCGCCACCCCCCACTACTTCCACCCGCCGCTGGTGATCCAGGCCCTCGAAAACGGCCTGCATGCGATGAGCGAAAAGCCGGCCGGGGTCTATACGCGCCAAGTCCGCGCAATGAACGAGGCTGCGGACAAAAGCGATCGGGTCTTTGGCATGATGTTCAACCAGCGCGCGCGCGGCGAGCACCAGAAGCTGAAGTCGCTCGTCGAATCCGGTGAGCTGGGGCCGATTCGGCGCACGATTTACATCATCAACACTTGGTTCCGCGCCCAAAGCTACTACGATTCGGGTGGCTGGCGGGCGACTTGGGCCGGCGAGGGCGGCGGCGTGTTGGCCAACCAGTGCCCGCACAACCTCGACCTGTGGCAGTGGATCTGCGGGATGCCGCAGCGGGTGCGAGCCTTTTGTCGCTTTGGGCAATACCACGACATTGAGGTCGAAGACGACGTAACGGCCTACGTCGAATACGAGAACGGAGCTACGGGCGTTTTTATCACTTCTACGGGCGAGGCTCCGGGGACCAATCGGCTGGAGATTTCAGCGGACCGCGGCAAGGTGGTGTTGGAGGGTGGAAAAATCACCTTTTGGCGCACGACGGAGTCGGCGAGCAAATTCCTCGTGGAGTGGCCGCATGGGTTTGGCAGCCCGGAAGTCTGGAAGTGCGAGATCCCAGGCGGCGGTGGCGCAGAGCACAAGGGGATTACCCAAAACTGGGTGCAGGCTATCCGCACGGGGGCACCGCTGTTGGCCGCGGGGACCGAGGGGGTCAACGGCGTAGAACTATCCAATGCGATGCTGCTTTCGACGTGGACGGATGATTGGGTACCTATTCCAGTGGACGAGGATTTGTACTACGAGGAGCTGCAAAAGCGGGTGGCTAGCTCCACGGTGAAGGAGGGGGGCGGGCAGGTGATGGATGTGCAGGGGACGTTTTAATACGAAAAAATTTACCCGCCGCTGGTTTGGATTTTGGTCGGCGGCCCACGATAAGGAGCGAACGTGAAACTTGCGTTGATGCGAGGAGACTTGCTGTCGCCGGCAGAAATGCGGCCCGAGGGGTTCGAGGCGGTGCAGATGTTTTTCGGCTGGGGAGCTGACGAGGATGCGCAGGATCCGTCGGCGGAAGATATCGATAAAGTTCTACAGGCGGCTGATATCGCGCTGGCGGCGATGACCTTGCACGTCGATCTGGTCGGGCCAAAAGGCGCGGTCCAGGACGATGTCGCAAGGCTGGTGCGCTGCGTGGAAAAGACCGCGGCGCTCGACGGGCGTTTCGGCGACAACGCACAGCCGGTGCTGGTGTGGCATCCGTCGGGCTATCCAGAAGAGGGTGTTGACGATCGGGCGGTGTTTGAGGGGTTATGCACAGGGCTGGCGACGGCCTGCGCGGCGGCAGAGGAATCCGGCGTTGTCATCGCGGTGGAAATGACACGGGGGGGGAGCATCGACGGGGCGGAGCGCTTTTTGCGGGTGCAGGACCGGGTGGGGTCTGCGGCGCTCAAAGTCTGCATGGACGCGGCGAACTTCGCGCCCGACCGCACCCCGCTGGTGCGCGCGGTGCGGATGCTCGGCCCCGACATCGCAATCGCCCACGGCAAGGATGCGCGCTTTGCCGAGAATGGCGAGGTGACCGACTACGGGCCGACGGGGTCGGGATGCTTGGACTATCCGGCCTATATCGGCGCGTTGCAGGAGTGGACGCAGGTGCCCTATTTCGTCTTTGAGTACTACAAAAGTCGCGATGACATGTTGAAGGCACGCGACATTGTGCGGGCCTGTTTGTAGAAAGGGCTTTCAGCCTCTTTTAAAATCGACGGACATACACTGTGAAAGAAATAGCCTGTGCAAATTTCTATTCTTGGTCCATCTTCAGCCAAGAGCGCCAGATCGACTTCAACGGCCATCTGTGGGTGCGTGAAGAAGGCAATGTCCTGATCGATCCGGTGCCCATGACAGCGGCTGACTTGGATCAGTTCGACCAATTGGGTGGGGCCGCTTGGATCGTGCTGACCAATCGCGACCACGAGCGCGAAGCTGCTTTTTTTCGGGACCGCACCGGTGCCCGCATCGCCGCCCATCGCGCCGACGCCGACTTGTTTGAGCAGCCACTGGACCGTCGGCTGGACGACGGCGAGGAGATCGTTCCTGGGCTCCAAGTGGTTCATTTGGCACACGGCAAGAGTCCGGGGGAAATCGCCCTGTACTGGCCGGCCCTCAAGCTGATCTTGGCTGGCGATCTGGTCGTCGGTGCGCCGCTGGGCCGCATTACTTTGCTACCGGACGCTAAGCTAGCTGATCCGGCTCAAGCTGCCTTGGATCTGCGCAAATTGCTGCAGCTCGACTTTGACGCCCTGTTGATGGGCGACGGCCATTCCATTCTGCACGATGCTCGCCGACTGTTGCTCGAATGCTTGGAGGAACGGACCGACATTTACATCAACAAGATCAATATAGAGGATATTCCCTGGACGCCGGGGGGGGGACCTGCGGGCTACCGCTGGGAGATCAAGGATATTGACCCGCTCATCGGCGGCCAGCATTTGGGCTACTGCCTCTTCCGCCTGTCCGCTGGCCAGTCGATCTGTCCGCAGCACTTTCACCACTTTGAAGAGGAAATGTTCTACATCCTCGAAGGGTCCTGCACGCTGGTCGGCCCCCGCGGTCCAGTGGCGGTGGAACGGGGCGACTTTATCGCCTTCCCACCCGGTCCCCGCAGCGCCCACAAATTCACCAACCAAGGCCAGCAGCCCTGTGTGGTATTGGCCTTGAGCAATGTCCTGCCGCACGATTTGACCCAATATCCCGATTCCGACAAAATCAACATCCGTTCCTTAGACCGACAGCGCATTTTCCGCCGCGCCGATGCGGTGGATTACTGGTCGGGTGAAACCGCTTGATTGCGATCTTTAAAGTGAGGGCAACATGAGCAATTTTTTACGACTCAATCTGCGTTCCCAGCGCCTTGCCCAAGACGAGGGCGACTACGCTATCTGGCGGGTGCAAACCAGCACCCAAGAGTGGGCAACGGACCAAACCGCGCTCTTGCTCTGCGACGTGTGGAACGGCCATTGGTGCCGCGGTGCGGTCGAGCGTCTCGACGCTATGGTCGAGCGCATGGACGCGGTAGTCAGAGCGGTGCGTGCGGCCGGTGGCCTGATCGTCCACGCGCCTTCGGATACCATGGATTTTTACGCCGATGCGCCGGCGCGCCAGCGCGCGCTCGCAGCACCCCAAGTTGCGCCGCCGCTCGACGCCGAGCGCCCAGATCCTCCCTTGCCGGTGGATGCCTCAGATCACGGGGCGGACACGGGCGAGACCGAGACCCACAAGGCTTGGAATCGCCAGCATCCGGGGATTGGGATCGACCAAGAGCGGGATATTATTTCGGATAAGGGGCCGGAGGTGTATAGCTACTTACAGCACCAAGGGATTGCACATCTGCTGATTATGGGCGTCCACACCAATATGTGCGTTTTACACCGAACCTTTGCCATCAAGCAGATGGTGCGCTGGGGGGTGGATGTGGCGCTGATCCGCGACTTAACCGACGCGATGTACAATCCAGCCATGCCGCCCTACGTCAGCCATGACGCGGGCACGGGCTTAGTGGTTGAGTTTATCGAAAAATTCTGGTGTCCGAGCGTGGAGAGTAAGGATGTAATCGGGGAGTAAAATTGCGCCCCGTTAATCAAGTCGCCTATGTCCAGGCGACTCGCACCTAAAAGCAAACCCAAAGGAGGTGCTTTTATGCGACTCATCAGTGTGTTTTGCCTCATGCTGGCTTTTGTGCTGGCCGGAAGTGCCCATGCCCACATCGGCGAGAAGGTCTATCTGATCTTCGAGATCCCGGATGCCGATTTGGGGGATCTCGACCTCTTCGATGGGGACATCTCCGACTGGGAGGATGTGGTCGGCGACGCTTCACTTAGGCCTGATGACTTTTTTGCCGACCCGACTGTCGGCGACGGTGCCCAGTACGATCCAGCCGATATGGACTACCGGGTCTGGCTGGGCTGGAACGACACCAACAACCGGCTCTACCTCGCGGCCGAGCGCACCGACAATGTGTACATCAACGAGTACGCCGGCGGCCAGCCCGCCTCGGTGTGGCAGCACGATTCGATCGAGTTCATGGTGGATGGCGACCACTCCGGTGGCCAGTACAATTTCAACAACGACGAGACCATGACCGACGAGGAGAAGGCGCTCAATCAGAACCGCCAAGCTCAGAAGTGGAACGCGATTTTCGACGTGCCCGATGGGCGGTTTTTGGGCTATCCCGGCCGGGCCGATTGGCTCAACGCGCCACCCTTGAGCGATGGCGGCGGCAAGTCGGTCGGCGAAGGGCCGACTGTCTCGGTGCTGGAGATCTACGTCACACCCTACGACGACATCGTCTTCAGCGACGAGGCCGCTAGCGTAGCCACCGACTTAGAGGTCGGCAACATCATCGGCTTACAGATCGCCATGCCGGACTTCGACACCGCTCCTCAGGAGTACCGGGCCTACCACACCCTCTCCGGCCAAGCAGCGACCTTCCGCTTTGCCGAGCGCTTCGTCGATGCCCAGCTAGTCGGTGCCGACGACGCGACCGCGGTGGCTGACCGGTCATGGGCGCGGATCAAGGCGAGTTTTAGCGAGTAGGCTTTTTGCTTTTTACCCCCTGCGCGAGAGGTAGCACCTTTCGCGCAGGGGGTATTTTATTTTAGAAGCCGTCTGCGCCCCAAGAGCGAACGGTTTCTAAGGGCCGATGTTATCGACTCTTTTGCAAATAACAACACCTAACAAAGTCATCGGCTGGACGGCCGTTGTGCTGGGGCTGTTTTGCGGCCAGGTGGCGGCGCAAGCGGCGGCTCGCGTTGAAGTGCCCATTTTTGAGGGCGGTGCGGGATTGGACTTTTTCTTTTTTGCCGCGCGCGAATACGAAAAGGCCCGTCCCGATGTGCAGGTTGATCTCTATGGCGACCCGCGCATCGCCGATAAGGTGCGGGTGCGGATCCTCGAAGGGACGTTCCCGGAAGCCAGCAACGCGGGTCTCAACTACTGGGCGCTGATACGCAACGGCGAAATCCTGCCTCTCGACGACTATCTGGACGGGCCGAGCTGGGATGGGGACCGGACTTGGCGCGCGTCCTTCCTGCCCGGCAGCCTCGACCGCTATGAGCACGAGGGCAAGATCTACGGCATTCCCTTCCTCTATTCGGTCTATGCCGTCTGGTACAACAAGAACATGTTCAAAGAGCACGGCTGGGCACCGCCGCGCACTTGGGACGAGTTTTTCGCCCTCTGCGAGCAAATCCGCGCAACAGGAGTTTGGCCGCTGGCCTTTCAGGGGCGTTATCCAGGCTATATCGGCGGCGTGACCGACAACGCCTATTATCATCTCGCTGGCCGGACGCGCTTCTACGAGCAGAAGGAGTTGGTGCCGGGCAGTTTCGCCAATCCCGAATACGTGACGGCGCTCGGGCTTATTCAGCGCACGGCGCAGGAGTACTTCCAGCCCGGTGCCCTCGGCATGAGCCACACTGAGGCGCAGCTCGAGTTTTTCTTGGGGCATACCGCGATGGTCTTTTGCGGCTCTTGGCTCAAAAGCGAGATGATGGGCAAAATCCCCGACGGCTTCCGCTTGGGGACGTTTAATTTGCCCGTGGTCGAGGGCGGAGCCGGCGAACCCGGTGCCATCTATACTGGTGCCGGGTATTACTTTGTCTTCAGTGTGAGCTTAAAGTCGCTCATGTCCAGTGAAAACAAGAACTTGCAGTCTTGTTTTCTTCATTAGTATGCAGATGAATCTCCACATCCCCTTGCGTCCTGAGTAATTGGGAGGTCTGAAACAGGGATGGAAAAGCCTAATGTCCAACGAAACTACTATCGTGGGACAGGGCAAGGAGAAGTGAGAAAGGGTGAACGGAAGTGAATCTGTATAGGCTTCGTAACGATTAACCGCCGAAACAGTAGTTGATTACGGCGGACGGGCTAAGAAATCGGCTGCGTCTCAGGCCGATGAAGGTCAAACGTGCTGAAGAGCGTTTGACTGGCATACCAAGGCCCCGGAGTATTTGCAGGCACCCGACCCTCACGTTTCTGGCATGTGCGGAAAAGCGGAACACCATTGAGGTCTGTGGGAAACAGAAGATAAAAAGATGCCCAGATTGAACAAAAAAAGAGGCAGGGGTGTTGACAATGACATCCCCCACCTCTCTTGCTGTTTAACTGAAAGAGGTCCCGGAACCTTGATTAATTTGAGTGGTCATAGCACTCAAATTCAAGTTACCCGTGAGCCTGTAGGAGATGGGTTGATTTCTCAAAAACCCCATCAACTCCACTCGTTGATTAAACGGAGTAGAACTACTTATTCATCCTCCTCCTCTTGGTCATCATCCAAGAGGGATTGGGCGGCTAACGTAGCTCCAACTCCAATAGCGAGCGGAATACCTACGGCAGCAATAAGCGGTATCGAGAGAGCCTTTCCTATAAAAGGTATCCCGACTATTGCAATATTGCCCAAGGACATAAAAAATCCTCCTCTGACAGTAAAAGCTGGTGGATAAAAGTGGCGAAAGGACGGCCTTCGCCACACCCGCCAACTGAGAACGAAGGACAAGAACGACCATACGGTCAGACTTGTCAAGTTCTTGACAGCTTCAATCTCTGGCTCTTTTGATAACTCTCTGACTACCATAGTAACCCAACCGCAAGGGAGGCTGAATCCCTCAGTGGTAACAGGATGTCCCAAGATGCGAAAGCCCGCAGCCGAAAGGCACCGGAAATACATAACCGGCGGGATAGGGCAATACCCAACGCGAAAGCGTGCGGACGTGGGACAGGTGAAACCGTCCATAAGGTTGCAGAAGTAACCTTGAATCAGAAAGGAGACGCGCAGATGGGATACCCGAGCGATCCACTGAAACTAACTCGATGGAACGACATTGACTGGTTCAACACCATCGACGCAGTTAAAGGCTTACGACAGCAAATCTTCAGGGCGTCTAAGTCAGGAGACAAGAGGAAACTCAAGTCTCTGCAACGACTGATGTTGAAAAGCAAGGCCAATGCCGCTGTCAGTGTCCGGCAGGCCACGCAAGTCAACAAAGGTCGGGGAACACCGGGAACCGACGACCGTATTGCTCTGACCGGCGAGTTGAGAACTGAGTTGATGCACGAAATACTGAGCATTGACGACTGGACTCCACAGCCAGCCAGAAGGGTCAACATCCCGAAGGCCAATGGCAAAACCAGACCATTAGGCATTCCAGCTATTGCCGACCGCTGCAAGCAGGCGATGGTGAAGAATGCGCTTGAACCCCAATGGGAAGCCCGGTTTGAACCCTGTTCATATGGGTTCAGGCCGAGCCGATCCTGCCATGATGCGATTGGCCGCATTTTTCGCGTAGCCCTCCCACACGGAAATAAAAAGTGGGTGGTCGATGCGGATATAAAGGGAGCCTTCGACAACATCAGCCACGAACACCTATTAGACCAGTTGCAGGGTTTTCCAGAACTCGGACTGATTGAAAAGTGGCTCAGAGCTGGTGTGATGATAGAGGGCATCTTTCAGGAGACAGTAATGGGAACCCCGCAAGGGGGTGTTATCAGCCCGCTACTGCTCAACGTAGCTTTGCATGGAATGGAGGATGCGGTAGGGGTGCGTTACCAGCAGCACGGGAAATACACCCAACTGATAAGCAACGTGGCTCTAATCCGATATGCAGATGACTTCGTTATCTTCGCTACTACTAAGGAAGAAGCCGAATCATCGAAAGACCGCATAGACGATTGGCTCAAGGACAGAGGGCTGGAACTCTCGCAAGAGAAAACCAGTATCCGAAATCTGCGAGAAGGGTTTGACTTTTTGGGTTTCAACATCAAGGAATACCAGAAAGCAAGCACTGGAAAAGTCAAATTGTTCATCAGGCCCAGTCAGGATGCAGTCGCGCGATTTCAGGACAGGTTACGGCAGGAATGGACCAATCTACGGGGCCAAAATGCCGATACTGTAATGAGCAGACTTAATCCGATTCTTAGAGGTTGGGGAAACTACTATAAGCATGTAGTCTCATCGCGCATCTTCAGCAAGATGGATGACTTCAACTACTGGAGAAGCCGTAGGTGGATGAATAAGACCCACCCGAAAAAGAGCGATGACTGGAAAACAAACCGCTACCACCAAGTGCAAACCAAGCCGGGCTTAGTCAAAAGATTCGGGAATGTCGAAACAGGGCAATATCTCTTTCGATTGACTGACCTTCGGATTGATAGGCACATCCTAATCCGGCATGGAGCATCACCGGATGACCCAGAGATACGGAACTACTGGAAGAAAAGGGAGAAGCGGAAAACGGAACTCCTACC
This sequence comes from Candidatus Latescibacterota bacterium, assembly GCA_965217585.1. Taxonomy (GTDB): domain Bacteria; phylum Latescibacterota; class UBA2968; order UBA8231; family UBA8231. The sequence goes on from OZ244561.1 coordinate 4,945,495, forward strand.
AAGTGCCAAGCATGAGGCATTGGCCCAACTGCAAGAGGGCGTGTGTGCCGAGTGCATGGGGAGCTTATACGGAGATGAAAAACTGGAAATTCATCACTGTATCCCAAAAGGTCAAAGTGGGAGGGACAAGCTCGTTAATCTCCGATTGGTTCACCGTATTTGCCATGAGCAAATAAGTTCCAAAACACTTAGAGGCGAAACGGTTTGCTTGAGCCGTGTGCGGTGAAAGTCGCACGCACGGTTCTGAGGGGGGCGGAGGCTGGCGACAGTCTCCGCCTACCCGACAAAACAGCGCCCACCCCGAGTTGGGCGTGGATTTTTTGCGCTTTATGACCTCGCGGGAGATGGCCGGCACCTTCGCCGAGATGCGCGATGTTTTGGTGGCCGTCGATGGGGCGATGGAAGGGCGGACCAGCGAGGATTTGCAGGATTTGGTGGAATTGGCGCAGCAGGCTTCTACGGCCTATGGCACCGCTCCGGGCGAGGGCTTCCCGGAGATGGACCAGTTCCTCAACGATGTGCGTTTCAAGATCGTCAATGGGCAGCTAACGCCGGAGGAGGGGGCCAGAGAGCTGGAGTCGGCGGCTGAGGCGGTGCGCAACCGCAGCCAGCACCCAGATCAGATTACCATCCGCCATCTGTGGAAACCTGCGCTGCTGTTGGGCCTTTTGGCGTTGGCGATGGGCTATTGGTTGTACACGACGGCGCGGCAGTGGCGCGCGAGGCAGGTCGGCCAAGCGCCACGGCCTACTAGCACCGTGCGTTTGAAGTGGGCTGGGGTGGTGTTCTTCGTCGGGCCGGCGGCGGCGTTCTACACGCTCTTCGTGGTGGTGCCCAGCATCAAGTCCTTCTTCTGGAGCGCGATGCGCTGGGACGGGCTGACGGAGATGGTCTTTGTCGGGCTGTTGCACTTCCAGCGGCTGCTTTTTGAGAGCGACGAGTTCTGGATCGCGCTGTCGAACAATCTCTTCATCATGTTCATCATCCCGCTCTGCGTGTTGCCGCTAGCGCTTTTTCTGGCGGTGTGCATCAGCCGCGAGGTCGTCGGGGCTAAGCTCTTCCGCATCGTCTTTTTCTTTCCCAACATTCTCGGCGGGGTCGCGGCGACGCTGCTGTGGATGCACCTATACAATCCACAGGGCGGGCCGATCAACACGGTGTTGGTAGCCTTGGGATTGGAGGGGTTTGAAGGCTTTGCTTGGCTGGCGCAGGACAATCTCTACTGGGCGCTGATACCCATGTCGATCTGGGGTGCGGCCGGGTTCAATATGGTGCTGTTTTTGGCGGCGATGGAGAGTATTCCGCAGAGCATGTACGAGGCGGCTGACATCGACGGGGCCTCGGCTTGGCGGCAGTTTTGGTCGATTACGGTGCCGCTGATTTGGGAGGTGCTGTCGATAGCGATCGTGTTTATGATCATCGGCGGGATGAAGGCGTTTGAGGTGATTTGGCTGTTGACCAATCAGCGGCCGACGACTGACAACCACGTGATCGGCACGCGGATGGTGCAGGCGATGTTTACTGAGTTCAAGGTGGGGGAGGCGACCGCGATTGCAGTGTTGCTCTTTTTGATCGTGTTCTTTGGCACTACCGCGACCTTGCGCGCGATGAAGCGCGAAGCTGTGGAGTTTTGAATATGGTCGAGCAACGCAAATTTTCTCTCGCCAAACCTTTCGTCTATCTGGCGCTATGCGGCTATCTGACGGTTGTGGTTTATCCGATGCTGTGGCTGTTGTACACCTCGCTAAAGACGGATCGCGAAATTTTCCTCAATCCCTTCAGCCTGCCCGAGCTTGGCGATCTGCAATGGATCAACTTTACCAACGCTTGGACTAAGGGTCACTTCGGTGATTACTTCTTCAACAGCGTCTTTTTGACCGTCGCGACCGTGGCGGTCTCCATGCTGCTGGCGTCGATGGCGGCTTATGCGCTGGCGCGCTTTCGCTTCTTTGGGGTGCGGCCGATGTTTTTCTACTTCTTGGCCGGGCTGATGATTCCGTTGCAACTGTCTATTGTGCCGCTCTTTTTTCAGATGAAGGACTTTGGATTGCTCAATTCGCGGCTGGGTATTCTGATGGTCTATGTGGCCTTTGGGATGCCGTTTGCCATCTTTATTCTCACGGGGTTTTTCAAGTCTTTGCCTTCTGGGTTGCACGAGTCGGCGCTGATCGATGGGGCGGGGGAGTTTCGGGCGTTTTGGTCGATTATGTTGCCGTTGGCGCGGCCGGGGCTTATTACGGTGGGCATCTTCGCCTTTTTGGGGGCTTGGAACGAATTTTTTATGGCCTTTATGTTCCTGTCCGGGGAGGGGTCGCAGGAGTTGCGCACGCTGCCGTTAGGGCTGGCCAACATTACCATTGTCAGTCAGTATCGCAGCGATTGGGGCATGGCCTTTGCCGGGTTGGTGCTGATCATGGCACCGACGATGTTGGTGTACGCTTTTCTGCAGCAATACTTGACGAAGGGGATTACTGTTGGGGCGCTTAAGGGGTAGAAAGAGGCTGTGACGATTGATGAGCAAAACGACGATACGGCTAACGGCAGCGTCTTCAGAACAGTGAGGAAGTAATATGCCAAAATTGAAGAATATAACGATCAGGGGCTTTCGGTCCATCAAAGAAATGACGCTGGAACTCCGGCCGCTCAATGTTTTGATCGGTGCCAATGGGGCTGGTAAGAGCAATCTCATTGCCTTCTTCAAGTTAGTAAATGAATTAATGGGTGGACGGCTTCAGCAACATATTGGGGCGACCGGGCGGGCCACGGCCAATTTGCATTTTGGCCCGAGGATAACTCCTCAATTGGAAGCGGAGATGGCGTTTGAGGTAGAAAATGGAACAGACACCTATAGAATGCGGCTGTTCCACGCTGCCGGTGATTCGATGATTTTTGCCGAAGAGACGCTCTCCTTCCATCAAATAGGCTATCCGAGACCAAAGGTAGTATCGCTAGGGATGGGCCATCAGGAAACGCAGATTGGAGACGAGGCAGAAAAGAACGAACCGGCGGCAAAAACACTCAGGTATTTGCTGAATCGCTGTTGCGTCTATCACTTCCACGATACATCGCCGACTTCGAGAGTCCGGCAGTATTGTTACGTCGGCGACAACCGCTGGCTCATGCCCGATGCAGCGAATCTGGCAGCTTTACTGTATGCCCTCAAGTCCTCCAAAGAAACGGCTTATCGCCGGATTGTGGGGACCATTCGGCAGGTGGCACCGTTCTTTGAAGACTTTGATCTGGAGCCGACCGATTCTAAAGACATCATTCTCAACTGGCGGCATTGCAAGTCCGATCTCGTGTTCGGTCCTCACCAACTCTCAGATGGTACACTGCGGGCCATCTGCCTGATTTCGCTGTTGTTACAGCCCCAAGAAGATCTCCCGATACTCATAGTGGTGGACGAACCGGAAATCGGATTGCACCCTTACGCGCTCAATGTGATTGCCTCGCTACTTCGCGCCACAAGCCACCATACGCAGGTTCTCGTCAGCACCCAGTCCAGCGCGTTTCTCGACAGCTTTGAGTCTGAGGATATCGTGGTTGTCGAGCGGAATGGTGAAGCCACGGAGTTCTCCAGACCAGATGCCGAAGAGCTCGAAACATGGCTGGAGGAGTACTCGCTTGGGGAAATCTGGGAAAAGAACGTCATCGGCGGAGGGCCGCACTGATGGTGCGACTCCATCTCTTCGCCGAAGGTGAAACAGAGCTGACGTTTGCCGATACGGTCTTGAAGCCGCATCTAGCGAATCTCGGCGTCTATATGCAGAAACCGACCTTGATTGCCCACGCCCGGAAGAAGGGAATAGTCCATCGAGGAGGAGGTAGAAACTTCAGGGCGATGCAGAATGACATCGATCGCCGTCTCAAGCAAGAGGCGGGGAATGATGTATTTTTTACCACGATGATTGACCTTTATGCCTTGTCTGTGAAATTTCCCGGCGTTGAAGAAGCTAGGAAATTGCGCCACGATCCGTATAAACGGGTGGAGGCTCTCGAAAGATCGTGGTTCAACGAGACCGACGATCATCGCTTTATCCCGTTCATTCAGTTGCATGAATTTGAAGCGTATTTGTTTTCTGATGTATCCCAGTTCGCTTTCTTCTTTGATAATGCAGATCCCCCAATCTCCGCTTTGCAGAGCATTGTCGATGATGTTCAGTCCCCAGAACTGATTGACGACGGACAACATACGACTCCATCGCAGCGGATCATCGCCGAATTTCCCGAATACTCCAAAACAACAGTAGGACCGCAGATGGCCGAACGGATTGGCTTGGAGAACATCCGCTCCAAATGTCCTCACTTTAAGGCGTGGGTTGAGCGACTTGAGAAACTCAGAGCACCGAAGCGGCCATAACAGGTGATGACCAAAACGACGCGACTGACAACAGCGGTTGAGACCTATCTCGCCGATCTGCAACGAGTCCGCGCTTCCGGCGGCGCGACTGGTGAGCGGTCGATCTATGGGCCGCTCGCCAACTTGCTGAATGCCATCGGCGCAACGCTCAAACCCAAGGTGTTTTGCGTCGGCGAGTTGGCCGATCAGGGAGCGGGGCATCCCGACTTTGGACTTTATGCAGCAAAGCAGGTGCAGAAGGGGCAACCGAAACAGGGGCAGGTGCCCGAAGGCGGCGTGGTTGAAGTGAAGGCGGCTGACGATGACGCTTGGCTGACGGCGGCGGGCGATCAGGTCAGCCGCTATTGGGACCGCTATCGGCTGGTGCTGGTGACCAATACGCGCGACTTCGTGTTGGTGGGCGAGGATGCGGCGGGGCGACCGGCCAAGCTCGAAACGTTTCGGCTGGCGACAAGCGCGGCGGAGTTCGCGCAACGGTTGGAGAGTCCGCCTGCCTTTGCCGGTGAGGTCGGCACGGGTCTAGGGGAATATCTGTGCCGAGCGTTGTCGCATCGGGCGCGGCTGGTGGAGCCGAAGGACTTGGCTTGGCTGTTGGCGTCTCATGCTCGAGATGCGCTGGCGCGAGTCGAAGCCGCGGGCGATGCGCCGTCGTTGGCGGCAGTGCGGACGGCGCTGGAAGAGGCGCTGGGCGTCCGCTTTGAGGGCGAACGGGGGGCGCGGTTTTTCCGTTCGACGCTGGTGCAGACGCTGTTCTACGGGGTGTTTTCCGCTTGGGTGCTGTGGGCGCGGCAAACACCGCCGCCCGTGAAAGCGTTCAATTGGCGCGAAGCGGTTTGGTATTTGCGGGCACCAGTGCTACGGGCACTGTTCCAACAAATCTCCGATCCCGGTCGACTGCAACCGCTCGGCCTTGTCGAGGTGCTAGACTGGACATCTGCTGCGCTCGACCGGGTCGATTGCGACGCCTTCTTTGCCCGCTTCAACGAGGGCGAGGCTGTAACCTATTTCTACGAGCCGTTCCTCGAAGCCTTCGATCCCGATCTACGCAAGCAGTTGGGCGTTTGGTACACACCAGCGGAAGTGGTGCGCTACATGGTCGCCCGCGTCGATAAGGCGCTCCGGGACGATCTCGGCATTGCCGACGGGCTAGCGGCGGAAAACGTCTATGTGCTCGATCCGTGCTGCGGCACCGGGGCCTATCTCGCGGAAGTGCTGCGCCGCATTGCCGCCAATCTGGAAAGTCGGGGATTGGGTGCGCTGACCGGCGCGCGAGTCAAGCAGGCGGCGACCGAGCGCGTATTCGGCTTTGAGATTATGCCTGCGCCTTTTGTCGTCGCCCATCTACAAGTTGGGTTGACCATGCAGGCGCTCGACGCGGTGCTGGCCGATGACGGGCAGGAACGCGCCCAAGTGTTCCTCACCAATGCGCTGACCGGCTGGGAGCCGCACCCGACCAAGCCGTTGCCGTTTCCCGAACTGGAGGAAGAACGCGACCGCGCCGAGCGGGTGAAGCAGGAGACGCCGATTCTAGTGATTTTGGGCAATCCGCCCTATAACGGTTTTGCTGGCATGGCGGTGGACGAGGAGCGCGAGCTGTCGGAAGCCTACCGCATGACCAAGCGGGTGCGCCGACCTGAAGGCCAAGGGCTGAACGATCTCTATGTCCGCTTTTTCCGCATGGCGGAACGGCGCATTGCGAGGACGGGCCAAGGCGTGGTGTGCTTCATTTCCAACTATTCCTGGCTCGATGGGCTGTCGTTTACGGGAATGCGGGAGCGCTATCTGGAGACGTTCGACGCGATACGGATTGACTGCTTGAACGGCGACAAATACAAAACCGGCAAAGTTGCGCCGGACGGTTCGCCGGACCCGAGCATCTTTTCGTCACCGGACGATCCAGTCGGCATTCAAGTTGGGACGGCGATTGCAACGCTGGTGCGCAAGGCCGATCATGCACCAACTGGAGAGGTCGGCTTTCGGCATCTGTGGGGACAGGCCAAGCGCGAGGAACTGATTGAGACGGCAGAGGCGGAGCCGGGAAAGCTCTACGACAGCGTTAAGCCAGTGTTGCCGCTTGGTCTGCCGTTCGCACAAACGGCGGTGAGCAAGGATTGGTTCGACTGGCCTGCGCTGCCCGACTTGTTCCCGGTTTCGTTTCCCGGGGTCACCACTAGCCGCGACGGGTTTCTCGTCGATACCGATCTCGACCGGCTCAGGGAGCGAGTCTCCGACTACTTCAACCCACAGTTGAGTCATGAGGAAATCACGCGGCGCTATCCGGCGGCGATGAGAAAGCTGTCAGGGTCCGTAGCGTCCGATGCTCGTGCGGTACGTGACGCGCTACTCAAGCGTGGCGGCCCGAACGAGACCGGCTTCGTTCCCTACTCCTATCGGCCCTTCGACACCCGATGGCTCTATTGGGATATGGATGGCGGCTTGCTTGATCGTCCACGTCCCGACTACCAACCGAATGTATTCGAGGGGAACATATGGTTGTCCTCCGCTCAGCACCTGCGGAAGGGTGCGACGGAACCCCAAGTCTGCTTCACGCATCATATCGCGTCTTATCACATGATTGAGCGGGGTGCCCTTTGGTTCCCCGCTTACCTCCGCGATGACGGCTTCGGAATCGGCGGCAACGGAATACAACGTCGCCCCAATTTGTCCGGTACCGCACAACGCTATCTCCACCATCTCGGCGCGAGCGTAGAGGACCTCTTCCACCACGTCCTCGCGACCCTCCACGATCCTGCTTACCGCGAAGCCAACGCCGGGGCGCTCCGCATGGAATGGCCGCGCATCCCGCTGCCGGGCTGGCCCGATGGCGAAGCCGACGGCGCAGCAGAGACGCTCACTGCATCAGCGGCGCGGGGCCGCGAACTGGCCCGCCTGCTCAACCCCGAAGCGCCCGTGCCGGGCGTTACCCAAGGCACGTTGCGCCCGGAGGTCGCCGCCCTCGCCGTGCCCGCCACCACCGACGACCGCAATATGACCGGCGACGATTTCGCACTCACCGCCGGGTGGGGCCACTACGGAACGGGCGACGCCGTAATGCCGGGCCAAGGCCGCATCGTCGAACGCGAATACACGGACGATGAACGTGCCGCGCTAGGGGATGCCATATCCGCGCTCGGCGAAAAGACGCTGGACGTGTATCTGAACGACCACGCCTTCTGGCGCAACGTCCCCGCCGCAATTTGGGACTACAAACTCGGCGGCTACCAAGTCCTCAAGAAATGGCTATCCTACCGCGAGCGCGATGTGCTTGGGCGGGTGCTGACGCCGGAGGAAGTGCTGTATTTTGCGGAGATGACGAGGCGGGTTGGGGGGATGTTGGTGGTAACAGAGAAAAGCAGGGCGTGAGTGAGATGGACGACAAGAGATTCGAAAGTCCCGAGAAATTTCAAGCGTTTCTTGACGTAGTAAGCCAACACCTTGCGCCTCTAGTAATAGAATAGCAGCACCTCATGAAAATCGCTACTCCCGTAGTATTAGAGGTGATGTCGGAGTTTAAAAAATGGGATTTTAGCGACGAGGTTCTTGGGAAGGCCGGATGGTTACCCCATTACACAACGCCATTCGACGGTATCGCGGAATGTGGTAAGGACGACAAGGCAGTTCAAAGTCAACTCCTCGATTACTATGAGAATAACTGGCAAAATGTCCGCTCGGAAATAGAAATGCACCTATCGGGTTACAAGATAGATTCGGAAGCCAAAGCGACTCTTCGTGAAGCACTCGATGCTCATGAAGCTGGGCTTTATAGGTGCGTATGCCGTGTCTTATTTCCAGAAATCGAACGAGTGTTCCGCACAGAGTTATTTAATGGTAAAATTGGACATATCACTTACGAAGAATTTATCAAAAAGCTGGTTGATGACGAGAAAAAATCCATTGATGCCTTTATACTTGAAGGTCTCTATGATCTGTCCATATTCGGACATCTGACAAAGGCCTTCCGAGAGAAGGATAGAAAAAAGCGCAAAGAAGAGCCTGTGTCCGAGAGTGACGAATTAATCTTCGGACTGTTTACAGACGTCAAGAGCGAAAAGCACCGTGAATGCCTCAAGCAGAACCCGGTTCCAAATCGTCATGCCGCCATACACGGCTTGGTAGCCTATTCCTCACAGCAGAACAGCTTGAATATGATTTTCTTGGCCGATTATATTTTTCAGGTGATTAACTCTTCAAAGAATGCCGGACGGTAAAGGATCGCGGTCCTTAAACCGTCCATGTTGACATTACGCTGGTACTTGAAACCGCCATTAGATCAATTACCGAGCAGATCAATAAATGCCTCTCGGTCAATCCCGACATCTCTCTGAATCTTGGACATAAGGCCAACGCCGATCGTTTCACCGCCGTGAATAGGCACAACCGTGCTCCGCCCATCAGGGTGCTTCATAATCGCATGACTCCCCCGTTGCCTCACAAGCTCGAAACCGACTTTCCGCAGAGATCGGACCACATGAGCACCCGTCACGCGCGGCATTCTGTTCATACGGATATTCTTTGAACGCCGACCAGTTCAAGCGGACTTGGAGCGTTTTCGCTATTGGCCTCAAGCCAGAGTGCGATTGCCTCCTCCATCCGTTCGAGCAACTGGTCGATTGACTTTCCTTGGGTATGACAGCCCGGAAGGCCGGGGACACTCCCAACGTAATAACCGTCTTCATCTTTCTCGATGACGATGGTGTATTCAGTACTCATTGGATTCTCCCATAGCATTCCGCAGGACGCGGCAGATTCAGAAAATAGTGATAAACCTCTGGTTAAGCGAAACTCTCACCTCCCATGTTTACTATTCGAGAACTTTTTGCATCGAAGATATTGACAAACAGCCCTCGAAAGGTAAATCTTAGCATATGTACGAAGTTCGCTATCAGAAGCAGGCTGCTAGCCAACTCTTTCGCATGTCGCGCAACGTTGCACAGCGGATTTGCGCCAAGATCGACGCGATTGCGGCGGCTCCTTATGCGGAGCATTCGAACGCGATGCGGCTGCGGGGAAGGGATGGCGACTTCCGGCTCCGCGTAGGTGTCTGGCGCGTGATATACTCGCTCAACGACGAGCGAAAAGTGTTGTTGGTGGCGAAGATCGACCAGAGAGGACGAGTTTACAGATGAGCGAACAGGATGTGCAGATCATTGAGAAGAACGGCGAGCCAGAATACGCCGTCGTCCCAATTGAGAAGTACCGTCGCATGGTCGCCGCGCTTGAGGACGCGGCCGATTCTGCGGCTATCGAGCGAGCATGGGCCGAGGACGCAGCCGGCGAGACGATTCCGGGCGAAGTCGTAAAGGCCATTCTCGCTGGCGAATCGCCCTTGCGTGTGTGGCGGAAGCACCGCGCATTCACGCTGGACGCGCTAGCCGAACGAGTGGGAGTCTCAAAAGGGTATTTGTCGCAGATTGAGAACGGACAGAAGCCCGGGACGCTCGGCCTATTCCGCCGACTCGCGGGCGTGCTCAATGTGGCGCTGGACGAGCTAGCACACCCAACGAGCTAATGAAACCCAACATGAAGACGCCACAGATGGACCCGATCATAGCTGAAGTCCGGGCTATACGAGACCAACACACGGCCCGATTTGGTTACGACGTCAAAGCAATTTTCAGAGACATTCAAGCCAAGCAACAGGCTTCTGGCCGCCAGTACGTCCGCTATCCCGCTCGCCGCACAGCCCCTGAGTCAGAAGTTCAGGCGACCCGGTGAGGCCGGCTGGGCCAAGGCCGCTATCTTTCTGATAGGACGCATGGGATAAAGCAACGATAACTACAGCAGCTTCTTCCTTGGTTTGAGCCGGATATCTTCAGAACGCTTCGGGAAGTAAGGTAAAGCCTTCTCGATAGCCCACGTCACACAGGCGTTGATCAAACGACACAAAGCCCTGTCCTGTTGTAAGCCCCTGACACCATAGGATGGCGGCGGCTAGTTGCAATGCATCCGCTGCCCGCAACGGATGAACAGCTAGTAACCGCTCGGCTGTACTGCGCAACGCCTCACTCGGCTGCATCTCAGCCCAAGTTTGCATCAGGGTGTGCAATACGTGGCGAGCGGCGCGTTCGTCAGTGGGTGCCAAGCTGCCCTCTCGTACCTGACGCATCAGGGCAGAAATACACTCGGTGCGTGTGCCCCACCACACGACCATGGACGGATCCTCGGCGAGAATCTCTCGTACCGTGGCCGAGTTAGGCTCTTGCACACACAACGGCACCACAGCCGACGTATCCCAGAATTTCACCGGCCTTCCTCCCGCTCGCGCAAGACTGCTGAACGCACGGTTGCTTGGGGGTCAGCAGGACGCGGCAGATCCCAAAAATCATCGGGTAAAGGCTTCTCTCCACGCTTGAGGAGCCCCTTTTCTTCAAGGTCTCTCAAGTGCTCAGGGAAGGGCACAGGACTGGAGAGGGGCAGCAAGCGCGCAATGGGACGGCCATGCTCGGTAATTACTACTTCTTCACCGGCTTTGACTTGACGCAAATAGGCGCTCAACGACATTTTGAGTTGTGATACCGTTGTAGTCTGCATGGAGTATCCTTTCTGGTTAATAACTTTAGACCAATATAGTCAAATTATATCGTCGATCAATTATCGCACAGTATATCAAAGCTTTATTCCAAGGTACTGGATCAAGGCGATAGCTTATATCGCTTGCCCCGTGGTAGAATTGACGCGGCGAAAGATGTGGATGAGTCGGTCGCGCGTCTGTTGCGTCAGTGGTGGGCGGGCGAAAGACGCGAGGTTGGCGTCGAGGTGGTCGGCGTTGCCTGTGCCGGAGAGGACGACGTGGACGCCAGGCTCGTCGCGGCAGAAGCGGTAGGCGGCATCGGGTAGCGATGGGGCCTCGGCCAGCAGGAAGTCGGGGAAGGCGTCGAGGTCGGCGGGGTCGAGTTCCCCTTTTTCGACGAGCGCGGCGGTGAATGCGCGCAGATTGTCGGGGTGGCCAAGTGCCTTGCGGACGGCGAACATGATTTGGATGCCAACGTTTTGCGCGATGGCTTGCGCGAAGACATTGGCGCGGGCGGTCTGGTTGAGCAGATTGAAGCCGACCATCAGGACATCCCACAGGTCGTCGGCCAGAGCCTGCTGGAGCATGGTGTGTTCGAAGTCCTCGTTGAACATCTCGCTGAGGCCGACAAAGCGGATTTTGCCCTGCTGCTGCGCCTTTTGCAGAGCGGGGTAAATGTCGTTGACGAGATAGCGGTAGTCTTGGGGCACGACGCCGTGGAGGTTGTAGAGGTCGATGTAGTCGGTGCCTAGGTGCTTTAGGCTCTCGTCGAGGCTGGCTCGCAAGGCGTCGGGTGTGACCTGCTCGTGGCGGGTAGATTTTTTGGTCGAGAGGATTACGGAGGTGCGGTCGCGGCCCTGTAGGGCTTGGCCGATGATGGATTCAGTGCCATAGCCTTCGGCCGTATCGACGAAGTTGACGCCGCGATCTAAGGCGCGGCGGATGAGATCGGCGGATTGGGCGTCGGTTAGGCCGATGTTGCGCCCAAGTCGGCTGTGGCCGCCAGCACCTAAGCCCATGCGCGCGACGGTTAGGTTGGTGCGGCCTAAGATGGTGGTTTGCATGTAGGCTCCGGGGGGTAGCTCAAGGTGGTCGGCGACGCGAAAGATGCTAATATAGATATTCTATTAATCCACGAGAATTGGCAGAGTATGAAACTGTCGCCACAGGAAATAGAACAGCAGCATCTCGACGCCGACACGCTGGCCGAGGCAGTGCGCCAAGTGCGGGAAGCAGGCTTTGTCATTTTGGAGGAAACCATGGATCGGACGTGGTGCGATGCGATACGCGAGGCATGGGACGGTCATTTGGAAAGCCAGACGCCAAGGCAGCCGATCCGCTACCGGCGGAAATCATGGACCAGCTATCGGCGCGGGCGCAGCGGATTTTCCGCTTCAATAAGCAAGAAGCGCACGAGTAAAACTAAGAAGGCTGCCCAGGTGAAATACATCGCGTTGGCCCTGGCGTTACTCGGCGGCAGCGTCTATGCCGAGGAGGCGGACTCCAGCCGCGTCATTCTCTTTTTTGGCGATAGCCTGACCGCCGGCTATGGCCTCGACCGCGAACAGGCCTTCCCGGCCTTGGTGCAGGCGCGGATCGATTCGCTCGGCTGGAACTTTGAAGTCTTCAATGCCGGGCTTAGCGGCGAGACCTCGGCGGGCGGCTTGCGCCGCATCGACTGGCTCTTGCGTCGCCCAATAGATGTCTTCGTCCTCGAATTGGGAGCTAATGACGGGTTGCGCGGTATTGATCTGCAGGACACTCGCAGCAACCTGCAGCAGATCATCGACCGGGTCAAAGCGAAAGATCCCGCGACCGCCCTTGTTATCGCCGGCATGCAGATGCCGCCCAATCTCGGCCCCGAGTACACCGAGGAATTCGCGGGGCTTTTCCCGGGTTTGGCCGAAGAAAATGGCGCGGCGCTGATTCCCTTTCTCTTAGAAGGCGTGGCCGACCAACCCGAGTTGAACCTGCCCGACGGCAACCACCCGACCGTTGCCGGCCATCGCCTAGTCGCCGAAACCGTCTGGGCGACGCTCGGCCCGGTGCTGGAGCGGTTGCGCCGCTAACCGACCGAGCGCAGGACTTCGAGCGGCGGGCTGGAGTGGATACCGCGGCTCGACAGCGCGCCGACGGCGACGGTCAGCCCGCTGACGAGCCAGAAGGCCACGACCACGGGCAGGTAATCGGGCGCGAAGCCGACTTCGAAGAGATAGCGGCTCAAAGCCCAGACCCCGCCCAGCGACAGGACCAGACCGGTCGCCGCGGCAAACGATCCCAAAAACAGATATTCGAGTACCATGATTTTGACGACTTGGCGGCGGCTGGCGCCCAGGGTCTTGAGCAAGACGCTTTCCTGGATGCGCTGATAGCGGCTGCCGGTGATCACGCCGACGAGAACGATCAGGCCGACCGCGACGCTGAAGAAGGCCATAAAGCGGATCACCAGCGAGACCTTGCCGAGGATATTGTCAACGGTGCTCAAGATGCTGCCGAGGTCGATGACCGAGATATTGGGGAAGCGGCGGACGACATCGCGCTGTAGGGCGGCCATCTGCTCGGTGGAGTTGGCGCGGGTGACGAGGACGTGAAATTGCGGTGCGGGCTCGAGGACGCCGGTGGGGAAGACCACCAGAAAATTGGGCATGACCCGCTGCCAGTCGACCGAGCGCAGGCTACCGACGACGACATCGACGGGTACCCCCTGGACATCGAAGGCTAAGGAGTCGCCGATGCCGACGTCCAAGGAGGAGGCCACGCCTTCTTCCAAGGAGACGAAAATGGTGTCGCCGGTGCTTTGCCCGCGCCACTGGCCGGCGCTGATCGTTTCGGTGTCGGTCAGGTGGTCGCGGTAGGTCGAGCGGTACTCGTGGCGCAGGGCCCAGTTGCCGCGGCGGCGATTGCCGGTGGTGTCGCGGCGGATCTCGCGGGCGAGTCGGCCCTTGACGCTGTGGATGTGCATGGTGACGATGGGGACCTGTTGCAAAAGGGGCAATCCCGCCGCCTCTACTTGCGCGTTTAGCTCCTGGCGCTGGTCGCTCTGGATATCGAAGAGCACGACGTTGGGCTGCTCGTCGGAGCCGACGCTTTCGATGTGTGCCAGCAGGTTGGTCTGGGCCAGAAAGAGGGTGCTGAGCAGGAAGGTCCCCAAGCCCAGGCCCAACATCAGCATCGCGGTCTGGTTGTTGGGCCGGTAGAGGTTGGCCAAGCCCTGGCGCCAGATATAGCTCCAGGAAGAGGGGAAGAAACGCCGAGCGCCATAGGTGATTGCCCGAGCGACGAGACCTAGGAGCGCGAAGGCCAAGCCGACCCCGCTGGCAAAGCCGAGGGCGAGGGGCCAGCGGCCAGTGAGGCGATAGGCGAAGAGGACGATGGCCAGAGCGATCCCCAGATAGAAGACCCAGCGCAGCGGGCCGCTGTCAGCGGGTTTGGCTTCTTCAAAGGACGCCCGCAGGGTTAATAGCGGCGAGGTCTTGCGGATGGCCAATAGTGGCAGGGCGGCAAAGAGCAGCGAGAGGCCGAGGCCGAGGCCGAGACCTTCCAATAGGGCGAAAGGGTCGAAACTCGGATCGACTTCGAGGGGCAATACGTCGGCGAGGACACCCGGAAGCAAGTAGAGCACCCCGAGCCCGAGCAAAGACCCGGCGAGTGAGCCGACAAAGCCCATCGCCCCGGCTTGGATCAGGTAGATCAGGAAGGTCTGGCGGGCAGTGGCGCCGAGGCTGCGCAGCACGGCGACGGTGGGCAGCTTCTGTTTGGTATAGACGTGGATGGCGCTGGCCACGCCCACCCCGCCGAGCAAGAGGGCGATAAAGCTGCCGAGGTTTAGGAAGCGGTAGAGATTGCCCAAGGTGCGGCCGAGGCGTCGTTTGCGGTCGGCGATGGTTTCTACTCGTAGGCGATTGGCGCGGGTTTGCGGGCGGATGGATTGGGTCAGGGCTCGGACATCGCGCTCGGCGGCAAAGCGAAAAAAGGCGGTGTAGGTGACGCGGCTGCCCTTTTGGATCAGGCGGGTGCGGTCGAGATAGTCCATTGAGATGTAAACGCGCGGCTGTATATCGCTGAAGAGCGCGTTTTCGCCTGGGATGCGCAGCAACCGGCCGCCGATGCGGAAGAGCATATCGCCGATTTTGATCGAATCGCCGACGGCGGCCCCAAAC
This sequence comes from Candidatus Latescibacterota bacterium, assembly GCA_965217585.1. Classification (GTDB taxonomy): domain Bacteria; phylum Latescibacterota; class UBA2968; order UBA8231; family UBA8231. The sequence continues at coordinate 4,960,526 of OZ244561.1, forward strand.
TGTAGCATCAGCGCCTCGTCGACGAGGGCCTCGGGGCGGCTGCGGAAAATGTGCGCGGCTTCCGTAGGGGCGGTCTTTAGTGCGCCGTAGAAGGGAAAGGGGCCGGTCAGGGCGCGGATCTGGGCCAGGCGGGTGCCCTCGCTCTTGGGCAGATAGACCATGGAGTTGAAGCTGACTTGGCGCGCCTGGGTGCCGCCGATGGAATCGATGAGTGATTCGGTGCTTTTCGCGAAGGGTTGGCGGCTTTCGAGGGTCATATCGGCACCCAAGAGGCTGGCGGCTTGTTCGTCGATAGCCTCTTCGAGCGTGGCGCTGAGGCTGCCCATGCCGACCAAGGCACCGATGCCGATGGTGATTGAGGAGGTGAAGAGCAGGAGTTTGCGGCGGTGGCTGCGGCTGTCGCGCCAGGCCATTTTGAGCAGCCAGGCGGTCATGGGGTAGTATCCTCAACGAGTTGGTCCGCGGCGACCCGGCCGCCCTGTAGGCGGATAATGCGCTGGGTGAGCCGGGCCAATTCTAGGTCGTGGGTCACTATAATCAGGGTCGTGCCCGCCGCCTCGTTGAGCTCGAAGAGCAGGTCCCACACCTGGCCGCTGGTGTCGTCGTCGAGATTGCCGGTAGGCTCGTCGGCGAAGAGGATCGTCGGGCGGTTGATAAAGGCCCGAGCAAGGGCCACGCGCTGCTGCTCGCCGCCTGAAAGCTGCGCCGGGTAGTGGTGTAGGCGGTCGCCCAAGCCGACCCGGCCGAGCAGGTCAACGGCGCGGGCGCGGGCGTTTGCCTCGCGGCGCAATTCGAGCGGCACCATGGCGTTTTCGAGGGCGCTGAGGGTCGGGATGAGCTGGAAGTTTTGGAAGACGAAGCCGACCTTTTCGCTGCGCAACAAGGCTCGTTGATCTTCGTCGAGTCCGTCCAAACCGACGCCGCCGAGAGATACCGAACCCGAGCTGGCGCGGTCCAATCCGGCGCACAGGCCCAGCAGCGTAGTCTTGCCGCTGCCGGAGGGGCCGACCACGGCGCAGGTGGTTCCCGCCGCGATGGCGAAACTTACGTCGTCGAGGACGGTCAGGGCGTTTGGCTTTTCCCCGTAGGTTTTGGTCAGGTGGCTTACTTCCAGAGCAACCGCGTCGCTCATTGTTGCTCCTCTTCGGGCTGGCGGTTCAGGATGCGTAGTAGGCGGTCGGGGTAGTCGGTGATTAGGCCATCGACGCCTAGGTCCAGATAGTGCTGCATGGCGTCGGGATCGTTGATGGTCCAGACGTGGACTTGGATGTTGTGGGCGTGGGCGCGGGCGATGAAGCGCTGGTCTATCAGGTTGATCTTGCCGAAGCGGGTCGGAAACTGAAAGGCCTGGCTGGTGGGGTGGTAAGCCGCGTCGAGCCTCAGCCAGTGGAGAAAGACAAAGGACAATCCTGCTGATGAAGGAGCCGAAGTCGCTACTTCGGGGCAAGTCTGGCGCAAGCTGGCTAAGGGGCGGCTGCGGAACGAGGCGGCGGTGACGCGGTCGTTTAGCTCGAAGCGCCGGATCGTGCGGCAGAAGTCGCTTACTAAGTCGGCAGAGTCGTCTTTGATTTCGATGAGAAAGCGCATGTTGGGAAAGGCTGTAAATACCTCGTCTAAGGTGGGGATTGCGACCCCTTGGCCGCGATAGGGAAAGGTTTGGCCGTCTGGACTGAAATGGTAGCCGGCGTCTAACTGTTTCAATTGGGCTAGGCTCAAGCTATCGGCTGCGCCTTGGCCGTTGGTCGTGCGGTCAACGCGCTGGTCGTGCAGGACGATGAGTGCGCCGTCGCTGCTTTGGCGCAAGTCCATTTCTAACACATCGACCCCCAACGCGGCCGAGCGGGCAAAGGCCGTCAGCGTATTTTCCGGTGCCAGCCCTTTGCCGCCTCGGTGGGCAATGACCAAAACGTCCCCTGATGCAAAGTAGGGATGCGGCTCCACGGGGTGCGATGTTAGGGCGAAAGCACCGTACAACACCGGTGCCAAAAGCAGCAAGGCGATCAGGGCCCGCTTGAGGTATAGACGCATGGATTATGTAGGGGTTCTATCGGGAAAGTAGGGCAAGAAGATACCTAGCGGCTGGATTCGGGCAAGTTTTGAACTGTCCGGTTCTTCTTTATGTTCACCGCTGCATAGACAATGGAAAGGAGCCGTCAATGATCGTCGATACACACGCACATATTTACCACGGAGACGAGACGCAATACCCCATGATAGAAGACCCCTTCCGCCCGTCGTCGGGCATAGGGACCATCGAACACTTGCGGCGCGAAGCTCAGGCCAATGGCGTCGGGCGCGTGGTGTTGATCCAGACCGGGTCGGCCTATCGCTGGGACAATCGGTTGTTGGCCGATACGGCTCGGGCCAATGCCGACTGGACGGTCGGGGTTTGCACGTTGGACCCGGCTGGGGACGATAGCCCTGACGAGCTGGAGCGGCTGGTGACCGCATACAACGTCAAGGGAGTCCGCCTCGAAGCCGCGCCCGCGGGGTACGACCAGCCTGGGGCGGAGCGGCTCTGGCGTCGGGCCGGTGAAGTCGGCGCGGTAATTTGCGCCCATTTGCGCCGGGAGCAACTCGGCGAGTTGGCAGCTTTGCTAGCGCGATTCCCCCACGTCCCGGTGGTGCTGGACCACTGCGCCTATCCGGTGGCGGCTAACGGGATCGAGGACACGGCAGTGCGTCAAACAGCGGATTTGGCGCGCTTTGACCAACTCCACGCCAAGCTAACCTTTGCGGTGACTAGCTCACAGCAGGAGTACCCCTTCGCCGATACGCACCCGCAGCTACGCCACTTGCTCGCAGCTTTTGGTCCCGAGCGCTGTATCTGGGGATCGGATTTCCCGTGCGAGCACTGGTTGGAAAACACGACCTACGCCCAGCATTTGGCGGTGTTTACCGAGGAATTGGGGCTGAGTGCGGCGGAGCGGGAGCAGGTGTTAGGGGGGACGGCTATGCGGCTGTTTTTTTAGCGCCGCCGCCAGAGCGAGGGACGCGCCGCCTTATAATACTGGTCTAACCGCTCGGCTAGATCGGCGGGCAAGGGCGTCAGGGGAGCAAGTGCCGTGCGTACTTGGGCTTCGGCTGCGGTGAGGTCTGAGGCCTTAAGCTGCAAGCCGGCGGGTACGTGCCGCGAGAAGGCCACTTGTTGGTTGAGCCGTTCGACGCAAGCGTTGGCTTGGCGCAGGGAGCCTAGGTACTCGGCGATGGCGACTTCGATGCGGCGGTTGTACGCGGCGACGAGTTCGGCTAGGCGTCTGGCACCGTCGAGAAAGGCGCGACGGGCGGGCAAGGGCGCATCCTCTGGTGCGGAGAAATATTCGGGCCAAGTCGCTAGGCTGAGGGCGGCCAATGCGGTTGGGCGGTCGGGAAAGAAGCGGCATAGAGTAGGAGCTTGAGCACAAATTTTGGCCTTTAACGCCGACAGGTAGTCCTTTTGCGTCGCTAGTGTTTGGCTGGCTTGGGTGTGGAGCTGTTCGGCGTCGCGGCGGTCCTGCAAGGCTTGGGGCAAAACCGCGTTGTCCTTGAGCAGCTTGCTGGCGATGCGGTGTTCGGGGCCGCTGGCAAAGTAAGCGCTCAGGTCGAGGGGTTGCCCTTTGCCGGGCAGCGCGGCAAAATCCTCGCCGGCGATGGCTTGGGCCAACAGTTCGTCAACGCTGCGCCATTCGGGGTGGCCGTCGGGCTGGCGTCGGGGCGGCATGGAAAGCTCCTTTACTTTCGTTCGCAGACGTAATCGAAGACAACGACCGCTACATGGGCGCAAACGGCCAGTGGCGGTACTTAGCAGCTTGCTCTTTCTCTTGCACGATGGCGCGACTTAATAAAAATAAACAGCGGCCCAAGATGAGTAAATCTCTTGTTGCGGTCGCGGCCAAAGGAGTTGCACGATGGCGACACAGTGGATTCTAACCCGATGTGCTCTTTCAAGTCGCCGACCTGATGGAGTCTGATATGGGCGCGGTGGCAGTCATTGGCTCGGCGACGATTGACCGAGTGGTGCAGGGCGGCGTGGGCGCGTATAAGCGCGGGGGAGTGGTCGCGTATGCTGGGCTGACCTTTGCCGAGTTGGGCGTACAGACTCGGGTGTTGACCAACGTCGCCGAGGCCGACCGGGCGATGCTGGCGGTGTTGCAGCAACGGGGTATTGCAGTCTATGTGGGCCAGAGCGCGGCGACGACCTGTTTTGTCAACTACGTCGATGGCGACGCACGGCGTCAGGATTTACTCGCTTGCGCCGCGCCGATTGCCGCAGCGCAGCTCGGGCCGGTACTCGCCGGTGTGGAGCACGTGCATTTGGGGCCGCTACATCCCCATGATCTGGCCGAGGATGTGCTGGCGGCGATGGACGGCGTGGTGAGCTTGGACCTCCAAGGCTATGCGCGACGGATTGAGGGGACGCGGGTGTACCAAGGGGTTACTGGAGGTTTGTATGCCGCCCTGCAACGCGCGGATTATGTCAAAGCGGGCAACGATGAATTAGAACTCGTGCTCGCCGATTGCGGTCTGACGCTGGAACAGTTGATGCGCGATTACTCGGTAGCAGAGTGGGTCGTCACCGAAGGATCGCACGGTGGCTGGGTCGCAAATCGTCAGGGACAGCGGACGAAGTTTGCGTCGGCTCCGGTGGCGACAGTGGCTGATCCCACGGGAGCCGGGGACGTGTTTTTCGCCGCGTATATAGCGCATCGCCTGCATCGAGGGGCGGGGATTGCTATGGCTGCTCAACGCGCTGCGGCGTTGGCTGCGCGCCACGTGGGGGGCGGTTTTATCGACGCGGTAATGTTGCGTTTGGAGGGTTGACTGCTGTGTTCAGCACTCGGCGCAGACCGCTCCCACATACCGCCCTTACAGCAGGCCGCACCGAGTATCCGCCCGATCTCGTCAAACAACCGTTGGCAATGACAGCATCGTGCCTTCACCTTCTCTGCGTCAACCCGTTTCAGCAGATCGCTCGCATGTCTGATCTTGTGGTAACACCGCATTGTCACTGTTATTGACGGCATCTCGAAAGCGTTTGAATGTCTCATTGCGTGTGCCGTAACAGGCCAACTTCCAGGATAGCTCCTTATTTCTGGCCGCTTCCTTAAGCGGCTGAAGGAACCTTTCCATCCCTTGGCGAAGAGTCGTCTTGGTTGCATTACCGTCACCACCGCCTTCCATGTAGATAGCAATACCGCTCACGGGTTGGCCCCAAGCTCGCCCATCCGCCACAGGTCGCCGAGTAGATAGTCGTCTAACCAACTGGCGAGCTTTTCGGGATCAAGGCGGCGCAACACGGTGCCAGCTCCTGGCCGCTCGCAGGCGACGATGGCGGCCGGCTGATTGGTCAGCGCCGACACAAGGGCGTCGGAATGCGTCGTGACCACAAGCTGCATCCGTTGGGAGGCTTCGACGAGCAGGTCGGCGAGTAGCGCCACCGTGTCGGGATGCAATCCGAGCTCTGGCTCCTCTATGCAAACCAACGACGGCGGCTCTGGGGCCAGCAGAGTCGCCAGCAGCGCGATGAATCGGATGGTGCCGTCGGACAGCCGGGTTGCGGGAATCGGCGCACGGAAGCCGGATTCGTGCAGATAGAACTGCACGGTGCCACCTGAGATCACGGTAGATATGCGCTCGAACCGGGGAAAGAAGTGTTTCAGATGCTCGTTGAATATCAGGCCGGACGTGTGCTCAATCTGGTGGAGTACTAGCGCGAGATTGCGGGAGTCGGGGAGTAGCCTTTGCTCCGGAAGATCGGCTTGCTGCGGCTGTCGCAACGCGCTGTAACGGCCGAACGTCCACTCGCGGAACGTCTGTATTAACTGGAACTGCCACCCGAGCCAATAGAGTTCCGGATAGAGATCCCGATCCTTGCGCTGCTCAAGAACGGATTGATCCAGTGAGTGATCGTCCCATTGCAATTTTCGTTCCTCGGTTCGTCCATCCGGTGTCCGTACGCGAATGTAGATCGTTGGGTGCCCTTGTTGGAACGTGTAGTAGAAGTACGGCTTGACCCCCTGCTGGGTATTCACCTTCTCGATGGACTCGGCAATGATATTGACTCGGGATCTGATAGCGGTAAACGACAGACGATATTTTAATGGTCGGACGATTCTCTGACCTCGACTCATTTCGACTTCTATGGTCGAGGCCTTGGGAGACAAGCTCAATACATCTGCCGGGTCTCTGCCCCTCATTACTTCTTCAATCATATGCTTGGTATAATCGCCTTTCCACACCCACTCCGCCGCGCCGCCCCCGTCCTGGATTGCGGCGGCAAAGTTCGTTGGCGTGGCGCACAGGAGTTCCAGCACCTCGATGAAGTTCGTTTTTCCCGAGGCGTTCGGACCGATAAGGACGTTCAATGGTTGCAATTCAAAGAAGTCCATATCTGGAGGGAACGACAGCAGGCCGCCCATGCGAAGGCGTTGGATGAATTGCATCGGATTAGCCCTCCTTAAACGGTGCTAGGTCGTGATTGCAAAGGTCAGATTGAAGTAGAGCTCAGCACTCGGCACCGCGCACTTCGCCGCCGAAATGCTGCATGCGCTCATCGGTGTCGATTTGACCAGCGCTGGCGGGTCGGTAGTGCAGTTGCAGGGCGCGGCGCATTTTTTGCGAGGGGTTGGTCGGGCTGCCGTGGTGGGTCATGCCGTGCCAGAGCAGGCAACCGCCAGGGGCGAGGGGCACGACGATGTCGCGCTCGGTCTGGACATCGGTGTCGCAGATCTGCCAATCGCGGCGCTTGAAGTGATTGACCGGACCCTCGCGGTGGGTGCCGGGCAAAATGTGCAGACAGCCGTTTTCCGCGCTGGCGTGGTCTAAGGAGATCCAAACGCCAATGATGGGAGTGCCCAAGGGATAGTTGAAGTACGCGCAGTCTTGGTGCCAGGGTTTTTCACGGCCCCCAGGCGGCTTGAGCAGGGCCATCTCTTGGAAGAGAACGGGCGTGTCGCCCATCAAGCGGGCGAGGACGTCCAAGAGATCCGGGTCGGCGGCCAGCGGCTGAAAGCGCACATCCCAATCGACGAACTTCATCAGCTTGCGCACCGCCTCACGCCGCGCTGCGCCCGTCAGCTTTTGGCCCTGCGTGGAGGCTTCGAGTTGGACGCCGCGAAATTCGGGCTGTTTGCCGTCAATTAGGTCGTACACCGCGTCGCCAGCGTCGGCGACTTGGGCCGGAGAAAACGCCTCTGCTACCGCGAGGTAGCCCTGCTGGTGAAAGAAGGCTAGCTGCTCGGGGCCGATGTCGGCGAAGCGAGCAACCTGCTGGGCCTCAGTGTCGTAGCGGTAGAGGTCTGGGGCGTAGTCGGCAAAGACGCCGTCGTCAATGATCGGTTGGGTGCTGGTCATGTTTGTTCAGCCTCGTCTTCCTCGTCCGCTGACTGGTCCCGGACCAAGATTGCCATGGGAATCAGTACGCAGTAGCCGACGACTAGGAGTACCGGCGCTAGGGTGAGGGAGAGGAAACCCTCGGCCGGAGGAATGCGCAAAAACACATAGCCGAGCAAGATCACGGCTAAGCCGGCTATGGCCAAGGACCAGTTTTTGCGCGTAAAAGGCAGGTCCCCGCGTTGGGCCATGGCGTGGCCCCCTCTTACCGCGTCCCCTTTTGGGGGATGCGGGCGGCGCGACCTTTGCGACCGCGCAGGTAAAAGAGGCGTGCCCGGCGCACCCGGCCCTCGTGCAGGCGCTCAATCTTGGCGAGGCGCGGCGAGTGCAGGGGAAAGATGCGCTCGATGGCGATGCCCTGAGAGATCTTGCGCACGGTAAAGGTCTCTTGAATGCCGCTGCCTTTGCGCTGGATGACGGTCCCTTCAAAGACTTGGGTGCGCTCCTTGTCACCCTCGATGACCCGCACGTGTATGCGCACGATGTCACCGGCACCGAATTCGGGGAGATCGGTTTTGAGTTGGTCCGAGGTTAGCTCGCGCAGGATGCTCGTATCCATTGTATCACCTTGTTTGTTACGGGGCTTCTTCCAGCCCTTGCTCGTGCCAAGTGGCGATGAGCTGTTGTTCTTCTTCGTCGAGTTCGATCTGTTGCAGCAAATCGGGCCGGCGCACAAACGTGCGCCGCAGGGCTTGGCGTCGCCGCCAATGCGCTACGCGCTCGTGATCGCCCGAAAGCAGCGCATCGGGGACGCGCTGGCCGCGGAATTCAACCGGTCGAGTGTACCAAGGGCAATCGAGTACGATCTCTTGGAACGAGTCGTCCAAGGCCGAAGAAAAATTGCCCAAAACGTTGGGTATGAGCCGCACCACAGCGTCGATGAGGACGAGGGCGGCCGGCTCGCCGCCGGTGAGCACGTAGTCGCCGATCGAAATTTCTTGGTCGATAAGCCCGGTGCGGATCCGCTCGTCCACGCCTTTGTAATGCCCGCACAACAGCACCAATCGCTCCTCGAGCGCCAGCTCGACGGCGAGGGCTTGGTTGAGCGGCTGGCCGTCGGCTGTCAGGTAGATACAGCGACCGGCCGCTAAGCTCTGCTCCTGCCAGAGCTGATACACGGGCTCGGGCTTGAGGACCATGCCGCCGCCGCCGCCGTAAGGCGCGTCATCCACGGTGCGGTGTTTGTCGGTGGCGCAATCACGCGGATCGTGGGTCTCGACGGCCAACAGGCCCCGGGCGATTGCGCGGGCCATCATGCTGGTCGCCAACGGCGAGGCGAAAAAATCCGGGAAAAGGGTTACGATGTCTATTTTCATGGCTCGAATAGCTCTTCAACGCCCCGCACGACGACCCGACCCGGCGCGATTTCTACGATAAAGTCCCCGACGGCCGGCACGAGGGCTTCGCCTTTGGTGCCGCGGACTACGTAGGCATCTGTGCTCGGCATGGATACGACCTCGACGATGCGGCCCAATGGTTGTCCCTCCGGGCTGACGACCGCGCAATCCACTAGGTCGTCGATGTAGTGCGTGCCTTCTGGCAGGGGATCGCGCTGATCTGGAGCGATGGTGACATAGCCTCCGACCAAAATTGAACGCGCCTCTTCAGGGGCGTCGATGCCAGCGAATTTGAGCAACAAGCTCTTGGCATCGACGCGCCAGCGCTCAAGTTCGAGCGGTCGGTCGGGTCGGCCCGCGCATTGGAGGACGACGTCCCGCAGGTCGCTGAAGCGCTCGACGCGGTGCGTGAGGGCCTCGGCCCGGACTTCGCCGCGCACCCCCCACGGGCGGGAGATATAGGCTACGGCGACGCGCCCGGCCATGCGGTTTGTCCCTCTAGGCCTCTTGCTCTTGATCGGCTGGTTCGGCTGGTTCAACTGGCGTAGCGGCCGCGTTCTTGCGTCGGCGCTTGGGCTTGTCGCGGGAGAGGGCGTCGTCGCGCACCCGGCCCTCCGCACCCTTCCAGCGGGCCAATATCCCTTGGCTGTCGAAGAGGTTGGCGACGGTCTCGCTCATCTGTGCGCCTTTATTGAGCCACTCTATGGCGCGCTCTTCGTCGATTGTAACTCTGGCGTGCAGGGGGTCGTAGAGACCCACCTCCGCGATGGCGCGGCCATTGCGGGCGACGCTGAAGTGGGTGGCGACGATCCGGTAGTAAGGCTGTTTGCTTTTGCCTATTCTCTTAAGGCGAAGTTTGACCAATGCTATTCTCCTTGGCGAAGGATGCCTAGCCCACAAGGGGCATTCTTATCTTCGAGCGGCCGCCTTTGGCGCGGCCCATCTGCCTGATCATTTTCTGCATCATCTGAAATTGCTTGACTAGCTGGTTCACATCTTGGACGGTCGTGCCGCTGCCACGGGCGATGCGCTTGCGACGGCTGCCGTTGAGAATTTTGGGTTGGACGCGCTCTTGGCGAGTCATGGAGTTGATGATGGCCTCGACCTGGGTGAACGCGCCGTCGTCGAGCTGCATGTTCTTGGCGGCCTTACCGCCTCCAGGAATCATGCCCATGAGCTGGTCGAGAGGCCCCATGCGGCGCACCGCTTGCAACTGCGAGAGAAAATCCTCAAAAGTGAAAGAGGCCCGGCGGAGCTTTTCTTCTAGCTGTTTGGCCTTGTCGCGCTCCATGGCCTGCTCGGCCCTTTCCACGAGCGAGACAATGTCGCCCATCCCGAGGATCCGGGAGGCCATGCGGTCGGGATGAAAAGGCTCTAGGTCTTCGATTTTCTCGCCGGTGCCGACGAATTTGATCGGCCGGCCGGTGACGGCGCGGACCGACAGCGCGGCCCCACCGCGGGCATCGCTGTCGAGCTTGGTCAGGGCACAGCCGGTAAACGCGAGGCGCTGGTTAAAGCGGGCGGCGGTTTCCACGGCGTCTTGGCCCTGCATGCTGTCGGCGACAAAGAGGATCTCGTGCGGCTCAACGGCCTGCTGGATGCGATCCAACTCGTCCATCATCTCTTCGTCGATGCTCAGGCGGCCCGCCGTGTCTATGAGCGCGACGCTGCGATGAGTCTGGCGGGCTTGGTCGATGCCACGGCGGCAGATGGCGACCGGATCAACGCCCGCAGGTTGGCTGAAGACGGGTACGTCGATAGAGACCCCCAGCGATTGGAGCTGGGCTACGGCGGCCGGGCGATATACGTCGGCGGCGATCAACAGCGGTGGCCGCCCTCTTTCCTTGAACTGGCGGGCCAGCTTGGCGGCCATAGTCGTCTTGCCACAGCCCTGCAGACCGACGAGCATGACGACGGTGGGGGGGTGCTCGGCGAGGTTGGGTGGGCTGTTGCTGCCCCCCAGCAAGGCGACGAGCTCGCTGTGGACGATTTTGACTAGCTGCTGGCCCGGGGTCAGGCTCTTGAGGACGTCTTGGCCGAGGGCCTGCTCTTTGACCCGCTGAATAAAGTCCTTGGCGACCTTGAAGTTGACGTCGGCTTCGAGCAGAGAGCGGCGAATCTGGCGCAGGGTATCGTCGATGTTGCGCTCGGTGATACGCCCCTGCCCGCGGAGCGAGCGGAAGAGGTCGTCAAAGCGTTCGCTGAGTCGGTCAAACATGGGCCGATGCGTCGAGTGGTAGAATGGGACAAAGAAGCTAAAATATAAATTAATATATAGATATGGCAACAGAAGCAGGTCAGCCGCGCAGGTCGGCGATAACGCGGGCAGGGTCTTGAGCGCCGAAGACGGCTGACCCAGCCACTAAGCTCTGGGCGCCGGCTTGGCGGCAGGCGGCCGCGTTGCCGGGATGGACCCCGCCGTCGATGCCGACGGGTATGTCTAGCCCACGACGCGCGATTTCCGCGCACAGGTCGTGAATTTTGTCAAGGGCTGCGGGCTGGAAGACTTGGCCGCCAAATCCTGGCTCCACGGACATGACCAAGGCCGAGTCGAGCTCGTCGAGATAGGGGTAGAGGGCGGAGACGGGCGTGCTTGGATTGACCGCGAGGCCGCATTGGAGACCGTGCTGACGAATGGCGTCGAGTACGGTCGGAAGGTCGGATTCGATTTCCACGTGGACCACGAGCGAGTCCGCGCCCGTCTCTTTGAAGGGGCCGATAAAGGGCAAGGGATCTTGCAACATCAGGTGCGTGTTGAGTTCGAGACGGGTGGTTTGGCGCACGGCCGCGACGACCGGTAGCCCAAAGCTGATGTTGGGGACGAAGTGCCCGTCCATTACGTCGAGATGAAGAAAGTCAGCTCCTCCGCGTTCGACGCGTTCGATGTCCTCGGCTAGGCGGGCGAAGTCGGCGGCCAAGAGGGAAGGGCCGATGCGCGTGGCGTTCATGGTTCCTCCCAGTTGTCGAAGGCGTCCGGTTCCGGGGGCGGTGGTGCGGCGCTGACGACGAGGTCGATGCGGCTGCGGCGCGGGATGCGCTGCTCGCTCATAGGTGCTTGCGCCAAGACCGTGCCGACGGGTTTTTGCGCGTCAATGCGCTTGGCGATGTGGCCGATGCGCAATTCGTATTTGCGCAAGGTGTCCTCTACAACCCCGATGGACAGGCCGATTAGATGCGGGACGCGCTTGAGGGCCGCGGACGGGCCGTTGCTAATCTGTAAGTCAATCGCGCTGCCGCGGGCGAGTTGGGCACCCGGGGGGGGCGACTGCCCGACGACAGCGCCCTCGGGGAGGGCATCTGAGGAGCGGTAGAGGATTTGGCCGATCTTTAGCTGGTTTCCCTCTAGTTGCAAACGCGCCTCGCGGAGGCTGACGCGGCGCACGTCGGGAACCTCGTAGTAGCGCGGCCCTTTGCTCACGGTCAAGACGATGCGCCGCCCCTTTTTGACCAATTGCCCAACACTTGGATTTTGATCGACGACCGCGTCGGCTGGGATGGTCTCGTGGTGCAGCGAATCACCGATGGTCATCTTCAGCCCCTCTTCCCCGAGGCGGGCGGATGCTTCGGGCGCAAAAATGCCTTGGAGGTCGGGTACTTGGACGCTGGGCGTGTCAACGACGTAAGGCATGATGATCTCGTCGAGCAGGACGAGGGCGATGATGCCAGCGAGGAGTGCGGCCGCCGCGAGCAGGCCCAATTGGTGGAGGATGTTTTTCACGATGCGAAACGCTTTATCCGCTGACCCGAAGGGGCAGTGCAACGCTTTATCCGCCGACCGAAGGGTCGGTGCCTTTGCGGATGCGCGCGGCAAAACTGCCGTCGCCGGCGTGTTGGCCCGGTATGGTCAATACATAGCGGCCGGCCCAAGGCTGGGCGGGAAAGTGGGCATCGGCGTGCTCCAGCCGCGCGGTTGGGGTCTGCTTTAAGAAGCGCTCGACAACGGCCTCGTTTTCCTCTTCCTCTAAGCTACAGGTGCTATACACCAAGATACCACCGGGCCGCAGGTGCTCATAAGCGCGTTGGATGAGCACCTGTTGCCGCGCCGTCAATGCCGCAAATTCGGCGGGTTTACGCCGCCAGCGGGCGTCCGGTCGCCGCCCCAGTACGCCGGTAGCACTGCAGGGCACATCGGCGAGGACTCGGTCGAAGGTGCCGCACCCAGAGGTTGTGCCGTCGCGGGCTACTGGGCGGATGGAGCGCAGGCGCAGGCGCCGGGCGTTTTCGCGCACTCGATCCAGCCGCGGCAGCGAAATGTCGGCGGCTACGACCCAGCCGCGGTCGGTCATGGCGATGGCGGCTTGCACGGCCTTGCCGCCGGGCGCGCTGCACAGGTCGAGCAAGCGTTCGCCTGGCTGCGGGTCGAGCAGGGCCACGGCCAAGCCGGCGTTGGGGTCTTGGACCTGAAACTGCCCCTGCTGGTAGGCGCGTGAGGCAAAGAGATCCGCGCCGTTTGCCGCTCGGTAAAAGCCCGGCCTCGACCCGACCGGTGCTAAGTCGAGTTCGGCGGCCAGCTCGCGACTGGCGCGCAGCGGATTGAGGTAGATGTTGAGTGCGGCGGGCTGGTTGTTGGCTATGAGCAAATGCTCGGCGATTTCGCGGCCCCAGCGGCCGACCCAGCGTTCGACCAACCACTCGGGATGGGAGTGGTACACCGCTAGGTAGCGCGTCGGGGTCTGCTGCTGATCGGGATAGCGCACCCGCGCACGTTGCCGCAACAAGTTGCGGAGCACGGCGTTGACCAGTGAGGCTATGCCTTGGTGCGTCAAGTGCTTGGCTAGCTCGACCGAAGTATGGACGGCCGCGGAATGGGGCACGCGGTCGAGCCAGAAGAGTTGATAGGTCCCGAGGCGCAGGATGTGGCGGGCCCAGGGCGAGAGTTGGGCGACCGGGCGCGCACAGCAGGTGGCGATGATCCAATCGAGCCGCTTCTGCCACCGCACCGCACCGAGGACTAGCTGGCGGGCGAAACGCACGTCGCGGTTGGTCGGCAAGCTCGCGTCGAGGGCTTGCAGCAGTTGGTCGAAAGGCTGGGCCTGCTGCTCTAGGTCGTGGAGGAGGCGAGCAGCCGCAAGGCGGGCTGGGTCGGGAGGGCGCACGGCTCAGCGCAAGAGGAGCATGGTGCGGTGCAGCTCGGCCGAATCCGTCCGCAGGCGGTAGATGTAGAGGCCGCTGGCCGCGGGTGCGCCGGTTGCCGACTGGCTATCCCAGTGGACCACATGCCGCCCCGAGGGCGTGCTCGCCGCAAAGGGCGTGGCCACCTTTTGACCCATTAGGTTGAAGATGTCGATTTGGGCAAAGCGAGGCCCTCCCGCGGGGATGGCGAAGGGGATAGAGGTGCCGGCGTTAAAGGGATTGGGGTAGTTCGCCGCGAGGGTGAGTTCGCGCGGCAAAGCGAGGCCGGACGGCTCTGAGATGGAAGTGGAAATGCCCCCCCATACTACTTGGCTTTCTGCACACGAGCCTTCGGCGCAGGTATTGAAAACGAGCGTGGTCTCCTGTTCGGCGTCGAGGAGCAGGTAGGTCTGGCCGCGCTCGTCGCTGGTGGTCGTCACCTGCTGGGCCGCGCCGGCCGGGATGAGGATGGCCTCGCCGTTGACGAACGCATATACCGGGCCTGCGCCGGAGTTGGCAATGTCCCAAGTAAAGGCCGCGCCAGCGCGGAAGTGCCCAGCCTGCAAGAGGCGCGCTGACACGAGGATTTCGCCTGCACTGGCGTCGGCCAAGCCGCCGGTAGCGGTCGCAGAAAGGGAGTGGTTTTGCCCGGCCGAGCGGAAGAAGATACCTTCCGGCAAAGCCTGCCCCTCGGCGTCGCAGTAATTGCGCAAGAACGCGACTTGGGGGCGGATGTCGTCGCGCTCAGTAAAAGAAGGACCGAGCGACACCACGTCGAGGTAGATGTCTATGGGCGTGGTGGGGCTGATGGAGTCGGCCAAGGTGAACGCCATGTTCACAAGATGTCCCTCGCCCGCTATCCCAGCGCCGCCGAGGGTCGCTATGCCCCATTGGGCGGTCTGGCCTGCTATTTGCGGTGGTCCCGGGGTGACAAAGGAATTGGCCCTCGCCGTCTCGCCTAGCGCGCCCGTGATCGCGGCGATGGCGTCGGCCGGCTCCCAGCTAAACTCGAATTTGACTTGGCGCACGCTGCTCATGTTGCGCGCCGATACGCTGAACTCCACGGTGCTATTGGCTGCAAACCCGCAGAAGGGGCCTTCTTCGCCGATGAGGATTTCGGCTGCTGCGTTGGGGCCAGCGGCCGCGAGGCGGGGCAACGCAGCGACACTTAAGAGGGCTATATACCAGAGGAACATGTAATTTTCCTGAGTGATTAAGTTCAAAAAGTACAGCGAACAAATGTACACAACACTAGCGTCTAGGCAAGCACGTCGGCTGCGCCTTGACCGAGTTTTGTCGCGTTTTATTATTGTCTAAGCCGATTGTCTAAGCCGAGTCATGCCAACCCCCATATAGGTGGATTATCTAAAATAATTATGCGCCGTTACCCGGTCTGGAATGTCATCCGCGACGACCCGTACGATAGCTTAATTGATGCCCTACTCGCCGGCCGCGGTCTGACCCGCGCTGAGCTACAAGTCGGCCCCGCAGCCCTGCATCCGCCCGAGCAAATGCAGGACATGTCAACGGCGGTTGCGCGCCTAGAACGCGCCGTGCGCATCCGCGAGAAGATCGTCGTGTACGGCGACTACGACGTCGACGGGGTTTGCAGCACCACCGTGCTGATGGATTTTCTCGAGCACGTGGGTGCCGACTGCGACTGCCTCTTGCCCGATCGCCACAAGGACGGGTACGGCCTCAAGCCGCCCGGGGTCGAGCACGCCATAGCAAAGGGTGCGCGCGTCATCGTCACGGTTGACAATGGCATTTCAGCCTATGATGCCCTAGAGCTGGCCGCGGTGCGCGGCGTGGAGGTCGTAGTAGTCGATCATCACCAGCAACTCGCCGAACTGCCGCGCGCCCTTGCCATCGTCAACCCCAATCGCCGCGATTGCGCGTATCCTTTCAAGGATTTGGCCGGCGTCGGCGTCACCTTCAAGCTGGTGCAGGCCCTCAGCGAAGCCTTTCTCACCGGCGAGGAGCGCCGCCGCTATCTCAACGAATTGCTCGATCTCGTGGCCTTGGGGACGGTGGCCGATCTCGTGCCTGTGCTAGGGGAGAATCGCCTATTCATTCAGCGCGGCCTGCAGATCCTCCAGCGCACCAATCGCCTCGGGCTGCGCGCACTCAAGAGGGTGGCTAGCTACCGAGACCAGCCCCTCGATGCCGCCAGCTTGAGCTTTCGCTTGGGGCCGCGGATCAATGTCGCTGGCCGCTTGAAGACGCCCGATATAGCGCTGCGGCTTTTGCGCTCCGAAAACGAGGGGGAGGCCGCGCAGTTGGCCGACGAACTCAACAAGCTCAACTCCCAGCGGCAGGCTTGGCAGCGCGACGGCATACGAGAGGTCGAGGAACAGGTCGGCCCGGAAGAGCACGTGGAGGACCACATCATCGTGGTGCTGGGGGAATGGAATGTGGGGATCGTCGGCCTGTTGGCCAGCAAGTTGTGCGAAAAATACGCCCGCCCCGCCGTCGTGTGTACCCAAGGCGGCGACCAGGGCCTCTGCGTAGGCTCGGCCCGCAGCATCCCGTGCTACGACATCAGCGAGGGAATCCACGCCTGCGAAGAGTACTTGCAGACGCATGGTGGTCATCCGGCTGCTGCGGGTTTTTCGCTCGCGGCCGACGCCTTTGAGAGCTTTCGCCTCGCGCTGATCGGGCACGCCAACGCCCACATTAATCCTGAGGCGCTGCAACCCGTCTTGGACATCGACCTGATGCTCAAGCCGGCCGATTTGACGCTGGATACAGTAGAGCAACTCGCCGCACTAGAGCCTTTTGGCAACGGACACCGGCGTCCGGTTTTTGTCCTAGAGGACTGTCGGGTCGTTTGGTCACGGCAGATCGGCACCGACGGCCTCCACTTCAAGGCCGAATTGGAGGTGGAGGGCCGCCGTTGTACTGCGCTGTGGTGGAACCAAAAAGACCTCGCGGAAAAGGTGCAGCCGGGCGACCGGCTGAGCGCAGCTTTCGAGCTGGAGGCAGACACGTATACCGGCAACGGTGCCGTGCAGATGGTCATCAAGGACTTGTACTTGCGGGAGTCGGTGGCTTAGGGTCAGAGGGGGCGGCTTCCCGTAGAATTGAACTTAACAAAATAGAGAATACCAACATGATAAGTTCCCAGTACACCAAGGATTTGTGCATCCGGGACAGCGACGCCAAAATCGTCCTGTTGGTCGTCGATGGCTTGGGCGGGTTGCCCCATCCCGCCACTGGCAAGTCCGAGCTGGAGACGGCCCGGTTGTCCAACTTAGACGCGCTGGCCAAGGGGGGCACCTGCGGCCTGAGTTCGCCTTTAGGGGCCGGCTTTACTCCGGGCAGCGGCCCGGCCCATTTGGCCCTCTTTGGCTACGACCCTTGGCAGAGCCAAATCGGTCGCGGTGCCCTTTCGGCCCTCGGTTTGGGGTTGGACTTCGCCCGCGGCGACGTGGCGGCGCGCCTCAATTTTTGCACGGTGGATGCTGCGGGTCGGGTGTGCGATCGCCGCGCCGGCCGCATCCCCACGGAAAAAGGCCGCCAGCTTTGCGAAGTGCTAAGAGCGATCGCAGTGCCTGGGGTGGAGGTGCAGGTCGCCGCCGAGATGGAATACCGCGCCGGCGTGGTGTTGCGCGGCGCGGGCTTGGGCGACCAAGTCTCGGATTCAGATCCGCAGGTGACGGGCGTACTGCCCAAGCCCCTGACGGCGCTCGCGCCGGGTTCCCAGCGCACCGTTGAAGTGGCAGATGCCTTTTTAGAGCAAGCCGCCGCATTGCTCGCTGACGAACACCCGGCCAACATGGTGTTGCTGCGGGGATTTGGTCGCTACCCAGAACTGGTGTCGATGGACGAGGCGTACGGGTTGAAAGCACTGGGCATTGCTGGGTATCCCATGTACCGCGGCGTGGCCGGGGCCGTGGGCATGGATGTCGAAGAGGTCGGCTGGGATCTCGCATCCGAGTTCGCCTTGCTCGAAAGCCGCTATGCGGACTACGACTTTTTCTACGTCCACGTAAAGAAGACCGACAGCGCGGGTGAGGACGGCGATTTCGACTTGAAGGTGCGGCTGTTAGAGGAGGTAGATACCTACATTCCGCGGTTGCTCGCGCTGCAACCCGAGGTGCTCATCGTCACCGGCGATCACTCGACCCCTTCGATTATGCGCAGCCACAGTTGGCATCCGGTGCCCACGGTCATAGCCAGCCAGTGGGCGTTGGCCGACGCCGCGGATGAATTCTCCGAGCGCGGTTGCAGTGCCGGCAGTCTCGGAATCGCGCCGGCGACCAGCTTGATGGCCCTCGCGTTGGCCCACGCGCGCCGGCTCGACAAATTCGGCGCTTGAGATGATTACTCCCCTGCGCATTGCCCACCGTGGCGCATCCGGCCCAGGGCTGGCGCCCGAGAATACGTTGGCCGCTTGCGAAAAGGCCCTCCAGATCGGCGTCGATATACTCGAAATCGACGTACACGCCACCCGCGACGGTCAGATCGTGGTCTTGCACGACGCGGCGCTTGACCGGACTACCAACGGCACCGGGTTGGTCGCCGACCTCTTGGGTGAGGAAGTGCGCCAATTCGATGCTGGCCGCTGGTTTAGCGCTGATTTTGCCGACGAGCGCGTGCCCCTGCTCGAAGACGTGCTCGACTTAGCGAGGAATCAGGCCCTCGTGCTGATAGAGATCAAGGCCGATGGCATTGCCGAGCGCGTCCTGCAGGTAATTGAGGCGGCGAATGCGGCGGAGCGCGTCGTGGTGCAAGCGTTCAATCCGCAAACCGTCCAGCGGCTCAATTTGCTCGCCCCGACCCTGCCCACCGCGCTGTTGGTCGGCCAGTTGCCGACCACGCCCTCGCGGGTGCGTGCGCGCCGCCTCGTGCGTCAAGTGCTGCAAGTAGGGGCCAACGCGCTGGCGATGTGGTACGCGGCGCTGACCCCCCCCTTCCTCGAAGAGATGCGCAAGCGGGGTATTGCAGTCTGGGCTTGGACCGTTGACGAGGACATTGCAATGCGCGACTTGGCGACGATGGGGGTGCAAGGGATCATCACCAATCAGCCAGACCGGCTCAATCGAGTGCTCGACGAACTGGTCGCCGACGGGCAACTGCGGCCGCCCTTGGGCCAGCGCGTCAAGCGCAGTCGCTGGGGTCGCCGCCGCCAATTGCGCAAGCTCAAGGCCGCCAAGAGGGATCGCTAAAGACTCGGTAGAGCGGGGAGGAGGTCGCAGATGTTCTACACCTTGTTAGCCGTATTACTGCTGGTCGTCGTGGTGCTGAAGTTCTGGTCGCCCTTTGGCCAGCGGTGTCCCGAGTGCCAAATCCGCCGGGAAGATGCGGAATATCCCTTGTGTCCAAATTGCGGGTGGATATATGAAGTGCCCGGGGAAGAAGACGAGGATTTTGCGCCGGACGACGACGAAAATGCGAAATTCTGAAGGGCGCGAAGCCGCGTTGCTGCGCCCTGTTTGCGCTTGACAATTCCCTGTACTTCCCTTTAGATTGTCTCTGATTATATAGGGAAGCACAGAACGTTCAAACTCAGGAAGGTGGACCATGAAAATGCGGGCAATATCGCTGTTTGTCGCCGTCGCGGTTTTGGCGGGCTGTGCCGACCCTCCCACAGCCGAGCTAGACGCGGCCAAGCAAGCCCTCGACTCGGCCCGGGATGTCGGTGCCGAGCAATTTGCCGCCAGCGAGTACTCGGCCGCTCAGCGCGCGTACAACGAAGCTGAAGCAACGACCAACACCGAAGCCGAGCGCTTTTTCCTCTTCAAGGACTTTGAGCAGGCGCGAGCGCAAATCGCCGATGCCAAGACCAAAGCCATGCGGGCAGAGTCGTCTGCGGAAGCTGAAAAGAAACGCCAGAAGGAGTCGGCCGAAGCAGCGATTGCCGCCGCCCGCGACGCGGTCGGTGCCGCATATACCAGCTTAGAAGAGGCGCCGTCTGGCAAGGGCACGGAGGCCGATATTGAGGAACTGCGCGCCGAGTTGAGTGCGGCCGAAGCCGATATAGAAGCGGCCGAAACTGCGCTGAACAGCGAGAATTTCTCCGATGCCGAGTCCCTCGCCGACAGCGCGGATCAGAAGGCCACCGAGGTCGCCGACGGCGTGATGGTGGCCGTGGATAAATATCACGAGCTGGTCGAGAAGATGCGCCCTTGGTACGAGCGCATCTGAGCGCGCGCCATTGCAAGCCCCAACCACAGGCGGCCGGGAGTTGCTCCCGGCCGCTTTGTTTTTTTTGCTGTCGCTGTGGGGGCCGCCCGCCGCGTCTGGGTCCGCGCTCTGGTTAGAGCACCAGCAACTGGTGCAAGCCGTTGGGCGCCACGACCTAGCTACTCCCTACATCGTCATCAACACCCAAGACAATCTAATCCTGCTCCGCGCGCGAGAGCAGGTGTTGCGCCAAGCCGCCTGTGCAACGGGCAGCGGCCGCAAGCTCGAAGGCGCCAAGCGGTGGCATCGCTGGACCTTCGACACCCCCAAGGGACGCTTCGCCATCCGCCGCAAAGTCGCCGACCCCCTGTGGACTCGGCCGACTTGGTTCTTTGTCGAAAACGACGAGGAAATTCCCATTTTCGCCGAGGATCCGCGGCGGTTCCAACGCGGGGTCTTGGGCACGTACGCATTGTACTTCCTCAAGGATTTTATGATCCACGGCACGCTCTTTGAAATCAACTTGGGCAAGAGCATAACCCACGGCTGCGTACGGGTGGGAAATGAGGATCTGGAGTACCTCTACGAAGCCGTCGAGATCGGCTGGCCGGTCTTTATCTACTAGCAGTTAGCGATGAAGCACCTAGCGTTGGTTTGGGCCTTTGCGTGCGGCGCGAGCGCGGCGTCGGCTGAGGACTTAGCCTATGTCAACGCTGCGTTGCGGGCTTGGTTGCAGGCCATAGAAGCGGACGCGCCGTACTTGCTGGTGGATCGGAGTGCGGCCGAGCTGCGGCTGATGCACGGGAAGGCGCTCTTGCGGCGCGTCCCGCTCGCGGCCGATTCCCTTGGGGAGCGACCGCTGGTGCAATCTTCGCTCGCGGCCCGGTTGCGGCGCTATCGACCCAGCAGCCCTTGGCGTGGCTTGGTTCCCAGCCCTTTCGACTGGGAACAGAACTTGGTCGTCGATGCCGCGGCCACCAGTGCCCTGTACTTCGCGAGCGGACTGCTGATCTATGCCAGCCCGGCTTGGCTTCGCCCTAGTGCTATGGGACTGCAAATCGGGGTCGCTGATTTGCGCGCTCTGTACAATGCCTGCGGCCCGGGCACTGCGCTCGTCGTCCTGCCCGCCAACTGGAGAGAGGGACCTCAGCAGTGACCTTATACTTTGGCGCGGTGGCCGCTGACATCACGCCGCCGGTCGGCATCGCAATGGGTGGGTATTGGGGGCGGCGGTCCGGGGCCACGCATATCCGTGATCGCCTCATGGCCAAGGCCCTTGTCTGCGGCCTCGGGTCGGCGCGCGTCGCCTTGGTCGCCGTCGATTTGGTGGGGTTGGACGCCGCCGTTGTGCGGGCGATTCGGGAGCGGGTAGCGTGCGCCACCGGCATCGAAGTCATGGCTGTGATGATCTGTGCCTCCCACACTCACTCCGGCCCGCTAACCTTTCCCTTCCGGGGCATGGGCCGCATCGACAGCCGCTACTTGGAGCAGGTCGTGGACGCCGTGGTCGAGGTGGTGATAGCTGCTGCCGCCGACAGCCGACCGGGCCGCTTATACTATGCGCGCCCCCAGGTGCAGATAGGCCGCAATCGCCGGCCGCAGAGCGTCAAAGGCGAGTTTGTGCCCTACGCGCACGTGTTGCGCTTTGTCGCCGAGTACGGGGCGGAGGCCACGCTTTTTAGCTACGCCTGTCATCCGGTGGTTTTGGGCCGCGACAATCACCAGATCAGCGCCGACTTCCCCGGGGTAGCGGCCCGCTGCATTGAGGCGGCGACCGGCGGGCGGGCTCTGTTTGTCAATGGGGCCTGCGGCGACGTCAACCCGCGGATCGCCAACGGCTCGTTTGCAGATGTGGAGTGCTTGGGGGAGGAGTTGGGGAGGGCCGTGCTGGAGGGGCGGGCGGAGGCCACGCCCGTGGACGCCTCGGCGCTACGCTGGGCGCACGAGCGATTGGATTTGCCGCTGAGACCCTTACCACCGCGCTGGCGTGCCGAGGCTGAGAAACTCAAATGGCATCTGCGGGCGCGTTTGGCGCGGGGCGGCGAGGTGCCCACAGCGCAGCTCGAATGGGCTGTGGCCATGCGCAAATGGGTGCGGGCTGGTGCGGAGCGCTCTCGGGTCCAGCCCTTTGAGCTACAGGCGTTGGCCCTTGGCGAGCTGGTGCTCTTGGGTATGGAAGGCGAGCTTTTTGCCCGCTATCAACTCGACTTGGAGGCCGCGCATGGACCAGCCGTCTTGTGCGGCTTTGCCAATGGTTGCATTGGCTACGTGCCCACGGCCGACGAGTACGCGCGCGGCGGCTACGAGATTGACCTAGCCTACAAGGTCTATCCGAGCGTGCAGATGATTGCGCCGGTGAGCGAGTCGCTGATACGGCAGCGGGCTGCGGCGTTGGTAGCAAAAGTGCGCTAGATTACAACAGGAGGATGTATGCGCGATCTAGAGGTACTCTACGATCAAGTTCCGGCGACGCGGTGTGCTGGGACGGGCGATTGCTGTGCGCTCACGGACGAAGAGTTCGACACCTACTACGCCACTATGTTCCCGCTCTACCGGGCCGAATACGTCCACATCGTCGCCTATGTGGAGCGGCACTTTTCCCCTCAGCGTCGCCAGGAATTGCTGAGCTTTACCGAGGAGCGGCCCCGTCGCTGCCCCTTTCTCGGCGCGGACCATAGCTGTACCATCTATCCGGTGCGCCCACTGATTTGCCGCACGTACGGAGCGATGAATCCGGTCTCGATCGCCCGCCAAGCCCTCGCGCATCAGGGCGCTTTGCCGTCGGCGCAAATCCGCGCCTTTGTGCGTCGCGAGGCCGGCATGGTGTGTCCGCGGGTGGCCGTGCTGGAGCCGGAAAAGGTCGCGCGGCACGCCCGCATGCTCATCGAGGGGACGTACGAGCGCGAATTGACGCGGCTCAGCGCCGAGGTGGAGCTGACGGGCGGGATACGCAAACGGCTCTTCCAACGGCTCACCGGCCGGAGAGAGTGGCCGCTGCGCTGGTCTTGGGGGGGCTTTAATGCACTGCGCTTTGCGCCGCTGGCATGGCTGCGCCAGCACTTTGCTGCGTATTGGAAAAAAGCCGAGTTAATCGATGGCAAGTAACGCGAAAGGAGATTGCACCATGCAACAATACCGAGTCGCTATTTTGGGCTGCCGCAGCCGGGGCACGGCCGCGGCCCGCGCGTATCATCAGCATCCCCGCACCGAGGTCGTAGCATTGTGCGACCTTGTGCCCGAGCGGCTGGCGGAACTCGGCGACGAGCTGGGGGTTGCGGCCCGCTACGACGACCTCGACCGGATGATCGAAGCCGAGGCCCCGGACATCGTCGCCATCCCCACGGGCACTGAGTTCCACTATCCGCTCGCCATGCAAGTGCTGGAGCACAGAGTCCACATCGACATTGAAAAGCCGATCTGCACGACCTTGGCCGAGGCTGACGCGGTTTTGGCCAAAGCCGCGGAGCAAGGGGTACAAGTAGCCGTACATCACCAAGGGCGCAGCGGCGGCGCGCTGCAAGCGGTCAAAGCGGCGATTGCCGAGGGCCGGATCGGCGACTTGCGCTATGTGCAGGGCAGCGGCAAGGGCTACTACGGAGGCTACGGCCTGATGAATATCGCCACGCACTCGCTCAACGCCATGCTCGGAGTGGCTGGGCCGGTGCGGAGTGTCCAAGCTGTGGCCCTGACCGATGGCCGCCCGATCACGCCCGAGGATGTAGTGCCGTCGCCGAGCGGCATGGGCTACATCGCCGGCGAGCACGTGACCGCAGCCCTCGCCTTTGCCAGTGGGATTTCGGCCACTCTCTTGCAGCACCGCTTCCCCAAGATGGATTCAACGGCCTATATGATCGAGGTCTACGGCACCGAGGGTCGGCTCTACTGGAAGAGCGGTGCCCCGTGGTTTTTGTCCACGCCGCACTTTGCTCCCGGCCAAGCCGAGTGGCAGCCGCTCGCCCCCCTAGTGCCCGAACACTACGACCCGGCAGGCTCGGCTTCGGTAGAGGACTACCAGTTCGCCGATGAGTACGTGCAGGCGCTCGACGAGGGCCGTGCGCACGAGTGCTCGGGCGAGGCTGGTCGCCACGTGCTGGAGATCTTGATGGGGATTTTCGAGTCGGGGGCGCGTGGGAAGCGCGTGGATTTGCCGCAAGCGGACCGCGACCACCCGCTCTTGCGCTGGCGCGAGGAACACGGCCTGGGCCTGCCCAGTTCCATGCCGCGCCCGTATGCGGAGTGGCTCGCCGCTGAAGACCGCCGGTTGGGCCGGAGCGCGAGTTAGCCTGCCAGTTTTCCCAACAGCCCCCAACCGCTGACGGCGGACGAGACGATCAGTACCACGGTCGAGAGTACCGCGCCGATGAGGACCCAGGCGCGGGTGCGGTAGGAGGCGGGTAGCTTGAAGTTGAGATAGATGGCTGCCACCATCATCATGGCAATGGCCAGATTGGCGATGAGGAAGCCGGCGATCTGGGTCAGGATGTCGAAGGGGATGTTGTTCCAGACGATGAGCATGGTGGTGGCGAAGATGTAGAGGCAGATGACGCGCTTTATCGACTGATATTCCCAAGTGCGGTCGGGCCAGCGGGCGGCGAGAAACTCTTGGGCCACGCGGGCGTAGATTTCGGGGAGGGCTTGCAGGGTGCCCCACAGCGCGGCGAGGATGCAGACGTAGTAAATCCACACTAAGCTCGGATGAATCTGACGCCAGACGTGGGCTTGGTGCGTCAGTAGGTTCCAGCCCTCAAAGCGGGTCTCGAGCGGGAAGAGCACTGCCGCTCCAGAAACCATAAAGGCCCCGGTGACGATGAAGAGGACCAGCGCTCCCAGCGCCACGTCCCAGCGCAGCGGCGATACCCGTTGCCGCAGGTAATGGATTTGCTGGGGATCGTCGGGTAGGTAGTCGATGGTGTCGCTGCGGGCGGCGCGGGCGCGGATGGCCTCGATGTCCTTGTGGCCAGTCAGGCCCCACTTGTGCAGGCCGATCCAGTTGGCGTAGGCGATGTAGCCAATGACCGAGCCGCCGACGTAGCCAAAAGTGGTGCCCAACGTCAGCAGCGGATGCGCGACTGTGTCGGCGGGTGCCCAGTCCGGGAAGGGAGGCAGGTCGCCAAAGCGGAAGGTCCCCACAAGCGCCGCGATCAGGTCTGGGCGCACGATGAGGGTCCCGGCAATGGTGCCCGTGACTAGGATCCCGCAGATGAGGAGCTGTTGCTTTTCAAGGCGTTCAAAGGACAGGCGGATACCAAAAAGCAGCGCCAAGGCAATAAAGGCCGAGGTTATGGCGTTTTCCCAGAAGACTTCTTCCTCGCCGGCGGGCAGCAGGTCGCGCAGCAAGAAGTGAAAAAGGTCGCCGCAGGGCTTGGAGACGGGCACCCAGGCTAGAGGTGCGCCGATCATTTCAAAGAGCAGAATGGTCAACAGCAGCCATCCACGCGGCCCGGGCAGGCGCACGAGGCGGTGGCCGATCAGCTCGCCGCTGACGGCTGTATAGCGGCCGATCAGATAGGTGAAGAAGACGCCCTTGACCAAGCAACTGAGCAAGACCATCCACAACAAACCATAGCCGGCCCAAGCCCCGGCCCGCACCACGACGATGGTCTCGCCGGCACCAATGGCGACCGAGGCGACGATGGCCGCCGGGCCGAAGACGGCGAGCATACCTAAGAGTTTCTGCAGCGACCAAGATTGGCCGAAGACGCCTTCGGGCGGCGGGATTTCTACTTTGTTCATGCGAGGGGATGCGCTTTGCAGAGGGGAATAAGGCTCTGGGTGATGATGATGATGCGTAAATTCATGGTGGGCAAAGTACGGTGGGCGGATAGGTGGCGCAATAGGCCGCGCGCTCAATTGCTGCGATACTCGAGTACGACCCGATTGACAGGGCCTTGGAGGCCCATGGTATTGACCGCTTTTGCCTGCAGCGTGTTGCTGCCCGGGCGCAGTTGCCACGCGAAAGACGGGTCGCTCTCCTGCCATGCGCCCTCGTCCAAGCTGACCTCAAAGCGGGCGAAATTAGGAATGGGGCCGGACAATTGCACGGACAGGGCCGCGGTCGTCTCGGTGTCTTCTAGGTCGATCCTCGTTTTGTTCAAGGACCAGTAGAAATCCTCCGGCCGGGTGGTCTGGAGCGAATATTCCGGGTACCTCGGGTCGAGACTGTCGGTCCACCACAGATGGCCGTCCCAGTGGTACTGATCCATGCCCTGTTCCAGTTCCTGGGGCTCGGAGCGGTACAGGTGGTCATTGCGCAGCGGTATTCCGAAGCGCAGGTACAGATCGACAAACATCTGCCGCATCCGGTCCACGGGAATGGGCGGTGGGGGAATAATATCGATATCCTCGGCACTGTTGGCGGCGGCGCTGCGATGCATTTCGAGCGCATTGATGGGCACACCGGCCCTTTCGTACTGGAAAGCCACTTGGTGCCCTGGCAAGAGCCCCGGATCCTGGAGAATCCACTTGCCGTACTGGTCCGACCAGATCTCGGCTAGGCAGTGGTGATCGACGATGAGGGCACGAGCGTGGTACCCGAGGGCCGCGGCGCACTGGGCAAAGACAGCCGCATAGTGGGTGCACATCCCCAGCGCCAAGTTCTGCGGAGCCAGTTCGAGGATCTCCAGCGCGTCCCACTGTGGGCAGTAGTTGTACTCGTTTTCGTTCCACCCTTCCCACTGCCGGCGGACCCACTGGCGCAAAAGGGCAAACTTTTCCATCTCCGTTTTGCCGGGGGCGACTATTTCGTCCAGTCGGTATTTTTCCCGCAGGTGGCGCATGCGGGGGTGGTGTGGATCGGCGTAGTCGAAATCGTACGAAGAGACCGCAATGGCATGGTCCGGTGCCTCGATCACCTCGATGTCCGGGTGATTTACCCCACTGACCCGGCCGGAAGCCTCAATGGTCACTTTTTTCACCAAGGGCGTGATGCGGGCATCCCGGCTGGAAAGGGTCGCTCGCCACTGCACAAAGCGCTGTCCGGGCAAGGTGCTGGCCGAGTCGGCTGCCTGCCAGGGACTCCATTTATCCGGCGCGTAGCGGGCCGTCGAGCCAGTGCGCACTGCTAACCGGACAGCAGTCTGCGGCCGCAGTGCCAGATCGGCGGACAGACGCAGGGCGCTCACCTCCACCTTGGGGGGCAGGGCATATTCTGCGGCTACATCAATTATCGGGGAAGTCAGGGTCCCCTCGGGCGGATAGCCGTGGACCCGGATGCGGACGACGTACTCGCCCGAGAGATTGTTCTCGGACCCGAGTATGTCGCTCTTCCACTCGCTGCTCTCCCCGGCAAGGCGCTTGAAACTGTTTTTGCCGGGCCTATCCGCATCGATGAGTAGAAAACCCGCTCCCGAAAAGACCAGTTCGTTGCTGCCCTGCTGCAGGTAGCGGCCGGGAATGGTCTCCCGGTCCCAGCCGCCCGTGAGCATTTTTTCCCTGTTCTGAACATGGCGGATCTCGTGCCCGTTGACCACAATGAGCATGGGTGTTTGCTCGCTACCACCCCCGCCGAAAAAGAGGATTTCGGCTTTTTCGACTGCTGATGGCAATTCGAAGACCTTTTTCACTTGGATTTGGTCCGTCAGGGGTTCGCTGATTTTCGAACTGCGGGCCATGGCATCGGCAATCAGATAGGTGGGCGCTAGGCCAAGGGCACCAGAGGCGGCGGAAAAATCGATGAAACGGTCGCGGGTGCAGTTGGTGAGAGTCTCGCCCTCAAAGGTCCTTTTCCACTTGGACGAGGTTGCGCTGGCAGTGGTGTAGCGCGCTTTGGTCTCCGCAGTCCTCGGCGGCTCACCGGAGGACATCTGCCGGTCTTGCGGGTAGTACAACAGCAGATAACCGCGCCGCTCGCGCTCGCCACATATGAGGGTGCCGTCGGCCGTGCTGACGACCGCGCCGATAGCGCCGAAGGTCCGGTGCCCTCCTTCCGGCTGCATGCCGCCCGGCCAGGTACCCAGGTACATCCGGCGTTGGACCGGGTCAAAGGCAAACAAGCGCGGCAGCCCTCCCTGTTCTCCGCCCACGCCGTAAATCAGGCCATCCGCCCCCCGGGCCAGCCCTGGGATGCGGTGCTGCCGCAGGGGCTTGCCAAAACCCTCTACCAATGCGGCTTTGGGGTCAAAGCGGAACAGATGGCCATCTGTCGTGCCGGCGAGAAAGCTGCCGTCGTCCAGTTTTACCGCGGCGTCGATGGCGGCGAAGCGCCGTCGCCCCACTATGGCTGGCAATCTGGCATCGAGGGGCTTGAGGACGCCTGTGCGGGGATCCAGTTCGAGGATGCGACCCATGTCGTCGTCGCCACTCGCCCCGGTGCTGGTGCCGCTGAGGTAGATCTTGCCGTTGTCTGCGGCCAGTAGGACTTTGCTGATCGGGCGGGTATGGTGGTGTTGGGGTAGGGGAACTACCTCGCCGTAGTCCTTGTTCTGGCCCGACGACAGCGCCACGGTGAAAAGCCGCCCTCCGGGTGCGGTAAGGCCGCAGAGTATTTGCCCGGTGGCGTCGACGGTTAGGGCTCCTACTCCGTCCGGCTCGGGAAATTCAGGCAGGGCGATCTCTGCGAGCAAGCGACCAGCGGGCGAGTAGTGCCGGAGGGGCATGCCTGGGGCTGCTCGATCCATCAGGTGGGGCGGCGGCACGGAGTCGCGGCGTCTGAAAGTGCCGGGGGTGTGGGGGCGCTGCCGCAGGCGCTCGAAGAAGAACTGCTTGTCGTAAGCGCGTCGGGCACCCAGATAAATGTCCCCTTCGGGTCCGAGCGCTAGGCGCGGCTCGTCCCACCACAGGGCCTCGAAGCAGTCGAGCATTTTCACTGTTGTGCTGCTAGGGTCAAAGCTGAACAGGCAGATTTCCTTTTTGCCGCAGGTGGCTCCAATGATCAGGCCGTCGCGCTGCCGGCGGACCATTGCAGTCACCATGCACTCATTGACGGGCAGGGCCTCGAACAGAGGCACCATCTGGGCGCTTTCCCGCTTTAGGTCCAGCGCGGGGCTGGCCGCGTTGCCAGCGTCGGCGAGCAGCAGGGAAAAAGCGAAAATGGCGCAGCTTGTGAATTTTATCCGATACATGGATCCTCAATCCGCGGTCAGCCGGGGAAATTCGAGGATGTAATACGGATAGGTCGCCATGATGTACAGGGTTCCATCTGGCCCTATTGCCGAGCCTTGGATCGAGCCCAGACCATTGTGCAAATCTCGGTGTGCGGCAAACTCCGCATCGACGACATAGCCGAGACATTCGCCTTGGCCCCGGTGCGGATCGTAGCGCATAATCAGGGTCTGCTTCGGGTTTTGGCCCACATCCGCGGTCCAGTAGATCCGGCCCTTGGCGTCCTGTATCATGGTGTGGATATCGCTGCTCTCGGCAAAGGGCTCGGGGACTGAATTGCAGACATAGCGCATGGGCACGACTCCGCTGTCGGCGCCGGCTAGGTCGAATTCCTGAATTTGCCTGAGGTCGCCTCCGTAGAGCTTCATGCCGCGCCGGTTGAAATCGGCCCCGAGTTTGCTACCGCCGCCGCCAATTACACAGGCGTACGGTTTTTCGTAGGGCGGCGCACCTGCTGGGACGCGCACTTTGTACTCGACGAGTTCGTCTCTTTCCACGTCGTAGCGGGTCATTCTGCCGCGATTGGGTATCCACACATCGCCCCGATCGTCCATGTCGATGTAGCGGCTCCAGGTGCCCACTCGCCCTTTGTCGATCACCTGGTGCGTGTCCAGTTCGTAGATGAGAAAGTGCATGCGCGGTTCGGTTTTGAAATAGATGCGGCGGCGCTCGTGGTCGACAATGCCGTTCATTAGACCGTCCTGGGCGCGCAGGATGCCAAGGTCCTGAGCTAGGCCCGTGCGCGGATCATAGGCGATTAAATGACCGCCGGGATAACCGCCGGCCTGTTCGCCGATTTCGGGTCTGGTGGCAAATAGTTCGTGTCCTTGCTTGGTGCCACCGTATATGCGGCCATCGGGGCCGATGGCCAGTTGCGTGTGCGTCTTACCCTGGGTATTGGTGTCGTACAGGTTTTCGGCGATGGTCCGGCTCAGGTCGACTACTTTCTCGATACTGCGGTCTCGGGGGTCATAGACCAGCCAGTCGCCGTAATCGTAGTAGTTGGCCGTGCCCAGGTAGACCTTGCCGTCGGGCCCTGCCACGCAAGCGGTGTACCCCGATTTGTTGTTGGCGTATTCATCGGGCACCGGGGTGGCCCAGCAGAACAGCGGCTCGAGGTCGGCCACTTCGGGTTGCTGTAGGGCGGCGGGCACTGGTCCTGTGGGCTCTGGGGCCGTGCGGCAGAGGGCAGGACCCGCTAGCAACAGGCCCAGGGCCGGGAGCACCCAAAGCGATGCGGCTCGATTTTTCATGGACTTATTCTCTGCCGGGCGGATCGCCGAGGTCGGGTATTGGGAGGAGGGCACCTCCCTGGAGGGCGGACTCGTGGGCGACGAGGCCGGGGAGCATGTAGCGGGCTGCGTCCCAGGCGTTGTTGGGTGGAAGCTGGCCGCTGGCGCAGGCGGTGACGAAGTCGTGGACGAGGAACTGATGCGCGCCCGCGTGGCCATTGGGCAGGCCAGCGAACTCGCGCGGCAGGTGCTCGACCGGGTGAACGGCCGATGCGCCGAGGTGGGTGCCGTCGGCCGCGGTGACTTTATTCATGGGATCGTCGGCTTGGAGCGGCTGGCCGGTGCAGGCTAGGAGCTGATCTAGGTTTTCTTGTTGGGCGTGGTCTTTGGTCAGCCAACGGGCACCGCTGGCGGATTGCTCGAAGCAGCCTTCGGTACCTTGGAGGATCATCTGTACGCAGCCGGGGTGGCCGATGCGGCGGAATTCGTTGATGCGGCAGGCGCTGCCGTCGGACATCTTGTACAGGGCGCTCTGGTTGCTGAAGGGGTTTTGCCAGTCGTTGTGCTGGTAGATGCCGTCGGCGTGTTCGTCGCGGAATCCCTGGCAGGACACATGCGTCATGTAGGCACCCGTAACGGAGATGATCTGACTCGTCGAATGGGTCGGGTAATACATCGGCGGAATGCCAGCGCTCGCCCGCCAATTTTCTCCGCCGCGCCAGCGCGCCACGTCGTAAAGGCCGTGATCCCAGTCATGGTAGTACTCGGCTTGGCCATAGACGATCTGGCCAAAAGCGCCACGGGCGTGCTGCTGGCGGCAGTAGAGCACGCCGGGATAATAATAGCTGGTCTCCCCGAGCATGTACACCTTGCTGCTGCGCGCGGCGGCCGCGACTAGGTTTTCTATTTCCGCGTAGCTAATGCCGGGGGGCACGGCTGAGTACACGTGTTTGCCGGCCTCTAGGGCTTGGATGGCTTGGGGGCCGTGGAGCCAGTTTTGGGTGAAGAGGCAAACGGCGTCTATGGACGAGCCACAGAGCGCGTCGAGCGAGGGGCTTAGGTCGGTTATCGCGTGTTTGGCGGCGTTGCGTGCCAACTTCTCGCGGTCCAAATCGCAGAGGACGACTTGGCCGACGAGGGGGTGTGCTTTGAAGAGGGGAATAAAGCTCTGGGCGAAAGAGCCTGTGCCGACGATGCCGATGCGTAAGCTCATGGGGGGCAAGGTACGGCGGGTGGATAGGAGGCGCAATAGAATCTGTAATTAACGTTAGGCACAGGCTTCCCGGTAGAGATGCTTCGACTCCGCTCCGCTCCGCTCAGCATGACTAAGATGGGCAGTTCCCGGCCTGTTGATTTGGCGTTGGCGAGGCCGTGCGCTATTTTGCAGCCGACCTGTCCACTCTCTTGCCCGGCTAAAATCCCATGTCCAGTCCCATCGCAGCCGACCGGCCGTACTCGCCGGAAGAAACCCAGCGCATCATCGAGCAATTCAACCGCGACGGCTACTATCACCTAGGGCCCGTCCTCGCAGCCGATGAGGTCGAGGCCCTGCGCGAGGCCCTGGCGCGCAAAGTCGCAGATCCCCGCATCCTGAACGACCAAGCAGGCGATCACATCCGCGGCATCAGCCTCATGCGCATGTTCGAATACAGCGAGGCCTTCCGCGACTTGGTCGTCCGCGAGCCGTTTGCCAGCTTGGCCGAAGCCATCTTGGGCGACAACTGCCACCTCATGTCGCAAAACGCCCTGTACACCGAGCCCGATTCTAGCAAAGTGCCCGACGGCCCCGGCGGCTGGCACCTCGACGATTTGATTCACTTCCCTCTGCCCGATGAGGTGGAACAGCACGACCCGCGCATCGCCATGCCCTGCTTTGTGTTGCAGATTTTTACCCCGGTCAGCGATGTGGAAAGCATTGAATATGGCCCCACGCAGGTCGTGCCCGGCAGCCATCGCGCCGGTCGTCGCCCCGCCTCCCAAGACGCGCCCACCTTTTGCGGGACGGGACCGGTCTCCTTGTTTGCCCGGGCTGGCGACGCCTACATGTTCAACAACCAGATCTGGCACCGGGGTGCCCCCAATGCCTCGGATCGCACGCGCTTCATGGCCGGCGCCACGTACAGCAAGCGCTTTATCTCCCAACGCTTTTATCCCTTTATCGACTACCGCATGCCGCCGCACGTGCTGGAGGGCGCCTCGCCCCGTCTGCAGCGCTTGCTCGGCCGCCACGAGAAAGGCTCCTACGGCTGAGGTCAGATTCCGCCCGCTCTCTGGCCACCTACCGCAGCACAACTGGGGAGACGAAGTGGGAAGAGCTGACCGCCACGGCGCAGATGGGCGAGAGAGTTGAGCGCTGAACCATGAGACGGGGAGACGGGCTCGAAGATGAGTCTCCTCCTCGCCGGGACAAGGACTTCACCATGAAATTTGGCATCATCGGCTGCGGCTCCATAGCCGAGCATTCGTTCGGGCCGAGCCTGCTGGCTTCGGAACGGACCGACCTCGTCGCCGTCTGCCGTCGCGACCTCGAGGCAGCCAGGGCATTCGCGGCGCGATTCAGTGGCCCGCGCGCGTACGGCTCGGCGGCGGAGCTGGTGCGCGACGACCGGGTGGAGGCTGTCATCGTGTCGACGCCGGCCGATACCCATTGCGACTACACCTGCTTGGCGGCGGAGCACGGAAAGCACGTACTATGCGAGAAGCCGATGGCGAGAAACGCCGCCGAGTGTCGCGAAATGATCGCCACGTGCCGGGCTCACGGCGTGACCCTGGCGGTCGCCTACCGCCGGCGCACCTGTCCGCAAGTGGTCGCGGCCAAGCGGTTGATCGCCGCGGGCCGCATCGGCCGGGTCGTTTTCGCGCGTACCCATTACAGCGGGCGCTGGGATCCGGAAGCGGGGGATTGGCGGATCGAACCGGGCATCGGCGGCGCCCTGATGGAAATGGCGTCTCATCGCATCGAAGTGCTGTTGAACTTCGGCGGCCGGCCGCAGTCGGTGAGCGCTGTGGTCGACACGGTCGGCCACGACTGGCCCGTCGATGACACCGACGCCCTGATCGTGCGCTTCGAGGGTGGCGGGATCGGCATGCACTCGACGATCCTGACCTCGCCACCGCGTCGCGACTTTGCCCAGATCGACGGCGATGGCGGCAGGATACTGATTGACCCGCTGGAGTTGACGGCGGATCACCTAATTCTGGAACTGCCCGATGGAACTGAGAGGATTGAGGTGGAGCCGCTGCAGGAGAAGCTATTCGATCTGCCGATGATCGAGGATTTCGCCGCCGCCGCGGAGCGCGGTGAAAAACCGGTCTGTGACGCGGAGAGCGGCTACTGGGTGCAGGCGGTCGCCGACGCCGCCCGCGCCTCATCGAGTTCAGGTGCCGCGGTCGCCATCGAACCGCTGGGCTCTTGAGGGTGCCTCGCCCCGTTTGCAGCGCTTGCTCGGCCGCCAGGAGAAAGGTGCCTACGGCTGAGTGCGGGTTATTGGGTGGCGCGCACTTCGTCGGACCAATCTCGCCAGATGTCGCCGTTGGTGTTGTCCACTACCAGTGGGTCGGGGAGGGATGCGGGCGTTTTGAGGAAACCGTAGATGGTTGCTTGGCGGATGACGTCAGCAGATAGATTTTGCCCGGCGATGTGCAAAATTTTGGTGTGCCACAAAACCACCGTGCCAGCGGGGCCGTGGCAATCGACGGGCTGGGTATCGACCTTGATGCGTTGGATGACGGGGTCGTTGTAGCCGCCGGCCTTGCGTTCCGCCAAATGTTTGTCGGTGTGCTTTTCGCCTTCGAGAAAGGTCTCCCACTGCTCGCGCCAGATCCGGCTGTGGCTGCCCGGCCACACCGTGAAGCCGCCGGAATTGGGCGGTAGGTCGTCGATGTACGCCGACATTTGCAGCCGCCAGCGGCCGTAGCAGGCACCGTCGGAGTGGGCACCTCGGTAGTCGGGGCCAGGAGACGGACTGTTGGGCAGGGTGCAATACAAGCCGCGCGTCCCTTGTCCGTTGAGCCATATCGGGCCGGTCTTGGGCAGGCGCAGTGCTTCCTCGGTGGTGAAGGATCCTTTCTCTGGCCACTTCTCGATCTCTTTGCCCAAGTGGCTGGCTAGCCCTCCCACTGCATCGTCGCACATGAAGCACGGACCCGTCGTGATGCCAGCGTCATCCTCTCCAGCGGGCCACACTACCGTGTCCTCGCCAAGCAATTGCTCGGCGACTTGCCACAAGGCCCGAGGGGCCAAGTCGAGCATGAATTGTTCGGCACCGTTGCGGACATAGAAGCGGTGGCTGTTGCCGGCGAAATAGGGATCTCCGCCGATCTCGGGCCGTTGCGCGTTCAGCACGGAGCTTTCTTCCTCGGTAAGCGGGTCCCAGGTGGAGGGATCGTCCCGTTTTATGCGGGGCAAGTGGGTTGCAATCGCGGCCCACATTTCGTCCCTGGCTTGGCGGCAGAGTTCGGGGTCGAGCACGGCGGGGAGTACGAGGAATCCGTCGCGCTTGAACTGGGCTATTTGGCTCGCGGTTAGGAGCGGGACTTGCTGTACGCTTGGGGTGGTTGGCGTTGGTTGCATTTTCCTTTTCCTATTAAGACCGGTGGTTAGGGGCTGACTATAGGCGTTACAAAGGGTCTTTTAGGGAGCTTGGTCAAGCGGCGTCTTCCATGAGTGATGGTGAGGCGGCGCGAACGTCCAATCCAACCCTGCTATCGGATCACTGCGGCCGCACTTGGTCAAAGTTTGATGAGCTCCTCGGCGTTGCGGTAGCTGCGGAGATATTGGTCGAAGAGGTGATTCTTGAGCTCCGCTCCAAAGGCGCGATCATCAGTTATGCGCTTGTACAGATCAAAGTTAGAATCGACGATCTCCTGGATCACTTGCTCGACCTTGTGGTCGAAGGTCAAGCGCACGTTTTCTCGCGTATTCACCCGCGCTGCGGCATCGAGTGCGGCGTCGCCAGCGAGCCTTTCCATCATCTGGCTAAGAGTGACGCGATGTTCGGGGCCGAGTTCGATCCCAAAGCGCTCGTTTAGCTCGGCGATGATCCGAGACAGCGTCTCTATTTCTTCCGGTACATGTCCGTGCGCGTCCTTCGTACCGATGGGGTCGAGCGTCCCCGCCTTGCGCTCAAGGCCGATTTTGCCGCTCCCCGTCTCCTGGACCCGATACGATTCCATATCGATGTTCTGCTGCACTTCGTGCGGTAATTCCTCTTGGTCGGCGGGTAAGAGTCGGCGCAAGTACCGTGCGAAGACGTAGAGCTTTTCCAGATCGACATCGGCAAAGGTCAATATCTGCGCGAGGAACGCATAAAGCCGCACGTAGTCCGTGAGCTTGCTGCGGAAATTCTGTCGCTCGTCCTCGTGTAGCTCCTGAAAACGAGCGACGACTGGATTGAGCACGGCGTAGAGCTGATCCTGCGTGACTGTGCCGTCGAAATAGACTTTGGCGAAACTGTCCACGTCGGTTTGGGCATAAACGGGGAACGTACCGAGGCTGGTTTGGATTTCGTAGAGCAGGTTGGGATCGGTCGCTTCCGACAACAGCGTCGTCTCGTAATAAGGCTCGAAGGCGGTCTTGATCTCGTCGGACTCGTTGGCGAAGTCGAGCACCATGGTGCCTTGTTTTTCCGCGTGTGTGCGGTTGAGGCGCGACAGCGTCTGCACTGCGTTCACGCCGCCGAGTTTTTTGTCCACATACATCGTGTGTAGCAGCGGCTGGTCGAACCCGGTCTGAAACTTGTTGGCGACGATCAGGAAGCGATAGTCCGGGCCCTCGAACGTCTTGGCGGTCTGCGTCTCCGAGATTCCGTTCATACCTACTTCAGTGTAGGACCGGCCGTCATCGTCAACGGTGCCCGAGAACGCAACCAGCGCCTTGAACGGATATCCCCGCTCGGCAAGGTACTCGTCCACCGCCAGCTTGTAGCGCACTGCGTGCAGACGCGAGCGAGTGACGATCATTGCTTTCGCCCTGCCGTTGATCTGGTTCTGCACCTGCTCGGCAAAGTGCTCGACTATGATACGCACTTTCTCGCCGATGGCGTGCGGGTGCAGCTCGACAAAGGATTTGAGCAGAAAAGCGGCTTTGTGCTTGTCGTAGCGCGGATCGTCCTCGACTATCTTCCACAGCCGCCAATAGGCCGTGTAGGTGGTGTAGTTTCCCAAGACATCGAGGATAAACCCCTCCTCGATTGCTTGGCGCATGCTGTAGAGGTGAAATGGTGCGAACGAGCTGTCGGGGCGCTTGGTCCCGAAAAGCTCCAGCGTCTTGGGCTTGGGCGTCGCGGTGAAGGCAAAGGTCGAAAGATTGGGCAAGCGTCCGCGCTTTTCCATCTCGGCCAAGATCGCGTTCTCGCGCGCCTCTTCGGGGGTCTCGGCGTTGGATTCCTCACTCTCTGCCTCTTCGAGCGATGCCGGAGCCAGCACGGCCTTGAGGCTCTTGGTGCTCTCTCCCGACTGCGATGAGTGCGCTTCATCGACGATCAGGGCGAAGCGCTTGCCCGGCAGTGCGCCGATTTCCGCGGCGATCACCGGGAATTTCTGTAGCGTGGTGACGATGATCGTCTTGCCCGCTTCGAGGGCGTCTTTGAGTTGGCGCGAGGTGGTGTCGATGTTTTCCACCACGCCCAGCGTCTGCTCAAACTGGCGTATGGTGCTTTGGAGTTGGCGGTCGAGCACGCGGCGGTCGGTGATGACCACGATGGAATCGAAGACGCGGCGGTCATTGGCATCGTGCAAGGTGGAGAGTTGGTGGGCGAGCCAAGCGATGGTAAAGCTCTTGCCGCTCCCGGCCGAGTGTTGGATGAGATAGTGCTGTCCCGTCCCCTTCTCGCGGGCATCGGCAACGAGCTGGCGCACGCAATCGAGTTGCTGATAGCGCGGAAAGATCAGGAACCGCTTGCCGGTCTTGCGGCCGGTCTCATCTTCTTCTTCGACTTCGTGGATGAACTGGCGCACCAAGTCGAGTACGCTGTCGCGCGCCCAGGTTTCTTCCCAAAGATAGGCGGTGGCATAGCCGGTTTGCGTTGGTGGGATGGGTGGATTGCCAGCCCCGCCGAATTTACCCCGGTTATAGGGCAGGAAGCGCGTCTTGGGGCCGGCGAGATGCGTCGCGACGTAGACTAGGTTTGGATCGACGGCGAAATGGGCCAGACAGCGGTCATAGGCCAACAGGGGCTCGCGCGGATCGCGGTCGGTTTTGTATTGGCGGATCGCGTCCTCGACAGTCTGGCCGCTGAGTGGGTTCTTGAGTTCGGCGGTGAAGATTGGGATGCCGTTGAGGAACAGCATTAGATCGAGGCTTTTTTCGTTTTTGGTGCTGTAGCGGACTTGGCGGACGACGGCGAAGAAGTTGGCCATGTACAACCGCCGTGTCTCCTCGTTGAGGCCGCTCGCCGGGCGGAAATAGGCGAGCCGGAACGTGCAGCCCATGTCCTTTACGCCAGTTCGCAGGACATTGAGTGCGCCACGGCGTTCAATTTCGGATGACACGCGTTTGAGAAACCGCTCTTTGACTTGGGTGCCGTAGTGTTGGGACAGCTTCTGCCATTCCTTTGGTTGCGTGGCCAGCACAAAGTCTAGGACATCGTTGGGTAAGAGGCACAGTGCGCGGTCGTAGTCCTGGGGTCGGCGTTTGAGATAGCCGCCGGGCTGCATTCCTTCGTCGCCGTAGGGCACCCGGCCCTCACTCGCAACAGGCGGAACGCCGCCTACTTCGTCCGGGCCGTGGCGGAGCAGAGCCGCTTCGATGGCGTCTTCAAAGGCGCGTTCGGATATCTTCTTGGAATTCATAGATTATCTCGTGCCGTCGTTTTGACTTGTTCTGCGCTGTACGGTGCCTCTAGTACTTCAAGCATGGCTCGTGCGCAATACACTCGGTTGCGTCTCGCCTCTCCAATCAGCGTGACGATGCCTGCCGATTCTAGCCGGTCGAGGGCGCGCCGAGCCGTGGTATAGGCGACCGCTAGCCTTGCCGCAATTTCGCGCACGGTCCAAAAGGGGTTTTCGACAAACAACTCCAACACCTTCTTTGATTGCCCCGATTGAATACCGGCGAGTTGCTCCGACCACTGCTGAAACAATTCGTCGATGCGTTGGATGCGGCCAATAGCGTCCTCGGCTTGGAGCGCCACGCCGCGCAGGAAGTATATCAGCCACTCTTCCCACTGCCCGTTTTGAGTTACCGCAAGCAGGCGTGCGTAGTATTCTTGGCGCGTGGCTTCTAAGTAAGCGCTCAAGTATAGAAGCGGTGCTGGCAGAACGCCACGGGCGACGAATAGCAGCGTGATGAGCAGGCGGCCAATGCGTCCATTTCCGTCTATGAACGGATGGATGGCCTCGAACTGCGAGTGGGCGAGCGCGGCGTGTATCAGAGGGGGCAGGGTGTCGTCGTGGAGGAAGTTTTCCCACTCGCCTAGACACGCCATCAGTTCTTCGGGTGGTGGGGGAATGTAGGTGGCGTTGTTCAGGACACATCCGGGCGGACCGATCCAGTTCTGGCTGCGGCGAAACTCGCCGGGCGTGGCCGTGTCGTCCCGCACGCCCCGCATCAGCTTTTCGTGCAGTTCGCGTATGAGGCGCAGCGACAGCGGCAGCGTGTTTAGGCGCTGTATCCCGAATTCTAGCGCGACGACGTAGTTGGCGACCTCGTGCAGATCAGCAGAACTCTGCTCGACCCTTGCCCCGGCTTGGGCGGCAAGCAATTCGCCTAGGGTTGTCTGCGTGCCTTCAATGCGGCTGGAGAGTACGGCTTCACGGCGCAGGAACGGCCTGATGAAGAGATGGGGGTTGGGCAGTCGCCGACCTTCGCCTGCGAGTCGGCCGATTGCTTGGTCGGCGCGGGAGAGTGCGGCGACGAGTTCTCCGTCCCAAGCAATCGGTGGCGGTAGGGGTGCCGGGACGTAGGCGCGGTAGCCGCTCGGACATTGGACCGTGCGACCGTGGGGGTGGCGTGTCCCATCAATACCAAGATTCACAATTTGCTCTTGTTTTCGGGTGTGAAAATAAGAATGGCTCTTATTAGCGTTAATGCTGGAATACGATAATAGCATAACGGAAATGGGCGGATAGGGAAAGAACCGTCCCCCGTGCCTAGCGCAGAGGTGCTGGTTGCACTCTGACTCGGTTCACTCGGTAGCCTCCCGCACGTCGATCTTGCCCGTCACTGCTGCCGAGATGAGGGCGGTGCGGAGTTCGTTGAGGCGGTCGAGGGCTTCGCGGACTTTGGCGACTAGGACGTCGATTTGGGCCGTCTCGTGGTCGAGGAAGGCGGCGATGGCGCGTTGTTCGGACTCGTTGGGCACGGGTATTGGGCTCCCTATGGAACCGATTCGTTCAATATTGAGATTACCCTGAGTATTGACTGGTGCTTCGCGAAGCAATTCAGGCTTCATAGCCAAGAATAAGTAAAAAAGAAAGTCGCGTTCGATGCCACTTCGAGGGACGAATCCCACAACGCTGTCGGGAAAACATGCTGCGAAATCGAGAACTGCAACGTCGCCAATATTTGCTGCGATCGTCATCACGAGCGTCCCCGAAGGAAACATCTTGCTGACGCTTAATCCGCGTTCATTCAAGGTCTGCCGATAACCTGTGATCTCTTTCTGGGCACGTGTCACGTCACCTGTCTGAACGAAAGGGTAAGGTCCATCGTATAGGGCTGGGTCATTCCGTGGCCGGTGAGTAAACTTACCTCTGAGAATTTCAGAAATCTGATTTACGCGCTTCACCTCCCAATGCGCCGGAATCTCTCCCAGCCACTCGACGCCGGAGTCCTTCAGGGGCACGTCGGGGGGGTCAAGGCCCTTGGTTACGGCGTCGCTGATCAGGGCGGTGCGCTTTTCTTGGAGCAGCTCGATCAGCCGCTCCTTCTTGGCGACGAGGGCGTCGATTTTGGCCGTCTCGCGGTCGAGGAAGGCGGCGATGGCGCGTTGTTCGGAGAGGGGTGGTGTAGGAATTGGTAAGGCACCGAATTTTTCAGAAGTGAAGTGCGCTATTGTTGCCCGATTACAGAGAATCTCGAACCATCCTTGCGATGCAGCATGCTTCAATAGATATATTAGCAAACGAATGCTGCTGGTCCCTGTAGATCGAACCCGATGGAGTGCATTCTGGATTATAGCTCTATCTGGAGGATTACGTACGATCCCCGCTCGTCCGACTTCACCTCCTTCGCAGACAAGCAGATCGCCATCGAGTACGCCATACTGCACTTCGTCCGCAGGGTCTGCCCACATTATGGGCATCCCAGTAGTTCGAACGGTCTCCCACTGGACATGTTGGGCCTTGAAATACGGGATTTCGGAATCCTGCGGACCTCTGGCTGTGGGTTGGAGCATCTTCCCCAACTGGATCGTGAACTCTCTACGCGATGCCTTTACCTCCCAATGCGCCGGAATCTCCCATAGCCACTCGATGCCGGAGTCCTTGTAGGCCGGATAGGGTCTGTATCGCTCCGCACCCATAATGGATGTGACGCCGCTCGCCCCAATGTCGGCGGACCGGTTCCTCATCTATTTCTCCTCCCTTGAACTTGTGTAGCTCTCATCATCCAGTTTCACCCATGCTGCCAAGGCCCACCCTCCGACCAGCTTCCGGAGAACTCGGATTCGTGCGCCATCGCATCCCATGGCTCTCTGAGAAACGACAAGAGACGCTCGCCCACGGCTGCGAAATCCGATGATGTCCCCGGCAGCTCGTTCCGTTCCAGATAGATACGCCACTGCCCGGCACGGACGGCATCGTCATAGAACTGAGGCGTCAAAGCGACTGGCAGATTCCGGGGGATTGTGGTACTGCGTCTTTTGAAAGTTGCGCCGATGGTACGCATGAGGGGCTCGCCATCGAAACCGGTGTGCTGTGCAAGCGAGTGAAGATCGTAAAAGTCCTTGTAGCGGCTGTTCTGTTCACCGAGTACAACCATCGCGTGGAGCTTCTCGGCCACGACAGCTTCGCGCGGATAAACGCGGATTTGCGGACGAGGAGCATCGAGCAGGGTTGGGTAATGGGCGTCGAGCGGCGGCGGTTGGATGGCATTCCCAAAGCCGATATCGATCCGCATCCGTATTCGCGCACTGGAAATCTTGGCCCAGAAGAGCGCACGAAAGCCGACGTCCTCTTCGTGTGCTCGGATGGGTTTGACCTTAATGTCTCCACTATCAAACAAGACTCCATCGTCATCGACTTTAGTCTCGCAAATGTCGCCGATGGCGGAGCGTACGTCGTCCGCTAGGGGACTTCCGTAGCCGGCAAAGTCAAGATCGTGCGTCGGGCGGTAAACTGCTTCGCCCCAAAGAACGAGTAGTGTCGCGCCCTTCACTACATAATGCTCTCGATGCTGCGATTCTCCAAGGCGGTAGAGGAATCGCTCTCTTGCGTATCGCTCCAACAAAAACTGGAAGTCCTCGCTGGTCTCACGACTCCGATTCATCAACCTTGCGCGAACCGATGCGCCTACGTTTCGACGTTTCCCGTGCGTCATAGCGGCAGTGCCTCCAAGTAGGCCCGCATAACCGTCCGCATACGGCAGGCTTCGGCGGCGCGCATGATCGCATCCACCGTCGTAATCCGCGATTGCAAGCCGTCGTGCAGCGCCTCAAGCGCGATGTCGAGACCGAACTTATTGCGATAGCGAAAACAATCCACCACGGTTCGGGCCGGCGAAGTGATGCGAAACGGCACCCCCAGCGCCGAATGGCAGACCACGCCATAGGTGAGCATCGCGCCTGAGAAACGAACGATGCGCACGCGGGAAGGAGGGTGCGCAGGCTTGCGAGCCTTGCGGTCGAGGGCGATCCAAATCTCGTGCGGCGACTGCGTGCCGATGTCATGGAAGCGAAGCGCCGTCAGCAGGCACATGACGGCGTTCGGGATGGCCGCGGCTACCATCGCGATCGTCTCGACCTCCGTGGGTTCGACCTCGGAGAGCCGATAGAGGCCGTTTCCGAAGTTCTCGACGAGTCCCCCGGCGACCAAACCCTGAAGCCTGCGGTGGGAGATCCCAAGTGGCTCAAGGTCTCGCGGTCGGAAAAAGGTGCCGAGGCCCGCTGCTTGCAGTTGAGCTGTATCCAGTGTGTTAGCCATTTACAGATGATACAAAATGTCGGCACTTAATCGCAAGTGCCGACATTTAATGTCATCTCGCAGGTTCTGCCGACATGCCTTTCAGCATCTCCAGAATGTCCGTCTCGATAGCTTGGATATCGGATTCGATCTCTGCGAGCGGGCGCGGCGGCTTGTATTGGTAGAAGTAGCGATTGAAGTTGATCTCGTAGCCGACTAGGCCGACCTTCCCGTCCCTGTGATCGCGCTTCGATATGTCGATCCAAGCATCGGGAACATGAGGCTTGACCTCCCGTTCAAAGAAGGCGCGGACGCTGGCCGGCACCCCATCGCCGTCCACGGGATCCTCTCCTTCGGCAAGCGGCACGCGCTCAGTGTCGCGCAGGTCCGGGTCGGGTTCGTCTGTGCCGTCCTTGCCGCGACAGATCTCGGCCGTCTCATCGCGCTCAGCCAGAGCGTCGAGAATTGCTTTCTTCGCCGGTGCCGGCAGTTTGAGTTCAGCCTTCCGGGTCGCTTTCGCAAGCTCCTTGAGGAACGCTTCCCGATCCTTGTAAAGGGTGTCGGGCATCGTCTTGAGCATGGTCCGAATAGCTTGCTGCAGAGCTCGACCCTCGGCCTCTTCCTTGGCACCAGCCTCTCCCCGCTTCTTCGATTTGGCCAGATTCTGAAAGCCCTTTTGTTCGCTGAGGTGCTCGATCCGTTCCGCGCTCGCTTGGAAATTGAGCCGCAGCGGCCGTTCAACGGTGATCTTGCGATACCCAAACTGCGTCGTCGAGAAGACGCGGCTGACGATGCGCTCCTCCTCGCCGTCATCTGAGAGCGTGCGCGTCTCGCCGTCTTGGCAATTGGCGAGGAGCTCCAGCACATCGGCTGCCTTTTCCGGCGGTATCGAGCGTCGCTTGTCGCCGAGACTCCGGCGCATCGGTACCCAAAACGCAGAGGCGTCGATGAGCTGCACCTTGCCCTTGCGCGCCGGTTCCTTGCGGTTGGTCAGCAGCCACAC
Organism: Candidatus Latescibacterota bacterium; assembly: GCA_965217585.1. Lineage (GTDB taxonomy): Bacteria > Latescibacterota > UBA2968 > UBA8231 > UBA8231. The sequence continues at coordinate 5,003,869 of OZ244561.1, forward strand.
ATAGGTGGCGATGCCGGTGTTGTAAAAGAGTTGCTCGGGCAACGCGATCAGCGCCTCCAGCAAGTCTTTCTCCAAGATGTAGCGGCGAATTTCGCTCTCGCCGCTGCCCGCATCGCCGGTAAACAGCGGTGAGCCGTTCATAATAATCGCAATGCGGGCGCCGCCTTGGTCAGGCGCTTTCGCATGGGCGAGCATGTGCAGCAGGAACAGGGTCTGGCCGTCGCTGATGCGCGGCAATCCAGGGCCGAAGCGACCGGCTGCACCCCGTTCATGTTCTGCTTCGACCGCGGCCTTGTCGCGCTTCCAGTCCTTGCCGTAGGGGGGATTGGCGATTAGGTAATCGAAGGATTGGCTGGCATGGCGGTCGTTTGATAGCGTGCTTCCGAAAGCGACGTTGGCCGCGTCGCGCCCCAAGGGGTCTTTTATGAAGATGTCGGATTTTGAGACCGCCCAGGTCTCCGGGTTCACTTCCTGGCCGAAAAGGTGAATCTCCGCTTGTGGGTTGATCGCGGGCCGGGGCGGATCGCCGTTTACGTGTGTCCCACCCGCAATGTGCTCCTTGGCGATCATCAGCATACCACCGGAGCCGCAGCAAGGGTCGTACACACTGCGCACGACGCCGGGGTCTGCGATGCGCTCTTCATCACCGGCGAGCATGAGATCCACCATCAGATGGACGACGTCGCGGGGTGTGAAGTGTTCGCCGGGGTTCTCGTCTAGGGCTTCGTTGAACTTGCGGATTAACTCTTCAAAGATCGTCCCCATGGTCGGGTTATCGATCCGGGCCGGGTGTAGATCAACGATCCCGAACCGTTCTACAACTTGGAATAGTAGCCCCGCCTCGTCGAGCTTGCTGATCGTGTTGTCGAAATCGAATCGCTCCAGCACCTCGCGCATGTTGCTGCTGAAGCCGGCAATGTAGTTTCTGAGATTTGCGGCAAGCTGCGGTGAATCCGCGAGCAGCTTGTCAAAGTCGTAGCGGGAGGTGTTGTAAAAGGCGAAACCCGAGACTCTGCGAAGCTGCGGGTCCAGATCCTCTAATCCAAGCTGGTGTAGCTCTGCCTGCCGTTGCAGCACCTGCTCCTTGGTCGGAGCGAGCACGCAGTCGAGACGGCGCAGCACGGTTAGCGGCAGAATGACATCTTGGTACTTACCGCGCTTGAAGCTGTCGCGGATCAGATCCGCAATGCCCCACAAGAAACTGACGATCTCACTATGATTCATTGGCTCCCCTAGGCGAAGATGCTCTTGCACTTCGCTTTACATGTTAAAATTATCGACATTCAGCGGCTAGTTGGTCGCCGCTGTTTCCCTTTTTAATGAACAGTTGAGAATCAATAAGACGCATCGCGTTTGTGCAACGCGATATGCTGCGGGGACTTCCCCTAGCTATCTGCACGCTCAAACGCCACCAGCGTCGGTGAGCAGGCCGATGACAGCCGCGAGCCGATCCTTGTCTTTGACCTTTGAACGCAACGCAGTTGCCAGCGGAGTCTTGCCCTTGTCGTCTTTGGCGTTCACCTCGGCCCCTCGGTCGAGCAGCAAGGCGACGATTTGGTCAAATCCCGCTTTGGCGGCGCAGTGCAATGCCGTTTGGCCCTTGTGGTTCCTGACATTGACGTCAGCGCCGCAGTCGAGCAGCTCGCGCACGCGCTGGACATTGCCGCCGCGGTCGCCGCGCGACTGGAAGACAAGGGGCGGCCAGCCGCCCTCGGCGTGGTCCACATCTAATGCGACGCCGTGAGCGGTTAGCAATGCGATGATCTCGGTATTGACGATGCCGGCACGAGGGACCTCGGCGTGGGTCGGATCGGCCCCGGCGTCGAGCAAAGCTCTGAGGATATCGGCGCGATCCCGCCACACGGCAAAGCGAATCAGCCCGCCACTGTATGGCCGCGGATCGGCACCCCGCGCCAACAGCATCGCGACGATGGCGAGGTGCCCGGCGCTGACGGCGTAGTGCAAGACTGTCATGCTCCGGCAGGAATCGTGCTGCGCTTTCTCGGCCGTTGCAAGCTTTGGGTCTCGGTCGAGGTAGTCGGCGACCGCATCGCCATCGCCGAGAAAGGCGGCGGTGTAGATATCGGTTGTTGCACCGCGTGTTAGCAGCCGGTCGGCGACTGCGTAGTGGCGCTTGTAACGGGCGGCGCAGTAGGGAGAGATTTCGACCAGCAGCGGCGTGAAGTGACAGCCGCAGGCGTGGATGTCAGCGCCTTGATCGAGCAGGTAATCGACCGTGGCGAGCCGTCCCCGGTACGCAGCTTCCCACAGCATGGTGCGGCCGTGCGAACCGATGCGGCCGATCCACGCTGGTTTTTGCGCCAATACGGCCTGAACGGTTTGGAGGTCGCCGCGCCCGGCGGCAGCTACCGCGACCTTGAGAAAATCACTGGCTTTTCCCGGTAAAATCGACATAGTTGCCTGACCTTACGGACTATAATAGTTCCAAGTCATTTTACTGCGGCGGTAGTGGTCTTGCGACCACAGGCGCGGACGATCGGAACCCAGATTCTCGGACTCGTTGAAGTAGATGTGGAGTTGGTTGCCTTGTAAGACGATCAGCTCTTCGCGCCAATCTCCAGCCACATCGGCGACATAGAACCGGTCGGCCTTTTCCTCGAAGCGGTGGAGAAAGCGTCCACTAATAGGATCGAAGATGCCGATATCCCCGGAGGTATGGCGCTCTTTGGCTGCGGCAAGCTGTTTGCGGTCGCCCGTCCAATCGATCTTGTGGATGACCTCGACCCCTCTTATGGTCCAGCCCTCGGGTGCTACATCGTCCATTTTGTAATCCGCGATTTTCTCTCCCTGTGCGTCAAAGACGAAAGGCTTCTGATGCTCGTTATAGCGGCTCCGACACCATATCTCTAGGCCCGGTCGCTCAAGGTCGAACTCGCCGACTGCCGCATTCTGGGGTTCTTGATGGCGGAAGTGCGTTTCCCAGAAGAGTTGTTCGTGGTTGTAGAGGAAAATGCGATTGCCGCCTCCTTCTTCTAAGGCGACGATTTCTAAGCCTGGGACGTTGGGTAGCACGTCGTAGATGAAGATCGAGTCGATGTGACCTTTTAGGGGAATCCGCAGTAGGATTTTGCCATCGGCAGAGACGACAGTAGCGCCGATCACTTCGTCTTGCCCATCTCTATTCAGATCCGCCAGCCGCGCGCCGTTGTGGGCGCAGGAGACGAAATCGTCGCGTTCCCACAGGGGAGCAAAATGTCCGCGACGGAGATCGTCTATCGCATAGGCCGCTAGAAAGCGCCCCATGCGGTATCCCTCGGCATTGGTGGCTTGGAGGAGTATGTCTCGATCGCCCGCGCCACGGAAATTGGCGACTACCAAATGCTCCCAGCGTTGGGTGCCTTTGGGAATGGGTGGCTTTGCGCTCCACTGCTCGCGCCCTGTAGTGCCATCGACCACGTGGAGCGTGCCATCTTGGGTGAGGAACAGCACTTCGACCTGTTTATCGCCATCGATGTCTGCAGCCTGAACACCTGGCCCGTGACGGCCGGGTAGGCCGATGCGCTCTGAGGAGCCGCCTATCCAGAGGTCGGTTTCAAGTACCCAGAGTTTGCGGCCATCGTGGGCATGAGCTGTGAGATGATTGGGAACGGTGACCAAGTAATCCATGCGTCCGTCGCCATTCAGATCGGCGACAATGAGGCCGCCGGCAGAATCCGTAGGGCCGGGAATTTCCAATTGGATGACGAATGGATTTACGGGGTATTCAGGCCAGGGCGACCGCATGTTCCCGATAGTAGAACAACTGGCTAGGATTAATAGCGTCAGAATTTGCAATGTCATGGAATATTCAGACTCCGTTCGAGTGGGCGCAGGCCAAGGCGACAATCGCAGCGGGCGCTCGCCAAAACTCGGACCAATTCTCAGCTCTATCCGCACTGCGATAGAGCTGATCCTCGACCGCGACCCAAGCAATTCCCTCGGCGTCAAAGGCGATGTGGAAGGTGTCGATATTGCCCTTGGCCTCGGGGAAGCCGGCAAGCGCCCGGGTCCAAGTGAGACCCGCGTCGTGCGAAAAGTAGAGCTTGCCCTGCACATCCCTGCCATGACCCGGTCCTTTGCTGACGCTGGCTAGCAGGCAGTCGGGATCGCGCGGGTGGACGGCCAAGGCGCGGCCATAGCGGTGTTCCAAGCCCTCGTTCCGATGCTCCCAAGAGTGGCCGTAGTCGTCGCTGGCAAAAACCGCGTCCGCAGTGTTGGCATACAAGCGTCCCTCCATAGGGGCGGTGGCTACCTGATGCACATCGGCGTGCAAGTCTGGGGTCACCGGCTCCCAGGTAGCGCCGCGGTCGGGCGAGCGCATGATGCTGCCGACGTGGATATCGGCAAAAACCCAGTCGCCACTGTGTGCCAAACTGCGCACGGCCGGTGGACCGCCCCAAGGCGTGTACCAGCTCTGGCGGCATTCCAAAGCGTCGAAGGATTCTACCCGGCTCGCCGGCCCGCCGTCGCCGTTGAGACAGTACACGTGGGGCGGCTCGGTGCCCAGCAGCACTTGCAGCGGCTCTTCGGACAGCAGGGCGATGCACTCGACCGAATCGCCGATGCCGGTGGCCTGCGGTTGGGCTTGGCCGTCGGCCAAGAAGACCACTTGACCATCGGCCAAACCAATGGCGGAACAACGGACGCCCTCGTCTAGGCAGCGGATGCCGTCGGTGGCCAAGCATTGCGTGGGAGTTTCTCCCTCCGAGATGAAAACTTGGTTACTAGTGGCTATGAGCATGATCGTCCTCCTGAGGTTGGTTTTATAAAAGTCAAATTTTGCACAAATGCGGGCCGATGATTTGACGCACTTTCTCAGCGCTTGAAGTCGTACTCCATCAGTTCTTCCGTGCCCTGCCATACGATACCATTGTGCCCCAGCCGACGTGCTTCGCTGACGATGCGGTCGATTGCTTCTGGTGGCCAACCCTCTCCGTGGATAATTGGATAGGATGGCGTGTCCGCTGGTAGGTACAGTTTTGCCTTCACCAGATCCCGCAAAACCAAGTCGGCCGTGGGGATCCGATAGGCCAGCGTCGCCGGTTCATCAGCGCCGTATGCGGCAATGGTCTCCGGCAACCCCATGCCGTCGTACCCCGTAAAGCGATAGACGAGCTGCAGGGCATCCTCTTCCTGCAGGTTGGGAATTTCCTGCTGCAGAAAGCGGGCCCACTCGATGAACGTGTTGCAGACAAAGGCGGAAATGTGGGACACCAGCGGGCTGGCAAAATCGGCCATCTCATCCCAGCGCCGGTAATTGTGGCCCGCCGTCAGTGCCATAGAGGCGGGGTAGGTGTCGGTGCCAAAGGCCGTGCTAGGGGCCGCTGCGTGCACCGCCGCCCGAAAGCGCGCCAGATTGCGAGTGAGCAGGTCACAGCGGAAGCGGACCCAATCGAGTCCCCCCGACCGCAGACCGAGCGCGTGGACCACATCGAAGAAACCAACCCCGAGACGGACTACCTCGCCGAGGCGGGCACCGTCGAGCCGGCGCAGTCCCTCCCGGGTACGCTGCAAGTCCTCCACCATCGCTCCCATGTCGTAACCGAGCTCTTGGGCGGCGGCCGTGCAAGAAGAACAGGTGCAGCCAAAAAGCCCTAGGGGAAAACTGCCCATCGGATAGCGGAAGTGGGTGATGTCGAGCGCGTCGAGATCGTACTGGGTCGCCCAGTACACGCACACGGCCTCGATCCAGTCTTGCACATCCGCCCGCGATGGACAGAACATAAGACGGCGGATCGTCCAAGCTCCTCCGCACGTCCACACATTCAGGCCTGCTTCCTTTAGCTGTCCCACAGCCTGTCTGAAGGCTTTGTCGTCGCCTTGGGCCGCAACGCCGGGACCGCACAGGGCCTGAGCCCGCTGGTATTCCCGCGGGTCTATGGGCCGACCATCGAAATGCCGTATAACGAGCTTGGTCAGTTCCGCTGCTGTCGGCGTGCGTCCCCCATAGGGACTGAGGGCGAGCACCTCCTCCGATAGCTGGCCCGTAAAGGAGAGAACCACCGTATTCAGACCGATCTCATCGCGCAGCCGCTCGACATAATCGGGGTATTTGAGCACCACATCCGTGGTCAGATAAATTCCCGTGAGCCAATTATTGGTCATTTTTTTCCTTTCGGGAGTCGTAGCGAATCTACATTAGTCGTCGTCAACTCCGCCAGCCGCCGGCCTCGTAGAATTCGCGCGACTGATCGACGGTTCTCTCCGTCTCCTGCAGAAAGGAGAGTAGGCCCCTGAGGAGGCCGACTAGATCGGGCCGCGCTCCAGCACCGGTGGCGACGCCTTCCGGCACGTAGGGATTGCCCGGCGCACTCTGCAAGATCGCCTGCGTGGTCTTGGGCATGTACGTGCATAGGTACCCGTCGTAGCCGATCCCTTTCAGAATTCTGAATATTTCTTGGTAGTCCGCGTGGCCGGTCCCGTGTTGGCAGTGGTTGGTCTCGTTGAGGTGGAAGTGTTTGATCCGCGATCCGGCGTAGCGCAACGCATCCGGGATCGAGCCTTCCTCGATGTTCATGTGATACACGTCCGGCTGCACGCCGAGATTGTCGAGCCCGAGTTCATCGACGTAGTTGACTGCTTCGTAGATCGTCGTCAGCACGCCGGGGAGACCCTCGTACGTGTTCAGCGGCTCCAGCAGGATGGTGATGCTGCGGCTTGCAGCATGTTCGCAGATCTCCCGGATCGACTGCCGGAAGTTGTTGCGCAGGGTCTCTACCGGCTCCAGCGGAAACGGCAACTGGGGAACCGCTGGCTGGGCCGCGCACAGCTCCGTGAAGCTGGCCTCGGCGTCGGCCGCCAAATTGACGGTGTCCTTGGCGTACTGCACGGCGCGCGCCCTTTTCTCCGGGTCCGAACTGGCGAGGTTGCGCTCCTCACCGGCGTGGTAGTATCCCCAGGCCGCGAGGACTTCCGGGACGACGAGGCCGGCGTCTTCTACTCTCTTGCGCCATTCACGACCATCCATCTTCTCCGGATTACCGGGCAGATCGATGCCAGTGTATCCGGCCTCTGCGGCGGCTTGCAGCACTACATCGGGTTCTTCGAGAATGTTGTATCCGACCCACGGAAGCGTGTCGCACTGCAAGCTGTATTTGAAAGCCATGATGTTAGTCTTTCTGCTTTGGAATGGTGGTTAGTTAAGCTTCCGCTCGTCGTCAGTTTTTGCGGGGAATGGATCGACCGCTAGGCCGCACTGCGCTCTGGGCTGTTTAAGATAGAGTAAGCACCAGAGCGGCAGGCAACCAGCAGTCGGGTTAATCATTGGACGACTACTTTGCACCTCGCCGAGACGATGCGGAGTGTTCTATAATGAAATGCGTCCTTGGTACTCCGGTTAGCGCACCACGTAGAACCGAGCGCGATCCCTAAAGCCGTGCGCATCGACGATCTCCAGCGCGTGAGCACCCGGCTCCAGCGACACTGCCAAACGGTGCTGGTTTACGGTGCGGCCCAAGAAGCGACGATTCACATACCAGAATAACGCCCGCTCTTGGTCGGTATGGGCTGCCCGCAGGACGATGGGCTGCTGCTTACCGTCGAAATCCCGGCCGACCTGTAAACGGGCCTCTGGCGTTGGGTAGAGTACCTGTAGGGGCTTGGCTTCGGATTGCACTGGGCAGTCCGCCTTGTGGGGCGGTGGATCGTGGAGCACCTGTCCCCGTTCCCGCAGATATTGCACGACATCGGTCGGATAGACCGTCTGCTGCGCCAGCCTGTGGTCGCCCGGCTGCCAGCACAACGAACACACCTGATGAGTGCCCGCTGTATTGAGGACGATGCTGCGATGGTAGGGACAGCGGTCCATGGGACGCCTGTGCTGGGGCACCAAAGCTTGGGTTGGATGCGGGCAATGGGGGCCGACTGGCCGGCCGCTGTCGCGACAGAGCATCGCGATTGTGAGGTCGGTGTCGGGCCGCGAAAACCACGCTTGGTCGAGGTCTTTGGGGACGCGGTGGAAAATGTCAAAGAGCAACGGACCGGCGGCTTGTGCGCCGCTCAGGGCGGGGTTGCCCTCGCCCGAGAAGTTGCCGAGCCAGACGGCAATAGTCCACGCGGGACTTACGCCTAGCGCCCAGGCGTCGCGCTGGCCGTAGCTGGTGCCGGTCTTCCAGGCGAGGGGCCACTGGTCCTGGTACTGGTGCCAGTAGTACTCGACCCCGGGCCGCCGCACGTTGCGCAGCGCCTCTAGGACGAGATAGGCGGCACCCGGGCTGATGAGGGGCGTCGCTGGCGTGGGTTCGGTCTGCTCCTGCAAGTAGCGCAGGGGCTCGATCCGGCCGCCGCGGGCGAGGCCGCGGAAAAGCCGGGCCATGTCCCAGAGGGTGACTTCGGCACCGCCGAGAATCAGTGGCAGGCCGTAGTCATCGGCCGGGCGCACCAGCGTGGAGACACCAGCGTCTTGGAGAAAGCGGTAGAAGTTAAATAGGCCATAGCGCCGCAAGAGGCGCACGGCTGGGACGTTGAGGGAGCGCACCAGGGCCTCTTCGGCCCTCACTAGGCCGTCGTAGCGCTCGTCGGCATTGCGCGGGGAAAATCCACTATAGGAAGTGGGTACGTCCTTGACTAGGGTCTGGGGCAGGATCAGGCCGGCGTCCATGCTCAGGGCGTAGAGAAAGGGCTTGAGCAGCGAACCTGAAGAGCGCGGCGCAATCACGCCATCTACCTGCCCTTGGTGCGCCGGATCGAAGAAGTCTCGCGAGCCGACGTAGGCCCGGACTTTGCCGCTACCGGTCTCTACCAGCAGCGCGGCACCATTGCCGATGCCTTGGTGGTCGAGGTAGCGCAGGTGCCGTCCGACGAGGGTTTCAAGTTCCCGTTGCAGGCCAGCGTCTATGGTGGTCTTGATGAGGCGGCCTTGGCGACCGCGTTTGAGCGCGCGCGACAGATGCGGTGCCCAAACCGGATACGGAAAGGCCCGCGTGGGCACGGATTCGGCGAGGGCCAAGCGCAAGGTCTCCGCGTTGAAATGGCCGGCTTGCTGCAGGCTGGTGAGCAGGCGGTTGCGCTTTTGCACTAGTTGCTGCGGATTGGCCGTGGGGGAGACGAGGCCGGGCGCGTTGGGCAGCACCGCGAGGGTCGCAGCCTCACTCCAGGTCAGCTCATCGGGCGGCTTGCGGAAGTACTTGTGGGCCGCGGCTTGGTAGCCGACGAGGTTGCCGCCGTAGGGCGCGTGATCGAGGTAGAGGCGCAGGATCTCGTCCTTGGCGTAGTAGAGCTCGATTTTGAGCGCCAGCAGGGTCTCGAAAGCCTTGTTGACATAGGTGCGCTCTTTGGGACGCATCAGCCGCGCTACCTGCATGGTGATGGTGCTGGCACCGCTTTTGACCGCCCCGGTCGCGGCGTTCTGATAGAGGGCGCGGCCCAACGCGAGCGGGTCAACGCCCAAGTGGCGGTAGAAACGCCGGTCCTCAAAGTGGAGGACGGCCGTTCGCAACTTGGCGGGCACGGCGAGGCTGGTATCGGGGGGGAAGCACCACTGCTGATCGCGGTTGAGGAAGGCGCGCAGGAGCTGGCCGTCGCGAGCGACGATCAGGGTGCTGTAATCCGGCGCGAACAAGGGCCGTGGCAGGGGGGTCAGGAAGTACAGGGCCGCGCCCAAGATCGGGACGGCGAGATACAAGGCATAGCGGGCGATGCGCATGACACCCCTGCGGCTACGGCCCGACGACGACTGTGCCGCCGGCTTTGCGGGCGCGGAAGTCGCGGTCGTACATGGCTTCGACTTGCGTCGGCGGCAGGGAGAATGTGCCCTGGGTCACCGCGTTGAGCTTGACGGCGAAATCGAGCGCTTGGCCTTGGCGCGGCAGGTCGAAGAACCAATTGATGCGGTCGTCGCGGATATCGAGGTATTCTTCGGCGTTGAGCCGCCACTTCTTCATCCAGCCGGGTCGGGCCTTGGATGACAGCCGGGTATTTTCAATCTCCCAGCCGGCTGGCAAAAGCTGGGTGAGGGCCACTTCTTCGAGGACCTGTTGACGGCTGCGGTTTTCGACGCGGATATGGCCCCAAAAGGTGGTGCCTTGGGCTAGGGTATCGGGGGCGATGCGCATCCCGTCCTCGTCGAGCCATTCCACTTTCAGCCTAATCCGGCCCTCCTCGTCTTGCTCTACGCCCCGCAGTGGGATCCCTTCCCAGTCGAGGGCGACAAAGGCCCGTTTTACTGCATTCGCCGAGTCCAAGCGCACTTCGACATTCCCGCCGAAACCGCTGGTGATCTCCATCTGGTAGCCCAGCGTCTCGGTACTGAAGGGCACGGGCTCGCCGCCGGGTAGGTGGATGTGGCCGGTGAGTGGGGTCGGAGGACCGCTGCCCTGTTGCAGGGCCTGGACGTACTTGCCGAGGGCCAGCAATGCCACGCTGGTCGTCTGGGTAGAGTGCCAGCCCTTGTTGATGCTGTGGGCCACCTCTTTGGCCAGCGAATCGGCCGCGTCTTGGCGCTGGAAGGCGAGCAGGGCGTCGAGGATGAGGGCCTCGTCGCGCAGACCTGAGCCATAGGTGTTGGCAAGCTCCCGATACTCCTCGACTGCAACGCCGGTGGTGCGGGCGATTTCGTTTGCGGTTCGTCCGATCCCCGCGTGCAGGTACGCCGCGGCCAGCAGCCACTTTTCCACGTTGGTCATACTGCCCAGTGAGTTCTCCTTGAGCAGATTCATCGCGCCGAGCGCCGGATCGCCGGCCAGCGCCAGCAGATAGACCCGGTACACGCGTCCCTTCAGGCTATCGCGGGTCAGGGTGGCTTGAGTTTGCTGATGGCGGAGCCATCCCTGGAGCATGTCGTCGGGAATGTGGTAGCCCAAGCTGCGGGCTTCGATCAGGAAGTGCCCGGCGTAGATGCTGCCCCATGCGGAAGTTTGGCGTTGGCCCGGCCACAAGCTGAAGGAGTTGTCGGGCAGTTGAAAGTGCCGCAGCCGGAGGATGGCCTCGTTTATGCGCTCGTCGATATCCGCGGCGACGATGCGGCGCTCTTCCGGCGTGAGGTCCAGCAGGTCCTTGAGATAGAGCTGGGGAAAAACCGAGGAAATGGTCTGTTCTAGGCAGCCGTATGGGTAGCGCACCAAGCGCAGCATCTGGTTATCGAAGTTGAAGTTGGGCCAGCGGCGCACGCTGATCCGCGCTTGGTTGGTGCCGGGCATGCCCTTGTCTGGCAAGGTGAACGACACCGACTCGCCGGGACTTATGCCGCGCTCGGTGCTCTCGTAGATCGGCGGCGATGAGGGCCGGACCTCGAGATACGTCTGCCGCGAAGCGTGCGCTTCGGCGGCTGTGGCCTCAACCACTATGGTCGCTGACCCCACGGCATGGTCGGCTTGCAGCCGGAAGGACAGGTCGCGTTCCCCCACGCCGGCAAAATTGACCCGCTTGCGCGCCTCGCCGACGACGGCGAGCGGTCCCTGCACTGCGATTGACACCTCTACAGTGCCCAGACTCTCGGCCATGGCGAAGGCGGTGACTGGTACCTCAATCCGGTCGCTGGGACCAATGACCCGGGGCAGGGTCGAGAGTACCATCAGGTCGCTCTTAACCTGGGTGGTCTTCTCGGCGTGGCCAAAGCGCTTCCCCCGGGCACCCACGACCATGGTCCGCACTGCGCCGACGTAATTGGGCATGGTAAATTGCACCCGAGCATGGCCCGCAGCGTTGGTGCGCAAGGGGCCGGCGAACATGGAAACTGAGGGAAAGCGCCGGCGCGGGTCGCGTTGCGCCCGCTGCTCGGCGGCAAAACCGCCGCCAATGGCAAAGGTCTTGAATGGGTCGCCCTTGGCCACGCCGATGACGTGGGCGAATAGGTCGAAGGTGCGCACGCTTAGGCGTTGTTTTTGGAAGAAGGACTCCGAGGGATTTGGCGTGTGGAAATCGGTCAGGGCCAGCAGGCCCTCATCGACCACGGCAATGGTGAACGCGGCCGAGTCCGCGGCACTTTGTACTTCCACTGCAAAAGGGTCGCCGGGGCGCAACAGATCGGGCATCTGGATGTCGAAGTCGAGGCGAGTGGCTGGATCGTGGACCTCGATGGGAACGACGCCGAACAAGCGCATAGGCCGGTCGTTGTCGGTTTGGGCGTGCGGCTGGATCAGGGAGACAGAGGCGTAGGCCGTGGGGATCATCGCGGCGCTGATGGCGATGGGGATCCTAGCCTCCTCTTGGGTGCCGTCGAGGCGGTACCAGCGGGACTCGATCACTCGCCCGCCCTGTTCGACGGCAAAGAGGACGGAGCCTTCTTGGGGCACTGGAAAGCGGATGATGGCCTCGTCGCCGGGTTGGTAGCGCTCCCGGTCGGTTCGCAACACCAGCGCCCCCTCGTTGTCCTCGCCTGATGGCGTGCGGCCCCAGTGATAGGCGCGCACGAAAAAGGCCGCGGTATGGCCCTTGTCGTCGCCATCGGCGACTTCGATGAGGTACTGGCCTCTGTCGTCTGGCTTGAAGAGCAGGTCAATGGGTGTCAGCGCGGAGACGATTCGCTGCTCGGAGATGAGTTCGGTGCGGCGGTCGCTTTTGAAGCGCCGCTGGAAGGCGGCGCGGTTTTCGTATTCCCACCACCAATGGGTCGTTCCCCGGTAAACGCGGTAGCGCAAATTCCGGCCGGCCACGGGGTTGCCCTCGACATCAGTCACTATGGCGGGGACCTGCACCGGCACCCCGACCCGGGTATAGCCGTAGTCGAACTCGGGTTTCTGCAAGCCCACGTAGTGATCGTATGGGTCAATGGGCAGCCGGTTCCGCCGGTGGTTGGGGCGGCCTCCTTTTTCCAGCACTTTGGCGGCGAGCACGGCCTGGAGGGCCGAGGGCGCATTGACGAGGGGCGGGAGGGTCCACTCGACATGGGCACTCCCCTTGGCGTCGAGCCGGCCTTTGAAGAGTACGGCCTCCACGGGCTGGTAGTCGATCAGTTCGTTGGTGAAGATGAATGCTTGGTAGTGCGGGAAGGTTTTGGGGGCGCTGCGCAAGGTAACAGACAACTCCGCTTCCAGTCCGGCGGCCGGACTGCCGAAGAGGTAGGTGCTGTGCAGGTCCGCGCTCAGGATCTCGTCTTGGCGGCCCAAGCGCTCTTTGGCGGTGGCGATTTCGGTCTTGAGCCGGTAGGGGACCACGGTCTCGATTTTCAGCACGTGATCGAAGGAGCTATCGCCGATCAGGATTTGGGCGCGCCAATTGCCCGTGGGGTCTTCGGGGCGGGTGGCAAAGGCAAAGTTGTATAGCCCTTCTCGGCCCTGTCTTTGCACCTGTTCAAAGACCAGCTGATTCCTCGGGTTGAAGATCTTACAGGTGGCGGGATGGTCGTCGGGGAAGGTGTAGTCCTGGTGGCGGGCGATGACCGAGATGTTGATCTCGTCCCCGGGGCGGTACACGCCGCGTTCGGTGTAGATGAAGGCGCGAGTGCCCGGGCGCGACTCGGCACCGCCAATGTCAAAGCTCGACAGGTTCCAAGCCATGTCGTTGGGTTTGATCACGCTGCGCTGCCCTTGGTGTTCGGCTGCGACGTAAAAGACCTCCTCGCCTACGTCCTCAAAACGCACCAGCCCCCGGTCGTCGGTGGTGCCCCTAGCCGCGACTTGGTTCTGATAGGTGCGCAGGCTGACCTCCACGCCGGGCAGGGGCTGGGCGTCGTCGATGCGGGTGGCGTACACTATGTGCTGGTCGTGGCCGCGCTTGTAGGTTAGGCCGATGTCGCTGACGATTAGGGCCTTGTAGGCTCGACCGTGGGCGCGGACATAATTAGGGGAATTGGGGTCTGAGTAATAAGTGTTCCTCCGACTGCGGTTGCGCTGCCTGTAGTGCTGGCGGACCTCGCTGGCGGCGCTGGTGGAGGAGCGATAGAGCATGTCGTCCTGGCCGAAGCTGATCCCGATCAGGAACAGGCCTCGTTCGCCGTCGGCAAGCAGAGCGCCGAGGTCCAGTTCGTGTTCCAGCCAAATGTTGCGCTGGTCGGATATTTCGAGCGTGTCGCGGGCTACCTGCACGCCAACGCGGCGCACGTAGTAATCTCGGAAGGAATCGCGCCGCTCTTTGCCGCTGTGCAGGCGTTCCATCTGCAAAAACTGCCCCAAGTTGGAGGCATAGACCTTCTTCACCTCCAGCACGACGCGGTGCAGATTGAGGGTGGCAAAGCGCAGCCGCTTGTCTTTGGACGACGGCAGGAACATTCCGTCGCGGGCAAAGCGCAACTGCGGCTTGCGGTCGGCGAAATCGACCTCTCGGTGCGTGGCTTGCTCGGTGCGAGTGCCCCAGCGGCTGCGGATGCCAGCATGGACTTCCAATTCGTAGGTCTGGCCGTGGGCGAAGTCTCCATCGACGAGGATCTGTTTGCCCGTGGCCTTCAGGTGAACCGGCACTTCGGGCCGCACTTGGACCAGCCCCGCGATATGCTGTCGCAGGTCCAATTCGTCGGAAAAGATCAGGATCAGGCGGGGGTAAGCGCCCTCTTCTTCCTTTTTTACCTCCTGCAAGCGCATGTCCTGCAGCGGGGCGAGGGGGATGTCCTGCTCGTATAGATGGGAGAGCTCTAGTTTTTCGTCGTCCACGGTCAGCGCATAGCTCTGCTGGGTCGTATCTCTTTCGATGACGGCGCTGGTGAAGGTGAAGACCTTGCCGGCGGCGTCCGCCTGCCAAGTCAGCGGCAGCAGGGTCTCGCCTCGGCGCAGGGTCGTGGCCTCGCGCACCTTCTGCACAGCGGCTTTTTCGGTCAGTTCGAGGCGGCCTTGGTAGATTAGATAGCGGGGGTCGTTGGTGGTTTTTAGGTCGAAATCGCCTGCCAGTGAGAGGATTTCGCGCCCGGCGACCGCGAAGTCGAAGTGCAGGGGTTGCAGGTCAGCGTGCGCCGGTAGGAGAGCCGCAAGGTCTAGGCGGCCTTGGTATGACTGGCGCATGGGTAAGGGACGGTTGGGACGGAAGACTAGCGCTTGGGTTGTTTCCCATTGGGCGATGCCGTCTATGGGTGGAGTAAAGGTGAATACCTGCTTCTTCAGGGTGTGGCCGACTAGACTGGCGTCGATGGCTGGTTCGACGAATCGGACTTTGATGACGTCTCCAGATGACACGGTCCCCGACGTTACTGTACTGACCAGTTGGGCGGTTTCTGATGGGACGGTTTGCGGTAGATCCTCCACTGGCACTCGGGCGCAACCGAGCGCGAGGGCAGACAGCAGGACGAAGAGTTTGCAGAGATTATGATGCGATTGATTCAGGGGAACCGCTTGGTGCCGATTAGAGGTCAAAGGGACGATCCGTTTCGCGTGCATGTCGATTCCTCTTTCGGAGACCATAAATATGTTGCTAAAATCGAATTGTGGACAATTCGCTTTATTAAAAAGTCTGGAGGGAAAATGGTTCTCAGTGACCGCGTAATCAAGACGCTACTGGCAGAGGGCAAAATCGTCGTCGAGCCGCTGGGGGAGGGGTGCATTCAGCCCGCTAGCGTTGATGTTCATCTCGACAAGCACATTCTCGTGTTTCGCAACTCGCGCCGCCCATTCATCGACGTGCGCGAGGACTTGAGCGACCTAACTGAAATGGAGGAGATCGGCGAGCAGCCGTTCATGCTGCATCCAGGCGAGTTCGTGCTGGGCAGCACCCTTGAGACGATAGAGTTGCCGGATGATCTGGTGGCGCGGCTTGAGGGCAAGAGTTCGTTGGGGCGCATCGGGCTGCTGATTCACTCGACCGCGGGGTATGTGGATCCCGGCTGGAAGGGCCATCTGACGCTGGAGCTGAGCAATGTGGCGAATCTGCCCATCACGCTGTATCACGGCATGAAGATCGGGCAGCTCTCGTTCCTGCAGCTATCGACGCCGGCGGACAGTCCCTACGGTTCGCCGGGGCTGGGCAGCAAGTACCAGGGGCAGACCGTGCCTACGGCTAGCCGCGCGTACCGGGATTTTGAGGACCGCAAAGATTAGCGGGTGGAATGGGGCTGGAGGCGCTTGGAACCTAGGACCAGCCAACTCGCTCGCCGACCGTGAGATAGGCTCGAATGGAAGGCCCATTATACTTCCTGTACTACATGCGCGTCTTTTGGAGGCTAACAATCTATCCGAGGAACTAAATATGGTACAAATAGCACCGCTAGATCGCTCTCATCTTCCCCAGGTATTGGAGCTTGTCAACAGTCATCTTAGCACCGTGATACCTGGGTGGAGCTTGACGCCCGATTACTTTTGGGAGCGCCTGAAGAGCAACTCGCAGGAATACATCACTGATCCTTGGGTTGTCGAAAGAAAGTCCATTGTTGGCATAGTCAGGGATCGCGTTTGCGCGGCGGCGCATCTCCTCCGATACGGCGAAGACACGCACTATAAGGGAGTTGGAGAAATTGACTGGATCTTGTTCTGGCCCGGAGAGCGCGAAGCTGGCGTGGCGGTTCTGGCGGAGTGCCGGCGCCAGATGAACGCCTGGCAGGTAGTGGACGAGCAGATTTCGGGTCCCTTGCCGGTTCCTGCTTGCGTAGGAATACCGGATGTCTGGCCACACATAATCGGTCTGATAGAACAATTTGGCTATTCAGCGAATGAGGACGTTGACGAATCCGTCTATGGTGGCACGCTGAATGGGATTTCGGCTCCTGGTGAGCCGCCAGTAAGAGGTGTAACGATCCATCGCGATGTGGGGGATTTCAGTACGCGATTTGTCGCACGGCTCGATGGACGCGACATTGCGCACTGTGAATGTGTTTCAGACCTCACGGAAGGCGGTCAGTTGCCTGCATTGGCAGGATGGGCTGAGCTTTCAGAGGTCGAAACGAGCGAAACGATGCGAAATCAGGGAGTCGGTTCGTGGGTCGTCCGGCACGCCATCGAATGGCTACGGCTAGCTAAGTGCGAGCGGATCGTGCTGTCTGTTGCACGAGATGACGAAAAAGCAGGCGCAGGAAGGTTTTACAAGCGGTTTGGCTGGATGCCATTGGTGCGACAAAAGCACTGGCGAAGACAGAAAGAAAAATGATGGTGAACTCGAGAGAATAAGATGGGAAATTGAGGTGACGAAAAAATAAGTCCCCTTCTAAACAAAAAGTGATCTGGGATCGTTTAATCGTTGATGGGGATTGGAAGCGAATTTCATAATGTATGCGTATTTGACTAGGGCATTGCGTTTTGGCTGAGGTGTTGCGGATTGAGGTGCCGATTCGAAAGCGGTCTATGAGCCTCGACGAAAGCAGGTTGATAGTACGCGCTAAGGAGGGAGACACCAATGCCTTTGCCGCGCTGTTGCGGCAGCACCAGGAGATGGCCCTGCGGGTGGCCTTCCAGATCGTCGGAGATTGGGACGATGCCGAGGACGTGTGCCAGGAGAGTTTTATCAAGGTGCACCGGCATCTGGGGCGCTATCAGGCGCGGCACAAATTCTCGACGTGGCTCTATCGGATAGTGACCCATACCGCGATCGATTCGCTGCGGCGGCAGCAGCGTACGCATCGCGCCGAGTTGCCGGACGATGTACCTGTTGCGTCAAGAGAGGAGGCGACGGATTGGCAATTGAGTCTGGAGAAGGTATTGAGCGAGTTGACGCCCAAACAGCGCAGTGCGTTCGTCCTGCGCGACCTACAGGGGTTTCCGTTCGAGGAAGTGGCCGAGATACTTGATTGCAGCGGGATCACGGCACGGGTGCATCTGCACCAAGCGCGGAAACGGCTGCGCCAACGATTGGAGAGCGAGCGATGATTTGTCTCATAGTGAAGAGGCTGCTGCCCCTATACGCGGGGGGTGACTGGGGAAAGGGACTGATGGGCTGGACGGAGCGGCACCTGAGCCAGTGTCCGGGGTGCCTAGCCGAGTATGAGGCGTTGTGGGCTACACGCGACCAAGTGCGCGAGTTAGCGGCGCGGAACGCACCCCGACCGTCGGCAGACCTAGCAGGGCGGACAATTGCTCAACTAGCGACGGACGAGACGGAGATCAGGGGACGCTTTGCTTGGCCTGTCAAGATAGGGGTGGCGGCGGCGATAGCGACAGTAGTCGCGGGAGTGGGACTGTTGCGGGAAAGTGGGGAAAAGGGGACCGCACCGCTAGCTGATGCGCCTGTCGTGCAAGCCTTGCCATCGACCGCTGCGCTCGATGAGGAAAATCCGGCAGCCGACTACGCCAGTCAATTCGAGGAACTGAGCCGCAGCCAAATCCGGTTGCTACTCAAGCGCCTAGACCGCAAAAAAGACCTCAGCGACGCCGAACTGGAGCGCAAGTACCCCACGGTCGAATCCATTGCGTATCCGTCGGGCACCCAGGTTTTTCTGCACTTGGAGGATTCCAACACCGACGTCGTCTGGATTCTGCCCCACACTCTCTTGTAAAAGGAGATGATGCGATGAACGCCAGAATTTTTATATGTGCTTTAATTACCGCAGTAGGCAGCAGTATCCTAATCGCTCCAGCTCAAGCGCAGGACGGGGAGCGCATTGAGGAGATCCTCCCCGCCATTGAGGAGATCCTCCCCACCGGAGTCGGACTCTTTGAGTTTCAAAGCATTACGCTCCAAGAATTCATTGGGATGATGAAAGTAATGGGTCTCAGAGCCAACACGGGTGAGTCGATCGGCGACCAGCACTATATCCGCTTCGGGAGCGCGGAGGAGTTGGCGCGAGCGCGGGATATTTTGGCGCGGATTGATGTGCCGCTCAAGGACATCGCCCTGCACGTTCAATTGGTCCTGGCAACAGGCAATAAGATTGACGCAGTGAACCTCCCCGATGACGACGGAATACGCGGTCAGCTTAGAGAACTCTTCAAGTTTCCGCGCTATTACATCTTGAGCAGCAGCTACCTGATCGCCAGATCCGGCCAGCAGGTCGAGTCATATCTGGAGGGTGTGCAGCTAGACAAGAATATATATCCCCGTCACAAGATGGAGGTTTTCAGCTTTTACGTAGAGCCTATTTTCATCGACGAGGGTCAGGGGGTAATTCGCGTGCATGACTTTTCCGTCGCACGCACAGCACCCGAACCGGCTCGCAGACTGCTGAAGACCACGCTCAACATCAAAAACGGCAACTCCATAATCGTCGGGGGATCCACTATCGACGAGCGTACTTACGTATTCATCGTCAAGGCCGAGGTGATGGAATAACACGCGCTGGGGCTGCCGAGGTCGCCGCCTTGCTTTGCGATAATAAGAGCTTGAGCCTATTGGGTAGATAGAGCCGTTGTCTCGCCTAGAGGCGCGGTGAATCTTGAGCTAGTTTTTGGGCCACTAAGGCGTTCATGCTAATACCGGCCCGCCCGGCCTCCATCGCCAACCGCCGATGCAGGCGTTTATCGATCCGCACATTGAATTGACCGCTGTATTCTTTCCGGGCAGGGGCAACCGGTACCGGCTCATTGTGCGCCCGGTAGCTTTCCTTGGCCGCTTCCCAAGCTACGGTCAGCTCTGCCAACGCTTCGGTTGGCGTATCGGCAAAGGACGAAATGCCGGGCATTTCTACTAAGTGCGCCAGCCAATCGCCGTCTTCATCTTGAAAGAGATTGACCGAAAAGCCGTCGAAGTTATCCGCCATTGCTTTGTTCCTCCTCATAGTATTGCAAAAATTGCTCGACTTGATAGCCTTTGGCCCGGTTGCCCTTGGGCTGTATTGACAAGCGCACCCCTTGGGGCGAATACCAGATGCGGTGCGAGCCTCGTTGTCGGTCAAAGATCCAGCCACATTGTTTGAGCAAGGCTTCAAATTCATTGAAGCGCAACCCGTTGGAGTTGCGGATTGCTTTGTCGAGCAGCTTTTGCTGGCTGACCATGTATGTAACTATATGTGGTTACAAAGAACAGCACAAGGGAGATATTCGACGGCCTGTGCTGGGTTGTGTCCTGCCAGCATTTTGACGGCGCTATAAGGCGCAGTATCTTCCTTGCAAAACTACGCTATTTTTCAATCATCCCCTAACCGGAGCCTCACTATGACCGCGCCTATCGTCTTGGGATCCCGCCGCGAATTATTCGTCGATCACTTTCTCATTGAACACCTCAATGGGGCCGCTCTGCACCTGCACCCGCCCGTCCGCCGCGAAGTGGTCTATCAAGTCTCCCAGCCTTGGGACAACGCCTGCACGGGCTGCTACAATCTCACTCAGGACGGGAGCCGTATTCTACTGTACTATCGGGGTTTCTATCCGATTGGCGCGGACTACGCCGACGGTGCGGCCAGCCAGACCACTAACTTGGCCGTCAGCACCGACGGTATTCACTTTACGCAACCTGAACTGGGCTTGGTCGAATTCAACGGCACGCGCAAAAACAACGTCCTGATCCAGGGCCACGAAAGCCACAATTTCTGCGTCTTTCTCGACGGTAATCCCGCAGCCGACCCGGCGCAGCGCTTCAAAGCCGTGGGCGGCACGGGCCAGTCCAACTTGCACGGCTTTGCCTCGCCCGACGGCCTCCACTGGACTCCGGTCAAAGATGGCCCCTTGGACGTCACCGGTGCCTTTGACTCGGTCAACGTCGCCTTGTGGGACCCTCACATTGGGAGCTATCGCCTCTTCAGCCGCTACTTCGACAGCACCGGCGGCCGGGTGCGGGCCATCCAGAGTTGCACCTCCGAGGACTTTATCCACTGGACGCCGCCGCAGCCCCACCAGTACGCCGACGACGTGCCGCTGGAACACTTCTACACCAACGCCACCACGCCTTGCCCTGGTGCCGAGCACATCCTGCTGTCGTTCCCCATGCGCTTTTTGCCCGAGCGCCAGCTCGACATCGCGGCGATGGATTACCCTGGGTCGGGCCTGTCCGACGCGGTGTTTATGAGCAGCCGCGACGGCGTCCACTGGGACCGCCCCTTCATGGAGGCTTGGGTGCGCCCCGGCACGGATCAGCGCAACTGGTCCCACCGCAGTTGCACGCCCGCCCCCGGCTTGGTGCAAACTGCCGACGACGAATGGTCCATGTACCTTTCGGAAAATTACGGCTGGTCAACTAACCGCTTGCGCCGTGTGGTCGTACGGCCGCACGGTTTTGCCTCGGTGCGGGCCGGGTATAGAGCCGGTGAATTGCTCACCCGTCCCTTGCTGTTGGAAGGGGCCGCCTTGCGCCTCAACTACGCGACCTCGGCGGCGGGGTCGCTGCGCGTGGAATTGCAGGACGAGTCGGGCCAGCCCCTGCCTGGGTATGCCTTGGAGGAGATGGACCCGGTCTACGGTGACCAACTCGACTCACCGGTGGCTTGGAAAGCAGGCGGCGACTTGTCCGGGCTCAAGGGCCGTCCGGTGCGCTTGCGGGTGGTGTTACAAGACGCTGATTTGTTTGCCGTGCGGGCCGCGTGAGACCGTTACGAGTTATTACCTCGCAGTCTTACAGCGTTGATATAATCTTTTCCGCTTTCTTCAATATCCCGGACAAGGGAGAGCGGATTGACGGATTTTTTTAACCAAATATCAAATACAACGACGGTCGTTCCATCCTCATTATGGATCACGTCTGCTACCTGCCAGCGCTTGGTACTGGATGTTAGGATCAACTCCGTTGCTTTTTGCACCTCTTCGACCTTCGTTGCATGCACTTCGATCTGAGCGTCGCAGGGTTTCTGGGGGGCAATCGCCTTGTCGCTCGTTTCAGAGACTTGGGACGATTTTTCAGGATAAAGAATGGTCCAGCCGGATATTACCGCCGGCCGCGTGCCAAAATTGCTTTTCCACACACCCAGCGCTATGGCGACGAAAACCAACGATGCGAGGTACGCCACGGTAGTAAGCTGGGTGCCGGCCGCCAGCCCTATGCCGATGGCCATGAGCATGTACACGGCATCCATCGGCTCTTCGAGTGAGGTGCGAAAGCGCACGGCGGCCACGATGCCCGCCAAGCTGAACGCAAGGGCTAGGCTACCCTTAACTAAAAAAACGACCAGCGTTATGGAGGTAGGTATCACGAGCAGAGTATGTGCAAAGGATTGGCTGTATTTCTTGCGCGGCCGCGTCCAGCGATAGACCCAAGTAATGGGGAGCGTAACCCCGAAGGCCAGCACCAAAGCGACCATGATTGGAATGGTGTGTGCTGGATCGACGAGCCGCAACACCCCTTCTTCGATATTGCCGAGCGGAAATGGAACGGTGTCGGCTCCAGTGTCCAAGGATTTTGCTATGAAGATGCGTTCGCGCTCTCGGGCGACGTAATAGAGGATCTGGGGGAAGAGGTGAAAAATCCCGCTGAGGGCTAAAAGCCATGCGGCATAGTAAACGAGGAGACGTATGATCATGTTGTTGAGCATTATGTATCCCTCCTTAATTAGCTAGAACACCAAACCAGCGCGCATATACACTCCCGTCAAGTCATCGCCTTGTACGACTGCCACGCTCAAGGTCTGCCACCGTCGGAGAAAAGACAGCCACAATCCACCTCCCACGCCAGTATGCCAACTGTCAGCATCGTCCGGATCCCCGGAATAAATCACCCGGCCGGCATCAGCCGCACCGAACAGGCCCAACTCTCCCGGCACTAAAAGCTTGATTTTGGCCAGCACCAAGCGCAGTTCGGAATTGCCATACAGCGCGGTATCTCCCGCGAACCGGTTCTTCCGAAAACCACGTAAGTTGCCATTGGATGTGCCACTACCGGCTAAGCCGGGCCCGCCCAAGAAAGCGCTCTCGTGAAAGGGGAAGGTCCCCCACACTTTCTTGCCGCCCGCTCTTAAGGCGAGGGTCGGGCTAGTTGGAATGCGAGCCGTCACGTACGTGCGTGCTTCTCCATCTATGCTGCCAAAGGCCGACGCCACATCCCAAGCTCCTGGATAGACGGCTCCGGCGACTCTGAGCAAGAACCCCCGAGTGGCATACCCTGGATTGTTGCGCGTATCGTACGCGATTTCGCCCTGTGCTCCTACTTGGCCGAAGGAATCCGTGCCGTACACCGGGTGATCCAGAGAACCGATAAATTTGTCCTTATTGGAACTCAGCGGCGTGTTTGCATACTTGATGATCGGCCCCCAGCCAATGGTTAATTTCGAGCGCAGCGATCCCATATCTCCTTCATGCTCTTCTGCGCGAAATTCGAGGGATGGGGCGAGAGCGAAATAATTTTGCTCCACTGCATAAAAAGAAGATGTACCCGGAATCTCCGTTTTATTACCGAGTCCGTTGAACCGAATTACTTGGAGTCCGGAGTATTTGAGATGAACTCTCGCGTCGAGATTGAGCAGCAGTTGGCGGAAGGTTCCGGTATAGGAAACAGATGACTTGAGACGATTGATCGCCAGCCCGGCGTTGAAGGAATGACGCGAAGAGAAAGGGTTTTTTCGATAGCCGAAATACTGCCGGCTGCCAAAACCTCCTACGAACACGCTCAGATCTGGATTGGCCATAAGGATCGGGAGCGTAATCGCCTGCATGCCCCAGTCCAGTGCATACCGCGCGCGGAGAATCCGTGCGGGAGGACGCTTGTAGGGGCGCTTGTCGATTTTCGCGCCCTTGCCTTTGGCGAACCGATTTTTTCCACGATAATCGTAAAACTGGGTCTTTGCGGCACTAGCTTGGGATGAATTTGTGGACGCGTCGTCCCCGCCTCCGCCGTCGATGCGGACGGCAATTCGTCCCTTGGCCCCTGCTATCTCCGCGCGGTCGGCTCCCCCTCGGAGGTATATGCGGACTTCCCGGGTTTCTTGGGGGTGGAACGTCCGCTGGAAATAGGGCGTCTTCCTTGCTCCATCAGGATCTTCCATGAGGCCGATGCGGACTGAGAGATCGCCGCTTGGCAGGTGTTCACAGTGGGCGTACTCGTCCTGATCGGTCGCTTGGATTTCGGCCTCGCGGGTAATCAACGCATAGTATCGGCGGGCAAATTCAGGCAATGCGTCCCGCCTCGATTTGAGCGCCTTTGTAAGCGCTGCTCCTACGATCTTGTAATACGGCGGGGGGAGCTTTCGCACGGCATCCTCGATGATCGGGTCTGGAAGGTCCCGGCGAAACGCCGTTACGACCGAATCCCATGCCGTCTTATTGAGTTCGGCTAGGAACTGGCGATCCAGCTCCCAGCCCGTAGTCGATAGGCCCACCAGACTCGGATACGCGTCGTCGAACTCGATTTGCATCGGAAGCCCTCTACGCGCCACAGCCATGCCAAACCCGTCGAGGCCGACAAAGGCTTGGTCGCGATCCTCTGGTATGGGCAGCCAAGTATAACAATCGCCAGCGGGGAACCGCGCCCATCGCCACTGACCGTAGTGGCGATCCCTGTCGTTGATGAGAAAATCCATCAGCCTCGCCTTTAGATAGACACGGGCATCGACGCGGTTGCAGGGAGTTTTTTCCAAGCGCTGCCACAGCTTCTCCGTGCCGCTGATCTTGCGGGAACCGGCAAAACCGGGCGTATCGTCCGGCCCTTCAGAAGGGTGTTCCTGTAGCATTCCTATAAGGCCGGCAAATTCCTCGCGGTACTCCTTCAGCCTAAGATCCTCTGGAATAACTACGAGCGTATGCTTGGCGTGAAGGATGCCGGTGGCTTCCATTAGCGGATCGACCACGAGCCCTGCGGTTGGTAGAAGCGCACTGATCATGTCCTGCAGGACGTCGTCCACGACCGTATTCTTGAGTTCGTCCCATTTCCTTTTCATAGGATCTTTATCCAAGGAGCGAACCGTATAGCGGCGGCCATCTTTTCCCGTAAAGTGCAGAGAGATGGACTGACCGGCCCCGCCGGTGCGAAGCGGTGTCAAGCCACCTCCTACACGGTCGAGGTCGAGGACCGCAACCTCGATAGGGGTAGTCCAGAGATCTCGGTAATCGCGGCCGTAGAGCCAGCGTTTGAACCCACCGGCGCGGAACCTTTCCCCTAGAATCACCACATGGGTTTTGGCACCCTGCGGAGGGATAGAGCGGTGAATTCTGTATCCTGGAGGAGGGGATTCTTCCGAAGCCGATTCTGCTGGAATGGAAACGGCGAGCACCAACGAGAGTACTATGGGAATCCGCTTGGAGAATACCATTTTTAGAAAGCTTGTCGGCTTCAGACTAATCTGGCGGTAGGCAATTTGGCTCGTAACTCCTTAATTTAGCATTCGAGCAAGGACGCGCATAGTGAACCACTTTTAAAAACAACCTCTACTATCCATGACCAAAATCCTCTTTCTCTGCACCGGCAACTCCTGCCGCAGCCAAATGGCCGAGGGCTTTGCCCGCGCCCTAAAATCCAATCAGTTTGAAGCCTACTCAGCGGGGATCGAGACCCACGGTCTCAACCCCAACGCCGTCCAAGTGATGGCCGAGGTCGGCATTGATATCTCGTCCCAGCAATCGACGCATGTTGACCAGTTCCGCCACATCGACTTCGACTGGGTGGTCGTGGGTTAAACGCGTTTAGCCGGGCACCACGGGCTGTTCGCGGTCTTGTTCTACTTGATCGGAATTTCGTTAAGGTCAGGGCGGTTCAGTCTTTAGCCACCCATCTGCGCGATTCTTCGTGCCATCCAAGATATATAGGCCGTGCGGGTCATTTTGCGTCTTCGCGCCTCGGAGTCGATAAAAGCGGCTACTTCTTCGTCGAGATTCAAGTGAGCGCGCACGCTGCGACCCGACAGACGGATCAGGGGAATGGACACCAGCGCTTGTCCAGCGAGGGTCTCGATGTCTTCAAGGGCACTCGGCGCCGTAAGGGTCTCGCCGTCTTTTTCCGCTTCGAGCGCACCATCGTGAAGCGCCTCTTCGGCATTCATCAGCGCCTCATCCATCGTCTTGCCCATGGCCACGATACCGGGAAGATCCGGGAAGGTCACGCCATAGGCACCTTTTTCGCCGTCGATCAGTGCAGGATATCGGATCATAGTCCTTGTTTCCTTGGCCGCTTATTCATCTAACCATCCGGCCTTTTTTGCAATGGAGCGGGCGACACCCGGCGACAGCTTGTTGTGTCTTGGCAAGGTGATGATGCCCTTGACGAGAGGATGTCGATAAATGTCATGGCTGCCACCGTGGCGTACCATGTACCAACCTTCTTTCTCCAGTTTTCTTTTAATCAGGTTGGTCCTAGTTTCCATATTCGTGGCCCGATATGTGCATATATATGCACTTTTAAGGGATATGTCAAGGTCACAATGATTCCGTCTAGGTCGCAGCGCTGCATTACACGGTAGGCCCTTTTTCTTTTTCTACAGGGTCAGAACAGGATGCGGGCACCTAGAATCGGTCTATGATTCTTTCGCGGATCAAGAGCCACGTTAATCGCGGGTTTGATCCGCGACGCTCCACTCATAAACTGTGTTGGAATAGTTTCCCATTCCTCGCTCCGCACAATGGTGCCGATGACCAAGCCCGTAAGCCCTAGGCACGTCCCCAACACAGTGCTACCTAAGATCGCTTCTGCAGCGGTTATTTTATCGCATCCAATGTGAGGGGTGCAGTTCTGGCCAACGGGCAAACTGAGGAAGAGTCCACTAAGAGTACCAGCGCCAAACCCGATCGTGAATCCGCGTTTCTTGTAGGTCTGGGTCCCAAGGCTCCGCTCCAGCAGTTCTATCTCGCTGTGCACGACGGAGCGGGATTTGCCGCCCCATAGTCTGAGGTCAAATCCGCTCTGGCTCGTCGCCGAAACAGTCCCAGTCATCGTTTCGTCGTCTAAGGTCACACGCAGACGCTCTCCTACATGCTGTCCGTAAAGGGGGGCAGGAAAGCTCATAACTATCAAGGCCATTGCGCTCACGAGGATAGTGAATCGCTGCAAGGGTCTCATGGCTATCATAGATTGCCTAATTGAGTAGGGTGAATGTGCGCCGTGTCCTTATTTAACGATGACCATCTTGCGCACTTGGGCGACCGGTCCGGCTTGCAAGCGGTACAAACACACGCCGCTAGAGACGCGCTGGCCTCTTTGATCGCGGCCATCCCAATGGGCGGCGCTGGTGCTCGTCAAATACTGACCCGCCGCGCGATAGCCCAAGTCGATTTCTCGGACTAGCGCCCCTCGGACATCGTAGATCGTCAGGCGCACGTGGGCGGGGACGTGGAGTTGATAGGGGATATAGGTGTCTGGGTTGAAGGGGTTGGGGAAGTTGGCCAGCAGTGCCGTCTGTGTGGGTAGTGGAGGCGAAAGCTCAATTGCCGTCAGCGTAGAAGGAGTGATGTACGGCGACATATCCCACAGTAGGATCGTGCCGCCCTCACCTCTACTGGCAAGGATTGTACCGTCCGGCGAAAACACCACCACGCCATACCCGTTGAGGGTGGCTTTTCGTTGGCGGCTGTCCACATCCCATAGCAGGATACCCCCGCCGCTACTGGCCAAGAGTTTGCCGTCCGGCGAAAACGCCACTACGCCATACCCTTTGAGGGTGGCTTTTTGTTGGCCGCTGTCCACATCCCACAGCAGGATTTTCCCACTGCCACTGGCCAGCGTGTTCCCGTCCGGCGAAAACGCCACGGAAGAGACCCCCCCTGTATGCCCTGTGAGCAAGAGGACTTCGTTGTGGGTGGGGATATCATAGACCCATCTACCCCAAAAACTCCACGGATCGGTGAATTCAAGTTTCCACGAATAGGTGGCTTCGTTGGGGGTGCGGACATCGTAGAGCCAGATGCCAATGGTCGTGGCTACTGCTAGTCGTGTGCCATCGGGCGAGTACGCAACCGTACGGTCGCCCCTTTGGATCGTTCCTTTTCCTAGACGGGCGAGGGCCCCTTCGGGCAAATTCCAGCGGATATAGTCTTGGGCACGGCTATTCTGTACAAACAGGAGCGCGACCAACAAGAGGGCGAGATTGAACAACCGGGGCTGTTTCATCGGA
This sequence comes from Candidatus Latescibacterota bacterium, assembly GCA_965217585.1. Taxonomy (GTDB): domain Bacteria; phylum Latescibacterota; class UBA2968; order UBA8231; family UBA8231. The sequence goes on from OZ244561.1 coordinate 5,031,548, forward strand.
AGTTCTCTTTCTGGCTGAAGGCAGATGTATGCCGCTTAGGGCGGCCTTGATGCCGCGTTCGGTCGCATCCTACCGGCGTCCACTAGTCGGCTCGTGTAGAATTATAACACATATACCGCTAGCGACGCACTCGCCGCGATGGACTTCCCGGAACATTTCCTCGGCGGGCATAGCGACCCCGAGCGTGGATGTTTATTCTAATATCTATGACCAAAATCCTCTTTCTCTGCACCGGCAATTCCTGCCGCAGCCAAATGGCCGAGGGCTTTGCCCGCGCCCTGAAATCCAATCAATTTGAAGCCTACTCAGCGGGGATCGAGACCCACGGTCTCAACCCCAACGCCGTCCAAGTAATGGCCGAGGTCGGCATTGATATTTCGGCCCAGCAATCGACGCACGTTGACCAGCTCCGCCACATCGACTTCGACTGGGTGGTCACGGTCTGCGACCATGCGGCCGAACAGTGTCCTGTTTTTCCGGGGCGCGCCCGGGTAGTGCACCGGGCCTTTGACGACCCGCCGAAGCTGGCGCGGGATGTGCGCAGTGCAGAAGAAGCGCTGGGGGCGTATCGGCGGGTGCGCGACGAGATCGGTACTTATATCAAGACTTTGCCCGAGGGATTGGCGGGTTAAGATCGCCTTCTTCAGCCGGGCACTACGGGCTGTTCCCGATCCTGTTCCACCAGGGGCCGGTTGCCGTCGGCCTCGACGACAAAGCTCTGCTCCATGTGCAAAGAAGCCCGTCCCGGCGCAAAGATCATCGCCTCCAGATTGAGCACCATGCCGGCCTCCAGCGACAAATCCGCGGCCTCGTCAATGCATTCGTCGGCGATGCGGCCGCCCTTGTCCGGCACTAAGATGGGATAGTCCCGCACTTCTAGGCCGACGCCGTGGCCGTGGGGGAAGGAGGCCGCTACGCCGCGTCCACCGAGAACGTCTCCCATAGCCTTCGGCGCGTCCGAGGCTTTAGCTCCCACTTGTAAAGCGGCTTGCCCGGCCCGCATGCACTCGTACAACGCTTGGTATTTGCCGATCCATTCTCCTTCCAGCCCGCCCACCGCCAGCGTTACCCCGCTGTCTGAGCAATAGTTGCGGTACAGGCAGCCGTAGTCCACGTACAGGGCGTCGCCCTCTATCAAGGCGTAATCCGGTTCCGTCGCTAGCCCTAGGCCCCGAATGCCATAGGCAAAGTGATCGACATCCGCGCCCAAGAGCCCGACTTGGACCCGGAAGCGCTGCTGCACATCGCGCAGGCGCACGCCGGGCCGGGCCTCGGCAAAAGCAGCGGCGGCAGCTTGTTCGCCAATGTGCGCCGCCTCGGCCAAAAGCGCCTGTTCGGCGGGGCTTTTGACCATGCGGATTAGGCGGATCATGTTGGAGCAATCGACCAGTTCGGCCTTGGGCAAAGCCGCTCGCACCGCGTCTAACAGCGCCGTTGGTACGCCCCCTGTCTCTAGACCTAACCGCGCCTCGGCCAAGCCCGCTTGCCGCACCAGATGCGCTAGAGCATCCACCGCCGTCGCCTCCGAGCGCATCGCCCGCAACTGCTGCCACAAGCGCTGCTGCGCCTCGTCCATCGGCCCCAAGGGCGTGCCCCACTCAAAAGGCGCATCGCCCCAAGGACACAGATCCACGGGCAAGTCCAAGGCATTGACCGCCAACAGCGGGGACACGGTCAGGCCGGGGCGTCCTTCCGGCCGATACAGGGCAAACGCGGGCAGTAAATCGCCGCTGCCGCCGGGGTTGACCATGAATTCCTTGAACTGCCCGTCCAACCAGCAATGGTAATCGGTGAAATAGGTGATATTGACCGGCGAACTCGCAATGATTCCGTCTAGGCCGCAGCGCTGCATATAGGCGGCGGCTCTGGGGGCATTACACGGCATAATCGTTTTTCTTTTTTTATAAGGGTCAGAACAGGATGCGGGCACTCAGAACCGGTCTAGGGTTTCTCCGCTGATCAAGAGCTACGTCAAGCACGAGGCTGATCCGCGCCTTTCCACTCATAAACGATGAAAAAACAGGGGGCCTGTTGTGTGCTGTTGGCCTTTGAGCTGCATACCGGCTTGCGCTGAAAAATGGAGTCCTTTGATCGAGGCGTTTATCGGCGTCGGGTCTGACCAGTCCAGCCTATCGATGCGCACGAAGCGGCCGTGGGCTTTGTCTTGTGGGCTCAAGGCGACCGTCCGGTTGGATTGGAGGGCGACGATAAAGTGTTTCTTCAGGTCTTGGCGGATAAACGACCGGTTTTCTTTGGCCGAAAACCAACTATCGGCCAAGACATAGCGGTAGCTCAGGCGATTGTGCTGGCAGATCCGTAGCATCGGCCGCAGCAATTGGTTTTTGGTCACCTCGCTTTTGCCTTTGAGCGGCCGCGTTTGGCGATCGCAAAACGGAATCGGTTTACGCACTAACGCATAGGCCACCGGCACACTGACATCGCCGGCCTGATAGATGCAATTGAGCAGGTTCAAGCCTTTGACGGAGCGGTTTTTACTAGGATCGAAGTGCCAACAGATCAACTCATTTTCATCCGTGTGCGGCTTTTCCTGAATCGTGTCATCGAAAATGAGCACCCCGTCTTCACGCTCGATGGTGCGCACCACGGATTTGACTTGATGCCAGAGCTCTTTCGACGTGTACTCGGCTTGGGACAAAAAGCGCGTCACTTGGTCGTGGCTGATTTGGCCATCCAACAGAGACGAAAGGCCGGTGGCGGTCGTAGCGCCAAAAGAACTCAACAGATAATCACTATAGAGGGCTAACAGTTTTTTATCCATGACAGAAAAGATAAACCAATGCCTAAAGGCTGCGTAACATCACTGCATAATTGTTCGCTAGTCCGACCGATCTCCCGTGTAGATTGGGTGTTGCTCTAAGTCAGGCAACGCTGGTTTTTTCTAGTAACTGCTGCCGTACGTCCTTCCCATCGACCATTTGCTCCGCGATGATGAACAGGCCCTTGCCGTCACTCGACCTCTCCCAAAGAGCGCCAATGGTCCGCTTTTCGTTGGTATCGGACCCTTCGGCGATATGTGCGCCTTTGTATTCGACGACGACGAGACGACCGTCGTTTAGCAAAGAGACGAAGTCCGGGTAGAATTTGTCTGTTGCGGTGGGCAGCCAAAACGAGTTGGGATGGCGCGCTACATTGCGAATCCAGTACTTCACTGCCGCCAGACTGTCGATGACCTGAGCGCATCGCATTTCCTCGCCGTCGTCTGCGCCGTCAAAGATGGGAACGCGATCCGGGCCTAAGAAGTGCTTGCCCGGTTTCCAGCGCCCGCGATAGCGCCGTTGCTCCCAGTACATGTTGTCCACAAATGTGAAGGCCGTATCGAACGAGACCGTTGTGTTGGCCTCGGGTACCAAGAGGTACTGCTGATAGACTCTGCTTCGTTCCTTTTGGCGAATGTCCGCGATCTTGTTCTCGATTTTCTTGGCGAGTAGGAACTTGCAACGCATTAGCGCGGCGATGGTCATGCCGCGTGTGTTGAGCAGGTGATCGACCAGTTCGCGCAGCCATTTGAGCAGTTCGCTTTGGTGAATGTCCATCTGGCGCACCTGCCGGTCGAGCCACAGGACGAGCGCCTCGGCGGTCCAGCCTTCGACGGCAATATCCAGCGCCAATTGCTCCTCTTCGCTGGCGAACTGGTAGGTGATGCGATTGCCGTCAATGTCTATTGCAAAGCTGCGCGCTGTCTCGTGGATAGTGAACTCCTGTTCGTCCATTTTTGGCGAATAATCGAGTAGCGACCAGTCGTGGTATTCCATGAACACGTCCGTATCGGCGAATTCCAGCGTGCCCTGGATTTCCGACATGAGGCGTGGGACTTTGAATGGCTGGCCCTGTTCGGCGGGGGATACTTGCTCTTTGACCGCGGCGCGGTATTGGGTAACGGCAGTGGCAAAACCTTTTCGCTCCTGCTCGGGCAATGCCTCCAAAATCACCTGCTCGCGGTCCTGATTGATCCAGCCAGTAAGCGCGATCTCGACCTGCCCTTCAGCGGTTTCGCGTACTAGCAGTCCGTCGTGCTCTGACTCTCTGAGTTCCGACAGGATTTCCGGGGTTGCCGGGGTCGTATATCTGAATACCGGCTCCGGCTTTTCCTGCGGACTGAACAAGTCTCTCTGGAAGTCGAGCGTGCGCTGCACCGGCTCAATGTTATCGAGGGCTTCGTCTTCCTCAAAGCCCATGTCCACCAATTTGTCGGCCAAGGCGCGCGCCGCTTCGCCAAAAGATGGCTCGGACAGGAAGGCGTAGGCTTTGTTGAGGCCGGGTGCTTGGCGGCGCTTGGCATAGGGCATCCGCAGCACGCGGCCGAGTAATTGCTCGACGTCTGTCGCGCTTTGGATGCGCGATACGGAGCAGAAAATGTAGGCGAAGGAGCAGTCCCATCCTTCTTTGAGCGCCTCGATCGTAATGACGTATTCGATGGGACAGGTGCGGTCGAACAAGTCGATGCCGTCGAGTTCGCGCTGGTCGCCGGTGGCAATGGCGATTTTGCTTTCCGGGATTTGCTCAATGTCTATCAGGTGATTTTTCAGGGCCGCGACTGTTACCTCTTGGTTTTTCGGCTGCGCTTGGAACAAGATGATGGGACGGATGTAGTCGGCATCGTCCTTGGCCGTCTCTGCAAGTGAAGCACAGGTGGCAATGGCCCCGTTCACCGCGTTCTGCCAAGTGTCGTGCTCGGCAAGCATGATGGGCAGTTTGATCATTTCTTCGCGCTTGAGTTCTTGGGCGGTGACGCTGTGCAGGATGTTCGACTTGCGCTGCGGGGTCGCTGTGAATTCGACGATGGCGCAGGGGTTGACTCGCGCCTGCATTTCCCGCGTCAGGCCGGTGACGGCGTTGTGTGCCTCATCGACTATCATCAGGGGCTGATGGCGATGCAGCAGGTTGGCGAAGGAGAATTTGACGGTGCCGTTGTCCAGCTTTTCCAAGCCAGGCGCAGTATCCCGGACGCCGGAGAAGTGCGGTTCCATTTCTTCGTTGTGGGCGTATACTTTGCGCCCTTCGGTGTTCGACACCCGCAGCGTTTGAATGGTGCCGACCACAATGCAGCAGTGATCGCGCAGGTCGTGCGGCCGGATATGGGTGAAGTCGGCGATGTCGAATACGCGCACCCGGCCGTCGAAAGCATCGTCCAGCGTTTGCCGATACGCATGGCGGGTGTTTTTCAGGGCTTCGACTGTCTGTCGGCGGATGATATTGGTCGGCACCAACCACAGCACCAATGGATAGTCCTTTTCGATCCAGGCATTGCGGGCGATGGAGACGGCGTGGGCGGCTAGGATTGTTTTGCCGCCGCCGGTGGGTAGGCGCAGGCAGACGTAGGGAACGTCCGGTAATTCTTTTAGCGGTGCATAGGATTCGGCATAGCCTCTAAGCCGCGCGGCCTGCTCTGGCTCTTGGGTTATGGCTTCGTAGGCGTTTTTGGGTCCGGCGATACGCGCTTCCTCGAAGAAGCGGCGCAGGACGGAGAGGGTGTCGGCTTGATATTGTTTTAGCTGCATGGATCAGGTGCGCGCTTTGATATCGTAGGGCGTCTGTTTGAAGACGATGCCTTGCTGGTCGAGCGTCGCTGGCGTCAAGCGCGACTGCTCGCCATAGACCGTGAGCGGTCCGGCGAAATTGGCGTCCTTGTGTGCAATTTCCTGCCGAATCACAGCGAGGGTTGCACGGGTCAAGACGTTGCCTTTGTCGCCGAGGATGCCGTTGTACAGCAAGGCATAAGCGCGGCCGTCGTGTAGGCCGAGGAAGGGGGAAGCGCTGTTGCCGCGCCACGGACGCCCGGTTTCGCTGAAATAGACATGGGCGGCGAGCACGGAAAAGCGAATGTCGGAGCGGATATGCCCTTCCTCGTCGAATACGGGTGGGCCGAGGCGATAGAAGCGGAAGCCGCCGCCGCCCTGCCAGCCGACGCTTTTGGAGATGCCGCCTTGTTCACCGTCAATCACTTTGTTCAGGCGGGGGACGCAATGGCTAACGGCGTGCTCGCCCATTTCAATGCCGATGTAGCGGCGGCCCATCTTGTGCGCGACGGCTGCGGTGGTACCGGAGCCGAGGAAAGAGTCGAGGACGAGGTCGCCGGGGTCGGTGGCGATGTGGAGGATGCGTTGAAGAAGGCGTTCGGGTTTTGGAGTGTCGAAGGCATTGGATGCTCCAAACAGAGCATTTACTTCTTTCTTGGCTTCCTGATTATGACCGACTTCCCTGTTGGTCCACCAACTCCAAGATTTTACTCCTTCTGCCTCCGATAGATAGTTTTTTACGCGCGGTCGAGATCTGCCATCCTTCCCAAACCATATCCTTCCTTGATTACACAGATGCCTAAAGTTCTCTTTAACATTAGCCCAGCATCGGCCCTCTGGTGGAGAATAACGAACGCCAGCCGGAGTTACGATTTCATACATCTGATTTGGTCGATAACCTTGGGCGGTGAAATCCGTAGAAACCCACGGGCCGCGTAAGTCATCATCAGGATTCTTGTATGAACTGCGCTGCTCCTCTGTAAGCGACAGATTGTTTAAGCTGTTTCTTGTCGTCTGGCTACCATAAACAAAGATATGGTCATGCGCATCACCCATATTTATCCGTCCGTCAGGCGATGTTCTCTTTTGCCAAAGGCAGTTTACAATGAAGTTTTTTCGACCATAGATTTCGTCTGCAATGATCTTGAGATAGTGACTCTCTTCGTCATCAATATTGATCCAAATTGATCCTTCATCCGCTAGGAACTCTCTCAATATTTCGAGACGCGGCCACATCACCGCTAGCCACTTGCTGTGTTCGAGATTGTCGTCGTAGTGCTCGAAGGCCGAGCGCGTGTTATACGGCGGGTCGATGTAGATGCACTTCACTTGATTGGCGTAGAACGGCAGCAGTGCCTTCAGTGCTTCCAGATTGTCGCCTTGGATGAGCATGTTGGCGGCGTCTGGGTCGCCGGTGGAAAGGTCGGGAGCTTCTTCAAGGAGGCGATAGGGGACGCGGGCGGCGGCGTGGATGTCGGCGTCTCGCGTGAGCCAGTGCAGAGTCGGCATTAGCTATCGGCCTCCGGGACTTCTTTTTTATATTCGGCGATCCATTCTTCGGCTTCTTCTTCGGTGTAGGAGCCGGTAATAGCGCCGCTGTCTTCCGGCAGTCCATAGCTTATCGGTTCGCCAATGTGGGGTGTCAGTTTTTTCCGCAACTTATTTGCTTTTTCGGCAGGCAAATCTTTTAGAGTTTGTGTTAAAATTTCTGGTTTGCTCCGAGCTCGATTTAAAAGGCGTCGGAGCAGACAGAGCAAGCCGTCTGTGCCGCTAGAATAGCCCAAGCCTCCTACAAGGGAAGCCACATCTTCTTTGGTCAATCCGCCTGCGAAAATTATCGTCGATAAATCGGTTTCTTTGCCAATTGACGACTTGATGTGTTGTGCAAACTGACGACTAGACCATGGTTTAATGTCAGCTCCTTGCAGTGATGCCTCGTGAAGATCAGCCCCTTGCAGTTGTGTAAAAGAAAGAATAGCTCCTTGCAGTGATGCCTCACTAAGATCAGCCCCTTGTAGTCGTGCTGACGTAAGATTAGCTCCTTGCAGTGATGCCCCTCGAAGATCAGCTCCTTGCAGTGATGCCTCACTAAGATCAGCCCCTTGTAGCTCTGCCAACGCAAGATGATCGGTTCCTTGTAGCTGTGCCCTGTAAAGAGTGGCCCCTTGTAGTTGCACCGACTCAAGATTAGCTCCTTGCAGACGGGCTTCACTTAGCAATCCCCTTTGCAGTTTCGCGTCACGAAGGTCTGTTCCTTGCAAGTATGCATTTCGAAGGTCAACCCCCTGTAGATGCGCCCCCGTGAGATCAGCCTTTTGCAGGTAAGCCTTGGTCATGATTAGAACAGTCTTTGACAGACGTGCTCCTGGGAGACTGGCTCCGTTTAGCCAACTTCCCTCCAAATTGATAAGGTGATTTTCAAAGACCCTGTGGGGCATCACAAATAGTAAAGTCAATAAGCTTTGGATTTCTTCCGAGGGTTCCGACTTGTGCGTTTCTCGATACTCGTCCTTTCCAGTCGTCTGGCGGACATAGGCGCAGAGAATATCGAGCACCGTCTGGCGCAACTCTTTGGTGTCTTTCGCCAGATGGAAGAGTTCGTAGGCTCCACCTAGACGCACAGAGTCCTTTTCGTGCCCTAAGTGTTCAATGGCGTTTTTCAGGCGCTCCTGCCGCTGCCCCTGTTCGGTGAGCTTGTTGGCTTTTGCCTGCTCCTCTGTGGCTCTAGCCTGTGCTTTTGCGGCATCGGCCTGCGTTTTCGCGGTATCCTCCAGCGCCTTGGCGCGCTTGTAGGACATCAGGGCTTGCAGGGCGACCAACAAGCCGCCCATGCCGATCCCAACAAATTTCAGAGTCTCTAAATTTTTTTTGGATAAACCAGGAAGTCCAGAAATATGCGTTCCGGCACGCTCAGAGAACAGGACGCATACGAAAGCCACGAACGTTAGGGTGAGCAGGACGCTAAGAATGCTTAAAAGAGGCTCTTTTTTGACTTTGTTCCAGATAGCCTTCACGATAGCCTTTCACGGTAAAAGCGCGCTTAATACTCAACTCTCTCGTTTAGTCGGAAGTCGCCAGCGAGCATTCCAAGCGTTCTAACCATTCCTCAAAGTGTGGGCACTCGCGGCGTATTGCACGGATACCGATTTCCAATGCAGCTAAGTTTCCCATCAGCGGCTTCTGGTAGTTAGGCATCAGATGCTCAATGCGCTTAGAGGGTGCGGTATGAGGTGAATCGTCGATTTCTTCCGGGCTGGCGAATTGGTCGCGAATGGCCTGCAAAGGCTGGACGAGATCCTCTCGGCCAATTCCGCGACCGAATCCTTCACAATCGCTGAAAAGCATGGCCTCGAACTCGTGCATCATCACGTATGGAATGAAGCGGTCCAGGTTAAAGGCACCGCCCATCCCTTGGCTGATGTCTGCCGAAAGCAAAGCCTCAACAGTCTTTGCTTTCTGTGCAAACGAAACCCCGCCCGCGCCCTTTCTTCCCGGCCAAGTTTGCGGTAGCCCGTAGTAATCCACCATGGTAGTGACAAGGCGTCCAGCATCTTGCTTGAGGTGCCTCAATATATCCTTCCTTACCTCGTCCCATCCCTTGATCCCGCCTCGGCGGCTGCGCTGACGAACGTTCCCTATCAAGCGAGCACTCACCACAGAGTAGCCACGAGTATACAAGTAGGGGCTGAGCACTTCGTTTACGAAGGTCTCTTCGGTTTCGCCCTCGACATGTACGAGTAACCGGCTCACCCCAATTCTTCTGGGGCAGGGCGACCGCCGATCTCGTTCTTCTCCCACAACTGGCCGAGGCTGTAGTCCTGCAACCACGTTTCTAGGCTAGGCGTATCCAGCCGCGTGAGTTGTGTTTGTCCGTTTACGCGGTTGGCCACGAGCACGTCTTCTGGCTCGAAGTGATCAAGCAGAAAAGGCGACTGGGTCGCCAGAATGATCTGCGTTTGGGCCGCTGCCTGCTTGAGAAGGGAGGCCAACATAGTGATCGCGTAGGGATGCAGGCCAAGCTCTGGTTCGTCTAAGAGAATGACCGAGGGCCGAAGCGACTCTGGCTGGAGGAGCAGGGTCGCCAGTGCAATAAACCGCAGTGAGCCATCGGAGAGCGAAGCGGCATCAAAGTAGGCGTCGGTTCCTTTGTGCCGCCATTCGAGGCGAATTTTGTCCTCGTTGAGCTGTTGAGGAGCAAGTGCAAAATCGTCAAAAAACGGCGCAACTCTCTGCACTGTACGACGGATCAGGCTATACGAAGACTCATGCTTCTCGCGCAAGTAGTACAGAAATGGGGCCAAGTTGGCACCGTCGGGACGAAAAAAGCGGTTGTCGTTCAAGTCGGCAGTTTTCTTCATTGACGAGCCGGAACTCGTGTCGTGGAAATGGTAGAGACGCCAACTGTCGAGAGGATTTTTTATGTCATTCTCAAGTTGTGGTGCTTCCGGCAATGAGGGAAGTTCGACTTCGTCGCTAGATGTACTATCAAAAGATTGTACAGATTGATATCCAGGATGCTCCGACTGGGTACCTTCTAATTCCATACGGAGCGCGTCCACATAGAGCGCATCCGCGTCCGTTGCCTTCAGCCTGATCTCATACTTGTAGCTCTTCTCTTTAAAAGAGAGCCGAACGATTAACTCCTCTGTTACCTTAGAGCCGTAGTGCAGAATCTTATCAGCTCCGCCGGCTTGGATGACGTAGTGTCGGAGATGCTCTGAGTTAATGGCATTGAGGAAGGGGAACACGCCGATGAAGTTCGACTTGCCTGAGCCATTTGGACCGATCAGTACATTGATTGGGCCAAGCGGCAAATTCTCAATATGGCTAATACTCTTAAAGCCTTTGATCGAGATACTGTGGAGTGTGGACATAGTGAATTCTTATTGTGGTCTGTTTGCTTGGAAGGACCTGACCGTCCGCACCTCTCGTCCGGGCAAATAGTGTCTCAACGTCCATGGAACCGACTCATCGAGAAGCACTCTCATTCTTGAGGATACGTTTGGGCGAGAAAGGTGTCTCCTAGAATCACTGCTGATGCTTCTTTCTAATGGCCTCGGTAGCGACCTTCTTGGCGCTCTTGGCCGGGGCAATAGCATAGCCACCCGGGCCCAAATCGAGACGGCTAAAGACCTCGTATGGCGTTTCGGCGGTTGGCACCTTGGGTGCTAACGCCGCATACGCTTGGAGGCCGCGCTTGAGTACCTCTGATATGGAAAGGCCGGTCTGGTTGCACAAAACGGACAAGGTAGCTTCGGCATCGTCGTCGAGCTGGATCGTTCTAGTACCCATCTGAAACTCCCGTTGTTGGCTGTAAAATCATTTTTGAAAACGGCGTATCCGTCAGAAGCTAGTAGGCGACTAAGTGGAGAGAGTGGATAACGGCGACAGCGTTGTCAAGCCGGGCATCAAAGCTGGCGAGATTGTACGTCTTCCGAAAAAAGGTTCATCGCGCTGCTCGGCGAGGCTTCTGGAGATCTGATAATCACATCAACAGGCAGGACGAAACTCTCAGCAATCGCTCGACGAATCGGATTGGCCGTCTGCTACCATGCCGTCGTTAGGAAATTGGTCGTACTGGAGGAGCAAGCACTACTCTACCGCTTTTTCCCTGTCTATGCCTTGCATCTTCTAGAATGCGATCAATATCGAAATCCATAGATTTTGCCAAGGCTTCTTTGATCCTTCTTGTCTCTTGGATAATTTCATCCGTAGTTTCTTTTTCGTCCATTGGTTTCATCCTCATCATACGCTCCTCTCTTGTCTTGTTCAGGTCAACGAACCATCCTATTCGGAAAATAACATGGGGACGAAAGTCGCTAGAACCTTGGAGCCTCATGCCACCCGAAGACAAGGCTCCCGTCAGCGTTATCCTCAGTGATCTGAGAAGGTTCAGTATTTTTCTTCCAATACCAACCCGGCGACCCGGAATCATCCACCAAGAACTTATATCCTATATACTCGCCTTTACCACGCTCAATCTTGTATTCACCCCTACGGATTCCGGCGATATACTCCCGCGTATCTTGGTCGGCAGTGTAATCTCTCCAGCCAATATATACCGACATCCCAGTAAAGACAGCAATTGCCAACGTAAGTAAGACGACGAGAACCGTTGCCTCCTTTCTGATCCACTGCCAAGGTCTTTGAAAAATCATTCCATATTCTCCTTGTGGAGAGACACGACGGGGTGCCCACAGGCCTTCTCTTGCTTGCGAAGGTCTTCGCAGATTGCATGTAAATCAAACTGGAATTTGGCCGCGTGGGCATCTCTTATCTTTCTAACTTCTTCGACAATGGGATCTTTCATTTCAAAAGATGTTGCCATATTCATGGCAGGCGGCTTCCAGCGATGCTGGCGCGGGTGTTCGCAATTTCCCCTCTGCACACATCTGTTCGAGTTCGTCAACATGTCTTCGACATTCTCGCTCCCGTTCAAGTCGAGGATATGTGTCCATCTCATTTACTTGCTTACCATCCAAATAGGCAAGCCAAGTTTCGATATTACGCATGGGAACAAAGACGGCGACTTTGTCACTGGGTTTACGCGGCACAATACCTCTTTGATTACAGGCATCATCCATTTGTTTCAGCCGTTGTTCGATGCTGTAATTATCTCCATCAATCATCACCACAAGAACACCGCCACGTTCGCGTATAGCGTCCAATTGTGCCGGATAGTTATCTTGAACAAATTGATCGCCTGCACCTACTCTGGCTCTCGACACAGCATATACATTCCGCTTGCGTTTTTTGAGAAATCTTCGGATAAAAGATTCGTGCTGTTTGTCTTCGCAGAGGACAGTTATTTGGGGGCGATTCACGGTGCAAGCCCCTGGGCGTAGAGTTCGGATATTTTTAACATCGTGTCGTTTTTGACATCCAAGATGCGCGTATGACTCTCCGGTTCACGCCCTAACCAAACGGCCTTGTCATTGAGAAAATCAATCGCTTCTGGATGATGAGAGATCAATATAGTCTGCGGCAGAGTGTCGCCACAGCCATCCTCCAACTCAGCGAGCCAAGGTTGCAACTCTGGGAGAGTTATATAGTTGTCCGGCTCATCCAAAAACAAAGTGCGCTCAGCATCATCGGCAAAGAGCAGCAAATGAATCACGATTAATGCCCGCTGACCATCTGAAAGTTGGTCAAACCGATAGATATTGCCTGTTTCTCCATCATTCGGGGAAAATTCGGCTTGCAGTTCCCTATAATCAGTGCCTTTTTGTACGAGTCTCAATTCCACGAAACCGGGCAGAACATCGCGTAGGTGATCCATCGCCTCAAAGATTCGGCGCGGATTCTCCTGTAAGCGTCCCTGATACCACGACGCAAAATTCTCACCGCTGTCGCTGAGCCTATCGGTGTCGGAATCCGAACCGCTCCTCATGCGTTTTGTCTCCAAAAAAAGCGTCACAAAACGGCGAACTTGATCTCGGAATGCACACAAGCGGGTATTGTCGTGCCGTTCGGCCACTGGTGCAAGACCCGATTGCGTCCAATCGAAAGAGTATTTTGGCCCCTCGCTGTGATCATCGCGGTAGAGTTGTACGTCGCCATTTACAAAAGTAAAAAGCGGCTTGTCATCGGATAGGAGCTCTTCGCGTATTACTCGTGCGGATCGTCTTGCCAAGTTGTGTTCAATTACAAGCCGGTAAAGACATACTTCGCCGGGTAGGGCGACCTCCAATTCAAAGTATTGCTCTAGCTTTTTGCTCCAGTGCGTTATATCAGCAGCGGGAAACAATTCATCGACCCGTGCATCGCCGCGAACAAAGTCGCGCAGTTTCCCCACAACCTCAAATACGGCTGACTTACCGCATCCATTTGCTCCGAGCAGCAGCGTCAGTTCTCCGAAACGCAGATCGAAGTTGGTGAGGCACTTGTAGTTGTTAATGTGAATTCGTTTTAGCATGGTAATCCCCTAGAGAAGTCTCAAATAGATGGTCAATCTCCTTCTTAAAGATAGACATATTCCCTCAATGGTGAAAAAGCCGCACCCCCGAATTAATCATCAACATTCCGTATTCGTCTGCCGCCTCAATTACCAGATCATCCCGTGTTGACCCGCCGGCTTGGACTATGTACTCCACGCCTGAACGCTGCGCCCGGTCGATGTTGTCGCGGAAGGGGAAGAAAGCGTCCGAACTCAGCGCCACGTCCTTGAGGTTGTCCAACCATTCCCGCTTCTCCTCGGCACTAAGCCGTTCTGGCACCTCGCGGAAGTTGGCTTCCCAGGCCCTGAGTTCGGCCGGGGTGACATCCTCTTGCAGATAGATGTCGATGGCGTTGATTTTTTCCGGGCGCTTGAGGCCCTTGGCGAATTTCACGCCTAATACTTTGGGGTGCAGGCGCAGATACCAGTTGTCGGCCTTGGCGCAGGCCAAGCGCACGCAGTGGACGCGCGACTGCTGGCCAGCGCCAGTGCCGATGACTTGGCCGTCGCGGGCTAGGCACACCGAGTTGGATTGGGTGTACTTGAGGGCGATGGTTGCCACCGTCAGGTCGCGACGGGCACTAGCCGGCAAGTCCTGACAGGCAGTGACGATGTTGTGGAAAAAGGCGTCGTCGGGGATAAAATCGTTGCGTTGCTGCGCGAGTTGGACGCCGAATATCTGGCGTTGTTCGGTCGCGTCAGGCGCGTAGTCCGGGTCGATTTGCAGGATGCGGTACTGGCCGCCCTTTTTCTTTTTTAAAAGCTCTAAAGCTTCTCGCTCGTAGCCGGGAGCAATGATCCCGTCGGAGACCTCGACGCGGATGAGATCGGCTGTGGAGAGATCGACCACGTCGCTCAGGGCGATCCAGTCGCCGAAGGAGGCGAGGCGGTCGGCACCACGGGCGCGGGCGTAAGCCGTGGCTAGCGGACTGAGGTCGCGGTCGGCGACGAAGTAGGACGCGCTCAGGGTCTCGTCGAGTGGTGCGGCGATGGCAGCACCGGCCGGAGAGACGTGTTTGAACGAAGCGGCAGCCGGTAGGCCGAGGGCGCGTTTGAGGTCGCGGACGAGCTGCCAGGCGTTGAGCGCGTCCATGAGGTTGATGTAGCTAGGGGCGTCGTTGAGCGGCTCGATGGGTAGGTCGCGGCCATCGGCCATAAAGCAGCGGGCCGCTGCTTGGTGGGGGTTGCATCCGTAGCGCATGTCGATTGTCGCGGGCATAGTTCCTCCTCGATGAAGCCATTTGACAAAGGTTGGGGCGGCGTATTATGTTCGGCAATCGCGGTAAAAAGACAATCGCCAATCAACCCATTTTTGACAAGCCAAGGCGAGGTAAGCGACCATGTTCAAAGGTTGTAGTACAGCCCTAGCGACGCCCATGAGCGCAGACGGCAGCATTGACTACGGCGGCTTGGAGCAACTCGTGGAATTCCAAATTGCCAACAATATCCAAGCTGTACTCGCGGTCGGAACGACTGGCGAAAGCCCGACTCTGCTGTGGGAGGAGCACAACGAAGTCATCGAGCGCACGGTCGCGCTGGCCAAAGGCCGCACCTTATCGATTGCCGGCACGGGCAGCAACTCCACCAAGGAAACTTTGGCGGGCAGCGAGCACGCCGCCCACATCGGCGCGGACGCCGTGCTGCTGGTCGATCCCTACTACAATGGGCCCAGCTCCTTGGAGATTCGCCGCGAATACGTCGAGCCGGTAGCGCGGGCTTTTCCCGAGGTGCAGGTCATCCCCTACATCATCCCCGGACGCACCGGCTGCATGATGCAGGTGGAGGATTTGGCCACCCTCGCCCACCAGTACCCCAACGTGGCCCAAGTCAAAGAGGCGACCGGCGACTTAGACAATATGGCCAAGACCCGCCGGCTCTGCGGCGACGATTTTACCATCCTCTCGGGCGATGACGACAAGACCGTGGCGATGATGAAGAGCGAGGATATCCGGGCCGCTGGTGTCATCTCGGTGATGTCCAATGTCATTCCAGGTCCCATTCAGCGGCTCACCGAGTTGCTCAACGCCGGCCAAGAGGACGAGGCCGATAGTTTGGCTGAGAAGCTGGCACCGCTTTTTGGCATCGTCGGCGTCGCGACCACTGAGCAGAGTGCGTATGGTCCGGTCGAGTGCAAGGTGCGCAACCCAGTGCCGGTCAAGACGCTGATGAATATTCTAGGCATGCCGGCCGGGTCGGTGCGGCAGCCGCTGGGCAAGATGACGCACGCGGGCGCGCAAACGGTGCTGGACGCCGCGCGCCAAGTACACGCCAACGACCCAACGGCTTTTGCGCCAGTCGCCGAGTTTTTCGGGGTGGATGTGGAAGCTCGTCTGCACGACGACTCGCTGGTCGAGTGCGTGGTGTATCCATCGTATTAAGCGAGGCTAGAGCGATGACCAAAATTGTAATCTGCGGGGTGGCTGGGCGCATGGGCCAGCGGCTGGCCCACTTGACTTTGACGACTGCGGACTTGGAGCTATGCGGCGGCAAGGAGCGCCCAGATCACGAGGCTGTGGGGCGCGACATCGGCGAAGTCGTTGGCGCTCGGCACCTTGGCCTAACGGTCAGCGATACGCTGGCGGGCATCGTCGAACCCGATCAGGTCGTCGTCAGTTTTACGACCCCGGAGGCGACCCTTGAAGACGCGGCCCTTTGCGCGGTGCGCGGGGTGCCCATGGTGGTGGGGACTACGGGTTTTGACCCGGATCAGCTAGCGGAATTCAAGCAGACAGTAGCGGACATTACCTGCGTGTTTGCGTCGAATTTTAGCACCGCCATGAACGTGCTCTTCAAGCTGGTCGAAGAGGCGGCCCGGATCTTGGGCGACGACTACGATGTGGAAATCATTGAAGCGCATCACCGGCACAAGGTCGATGCGCCCTCTGGGTCGGCGCTGACGCTGGCCGAGCGGGCCGCAGCCGGATTGGGCCGCAACTTGCGCGAGGTGGCCGTACACGGGCGGTCGGGTGTGGTCGGTGAGCGCTCTCGCCAAGAGATTGGCCTGCACGCGATCCGCGCCGGCGACTTGGCGGGCGAGCACTCGGTGCTCTACGCGGCCCCGGGCGAGTGCCTTGAGCTGCAGCACCGCGCCACGAGCCGCGATTCCTTTGCCTTGGGTGCGCTGCGCGCCGCTCGTTTTGCAGCGCAGGCCGCGCCGGGGATGTACTCGATGGGAGACGTGTTGGGGCTGGGTTGAGTCGGAGGTAGCTCAGCGCTTGGGGCGGAGGAGGTGCTGCAGCCCTGGCCACAGGGTTTGGATCTTGTCGCGCAGCCGAGCGGCTTCCTCAAAATTTTCCGCTTCCACGGCCACTTGTAGGTCGCGCTCTAATTGTTCGCGCTGGGACAGCGGGCGCTCCTGCTCTAATTCCTCGTACCATTCGCGCAAAAAGGAAATCTCGGGCAAATCCTCTTCTAGCTCGGATTCCCATTCTTCGACAAAGCTCTCGATGTGGGCGATGCCCTCTTCGACGGCGCGCATGGCCGCTGGATAGTCGTCATTGTGGAGGGCTAGCATGGCGTGTGCCCGGGTCTGCATCATAATCGCGTGTGGGTAGTACTGCTCAAAGTACCAGCGGATCTCGTCGTTGGGCGCGCACTGATCGACCAATTCAAAAATCTGTAGGGTGTGCTCCGTATCGGCGACTACCCCTTCGTAGTCCTCTAGATTGAACAGACTCAAGTAGCGGTGGTAGTACTGCCAAGCCTCTTGGAAGAGTTCTTCGCACTCTTCTTCCTCTAGCACGAAGCTTTCCGGGGTGTCGCGCGATTCGATGAGGTCTTGGTAGTAGTCGAGCAGCGAGGGGCAGCCGTGCGGTTGTTGGCCGTCGGGGCGGCCGTCCAATTCGAGCTGAAGAAGCCCCATGTCGATGCGGATCTGAAGTTTTTCCTCGCCCTTGCTGGTGCGGATGCGCCGAGCGAGGAATTCGTCGGGCTTGAATGCCCAACCGTTGAGCAAGTCGCCGATATCGTAATTCATGGGCGCGCTCTCTGACAGAATATAGAATGAAGAAACCCGGTGCCGAGGAGGCCGGGGGAGCACAAGGGACAATATATGGCAGAACCTAGTACTGCGCTACTAATCGTCGCGTTTCTCGTCAAGTCGCTTGCCCATATAAAAGAAGCGCCGGGCTACAGGCCCCGCGCTCATCGTAACATATAATATACGAAAAAAGAAAAAGGATGTCCAGTATATTTATTTAAGTAGAATATAAATAACATGTTAGATAAAATTTTATATTGACACGATCCACCGCCTAATCTACCTTAAAACCGCCCTCAATTCCCAACTCATTCCATACAGGAGGACCGATGTCCCAGCACGAGGACGATGCCCTGCAAGTGCAGGGCGGCCGGGTGGTGCTAGGGGAGTGGTCGGGCGATCTGGAAGAATTGATCGCCAAGAACGTCGCCTTGCGCCAAATGCTGCGCGAAGGACGCGCCGACGAGGCCCGTGCACTGCTCAAGGCGCAGGTCGTTGAGGAACAAGCCGCGTTGGTGGCCATAGACGCAAACCCCGAGGAGGTGCTCTCGCTGACTGGCATGGACGACCAAGGCCGCCCGGGGTACTTGCCCGCTGTGGTCGATAAGCTGCCGTCGGAGATCATCGCCGAGTTGGTCGCCCCCAGCGGGTACAAACTGGCGAGGTTCAACACCGCGCTGTTGCAAACCATGTCGGCGGAGTCGTTTGCCCGCGCCGTAGAGGATACGCTCGATCCGATTTACTACCACGGCAACCGCACCAAGGTCTCGTGGGAATGGCTCGAAGCGGTCGCGGCGCTAGACGATCACAACAAGCGCGCCGCGCTCTTGTTCAAGGTGGATCCGAGCCTGATCGAGGACGCGCTATTGGACAAGGTCGATAGCATTGACATGCACGCCGAGATCGATGCGGGTAGTTTTGGCCCTATTTCGGCTTATCGCCTGCTGTCGGAGTCGGGCCAGGCGGTGATGTTGCCGCCGATCAGCGACCCGGAGGTCGCCGAAGTCATATACGCCTTGCACCAAGCCGCACCCGAACTGCTGTCAAAGGTGCTGCGCGCCGCTTGGGAACGGGCCGGCGGAGGGGCCTCGTGAGCCGGCTAGCGCGCGTCGATCTCAACCAAGTCCCACTCGACCGCAGCAGTTTCATCGGCCAAGTGGTCGCCGCGGGCCTCGAATACGAGCAGTTGTCGCCGCACTTTATGGATTCGCTGCGGGCCTATCTTCGGGTTCGCGGGCTGGCCTTTGCCCAGCGCCAGCGCACCGGCATCGCCCTCGGCCGCGATCTGTTGCGCCAAGGCATGGAGCGGGGCTTGGCGTGCATGGACTTGGCGTTGGAGGAGGAAAGCGACGGCGACCTCAACGCAGCCGTCGCCAAGCTGGCCAGCGACCCGTTTGACGCGCTCTACAAGCAGGGCTGGGAGCGCGCTTTCCAGCGCTTGAAAGAGATGCGTCAGCAGGCCCGCACCTTGGTCGGCTGTCCCGAGCTGGGCTTTTGGCCCGATCTGCGTCCCAAAGTTTCGGCTTTGACCCAGCTCGTGCCCGAGACGTGGACCGGCCCCAGCGCCATCGACCTGCGCGCCGACGGCCAGATGCTGCAAGAGCTAACCGGCAAGGTGGCCTTTGTGCGCTCGTTGCCCAAGCCATCGGTGGCCGCTTTGCTGCAGCAGGTCGAGGTGGATTTCGCCGGCGTGCTGCATCGCGTCATTTTGGCGTTGGCGTTGGGGCGCGCCGAGCTAGTGGTCAACGAGGCACAGGTGTCGCGCTTTCGCGCCGAGTGTTTTACCGCAGACGGGCTGTGCCCTCACGTGCGCCGACAGGTGTTGGCCCAGCTCGTTGAGCATTTGAACGATGCCGTGGCGGATGCGGAAGTCCGGGCGCGGATTGCCGACGAGTTGGGCGCGGAAATCGAGGTACTGGAACGGGCTGCAGGCCGTGGTGACCTAACTGCGTTCTTTCTATCGCATCCAGTGTCGCTTTTTTCGCCTGAGGAATTTGAGTAGCTTTGCAAATTCCCATGCACTCCACACCTTCTGCGAGGTCTTATGGCTCATCACGAATTCACCCCCACCCACTACCACACAACCATCGGCTGGCACGAGCCCGTGCTGGCCATTGCCCCCGGCGATACGGTTTCTACTACGACAGTTGACGCCCGCGGCCAGGACCAGCACGGCGAGCGGGTCACTGAGCGCGGCAACCCGATGACTGGTCCTTTCTACATAGAGGGAGCCGAGCCGGGCGATACGCTAGTCGTCCACTTCGACAAGCTCTATCCCAACCGCGACTGGGGCTGGACGGCCAAGGAAATCGCGCCCAACGTGCTGGACCCGGGTTTTACAACCGGAATTGAGCGCGACGACCAACCGCTCCGGTGGCCGATTGACCTAGCGGCGGGCTCGGCAACGCAGCCGGATGTCCTGCCGGGCTTGGTGCTGCCCCTCAACCCGATGCTGGGCTGTTTCGGGGTGGCCCCGCCGCGCGGTCAGGCCATTTCCACGGCGACCTCTTCGACCCACGGCGGCAACATGGACTACCGAGGCTTTGTCGCGGGCGTGACTGTCTATCTGCCGGTCGCGGCACCGGGGGCGCTCTTCCACCTAGGCGATGGGCACGCCGTCCAGGGTGACGGCGAGATCGTCGGTACGGGCGTGGAAATCTCTTTTGACGCGACGTTTAGGGTAGATGTGATCAAAGGCAAGGGGATCGGCTGGCCCCGCGCTGAAAACGCCACGCATATTCTCGCGGCTGGCAATGCGCGTCCCTTGGACCAATGCGTGCAGCACGCCACCAGTGAGCTGGTCAACTGGCTTACCGAGGACTATGAGCTGACCGAATTGAGCGCCCACGCGCTCTTGGGGCAGTGCGTGGAATACGATATGGGGAACGTGTACGATCCGGCGTACACCATGGTTTGCAAGGTCGCCAAGTCGCTGCTCGCGGCTATGGGAGCCGAGCGCGCCTCATAGATCGGCGATGGAGTCGAGGCCCTCGGGCTGAGGTAGGACATAGCGGACGGGTTGGATGGTGCCGTCGCGGCGGCGCGCCTGTTCGACCCGTTTGCACTTGATGACGGAGTGCTCGATGAGCAGGTCGTCGTCGATTTGGCAGCCGTAGAGGTAGCTGGTGCCCTTGATGGTTACGCGCTCGCCCACGCGCATGGGGTGTTCGTCGCTGCCGGTCAGGAGTACGCCAGACTCGATGCGGCTGTGCGCGCCAATCCGCAGGTTCCCCTTGATGATGTTGCGGCTGAGTACTTCGACCTCGTCGTCCAAGAAGAGGGTCTGCCCTGGGTAGGTACTCAGCTCGACGCCGACGCCAATTTGTACCCCCTCGCCTAGCACCACGTGGCCACTCAGATGGCTGCGGTCACCGATGGTAACTCGACGGTTGAGTTGGACCTCGGGGCCGATGTAGGTGCCCTTGCCGATGACGATGTCCAAGGGGCCGCACTCCGCGTCCATGTTGAGGATCTGCTCGATGACCTCGTCGGCGATGAAGAAGTCTTCCTCGTCGGCGATGGTGATGGTGTCCTTGAGTTTGTCGTAGGCCCAGCGGCGGGCTATGGCCTGCATCTGACGCCAGACGCTTTTGACGTTGAAGGCGAGGAGTTCTTCTTCGCTGTCGGCCGTGGCTGCTCGCACCACGAGCTGGTGCTGATTGAAGATTTGCACTAAGTCGGTCAGCAGTAACTCGCCTTGGGCATTGTCGGTGTCGAGATGCTGGATGT
Source organism: Candidatus Latescibacterota bacterium (assembly GCA_965217585.1). Taxonomy (GTDB): domain Bacteria; phylum Latescibacterota; class UBA2968; order UBA8231; family UBA8231. The sequence continues at coordinate 5,052,729 of OZ244561.1, forward strand.
ACGTCCGCAGCGCGCTTTCTCTGAAGGCGAAGACGCCGGTGTTGATCTCGCGCGTTTCCAACAGCTCTTGGCGCGTGAAGGTGTAGGTGCGGCCATTGTAAGCGGCTTCGTAGGGCGTTGCTGCGTCGAGGCTGAGAATGTCCTTGTGCTCCCTGATCTCAATGACCTTGTCGCGGTCTGCGCCCGCTGGCTGCCCCTCGGCGTCGGTGGCTGGCACGCGCACGATGCGGCCATAGGAGTTGGTCTCGGCCGGGCCGCTGTACAGGCCGGTGAGCACCATCATGTCGCAGTCGGCGTTGTCAAAGCTGGCGCGGAAGTGGGCAACGACCTGCCCGGTCAACAAGCCCATGTCCCCTAAAAATATGTACACGTCGCGATCAGTAGCCATCGCGGGGAAGGCTTGGAGGCCGACGCGCACGGCGTCGCCGGTTCCGGCCGGCCGGCCGAGGACCGGGTTTTCTTGGTACGCGAAAAGACGCCCCGGTTGGGGGCCGGCCGCGCGGGCGACTTCCGCGCCCTTGATGCCCACGACGATGACTTGATTGGGGCTGTCGAGGCCCTCTTGCACGGCGCGGGCCACGCGCACGGCTGTCGGCTGGCCCCAAATTTCGTGCAGCATCTTGGAGGTCTCCGAGCGGATGCGCTTGCCGTGACCGGCCGCCAAAACGATGCCGATGCGGTGGATGTCGTCTAGGATTGGTGAATTAATCTCCGCAAGTAGGTCGTGCATCGGGTCTCTTTCTTTTGATTCTCTAGGTAGGGGCGACCGGCCGGTCGCCCCTACCTTAACGCAACGGTTGTGCATCGGGTTCCTTCGTCTAACTCTCTAGCGCGTCTATGTCCTCGCCGAGGGCCGTGCGCATAAGTAGCTCCTGCATGCTGTGGCCTGGGGTGCCGCATTCGGGTTGGCGGCGGATGTACGTGCCGTCTGGGCGCATCTGCCGAGATTTGGCGCGGTCGGCGAGCGCGAGCGCGAGCAACTCGCGATAGATGCGCTGTTTCAGGTCCTGGTCCAAGATGGGGAAGACGACTTCGACCCGGCCGCGCAGGTTGCGATTCATCCAGTCCGCGCTGCCGAGCCAGACTTCCTCGTCGCCGCCGTTGGCAAAGTAAAAGACCCGGCTGTGCTCTAAGAAGCGGCCAATGATGCTGTACACGCGGATATTCTCGCTGATGTCGTCGAGGCCGGCGCGCAAGCAGCAGATGCCGCGCACGATCAGATCGATCTCGACGCCAGCTTGCGAGGCTTGGAAGAGTGCCCGGATGATCGCCGGGTCCATGAGGCCGTTCATCTTGGCGATGATGGCGGCTGGCCGGCCGGCGCGGGCATGTTGGCTCTCGCGCTCGATGCGGTCGAGCATGCCCTGCATCAGCCCGGCGGGGGCGACTAACAGTTTTTCGAATTGGCTGGCGCGGTTGTGGGCCGTGAGCAGGTTGAAGACCTCGGCCACCTCTGCGGTGATCGTCGGCTCCGCGGTAATCAGCCCCAGATCCGTGTAGAGCCGAGCGGTGGTATGGTTGTAATTGCCGGTGCCCAAGTGGGCGTAGCGGCGCAGGCGATCTTGGTCGCGGCGCACCAGCATGGAGAGCTTGCAATGGGTCTTCAGGCCCATGATGCCATAGATCACGTGGATGCCGCTGTCTTCGAGGCGCTTGGCCCACTCGATGTTGGCCGCTTCGTCGCCGCGGGCCTTTAGCTCGACGAGCACGGTCACTTCTTTGCGGCGCTCGACCGCGTCGATCAGCGCCTGCCCCACTTCTGAATCGTCGCCCGTGCGGTAGATGGTCTGTTTGATAGCCAACACTTTGGGGTCGTTGGCCGCCATGCTAATGAAGTCGGTAACCGTGGAAAACGACTCGTAGGGGTGGTGCAGGAGGATGTCGCTGGCGCGGATGGAGGCGAAGAAAGCCTCTGGTTCTTGGGGTAGGTCGCGCTCGACCGGCGCGAAGGGAGTGTCTTTGAGCGCGGGGCGCGGGACGAGGTCGTACAGGGCCATGACTCGGTGGAGATTGACCGGCCCGGCCGCCCTAAACACGAGGCTGTCGTCGAGGTCGAACTCTTGTTGCAAAAGCGATACTAACCGGTCGGGCGTACCCGCGGCGATTTCCAGCCGCACCGCATCGGCTTGACGCTGTTTGGTGACCTGCTCGGCAATTTCTTCCAGCAGGTTGTCGGCGTCCTCCTCGTTGACGTACAGCTCGCTGTTGCGGGTGATGCGGAACGGGGCCGAGCCGAGGACCTCGTAGCCGCGGAACAGTTCTCTGACCTCTAGGTCCATGATCCCGGCCAAGGTTACAAAGTGGCGACCGTCGCCTTGGCCTTGGTCGGGCAGACGCAGGATGCGCGGCAATACTCGCGGCACGGTCGCCACGCCCATCATCGACTGGCCCTGTCCTTCGAGCAGGGCACCGATGCACAGGGCCTTGTTGAGTACGCGGGGGAAAGGATGGGCCGGATCGACGACGATAGGCGTGAGGATCGGTTCGAGCTCTTCTTCCCAGTATTGATGTACGAAGTCGAGGTGCTCGCCTTTGAGCTGGCGCGCCTCCCACAGGTGGATGCCCTCGGCGGCTAGGGCCGGAATGAGATCCTCGTTCCAGCAGCGATACTGTTCGGCGACCTGCTCGTGGGCTTGTTGGGCGATGCGCTCGAGCTGTTCGGCGGGGGTCAGGCCGTCGGGGCGACTGGGGTTGGCACCCGACTCGTGCAATTGCAGCAAGCCGGCGACCCGGATTTCGTAGAACTCGTCGAGATTGCTGGCGACGATGGCCATGAACTTGACGCGCTCTAACAGGGGGTTGCGCTCGTCTTGGGCTTCTTCGAGTACGCGGGCGTTAAAGTCGAGCCACGAGAGTTCGCGATTGATATAGAGCGAGGGATGGTCGAGCGCGAGTTCGGATTGTGCGTTGGGTTCTCCCATCTGGTCTTTACTCTGCATGAATGAGGGTGCTAGTCGAGCGCGGCAATGGTTGCCCGCACGAATCCCACCGACTCTTTGAGTGCTTCCCGGCGCTCGCCTTCGATGCCGCACTCGTAGGCCAAATACCCGCTAAAGCCGATGTCCTTGAGGGCCTGTAAGCCGGCGTGCCAATCGATATCGCCGGTGCCCGGCTGCATGCGCGTGTTGTCTGCCATGTGGACGTGGGCGACGTGGCGGCCCGCTTGGCGGAAGGCGGCGGGGGTGTCGGTCTCTTCGATGTGCATGTGGAAGAAGTCGCTGAGCAGGGCCACGCCTTGCGGGCTGCCGGCGCGTTCGATGATTTCGACGCCGTCGGCTTGGCGACGCAAGAGGTGTTGCTCGTAGCGGTTGAGGGGTTCCAAAAGGAGCAGGGTGCCCTTGCTGGCCGCCCAAGCGGCGAGGTCTTTGACCAACTCGACGAGCAGGGCCTTCTCTAGGGAAATGGCGTCTTGGAGCGGCGAAAGGTCGGGGATGCGCGGCGGCCCAAAGATGGGGGGGACGATCTGGCCGACGGCTTGAAAGTGCCCGCAGGCTGCTAGCTGGCGGCGGGTCTCGGCGAGGCTGTTGGCGCGCTTGCGCGGGTCTGGGTCGAGCCAGTCAAAGGTCTCTTGGCCGCAGATGGAAGCGATCTTGATGGAGCGGCCAGCGAGGGCCTTTTCGTACTGTTCGACGTGGTCGTACAGGCGCGAGCCGCCGCTGACTTCTAGACCTTCGATGGCGAGCGATTCGGCGAAATCGAGCTTCTCTGCGAGGCTTTCGCCGGGTAGCAGCCCTTCCTGTAAGGCGATTTTCATGGCGTCCTTTCTGTGGCTGCCCAGCGTTAAAACTGGACGCCGAGCTTGATATTTGCTTCGGGTTGGGTGGCAATCTGGGGGTACGCGTCGAGCAGGTCGTCAAAGGATACGATGGGTTGCACGATGGGCAGGCAATCGACTTGGTCGCCAGCGAGCATGCGCCAGCAGACGTCGTAGATGCGGGTGTTGTCCCAATTGGGGTGGTCGGGGTTTGGCTCGCTGTTGGCGCGCGAGAACACGATGCGCGGCCGGTTCATATGGGCTTCGGCGCCCAAGTCCAGCCCCGTCGTCCACGCTGCGGGATACGCGCCGGCCACGATCGTGCCCCGGTAGGCGACCCCGCGCAGGGCTTGCTGCATGGCCGCGGGATGGCCGCTGTAATCAATGATCACGTCCGCGCCACGGTTGGCAGTGGCCTTCTTTATCTCCACGCCGGCATCGCATTGGGTGGGGTCGAGGACGAGATTGGCTCCGCAGGCGCGCGCTACTTCGCGCCGGTTGGCCAGCGGATCGAGGGCGATGATGGGATGGGCTCCGGCCAAGCGGCAGAATTGCACGGCGATCAGGCCGATGGCCCCGAGGCCCGAGACGGCTACGGCGTCGCCGATGCGGACGTGCCCGTCGCGCACCGCGCCGAGGGCAAAATCCGCCGGGTCGAGGCAGACCGCGGCTTGCCAAGGTACGTCTGCGGGCAAGCGGCGTGCGGTTTCGGGCCAGACGTGTTCCTCGCGGAATGGCCCGTAGGCAAAGACGCGGTCGCCTTCTTTGAGCTGCGTGACGCCCGGACCCAGCTCGACGACTTCGCCGACGCCCATGTTGCCCAGCGACACGGGGTATTGGACGCCCTCGCCCTGATAGTCGAAGATGCGCCGCTCGGAGTCGAAGCGACCGCGCGGGCCGGCGTATCCCTTAAAGAGCGACATTTCGGTGCCGTGCTTGGCGGCCGCGTACAGGCTTTTGACCCGGACTTGGCCTTGGGCCAGCGGTGGGGATGCGTATTCTTGAAAGGCCACTTGTTCGGCGGCCGGGGCGATGAGTGCTCGGGGCATGGGACGACTCCGCTTGACGTTGGACGCGTTTTTGGGGTTTATAGCGAGCCAAAATATACACTTCATAGAGAGGATATGCCATGCCAGAACGCGTACAGATCGTAGTGCCCGGCGACAATCCAACCCAGATCGCTGGTTCGCCGCATTTGCAGCGGCTCGCTCCCTACGGGGATATCACCCTCTTCGAGGATACGCCGCAAAGCGCGGATGAGAAAATCGCGCGGGCCGAGGGCGCGCAAATCATTATCAACACGCGCGGAGTCGTCACTTGGCGCGAGGAAATGCGCCGCTTGCCTGCGCTCAAGATGATTGCCACCTGCTCCATCGGCACGGACATGATCGACTTGGCGGTTGCCAAGGAACTCGGGATTGTGGTGTCGAATCAGCCCGGCCGCACCGCGCCCGTGGTGGCCGAGCACATGTTCGGGCTGATGTTCGCCCTGTCCAAACGCGCCTATTTCCAGACCGCCGAGCTGAAGGCTGGCCGCTGGACGCGCAAGATGAACACCATGCTGCAGGGCAAGGTGTTAGGCGTGGTGGGCACGGGGCCGATTGGCGCGGAGATGGCGCGGTTGGGGCGGGCCATCGGCATGGAGGTCATCGCGTGGACCTTCAATCCGTCGCCTGAGCGCGCAGCCGAATACGGGGTGCGCTTCGTCGAACTCGACGAGCTGTTGCAGACCGCGGATGTGGTCAGCCTGCACGTGCAGTTGACCGAGGATACCCGGCACTTGCTCGGCGCGCGCGAGTTTGGCCTGATGAAGGAGGGGGCGTTGGTGTTGAACGGCGCGCGTGGCGATGTGCTGGATATCAACGCCTTGCGCGACGCCCTGTTGTCTGGGCATTTGGGCGGGGCTGGGCTGGACGTGTTTTCACAGGAGCCGCTGCCGAGCGACGATCCCATCCTCGATTGCGATCAGGTGGCGCTGACGCCGCATGCGGCGGATCAGACGCCCGAGGGGGTGGATTTGCTGAACGAGGGTGCGGCGGATAATGTGATCGCGTTTTTGGAGGGGCGGCCGCGGAATAATGTGGCGGTGTGAGATTGGGGCGGGGAAGGAAACAATAGGAGAAACTTATGAGTGAGGCGTTCTTTCATAGCCTCTAGGCTATTTTGTGTGTGTTTTACATGGTTGATTTGGAGTAGGAGTACAATAAAAGCATTTCGTCTTATCTACGACTGCCTTTGTGCCTGAAGGAGGTGCGTCCATGAGCAAACGCAGACTACCCATCGGCATTCAGACTTTCCGCAAAATTCGGGCAGAGGACTGCTACTACGTCGATAAAACCGCCTATATCCAGCGGCTGCTCGACGAGGGAACACACTACTTCCTGTCGCGTCCCCGGCGCTTTGGCAAGAGCCTGTTTTTGGACACGCTCAAGGAGCTGTTCGAGGGTAACGAGCCGTTGTTTGCCGGGCTGCACATTCACGACCATTGGGATTGGTCGGTGCGCCATCCAGTGCTGCGGCTCGACTTCAGTAGCGGCACCTACCAAGGGCCGGACGACTTGCAAAAGGAAGTGGCGGCGCAATTGAACGCTATGGAAGAGGAAGCGGAGGTCGTCCCGCGCGATGACGACACCGCTTCGGCTCGCTTCCGCCGTTTGATGAAGGTGCTGCACGAGCGCAGTGGTCAGCGCGTTGCGGTGCTAGTCGATGAGTACGACAAGCCGATTTTGGATGCGCTGGAAGTGCCGGAGGTCGCTCGCGCCAACCGCGACTTTCTGCGCGGCCTGTATTCGACCGTGAAGTTTGCCGACGCCCACATCCGCTTCACGTTTATCACTGGGGTGAGCAAATTTTCCAAGGTCAGCCTGTTTTCTGGTCTCAACAATCTGAAGGACATCACCCTAGATGGGCGCTATTCGGCTCTCTGCGGCTATACCGAGGCGGACTTGGATACTGTGTTTGCACCGGAACTGCCCGGCTTGGACCGGGAGCAAATCCGCGATTGGTACAATGGATACCGTTGGCTCGGCGACGACAAGGTGTACAACCCCTTCGACATCCTGCTGCTGTTCGACAGCCGCGAGTTCAGAGCGTATTGGTTTGAGACCGGGACGCCGACGTTTCTGGTCGAAACGCTGGGCAAGCGCCACGTTAGTTCGTTGGAACTAGGTGAGATGGTCGGCAGCGACGAGTTGCTATCGACCTTTGACGTGGATGATATAGCCACCGAGGCGCTGCTGTTCCAGACCGGCTACCTGACGATAATCGACGCCGAGGACTTGGGCGGCAAGCGGCTCTATTGCTTGGGCTATCCCAACCGGGAGGTGCGGCAGAGCCTCAACGAGAGCTTGCTGGGCTACTTGGTGCAGGACCCATCGCGGCAGATGGCCAACAGCGTCCGGCTCTACCGGCTGCTGGAAGCCAACGACTTCGCCGGGCTGGAGACGCTGTTCCACGCTTTCTTCGCCAGCATTCCCTACGAGTGGTATAACAACAACGACATCGCCGGCTATGAGGGCTACTACGCGAGCGTGTTCTACTCCTATTTCGCCGCGCTGGGATTGGACATCACAGTGGAGGATAGCAGCAGCCACGGTCGGCTGGACATGGCGGTTCTGTTCAACGGCACCGTCTATCTGTTCGAGTTCAAGGTGGTCGAGATGGCGTCAGCGGGTGCGGCGATGGCGCAGTTGCAGGAACGACGCTACGCGGACAAGTATCGCGCCTTGGGGCAGCCGATTTACCTGATTGGCGTGGAATTCAGCAAGGATGAGCGCAACATCGCGGCGTTTGACGTGGAACGCGCCTGAGCAGGCGAGGCTGGTGGCACAATGCTTCTGCGACGGCGGCGGTGTTGCTCCGGCAGGGAGCCGATGTCAAGCGACGATCCCATCCTCGATTGCGATCAGGTGGTGCTGACGCCTCATGCAGCCGATCAGACGCCCGAGGGGGTGGATTTGTTGAACGAGGGCACGGTGGATAATGTGATTGCGTTTTTGGAGGGGCGGTCGCGGAATAATGTGGCGGTGTGATGTGAGGACGAGGGATGAAACAATAGGATAAACTGATGAGTGAGGAACAGCAGCACCATTTAGCCCTGCCGCAGGGGACGCGGATACGGGACTTTGAGTTTCACCGGGTCCTTGGCCATGGTGGATTCGGCATTACCTATCTGGGATGGAATGTCACCTTGGATATTCCGGTGGCGATCAAGGAGTATCTGCCTACGGATTTGGCTACCCGCAAGGGTGACCAATCGGTCGTGCCGCAGTCGTCGCAGGTGGTGTCGGACTTCCAATGGGGCTTGGAACGCTTTTTGGACGAAGCCCGCACTTTGGCGCGGCTTCAACATCCCAACATCGTCCGCGTCCATCAATACTTTGAAGCGCATGGTACGGCGTATATCGCAATGGACTATGTGGAGGGGGAGGACTTGTCGGCGTATCTGACGCGCAAGGGGACGCTGCAAGAAGCCGAGCTTAAGGGCATTCTGTATCCACTGTTGGATGCCTTAGAAGTGGTGCATGGTGCTGATTTCCTGCATCGGGACATCAAGCCGGGCAATATCGTCCTGCGCGATGTGGATGGATCGCCTGTGTTGCTGGACTTTGGTGCGGCGCGTCAGGCGATAGGGGCGAAGAGTCGTGCATGGTACGGCGTATATCGCAATGGACTATGTGGAGGGGGAGGACTTGTCGGCGTATCTGACGCGCAAGGGGACGCTGCAAGAAGCCGAGCTTAAGGGCATTCTGTATCCACTGTTGGATGCCTTAGAAGTGGTGCATGGTGCTGATTTCCTGCATCGGGACATCAAGCCGGGCAATATCGTCCTGCGCGATGTGGATGGATCGCCTGTGTTGCTGGACTTTGGTGCGGCGCGTCAGGCGATAGGGGCGAAGAGTCGTTCGGTTACGTCGATTGTGACGCCGGGGTATGCACCGATAGAGCAGTATTCGAGTCGGGGGCGTCAGGGGGCTTGGACGGACATTTATGCGTTGGGTGGGGTGTGTTATCGGGCGTTGACCGGGGAGGTGCCCGACGATGCGACGGATAGGATGCGAGATGACCCGCTGATCCCGGTATCGCAACGGTGTGCGGGTCAAGCGAGTCGAGGGTTTCTTTTAGCGATAGATGTGGCGTTGTCGGTGGATGAGGGGGATCGTCCTCAGAGTGTTGGGGCTTGGCGGGCGGTGCTAGCGGCGGAGGTGGCGGAAGCGCAGGAACAGGCGGCGGATACGGCGAAAGCCCAGAAGGATGAGGTGAGTGACGCGACAATCGTGGGGCATGTGGAGCAGGACGCGCCGCCATCGGAGCCGCAGAAGAAGCCCTTGTTCAAGCGGCTTGCCGTAGTCTTGGGCGTGGTTGCTCTCTTGGTTGGGGGCAAAATGTATGTTGATCATGCCGAACAGGTAGCGTTGGAGAAGCAGCGTCAAGAACAAGCCGTAGAAAAAGCAAGACTAGCCGCCGAGCAGGCCGAGCAGCAGCGTCGGGAACAGGCGGCGTTAGAGCAGCAGCGTCAGGAGCAGGCAGCCTTAGAGCAGCAGCGTCGGGAACAGGCAGCCTTAGAGCAGCAGCGTCAGGAACAGGCGGCGTTGGAGCAGCAGCGTCGGGAACAGGCGGCGTTAGAGCAGCAGCGTCAGGAGCAGGCAGCGTTGGAGAAACAACGTCAGGAACAGGCGGCGTTAGAGCAGCAGCGTCAGGAGCAGGCAGCGTTGGAGAAACAACGTCAGGAACAGGCGGCATTAGAGGCTGTCTGAAAACCCTTGCTGTAGCCCGTATTTGAATCGGCGTACTCATCGGGCCATATTCAGGTTTCGCTACAAAATCTGAACAGAAAGGCTCGTATGATGAGTACGCCTAGTGGCCAATATGCCACCGATGTAACCGATGCGCAATGGCGGCGGATCGAACCGTTGCTGCCGGCTTCGACTTGGCAACCGAACGGTCCGGGTCGGCCGCCGCGGGATCAACGCCAGATGGTCAACGGCCTTTTGTATTTGACCAAGACCGGGTGTCCTTGGGCGCTGCTGCCTTCTTGCTTTGGGCCGTGGAAAACGGTGTATGATTACTTTCGTCGCTGGAGTCTACAAGGGGTCTGGCCACAGGTATTGGATCGACTCACCCAGCGAGAACGCCGCCTTAACGGACGGGCCCCTCAGCCGTCGGCTGGTTGTGTCGATAGTCAGACGATCAAGACGGCAACCCACGGTAAAACAACCGGTTATGACGCCGGCAAAAAGATCCAAGGACGTAAACGTCATCTGTTGGTCGACACCTCGGGCTTGCTTAGAGAGGTGGTGGTCACCGCCGCCGATGTAGACGATCGCGACGGCTTGAAGCAGGTGTTGACCCGCTATAGTACTCCCGACGTACCCCGGTTACGCAAACTGTGGGTCGATGGCGGCTATCGAGGCGATCCGATCCGAACGTGGGTGGCCAACCTAAAAAAGACGCACAAAATAGACTTGGAAGTCGTCGCCAAACAAGGCGGCGGATTTACCGTAGTCAAACGTCGTTGGGTCGTCGAGCGCACGTTTGCGTGGTTGATGAATTTTCGCCGCCATGCCCGAGATTATGAGGTGTTGACCCGCCATAGCGAGGCCTTGATTCAGATTGCCATGATCCACTTGCTACTCAAACGGATCAAATAGAAAAAATGGAGTTTTCAGACAGCCTCTTAGAAAAGCAACGTCAGGAGGAACAGGCAGTACTAAAAGAGGCAAGGGCGTCGTACAGTCTGCACAAGGCGGCGAGGAACAATGCTTCTGAGACGGTCGAGGTGTTGCTCAATGGGGGAGCCGATGCCAACGCCAAAGACAACAGTGGCAATACGCCGCTGCACGGGGCGGCGTGGAACAATGCTGCTAAGGCGGCCTTGGTGTTGCTCAATGGGGGAGCCGATGTCCACGCCAAAACCAACGCTGGCTTTACGCCGCTGCACGTGGCGGCGGCGGAGGATGCTTCTGCGATGGCGGAGGTGTTGCTCAAACAGGGAGCCGATGTCCACGCCAAAACCAACGCTGGCTTTACGCCGCTGCACGTGGCGGCGGCGGAGGATGCTTCTGCGATGGCGGAGGTGTTGCTCAAACAGGGAGCCGATGTCCATGCCAAAGACAGATTTGGCCATATGCCGCTGCACTATGCGGCGCGGAATAATGCTTCTGCGACGACCAAGGTCTTGCGTCGTTACGGCGGTCGAAAGTGAAACAAGCTGATTTTTGAAATAATCGGAGATGCTATGAGCGAAGCGCAACATCCTCTTCACGCCTTACCCCGAGGACATCGGCTGCAAGAATACGAACTGGTGCGCGTGCTAGGCTTTGGCGGCTTCGGCATGACTTATCTGGGCTTTGACCACAACCTCGACAAAGCCGTCGCCATCAAAGAATACTTGCCCTCCGACATCGCCACCCGCACTGCCGACCACAGCGTCGCCCCACAAGCCAGCGACTTTCGCGGCGATTTCCAGTGGGGTCTGGAGCGTTTCCTAGACGAAGCACGCACCTTAGCTCGTTTCGACCATCGCCACATCATTAAAGTGTATCGTTTCTTTGAGGCACATGGTACGGCGTATATCGTGATGGAGTATGCCGAGGGCGAGACCTTATCGGCGTATTTCGAACGCAAGGGGACACTGGAAGAAGCCGAACTCAAGGGGATACTGTATCCGCTTCTGGATGGTTTAGAGGTGGTGCATAAAGCGGACTTTCTGCATCGGGACATCAAGCCGGGCAACATTGTCCTGCGCGCAAAGGATGGATCTCCGGTGTTGCTGGATTTTGGTGCGGCGCGTCAGGCGATAGGTGCGAAGAGTCGCTCAGTTACGTCGATAGTAACGCCGGGGTATGCTCCGATCGAGCAGTATTCGAGTCGGGGGCGTCAGGGGCCTTGGACGGACATTTATGCGTTGGGTGGGGTGTGTTATCGGGCATTGACGGGTCAGGTGCCCGACGATGCGACGGATAGGGTGCGGCAGGACCCGCTGATTCCGGTGGCGAAGCGGTGTGCGGGTCGGGTGAGTGGTGCGTTTTTGTCGGCGGTTGATTCGGCATTGTCGGTGGATGAGGGGGATCGTCCGCAGAGCATTGCGGCGTGGAGGGCGGTGTTGGAGGTTGGTTCGGCCTCGGCGCAAGAGCGTCGCCAAGAGGAAACGCCGAGGCATAGGGAGCAGGTCGTGCAGAGGTCGCCTTTGCCGGAGCAAGTTGGCTTGGCGGAGGAGCGAGAAAAATTTGTCGCGGAAGTGGGGCGCGAGCCGTCCCCGGGCGCGGTGGGCGATGAGGGGAGGACCGACCTACATCATGCCGCAGCCATGAACCTGCCCGCACTAACTGCATACCTGTTGAACAATGGTGCGGATGTCAACGCCAAAAGCAAATATGGCTGGACGCCGCTGCACCGGGCGGCGTGGGAGGATGCTACTGCGACGGCCGAGGAGTTGCTCAAGGGAGGAGCTTACATCCACGCCAAAGACAAAAGTGGCTGGACGCCGCTAGAAAGGGCGGTATATAGAAAAGCTCATAAGACGGCCGAGGTATTGCGCCGCTACGGTGCCCGCAACAATAAGTCGGGTGGTAAGGGAAATAGGGAAAGTGGTCAGGCGCAGCACGCGAAGCTCGGCCGCCTCTCTGACGGTGCCAATAAGTCGAGGGGCGAGGAGAATATGGGTTGTATTACGAAGAGTCTTGTGGGTATGGGGGTCCTAGTTTTGATCGGCCTTCTTAGCTGTTGACGGCTAGTTTGAACGTACACGGAGAGGTTATGAGCAAACAATACCTATCTTTCATCGTGCATTTCGCAGTGGCTTGGCTCTTTTGCACGAGCCCTGTCTTGGCGCAAATAGATGTCGATGTTGTTGCTGAAAGCATCGTGCGGGTTCGCGCTTATGACGATCACAAAGTCGTGGTTGAAGGGAGCGGGTTTGTCGTCAATGAAAAGGGATATGTGCTGACGAATGCCCATCTCCTAGAGAAGGCAGAGGGATTGACCGTATTGTCCCTGAAGACCGGGGCCGAGGTTGTGGCGCAGCGGGCGTTTGCCAGCCGCGACATGAACTTGGCCCTGTTGCACGTACAGGGCTTGAACTTGCTGCCCCTCAGCTTATCCGAGCGGGGCCGATGTAGGCCGAGTCGTGCAAACGCTGCGGTTCGGCGCTACGGGAGCTGTTCAGCTTTCTCACGGGACGATTGGCACATACCAAGATATCCTCGGCAAGAAGACAAGCCGTCCTATAGCACACCTGCTACAACACAATGCCTTGATAAATGCCCAAGCCTTCGGCATGCCCTTGTTCAACGAATGCGGGGATGTCGTCGCCATCAATATGCCAGATCCGGGCAGCGGCTCGTGGCCGTTTCGGAAAGCGAAACCCAAAGGGACTATTTTTGCCTTGCGCAGTGGCGACATAATAGCTGCGCTCGAAGACCAAGAAATCGCACATACAGTGGTTGAAGCAGAATGCCTGAGTGCCGTTGAGCGGGCTGAACGCGATAGAAAAGCGGCCGCTGACAGCCTCAAGGTAGCCAAGGCGCAGGCCGACTCGGCAGGCAAAGCCGCAAAAAAGGCCAAGGCACAGGCCGACTCGGCAAGCGAAGCCGCAAAAAAGGCCAAGGCCAAAGAGAAGGTCACTCGGCGGGCGGCAGAACGGGCGAAAGCGCGAGCCGATTCCGCAGAGAAAGCGGTGGCCGACAGCCTGAAGATGGCTAAGGCTCGGGCTGATTCCGCGAGTAAGGCGGCGGCTGACAGCCTCAAAGCGGCCAAGGCCAAAGCCGACAGCCTGAAGATGGCGCAGGCACGGGCGGATTCCGTGAGTAAGTCGGTGGCCGACAGCCTCAAAGCGGCAGAAGAAAAGGCCGCGCAGCGATTGCAGTGGGGCATTGCTGCGGGGGCGGGACTGGTACTGCTCGCACTTCTCGGTTGGTGGCTTTCCTCACGGAGGAAAAAGGAGCAATTACAAAGCGCCGAGTCCCGCTTGAGCGAAGCCGAACAAACGGCTGAAGCAGCACGCCAAGCAGCGGAGAACGCACCGCAACCCGCGCCGTTCAGGTGTCTATTGGAAGGCCAAGACAGTACGGGTCGGCCATTCGCCTTGACCATATCGGCCTTGGCATTGAGCGAGCGGGCCGGTGTAACGCTCGGAAGGAGCCCGGCCAACGCCGAATTTATCATTGACCACGAAGAAGTCTCCCGCGAACACGTCCGGCTTACGTATGTTGACGGCCAACTCTACGCAGAGGACTTGAATGCCCTGAATGGCACAAAGGTGAACGGACGCCTGCTCAACCCCCGCGAACAGGTGCTGTTGCAAAACAATGATCGGCTTGAGATAGGGCCAGTCGTTTTTGCCGTGCGTTTGGTTCAGGAGTGAACATTGCACGGCTTCAGACGCTGGTGTCTCGTCTTTTTTTTGCTCGCGCTTCTACTACCGTGCCACGCTGTTGCCGCGCCAGACTTTGACGCGCTTGAGAAGAGCGTGGTACGCATTGTAACGCAGACTAGCCAAGGGCTTGGTGCTGGCACTGGATTCGCCATAAACGACCAAGGCCATATTGCGACCAACGTCCACGTCATAGCCAATGCCAACGCGATCAAAGCCATTCCAACCAACTCCAACGTGCTGTACGATGTGGAAGTAATCGCCACGTCCCAAGAACTCGACCTTGCAATCGCCTATATCCCAGATATAACCCTGCCGCCGATCACGCTTTCGCTCGCACCAGCCATAAAAGGGCAGAAGGTATGGTCCATCGGCTATCCCGGTGGGGCCGACCGGAACAGACCAGCTCACGATCCGACCGTGCAAGACGGCGTCATTGGAAGGATTTTTTGGGGTGCGTGGCACACGCAAGAACTCAGGATTATTCAGCACAATGCCCCGACCAATCCGGGCAACAGCGGCGGACCCCTACTAGATGATTGTAGCCGGGCAATCGGCGTCAATACGCAAGCGTCTCTCGTCGTCATTAGCAGTCCATCCAGCGGGGTGACGCGGGTACCCCATGCGGCGGGCATTTACTGGTCTTCGCATATAGAGGAATTGGCAAACCTGTTGGGCGACCATGGCATTGCTTTTCAATCAGAGAGCGACGATTGTGTGGCGGCTGGTGGCATGGGAGGTTCTGGCGAGGCGGAAAAGGCGCAGCACGAGGCGGAGAAAGCCCAGCGCGAAGCGGAAAAGGCTCGGCGCGAGGCCGAACAAGCGCGAGTGCAGGCAGAAGAAGCTAGCGATCAATTTTTCGTCTGGCTGTTATTGTTGGGGGGTGTGGCATTGATCGCCTTGGTCGTTGCCTTAAAGAAGCCGCGCCAGCTTGCCCAGCAGACCTTGGAGAAGCCGCGCCAGTTCGTCCAGCAGATGAGTCGGCGCGTGACCAAAAAAGACGCGGCGGCCGTTGCAAAAGGTCCAAATCACGGCATCGTGCTGGCCGGTTTTGACGGTCGCGGCAACCGCGTCTGCATCGAGTTGTCGCCAGGCCGATTTGCCGGTCAACGCTTGGGGCTTTCGCTCGGCAGGCATCCCGAGTTGGTGGATGAAGTTGTCGCGGATGAAAACGTATCCCGACGGCATCTGCGAATTGCAGCCGAGGGCGATCAATTTTATGTCGAAGATTTGAACTCCAGCAATGGGACGTTTCTGAACGAGCAGCGCCTGTCGCCCTTTAAGCCGGCGCGGTTGGACTATGGTACCAGAGTCGCGCTGGGCGATTTGGTACTCGTGGCTTCCAAGCTTTAGATGGGGTATTGGGCATGAAAAAACGCAGCCGAGAGTTCAACATCTTTAGCATGTCCGCGCTCGATCTGTTCGCCTCCGCTCTCGGTGCCTTCATACTCATTACCATAGTGCTGCTGCCCTTTTTTCCGAATCTGGACATGTCGGGACAGGCCAAGGCCGAGTTGGAGCAGGCGCAGGCCGAATTGGAGCAGGCCAAGGCCAAGTTAGAGCAAGCCAAGGCCCAATCAGAGCAGGAGAAGGCTAAGCTGGAACGGGAGAAGGCTAAGCTGGAACAGGAGAAGGCTAAGCTGGAACGGGCAAAGGCCCAAGCTCCGAAAGCGAAAGGTCAGCTTGAAAAACGGGTGGAGGCTTTGCAACAGGAGCTGAAACAGGAGAAAGCCAAGCTGGAACGGGCAAAGGCCCAAGCTCCGAAAACGAAAGGTCAGCTTGAAAAACGAGTGGAGGCTTTGCAACAGGAGATAGACGACACAACCGTTTTATTGGGCATTAAGACGAAGGCGAAGAAGTTCGTGTTCGTCATAGATATGTCGGGCAGTATTTATCAGCCTGGACAGCAAGATTATCGCCAGTTCATAGTATTGTCCATACAAGACATGCTCGCTGCTTTTAAGTCGGAAATAGAGGTCTGTCTCATTGGTTTTCAAGGCTCGAATCTGTTGCACTATTGGCCTCGAAATAGAGGTTACTTTCAAGTAAAAAAGAATACGCAAGATCGCGTTGTGGGACAGGTAAAAGGCTGGATGAGATTGGTGGATGGCGGCACGCCCACACGCGCCGCTTTGCTGGCGGCGATTGCACTGCACCCCGAAGAAATCATCCTGTTGAGCGATGGTGAACCCTCAGAAGATTGGCGCATGGTCGTGCAGGCTGTAACGGTTGAAAATAGGCGGAAGATACCCATACACGCCGTAGCCGTTGGCAAATACACGACGAACCGAAAATTTATCGATTTTCTATTGCAGTTGACAGAGCGGAATAATGGGTATGTCGTAGGAGCCAAACCAGGTTGATATGAACAAATCGAGATTTTCTGTGTACCGAATCGGTCGCGGCTCAGGCGTGGACATCCAGATTGACGATGATTCGGTCTCTCGCGTCCATGCCGAGCTAATTGCGACGCAAAGCGGCTCTTACTATCTCACCGATTGCGCCAGCAGCGGGGGTAGTTATGTTGCACGAAACGGCGAGTGGAGACGCATCCGGCAGGAATTTATAAGCCCGACAGACGCGATTTTACTAGGTCATTATCAGACGACCGCACCCGCACTTATCGCTATGGCCGTGCAAAGGGAGCACCGTTCAGGAGAGGGCACGTCCCTGCCCGAGGGACCAGTGCGGCGCAACGTAGATACGGGTGAGATCATTGGCGAGGAGGATTGACATGGCAAAAGGGCAAGGGGTAGAGCTGGAACAGCGCCTAAAAGTATGCGGCGTCAGTTTGCTAGGAGGCGTCGTATCTATAGCGATTATGAGCATTATTTTCGATCATCCCGATTCTGGGGCAGGTGCTTTCCTGCTAGATCGCCACACGGAGAATTTTCCCTATCCATTCACAATCCAAAACGTCATGTGGCTTATGTTTTGGGTCGGCTGCGGTGAACTCTGGGTGCGGTTTAATCAAGCCAAGCTGGAAATGGAGCAGATGTCGAAACGCTATCTGCCGGAGGACGATGAGGTTATGTTGCGGGCGCGGGATTTGGGTTCCTTTTATCAGAAGGTGAAACCCATGGCCGAGGAGCGCGCCTTTTATTTACAGCGTCTAATCATGCGCTGTATTCTACAATTCCAGGGGAGCCACTCAGTGAACCAAGCCAACTCGCTATTGAATTCTTCCCTCGAATTATTTCAGCACGAGCTCGAACTCAAGTACGCGATGTTGCGCTATCTCGTCTGGCTGATACCAACGCTGGGTTTTATTGGCACTGTGGTGGGTATTGCGTTTGCATTGGATTATGCGGCCAACATTGAAAACCCACAGGACCCGACCTTGCTGGCCGGGATCACGGGTCGGCTGGGCGTCGCGTTTTACACGACCTTGCTCGCGTTGATCCAGTCGGCACTGCTGGTGTTTGCGCTGCACATTGCGCAAAGCCAGGAGGAGATGGCCTTAAACCAATCCGGCCAATACTGTTTGGACAACTTAATCAACCGGCTTTACGAAAAGTAAGTTGCGGGCGAGACGCCTGCGCGGCCGGAATAACCCAAAGATAGGAGGGCATCATGCCTGTTTATCGCGGACCCGATGGCAAAATCATTGAAGAGAAAACCGATAAGCGGACAGAGGATACCAAACCAACGGACGCGGCCAACAAGCCGTTGCCGCCGGCACCACAGGGTGGCGAGCAACCCGCCGGTGCCGGGCGTTTAGATGCGCCCACGCAGCGGATGGGCGAAAGCCGTGCGCCGGCCAATGTCGGCGAGGAGGAGCGGACGCGCTTGGTGGGTGGACGGCGGCGGCAAGAAGACGAGGAGCGCCGGCAAGAGCGCGCCGAGGAAGATCGCGGCATGGATGATCCGGTTGTGGGGTGGTTGGTAGTTGTCGAGGGGCCGGGAAAAGGGAAGGCCGTGCAACTGGGTTATGGCTCTAATTCGATTGGACGCGGGGAGACCGATCGCATCAAGCTCGATTTTGGCGACGATCAGATTTCGCGCAATGGCCATGCCGTTGTTACGTACGATCCTCGCGGCAGGAAGTTTTATGTGCAGCACGGCGGCGGCACCAACCTGACGTATCTCGGGGATCAGCCCGTGCTCGCACCGGCTGAGTTGCCAGCGCTGAGTCACATCAGCATCGGCAATACGGTTCTCCGTTTCGTGTCCCTGTGCGGTGCCGAGTTTGATTGGCAGGATACCGAAGGAAGCGAAGCGCGATGAACGAGTTAGACGGGCGCTTTGCCGCGCGGCAAATTCCCGGCAAACGGGAGTATCAAGAGGATGATTACGGCCTGCTGGATGGGCGCGACCTCGGCCTAGACGGTAGCGAGCACTCCATGT
Organism: Candidatus Latescibacterota bacterium; assembly: GCA_965217585.1. GTDB lineage: Bacteria > Latescibacterota > UBA2968 > UBA8231 > UBA8231. The sequence continues at coordinate 5,071,202 of OZ244561.1, forward strand.
TGTTGGTCGCCGATGGCATGGGCGGCCATGTTGGCGGCGCGACGGCTAGCGGCCTTTTGAGTAAGACCTTTGTCGAGGTGTATTCGCAGGCTTCTGGGCCAATCGTCGATCGGCTCCGGGACTGCCTCGAAGCGGGTAATAAAGCCATCGCCGATGCCATTGCCGAAAATCCCGAACTCGACAGCATGGGTTCGACCTTGGTTGCGGCTGTTGTTTCAAGCGAAGGGCTGAACTGGATCAGCGTGGGCGACTCTCCGTTGTGGTTGTTTCGCGAGGGTCAATTGGAGCGTTTGAATGCAGACCACTCTATGGCTCCGGTTCTTGCGGATCTCGTGGCAACGGGGCGCATGACCGCAGAGGAAGCGGCTCGAGATCCAAGTCGGCACTCGCTGCGGTCGGCGGTCATGGGCGATGACATACATCTGATTGACGTATCGTCGCAGCCGGTGGCGGTCGAGCAGGGCAACCGGCTGCTATTGGCGAGCGATGGTTTGATGACCCTCAGCGACCAAGAGATCGAGGCTATCCTCAAGAAAACGCAAGACGCGCCATTGGAGGATAGCGCCGCGGCCCTTATCCAAGCTGTGGAAGATGCCGAACAGCCCCACCAAGACAATACGACTGTCTTATTGTACGCGCCGGCTGAGAGTGCGGAATTGGCTGCGGCTGCTATTGGCGAACAGGAAGCTGCTCAGGGTAAGCCGCGATTAAAACGAAAACGCCGAGGCAGACTGTTGGGGATGTTGCTATGCGTTGCTGTCTTATGGGGGGTGCTTTATTGGCTTAGGCGGGGCGAAGATGCGGTTGTTGAGATTCCAGCGGCAACTGTTGAGACTCCAGCAACAACGGATGTTGAACCCACTGAAGGCTCTGATGTTCAAGTGCCAATGGCATCCGGCGCCGAAGAGAGCGCACCGGTTTCTCAGGAGGAGGCGACAGGGGACAGCACTCGTGCGGGGGTGGAGAAAGCCGAGTTGAACGAGCCGCCAGCAGAGAAAGAAGAGAGTGTTAGGGTCGAGGGAGGGGAAGAGTGAAATCGTAGGGGCGTCGCTACGATACAAACACGGGACAGATTATGAGTGGGGAACAACAGCATCGCTTGGCGTTGCCGCAGGGGACGCGCATACGGGATTTTGAGTTTCACCGCGTCCTTGGCTACGGCGGGTTTGGCATTACCTATCTGGGATGGAACATTGCCTTGGATATTCCCGTGGCGATCAAGGAGTATCTGCCCGCAGACTTGGCTACCCGCGAACAAGACCTGTCCGTTGTGCCGCAGTCGTCACAGACAGCGGCCGATTTCCAATGGGGCTTGGAACGCTTCTTGGACGAAGTTCGAACCCTTGCACGCTTTCAGCACCGCAACATCGTCCGCGTCCATCATTTTTTTGAAGCGCACAGTACTGCCTATATCACAATGGACTATGTGGAGGGGGAGGACTTGTCGGCGTATCTGACGCGCAAGGGGACGCTGAGCGAAGACGAGCTTAAAGCGATTCTGTATCCACTGTTGAGTGCTTTAGAAGTGATACATCAGGCTGATTTCCTACATCGAGACATCAAGCCGGGCAACATTGTCTTGCGCGATTCGGATGGTGCGCCGGTGTTGCTGGACTTTGGCTCGGCACGTCAGGCGATAGGAGCGAAGAGTCGTTCAGTTACGTCGATTGTGACGCCGGGGTATGCGCCGATCGAGCAGTATTCGAGTCGGGGTCGTCAGGGGCCTTGGACGGACCTTTATGCGTTGGGAGGTGTGTGTTATCGGGCGTTGACGGGTCAGGTGCCGGAGGATGCGACGGATAGGGTGCGTCTCGATCCGTTGGTTCCGGTATCACAGCGGTGTGCGGGTCGGGTGAGTGGTGCGTTTTTGTCGGCGATAGATGTGGCGTTGTCGGTGGATGAGGGGGATCGTCCGCAGAGTGTGGGGGCTTGGCGGGAGGCGTTGGAAGTGGATGTGGTGGAAGCAGAGGGGGATGAGTTGGCCGAAGTGCCGAGGCGTGGGACGGCGGAAATACAGGAGCTCGAGACGGCGGATGTCTCGGACGTGAGCAAGGGGGGACGCGACGCTTTACCATCGGATACCAAGAAAAAGGAAGCCGTCGAGCATAAACCAGCTAGCGCAAAGTGGGTGTTCGTAATCATGGGCGGGGTCATTTTTTTCGCGATACTCGCCGGTTTTTACGACGTAAAGAACGAGCGAGCGGTGTTGGAGAAGCAGCGTCGGGAACAGGCGGTGTTGGAGAAGCAGCGTCGGGAACAAGCGGTGTTGGAGAAGCAACGTCGGGAGCAGGCAGTGTTGGAGAAGCAACGTCGGGAACAGGCAGCGTTGGAGAAGCAACGTCGGGAACAGGCGGCGTTGGAGAAACAGCGTCGGGAACAGGCGGCGTTGGAGAAACAGCGTCGGGAACAAGCGGTGTTGGAGAAGCAGCGTCGGGAACAGGCGGCGTTGGAGAAACAGCGTCGGGAACAGGCGGCGTTAGAGAAGCAACGTCAGGAGGAACAGGCAGTACTAAAAAAAGCAGGGGTGTACAGTCTGCACGATGCGGCGTCTAAGAATGCCTATGAGGCAGCCGAGGTGTTGCTCAAGCAGGGGGCTAAAGTCAATACCAAAGCCGACAATGGCTGGACGCCGCTACACGATGCGGCGCGGAAAAATGCTGCTATGACGGCCGAGGTGTTGCTCAAGGGGGGTGCCAACGTCCACGCCAAAGACAAATATGGCTGGACGCCGTTGCACAGGGCGGCGGAGAAGGATGCTTCTGCGACGGCGGAGATGTTGCTCAAGCAGGGAGCCGACGCCAATGCCAGAAATAACTATGGCGATACGCCGCTACACATAGCGGCGCGGAATAATGCTTCTAGGACGGTCGAGGTGTTACTCAAGCAGGGAGCCGACATCCACGCCAAAGACAAATATGGCGCTACGCCGCTGCACGTAGCGGCGGAGAAGGATGCTTTTGGGACGGCTGAGGTGTTGCTTAAGGGGGGAGCCGACGCTAACGCCAAAAACAAATATGGCTGGACGCCGTTGCACTGGGCGGCGCGGAATAATGCTTCTTCGACGGCCGAGGTGTTACTCAAGGGGAGGGCCGACGCTAACGCCAAAACCAACAAGGGCGGGACGCCGCTGCACGTAGCGGTGGGATGGAATGCTTCTGCGACGGCGGAGGTCTTGCGCCGTTACGGCGGTCGAAAGTGAAATAAGCTGATTTTTGAAACAATTGGAGATGCTATGAGCGAAGAGCACCATCGCTTGGCGTTGCCGCAGGGGACGCGCATACGAGACTTTGAGTTTCACCGCGTCCTTGGCTACGGCGGATTTGGTATTACCTATCTGGGATGGAACATTGCCTTGGATATTCCCGTGGCGATCAAGGAGTATCTGCCTGCGGACTTGGCTACCCGCGAACAAGACCTGTCCGTCGTGCCGCAAACGACTCAGGCGGCGTCGGATTTCCAATGGGGCTTGGAACGCTTCTTGGACGAAGCTCGCGTCCTAGCGCGCTTTCAGCACCCCAACATCGTCCGCGTCCATCACTTCTTTGAGGCGCACAGCACGGCCTATATCGTGATGGACTATGTGGAGGGGGAAGATTTATCGGTGTATCTGACGCGCAAAGGGACGCTGAGCGAAGACGAGCTTAAGGCCGTTTTGTATCCGTTGCTCAATGGCTTAGAAGTGGTGCATCGGGCTGATTTCCTGCATCGGGACATCAAGCCGGGCAATATCGTCCTGCGCGCTGAGGATGGTTCGCCGGTGTTGCTGGACTTTGGCGCGGCGCGTCAGGCGATAGGGGCAAAGAGTCGTTCGGTTACGTCGATCGTGACGCCGGGGTATGCGCCGATCGAGCAGTATTCGAGTCGTGGGCGTCAAGGGGCGTGGACGGACATTTATGCGTTGGGGGGCGTGTGCTATCGAGCGTTGACCGGGCAGGTGCCCGACGATGCGACGGATAGGGTGCGGAATGACCCGCTGATTCCGGTGGTGAAGCGGTGTGCGGGTCAAGCGAGTCGAGGAATTCTTTCGGCGATCGATTTAGCGTTGTCGGTAGATGAGGGGGATCGTCCACAGAGTATTGGGGCTTGGCGGGAGACGTTGGGGGCGGATGTGGCCTCGCAGCAAGAGTGTCGCCAAGAAGAGGAAAGGCAGTCAAGGGCCTCGTCGCCGAGTCGTCCGCCGAGATTGTCCACCTCGCAGCACGAACACCGCCAAGAAGAAAAGAAAAAAGAGGGCATAGGCGGCGAGACCGCTGGTTCGCCTCTCACTACTCAGTCAGCGGCCAAAGTTAAAGATGCGGAGCACCTGAACACATGGTTTAAGCTCCACTGTATTTGCCTTGCTGCTATCATACCGTTGGGCGTCTCTGCTGCCGGGCTTGCCGTGTTCGGTTTACTTGCTGTCGTGTCCGGTTTACTTGCTGTGGTATTCGGTTTACGTATCCTGCATAAATTGTGGTCACTCATCCCCAATCACAAAGCAAGGACGACACCAGGCAAAGCAGTTGGATTTCTCTTTATACCGTTTTTTAATCTCTACTGGAACTTCGTTGCAATTTACGGTCTCGCCAAAGCTCTCAATACCGAAACCGGTCGAAGATCAGTCAGCGAGGTGGCTAGTTTTATCTATTGCTGCTCATTTATGGTCGCCGCGATGGCCTCCCTAGTGAATACAATGGAGGACCGGACTTTGATAATCGCTATTGGATATATTGTTGGGGGTGTGCTCTGGTTCATCATTCTAAAGCAAATGAAGAACGCCGGCAGACTCATTTTGCAGACGGCATAATGGAATCACTCGCAAAAAAGGAGAAGCTATGTTTCGCTCGCTATCACCGGGGGCTATCGGCGCAAGCGTAGAGAACCTCGCAGATGGGCTTGATTTGGCCGCGCGGCACGGGTTTGCCGGGTATCACTTTAGCATTGGCGAAGTCGCGGCCATGGGCGCAGAAGAGGCTCTCGCGCTGGCCGAGCGCAAGGGCGTGCGCCTGTCGGCGTGGGGATTTCCCGTTGATTTTCGCGGGGAGGAGGCCGCATACCAAGCGAGCTTGGCGCAGTTGCCGGAGTTGGCAAAGGTGGCGGCGGCCTTGGGGGTGCGGCGGACGGCGACTTGGATCGCGCAGGCTTCGGACGAGTGGATTTAACAAAACAATTTCGCCGTTCACGTCGAGCGGCTCCGGCCAAGGCGCGAGGGTTAGGTCAATTTGAGGGCGGCGAACAAGAGACCCATCAGGGCAATTTGGGTTCCAATGACCCAATAGATGCGTCCGTTGAGCGCGTCTAATCGGCGGTGTACCTCGGCGATGTCTTGCCGCATGTCTTGCCTCAAGCCGGCGTTGTCCTGCCTCAAGCCGGCGTTGGCATATCGTTGGTGTGTCTCGATGCGGTCGAGGCGTCGCTCGATGCTGTCTAATCGCTTGGACAACTCCACTTGCACGGGATCGGGTCTGACTTTGGGGGGCTGCTGTATGATCGTTTGAAAAGCTGAGAAAGGAGGCTTTGGGAGAAAGATCAGTATGAAAACGAATAGGTTCGAGAAGCTCCTGTATCGAGGAGGACAGGGCATACATGAAGCTGACTATCAGGGGTAGGGTCTTGGACTGCGTCGAGAAAACCAACCTGCCAGATTAGACCCTGAGTCCAATCAAACCGCCCTGTGAATACCGACATGAGAAAAATATCCTAAATCAATGGAATGGTGCGTAATCTGTTGCACTGAGAAGTGCCCATCTATCAGTTTGTTTCCCGCAGCAATTGCATCTCTGCTCGTATCGAAGCAGGCAAGCACTTCCTGATTGTGCATGAGGGCAAACCTGTTCGGATGGGTTTGCATCAACTCGGGCAACTTGGCCTTAAAAGCCTCGTAGTTTGCATCCACCTCTTGCTGTCGGCTAATGCTTTCCATGTCTATTCTCCTTGTTCATACACGCCTATTTAGGGTTGGAATAAGCAGGAAAGTGATGTTAATGGAGGGGGCGTTCTCCGTCAAGGTCTTTTGAATGCCTTGTCTCCACAGGCCATCTCACTCTATCTTTCATGCTGGCCAACGTTTCTTGCAGATCCCGCCTTAGCCAGGTTATCTGCTGGATACAAGAGCCTTCAATCCGGTCCTGCTCACAGGACAAACCCCTTCTCAGTCCGCCTTTGAGTGACAGACCATCCAGATCGGCGGCGAGACCTATCGCGCTCAGGCTCGCCAACAATCAATCAAATAAGGAAAAGCTATGTTTCGCTCGCTATCACCGGGAGCTATCGGCGCAAGCGTAGAGAATCTCGCAGACGGGCTTGATTTGGCCGCGCGGCACGGGTTCGCCGGGTATCACTTTAGCATTGGCGAAGTCGCGGCCATGGGCGCGGAAGAGGCCCTCGCGCTGGCCGAGCGCAAGGGCGTGCGCCTGTCGGCGTGGGGATTTCCCGTTGATTTTCGCGGGGAGGAGGCCGCATATCAAGCGAGCTTGGCGCAGTTGCCGGAGTTGGCAAAGGTGGCGGCGGCGTTGGGGGTGCGGCGGACGGCAACTTGGATCATGCCGACCTCGGACGAGCTGACGTACCAAGAGAACTTCGCCTTTCACGTCGAGCGGCTGCGGCCGGTCGCCGCGGTACTCGCCGACGAAGGCGTGAGGTTGGGCTTGGAATACGTCGCGCCGAAAACGTTGTGGTCGAGCAAAAAGTACGAGTTCGTCCACACCATGGAGCAAATGGCGGAACTGTGCCAGGCCGTAGGCGAGAACGCGGGCTTTCTGCTCGATAGCTGGCATTGGTACACCGCCCACGAGACTGCTGCGGATCTGCGCCGTTTGCGCCCCCAGCAAGTGGTAGATGTACACGTCAACGATGCACCGGCCGGCGTAGAAATTGACGACCAGCTCGACAATGTGCGCGACTTGCCCGGGGCGACCGGCGTAATCGACATCGAGGCATTCCTCAGCGCCTTGCAGCACATCGGCTATGACGGGCCGGTCATGGTCGAGCCGTTCAGCCAGCGGCTGCGCGCCATGGAGCGGGAAGAGGCCGTGGCGGCTGCGGCCGCCGCGCTGGGCCGCGTGTGGATATCGTAGGGGCAACCGGCCGGTCGCCCCTACTCACGTGACATGGAAACCCGCACGATTGAATGCGACATCTTGGTCTTGGGCGGCGGCTTGGGCGGCGTGGCCGCGGCCGTGCGCGCCGCCCGCCTAGGCTACCGAGTCTGCCTGACCGAAGAAAACCCGTGGCTCGGCGGCCAAGCCACCAGCCAGGGCGTCGCTGCCTTAGACGAGCATCCGCACATAGAGCACTTTGGCGGCACGGCTCTCTACGGCGAATTCCGCGCTGGTATCCGCGCGTACTATCGCCGCAAATACAAACTGAAAAACCCCGACGACCCGCACTTCAACCCTGGAGCCGGATGGGTCTCTGCCCTGTGCTTTGAGCCGCGAGCCGGCCTAACGGCCCTGTTGTCCTTAGTCGTACCCCAAGTCGAGGCCGGCCGCCTGATGCTGTTTTACTATGCCCGCGCGTCTGCCGCCCACGTCCAAGGCCAGTCCATCCGCACCGTAGATGTCGTCCAAGACGGCGGCACGCACATCTTGCGCTTTGCCCCGGCGTATGTGCTCGACGCCACCGAGCTGGGCGATCTGCTACCCCTGCTGCCCGTCCCCTATGTCTCCGGCGCTGAAAGCCGCGACCAGACCGGCGAGCCGCACGCCCGCTCTGAAGGCCCGGCTCCGCATCTGACTCAGTCTTTTACCTGCCCGTTTGCGGTCGATTTCTGCCCCGGTCAAGATCACACCATTCCCCGCCCGCCCAACTACGAGCGCCACCGCGACCAGCAGCCCTACACCTTGACCTTGCAGTACGCCCGCGGCCTGCGCACGTACCGGTTCTTCGAGACCGCCGGCGACTTGCCCGGCTCCTTTTGGGCCTACCGCCGCCTGTTGTGCGCCGATCAATTCGCCGAGGGGCAGGTGCCTAGGGACGTGGCGTTGATCAACTGGCCGGGCAACGACTACACCGGCGGCACCCTGATCGACGTGCCGCCCGCCGAGCGAGCGCAGCAGCTAGCGGCGGCCAAGGAACTGAGTTTGGGGTTGTTGTACTGGTTACAAACTGAGGTGCCGCGCGACGACGGCCGCGGCCGTGGCTATCCCGAGCTGCGGCTGCGCCCAGACATCATGGGGACCGCTGACGGCTTCTCCCAGCACCCCTACATCCGCGAGTCCCGGCGCATCGAAGCGCGCAAGACCATTGTCGAGCAAGAGGTAGCTGCCCCGCACCAGCCCAATGCGCGCGCCGCCCCTTTTAGCGACAGCGTTGGCGTGGGCTGGTACGCCATCGACATCCACGGCCAAGCCACTGACATAGTGTATATCGCGCCAACCAAGCCCTTCCAGATCCCGTTGGGAGCGCTCGTGTCGCGGCACTTGGACAACTTGCTGGCGGCCTGCAAGAACATCGGCACCACGCACATCACCAATGGCTGCTACCGTCTGCATCCCGTGGAGTGGAATATCGGCGAAGCCGCCGGTGCTTTGGCCGCTTTTTGCTTGGGCCAGCAGCAGACCCCAGCGGATGTGTGTAGCAGCGCGGCTCTGCGCCGCCAGTACCAGCAGACCTTGCTGGAGGCTGGCGTGCCGCTGTATTGGTACGAGGACGTGCCGCTGGGGCACCCGGCCTTTGCGGCCGTGCAGATGCTGGCCGTGGAGGGAATATGGCCGGGCTGCGCCGATCATTTGCGCTTCGATCCAGACGCCTTGGCCAGCGCACCCGCCGAACGCCTGCGGGCCGCAGGCTTGTCACCGGATCTCGCAGGCCGCGACCCCATAACGCGCGGGGACTTAGCGCGCCGGATGGCCCAGCATTTGTAAAGGATAATCCGATGGCGTATAATTTGAGGGAGAGCCGCCTTAGCTCAGTTGGTAGAGCATCTGATTTGTAATCAGACGGTCCTCGGTTCGAGTCCGGGAGGCGGCTCCAATAAATTATAGAAATTACATCGAATAGTGATCTCGGATTGCGTAAGTCGGTGTTTTTACGCAAGCCAGCTCTCCGTTAGGAGAATCAGCGGGGCCTATTTGTTGCTACACTATCTATAGATACCAGGGTCTAGATCCGGTGTCAAGGCAATCAGTGTCCTTCGATTGCCTGCTGGCGTATGGGCTTGCAGGGATTGACAGGACATTTTTATTTTTGTATAGGATGTGTTCCTTGACCCAGTCAGGGAACAACGGTCATCGACGTCCCGGAGAGGAGAATGCTTATGACCCAGCAAGGCACAACGCTGGCGATGGAATACCTATTGCATTCCTTGAACATCGTTATTCTTGCAGAGTCTCACGATCCGACTATTCTCAAGCCGAGTGTCCTGGTAGATAGAGGGATTGTGCCTACGGATTGGAAAGTAGTCAAGTCGGAGAACTCGCTGGTAGAGTCAACTGTGCAATATGAAAAAATTGTAGTGAATATCAATCCATCACGATTGGAGTTCATAGAGGGTTGCGAGAGTCCTTTTAGAGACGAGTATAGTGTCTATGGATTGGTTGACGCCTACTTATCAGCGTTCCCTTACGTTCCTTATAAGGGCTTTGGGATTAATCATAGGGTATATATGGATATAGAGAATCCAGAGCAATGGATACGTCAGCATTTTTTGCGACTGGGAAGTGACCTCAAGATATTGAGTGTCCAACAGACCCTTGATATAGGCACAGACGATGGGTTAGTATGTAGAATCTTAGTTAATCCGGCGACTAGAAATCCTCCTCAGGGTAATCCCCAAAGAACAGTCATATTTGACAGCAACATCCATCATCCGGATCTGGACGCTGATGAGATGCGAGCTGCTATTAGCCGATGGCCAGAGAAGCAAGCCTTTGTCATCTCGGTGATAGATGAACTCTTGAAGGGGGAATAGGTATGAGTGAAAAGACAATAAATAGGGATGAGTATTTCGGTGCGATGGTTCCGGTGGAGTCGTCAGGACGCAGGGTTGGCATGTTATTTGGCGCATCCCATTTCATAGTCGAGGACGAGGATATAACTATTACCGAGAGCAAGGGGATACAAGACCAGCTAGAGCGTATCGAAGAGTGGAATAGTATGTCCGGTGTAGTATTCAAGGAAGTGCTCATTGATGAGGCCAGCCGCGTCCGGACGGACTACGTCCAACAAGAGAGGATCCAATATGAGAGGATCCAATATGAGAGAGAGCTAATATCTCATATACAAAAACATGATATACAAAAACATGATATACAAAAACATGTCTCGTGGTACAAGCACAGATTAGGTATAGCTAGCTATGGGGGTTTATTTTTTTCTGTAGAAATTAACCAGAATTGGCGCTCGAAAGTGTCCTCGGCTGATAATCCCGAGGAGATCATTGAGCTATTTAGACAATCCGATAATCCTAAGTTTAATAGGATAGCCGATCGGCTAAGAGAACTTCAAGATTTTTACGAAGAAGATCCTGAAGGGGGGGATCCTTTAACGATTGAGGCGTTGAGGACCTTAGCTTTTTTTGTTGGGAACAATATAGACCTGCCCTATTCACACATCTCCGTTTATTCAGATGGGAGGGTTTATCTGGAATGGAGACTGCATCCTCAAGGCCGATTGGCTATGGAGCTGTCATCAGATAAGGATTTGATCAATTTTGCTGCTATCTCTGCTACGGCCGAAGAGGGCATAGAAAGAAAAGAAGTATCCGGTGCTTTGCCAGAAAAAGAGGCAATTGAGGCTGTTCGGTGGTTCATTAATCGTATTGCAGACAATGCCCCCAAATAATCCTCTCCTTGATTGTCATCATTTCGCACGATATTGTAGACCTGATACTGTGGAGAATGGACTTCCCACAGGAAGATCTTTTGAGATCAGACCAGAAAAGGAAAAAGGTATCTCTGTAAATTGGCTTGAGTATTTTCGCCAAGAGGATGCATGTAAAAATCTTGAAAAGGTCAGGGAAGTTTTTAAGAGAAAAAAATTTAAACTAAGTAAGAAAGGACGATTTACAGTTCTGAGTGTTGGTTATTGTAAGAGAAAAATAAAATTAGCCCATAAGATCGACATATCTATAAAACACACGCCTAATAAGAAAGACCCGTCACATTCTACAATTTTTTCAGAAGATCTTGCTATCTACATAGAAATTGCCGAGTTGGTCACGTCCGCGGATGTATATCCTGCTCTAAAGTAGCCCTCCAGGGCAATCGCATTATAACTGTCCATGTGCCAATAGGTTCGCCAAATATTTGTGGTCCCACCCGGCCTTGAGCCGTTTGGTTTGCATGCCGGCTTTGGTCGTTTTGTCTTGCTGGAGTAGATTGAGCGCGATGTGGCGTATAACGGCCATATTTTCGGGGCCATGCCCCCGGCGTATGCGGGACTGATCCCCGCGTACGCGGGGACGACATCGAGGATCCAGTGTAATGAATTCTCAATGGCCCAATGCCCGCGCACCGCTTGGCCCAATCGTTGCGCGTTGTTGTCCAGCGTGGAGATATAGTAGCGTCGTTCGACCGAAGCGCTATCGCCGCGGTGCCGGGTGGCCTCGACCATACCGAACAGGCGTAAGCCCGGCCAGTGAGCATGATCAGCAAAAGCCTCGATCTGGTTGGTGGTCCAGTACTGCCGCGTTTCTCGACGCCCGTGGTTTTCGTCCTGAGTAAACCAATAATCTACGGCGGGATCGGCGTGGAGTTTGGAGTCGGAACGGTCAAAGAGTTGTTGAAGATGGGCGTGGAGTTGGGGTTGATTGGCCTTGACGGCCAGCACGTAGTCGGCCTCTTGTTCGACGACCTGTTCGGCCGTGCTTTTATGACACCCCAAGGCATCGGTGGTGACCAGGCAGCCTTTGAGGTCTAAAACACGTAATAATTCGGGGATGAGCGCAATTTCTTCGAGGGCTTCTTCACCATGAAACTGCCCCAAGACCAGCCGATTTTTTACCGCCCAAGCATGCACCATGTGGATGGCGGCTTGGCCCGAGTCCGTATCGTAGGAGCGGCGCAGCGTCTTGCCATCCAGCGGCACGATCTCGCCCTCGTCGGCCAACAGGGGCGTCAGCGATTGCACCCAAGCGGTAAAACAGTCTTGGAAATGCCAAGGCGAAATACGGGCCAACACACGACCGAAGGTATCATGCGAGGGGATGCCGTTCGGCACGGCTAGAAAGGTCTTAAGCCAGTCGGCTTTAGCCCGGCCAAATTCGGCGATCGCCACCCAGTTGTCGGCCCCACAAATGGAGCCGCACACCGCAATCATGAGAATATCAATCAAGCGATGCGCCCGACAACGCTCCATACGCGGGTCGGGGATATCGGCCAAATAATCCAGCAACCCCGAAGACGATGAGGACATGAAGAAACACTCCAGGCAAGAGGGAAATGGGAGGACATGAACCTAAGCTCCATAGAACGGCCAAAAGGAACATAACCGCATGGTAAAAATCAACTTATAATGCGATTGCCCTGAGTAGCCCTCCTCTGGTATCTACTAACACTAAGCCCTCCTTGGCAAACCTGTGCCAAGGAGGGCTTCATACTTCAAACTGACGCGCTACCGTCTTATTGACTACAATCCAAGGTCAGGGCAATCAGGGCAGCCTGTTCGGCTGTTTCTGAGACTGCCTCCAAGCCCGAATAAAGATTGCTCGTGTAGTAGCTTGTATTCAATGCGGTCCGAAACACATTATAGCGAGCCGCCTGATCTAAGCGGCCAGCTAGCCCGTACGCGAAGCCGAAAAATTGCGAGGACGGCATTGGGGTACATATTTCGAGATACGCATCAGAAAAGGCCAAGATAGCGCCCCGGTATCCAACGGAAGCGTCTGGTGCATCCAAAGACAAAATGGCGTCGTTGTAGAAAGCGCAGTTAGCCTTATGCGCGGCAGCGGCGGCTTGCTTGGTTATTTCTTTCCCCGCCGCGTTAAATCGATCCCAAGCTGGGTAATACTCGTTGCCCCAGATGGCTATTTCCGCTGCGGTTAGACGGTGCATAACACCGGCAGCGTTAAAAAGGTATTTACCGACTGCAAAAGCGCCGCTCAACGCGATTTCGTCAATGGGAGTGCCTACTGCGTAGAAAGCCTGTTTGGCATCCATATATTGATCGAAAGCCGCCGCCGCCTCGGGGCCGAAGATGGTGCGCAAAGAGGCAAAGAGCGAGTCATAGGCAGCATAGGCGACCGAATCGACGACGGCCATGGCAATGGAATCGGCAAGGGTATCGGCAACGACTCCGGCTTCCTTGAGATTTTGATAGGCACTTGATGCTTCACGGGCGGCCAAGGCGGCGATTCCCTCGGTGGTACAGTCGGCCGCATTGCCCTGCGTGGTGTTCGCGCGGTTAGCACACGCAACAAAAGCGATGAGAAGAACAAAGCGACTCATCTAACAAACCCCTCACTACCAGGCGAACAGGAAGTTGCCGGTGTGCTCCGTGAAGTAGTCGATGACGAGCCAGAGGCCGAGGGTCAGCATCTGACCGGCGATCATCCCGAGGAAAAACCCCTGAGTACGGTGGTAGAAGTTGACGCCTCCGTAGCGGAGGATGATGACCTTGATGAGCCAGGCGACGAACACGCTGGTAATGATGTGGGGCATCAGGTCCACGGCCGCGACCGGGAAGCCGATCGGGTGGAGGGGCCACCAGGGCAGGCGGTGGCGAGCCCAGTACAGCAGGGCCATGATGCCGCCGCCGCCGAACAGGAAGCCGATGCCCGGCCAGTAGATGCCGGCAGGTTTTAGGTTGCGCACAGCGTTGTCGTAGGCGACCGCCGGTCCCGCCTTGAAGAACCAATAATCGAGGTTGACGCCGCCGTAGCGGTAGGCGACGTGGAAGATCATCCAGAACGAGCCCAGCGTCCCGATCAGCAGGGCGAGGATGAGAGCTAGGAAGACCAGCCGCCGGCTGCGCGCATCCATATCCTCGATCAGCTTGAGGGCGTTCGTGCAGGTCGCCATGGCGAACGACCGGACCTCGCCGGCCCAGATGTAGGCCATGGACATGTTGAACACGCCGGTGGGACCGACGATAGATGAACCGAGACCCATGACGACGAAGTCGGGGGCGTTGACGGGCGTCCGCAGCGTCGCCAGCCCGGCTTCGGCGATGATCCGGGTGATGCCGATAAAGATCATCATGGCCAGGACGATGAAGAAGAGGGAGACCCCCAGCGGTGTGCCCATGATCCACAGCCACAGGGTCATGACCGCGATCCCCCCGAGGGTGCCGATCACGGCGCCGCGGTAGGAGAGGATCTCGTCCCGGTCGTCGACCAGGGGCGCCCGGCCCAGGGCCTTGAGCCAGACCGCCTTCAGATGCTCGCGGGCCGTCCACAGCACCCCCGCGACCAGCACCAGCAGGGCGCCCAGCCCCTCGTAGCCGACCAGGGGTGCGTCGGGGACGCCGTGGAAGTGCACCTGCTCCGATTTGACCCCGGCGATCGCCAGCGCGCTCTTCTGGATCCTGCCGAGCAGGTAGAACACCCACACGCTGCCCGATATCCTCGTGTCGATGAGGTAGGTGAAGCCGGTCAGGGCGAAGTTGACCTTGCCGCCCAGGTACGGTATCGGCAGGTGCATGGACATCATGGGAATGGAGACGTTGTAGCTCCACATCGCCCTCAGGCTGCCGGCGATGAACGGGATGGCCATGCCGATCCACACCGACCGACGCTTGAAGAAACCGTTCACCAGACCCTTCTCGTCCTCGCCGCGGATCATGGCCAGACCGACTTGAGCGATTGGATAGCTCAGCCGCTCCCGCTCCATCCACTGGCGCCGCAGGATCACGGCGATCGAGATCATGCAGACGTACAGCGCCAGCAGGAAGACGGCCCACCACATCAACGGCTCGACCCAGGTGCCGTAGGGGATGCTCTGGCCGGGCTCGGAAATGCCCTCGTAAAACAGGGTGTTCCCGGCCCCGTCGTCGACTAGGATGTCGTGCTCGGGAAAGTGGGGGAAGAGCTTCTCCCGCCATTGATTCTCCGGCGAAGCGTAGTAGAAGATGGCGGTGAGAGAGGGCAGGATCACCTCGGTCAGGCCCATCGTGCACACGGCCGAGACCATCGCCAGCATGGCGTACACCATGATCAGTTCGGCACGGTTGAGGGCCAGGCTGCGGCCGGACCAGACCAGCGGCACGTTGCCGAGGGCGCAGATCAGCGCGAAGGTGGAGAAGATCAGCCCGGGCGAATGCGCATCGACATCGCTCAAGGGCCAGTAGGCGTAGAGCCAGGCAGCCCCCACCGCCAGGGCGAAAGCGAGGGCTGTGCCCCTGCTGCGTGCGGCCAGCTTGAAGGCGAGGTTGAGGAATCCGATCAGCACGACGAAGACGAAAATGGCCCCCGGGGTGCTGATGTCGGCGGACACGTAGGCACCCTTGATGACCATGTTGCTGTAGGGGGCGCTGATGGCGAGGAAGAAGCTCAGGCAGCCCCCCACGAAGAACCCCCGCCACGTCAGGCGGTGGCGCGATTCGAGGAGGGGCTCGGAGCGCGACCGCAGGTACTGGCGGTAGATCGGGGCGATTTCCTTTTTCACGGGCGGCGCGTCAGTGGGTGAGGGCGGAGACCGGCCTCCCGCCAGGGTTGCCCCGCCCGAACGGACCCGAGGTTGGAGCGATGATGGCGGCGCTCTCACGATCCGCCTCGGTCGATCGCATCACTGTTCCTCTTGTACCAGGGTTCTCAGGTTCTCTTCGTGGATCTTGACCTGGGGCTCGTACTGGCGCCGCAGTTCGCCCAGGAATTGGAAGAAGGCCGCATCGCGCTTCTGGCGCAGGACTATGGCCCAGGCTCGAGTCGCGACCTCGGCGAAGGGCTGGGGGCTGCCTCCGAGGATTGACTCGACGACCCTGAACACGGAATAGTAGCGGTCTGCTGACGCCGCACCACCGAGAGTCGCGACCTGGCGGGCCGGCACCTCCACTTCGATGGGGCCCAGCAGGTCGCCCGGCGCGGCTTCCTGTGCGGCTTCAAACAGGGCTTGGTGCGCTTCTCTCTGGTACCAATGGAGGTGGAATCTCCCGCTGTCTGGCATGGCCATGCGCCGCAGGGTGTGCTGCTGTGCCAGGACCCGCAGATCCTCACCGCGCTCAATCCGGTCCCGGAGCGCGACCGCTTCTTCGCGTGTCGCGACCAGGATTTCGTCCAGAGTCAGGGCCTCCTTTGGGATGAAATACCGCGGATTCTGGGCATAGAAGCGCCGCGCCTCGGCGTCGTTCACTTGGACGGCGCCCGTCACCTTCTTCCTGATGACCGCCAGCAGGCGTTCCTCTTCCCTGGCTTGGCGCCAGGCGACCATCTCCCGCTCGCGGTCGATTCCGGCCTTGTGAGCGGCCTGCATGGCCAGCGCCCGGGGGACCAGCACGGACTCGGCAAACCGCCGCACCTGCTCTTGCACATCTCCCGAGAACTCCCGGTAGTTCTCCCGGGCCGCGTCGACGAACTCTCCCACCGTAACGGTGCCGCCGTCGAACTCGTAGAGTACCGTGCCGCGCTCCACCTCGGAGAACGTGTGTCCCTCGCTCTCCAGACGCGCGGCGAGAAACTCGATACCGTCTTCTCGGGGACGCAGGTCCAGAACTTCCAGCAGTTCCCGGCCAAGCTCCATGGATCGGAAGCCGGCCTTCTCCCGGTGGAGCTCGGCCTCCACCACACTCCGCACCCGTTCGAGGGGAACAGGAACCTCGACCACGACCTGGAACACGCCGTAGGTGCCGCCCGGCAGGGGTATGGGTTCGGTGATCTGACCCTTCTTGAGGGGAAAGACCTTTTCCTGCATGACGGGCAGGGGCATCTGGTCCTTGGTGGCGTACCCGGCGTAGCGGCCGCCCTGTTCCGCCGTCGGACGGTGGATCGAGCGCTGCCGCGCCAACTCCCCGAAGTCGGCGCCGCCCTGCAACAGGCGCACGATCACCTCGGCCTCTTCCCTGCTCTCGACCACGATCTTGGCCGCCTTGACCGCGCGGTTCCGTCCGGTCTTCAGGTAGTGGTCGTGGATTTCCTGATCTTCGAGCGCGATCTTCGCGTCCACTTCCCGGGCCAAGAACTCGTTCACCAGCCGTTCGGTCCATTCGCGCTCCAGCTTGCGGCGCAGGTCGGGGTCGCGGTCCCATCCCCGCGCTGCCGCTTCCTGAATGAGGATCTCCTTGTCGATCAGGGCCTGCAGATGCTGCCGTCGGCCTTCAATGCCCGCCTCCTTGGACCTCAGGCTTTCCGCCAGGCGCTCCTCGAAGCGGCGCAACTGCGCTGTGTGAATGCGGGTCTCTCCCACCTCGGCCAGCACCGGGCCATGGGCGTCTTCCCCACAACCGGACAGGACCGCCCCCAGAGCTAGGACCAGCACCGATGTCGCAGGTCCCATCACTCTCTCAATCCGGTGTATACGGTGAAATAGGACAGACCGCTGGTCTCCGACCGGCCTTTGTGGGCGAAGGTGTCGATCTTCCGGCGGTCCACCCGCATTCCAATCGTCGCCATAAGCCGGTATCCCACATAGCTGGTGGCATTGGTCAGCTGCAGAGCGAGGGATAGCTCATTGAAATCGCCGGTGGGATCGCCCCGGTTCAGGCCGGCCACCGGGTCGTCTTCGAACGCCACCTCCTCCTGCGCGAAGTCGCGGAAGATGACCTGCTCCAGGCCGACGATCACCCTGCTGTGTCTCAATACCGGGATGTCCAGTTGCAGGGAGGCCATGCCGGCCCACTCCTTGCGCTCGAAGACCCGGTCGTTCAGAAGCCACTCCGTGTTGAACGGCGTATCGTCCATGAACAGCTCGTGCTTGACGCGCGGACGGAGTTGGATTCCGTTGCCCAGAGGCCAAAGCCAATCCAGCTTGTTGATCACACCGAGCCGCCGGGTGTGCTGCGAGATCTTCCGGCCCTTCCGGTCCACGGTGAGCTTCTCCCGCTGCCGCAGCACCTCATAGATTAGCTTGTTCTCGGAGTTGATGCCGGCATTGCCCTGGTGCTCGAAGACCAGGGATAGCTTGTTGACCCAGGTATTCGGCAGGCCCAGCGGATCCGGGATCGGGGTCATGCCCGCGTCCCTGAACCTTCCGTGCAGCCATTGGAAGAGGTCGTCGGCGATGTCGTCCTCGACCCGCTTCAGCATGTTGTAGACCGTCAGCTCGCCCACGCCGGGATAACTGCGCTCGAAGGCGAAAAGGGCATAGCTGCTCACGTTGGTCTCGCCGGTTGAGGGACGGCGCACCCGCTGGTGGCCCGCGGTGACCTTGGCGTCCGGCATGATCCACGCACCGCCGTACACGTTGAATCCGCGGCGATCGCGCTTGTAGGGGTAGTCGGGTTCGTTGTCGTTCTCGAAACGGTCCCCCCAGCCGTTGTTGTTCATGTCGATGCCGAAGAGATACTCGGGCCGGTCCACGCTGTAGCGCAGGAAAGGCTCGGCGTAGTCGGGCACATTGTTGGGCCGCACTCGGGTGTTGTTCTGGTTGAAATCGGAGATGAAATCGTTGTTCTCGTCGAGGCCGGGAAAAACCGCCTCGTCCGCGTACCCCTTGAACCCGCGCAGGATGCCGGTGCCCCGTTCCTCTTGTGTCCGGCCGTCGTCGAATATGCGCTGCTGGTCGTTCTTGCGGTCGTTGTCGTCGTTGTCGTCGACTAAGTCGTAGAGGTAGCGGGAATTGGCCAGAGGCGTGTCCGCGTAGTTGACCCGGCCCGCCGAGTCGAGGAACCGCATGGTGGTCGAGTATTCGGCGTCCATGCTGAAGGCCTCGCCGAAGAGGTAGTACGGATAGAAATCCCTGGCCACGTTGACCATCCACCCTGCGGCGGAGGGATTTCCCCGAATGCCCGATGAGGTGGTGTGGGTGGTCCGGCTTACGTCGGGGTACTTGCGGTACTGGTGGTTCACGTTGAACTCGCCGTAGAGCCTGAACCCGGCCAGATCGTCGGCCTCCACCGTAAAGCCGAGGACCTGGCCGGCGGTGGGCAGTCCGTAGTCAAAGACCACGGCGCCCAGGTTGGAATGGTCCTTCACATTCCCCGGCGCCCGCACCATGGTCCTGAACACCGGGCGCGGTTCGTAGAGGGCGTTGTCGGTCTGCTGGTCGGAAGTGACTTCGACCTTGTAGTCGTTGCTCAGGACCATCCGGAACCGGACCTTCCTGATGTTGTTGATCACATCGGCTAGGGGCACCGCCGTTTCCAGATCGTCGCGGACCGCCGGGTCCGGATCCGCCAGCACGTAGTCCAGTCGGATCCGCGCCAGTTCGCCGTCGCCTTCGGCTGCCAGGAAGCCATCCCGAGAGACGCCTCCCGAAACCCTCGGATAGAAGCCGATCTGGCTGCCCACCAGCACCGTGTCCAGCTCTCCTACCCGGGTCGCGATCTCGATCTCGTGGGCGAAGAGGGCGGGACCTGACTCGCCGTCTTCCGGGGAATCGTCGGTAATCCGCACGGTGATCCGGTTGATGCGCGCGCCCGCCTGGTGGGAGCTCAGCCTGCCGGTGTATGGACTCCCGTCGAAGGGCTTGGTCGAGCTCCGCGCGTTGTGCGCGTTCACGAAGGTGCCGCCGAGGCGCGCGAAGTCGGCCACGTTCCAGACGGCCCGGAGACCGACG
Organism: Candidatus Latescibacterota bacterium; assembly: GCA_965217585.1. Taxonomy (GTDB): domain Bacteria; phylum Latescibacterota; class UBA2968; order UBA8231; family UBA8231. Next base: position 5,090,767 of record OZ244561.1, read on the forward strand.
AGAGTGGTGAATTCGTCGATGAAACTGGACGTTGGCTCGACCAGCGGGACATTGATTCTGGACATGAGGGCAGTGGCCGAGCCGTGATCCGACATGTAGTCGAACTGGACCCCGTTGAAGGCCGTCTTCCGCAAGGTCATGGGCGTCAGGGTCGTGCTGATCTCGTCGCCGATGCTCACGCGGAAATGGTGCTGCCCCTTGGCGTCCGAAGAGACCACGAGGGAGCCGAGAAGGTTCTTGTACTGTTCGGTCTTGTGGAGCAGATTCCCCTCAGAGGTCCGGGGCCGGCTCTGCTGCCAGTCGTAGATCAGCCAGCCTCGGGTCAGGAGCCTGCCGTAGAGATCGTAGTGATAGTCGCCCTCCTGATCGGTGGCTAGGTAAGGCCAGTAGCGCTCGAGGGCATAGTTGGTCCCCTCCTCCCACCGCCAGCGGTAGCGGTTGGCGGCCTCCTGGGGCAGGTACCATTTCTTGAGGGATGGAACGAAGGCGTCCGGGCGCAGGCTGGGAGCCGCCGGGTAGTAGATCGCCCGGCCGCTCTCGCGGATTCCGAGGAGATTCCCGTAGCCCGACTGGGGCGCGCCGGGCTCGACGCCCAACGCGACCGCCAGCCCGACGAGGATGAGGATTCGGGACCCGGGCGGCCCGGGCCGCCCGGTGCGCGCTTCGGAGGGCTCGTCCATCACAGTCCAGCATAGACGGTTATGAAGGTGGTGCTCAATTCGCGGCCCCGGTCTTCCTTCACCGACTCTCCTAGGTCACCGGCGGCAATGAACTCGTCCCAGACCCGGGTGTACATGATGCCGAACCGGGTGGTCAGGGTATAGCCTTGGTATTCCCGGACGTTGGACCACTGGGCGGCCAGCACCAGGCTGCGGGAGTCCCCCGTGGCCCCCACCCGGTTGGCGGCGAGGGCCTCCTTCTCGTCCAGCATCAGATCCGCAACCCGGTGGTACTCCAGCCCGGCCTCGAGAGACGACGCCTTCAACATGGGATGCCGCAGCAGCAGGATGCCTGTTCCCGTCCACTCCTGGCGCTCGTCGCCGCCCAGGATGAACGGCGTCTGGTTCAGGTACTCGCTCTTGATCTTGGGTTGGACCTCCAGGCCGCGGACGCGGTAGGTGTAATCCGCTTTGTTGATGAGCCCGAAGAAGTGGGTGCGATCCTCGAGGACGGGGCCGACGCCCCGCTCGTAGGCATCTCCCTGCTGAGCATACAGGTCGTACTTGATCTTGGTAATCGTCTTCAGCTCGCCGACCGGGCGATAATCCAGCTCCAGGTAGGTCGAGTTCACCCAGGTGTCGCGGGCCGGGAGCAGGTCCTCGATGTTGGCCAGGTTGCCGGTGGCCAGACCGAGGTAAGGAGTCATCTCCCGGCGGTCGTCGGGTATGGTGTCCCTGGTCCGCTTGAGCATGTCGTAGACCCGAACTGCGCCGAACCGGGGATCGTCGTGGGTGAAGGCGACCAGCCCGTAGGTCGTGTGGTTCTTGCGATCGGAAGACAACGAGCTGACCCGCAGGTGCCCCAGGGCGGCCCTGATGGCGGGCGTTGCGAAAGCGCCGCCGTAAACGTTGTACCCCCGCTGGTCCTTCTTGTAGGGGTAGTCGGCCAGATCGTCGTTCTCGAAGCGGTCCACCCAGTTGTTGTTGTTCAGGTCGATGCCGAAGAGGAACTCGGGCCGGTCCGAATGGTAGCGGAAGAAGGGCTCCTCGTAGTCGGGGATGCGATTCGGCAGAATGGCGCTGTCGTTCTGATTGAAGTCCGACACGAAGTCGATGTTCTCGTCCCATCCCGGGAACACGTTGGCATCACCGGAGCCCTGCTCAAACCGGGCCCAGTCGGAAAACCGGTCCTGGTCGTCATTGTCCTCGACGAACTCGTAGAGGTGCCGGGCCGAATGGTCGTAGAGGACGTCCCCCTGGCTGTCTACGAGGTACGCCGTGGTGGAGTAGTCGGGGTCCATGCTGAAGGCCTCTCCGAAGGCGAAGAACGGATAGGCCACCTTCGACACATTGACGATCAACGCCTCTGCCTCCCTCGAATAGCTGGACAGAGCGCGGTCTGCTTGGGCCAGGCTGGGGTTGGGGAACTGGTGGTAGGACCGGCTGATGGCCAGTTCGGCGTAGGCATCAAGACCCATCACATCCTTGACGTCTATGGTGAATCCATAGACCATGTTCGCCGTGGGCAAGCCGTATTCGAAGACGAGCCGGGTCTGGTTGGAGTTGTCCGACACATTGCCCTCGGCCCGGGCCACCTCGAAGAGCGCCGGCGCCAGCTCGTCGATATCTTCGCCGCTGAGCGGCAGGTTGGGCATGGGGCGCAATCCGGTCTGACGGTCGGACCATACCTCGATGCGGTAGTCGTTGGCCACCACCAGATCGAAGGTGATCTTCGTGATGGTGTTCGGACGCGGCCCGGTGTAGGCGATGTCGTTGAGGTCGTAACTGATTACGATCTTCTCGTCCCCGTCCGCGCTCTGGAAGCCCTCGTGGTGGAATCCGCCGCTGACCACGGGCCACGCGGCCGGATCGGTCACCATCGCCCGCTGGCGGATCTCCTCCCGCCTCCCGGTGGCCGGATCCTCCGTGGTTATGATGATCTCGTGCGAGAACAGGGCCGCGCCGGCCACGCCGTCCTCCGGTGAATCGTCGCTCAGAACAAGGGCCAGGCCGCCCACCGGGACCGCCCCCTGGTTGGCAGCCAGCGTGCCTTTGAGCGGGTTTCGCTCGAAAGCGTCCTCGAAGGTCTGGGAGTTGTGGGCGTTGACCAGAGTCGCCCCCACTTCCACGAAGTCCCCAACCTCGGCGACGACCCGCCCCCCCATCAGGTTGGTGCCATTGGTCACCGTCACGGGCGCGTTCTTGGGCGTGGTACCTGCGACGGCAAAGCTGATCCGGGAAAAGAGCAGCGTGCCGCGGTACTTGTCCGAGGCGAAGTCCATCTGTATGCCGTTGAAGTTGGGCTTGGAGAAGGTAAGCGGCGTCAACGCCGTTCTGATCTGATTCCCGGCCGTTATGGCATAGTGAAACTGGCCCCTCGAATCCGAGCTCACCAGGACGCTGTTGAACCAGCCGGCGAACCTGGGATCCTTGTAGAGCGAGGAACCAAACTGCCCGGGCTGGTTCTGGTTCCAGTCGTAGACCAGCCACCCCCGGGTCAGGTAGTTGCCGTAGAGATCGTAGAAGGGGTCGCCCTCGCGGTCGGTGTTTACGTACCGCTGGTACTGTTCGCGGGCATAGTTGGAGTACTCCCACTGCTGCCAGCCGTACAGCTCGTACAGCTCATGTGGCACATACCACTTCTTGAGGGCCGGATCTAGGGCGTCGAAGATGACCCCAGGTCCCCTCGGTTCATAGGTTATCTCCCCCCCTCGCCGCTCTCCGAGACGCCGGACGGAGGACTGACCGCACACCTCGGATGCCTGAAGTGTGGCGATGAGCACGAACGCGATCAGCACTCCCGCCGCCTTGCCGGTCGTCAACATGGAGAGGCCCTCTCTCGGTGAAATCGCCGGACCAGTTTCAGTATGCCACTTCGACGACGGTGGTGGCCGTCTCGGCGCTGGCCGCGCTGTGCACCTCTACGTGAGCCAGATAGATCCCGGGCGGCACGAGCTCGCCACCGCCGTTGGTTCCATCCCATGGGATCGACCAGTGACCGCCTCCCTGCTCGCCGGAGAAGAGGCGGCGGACCAGGTGGCCGGCCAGATCGAGCACCCTCACCTCCACGGCCACGGGACCGATCACGCGCGACAGGTCGTAGGAGATGCGGGTCCGGTCGTTGATCCCGTCGCCGTTGGGGCTGAAGGGCCGCGGTACGGCCCGGGTATTGATCAGGACGTCGCCGCCCGAAAGGGGCACGTCCACCGACAGCACCCGCGGATCCGCCGTTCCCACCGGAGGAAAGGTGGCGTCCTCGGGGCCGAGGTGGTCCGCGTTTCCGGCGAGGATCTTCTGACCGCTGATCCCGGTCCCGGTGTTGCCGGCCCACCCGGTAAAGGTCGTCCCGTATCTGAGGACGCGGCAGCGAAACCGGATCCTCAGGACGGCGGCCTCGTCGGCCTCGAGGTCGCTATCCGTTATGAGCGGGAAGCGCACCCGGAACCGCCGTTCCTCCACCGCCTCGATGCCGAAGTCGGCGGCCGGATCGGTGGGCAGCGCCGACGGGCTCAGATCCTGACCGGAGAAATCCGCCGCCTCGGTGCGACCGTCGCGGAAAAGGACCTGGACCGAGTCGATCGCTTCGACCCGGACCGGCGTGGCGATCTCGAAGGTGTCGAAGCCGCTGTCCCGGCCCGGCCGTATCCGGGTCGGCATGACCGCGTAGGTGAAGGTTTCCGGAACGGCCAGCTCGACCTGACGAGGGTAGATCTCTCCGACGATCCGCTCGGCCGCCGGCGGAAACACCGTGAAGGCCAGCTGCCCAACCCCGGTCGCTGCCTCCAGGTCCCGGCTCACCAGTTCGACCCGGACCTGAAAATAGCGCCGTGGGCCTGGAGTGCTGACGACCGCCCCGAGCGGCTCGTCATTGATGTTCTCGACCGTGATGCCGCTGGTGCCCTCTTGCCCATAGGGAGCCGACCACGGCGTCCAGGCGTCTGGATCGTCCCGGATCTCGCCCCGTGGCCTCAGGCCGCGATAGTCCTCCAAGCTCAGAGCAACCCGGTTCTTTTCTGCCAGCGGCAGCGCCCGGTAGGCTCGCAGCGCATCGAGCGGCTCCAGATCGTCTAGGGCAATCTGCTCTCCCTCGGCCGTGGTGGCGACCGCGCCCTGCTTCCAGGGGAGATTCACCGAACCACCGGGACCGGGGCGGGTGAATTCCAGAGGCGTATCGTCATGCCCGGCGCGCGTCGTAATGCGGGCCTGCGCCAGCCCTTGGGGACCCAGGCTCTCCTCGATCCACCGGATCTTGCCCCACACGCCCCAGTTGTCCCCCAGATCGTAGACATTGGAGATGTACTGGGCCCCGGGCACGAACCCCGCCCCGAATACCCGAAACTCGGCGATTTCGAAGCCGACGACCGTCTGGGACTTCAGTCGCAGGAAGCGCAGGTACTGGGGGGGAATCCGCAGGTCGACCACGGGCTGGTCGTTCTGCAGCTCCAGCTTGAAGCTGGTCCGCACCGGCCTGCCGGACTCGTCTCTGGCATTCTCGCTGCCGTCGTTGACCAGAAGCTCGTACGCGCGCAGATAGTCGTTCTGGAACGGAAAGTCGGGCGTCTCGAAACCTGGAGCGTTCCTCGGAAAGAACTGGATCCGGTTCACCCCGAAGGGCGCGCCCAGGTCAACGTCGAACATGGCCCCGAAGGCGAGGACCTGCGGCCCCCCCGCTTCGCCCTTCTGGGTGAAAGCCGTCTCGAGATCGCCGTCCACCATCAGGAGCAGTTCCTCGGCGATGCCGAGCGTCAAGATGTTCGGCGAGGTCAGGGTGGCTCCGGCCGCGATATTCCTGGTGGAGTCGGCTCTCTGGGGGAAGATCCAGCCCGGTTTTCCGGGAGAGTCGAAGTCCACCACATCGCCCGGGGTGTTGGTGATCGCGGCCTCGGCGACACTGATCTGCACCGCGGCCGGGATCTGGCCGCCGCCGCCGTTCCAGGGTTGGCCGCTGGCGCCGCCCAGCACCCGGCTTTCGGCAGCCAGATTCTGGGCCACCAGGCAGAATGCCCCGAGCACGCCCAGGCTGAGGCTGATCCACTGCATTCTCACTCGATAGACCCTGGCGTCAATACGCTACGTGGACCACGCGGTGCGCCTTGCGGCTCGATACGTCCGCGTCCGAATCCACCTCGATCTCCAACAGGTAGGTCCCGGGAGGCACCAGCCGGCCGCTCTGGTCGTGGCCGGACCAGCGGACCGTGTAGGATCCGCTCACGAGGGGACGCCGCTCCTCCCACGCCCGCACCAGGCCGCCGCCCAGATCGTAGAGGCGGGTCCTCACCGCGCGCTGCCCGGTGAGTCGGAAGACCGAGAACTCGAACCGCGCTTCGTCGTTGATCCCATCCCCGTTCGGGGTCAGGATCGGAGCACTGATCGTCAACGGGCCCATCACCCGCCTGTCTTCCAACGGCCCTCGCAACAGCATCCCCTGACTCGAGGCCAGGGCGGTTGCATCGCCGGGATCCACCCGTTGCCACCGATCGGCCTCGGACGAATTTCCCAGTTCCGCCTGCAGGATGGCACCGGGGCGGAACAGGGTCGTGGTGAACCGCACTTCGATCAGGTCGATGTCGGAGCCCATCGCCGAATCGAGGCGCACCCACAGCGAGTCCGATCCGGCCGGGACCTGCTCCAGATCGGATGGTCCCAGTTCGGCCACCGGGCCGGCTTCCCACTGCGACTCCCGGCCCATGCGGAGGAGGTGAAAATCCAGGTCCACCCCGGGAGCGTACAGGCGAATCTGGTCCATTCCCGGGCCGCTCCGCAGGAACCGGGCTTTGACGAACAGGGACAGGGTGTCGATGGCACCCAACTCGGATACCAAGGCCGGCTCGAGCTCGCCCCGGACCTGCCGGGCTAGGGGATCGAGAAAGTTCAGCCGAATCGACCGCAGGGAGGCCGCCTGGTGCGGATCATCCGTCATCAGCCAGGCCTGGAGCATTAGGTACGACCGCGGGCTCGGCGACGTGACGGCCCCCCCCGAGACCTCGTATTCCTCGCTCCAGTCGCTCCAGTCACCCCCCGGCACCTGCTCGGGCACGATGTCGATCTCCTTCTTGGCGAATTTGTTCAGCTTGTCGTAGGCCTCTTCGGTTATCTCGGTGCCGTCCTTCTTGAAGTAGCGGAGGACATCGGCGAGCTGGTTGCCGGTCCGACTGCGCAGCGCGATGGAGGTCCCGGGGGGCGTGTCTCCCTCCCACTCGATCGAGTTCAGCGTCCGGGTGCCGCCCAGCGTGATCAGGGGGGACGTGAGGGAAACGCGAGGCTGGTATCCCTCACCGTAGAACTGCATCTCCCGCGTGTCCGCGTTGCCTCCCGCCATGCCGCCGGAATAGGGAATGCTGATGTAGCGGGCGACCGTGGGTTCGAACACGTTGGCGTGGTAATCCATGCCGCCGTCGCCCCCGAGCGCCTGGCTGGTCCAGGCCAGTGTTCCCTCGGGTGTCAGGGTGCCGTCCGAGGTCTGGATTTCGTACTTGGTGATGGGTCCCTCGTAACCCTTGTTCTGGAAGAGCATCTGCACTCGATCCACCCAAAAGAAGGTGCCCAGGTCGAAGAAGAAGAAGCGCTGGGCGGGCTTGACGACGGTGGTCACGACCGTCGTTTCATACAGGCCGTCCACCAAGCTGGTGACTGCGGTGGTATCAGTCTCTATCTTTTGCGCCACCCCCCGGCGGGCCGTCAACCCCAGGGCGATGTTCTCGCCTATCGTCCGCACTTCCATCTCGGCCAGACGAGGACGCTCGCGGCGGAAGTACCGGACCTCGCCACGCGATCCCGCGTCGATCGCTTCGTAGATCTCCGGCTCGACCCGGATGCTCCCATCGGCCACCCTCTTATAGTAGTCCACCGCCCCCCGGCGGCCCGGCTCCAGGGCGTCGTAGACTTCGCGGGATACTTCGGTGCCTCGCACCGAGTCACTTTCCGTCACCACGAGCTGGACGTACCGGATCTCGTCCCCCCGCCACTCAGGATCGCGGGCGTCTCCCGACGGTTTCAGCTCAATGTCGAAGACACGTTGGCTCTTGTTCGCGCCCGGACTCGCGTAGGCGACGACGTAGCTCTTGACGTCCCTCAGGCCCTGCTCGGGACGGTCGCCGTCCGAGGTCAGAAGGGTATACTGGAGAAAGGGATCCCCGAGATCCTCGTCCACGAAGGTCAGGAGGATGCGGGTCGCGGACACGACCCGCCCCAGATCCAGCTCGAACCACCAGTCGCGCAGCGGCTGGCTCGTGTTTGGCTGCCAGTACGAGGTCAGATCCCCGTCAAGGAGGTTGGCTACCCCGGCCGCATTGGTGCCGGCACTCACCGCATCCATCAAGTCGACGTCTTCGGCCGTGACTCCTTTGGGCGGGTTCCGGCTCAGGTGCTCGACAATGTCCTGGGTCGCGTCGATATCCTTGGCCACAAAGTGCGGTCGGGCCGTGGCCGCCGGGGCGAAGAACTCCACCGTGCCGGCCGGGAAATCCCAGGTTTTCAGGTGGCGGCCCTCTACCACGATCTGGTTGCCGCGGATGACGTACCCCTGGCCCCAGACCGCGCTGCCACACAGGACCCAGAGAGCCAGCGCCAAGCTGATCCTGCCGTTCATGTTGCCACACCTCTCTCCCATTTGGGAGCCCGTTGACAAAGTCCTTGTGGGCAATCCAAGGGATTGACGGCTTCGCCGGCCCGCGGCCGACAGGCCGCGCCTCAATACGCCACCGCGATCAGGCGGGTTCCGCTGTCGCGGCCCCCTTCGCGATCGACCGCGACCCGGCATACGTAGAGCCCCGGCGGCACCAGCCGGCCGCCGCTGTCCCGTCCGTCCCAGGGCTGGATGTACTGACCCGAATGGTCCCGGCCCACATACACCTCCCGCACCAGCCGGCCCGACAGATCCCACACCCCCACCTCCACTCGCCGGTCCTCGGTCAACTTCAGCAGGTCGTACTGGATCGCCACCGCGTCGTTGATGCCGTCCCCGTTGGGCGTAAACGCGGCCGGCTCGACCTGCAGCCCCCCCACAATCGACGCGCCCAGCGACAGCGTCTCGACCGACAGACGGTTGCCGTCCAGCCTGTTGGTCGCATCGCCGCCCCGCACCGGTTGCCAGACCTCCGCCGGCGCCTGGCTGTCGAAAATGCGGCCCTCGAAGGTCGCCGCATACCGATACACCTCGCCCCGCAGCCGAACCTGCAGCAACTCACCGCTCTGGTTCACCTCCAGCCGCGGAAAGCTCACCACCACCCGGTCCTCGGTGCGCAGGCTGTCCGCCTCCGTGAAGACCACCGCCGCTCCCGCCACCTCGACCCCGACCACCTCCGCCACCCGGCCCCCCTGAAAGCGCAACTCCAGGCTGTCGAAACCCCGATCCTGCAGCGACAAGGTGGGCCGCACCGCGTAAGTGAACTCGGTCAGCTCCGAAGCCTCGGCCTGCCACGGATCCACCTCCCCCACCAGATCCGTCGCCGCCGGCGGCGACGAGACCGCGAATTCCAGGAAATTCACCTGCCCCCCATCCAGAAAATCACTGGCGAAGTCAATCGAAAACTGCACGTAGTTGCGCGGCCGCGGCGCCACCATCGGCACCCCCAGACTGTCGCCAAACGAATACGGCGCCGACCACAGGTCCCAGTTTACCGCGTCGTGGGTGATGCGGCCTTTCTCTTTTTTCTTCAGCTTGTCATACTGCGCCCGGGTCAGCGGCGATCCGTCCGCCCCATACGGGACCTCCTCGTCGCCCCGGAAGGTCCGCCGCCAGTACCGGGACGGATCGGGATCGTCGCCGCCATGGCTGCGGATAGATACCCGGGCCGACTCGTCTTGGCGGCCCGACCAGCGCACCCAGCCCAGACTGGAGGGGGCGCCCAGCGGAATGGTGTTCGAGGTATAGCTGGCGAACGGTACATACCCCTCGGCGAACACCTCCATCTCCGCAATCTCCCACGCCTGCCGCTGAAACGGGTCCAGCCACAGCGCCAGCTGTCGCACCGGCGTCCGGTCCAGGGGGATCTCCACCACCGGGCTCTTGTTCTCCGTGATCTCCGCCACCAGATCGAAGTCGAGTTTCGTGCCGACGAGCTTGCGCTGGAATGCGAGGTGAGACCGGTTCGGCGTTCCCCCGTGGGGTTCGCCACTGCCGGTGGCGATGGCGATGTGCTCGATGTAGAGCGGGGAGCCGGGACGCGGCGACACCCGCACCCGGTTCACCGGGAACAGGCCGCCCAGGTCGAAGTACAGGGTGAAGCCGGTGATACCGCCACCCGGACTGTAATCCGACAGCGACGCATTGTGCTCCAAGAAGAAGGTGGTGAAGTCCCCATCCGCGACCACGTCGAGGGTCGGATCGCGGCCATAGCCCGAGTAGCGCTCGGTCATCAGGAAGCCGCCCCGCTCCCCCACCGTGGCCAGGATGCTCTCGTCGCTGCCGTAGTAGTAGGGCGCCAGCGCTCCATTTAGGTTGACGCTGTCGAAGTCGCCGGCCCGGGCGGGATCCACGTCGGTCCAGCTCAACTGCTCGAACTCGACGCTGCCGTCCGCTACCTCCGGGAGCAGGGGAAAGCTCGCGTAGTCCTCGCCGCCCAGCCGGTAGATCTTGACCGCATCTGCGGGACGCCACATCCCCGCGCCCGCCACCAGGCACAAGAGCAGGCCTGCCAATCGCGCTTTTGCCAAGATGGCACCCTCTTGCCGTGTGTGGGCCCAACCCGCGTGCACCGTTGGGCTGATTCTCAGGGAAGGGGGGATGTGAGACCACATCCCCCCTTCCTTCGTGCTATGGAGCTTGGAGCGCTAGCAGCGAACCTGCTCGCCGCCAGCTACTGCGTGAACGCAGCCTTGATGCGGCCCCAGCTCTCGGCTTCGACTGCCGTGCCCAAATCGACACCCTCCTCCACCGGAGCCAGCAGGAAGTCGGTGGATACCGACGAGGTTTGCCAAACCGTTGCCTCGCCATTCAGGATCCACTGATCTTTCGAGTTATCCTCCGTATTGTCATAGTCGGTGATCTCCCAGTTCAGACCGATGATCTCACCTTCTACCATGTCGTGCACCACACTGACGTCCGGGTCATCCCACTGCAGGTTGTCCCACAACGTGAGCATCCACTCTGCATGGCCGGTGACGTCGGCGGCGTTGAGCTCGGCGGCATCCGACGAGTACCCATTGTCGGCCCACGGCAGTTCGCCGGTCCAGGTAGCCTGGGTCTGCCAGTACCAGGCCCACGCCGTCGCCTCGTTGTTCACGTTCAGCGACGAAGGATCGATATCCGGGAGGCGGAAGTGGATATTCTGGGCGAAGCGCGAGCCGTCCTCCGGCACTTCGCCATTGAAGGAGTCTTCGCCGCCGTGGTCCCCGTCAACGTTCATCTCGAAGCTGTCGGGTAAGTTAGCTGCGGCAGCGAGACTGGAGACGTCCCGCTTGCGGAAGTCGTCGAACAACTCGTGGTGCATATAGAGACGGTCGGTGCTTGCGCTATAACCGACGATGACCTTGCTGTTCAGACTGGACAGGTCTGTCCACTGCTCGCCGGCCGGGGACGCGTAGAGCTCTGGCCCGATCCAGTAGTCCTCGGGAACCACGGCCCACTCGGACAGATCCCCGTCCAGGGTCGGCTCGGCACCCGCCGGGAACTGGAACGCGAGCAGAACTTGGCCCTCTGGCACATGGCCCCAGGCGGAAAAGGCAAAGCCCACGGTCAGGCACAGGGCGATAAGCATAGCTTTCTTCATTATGTAGAACCTCCATGATGCTGATTCCCCGACCCCAGGCGCTCTGGGGCCGCAGGAATCGGGTTGCATGGGGAATATCGCGAGTCAGAATGTATGCGTTGGCCTTGGGGCGGTGCAACAAAAAACCGAGACCGACCACACTCGCTAGGGGGCAAGCTGTGCCATGCGTGCCTCTATCGTTGCAAGCTGACGGGCATCTCCCCGCCAGTGGGCGACCGCCAGCCGGTATGCCCGCAGTGCCGCATCCACTTGGCCCGTCTGTTCGTATGCCTCCCCGAGCGCGTAGTGGGCCTTCGCGCTGGTGGCGTCCAACCTCTCCACGGCCTCGAACACCGCGATCGCCCGGTCGTAGGCCTGCTGGCGGAGGTAGTACTGTCCGAGGCTCAGGCGGGGATTGACCCAATCCGGTCGGTGGCGGATCGCTGCCCTGTAGGACTGCTCGGCCTCGCCCAGGCGCCCCTGAAGCAGCCCCACGTTGCCCAGGGCGTGGTGCCCCTTGGCATAGGTCGTGTCCAGTTCCAGGGCCTGCTCGAAGGACCGACGGGCCTGGTCCAGGCGCCCTCCCCTGGCCTCCACATAACCGATGGTGAAGTGGGCCTCGCAGGCCTCGCGCTGATCCGGGGCCCGGGCGATCACCTGGCGGGCCAGCGCCACCGCCTCGTCCAGGTTCTGTTGGTTCAGGTGGGCATGGCTCAATCCCGCGAGGGCCCTGACATGCCCGGGCTGGCGCTCCAGGACCGCCCGGTACATTCCGATGGCCTGCTCCCACCGGCCGAGCTCGCCGTAGGAGCGCCCCGCCGCCAGATAGGAGTCCAGGTCGCCGGCGGCCTGATTCACCTGTTTTTCTAGGGCTCGCACCTGGGCGGCCCGCCGGTTCAGCTCGGAAAAGCGGTCGAGCAGTATCTGGGCTTGCTCCACGCGCCCCTGGGCGGAGTAGAGATTGGCCAGGCTGTGATATGCCTCGGGATAGGCCGGGTCGATCTCGAGAGCCCGGCGCAGCATTCCCTCGGCCTCCTCGTAGCGCTCCGCGTAGGTGTAGAGCACCCCGAGTTCCCGGTGGGCCTCCTTGTTGCCGGGATCGAATCTGACAGCGCGCGTCAACAGCTCCTCGGATTCTGCTAGGCGCCCCTGCAGCCGGAGGAGCCGGCCCAGGGTCCACAGCGCCTCAGCATCGGCCGAATCGGCCGCCACGGCCCGTACCAGGGCCTCTTCGGCCCGGTCGTACGTTCCCTGCTCCTGGTGCAGACCGGCCAGAAGACGGTACGAGGGAGCCGTGCCCGGATCGATGCGCACGGCCTCTTCCAGCAGGGCGACCGCCTCCCGGTGGCGTCCCGCCTCTCCGTAGGCCACGGCCAGATTGTGGTAGGCCAGAACAAGGCTCGAATCCAGGCGAATGGCGGCCAGATACGCGGTCTCAGCCGAATCCCTGCGGCCCAGTTTCATGTAGGCCGTGGCCAGATGGCAGTGGGCTTCCGCGGAGAGGGAGTCCAAGGCCACTGCCTGCTGATACGCGGCCAGTGCGTCGCGGTACCGGGCCTGGCGGAAATAGGTGTGCCCGAGCGTGCAGAGCCGGTCTCTCTCCGGGTCCGGCGCCGGCGATTCGGGTGCCTGGCACGCGCCCAGCCAGATCGTCATCAGGGCAGCGGCGGTGCGGCGAAACAGAACTGCGTACGTCGAATGCATCGCGCAGTCTTCCGTTGAGTCACGGGGTTGACCGGGGGTGACGCGGCTGCAGCGGTCAACCCCCCCAAGCCCGGAGGGGGCGCGGCGTGAGGGAGGCTGGAGTCGGGGGAAGAGAATTGCCACCCGTGGACGCCTTCGCGTTGACGTGGGGCCGCCGGCCGCTCCCCGCGCCGTCGGTCCGCGTCGCCGACCGAATATCGCCATCGGCACCGGCCCCAACAACTCGAGTGCTGGTGCCCGCAGGGCCGTTTCGTCGGCCTTGTTGACCAAGGCACCCGCTGGCTCGGTCAATCTGGCCTCGCCAGTCCAGGCGATTGGCGGTTCCGTCGGCCAGCGGGGCCTTCCTCCGCGAGGTCGCTGCAGAGCCGGCGGATGCCGCCGCGGCAGCCGTGGCCACGACCCTGTGGAAGTGGGGGCTGGCTTTCCCCTTCGGGGTCATCGCACCGCTCCCCGGGAGCGGAGGGCCTACCTGGAGCTGATAGACTACCACTTGGAGGTGGGCGATGAGATAGGGGCCGAGGGGATCCTGGAGCGAGCCGCGACCCATCTGCCCCGCGACACCAAGCGCCTGCGGTATGTAGCTTCACCCCCCTGTGCCATCTGAGCTACCCGGACCTACCGCTACCGGGCGCGGCTCCTGTACCGACCGTTCGTCGATCGGGAAGCGGTGCGGCGGGCGTATGAGGAATGGACGGCCAAATTATAGCGCGGGTGGCCGCCATGCAGGTCCGCCAGCTCATCTACTCCGCATCCGCCTCCCGCCAGTCGGGCAGGCTCACCGGCGTGGTGTGCACCGGCCAGCTGGCGCGGAACTCGTCCTCGTACAGCCCGATCTCCTCGACCGGGATCGGCCGGAACCCGACCCGGGCGAACAGCGGCGCGTCCGCGCGCAGGCGGAAATCCTCGCCCGCCGCATCCTGCTGCGGTACCTGTGAATCGCTCAAACCGGACCTCTCTTTCCGTAAAAGGTCTCCGCAGGGAGACACTATACTTTCACCACGGCGGGGCCAGACTCGGCTCGTGGACGAAGCGCTTCATGCCCAGCACGAGTCGGGCCTGGGTGCGCGGCGGCAGAGCCAGCGCGAACGTCTTGCCGCTCACCGGAACGCGCTGGGACGCCCCGTCGACCTCGACCTCGGTGAACTCGTGTTCCCCCATGCCCCCCGCCTGGATCAGCACCTCCCGGCGCTCCGTCGGGCTTACGTTCACCACGGTCAGTTCGGCCCGGTCGTCGTTCAGCCCCGACACCAGCGCGGCCACGTCGGGCGGAAGCCCCGGACGACGGCGCTGGCGATCGAAGTGACGCAGTCTCGTGACCAGCAGGCCCCCATTGTAGTGCGGCAGAGGAGCGCCCATGGTGAGCTGCACCAGGCCTTCACAAGTAACAGGATTCCGCTGCTGGAAATAGGCGTCGCCATAGCTGGCCGGGTCCTGGTCGTCCTGCGCCATGAAGTCGAGGCGCGCCTGCACCTGGCCCAGATTGTGTTGCAGGATCCGCTCCGGATACTCGGGGAACTCGCCGTGCAGGTAGGCCATCCAGCCCCAGTCGTGCCCGCCCTGATCCTTGGTGTGGTGCCACGAGTTGACGGCGAACGGATCACCCGACCGCTTGCGGGTCCGCTCGAATCGCCGTGAATCGGATCGGGCCATCGACATGCACCACAGATGGGCGATGTCGGACGGGTACATGGGCATGAACTCGAACCAGCCGTCCTGCTGCAGGGCGGTGCCGTCCTCCTGCCGGATCGGGTCGTACAGCCACGGGCCCGGCTCGTAGTCGACCAGCCCGGGATCATCGTACTTGTGGGGCACGTAGAGCTGATCGTCGCGCTCGATCCCGCGGGAAATGAGGACGTCGATCTGCGACCGCGGAAAATCCATGTATTCCAGGCGGCGCGTCAGCAGGGCGCAGTTCTGGGCTGCGACCCCCACGGCCTGCCCCACGCTGTGCCAACCGTGGGGCCAGGCCCAGCCGTAGCTCGACCCATACCACTTGCCGTTGGTGTGTTCGCCCACGACACCGGAGAGGCCGACGTTGTCGGGCACGATGCCGCCGTTGGCGTCGGCGCGCTCCATCCAGGCCTCGGTATATTCCAGGACCCAGTCGCGGTACTTCCCGTCCGCCGTCAGCAGGTAGGCGTTTGCCCCCAGGGTGGTCGCCAGGAGGTTGACCACGGCGTCGCCGCGGCCCATGCGATCGCGCATGGCCTGGCCCAGCCGCTCGGCCAACTCGGGACTACCTCGCACCACCTCGTGATTGGTGCATCCCGGCACGTCGTAGAAGGGCAGGTTGTACCCCTCATAGGGCCAATGCGGACCTTCCTCGAAGGCCCAGTAGGCCGGCCCCTTGCTGCCGTTTCTCGCGCAGCGGATGATCCGGTGTTCCGGGTCGTAGTTGGGTGCCTCCGGATCCTCACCGAGGAACAGCCCGGCGAAGCGCCGGGCCCGCTCGATGTTGGCCCCGTTGGTCGGATCGGCCATGCAGAGCATGTAGAACAGGTAGTTGCCCTCGCCCTGATGGAACCAGTCGTAGCCCGGCTGGTACTCCCGCACCACCATGGGGTAGCCGTGTCCCGTGCCATGCTGGCTCATCTGCTCATTGATGACGTCGAATTCCCGCTGGGCGTCGGCCAGGAACCGGTCGCTGCCGCCGAGAAGGTAGAAGAGCGGCCAGTTGTGGAAGCTCTCGTAGCAGTCATCCAGCGCGTCGATGCTCTGGAAGTCGGGACTGGGGGGCCAGAGCAGGCGCCCATCCGGATGGGTGTACCTCTCGAGCGCCTGCGGAGCGGCGTCCTCGATTGCGTCGAATAGCTGGCGCTGAAGCAGGGCCCACTTCGGTGGTGTCTGGGCCGATTCGCGCGCCTTTAGGGAGACTGCCATGGTCACTCTCCTTCCGTTTTGGGCTGGTACCACTCGATGATCAAGGTATGCTCCCCCGGTCTGATTCCTCAGGGGCCGGAAGCCGGATCGAGGCGTCCCACCTTGCCCTCGACCAGCGTGACGAACTGATCGGGTCTCAGACCAGTTAGGCGCTTGACCGCGCCGCTGGGCCAGCGGATCCGCACCGAGTCGACCCGCGTCCGGGCGCCCAGCCCGAAACTCACCCGCATGTCCCGCTGCGACAGATAGCTGAAGCTGCCCCGGACCTCCTGCACTTGGTAGAGGTCGCCCGCCCACACCTCGATCCGTGCCCCGATGCCGTCCCGGTTGCTCGGTCCGCCCCGGGTGGAGATGGTGAGCCAGTGGCGCGAATTCCCCCCCTCGTTCCGCAGCAGGGCGGGCGACTGCCCGCTGTTGGTGACCACGATGTCCGCGTCGCCGTCGTTGTCGTAATCACCCACGGCGCAGCCGCGGCTGACCCGCGCCCGTGCTAGGGCCGCTCCCGCCTGGGAAGAGATGTCCCGGAACCGGTACTGGCCGCGGACGTCGGGTCCCTGGTTCCGCAGCAGCAGGTTCGGCTGGGCGTAGCTACTGGACTCGTGGAACGCTGAGGTATTGTCGAGCACGTGGCCATTGGCCACGAACAGGTCCTGGTACCCGTCGTTGTCGTAGTCGACGAAGCCGATGCCGAACGAAAGGTAGCGCAGGCTGACCAGACCGACACCTGCGGGGTAAGAGGCGTGCGGGAAGAACCCGGTGCCCCAGTTCTGGTACAGGCTAACGGGCTCGTTCTCGAAATTGGTGACCACCAGGTCTTGGTCGCCGTCGTTGTCGTAGTCGGCCGCATCGACCCCCATTCCCGCCTCCTGTTGGCCGTCTTGGCCGTAGGCCACGCCGGCCAACCTGCCGAGCTCGGTGAAGCGCCCGTCGCCCTCGTTGTGGTAGAGGAAGTTGGGCACGGCGTCATTGGCCACATAGAGGTCACTCCAGCCGTCGTTGTCGTAGTCGGTGGCCACCACGCCCAGCCCCCGCCCGGCCGCGGCTGAGGTGTCCACCAGCCCGGCCAGCCGATTCACGGCGCGAAAACGACCGTCGCCCTCGTTGCGAAACAGATGGTCCTCGGCGCCGGCGAAGTTCCGCGGATGGGGGTACGCCTTGATGCCTTCTGCGGGGGCGCGCTGAGACATGGCCAGGTAGGCTTCCAGATCCTTCTCGGCGTAGGCCAGGTCGTAGTGGACGTAGTTGGCCACGTACAGGTCGAGGTCCCCGTCGTTGTCGTAGTCGACGAAGGTGCTGCCCATGCTCCAGATGGTGTCTCCCACCGCGGCCTGATCAGTGACATCGCGGTACCGCCCATGGCCCTCGTTGCGGTACATGACGTTGGCGCCGTAGTTGGTCAGGTACAGGTCCTGGTCGCCGTCGTTGTCATAGTCGGCAAACGCGCATCCCATGCCATGGCCCGGGTCGGCTACGCCAGCGTCCCGCGCCACCTCCACAAAGCGGCCGCCCTCGTTGCGAAACAGCGCATTGACTGGATCCGGCGAGCCTTTGTAGCTTGGGAATGCAGCGCCGTTGACGAAGTATATGTCCAGGTCCTGGTCACCGTCGAAGTCGACGAAACCAACCCCAGAGCCCATGGTCTCCGGGAAGTACCGCCGACCGCTGGCCCCGGTGACGTGCTGGAACTTGACCCCGACCTGCTCGGCCACGTCGACGTATTCTATCGCGGGAAGAGGAGCGGGTTGAGCGGCCCAGCCAGCGGGCGGACCCAGGCATAGCGCGGCCGCTATCCCCGCGTCGCTCAGGGCACCCAGTGGTCGGCGCACGGGACGCAATCCTTCTTGCTGAAAGGCCGCTCGACCGGTCCCTTCTCTTCAAATCTCCCTGTACTCATCCTTCACCAGCCCGATTTGATTGAGCGGGATTTCCTCGAATCCTGTTGCCCGACCCGGGGCATCCTCTTTGAGCCGATAGTCGCCGTTGTCCGGATCCACGAAACCCGGGTCCTCGCCGACAACCAGCCGCTTGCTGTTCTCTTTCGATTTGATTGCACTTCCCGTGTTTCCAGCAATTTCCTTTTCTCATCGTCAGTGGATGCAAAAAGGCTTCCAAGGCTCTCCACGATGAAATCCCTGAAAACATCTACCTGATGTGCCGTTGCAGTATTATCTACTATTGTCAATATCGGCCTCTGCATATCGTTCCGCATTGGGATGTCCATGCCTTCTTCCTCCTAAGTCAAAAATGAACCAGCGCCACCAGCCGAGCGCCCGGTATCAGCAACGAGATCTCCTTGCCTCTCTCAGTCGTTGAGATCCATAGCGCCGCTCCTTTGGGACTCAGTAACCACTAATCACTAATTCTGCCTGCTCTAGGACGGTGCGCGTCGCTTGCTCCTGCTTGTCCGGCGGGTAGCCGTGGCGTCTCAGCGTGCGCTTAACCAACGTGCGCAGCTTAGCACGCACGTTCTCTCGCAGCGTCCAGTCGATGGTGACGTTGTTGCGGACGGTCTCGACTAACTCGCGGGCTATGTTGCACAGGGTCTCGTCGCCCAAGATTTGGACGGCGCTGTCGTTGGTCTCCAGCGCGTCGTAGAAGGCCAGCTCGTCTTCAGTAAGGCCTAGTTGCTCGCCACGGGCGTTGGCCTCGCGCATCTCCTTGGCAAGCCCAATTAGTTCCTCGATCACCTGCGCGGCCTCGATGGCCCGATTCTGATAGCGGCGCAGGGTCTGCTCTAGCATCTCGGCGAAAGAACGCGCTTGCACTACGTTTTTTCGCCGGCGGGTAGTGAGTTCGCCCTTGAGCAGCTTCTGAAGCAGTTCCACGGCGAGGTTGCGCTGCGGCATCCCCTTTACCTCGGCGAGGAATTCGTCTGATAGTACCGAGAGGTCCGGCTTTTCCAGCCCGGCCGCAGCAAAGATATCCATTACTCCCTCGGAAGCCACGGCCTGCGAGATGAGCTGGCGCACCGCGTGGTCCATTTCCTCCTTGGACCGTGCGCCGCCAGGGGCGCTCTTGGCGAGCACGGATTGCACGGCTTGGAAGAACCCCACGTCGTCCCGGATGTGCAGGGCGTCCTCGTGCGGCACGGCCAAGGCAAAGGCTTGGGACAGCTCGCGCACGGCCTGCACGCAGCGGTCTTTCCCGTCTTCTTGTGCCAAGATGTGTTCCTGAGCGACGGGCAACAGGCCCAGCCGTTCCTGCGGTGTACCGCTGATCCACTTCGACCGGTCGAACCCGTAGAACAGGCCACAGCAGATCTCGTACTTTTCCAGCATCACGGCCACGGCCTCGCTTTGATCCAGTGCCGTTTGCCCCGTGCCTCCGCTCTCGGTGTACGTGGCAAGGGCGCGTCTTAGCTCCTGGGCCAGCCCCAAGTAATCCACCACGAGACCGCCGGGTTTGTCCTTGAACACGCGGTTGACTCGGGCGATGGACTGCATCAGCCCGTGGCCGCGCATGGGCTTGTCCACATACATAGTGTGCAGGCTCGGCGCGTCAAAGCCGGTCAGCCACATGTCGCGCACGATCACCATGTGCAGCGGATCGGCGGCGGCGCGGAACCGCTTGGCTAGGGCCTCGCGCCGGGGCTTGTTGCGGATGTGCGGTTGCCATTCCAGCGGGTCGGATGCCGAGCCGGTCATCACGACCTTGATGGCTCCCTGCATGTCGTCCTCGCTATGCCAGTCGGGGCGCAGGCTTACCAGTTCGCGGTAGAGGTCAATGCAGATGCGGCGGCTCATACAGACGACCATCGCCTTGCCGTCTAGGGCTTCGAGGCGCTGCTCAAAGTGCTGGACGATGTCTTGGGCGATCAGCTTCAGCCGCTCCTTTGTGCCGACGAGGGCCTCCAACTGCGCCCACTTGGTCTTGATCTTCTCCTTGCGCTCTACCTCCTCGCCCTCGGTCACTTCCTCGAACTTGGGGTCGATGAGCGGACGTTCGCGTTCGTTTAGGGCCAGCTTGGCGAGCCTGCTCTCGTAGTAGATGGGCACCGTGGCTCCATCCTCGACCGAGCGCTGGATGTCGTAGATGCTGATGTAGTCGCCGAACACGGCGCGGGTGTTGGCATCCTGCCGCTCGATGGGAGTACCGGTGAAGCCGACAAAGGAAGCCTGTGGCAGGGCGTCGCGCAGATGCCGTGCGAAGCCGTCGATGAAGTCGTACTGGCTGCGATGAGCCTCGTCGGCGATGACCACGATGTTGGGTCGCGGGGAAAGCACTGGATGCGCGTCGCCCTTCTCTTCGGGGAAAAACTTCTGGATGGTCGTGAAGACCACACCGCCCGATTCGACCGAGAGCTTGCTGCGCAGGTCGGCCCGGCTGTCCGCCTGCACCGGCGACTGGCGCAGCAGGTCCTGGCAGCGAGAAAAGGTGCTGAAGAGCTGGTTATCCAAGTCATTGCGGTCGGTCAGCACGACGATGGTGGGATTTTCCATGGCCAGCTCGCGGATGATGCACCCGGCATAGAAGACCATAGTCAGACTTTTGCCCGACCCTTGCGTGTGCCAGACCACACCGATGCGCCGATCGCCGGGGTCGCCACCGGGCTGTTGGCCCGATTCGTAGCGCCCTAGGTCATCGCCGATACGCTCTGCTGATCGCTGCAATTGGGCGGCCCGCAAGGTCTCGTCAGCGGCGACCCGGACCGCGTGGTACTGGTGATAGCCGGCCATCTTCTTGACGAGCGCAGCGCTACCATCGTCCTCAAACGCGATGAAGTCGCGTACGAGGGCCAGAAACCGCCCCGGCTCGCAGACGCCCTCCAAGGCGACCTGTAACTCCGGCTTATTGGGATCGGCTAGCGTTTCGCCGGTGATGGTGCGCCAAGGCTTGAACCACTCCCGTCCGGCAGTGAGTGTGCCGATGCGAGCCTGTGTTCCGTCCGACACCATCAGCAGTTCATTGAACGCAAACAGCGTCGGCAATTCGGCCTTATAGGTCTGGAATTGTTGCCAAGCCGTCCAGATGGTGGCGTCTTCGTCCGCTGGGTTCTTGAGTTCGATCACGTCCAGCGGTAGGCCGTTGACGAATAGCACGATGTCCGGGCGGCGGGTATGCCGGTTTTCGGAGACGGTGAACTGATTGACTGCCAGCCAGTCGTTGGCTCCCACATCGTCGAAGTTGATTATCTGCGCTTGCATTCCACGGATCGAACCGTCACTGGCCCGATATTCGACCGTCACGCCGTCTACTAGCATCTGGTGAAAAGTGCGGTTGCGCACTTCGAGGGTTACGCCTACCGGGAGGGTCAGCTTGCGGAAGGCATCGTCGAGAGCATCAGCCGGTAACAAGGGATTTAGCCGGGCCAAGGCGTCACGCAACCGCTGTTCCAAGATGACTTGACCGTAGTCAGTGCGCTCCGCGTCAACAGCGCCGGGGGCGATGTCTGGTCCGTGGGCAATCGTCCAACCGAGATTTTCGAGATAGGCGAGAGCGGCGTCTTCGACGACGGCTTCGGTGAGGGTGGTCATTGAGATTTTCTATTACTCATGCGGCAAGTTCCTCCCGCACATCCTCCCGCTGGCTCCACATCACCGGTCTCACATCGTAGCTTCGTAGAGCATCCAGCGCAGCCAGAGGCACCGTCTGCTCCGAGTCATTCAGCAGTACATATGCACGCGATTCGGGGGTACGCACCTCCTTCGTGTCGATCCATGAGAGAACCACTGCCTGAGCGGTGTTGCGATTCGGTCGGTTGATTGTCTGGATGATGCGCTCCGGTTGCTGCCGTGACTTCGGAATCACGAAATCGAAGAGATGATCGTACCCGGTCTTTCCAGTGAACTTTACCTGTGGCGTATAGCGAATGTCATGCACATCCAGCCAAGCAACGACATCTTCGTAGAACAAGCTCGACACCATAGGCACCGATAGATAGAACATATCATTGACGGCAAGCATGGACTGCACAAGGTTGTGTTTACGCAGCGCGAAATTGTCGGGCGACGCATGAACCTGCAACGCCTTGCCGTCCTGCTGCACACCGAAGCCGTTGAGCGTCATCTTGAGCAGGTCTTGACGTTTGCGGCTTTTGAGATTGCAACCGCTTTGTGCCAAGTCGTCAATCGTATATCCGTCGTCCGTCAGCACAAATCCTCCGTTGGCTTCCTTGGCGTAGATCTGCACATAGTCGTTATGGCGATCGAGATAGGGCGTGGTGATCTCGACCCATTGGCCAACCTCCCGTAGTACAGTCTTGTCCCGGAGCCACAAGTGGTAGTCATTGAGCAAATTCTGAATGTCCTGAATCATGTGAGTAGCTCCTGTTTGACGTTGGGTGGCCGAGTGATATTGCAGAACCGCATGAAGTCTTCAAATGTCATCCACACGTCGGCGACTGCACGGAACTGGTCCGTCGGAACAGGCATAGCCCACTTATCGCCGTAGCCTTCGCGGTAAACGTGGAGGTGGGGCACCGGGATCTCTTTACCATCCGGGTTACGATGTGGGGCACCGCCCAAGTCGAGACGAACGAGCACGACGACTTGCCGCCCCCGCGTCTGCATCTTGACCTTTTTTAGATTGATGCGACCGCGGCTCAGGTCGAGCAGGAACTGCTCTCGCCTGTCGGCGGACTGAAGCGGCAGGACTACGGACTCGCCCCCCATTGGGAAGTCAGTCCGATCATCTGTTACGCGGTGTTTTTCCATGGCTATCAAAGCGTCCGCCTCCGCTTGAGTAAGGCTTATGTCTGCCATTCGAGTTTCAGTCCTTTATTGGCGTTCTGCCAGCCCCCTTGGATCGCTTGGGTTCCCTCTTCACGAGTGTGCTTGGAACTCAGCGACTGCATGTTTCGCGAGCTTGCCAACAATTCTGGCGACTTCACGAACGTCACTCGATGCAAGTGTGATCTTTCGACCGACTACAGCGTCGATATCGTCCGTCTTACGGATGTAGGCTTCATCTACCACGCCCATTTTGTGGGACAAAAGATTCCGTTTCTGAAATCCACGAGTGACCTCTTCCCACTCCTGTGCTGTTATCCCATCGGAGAGGTCAATATCAAACAATGCCGACAATTTTTTCTGGGCACCTCGCAGGTCTTGAAAGGATATTTTCTCCGCTCTGATAGGATTGATCGCCTTCTCGGCATGAACGCGACAGATTTCTCGGCCGAAGCCATCGAAAGCCGAAATACAGTCTTCCAATGCGTTCTCAATGAGTCTTTCGGATACGTCCTTATCATCTGCCTTAGCTGCTAGACCCAACATCTTCTCCACCAGTTCGAGGTTCTTATCAAAAATCTGAGATGAATTGTGCTGGCCGCAGTCCGGGCAAAAAGCGAACACGCCATAGACAGCGTATCGCAGCGTGCAGCTATCGCATACAATTTCGGTCTCAAGCTTCTTTTCCCTGAATTTATGAATCGGAGTCAGGCGACTCGGGCTGACTTTCATCGAAATACCAATGCCGAACGCGCCCTTGGGTTTGTGATTGAACTATAGCTTCTTGAGGTCCTTGTGGAACGCATCCGTTATCTTCCGTATAGCAACGGATTTGGCGTATTCGATCTGTGCCTTTGTCCAAAATTGATCATGGCCAGCAGTATGATCGCAGTAAGGGCAGTGACAGGGGATGCCCACACCTTTGAGGCCTGTACCAAGTTCGATCTTGAAGTATCCTTCGCAATCTGCCTGTGGGCATTCACGGCCAGTGAAGCCGTCGTCATCAGCCGGGATTGAAATCGACATGCTGCTGCCAAGCCTCCGAAGGTGATTCATCAAATTGTCCTCCTAGTGAATTGCTTTGTATCCCTCACCCACAACTCGCCCGACATCAACTTCGGCAACAGCGCGTCCCTTAAAGCGGCGAGGGTGCGGGATTCTTCCTCCAGACGATGGCGACGTGTGAATATTTCAATGGCATAATGATTGAATTCGTCTATCACCTGTTTATCAGGGACAAGCTGCCTGTTCATATACGCGAGATTCCGATTGAGACCCGGCACCGCCGAATCAGCCGCAATGGACGGGAGGTCTTGAGTAGTCAAGGCAAAGAACAGAAAGGGCAAATCTCCTTCTGTATTTCTTGGAACGACATAAAACGTCGTGTCGATTGGGAAGAAATCGCTATGCGCCCATGTGACGATGCCTGGGTTGCCCTTCCTGCCAACAACAATGCCTGGACCGGCTGCTAATTTCTTGTCGTGCCATCCTACTTGTCCGTTTGAGCCATATACCGGAATGGAGCCATTCTTCCGGTCGTCTGCTTTCAGAGCTTTGCCGTAGGCCAGTTCGATAAGCTCCCCCAGTGCCTTTACCTCCCATCTCTCCGGTATCTCCCCCAACTCCGATTCCACCAGCCGGTCAGGAAAGAGATCGGCAACATCCGGCGGCAGCCCGGTATCCCGCCCTTCCATCTTGGCACGAACTGGATCGAAATCGACGAACCACGACTTGAACAGCGCCCGCGCCATCTCCTCCAGCGTCTCATTCATGCGCCGGTTGAGTTCAATCTTGTCGTCGAGGGTGCCGAGGATGTGGGCGATGGCGCGTTGCTCGCTTACATCGGTTGGATAGCGGACCGTTGCTTGGTGTAAGTGATTCCGGTTCAGGCCCGGTACCGCCGCCTTATCCGAATAGGCTAAGAAATCGAGTCCACGAAGAAAGTAACTGATGAACCGTGGATCATTGCCCTTGAACTGTCGGACGTACAGCGTCGTGTTAAGCGGCCAGAAGTCATCCGGTACAAAGAAGACTTGGCCCAACGTACCATATCGACCAGTTACGACTCCGGGGCCTTTGACTTTGGCCTCCACGTGGTAATCTGATACCCCGGAAGACGAGACAAGAGGCACGGACCCAGGGACACGCTTATGCTGTGGAAGATCATATCCGCGTTTAAGCTCAATCACTTCACCCAAACTGGTTTCAAGCCATTCTCCCCCGATGTCAGTGGCCACTCCATCGCCTCTTGCCATAAACTTACTCCAACGGTGCGATCCTGCCGGGCGGCTCTGAACGCTGCGCACGTATCCAAGCTGCCATCAGTTCGTCTTGGTGAAGGGATGCCCATTCCACCACAAGACGGCGGGCGCGGGTGGGGAGACGCCCCTCCACCACGCTGATGCTGTTTATCTCTATGACAGCTTCATGTTCACCGTACAGCGCGTGAAAATGGGGCGGATTGTGGTCGCGAAAGTTAATGCGAATGCTGATGCCATAGAATCTACAGAGCTCAGGCATCGCGGCTCTGCATTATCTGTTTCACGCCGGGCATCACTTCCTCAACAGATTTGCCTGTGAGTTCCATGTACAGAGCATCGGCGCAAAGGTCGATGTCATCGTCCCAAGCTATAGCTCTGTGGGGAGTTATATGCACCTTCTCGAAATATCCCGGTTCGTCCCAAACCTTGAACACGCCCTTTCCGGCAAGGTGCGACAGGTCAATCTCACCGGCAGTACCATCTTGGTACCGGAGCCAGATACGGTAGCCATCGCGCGCTTCTACTTCAGTTGGTTGAATCATTGTCTTCCTCGATTCCCTTATCAAATCCTAGCTTCTTGAGATTAGCCGCAATAGCCGCGTCCAGCCGAACGGCCTCGGCCTGCTGCTCCCGCCACTGCGCCGTGAGCCGCTGCATCTTCTCCGCAAAAGGCTCGCCATCGTCCTCCTGTACCTCGGCACCAACATAGCGCCCCGGCGTGAGGACGTAGCCATGCTTGCTAACCTCTTCCAACGACGCACTCTTGCAAAAGCCGGGAACGTCTTCGTAGTCGCCCGCTCCCTCCTCGCCTCTCCAAGCCTGATACGCACTGGCGATGCGGGTGATGTCCTCTTGGGCAAAATCGCGGTGGGTGCGATCCACCATCCAACCCAGCTTCCTCGCGTCGATAAATAGAATCTCGCCCCGACGGTCGCGGTATTTGCCATTGCGCCGGTTGCGAGACAGGAACCAGAGACAGGCTGGTATCTGAGTCGAGTAGAAAAGCTGGCCGGGCAGCGCGACCATGCAGTCCACCAAATCGGCTTCTATCAGATTCTTTCGGATGTCGCCCTCTCTCGACTGGTTAGACGACATAGAGCCATTGGCCAACACAAAGCCCGCCGCACCCGTGGGCGCGAGGTGGTGGACGATGTGCTGCACCCAAGCGAAGTTGGCATTGCCCTTCGGCGGTGCCCCGTACTGCCAGTGCTGGTCGTCTTGCAGCCGCTCGCCGCCCCAATCGGAGATGTTGAACGGCGGATTGGCGAGGACGAAGTCGGCCTTCAAGTCGGGGTGGCGGTCGTTGTGAAAGCTGTCGCCGTGGGCGATTTGGCCCTCAATGCCCCGGATCGCCAAGTTCATCTTGGCCAGCCGCCACGTAGTGTAGTTGGACTCCTGACCGTAGATGGAGATGCCAGAGCGGCCTCGGCCCCCGTTGCCGTTACCCGAGGCGTGGGCTTCGATGAATTCCACCGACTGGACGAACATGCCCGAGGAGCCGCAGCAGGGATCATAGACCCGGCCTTGGTACGGCTCCAGCATCTCGACTAGGAGCTTGACTACGCTGCGCGGGGTGTAAAACTCGCCACCTCGCTTGCCTTCGGCGCTGGCAAACTGCGAAAGGAAGTACTCATACACGCGGCCCAGCACATCCTTGGAGCGAGCCTCGGCGTCGCCGACGGTGATATTGCTCACAAGGTCTATGAGCTGTCCAAGCCGCTGCTTGTCCAAGATGGGCCGGGCGTAGTCCTTGGGCAGCACATCCTTGAGGGCGAGGTTGTCGCGCTCGATACCGGCCATAGCCTCGTCCACGACTTGGCCGATGGTGGGCTGCCGCGCCTGCTCCTTGAGACGGGACCAGCGGGCCTCAACAGGCACCCAGAAAATGTTCTCGGCGCGGTACTCGTCCGGGTCCTCGGGATCGGCCCCTTGGCTGCTCTCCGCCTCCAGCCGGGCATATGCTTCCTCGAAAGCATCGGATATGTACTTGAGGAAGATAAGGCCGAGGACGACGTGCTTGTACTCGGCAGCGTCCATGCTGCCCCGGAGGGCATCTGCCATCTGCCATAGCTCAGCCTCGTAGCCGGTGGTGGCCCCATTGCCGGTCTGCTCACTCTCTTTGTTGGTAGGTGTCCGTCTCTGTCGCGTTGTCGTCATTGTATTCCACTTCTAAGCGGGCCATCGCGCGGTGCCGATGGCGTAATACTTGTGTACGAAAGGTGGTTTAGTGCGCGAAGCGTTCCACAGGCGCAGGGAGCCGTCGGCTAGGCGCAAGAGCGAATGGCTAGTGGTAAAGTGCGATTCCCATGGCCGCGAAGGGTCGGGGCCGAAGATCGGATTGTGAGGGCTTTTAGTCCAGTTGAGGCCGTCTTCGCTGACGGCAAATCCGATGGAGGTTTTCATGACCTCGGGTGGATAGCTGCTATAGCCGCTGTACCACATGTAATAGCGCTCGTTTTCCAAAGCGACACAGGGAGCAAAAAGGTGGGTGTCGTCAAATTGACCGGCTGCGCCCAAGGACAGACAGGGTGCATCAACGTCTCGCTCCCAAGGTTGTGGATCCAGCCATTGGTTTTTGTCCATGATCTATTTTCGCCATTTGAAGGTGATGGCAGGGCTTGATACATTTTTCGTTCCGCTGCCATGTCAGCACGGCCTTATTTGGCCAACCCCCGCTCGACCTTCCGCTCAAACTCGCGCATCTCATCCGCTCCGTCTAACACGCCGATTTCCATGTTGAACTCGCGCACCTCGCCCGGTTCGATGTACTGCAAAGTCCCGTGCTTGCGGTTCCAAGCGCGGCCCAGCACCGAGCAGTTGCCCGGCTCAATGCCGGTGACGTAGGTGCCCTTGTGGAAGTGCTGCCAGTGGTTGACGATAGGGATCTCGCTGTGCTTGAACTGCCAATACAATCCTAAGCCCAGCTTTTCGTTGAGCAGGCCGATGTGGACGCGTCCTTGGCGATCGGTGCGGGGCCGATGCACGTACACATCGTCGTGGGCGCGCGGTTGCGGCCCTTTGGCCACGGTGTAGTCCTCGGGGCCGACGGGGCGGTCCGCGGTCCACTCGGTGCTCTGGCGGCTGTGGAGGACGAGGCGGGTCCCTTCGTCGAGGAGGGGGAAGCCGGGGTTGCAGTGATAGACGAACATGAGCGGCGAGCGGTCGGCAGCGAGGTTTTCGATGCGGTCGCGGATGTGGATGTTGCGCTCACCGAGTACGGTCGAAATCTCGCGCGACAGCTCTAAATTTTCGGCAAAGACCTCGGCCTGGCGCATCTGGCCGCGGATGCGCACGACGTAATCCGCGCCCTCCCAACTCGCCTCAATGCCGACGTTTTTCGCCGGGATGTACGAGAGGCGGCCGTGCAGGGGCATTTCGGCGTTTTCTTCTTCGGGATCGACTTCTGGGTGGCCGACAAAGTCGAGTCCGCAAGAGGTTACTAGCCCGCCGAACCAGCCGCGCCCCCATTTGAAGCCCTCTGGCTCGTAGAAGGCCGGTCCAACATCTCCGGGGCCGGAGCGGAAGCACAGCGACTGGCCCTTGTAATGGGCCGAGGCAATGTCGAGGGCGCGGCCGGGCAAGACGGAAAACCCCAAGCCCGAAGCGTTGAACACGTCGATGAGGTCGGCACCGCGCTCGAAGCCTTCGCGGCGCTCGGCGCGGCGGGCGTACATGAGTTGGCTGATGTCGCCGACGCGGTTGAGAAGCTGGCGGCGGGTGAAGTTGCGACCAAAGAGCTTGGGCATGAGGAACCTCCTATAGTAAATGCTGAGATGCGGTTTAGGAAAAAAGGGTTAGGTTTTGCATGGTAAAACAATACATATAGGTTTTTCTTGCCAACCCGAACCCATTGAGAGGAGTGCAGCAGGCATGGCTTTTTCAACGGCAGTGCAGCTTGAAGACGTGTGGAAGCGCTTCGGCGCGGTCGAGGCCGTGCGCGGGGTGTCGCTGCGCGTGCCCGCTGGGTGTATCTACGGGCTGTTGGGTCCCAACGGCGCAGGTAAGACGACCCTGATCCGCATGATTATGAGCATCTTCTTCGCCGACTCCGGGCGCATCGGTCTGCTGGATGGGCAAAAGGCCCTCGCGGTCAAAGACCAGCTTGGCTATCTGCCCGAGGAAAAGGGCCTATACAAGAAGATGAAGGTCGCCGAGCAGATGACCTATTTCGCGCGGCTCAAGGGAGTTGCCACCGATGTGGCGCAGCAACGGGCCGCCGAGTTGTTGCAGCGCTATGGTCTGGGGGACTATCAGGATCGGCGCTGCGAGGTGCTTTCCAAGGGCATGGAACAAAAGGTGCAATTGCTCTCGGCGCTGATCCACGAGCCCGAGTTGGTCATTCTCGACGAGCCTTTTTCCGGGCTGGACCCGGTCAACCGCGATCTGATGCGAGATGCCATTTTGCAGATGCGCCGCGACGGCAAGACGGTGATCTTCTCGACCCACCTCATGGAACAGGCCGAGCAGCTATGCGACTTTGTCGCGCTGATCAACAAGGGGCAGAAGGTCGTCGATGGCGCGTTAGGCCAAGTGCTCGCCAGCGGAGGGCATGCTGCGGTGCTTGACTACGACGGCGATGGGCGCTTGCTGCGCGATCTGCCGGGCGTTATCCGGGTCAACGACTCGGGCAAGCGGGCCGAGCTTTTTCTGGCTGAGGACGCGGACTCGCAAGCGATATTGGCCGCGCTCGTCCACAAGGTGCAGATACGGGGCTTTGCCCTGCGCACGGCCTCTTTGCACGAGATATTTATCCGCGCCATAGGGGAGGCCGACGATGCGTAAAATTGCTTTAGTTGCGCAGCGCGAATACATGGAGAACGTCCGCACCAAGGGGTTTTGGATCGGTGTACTGGCCTTCCCGCTCATCCTCGCGTTGAGCGTTGTGGTGCCCGTGCTATTGAGCGGGACCAAACAGGCGCGCACCTATGCCGTGATCGACCATTCGGGTTTTGTGCTACAGGAAGTTGAGGAGGGCATTTTGGCCGAAGATCTAGGCATAGTGCTGCGGGACGCGGCAGCGCGCTATCGCGATGGCGGTTCGGCTTGGGAGCGCCTGCCGACTGCGGTCAGGGCAGCCGCGAAGGGCTATGTGAGCTTGGCGGAAGCAGAGCGACCGGCACTGGTCCAGGACCTCGCTGCGGGCACAGGTGAGGGCGCGACCGGTCTCGTTGAGTGGTGGCAGCAGGTGTCGGCCGAGGAGTTGGAGGCCCTCGACTTGGAACTCTCGCGCAGCCGCTACGTCCGGGTGGATTTACCCAGCGGCGACGATGCGCCAGCCGCGCTCAATCGCATGGTGAACGACGGCGCGCTCTTTGCCTACTTCGTCATCGCCCCAGATCCAGTCGTCAGCGACGAGGGGTGCAAATACATCTCTTTGAACCTGACCGACCGAGATTTGCGCCATTGGTTTGCAGACCGGGTGTTCCAAGTGGTGCGGGCGCGGCGCATTGCGCAGGCGGGCCTCGACGCGGAAACGAGCAACTGGTTGCAGACCCCAGTGCATTTCGCGGAGCGCAAAGTCGATAAGCGCGGCGGAGAGGCTGAGGTTTCCACCGGCGACAAGGTCCAGCAGTGGGCCGTCATACCGTTCGTGTACCTATTGTGGATGGCGATATTTATCAACGCACAGACGCTTATGACCAATACCGTGGAGGAGAAGTCGTCGCGCCTCATCGAGGTGCTGCTGTCCGCGCTCTCGCCCTTTGAGCTGATGGCCGGCAAGATCGCCGGTACGGCCGCGGTTGGGCTGACCTTGGTCTTTACTTGGGTCGTGTGCGTCGTGGTGGGGGTGGTGATCGCGCCGGCCGCGTTGGGGGACGATGCGGCCTCCATCGTCGGCATTGTCAGCACTCCACTTTACTTGTGGTCCTTTATCTTTTACTTCTTGGCCGGCTTCCTGCTGTACGCTTGCCTGTTGGTGGGGGCTGGCTCGCTGTGCAACAGCTTAAAAGACGCGCAGAGCCTGATGTTGCCGCTCCTCATCCCGCTGATCGTGCCGTTGCTTATGATGGTACCCATCACCCAGGATCCCAACGGGACCTTGGCGCGGGTTGTGTCCTACATCCCGCTCTTTACCCCTTTTGTCATGATGAATCGGGCCGCTGGCTCACCGCCGCTGTGGGAGTATTTGGCTACCACAGTACTGCTTCTTTTGTCCATCTACTTCGCAGTGCAGGGGGCGGGCAAGGTCTTCCGCATCGGCATCTTGATGACGGGCAAGCCGCCGCGCTTGGGAGAGGTCATGCGCTGGTTGACGGCCAAAGAAGACATTAGCCCAGCGGAGCGCGAAGCGGGTTGAGTCAGTTGAGCGGGATCAGGCGATTGGCAAGAACGCGGATGTTGTGCTCGATGGTGGAGGCGTCCGAGGCGTCGCCGGCCCAGCGGAGGTACTCGCTAAAGGCCTCAATGGCCTTGAGATACTCGCGGGTGTGGTGGTAGAGGAAGCCGAGGTCGCGGTAGTTTTCGGCTTCGGCCGGCTGTAGGTACGCGATTTTCTCGGCCCAGCGGATGGCCGTGGGAAACTCGCGGGCTTGGAAGTGGAGGCGTTTGAGGTTGCGGAGCATGCGTGCTAAGATGTGCAGCGACGAGGCTGGCTCGATGAACTCGGCGGCCAATTCGAGTCGGCGTCCCTCGATGACCGGCAGCCGCTCGCCCAAGGACTTGCTATCGACAAAAGCGCCGTCGGCAAAGGGATCCACGAAGAGCGGTTCGTCGCCTTGGGTGCTGCGCACGAGGAAGTGATGCGGAAAATTGACCCCTGCGAGGGGGAAGGACAGCCGCTTCCCTAGCTCTAGATAGACGACCGCTAGAGTGATGGGAATACCGAGGCGACGGTCGAGGACCTCGTTGAGATAGCTGTTGCAGGGGTCGTCGTAGTGGGTTCGGTTGCCGCGGAAGCCGAGGTCGCCGAACACGTATTGGCTCAGGTTGGCCAGCGAGGCTGGCAGGGAATCGGCCGCGGCATAGCGAGCGCGAAAGCCCTCGCTCAGCGCGTCGAGCTGCCGCAGGTAATGCTCGATATCGAGGTCGGGATACGCTTGCTGGGCGATGAGCAAGGCTCCGCGAGCGAGGTCGATCTCGCCGGAGGGGTCGCGCACCTTTTGGACGAGTGCGAAAAAGGGATCGGAAGGCCGTGGACGCATGCCGACTGCGGCCCCGGTTAGACGCTGCGGTTGTGGATCCAACTAAACCGCAGCGGCGCGGTGTGAGTCTGCCGCCGCTCGTTGCGCTCGGCCAGCTTGGCATAGCGCAGCCCGAGCGTGCATAAGTAGTCTTGGGCGGCGGCCGCTTCGCCGGTGAGGCCGCAGAGCGAGTCCAACTCCCACTGGCGGACTAGGTGCTGGGTGATTTCGGCGTAGTGCTTGGCCGTGTACACCCCGAGCCGCTGGGCCACGATCGAGAAGTGTTCAAAGAGGTTGGGGTCCTGCCCGTCGGTCATCAGGTGAGCGGGCATGACGACTTGGCGTTTCATTAGGTCGCGGAAGGCCAATACCGCGCCGTTGGGATCTAGCTCGAAAATTCTCTTGATAAAGTTCGTGTACGCTCTTTCGTGGCGGGCCTCGTCGCCGGCCACGACGCCGCAGATGGTCTTGAGGTGAGAATCGCCGGCCTTTTGCGCCAAGCGGGCCACGTTGCTGTGGGAGATGCGGGTCGCCCGCTCTTGGAAAGACGTATAGACGAAGCCCTTGTAGGGATCTTGGGCAGCCTGTGGGTTGAAGCCAGTGCGCAGCAGGTATTGGATCGTCGTCTCGATGGCGCGCATATCGACGCGGCCCGTGAGGAAGAGGTATTTGTTGAGCAGGTCGCCGTGGCGATTTTCCTCGGCCGTCCAACCGCGCGACCACTGGGCCCACGGGCTGGGATCCGTGCCGGTGGTGTCCGACACGCCTTCAAAGCTGTTGAGTAAGGTCTGGTAGGTGGGCAGAGCTTCCTCGGTGATCATGTCGCCGACGAGGACGACGAGGACATCGTCGGGAAGTGCTTGGGCGCGGGTGCGGAATTCGCGGATGGAGTCTTCCCAGTTTTCCGCGCCCATATTGGGGAGAAGATCGTCGGGCTGCCAACTGTCTTCTACGGACTTGAGCAACTGGAGCTGGTCCCTGACAAAATCCTCCATGCTCGCAATGACTTCTCTCTTGTGCGGATTCAACTGAGTTTCTCCATCACTGAGTGATTGAAAGATACCCTAACCGGATACGCGGGCGGCATGGGTTTATAAATATAAATTATTGAATATAAGACAAAATGGACAAGTTGAGCTATCGATTCAAGCGGTTTTTCCTCGGGTAAGCCTTTTGATACCAATTATGACTATGTCATAAAACACTTGTTTTGCATATAAAACAAATGGAACATAGTATAAACTCGCTCTTGTAGCCCGTCAACGCTCGCCGCGATGTGCGTGCGAGCGGCTGGCGACTCTCGCCAAAAGTGGCGAATGCTGCCATAAACGCGGGTAGTGCCACGCTCCTCTTAAAATCCTATCCGATTGTTTACAAATGAGTTGTACACGGAGCAAAACGGCGGTACGCCCTTTGCTAATAAACGGGGTGAATCCCTTACCCCAACAAGGAGGATACCTTGGTGAACAAAGGATTTAGCAGGGAGCAGATCGAGCGCGTGGCGCGGATGTACAAATGCAATCAGGACGCCAGCCAGGCGCTGGGGATCACGATACGCAGCTTTAGCCGGCTCTGCCGCAAATACGACATTGAATCGCCTTTTGCGCGGCGGCAGCGACAGCGCTGTCGGGCGGCCCAAAGCACTAACCCCGCTTCACCGCGCCTTGTCCTGCCTAAAGGCAGGGTGAAATAGGCGTGCTTCACCACTCCTTCAGGAGTGAACAATAGGAGCCATATTATGAGAGCAATAGAGCGGATCGCCGCCATCTGGAAGGCGAACCTCAACGAGGCGCTGGACCGGATTGAAGATCCAGCCAAGATGGTGGATCAGATCGTCCGCGACGCAGAGCGCGCCGTTGACCAAGCCGTAGCCGCGCTAGTCAAGGCGCGGGCCACCAAGCGGCGTCTAGAGCGCGATCTCCAGCGCAACGCCGAGCAGATACAGATGTGGCAAGCGAAGGCCGCAACCGCAGTGGAGGCCGGAAACGACGAGGGAGCGCGGCTCGCCTTGATACAGAAGACCGAGCTGGACCAGGCGCACGTGCGGCTGGAACCGGCCCTCGCAGAAAGCTGCGACACCGTAGTCCAACTGGAGGAGCAGGTCGAGATCCTGCGCCAAAAGCTGCGCGATATCCGCGCGCGGCGGGGCAAGCTGATCGCCCGCTGTTGCGCCGAGCGCGAGCGCGGTGTAGCATTCGGCGAAGACGCGCCCGCACTCCGCTTTACCGCGATCGCGCAGCGAGTGCAGCAAAGCGAGCACGAACTGACGCGTTTTGAGGAACAGGTGGATCAGGCAGTTGCTGAGGCCGAAGTGTTGCGCGAATTAGCTGCCGAGCGCCGAGCCGAGCGCGACCGCAAAGTCGCAGAGGAAATGGCCGCGCTGAAAGCGGCTTCACCTCGCCTTTAGGCGAGACCAAAAGCATCGTAAAGGAGGCCAGTCATGTTGGCCAGAATACTAGGTGTGATATTGCTAATCGGGGGCGTTGCTTGGGCGGTCAAGTTGATCTGGCCTGTGTTCGGCAGTCTCTTTGGTTTGCTCGGCGCAGTTGCGGTCGGTCTCTTAGCTGCCGGGGCGCTCTACATAGGTCTGCGCTGGCTGCGCGGCGAGAACATCTTAGGCCGGGTCGTCGGAGCCTTGGCCCTACTCGCTGGAGTCTGGCTGGCATTTTGGGCCGCGTGGAGCTTGGTGGCCGGCGTCTTTGGGGCTGCGCTTTTGCTGCTGAAAGTTGCTTTGATGCTGGCGATGCTCTACGTGGGCTGGAGGTGGCTGGACAACGGCGAGTTTAGCCTGCGGAGATGGAGGATTTGAGGACAAAAAAACGCGCTGCAAGGGGTTAAATTGCTTGACAACTGCACTTATGTTCAGTATATTTCGATTACTGAACACAAGTGCAGTAAAGCGATTCCCCCACGTCCTCTCTGGCGCATCCCCGAGCGCCAGTACTCCCTTA
Source organism: Candidatus Latescibacterota bacterium (assembly GCA_965217585.1). Classification (GTDB taxonomy): domain Bacteria; phylum Latescibacterota; class UBA2968; order UBA8231; family UBA8231. The sequence continues at coordinate 5,125,699 of OZ244561.1, forward strand.
GGAGGTTTCCAATGCACAGGCAACGCGTATCCTCCCCCATGTTCCCATCTGTATCCCGTCTGGGCGGCGAGCTCAGCGCGGTTATCAATCGGGTGCGGAGCGCTTTCGGTCCCATTCCGATGCGCGGCTCGGCCACCCGTCCTCAGGTTCAGCGGGCCGAGAAAGTCGTCGATCAAACCGCCCGTCAGCTCCTGCGCGGCGAAGCGGATCTGAGCGCGTGGTACCGGGTGCTGCGCCAGTACGAAGATGCTTGGATGCTAGAGCTGGAAAGAGTGCGCGGTGCTCGGGCCGAGCGCTGTGCCGCTTAGCCGAGTTGTATCTCGTCCACCTTGCCGACGATGGCCGCGTCCACAGGCAGTGGAGGGGCGAAGGCATTGCAGGCTTCGCGTGCGACCTCGACGATCACCGCGTCTCCCTCGCGCAGGGCCGCCCAAGTCGCGCAGACCTCGGCCTCGCCCATAGGCTCTAGGCGCTCGTCGAGGTCTTGGGTCAAGTGCAATATCTGGCCGCGGAACGGTTCAATGCACTGCGAGAGCACTACGGTGCCCACCACCTTGGCTAGTTTCACGCGGTGGCCCCTTCGTCGATAATTCCCACGATCACGCTCCTGCATGGCGGCCGCTCGGCCCCAGTCACCGCGGCCCCGGCGGCCCCTGACTGCACGACCAGCACTTTGCTGCCGATCCCCGCTTGGACCCCATCTACCGCCACTTGCAAAGCGCTGCCCTCCTCGCCTTCGGGGCGCACCACCATGATCTTCTGGCCGACGAGCAAGGGATGTTTGCTGCTGGCGACTACGTGGCCAATAACGCGACAGACTCTCATACGACTTGTTTTTCTAGGGCGCGTCCAAACGCCTGTAGCGAATCCACGATGCCGATGATTAGCGCATCTACTGGCATCTGATCCATGCCCGGTGCCTGTCGTGCCGAGCTGCCCTGCACGACGACGACGAGCTCACCTTCACCCGCTTGCACAGCGTCGATGCAGACGAGGTGTTTCTGGGTGTGCTGCAAGCCCTCGGGCGTGGCGGCGAGAATTTCGACTATTAAGAGTTTCTCGCCTGCGAGGGCATCTACCTTGGCGCTGGAGACTACGTGCCCTTTGACGAGGCCGAGTATCAAGAGCTTTCCTCAAAGAGCTGCAAGCTGGCGGCGTCGATTTCTTGCGCGCCGTACTCGTACAAGCCAGCGACCTTTTCCAACACTTGGTTCATGAGGACATCCGGGCAGGACGCGCCCGAGGTAATGATCAGCCGCACAGGCAGGGGGCGCGGCAGCCAGCCTTCGCTCTCGGTTGTTTTTTTAGCGTGGACGTCGAAATGGCGGATGCGCTGGTCCGATAGGATCTCATCGCTGTTGGCAATGAGGAAGCTCGGCATGGATTGGAGGCACAACTCGACTAAATGCGAAGTGTTCGAGCTATTGTAGCCGCCGACGACCAGCGCCAAATCGGCGCCGGAGCTCAGCAGCGTGCGCGTGGCGTTCTGGTTTTGGTGGGTGGCGTAGCACAGGGTGTCGTTGGTGTCGGCGCAGTGGTAGTCGAGATTTTCCTCGCCATAGCGCTGGCGCATGGCGCGACGCAAAATTGCGGCCACTTCCTGCGTTTCCTCGGCGAGCATGGTCGTCTGGTTGACCACGGCCACCCGCTCTAGGTCCTTTTGTGGGTTGAAGCCTTCTGAGCTTTTGCCGATAAAGGCGCGCTCGAAGTCGGCCAGCAGCAGCGCGCCCGTGATGTACGCGGCCACCTGCTCGGCTTCGGTGGCGTCGAATACCACTAGGGTCTTGGTGTGTTCCTCGGTGTGCGAATGAGTCGCTTGGGTCTCGGCGTGGTTGTACTTGCCGTGGATGATGATGGTATAGCCTTGGCGGCCTAACTCTTCGCCGCGCTTCCACACCTTGGACACAAAGGGGCAGGTGGTATCGTAGTTTTCCCGGTATTCCTCGGACTCAATGTCGATGCCGCTTTGGCGGAGCGATTCCTCGTTCTGCATGGTGGTGCCAAAGGCCGGGATGAGCGCAATGTCGTCGCTGCTCAGTTCCTCCTCGGAGACTTGGCGATCCCCCTCGGAGTCGTAGATGAAGCGGACGCCTTGCTTTTTGAGGTCGTTGTTGACCAAGGGGTTGTGGATAATCTCGCTGACGAGGTACGTGTTGCGATCCGGGTTTTCCCTTAGGGCTGAAAAGGCCATGTGAATGGCCCGCTCGACCCCGAAGCAAAAGCCAAAGTGCCGGGGAATTAAAACCTGTAGCTGACCGATTTGCAGGAGCGTCGGGCACAGCGAACGCTTGCCGTTTTTCAGGCGGTAATCCTTGACGCGCTGGATGATGGGGCCGGCGTAGTGATTGGGGACCCGGTCGAATTGCGGATACGCCATGCGAAGCTCCTTGTGGAATTTCTATAAAAGTACATAGTACAGCATCAGGTTAAGCTGTCAATAGAGCGCCCTGCTCGGGGCCGGGCGATTGGTTATCAAACTGCCTTTAGGCTTTGGTGATGTCCGGCTTCAGTATTGGAGCCGCCATAAGAGCGGCTTTAGTATCATCCCCTTGTGTCGGTGCTTTCTTTGCGCTATGTCTTCTTATATGCACAAAGCGTTCAAATATCGGCTGAGACCAACGGCGAAACAGGCCTCGACGTTGGCGGCTCACCTTGAAGAATGCCGGATGCTCTACAACCACTTCGTCGTAGATCGCATCCAAGCCTACAAAGACCAAGGTGCATCACTTGGCCGCTACGACCAGATCAACCTGTTGCCCTTTCTCAAGACGGATCGTTCCACCCTCGCGCAGGTGCATTCCCAAGTCTTGCAAAACGTGGCCGTGCGCGTTGACTTGGCCTTTCAAGCCTTCTATCGTCGCTGCAAGGACGGGGGTGAGAAACCCGGATTTCCCCGCTTCAAAGGCGTAGGCCGCTACGATAGCCTGACCTATCCGCAGGCGACGGCTTTTCGCCTTGACGACAAGGGCTTGCGGCTTGCCAAGATCGGGTGCTTGCGCGGTGTATGGTCTCGGCCCCTGGAAGGTGTGCCGAAGACCTGCACGATTCACCGCAGTGCGACGGGCAAGTGGTTTGCCACCATCGTCTGCGAGGTGGAAATCCAACCCTTGCCTAAAAGCGACGAAGTGGTGGGCATCGACGTTGGGCTGGAGCAGTTCGCTACGTTGTCGAACGGCGAGACGGTCAACAATCCTCGGTTCTTCCGCCAAGACGAAAAAGCGCTGGCGAAGGCTCAACGTAAACTGGACAAGGCTGACAAGGGCTCCCCCGAGCGCCAGAAAGCCCGCAAGGTGGTTGCCCGTGTCCACGAGCGCATCCGCTATCGGCGGCATGATTTTGTGCATCAGCACGCACGGCGCATCGTCAACCGCTATGGCTTGATCGCCGTCGAAGCGTTGCATGTCAAGGGCATGGTGCGCAACCGTTGCCTTGCCAAAAGCATTTCGGACGCCGCTTGGTCGCAGTTCCGGCGAGTCCTGTCCTACAAAGCGGAAGAAGCTGGTAGGCACTTGGTCGCCGTGAGCCCGGCCTATACGTCGCAGGATTGTTCAGCCTGTGGGCATCGCTTGCACAAGGCGCTTTCGGTGCGCCGGCATGTGTGTCCCTGCTGCGGTTTGGACTGCGACCGAGACGAGAATGCGGCGCGTAACATTTGCAGACTGGGGCTACAGTCTGCGGCGGCGTAACGCTGTCAAGAATCCCAACTCCTTTAGGATTGGGAGTAGTCAAATTGCCCGGCGCTGAATTCACCTGTACGGGAGTGTCAACCAATGAAATTCGTCATTCGAGCCGGAGGGGTCGGCACGCGGCTGTGGCCCTATAGCCGCGTGCGCAAGCCCAAGCAGTTTCACTGCATGGCCGGAGAGCAGACCATGCTCCAAGACGCGGTCGCCCGCATCGACGCGATTGCCGCACCGGCTGATGTGTACGTATCGACCGGACGCCCGTTGCGGGCACTGGTGAGCGAGCAGATACCGGCGCTGCCGCTCGAACAGCTAATCGTCGAGCCGACGTTGCGCAATACCGGGCCGGCCATCGGCTTGGAGTGCGCGCTGTTAGAGGCCCGCCATCCGGGCTGCACGGTCGCCAGCTTGGGATCGGACCACTACATAGGTCGGCCCGAGGAATTTTGCCGCTTGTTGCAGGTCGCCGACCAAGCCCTAACCGCCAAGCCCGACTACTTGTTCACGCTTGGGGTCAAGCCGACGCGCGCCGAGACCGGCTATGGCTACATCCGCCGCGGCTCCATACTGGCGCAGGTGCACGGTACGCCGGTGTACGCGGTCGCCGAGTTCACGGAAAAGCCTGCCCCAGAACAGGCCGCCGAGTACGCGGCTAGCGGCCATTATTTGTGGAACAGCAACATGTTTGTCTGGAAGGCGGCGACCGTGCTGGAGCTTTTCGCCCGCTTTGAGCCGGAAATACACGCTGGATTACAGCGCATCCAAGCAGCCGTTGGTACGCCGGAAGAAGAAGCGGTCATCGCCCGCGAGTATCCAAAACTCAAGCCGATTTCCATCGACCACGCTTTGGTCGAGCGCGCTCCCAAGGTGGCTACGCTCGAAGCGGATATCGACTGGGGCGACATCGGCTCTTGGGCGGCGCTGACAGACGTATTGCCGACGGATGCAGCGGGCAATTTGCTGTCGGGCGGGGTGGTGGCGTTGGATGCGGCCCGTTCGACGGTGTACGGGCAGGCCGACAAGATCGTGCTGCTACTGGGGGTGGAAGACTTGGTGGTGGTGGATACTGAAGACGCGCTATTGGTGTGTGGGAAGGGGGCGGCTCAGCAGGTGAAAGACGCGGTGGACTTGCTAAAAGAAAAGCAGGGGTGCGAGAAGTACCTCTAGGTTCATTCTACGTCGAGGATGTAGCGCGCTAGCGGGGAGAGCCGCTGGGCGGTTGCGGGCCGCAAGTACTCGCGCTGGTTGGTCTGTTGCGGGTGTTCGCGGGCGATAAAGGCGCAGTGTAGGGTGCGGCGGGGATCGCTGCTGTGGACCGCATAGTACCGATATCGGTGCCTTATTTTTCCTATACATTCCTCGCCGCCGCGCCGATGTTGTCGCCGCCGCGCCGCTCGAGCAGCCCGTCGAGCCAGTCCGGGTCCATTTCCGGCACCGAGGAGAGCAGGAGGTCGGTGTACTCGTGGTGCGGGGGGCGGAACATCTCGTCCTTCGGACCCGCTTCGACGACCTTGCCCTCCTTCATCACCACCACCTCGTCGGCGATCGAGCGCACCGTCGCGAGATCGTGGGTGATGAACATGTACGCGAGGTTCAGATCCTCCTGGAGGCGGTCGAGAAGCTTCAGAATCCCTTCGGCGACGAGCTGGTCGAGCGCGCTCGTGACCTCGTCGCAGATGATGAACTCGGGATCGGCCGCGAGCGCCCGGGCGATGCCGACACGCTGTTTCTGACCCCCGGATAGCTCGGACGGGACGCGGTGGTAGTACTGCGACGGCTCGAGCTCGATCTGGTCGAGGAGCTCCTCCACCCGCTTCTTCAGGTCCGCGCCGTGCAGCCCCCGGTAGAAGGCCACCGGACGCCCGATGATCTCGCCGATGCGCTTCTTCGGGTTGAGCGCGGTATCGGCCATCTGATAGATCATCTGCGCTTGGCGGAGCTGGTCCTTCGAACGTTGCTTGAAGCTCGGCGGCAGGGCTTGGCCGTTGTGCCGTATCTCGCCCCTGGTCGGCGGCAGCAGGCCGGTGATGCACCGCGCCGCGGTCGATTTGCCCGACCCCGACTCGCCGACCACCGCGACCGTGCGGCCGCGGTGGATATCGAAGGAGATGTCGTCGAGGACCTTGACGGGGCCGTAGGCGGCGCTGACGCCGCTCACCGAGATCACCGGCGTCTCGCCCGGAGCGGCCAGCGGCTTCTGCTTGCGCTGGAAGCTGCGCACCGCCCACAACGACTTGGTGTAATCCTCCCTCGGCGACGAGAGCATGGAGCGGGTGTCGGCCTCTTCGATCTCGTCGCCCTTGAGCAGCACCTTGATGCGGTCGGCCATCTGCGCAACGACCGCGAGGTCGTGCGTGATGTAGAGCGCGGCGGTGTTGAACTGGTCGACGATGTCGCGGATCGCGGCGAGCACCTCGATCTGGGTGGTGACGTCGAGCGCGGTGGTCGGCTCGTCGAAGATGATCAGGTCGGGCCGGCAGCTCATCGCCATCGCGGTCATCGCACGCTGGAGTTGTCCCCCCGAGACTTGGTGCGGGTAGCGGAAGCCGATCTCCTCGGGGTTGGGCAGGCGCAGGCGCCGGTAGAGATCCATCGCGTCCGCTTCGCTCTCGCGCCGGGTCCTGATCTTGTGCTGCACCGGCGCCGCGGTGTGCTGGTCGATCAGCTTGTGCGCCGGGTTGAACGACGCGGCCGCCGACTGCGCCACGTAGGCGATGCGCGCGCCGCGCAGCATGCGCAGGTCCTCTTCGGGGGAGGAGGTCAGCTCCATGCCGTCGAACTCGATGGCGCCGGCGGAGATGCGGCAGCCGTCGCGGGTGAAGCCCATGGCGGCGAGTCCGATCGTCGATTTGCCGGCGCCGGATTCCCCGATGAGGCCCATCACCTCGCCGCGGTGCAGATCGAGGTCGATGCCGTGCACAATCTCGAACCACTTCTCGTCGGCCTGGCCCTTGATCCGCAGGCCCCGGATCTTCAGCAACAAGCTCTTCTCTTCATCCATGAGCTTTCACTCCTTCAGACCGGAGGAGAGGTGGAGCATCCAGTCCACCACGAGATTGACGGACACCGTCAGCAGCGCGATCGCCGCCGCCGGGATCAGTGGGGTCACCTCGCCGAACGAGATGAGAGTCGCGTTCTCACGCACCATGGAGCCCCAGTCCGCGGTCGGCGGCTGGATGCCGAGGCCGAGGAAGGACAGCGCCGAGATGGCCAGGAACACGAAGCAGAACCGCAGCCCGAACTCCGCCACCAGCGGTGCCGTCGCGTTCGGCAGGATCTCGCTGACGATCAGGTACCAGGTCTTTTCGCCGCGCAGCCGCGCAGCCTCGATGTAGTCCATCACAACGATGTTGCCGGCCACCGCCCGGGCGAGCCGGAATACAAGTGGCGAGTAGAGCAGCGCGATGACCAGGATGAGGTTGACCACGTTGGTGCCGACGATGGTCAGCAGCAGCAGCGCGAACACGAGCTGCGGAATCGCCATCAGCGCGTCGACGATGCGCCCGCAGGTCTGGTCGACCCAGCCGCCGAGCGTCGCCGCCATGAGGCCCGTCAGCGACCCCACCAGGAACGCGATGGCGGTGGTGAGCAGCGCAATGCCCACCGTGTTCCGCGCGCCGTAGATGATGCGGCTGAACATGTCGCGTCCGAGTTGATCGCCGCCGAGCAGCATCATGTCGTCGGCGGGTGCGTAGGAGCTGCCGATCACCTCCGATTCACCGTACGGCGCGATCACCGGGGCGAACACCGCCGCCACGACGTAGACGAGGATCACGAACAGACCGAAGGATGCGGTGAGCGGGGCGTTGCGCATGGTCTTGGCCACATCGCGCGGGAGAGTCTGCACCAGAAACTCGCGGAAGCTGTAGGCGAGGCCCCCGGAGGCGAAGAACAGCCCGATGCCGATCGCGACGGCGCGTAGCCACTGCTCCCCCCCGAGCAGGCCCATCAGGAACGATGCGAGGGTGAGGCTGAACAACACCATGAAGGCGTCGCGCCGATGATAGTAGGCGGCCAGACACGAGGCCGCGATCATGAGCGTGAAGAAGACGATGGCGAAAGTGCTCATGACGTGGCCCTCACTTGGGATGCCGCAGCCGCGGGTTGGAGAGAATCACCCCCACGTCGGCGATCAGGTTCAGCAGGATGTAGGTCGCGGCAAAGACCAGACAGCATGCCTGCACCACCGGGAAGTCCCGCTTGGTGACGCTGTCGACCAGCAACTGGCCGACCCCCGGGTACACGAAGACGATTTCGACCAGCACCACGCCGGTGATGAGATAGGCGAGGTTCAGCGCGACCACGTTGATGATGGGGGCCAGCGCGTTCGGCAGCGCGTGCACCGCGATGACCTTCCAGCGCGGCTCGCCCTTGAGCCGGGCCATCTCGATGTAGGGCGAGGCCAGCAGGGCGATGATTGCGGCCCGGGTCATGCGCATCATGTGCGCGATCACCACCAGGGTCAGGGTGATGGCGGGCAGCAGGGTGACGAAGACCCGATCGGTGAACGTCATGTCGCCGGTGACGCTCGATAGCGAGGGAAACCACGAATTCTGGACGGAGAAGAACAGGATGAGGATGTAGCCGAGGAAGAACTCCGGCGACGAGATCGAGGTCAGCGTGCTCACATTCGCAATCCGATCGAAGACCGATTCGCGGTAGAGCGCCGCCAGCACCCCCAGCACGATCGAGATTGGTATGGAGAACGCTGCCGCTACCGCGGCGAGGAAGAGAGTGTTCGCGAAACGCGGGATGAGCTGATCGGCCACCGAGCGCTTGTTGGCGAGAGAGACCCCGAAGTCGCCCTGGAGTGCGCCGCCCAGCCACTCGACGTAACGCGTCGGAGCCGATCGGTCCAGCCCGAGCTCCTCTCGCATCGCTTTGACCGTCTCCGGGGTCGCGGATTGGCCGAGGATCTGCTGGGCGAGGTCGCCCGGCAGCAGCTCGACCGCCCCGAAGATGATGATCGAGACCACGAGCAGCGTGACGAAGCCAAGTCCAAGCCGCTTGGCCACCAGTGACAGAACGCCCATATGCTCTTCTCCTCCGCGCCGGCCGGCTGTCCGTGCCCGGATGCGGATCAGGCGAACGACCAGCGTTCCATCCAGTGTTCGCCGTCCAGATCCCAGTTCGAGGCCATCTGCTCCGGCAGGGCGAGCTTGTCGGAGGTGGCAAAGACGTAGGAGGCGAACATGGGGATGATGGTGCCGCCCTCGTCGCGCACGATCTGCTGCATCTCCGCATACATCATGCGCCGCTTGGCCTCGTCGAGCTCCGCACGGGCCTCGATGAGCATCTTGTTGAACTTCTCGTGTTCCCACGCGGCGTCGTTCCAGGGCACCCCGGCCTCGTAGGCAGTCGCGAACATCCAGTCGGCGGTGGGCCGACCGCCCCAGTAGCAGGCACAGAACGGCTTCTTGTTCCAGACGTTCGACCAGTACCCGTCGTTCGGCTCGCGCACGAGGTTCAGGTTGATGCCCGCCTCCTTGGCGGTCTCCGCGAAGAGCGCGCCTGCGTCGACGGCGCCCGCGAAGGCCGCGTCCGCGACGCTCAAGTCCACCGTGAGCGAGTCCATGCCGGCCTGCTTCAGGTAATACTTTGCCTTGTCGGGGTCGTAGGTGCGTTGCTCCAGGTCCTTGGCGAAGAAGCGCTGTCCCGGGCCGATGGGGTGGTCGTTCCCGACGCCGCCGAAGCCCTGCAGGATCTTCTCCACCATTTCCTCGCGGTTGATAGCGTGCTTGAGCGCCATGCGCACGTTGTTGTCGCTGAACGGCGCAACGTTGGTGCGCATCGGGAAGGTGTAGTGATGGGTGCCGGCAATCGAATGCACCGTGAGTCCCTTGCGGCGCTTGAGCAGGTGCACGGTCTTCAGATCGGCCCGGTCGATGGCGTCGACCCCGCCGGTGATGATGGCGTTGGTACGGGCGGCCGGATCGGTGATGGTGATCATCTGGATCGCGTCGAAGTGCCCGCGACCCGAGTCCCAGTAGTCCGCGTACTTCTCCAGATCGATGCGCACGCCCGGCTCGAAGCTCTTGATCTTGTACGCCCCGGCGCCGATGCCGGACTGCCAGTCGGCCTTGCCGCCTTCGCTCGGCATGATCGGCAGGTGGTAGTCGCTGACGATGAACGGGAAGTCGGCGTTTCCGGCACTGAGGGTGAAGACCGCCGCGTGCTTGCCGTCGGCCTTGATGTCGGTGACCGGCGAGACGATCGGCTTGGCGGCGGACTTCGAATCCTCGCCGCGGTGATGGTTGATGGACGCGACGATGTCCTCGGCCGTTACCTCCCGGCCGTTGTGGTAAGTCACGCCCTTGCGCAACTGGAAGGTCCAGGTCGCGGCGTCCGCCGATGCTTCCCAGCTCTCGGCGAGCTGGCCGACCAGCGAGCCGTCTCCAGCCACTTCGGTCAGATAGTTGTTGTACCCATGAGTCATGGCGATAGTGAAGCCGTTCTCGTGGGTCGCCGGGTCGAGGCTGTCGTGGGTCCCGCCGTGCCCCTTGCCCATGCGCATGACACCGCCTTTCTTGGCGGCGCGGGCGAAGCGGATGGGCAAGGCGAGTGCGGCGGCGCCAGCGGCGCTGGTCTGCAGGAATCTGCGACGGGTTGTTCTGTTCATGAGGCTACCTCTAGGTTCATTCTACGTCGAGGATGTAGCGCGCTAGCGGGGAGAGTCGCTGGGCGGTTGCAGGCCGCAAGTACTCGCGCTGGTTGGTCTGTTGCGGGTGTTCGCGGGCGATAAAGGCGCAGTGTAGGGTGCGGCGGGGATCGCTGCTGTGGTTGCGATACGAACTGTGCCAGAGGTTGCCGTTGAACACGGCGACCGAGCCGGCGCGGCCCGTCAGATGCACTTGCTCGGGGTGGTCGGCCAAGCGGTCGTCCATGTAGTCGGTGACCCTGCCGGGTTTGCGGTGGCTGCCAGGGACGCAGCGGGTCGCGCCGTTGTCTTGGGTGAAGTCGTCGAGCATCCACATGGAGTTGACGACGTGATACGGCCCGCCGGGCACGGTGGGCCGTCCCCAATCCGCGTGCAGGGCTTGTAATCCGCTGCCGGATAGTGGATCGTGCCCATTGAGCGAGTGCAGCTTAAACGGTCGCTGCAAGACGTGGAAGACCGCGGTCAGCAGCGCTGGCTGTAGGTACACGGCGTCGAAGACAGCCCCCTTGTTGACCAAATCGGCGAGGCGGCGCACGCCCTCTACTTGGGACACCTCAGCGCCAGCTTTGTCGCCCTCTCTGACAAAGATCGCGTCAAAAGCATGGCGCAACTCGGCCAGCCAGTCGGGCGCGATGACCTCTTCCAAGATGATGAAACCGTTGGCGTCCAACTCGCCGTATTGCGCGGGCGTCAGCGGCTGGGGGACGAATCCCCGTTGTAACAATTCGATGTCCAAGACGGATTTTCCCTCGCTTAGCTGCCGGCTTGTTGTTGCGCGAATTCGCAAAGGGTGGTCACGCCGCGGTGGATGTGTTCTTCGGAGGCGGCGATGGAGATGCGCACGTGGTCGCGGCACATCTGGCCGAAGGTGCTGCCCGGGGCCACGGCCACGCGTTGTTCTTTGAGTAGCCGGACGGCGAATTCGCCGGAGTCCATGCCAGCCGCGGAGATGTCGATCATCAGGTAGATCGCGCCGCCTGGGGTGTAGCGGTACAAGTCGTATTCTCTTAGGACTTGGAGGGCGATGTCGCGGCGGCGAGCATAGGCGCGGCACATGGCGGCCACGTCGTCTTGCGGGCCGTCGAGCGCGTCGGCGGAGGCCAACTGCGAAAAGCCCGTGCCGCAGGAGATAAAAGGCTCTTGGAGCTTGGTGGCTAGTTCGATGTACTCGGGATTGGCGCGGGTGAAGCCCACTCGGTAGCCGGTCATGGCGTAGCTTTTGGACATGCCGGAGACGACGATGGCGCGCCCGTCGGCGTCGTGCGGCAGCGCGCTCTGATGTGGTTGGTCAAAGACGATCTGGCCGTAGATCTCGTCGGACAGCACCCACAAGTTGTGGCGTTGGGCCAAGTCCATGAGCTGGCGCATTAGCGTCTCGTCGTATACTTGGCCGGTGGGGTTGGAGGGCGTGCAGAGGAGCAGGAGTTTGGTGCGGGGGCTAACTAGGCGGTCGATCTCGTCGAGGTCGGGCATAAAGTGGTTTTCCGCCCGCAGATTGTAAAAGACGGGTTGGCCGTGGACGATGGAGACGGCCATTTGGTAGTTGGGCCAGCCTGGGTCGGGCAATAGGACCTCGTCGCCCGGTTCGAGTAGGGCGAGGAAAGCGGTCGCCACGCTCATGACCGCCCCGGGGGTGACGAGGATGTTTTCGCTGGTGGTCGGCACGCCGGTGCGGCGCTCGAAGTGGCGGGCCGCGGCCGCGCGCAACGCATCGACTCCGGCGTTGGGGACGTACTTGGTGTGGCCGGCGCGCGCGTAGCGGCAGGTGGCTTCGACAATGGACGCTGGCGTGGCAAAATCGGGTTGGCCCACTTCGAGGTGGATGACCTCGCCCGTCTTCTCGACGTCCCAGGCCAAGTCCATGATCTCGCGGATGCCCGAGCGGGGAATGGACGCGGGGATACGGGCGAAAGGCTTCATCGGATGTGGATGCCCGGGCCGGTCGCGCCGATCATCTGCACGGTGTTGTAGATGGAGACCGGCGTCGAGGCCCCGGTGACGCCGGTGATTCCCTCGCTGCGTGCGACCTTGAGGTCGAGGCCCGGGCCTTGGGCATGGATTTCGACGACGGCTTCACTCCACTCTGGGCTTACCAGCAGCAGCGAGTGCGTGCGGTCGAAGCCGATGCCGGCGTACGCGATGGCTGCGTGGGTGTTGACGTTGCGCGGGAAGAGCGGGCAGATGCCGCGCGTCGGGCCGTCGTAGAGGACCGTTTCTTCTTTGATGTCGTCGGGGTCGAGGCCAGCGGCCGCGCAATCGACGTTGTGCGGGGGCTTCTTCATCACCACATCGACCGACTCCCACACGTCGCGGTTTTCCAACAGCGCGTCCATGCCGACCACGCCTCCATGTGGGACGAAGGCGCGGGTGCCGGCGCGTCGGGTCGTCTCTTCAATGGTGGCTTCGATGGCTGGGTCGGCGAGGGCGGTCACCGAGATGAACATGTAGTTGGTTTTTTCGAGGATCGTCTGTCCCCACTGGCGGGTGACGTCCGGGTGGGCCATCTCGACGACGAGATCGGGCTGCCGCGACTCGAAGTTGCCTAAATCTGCTAGGCAGAGGTCGGCGGGGAGGTTTTGGACGGCCGCGGCCATTTGATCGTGGACGAAGACGACTTCCATGCCGTTGTCTGCGTCAGCTTCTATCATCTGGTGGACGACTTGGCCGATCTGGCCGTAGCCGATTAGGCCGATGCGGGTTGATGTTTGGCGCATGGTTTGGCTCCTCAAAACGGGGTGAAATCGGGAGTAGCGAATATATGCACTCGCTAGGAATATGGCGAACAAACGGCGCATCGGATCAAAGCTATTTTGTCCACCCGGACCGGCTGTAGCGGTTGATTGCCATCGACCTCCACGTTGGTCGCGGAACTAGGTGTCGGGGAGCGCTCAATTCAGAAAACGGATTCAGGCGATGCGCGCAGCCAGCATAGAGGTCGGTCAACAAGAGAGTCCTACCCATCCGATTCTGCTAACGGAAGCGGATGGGTAGGCCGTCAAGCAATGGCGCAAGCAACATCCTCGGGGTCGGCCGCGACTGGCTGCTGAAGGATGAGCGAATTCCCCCGTCGCATCGTTCAGAAGCGCAGCGTTGCAACTGCTGCCAAATTCCCCCTAGGATCAGGCACCAGACCGATGGAGAAACGATGCCCTTTACCGCGGGATTCGAGGGGATTGCGAGATAGTTCGGCGTTGCGTGACCATTCAGATGCAAGAGTTGCTCCAACGATAGGGGCCACGATCATGGATGGCGAGAGCGTACCGTCAACTATGGTCAACAAGACGCCCGTTACCAATCCCCCTAGACTGCCCCCCAGCGTATGTATGAAACGATCGTTTGGTTCCTCCATATTCACGCCAATAGGAATTCCCAATATCCAGCCTGTACCCATACCTATAAGAAGACCTAACTCTATACAAACCCCATCACCACCTTCGTAGGAAGAGGAGTTATCGCAGCCATCGTCAATGAACGCACCAATCAGGGCCCCCGGAAGCACACCAACGTTCCCTCCAACTACGCCCCAGAGGAGCTTTCTTACTACTCGCCCTGCGGTTCCACCCCTGTCATCCGTTTTCACAAAGATCGTATCCGGCGTTGTTTTCACAAAGATCGTATCCGGCGTTGCTTGGAACCCACCCGAGGCCTGGACAGAATCGGCCTGGGTTTGAATGTGCTCCTTTCGGCTGCTGTCGAGCTGACCGATATTGTCCGTTCTATCTGCCGCTGTCTCAATTCCCTCATCGGCCTGTGTACTGACCCCGTCCACCGCCCCCCAAGGGGGCGATCCTACTAAGATCAGCGCTTGAATGCGCTCCAAGGCGATCCACTTCGACCACCCATCCGGTTTCAAGCCTACGATCAACCGTCGCTGATTGACGGCTTTAATGTAGCCTCTAGCCGTATCCAGCTTGGCCGACTCCCCTGAAGTCGGATGCCGTTCCCTCTGCTCATAGACGACCATGACAAAGGTACCTACTTCCACTGTGCTGCTGTCAATCTCGCCAGCTTCCAACACGACCTCGGCCCGTAGCGCCTCGACATCTTCACGGGCCGAATCTGCGGACGCATGGTTGATCATTGAGAGGAGCGCAATCGCCGTGAGAAGGAATCGAACAGTTGTGTTCATATCTCCATCTTCCATTCCTCGGACGCTAAAGCTCTCGATTGACTGAACGTGGATTTAAGCCTCATGCAAGCGGCCCTTCAATCCCGCCAATCGACGACCACCCCGACGATATCCCCATCTCGCTCCCGCTTAATGCGTTCGAACATTGCCGGCATCTCGGCGCACCCTATCCGATGGGTAATGCAGTGTTCCCACTTGAGCGCTCCCATCGCCATGTTCTTGATCACAGCGCGGCGGCAGGGCTGCCAGCCGTCGTCGCAGGGGAAAAACATCTGTAGCCGCTTGCCGTGCGGCGTAGGAAAGTCTAGGGCGATCGGCTCGTCCCCGTAGTGGCCCTGCCAGACAAAAGACCCAAACCGCCGACAGAGGGCAATCGCCGGATCAATGCACTGCGGATGCCCGGTGCACTCGAATACCACATCGGCACCTTCGGGCTCGATCTCCCGTACTACAGCGGCCACGTCCTGCTTTTTGCCATTGATTGCATGATCCGCTCCCAGTGCATTGGCGACCGCCAGCGGTTTTTCATCAATGTCCACCGCCACCACCACGCACCCTCGCTGTGCACAAGCCGCCACCACCCCTAAGCCAATCATCCCCACCCCGTGTACCACTACCGTATCCCCCATCCGCGGATTGGCCATATCGACGCCATAGAGCCCCACTGCCGGCATCACAAACAAACTCGCCACATCCATTCCCGCCCCGGGCACCATCTTGGCCACGCCATGCGTGGTATTGGGCCGCGTCACGACGCGACTGCAATGCCCTCCGGAAACGCACCCGACCTCCGTCCCGTCGGCTAATCTCATCGCGTCATTGCCGCGAAAGTACACTTCGTCGCCGACCGCAAAATTGTCGATATCGGCCCCGACGGCTTCTATGGTGCCCGTGCCCTGATAGCCGGTGCACAACGGAAAGGGGTTGCGGTTCATCTTGCTGATCTTGCCGCTGATCAGTCCGAACTCGGTGCCGATACTGACCCCGGTAAAATGGGTGCGGATCGCGACTTGATCGGGGGCGGGATCATTCAGTACGACCGCAGTCAGCGCGAAATTTTGCTGTTCGTCGCAGATGAGCGCTTTGGCATCCATGAGAAATCCTTTCGGGTGTTTGTAGATTGGACTTTGGCCATTTTGAGAGCATAAAATAGATCGCCGTGAGAAGGAATCGCAATACGGTGCTCATATCTATCATTTTTCATCATTAGGACAGTAAAGCGCTCGATCGACTGAACGTGGATTTAGGCGTCGTCTGGTCGCCTTAACGTACCGGATCGGGCGTTTTTCTCGGCGCATCGTTCAGAACCGTAGTGTAGCAACTGCTGACAAGCTCCTCTTGGGTCCTGGCATTAGACCGACAGAGAAACGGGAGACTTCAGGGGAATTGTGCGACATGAACACAGAAGGCAGGTCAAACCGAGACAACTCAGACATTATAGTCGCAAAGATGGAAGGACAGACAAAGAGAGGCGAGATCCAGATATTGTCGTATTTTTCTGCGAGACCAAAGCCTACTCCAATTCCTAGCATACTGCCTAGTAGTGAAATGGCGAACTGAGGGCGTGGATCAACTAGGCTCACACCAAGCGCGGTTCCGACTGGATAGAAAGTCGACATGCCAATAATGTAGACAACAGCTCCACATATACCGTCATCTCTGTCACAGCCGCTAGCTAGCATTTGCGTTAACCCAAAAAAGGAAAGGTTACCTCCGACGGCACCTGCAACCAACTTGCTGGCAATCCGTATGCTAGTTCTCATGTCATCTGTTTTTACAGAAAGCGTATCCGGCGTCTCGCCGCCTTCCAACACGACCTCGGCCTGTGGGGCGTCTGCTTGAGCATTCGCCGCATAGTTGACCATTGCGAGGAGCGCAATCGTCGTGAGAAGGAATCGCAATACGGTGTTCATGCCTTCATCTCCCATTCCTTAGATGATAAAGCGCTCGATTGACTGAACGTGGATGTAGGCGTCATGCCGCCGTCTCCGCTACTGGAGTGGGCGTTTTTCTCGGCGCATCGCTCAGAAGCGCAGCGTGGCGACGGCGGACAATCCCCTCTTGGGGTTCGGTACCAAACCGACGGAGAATCGGCGGGCTTTAGGGGGACTGCGCGACAACTCGGACATCCATGTCGCTAAAATGGCAGGACCGACGAAGATAGATGGCCATAAATCCTCGGCGTCCGCTAAGATCACCCCTCCTCCGAGTCCTAGCAGGCTGCCTACCAGTGCCATGATGAATCGGTCGTGTGGATCAAGCAGACTCACGCCAACCGCTGTTCCGACCGAATAGCCGACTGACCCTCCGAAGAGAACTCCATATGCGGCGGCCAATCCACATGATTGGTCGCCAGAGCAATTTCGTCCTCCTAAAAAGTTGTGACCTAAGACGACACCTAAGAGGCTACCCAATAAGCCTCCTCCTAAGCCCCCTAAAGCACTGACGGCCAACTTTCTGGCAATCCGTCTGCCGGCCCCCATGTCGTCCCTTATATACAGTATCCCATAAAGTGTATCCGGTGTCTCTGTAAGCCCGTTATCGGCGCGACCAGAAGGAAGGCCGCCCATAATCAACTTTCCGATAATCCGTCTGGTCGTACTCGTACTGTCCTGATTCGCCGATCTCAGGGGAGGCGCTGCAACGGTTGCTGAATCGACGGCCACGTTGGTCTGCGTACTGTTCCGGTCCGCTGAGGTTAGGAAAGGCGCTGCAACGGTTGCCGCCTCAACCGCCGCAGTGGCCAGTGCACTGGCTCTAGCTATCGCATCCGGAGAAGGCGAACCTACCAAGACCAGTGCTTGAATGCGGTTCAAGGCGATCCACTTCGACCACCCATCCGGTTCCAAGCCTACGATCAACCGTCGCTGATTGACGGCTTTAATGTAGCCTCTCGCCGTATCCAGTCGTGCCTGAGTCCCCGAGATCGGCTGCCGCTTTTCTCGCCCATAGACGACCACGACGAAATCACCCACTTCCACCGTGCTGCTGTAGATCTCACTGGCTTCCAACACGACCCCGGCCTGTGGGGCGTCTGCTTGAGCATTCGCCGCATAGTTGACCATTGCGAGGAGCGCAATCCTCGTGAGAAGGAATCGAAATATGGGGTTCATGCCTTCATCTCCCATTCCCTGGACGGTAAAGCTCCCGATTGACTGCACGTGGATATAGGGGTTATCCCACCGCCTTATGTACTGGAGTGGGCGTTTTTTAATGCATCGTTCAGAAGCGCAGCGTGGCGACGGCGGACAGGTCCCCATTGGAATTCGGCACCAGATCGACGGAGAATCGGCGAGCTTCAGGGGGCTTGCGCGACAACTCGGACATCAATGTCGATAGGATAACAGGACCGACGAAGATGGATGGCCAGAGTTCGCGGTCACTGTTTGCCGTCAACCAGATGCCCGCTCCGAATCCCAACAGGCTGCCTAGTAGGGAAGGGAAGAATTGATCGTGTGGATCGATTCTGCTCACTCCATAGGCGGTTCCGGCTGCATAGCCAATTGCCGCGCCCACAATGGCATCTTCGTTAAATCCACAATCTCCTTCACAGCTTTCGAACCCCGCACCGATGCCTCCCCCCAAATACGCGGAAAAGCTGCCTAACGCGGCACCGGAAAATAACTTGATAGCAATCCGCTTGATGCTTCCCATGTCGTCCGTTATCACCGAGAACCTATCCGGCGTCTCTGGGAGCCGGCGCATGGCACGGCCATAGGCTGCCTTGTGTGACAGGGTCAGTGTTTGGATCCGATCCAAGGCGATCCGCTGTGGCCAGCCCTTTAGGGACAGGAGCAATCCCTGCCGGTCCACGGCTTTAATGTAGCCTCTTGTCGTATCCAGCTTAGCCCAAGCCCCCGAGAGCGACTGCGGTGGTTCTTCCCGTTCATAGACGACCACGACAAAGGCTCCCACTTCCACCGTGCTGCTGTCGATCTCGTCGGCTTCCAACACGACCTCGGCGTCGTCGCGGCCCGTATTTGCGTGCGCGTGGTTGACCATTGCAAGGAGCAAAATCGCCGCGAGGATGAATCGAACGGCTGTGTCCATATCTCCATCTCCCATGCCTTGTCTTCTTTTAACCCCTCAACCCACCTTTGCTGCCACCTGTCAACCTTGGAAATCCCGTCCACAGGTCAGGTCTTCTGCAAATGCGGATAGCGTTTTGGGGTTGTAGCCGCCCGTCGAGGCGGATGAAGAGAATTTATTTGCGCTCGGAGATTTTGCAGACCCAGATGCTGATTTCGTAGAGCAGGAGCAGGGGCAGGGCCATCAGGATCTGGGAGACTGGGTCGGGCGGTGTGAAGATCGCGCCGAGGACGAAGATGCCGATGATGGCATAGCGGCGAATGTGGCGCATCCGCGCGGCGGTCAGCACGCCGACCTTGGCCAAAAAGAGCGACAGCACCGGCATCTCAAAGACAATGCCAAAGCCGGCTATGAGCCGCAGCACAAAGCCGATGTACTCGTCGGCCGCCCATTGCGAGGTCATGTCGGGCGGCTCTAGCGAGAGAAAAAAGCGCAGCCCGAGCGGGAGGACGATGTAATAGGCGATCATCGCGCCGACCGAAAAGCAGAAGACGCTCAGCGAGATAATGGGCACCATGAGCCGTTTCTCGCGCTGCAAAAGCCCTGGGGCGACAAATCGCCAGGCTTGGTAGAAGAGGGCGGGCAGCGCCAGCAGCAGTCCGCCAACAAAGGCGATTTGCAGACTGATAAAGAAGTAAGTCATGGGTCGGAGGGCTTGCAGACGACGCGCCGGAGGCAGGTCGGCGATTGGCGCGTCTGGCTCCGGCGCAGCATCGGACAGGCCCAACCACTGGCGCACCAACTGCACCGCGCCCGAGGATTGCTGGTTCTCCAAGCTGAAGACGGCTTCTTCGTAAGGCCGGGTCAAGATCTGCACGATTGAGTCGGAGAGGGCGAAGCAGATCGCCGCACCCACGACGAGCGCACCTAGAGCCTTGAGAATGCGCCAGCGGAGTTCTTCGAGGTGGTCGAGAAAGGGCATGTTGTTTTCCCGGGGCGGGTCTGGGTCATGGTTAGCTTCTGGATCGAGGTCAGCGTCTGGTTCGTGTTGAACTTCTGAGTCGAGGTCAGCGTCTGATTCGTGTTGAACTTCTGGGTCGAGGTCAGCTTCTGCTGGCTCGCGGGTGGCTCGCGGCTTGCGGAAACGGGCGACGAGGGCGACTAGGGAGATCATCAGGCAGCCCCAGGCGAAGAGGTCGCCGTGCCGGGTGTAGAAGGTCGCGGGCTGGCCGACCGGCACGGAGGCAACCGCGACTGCGGGCGTGAAGAGGTCGGTCGCCTCGTAGGTGCGGCCAAACGGGTCGATGAACAGGGAGATGCCGGTGGTGGCGGCGCGGGCGATGGCCGTGCGGTTTTCAACGGCGCGCATGGCGTTGATGAGGGCGTGTTGGTAGGGTCCCGCACTGCGGCCAAACCACGAGTCATTGGTAATGTTGACCAGCACGCGAGCCCCAGCCGCTACGTGCTGGCGCACCAGATCGGGAAAGATGGACTCAAAGCAGATGAGCACGGCAAAGGGATGTCGGGGATGGGGAAAAACCGCGTGCTCTGTGCCGCGCGAAAATTCCGCCGGGCCGAGGTCGCCGGTCAGGCGGGACCAGTCGATGTCGCGCAGCAGGGGGATGGCGTCTCGGTAGGGAGTCCGCTCGCCAAAGGGCACTAAGTGCATCTTGGCGTACGAAGGTAGGGCTGTGGCCCCGGGCTGTACGAAGAAGGCCGCGTTATAGTTCGCGTGCGGCGCGCCGGTCAGCAAGGGGATGTCCAGCTCCTCGACGAGCGCTTGGACGCGGCCTCGGCAACCGGCCCGGCGGACGGGATCGCACGGCAGGGCGGTTTCGGGCCAGACCAGCAGCTCGGGATCGCGCTTGGCCGCTTGGCGCGAGAGGGTGGCGAGGGCTGCGAAACTGCGCTCCAGCCCGTTGGGACCCCACTTGTCGGCGTACGTGGTGTTCGGTTGGATCAGGCCGATGCGCAGGCCCTCGGCCGGAACGGGCGCAGCCAGCGCGCTCTGCGCGTGGAGCCAAGGCAAGAGGTAGCCCAAGGCAACGCCCGCGAGAAAGACGCGCCGCTCGACGAGCGCCAAGTAGAACAGCGCGTTGAGGCCGACGACCCAGCAGGAGACGCCAAAGACGCCGGTCCAGGTGGCGTACTGGATGAAGTGGGGCAGGGCTGCTTGGCTGTGCCCCAGCAAGAGCCAGGGAAACCCCAACTCCCCGAGGGAGAGCAGATATTCCTGCCCGGTCCACAACAAAGGCAGCAGTGCGAGGGCCTTTGTGCCCCACCGCGCGGCGAGCACGTTGAACAGCCCGGTGCAGAGACCGGTAAAAAGGCCCAAATAAGCGGCCATCAGCCCGGTGCCCCCGACGACGGCGAGCCCCCCGCCTTGGGTATAGGCCACCCAGTACAAGGACAGCAGGTTCCAGACCAAGCCGCTGATCCAACCCGCGGCAAAGCTGGCTTTGAAGCCGCCGCGATCCTTCAGCGCGAGCAGCAAAGGCACCAGTGCACAATGGGCCCAGAGCGGATGATAGAGAAAGGCGAGGGGGTGATCAGGATGGCTGGGAAAGGCCAGCGAGAGTAAGGCCCCGCTCAGTGTGGCGAGCAGCAGGCGGTAAAGCGGGGTTGGAACCAGGACAGAGCGCGGGTTAGACATCGGCAGTGGGGGGGTAATGCTCAAAAATATAGGAGGGGGGCTAGGGCGGAGCAAGGCGCTGGCACAGATTCTGCTTATTACGTCGGTTGCGTCTAGTGCCCGGTGGCTCGTGGGGGCTGGACGCTACAGTCGCGTGGTTTTTTTGCTACAGCTTTGCCCAAGGAGGAACGCGCCGTGCCAACGCAAACTCAGCCCATTGATTACGACTTGGCCGCCCGCACTGTGGGCGAGGGGCCACTCTTCCGCCCCGACGAACTACCGCGGGAGCGGCTCGCGCGCTTGGGTCCGCAGGCGCTCAAGGATCAAGAGCTGTTGGCCGTGGCCTTGGGGACGGGGTATCGCGGTCGGCACGTGATGGACTTGGCCGAGGACATCCTCGCCGATTACCCCAAGGAATCGCTGGTGGACATGGATCTAGGGGAATTGAGCCGGATCAAGGGGCTGGGCAAGGCCAAGGCCGGGGTCTTAGTCGCGGCGTTTGAACTGGCGCGCCGCGGGTTGCACAAGGGCTTGGGGGTACGGCCGGTGATTAGTGCGCCCGGCGACGCGCTGTCGATGCTTTCCGATATCAAGGATCAGCAGCGCGAGCACTTTCTCTGCCTGTATCTCAACGCCCGCAATCAGGTGATCCACAAGGAGGTCGTGTCCATCGGCAGTCTATCTTCGGCCATCGTGCATCCGCGCGAGGTCTTTCGCACGGCCGTATCGCAGGCTGCGGCCAGCTTGATCTTGGCGCACAACCATCCCTCCGGCGACGTATCGCCCAGCCAGGACGATATCAACCTGACGCGGCGCTTGGTACAGGCCGGCGAAATCATGGGTATTGACGTGCTCGACCACCTCATCATCGGCAGCGACGATTTTCTTAGCTTGAAGGAGCGCGGCTTGATCTAAAGAAAATTGTATTTGCCCGGCAAAAGCCTATATTACTGACGAGCACAGTAATCTATACGAGGGTACGCGAGCGATGAAAGACGAAGAAAGTCATCTAATTCCGGTGTACATTTTTGACATGTACCCCTATCCAGACGCGGAGCAGGGCTTAGGCATACCGCAGAAATTTTTGGTTTTGCTCAAGGGCACGGAAAACAGCGTGGTGCCCATCACGATTGGCCATTTTGAGGGACAAGCCCTCGCCATGGCCCTCCGCAAAATCGCCTTGCCGCGGCCTTTGCCGCACGATCTGTTGTGCAACCTGCTCAAGCGAATCAACGCCGTGGTCCACAAGCTGGTGATCCACACACTCAAAGAGGACGTTTTCCACGCCTACCTGCTGGTCCAGGCCCAGGGCCAGTCCTTCTACCTCGACTGCCGCCCCAGCGACGGCATGATCTTGGCCACGCTCTTGGGCGTGCCGCTCTTCCTGACCCCAGAGGTAATGGCGGCGGCCGGCCAGCCGCTGGACCACTCCGATCAGCGCGAAGCGACCAAGGGTGAACATGCGGCTGCGCCCGAGGCGGACCCGGATGCGTCCGCAGAGGACGAAGCGGCCGAGCGCGAAGGTGCCGCGAAGAAGTCGGAGGCGTTTGTGGATCCGCAGACGGGCGAGCCGATAAGCCGGTTGGAGCAGCTCAAGGCGCACTTGGACTACCTCATCGCCCAAGAGGCCTACGAGCAGGCGGCCAAGGTCCGCGATCGCATCAGCGAGCTAGAATCCGAAGGCTGAGGGGCGCTCTCGCCGCGCCGCGCTTGGACGCTCTTGCACTGCTGTTGCCGTGCGGGGGCGTTTTTTTGTGCGCTAGCTAGCGGATTGGGCGCGGGCGTGCAAGAAGACCATGAGCGAAGCGAGGTCGGCGGGCGAAACCCCGGAAATGCGCGACGCCTGTCCTAGGGTCTGCGGGCGGATCGCCGCGAGCTTTTGGCGCGCCTCAGTCGAAATGTTCAGTCCGGGAACGGCGAAGTCAAAATCGGTCGGCAAGCGCATGGATTCGAGGCGCTTGAGCTTTTGCGCTTGGGTCTCTTGGCGCTTGATGTACCCCGCGTATTTGATCTCGGCCTCGACGTGTTCGGCCGCGTCTGGGGAAAGGGGCTGTGGAGGCGGGGCGAATTCGCAGAGGTGGTCATAGTTGAGTTGGGGGCGGCGCAGCAACTCGGCGAGCGAGGTCGATTCGGCGATGGGAGCGGTGCCCTGCCGCGCCAAGACTTCCTGCACCTTTTCGGTCGGTTTGACGCGCTCGTGCTGTAGGCGTTCGCGCTCGGCAGCGACTTGTTGCTGCTTGGTTTGAAACCGATGCCACAGGTCGTCGCCGACCAACCCCAGCGCCCGGCCCTTGGCCATCAGTCGGTCGTCGGCGTTGTCTTCGCGCAAGAGCAGGCGGTGCTCGGCGCGCGAGGTGAAGATGCGGTACGGTTCGAGTGTGCCTTTGGTCACGAGGTCGTCGATGAGGACGCCGATGTAGGCATCGGCGCGCGTGAGGACGAGCGGGTCTTCGCCGCGAGCCTTGAGCACGGCGTTGATGCCGGCCATGATCCCCTGGGCCGCGGCTTCTTCATAGCCGGTGGTGCCGTTGATCTGGCCGGCGAAGAAGAGATTGGCCACGCGCTTGGTCTCTAGGTGCGGGTAGAGCTGGGTCGGCGGAGCGTAATCGTATTCGACCGCGTACGCCGGGCGCATGATCTCGGCCCGTTCGAGGCCGGGTAGGGAGCGCACGATCCGGTGTTGCAGGGCTTCCGGCAGGCTCATCGATAGGCCGTTGAGATAAAACTCAAGAGTGCGACGCCCCTCTGGCTCGACGAAAACTTGGTGCCGCTCCTTGTCGGCAAAGCGCGCGATTTTGTCCTCTATGGAGGGGCAGTAGCGCGGGCCGATGCCCTCGATGCGCCCGCTGTACATGGCCGAGCGCGATAGGTTGTCTTGGACGA
This sequence comes from Candidatus Latescibacterota bacterium, assembly GCA_965217585.1. Taxonomy (GTDB): domain Bacteria; phylum Latescibacterota; class UBA2968; order UBA8231; family UBA8231. The sequence continues at coordinate 5,149,713 of OZ244561.1, forward strand.
TCTGGTGGGTGTGGGCGTTGGTGTAGGTGATCCAGCAGGGCATTTGCGGCCGAGTAATTTTTTGCACCGCATAGGAAAAGGGGCGCGGCGGGTCGTCGCCGGGCTGTTCGTCGAACGCGGCAAAGTCGAGGGTGCGGCCGTTGACGCGCGGCGGGGTGCCGGTTTTGAGACGGCCGGTCTCAAAACCGAGTGCGACCAAGCCCTCGGCGGCCTTTTCGGCCGCGGTCTCGCCGGCGCGCCCGGCGCTATAAGAGAAATCGCCGACGTGGATCTTGCCTCGGAGGAAGGTGCCGGTCGTGAGGATGACGGTGCGCCCTCGGTAGGCGATGCCGCCCTTGACGCCGACGCCTTGGACGGCTCCGTCCTCGATCAGCAAGCTCTCCATCATGCCTTGGCGGATGTCGAGATGCTCCTGCTGTTCGCAGGTGTACTTCAATTCAAATTGGTAGTCCTTTTTGTCGGCTTGCGCCCGCGAGGCGCGCACGGCTGGTCCGCGCGAAGTGTTGAGGCGGCGGAATTGGATGCCGGTGCGGTCGATATTGATGGCCATCTGGCCGCCGAGCGCGTCGATTTCCTTGACGATGTGTCCCTTGCCGATCCCGCCGATAGCCGGGTTGCAGGATAGCTGGCCAATGGTGTCCAAGTTCATAGTTAGGAGCAGGGTCTCGGCTCCCATGCGCGCTGCGGCGAGCGCGGCCTCGGTACCGGCGTGGCCGCCGCCGACGACGATGACTTGGTACGCTTTGTCGTAAATCATGATCGTTTATACTCGGCGAGGATGCGGTCGCCCTCCTCTTGGGTTTCGCGCAAGAGCGTTTGGAGCACGTCTTCGGGGGTGCCGGCGCGCTCTTGCTTTTCGGACCAGTGCCACTGGTTCAGATAGGCGTCGGAGCCCACTAGGCCCTCCTGCATGGCGATGCGATCGATCGCGAGCTGGAAGCGGGCGGGCAGGGTATGCGAGCGCGGCCGGCGGCCGACAAAGAGCTTGATTTGCGCGGGAATATCGCGCCAGTAAAGGACTTGGTATTGAATCATGAGTCGAGTGCCTGGCGAAAGGCGCGGATGTGGTCGGGTGTGGTGCCGCAGCAGCCGCCGATGATCTGGACGCCGGCAGCCGCTAAGTCTGGGATGTACATGGTCATTTCCTCGGGGCTTTGCGAGTAGATGGTGCGGAGGGCGCTGTTGAGCCGGGGCATGCCGGCGTTGGGATAGATCATCAGCTTCTTGGCGAGGCCGCGTTCCTGCATGGCGGCCTTAAACTGCTCGACGCCGTGGAGAGCGTACGGCATGCCAGTGTGCTCGCTGCGCCGGGTTTCGGCACCGCAGTTGATCCCGACGAGGTGGACGTGGTCGAGGAGGTTGTCGCCGCCGGAGTATTGGCCCGAGGCGAGCGCGTCCAACAGGTTGGCGGCCGAGTGCCCCCAATCGGTGCGATAGACGATCTGCTTGCTTTTGCGGTCCTGCGTGTATTTGAGTGCGAGGTTGACGGCAATGGGCAGGCCGGTCTGGCGGGCGATGTCGCAGATCATGGCCGCTTCGACGGCTGAAAACTGGGTCTCAACGGAGAAAAAATCTACCCCGCCTTCGTAGAGCGCGTCGATGATGCGCTGATGCGCGGCGCGGACCTTGTCGTTGGCAATGCCGAAATCCGTACTGCCCGCGTCGGCTTCGATGGCCCCAGGGGAGGGGCCGATGGAGCCGGCGATGAAGACGTTTCGCTCGCCGAGTTCCCGGGCGCGCTGTGCTAGCTCGGCCCCGCGCCGGGCCAGTTCGCTGGCCTGGCCTGGGTCTTTGCCGGCCATGTCCAGATGCAGTTCGGAGGCGACAAAGGTGTTGGTGCCAATGCAGTCGGCACCCGCGGCGATGTAGTCGGCGTGGATATCGACGACCGCCTCTGGATGGCTTTCGTTGGCGAGGGTGGAGTTGGTCAGCTCGATTTGGCGGGCGAAAAGCTGGGAACCAAAGCCGCCGTCGTACAAGAGGGGGCGCGAGTCGTCGAGGCGCTGAAGGAAAGGGGACACGGGGTTTGTCTCCGTCTATGACAGGGTGTCGGCGCGGGAGTCGCTGAACAGCCATTCGAGCAAGCGTTGGCCAAAGTCCGGCGCAAAGCGCGGTACGTGCGAGCCTTGCTCTATGGTCCACAATTCGATGGTGACGTCGTTGCGGCAGCCCGTGCGGTAGCGGGTGCGGACGGTCTCGGGGCCGTCGATGTCTTGGTCGAGGTCGAGCGGAGGGAGGGTTTCTGGATCGGTGAGGTCGCAGCGGGCGAGTGCAGCCCAGCGCAGCGCGACTTCTTTCGCGCCCGCGTACTCCTGCTCGCCCGCGCTTCCGTCGTAGGCCACGACCTCGTCGGCTGTGCCGTGGATTTGTAGCACCGAGACCGGGGATGCGAAGGCACAACGGGAAGGGTCGCTAAAGGAAGTACCGGCGAGGCTGACAATGGCAGCTAGCTTTGGGATACCTTCGCAGGCGAGTCGGTAGGACATGAAGCCGCCGTTGGAATGCCCGAGGATGAAGATGCGCTCTACGGCGATATGCGTGGCGGCTTCTTCGAGTAGTCCGGAAAGGTACTGCACGTCATCGACTTGGGTGTTGTGGAGGTCGCAGCAGAAGTCCGTGGCGTTCCAGAAGCGCTTGCCGTCGGGATCGCGCGTGCCATTGGCCATAATGAGGGCGAAGCGATCGTCGTTCACCCGCTTTGCGAGGCCAAAATAGCGGTCGTGCTGGGCCGAGTGGCTGGTGAAGCCGTGTAGGCTGAGTACTAGCGGAAGAGGCGTCTCGGGGTCGTGATCGGCAGGGAGGACCAAGAGGGCTGGGCGTTGGTCGCCTAACGTGTGGACGATGTGATTTTCGTTCAGATTGGCGACCAACTCGGTATGGGATATTTCGCCGCAGGCGACGAGGGGCAACGATAGCAGAGCAGCAAAGATACAGATTTTGTTGTTCCGCATATCGACCCTCCTTTCCGTTCGCAATCTACAGACCGACGGCAACAAATCCCGTCCTAAACTCAGTTTTTAATCTACGGGATAAGAACAACAATGACCAACGCACTAGGCGGCGAGCTCGCCCTTGCGATAGGCGCGAAGGAAAGCGGCGCAGTACTCGTCTCGGCCTAGTAGCATATCCTCGGCTAGTTGGTAGGAGCGGGCTTGCCGATCGGTGGCAAAGAGGTCGGCCAGTGAGGTGGTGGTCGGGTCCATGATCGCGCTGTCGGCACCGGCTTCGATGGCCAGCAGCAGGAAGGCATCGTTGATCAAGTGGCGGCAGGGCAGGCCGAAGGAGACGTTGGAGAAGCCACCGGTGATGTGAATTTCGGCACCTAGCTCGTCGCGCAGTTGGCGGATGGCATCAAAGGCGTGGTGGCCGAACTGCGCGTCAACTGAGATAGGGAAAATCAGGGGGTCGATGTAGAGGTCAGAAAGCGGCAGGTCCAAGGCGAGGGCCTTGTCAACCATTTGTCGGGCGTGATCGATCCGCTCTTGCGCGCTTTGCGGCATGCCGGACTCGCCAGCCGCGGTGATGATGACTTGGGCGTTGTACCGTTTGGCCAGCTCTAGGGCTTCGGGCCGCTCTAAAGACGCGGAGTTGAGCAGCAGGCGCTGGGGGTGGTCGGCACCGGCTTCGAGACCGACGGCGAGGGTGTCTAGCTGAGAGGAGTCGATGGCCAGTGGCGTCGGCGACATAGCCGATACCGTCTGCACCAGCCAGCGCATGGCCTCTTGCCGCTCTGCGGGCTTGAGGGAGATCTCATCGACATTGAGGTCGAGGAAATCGGTGCCGGCCGCTTCTTGGCGCTGTACTTGGCGGCGGATGTAGTCGAGGGCATCCGCGTTGCCGAGCATGGCTTGTTGCACGGCGATCTTGAGGTGTTTGACGCGGCCTTCCTCGTAGTCTTGGGTTGTTTTGACTGCTTTGGGAATTTGGAGGAAACGGCGCTTGTTGTTGGCGTCGCGGAAGCGCACCGATTCGATGCCTTGGGGGTCTGCGCCGATGAGCTTGCCTTTGCGCAAGATGACGCGGGTGGTGTGGATGTTTTCGCCGATGACGACGAAGGGACGGTCCGTACCGGGGATGTTCATTGGTCTGCTCCAATTTATTTTGGGGTATAAGTTACTTCGAGCTTGATACCGTCAGGGTCGAAGAAGAAAGTCGCGTAGTATCCCTCGCCGTACTCTGGACAGTCGATGGGCGGGTCTTCGACATCCACATCCTCTAAGTTCTTGATCACCTCTTCGTAGATTCGTTCGACTTCTGCCCGTGAATCCACAGAGAATGCGAGATGGTGCAGCCCAGGCTTGCTCCTCTCATGTCGGCCCGCTTCCATAGTGCGGCCGATCAGCAGGATCATCCCATCCTTCTCGAATCGCAGTCTGTCGATTTCCCCTTTCTCTGTCAGCCGCGGGGACAATTCTTTGAATCTAAGCCCTTCTAACAAGGGCGAGTAGAATCTCGTCGCAGTATTCAGATCGGAGACTGATAGCCGGATGTGATGGATAGCTGCCATCTATGCTTCGGTGTTTGTCATTGATGGTTGGTGCTACGTCGATCCTGCGTGACGGCCCACTGTCTGCCCTATTGGGTAGCATCATCAGACGGGTCTATACGGGATGTAGCGGAATAGTCGATGATGCAGTATTACTGCGAATCTTTCTTCTTCCCGCGATGATCTCTTTGCAAAAAGGCGTTGGCCCAGGCGCTGGTGCCCTGTAAGGCCGCGTCCTTGATGACGGTGGGGTGGTCGAGCATTTGTTCCTCTTCGCCGTAAGCCTTGAGGCGGTCGTACGCGCGCACCCAGATGCAGTCCTTGTCGCCGATTTCGCACTTGCCTTGGCGCGTACCGCCGCAGGGGCCGTTGCGCTGGTTTTTGACGCACTGCGATTCCGGGCACAAATAGGCGATGTCCGGCAGCGAGCAGTCGCCGCAGTCGCGGCAGTCAAAAGCAGCGATTTTGACTGCGTGCTCTGCGGTGTGTAGGGGCTTTTGCAGTTTCCCACCCTCGACTTTGCGCGACAGGGCCGCTCCAAGGCGAAACAGGGCCTTGCTTGGCTCAAAGACGCGGTCGTGGATTTGGCGATTGATCCTGTACATTAGGGGAGCTCGGCGACGGCCACTGGGCGTCTTTGAGTCGAGATAGGCTTGGTTGACTTGGGCGGAGGCCAAGCCGGTGTCGGTGTCTTCTTCAAAGTAGAAGAATTCGCCGGGGCGCGAGTAGCGGATCTGGCGGGCAAAATCGCGCCAATCGTCAGCGCCGTACTGTGCGGCCAGTTCCAAAATGCGGTCGTATTCCTCAGCGCCGATGTGGCCCCCCAAGTACACGCCGCGATAGCCTAGGCCCCGGGCAATAGCGCATTGCTGGGCGGCGAATTCGAGGAAGAAGGCTTTGCCCTTGTCGGGGGAGGCGGCTTGCTTTTGCGCCACGGCGAGCAATTCGTCGGTGACTTCGACGCCGGGGATGCGGCCGGCGTGGAAGAAGCGGGCCACGCCCCCGGACAAGACGAAGACATTGGCGATGACCGGAACGTGGAGGCCGTGCAGGGTCATGTACTTGAGCAACTCGTCCTGCTTGCGGGCGTCGTAGCCGATTTGGTTGATGATGAAGCGGGCACCGGTGTGGATCTTTTTGGCCAGCTTGAAATACTGCGGCATGACCTCGGCTTCGAGCCGCTTGTGGTTGTTGACTACGGCACCGAGAAAAAAGCGGGTGGGTTTTAAGGGACGCGGCTTGCGGCCTGGCGAGGCATCCTCAAAGCGCCCCTCGTTCATGTCGGAGAGCAATTGCAACAGGCCGACTGAATCGATGTCGAACACGCCGCCGGCCTGGCCTTGGTACCCGGCGATGGGGTAATCCCCCGACAGGGTGAGAATATTGTCGAAGCCCCCATTGGCCAGCTTCCAGGCTTGGCCCAGCAGTCCGTTGCGGTTGAAATCCTTGCAGGAGAGGTGGATGATGACTTCTTGGCCGCCCTCTTTGAGCGGAGTGCCCAGCGCGTCCGCGGTGATCATGGGATTGCCGCCGGGATTGTCGGTAATCGAGACGGCGTCAAAGCGCGGATCGGCAGCTAAGGTGCGGGCCATCTCCAGCACCCGCTTGCCACTGCGGTCGGCCAAGGTGCCCCGGGAAGTGACCAACTCGACGCAGGTAATAAAGCGATCGGTCTCCTCTAGCAGATGGCGCAGGGTAGCGGTTTTCTGCATGGCCTTCTCAGACGGAGGCAGCGGTCAGTTCGCAGGGCATGGGTTTGAATTGGCAGCCCTCGACGAAGAGTTCAAAAAAGTCGGGGGTCGTCTCCAGTTCGACGTGCTCGACGCGCTTGGCCAGCGCTTCGATGCGGGCGCGTTTGCCGGCGGAGAGCAGCACTTCGCGCGCGCCTTGGACGGCGGCGTTGCCCACCTTGGCGATGCGCGCGGTGGGCACGGGGGCCAAGAAACCGATGTCGATGGCGGCTTGGACATCGACGTAGTTGGCAAAGCCGCCGGCGAGGTAGAGCTGTTGCACGTCGCCCGGGTCCAGGCCCAAGGTCCGCAAGACGATGTACTGGCCGCAGAAATTGGCGGCTTTGGCTTGGGCGAGGTTGGAGGCGTCGAGGCGCGAGAAGGTGATGCCGCGCTCGGGGACTAGCTCAAATTGGCGCTTTTTGTCGGCGAAGACGCCCTTGGGGGCCATTAAATCGTGGCGGCGCAACTCGGCGAGGAGGTCGATTAGCCCGGAGCCGCACAGTCCCGCCGGCGCGGTGGCACCGATGGTTTCCCACTGCCAGCGCGTGCCGTCCCAGCGGATGGACTCAATAGCTCCGTCGCAGCCGGGCATACCATAGGTGATGCCGCCGCCCTCAAAGGCCGGGCCGGCCGGGCAGGAGGCCGCGACGAGACGGCCTTGGTGCGCGACGACGACTTCGGTGTTGGTGCCCACATCGACCAGCATCGCGCTCTCGCTGGTAAGGTCCATATCGACGGCGACTAAGTCGGCGGCTACATCTGCGCCGACGTGGCTGGCAATCAGCGGCAGCGAGTACGCGCGCGCTTTGGGATTGGCCTTCAGACCGAGGCGGCGAGTCTTTTCGACTAGGCTGGTCGCGGTGCGCTCGCCGCTTAGATATTCGTGCTCAATGCGCGATTTGTAGGGTTTTTGGCCAATGCTCTGCACGTCGAGGCGGAAGAGGATATCGCGCATCGTCGAGTTGCCGGCGACCACGATTTCGTAAATCTCCTGCCGCACAAAGCCGCCGCGCCGACAGAGGTTTTCGATTTCGTGGTTGAGCGCCTTGACCAAGGATTGGCGCAGCTCGCCGGGGTGTTGCCCGTCGTAGGAAATGCGGTGCATGATGTCGCTGCCGCCAAAGCGCTGTGGGTTTTCAAACGCGCTCAACTGCACGCTCTCGCCCGTCTCCAGATCGACTAAATCGAGGACGATGGTGGTGGTGCCCAAGTCGATGGCTAGGCCGTAGAGGTGGCCGCGGTACTGATCGACTTCCTCGTCGCCGTAGTAGATGGCTTGTCCGCGCCGCTGGACTACTGGGTCGATTTCGGCGGGGCGATCCACAGTCTGGGTCAGTATCCGGGGCGTGCGAAAAAGCGGTGCGAACTCGATATCCACATCGGCATCTTCGACTTTGGCTTGGCAGGCGAGCCGGAACTCGCCGCCGAGGAAGTCCTCAGCCGACGTTGGTGCGCTGAGGGCTTGTGCACCGCTTGTGACCTCGACGATGCACTCGTGGCAGTGGCCGGTGCGCCCGCAGGAGGTAGGCACGCGGGCGCCGAGCTGATCCGCGTAGTCGAAGAGGGTGCCGCCGGTGGACAGCGGGTAGGAGGTGTTGTCGCAGCGGATTTGTCCGCGGCCGGGTGTGGACGGGCGTTGGTCCGACTCCCAGGCCGAGCGGTAGTCGAGCTGGTCGTCACTGCCGCACTGGAGCAGTCCACCCGGCTTTTGCGGCTTGCGCTGGTTGCGGCAGCCGAAGTGGGCGGTGCATTGGTCGAAGCGGTTCTTGTACGGGCAGCGGAAGGTCGCCTGCACGTCGGCGTGGGTGGCGATGCCCGCGAGGATGCCTGACAGGTGGTCGAGGCTCTTTTGATACTCTTGGGGGTCGATTTGGGTCATGGGTGCGTGAGGCCGTTGGCCTATAATTCCTTTAGTTCAGGCCATTTAATTTTTTTCTGGCTCGACGAATCGCAAAGAATCAATCCGCCTTGTGACGCGATTTGTTCAAGAGTTAAGTCGGTCAAAATTGGGGCAATGTGCTGTATCAGATCGCCATACATGGATTCAACGAGATTTTTTGTTTGATGGTCCACTGAGATCCTCCTCACAGGAACCCAAATTTTGCCGTGAAGCTGTTTAAGTTCCTCGGTAGTTGCTGACGATACGTTGAAGACTGATTTCTCATCAGAAATAGTACAGATAACTTCTATCCACGGGTTTTCAGAACGCCACTTGGGCGGCTCTGGCGACGCGAACAGACGCATGGCTCGTTCTGCGAGTGCCCGATATTCTCTCGTTTCGTGCCCTTGCAAACCATACGCGATACCAAATTTAATGGCCATGTCTGGCGCAGTCTTGGTAATCGGGTAGTGAATCTTTTTGATGTCTGGTTCCATAAGGTCGAGGAATTCTTGGATGCGCTCTTTATCGAGATCTTCCCCGCCAACTATATCAATAAAGCTGAGAACTGAGCTGCCACCCGGTACTAGATCCACAGATTCAGCGACGAGTTTTCCTATATTCTCATGGACTATCTGGTCAACGGTTTCTTCCCTATTAAACCGCATATTTTTGGGCAGATCATTCTCGAGGTGTCGATGTAGGAAGGCATTGATGCCAACTTCGGCCTTGTTGCCTTTTATTCGCCGAATTCTGTGCGCAGTGAGATACATTAGGCCACATCCTTGAAGACTAAACTTCGAATCTCGCTTAATGTCTCCATCGGTGATTCGTCGTTATCGTCATTATCGCGAATGAGAGACTTCGTTCCTTCGCGGTACAGTACCTGCTGTTCTTCTTCGCTCAGTTCGTACCAGAGCTCTTCCATAGCGTCGAGGATGGGGTCCTCTGCCTCGGATTCCAAGCCTGCATATTGCCAACGGATATAAATGAGATCCGCTTCTAGGGATCGGTATCGCTGGAGGGCATCACTCATATTTCGCCCATTTCTCTTTAGTGTCGTGTAAGTTCTGTTCAAACTCCTCGAACAAACAGCACTGTGCTGGCTCAATAAGCGCGTGAGTCGGCGTATCTCTACGCAGGTTCAAAGCAGGAGACAAGTTCGGTACTTGCAGATAAAAAACAGGATCGCGTCCTTCACCTCCCAAGGATTTGGGCAATCGCATCGGCGGTAGCCGCATAGGATCGTCTGGGGTTACGGACATTCCGCCTGTCTGGGGATGGACCTTTCCGGCGCGAATGGGGATGTCGATTCGCGGCCCGCAGATGCGAACGCCCAATGTTCTCGCCGACCGTCCCGTTAGAGGCTTGCCATTGGGGGCCTCTCTCATAGCTCGAAAGATAATCCGCACGCTGCTACTCATCGTCAATTTCGTTCAGCAAGTCCTTGGCCAAGGATACGCAAGCGAGGGCGTCTTTGCCATAGCCGTCGGCCCCCATGTCGTCGGCAAATTCTTGGGTCACGGGTGCGCCGCCGACCATGATTTTGACGTCGTCGCGCAAGTCGGCGTCGATGAAGGCCTCGATGGTCTTGCCCATGTTGGGCATGGTGGTGGTCAACAGGGCCGACATGCCCAAGAGCGGAGCTTCGTGCTCTTCGACTGCGTCGATGAACTCGTCTTCGGAGGTATCTACGCCGAGGTCGTGGACGACGAAGCCGGACCCGCGCAGCATCATAATGCACAAGTTTTTGCCGATGTCGTGCAGGTCGCCCTTGACCGTGCCCATGATCACAACGCCGACGGGCTCGACGCCCGAGGCCGAGAGAATAGGCTCGATGTGGGCCATGCCGGCCTTCATGGCGCGGGCGCAGGCTAACACTTCGGGGACAAAGATGAAGTTTTCGCGGAATTTGATGCCGACAATGGCCATGCCGGCGATCAGCCCGTCGTCCATGACTTCGATGGCTTCCACGCCCGAGGCAATGGCTTGGCCGGTCAGCTCGTCGACTGTTAGGTGGTCGCCGTCGATGAGGGCCGCGGCGATGTTTTGCATCTGTTCGCTGGCTTGGGCAAAGAGGCTGATGATGCGCTCGCGCTCTTCGTCGCGCTCGATGAACTCTTCGATCTCTTCACGGATAAATTCGTTGGCGATGTCGGTGATGTCTGCCATGGGGTCTCTTCTTCTAGTTGCGAGCTTGGTCCCGGTGCCACTCGTGCACCGTACGAGGGATAGCCTTGAGGTTTTCGATGGAGGTCTGCAAGGGGATGGCGCACTCCGGGCCGATGAGCTGGACGCCGGCTTCGAGGTTGCGCAAGACTTCGGCACTGACGACTTCCGGCCCCTTGGAAAAGAGGGTCTCGGGGTTGTTGATATTGCCTACTAACGAGATGCGGTCGCGCACGATCTGGGTGGATTCCTCGGGCGTGTTCTTGGAGTCGTAATGGAAGGCCGCCATGCCGGTTTGAGCGATGTACTCCATGCGGTCAACCGTGCGGCCGCAGATGTGGAGGATGATGGGCACGGACAGCCGCTCGGCAAACTCGATGTGCAGGTCGCGCAAATAGCGCTCGTAATACTCGCCGCTGACGAGGTCGCCGGTGGCGTGGTCGGGCAGGGTCAGGGCGTCGGCACCGGCCTCGATCTGCGCCTGGCCAAATTCGATGGTGATCTCTTTCATGCGGTCGAGGCAGAGCTTGGTCTTGCCTGGGTCGTCGAGCGACAGCAGCAGAAAAGGCTCGACCCCGAAGCAGTGGTAGCCCAGCGACCAAGGCCCCATGGTCTTGCCGACGATGGCAACTTCGTCGCCGTATTCCTTGCGCAGGATCTTGATCGCCTCGGTGACGCAGGCCGTGTCGGGATGGGTGCAGAGATCGGCGGGGATTTTGATGTCGTCTGGCTCGTGCCAGATTGGCTCGCTCATGCGGACGGTGGGCCAGTTGTCCTTTTGCTCCCACTGGATTTTGCACCCGAGGGCCGAGGACTCTTGGATGATGGTGAAGACCGGCATGATGGTGTCAAAGCCCAGCTCGGTGTAGCCGGTGGCAGCTAGCCGTGCCATGAGTTCGGGCTCGCGATTGGCCGCGGGAAAGGGGGCATCGACGAGGTCCATCAATTCGACGGTGGCCAACGAGGTCGGGTTGCAGAGCGGGGTGCGATCCACAGGCTGGCGGGCGAGGGCAGCGAGGACGCGCTCGCGGCTGGTCATCGAAGCGGGCATGATAGACTCCTTTATTCCTGGGCGCTAGGGGCTGAGAGCACGCCGCGGTTGGCCATGGCTTCGGCCTCACGCACGGCGGCTCGCACATTGGGAGCGCGGACGAGCAAGAGGCCGATCAAGGCGTCGTGTGCCTCGCCGCAGCCGAACTGGGCTTGGTTGGGTTGGTCGGCGACCTCGTCCATTTCGCCGAGGCGGATTAGGCCGCGGGCGATGGTGGCGACGCGGCGTTCCACGCCTTGGACCGGTTCGGTGGCGCGGGCTTCGTACAGGCCCTGTCCGAGGCTGGCAACGGCGATGGTGGCGTTGGCCTTTTTGTCGAAGATGTGCAGCGGCCGCGGCTCTGGCGTCTGCTCCGGCGACAGCTTGCAAGCCTCTAGGAAGAGCCGCTTGACTCCGAGCCGATGGGCGTGGCCGCAGGAAAAGCTGAGCGGGCCGGCGCTCGTTTGTTCCATGCCTCCGAGCACCTGCATGGCGCGGGCGACTCCAGCGACGCGCTCGGCCGCGCCAAGGCGACGGCTGTAGGTGTGGACTTGGTAACAGGGGAGGCCAGGGCCGTCCGGGCAATATAGGGCGATGGAAATGTCGTCGAAGTGGGGATCCATGGAGACCAATTCGACGCGCGAGCCAAGGTCCAAAGTCTGTGCCATCTGCATTTCCTCTTGACAGCAAAGCGCGGGGTTAAGTATTGTTCATTGAAAATAGCTGATGGTCAGACCATCGGCAAATAAAAAATGTGGTCGACGTTGGACGAAATCACCCATATTTGGTCAATATGGGCGGCGTTGTCCGCCCTAGTCTCGCCTGAAGGCGAGGACTTCCCATCCTAGGCGACAGTGGCAACGGCTATCGAAACCGGCAGTAGATATGAGCTATCTCTACGAACTACGCACGAGAATAGAGAAGGATTTTCGCCATCCGGACCAGGAGTTCCAAGACTACTTCAGACAGGGCAACGGGGAGGGGGTATGGGTGGATTTGGGATGCGGGACAAACCGATATGTCGAGGAATACAGAGGCCAGTTCAAGCAGGCCCTCGGTATCGACATTGACCTGCGCTTGGTCGCGAGAGCTGCAAAGCCATTTATAATTTCAGACAGCGGACAATTGTGCTTAAAAAAGAATAGCGTTGATTTGGTCTCTACCTTTATGGTAGTAGAGCATTGGGTCTCGCCGGCTGATAGTCTCCAGGAGATCATGGACGTCTTGAAGCCAGGCGGAATTTTTGTATGCTGTACCGTAAACAAGACCTATTGGGCCAGTCTGCTGAATAGGGCGTTGCCGGAAATAGTCAAAAGATGGGTAGTGCGGCGTGTCCACAACAAGGATGATGAAGATATTTTCAAGGCCTACTATCGCTTCAACGATCAGTCGACGATCAAGCAGATCATAGCTAAGGTCGGCTTTAACCAGCTAGAGATTAGAGACTACGTGGAGTACGTGTACCTGTCCAAGTTCCTTTTCAAGCTGCAGCGCTTCCTGCACAAAGGGACGTTTCTAGGGAACACGGCCCTGCTCAAATCGCATTTTCTTATTGTCGCGAGAAAGTAAGGGAGACAGGTGAAGAAAACACCAGATACCTGTGTTTCGACACGCCTTGTATTCTCTATCGCCACAACTATCGCGCTTGCGCTGCTCGCTGCGCTTGGGGGATGCACGAGCAGAGAATCGATCGCTAGCTTGGATTACGAACCTAGCCCGCTGGCGATTGGACCCCTGACCATCGGCGTTTGGTTGCCGGCCGGCCTGGACGAGTACCGCTTCGGCCCGGGAGACCAGAAACAGCTTGCGGAGTTAGGGATAAACTACCTAGAGTGGTTGCAGCCAGCTATCTTGGAGGATGGATCCACGGCTGAAGAAGCTGCCATGGAGTTCTGCAATCGCACTGGTATAAGCATGCCGGTCTACTATGCGCCCCTAGGATACGCGAAGCACGACAAGCTCCACGATTGGGCGACTCAAACCGGATCCACCGCAGAGTTGGACAAAATAGTAGAGGCGCTCTTTACCCGGTGGGAAGGAAATCGTGGATTCAGCGGCTATTTGGTAGGGCACGAGGATTATTCCAAGTCATTCTACTCGTCATTGCGCCAGACAGTCGAAGCGCTGCGATTTCAGGATCCCGACCGTTCGGCAGTCACCGTGGGTAACATCGTCGATTATCAATCCATCGAGGACTTTATGGACTCCTTTTTTGTGCCAGGAGGCCCGCCCAACATCTTCCAGCACGAATGCTACGTGTTTCGTAACGATACGCCTTATGGTGGCAAGAAGCTGCAGCACCAGTTGAACCGGCTGCTTGAAACCTATGATCAGGTCGCGCACCACATGCAAGGCCGCTACGGCCGGTGGCACGCAATCGTGCAGACGATGAGTGTAGTGCGTGAGGGGCGACTGAATTGGCGCAAACCCATGGCCAGTGAAATAGATCTTCAGGTTGGGATGGCGTTGACGCGGGGAGCGGCGGGCATCATTTACTTTCTCTACAGTTCCGGTCTTGAAGAAATATTCGATGAACAGGGTGACCTAGTGATGCGCCGGACCTACGAAGGTCTGGTGAATGAGCAGGGGGAGCCGACGGCCAGCTATCGTGCGGTGCAGGAGTTGAATGGTTTACTGCGTCGCTTGAGTCCGGTGTTGGAGGACTTGCACTACCACGGTGGATTTTCCTCGCGCGAATTCCGCCGCAATCCACTCGTGTTTGAGCCGCAGGTTGATTTGGAGTTTGGACTTTTCGGCAACGGCGTGATGCCTAGCCACGTGCTCATCGTAAATCGTCAGACGCAGAACGCCAGAAATGTGCAATTGTCGGTGGGCGGTGATCACGTACAGGATGCACTAACGGGCGACATGCTCGAAGTTGTGGAAGGGAAGGTGGTCGTTCCTCTCAATGCTGGTGGCTTGAGATTGTTGGAGATTCGGAATGGTTAACTTCGATCACAATGGGGTCGCTTAGCGCCGGATTGAATGCCTTGACCGACTCTGCTAAGAAAGCCGCGGCCATGCGCCCGGTGCAGCGCACGTCCGTAAGCGATGCGATCGTCGCGCAGATAACGGACTTGATTGAGCGCAACGTTCTCAAGCCCGGCGATAGGCTGCCGCCGGAACGGGAGCTGTGCAAGCGCTTTCAGGTGGGGCGCTCCTCACTGCGCGAAGCCCTGCGCTCGTTATCTATGATGGGCCTGCTCGACGGCCGCGTGGGCGAGGGCACCTTTGTCTGCGACAAGGGCCAATACGTGGAGAGGGCGTTGCAGTGGGGGTTTTTGCTCGACGGCAAGAAGCTCCAAGACCTGAGCGAGACGCGGATGATGCTCGAGTCGCAAAACGCCTATTTGGCAGCCGAGCGGGCCACGCCCGCTGACTTAGAGGCTATTGCCGACGCGCTGGCCGGCATGGCCGGGGGGCTGGCCGACGAAGGGCGCTTTCTCGCCAGCGATTTGCAGTTCCACCTACTGATTGCCCGGGCCACGCACAATTCCATTCTCTACAGCTTGCTCGAAACCACGCGCAACTATCTACAAGAATGGATCAAGGAAAGCTTAGCGGAGCCGTCGCTGGCTGGCCCTCGGGCCGAACTTTCGCTGGCGGAACACCACCAGATCTTGGAGGCATTGCAGCGTAGAGATGCGGAGGCCGCGCGGCAGGCGATGGCGGCGCACATCCGCTCTAGCAGTGGGGATTTGCAGCGGACTAGCCGTCGATCAGAGTCCGGTTGACGAACTCGGTGACCTCCTCAATTTTCCCCAATCCCGTTAAAATTAGGCTCTGGGCAATGCGCCGCGAGAGCCCGATGATGCGCTCATCGCCGAGCGCGACCGGCTGGCGGCCGTCGGTCGCGCTCAACAGCAGGCAGCCGAGGTCGCGCACAGCTTGGTGTTTGACTTCCTCGGCCTTCTCGTAGCTCGCGCTCTGAAAATAGCTGTTCCAGAATACATTGACGGCCTCTAAATAGGCGGCTTTTTGGGCGGTGTTCTGCATGGCCTTGATGCACATATCGGCCGTATAGAAGGCGAGGTCAAAGGTGGGGTAACCGTAGTGGGCGGTGGCGAAATCGACCCAGTAGGGATGGCCGTTGGCGACCCATATATTGCGGGGCCGCAAGTCACCCAAGACGAGGGAGAACCCTTCGTTGAGCAGGCGGTTGGTGTGGACGGCAATGGCCTTTTTGAGATCGGGATAGGCGTTGGCGATGTAGTTGTAGTGAGGTTCGATGCGCAGTTGCTCAAATGCCTTAGTGGATGCAAACTCAGCCGCGACCTCGGGCGAGCCGGCCGTCTCATTGTGGACGGTGGCCAGCAGCTCGCCGCACTGGACGGCGATTTGCAGGTCGATGCGGCCGTTGATCAAGTCGCTCTCCCACGATAGGGCGTTGTGCGGCGGTGGGGTTGTCACGAGGATGAAGTCCGTGCGGTCTTCGAGCAAGACGTTCGGGAGAATCTCGGGAGCGAGGAGTTGCGCCAAGAACTCGATACAGCTTTTCTCGGCGAAGATGCGCCGCCGGTCGATCCACCAGCGCTCTTTGATTTGGACGCGCGAGTGCGCTTGCTTGACGATCCAGGTTCGATTGGAAGACTCCACGTAGTACACCTGATTTTTCAGTCCGTCACTCAAACTCTGGACGCGGACTGGGCCCTCGTCGGTGAGCAGTTTCTTGCGTTGCAGATACTTGGGTATAGCCTGTTTCTCTAGGTTCATCGGCTTCTCTCAAGAGGTAGTGGCAGTGGCAGCCCGCACCTGTTCGACTTGGCTGGCGGCGTGGTACGAGCTGCGCACCAGCGGGCCGGACTCGACGTGGCGAAAGCCCAAGCCGAGGGCGAAGTGCCGCCACTCCACAAACTCGTCCGGGTGGACAAAGCGCTCTACGGGCACGTGGTGGACGGACGGGCTTAGGTATTGGCCCAAGGTCAGGATGGCGCAGCCGACATCCGCTAGGTCTTGGACACTCTGGGCTATTTCACCTTTGGTCTCGCCGGCACCCAACATCATGCCGGACTTGGTGGGGGCAGGACTCATCTTGCGGGCCCGGTCGAGGAGTTCCAGCGAGCGACCGTACTGGGCTTGGGGGCGCATGGTGGGGTAGAGGCGAGGCGGAGTCTCGATATTGTGGTTGAGGATGTCCGGGCTGGCTCCGAGGACGGTGGCTAGGGCCTGCCAGTCCCCCTTGAAGTCCGGGATTAGGACTTCGACGCTCGTCCCGGGGCAAAGGTGATGTACTGCCGAGATCGTTCGGGCGAAGATGCGCCCCCCGCCGTCTGGCAGTTCGTCGCGATTGACCGAGGTAATCACCGCGTGGTCTAGCCCGAGGCGAGCAATGGCAGCGGCGACTCGCTCTGGCTCGCCCTCGTCGAGCCTTTGGGGGCGGCCCGTCTTGATCGCGCAAAACCCGCAGCTGCGAGTGCAGACATCGCCCAAAATCATAAAGGTCGCCGTGCGTTGGCTCCAGCACTCGCCGATGTTGGGGCACTGGGCACTCTCACATACCGTGTTTAGCTGTAAATCGGCGAGCAGGTTTTTTAGGGCGATGTAATTGGGATGGCCTGGGGCTTTAGCCTTGAGCCAGGGTGGGAGCCGGCGCTTGGAGTCAGATGCCATAGGATAGACGGGAAAAGGCTGAAACTAAAAACAAGTAGAATATAATACGGCTCCGGCACGCCAATATCAAGGCTTGGGGGGCGCAGCGGCCAAGCACGTCCGGCACAGCCCGTACCACAGGCAACCGAGGGGAATGAGTTTGGTGCTGCGATAGGCGAGGGAAACGGCCGGGCCCCATGTGCGCTCAGGGTCAATCGGCCCATAGATCCCAGGCTCGATGTCGAAGAAGACAAAGGGCGTTGGCAGAGCAATAAAAGCGAATATCCACAAGAGCTTGGGAGAGCCTGAATGCGCGTACAAGCTCACGAGTACGGGCTGGAGAAAGACGTAGTGGTGCTCCCAAACGTCTTTGTAAACGAGAAAAAAGGTACACATCCACAGCGCGAGCAGCGGCAAGGTGGCGCGGCCGCGCAAGGTGGCTACCAGTGCCGCGACGAGGATGGCGGCCTGCGAGCAGTAGATGACCGCGCGACCGGCGAGGGGGAAGTCGGCAAGGGTCGTCAGCTCGGCTAGGGACCGCCCGGCTAGCTGGGCCGTGACGCTGACTAGCCCGCCTTGCAGCCCGAGATTGCCCGCGTGGGTGAGGGTGCCTTGGACCGGGGCGCCTTGGACATTGGCGGCGAAAAAGGCCGCCAAGCTATCTGGATGCAGGAGGAAGTAGGGCAGCGAGGTGAGCGAGCCTACCAGCAGCCCCAAGGCGAGGACGCGCCGGGCGCGGAGCTTCAGGAGCGCGGGCGCGATGATTAGGGCGTTGGGTTTGACTAAGAGGGCACCCGTCCAACAGAAGCTGGCCGCCCATTCCCGGCCGCTGTGGAGGCCGACGATGAGCCAAAAGATCAGCGAGGCCGCCCAGAAGCTGACCTGCCCCATGTAGAGCTCGAGAAAATAAGGCGAGTACGCCAGCCACATAAACAGGGCGAGGCCCCGGCGAGGCCCTTCGACCCACCGCCAAGTCAGATAGAGGTTGGCTGCGAGGAAAAGCTCGGTACAGCAGAGGTGCAGGAGGTATGCAGTGAGGGGCTGAAAGTGGACGAAAAGGCTGGCGACCAAGGCAAAGGCCGGCAGGTAGCGGAAGCCGAAGGCACCCGACACCGAGTAGATGTCGCGGCCTTCGGTTAGGGCTTGGCCCGCCAAATAGAAAACCCCGAAATCAAAGCCGCGGCGGGTGTGGGAGGCGTCGTTGAAGAGGGGCCGGAGGAGGTCGGTGCCGAGCGCGGCGAGGAAAAAGGCGTGAATTAAAAGGCCCGCTGCGAGGTAGGGAACGGGCCCTCTAAAGCGATTCATGCCGCCGCAAAAAAGTACGAACTTCTACTGGAGATCGACGCTGCCGTCTTCTTGGACGATGGAGTCCTCTTCTAGTACGCCTATTTCCCCCTTGTCGAACCACATCTGGTACTCGCTCGGGTCGGCGATGATGCGACGCGCCTCCAGCACTTGGGGATTCACGGTGACATTGTACGCTTGGGCCACTTGCTGCCCGAATGCCTTTTCGAGGATGTAGAAGGTGAGCCGCCAAGCGATGAACTCTTCGTTCTCCTGCCAGTGTTTTTCCTCGATTTTGTCGATTTCGTTGATCAGGCTGCTGAGCGGCTTGGCGAGTTGGTTGTACTCCTCGCCTTCGGCGACCTTGTCCAATTCCTCGACTTGGGCTTCGAGCTCGCTGATGTAGTTGAACCCGCGATTTTCGGCAAAGGCGCGGAAGGCCGCTAGGTCCTCTGGGCCGACGACGAAGTCTGGAGTTAGGTCTGGGTAGTTGAGCCGATGCTCGCGGGCGTAGTAGAAGAATTGGTTGTTGAGGCTGTAGAAGCCGCTGAGCTGCCCATAGAGGCGGCTGAGGCTGCGCCCGGGTACCTCAATGTCTGGAGCGATGCCGCCACCGCCGCGGACGATTCGCTCGAGCCGGAGGGTCTTGAACGCCTTGTCGTACCCGCGAACGAGGGTGGAGTCCTTGCGCATGCGCTTGTCGATGGAGCGGCCCGAAGGCGTGTGCCAAGCGGCCATGGTCAGCTTGAGCTCGGCGCGGTCGTCGATGGGGACTACCTGCTGAACGGATCCTTTGCCCACGGTCGTAGTGCCCAGCACTAGCCCGCGGTCCCAGTCTTGGATGGCACCGGCGACGATCTCGGACGCCGAAGCGGACAGGCCGTTGACCAGGACGATGAGGGGCGTGTCGTGCAGCAGGGCGTCCTCGCGGGTTTCGTACCTGACCGTGTCTTTGAAGGCACGGCCCGCGGTAAAGACCACGAGGCGGTCGCGGGGCAGGAAGAGATCGGCGATATGCACGGCTTCTTCGAGGTACCCGCCGCCGTTGTTGCGCAGGTCGAAGATCAGCCGCTCCATACCTTGTTCCTCTAGCTCGACGATGGCGTTGAACATCTCCCGGCTCGACCCCTTTTGGAAGCTGTCGAGCTTGATGTAGCCGGTGTAGCCGGGGAAGAGGGTGGCCAGGAAGACGCTGTTCATCTGTACTTCTTGGCGTTCGATCGTCAGGTCAAAGGGGGTGGCGCGCTCGGCGCGCTCTAGGGTCAGGGTCACGGAGGTGCCGGGCTCGCCGCGCATGCTGTCGGCGGCCACAACGGCCGACATGCCCTTGGTGGAAGTGTTGTTGATCGAGGTGATGAGGTCGCCCGACTTGACGCCGGCTAGGGCCGCCGGAGTCTGGTCGTGCACGAGGGCCCACACGGCAATCGCGCTGTCGGGATAGACGACTTGTATGCGGAAGCCTAGCCCCCCGTATTTACCTTGGGTCTGGATGTTGAAGTTGTCGAGGTTGTGCTTTTCCAAAAACACCGAATAGGGGTCGAGAATTTCCATCATCCCGGCGATGCCAAAGCGGATTAGCGTATCCGCGGTAACGGGATAAAAAGCATTCTCGTCGATGGCTTGGGCCATCTGCATGAGGGTGTAGAGGCGGTGGTTTAGCTGCTTAGTGGTGCCCTCGCCGTCGAATTGGGCGCGGGCGTTGAGGGTGTATTCCGAGGCTGGATCCAAGGCGTTGAATATCCCGCGTGCGGCCGCCTGCACGAGGGAATCGGGATTCACTTCTTCAAAGTAGTACTGGTGAATGGTCTGGGTCGTCTTCCACAACAGGGCTTTGTATTCATCTTCAACGGAGCGCTCGGCCCGCAGGTCGGAGGCGGACGCGACGAGGACGAGCAGTAGCGAAATGCGCAAAATGGACAAGCGACACTCCTTGGTCAGTGGGGCATTCAGAACTGCTGTTAAGGACATACTATGGACGGGCCGGTATCGCGTCAAGCAGTGCGCCGCTTGTACGCGAGAGCCAAGCCGCGGAGAACGAGGTCTGGATCGCAAGTGTGAACCGCGGCGATATGCGGTTGGAGCAGTAGGCCATCGCCGCCGGTGAGAAAGATCGCGACGGGGTTGTCTAAGGCCGCAGCCATGCGTGCGCAGAGGCCCTCGACGAGCGCGGCCGACCCGTGCAGTGCCCCCGAGCACAGGCCGTCCGTGGTGTTCTTGCCTAGCAGAGGCGTTGTGGCAGCTAACTCGACTTGGGGCAAGAAGCTGGTGCCCGCGCTGAGGGCGTTTAATCCGAGGCGCAGCCCCGGGGCGATAGCGCCGCCGCGGAAGGTGCCCTCGGCGTCGATGGCATCGACCGTTAGCGCGGTGCCGGCATCGACGACCACGGCCGCCCGGCCGGCCGGGGTTGCACGATGGGCAGCCGCGGCTGCGGCGAGGCGGTCAACGCCAATCCGAGCGGGGTCGTCGTAGTCGATGCGCAGGCCCCAATCCCATGTGCTGCGCGCTTGGAGGACGGGGCCGGAAGAGAGGCCGCGACATGCCTCTGCGTACGCAGCCCCCAATTCCGCGACGACCGACCCGATGACCGCGCCGACCGGGGGTGCGGCAAGCGGTGCAAGCAGGCGTTGTAGGCCAACACGGGCCGTGGGGGCCGTGGGGCATTTATGGTGGAAAACGGGCGCGTCATCGGCCAAAAGACCGATGTCGATGCAGGTGTTGCCGATGTCGATAGCCAAGAGCATGGGGGAATTTGGCGATTGACTTTCCGCCGTGGCGTCTATAACTTAGCTACGTTTAACTCAAACAATATCCAATACCTACGTCTCAAAAGTTGCTAGCAGCCCAGAGGGATAATAGCGAATATGTTGGGTAAGCGCAGTACTTTTATCGTCATCTCCCCCCGCGATGGTCAGATTCGCGAGTACGGCTTTTTCCCCCGCGTCTTATGGCTGATTCTGCTGGGGGGATTGGGTTTTGTGGGGGTGCTTGGTCACTACACCTACGCACAGGGTTTTTATCAGCCGGGCGATCAGAAAGCGCTGCTGGCCTTGCAGGACGAAAACAAAAACCTCCTGCACAGCTTAGAGCAGACCCGCGAGGAAGTGCAGCAGCTCGGGGAGGCGATGGATCAGCTCAAGGCCACTGAAGATAGGCTGCGCGCCCATCACGAGATGGAGCCGCTCGCCGCGGATGGGGCGTCGGGTGGTGTTGGGGGTGTGGAAGATTTGTCCGAGGAGTTCACGTCCTTGCCGCCCCAAAAGCAGATGATGATGAGCGAGTTGAGCGTGCGCCTCGACCACCTGAAGCGGATGGTCAATCTACAGGCCGAGAGCTTTGAGGAAATCGAGCGCAAATTCGAAGAGACCAACGTCCAATACTTGCCCACAATTTCACCAGTTCACGGGGGGAGGACGTGGCGGTCGTCGTCCTTTGGATGGCGCATCGACCCCTTTACCGGACGGCGGGCCTTCCACAGCGGCGTCGATTTGGCCGGCCGCAGGGGTATGCCCATCTACGCGACGGCCGATGGCTTTGTAAGCTACGCCGCGAAGGATAAATACCTCGGCGATACGATTATTATCGATCATCGGAAAAAGGAACTCGACGAGCAGGGCCAGCCTTATGCACGCCAGGGCGGCTATCAGACCGAATACGGCCATTTGGACAAAATCTTGGTCAAGCAGGGGCAGCAGGTGAGGCGTGGGCAGCAGATCGGGGCCATGGGTAGCACGGGCCGCTCGACCGGCCCCCACTTGCACTATGCGGTGCGCTTGCGGGACCACCAGTTGGGCAAGCACCGAGGATACCAAAATCCAGAAGACTTCATATTCGACAACCGTGAGGGCGATATGTGGGCCGTAGGAGAGTGAGTTAAACGCTTCACTCGCCGATCGCACGGTCGGAGCCAATTTCCACCAAGCATATCGAGACCGGTCCGCAGCTAGCGAGCGCGGGCCGGTCTCTTTTTTAGGAGCACAACCACATGAGTACACCTATTGAAGGCAAGGTAGCCGCCATTATCGACGACACAACCTTGGTACTCAACGTCGGTAGCGAGCAGGGCGTCCAGGAGGGAATGGCCTTTGCCATTTTCGCCTCGCACGGAGAGATCGAGGACCCTGACAGCGGGCAGCCGCTGGGTCGCTGGGAAGCGGTCAAGGCGCGGGTGGTCGCCACCCACGTGCAGGAACGCCTGTGTACAGTGCGTGCTCCGGTCGTCGGCGAGGTGCCGGTGGTAGGCGATACCCGGCCGTTGAGCACGATGATGGTTGAGCACTCGGTGGCCCGTGCCCCAGGCGAAGATCAGTGGCAGCGGTTGGAGGTGCGGGGAGCCGATGTCCGGGGGCGGCCCCAGAACCAGCCCATTGCCGTGGGCGACGGAGCGCGGTCGCTGGCAGCGGTCGAGGACGATGCGAGTAAGCCAGCCGAGGACGATGCGAGTAAGCCAGCCGAGGACGATGCGAGTAAGCCAGCCGAGGACAATGCGAGTAAGCCAGCCGAGGACGATGCGAGTAAGCCAGCCGAGGACAATGCGAGTAAGCCAGCCGATTAGGGCTGCGCTGGCCGCGCTCTGCATCGGGGGCTGCGCTTACTACTCGACCTCTGGCGGTCTACTAGGGGGCATCCGCAGCATTGGCATCCCCGTGGCCGACAACCAAACCTCGGAGTTTGCTGTGGCCGAGCGCCTGACTGAACGTGCCATTGATGCCTACGCCGAGGACGGCCAGTTGCGAGTGGTTGACGAAGAGAGCGCCGATGCCCTCTTACAGCTCAACGTGATCTCGATTGAGGACCGCCCCTTTACCTATACGACGGCCGAGCAGACCGAGCAGTATCGGTTTACGGTCTTGGTAGCGGCCGAGTTGGTAAGGGTGGAGGATGGGGAGGTGTTGTTGGCGTTGGCCGAGCTAGAGGGATGGGGGACCTATGATGCCGCGTTGGCCGAGGAGGAGGGGCGGGATCCGGCGATGAAGCAGGCGTTGGACATGGTGCTAGAGGAATTGGTGGATCGGACGACGGCGGGGTGGTAGTCAGTCCCTTAGCGGCAAATCCCACGGCAAAATCAATCAGCGTCCGTTTTCCTTCCCACTACAAAGATCACTGCGACAATCAGGCCTAACCCCACGGCCAAACCAGTGGTCGGAGACCACAGCAGGGTGCTGCCCAAGTAGCCGCAAAGCCCGGCGATCGTCATCGTCGTCAGGGCGTAGGGTATTTGGGTGCGAACGTGGGCTAAGTGATCACAGGCGGCGGCAATGCTGGAGAGGACGGTGGTGTCGCTGATGGGGGAGCAATGGTCCCCGAAGATCGCGCCGTCCAATACGGCGGCGGCGACGAGGACCGTCAGCTCCAGACCGCCCAAGTCGTAGGCTACTGGGATCATGGTCGGCAACAGTACGGCCATAGTCGTCCACGAGGTGCCGATGGAGAAGGCGACCACCGCGGCAAGTAGGAAGACGAGGAGGGGGAGGAAGTACGGGTCGAGGAAGCCGGAGAGCGCACCGACGATATAGGCCGAAGTCTCGACGGCCTCGCAGGTTTCCTTGATCGCCCAGGCCAAGATCAATATCACCAGAGCATAGGAAAAGCCCGTAATGCCGCTCGCCCAGGTCTTGCAGACTTCCACTAGGCCGAGCGGGCGTTTATGGCTTGCTTCTTCGCGGCGAGTTAGGGCCAAAATTGCTGCTAGTGCCGAGCCGGCTAAGGCCGATAGGAACATCACTTTAGCTCCGTCGGCGTGGGAGAAAACTTGGACCCAGTAGAGCCGGGCGAAAAAGCCGTGTTCGGCGCGGGCGGTCACCACGGCCGGTGCTTGGCTAGCGTCTAGGTGCATCCCGCCGAGTACGCCAACGACGACGAGGAGGACAGGACCTACGGCCACGGCCCAATGGGCGCGGAGGCCGGGGTGCTCGGGGAGTTGGGATGCGTCGCCGGTCATCGGGCGGTCTCCCGGCGCGAGGACTTGGCCCGTTTGCCGGGCGCGGCGCTCGGCTTTGAGCATGGGGCCAAAATCGCGGCCGGCGACGGTGGAGCACAGCACAAAAGTTAGGGTTAGTAGGCAGTAGAAGCGGGCCGGCAGGGCGCGGAAGAACAGTTCGTAGCCGGAGATACCAGCGCCAACTTGCTCCATCGCGCTGTCGAACAGACCCACCTCAAAGCCGATCCAGGTGCTGACGAGGGCGATACCGGCCACGGGGGCAGCGGTGGAATCGACGAGAAAGGCCAATTTTTCGCGCGAGATGCGGAAGCGATCGGCGATGGGGCGCATGGTGGTGCCGACGACGAGCGTGTTGGCGTAATCGTCGAAGAAGACCGCCAACCCCAAGAGCGCGGTGGCCAGCCGAGCCGAGCGCACACCGGCGGCCCGGGCGACTAGCAAGTCGGCAATGCCGCGGGTGCCGCCGGCCAGCGAGATGACGCGCACCATGCCGATGAGGGAGGCGGTGAAGCCGAGGATGAAGAGTTGGAAGGAGTCGCGCAGCGGGGTCCAGACAAAATCTATGAGGGCGCGCTCTAAGCCGCGGAACGGGATCGCGTAGAGTGGGACATCTGCTGGCAGGGAAATGAGTGCACCGCCGACGATCGCCAATCCTAGCCCTAAGATCAGGCGGCCAGTGACGACGGCGACGAGGATGGCTGCGGCTGGCGGAAAGAGGCTCAGTCCGCTCGTTGCGCCTTGGTCGGGCAGGAGCAGCGCGCCGAGCAGGGCCGCGCCGAGCGCTAGCAGTAGGCGGACAAAGGGAAAGGCGGAGCGCACCTTAGGCGTCTTGCGGCGGGGACTCGACCTCGCGGGCGGGGACGGTGGACATTTCCAGCTTAAAGGCCAGCAAATACATCATAAAACAGCCGATGATCCACCAAGCGATCTGCCATACCCACAGCGAGGGGATGCCCAAGGGCCAATGGGCGGGATCGGTCTGATTGCCGAGGACTGCAAAGGGGCCGATGGCACAGAGGAACCAAACTACCGTCAGAATCCAGACCGGCGTTTTCCATTTCTTTTTGGCCTCGGGCAGGGCCGTGTGCTCTTTGAGGAAGTGGTGGTAGCGATCGCGGTGGGTCAGGTGGCTGGCTTCCTTGGGCTGGGTGAAAAAACTGACGACAACGACAGTCCCCATATTAAAGAGAATGCCCCAACCGGCGCTGTGGAGTGTGAGCGGATAGCGGCCAATGCCGATGAGTCCGCCCAACTCGGTTATGTAGGTGAAGGTAACGGCGATGAGTCCGGCGATGAGTCCGGCGACGATGCCCTTGGGGGTAAAGAAGCGGATGTAGCAGATGCCCAGCAGGGCCGGCCACATCTGTAATCCATAAGAAACGGCCAACCCCCCCAGCAAGACGAGCAGGTCGCCGGAGGCTAGTCCGACTAGCAGGGCTAGGCTGACGACGATGGCTACGCTCAAACGGCCGACAAAGACCTGAGCCGAGTGCGATGCCTCTTTGTTGAAGAAATGGCGGTAGAGGTCGCGGGTGATAATGCCGCTGGCGGTGGACATATAGGCGGCACCGGTCGATTGCATCGCGGCTAGCGCGCAGACGGCCAAAAGCCCCAAGAGGAAGGGGAAGCTGTCGGCTAAGGTGTCGATCAGGTAGGGAACCAAGTGGTCGGATGCCGGCAGGCCGAGGGGCTTAGTCCCCGGGATCAGTTCCATATCGAGGAGCCGGACGCCTAAGCCTTGGAAGGCGGTAAAAAAGAATAAGATGCCGCCAATGACCAGGGAAGAGGCAAAAACCTGCTGCCAGGGAAAAGGCCGAGGATCGCGATTGGCAAAGGCCCACATCGAAAAGGCCGGTGCCGACTGGATGCCCATCAAGGCGAACATATAGGTCAGGATCATCAGGCCGGTCCAGGGGCCGCCCTGGGCGTCGAAAAACATGGTGCCGACCCGTTCGAGGAAGGAGTCTGACTCCGGCCGGGTCGGAATGGCGACCATATCGGGTTTTTGCTGGGCGAGGGTGGCCAACCCCCCCTTGAAGGCCGTCCAGCCGCCGACCAAATCGAGGGCAATAAAGCCGAGGACGACGATGCCGAAAGCGAGAAGGATGCACTGGGCGCAGTCCACGTAGGCGACCGAGCGCAACCCGCCGGATGCTACGTAGATAAAGACGATGACCGAAAGCACAATCGCCCCACCCTCGACCGAGCCGACGAAGCTGCCCTCCAGCGGAGTGCCGGTCGTCAGGCGGTTGAAAAGCAGGCCCGATGCCTTGAGCTGGATGCCCAGATAGGGCACGCTGAAGACCAAGGCGACGATGACGGTGAGAAAGCGCATCGCATCCGTGCGATAGTAGTCGCTGAACATCTCGCCCGGGGTGATATAGCCGAAGCGCTGGCCCAAAAGCCACTGTCGCTTGAGGAACAACACCCCGGTGAAGGGGATGGTGATGGCGTAGAAGGAGGCAAAGGCGTAGGGCAAGCCGACGTTGTAGATGGTGCCAGGGTGGCCGACAAAGGTCCAGCCGCTAAAGGAGGTGGCAGTGGCGGCCAATACGAAGACCCACAGGCCAATGCCGCGGCCGGCGATAAAGTAATCCGAGGCCGTCTTAGCCCGGCGAGCGCCTTTGATGCCCCAGAAGATGCAGTAAGACCAGTAGCCAACGGTAAAGACCAGTAGCCAGACCAGCTTTTCCATGAGTTAGTCGGAAAGCCCCAAGTCGAAGACCATGTTGGTGATCTTCCACGAGCCGGAGCGGCGGCTCAGCGTCCAGAACACGTAGCGTTCCTTGTGGTGTTTGGCCGGCCCTTTGACGTGCTCGACGGCCACTTTTTCGCGCGTGACGGCCAATGCTTCGTCGCCGGTAGGGCCTATGGCCGCGTGGAGGACTTTGCGGTCGAGCACGTACTGCACGTAGGGCAGCCGCTTGTCGAGCCACTTTTCCAGTTCCTCGCTGCCGCAGAAGGCGATTTTATAGGAGGCCGGTTTGAAAGCACCCAAGGCGTCGTAGCCCGTGAAGTTTGCGTCGAAGAAGCCGAGGATGCCGCTTCCCGCTTCCCACGCTTGGCTTTCGCGCTGCAACAGCTCGGTGATCTCGCCGTTGGCGGGCGCGCCGGCTGTGGGCAAGAGCGTGTCACCCAAATCCGCGACCATGGCCGTGGCCAGCCAGTCGTCTTCTTCCTTGAGGAAGGTCCAGAAGCGGTGGATGGCAACCGGCGTGGCCTCGCTAGTCTGGCGATCGACGACGCGCCCGGAGTCCACGCTGGTGGCAATGGCGTGGGTTGTGCGCACCGCGATAAAGGGAACCGTGCGCGTGATCTCGTAGCGCCGGACGCTGAGATCCGCAGCTAGCTGGTCGGCGAACGCATCGCGGTTTTCGTACAGGACCGTCCAAGCGCGAGGGTCGCCATTGGCGTGGCCCTGATAGGCGACGAAGTGCGGGTGGTACGCCTTGAGGGCCAGCTCGGCATCGGCCCGGCGATACCCGGAGATGTCGTTGGCGAGAGCTTGGCGGATGAGGAGGGTCTCGGGCGTTTCGCCGGCGCGGCTGGGCGCGGCAAACGGCGGCAGGGCCAAGAGTGCGAACAAGAAGCAGATTGCATTTTGCATGGCGCGAAAGGGGGTTAGAGTCAACTCGATCCGAGCTGACCTAAGGCCCACTCGGCGTAGTAGGAGACGGTGGCGTCGCTGTCGCGGCGCAATTTTTCTAGCTGAGCGCGGCTTTGGACATCGCCGATTTGGCCGAGGGCAATGGCCGCATTGGCGCGCACATCGGCGACTTCGTCCATGGTGGCCGCCAGCAGGGCGCTGAGGGCAGACTGCACTCGTGCTTGGCCCAAGACTTGGGCCGCGCCCGCGCGGGCGAGCGGATCCTCGGCGTTGAGGGCGGCTATAAGCTGGGCTTGGACCGCGCCGGATTGTTGCTGGACGCGGGTGAGGAACTTGACGGCATTGGCGCGGAGGATGGAGTCGGTATTACGCAGGGCCTCAAAGAGGAACTCAATGCCTTGGCTGCGCCCCATGGTGGCTAGGGCGGCAGCCGTGCTAAAGCGCACTTGATTGCTGGGGTCTGTCAGCAGGCCGGTAAGGGCGACCGCCGCGCCTTCGTCGCCGATGTAGCCGAGGGCTTGTGCAGCGCGCTGGCGGTGGACTGGCTCTTCGGCCTCTAACAGGGCGATGAGCTGGTCTTTGACCCTGGCTATCACCGAGCGCAGCTCGCTTTGGTGAGGGCCGGCGCGGATGCTCAGCTCCACGAGCAGCGGGACTCCGAAGTAGCCGGCTTCCTCTAGCCCTTGCAAGGCGGTTTGGGCTAACTCCGGGTCGCTGCCGGTTAGGGCTGCTTCGATTTCGCTGGTGCCGAGCTCGTCGTCCATTTTAAGCAGGGCAATGGCCGCGTGAATGCGGATGATGGGGTCGGGGTCGTCGAGCTGGACTTTGGCTGCATCCACGCCCTCTTGGACGTAGCCGACTTGGCCCATGGCCCACAGGCAAGCGATGCGCTCGCGGTCGGTGTAAGCGGTTGTGATCCGATCCTTGAGCGCGGCCGTGGCTCCGCGCGGCTTGATGTGGCCTAAGGCTAGGGCACAGCCGATGCGGAGCTTTTCCTGCTCATCGCGGAATTCCCGGTAGTTTTCGCCGAGGTACAGGTCGGGGTTGAGGCGGGCGATGAGTTGGCGGGCAGCCGGCCGGCCAATGGCGGCCAACTCGTCGATGGATTGCTGATAGGCGGGCGAATCTACCGGATTGGCAGCCATCTGTTCTAGGAGCTCGACGACCTGTTCTTCGGTGGTGCTACAGGCGCTGAGACCCAATAGGAGCAGGCAGGTTAGGCGCTTGGCAGTCATGGTATATGAGGGGTTAGAGGTGGCGGAATGCGGATAAGGTAAGCCGTGAGACGCCATAAATCAATTCTTAGGTGCTGCGCCCGCATCACTCCCTTGCCGCCCTTCCGCTACGACAAATACCTGAGGCGTCGTCCAAGTCACCGTGCGGTTGGCCAAGCCCTGCTCGAAGAACTTGCGCACCTGCCGCAGTTCGCCTTCGTCGAGATGCTGGGTTAGATGGTGGGCGTACGTGTGCCGTTTATCGCCGCCGGGATTGAACCAGTGCGCGAGATGGCGCAGCTCGATGTGCCGCTGCGACTGGACTGCTTCCACCCGCACCTGCACCGCGCCAAAGCCCGCAGCCGCGAACATCTGTTCGAGATCTGCGGCATCCCAGTTGACTCGTGGGTTGTCGGGCACGGCGTAGATGGCCTCTTCGGCGGCGACGAGTCGCTCGGCTAGGTCGCCGAGCTGCTGTAAGTCGAGTAGCTGATACAGGCGTTGCGACCGGCGCGAGAGGGTCTCGACCAAGCTGACGCGACCCTGTGGGGCGAGGTGGCGATGCAGGGCCGCGACGACTTCGGCCTTTTGTGCTAGCGCGCCGAGGGCGTTGCGCCCTACGATGGCGTCAAAGAGAATATCGGGAGCGCAGGCGGCGAGCTGGTCGGCGAGAGTGGCGAGCGGGCCTTGCAGCACTTGGGGCCGCTCGATCTCGGCTAGGTGGGCGGCGGTTTCGTGCAGGGCCACGGCCGCGATCTTGTCGCTGGTGTGCGCCCAGACGCCTCCTTCGGGCACGCGCCGCAGAGCTTCCCAAGTGAGCAGACCCGTGCCGGCCTCCAAGTCGAGGACGAGGTGGTGGCGCGCGAGTGTGAGCGGGGCTAAGAGGCGTTGGCGCGTGCGCTCTAGTTGGGTGCCAACGTCGCCGCTGGCGCGCTTGAGCCATTGGTCGCGCGCTTGGTCGGCCGGGGACAGGGACAATATCTCGGCTGGGGCGGACTCTGCTTCGAGCATGGCGGCGAGCTGTAACTCGCGGCGTTGGCGGACGCGGTCGCCAGCTTCTTTTTCTCGGCCTTGGTCTGAGGGCTGGTAGAAGATGCGGCCCTGCAGACCGGTGGGCAGGTACTGCTGGGCGACCCAGTGTTCGCGGTAGGCGTGGGGGTAGAGATAGCCGGCACCGTGGCCAAAGTCCTCGCTGTCGCGGCTGGCGTCTTTGAGGTGGGTGGGCACCTCGCCTTCGCGCTCTTTTTCCACGACCGCCAGCGCGTCGAAGAAGGCCATAGTCGAGTTGCTCTTGGGCGCGGTAGCCAAGTACAAGGCGGCGTGAGCCAGTGGAAAGCGCCCCTCGGGCAGGCCGATGCGATCGAAGGATTCAGCCGCGGCTATAACGACTTGGAGGGCGCGCTCGTCGGCGAGGCCGACGTCCTCGCTGGCGAAGATGAGCATGCGGCGGAAGAGGAAGCGCGGGTCTTCGCCGGCGTACACCATCCGCGCCAGCCAGTAGAGGGTGGCGTCTGGGTCCGAGCCGCGCATGGATTTGATAAAGGCGCTGATGGCGTCGAAGTGGTAGTCGCCCTCCTTGTCGTAGAGCAGGGCGCGCCGCTGGATGGACTCCTCGGCCACCGCTAGGTCGATGGCGATTCGCCCTTGGGTGTCTGGATCGGTGGTTTCGACCGCTAGTTCTAGGGCGTTGAGTAGGGCGCGGGCGTCGCCGTTGGCCACGTCGATCAGGTGTGCGAGAGAGTCGGGGTGCAGGGCGACGCGGAGATGGCCGTAGCCGCGCGAGTCGGTGAGCGCCTGTTGGGCGATGCGCGCGAGGGCTTCGGAGCTAAGGCCCTGTAGCTGAAAGACCCGGCTGCGCGAGAGCAGGGGGCGGTTGACCGAAAAATAAGGATTCTCGGTGGTCGCACCGATGAGGATAATAGTGCCGTTTTCAACCCACGGCAGGAGCGCGTCTTGCTGGGCCTTGTTGAAGCGGTGGACCTCGTCGATGAAGAGGATGGTTTTGCGGCTGTGCAGCTTGCGCAACTGGCCGGCTTCATCGACGGCCCGGCGGATGTCGGCGACTCCGGCCAAGACGGCGTTGATGGAGATAAAATGGGCGCGGGTGGTGTGGGCGATGACGGCGGCGAGCGTGGTTTTGCCAGTGCCGGGCGGGCCGTAGAAAATTAGCGAGGAAAGTTGGTCGGCCTCAATGGCGCGTCGCAGCAGGCGGCCCGGCCCGAGAATGTGGTCTTGGCCGACGTATTCGTCTAAGGTGCGCGGCCGCAGGCGGGCGGCTAGGGGTTGGTCCGCCACTTGGCGATCCCGAAGTCCGGCGTCAAAGAGATCCATTCTTCACCTCTGGGGAAAGAAGGCGCGGACTAAAAACATAACGACTCAGTTGAACCGCGTGAACCCCTCCGCGCGTAGCGGCTAGGCCGTCTCTTCTTTATGTTTTCTGAGGAAGCAGTTTTACGCTGGAGAAGCCATGTGAAAATTACCCGTTTGGAACTACATTCGGTGGCGGCGTCGCATCGCGGCAATTGGCTCTTCGTGCAAGTCCACACCGACGCCGGACTAAGCGGGCTGGGCGAAGCGAGCCAGAGCGGCAACGACGGCTTGGTCGCGGCCGCGCTGGAACAATTGGGGCCGCGGTTGGTGGGCGCGGACCCGACCCAGGTAGAGGTGTTGTGGGAACAGATGGTGCGGGGGGCGGCGATTTTCTCGGGCGACGCCGGCCGCGTCGGGGCCACGGCGCGGAGCGCGATCGACCAAGCGCTGTGGGATTTGGCCGGCAAGGCGCTCGGGGTGCCGGCTTGGCGTCTGCTGGGCGGCAAGCGGCGCGACTCCGTGCGATTGTACGCCAATCTCAACCGCGGCACCCGGGACCGCAGTCCACAGGGGTTTGCCGATGCGGCGCGCCGAGCGGTCGATGCCGGCTTTGGTGCCGTCAAAAGCACGCCCTTTGACGAGGTGCATTGGCGGCGGATGGATCGGAGTGGGGTCGAGCGCGACGCGGACAAAGGGATCGCGCGGCTCGTGGCGACGCGGGAGGCCATTGGCAACGAAATCGAGCTGTTGGTGGATTGCCATCAGCGCTTTGACTTGGCGTTGGCTTTTAAGATGGCCGAAAAGGTGCGTCCACTCGATCTTTACTGGTTTGAGGAGCCGGTGCCACGCGATCATGTTGATGCGCTACGCCAGTTGCGGCTGCACTCGGGCCAGACTATTGCCGGCGGAGAGTCGCTCGTCGGTCGCGAGGGCTTTTGGCCCTACATCGCCCAAGGAGCAGTGGATGTGCTGATGCCGGATGTCAAACACGCCGGCGGCATTACCGAATGCCGCCGCATTGCCGCGCTGGCCGAGGTGGCGCAGATGCCAATCGCGCCCCACAGCCCGGCGGGTCCGGTATCGACGATGGCCGGGGTACACTTGGCAGCGACGATTGCCAACTTTACGGTGCTCGAATTCGCGTTTGGCGAGGTGGATTGGCGCGGCGAGTTGGTGCGCCCTGCGGAAACCATATTAGCCGGCCACATCCGGGTGCCGGACGCGCCCGGTTTGGGAATTGAACTCGACGAAGCGGTGCTTATGGCGCACCGGGTGCAATAAATGTTCTGTCGACTCGACGAAGCGATTGCGGATTTCCGCGCTGGTAAGTTCCTAGTCTTAGTGGATGCGCGCGAGCGGGAAGACGAAGGCGATTTGATCGTGGCCGCGGAATACGTTTCGGGTGCCGCGATCAATCAAATGCTCAAAGAGGCGCGTGGCATGCTGCACCTAGCCACGACCGAGGAACATCTGGCGCGTCTCGGCGTCGGCCTGATTGAGCCGCACAACGCCGACTGGACGACTCCGCGCTTCGGCCTGCCGTTTGACGCGCTAGAGGGAATTGAAACCGGCGTCTCGGCTGAAGACCGCGCCACGTCCATCCGGCGCGCCCTCCAGCCGGATACCGGCCCCGACGATATCGTCATCCCTGGGCACGTGTTGCCCTTAGCCGCCCGCCCAGAAGGGTTGCTGAGCCGCCAGGGGCACACCGAGGGCGCGGTGGAGTTGGCCCGTCAGGCCGAACTTTTTCCGGCGGCGGTGCTGTCCGAAGTGATGGCTCCCGACGGCTCAATGGCCAAGGGCCAGCAACTGGTGGACTTTGCCCGCCGCTTCGGTTGCCGCGTAATCGACATCGAGCAAATCCACCAAGCCGTGCTGCGCGGGTGATGTTGGGAATTGGGAATTCCTAATTCCTCCCACCCTTATCTCTCCTTCGAGGTTCCCATGTACAATCTCATCCTTCTTCTCATTTTAGTGCTCTGCGGGCGGCTCAACGCCGACGATCACCCGGTGCGGGCTAATTTTCTGGCCGATGTAGATGCTGTGGTTCCAGGCCAGCCCTTCCGGCTGGGGGTCGAGCTGAAGATGGAGGAGAAGTGGCATACCTATTGGATTTTTAGCGGCGACGCTGGCTTGCCGATCGAAGTCGAATGGCAACTACCGGCCGGTGTTGTGGCAGGACCGTTGCAATGGCCCTTGCCTAACAAATTCGAGGAACAGGGAGAACTGGTGGTCTATGGGTATGCCGACGAAGTGCTACTCATGGCCGAGGCTACCGCACCGAAGGAGTTGGCCGCAGGGGATACGCTGCGCCTTGCAGCCGAGGTCTCCTGGCTGGTGTGCCGCGAACTGTGCATCCCCGGCGAGGCGTCGTTGACGTTGGCGCTGCCAGTGGCCGCCGTCGGCAAGCCGAGTACCCAGCAGGCGCAATTTGACCGCTATGCGGCGCAGGTGCCGGGCGCGTTGGACGAGCGCATTGCGGTAGAACTCGCCGTGCGGGGCGAAGGGGCTATAGAGGTTGACGTGCGCCTTTCCCACGAGGGTAAATCTTTCGAGCAGGGCGAACAGGTGCCCGACTTTTACCCGCTGGCGGCCGACGGTTTTGCATTTTCCACTCGGCGTCTAGCTGCCGATCGCCTCGTGCTTTCTCTCGAACCCTACGGGGCTGCCAAAGTCGATACTTTGCGCGGAGTGCTCGTCTATGGGCTAGCTGACGAGGTGCAAGCCGGGACGCTGGCGCTGGATTTGCGCGCTGCGCCGCGCCAAGGAGGGGGGATCTTGGAGCGGGATTATCGCGCGGCTAGCGGGGAGGTCGCCCGGTCGCTGTGGGTCTATATCGCCTTTGCGGTGCTGGGTGGGTTGATCCTCAACTTGATGCCCTGTGTGTTGCCGGTCATCTCGCTCAAGGTGCTCGGGTTTGTCAATCAAGCCGGCGAGGAGACCAAGCGGGTGCAGCAACTAGGGTGGGCGTTTTGCGCCGGTATTGTGGCCACTTTTTTGGCGCTGGCGCTAGCGGTGCTCTTGGTCAAAAGCAGTGGTGAGCAGATCGGTTGGGGCTTTCAGTTCCAGTACCCGGGTTTTGTGGTGGCGATGAGTGCCTTGGTGTTCGCGTTGGCCCTAAGTCTTTTCGGCGTCTATGAAATTTTGCTTCCGGGGACCAGTGGCTTGGGGGGCCTAGAGGGACGCGAGGGGTTGACGGGATCCTTTCTCAACGGCGTGCTGGCGACGATTCTGGCCACGCCCTGCACCGCGCCCTTTTTGGGGACCGCGCTTGGGTTTGCCTTCGCCCAGCCGGCCGTCGTCGTCGTCGCGGTCTTTTTGGCGATTGGTGTAGGTATGGCGTTGCCGTATGTGGTGCTGGCGCTCGAGCCGGCGTGGATCGGGCGCTTGCCCAAGCCCGG
This sequence comes from Candidatus Latescibacterota bacterium, assembly GCA_965217585.1. Taxonomy (GTDB): domain Bacteria; phylum Latescibacterota; class UBA2968; order UBA8231; family UBA8231. The sequence continues at coordinate 5,184,353 of OZ244561.1, forward strand.
CCCTTGGATGGTGCGGTTCAAGCAGCTAATGGGCTTTTTGCTAATGGCCACGGTGCTGTGGTTACTCTGGGTCTTGGGCAATCAGGTCGGGGTCGAAGGCGTGGTGTGGACGGGGGCCTTTTTGCTGGGGCTGGGGCTGGCCTGCTGGGTCTGGGGTCAGTGGGGCAGCTTCCAACATCCCAACCGTTCAAAGAGGGTGGCCCGAGTGGTGGCGCTGGTGCTGGTTTTGGGCAGCTATGTGATCTTTGTCCATCCGCTGCTGGCTGCCGAGCAGACCTTGTCTGAGCAGACCACCGCGTCTGAACTAGACTGGCAGCCGTTTAGTGCCGCACGCGTGGAAGAGTTGGTCGCGGGTGGGCAGATGGTTTTTATCGACTTTACGGCCGAGTGGTGCTGGACGTGCAAAGTCAACGAGCGGGCGGTGTTGGCGCAGCAAGTGGTACGCGAGCGGTTTGCCGCACTCAATGTGGCCCTAGTCAAAGCCGATTGGACCAACCGCAATCCCGAGATCACGCAGCTCTTGCGCGCCTTTGGGCGCTCAGGGGTGCCCCTGTACGTGATCTTTCCCGCCGGTCTTATCGACCAGCCACTGGTGTTGCCCGAGGTCATTACTCCAGAAATGGTCGTTGAAAAGCTAGACGCGGCCGCCGCGCTCACCAGCGACAACTGAGGCTGCCGTGTTCTCGGTGGTCATTCCCGTGTACAACCGCCGCGCGTTAGTCGGCCGGGCGATCCGTTCGGTACTGGCACAGCAGGGGGCGGACTTTGAAGTGATCGTGGTTGACGACGCCTCCGACGATGGTACGCCCGAGCAGGTGCGCGAGGAATTTGGCAGCGCAGTCAAAATAGTGATCTTGGCAGAAAACAGCGGTGTATCCGCCGCGCGCAATCGCGGGATCGCGGCGGCTGAGGGCGAGTGGATCGCCCTGCTCGACTCGGACGACGAGTGGCTGCCCAACAAACTCGCACGCCAAGCCGAGTCCCTGCACGAGAGCGGTCTATTGGTCTGCCACACCGACGAGATCTGGATCCGCAATGGCGTGCGGATCAACCCCCACAAACACCACCAGAAATTCGGCGGCGACATTTTCTACAAAGCCTTGCCCTTGTGTGTTATGTCGCCTTCGTCGATTGCGATTCACCGCCGGGTCTTTGCGGACGTTGGTATGTTTGACGAAGGCCTGCCCGCCTGCGAGGACTACGAATTTTGGCTGCGGATTACCTGTCGCTATGAAGTGGTCTATTTGGCGGAGAAGCTCATCCGCAAATACGGCGGCCACGCCGATCAACTATCGCAAGCGCACTACGCGATGGATCGCTTCCGGGTGTACGCGCTCGACAAGCTGCTGCGCGAGGAGCCGCAGCTCGCACCGGAGCGCGTCGCGGCCGCGCGGGCCATGCTGTTGCGCAAGGCGCGAATTGTCTGGCGCGGAGCCGTCAAGCACGACAACGCGGAATTGCAGCAGCAGATGGGCGACTACTTGGCGCGCTGGCAGTGATAGGTAGGTTGGAGCAGGCTTGGATGGTTGTACCGACACTTGGGTTTTACGGCCTAAGATCTCTTAACAAAAGGTGGGTTTTCTCTCGCTAAGAGCGCCTGTGTTCCGAGGGAAGTGTGCTTGCGGGTTTTGCTAGTAGCTCTAAAATTAAAAAATAAAACCCCCTAGTCCGCAGACTAGGGGGTTTTTTGATCGTTCTGCAAAGCCTGTTATTCGCCGCGTTGCTTCTTGACTTCCCGCAGGCCCATGGAGCGGAGTTGGTCAAGTCCCGAGAGGTGCTTACTACGCGGTTTGGATGTGCCCGCTTCCCAGCGCAGAACGGTGTTGGTACTAACGTTGAGCAGTTCGCCGAGTTCGGCTTGGGAGAGCTTGAGGCGCTTGCGATGCTTCTTGATCGTATCCGGGGCGATCCGGATTTGTTTTTCCTTAGCGCCTTCGGGTGCTTTGCGGGCTTTGGCGGCGGCCGGTTTGGCGGCGGTCGGTTTGGTGGCAGCCGGCTTAGCGGCGACCGGTTTGGCAGCGGCCTTTGCCTTTACTGGGCCGATTTGCTTTTCCAAGCGAGCGAGTGCATCGCGCTGTTCGCGCACTGTTTTCTTCAGTTCGCGCACTTGGTCTTGCACTTCTTTGCGGGCGATCTTGCTGATCTCCTCTTTCAAAAGGGCTGCGAGATTAGGCATAAAAGATCCTTTCGCCGTGAGTAAGTGTGTCTAATATAAAATAATTAAGAGAAAAATCTAATATTTAGCAAATGCGTTTGAAATGGTATTGCGCGTCTAGCGGAAAGGTAGCAAAAGGGGATGGAGCAGACATTCTCTTCTGCTGTCTGTGAAATAGAGACGAGGCCCTCGTGCTGGTCCAAACAAAGAACAACCACAGGGGTTGTTCTTACACCTAAATTACTAGCGATTTTCTCTACGACATTTGACCCGATCAACTACGTAAAGTTTTGCGAAATTGGCGCGTTGGTTTGGCATGTCGTATAGGGGAAAACCTGCCACGGCAAAAGGGCGATCAAAAAGCGCGGGTCTATCTTATTCGCGCTTCTATTTTTGCGTGTTCGAATGGGATGAGAAGGCGCGTTTATATAGGGCGAAACGATGCAAGCGGGCGGGCGATTGCATCGGCACTAGCGCGAAAAAACGCCGACGGCATGCGACGAATTGCGCGCGTCAATGCAGCGTTTGCCAAGCGTTTTTTAGACTAGGCGTTGTAAGCCGTCGATGCTGTCGTTCCCCCCCGCCCGGTCCAGTTGGTGTGGAAGAAGATGCCGCGCGGCTTGTCGGTGCGCTCATAAGTATGGGCACCGAAATAGTCGCGCTGGGCTTGGAGCAGATTGGCGGGCAGGCGGGCGGAGCGGTAGCCGTCGTAGTACGCGAGGGCGCTGGCAAAGGTCGGCACGGGTATGCCGAGGGTCGCAGCCGTGGCCACGACTCTGCGCCAAGAAGCTTGGGTTTGTGCAAGTGCTGCGCTGAAGTACGGCGCGAGCAACAGATTGGCCAGCGTTGGATCCGCGTCAAAGGCTTCCTTGATACGGCCCAAAAACTGGGCGCGAATGATGCAGCCGCCGCGCCACAGCAGGGCGATGCCGCCGTAGTTGAGTTCCCAGCTGTATTCGCGGGCGGCGAGGGAAAGCAACTGATAGCCTTGGGCGTAGGAGCAAATTTTGGCCGCGTACAGGGCTTGGCGGATGTCTTCGACGAAAGTGTCTTTGGCACCAGTAAACGAAGCGTCTGGGCCTCGGAGGACGCCGGCCGCAGCCACGCGCTCGTCCTTGAGGAAGGATAGGGCGCGGCTGAAGACCGCCTCGGTAATGGCAGTTACTGGAGCACCCAATTGCAGGGCGTCGATGCCGGTCCACTTGCCGGTGCCCTTTTGGCCGGCCGTGTCGAGTATTACATCGACCATCGGCTGGCCGGTCTCGTCGTCGGTTTTGGCGAGTATCTCGCCGGTGATCTCGATGAGGTAGCTGTCGAGTTCGCCCTCGTTCCACTGCTTGAAAATTTCGCTCTGGGCCTGCGGCTCAATACCGAGGGCCTCGCGCATTAGGGCGTATGCCTCGGCGATCATCTGCATGTCGCCGTACTCGATGCCGTTGTGGACCATTTTCACGTAGTGGCCGGCGCCGTCGCGGCCCACCCAATCGCAACACGGGCTGCCGTCGGCGACTTTGGCGGCAATGGCTTGGAAGAGGTCTTTGATGTGGGGCCAGGCGGCGGGGTTGCCGCCGGGCATGATGCTCGGGCCTTTGAGCGCGCCCTCCTCGCCGCCGGAGACGCCAGTGCCCACGTAGAGCAGGCCTTTGGTCGCTAGCTCTTGGGTGCGGCGGGCCGTGTCTTGGTAGTTGGAGTTGCCGCCGTCGATGAGGATGTCGCCGCGGTCGAGCAGGGGCACTAGTTCGGCTATGACGCGGTCCACGGCTTGGCCGGCTTGCACCATCAGCATCACGCGGCGCGGCTTTTTGAGCTGGGCGAGCAGTTCGGCCGGCGCATGGGTGCCGATGATGGATTTGCCGCGGGCGCGGCCGTCTATAAAGGCATCGACCTTGGCGGTTGTGCGGTTGTAAACGGCAACGGTGAAACCGTGGCTAGCCATGTTGAGGACGAGGTTTTCGCCCATCACGGCTAGGCCGATTAGGCCGATGTCTGCTCGGCTCATTGGACTTCTCCTGTGGGGTCGTTGTTCGGGTCTAGGGCGCGGCGCAATTGGGCAATGCCCGCGGCGATGTCCGCGCCTAGATGGATGCGGAGCACGGTCCGTCCCTGATCGCCGAGGGCTTGGCGGTCGCCGAGGGCTTGGGCTTGGGCGAGGATGCCGAAAGTAATGCTAGAGTCCGAGGCCCCGGCGTCGTCGGGAATCGGCGCGTCCTCTGCTGAGTCGGCCGTTAGCTGAATAAAGAGTCCGTGTCCGGCGTCGCCCTTGTGCAGTTGGCCGGTCGAGTGCAGGAAACGCGGGCCAAAGCCAAGGGTCGTGGCTAGGCCGGTGTGTGTTAGTAGCTGGCGGCGCAAGTCTTGGAGGGCGGCGGTGGTCTCTGGGGTCGGCGGGAGGTGCGCTTGTAGGGCAATGTAGGCGCATCCTCGCTCGCCGCTTGCCAGAAAGTGCGCCAAGGCCTGTGGCAGGGTGGTGCCCTGCACTGGTCCGTATAGCGCGAGGCCATCGACGAGGTCGGGATCGGGGGCGGGCAACTCGCCGCGTTGCTGGTAGGCGGCCACCATCTGGCGGACCAGTACCTTGGCCGTCTCGACATCGGGCTGGTCGAAGGGATGGATGTCGAGGAAGAATCCGGCGATGGACGTGGCAATTTCCCAGTGCAGGAAGGCCGTGCCGAGATCGCCGGCGTCCGCTAGCTGGAGGCACAAGATCGGGTGCCCGGCCGCGGCAATAGCTTGGGCGCGGGCATCGGCTGTGTCGTCCAACCGCAGATAGACGAAAAGCCGATCATCCCCGTAGGTGTGGGCTGCGCATTCAGGCTCTAGATCGACCGGCAGCAGGCCCTTGCCGTCTTTGCCGGTGCTCTCGGCGATGAGTTGCTCGATCCAAGCGCCAGCCGCGCTGGCGGCTGGCGAAGCGATGAGGGTTAGCTTGTCGCGGCCGGCGAGGGCACCAGCACCGAGAAAGGCACCGAGTTGGATGCCCGGTTGCGGGTCGGCGAGGGCTTGCTCGGCCCGGTCGAGCAGACGGCCGAGATCCGCGCCAATGGCACCGGCCGCGACCAAGCCATAGTACGACAGGGCCGAGTAGCGCCCGCCGATGTTGGGGTCGTTGCGGAAGATGTGGCGAAAGCCGAGACGTTGCGCGAGGGCTTCGAGGCCGCTGTCCGGGTCGGTGATGGCGGCGAAGTGCCGTCCGGCCTCCGCTGGCCCGAGGGCGTCCGCTGTGCGGTTGTAGAAGTACTTGAGTAAGGACAGCGTCTCTACGGTGCCGCCGGACTTGGTGGCCGGGAGAAATAGGGTGCGGGCTGGGTCGAGGGTGCGCGCCTTGGCCAAGACGGCGTCGGGCTGGGTGCTGTCGAGCACTGAGAGGTCGAGAAAGCCATCGGCCACGCCAAAGGTCGCGCGGAAGACTTCTGGCGCGAGGCTAGAGCCACCCATGCCCAACAGCAGGGCGTGGGTGTAGCCATCGGCGCGGACGGCGTCGATGAATTGGCGGATGGGATCGATCGCGTCCCGCATGACGCGCGGGCTGTCGAGCCACCCGAGTCGATTGGCAATCTCGGTTGGGTCGGGCCGCCAGACCGTGTGATCGCGCGCGAGAATCCGGTCATAGATGCGCTCGGCGGACAGGCGCTCGGCGGCTTGCTGCACCTGGGCACCGAAATCAGCCGAGGCCCGAAGGGCGGAAACCTGCATTGGATGGTCCTACGTGATTTGTCTGCTGAGTTGGGAATAGTTAAAGAAAGTACGCGGTAAGGCGGAGAAGGCAAACGACGAGATTCAGCGGAAAGGACGCTATGAAAGCGACACTCTACACAGACGACGGGGCGTATTTTGTCCGCTTGGGCAATGGTGTGGTAATCAGGTGGTGCCGAGCGGAAGAGGGATGGAACAAGAGCCGGGACGAGTTGCCTAGTGGGGCCACGCAGATCGACTTCGCGGACCTGCCGGAGGTCCTGCGCGAGGAGGTGCTGGCGGTTTTGGCGCGCGCCGCGGCTGTGTCGCGCTAGACTTTGGCCGCAATGAGCTGGGCGACGAGGGCGACGAGGCGAGTGCGGGCCGCCGCTAGATCGGCTGGTGTGAAGCGCACGAGGTGCTTCTCGTCTAAGTCGGTGAAGTACAGCGTCGCGCGGTATTCGCCTTGGCCCGGGTGGAGGGCCTGTAAGCAGAGGGCGTACATTTCCAACTGCAGTCGGTAGTGCTGTACTGCCTCTTCTGTATTATCGCGGTGGCCGGTCTTGTAATCGACTAATTCCCACAGTCCGTCGGCCCCGCGTCCCATGTAATCGACTACTCCATGTACTAAACCGCGGTCCAGCGAGAGCGTAAAGCGTACTTCGGTGCGGGTTTCCGCATGGGCGAGCCAGCGCGCGGCTAAGGGCGATTGGCGGCAGCGGCGCAATAGGGCGGCTAACTCGCGCTCGAACGAGGCGCGATAGGATGCTATGGGCAGGGTGGCGGCTGCGACGAGGTCGGCGGCGAGGGCCACGGGGTCGGCATCTGGGCTGTTGCTTAGGGCCTCTAGACCTGAGTGGGCGAGTTGGCCAAAGAGCATGCCACGGCGACGGGGCGCATCTACTTGGCCGAGGGGCCACGGCGGCAGGCCCAGCGCGTACTGGCGATGGTGCGCGGCCGGATCTGCGGCGAAGAGGACCAACTCGCTGGCTGCAAATTCGGGCCGGTCTTGGGGATCGTCGAGCGGCGACAGTAGATCCAGCGCCGGTGCTGCTGCTTGCTGCGCGGGTGCGGCGTCGAGGGAGCGAAAGGCCGGATCGGCACTGCGGGCGGTGGTCGCGGGGGTTGGGAACGCACTGGGGTCGGTGTAGATGGGCAAGGGGGCCGGCACGCCCGCAACCGCCTTGGTGCCTCCGGCGAGGTCGGTCTCTGTCAGGGCTAAGCTTCCACAAATCCAACCGAGACAGTCCGCCGCCGCGTCGAGGTCGGTGGCGAAGTGCTTGTCGGTCAGCGCGCCGCCGAGCAGCAGGTGATCGCGGGCGCGGGTGCAGGCCACGTACAACAGGCGCTTCTCTTCGGCGCGCTGGCGACGGCTCGCGTTGCGATTGATGAGACTGCGAATAAAGGAGGAGGCCCTTTTATAATCCTGCTCGGGATCGAGCGTGCGCAAGCCGATGCCCTTTTCTGCATCGATGAGCGCGGGGGTGCTGTTTTGAAAATTAAATCGCGCGGCCAAGTCGGGCACGACGACGATGGGAAACTCCAAGCCCTTGGCCGCATGTACGGTCAGGATGTGCAAGGCGTCCGCTTCGAGAAGCGCTTCGCCTTCTTGTTCTTCTTCAGTAGTCAACAAGTCGAGGCGAACCACAAAATCGGCGAGGGGGCCGCGGAATTCGCGGGCGCGGTCGAGGAGCTTGCGCACGTTGGCCACAGCCTGCTCTCCGCGCTCGCCATAGCAGAGAAAGCCCCAGGCCCCAGTGTCTTCGAGGATGGTGTGCAGCAGCTCGACAAGGGGCACGCGGTCGCACAGCCCTTCCCAGTGCTGGAGCCGGGCGACGGCGTCTGCGGCGGCTTCTTGGTCCACAGGGGCGAGTTGCTGACGCCAACTGGCGTCCGCGAGGTGTTCCGCGAGCCGCCCGCCGTGGGGCGCGGTCAGCGCGTACAGGGCGTTGTCCGAGAGGCCGCAGTACGGCGAGCGCAATGCGCCCATCAGGGCGATGCCGTCGCCGGGGTTGCACAGGACGCGAAGGATATTGGCGAGGTCGTAGATTTCTTGGCGCTGGTAAAACCCCCGGCCGCCGGCCACTTGGAAGGGAATGCCGCAGGCCCGCAGCGCGTCTTCGTACGCGAAGAGATTGCGGCGACGGCGCAGGAGCAAGGCGATGTCTCCGGGAACGGGCGGGCGCAAGCCCTCTTGGTCGGCGACCTGCAAGTCGTTGCCCGTTAGCAGGTGGCTCAGGCGGCGGGCCACCAACTCGGCTTCGCGTAGCGCGGCCTCCGTCGAGTCGCGGCTATCGTCGGGCGGCAAGAGCAAAAGCTCGACCGAACCCACGCCCGCGCTGGTGGGACGGCACCCGACGAGGGGGTCGTAGCCTACTTGAAAAGGCTCGTCTGGGACCGCCTGCATAAACTTGGGAAAGAGCGCGTTGACAAAGGCAATGGGCTGGGCGAGGGTGCGGAAGTTTTCGCCCATGACGAGGGTGCCGAGCCGCTGGGTGGGAGAGGCGTCTAGGACCTCGCCGTCGTCGCAAAAGGGCCGGGACTCGCGTTCGTGCGCGGCATTGGCCTCCGCAATGGCGTCGCGAACGCGGGCGAAGACGGTGACGTCGGCTGCGCGGAACGAGTAAATCGACTGCTTGGGGTCGCCGACGATGAAGAGCTTATCGCCGGACATTTGCCCGTCCGGTGACGCCAGCGAGCGGATGATTTCCCACTGCAAGGGATCGGTGTCTTGGAATTCGTCGATCAGCGCGAAGCGATAGTGTTGGGCCAAGCGGTAGCGGATGTCCGCGTCGGCGGCGATGAGCTGGTGGCTTTTCTCTAGGAGATCGTCCATGTCCAGCATACTGCCGTTGCCTTTGCTGCTTTCGCAGCGCGCATCGGCGCGGAGGAAGACGCGCGACAGGGCGGGCAGCACTGCGGCGGCGCGCTCGTCGGCCGCACTAAGTTCGAGGCCGAGGAGATCGGCGTGCGGGACTAGGCAGCGCCCCAAGGCGGGCACGAGTTCGCGGACGCGGGCGAGCGCGGCTTCCTCCCAATTGGATTTCTTGCCCAGCCGGCTGCCACTTAGAGGTCTGCCGTTGGTCAAAAGCCCCTCGGCTAGGCGTGGGAGGATTTCTAGAGCCTCGTCGAGCGGGGGCGTTTGGCTCAGCCGGCGCATGGCGTCGCGGAGCGGGTTTAGTCGCCCGACGGCCGAGTCACTCGCGTCGGTCAAGGGTGCGAGCGCGGCAAGTTCCGCGAGCATCCCGGTGAAGTGGGTTTCTGCGAGTAGGGCGCGGCACGCGGGAGCGCAGGCCGTTTGCTGCATCCTGCGCCAGTCGCTGAGGATTTGGTCGGGCGACTGCTCGGCGTAGCGGCGGCACCACGAGCGGGCGAGATGCTTTTTTTCGAGCAGGTATTCCAATATCTGTTCGAGATAGCGGCGCGGCCATTCGGCCAAGGTGCGCCGCAGGGCTTCTTGGTCCGGGTTGGAGTCGCCCGCTCGGGCTAGGGACTCTAGGGTTTGGCGCACGGCTTGGTGGCGGAGTTGCGCGGCATCTACTCCCTCCAAGACCGCGAAGGCCGGGTCCACATCCGCTTCAATGGGATACTCGCGCAGCAGGGCCGCGCAGAAGGCGTGGATGGTGGAAATGCGCGCCGCGGGCAGGTCTGCGTGGATTTGCCGCAGACGCTGCCGCTCTGGCTCGGGTAGCTCTTGGTCGAGGGCGTCGGACAGCCGCCGGTCTATGCGCTCGCGCATTTCCGCCGCGGCCTTTTGGGTAAACGTGATGGCCAGCACTTGGCGCACGCCGATCTCGGGATGCAGGCGCAACAACTCGATGTAGCGCTCGACTAGCGTTGCGGTCTTGCCGGCACCGGCGCTGGCGGTGACCGCGATATTGCGCTGGCTGTCGAGGGCCATGCGCTGGACGGGAGTCAGGGGGACGGCGCGCTTCACGGCAGCAAGTCCCGCATGCGCTGGGGATCGAGGCGGCAGCTTTGTTGATACGGGCAGTGCGGGCAGATTTTGGCTGGGTCGTGGGTGGTGACGCGAAATACTCCGCGGCGCATGGCTCGCGCATAAGAGAGGACGAAGCCGCGCACGGCGTCGAGGCGCTGGCGGTACGCCTCGGGGTCGTAGATGCCGTGGCGGCCACTGGCGACATAGGCCGTATTGCGATGCGCGGCGTTAGCGAACAGCCCGCCGCGGCCACAGTCTTCTAAGTCGCGAAGCATCAGGTACGCCGCCCCGGCACCTTCGCGCAGCCCGATCTCCCCGAACAGGGATTCAGCCGCTAGCAAATAGAGCGGAAGCTGGAGGTTGAGGCCGGTGTCAATATCGGCTACGGAGGGCATGCGGCCGGTCTTGTAGTCGAAGACGACGAAGCGGCCGTCGGCCGTGCGGTCGATGCGGTCGATCTTGCCGGAGAGCCGCACCTCGTCCCCGGTCTCTGGGTCGCCGATGGCGTAGGGAGTGGTGGTCCATTGACGGTCGCGCTCCCCCATGCCGGGGTAGCTGCCAAAGCTCAGCTCGAAATGGGTCGGCACAGCCGGGTCGGTCGCGGCCGCTTGCAGGCGGAGGAAGCGAGGCAAAACGCCCTCGCGTTCCCCGTCGTCCGATCCAAGCAGGCGCTCTAATTCCCGCTCCCAGAAAAAGCCCGTAAGCCTCATTTCCGCGGCGATTTTGCGGCCGAGGTTCCGCAGTTCCGCGATGTTTGTAGCCAAGTTTTCCGCGCGTTCGGCCGCTTCGCCGTGGGCCGCATAGAAGTGGTAGAGGATGCGGTGGACGAGGTTGCCGCGCTCGAGCGCCGAGTCGTCGGCTTCCGGGTCGCGGAGGGGCTGGAGGTTGAGTAGTTGCTCACCAAAAAACCGGAAGGGACAGCGGCCGTAAAGCTCCAATTGGGTCGCGGAGAAAGAATGGCTAGGGCCGAGACGGGTGCGCAGTGCGGCGAGCAGCGGTGCCTCGTCGAGTACGCCTTCATAGTTGCCGAAACCCTCGGGACTCGCGCGCCGTGTGGTGAGGTGCAAGCCGCGCACGAGGTGGCGCAGCACGGTGGCGTGGTCGTCGAGCCGTGTGGCCCGGCTGTAGAGTGCGAGGGCGTCGCGCGCTAAATCGGAGTCGCGCGCCTCGCACAGGCCATGGCCCAATGCGAGGTGCAACTCGGCAAGGGTGCCCGGCGTGGCATTGACCTCGCACGGAGAAGGCTGCGGAGCGAGCAAGCCGTCTAGCTCGGCGACAAAGGGCGAGGGGGCGAGCATTTCGCTGCCCGACTGTTGGGGGTAGAAAACGCCGAGACCGCGACGCGGCGCGCACACGGCGCGGTAGAACAGCAAGCGCTCGGCCGCGGTGGTGGCGTCCTCGTCCAAGTTCAGAGCGCGGCGCTGGGTTTCTTCGAGGAAGATATCGGGCGGCGGCAAGCGGGGAAATTCGCCTTGCACCAGCCCGCCGAGCAAGAGGTAATCGCAGGGTGCGCTGCCCGCGGCGGCGAGGTCGGTCACTTGAATACCAGCGCGCGTTGCAGAGGGGACATGCGCTTGGGAGATGGCGTCGCGCAATAGGTCGGCGAACTGGCTCAAGGTGCGAGGCTGTAGGGCTACGGCGGGCGCGCACAGTTCGTCGAGCAACTCCAAAAAGCGCGCCAGTGCTTGGCCGTCTTCTGCGCCCCCATCCGCGAGAGCGTCTTCTACGCCTAACGCGCCGAGGGCGTGGAGCAGATGGTGGCGGAAGGAGGGTAGGTCCTGTCGGCTCTCCAGGGGCTGGAGCAGGTCAAAGAGCGCGGTTAGGCTGGATCGCAGGGGCTGGAGGGCCTCCAATTCGTCGCGCAAGGACTCGCGCCAAGTGGGGGGATCGTCGATTTCTTCGGAGACCGGCTCGCCTTCTATGCCTAGCTCGCGCTCTAAATAGGCGAAATTGTCGTCGATGGCTGCGAGCCATGCGGCACGCCCGGTTGACGGCGGAACGTTGCAGGTCCACGCAGCGAAGTCCGCAGCGGAAAGCGCGTTGGTCTGGCCTTCGAATGGGTAGCGTAGCCGCACCAAGGGCAAGCTGAGCAGGCGGAAGAGCGCAGCGCGGCTGTAGCGTTCTAGCACCGCGTCTAGGAGCGCGAAGACGGTGCTCATTGCGGGTGCAGTGGCAAGGGGCCGCCCGCGCGCGAGGTAAAAAGGCAGGCCGTGGCGCGGCAGCACTTCTGCCACGAGTGCGGCATAGGTGTCGAGGTTGCGGAAGCTAATGCGGATCTGTGCTAGAGCTACCCCTTGCTCTTGGTGTAACTGGCGGATGCGACGGGCCATCGCCGCGACTTCGCCGACCCGGTCCGGGCAGGGGACCCGCTCTACGGGCGCGTCGAGACTATCGCGACCGTGGGTGAAGAGGCGGCCGGCAAACGGGGCGGCTGGGTGTTGCTCGGCGGCGCTGTATTCGACGCGGACGGCGCGGGTGTGGAGGAATTCGTACAGGGGGCGCGTGCGGGCAAAAAAACCGGGACCCTCTGGGTCGTAATCGAGCAGCGCGATGGATTCTGGAACGAGGGCTAGCAGCTTCTCTAGCACGGGCAGAAAAGGTGCGGGCGCGTCCACAAAGCCACAAAACACGAGCAAGCCGAGGCCGGGGAAGCGCTGTGCTAGAACCGAGTGGTCGAGATGGGTATCCACGGCGGCAAAGCGTTCGCGGCTCCCGCTCCAGCCGGCCGCGAGGCGCTCCAGATAGGCCGCATAAAGGGCCTGCAATTCCGCGCTGCGCTGAGTTGTTCCCCCTAGGTCGCTCGGCTGGGTACCCGTTTCCTCCAGCCGGCGGAACAACTGAGTCAGCCCCCGGACCAGCCGCTCGGGTCGGCGACTGTAATAGGGCGCGCTGTTCGCGCTGGCGGCGAGGGCGTCTTCGACTAAGAGCCGATGCGCACTAAGGGGCAGGGCCGGTCGCTGGCCGGGACAGAGGCTGTAGAGGATGTCGATGAAACTGTTTAGATCGAGGGCCAAGTGCCCGGTGAGTAGGCGGGTGCGACTGGCGCGGGTGAGCTGCCGCCGCATGAGCTGGGCTTGGAAGTGCGATGGCAAGAGCCAGAGCAAGGACTCGCCGTCGCCCGCGTTGAGGTGTGCCAAGCAGCGCTCGTACGCGGGCGATGCCTTGTCGGGATGAGCTGGGCCGTAGATGAGGGTCAGTTCGCCCATTAGTAGCAGGTTGGGAGTGGTGTGGAAGGGTGCGCTGCCAACGTATCGCCGGGGAAAAACACTGTCAAGACGCTCGCGCTGCCGCGCGTTGACATAGAACCGGGCAGGTCGCTTTTTATGCCACCCAGCATTTCCACGCCTTTCTCTTTGGAACTCGCGATGAAAAAATGGACTGTTGCATTCCTTTTGTGGTGTAGTTGTGCCCCCCTGACCTCTCCTGCGGGAAGCCCGGAGGAATGGCAGGCGACCGAGCCACCTGCCGAGCCGCCGAGCGCGCTAGCGCAGTACTTAGAGGTGCGCCAGCACTATGGCTCCGGCCCCCGGCCCGACTTCGTGGCGGTGGTGCCGTTTGTCGATGAATCGGGGTTTCGCGAGGGCGTGTGGAACGTCGAATACGAGTTGGCCAACATGGTCAGCGCGGAGTTGGTGGCCCTTCGCAACTGGAAGGTTGTCCCTTTTGACGCCGTTGCCGAGTTGGCTCTGGAGTGGGGGTTTGCCGACCACGAGAAGGCCCTCGCGATCGGCCGCAAGCTGGAGGCTGATTTCGTAATCGTGGGCCTTTTACAGGACTACGACATGCGCCGCCTGTCGGTGGGGGATCCCTTGTTGGGCGGCTACAAATCCTATTCGGCCGTGGCGCAGATGCGGGTCGAGATCGCGCGGGTTGACGGCGGCACAATCGGTCATGCAGAGACGCTCCGCGAGCTCAACGACCGCGACGTAGGGCTTGACCTGTTGGGCAAGCCGCGCGAGCAGGACTTGCAATTTGCCGGATTGAAGGAGCTAGAGTTTGGCTCGGAGGCGTTCAGCCAGACCCTGTTGGGCCAAGCGACGGTAGAGGCCGTAGGCGAGTTGGTGCACAAGGCGGCGGCTCTTTTCGAGCCGGAGGGCTTGGTGTTTGAGGGCGATGCGCCCGAGGTGATCGCCGTGTACAGCGAGGACATTTATGCCAATATCGGCAGTGCGCACGGCGTGCGCCCGCGGTTGCGCTTTTTCGTCTATCCTAGCAACGAGCGGATAGAGGCCGAGGGGCTGGCACCCGAAGAGTCGGTTGCCCTCGTCGAAGTCATCGAAATCATCAGCACCCGGCTCGCCAGCTTGCGGATACTCCGCGCAACCGGGGAGATCAAGGCGGGCGACCGGCTCGAGTTAGCAGAAGGAGAATAGCGATGCAGGGAGTGGTCAAATACCAGCGGGGCGACGGATTTGTCGAGCTGCGCGACTTAGCGGACGCGCCGCCCGGCCCCAAGCAGGTGAAGGTCGAGGTGCAGGCCACTGGGGTTTGCGGATCGGATCTACACGTGTACCGCGATACCATCAACTACAATATCCAGACTCCGGTCGTCATGGGACACGAGTTCAGCGGCGTGGTGGTGGAAAAGGGCGCGGAAGTCGGCGACCAGGTACAGGTGGGCGACCGCGTGACTGGCGAGCCGAGCGTGTACATCTGCGGCGACTGCGACTACTGCTTGAGCGAGCACTACAACCTCTGCCCCGAGCGCAAGGTTATGGGCTACTGGCACCACGGCTGCTTCGCGCCCTTCTGCAATGCGACCTTCGTCCACAAGCTGCCCGCTGGCGTGGGGTTTGAAGCTGGTGCCCTGACCGAACTGTTGGCCTGCTGTGTGCATTCGGTCATTGAGCAGGCTGGCGTGACCGCCGGGGACTTCGTCGCCATCACCGGGCCTGGGCCGGTGGGGCTATTCTCGGCGCTGGTGGCGTTGGCCGAGGGGGGGACGGTGATTCTCTGCGGCACTGAGCGGGATACCGAGCGGCTGCAACTGGCCGCGGACCTGGGGGTACAACACACCATTGATATTACGGCCTATGACCCCGTGGCGCGGGTGCGCGAGTTGACCGGCGGCTATGGTGCCGACGTGGTGGTCGAATGCGCGGGGGTGGCATCGGCTATGCGGTTGGCCTTGGAACTTGTGCGCAAGCGGGGGCGCTACTCCCAGATGGGCCTGCCGGGTGCGCCGGTGGAGATTGACTTCGAGAAGATCGCCTACAACGAGCTGCAGGTCTCCGGCGGCATTGGTCAGCGACGACCGGCTTGGAAGCGGGCGCTGCGGCTGATCGAGAGGGGCTTTATTCCCAGCGAAAAGCTGATCACCCACCATTTTGCCCTGAGCGAATGGCAGCGGGCCTTTGACATGGCCGAGGGGCAGGAGGGGATTAAGCTGATGTTTATGCCGCAGGGGTGAGCGGGAAGGGCCGCTGGAGCTGGAGTATTCTTACTACCTACACTATTCGATATCGTTTTGACTGAATTCTTCGAACAGCCTGTCCTCAACTCACCTTACGAGCGCCCGAGCCGGCATTGGGAACTAGACGAGACCGGGCAGCCGACCCAGCAGATCGTCGAACACCGCCGACAGGCCGAGTTCGTCACGCCGATCCCGCAGCCGAAGAAGCGCAAGGGATCCGCGCAACAAGCCGCGCTGGTGTTCGACGAGGCGGCGCAGAAGCTCGAAGCCGCCGGCCAGCAATACGACCTGACGGCCATCATCAACGGGGTTCGTCAGCAGGTTGACCGCTGGCGCGACCTACCGAACCCGAGCCAATGGCAGGTGACCCCGGAGACGGCGCGCCTGCTCCAGCACTGGCGGCACCATCGCTTCAGTGGCATTCGGCCCTTCTTCTGCCAAGTTGAAGCGGTAGAGACCGCTATATGGCTCAGCGAAGTTGCGCCGCGCACGGGCCGAGCCGGCAAGAGCTTCCTCGATCATCTGACGAACGCCAACAACGACGCCAATCCAGAACTGCCACTGCCAAGGTTGGCGCTCAAGTTGGCGACTGGCACCGGCAAGACCACGGTCATGGCGATGTTGATCGCTTGGCAGACCGTCAATGCGGTGCGTCGGCCCCAGAGTCGCCGCTTCACGCGCGGTTTCTTGGTGGTCACGCCTGGCATCACCATCAAGGACCGCCTGCGCGTGCTGCAACCGAACGACCCGGACAGTTACTACCAGAGCCGCGAGTTGGTTCCGAACGACATGCTGCCCGACTTGGAAAAGGCCAAGATCGTCATCACCAACTACCACGCCTTCAAGCTGCGCGAACGCATGGAGCTTTCTAAAGGCGGGCGTTCGTTGCTTCAGGGACGGGGCGAGACGCTGACGACCCTGGAGACCGAGGGGCAAATGCTGCAACGGGTGATGCCCGAACTCATGGGCCTAAAGAAAGTCTTGATCCTCAACGACGAGGCGCACCACTGCTACCGCGAGAAGCCGGGCGAAGAGGAGGAAGGCGAGCTCAAGGGAGATGACAGAAGGGAAGCTGAAAAGAACACGGAGGCGGCGCGGCTGTGGATTTCGGGGTTGGAAACTGTTGGCAGCAAGCTCGGCATCAATCGGGTGATGGACCTCTCGGCAACGCCCTTCTTTTTGCGCGGGTCGGGGTACGCCGAAGGCACGTTGTTCCCCTGGACGATGTGCGACTTCTCGCTCATGGACGCCATTGAATGCGGCATCGTCAAACTGCCTCGCGTGCCGGTGGCCGACAACATTCCCGGCGGCGAAATGCCCAAGTTCCGCAATCTCTGGGAACACATCCGCACGGACATGCCGAAGAAGGGGCGGGGCAAGGCCAAGACTCTCGATCCCCTCAGTTTGCCGGTGGAGTTGCAGACTGCGCTGGAAGCTCTGTACGGGCATTACCAGAAAACTTTTGAGTTGATGGAGAAGGCGGGGATTGGCGTGCCGCCGTGCTTCATTGTGGTCTGCAACAATACCTCGACTTCCAAGCTGGTGTACGACTACATCTCCGGCTTCTACCGCGAGAACGACGATGGCTCGACGACGTTGGTAAACGGTCGCCTAGCGCTGTTCCGCAATTTTGACGAACAGGGCGGCCGGTACTCACGGCCTCGCACGCTATTGATCGACAGCGAACAATTGGAGTCCGGCGACGCGCTGGATAGCAATTTCCGCAACATGGCCGCCGACGAGATCGACCGCTTCCGCCGAGAGATCATTGAGCGCACCGGCGACCGCCGTCAGGCCGAGAACATCAGCGACCAAGAGCTGCTCCGCGAGGTTATGAATACTGTCGGTAAGCCGGGGCGGCTGGGGGATTCGATTCGCTGCGTGGTGTCGGTGTCGATGCTCACGGAAGGGTGGGATGCGAATACTGTCAGCCATGTGCTGGGCGTGCGCGCCTTTGGGACGCAGTTGCTTTGCGAGCAGGTCATTGGCCGGGCGCTGCGGCGGCAATCCTACGATCTCAACGAAGACGGCTTATTCGATGTCGAGTACGCGGATGTCTTGGGCATCCCATTTGATTTTACGGCCAAGCCCGTCATAGCCCCGCAGAAGCAGCCGCGAGAGACCGTTCAGGTGCGGGCTGTGCGGCCCGAACGGGATGCGCTGGAGATTTGTTTTCCTCGGGTGGCTGGGTATCGGGTGGAATTGCCGGAAGAGCGGCTCGAGGCCGAGTTTAACAAGGACTCAGTGCTGGAACTGACGCCCGATCTGGTTGGTCCGTCGATTACGAGGAACCAGGGGATTATCGGCGAGGGCGTCGATCTCAGTCTGGTGCACACTAACGACCTGCGGACTTCGACGCTTCTGTTTCACCTGACTCAGCGGCTGCTCTACACCAAGTTCCGCGATCCTGGCGAAGAGCCTAAGCTCTATCTATTCGGACAGCTCAAGCGCATCGCCAGACAGTGGCTCGATGGCTACCTCGACTGTAAGGGCGGCATGTATCCCGCCCAACTTATGTACCAAGAACTGGCCGACACGGCCTGCGAGCGCATCTTTGCCGCCATCACGCGTGAAGGAATCGACAGTCGCCCGGTCAAAGCGGTGCTCGATCCGTACAATCCCGTCGGTTCGACAGCCCACGTGAATTTCAACACGACCAAGGCTAGCCGCTGGCAGGCCGACTCCCGCCGTTGCCACATCAATTGGCTCGTCCTCGACAGCGACTGGGAAGGGGAGTTTTGCCGCGTCGCTGAATCCCATCCGCGCGTCAAAGCCTACGTCAAGAACCACAATCTCGGCTTGGAGGTACCCTATCGTCGCGGATCGGAAATGCGGACATACCTGCCGGACTTTATCGTCCGCATTGATGATGGCCGTGGCGACGATGATCTGCTGAATCTGATCGTCGAGATCAAGGGTTATCGGGGGGAAGACGCCAAGGACAAGAAGACGACCATGGATACCTATTGGGTACCTGGTGTGAATCATCACGGGGACTACGGGCGCTGGGCTTTTGCCGAGTTCACCGATGTGTCTGGGATGGAAGCCGCATTTGATCGGTTGGTTGAGGGGTTGCGGGCAAAAGGGTAGGGATCGGACATTGTATTGATATTGATAATGTATATACATCACTGTAGCTTCGACGAATCCATATTAAGCCAGAGGTTACGTGAACCATGACCAGCCGACGTTTGCAGATAACATTGCAACCTGAAGTGCTGCGGTGGGCGAGAGAGCGGGCAGGCTTTGATCGCCCGGAACTGGCGCGCAAGCTGAAAGTGAGCCCGGAGCGCGTGTTGGAGTGGGAACGCAATGGCAAGATCAGTGTTGCACAGGCCGACAGACTTGCCCAACGCACTCATACCGCTCTGGGATTTCTGTACTTGACAGAGCCGCCCGAAGAGCGCTTGCCAATACCCGACTTTCGCACCCGAGATAATGCTCCGCCTCCGAGTTCCGATCTACTCGAAACCATTTACCTTATGCAGCGGCGCCAAGCATGGATGCGCGATGAGCTTATCGAAGGCGGTGCTGAACCACTGGATTTCATTGGAGCCTACGGCACGGATGCCCATCCTCGGCAAGTTGGGGCTACCATGCGCGATGCGCTGCAGCTTACCGAAAATTGGGCAGAAGAGTTAGGTACTTGGAGCGATGCGCTACGGCATCTGCGACACTTGGTTGATACTGCCGGAGTGCTGGTGTCGTTCAGTGGCGTCGTGGGCAATAACGCGTATCGAAAGCTGGATCCCGATGAATTTCAGGGCTTCGTCCTCGTGGATGAGTATGCCCCGCTTGTCTTTGTGAACAGCGCCGATTTCATGGCGGCGCAGATGTTTACCCTAGCTCACGAACTAGCTCACCTCTTCATAGCCCAGAGCGGTGTCTCCAATTTAGAAGCCCTACAACCGCCATCGGATGAAACCGAGCAGTTCTGCAACAAGGCCGCTGCTGAATTCCTGATACCGGAGGAAGAGCTACTCGCTTTCTGGCCTAGTGCCCGACGAACGAATGATCCTTATCAGGCTATTGCCCACAGGTTCAAGGTGAGTTCTATCGTGGCCGCGCGCCGGGCACTCGATCTCGATTTGATCGACAGGGATGAGTTTTTCCGCTTCTACAACCGAGGGGTCGATGGATGGCGCAGCGATCAGCAGCGTCAGGGAAGTGGAGGCCACTTCTGGAACACTCAGAAGTGGCGCATTGGTCCTCGCTTTGCCTCTGCAATAGTTCGTGCGGTCGGAGAGGGTCGTTTGCCCTATCGCGAGGCGTACAATCTCACCGGTCTTAAGGGAGAAGCCTTTGAGAAGCTTGAGGTACGTTTTGAGTGGACCCCGCTCGCCGCGCTTGGACAGAATCAAGAGGAGGAATAAGCTCATGCAACCAGACCCAATCGTCGAAGAGGTCCGTAAGATACGCGATGAGTATGCTAAGAGATTCAATTATGATCTAGATGCGATTTGCCGAGATTTACAAGAAAAGCAGAGGCTGGGCAAAAGGAGAGTGATTTCTTTGCCGCCCAAACGCCCGAGAAAAATGAATGGCAGCCAATTGACCGATGAGGAAAGGAAACGATGAAACTGAAAGTTGTGGTCCATCAAGCGGAAGAAGGCGGGTATTGGGCGAAAGTCCCTTCTATCCCCGGATGCGCGACGCAAGGGGAATCCTTTGAAGAGTTGCTGACCAATCTCTACGAGGCCGTCGAAGGTTGTCTGTCCATCGAAGTTTGTGACCTAAATCATTATATAACTTGAATTCGACAGGTAGGTTGATATTTAGGCTCGAACAGGCATCGGAGTCTCCCTATTTTGGGATAGCTTGATTCACCGCCATGGATCATCTACCCCAGGGAAACTCCGATGCTGAACCTGACTCGCTTGCCTGTGAACCTTCGTTATTTTTTGCGTGGGACTCAACATTTTTTTCGTCATCGCCATCATCTGGTGTTCTGTTGGAGTATGACGCTGTTGTTAATCTATCAAGATAAAGCGACGCTGTGTGGTTTAGCCCGCTTGGGGCCTAACCATATAGCGGAATGGCACTTACGTCGCTTGCTGAGTGCGACCTACTGGAGTTGGCGGTTGCTGTTGGGGTACTTGGTTGATGCGGTGATCGCCGGGCTGCCACCGGCGGAAGACGGTCGGGTGTTGGTGATCGTCGACGGGACCTACAAAGCCAAGGTGGCCAAGAAACATCCGTTGGTGCGCAAAGCCCGCGCCGATGGCTATAGTCCCTTTCTGTGGGGGTTTGAAGTGATCCTGGTCATGCTGCAGTGGGGCAATTATCGAATCCCTATCGATTTCGAGTTGGTTCGGCGTAAAGAAGACCCGGCCTATCAGAAGCCCAATGTGTTGTTTCGTCAGATGCTGACCGCCTTGGTACCACCGGCTTGGGCCCAGCAAGTGATCGTGGTCGCCGATGCCGGGTTTCCCGCTAAAGAAACGCTGCACTTGATCCAGCAACGAGGCTTCTTTTTCGTCATGAGTCTGCCCCGCACCTGGAAGTTTGAAGACGGCCATACGCTCAAAGATTGGGTCCATCATACGCGCCATACCTGTTATCGAAAAATCTGGTTTCGTCCGCACGGCTCCCGTCGGCGGGTCTATTGGGTCTACCGCGGTCGTAAACGCCTGCGACACATCGGAGATGTCACGTTGGTCTTGAGCAAGAAACGGCGCAACGATTCGCCGAAACAAACCAAAATCCTGGTGACCAATCTACCGGACGTGACCGCAGGCCAACTCGTCGTGTTGTATACCCGCCGCTGGCACGTGGAACTGCTCATCAAAGAATTGAAAGGGGCCACCGGATTAGGACAAGCCCAGGTGACCAAGCAGACCCAACGAGTCGAACGCTCCGTCGCGTTGTCCGTTATGGCCTACTTGGTTTTGATCCATTTTCGGCAGCGGGATATTCCCCACCAAGGACCGTGGAGTGCGTTTACCCTCAAGCGAAATTTTGCTTGGGAGTGTGCGCGAAAACAGATTGAACATAACCAAAAACGAACCTACACAAAGGCCGCCTAAGACAACTACCTGTCGAATTCAACTATATAAGACAATCCGCAGATGAACGCAGATGAACGCAGAATAGTGGAAACAAGACGATCCGCAGCTCGAATCGTTCAAGTCATTCAGGGTTGCTATAGGACATAGGGCTCACAATTGAAAGGGGAACGAACATGGAATATACAGCCGTCGTGAAACACAGTGGCGAATGGTGGATTGGCTGGATTGAGGAAGTTCCCGGCGTGAATTGCCAGGAGCGTACCCATGAGAAATTGCAGCAAAGCCTTGTGGAAACGCTTTTAGAGGCGCTGGAATTCAATGAGGGAAATCAATAAGGTGGGGAACGAGGCGGATGAAGTAGATAAGGAAATAAGGGAGAAATGAACAGAGATGAAGTCCTGAACGTGCTTCGAGCGCACAAGGCGACCCTTGTGCAGCGTTTCGGCGTCGTGGATCTCGCCTTATTTGGGTCAATCGTCCGCGATCAAGCCACGGACGACAGCGATGTGGACATCCTGGTGCGGTTCGACTCGCCGGCGACGTCAAAGCGGTATTTTGGCGTTCAGTTCTATATTGAAGATCTGCTGGGGCGTCCGGTTGATCTGGTAACGGACAAAGCGCTGCGGGCGGAGATGCGTCCATATATCGAGCGGGAGATGGTCAATGTCTGATATCCACATGATCAACTTTTGCGAAAAACCCTGTTGAACACGACCAACGAGGACTCCGTATAAATGGCGAAACGAAAATCGACCAAGACTGTTGAAACTCTGCGGCACCAGGACGCATCGCGGAAGAATATTCCCACGGCTGAGTATCAGGCGGTGATGGCGGAGGACGACCGGAATCCGATTGAGGTCGCGTATGAGCAGCGCAATCGGGATCTCGATCCGCAGCTTGTTTGGCGTGGGAAGGATGAGCAGAACTGGTCGGATCTGGTGGTGCAAGCGCCGCCGCTGTTCATTCAGGAGAAGGTGCATCCGAAGGTGCTGATCGACGATTTGCGGCAGCGGAGCAAGGAGACGGGGGACGGCGAATCGAGCTTGCAGGCTGATTTGTTTGCGGATTTTAACGGGCTGCCGAGCGCGGACGCCCAGACCGAGTTCTACCAGCACGACGCCAACTGGTCGAATCGGATGATTCTCGGGGATAGCTTGCAGGTGATGGCGTCGTTGGCGGAGCGGGAGGGGCTGCGCGGCAAGGTGCAGTGCATCTACATCGACCCGCCCTACGGCATCAAGTTCAACTCCAACTTCCAGTGGTCAACGACCAGCCGCGACGTCAAGGACGGCAACGCCGGGCACATTACCCGCGAGCCGGAGCAGGTGAAGGCGTTTCGGGATACGTGGCGGGATGGGATTCATTCGTATTTGACGTATTTGCGGGATCGGCTGACGGTGGCGCGGGATTTGTTGACGGAGAGCGGGTCGGTTTTCGTGCAGATTGGGGACGAGAATGTGCATCGGGTGCGGGCGTTGGTAGAGGAAGTATTCGGAGAAGATAATTTTATTTCTCTGATCGTTGTGTGGAAGACAAGCTCGCAAACTTCAGCAGTGCTTTCTACTACATGTGATTATATCGTGTGGTTCGCTAAAAACAGGGAGCATCTGAAGTATCGCCAAATTTTCACAGGGAAAGATTTTGGCGACACAAATTCATCTGCTGGAGAATACAAAAATTTTTGGGTAGGATTTGGCGAGTACCTGACAGATAAGCAGGCAACGGAAGCTGAAAAACAGGAACTGAAGCGGTTTCGCCCATCGCCGACAACAAGCCAATCTGGCTCGGAAACTACTCGTTTCCCTTTTAGTTTTCGCGGGGTAGTATTCAGACCAGGACCAGGAGGATGGAAGTCGAACAATGTTGGATTTCATCGTTTGGCTAAGGCTGATCGAATAATGGCTCGGGAAAAGAGTGTGTCGTACGTTCGGTTCTTGGAGGATTTTCCGGTTGTTCCAATCTCGGAACTGTGGACAGATGTTCGATGGGGCTTTGATGCATCGTTGAAGCGCTACGTCGTAGAAACCAACCCCAGAGTTGTCCAACGCTGCATCCTGATGACCACCGACCCCGGCGACCTCGTCCTCGACCCCACCTGCGGCTCCGGCACCACCGCGTACGTCGCCGAGCAGTGGGGCCGCCGCTGGATCACCATCGACACCTCCCGCGTCGCCCTCGCGCTGGCCCGCGCCCGCATTATGGGCGCTCGCTATCCCTACTACCTGCTCGCCGACAGCCGCGACGGCCAAATCAAGGAAGCCGCGCTCACCCGCAAAGTCCCCTCGGAAGCGCCCACGTACAACGACATCCGCCAAGGTTTCGTGTACGAGCGCGTCCCCCACATCACCCTCAAGTCCATCGCCAACAACGCCGAAATCGACGTAATCTGGGAGAAATTCCAAGAAACGCTGGAGCCGCTGCGTCAGGAATTGAACGACGCGCTCGGCACATTATATAAGGAATGGGAAATCCCCCGCGACGCCGACGACGCTTGGCCCGAGGAGGTCAGAAGAATTCACGCGGATTGGTGGGAACAGCGCATCGCCCGGCAAAAGGAAATCGACGCTTCCATCGCCGCCAAAGCCGACTACGAATACCTCTACGACAAGCCCTACGAAGACAACAAGAAAGTCCGCGTCGCCGGCCCGTTTACGGTGGAAAGCCTGTCGCCGCACCGCCTGTTAGGCGTCAATGAAAACGACGAACTCATCGACAACGTCGCCGAAGCCAAGTTAGGGTACGGCGAAAAGCAGGACTTCGCCGAGATGATCCTCGACAATCTCAAAACCTCCGGCGTCCAACAGGCGCACAAAGAAGACCGCATCTCGTTTTCCGGGATCAGACCCTGGCCCGGCTACCACGTCTGCGCCGAGGGAACCTACATCGAAGGCAACGCCGACTCGGGCGCTGAGAAACGCGCCGGCATCTTCGTCGGCCCAGAATTCGGCACCGTCTCTCGCCCCGATCTCGTAACGGCGGTGCGCGAAGCCGCGGATGCCGACTTCGACGTGCTAGTCGCCTGCGCCTTCAACTACGACGCCCACGCCTCAGAGTTCAACAAACTCGGCCGCGTCCCCGTCCTCAAGGCCCGCATGAACGCCGACCTGCACATGGCCTCCGACCTCAAAAACACCGGCAAAGGCAACCTTTTCGTCATCTTCGGCGAACCCGACATCGACATCCTCGACGCGGAAGACAGCCAAATCCAAGTCAAGGTCAACGGCGTGGACGTATTCCACCCGAACACCGGCGAAATCCGCAGCGACAGCGCCGACGGCATCGCCTGCTGGTTCGTCGATACCGATTACAACGAGGAAAGCTTCTTCGTCCGCCACGCTTACTTCCTCGGCGCTAGCGACCCGTACAAATCGCTGCGGACGACGCTCAAAGCCGAGGTCAACCAAGAAGCCTGGGAAACCCTCCACAGCGACACCTCCCGACCTTTCGCCAAGCCGACGTCCGGCCGCATCGCCGTGAAGGTGATCAATCATCTGGGGGACGAGGTGATGAAGGTGTTTCGGGTGTGACTCCACCCATACAAACTCGGGAGATGCCTTATGGCCAGCGCTGACCAACTCAAGGCACTGCTAAAGTCGCACTTGGAAGGCGACGACGAGCGCTTCTTCTCTGTCGCCATACAGGTCGCTGCCCACGAAGCGAAGCTGGGGCACGGCAAGCTTGCCGAAGAACTGCGGACCATGATTGACGAAGCCAAGGGCCGGCGTGGCGCGGGTTCGCTGGTGCCGATTGGCCGCCCGCACGGCGAATTGGCGAACCTTCTGGAAGCTTCCTACCCAAAGGCTCGGCTCGGCTCGATGATTCTGGGCGATGCTCTCGCCCAGCAGATAGAGCGCGTCATTCGTGAACAACGCCATGCCGGGCGGATTGTAGAGTATGGCCTCTCGCCTAGACGCAAGCTGCTGCTGACAGGCCCTCCCGGCACAGGCAAGACCCTGACGGCTACCGTCCTAGCCGGGGAGCTCGGCCTTCCTCTCTTTCAGGTCCAACTCGACGGTCTCATTACCAAGTACATGGGGGAAACCGCGGCCAAGCTACGACAGATATTCGATGCCACGAGCCGGACCCGTGGCATCTACTTCTTCGACGAGTTCGACGCTATCGGTTCGCAGCGCGGACTCACCAACGATGTGGGCGAGATCCGTCGAGTGCTGAACAGCTTCTTGCAGATGATCGAGCAAGACCGCTCTCACAGCCTCGTCGTCGCGGCAACGAATCACCCCGGAATACTTGATCCGGCGCTCTTCCGCCGCTTCGACGACATTCTGCACTACGACCTGCCCGACAAGTCGCAGATCGTGAAGCTCCTGAAGACACGTCTCGCTGGAATGGCCGTCAAGGGGGTCCGGTGGGGGAACTTGGCCGACTTAGCGGTGGGATTGAGTTACGCGGAAGTCACTCGCACCACGAACGAGGTACTGAAAGATGCGCTGATCCATGAACGTGCTCGGGTCCATACAGAGGACATCCGAACGATGCTCACCGAGCGCAAAAATGTCGCCCAGAAACTACATAAGCAAAGCGAGTAACGGAAGGAGTACAGCCTCAAATGACGGAAGGAACCGAAGGACGACATCGGCACTTCATCCTCGAAGGAGTCACCGAGACGGAGGCATATAGTTCCCTGCGGCAACGCGTGAAGCGTCCACAGGTGCCAGAGCAGGATCGCGCACAGCACGGCGGAGAGTTGCAGCGCCAGATCAACGAGCTTCGGGAGGAAGCAGACTCCGTCAGGGAGGTCCAACGGGACGCGGGGATAGAGGACGGTCTGGGTCTTCAGGTAGAATTCGAGAGCTTTCCCGACGTAGAGCTAGCTTTTGAAAGCTTGGCACGCGAGCGTTCCGGGATTGAGTTGCTGAACGTCCGTCATGAGGAAAATCGAACCTTGGCCCCAGTCTTTGTACCCGACGGCAAGCTCAATCACTTCGAGCGTCTCATCCGTGACTACTTGGCGGAGAGGAAAGACAGCATTGGTCGTGCCCGCGATAACAGGCGACTGATTGACGCGATCCGGCAGATCCGGGCGGCGAGCCTTCGGGCGCTCTGGACCGACGCTCCCGAGGCGTTTCCTTCCGCTGAAGAGGGACCGCTCTGGTGGGAGGTTTGGCTGCCCGTCGTCCGGGATCGGAACGCAACGACCTCAACGTTTTTCGGCCGGGCCGCGGCACAGGGGATGCGGATAGCGCCAGGCAATGTGGCTTTCCCCGAGCGTACTGTCTTGTTGATGTACGCATCGGTTGATCAGATGCAGCGTTCTATGGTCACGCTCAACAGCATTGCCGAATTGCGGCGCGCAAAGGAGACGGCGGACTTCGTCGATTCTTTGCGACTCGACGAACAGGCCGGGTGGCTCGAGTACCTGCTGAATCGGACTCGTTTTGCGGGCGAAACCAACCAGACGCCATACGTCTGCCTGCTCGATACAGGAGTAAATCGCGGTCATCCGCTGCTTACTCCCGCTCTCGCTGCCAGTGACTTCTATACCGTCGAACCCGGTTGGGGTACCGACGATGATGACGGCCACGGGACGGAGATGGCAGGAGTGGCCCTAGTTGGGAACTTGACGGAACTTCTGGATAGCAACGATCCCGTGAAAATCGATCATCGCCTCGAATCGGTGAAGTTACTGCCTCATGATGGTGCGACCGGAACAGACCCCCAGCACCACGGATATTTGACGGTGGAAGCGGTAGCGCACCCCGAGATTACCGCGCCTGCCCGGCTCCGAGTCTTCGGGATGGCTATTACGGCTCGTGATAATCGAGATCGGGGGCGACCGTCTGCTTGGTCGGCAGCGATCGATTCGCTGGCGGCAGATGTTGACGGTACGAATCCGCGTCTGATGATCGTTTCCGCCGGTAACATCAAAGAGCCCAATGCTTGGTCTCACTACCCTGATTCTAATGATACGGACGGAGTGCACGATCCCGCCCAAGCATGGAACGCCCTTACCATCGGTGCCTATACCGACCTCGTGCGAATAACCGAGCCAGATACGAATGATTATGAACCAGTCGCCCCAAAGGGAGGTCTGAGTCCCTTCAGTACGACCTCGCTGACGTGGCAGGCGCATTGGCCGCTGAAGCCGGACATCGTCCTTGAGGGTGGCAACGCCGCAAAAGACTCGCTAAGCGCCGTATGGTTATCCAGTCTCAGCCTGCTGACGACCCATCATCGTCCGGCGGATCAACTTTTCACGACGACCAATGCCACCAGTGCGGCCACGGCACTCGCATCCCGTTTGGCGGCGCAGGTGATGGCTGTCTATCCCGGCCTGTGGCCCGAGACCATCCGCGCCCTAATCGTCCACTCGGCAGAATGGACCAAAGCCATGAAGCGAATGTTCCTGCCTCAAGACAAAGATCCGACGAAGCAGGACTATTCGAATTTGCTTCGTCGGTGTGGCTTCGGCGTGCCGGACATTGACCGCGTGCTATGGAGCGTCGGGAACTCCTTGACGATGGTGGTCGAGGAGAGTCTGCATCCCTTCAAGCGCGAGATAGGAAAGCAACCAACCCTTCGTGACATGCATCTCCACAATCTGCCTTGGCCGTGCGATGTCTTAGAGAGCTTGGGAGAAACGTCTGTCGAGATGCGGGTCACACTGTCCTACTTCATCGAGCCGAATCCATCACGACGGGGCACCCTTTCGCGTTACCGGTACGAATCGCACGGGCTCCGTTTCGACGTAAAGCGGCCACTCGAATCGACAGACGAGTTTCGGAAGCGGATCAATCTGGCGGCAAGAGACGAGGAGGAAGGTCCCCGCCGTAGCGGCAGCGATCCACAGTGGCTGATCGGAACGCAAGGTCGCCACAGAGGTTCGTTGCACAGCGACATCTGGCGATACGAAAATCAGCAACAGATGGATTCGGAAGAATTTTTTGACCAGTACAGCCGGGGCCAACTATCCGACGACGCAGTATTCGTCGATTGGGCCAATGACTACCGCCACTATTTGCAACTCCGTCAAAAACTAGCGGAGAGCCTGCCCGATGTTGCATGAGGTCCTAGTCGCCTACTTGGAGAAGTCGGTGATAGAGGACATCGACGATGAGAAATGACCCTATCGTGGCTGAAGTTCGCGCAATACGAGACGAACTTGCCGCTCAGTGTGGCTACGACATCAAGGAGATCTTCCAGGAGCTGAGACAGTTCGGGAAGATCAGCTCAAAAATGGGAGACTCGCAATGAATAAACCTAGGAACCCCACGACCACGGCACACCCTGACGTTCAGATTTCGGCGACGAATTTTGGACCCATCGCAAGCGGCACCGTAGATCTGCGGCCGCTGACGGTGTTCGTTGGTCCGAGCAACACCGGCAAGACCTACTTCGCCATTTTGATCTACGCGTTGCACCGAATCCTTGGTGGATTTCCGCGGCTTCCGTACCACCTACATTATTTTAGGCAAGGTCCTCGACATGACAAATCGGAGGCGGATGCTGACGTGCGGGAAGAACTCGAGGATGTTCTCGAAATGCTGGAAACTGAGGGGCGGCAGTTCAGGTTCTCGGACCTGCCCGAAAGTGTGCGCGACGCAGCACAGACTGCTCTTGGGGATCCCGATTTGTTAGGTGCGGAACTAAGGACCGAACTCGAACGCTGTTTCGATCTCGAGTCGGCTTCCGATCTGGTTCGATTGTCCGGGCACCCCGATAGCATGAAGGTTTCGC
Organism: Candidatus Latescibacterota bacterium; assembly: GCA_965217585.1. GTDB lineage: Bacteria > Latescibacterota > UBA2968 > UBA8231 > UBA8231. The sequence continues at coordinate 5,213,233 of OZ244561.1, forward strand.
TGGCTGTTGGCGAGGAAGATCGGGATCTCTGGCGTTTCCGCATGGGTATCTCGGAGTCGGGTGTCACCACGGATGGTCGAATCGAGGACATGGTCATCCTACCCGAAGGGTGGTCGGCTTCGGAATTCATGCCCGGCCGGCTATTCAGCCATTTCCGAGGATTAATCAAAGAGTTACGGGGAATCGAACCCCTCAAAGAGTTACGGGGAATCGAACCCTCACTGAGTTTTTGGTATCTATTTGAAGTACTCTTGTACACAGCCCCCATTGTTAGCGGGCGGGGCGAGACTCATTACCTGCCGGCCGCCCGCAGCGGCATCATGCAGAGCCACCGCGTTATCGCAAGCTCCTTCGTGGCGCGCTCCACCCGCGGGGGACTGGAACGCTTCCCGGAGCTTCCGACGCTTTCAGGCGTGATGGCCGATTTCATGCAGCGGCTCATCCTCTACGAAGAGAGCCGAGCGACTAACAGGCTGATGAACGCACTCGCCGACGCACTGGAACGCGAGACCCTTGCCGGGCAGATACAGGCCAAGATGTCTCCATCGGGAGGATATCCGGAATTTGTGTACCGACCACAGGAAACGGAAGAGGACATTCGCCTGACTCGTGCTTCGTCCATGGTGTCCGAACTCGCTCCCGTTGTGCTGTTTCTACGCGGAACCATCGGTCGTGGCGATATGCTCATCATCGAGGAGCCCGAAGCTCATCTGCATCCCGCTGCCCAGACCCAGATAGCGGTGACCCTAGCGCGCATGATTCGCGCCGGGGTCCGAGTGGTGGTCACGACGCACAGCGACTGGTTGCTCAAGGAGATCGGAAACCTGATGCGGGAGGGGGAGTTGGGAGAAAAGACAGGTGAGCCCACGAGCGAAGAATCCCTTCCGATTTCGCTCCGGCCAAGCGAGGTGGGAATCTGGTTGTTCCGCAAGGATGGAACGTCAGCGGGTTCGATAGTGGAGGAAGTCCCATTCGACCGCAGCGAAGGCGTGGAGCCTCCTGATTATGAAGATGTCGCTGAAGAACTTTACAACCGTTCAGCAAACCTGCAAAACCGAGTGTAACGATTCGTACCAAGTGTTCCAGCGCAGAGAGATTCCTGACTTCACCCCCAATGCAATAGGGCACCCATAAGGGCATCTGTTCCAGACCAATAGTTGGAACAAATGTCACAAGGGGTGCCCCAGGGCAATCGCACCAAAAATTGAGATTTGTCATAGGGTTATGTTATATTTTCTGTGTCTTTTTCGATAGCGCTGGTGCGCTGCTTCTCTCCCCTTCTCTTGGAACGTTTCCCCATGGCACCTTCGGCTGATTCACTGATTGAACATTTTTCCCAGGTACCCGATCCCCGTATCGAGCGCAGCCAAAGGCATCGTCTCATCGATATTGTGGTCATTGCCGTGTGTGGCGCGATCTGCGGGGCCGACAACTGGGTGCATATCGCTGAGTTTGGGCGATCCAAATACGACTGGCTAAAAACCTTTCTGGCGTTGCCCAATGGCATTCCTTCCCATGACACCTTCGGCCGCGTCTTCGCCCGGATCTCGCCCGAGCATTTCCAGGACTGTTTCAGTGCTTGGGTCCAATCCCTCCTCCCCAAGCTTGAGGAAGAGATTGTGCCTATTGATGGCAAAACGTTGCGCCACTCTTATGACCGAACCTCGGGTAAAGCAGCCGTACATATGGTCAATGCCTGGGCGGTGAAAAACCGACTGGTGTTAGGCCAGTTCCACTGTGAAGGCGGTCTGGACGAGATCACCCTCATTCCCGAACTGCTGCGTGTGCTGGCGCTCAAAGGCTGCATCGTCACCGTCGATGCCATCGGCTGCCACAAAAGCGTGGCCGAACAGGTCATCGACCGGCAAGGCGACTACGTACTGGCCGTCAAGGCTAATCAGCCCAAGCTGTTGCATCATCTGCGTCAGGTCTTCGACCGAGGGGAGCCTCAACTGCATCAGGATCTATCGGTCGACATGTTTGAGACCTACGATGAAAACCACGGCCGCATTGAGACCCGCCGGTACTGGACCACCGATCAGGTCGACGCTTTTGCCGATGGGACCGCTTGGAAGGGCTTAGGCTTGTTCGGTATGGTTGAAGCCCAGCGACAGGTAGGCGATCAAGTCTCCGTGGAACGACGCTACTATATCTCCAGCCTGGACAACGATGCCCAGCGGTTTGGTGAAGCGGTGCGTAGTCATTGGAGCATTGAAAATTCCTTGCACTGGATACTGGATGTGGTCTTCCGTGAAGATGACTCACGGGTACGCACCGGCCATGCCCCGGAAAATATGGCCCTCCTGCGACAGATTGCCGTGAGTCTGCTCCAGCAAGAGAAGACGGCCAAGGTCGGCGTCCAGACCAAACGGCTCAAGGCCGGATGGGATAACACCTATTTGGCTAAAGTATTGTCCGCTGGGCACTTTTGATGCGATTGCCCTGGGGGTGCCCCTACGATGTTGTCGTGTATTAACGTGCCCTACTTCTCATCGTCATCAACAACCTTGAAGTCGGCGTCCACTGGACCCGAATCCCCACCCCCTTGCGGCTGGCTGGCGGCACCTTCCTCCGCTTATTGGGCCGGGTCGGCGGGAGTGTTGGAGTTGTTCAAGCGCTCTTGGTCGGCATAGGGATAGAAATCTCGATTGCGTTCAAACATATCGGCCGAAGGGCCAGGTTGTCCCAAGCGCCGGCTGTCTTCCCAGCCAGTGCCATTGAGAAAAAGTTCCGCCCGCCGCTGCCGAAAAATTTCATCTAACACGGCTGCGGCCGACTGCGGGCCGCTGTACGGCGGCAGCGACGCCCCAACGCCATAGGGATCATCCGCGGGCGTTTTGGTGCGTATCGCGTCGATTGCAGCGATGGCCGCGTCGATGTTGCCCAATATGGCGTGGGCCTCGGCGCGCGTCAGGACCATTTCCCCGGGGAGATAGGCCGGAATAGACGACGTGGCCGAGTGCCAAAAGCCGGCCAAATTCTCAATGGGAAAGCCGTTGGGGTTGCTCGTTCTCTCGCTCGGCACGGTGTAAAAGGCGAGCCGCGTATCGCCGCTTTCTGTACTGCTCAGGCCAAAGTGGTCGCGCGGAGCGTAGTCGTCCGAAACGACAACCTGCGCGTACAGGGGATTCTCGTTTTCCGCGTCGTATGTATAGACCGATGTCGCCGCTGGATCGACGGCATCGGCGTCCTCCAGCGCGGCTTGATAATTGCCGGTAAACAAGTGGTAGCGCGCTCGATAGGCCCGTGTGGTGTTGAGCAGATCAAAACCCTCGCCCAATATGTCCGCATTGAATTCGTCGGACGGAGGCGTGGAAGTGGCGGTTTCGAGGGCGCGGTCCAACGAGCGAATTGCTGCGGCGAAAAGCTCCGCACGCGGCCTAAATGGTGCCTGCCCATCGGCCTGCACGTCTAGGGGCGCGTGGGCAAAAGCCTGCGCGACAAACCCCAAGCACTGCGCTTTGTATAGGTGCGCCAATGCCACAATGCCGCTGCGCGTTCCCGTGGCAAGCGGCACCTTGGGCGCGTTGGCGATCAGGTCGTTGGCCATGCCTATGATGCGGTAGGAGTTAGACCAAATACTACTCACGCCGCTGTTGGTTCCCGTTAGGGAGCCGAGGCCGTCTTCTAGTTCGATGAGATTGGAAAACGTCGTATTGGCCGCTAGCTCGCGGCTGGTGATGGCCGGATGGCGCACGTAGGCATCGACGTTGTTGCTCGCGTAGCCGCGCTGCATACCAATAGCCAGTGCTTTGATGCCGTCGCTGGTGTTCAACACCTGCTCTTCGAACGCTTGGTTGGGATTTGCTACGTTCAAATCGCAACCCCAAAGCAGCCCACCTACAATAAGTAGCCCGCAAAAAGTCGCTTGCATCGTCTTGCTTCTCGTCGGTTGCATAGTTGTCTGAATCCTGCTCAGTAATGCAGGCTGACGCGCATTGAGAAACTGCGCGGAATGGGCACTTCGACAAAGTCAAAGCCGCGCACGGCGGTGCGTTGGCCCGCGACATTGGTCTCTGGGTCGTAGCCGCTGTAGTTGTCGAGGGAAAACAAATTGCGCCCCACCAAGCTCAACTGAACGCTGCTGGTGCCCAAAAACGAGGGCTGCCAGCGATACGACGCAGATAACTCGCGCAACTTTACAAAGGAGCCGTCTTCGATCCAGTGTTCAAAAATGCGGAAGACTCGCGCATTGTAGCCGGCCGGCAGTTCGCCGTTTAATTCGCGTTCGTAGTCTGTCAACACGCCAAACGAACTGAGGGCGGCCAAGCGCCGCGTAAAGTTAAACACATCGCCCCCTACGACCGCGTCCAATTGGGCGCGCACCGACCAGTGCCGCCCCACGGCGAACTGGTTGATCCAGGAAGCGGTAAAATCCGGGTTGGGGTCGCCGATGATTTTGCGCTCAGCCGCTCGCATGGGGAGGCCGTCTGCGTCGAGGGCGATGTGGCCATTGGCATCGCGTGCGAAGGCCGTGCTAAAGAACACGCCGAGGGGGTTGCCGTTGATGGCCGAGACTTGCGAAAACGAATTGGGCAGGATCAAGCGCCCGCCTTCGATACCATCGACGCGGTTTTTGTTGGTCGCATACGTCAGGGTCGATTCCCAGCGGAGCTGGGAATGCACCAGCGGAATGGTGCGCACGAGCAACTCCCACCCCTTGTTGTCCATGGTGCCGACATTTTGCAAAATCCGCGCATGGCCGGTGGATGGGGACAACGTGCGCATCAACAATAAGTCGTCGATATGTTGATCGTAATACGTGAGCTCCACGCCGAGGCGATTGGACCAAAAACCAACATCCGCGCCGACTTCGATTTCTCGCTGTCGCTCGGGTTTGATCGCCCCGCCGAGTTGGATGCTGGGGACTAGGCCGGGGCGGCCGTTGTATGCGGAGGCATTGTAATTGGTAAAGCGGTCAAACGGGCCAATGGCGGTTTGACCACCGGACGTGCCGATGGAAGCACGCAGCTTGAAGTCTGCAAACACGTCGTCTAGGGCGCTGTTTTGCCAGAAGCCCGCCTTTGAAATGAGATAGGCCGCGCCGGCCTTTGGATAAAATTGCCAGCGCTGGTCCTTGCCATAGACCGAAGAGGCATCGACGCGGGCCGCGCCGGTGAGAAACAGTTGATCGAAAAGCGCCACAGTTTGCTGCACAAAGCCGCCGTACAGGGCCTTCTCGCTCCTAAATTCGCTGGCCACGACGGTCGCCCCGCTCGACACGGTTTGGGCGACTGGACTCAGGTCCTTGGCCTCCGCGCTAAAGGTTTCCCCCTTTTCGTATTGCAGGGTTCCGCCGACGAGCAGGGTCGATTGCACGTGGGGCGCTACGTCCTGCTGGTAGCGTACATGGATGTCGTTGTTGAGTTGGAGAAAGTCGAATGCGGCGCGGCGCGCAAAGCCGTTGGTCAAGCCCGGCGCGGAGGTCCCGGCCGGGATAAATGCAAGGGCCGTTTGATCGTAGGTGTCAAGCCCCAACGTATAGTCGATGCTCAAGCGAGATAGCGGGGCGAGCTCGAGTCGGGCATAGCCTATATAGCGAGAGACTTCTTGCGTAAAATCGTAGCGGTCAATGACCTCTAATGGGTTGGCGAGAACGCCTTTATTGGGATACGCGCCGGTTGTGGGATCGGGCGTGGGGTCGTAGGTATTGGGGCCAAAAATAAAACCCGTCAGTGCCCCGTAGTTTGAGTTTAATCCGCCGTTGGGAATGTCGTTGCTCTTGCTAAATGCGAAATGGCCGCCCACAGACAACGTGGCCCAAGGCGACAATTCCTGATCGATGCGCGTGCGCCCCCCCATGCGCCGAAACGAACTATTGGCAACCACGCCCTGATCTGCCAAGTAGGATCCCGAGGCAAAGTAGCGGGTGCTGCCGGCCCCGCCCAATACCGAGACGTAGTGCTCGGTGCCGGCGGCGCGGCGAAAAATGAAATCTTGGTGATCGAAGCGCTGCACGTCCGAGCCGTCGGGATTTTTGTCGCCGTTGTTGTCAACAGGTGCCTTGTTGACCGCAAGCGTTTTGCGCACTTGGGCGGTTGAAAAACGGGAAGTGTAGGTGATCTGCGGCTTGCCCAACGCGCCGCGCTTGGTAAAGATCTGCACGACGCCGTTGTTGGCACGCGAGCCGTACAGGGCGGCGGCCGCCGCGCCTTTGACGACCTCAACGCGCTCTATGTCGTTGGGGTTGAGATCGACGAGGCGGTTTTGCGCCCCGCCGCCGAGGCGGATGAGTTCGGGCGAACTGTTGTTGACAACGACGCCATCCACCATATAGAGCGGATCGGCGTCGCCCAACACCGTACCAGTGCCGCGCAAGCGGACGGTCGCGCCGCCGGCCGGATTGCCCGAATTTTGCTGAACGAGCACACCGGCCAATTTGCCGGTCAGCGCTTTGTCGAGGGCCGAGGTGCCGGCCGTTGCCAACTGCCGTGCGCTGAGGGTGGAAATGGCATTGCCCAGTTGCTTTTTACTCGCGGCAGCGGAAAGGCCGGTGACGACAATTTCATCCAATTGCAAGGCATCCACGGCAAGCTGAAAAACAACGGTTGTCAGGCCGTCGTTTTGGCGAATGGCGTGTCGGGCGGATTGGTAGCCCACAAACCGCGCTTCGAGCAGGGTTTCCGTCGCCGGCAGCGGCAGGACGAGTGCGAACTTGCCGTCAGTATCGGCGGTGGTGCCGATGGTTGTCCCAACGACGCCAATGCTAGCGCCGGGCAGGGGCTCGCCGCGTTCATCGGTGACCGCCCCTGCAATGGTGAGTTGGGCAAAAGCCGCCGCGGGAATGCCGAACCAAAAAAGAAATGCGAATAGGCAATATAGGCTTGCCATGGGTAGAAAACCCTACTTCTTGTCGTCATCAACGACCTTGAAGTCCGCATCCACTGGCTCCGTATCCCCGCTCCCTTGAGGCTGACCGGCGGCACCTTCTGGCGCTGGCTCGCCCTGGGCCTGTTCGGCTTGGGTGTCCTTGTACATTTCCTCCGCCAGCTTGTGCGACGCCTGTTGCAGCGCGGTCATGGCCTGATTGATGGCCTCGTCGTCCGTGCCTTCGAGTGCTTCCTTTAGCGCGGTGACTGCGTCCTCAACGCCTTTCTTGTCGGCGTCGGCCAGCTTGTCGCCGTACTCGGCCAGCGATTTTTCCGTCGCGTAAATGAGCTGGTCGGCCTCGTTGCGGCGATCGACGGCTTCGCGGCGCTGTTTGTCCTCATCGGCGTGGGCCTCGGCGTCCTTCTGCATGGTGTCGATCTCATCTTGGCTCAAGCCCGAGGACGACTCGATGTGAATGGATTGCTCCTTGCTGGTGCCCTTATCCTTGGCCCCGACGTTGAGGATGCCGTTGGCGTCAATGTCGAAGGTCACCTCGATTTGAGGCATGCCGCGCGGGGCCGAGGGGATGCCGTCGAGGTGGAAGCGGCCGAGGGTGCGGTTGTCGTTGGCGAATTCCCGCTCGCCTTGCAGCACGTGGACCTCCACCGAGGGCTGGTTGTCCGAGGCCGTGGAAAAGATCTGGCTCTTCTTGGTGGGGATGGTGGTGTTGCGGTCGATCAGCCGCGTCATTACTCCGCCCATGGTCTCGATCCCCAGCGACAGCGGCGTCACGTCGAGGAGCAGGACGTCGTCGACGTCGCCAGCCAGGACGCCAGCTTGGATAGCCGCGCCCAAGGCCACCACCTCGTCGGGGTTGACGCTGCGGTTTGGCTCTTGGTTGAAGAGGGCTTGGATGGTCTCTTGGATTTTGGGGATGCGCGTCGAGCCACCGACCAAAATCACTTGGTCTATTTCGCTGGCTTGCAATTCGGCGTCGGCGAGGGCTTGCTGGCAGGGGCCCTTGGTGCGCTCGATCAGGTCGTCAACCAAGCGCTCAAACTGGGCGCGGGACAGGCTGGTTTGCAAGTGCTTCGGCCCCGTTTGATCGGCGGTGATAAACGGCAGATTGATTTCGGTCGCAGTGGAGGAAGACAGCTCGATCTTGGCTTTTTCGGCCGCTTCCTTGAGCCGTTGCAGGGCCATAGGGTCGCGGCGCAGGTCGATGCCCTCGTTCTTTGCAAATTCCTCGGCGAGCCAATCGATGATTTTCTGGTCGAAGTCGTCGCCGCCAAGGTGGGTGTCGCCGTTGGTGGATTTGACCTCAAAGACGCCGTCGCCCAGTTCGAGGATGGAAATGTCGAAGGTGCCGCCGCCGAGGTCGTACACGGCGATCTGCTCGTTGGTGCCGCCCTTATCTAAGCCGTAGGCCAGCGCCGCGGCGGTCGGCTCGTTGACGATGCGCAAAACCTCCAGGCCGGCGATGGTGCCCGCGTCCTTGGTGGCTTGGCGTTGGGCGTCGTTGAAATACGCCGGGACGGTGACAACGGCTTGTTGCACTTCCTCGCCCAGATAGTCTTCGGCCGTCTGCTTCATCTTTTGCAAGATCATGGCCGAGATTTCCGGCGGCGTGTGTTCCTTGCCGTCGATTTTGGCCACGGCCATGTCGCGGCCACTTGGGGCCACTTCGTAGGGAACTTCGCTTATTTCGTTGGCGACTTCGCCGTAGCGGCGGCCCATGAAGCGCTTGATCGAATAGACCGTGTTTTGCGGGTTGGTGACGGCTTGGCGCTTGGCGGTCTGGCCGACGAGGCGCTCGCCGTCTTTGGTGAAACCGACCATGGAGGGCGTGGTGCGGCCCCCTTCGGAGTTGGGGATGACCTCCGAGTCTTGGCCTTCGATGACGGCCACGCACGAGTTGGTGGTGCCTAAGTCGATGCCGATGACTTTAGCCATTGTTTTTTTCTCCTTTTTTGAGGTTAGGGTCATTACTACGTGATCGCGCTCGATTTAGTGGTGAAAATGTTTAGCGGTTCGATTTCCACACGGACCACATCAAAGCCTGCTTTTCTGACATGCGCCAGCGCAGAAGTGATGGCGTCCTCCAACGACGGGGCTTCTCGGTGAAAGTGAACCTGCGGGACACCAGCCATAGTGACAAGCGTACCGTCATTGAAGATGCCGTAGAGTCGATCCGATTCTTCTTCGTTGGGATCGGCTGTTAAAATAAGTGTGAATTCATGCACTCTCATGGTAAGTTCCTTTTATCTATTCCCTTCATAATGAGGGCAATGGTCAATGTAGCGGCAAATGTCCCGTGCATGTCGTTCAGGGTTCAGCGGCGTTGACATGACTCGAATGCGACAGCCTTCGCGGGTGCGTTTCGGACACCATAATGTACCCCATATATGAGCTCGAGGCCCAGCTTTCGTGACGCTCCATTCTTTGCTTTCAGCGTAACGAATCGCATCGCGGATATGTTTGTTTGAGTGGCTAGCTCGCATTGAGTTGTTCTATTGAGCCTTAACGCAAGGATGGTCTGCGTTAAGGCAGTCCAGTCTCCTCAGAAGCGTTTTAAAATCCTCTCAAAAGCGTTCTTAAAATCCCCGTCGGGCTGCTTTTACGGGGCTGTCGAGTGGCCTTGGCGTCAAGCGTTTTTAGAGCGCGCGACGCCCTTGGTTCCAGATGCTTGGAACCAAGCGAGAGACCGAAATCCTAGTTTTAAGAACGCTTCTGAGGTAGAATACGTCGGGCCAGCCCTTCCTTAAAATTGGTGGTACCCGGAGAGAGCTGGACGAGATCAAGAGTACCATCCTCACGTCCAATTTTTACGAACCGTGCAACCGGCCCCTCTTGCCTTGGTGATAGGCACTTCAAGTGCCCGAATACGATGACGGCATCCCGCGCCCTCGACAGAGCGACATTGAGACGATGTTCATCGAGCAAGAACTGAACGCGGCCGCTATTCCTCGTCATCAGAAGGATCACAATATCCGCTTCACCACCTTGAACCGCATCTACTGTGGTAGTACTTACTTTGAATTCGAAATTCAAGTTCTTGATCTCGTTGGCAACGGCAATCTGTTGAGCTTTATATGGGCAAATCACCAAAACGCTGGACGTTACACCTTTAGTATGCTGCTGAAGGTGCTCAAGCACAGCGCGAAGTGCCTTCCTCTCAGTGGGATTTTCTATCGACTTCGAGGATTGACTCTTGGAGTGGCGATAGGTCGAAACTTTTGTGAAATCGACGAATACCAATCGCTTGCTTGTTAGCGTCCAGCCACCGTCTTTTCTATGGGATTTGAGGTTCCCATCGTAAAACAAATTGCTGATGATGTCACCGATATCTTTGTGCATACGGTACTGTGTTGTCAGCATGCCCTTGCTGGAATCTGGTAGCTGGTCGAATATCTCGTGAAACATGTTGCGCCGAAGGAGTTCCTCGACCTCTTTCAAAGGTAACCTGTAGCCAATATCTTCATCTAAGACGTCGTTTGTCACTGTTGGGGGCAACTGGTTGTGATCGCCAACGAGGATGATCTTTCGGGCAACGGAGGCAGGAATAAGTAGCTCTGCACCAAAGGCCTTTCCCGCTTCGTCAATAATCGCGATGTCGAACGTGCGATTCCATAACCCAAAGTCGCGTCTAGCCATTCCGACACACGTCGCAGTATGGATCCGCCGGGATCCCAAGAGCCACTTCGTCGCTGATTCTCGGCCCTCGCGCGTGCCTAGCAACTCATTCCACCGTTTCCAAGATTCGTTCCCACGCTCTTCTTCGTCTGGCTCCTTTCTTGATCCCTCTAACAAACCCTCTAACAAGCGCGAATGCCACACCGGCTCAAGCGCAGTTCCCTTGATCCGCTCCTTACTGCCGTAACGCACAACTTCCTCAGAGAGCCTGCTCGCCTTCATCAGGAGGTCGTTGACGAGCTTGGTGATCGCTACGTGAGTTGGGGCTGCAATAAGAACGCTAGGCCATGTCTGTTCTTGCCCTTGCTTGAAAAGCGAAAGAAGCCACTTCACGAGAAGCGTAGTCTTCCCAGTACCAGGTGGGCCCCAGACTGCCACAACAGCTTCGTCAGAGTTCAACAACCTCTCGACAGGTGCCCTGCCGAGTTGACGATTTTTAATGGCATCACCTGATAGACCGAGAAGAGTCGAATGAATCCTTGGAGAAGCAAACTTTCCAAGAATGGCATGCTCAAGTGCCCTAGATAGGGTTTGCTGCTGCGACCCCTCGGCCTGTTCAATGCGGGAAAGTCCGAACGGATTGATATCTCGAGGGGTCGCCTCGGACGGGACATCGAGTTCGAGACGACAAATGCCAAGCCGTCGATCTTCCCAGGTGGCACGTTTCACCTCCCAACTGAGATCATGCCCAACTACCCGAAGTCTGGTGTACCCATCAGCGGAAACGGCTTCGTCAACCCAGTCGGGAGGTTCGTTGTCTAAAATCGTGCCAACAACGATACGCCCGCCACGTTTGATCTCGCCGGGAAGAAAACCGCAGGAACCCGTTATTTGCTGGTACTCTTGTTGGTCTTGATAGATCAGTGACAGTTTCCTCAGGTGGAGCGCCGTTCTGCGTTGCAGCAGCATCTGCTTCTGACTGCTGAGTTCCGCATGTATGGCTTCGACGAACAAATTGAAGAGCGAGCGATCTGCTGCTTCGTCATCTGGCGTCCCTGGTACAAAAGCGGTGATACTAGCGTGAATACGAATGGAGATCTGCGGATCGGTTTCATCGAAGAGCACATCTTCGAGGACAAATGCCTTATGTCCCGAATCGACCGTCGTTACAAGTGTGGCTTGACCCATCGTGAAGGCAATTCTGCCTGATTCCATAAGATGTATTCGCCAAGGGGCACCAGTCTCATTGGAGATACGTTCGTGTGCCTGCACGAGACGTGACAACATCGCTTCGTTAACCGACAGCAGGATGGGTGCCCAATACTTGCGGCTGCCTCCAACACGAGGATGAGCACGCACATGGAGAGGCTGATCGCTGTGTCGGTGCGTGATCTCTCGTAGCGTCCATATTTCGGGATAGACATCTGCGTTGGTCTCGGGCGTTAACCAACTATAATCTTGTGAACTTTTACAAGGCAGAATAAGTGAAGCGTCAAGATACTCAAGTAGAATGCCCTCTTCATCCCGCCGGATGACCTTTGCGGGTAGTGCCCCGCCACCATCGATCAGGTTGGCCTCGAGCAAAGCGGCACCTGTAGTCGTTACATTTGCAACTCGCTTCTCGTGGTCGACATTGAAAAGCATTGCGCGTCCATTGAGGTCGCTGAACCAATCTTCCACTTTGAGGCGGTAACCATAGAGTTGCTTGGGGATTTCTCCTTCAAAATGGATTAGCCCGGCCTCTCTTGGGAAATCATTGGGTAGCTGAAGGGTTGCTGGACTCGGGATCTCGCTATGGGCACCATTTGCTGCAGTAGAGAGTTCTATCTCTAGCTGCATCAAATAGGCCCTTTCCGCATTGATTCGGCTCAGGGCAAGGTCAAGTTCCAAAACGATCTGGCAAAAAGAATCAGACTCGCGGAGGCTTCCGAAAGGCTTCTTCAGAATCTCACGAGCTTTTTTGTGGCCAGCATCTAATTCGGTAGCAACGGCATTCCTCGTAGTGAGTTCTTGGTCAACGAGAGAATTCAAATTCCTCAGGTAGTCATTGATCAGAGGACTCCTTGCTTTTGCATCAGCGGCATGAATTTGGGCAAGCTGTGCCTCTAGCGCATCAATTTCTTCCTTAACCTCAGCGGTGCGACGATTATTCCACCAGCTAACGGCACTAGCCGTGAGGCTGATTCCAGCGATGGCGAGTAGGGGTATCACTTAGTTGCGTCGCTATTATCTAGCCTCACGATTTGCACGATTTGGTCGGATAGTTGCAATAGGGATTGACGTGCCTCCTTTCTATCATCTTCACTGAGATCAGCATCCATGACCTGCTTATAGAACCCGTCAAATACCAACAACAGACTCATCAGTGCTTCACGGGATAGCTCAAGCTTCTTCATTAGAGGCTTGTTCTTTTCTTGGGCCATCTTTAGATCGACTTCCGCCTTCTTGACTGCGATCTCAGCTTCTTTGATACGTCCTTCCCACTCCTCACGTACGGACTGAAGTTCGTTGTAGGAGCGGAACGCATCGGGAAAAGCTTTGATAGCCTCAATCAATACCATTATCTTAGCTCGTCTCGTCTCAGCGTCCTGCTCTATGTACACATTTGGTATCTTGCTGAGCTCCGTGACAGGTTTGACAAGCTCTTTGCTAAGCTCAGCGGCGGCGGGAAGTGTCAGCATTGCATGGGACATCGTTCACTCCTCTGTTTGGACCGAAGTCTCGTTATAGTTTTTGAGTACGTGGCAAAGATCTGTCCACACGTTTTCCAGCGATTGTAGTTGACTGTCAAAGGCTTCCAAGTCCGGCAGTTCGGATGAACGAATAACCGCGAGTTCATCCCAAGCCGTTCTACATACACGGCTACAAGCCAAGGCCAACGCACCAATCCTTCTCTGGACATCCTGTTCTTGTTTTATTGTCTCCTTGGCTAAATCCAGTTGTTCGCCGAGTTGTTGAAGCTCAAGTCGCAGTCGTTCTTCTTCGTGCGGAATGAATTTTCGTAACCCGTCTCGATGCTCTCTGGTGGCTCTGAGTTTCAGATAGGACTTCACGGCATCCGCGACTGAAACTGCCGCCTCGATAGTCAACAAAGTAGGATTGGCTTTTGCTGCTGCTCCCGTCAGACCCTTCTTAAGACCATGCTTGGCAGCAAGTCTTGCACTACTTGCCATAAAAATGAGAGCGTGTCTGGGGACGCGGGTTGTCATCAACTCATCCTTACAATGCACCAAGAAGCTGGAAGTAGATGCTTTGCAACCTCACCTGAAGCCAAAGGGGTGCCATTTTTGCCTAGCGAGGGTAAACAAGGGAAAGACGATCCTTCTTGTTCCCAGACACGAACGCGCTTTTCATCCTTCAGTTGCCATACTGTAGCTGTGTACGGTTCAAAAAACAGGGTTTCAAGAGGCGTACCGTTCTTCCGCGCAACTGCATGGCATTGGGCCATGAGAAAGTTACGACATCTTAAGTTTCCATTCGCAGGACGAAATGGTTTCTTCCCAAGGGGTTCGAAGGCGACCCACAGTCCAGCCAAGAGCCAGTGTTCCGGTGTGTCAACGTAAACGGGTTTCCACGGAAGTGATCCGTCACGACGCAGGAACACGCGCAATCGGTCGTCCTCTTGGAGACGTGCAAGTATTGCTCTCTTATCTTCGGTGACAATGTGATTTATGGGCAGTTCAGGCAAAGCCTCGTCAGCCGTTCGGACAAACCTATCCTCCTCTAGTCTGTTGAAAGGGGGGCGAGGCCAAGTACTAGGATATTCGTCCTGTTCACGCTGGTCTTCGACGCGGATGAATTGGGAGGACGGGTATGCAGCACTCGCAAACAGGCCATGAATGGGGTCCGCATTGAGCTCTCGAGCACGAGCCATAGCCTCGGTAAGGTGCTCGCCTTTTGCGCTTGGACTCCATGATTCGACTAAGCCTTCGTCAACGAGGACTCTATGCACCTGATCAAGTGCCGAACAAGGCAAGCCTGTCGTCGACTGAATATCGTCCCGCGATCTTCCTGCGGCGAGCTCCTCTAGGACGTAGAGTACAACCGGATCACAGTTTTGCGGTGTTTTTGCAATCCCCCATACTTTGAAGGGCAGGCTACTGAACGCGACTGATATTTTTGGAGATTCGGGCTGTGGCATACATGCCCGGAGGCTTCCAATGGCTTGAGCTCGCCGTTTCCGCTTGTTGGTCAACCAGCCTTCGGGAAGCTCCACACGGATGATTTCGACCTCAGCTTCGTCCCCAAGGGCAACAACTTCGGAAGGATGGTCAATCCATGTCCAGTCGAGTTCCACGATAGGCAGCCAGACTTGGAAAGAACCCGAGTCTAGGATTGCGCCATGGTCCTTAAAGTCGATGATCTTGCCCTTGACTCGATCACCTTCATTCAGGCCTGAGAGTGCTTCACGAGTTTTGGCTTCGGCGGCAGCGCTGATACTTGCCACCCACCCTTTGAGATCATGCTTAATGAGGACAAAATCGACAGATTGCCCCTCGTGAAGTACATCGGATGGGTGATTGATGAGGTCTGCCATATCGTGCAAGAAGACGACAGCCGTAAGCCCCCCTGAAGAGACCTTGACGAATTTATCGCCGACGTAGTCAACGCGGCCACTGAAGAGGTCGCCAGGGCTTGGTCCACTCCGAACAGTGGTACCTTTCTCCCGTCTGTCCTTCTCTGCCTTCGGGGCACTAGAGATCAAGGCCAAGAAGAGGCCGACGGCACCGGCGGCAAGGGCGAGGATGACTTTTCCGACCTTGTCTTCATCGGGTTTTTTAAACATTAGCCACCTCTCCTGTTCTCTGCCTCGGCAATGGCGACAGCCCAAGATCGTGGACGCTCCCGCTTGGAAGGTTGCTTTCTCCTCCAAACAGTAGGTCATTCCAAGGATTCACCGATCCCCACCGTCGTTACTATTATTTAAGATAGCTCTATAATGAGCCAGGCATTCATGCGTCGTCGTCTGGCCAAGGAGCCTCTTCCGCGTTGAGCCGGTCTGTGGCATGATTGTAGTCGTCTTCGGCGTGTACCCAGTTCGCATTATCTTCGTCCTCTTCAATGCGGTTGTGGAGGTCTTTTTCGTAGTCGTTGGGGTCGGGTACGTCTTGGGGCATGGTGTCCTCCTATGAATTAGAGGAATTGTTCTACTTCCTCCTACGAAGGGGCTCAGCATGGGCAGCGATGTACCCGCCCAGTGCCGCAGAGGCCGATTCCCTCCACGACGTTCAATGATAGTTTTTCTGCTTTTGTTGGGTGTAATGGGCAGCAGGTAGCGTATAGGGCGATCCCCCCAGACGCTACCTGCCTTCCTTACTTGACTTAAAGTATTTTAATAGCCAGCATGGTCAAATACATACACGTACCAACGTGCATGTTCTGGCCCGGCTCCACCGGGCGAAGCGTCGCAACCGCAAGAGCGGGCGATCCTATTCTCTTCCTGTTGAGCTGCCGACTTGGAGCTATGCCTACTGACAATCCTCCAATTTCTAAGGGTGGAGTACTCGGATTCCCATTCCCGCTTTCTCCTGTCAGGGTCCGTAGTGATCCCAACTCTACAAGCCATGTCCTTACTCCTTATGGCTATTGTTCTGGACGCCGCTGTCTGGTATTTCCAGTTCGTAAGCATCCGGGACGTTATGGGATAGTTAAAAGCAAGATACGTACCACCCTATAATTAAGAATAAGATCGGCTAAAAAGCGCCTTTTGGCGACACGATGGCAGCGATTTGTGTTATCGTGTCATTAATATGAACGCGGCACATTGACAGGGTGCTGCCATCCGGCTAGATTGGCCGCCTAGCAAGGAGGATGAATGGAGCAGTTTAAGCTGGTTTCCGAGTACTCGCCCGCTGGCGACCAACCCCAAGCCATCGCCGAGCTAGTCGAGGGCGTGCGGCAGCAGCACGCCCAACAGACGCTTTTGGGCGTGACCGGCAGCGGCAAAACCTTCACCATGGCCAACGTCGTCAAGGAGTTGCAGATGCCGGCCTTGGTCATCTCGCACAACAAGACGCTGGCTGCCCAACTCTACGGCGAATTCAAGGGATATTTCCCCGACAATGCGGTCGAGTATTTCGTCAGCTACTACGACTACTATCAGCCCGAAGCCTACAAGCCGAGTACGGACACGTACATCGAGAAGGAGGTCGAGCGCAACGAGGAGATCGATCGCTTGCGGCTCAAGGCTATCAGCTCGCTGGTGCAGCGCCGCGATGTGATCGTCGTCGCCACGGTCTCGTGCATTTACGGCATTGGCTCGCCCCGCGAATACAACGAACAGAAGGTCTCTTTGCGGCGAGGCGAGCAGGTCGAGCGCGACGACATTTTGCGCGCCTTAATAGACATCTATTACAGCCGCAATGACTTCGAGCTACAACGCGGCTGCTTTCGGGTGCGGGGCGACATCGTCGAGATCGTGCCTGGGTCGGAAGACCGCGCCGTGCGCATCGAGATGTTTGGCGATGAGATCGAGGGCATTTACCTGATTGACGCGCTCACCGGCGATGTGTTGGAGCCGCGCGAACACGTCAGTCTCTTCCCGGCCAGAGCCTACGTGACCGACGAGGAGCGGGTAGAGCAAGCCTGCGAGCAAATCCTCGTCGAGCTGGAGCATCACCTCCTCGACCTGCGCACCGAAAATAAGCTGGTGGAGGCGCATCGTTTGGAGACGCGCACCAAGTACGATTTGGAGCTGGTCCGCGAGGTCGGCTTCTGTCCGGGGATCGAAAACTACTCGCGCTACATGGACGGGCGTCAGCCGGGTTCCGCTCCGTATGTGTTGCTCGATTACTTCCCCGAGGATTACCTGCTTTTTATCGACGAGTCGCACGTGACCGTGCCGCAGATCCGGGGCATGTTTCGCGGGGACCGCTCGCGCAAGGAGACCTTGGTCGAGCACGGCTTCCGCCTGCCGTCGGCCTACGACAATCGGCCGCTGGTGTTCAAGGAATTTGAGGAGCGGATGGGATGGACGGTCTTCGTGTCGGCCACGCCGGCGGAGTACGAACTAAAGCAGTCGGGTGGTGTGGTGGTCGAGCAGGTGATTCGGCCCACGGGATTGATCGATCCCTCCATTGAGGTGCGTCCCCAAGAGGGGCAGATCGACGACCTCGTCGAGGAAATAAGGCAGCGGGCCGAAAGGCAAGAGCGGGTCTTGGTCACGACCATGACCAAGCGCATGGCCGAAAACCTCGCCGACTACTTTGAACAACTCGACATCCGGGTGCGCTACCTGCATTCGGATATCGAGACGTTGGACCGCGTCGAGATCCTCCGCGATTTGCGCTTAGGGAAATTTGACGTGCTGGTGGGGATCAACCTGCTGCGCGAAGGCTTGGATTTGCCCGAGGTCTCGCTGGTGGCCGTGCTCGACGCCAGCAAGGAGGGTTTCCTGCGCTCGGAGGTCGCACTGATCCAAACGGTTGGCCGCGCGGCCCGCAACGTCGCCGGCATGGTGATCTTCTACGCCGACCGCGTCACCAATTCGATGCAGAAGGCCATCGACGAGACCTATCGCCGCCGCCACAAGCAGGAGGCGCACAACGCCGAGCACGCCATTGTGCCGGAGACCATATACCGCAGTCGGGAAGAGATCATCCAGGCGACCTCGGTGCTCGAAAGCGTGCGCGGCGTTGCGCCCGAATTGGCAGCCGAGCCGACCGTGAATTACCAAGAAATAGAAGACCAAGAGGAACTGCTCGCCGACTTGGAGCAGCAGATGAAGGCCGCAGCGGCCAATTTGCAGTTCGAGAAGGCCGCGCATCTGCGCGATGAAATCACGCGGATCAAGGAGCAGCAGGTGAGTTGAAGGGCGCGCCGCCAAATTTGACCTGCGGCGTTGTCCATTTTAGATTGATCCGGTCTTGGAGGAGCGGAGCAACATCAAATAGGAGCACATTATGTCCAATGACCACGATGTGATCGTCGACGTTCGAGACGTCAAGATGGTTTACAATGCCAAGAACCGCGACGAATCAACCCATGTTCACGCGCTGCGCGGTTTGACCGTAGAGGTGTACGAAAACGAGTTTTTTGCCATTATGGGGCCTTCTGGGTCGGGGAAGAGCACGCTTTTCAACATGATCGGTGCCCTGCAGACGCCCACCGGCGGCGAGGTGCTGATCGAGGGCGTCAATCTGGCCTCGCTCAACACACAGCAGCAGGCTGCGGTGCGCTGCTTTGAGCTGGGTTACATTTTCCAGACCTACAATCTCCTGCCGGTGATGAGCGCGCTGATGAACGTGTCGCTGCCCACCGTGTTTGCCGGTATGACCACGGTCGAGGGCGAAAGCCGGGCCATGGAATGTTTGAAG
Source organism: Candidatus Latescibacterota bacterium (assembly GCA_965217585.1). Lineage (GTDB taxonomy): Bacteria > Latescibacterota > UBA2968 > UBA8231 > UBA8231. The sequence goes on from OZ244561.1 coordinate 5,231,991, forward strand.
ATTGTCGGCCTAGGCGATCGGGCCCACCACATCCCCTCCGAGCTGTCGGGTGGTCAGCAGCAGCGCGTAGCCATTGCCCGCGCCTTCGTCAACAAGCCGCGCATCATCCTCGCCGACGAGCCGACGGGCAACCTCGACAGCAACACGGGTCAAGAGATCATCAACTATATGAAGAGCCTACAACAGGAGATGGGGACGACGATCATTACCGTGACCCACGACGACAAAATGCTCACGGCCGCCGACCGCATGGCTTGGATCCGCGATGGGCGGCTAGAGCGGGTAGCCAACCGCGAGGACATCGAGATCCAGGTGGGCAGCATCAAAGAGCACTAGCCTACTGCCGGACCCGCTCCCTTTCACGTCGGCGAAATGCCACTGACAAGAGAATTTCCGCTCAATCAAATAGATAGGTGAATGAGGAGTCCCCTTTCGTTGAGAAGCTGCTTGACATCTTTCGACAGTAAACTAAGTTTAGCTAAACTACAAAGGAGGCGAATCCATGCAGATCACCAATATCCACCAAGCTAAAACACAGCTTTCCAGACTGGTCGAACGGGTGCTCCAAGGAGAGGAGATCGTCATCGGCCGGGCTGGCAAGCCGGTGGCCAAACTCGTTCCGTACGAGCGGCCTGTGCAGCCCCGTAAGGGGGGACAGTGGCGTGGTCAAGTCGCAATGGAGGACAACTTCGACGAGTTACCGGCAGAAATAGCTACGGCCTTTATGGGCGAACAACCGTGAATCTCCTCCTAGACACCCACGCGCTATTGTGGTGGCTCGACGACCCCACCCTCCTTGCTCCGACCGCCCGGGTCGCCATCAGCCAAGGCCAGAACGCGGTTTTCATCAGCGCGGCAGCCGCTTGGGAAATCGCCATCAAAAAGGCGCTGGGCCGTCTGAAAGCGCCGGATAACTTGGAAGAAGTCTTGGAGGAAGAGCGATTTCAACCACTGCCCATCACCTTAGCACATGCCTTGGCCGTGGTCTCCTTGCCCGCGATCCATCAGGACCCCTTTGATCGCATACAAGCGGCGCAGGCGAAATTGGAGAGTTTGATCTTGGTGACGCGGGACGCACGCCTCAAGCAGTACGGCATCCCCTATATCGACGCCTGAAACCCGAGCAGCCGGACATCCTTCGCCCTATAGATAGCTGGTACATCGCCGGGCTGGATTGAAACTATTCATGAGACAGCACTACGTCCCGAGATTCTATCTCAACTAGTAAAGCGCCCGATGCTGGCGGAGCATCGGGCGCTTTTTCGCGCTTACTCCGCGCGCTCTAAGTTGGGTTCGCAGGTGGCCCTCAGCGCAGCAGCAACATGCGCCGATGCACGGCCCACTCGCCCACATCCAGCCGATAGATGTACACCCCGCTGGCCACTTCGCGGCCGTAGCCGTCGCGGCCGTCCCAACTCAGGCTGTGTTCGCCGGCCTGCTGCGTATCGGCCTGCAGCACGCGCACGAGCTGGCCCGCCAAGTTGTAGATGCTCAGGCGGGTCGCCTCGTGCGCCAGACGGAACGGGATCAGGAAGGAAATCGTCGTGGAGGCGTTGAAGGGGTTGGGGGCGTTCTGCAGGAGTACCGGCCGGCTGCCTTGGGCGTTTGCGCGGATCTCGTAGGCCTGCTCTTCCACCACCACTAGCATGGCTTGGCCCAACCGGGCGAAGTTGGCTAGCTCGGCGGGCTGATAGGTGCGGCCTTCATACAGTTCCTTGGGCATACCCGGCTGGTAAGTTAGGTCGATCCACACTTCGTCCTGTAGCACGAAGTCGCGGCCCAACCAGTGGGTCGTCGGACGGGCGTCGTTGACGTCTGTAGTGCTAAAGGAGTCACCAAAGTCGCCGAAGTTTAACGCCACCTCCTCACCGCGCGGTTGGGGATTGACCTCGACGCCGTCGTCCGGGGCAAACAGTGAGGTGCGCCGCGTCACTAGCCGGTATTCTAAGCCGAGCGTTAGGATGTCGTCGAGCAGTTCTTGTTGCTCGCCGAAGCGGGCGATCTGCTCTTCGAGGGCTTGGATCTTCTGGTAAGCCCACAGCCGGGGAATCAAGCTGCCCGAGACATCGGTCTGGGTAAACTCCAGTGGGAAGTCTAAGCTCACGCTCTCTTCCCCCACGTGGCCGGTCAAGCTCAACGTGAAGGTCCCGCCGCCCCGGTAGCGGCCCACTTGGAACAGTTCCCGGCCTGCGGCTAGGGCCTCCACTCCGCGTGGGTGGATGTCGTGGATCTCCACTTGGTCGAAGCTCAACTCGTCGAGCAGCAGGATGGGAAAGGTAAAGGACTCAAACAGTTCTTGCAGCGCGGCTTCGATATCGCCTTCTTCCGAGAGGAAGTACGCCTCGCCTCGGTGCTCTTCGGCCAAGCCAGTCAAAAAGCCCTGATCCACGTCCTGACCCACGCCGATGGTGAAAAGGCGCGCTTGGCCAGCGGACCACTCGCCGATCAGCTCGCTCAAAGATTCCAGATCGAGTTCGCCGAGGGTGGGCAGGCCGTCGGTGAGGAAGATGACGTGGTTGACCCGGTTGGCGGGAAAGGCCTGCTGCATGGCGCGGCCCAATCCCGCTTCAAAATTGCTCACGCCGAGCGCGTCCTGCTGGTTGATGAAAGCGGTGGCCGCCTTCTTGTTGGCCGGATCGGCGGGTACCGGGGCGGCGGCAAAGGAGTCGGCCCGGTGGGTGAAAACGACAATGTTGAATAGATCCGCTGCGTCCAGTGCGTCAATTGCCGCAACGAGTGCGCCTTTGACGGCTTGGAGCTTGCCCTGCTGCATGCTCGACGAAATATCGATGACAAAGGTCAGGCTACGCGGCAGGGGATCGCCTTGCGTCAATTCGGGCAGGGGCGGCAGCCACAGGGCGTAGTAGCCGAGGTCGTCGTTCGGCTGCGGCGCAAAGCTGAGTACGCTTGGCTTGGGCCGGTCGTCGGTCTGGCGGATGGCCAGGGTGAAGTCCTCCCGGGGCTTCACTCGCTCGTCGCCGAAGAAGATGTTGGCGCGGTGCGCGTCGGGTCGGTTTACCTCGGTGAGCCGCGGCAGCCCCGAGGTCGTTACCTCAAAGGCGTGCTGGCTGCGCACCTGGGCCCGCAGCACGAACAGCTCCATTTGCAGGGGCTGGTCGGTCTCGGGGGCCAGCGGGAAGGAGTAGTCGAGGCGGCCGCTGCGGGATTCGAGGAGCTGCATGTACTCGAATTCGACGCGGCGGCTGCCTTGGGCCGGAAAGGGGAAGATGCTCAGGCGGAATTGGTTGGGGGTCACCTGCTCGATCAGGGCTGGGTCGATGCGGCGGCCCACGATATCGTCGTACGTGCGGCGCGCCTCTTCCTTTTCGAGGACCTCCCCCTGTATCCGCTTGTCGCCGATCCACAGCACTAGATCGGTGATGATCGCCCCTTCGGGCAGGGTGAATTCGTAGATGCCTTCCACCTCCCATTCGGCGTGGTTGGTGAAGATCTGGTCGGTGCGCGTGCGGGCGATGCGCTCGTCGATTTGCACATCAACGGTGACCGAGGTCAGTTCGAGGTGCTGGAGGCCGTCGTCGCCCACGCCGGTGTACACGTAGCCGATGCTGAGGGCGGGAAGAGGGGCCAGCAGGGCGAGGAGGAGGGTAAGTTGGGCTTTCATGGTGGGTCCTTTCGTTGAAGAGGGACGGTTAGTGGATGACTTCGACGCCCCGTGCTTGTAGGGTGGGGATGTGTTCGTTGCGGGCTTGGTCGCTGAGAGGATTGCCTTCCAATCTTACTTGATCACCGTCATCTAGGCCGGGATGGACGACTAGAGGATTTAGGTCGGCAATCTGATTGTAATCCAGATATAGCTCTTGCAGTTTGATTAGTTGCTTGAGCGGGGTTATATCGACAATCTGGTTATAACCTATCCATAGCTGTGTCAGATTGTTTAATTGGCTTAGCGGGGTTATATCGGCAATCTGGTTGCGGCCGGGCAAGGTTAGATAACGGAGGTTGCTTAATTGTCTCAGTGGGGTTATATCGGCAATCTCGTTGCGGCCGGGCAAGGTTAGGTAACGGAGGTTGCTTAATTGTCTCAGTGGGGTTATATCGACAATCTCATTGTTGTTCAGCTCTAGATAACGCAGATTACTTAATTGTTCCAGCGGGGTTATATCGACAATATAGTTGCCATACAAATCCAGCCGCTGCAGGGCCACAAAGTGCTCAATACCCACCAGACTGCGAATGTCCTTACTTATGGCCTTGATCTCGGTCAAGGAAGCGACTTCCTCCAGCGTAAGGCGGCCCTGCGGTCGGTCCAGCGCCTGTCGCACTGCCTCCTCTAGATTCGAGTCATCGAACAAGGAGGCATAGCGGAGAATCACGCCTTCCCGCAAACCCAGACTTCCTGTAAACACTTGCATTTCCAAGGGATCGATTTCTCCAATCGAGGCCGCCGCTAGCTGCTGCATCTGTCTCAGGTGCGCCACCAGCGTCTCTATGTCCTCTGGGTGATCCACTCTAACTATCAAGGTACTGGTATCGAGTTGCACCGCGACTCGTCCCGTCTGGTCATGCCAGCGCTTCCACAAAAACGCTGCCACCGCCTCCCAGCCGATCAACCGGATCTCCTCCACTGGCTCTAGCAAAGATTCAGCGCTCGTGTCAATTTGCCAGTCGATGGAGACCAGCCCCTCTGGCAGGTCAACGGCTTCTTTGGGCTTCAATATCAAGCGCAGGAGAGTGCTCTCGGGCCGAGTCCAAACCAGCGTCTCCTGCACCTCTCCGACCGGATCGACGCAGCGAATCGCCACCAAACTGTCAGGCTGGCCTTGGTATTCGACCTGAAGACCGGCCAGCGCATCTCCCGCTTCATCGACCAAGTGCAGCCACAGGCCGCGCGGATACTGCGGCGACTCGATCAGCACGTGGCCGTCGGCATTGCTTTGCGCCTGCGCCCAGCCGGTGCTATCGACGCCGGTGGCAAAGAAGAGTTCGGTCTGCGCCGTCGCCGCAGAGGCCCCGAGTGCTGCCAGTGCTAGGAGGATTCCTGATTGAAGGATCGCCGCGCGCATGAGGAGAGTCCTTATTCGGTTGCCTTGGCTTTGACGATTAACTTGGGGACGCGCCCCTATCCCGTCCACTATGAACACTATAACGTGTTCAATACTATCAAATATACCATTTGGGCACCAGAATCAAGCACGGCGCGCGTGCCATTGGGCCTCGGCGGGAGGAAGCAGGGTGAGTTGGGCTTTCATGGCGGGAGCCTTTCGCTGAAGAGGGACGGATGCGGGCGGTGGTGGGCCTCAACGTTTAACTTGGCGGGATAGCCGCGGGAGGGTACTGCGTGTAGGATGACACTGACGCCCCTTACTTTCAGGGCGGGGATGTGTTCGTTGCGGGCTTGGTCGCTGAGGGGGTTGCCATGCAAATATATCCTATCGTCTTCACCTAGATCAGTGTTGGCGACTAAGGGCTTTATGTTCTCGATCTGATTATCCTGTAGAAACAGCGTTTCGAGGTTATCCAAGCCGGCCAGCGAGGTTAAATCGATAATTTGGTTGGTGGCCAGATCTAGGAATGTCAGGCTGTTCAATTGGGCTAGTGGCGTCAGATTGCTAATCTGGTTGGTGTTTAGCCTCAGCCATTCCAAGTTGTTCAATTGGGCCAGTGGCGTCAGATCGGCAATCCTGTTGTAGTCCAGCTCTAGGTATATCAGGTTGTTTAAGCCGACCAGCGGGGTCAGATCGCTAATCTGGTTCCTGCGTAGCCCTAGGTGTGTCAGGTTGTTCAATTGGGCCAGTGGCGTCAGATCTCTAATCTGGTTAGTGGGTAGAAGTAGCCATTCGAGGTTATTCAGGCTGGCCAGTGGCGTCAGATCGCTAATCTGATTAGTGCCTAGAATCAGCCTTTCTAAGTTGGTCAAATCAGCCAGCGGATTTAGGTCGCTAATCTGGTTGCCGCTTAGACTAAGGTATGTCAAGCTGTTCAATTGGGCTAGTAGAATCAGATCGGCAATCCTGTTGTGGTCCAGTGCTAGTGACTCTAGGTTATTCAAATGGGTCAGCGGGGTTAGGCTGACAATCTGGTTCCAGCGCAGATGCAGCGATGTCAGGTTTTTTAAAAATACTAGCGGGGTTAGATCGGCAATCCTGTTGTGGTCCAGTGCTAGTGACTCTAGGTTGTTCAAATGGGTCAGCGGGGTTAGATCGGCAATCTGGTTCCAGCCCAGACGCAGCGATGTCAGGTTTGTTAAGGATGCTAGCGGGGTTAGATCGGCAATCTGGTTCCCGCTCAGATGCAGCGATGTCAGGTTTGTTAAGGATGCTAGCGGGGTTAGATCGGCAATCTGGTTTTGCCACAGACTTAGGTCTGTCAGGTTGTTTAAGGATGCCAGTGGCGTCAGATCGACAATCTGGTTCCTGCCCAGATATAGCGATGTCAGGTTTGTTAAGGATGCTAGCGGGGTTAGATCGGCAATCTGGTTAGTATAGTTCAAATCCAGCCATTGCAGGGCGGTAAGATGCTCGAGACCCGCCAAACTATGAATGTCTTTACTCTCGACCGTGAGGGCGGTTAGGGAAGCGACGTCCTCTGGTGTAAGGCGGCCTTGTGGTCGGCCCAGCCTCCCCCGCACCATACGCTCTAGATTGGCGTCCGCGAACAAGGGGAAATAGAGGATCACGCCTTCCTGTAAAGAAGCAAAGCCTCCTCTAAACACTTGTGCGTATAGAGCGGTTTTTTCTTCAAGCGAGGTTCCTGCTGGCCGATGTACCTGTTTCAGGTGGGCCACCAGCGTCTCTATGTTCTCTGGGTGATCCATTCCAACTGCCAAGGTACTGGTATCGAGCTGCACCACCACGCGCCCGGCTTGGTCCTGCCAGCGTTCCTGTAGGAAGGCTGCTACGGCCTCCCAGCCGATCAGCCGGGTCTCCGCCGGCTCTAGCAGAGATTCAGCGCTCGTGTCAATTTGCCAGTCAATGGAGACCAGCCCCGCTGGCAGGTCAGCGGCTTCTTTGGGCTTCAATATCAAGCGCAAGAGGGTGCCATCGGGCCGAGTCCAAACCAGCGTCTCCTGCACACCGCCGGTCGGATCAACGCAGCGTAAGACCACCAAGCTGTCGGGTCGGCCTTGGTATTCGACCTGAAGACCGGCCAGCGCACCCCCCGCTTCATCGACCAAGTGCAGCCACAGACCGCGCGGATACTGCGGCGACTCGATCAGCACGTGGCCGTCGGCATTGCTTTGCGCCTGTGCCCAGCCGGTACTATCGACGCCGGTGGCAAAGAATAATTCGGTCTGCGCCGTCGCCGCAGAGACCCCAAGTGCCGCGAATGTTAGGAGAATTCCTAATCGAACAATAGACAGGTGCATGAAGAGGCTCCCTATTCGGTTGCCTAGTCTTCGACTTTTAACCTGGAAACGCGCCCAAATTCTTTGTTGCTATCCCATCTATTACTAAAACCATCTGAGCGCGTTCAACTATGTGCTGAACGTAACCGTTGGGTCACCAAAATCAAAGCGGCTAGGGTCGAGGTGCGGCGTTGCGCATGCGGATGAAGGAAAACCGCATGGTGGATTGCAACACTGCGTTGCGTAGGGGCCACAGGGAAGGGGTGACGCGGATCTCCACGTCGCGGGCGGCCAAGCAGGCGAGAATATCGTCGATGGTTTCCACCGAACGGGGCGTCACCCCTTGGCGGGAGATATAGTATCCAGCGCCTTTATCCACCGGTTGGAAGGTTTCATTGGGCAGGGCATAAATGTAGAGGCACTCGGTGCGTAAAGCCTGCAACCAAGCCGTCTCAATGGCCACCACGTGGCGGGCGGTAGTGATGCCTAAAAAGCGTTCGGCGTCCTCGGCACTAGTCCGGGGACCAGTGTAGAAGGTGACCCGGGGACAGTCGCGCGGCACCAAGTAATTGTGCAGCAGGCGCTGGCCCACGGCCCAGACCATGCGGCCGGTACAGGTGGTATTGCCCGGAGGCGGGGGACGCGGCTCAAAGCGGGTTATGCCGGGCTGGTCGCTGACGTGAAACAGCTCTTCCATGGGACTTGAGACCGAAGAGGATCCTTGCCGCAAGACGGCGAAGGCAGCCCGTCGTCTGTGTCAAGAACTGGATTGCCGCTTCCGCAAGCCCTCTTGGAGAAAGACCTCGCGGTTGGGAAAATTGCCGGGCAGGGTAAAGCCGCCGTCAACGGCGATGAGCTGGCCGGTCATGTAGGGAATCTGGGTAAAGGCGTAGGCGGCGAAGGCGATGTCCTCGGGGCGTCCGATGCGGCGAATGGGTTGGGACCCCCCTTCGGCCATCAAACCGTAGATCTCGGCCACGGTGAATTCGCGGCCCGATTGCGGATCTTCCACGCCCGAGGGGCGGCTCGTCATCGGCGTATCGACGACGCCGGGGCGCAGGGCGTTGACTGTGATGTTATAAGGCCCGCCGTCAAAGGCTGCGCCTGCGACCACGTGGTTGAGGCCGGCTTTGCTGACGCCGTAGGGAATGCGGGTGCTCTCGGGGGCAATATCCGAGATAGAGGTGATCAAGAGGATGCTGCGGTGGAGGGGATCCGCTTCTTGCGCGGCTTGTTCCACCATGTGCTTGAGGGCGCGTTGAGCCAGCCGGTAGGCCCCCATGAGGTTGAGGCTGAGGACGCGGTCCATCTCCTTGTCGAGGTGTTCGACCGGAGTTTCGCTAAAGTGGTAGCGGACGAGTCGGCCCTGTTCGTCGGCGACGTAGTTGGGCACGCCGCTGTTGCTGATTGCCACGTCGAGGCGACCAAAATGCGCGAAGGTGCGGTCCACTAGTTCGAAAGGGGCCTCTGGCTGCGAGAGATCGGCACCGAGGACTAGGGCTTCGACGGCGTGCTCGGCGCGAATGGCCGCGGCGATCTGGGCGGCGCGCTCCTCGCCAGAGTTGTAGTGGACCACCACATCGTAGCCTTGGGTGGCGTATTGGCGGATGATGGCCGCGCCAATCCCGCTCGAAGAGCCCGTGACCAAGCAAACCGGGCGCGACAAAAGCCTAACCTCGCTGGGAGAGGACGGTCTCGACGATGCGCTCTTGGCTGGGAATGGTCGGCATCTCGAGGGTTGGACTGAAGGGAATGGGCACGTCGGCCGCGCCGATGCGCAAGACGGGTGCGTCGAGCCAATCGAATGCCTCGGCGTTGAGGATGGAAGCGAGCTCGGCCGTGGTGCCGTAGCGCTCGACGCCTTCATCAATCACCACCGCATAGCCGGTTTTGCGCACCGAGGCCAGCAGGGTCTCCTTGTCCAGCGGCACCAAGGTGCGCGGATCGACGACCTCGGCTTCTAGGCCTTGGGCGGCAAGTTCTTCCGCCGCAGCCAAGGCGACGCCGACCATGCTGGAAGTGGCGACGAGGGTCAGGTCGGTACCGGCGCGCTTGATCTCGGCTGCGCCAAAGGGAATGAGGAAGTCGTCTTCTTCGGGAACGGGGCCGGAGTCGTTGTACATCATCTTGTCTTCAAAGAAGAGCACGGGGTTGTCGTCGCGGATCGCGGTCTTGAGCAGGCCCTTGGCGTCGCGTGGGGTTGCAGGGACGGCGACTTTGAGCCCGGGGATGTGGGCAAAGATTGCATGCAGGCTCTGCGAGTGCTGCGCGGCGGAAGAGCGCCCGGCTCCCATCGACAGTCGGATCGTCAGCGGCACCTTGCACTGGCCGCCCGACATGTAGCGGATCTTGGCGGCCTGATTGACGATCTGGTCCATGGTCAACAGCGAAAAGTCGCCGAACATCAGTTCGCATAAGGGGCGCATGCCGGTCATGGCGGCACCGACGCCAAGCCCGATATAGCCCGCCTCGGCAATGGGGGTGTCGATGACGCGCTCAGCGCCAAACTCCTCGAAGAGGCCCTCGCAGCATTTGAAGATGCCGCCGGAGGCCCCCACGTCCTCGCCCATGACAAAGACGGTCTCGTCACGGCGCATTTCCTCGGCGGTGGCTAGGCCGATCGCCTCTCTAAACAGCATGTCCCGATCAGGCATATATATCCTCAAAAGCTTGTTCTGGCGGAGGGAAGGCGGCTTCTTTGCCGAATTCGATGGCGTCGAGGACCTCGCGCTCCACTTGCTCGTACAGGGTGTCGAGTTCGGCCTGTTTGGCGACCCGGTTGGCGATCATGTACTGGCCCAACAGGCGAATGGGGTCCTTGTTTTCAGACCACCAACCGACCTCATCGCGGGTGCGGTAGGTCTGGGCGTCGCCGACGTGGTGCCCGTGATAGCGGTAGGTTTTAGCTTCGATCAGGCTCGGGCCGTGGCCCTTGCGCGCCTTGGCCACGGCGGCGGTTACTTTTTCGCACATGTCCAGCACATCGGCACCGTCGGCGATAACCCCTTCGAGGCCAAGGCCCTTGGCGCGGTCGGCGATGTCGGTGACGCCGGTGACGCTCTCGTAGGGGGTGTGCTCGCCGTACTGGTTATTCTCGCAGATGTAGATGACCGGCAGGTTCCATATCACGGCCATGTTAATTGTTTCGAGCATAATCCCTTGGTTGGCAGCGCCGTCGCCGAAGAAGCAGACGCCCACTTGATCGGTACCCCGCAGCTTGGCCGAGAGGCCGGCGCCGGTGCAGATGCCGAAGCCGCCACCGACAATGCCGTTGGCACCGAGAATGCCCACCGACATGTCGGCGATGTGCATGGAGCCGCCCTTGCCGCGGCAATAGCCGGCCTCCTTGCCCATGATTTCGGCCATCATGCGGTCGAGTTGACCTCCCTTGGCCAGACAGTGCCCGTGGCCGCGGTGCGTGCTGGTAATGTAGTCGGCGTCGCGCAGGGCCGCGCAAGTGCCTACGGCCACGCCTTCCTCGCCGATGTAGAGGTGAGCTAGGCCGGGCATCAGTCCGCGGGTATAGACGTCCCAGACGTGCTCTTCAAAGAGGCGGATCTCCGACATCTTGCGGTACATGAACCACAGTTTGTCGGGCGCGGCCCGGAGCTTAGCTTTCTTTTTTTGAGGCTTTTTTCGGGCAGTTGTCTTCGCCATGTATCCGATCTCCGGCAATGCTCGTTAGGCAAAAAATAAGCGGGGTGGGTCCGATATCGTCAAGCGCGAAAAAGCCGGGAACCCCGTGGGGCGTCCCGGCTTTTTTGCGCGAAGGGCGGGAGTCCTAGCTGGTCTTTTCGAATTCGGCCGCGTGTCCCTGCTTCCACTGGTCCCATTCTTCGGTGTCGTCGCGCAGCTCAAAGTACTTGGTGTTGATCTCGACGAAGCGGTCTTGGTCCTCGGGCATGTCCTCTTCGGCGAAGATCGCCTCGACCGGGCACTCCGGCTCGCAGGCACCGCAATCGATGCACTCGTCCGGGTCGATGTAGAGCATGGGTTCGCCGTCGCCGTCGATTGGATGGATGCAGTCCACGGGGCAAACCTCGACGCAGGCCTTGTCTTTGACGTCTATGCAGGTTTCAGTGATGTAGTAAGCCATGGGTTCCTCCCAATAAGATGCTATTGCTTCATTGTTTCTTTGAGTTTGGGAACTATCGCAAAAATACGGGCCTCTTTGCCTCTGTCAAGCGGCGAGATTGTCCAGCAGGGTCGCTGTGTCGGCGTCGGTTTGGCAGCGTATTCTCAGGTTGAGGCGTAGCTGAGGGGCTGGGTCGCGCTCCACTGCGTATTCGGCGTCTGCGAAGAGCTGCGCGAGTAGCGGCCCGAGGGCGGCCCGCAGGGTGTTTTCGCCTACTTCGTCGTTGGTTGCGTTGAGGCGATCGTTGGCTACTAGGAGCACGTCGCCGCAGCGAAATTTGACTTTGCCCGCTAGGCTGGGCTCTTCTTCGAGGCGTCGGCAGGCGGTGAGCGCAGCTGTGAATGCGCTGGCCAGCCGCTTTGCTAGGTCGCCATCTGCGGGCTGCTTGCGCGAGTAGAGCAAGCCCAGCTCGGCGCTGTGGTTATCGAGGCTGTAGTTGGCTTCGTGGCCGACGAGCAGGGTCAGCGGTCCCTCATCTAGATGACTGTAGTCGGCCACGTCGATGAGGACTTCGTCTGGGGTCGTCGGAATCCAACTATTGAATACGCGAAAGGCCTCTTGGGCCGATAGGGACTTGGGATCTTCGAGATAGAATTTGACGTTGATGCGCTGTAGGGTTTCCATGGGACTCAAGCGGTAGTGCCGATGGGCACGGCGATTTTGTCGTAGCAGGTGTACGCGCCTTCGATGAAGAGTTGCGCCTCCTCGATAAAGCGATGGACTTGCACCTTGGTCAATTCGCCCGGCGGGTTCCGATGCGCGGCGAAGAGGTAGTTGGCAAATTTCGGCGAGAACAACTCGCTGTCGTAGAAGCGCGCGCGAAATTCGGCTACCACCACCTCCGGTGCTTCGGGTACGTCGTAGAATTGCTCTTTGACTAGGGCGCGGGCCGAGCGCAGCATCGCGCCCAGAGCGGTCTGCCAAGCGGCTTCTAACTGCCCCTCGTCAAAGGCGACTTGCGCTTCAAAGACCTCGCGCTCGGCCGCGGCGATTTCCATGGTCGTAATGGAAACGACCTCGCCGGCGCACTCGCCCTTGCCGAGGTCGTCCATGGTAAACTCGCGGGTGTCGCCCCAATCTTGGTAGTACCAACTGTTTTCCTCGTGGGACGGCACTTGGGTCAGGTCCTCGAGCATGGCCTTGACTTGGCGCTTGCCGATGCGGGTGATGAAGTCCTTGAAGGTCTCGTCCGCGGCGCGCTCGGCGACAAAGTGCTGGGCCAAGCGGGTGACGACCTCGGGAATGTTCTTGGAGGGCACGGCACCCGTGGCTAAGCCGAAGGAGCCGGCGTTTTCCCGCCACTGGCCGCCCAAGACGACCTGAAAGTGCGGCACGGTGATGCCGTTGATTTTGCGGCTGTTACCGTAGAAGCCGATGTCGGCGGCGTGGTGTTGGCCGCAGGAATTGAAGCAGCCGCTGATCTTGATTCGCAGACCCTCGATGGCCCCGTTGAGTTGGCCGTTTTCCTCACTGAGACGATTGCGCAACTCAGCGGCTAGGCCACGCGAAGAGGCGATGCCGAGCTTGCAGGTGTCGGTGCCGGGGCAGGCCGTCACGTCGGCAATGGTCCCGGCACCCGACTCGGCGAGGCCGAGGGACACGAGCTCGTCGTAGAGGTGGGGCAGATCGGTTTCGCTGACCCAGCGCAAGACGAGGTTTTGCTCGACGGTGGTGCGGACGGTCTCGTGGACATAGCGCCGGCTGATAGCGGCCAATGTGCGCAGTTGGCTAGAGGTGATATCACCTAGCGGCAGGACCGCGGTGGCGACCGCATAGCCTTCTTGGCGCTGCGGATAGACGTTGGTGCGGTGCCATTCGGCGAAGCCCGCGCTCGCGGTCGCGCCGTTGAGGGCTTGGCCCGGCTTGAGCGGCTGCTCGTCGGTGGCGTGCAGGTCGTCGAGAAACGCGGTCCAGCGCGGATCTTCGGGCAGGATGGCGCGTTCCTCCAACACCAAGCGGCGGAATTCCTCAATGCCGAGCTTGGCCACCAAGAACTTAATGCGGGCGCGATTGCGGTTTTTCTTTTCGCCGAGGCGGGCAAAGACCCGGGCGATGGCTTGGGCGATGGGCAGCAATTCCTCGGCGAGCACGAACTCGTCGAAGAGCTGGGCTTGGTGGGGCACCGCGCCCAAGCCGCCGCCGACGTAGAGTTTAAAGCCGCGCTTTTCCTCGCCGTTGATGGTTTTTACCACCGCGATACCGCCTAGGTCGTGCATACTGGTCAGGCCGCAGGCTTCGTGCTGGCAGCCGGAGAAGGCGATCTTGAACTTGCGCCCGAAGTCTTGGCAGTCGGGATGCCCGAGCAGAAAGCGCATGGCGGCTTGGGCATAGGGGGTGACGTCAAAGGTTTCCGTGCGACAGACTCCGGAGAGGGGGCAGGCGGTGACGTTGCGCACCGAGTTGCCGCAGGCCTCGCGGGTGGTGATGCCCACCGCGGCCAAGCGGCGCATCAGGTCGGGCGTGTCTTCGAGGTGAATGAAGTGGATTTGGAAGTCTTGGCGGGTGGTGACGTGCAGGATTTCCTCGGAGTATTCTTCGGCCACGTCGGCTAGCACTTCCATCTGCTCGGCCGTCAGTCCGCCAAATGGGATTTTGATCCGCATCATGCCTGGGGCATGCCAAGCCGTGTCCGGCCCCTTGGTCTGATGCTCGGGGAAGAGTAGCTGTTGCGTCTGGGTGCCGTCGTAGCGCTGACCGTTGTCGTAGCGCTGGCCGTACACGCCACGGCGCAACCGCGTCTCGGCGAAGAGCTTCTCCTCCATCTTGCCCTGCTTGCGCAGGTGGATTTGGGTCTCAAAGGCGTCGATTTCGCCGACTAGCTCGGCGGACATCTGCCCGGCCAATTTTTCTTTCCAACTTGCGCCCATACCTTAAACCGCCTCTATGTGGTTGTCGTCCAAATTGACTTTATAACATTAGGGATTTGCAAGAAACTGTCAAGATGAGTCGCCCGCTAGTTTGTCTCGCATATAGGCGCGGATTTGCGCCCCCCATTCCGGGTCGTCGAGCGCGTAGTCGATAAAGGCCGCAAAATAAGATAGATGGTTGCCAATGTCGCAGCGCTTTTCGTCGGCACCTAAGCGCACGGCGCGCACCGGGGCACCGGCGGCGATTAGGGCGGCAATCGCGTCGGTGAGATATACCTCACCACTCGGAGAGGGGACGGTGGCACGGATGTGGGCGAAAATGGCCGGAGAAAACACGTAGCGCGCACTAACGGCCAAGCGGCTGGAGGTTTGCGCGGGCGTTGGTTTTTCGAGTATGGCGGTCAGCTTGGAATCTTTGGCTGTGGGCACTTCGGGCACCAAGATGCCGTAGTGATGCATCTGCTCGTCTGGCACCTCGTACGCGCCGATGGTGCAGGCGGCGCGATGGCGCAGGTGCGAGTCAATCATTCGCTGCAACAGGGGGCGGTCGCTGCATGTGCGCACGATGCTGTCGCCGAAGGCTACGACAAAAGGCTCGCCGGCAGCAAAGGCCTCCCCGGTGGCGACCGCAGTACCGGTGCCGGGCGGCCGGGGTTGGCACACGGAGAAAAACTCGATGCCGCGCTCGCGATAGCCCAAGCGGCAGGCCGCCGCGCCGCTGTCGTCGAAGTGATCCTCAATCGCGCTCTTGTCGCGCCTGGTGACGAAGAGGATTTGGCGGATGCCGGCGGTTGCTAGCTCTTCGACGACGTGGTGGACGACCGGCAGGCGGCCCACCGGCAGCATTTCCTTGGGCAAGGATTTGGTGGTGGGCAGGAGTCGGGTGCCGAGGCCGGCGACCGGCACGATGGCTTTGGCGATATTCATCAGATGGACTCTCGCAAAAAATATGGTTGTGCTCCGGGCGTTTGACAAGCAGTAGGCGGAGCGATATTATGGGCGATCCACCAGCAAAATAGGAGTTGTTCCCATGAGTGAGGTGCGGCGTTATCCCGCGCTCAGCGAGGACATGCAGGCGCGCGGTTTGAGGGCTATGCTGCGGATCTTTGGCCCGGGTGCCATCATCGCCTCGGTGACGATCGGCAGCGGCGAGACGGTCTTCGCCTCGCGGGGCGGAGCGGTATTCGGCTACGGACTGCTGTGGTGCTTTATCGGCGGCGGCTTGATGAAGTTCGTCCAAGTCTATACGGCGGCGCGCTACATGACCCTAACAGGGGAGCATCCGCTCGAACGCTGGAAGTTTTTGCCTGGGCCGCAGGGCTGGGCGGTGTGGGTTATGGCGGTGCTGACCGTGCTTTGTTTTCCGCTCTGGCTGTCGGGTTTGCCCAAGATGCTCGGCGGGCTGACGGTGTGGATCTTGGGCTGTGAGGGGCTGGCTATATGGGGCGATCCCCGCGTGTGGGGCACGGCCTTTGTCGCTTTGGCCATCGCCATTACTATGGTCCAGAGCTATGGCGCACTGGAGAAATTTCAGACGGTGGTCGTCGGCGTCCTGCTGCTCTCGATCTTGACGGCCGCCGCGGCCGCGCAGCCCGACTGGCTGGCGGTGCTGATAGGTTCGGTCGTGCCGACCATGCCTGCTTATGATCCTTGGCTGATTAGCAAGTATCCGGCGGTGGCGGCGCGCTCGGCCTGGGTGGAGTTGGGCACCTACTTAGGTGCAATCGGCGGCGGCACGCAGGACTACTTCGGCTACATCGGCATGTTGCGGGAGAAGGCTTGGGGCCTGCTGGGCCGCAAAGTGGAGGCCGCCGAGGAGGGCGTGGCCATCGCGCCCGACGATGAAAATATCGCCCGGGGCAGAGCGTGGCTGCGGGGTCCATTGGTGGACTCGGGGGTATCCTTTGCCTGCGTGGTGATTTTTACCATGGCCTTTGTGGTGCTCGGCGCGGCCGTGCTCCGTCCCCAGCACATCGTGCCAGAGGGAATGCAGCTACTCTCGGTGCAGGCCGATTTCCTCACGATCCTGCATCCGGCCTTGGTCTATCTGTACCAATTCGGCGTGTTCACCGCGTTTTTTGGCACCATCATGGCCGCGTACGAGCTCTATACGCGCACTACCTACGAGTGCCTCCGGCCCATCGTCCGGCGGGTGCGCGAGGTGCCCGTCGCCCGGCTGCGGCCGTGGGTAGTGGCCTACTGCGGTGTTGGTGGCGTCGCCATTATGTGGCTGGGCGGCAACCCGGTGGCGATCGTGACGCCAGCGGCGATCTTCGGTGGGGTGCTCACCTGCGGGCTG
The DNA here is from genome assembly GCA_965217585.1 of Candidatus Latescibacterota bacterium. Classification (GTDB taxonomy): domain Bacteria; phylum Latescibacterota; class UBA2968; order UBA8231; family UBA8231. The sequence continues at coordinate 5,248,598 of OZ244561.1, forward strand.
TGGTGCTTACTGATGGTATGGACCGACTACCGCTTCCTGCCGGTACCGCTGCGCATGGGATGGCCGCTGCGGGCGCTCAATTTGGTTAGCGGCGTCTTCCTCACGGTCTGGGGCCTTCGCGGTGCCTTCGACTTCTTCGCGGGTTGAAGCAGCTTGCGCGTCTCCGACGACATCTGGACGCAGGTCGAAGCTGTGTTGCACAGCGGCACTCGGCTGGCGCTGGCGACTACCGGTGGGGGCAGCGAACTCATTAGCTGGCTCTTGAATCACCCTGGGGCCTCGCGCGCGATCATCGAAGCCCAAGTGCCCTATAGCGAGCGAGCGCTAGCGGCGTATCTGGCCTCGGCGGGGCCGCATGGGGCAAACGAGCAAACGGCGCGGGATATGGCGGGGCGGGCCTTTGTGCGGGCCGCTTCCTTTGCCGAGCCGGGGCCGGGCTATATCGGCGTGGGCTGCAGTGCGGCCTTGGCGACGAGCAGGCCGCGGCGCGGCGCGGATCGGGGCTGCCTCGCGCTGCGCTTGGAGTGCGCCTATCGCTTGTACACTCTGCGCTTTGACAAGGGCGCAGCCGACCGCTTGGAGCAAGAGGAGGTCTTGAGCCGCTTGGCTTTGGAGGCCATAGTGGAGGCCTGCGGTGGCCCGGTCGCCGGTGCATCGCTGCCGGACTACGCGCATCTTGCGCGGCGCGAGTTGGCGTTGGACGATCCGCTGGGCTTGCTGTTTGCGGGCGAGTTGGACGTCGTCGAAATGCGTCCCGATGGGGCGATTTGCCCGGAGGTCGAGCGTGGGGAGCGCCTGCTCTTGTCCGGGTCCTTCAACCCGCTGCACGAGGGACACGAGCAACTCGCGGCTGCGGCGGGACAGCTAAGTGGTCGGCGGCCGAGCTTGGAACTGTCCATCGAAAATGTCGATAAGCCGCCCCTGCAAAGGAGCGAGGTCGAGCAGCGCTTGGCGCAGGTGCGCGGTCGCTTTCCTGTGGTGATGACGCGGTCGCCGACCTTTTTGCAGAAGGCTCGGCTCTTTGGCGGTTGCCATTTTGCGCTGGGGTACGATACGGCTGTGCGGCTTTTGCAGGGCCAATATTATGATAAAGGGGAGCGGGGCTTGGCGGCGGCGCTGGCGGAATTTGCCGCGGGGGGCTGTCGCTTTTGGGTGGCCGGACGGGTGGAGGGAGATGCGTACCGCACCTTAGCGGATATAGATATACCCACAAAGTATGTGGACCTTTTCGCGCCGGTGCCCTTTAGGATGGATATCAGTTCTACGGAACTCCGCGCTCGGAAGGCTTAGGAAGATGGCCGAAGAAAAATGGGAAGAGCCTGAAGCGGTGGAAGTGCCCATCGACGGCACGCTGGACCTGCACACCTTCCATCCGCGCGACCTCAAAGAGTTGTTGCCCGACTATTTGGATGCCTGTCGCCAAGCGGGCATTTTGCAGGTGCGCGTCATCCACGGCAAGGGCACGGGCCAGTTGCGACGCTCGGTACACGCCATTTTGGGCCGCTTGCCCGAAGTGGAAACGTTCCGCTTGGCTGGCGAAGGTGGTGGTGGCTGGGGGGCTACTTTGGTCTGGTTGGTGCCGCTCGACGTTTGACTATAGAAGGAGCGTCGCGGCAGGACGGACAGCTAACGGCCCTTAGGTTCTTCTTGATTCATCTTATATACATGTATATAGTTTATCACGACTTACTAACGAATATCACGCTTCAGAGGCAGCCTTCGGTACACTATTCAGAGGTGCGCAAGGCTGGAATCTCGACTGTCTATTAAAGAGCCGATCCTCGCTATGACACATCGTCTCATCGGTTCCCTTCTCAAACTGCCGCAGTCGTTACAGATAGTCCTTCCTTTGCCAATTCTCCTTCTGCTGCTGTCCGTGTGTCCAACCAGCGCGCAGGATGTTTTTACGGTCGGCGGCGACGAACGTTCTTGGCTCAATTCTGGCACAACACCTGGGGGCGTGATCGATTTTGTCGAGCAATTGGGAACTATCGAGGACGCCAACGGCGAAAAAGTGTTCGCCGTTGGTTTGGATTCCCTGCAAAACTGGATCATGCCGCTGCGCTTGCGCTCTGATTTCAACATTTCGCTCGGTGTTCTCGAGCGGGGGGGCACTGTAGATATTCCGGGACTGGATGCCAGCCAGAAAAATCCAGAGCAATTGGAGGGCATGCTCAATGGCGACCACCGAGTGGCTTTTGATCGCAAGTTCGTGGCCGGCCGCATCGTGCGCAACAACGGCGTCACCATTCGCATTGACCTCGGTGCGCGCTTCGGAGTGGACCGAATTGTGTTCTATCCGAGGATGACGGCGTCGTTTCCCTTTGGGAACGAATTCATGCGGGGATATGAGTTGTTCCTCAACGACGGTTTGCCGCAAAACCTCTTTGCCAGTGGGCAACCCATTTTTACCTCGCCGGTGCGGCGCGATCCAGACAACCGCGAGGCCAGAGTGGACGCACAGATCAACCCCCAATTTGTCCGCTTTCTGCAGCTCAAGTCGATTTCCACCCTAGGATTTGAAATTGACGAGATAGAGGTGTACGGCAGGGGGTTCGTACCGACGGCCAGCTATGTGTCCAATGTGCTAGATCTGGGCGAGGAGGTAGTCTGGGGGCGAATCGCTTGGAGCGAAGTGGCCGCGGGCAATAGCGCGGATTCCAAAATAGAAATCCGCGTACGTAGCGGGCGGGATACGACGCCAGATGTCTTTTTCCGCAATGCCAATGTAGGTGGTCGGCAACCCGAATATGTGTCCACCGATAGCGAGGGCAATAAGCTGACAGAAGAAACCTTCGAAAAACTGGCGAAGAACCAGCAGGGGCCTATCAAATCCGACACCGACAACGGCTGGGTCCAGTGGCAAGTGGTCGACAATGGTAGCCCTCTGACGGTGCCGGCACCACGGCGCTACTTCCAGTTCCGCATCGACTTCACCAATCTGAGCCTGGATGCTAGTCGCGCTGTCGCCGACTTGGGCTTCCAGTTCGCACGCCCCCCAGTTGACCGCATCGTCGCCGAGGTGGGACCACCGCGGACCGAGGTCGGCAAACAGACGACTTTTACGTACTTCGCCCGCATCACCAATACTACGGGCCGGCCGGGATTCACCCGCTTTGAAATCGAAACCCCGGCTCGCATCGCGGCCATCCATTCGGTGGAGATCCAAGATAGGGCGGGCAATCGCCTAGATGGAGCCGAGTTCAGCAGCGATCTGGCCGGTGTGTCTTTGCCCCTGCGCGTCGGATCGTTCTCCATTGAGGCGGTGGAGAACGACCACTTTGCCCTAAGCTTACCCTTGGTTGACGCCGATGGCACTCTTTTGAAGATTGTCTTTGATGCAGCCGTTTTCCGCTATGGTACGCGTTTCCAAGGGCGGGCTTTTGCCGATGCCAGCGTACAAGTGCCGCTGCAGACCGAAGGCGGGGATGCTTCAGCCGAACAGGATACCGACGAGTTGCTGGTGCGAATTCCCGTGGGCTCGCAGGTGGCTGGTCCGCTGGCAATCCAGCCGCGGACCTTCACCCCCAACGGAGATGGGGCCAATGACGTGGCGGAAATAAGCTATGCGGTTCTGCACCTGCTCGAACCATCGCCGAGCGAGGTAAATATCTACGACTTGACTGGTGGCCGCGTGCGGCGGCTCAACGCTGCCGAGGTCCAAAACGGCCGTATCCAGCTACAGTGGGACGGTCGTGGCGACGACGATCGCCTAGTACCGCCGGGCATCTACTTGGCGGTAGTGGAAATTCGCTCCGACCGGGAGACCGAGCGGCGGTCCAGCAGTGTGTCCGTGGTATACTAGGGGCTAGCCAAGTGAGGAGGGGGATTTTGAGCAAGCGCTATCTGATTGTGGTAGGTGCTGTTCTCTGCGCGCTAGGCTGGAGTGCGCCGACTTTGGTTGGTGCCCAAGCGTACGACTCGCGCATGGGTAGAGTGAAACAGGGTGGGAAGGTGGATTTTTCTCCGCAAGGACCGGGGGTATTATTCGACGCCCTAGATCCGGCAGTACGCAAATGGTACGTCCCCCAAGAGCTGTATAAGGAGTACCAGTGGAGACAGTGGGAGTACTCCAACTACGCCCGCGAGCCCTATCAGCGCTATGTGGACACCGCGTTGGAGGGCGATTTCTTCTACGATTTCTTCGGCAATCTAGTCACCCGAGGCTGGTTGATCTACGATTGGCAGCAAGATCGCCCCCAGCAATTCGGCAGTAGCATCCTCAAGACCAACAGGTTCAACCAATGGTTCACCCGAGTAGCCGTTTCCTCGGACCACAAGGGCCAATACCACTATAGCATCACGATTGGCGATGAGATCCGCACTACTTTGACGCCGATGACTTTTTCTAAACCCACATTCAACGGCATTCAGTGGGACTTTGCTGCCGACAAGTACCAGGGTACTCTACTACTGGCCCGCCCCAGTCGGCCGGCCGTGGCCACCTCTTTGGATATCCCCGATCAGAAGACCAGCGTCACCAACTTACTGGGTGGGCGAGGTATCGTTCAGGTCGGCGACTTCGTCCAGGTCGGGGCGACCTATGTGACCGCCTTCCAAGGTCAGACGCTATTCGACGATTTCACCGGCAACCCTTTTGCGGGCGGGGCTCTGACCACCGACCAGAATGCGCTACCCATATCCCGCATCATTATCCGGCTGTCGGACGACTCGCCCGCAGACGGGGTGGGCGGGGCGGCCCTGTTTGACGACGAGATCATCATCGAGGATGTGGACGGCAACATTTTCCGAGGCAGTGCCATAGGATTCGAGCCCATACGCGAAGGGGGGTTCCAACGGGTGGGGTTTTTAGCTGCGGACGGAGACGAGCGCATTACTCTCACCTACGACTTTACTGACCCTTTGTACACCGGACCCGATCCTACGACTATTGAAAGAGTATCCTTTGAATTGGTGATCTCCAACGACTACAAGGTGGAAATCACGTCCGACCGGCAGACCAACCGGGACTCACAGCCCGTTTTCTTGCTGATCGAACGGGCCCAGAACAATATCCGCGACAACTCCAATCAGCGACTGTTGCAATTCGACTATGGTCTGCCCACGGCCAATACCATCCTTGGCGTTACTTTAGAGTCCAACAAGGTTTGGGGTTTTGACTTGTACGGGGAGTACGATTTCAACAATCAGTACCGCCAGTATCCCAACCTCAATCTAAAGGATCATCGCAAGGCGGTTAACGACGCCCAGGCATGGATGTTCAACCTGTCCAAGGCGTCCTATCCTTGGTTCGTCTTTCTCGAAGGCTATAGCATGGACGCGGACTATTCTACCCGCACCTTCCTAGCGGGTACTCGGGGACAGGACGAAATCGATTACGAAGACGAAATATCCTATATCTACGAGTTCGTCGAGGACAACGATGACCAAGACCGCCGGCCGGACTGGAACCGCTATAGTATGCTGTCGGACAATGCGGTCTTTCCGGGTTTTGACGAGAACAACGATTTCGTCTCGGATTTCAACCAGAACGATACGGAGGATCGCCAGAACTTCATTCCCGATTACGAAGAGCCCTTCCTGCGCTATCACGCCGATAGACCCGAATACCTCTTTGGCGTTGACATGAACAACAACGGCTGGATCGACCGCTTTGAAAACGACGAAGAACCCGATTATCCCTATGGGCGCGACCACCGTGGCTACAATATCTACGCGGGAACCCACATCGGGCCCGAGGCCCGGCTAACCGTCGGGCGTTTGCGCGAAAAACTGCTGGCGGGGGATCGCAAAAACGAATCCACGTACCTGCTCTTCACCTACGAAAGGGATTTTGCCCAGTTGGGCCGTTTGCGGGTGTTCGACAACTTCAAACTGGTCGAGGACGACATTCCCGACAACCTCTTCCAGTGGGTGCAGCCGTCTAATTCCCGCGGTACTCAACAGCGCGTTTTTGATTTGCTCCCGGCTCGCGACACCTGGGTCAACACTTCCTATGTACAGTTCGATTTCACGCTCGTAGGGAACCTGAATGTAATCAACAAATTCAAGACTGAAATCTACAACCAGCGCCGGGATCAGCGCGACCTGCGCGGCACGGCTAGCTTTGTCGGTCTCATCAACAAAGTCGATTACACTTTCCCAGTGAGAAACATCGAACTTGAACCGCGCTTCAAGAGCGAATTTTTGCGCGAGCGCCCCGTGCGCAAGCGCGACCCGGAGCGCCGCGAGTTGACTGAGACGCTTTTTCTTATTGCCCGCATTCCCCTGCTCTCCCATACGCTCATCGAGTTGGGACTAGAACTGTCCCATTTTGAGCAGTTCCGCGACGACGAGGAGGGGGTGCCGGTCAATCGCGACTTGGAGCCGGATTCTTTCAGTCGCATTGTCGCGGTGCAATTTAATAACTCTTCGGATTACTTGGGCTACAGGCTCCATCTGCAGACGGGATTTCGCCTGCAGAAGCTGACGTTTGAAAATCTGCCCCCTAGCACGACTAGCAAGATATTCATGACGGCCTATGCAGGGCTGGAACGCTAGTGGGTTTGATCTTCGCAAAGTTGAATCAGGTTGAGATTGCAGCGATATAACATGGCGATCTGTTAGCAGCTGAAAGGAGGAAAAAAAACAGTCGTCGTTTCAGCCCCTATTGGGGTAGCAAAAGACACAATGACTCACTCACTAACTTAAAAAGAGGTGTTGCAATGAAGAGAATTAATGAGACAGCAATTGCTTTACTGGTCTCGGCCCTCATGGTTGGCGCGGCTTTTGGCCACCAAGGGGAGATGAGGTTCATGTTCCAGTTCCCGGATCACCTGACGCCGGTGCTGGACGGCGATATGTCGGACTGGGACATTGTAAGCGATGTGTACAAGATCAAAGCCGAAACCATGTTCAACCAGTTCGGCGCGCCCATGGATCTGAGCGACTTCAATGCCTCGCTCATTTGGGCCTACAACATCAACGACGGCAAGGCCTATTTTTCAGCTTGGATTGCCGACGACTTCATCAACGACACCGAGAAATGGTCCACGACTACAGATTGGGACCACTCCGGCGGTATCTTTCGCGGCTTCGACCAAGGGGATGATTTCGAGACCCGCTGGGCCAGTGCCCAAGCCCAACGCTACGATCTGGCTGGCCCAATTTTCAGCTCTTCCGGTTATTATACCCGGATTATCGATGGCTCCAAAGCTTGGGCGGGCCAGCCCCCTTACGTGGAGTGGGCCGGCAAGTTTCTCCGCGGCGACGTCAATACCCAAGAGCCAGCTGAAATGTTCGGCGAATACTCCGTTGTGCCCTTTGACGACATCCATCCCGACGGTGCCGACCAGAGTGTTCAACACAATTGGGTCGAAGGCACAGTTATCGGTATAGAGGTCAACTGGGGCGACAAGGATGCCGATCCCGGCTCCTACGACGATGCCTATTGGTCTGGTTTCGGTGGCGTAGGTGCTTCTAGGGATGCCGACCAGTTCGGCGACTATCTGTTGGCACCCATCGAAGAGGGGCTACCCGATGCCGGAGCTACCGCAGTCGAGGCCAGCACTTGGGGCCAGATCAAGTCCACCTTCTAATAAGGCCGACTCGACTGCCTGTACCTATAGACGTTGCAGGATAGTTTCAGGCGGGATTTACGGGCGACTGTAAATCCCGCCGTTCTCTTAGTTGGCGACCAAGCAAAGGAGGCACTGGATGAGACAGGTACTGATTCTAGTCCTGACAGTGTTGGGGATGGGAGTGGGCTATCGGGCCGAGGCGCGCCAATTTTACCAATTGGGGGGCCACGTTGGAAACCCTTGGAGTGAAAGCGGCACCCTGAGTTTCATCGATGTGGCAAAAGTGCCGGGTGCCATCCGCCCATTCAGCGCCGAAAGTGGCGAGAACCTGATTGCCTCGATGGGCGAGCGAAATGGCGACCTTACCAGCTTGGTGAGCATTTACACCCTACCGGCGAATTGGTTAGAAGACCGCGTGTTGGTAGTAGATAGCGATGCGAACACGGCTTTTGTACACCCGCCGCGCATCAATTTCTTTCGCGGCCCCGGGTTCTTCTATACCACGCCGATGTTCTTCGATCTGGGGGCACCATTCCCCATCGAAGGGATCCGCTTTGCAACCCGCGCCGATCATCCGGGGCACAAGATCCGCCAGTTTAGGCTTTCTATCAACGACGGCAGGGAAGAGAGCAAAAACGAAAAAGGAAATCTCATCTGGGCCTTGGTTCACGAAGAGAAGGACAACTTGAGCCCAGTAGTAGAACTGGATATAGAACCCCGGATAGCACGCCACGTCTATCTCCATCCCTTGGAAGTGGGGGAGACTTGGGAAGTGGCCGAGTTCGAGGTGTACGGTCAGGGGTTCGTTCCCCAAGCCTCATTTCTGTCCGATCCGATCAATCTGGGACGAGCATCCAGTTTGGGACGCATTTGGTGGAACGGTCAACTTGATATAGGAGCGAAAATAGTCATCCAGAGCCGCAGCGGCAGCGATGACCAGCCCGAGGTCTACTGGCGCAAGACCGGGGTGGGGGGAGAGGAAGTGCCATTCGGAGCCAATGGTCGGCCCATGAGCCGCCAAGCGTATGGAGCCATGCCCCAGAATGTGCGAGGGGGCATTACCCAGGATCTGGAAAACTGGAGCGTATGGCACACCTATGAATATGCGGACGGACTCGCCGGCAGCCAGATTCGCTCTCCCAGCCCCCGGCAGTATGTGCAGTTACACATCGCTTTTTTCTCCGCCAGATTGGCGGGGGGACAGATCGACTCGCTGTTTTTTGAATTTTCCCAACCCCCTGTAGTCACCGAGGCGATTGGCGAGATCTACCCTCCTTTTGTCGAGTCACCCGACCCGGTTCGGTTCACCTATGCGGTGCGGACTCGACTGGAGGCAGAGCAATCCGGTTTCAATGTTCTCGAGGTGCGTACGCCCGCTCGTCTGGAGGCCATCCACGAGGTGCGTATCGACCGCGAAGTAGTCGATTTTACCCCGAATTTCGATCCGGCAGATCCCCACCAGTTCGCCGTCCAATTTGACCGCATCGACCAAGACCAGACGCTGCTAGAAGTAGATTTCGACGCCCGAGTCTTCAACTACGGAACGACTTTCAGCGGCGCAGTGTCGGATGCGGACCGCGACGAAGTACCCCAGAGCGTGATTCCCGGAGATGCTATGAGCGAGTTGTTGAGCGACGCCTTGAACGTCCGCACGCCGCTCAAGGGCAGTCTGCTCAGCGTCGTGCAGGTGGTTCCCAACCCGTTCTCACCCAATGGAGACGGCGTCAACGACCAAGTGCAGTTCTCCTATACGTTACTGCGTCTGACCGATGTCGTGCCCCTTGCGACGGAAATCTACACGCTGGCGGGAAACCGAGTGCGCACCTTGGGCGGCGAGGAGGGGGGTAGCGCGCTTTATCAAGCTACTTGGGACGGTCGGGATGACCAAGGCGAATTGGTAGCCCCAGGACTATACATTTACCGAGTCGTGGTAGAAGCGGGCAGTGGCCGGGAGGAGCGACTGGGGCCTATCGCTCTAGTGTACTGATAGAAGACATGAGAAACAGAAAACCATGGACTTGGCAAGGATGCGGGCTGGTACTCATATGGAGTCTCGCGGCGTGTTCTCCGGGTGTGGAGGTCGTCCTCGAACCCGGTGTGGTGGCGCGCATCGATTCCACTTCCATCACGGCTGCCGAAATGCGCGATTTCGTCGTCCAGATGCCCCAGTCCTTGCGCCTCCAGAGACAGGGAGACCTAGTGCGGGAGCGCTACCTGCGCAGTCTGCTGGGCAAGTACCTGCTCGTACTGGAGGCCAAAGAACGGGGATTGGATACCGCCGAGGTGGTACAGACTAAGGTGATGCACTACTGGCGACAGCACTTGGTCGACACCTATCGCCAACTCGCACTGGCCCCCAATGTGCAGGTTTCTGAGGAGGAGGTACGCGCTTATTTCGCCCACAGTGGCCTAGACCGCAAACGTCAGATGGCGGGCATTCTGGTGGAAGAGGACAGCACAGCAAAGCAAATCTATGAGCAACTCGAAGCGGGCGAGGATTTTGCCCAACTGGCCGCCGAGTACACCATAGACGAACGGTCGGCTTCCGAGGGAGGCATACTGGGATTTATCGATCTGGAGCAGGCCCGCAGGTTGCAGATTCCAGACGAGATGTTTCGCAGTCTGCCGAGTGAACAGCTATCCCCGATCCTGCCCATGGGCACGCGCTACCAAATCGTGCGTTTCCTCCAGGACCAGCCCGTTCCGCTAGAAGAGAAACGACAGCAGATTCGCGATATACTCTACGAACGCAAGCGACTAGAGCAGGAAAGGGCGGAAATCGCGGCCCTCGCCCGCAAGCTGGATGTGCAGCTAGTGCCAGAGGGATTAGATCTTCTATTGAATAAAGCGGCACTCCACACCCGGGTGCGACTCGCTCATCTGACCACCGAGGAGGCGGGCCAGCCCCTCTTTACCTATAAGGCGGGCCAGATCGCTCTGGGAGATTACCTCAATGTTCTGTGGAAGGATATGCGGGCCCTGTCCGGCTGGGGTGTACGGGACAGTGCCGAGGTGGTTGATACAGCGCGGGAACTGGTTTTGATGCCGGCGCTGTTGGCAGAGGCGGCGCAGCGGGCCGGGTTGGAGGAGATGGCGGATGGACAACAGCGGTTGGCGGAAATACGCACGGAATCCATGATTAAACAGCTACGCCAGGAAGAGGTCATCGACCAATCAGAGGCGAGCCAGGAGGAAGCTAGGGATTTTTACGATGACAATGAGGAGTTGTTCAGGGAACCGGCCCAATACATCGTTGTTGAAGTGCTGGTCGAGACCGAGGTGGAAGCCGCCGGTTTGCTGCGCGCCATCGCACAAGGTGCGACCTTGGGAACGCTCGCCCAAAAGCACACCATCCGCCCAGGTATGAAGAAAGAAGATGGCTTGCTGCATCTGGGTGAGTACGAGCGTTTGACCCTGCCGCGGCTCTTCAAAGCAGTAAAGGCGGCCGACCTCGACAAAATCACCGGTCCGGAGCCTGTTGCAGGCGGATACAGCATTTTCAAAGTTCTCAACCGCCAGGGGGGAGAATTGTCTCCCTTTTTTCAAGTCGAGAAAAAGGCGCGGGCCTTGGTGCGTGGACAGAAGCGAGAGCAACTTTTCGAGGAATTGATAGATGACTTGCTGGACAAGTACAAAGAGCGGATCGCCGTATCTGACAGCGCGTTGACGGCGGCTCTACCCGATGCGTTCCTGCAGCGCCAAGCATGGGAAGCCCCGACCAAGGGCGAATAGATACGTAGGTACGTCTTATCCGGGACAATAGGTTATGGAACACCGCTTACCTGCGCAGTACTCGATGATTTCGGAGACGGCCGCGAGGAGATCGGGTCTTTTGTCCCCGGCGCTCTGTTTTGTAGCCCTTTTTTTTCCTATGGCTCTAAACGGGGTATGGGCCCAGTCGAGGGGTTACAGTCTGGGCGCGGATCGGGTAGAGGTGCGGACTCAGGCGCACTGGCAGGCTTGGGATTTTCCGAGGGATATGGTGACTATAACGCCGTCTGGCTCGGTGCAGTCCAGATTTGTACAAGTACCGCACAACGCCATATTGAATGCGGCCGACTTCAGCTATCCCATTGATGGCAGCTTGCGAGATCAGTACGCCAATTCGTTCCAAGATGAAAATAACACTCTGCTGGCGCGCGGCGGTATCAAAAGGGCTGGTTCAAATCCGCAGCTAGCGGAGCGGGCCATTGATGCAAATCCAGTTACAGCTTGGGAGCCGGACCCGGCCGATCCTCTGCGGGACTGGGTGTTGGAGATCGATCTTGGCCGTCTGGTGTCGGCCACCAAGGTCGTCGTGCGCTTTGCCGAAGAAGGGGACCCGTTCCTGCAATTCAGGGTGCATTCGGCAGGGGGGCAAAACCCCTTCGGCACGGCTGACCGCAGCGGTGCCTTGGACTATACCTTGGTCGGCAGTACCACTCAGCCCAATCGCGACCAGCGGGTCTTTGAGTTTGACCTCGCACCGCTGGGTACCCATACAGAGGAGTGGAGCGGCCGCATTATGCAGTACCTGCGCGTCGCGGCCACGGCTACCAATGGCGAGCGGGCGCAACAGCTCTCTGCCGAGGATTATCAGGCGTTGGCGGCAGAGAACCAAGGCGCTGTGGAATACGTCTGGAAAATCGCCGGTGAAGAGCGTCTAGTAACGGCCGAGCGCTACGACCAGTTGCCACTTGAGCAGCAGGGCGGGGTGCGCTATTACCGCCGCGAACGACCTCAACTCGCCGAGGTGGAGGTATGGACTATAGGCGAGAACATCGCCTTGGGAATCGTAGCGCGCGGCGGTAATTTGCACGACGTCAATCCCAATTCTTCGCCCGAACTTGCCGTTGACGGCAACGTGCGCACCGAGTGGCAGGGCATGGTTTACTTTCCCACCGGAGAGACCGCCGAGTGGGGTTTGTTGAACGTGAATCTGGGCTCTCACTTCACGATCCATGCCGTGCGCATCATTACCCGCGTCGGAGGAAGAAACCTGATTGGTTATCTATTGCGCGGTTCGGACGGCTCGCTGGCACCCGATGGCAGTTTGATCTGGGAGGAATTGAGTGGTGAGACGCGGCAGCTAAACCAGAATACGCGGCTGTTCGAGGATCGCTTTGCGCCGCGTCCGATACGCTTTCTGGAATTCCGCAACCTAGATATTGCCCGCCGCACTAGGGCCCATGAAGGGCACCGGATACTGAGCACGGTGACCGAAATCCAAGTCTTCGCCAACGGGCACTTGCCGATCCTCGAGATGACTTCCGACCTCATTGATCTGGGGAGTTCCAAGACGCTGACGACCATCGAATGGGAAGCTGACACTCCCTCGGGCACGGCGGTGGAAATCCGCACCCGCACGGGAAACGAGCTGCGCGAAGTAAACCGCTATTTCAAAAAAGACGGCACGGAAGTAGCCAACAAAGAAGAATACGAGGAGCAGCCGTCTTTCTACAGGGGGGAGATTCTTACCGAGTTCCTGCCGGGACCGGGCTGGAGCAACTGGAGTCAAGTCTACGTCAAATCGGGCGAAGTCGTACGTTCTCCCAATCCCCGGCGCTATATGATGATCCAGACGAGACTGCTCAGTGAAGACGCAGCCGCGGCCCCCAGCTTGGATTCGATCCAGATCCATTTCACAGCGCCGCTGGTAGAGCACATCGCTGGGGAAATAGAGCCCAAGCGGAATGTCCCCCTCGGCGAACTCACCGATTTCGACCTTTTCATCCGCCCCTCCTTCGCTGCTCGGGACCCAGGATTCGACCGCATCCGCCTCATAGCGCCTTCGCGAGCGAATATCGAACTGCGCCAAGTGAGTTTGGGAGACGAAAGCGGATTTGCAGCCGGAAACGAGGAAATATTTGCCGAAGTAGCAAAAGGCCGTTTTGAGAATGAGGCGGGGGAGGAGCTGGAATTGACCAAGGTGGCAATTGACACTCTGCAACTAGGCCTGCCAAGGATACTGAAGCGAGGCAGTGCGGATATTGTGCGGATCTCTTTTTCGTCGCGCGTCTTCCTGAGCGGTGCCACTTTTGCAGCCGAAGTTGGGCGTTCGACGCAAGCGGACAACTGGCAGAGGGTGGATCCGGCGGACCCGGTAGGAGACGAATTGGCCGCCGGTGAGGGGTTGACAGTATTGACGACCGACCGCGGCGGACAGATCGGGATGATCGAGGTAGATCCCTCCACTTTTACCCCAAATGGCGACGGCATCAACGACACGGCTGTCTTTTCGTTTGCCGTGCTCAAAGTCAATGTAGCCCGGCAAGTAGCGGTGGATTTCTACGACTTAGCAGGCCGGAAAGTGAGGCGTCTTTCTGAGAGGCGCAATATGGCGAACGGGCTGTATCGCCTTGTCTGGGACGGACGGGACGAAGGGGGAACTTTAGTATCCCCAGGCCTTTACCTCGCCCGTATCGAGGTAGATGACGACGCGGGGGATGCCAACTCGGCTGTCCGCCTAGTTGGGGTGGCGTATTGACTTTTGCGCTGCGTCAGCGGTCGCACAACGGCCGTCGGAAACTTTAAGGCGGCTTCTCACCTATCCGCCCGCTCCGGCCTTGATACAGCAAAGATTCCCAGTTTAATTGGAACGTGCCTACGAGCGCGGGATTAATGAACGCCTTGTCCAATTACTACGAGCCAGGCCCGCTGATCCTGTTGCAGCGTCCGGTCGTCCTCATCGGCTTCCTCGGCGTTGACCAACACGGCTTGGGCCGCGACTTGGCCGCCTTGAGCGGCCTGCCTCTCGTCGAAGTGGATCGCTGGATCGAACACGAGGCTGGCCAATCCTTGGTTTCCCTCGTGCAGACGCAGGGGATAGAGGCCTTGCGCCAATTAGAGGACCGCTTTCTCGCCCAAGCGCTGTCCGCTCGTCCGCCCGGGATCATCGTCTTGGGTGATGGGGCGCTGATCAAAGAGGCCAACCTCCGGCAGGTACTGGCCAAAGCGACGTTGGTGTACCTCAAATTGTCGCTGGCCAGCACCTATTGGAAGCTGCGCCACCAAGCCCTAGAAACGGCGCGGCGGCCGCATCCGCTGCTGCTGCAACCGCCCGAAAATACGGCGCAACTCAGGCCGCTGTTGGCCGAGCGCCAAGGCGGCTTTGACCAAGCCCACGCGACGTTGGACATGGACGAGATGGCTCCAGAGGCGGCCCTGCGCCACTTGTTGGATAAGCTGCCCCAATGGGGGACCACGAGGCCCATATCTTAGGATTGCCCTACCCGGCCTCCAGCGGTACTTTCTTGGCCGAAATCGCCCTTGTTCCCATCATCTCAGGAGACTTCTCATGTTAGACCCGCAGTACCTCCTCAGCGACGAGGAGATGCAGCAGTTCATAGCCGAGGGCTGTCTCACGCTCAAGTCCTCTCTGCCCACCTCCCTCCACCAAGACATCTACCAGCGCACCGAAGAAGTCTTTGCCAAGGAGGGCAATCCCGGCAACAACATCCTGCCCCGCATCCCGGCGTTGCAGCAGGTCTTTGACGATCCAGTCATACGCGGTGCCCTCACTTCGGTGGTAGGGCCGGATTACATCATGCACGCCCACCGCCACTGCCACATCAATCGGCCCGGCAGCGAGGGCGGCGGCTGGCACAAGGACAGCTATTGGGGCTATCGCAAGGTGCGCTATCACCGCAATCGCTGGGTGATGATCTTCTACTACCCCCAAGACGTCACCTTGGAAAATGGCCCCACTGGGGTCATGCCCGGCACGCATTACTACAACGACCGTGCAGCCGACGAGCAGGACGAGCGGCACTTGCCCGTCTGTGGCGAGGCTGGTACCTGCACCTTGGTGCATTTTGACTTGTGGCACCGGGCCATGCCCAACAGCACGGACGCCAACCGCTACATGATGAAGTTCCAATTTACCCGCCTCAGCGAGCCGAGCCGGCCCACTTGGAACATCCAAGCCCCGGGGTGGCCGGCCAACGGCTCGGCTCCCTCTACCAAGCATCGAATCGTGTGGTCGCGGATATGGGATTGGCACGCGGGAGCCCAAAATCAAGCCGAGGCCAACGGGCAAATCGAGCAACTAAGCGAGTTCCTTAACGGGACGTTGGAACAACGCTTGGCAGCGACCGATGCCCTCGGCGCGTTGGGGGAAAAGGCCGCTCCGGCACTAGATGCGCTGCTCGGCGCGCTGGGCGACGAAGCCGAGCCGGTGCGCCTCAACGCCGCGTATGCGCTCGGTGCAGTGGGTGCGGCCGCAGTAGGCCCGTTGCTTGCAGCCTTAGACGACGAGCGCGAACACGTGCGCGAACACGCTGCGTATGCACTCGGTGCAGTGGGAGAGGAAGCTGTGGACGCCTTGGTTGCGTCTCTTGGCGATGAGCGCGCCCACGTGCGGGGTTTTGCCGCGTACGCGCTGGGCGACATGGGGGCGCGAGCGGGTGCCGCGGCCGCGACCGCCCTGAGCGCGCTGCACGATGACTCGGACGCATGGGTGCGGCGCAACGGGGCCGAGGCCCTCGGAACCATTGCGCTGAGTCCAGAAGCCTCCGTGCCTGCGTTGGCCGCGCTGCTGGCGGACGAGGACGAGCAGGTGCGCTTCAACGCCGCCTATGCACTGGCCCACTTCGGCCCGGCGGCCGCGGCGGCCACAGACGCGTTGGCCGCGTCCCTCAGCGACGAGAATCGCTATGTCCAAGGGCACAGCACCGCGGCCCTGCAACAGATTGGCACGCCCCAGGCCCAAGACGTATTGCTGCACCATTTGACCGTAGCGCGCTGGTGCCCCATAACGACCAAGGAGACCACGTTCTGAGAAAATCACGTGTAAAGGCTAGGGTTCACCAATACATCGAAAAGCACCAAGAGCAGTTGCTCGGCAGCGCGCAGGCGCTAGTTCGCGTGGATACCGTCAATCCGCCGGGGCGGAACTACCAAGCGATGGCCGACGCACTCTTGGGGTGCTGTCAGGGCTTGGGTATGCAGGCCCAAGTCCACCGCGTCCCCGATCAAGAGGTGCGTCGATTACTTGGCTCGGACGAGTTCCCGCGCTATAACCTGATTGCTCGATGGGACATCGGCCGGCCGCAGACGGTGCATTTCAACGCCCACTACGACGTGGTGCCCTGCGCCGGGCAGTGGAAATTCGGCGACCCTTTCGAGCCGGGGCTGGCCGGCGGTGCGCTCTACGGCCGCGGTGCCGGGGATATGAAAGGGTCAATCGCCGCGTTGCTGATGGCTGTGGAGGCGCTCAGGGCGGCGGGGGTTGAGCCGGCTTTCAACATCGAGTGTTCGTTCACGGCCGACGAGGAGACCGGCGGCCAATTGGGCGCGGGATGGATCGTAAACAAGGGATTGGTGAATGCCGATTTCGCGGTCGTCTGCGAGGGAGCGGCCGGGACGCAGGTTGGCTGCGGCCACAACGGCGTACTCTGGTTAGAGGTCGAGCTGACGGGCAAGGCCGCCCATGCTTCTAGCCCAGAACAGGGGGTCAACGCCTTTGAAGCCATGGCCAGCGTAGTGCAGAAGTTGCAAGCCTACAAACGGAAACTGAATGCGCCCCAGCGCTGCTACGTGGATTTCGACGGTCGGTCGCGCAACCCCACGCTCAATATCGGTGGCGTCTTCGCTGGCGGGGAGGGCGACAAGATCAACACCGTACCCGCCTATGCTCGCTTTTCGCTGGACCGCCGCTTAGTGCCCGGCGAACAGCTCGCAACAGTCGAGCGCGAGCTGAGACGCGCTGTGGAGCGGGCCGCCGAGCCACCCTGCCGAGTGGCAGCGCCTTTGCAGATTGAACCTTGCGTCGTCGATGCCGAGCACGCGCTGCCCCAGGCCTTTGCGCGGGCCGTGCAAGCCGTGCGCCGCCGCGCCGCTAGCTACCGGCTCAGCTCTGGCTTTACAGACTTGCACTACTTTGCGATTGACGGCGGCCTGCCCGGCATTGGCTATGGCGTAAAGGGCGAGCGCATTCACGGGGTAGATGAGCGCGTGCGGGTGCGCGACTTGGTGTTGACGGCCCGCACGTACGCCGAGTTTATGCTGCGCGGTTTGGAGGCCCATTGAGCGAAAACCTGCAACGCTTCTTGTGGACGGCGTACGACCGCTTGGGCGGGCTGGTGGGCTACAACTTGCTGTGGAGCGCGTTGAGCCTGCCTTGGATCGGCGGGGCCTACATGCTTTTGCAACTGGGGTTTGGGCTGGGTGGCTTGGGTCTGGCGGGGGCCGCGGTCTTAGCCGGTGTCCTGCTGTTGGGCGCACCGGCCACGGCAGTGCTTTTCGCGGCTGGGGCGGCTTGGGCGCGGGGTAGGGACTTCGGCTTGCGGGAGTTCTGGGCGGCTGGCCGCGCATTTTTTTGGCGCGCCCTCGCGCTGGGGTTGCTGATGGTCGCCGCGGTCGCGCTGGTGCTGGCCAACGTGGTTTTTTACCAGCGGATCGGCGGCTGGCTGGGGTTGCTTTTGGGTGGGCTGATGGTCTGGTTTCTGCTACTGGTGGGCATGGTTGCGGTGTATGTTTTTCCGGTGCTGGTCACCCAGGAGGGGTCGGTGTGGGCCACCGTGCGTCACAGCTTTCTCCTGTCGGTCGATAATATAAAGCTCTCGCTAGTTTTTCTACTGAGCGCAGGCTTGGCCTTGGGCCTTGGCGTCGCTTCTGGAGTGGGGTTGTTCTGCGGCGGCTTGGCGGCTTGGGCCTTGTGGGTCAGCGTCGGTTTTCGCGCACTCTTGCCCAAGTACACAGGCCAGTCTCTGCCTAGTGAGGCCCCGCGTCGGCTGCGCGAACTAATTCGCCCCTGGGAGGCTTGAGCATTGGACTTGCCCAAACTGGTAACGGGCCGCGAAATGGCGGCGGTCGATCAGCACACCATCGCCGAGGCGGGCATCTCCAGCGCCGAACTCATCGAGCGGGCGGGTGCAGAGGTGGTTGCGGCCATTGCAGCGCGCTGGGACGGCTTGGCCGGTTTGCAGGCCGTGGTGCTGTGCGGCAAGGGCAACAATGGCGGCGATGGGTTTGCTGTGGCTCGGCTCTTGCGCGCTGGTGGTGGCTCGGCGCGGGTCTTCCTCGCAGCAGACCGCGCGGCGGTACAAGGAGCCGCAGCCGAGCACTTGCGGCGTTGCGAACAGGCGGGCTGTGCTGTCGAAGTGCTCGGCGAGGACTTGGCTCCGCTCGACGCGGCAGTCCAGGAAGCTGACTTGGTGATTGACGCGCTTTTGGGGACTGGGTTGCGAGGGGCACCTCGTCCGGCTATGGCGCACGTCATTGAACGCATTGCCGATTGCGGGAGGCCGGTAGTGGCCGTGGATGTTCCCTCGGGGGTCGAGGCCGACACCGGACAGGTCCACGACGCAGCCGTTCAAGCGATGCTGACGGTGACCTTCGGATTGGTCAAAGTCGGGCAGCTATTTTATCCCGGTCGGTCGCATTGTGGTGCGCTGCACCTGGCCAATATCGGCTTCCCCGAGCCCATCCTGCGCGATGCGGTTGCCCAAGCTCTGCTGCTTTCCGCCGAGGGGCTGGGGCCGCTCGTGCCGCGGCGCCGTGGCGACGAGCACAAGGGAAGCTGTGGGGCGGTGGCGGTGGTCGCGGGTTCGGTGGGCATGACCGGGGCGGCCGCGCTGACGGCGGATGCCGCGCTTAGAAGCGGGGCCGGCCGCGTCCAGCTAGGGGTGCCCGCAAGTCTCAACGACATTCTCGAAGTCAAGCTCTCTGAGGTCATGACCCGGCCGTTGCCCGAAGTGCGCAAGCGGCGCTGTTTGTCGCTGCGGGCCTTGGGCGCGGTGCGCGCTATGTTGACGCGGGCCGATGTCTTGGCCTTGGGTCCGGGTTTGGGGCGCTATCGGGAGACTGAGGAGTTGGTGAGGCGGCTGGTGTTGCAAACCGAGCTGCCCCTCGTTTTGGATGCAGACGGGCTTAGTGCTTTCGCCGGGCAAGCCGATCTGCTAAAGGGCCGTTCGGCACCGCTGGTCCTCACGCCCCATGTGGGCGAGTTCGCCCGCTTGAGCGGGTTGGACAAGCGGCGGATTGCCGACGCGCCCATGGCGGTGGCCCGCGACTTTGCCAGCGAATTCGGCGCGACGCTGGTGTTGAAGGGCGCGCCGACCGTCGTGGCCTTGGGCGATGGACGCGTGGCGGTCAACTCCACGGGCAATGCGGGCATGGCCACGGCCGGGTCGGGTGACGTGCTGACCGGGATCATCGCCGGGCTGATGGCCCAAGGGCTAGACGCGGAGACTGCAGCCTGCCTCGGGGTCTATGTCCACGGTCGGGCTGGGGATCGGGCGGTCGAACGGCTGGGAGAATGGGGGATGCGGGCGGGCGATATAGCCGACGAAATCGCCTTGGCCATGGTGGATACGGCGCGGTCTGCTTGACATGTTTGGGGCGATGCTGTACTGTGGAAATGGAACTGGGGTGTCGGGGTGGGCGCTTCTTGGCTTTTGCACATTTAATTTACAGAGCTTGCGTTATGGCCGACGTCAAAGACGCCATTGAAGAAATGATCGAAGAGTCGTACTTGCTGGGGCTTTCGGAAGACGAGATCCTCGCGGATTTCAGCCGCTTTATCGATACCTGCTATACCGTTATCCAAGACAACGTAAAAAGTCGCGAAGCCCTCAGCCGCTTGGCCGAGAATTTGGCGCGGGAGAAGACCAGTACTCGCATCGCCGACCGCTCGGCTGATCCGGACGATGTCGCGATCAAGGACGCCCAGCGGGCCTGCGCCGAAAAAGCGGCGCGCCGCAAACGCATGGTCCTAAAGGCCATTGCCGACTACGACCCCCACCTCGTCCGCCTGATCAACGAGCAGCGCTTTCAGGTAGATCTCAAGGAAGTGTCGCGCCCCAAGCCCAAGGTCCGTCAGGGCCACGATTGGGAGCGCTATGGCCAGCTCTTGCTCAAGGCCGGCTGCATCACTGTGATCGCGCTCCTCCTGTTTCTCATTTACCTAAGGCTTTAATCGCTTGCGTTCGGCTGCGAAGACTACTTGTACAGACAGCCTATATTTAGAAACCCCCATAGGGAGCAATTTGGATTCTAGATTCTTAAATCTTGGAGGGTACCATGCCAATTATTATTCCTATTATTATTGCTGTAGCCGCACTTGCGATAGGGACAGGAACAGCGGTCGTCCTAAAATGGGACGAAATTATGACAGCCCTCAAGGGCAAGAAGCTCGCTGTGCTTGGAGCGCGTAAGGTTGGGAAGACCGTATTGATTAAATATCTTACTACAGGTACTGTAACGGAAGATTATAAGCAGACAAGGCGTCCTGAAAAGACCCCAGCTCGTCGTTTTAGGCTCGAAGATTTGGATTTGGCCATTAAGAAAAGCTATGATGTACCTGGCAAAGATCATTATAAGCAATGGAAAGATATTACTAAAGAGTCAGACATTGTACTATATCTCTTGCGGATAGATAAGTTGATGGAAGGTGATGAAATCACAGAGGAGAGGATCCGAGGAGACATGGAGCTCATTAGCAGTTGGTTAGAGGAAAATCCTAAAAAGTTTCCTCTGTTTATCATTGGAACGTACTTTGATCGCTTGTCAGAAAGTAAAATTGAGGATTACCAAGATAGTGTACGTCAAATGCCTATATTCGAAACCATTGAACTACTCGCTACCAAAAGTGGAAGTGATGTAAGGGTCATATTGGGTAGCTTAAGATCGAAAAGGGACACTGAAGAACTGGTACATAATATATTTAGCCAGGTGATAGGATAATGAATAACCTATCGTTTAGTGCCCAACATTTGGACAACCAGTCCCTCGATCCTATGAAGATCGGAAAAGATTTTCTTACCGAAGAGAAGATAGATGAACGCCAGAAATTGGCTGAAAAAATATCAGAAATTTCTCTAAAAGGCGAAGAGGTCTTTTCTAAAAATTCGCATTTTGCGTTTTTGTATCACGATAAATTTCTCTTAGAGACACCTTCGGATCAGTTAGATGATGGTGGTAGAATCGCGCCTCTCCTTTGCTATGGTCACGTGCCAGACGAGCCTCGGGAATCGTGGTCTATTGAGGTGGTCGATTCTTTAGTCGTCTTTGCGAAGAGTATTAAAAGAACGGTTTCAGACGAAAGCCAAAGGGTGGCCCTTGAAGGAGTTCAAAAAATAGTTGAAGAAAGAAAGCGAAGGCGGAAAGTCGAAAAAATCTTAAAGCCGCTCGGGCTTGGAGCAGCAGCTATAGCTGTGTTGGCTTTGGTAATGAAGGGAAAGGGAAGGAAAGACAAAGAGATAGATAAAGAAATGGGTCGCCGAAACCAGAATTTAGCCTTGGGGATCATAGCTGTGTTAAGTCTCTCAAATGCCATACTGGCGGTGGTTATTTTGTCTAAAAAGTAAAATCAGTTTCAAGGTCCTAGCCTCATTTAGGCTGGACAAATCCACACTACTCAAAATCAGGAAAAAGATCATGGCAGATAGCAAATGGCCGGACGAACCCTCTCGCCGCAAAGCTGTGTTTGTACTAGACCAGAGCGATATTGAGGCATTACGTTTAGATAAGGACGGCGCTAGCCTCTTACTCAATAAAGAAGTGCATGTACTTTCTGCTTTTTCGCAGGAGTCCAATCCAATCGTGCAAGAGCTAATTAACAGCGGGCTGGCGCGGCCAGGTGCTGTACTGATTCAAAGTCCTTTCGAGAAGGGTATCTACGAGAATTCGACGCAGGCGATGGAGCGTTTCGCACTAGACAAACATCTGTACTTTTCCACGTTATGTGGATATTTAGGTGCCAGCAAAGTTACCGTAGAGCAGATCGAACTTAAAACGAAAGATAAGAAGGAAACCTTGTCCATTGAAATCGAAGGTGCTTCCTCCGGACCCAGTGTAAGGACTGACGTAAAAAATGAAGAGTTGGCTTCGCTCTACAACCGACTGGACTTGCAGGATACCTTCGTGGGAGGTTCACCAGATTTGCCAGAAGCAGAGAGATTTCTTAGAGAAACTGGGTTATTAGGTGACGCCAATATGCGCTCACTTCTCAAAAGCCAAGGGCCGATCAACCGGCTTACAAGCCGAAGGCTTAGGTTGAACATAACAAACGAGACACAACGCAACCTTGATGTGTTGGTTAATTTTAACGCCTCCACTTTCTTCTCGCGGTTCTCATCACTGGAGGCTGACTACAATCGTCATGTAAAAGAAAAGACAGAGTTCACTCTCACCGTCAGAGTAGATTTCCAATAAGGAGTCGCCTGAAGTGTCTGCCGATTTCTACGTCCACATTGTCGAATCGCCGTCGCCAGCAGAACTGCGTGATGGCGTCACAGAAGGCAGAGCGCTCTGCTCGTTCCTCGACATCGCCGGGATTCCATACTCGTATAGCCTCGCCGTTGATTTAGATCAGTTCCGCATAGCTATGACTAATAAAGTTGACGAAGCTATAAATGGATTTAGCAAACTCCCAATTCTGCACCTTAGCGTCCACGGGGGTGAAGGAGGAATTCAGCTTACGAATCAAGAGAAACTCTTATGGTCTGAGCTCGCTGATTACATTCATCCCATCAATAATAGACTCAATGGTAGACTCGACGTGTGCATGTCGTGCTGCGGCGGAGCGTACGGCGCACAAATGGCACAGGTCTTTCCAGATAGCCCTTATAATTGGCTTGTAGGCTCATTCGCTGATGTTGCGCTCCCAGACATTGCGTTGGCGTATTCTATCCTTTACCGCCGCGTCCACTGTGGCTACGAAAACTTGCTCGAGTTGATCGAAACGGTACGTGCCGCGTCAGGCATTTCCGATTTTGGTATATGGGATGGTAAGCGAATACAAGAGGAGTATCGCTGACAGATCATGCACTATTTTGTCCGCGCCTTTCGCACTTGCTAAAACTCCATGCCCAAACGCACAGATATTCAAAAAATAATGCTCATCGGCTCTGGCCCCATCGTCATTGGCCAAGCCTGCGAGTTTGATTATTCGGGAACGCAAGCCTGTAAGGCGCTGGCCGAAGAAGGCTACGACATTGTCTTGGTCAACAGCAATCCGGCGACGATTATGACTGATCCAGAGGTGGCCGACCGGACCTATATCGAGCCGATCACGCCGGAGATTTGCGCGCGGATCATCGCCGCGGAAAAGCCGCAGGCTCTCCTGCCAACGCTCGGGGGCCAAACCGCGCTCAACACGGCGGTGGCCTTGGCCGAAAGCGGAACCCTCGCCGAGCACGGCGTCGAGCTGATTGGCGCTTCACTCGAGGCCATCAAGATGGCCGAAGACCGCGAACTCTTCAAAGCCGCCATGGACCGGGCCGGATTGTTCATGCCTCGCGGGGCCTTCGTCCACAGCCTCGAAGAGGCCCACAAGCACCAAGCCGAATTGGGCTACCCGACGATCATCCGCCCCTCTTTTACGATGGGAGGCTCTGGCGGTGGCGTGGCGTACAACGCCGAGGAATTCGAGCGGATCGTGCGCCACGGCCTCGACCTGAGCCCGATCGACGAGGTGCTGATCGAGGAATCGGTGCTCGGGTGGAAGGAATTCGAGCTGGAGGTCATGCGCGATCACCGCGACAACGTGGTTATTATCTGCTCAATTGAAAACTTCGACCCCATGGGGATCCACACTGGCGACAGCATCACGGTCGCACCGGCGCAGACCTTGTCCGACAAGGAATATCAGCACATGCGCGACGCGGCCATCCGCATCATGCGCGAGATCGGCGTAGATACCGGCGGGTCCAATATCCAGTTCGCGGTCAATCCTACGGACGGCCGCATGGTCGTCATCGAGATGAACCCTCGGGTCTCGCGCTCCTCGGCGCTGGCTTCTAAAGCAACGGGATTTCCCATCGCCAAGATCGCCGCCAAACTGGCCGTGGGCTACAGTCTGGACGAAATCCGCAACGACATCACTCGCGAGACCCCAGCCTCCTTTGAGCCGACCATCGACTACGTGGTGACCAAAATTCCGCGCTTTACCTTTGAGAAATTTCCCAGCACGCCGGATGTACTCGACACCCAGATGCGCTCGGTGGGAGAGACCATGGCCATTGGCCGCACCTTTAAGGAATCTCTGCAAAAGGGCCTGCGCTCGCTGGAGGTCGGCCGGGCGGGTTTTGGCGCCGACGGCAAGGACCTCAGCGCGGCCAAAGTGGCCGACAAGGAACTGCGCGAGAAATTGCTGCGTCCCAATTCCCAGCGCATGTCCTACCTCAAGCTGGCCATCGCCAAAGGCTACACCCACGACGATATCTATGGACTCACGGGCATTGATCCGTGGTTTCTCGACCAGCTCTACCAGCTTTTTGAACTCGAACAGCAGCTAGCGCGCGAAGACGTGCTCGCAGACGTTGTCTTGTTGCGCCGCGCCAAGGAGTGGGGATTTAGCGACCGTCAGCTAGCGCATCTCAACGGCTGCGACGAGGCGAGCGTCCGCCGGCGTCGCCTCGAGTTAGGCATTCGCCCGGTGTACAAAACGGTCGATACTTGCGCCGCTGAATTTGAGGCCCATACGCCCTACCACTACTCGACGTACGACCGCGAGGACGAAGTGCAGCGCTCGACGCGCAAGAAAATCGCCATCCTCGGCGGCGGGCCGAACCGCATCGGCCAGGGGATCGAGTTCGATTACTGCTGCGTCCACGCGTGTTTCGCGCTGCGCGAAATCGGCTATGAGACCATTATGGTCAACTCCAATCCCGAGACGGTCAGCACGGATTACGATACGGCCGACAAGCTCTACTTTGAGCCGCTGACGATCGAAGACGTGCTGCACATCGTCGAGCGCGAAGCCCCGGATGGCGTCATCGTGCAGTTCGGGGGACAGACCCCGCTGAACTTGGCGGCCGAACTAGAGCGCGAGGGCGTGCCCATTATCGGCACCTCGCCTGGCAGCATCGACTTGGCCGAGGATCGCCAGCGCTTCGGCCAGCTACTGAACGAGCTGGGCATCCGCCAGCCGGCGAATGGCATGGCCGCTAGTTGTGCCGAGGCGTGCGCGGTCGCCGAGCAGATTGGCTTCCCGGTCTTGGTGCGGCCTTCTTATGTGCTTGGTGGGCGGGCCATGGTCGTCGCCTACGATGTCGGGGGCCTCGAAACCTACATGAACGAGGCCATTGAGGTCGCGCCCGAGCGGCCCGTGCTCATCGACCGCTACTTGCAAGGCGCGGAGGAATTCGACGTGGATGCCGTGGCCGACGGGACGGACGTGGTCGTCGGCGGGATCATGCAGCACATCGAGCACGCCGGCGTGCATTCGGGCGACAGCGCCTGCGCCCTGCCGCCCTACGACACGCCGGCTAAGCACATCGAGGCCATGCGCGAGTACACCCATGCGCTGGCGCGCGCCCTCGGTGTGATCGGCCTGATGAACGTGCAATACGCCGTCTATCAAGGCGAGGTCTATGCGATTGAAGTAAATCCCCGGGCTTCGCGCACCGTGCCTTTTGTCAGCAAGGCCATTGGCCGCCCGCTGGCCAAGATCGCCGCGCGGGTGATGGTGGGGATGAGTTTGCGCAAGCAGGGCTTCACCGAGGAGGTCGTGCCCGCGCACATATCGGTCAAGGAGGCCGTGCTGCCCTTTATAAAATTCCCCGGGGCCGATAGCCTGCTGGGACCGGAGATGAAGTCCACGGGCGAAGTCATGGGTATTGGCCACGACTTTGGCACGGCCTTCCTCAAGGCGCAGATGGGGGCGGGTTCGCTGCTGCCGTCGTGCGGCCGGGTCTTTATCAGCGTGGCCGACTGCGATAAGGAGGAGGTCTTGCCGGTGGCCCGCCGGCTGCGCGCGGCCGGGTTCGAGCTGGTGGCTACGCAGGGCACGCGCGACTTCCTCAACAAGCACGACATCGCCGCAGAGCGGGTGCGCAAAATTCACGAGGGCCGCCCGCACATCGAAGACGCGATCCGCAGCCGCCAGATCGACCTGATTATCAACACCCCCCTCGACGAGCCTTCTCACTACGACGACTTTGCGGTGCGTCGGGCCGCGGTTGTAACCGGCGTGCCCTACACCACGACAATGGCCGGGGCCCGGGCTGCGGCCGCGGGCATCGAGGCGCTGCAACGCGCCGAACTGGGCGTGCAATCCCTGCAGGATTACCATCGGGGCTAGGAGACGGCCCGTGACGACCGCGCCCACCTGCCGCTTGGCCTTGGTGTTGTTGCTGGCTTGTTGTCTGGCGATTTCGGCCTGCGTCTATTTCAATACGTTTTACAACGCCAAGAAAATCTTCCGCGCGGCCGAAAAAGAGCGGCACAAGCACGAAGAGACCTACGCCGACTGGGCCTTTGACCGGGCCGGTCCCGAATTGCAGCAGCAGCGCTCGCCGCAGGCCGACCAACTCTACGACAAAGTGGTGCGCAAGGCGTCCAAGGTGCTCGATAAGTACAAGGAGAGCGACTTGGTTGACGACGCCATGTTCCTGATCGGCCAGGCGTATTACTGGCGCGGCGAATACCTCAACGCCCAAGAGTCGTTCCGCGACTTGGAAACCTTTTTCCCGTCCAGTCCGTACTTCGACCAAGCCCGCTACTGGCGCGCCCGCTGCCTAGAGGAGCAGCGGGCTGACGACCAAGCGCAGTCGCTCTACCGAGTGCTTTTTGACGAGGCCGAAGAAAAGATCGCCGTCCAAGCGGGCCTGCACTTAGCCGAGATGGCGCACGGTCGCGAGGACTACGTCGCGGCCATGCGGGAATATCGGGCGACGCTGGCGGCCTTTCCCAAGAGCGCGGTGCGCGCCCAGTTGTGGTTGCGCTTGGGCGAGGCGTTGATGGCCTTAGAGGATCCGGTCCGCTTAGACGAGGTCCTAGCGGCTTTTGACGAGGTATTGCAGGCCGATCCAAGCGCGGATCAAAAGTACCGCGCCCAGCTCAACAGCGGCCGCGCGCTCTACGCTATCGGTGCGGAGGAAGAGGCCCTAGCGGCGTACGTCAGCCTGCTCGACGAGGGGCGCTTTCGTCGCTTTGAAGGCCGCACCCGGCTCCTAATCGGCGAGTGGTACCAGGGCCGCCGCTTGCTCGACGAGGCACTGGCCGAGTACGAGCAGGTCCGCAACGACTTTCCCCAGACACCCTCTGCGGCCATGGCCTTGTATCGCATCGGCTTGCTGCGCCTACAGGAATACGGGGATACCGAACTGGGACGCGAGTACCTTGAGGAGAGCAGCCGCGAGAGCCCGGGAGCGCAGGGCGTGCTTTTGGCGCAGAAGATGCTGGGGCACATGCGCCGGTTGCAGCAGTTCCAGCGCCAGGTCCACCGCGCCGATTCGCTCTACGCCGACTCGCTGGGCGCGGTGCAGGGGCCGCTGTTGTGGCGGGCAGAGGAAGCCCCAGCCGATACGGTGGTGGTGGCGCGGAGTTTGGAGGTGCTGGACGACCTGTTCAGCGCATGCGAGCTCTATCGCGACGACATCGGCCAAGCCGATTCGGCCCGCGCGTACTACGAGGAGGTAATCCGCCGCTTCCCAGACAGCGACCAATTGCCCCGCGCCGTGTACAGCCTCGCTTGGATCGAGCTGCAGTTGCGCGGCGACGAAGAGGGCGCTAGGCCCCATTTGCTGCGGCTGATCGAGGAGTTTCCCACCTCGGCTCACGCCAACGAGGCCCGACGTCTGCTGGGGCAAAAATCCGAGGCCACAGCCGAAGAGCTGGCGGCGCGCGAGTTTGCGCGGATCGAGACCTTGCGCCTAACGCAGCCTGAAAACACCGAGGCGTACATCCCCCTGTTGGACAGTTTGAGCCATGCCTTCGTCGGTACGCAAACGGGGGGGCAAGCGGCGTTTTTGGCGGCCAATACCTACGAGAATGTAGTCGGAGATACGCTTTCGGCCGAGCAGCGCTATCAATTGTTGCGCGAAGAGTTCGCCGAGACGCGGTTTGGCAAGCTGGCCCAGCAGCGGTGGGAAATGCGCGAGGAAAGGCTCATCGACAAGCTGGAGCGCAGTCTGAAGGCAGTCGGCGGCCAGCTTGGCCCGGGGGAGCGAATCGAACTGCTCGCCCTAGAGCCGGACACGCTCGACTCCGTGTCCTTGGCGCGCAAATACATCGGCTTTGCCGAGCGCGCGCAGCGGCGCGGGGACGTCGCGCTAGCCCGCGATTTTTACGAGCAGAGCATCGACCAGCAGGTCGCCAACCCGCGCGCCCTGTATCAACTCGGCAACATCAACTGGGAGGAGGGCTATTTCGACGACGCCACCGAGTTCTACCGCCAATCCCTGTCCTTTGACAAGAGGAACCTCAACCTCTACTACCGGCTCTGGCGCGCCTTTACCGAGCAGGGCGTAGAGGACTCGGCCAACCACTACCTGCGAGAGGTCGCACGGCGCGATCGCAACAGCGCGCAAATCCGCTTCTTGCTGGAAAAGTACCCAGATTTTCAGGGGGGCCAGGACCGAGAGGACTTGGACATAGCAGCGATGATCGAGCTCGACTTGTCGGTTCCCCCCGACGAGCTGGGGTGGAGGGAAGGCGACCTGTCGCTGAGCGATTGGCCGCTGGTCCGGCAGGTGGTGCGGCCAGTTTATCCGGCGGCTGCCGAGGATTCGGCCGAGGTATTGCTCGACGTGCTAATCGACCGCGAGGGGCGGCCCGAGCAAGTGGAGGTCTTTCGCGGAGAACCTCCTTTTGTCGAGAGCGCGGTGGCCGCAGCTTATGGCTATAGCTTCTATCCGGCAGTGCGCCGCAACGGCGAGGAGATCAAGTCTTGGATCGAGTTGGCCGTGCCGTTTGGCCTGCCGCAAGCAGAAGGGAAAGAGCCGTGATTGACGAGCAAGCGCGCCTGTTGAGCAACCGCGAAGTCGCTGCGGACTTCTATTTGGCACGCCTTAACGCACCCTACATTGCAGCGCGGATCGAGCCAGGTCAGTTCGTCAACATCGAGGTCAGCGCGGGGATCGCTCCCTTGTTGCGCGTCCCGCTGAGCGTGAGCGGCGTCGATCGCGAGGCTGGTATTATCGAGGTATTGTACGAAGAGGTAGGGCCTAAAACCCGAGTGCTGAGCCAACTCGGGCCGGACGCAGCCCTGCCGACCCTCGGCCCGCTGGGCAAGGGGTTCGCGCCGCCACCCGAGGATACGCGCGTCGCATTGGTCGGGGGCGGCATCGGCGTGCCGCCGTTGCTCTACTGGGGATTGGAGCTGAGGCAGCGGGCGTATCAGACCACGCTGTTGGTCGGGGCGCGGACTGCGGACAAGCACCTGCCCAGTGAGTTGCTCGCGCCGGCGGCGGACCTAGTGCGCCTCGCCACCGACGACGGTAGCCTCGGGCACGCGGGCTTAGTCACCGATCTGTTGCGGCACGAGCTCGCTGAAAAAGGGCCGTGCGCGGTCTATTGCTGTGGCCCGCATGGGATGATGCAGGCCGTGGCCGCCATGTGCCTAGAGGCCCAAGTCCCGTGTCAGGTTTCCCTCGAAGAATACATGGCTTGCGGCATCGGCATCTGCGTGGGCTGCGCCGTCGAGCTGGAGACGGCAAAAGGCGACACGGACTACGGCCGCTACGCCCGCATCTGCGTGGATGGACCGGCGTTCGATGCGCGGCAGATAAAATGGAACAGCACATGGCCGACTTGAGCATAGACTTTGCCGGTGTGCGACTGCGCAACCCGGTGCTGCTGGCCTCGGGCACCTGCAACTACGGTCAGGAGCTTTTGCCGCTGACCGATTTTGCGCGCTTGGGAGGGCTAGTAACCAAAACCATTACCCCGCAGCCTCGCGGCGGCAATCCTCCCCAGCGCATCGTCGAGACGCCGGCCGGAATGCTCAATTCCATTGGCTTGCAAAACCCCGGGCTGGAGGCTTTTGTCCAGAAGCAATGGCCCTTGTTGGCCAGTTTGGACGCGCAGGTCGTGGTAAATATCGCCGGATTCGCGGTCGAGGAATTCGGGCAGATGGCGGCGAGCCTCGAAGCGTTGGAGGGCATTGCCGCGCTCGAAGTCAATATATCCTGTCCCAATGTCGAGGCTGGGGGCGACAATTTCGCCACCCGGCCCCAGACCGCGGCCGCAGCCATTGCCGCAGTCCGCATCCGCACCCAGCGGCCAGTCATTGCCAAGCTGACGCCCAATGTCACAGATATTGCCGAAATTGCCCGCGCCGTAGTGGATGCGGGTGCGGATGCGGTCTCGCTGATCAATACGCTCGTTGGCATGGCCATTGACGTAGAGCGGCGGCGTCCCGTCTTGGGCGGTATTACCGGCGGCTTGTCCGGCCCGGCGATCAAGCCCGTGGCCCTCGCCATGGTGTGGAAGGTAGCCCAAGCCGTCGCCGTGCCCGTCATGGGCATCGGCGGCATCACTACCGCTAGCGACGCCCTAGAGTTCATGGTCGCCGGTGCCTCTGCCGTTCAAGTCGGCACGGCCAATTTTGCGAACCCCAACGCCGGCGTCGAAATCGTCGAGGATCTCCACGCCTATTGCGACGAGCGCGGCATGGACCGCCTCGCCTCGCTGGTGGGCAGCTTGCGTTGTTAGTTGACCCATACTACGTAGTAAACGCGCCGACTCTGCGCTACATCCCTTTCGCTGCTCGTTTCTCACTTCTCACTGCATCGGCACAAAGCGCACGGGTAGGAGTTTGCGCTGGCTGAGGCCGGTCGCGCTGTGCTCTACCAAGACCAAGTGCTGGCGTTGGGTGCCTAGTGGGAGAATGAAGCGGCCGTTAGGCGCTAGTTGTGCGGTTAGAGCGGGCGGGATGGTAGCGGGTGCGGCCGAGCATACGATGGCGTCAAAAGGGGCGGCCTCGGGCCAACCCATGCGGCCGTCGCCGACGCGGAGAGCGACATGGCCATAACCTGTGTCGGCGAGCACGCGACTGGCTTGTGCGGCGAGGCCGGAGAAGAATTCAATGCTATAGACTTGGCCGGCCAGTTCGGCGAGCAGGGCGGTCTGGTATCCAGAACCGGTGCCAATCTCCAAGACTCGTTCCTCGCCCTGCAATCCGAGCACCGAGAGCATGTAGGCCACTACGTACGGCTGAGAGATGGTCTGGTCCGCGCCGATGGCCAGTGGGTGATCGGCATACGCGTGGGGGCGCAGGGCCTCCGGGACGTAGCAATGCCTTGGGACGCGGTCAAACGCCGCGAGTACGCGCGGATCGCGAATGCCGCGCTGGCTGAGTTGCTCGCGCACCATCGCGCGGCGTTGGTCGGCGTAGGAAGTCATCGCGCGCTCTGGAGAAGGGCTAGCGCTGCATCTATTGCGGCTGCAGTGGGGATTGCAGCGATGTCTGCGGCGGGTGCTTGCAGGACTTGGCTGCGCTTGCCGCGCGGTGCCCACAGCCGGGGATCGGTGGGGCCAAACAGCGTCAGGGTTGGGGTGCCGACGGCCGCGGCGATGTGCCCGGGACCGGAGTCGTTGCCGATAAAGAGTGCGGCTTTGGCGAGCAGGCCGGCGAGGGAGCGCAGGTCTGGGGGATGGAGCGTGGGCAGGCCGCCGCTGGCGAGTTGGCGTTCGCGTTCGATTGGGCCGCACAGAAGCGCGATATGCCAGCCTCTTTTTTGCAGTGCGCTGGCGAGGGCGTGGAAATTTGTCGCGGGCCAGCACTTGGCTGGCGAGCCGCTGCCTAGGTGGATGACGACTTCAGGCGCGGAGGCGAGCGCGTCCACATAGCTGTAGTCGCCGGGCCGCAGCGCGATGTGCGGGGTGCGGTTGCAGACGGGCAGGCCCCATTGCCGCAAGGGGCTTAGCAAGTGATCGACGATGTGGCCGCGGAAATCGGCTGGGGGCCGCGGGTCCCACAGCAGCACGGGGCCGGCTACGGCTCGGCGCAGTTGCGGGCCAAAGTGTTGATCCACCGCATAGGCTAGCACACGCTGCGTAGTGGCGAAGAGCTGGCGCGTGGTCGGGGG
Source organism: Candidatus Latescibacterota bacterium (assembly GCA_965217585.1). GTDB lineage: Bacteria > Latescibacterota > UBA2968 > UBA8231 > UBA8231. The sequence continues at coordinate 5,280,855 of OZ244561.1, forward strand.
AAGCGGCCCATCGCGGTGCAGGGCAATCAGGCGCGGGTCTTCGCCGTCGAGGATGGAGGCCGCTGGTCCAAGCGCTAGGGTCGCCGGGCGGCCGATGAGACGCAAGTCGGCGGCGGGAAAGGCCCGGCGCACGGCATCGATGGCGGGTAGGGTGAGGACGAAATCGCCGATCGCCCCGCCGCGAAATATGGTTGTCGCGCTCAATTTTGCAGCCCCACTGAGGGCGTCTCTTGCCCGCTAGGAAATTTTTGCGTAATTTCTACAATTCTGTTTGCTCGACAACTATCTGAAGGAGTTGGCCTTATGGGGGCCTTAATTGGCAAGAAATTGGGAATGACGCAGGTGTACGACGACCGTGAGGAGCTTACGCCGGTGACGATCGTCGCGGCCGGCCCCTGCCCGGTGGTGCAAGTGCGGACCGAAGAGGACAACGGATACTCGGCTTTGCAGCTCGCATTCGACGAAGTGTCGGAGCGCAAGCTGACCAAGCCGCAAAGGGGCCATCTGGCCAAGGCCGGCGTGAGCGGGCACCGCATTCTGCGCGAATTTCGCGGCGAAGAGGGCGACTTCGAGGTCGGCCAAGTCTTGGATGTGAGCCAGTTCGAGGTCGGCCACCGGGTCAAAGTGACGGGCAAATCCAAGGGCAAGGGGTTTGCCGGGGTGGTCAAGCGCCACGGTTTCCACGGCAAGAACACGAGCCACGGCACGCCCAATACCGTACGCCACGGCGGCTCCATCGGCCAGGGCACGACTCCGGGCAAGGTGTGGAAGGGCAAGAAAATGCCCGGCCAGATGGGTAACAAGAGGGTCTCCACCAAGGGGTTGACCGTTGAGCGGATCGACGCGGATCGCAACTTGCTCTTCCTCAAGGGGGCGGTGCCGGGCGGTGCCAATGGCTACATCCTGATACAAACTAGCTGACCCCCCTGCTTTAAGAGTGCTTGTGAGGCGGTGCCCGGTGTGGCATCGCCTCTTTTTTTATCCAGGCGGCCACTGCATGGGGCGGCCGCCGAGCAGGTGGACGTGGAGGTGGGCTACCGTTTGCCCCCCGTCGTCGCCGGCGTTGATGACCAAGCGGTAGCCCGTCGCGTCTAGGCCCTGATCTGCGGCGATCTGGCTGGCCTTGAGGAGCAAGTGGCCGAGCAGGGGGCCGTGCTTGGGAGCGGCGTGTTGTACGCCGGCGACGACTTCCTTGGGTATGACGAGGATGTGCGTCGGGGCTTGGGACTGGATGTCGCGGAAAGCCAGACAGTCGTCGTCCTCATAGACGATGTCGGCGGGAATTTCGCGGCGGATGATTTTGCTGAAAATGGTTTCACTGCCTGAAGGCAGCGGGAAAAGCGTTTCCTCACTCATTGGCCTTTCTCACAGGGCTTAGGGGTTTGGTTGCGGCGGATTATAGGCGCGGCGGCTGGAGACGTCAAGCGGGCCGCCGCGATTGCGCTAGCTATGAATTTGAGCATCGTCATACCCGCGTACAACGAAGAGAAGCGGATTCTCATTGCCTTGGAGCGGACGCTTGCGTTGTTGCAGCAGCGGCCATGGTCCTATGAATTGCTGGTCGTGGATGACGGCAGCACCGACCGTACGGCGGCCTGCATCGCGGAGTACACCCGTGAGCATCCCCAAGTCCGTTGCGTGCAAAATGACCGCAACCGCGGCAAGGGCTATTCCGTGCAGCACGGCGTGGCCGAGGCCCAGGGCCGCTACATCGGCTTTATGGACGGCGACTACAAGACCGACATCGCCGCGCTGGATCAGGTGATGCCCCTATTGGCAGCAGGGTGGGACGGGGTGATCGGCGACCGGACGCTGAGCGCGACCGAGTTCATCGTTGCGCGCCGGCGCTACCGGCAGTGGGGGACCGAGGCGTTTGGCTGGCTCTTGCGCAGGCTGATGGGCTTGGGCGAGTTCGGCGATACCCAGTGTGGATTTAAGTTTTTTCAGGCCGCGGTGGCGCGCGACCTATGCGCTCGGCAGCAGGTCGCCGGCTTCATGTTCGACGTGGAGCTGTTGCTGCTGGCGCGCCAATTGGGTTACCGCATTGCAAAGATCCCCGTGAAGTGGCGTTTCGACCCGGACAGCCGCTTTAATCCGGTGAGCGGGACGCTTGCCAATCTCAAGGATTTGGCGCGGATCCGCTGGGTGCATCGCCGCCGATCCTGAGCGGTCAAACGCTGTCGTTGATCTGGCGGATCAAGGCGGCTAAGCGCCCTAGGCATACGGTGAGAAAAATCTCTTGGGCAACTAGCGACTCTTGCCGCACCGGGCTGTTGATGAAGCGGCCGATGGCGATGAGAACCACGTACACCGATAGCACATCGTATGCTTGGGCACTGGTGGCAGAGAGTCCGTCGCGCACGGTGCGCACGACCTGCTGCATGGCCTCGACTAGCGCCTCTTCCTTTTCCTCTTCATAAGCGACGACCACCCCCCGACACAGGGCCTTTAACTGCGTGCGGTATTCGGCGTCGATGCAGCGGGCCGCGCCCAAGGAGTCCGTTGCCCGGCGCAGCAGGCGGGTGATGGCAGCGACGCGGTCGGTATCCTCGCGCGAGAGCAAGCGATAGAACTGGTCGCGGGCACCTAGCGCACGGCAGACCCCGTTGAGTAGCTGCAAGCGCACGGCCGGGGAGGGAAAGTCGGTCAAGCGGCCTAGTGCGGGTCTGACGATGCGGCGGTCTTGGCGCTCGCCGAGGACGTCGACCAGAGTCGGGAACGTCAGGGGGTCGAAATCGCTGCCAAAGTGCCAGAATAGCAGCTCCTGGACTTCGTCCCCACGGAGGCTGGCTAGGCCGCGGATGGCGCTGATGCGCACCCGGGGATCGGCGTCGTCCAGCGCATCGACCAGCGGATCGATGCTCGTGGAAGATCCGAGGCGGCCTAGGGCCTCGGCGGCTTCGCTGCGGATGTCCGAGCCCCCGTCGAGCAGCTCGCGCATCAAGGGTTCGGTGGCGCTTGCCGACCGGCTCTCGCCCAAGGCACGGGCGGCGGCGCGGCGCACCCGGGGGCTGGCGTCGGCCAGGGCCTGGACCAATTGCTCGATGGCGAGGGGATTGCCCGAACGGCCTAGGGCCTCGGCGGCGCGCGCCCTAGTTCCCTCGGCAGTGGCTAGGCTGAAAATGGTGGCGTTGTAGGCGTAGCTGAGGACGTTGCCACGCAGCATCCGCGAGAGCAGGCTGCGCGAAGTCGCGCTCCGCGCGTCCTTGACGGTGCGGAGAATGAACAAAGGCGCTAGCCGGGCCAAGGTGCTGAGGGCAAAGATGACTTGTAAATCGCCCATAGGCACGCCGAACACGGAAAAGTGCAAGCCCTTTAGTTGGGCGACGAGCAGACCGCCCAACAAGGGGCCGAGCGCACCCATTAAGTTGACCGTCACCGACCAAGTTGCTAGGTACATCGTGCGCTTTTCGCCTTGGGGCAACAGGCCGTAGAGCAGGGGGTTGATGCCAACCCCGATCCCGGAGAATAGGATGCCGCTCAGGACCAAAGCCACGGGTATCAGGTGGTAGGCCCCCGGCTGGTTGAAGGCCCAAACAAGAGGCAGGAACGCGGCCGGCGTCATCAGGATTTGCAGGACGGGTCTGGAGCCGAAGCGGTCGATGAGGCCGGCCCAGAGCCGGTAGCCAGCGATGCTAGTCAGCATGAACAGAGCGTTGAAAATCGAGACCTCGGTATAGGAAATCTGCAGGCGGTCGAGCATAAAGACGCTGTAGAGCGGCCCGGCCAGCCCGACGCCAAAGGTCCACAGGCCAAAAAAGAGGGCGGCGCGGCGGAAGTTGGCGTCGTGGAAGGGCTGCAAGAGGTCGCGCAGGCGCGTGCTTTGTTCGTCGGTGGCGGCCGTCTGTTGGGGAAAGGGGGCGCGGAGGAGATTGGAGTAGCCCAAGAATCCAAAGAGCGTCCCAGCCGCAAAGACCCAGACAAAGCCGCCCCCGTCGGGGAAAAGGTCGAGGAATTGGCCGATCGCAAAACCGGCAACCATTGCCACTATGGTGCTGACGATGGTCTGGCGGCTGGCAAAGCGCGCGCGGATATTCTCCGGCACGGCGTTGGCGATCCAAGTGCTGTAAAAGGGCGAAATCGCATAGCCACCGAACAAGCTGAGGCAGACCATGCCCACCAAGGCTGCGAGTCGGTATTGCTCTGGGACGAGGAGGGGGATGACCAGCGGTAGCCCGCGAAAGGCGATTTCCACGTAGCCGCCGACGACGACAAAGCGCTTCTTGTTGCGGACGTGGGCGCTCAACAGAGGGGCGAGCAATTGCGTCAAAGCGAGGAAGTACGCGGCGGAGGTGAAGAAGGCGATAAAGGCGCCGTCGGCACCTAAGTACAGGGCGAAACCGGTAAAGGCCGCCGTCCCCAAGCCACAGGCTTGCCCCCAAGCGCCCCACAAGCCGCTGGCGACGACGAAGGAGCGGAGGGCGCGATGCACTTGGCCGCGCGAGAGAGAAGGAGCATTTTCCATAGCAAAAAAATATCGTTGCGATGGGAGAAAAGGGCAACGAACTTTGCCCGTAGTTTTTTGTTTGGCTTTAAGTTAGACCACCACCACAAAGGAGGCGGATTATGGCACTTAAGATGGGATACGCGACCCTGCGCTGGCGGCAGCCGGATTTGGCAAAGGCCCTGCCCGAACTCAAAAAGGCCGGCTGGGACGGCTGGGAGGGGCGATTGCCTCTCGATTGGTTGGGGCCGCCGCAGCGGCTGAAGCAAGTATGCGAGGACGCGGACATGCCGCTGTGCGTGTTTACGGCTAGTGGCTCGCCCGAAGACCGCGACTGGGAGCACACCGAGCGCAACAAGCGGCGGATGGATTTTGCCGCCGAGATGGGCGTGGATTGCTTTATGTTTATGAGTGGCCGCAAGCCGGAGGGGCGGCCGGCGGAACGCGCCGATATCGAGCGAGCGGCCGAGGGGGCCGAGCAGTGGGCCGAGTACGCCGCCCAGTACGGGCTGGAGCTAAGCTACCACATCCACACCAACTTGCTGGTGGATTCGGCCGAGGACTGGCGGTTGTACATGAATTTGCTGGACAAGGCGCGGCTGTGCATCGATGTCTCGCACGCCGAGCTGTGGGACTACGATCCAGTGCAGTCGCTGATCGACTTTTGGCACCAGCTCAACTACGTCCACCTACAGGACTATACGTCTTGCACGGTGCGCGAACCGGGGCGCTACAATCCCGAGTGGGTTTCAGTCGGCGAGGGCGAGTGCCTCGACTTTGCCGGGGTGCTCAACACGCTCGCCGAGCGGAGCTTTGACCGCTGGGTGACCAGTTGTCCGGGCGAGCCGGCCTACGAGGGCGAGGACCCGGTCAGCGAGGCGCGGCGGAGTGCGGGGATGCGCGACTATTTGCGCGGGTTGGGGTACTAGTGAGCAGGGTATGACAGAGCCAGAGCTATTAACCATAGCCTACGAAGGACAGGATCGTCAGGTATCTTGGCAGGGTGTAAGTATGAAAGACGGCGATGCGTTCAATTTGTTCATGTCCAACGAAGTTGCAGCACGGCTTTACGATGAAGAAGGCAGGTCCGAATTTGAAACGTATCTTCAAAACTTAGCCAGCACGGGATTCGCTCGAGATAGCCTTGAGGCAATTCTAGCAGCCGAGATAAGCGAAAAACCAAGTTGGGCGGTGGGCGAAGCAATGGCTGAAGCATACCTGAGTCGCGAGTATAAAATCACATGGCCTTGGAACACGGAACGCGACAAACGGCATCCGAATGCGAGCCTTCCGGGTGCAGATCTGGTTGGCTTTATAGTTGAGGGCGAGGCTACACGCCTCGTGCTAGGTGAGGTGAAATCATCCACTCACTCCGGGACACCACCGAGTGTAATGAACGGTCGGAGCGGTTTAATGCACCAGATAGACAACTTAGCAAACGATCTGGCCTTGGTTAGTCAGCTTCTTATATGGCTTTTACCACGCTGTAAAGGAACGGACCATGAAACATTATTCAAAGCTGCGGTTAGAATATTCCTTAAGTCGGGAAACAAGGCACTTGCGCTCTTTGGGGTTCTGATTCGGGATACGCAGCCCAATGAGTTGGATTTACGGACACGAGGAATAACTATGGCGGGAAAACTGCAATGCCCGACAACATGCTGCTTGATCGCAATATATCTGCCTTGCGCCATCGGTGACCTTCCATCTCGCATACCTGGAGGTGAGCCATGAGTCATTGGCTGCTTGAAGAACAGAAAGAGATGCGCCAACAAGCGCTGAATCAAGCTCAACTTGCACAGAATTCGCACAAGCTGGCAGACGAAAAATTGATCCGACGTGCTGCCGACGTGCTGGAAATGGCTGTGCTCGATCTCATGCTTGAGGACGTAGCGGATGACGAGAAAAAGCAAAGGGAACTGCAACTCGCCGCTGCTGATGCCTTTTATTTGCTGCACGCCTTGCCTCGTCCGGCCGACGCACTCGATGCCGGGAAATTCCTATTGAGAGCGGGAATCCTTGCCGTATTGGGAGATAAAGAGGCTGATGCAGTGCTATGGTTAGAGAAAGAACCTTGGGATGAGCTTCCCGTTGATTCGGAAGATTGGCATAAGCGCACTTGGGCAACAGTCCTTGATGTTTGGCTACGACTGATCCGCAAGGATCGCTATACCGACCTCGACGTAGTTCTGAAACGAATCTCCCGCCTGCGCGATGCCCAATCTGGTTTTGAAAAGAAGTATCTTGTAGGACAAGAAACGGCCCATGCCAAGGTGGTCGCGCTCGAATTGATAGGACTCTATCATCTAGCCAAGGCAGCCGAGATTTTAGTCCACTACGCGATAGATGGAAATTACCAAATACGCCGAGAGCTCAATACTCATTTTCGCCGGGTACTAGCTGTCTGCGAACATGCGCGAATGATCGACTTGGAAATACTCGGTCGTCTGCTTGCCGCTAGCGCCTCGCAGATGGCCGAAAGATATATGCCAAACCAAACTGTGTTTGTACTAGGTCAAATCGTCGTATTGAAGTCTGATCCTTCTGTGAAAGGTGCGGTTGTGGAAGTGCTGCCGGGCGAGGATGAAAGCCGGGTCAAGGTGTTTGTGGATGGCAGTGTGCAGACGTATTATGCCTCTCAGTTACAGGCCGAGGAGCGGCCCGCTGATGGCTTGCAGCCGCTTTCGCGCGACCTGTTTCATGCCTACCTGACCGCGCTACAGATTCGGCATCCCAGCCTATCGACATTGTATTCGCTCAACGCGGCACGTGTCAATTTTATCCCTTATCAGTTCCGGCCCGTGCTGAGGTTCATTCGGTCAGACCGTCCGCGCCTGTTGATCGCGGATGGCGTCGGGGTTGGCAAGACCATTGAAGCCGGATTGATCTTGCGGGAGTTGCAAGCGCGGCGGGAGATCAAGTCTGTACTCATTATATGTCCCCGTCCGTTGGTGACCGAGGAGAAATGGAAGAGTGAGATGAAGCGGTTTGGCGAAGACTTCACCGATTTGGACGGCCCAACGCTGAGGTATTGCATCAAGGAAATGGATCTGGATGGCGAATGGCCCGTTCAGCATCAGAAAATGATTCTCCCGTACTCGTTGTTCAACAAAGAGCTTCTTTACGGGCCAGAGGGCGGAAGAAGGCGGGGAAAAGGGCTATTAGATTTGGACCCGCCGCCGCGTTTCGACCTCGTGATAGTGGATGAAGCGCATCACATCCGCAATCCGAACAATTATCAAGAGGCCGTTCGATTTTTCTGTGACTACGCCGAGGCTGCGGTCTTTTTGACCGCAACCCCGATCCAGCTTGGTAGCGAAGACCTGTTTGTGCTGCTGAACGTGCTGCGGCCCGACCTGATTCGGGATACGGAGAGCTTTGAGCATATGGCCGCGCCGAATCCGTTTATCAATAAAGCGGTGGACCATGCGCGGACCCAAGAGGCGGATTGGACGGCTCAGGCTATGGAAGCACTTGACGAAGCAGCCGCTACGGGTTGGGGACGAGCCATTCTCAGCCGCAATCCTGAGTTTGAGCGAGTCAGGGGGCAACTTGCTACGGGCTGCGTGGCTGCGGACGAACGCATCCAGCTCATCACGGACATGGAAGCGCTACATACCTTTGCGGGCATGATTAACCGGACGCGGCGGCGTGATATTGGGGCGTTCACCGTGAGAAAGCCGGAGACGAGGCATGTGGAGTTCACGCCCAGCCAAAAGCAGCTTCACGACGAATTACTCGCTGTTCAGGCGGACATATTCAGTCGGCTTCATGGGGATAGGAATGTCAAGTTTATGATGACCACGATTAGACGCCAGACCGCGAGTTGCTTGTATGGATTGGCCCCTTTCCTCGAGAGCATTCTGAATCGCCGACTCGACGAATTGGAGTGGGAGGAAGCCGACGACGGGGAGCCCGTCCCGCCAAGCGATGTCGTCGCTTTGATCCGATCCCAGATCGAGGGCGTACTTGAGAAAGCGCGTGCGCTTGACCCCCACGATCCAAAGTTGGAGGAACTGCGCACTGTCATCCGGGAAAAGCAAGCCTTGTCTAACAACAAGGTCATGCTGTTCAGCAGTTTTCGCCACACACTGCACTATCTTTACGAGAAGCTCAGGGCGGATGGTGTGCGCGTCGCCATGGTCCACGGCGGGACGCCAGATGAGGAGCGTGTTGAACTGCGGCGTATGTTTGAGAGATCGCGCGAGGACAGCGACGCTCTCGATGTCTTGCTGTTCTCGGAGATTGGTTGCGAGGGCTTGGATTACCAGTTCTGCGATTGCATTGTAAACTACGACTTGCCTTGGAACCCGATGCGGGTGGAGCAGCGGATCGGTCGCATTGACCGCAACGGCCAGCAGACTGAGAGCGTTGCCATCGTCAACCTGATCACGCCGGGCACTGTTGACGCGGACATTTATGAGCGTTGCCTCAAACGCATAGGCGTGTTTGAGCAGGCTCTCGGCAGTAGCGAAGAAATCCTCGGGGAGATTTCTAAAGAAATAAAGAACATTGCCGAGAACTATACCTTGAACGAAGAGGAACGCCAAGCCCAACTCCAGCAGTTGGCAGACAATAAAATTCGCTTAATACAAGAACAGGAAGGGTTGGAACAGAAGCAGATGGAGCTTTTTGGCATTCGTCTCCCTGAAGACCAGATGAAGAGGGAGATTAGAGACGCTTCGAGCTTTTGGTTGACGCCGGGTTCACTACAAAGGCTCGTCGCGCTCTATTTGCAGCAGCGATGTGGGGAAGAGCGGGATTTCATCCTCGGCGAGAAGCCTCTGAAAACGCTGAGGCTTGCACAGGATGTGCGCAACCTCTTGTTGGGCGATTTCAAACAGCTCCCTAGGCAGAGTACCTATCGGGAGTGGGAGACATGGCTGAAAGGGGAGGACCAGCATCTGCAAATAACCTTTGAGCAGGATTGTGCCACCCAGCATCCAAAGGCCGCATTCGTCATGCCGCTGCATCCTTTGGTGAAACAGGCGGCCCGGTTTTTTGATAGTGATGAACAGGCCGTCGTCAACCTGAAGGTGCGGGACGATAATGCGCCGGCTGGCCGGTATCAATTCGTCGTTTATCAGTGGCGGTTCTACGGCATCCGGGAAGATTTGAAGCTCAGGCTGGTTGCCTCGTCGGACGCAGTAGCGCCGCATTTGGGTCACCTTTTGGAGAAGGCGGAGGATGCCGAGGTAGGGGAACAGGGCGGGTGGGACGAACTGGAGGCACAGCATTATCGGCTGTGGTCTGAGGCACGGGCAGAGCATCGGCAACGGACTCAGGAGTTGGCAGCGTACCGCAGAGAGAGTTTGGCGACGAGCCATCAGGCGCAGATGGCACTGCTTGGGGAGCAGCTTGAAAAGGCGAGTAATGAGAACATACAGAGAATGCGGCGGTCGCAGATAGGCCGAGCAGAGGCTGATTACAACCGGCGCGTTGAGGATTTGGATAGGGCCGAGGAGAACGTCGATATTGTGGCTGAGCCAGTGGCGTATGGGGTTCTCAACATTGAGGAAATAAAATGAGCCTAGAAGAATTACGACTGAAGCGTTTGAAGTGGGTAGAGGCGAACCGCGAAAACGGCTTTGATGACGGCATCAGACGTTTACTAACCGATCTATATCCCGACAACGCGCACTTCATTTATGAGCTTCTGCAAAATGCCGAGGATGCTCGCGCAACAGAGGTGCGCTTCACTCTCAGAGAGGACAGTGCCGAATTTGAACACAACGGCGCTCGACTGTTCTCTCTGGAGGATGTGGACTCTATTACAAGCATCGGCTTCAGCACAAAGAGAGAGGATCAGACCAGCATCGGCAAGTTTGGTGTTGGTTTTAAAGCTGTATTTGCCTATACGGAGACGCCTGAAGTTGTATCGGGTGAATATCATTTTCGCATTCGTGATTTGGTCGTGCCCGATACGGAAGAATTGGCTTCCTGTCCGCGGGACGAGAAACAGACCTACTTCTCTTTCCCTTTTGATAATGACAAAAAGCCACCTGAAAAAGCTCGTGCTGAAATAGAAAGAAATCTGCAGGAGTTGGATGAAAGTACGCTTCTCTTCCTCAGCGGTATCAAAAAAATAGAATATCGGCTGCCTGATTCGACCGAGGGTTTTATCGAGCGGAGAGAAATAAGTCAGGAAAACAGAATTGAGATTCTCGTCCAGCGTCCAGGAGACTCGGAACCGGCTTCAGTCTCTTTTCTTCGGTTTGAAAAGGAGGTCGAGGTAAGTGACGAAGATAGTGAACCGAAGTCGTGCCGTATCGCCACAGCTTTCCTTTTAGAGAAGAAACAAGAACAGACTGAGAAAAGACCAACTAAAAAACAAAAGCGATACCAAAGTGTTCAATGGAGAATAAAGTCGTTAGAACCAGGGCAAGTCTTTATTTACTTTCCTGCCGAAAAGGAAACGTCCAATCTGCGGTTTCATCTCCACGCACCTTTTGCTTCAACCGTTGCCCGCGATAGTGTCCGTGATTGTACGGAAAATAATGAATTGCGAGATCACTTGGCGAATTTAATCATGGAGTCAATGGCCACTATACGTGATCGAGGGTTGTTGACCGTAGAATTTTTGGCGACTCTCCCTAATGATCAAGACAATCTATCTTGGTTCTACAAGCCAATTATGGATAGACTGGTTGAGGTGTTCACTAACGAAAGACTAGTCCCGATGAAACAGGGAGGTCATGGTCCTGCAAAGGATGTTTTCAGAGGACTAGCACGGCTATCTGATATTATCGACGACAAAGATTTAGTGACGATTCTAAATGGGGGGCACTCTCCACCGCTTTGGATTGCAAATCCTCCACAACGAAACCAACGAGAAGATCGTTTCTTATCTATGCTGGAGATCACAGAGTGGACGACCGCAGACCTTGTGGATGAATTATCCGAAGAGCCTGAGAGAATAATAAAATGGTTAAAAAGAAAAACATACGAGTGGCACCAGAGATTCTATGTTTTGTTATTGGATGAATTAGGAAGAGACTCGTCCTACAAGTTACGGAACCTTCGCATTATTCGATGCAGTGATAAAACCTACAAAAGAGGAACGGAGTGCTATTTTCCAAGTGACGGAGTGGAGCATGATGAAGCTATGCCCCGCGTCGCCAAGAATCTCTATTTGTTAGGCAAAGACAAGAATCAACAGGATAAAGCCCGCGAATTCCTTGAAAAAATCGGGGTTCGTGAAGTCGGTGAAAAAGAGCGAATTGGGGCGATTCTGAGAGATAGATATTTCTCTAGACATGTAAGTAATGAAGGATTCGCATCAAAAATTAAGGATATAAAGCGCTTCATTGATTTTGTGGTACAACATCCCAATCAGACATATATGTTCAAACATTACTCCATATTCAAACTGACTAATGGGAAATGGGGTAAACCGAGTGAGATTTACATTGATTCCCCATTCTATGAAACTGGACTATCAGCCTATTACGATGCATTGGGAGATGAGGCACAATGTTGGGCATTATCCGAAGATTATGAAAAGAGTGGAATTAGCACTGATAAAATCGGAAAATTTGCAAAAGAAGTTGGCGCACAAAATCAATTGTGCGTTAAAGAACAATCTATCCCGTGGGATCATCCTTTACAAAGATATGGCGATAGGACAACCTACTATGAAAAAGGTGTAGACTATGATATACCAGAATTCGGTGTATTACTGAATGACCCCAATTTGAGAAAGTCTCGGCTTATACGGGACACAATGAACAGATTATCTGGTGACTATCTCGAAGCTAGGTATAGACCAAATAAACGGAATAAGTAGTTTAAGGCTTTACTAACTCCCTTTATTTTGGTATATTTATGAATAAAGAAAGGGAGTTAAGCCATGAACCTAATCAGCGTTTCCAACCAGTTCCCCGACCAAACCAGTTGCATCGCCCATTTAGAAGTTATCCGTTTTGAGGACCAAGCCTTTTGCCCGCTTTGCTCAAGCGAAGACGTCGCCCGTAAAGCGGAGGGCGCAAAGGTTGGCCGCTGGAATTGCCACCATTGCACGTCGAGTTTTAACGTGCTATCTGGTACCATTTTCCAAGGTACCCGGGTCCCATTGCAAAAGTGGTTTTTGGCGATTGGTTTGATGGCCAATGCCAAAAAGAGCTTGTCGAGTTTCCAGCTTGGCCGTGATCTGGAGCTGAACCAGAAAACAGCATGGTACATGCAACAGCGCATCCGGGCGGCGATGGCGTCCGATGAGGGTGCGCTGTTGCGAGGTATCATTGAAGCCGACGAAACCTATCTCGGCGGCAAGCCTCGCCACAAGGACAAAAACAACAAGCGCGGCCGCGGCGCATCCGGCAAAACGTCTGTTGTCGGAGCCGTCCAGCGCAAGGGAGACGTGAAAGCTCAAGTCACCGACGATACCAAGGGCGTAACCGTCTTGGGCTTTATCGAGCAGTCCGTCGAGGTAGAAGAATCGTCGTTGATTACGGACGAATACGCGGCCTATACCAACGCGTACAAGCTCATGCCCCACCGCGTAATCAAGCACAGCGAGGGCTACGTCGATCCAAAGGACAAGAGCCTGCACAGCAATACCATCGAGGGCTTTTGGTCGCTACTCAAGAGGGCGTGGTACGGCTCGCATCACCAGTACACCAAAGGCTGGGCACCGCTGTTTGTGGCCGAAGCCGTCTGGAAGCATAATCACCGCAAGGACGAAAGGATTTTCGATAGCTTGCTGGGGGCCTGTATGGGCTAGCTAGTACAAATGCCGATGTGGAGATTCGGCGAAAGCATCGCGGCGAAAGCAACGCCCCGTTTCGGCGTCTGGATAGTCAAAGGCCCGACCCATAGGACCGCGCTTGAAGCGAGCGCCAACTTTCTTGAGCCAATAGAGTAAGAGCTTGACACCGGATAAGGCAGACAGTACCATAAGAAAAGTCGTGAAAAATTCCATTTAGCTCCCTCTCAAGGATTAATGGGATTGCGGCTGCTTTTCTTCCGTCAGGGAAAGTGTAAGGCCCTCGATGCTTATAACATCGAGGGCCTTTTTGTGTTTCTATGTAGAACTATAACAAATGTTTACGGTCCGACAAGGCCGACGCCGCTTTGAACTTCGTCCCCTACGGTACAGGTCCAAAAAGTTGCATGAAATGAAGCTTGTGGTTTAGCTCGAGGGTAAGGATAGGTGTAAGGGTATTGGGATCGATCTTTGAGATACTCATATCCTTCTTCAGATGGTAGCGGCGACTGGAAATTCTCCCATCGTTTTATATATCCTGCATTGTCTCTATTAACTTGGTATCCAAGACAAGCCAAGGCCTCAAGTGTCACGGTGGATATTCTCTTTATTTTGGGGCTTCCGTTACCGCCCATAACATCCTCTGGAAGGATTAATCCGCTCCAATGAACTCCACTCCAGTTAGTAGGCACAGGATTTCCCGTAAAAACAGGACCCTCTAAGGCATTGAAAACTTCAATGGTTTGGGGATCGGAAAAGTAAGCCTCATATCCAGTTACGCCCGGTTCGCCACCCCATTTTTCTCCCTTGTCCTTTATAAACTGAGACCAGATATACGTAGAACCAAAACCAAGAGCGTGGCCTATCTCATGTAAGGCCATCATCCTCATCCGGTGTTCCCCTACATTTTGTATATTTTCGGCTACGGGAGGGTCAAAGTATTCCGCATTCCCTTCAATATGTTCCCAGAACTCCTCGCTTTCATATCTGATAGCGCCTATAAGTGGAAGGTCGCTTCCGTCTGTTCGCGTGGCATAGACCCCGGCCTGAGCACCTGCTGTCGAAGGATGATCGTCAATGATGTCTACATAAATGAGTAGATCATCGACTAAATGCCCCGGCAATGGATGAACAAAACCGCCTTCATAACTCCACCATTCGGGAATAGCCTCGTCGGGTAAATCCCCAACAATAACCTCCTCCCACATATCCGCAGCTTGTCTAAACCAGAGACGTTCTCTCTCAGGAACGACGTCTTCAAAAATGAAGACTATATCAAAATCCGAGTCAGCCCACGTGGTAAAGTTTTCTTCGGCAAAGACCCAGTTGGACGGCCCGTTGGCATTCTCGGCCCTCACCGCCCAGCGGTATTCGGTGCCCGGTTCGAGGTCGTAAATGGTATTGTACAAACGGTCGCCCTTGTGCGGCTCATTGGTCCAGCGGCCGGACAAAGTCCGATAGTTGATGTCGTAGTCCGTAGCCCCGTCCACCCCGTCCCACAGGACTTTGACGGACGTATCGGAAAGGACCTCGCAACGCAAATTGGTCGGCCCGGCCAGCACGGCCACCTTGCCGGCCGGAGCAACGGGCGCGGGCCGATCGGGAGAGCAGGAAAGAAAAAGAGCGGGAACAAAAACGAGGAGAAACAGGCAGCGCAGCATGGGAACATCTCCTGAAAAGATTTGAGAAGGGACGATGAACCCCCAAAATTAGGAGGGTCGGGCCTTGTCCCTTCTCATGCTGCGCTTGTAGCACTGGAAGTCGGCTTATTCGCAAGCACTAGGTGGCCTACCTAGTGAAGATGCTATTGTATTGGGCCGAGACCCGATTACTCCGTACAAAAGTTGGATAAAGCGCATACATGATAAGGGACGATTCCTAAAATAGTCCACTTCAAGGGGAAGTCAAGCCCTAAACTACTTATCCCGTTTTTGTCTGAGGCCAAAGCACAATGGTTGGAAGCAGTCGAATTCGAAAAAAACAAGCGGGATCGCGAGGTAAGAGAACGTTTAGAAAAGGAACGAGCGACTCAAGAATATCAACATAAAGAAGGAGTTCCAGGGCAATCGCATTATAAGTTGATTTTTACCATGCGGTTATGTTACTTTTGGCCGTTCTATGGAGATTAGCTTCATGTCCTCCCATTTCCCTCTTGCTCGGAGTGTTTCTTCATGCCCTCATCGTCTTCAGGGTTGCTGGATTATCTGGCCGATATCCCCGACCCGCGTATGGAGCGTTGTCGGGCGCATCGCTTGATTGATATTCTCATGATTGCGGTGTGTGGCT
This sequence comes from Candidatus Latescibacterota bacterium, assembly GCA_965217585.1. Classification (GTDB taxonomy): domain Bacteria; phylum Latescibacterota; class UBA2968; order UBA8231; family UBA8231. Next base: position 5,296,289 of record OZ244561.1, read on the forward strand.
CTATCTGCGGGGCCGACAACTGGGTGGCGATCGCCGAATTTGGCCGGGCTAAAACCGACTGGCTTAAGACGTTCTTGGCTTTGCCCAACGGCATCCCCTCGCATGATACCTTCGGTCGCGTGTTGGCCCGTATTTCGCCTTGGCATTTCCAAGACTGTTTCACCGCTTGGGTGCAATCGCTGATGCCGAAGTTGGCCGACGAAGGCGAGATCGTGCCGCTGGATGGCAAGACGCTGCGCCGCTCCTACGATACAGGCTCGGGCCAAGCCGCCATCCACATGGTGCATGCTTGGGCGGTAAAAAATCGGCTGGTCTTGGGACAATTCCATGGTGAAGAAGCCTTGGAAGAAATCTCGATTATCCCCGAATTATTACGCGTGTTAGGCCTCAAAGGCTGCCTGGTCACCACCGATGCGTTGGGGTGTCATACGAGCACGGCCGAACAGGTCGTCGAACAAGAGGCCGACTATGTGCTGGCCGTCAAGGCCAATCAACCCAAACTCCACGCCCATCTCCAACAGCTTTTTGACCGTTCCGACTCGAAACTCCACGCTGATCCCGCCGTAGATTATTGGGGTACTCAGGACGAAAACCACGGGCGTTGCGAAACGCGGCAGTACTGGACCACCGACCAGATCGAGGATTTTGCCGGGCATGCCCTGTGGCCGGGCTTACGCCTGTTTGGTATGGTCGAGGCCACCCGGCGCTGCGGCGATACTGTTTCGGTCGAACGACGTTACTATATCTCCACGCTGGACAACAACGCCCAACGGTTGGGGCAGGCCGTGCGCGGGCATTGGGCTATTGAGAATGCATTACACTGGATCCTTGATGTCGTCTTCAACGAAGATCAGTCCCGCATACGCCGGGGGCATGGCCCCGAAAATATGGCCGTTATACGCCACATCGCGCTCAATCTACTCCAGCAAGACAAAACAACCAAAGCTGGCATCCAAACCAAACGGCTCAAGGCTGGCTGGGACCACAAATATCTGGCTAAACTTTTGTCGCATGGCCATTTATAATGCGATTGCCCTGAAGGAGTTCTTAAATCAGTGGGATTTAATTCTGTCGAGCAAGCCCAGAAACTTGCAAAGTTAAACAAGGAAAATCCCGGAATGATAGACGAACTTATTCGGAGACAGGGAGCTGATAAGCAGAGGCCGACATTTCCAGAGAGAACATCAAATAATCCGGATCGTAGGCAAGAAAAAGTTAAAGAACAACTTGAAGACGCTTCAGAGAAAGAATACGAAGAGCGAAAAAGAAGCGTCCGAATTTCACGAGGAGATATTGACCCTAACATCGATCTTAAGTAGTTAACAAAAAGTCCGTTGACACTTTTCCCTTGCCCTCTAAACTTAGTTGTATGCCCGGAGGCCGCTTATGACTCCGTTTTCCCTTCCCCGCCGCGAGCGCCGCTTGTTGGAGGCTTTGGTCGTCCAAACCCCGGATGCGATGGTCTTACGTCGAGCGCAAGCCCTGCTTTGGGTGGCGGCGGGCGATTCGGTAACTCATGTTGCTCAACGCCTGTGTGTTACGCGTCAAGCCATCTATAAATGGATCCGGCTGTTTGAGCAATCGTCGATCTCGAATCTGGCGACGCGCCTTCAAGCCGCCCCCCGCAGTGGACGACCGGGTAAAGTAAAAGGCGTGATTGAGCCCCTGCTAGACGAAGTCATCGATCACGATCCTCGTCTTTTCGGCCTCAATTCAACGGTATGGACCGCGTCGTTATTGGCGCAGTATCTACACGCAGAGCATACCCTCTGCGTTTCGGTGTCTAGTATCCGCCAAGCGCTGGTTCGATTAGATATTAAATGGAAACGGCCTCGGCATACCTTGTCCTTGCGCTCGCCGACTTGGCGGCAAGCCAAAGGCGGGTTAAAAAGGGGCTGGCGACGCGGAAACGCACCGTAATCCTCATGCTGGATGAAGTCATTCTCACCGAAACGCCGCCGTTGTATAGTTGTTATGGGCACCGTGGCCAACCGGTGCAGGTGCCGATCACCGGCCAGCGCGCCAAACGGATTCTGCACGGCGCGCTTAACATCAAAAGTGGCGAGGTCGCGCTGCTGATTTCGCAGGAATGGACGCAAGATACCCACCAGATTTTTCTGCGTCTCATACGCGCCCACTGGCGCGGATGGCAGATCGTCCTCTTTGAAGATCGGGGCTCGCCTCATAAAGCGGAAGGCAGTTTGCGGTTGGCGGCCGACCTGAATATGGAAATTCGTCTATTACCGCGGGCCACCCCGGAGTTGAATGCGATGGATCATTTATGGCGTTGGGTGAAAGGACGCGGGTTGGCCAACCAACCCACCGCCTCCATCGATGAGTCCGCCGATAGGGCATGCCAGTATATCTGGCAACTGAGGCCGCAGGAGCGATTGCAAAAAGCCGGCGTCTACGCTGATAATTTCTGGCTGAAGTCATAAACCTGGTGTAAACGAACTTTTTGTCACCTACTTAGAAACCAGTATATGAATAATTCCGACGAGATGGTGTGCCAGATTTGCAAGGAGGAAATGCCGTTCAAAAAACGAGATGGCGAGTATTACTTTGAGGCAGTAGAGGCACTTTCAAAAGACTATTTTATTAAGGAACACGAAGCTCAATTCCTCGCGTTATGCCCCCTGTGCGCGGCAATGTACAAGGAATTTGTGATACGTGACGAAGACGCCATGAAAAAGTTGTATCGCGCTTTGAAGGACTCGGAGGATCTTGAGGTGCCGCTGAAATTGGGAGAGTTAGAGACAAGTATCCGGTTTGTGCAGACTCACCGCCAAGATATGAAAACAATCCTACATAAAAAATCAAACGAAAGAGGTACATCATGACCCGGGAACGTGATGAGATCGTCAAAACCATTGTCCGCGAGACCTTAGCGGAACGCTTCACCGACGCTGAGTTTGTGTTCGATCCAATTCGGGTCGTTCCACTCGTCGATGAATTCGGCGATGGCGACGGCAAAGAGTACCTTCGCATTACCATAGTCTTCGACGGCGACCAGAAAAAGCTCGATCCTAGCTGGACATCGACCTTGATCCGGCGCATTAAGCCGAAGCTGCTTGAGGCGGGTATAGAACAATTCCCTAGCCCGTCGTTTGTCGAGAAGTCCGAGTGGCTGAGCTTGTATCGCAAGTGGCGGCGACGCCACCCGGAGGCAAGCGTTGAAAGCGATTGATTTTATTGCGACAGCCCAAGATTTAGCCGGTGCCAACAGGGGGGGTCGGCCGCGGGAGGCAAACCTCCGCCGTGCCGTCAGCACGACGTACTATGCGCTGTTCCACTGCCTAGCGGCCTGTTGTGCCGATATGGTCGTCGGTGGCTCTGGATCAAAGCGCAGCCGGGCAGCGTGGCGTCAGGCATACCGGGCGTTGCAGCACGGTCACGCCCGACAACGCTGCGAACGCCAGCATATCATCGCAAAATTTCCGGACGAGATTCAGGATTTCGCAGATCTATTCGTCGATATGCAGAAGAAACGGCACGGTGCTGATTACGATCCCGATGCAACAGCAACCTACGATCCAGATACGGCTTTTTCCAAATCCAACGTCATTCAGGACATTGCTGTTGCCGAGAATGCTATCAACCGCTTTTCCAATGCACCTGTCAGGGATCGACGCGCCTTCGCTGTCTATGTCCTGCTGGACATCAGGAGGGACTAGGCGGAGGTCGGTCTAACGCAACACCTTGTAGGAGACTAGCGCGCTTTGAACATGTGCCGCAGTTGGTCGGCTAGCTCCTTGGTTTTTTCTAGCGTCTGTTGCTGCATGTGGTGTTGCCGCTTTAGGCGCTGGTAGTGCGCGTACTCGGCGTCGGCGCGTTCGCGCTGACCCGTTTTGAGCAGGAGATGGGATAGGGAGCGACGGGCCTGCAGATCGCGGGGGTGGTGTTGCAAGATGCGCTCAAAGCGCTGGAGGGCTTGGCGGTACTGACCTTGGTTGGCCTCTAAGGTGCCCATGCTGCGCAAGGCGTGCGCGTTGTCGGGATTGAGCGCCAGCGCCGCGAGCAAATGACCCTTGGCTGTTTCCTCGTCCCCCCGCTTTAGCAGCAGATCGGCTAAATGGCACAGCCCGGCGAGATGATCGGGTTGATTGGCTAGTAGCTGCTGATAGGCTTGTTCGGCGCGCTCGGGGTGGGCTTGGATTTCGTATAGCTGACCTAGCAGATAGTAAGCCGCATGGGAGTCCAGTTCGAGTGCTCGGCGATAGGCCGCTTCGGCTTGCGCCAGCCGGCCGGCAGTGGCTTCGGCCTGACCGAGGCGGAGGTACAGGTGGGCTTGATCTGGTTGCCGCACTAGGAGCTTTTGGTACTCGGCCGCCGATTCTTGGGCTTGGCCCCGCAGGCGGAGAAAATCCGCTAGCTGGAGGCGGACGTCGTCTTGGTCGGGATAGTGGTCGAGGAATTGCCGCCACGTGTGGGCGGCATCATCGTAGCGCTGAGTCGCCCCGTACATATTGGCTAGGCCCAGCAGGGCGTGGCGGTGGGCCGGGTCCAGTTCGATGGCGCGGCGGTAGTGCTGCAAGGCATTGGTCTTCATGCCTTTGCTCTTATAGACGGCTGCCAGCGAATAGTGGTGGAAGGCGGCCACGTGCAGGCTGGTCGCCGCGGTTCCGGCGTTGGTGACCAGCAGCAGCAAGGCGAGGGCACCAGCCGACAGATACAAGGGTCTATAGCGCAAACCAGCCAGGGTGCAAGCGCCATAGGCGGCCAGCAGCAAGAGACAGGGCACGGCTGGCAAGCGATAGCGGCCCGTGACGAAAAACAACACCACTGACAACATGTAGATCCCCGCAAAGAGCAAGACGAGATAGGCTGCCGGGGTGCGGCGTTCCGGTTTGAGCAGTACATAGGCCGCCCCGAGCAGGGCGAGAGCCGAGACCAAGCCAAAGGGGAACGCGAGGCCGTACTTCCACAGCAAAAGGCGCAACAGCGGCGAGTACTCAGCGGCGGAGTACGGATCGGTATTGCGGGGGATCTCGGCTCCGTGCCAAAACAGATAGCCCTTGTGCAAAAGCAGGGCCAAATAGCTGCCCGGATCGGTGCGTATATATTCCCAGGCTTTGCCCAAAAGGTAGCTTGAGCCAGCCCCTGGCTGGGTGATGCCGGCCTCGCGTTGAGGCAGGTCAACCACGTCGCTCCACCCCGCTCCGGGCCGCGCTGCTACGGTGCGGTCGTAGTCCGGGTTGTTGCCGAGGTAGAAGTTGACCCCCGCGTTGAAGGAGATGAGCACCCACTCGCCGCCGACGATGCGGTTGCGCAGGGTCACCGGGCCTACCAGCAGCAGCAGACCGGCGGCAAAGACCGCCACGTGGAGGGCGCAGCGGCCTGTTGCCGCAGCGGGCCACCAGCGATACACCCACCAAGCCGCTACCGGCGCAAAGAGCAACACATTCGGCACGGCCAAGGTGCCTAGCCCTAGCACGAGTCCGGCGCTAAGCGCAGCAAGTGCGCCGCCCCGGCGCTGGCCCCACAACAAGACTAACAGCAGCACCGCGTCGAAAAGCACGGCCCAAGTCGTGGGCAAAAGTTCGCCCTCAAAGTAGAGGAAGGGGCCGTACAGCGCCGCTCCTAGGGCGGCTACCCAGCCCACCGTCGGCGAAAAGACCTCGCGGCCTAGCTTGAGGACGATTAGGCAAGTGGCCGTGCCGGCTAGGGCTTGGAGCAGACGCGGCAGGTAGTAGTTTTCGCCAAAAAAAGAAAAAAGAACGGCTAGAAAATAGGGGTAAAAAGGAGCCTGCCAGAACGGCATCGGATGCCCAGCCCAAGTGCCGGCTGCCAGTTCGTGGGCGTATTCGGTATAGCTTCTGGCATCTACAATAGGCGTATCGAAAAAAGGACTGTCGCTGGCTTGGAACAGGTAGCCTAAGCGCTGGCCTAGGGCCAAGACGGCTAAGGCGGCCAGCTTGGGCCAGTGCAGCGAACGCGCCTTATTTGCCCAAGCCAGCATATAGAGTGATAAAGCCTTGGGTCAGGATTTCTGATTCGCGTTCGATGCTTTTGAAATCGCGCCAATCTGCTTTGAGACCCACTTGGGCGGATACCTCGTAGCCCAAGTAGGAACTCACATTGGCTAGCTGCAAGGCCCCGGCGACTCCGGTGAAATCGTTGTTGTCGCGCTTCATATCGTTGGCGAAAGAGTACTCGATTCCAGTTTGAATGCGGGTGTTGTTGAGGATGGGAAACCCCAAGAGAAACCCCACTATCTCGGTCAGCACCGTCTCCTCGTCGGCGGTGAACAGCCCCACGGTCTGGCGACGATATTCGCTTTTCCAGCGCGGCTCGAGTTGGACGGCACCTAGATCGTAGCGGTAGCTGAGTTTGTTGATGACGCCAAAAAAGGAGTCCGTCTCGCGCAGAGCCGCGTCGTCGCGCTGGTGAAAAAGCTCCAAGTTGAGATAGTTATACGCCTCCAAGCCCCCTCGGTTGTAGTTGTGTCCGATCCAAGTGGTATTGATCCAAGTATCTTGGGCCAAAAGAGGATCTACCACTTTTTGCAGCTGGCCGTCGCGCTGCGTGTTTTCGGGGAACCACTGGAGCAGGTCGTTCGGGATATTGTCTTGGGCCAGCTTGACCATCTGCATAAAGCGGAAGCGCCCTTGTTGGGGATTGTCCCGGTCTAGGCTGAACAGGGCGTAGGAAGTGTGATTGCGCTTGTCGGCCGAGATCAGTTCCTCGCGCAGGTGCCCGATGGTAAGGCGAATGTCCGGGGTCAGCCGGTACCCCATATATACGTTGAAGCCGCGGTGGTCTTTCTGATAGGGGTAGTCTGGGGATTCGTCGTTTTCAAAGCGGTCAACCCACAGATTGTTATTCATGTCGATCCCGTAGAGGAAGTCGGGTCGGTCCACGCGGTGTCTGAGGAAGGCTTCGTCGTAGTCGGGGATGCCATTGGAGATGGTTAGGTTGTCGTTTTGGTTGAAGTCCGAGATGAAGTCGTAATTCTCGTCCCAGCCGGGGAAGACCCGGCGGTCGCCGGCTTGAGAATCGGCGCGCACTAGGTCGGGCGCGCGGTCTTGGTCGTCGTTGTCCTCTACCAATTCCACCACGTGGAAGCGCTCGTTTTCGTAGTCGATATTACCGGCCGAACCGGTGACAAAGGTGCGGGTGTTGTAGAGCGGATCCATGCTGTACGCTTCGCCAAAAAAGAACCAAGGATGGGCCACCTTGGACAGGTTGATCATCCAAGCAGGCTCGACCTGCTCCCCGCCCACGCCCGCCGAAGTGGTGTGGCTGGTCCGCGTCACGCTGGGGTATTTGCGGTAGGCCACACTCAGATCGTACTCGCCGTAGAAGTTGAAGCCGGCAACATCCCGCAGCTCTAGGGTGGTCCCGATAACTTGGGTAGCCGTAGGCAGTCCGTACTCGAATTTGAGGATGCGCAGGTTGGTGTTGTCCTGCACATTGCCCTCGGCCTGTGCTACCAGCAGCAGCACGGGTTCGCCGCTGCGATTGGTCTGGTTATTGGACGTCATCCACACCTGATAGTCGTTGCCAATGGTCAGCTCGAACTCGACTTTGGCAATTTCTTCTTTGGGACCCGAGGCCCGGTTGACGAAGGCAGGCGTGTCGAAGTCGTAGAGCAGGCGGATCTCTTCGGGGCCATCGGCCGAGATGAAGCCTTCTTGGACGAACCCCCCTTGGCTGGCTGGTTCAAAGCGGATTTCCCGGCCGTGATCAACGGTGCCGTCGTTGTAGGTAATGATGATGTCCGAACCCACCGGGAAGAAGGCGGCTCCACCGCTGCCGTCTGCGGGCGAGTCGTCGCGCAGGACCAGTTCGATAAAGGAAACGGTCTGGTTCTGGTCAACCGTCAAGGCTCCGGCAATGGGGTTGCCCTTAAAGCCGTCGCGCAGGGTATTGGACTGGTGGGTGTTGACGAAGTGAACACCGATTTGGGTGAAGTCGCCGATCTGCGCGGTGGCCCGACCGCCCATGAGAGTGGTGAGGTTGGTGGTGAGGACTTCGGTGTTGTCGGTCGAGGCCCCGCCGGGAGAACTAAGGCGCGAGTAGATGACGGTGCCTTGGTACTTGTCGGTCGCCATGTCGAACTGGACCCCGTCCCAAAAGGGTTTGGAAAAGCTCATGGGGGTGAGCGTGGTGCGCAGGCGATTCGACACCGTCAGGGCGTAGTGGTACTGGCCCTTGCTGTCCGAGGCAATAGCCACGCCCGAAAACCAGTTATTAAAGCGAGTGGCCTTGACCAGCGAACTGCCAAATTGCCGCGGCTGGGTCTGCGAGTTGCTAAAAATGAGCCAGCCACGAGTGATGGCGTTGCCAAATAGGTCGTAGTAGTAGTCGCCCTCTAACCGGATATCGACGTAGCGCTGGTACTGGTTGCGGGCGTAGTTGCTGTACTCCCACTGGCGCCAGCGGTACTCGTTGTAGAGCTCCTGCGGTACGTACCACTTCTTGATGGCCGGATCCAGCGCGTCGAAGAGGACGCCCGGGCCATAAGGGGCATAGCTGGTCTCGCCGCTTCCTCGGGGGACGCCCAGCCGCGTGCCATAGTCGGGTTGGCTGTAGGCCGGGCTTAGCACACAGCTCAAGACCACCAAGACAGACGCGGTATTTAGCCTTATCGCTTCCATAATCTTCCCCTTGGCTGGTGTAAACTAATAGACTACGGCCACGATGCGGGCCAAGGCCGTGTCGGTGGCACGGTCCGAATCGGCACCGAAATCAATCCGGCATATATAAAGTCCTGGCGGTACGGTGCGGCCAGCCGCATCGCGGCCGTTCCAGCGGATTTGCTGGGGGCCTCCTGCCACTTGGGTGCTGTTTTCCCATATCAGGCGTCCGTCCAGTGAGTAGAGGTGCAGACGCGCTTGGCGTGCTTGGGTCACTTGGAAGATGGAAAACGCGACGGTCAGTTCGTCGTTGACCCCGTCGCCGTTGGGCGTAAATGGGTTGGGGGCCAAGCTCAGGTCGCCGAGGACTTGCCCTCCCACGGGGATGCTCAGCGTCAGTTGGCGGCTGTCTGTTAGCGCAGTGGCGTCGCCTGGTTCTACTTGCTGCCACAAGCTCCCGTTGGTGTCGGCGGCGACGCGGCGGACAAAAGGCTTAAAGGTGGTTCCGTTGCGAAAGATGGCGGCGGCAAAGCGCAAGTGGATCAAGCGGCCTGGCCCCAAGACGGCACCGCGTTCGGCTGCCGGCAGCGCGTAGTAGGCTGTGCGCGTCAGGGAGTCGCCCAAGGCGTCAAAGGGCGATTGGGCCCCGCCGCCGCGCAGTTTGCGAAAGTAGCGAATCGGCCCTTGTTCGGCTGGGGGCAAGGCATCGTACTCAGCGCGGCCAGAAACCGCTGCCAAGCCGTCGGCGGTCTGCCGCAAAAAGAGAATGGCCCCGCGCTCGGCCTCGTTGAGCAGGCCGTAGGCCACCTCGGTGATTGGGTCGCCGTCCTCGCCCACTATGACTTCGGCCCCTTGGGGGGTGATGCGGTGGTAGGTCTGGACCGTCTGCTCTGCAGGTAGGGTCTGGTGTGGTTGGGGCAGCAGGACCCAGATAGAGTCGGCGTGGTTGCGCCGCACTTGGGCGATGGCCCCAGAAGCATCGGTCAGGTGGCCATCGGCTGCAAGGGTAAATGTCTGCAAGGGACTTCCTCGGCCTAATTCTTCCTCGGTCCCCATGCTTAGGCTCAACAGGTGCAGCGCGAGTCCGGGAGGAGCTTGTAAGAGGATTTCGTCAAAGCCTGGAGTGCGGTTGGCCGCCGGCTCGTTTATGAATACCGGGCGCAGATACAGGTCAAACGTGTCCAACCGGCCGACCGAGGCCTGCGTGGGCCATACTTCGGCGGTGAGGGCGCGGGCCACTGGAGGGGCCAGCTCTACTTCGATTGACCTAATTGAGGCGGCTTGTAGGCGATCTTGGCTGGTAAAGCGCACCTGTAACTGCATGTAATTGCGCAGCCCGGGGGAACGGACCCGGTCGCCCGGCTGTAGGTACTGCTGGCTCCAAGGACTCCAGCCGCTGCCGAGGGCAAAGGTGGTGTCGATAGGCCCCTTCCAACTGGTGATCAGCTTGTCCCATTCTTCTTTGGTTTTCTCGTTGCCATTGACGTCGAAATGGCGAATTTGCTGCACCAGCAGATCGCCGGTGCGCGTCCGCACTTCTGCCGTCGTGCCGGGGGGGTGGGTGCCGGGGGGTGGATCCCAGCGGATGGCACCGAAGTTGCGCGGTCCCGGCAGGCGAATGATATCGGACACCAGCGCAGCTTGGCTGACAAACCCTTCGGTGTAGAGCAGGACTTCGGTCAGGTCGTAGAAAAAGCCCGAAGTCCGCGCGATGCCCGGCAGGCGCAGGTTGAGGAAGCGGATGTCTAGGGGTGGGTCAAAGAGGTCGGCGGCGCGCGTAAATCCTCCTTCCATGCGGTCGGGTAGGCTGATCTGTCGCCACCGCAGCCGGCCGTTGGGATCGCGGCTGCCGTCGGCCACCTCGGCGATGTAGCCGGGAATAAAGGGAACGGCCAAGCGCATGGCGTCGAGCCAGACGCGGGCACCAATATCGACGGTGAGAATGCCAGCGGTGGGGTTGGAACTAAACCACGCCGGCATGCGGAAGGTGGTGTTCCAGTCGCCGTCAAAGCCCCCAGCCGGGACTTCCGGCCCGGTAAAGTTAACGCTACCGCCTCCGTCAATTAGCTTAGGCGATAGGTTGTCGCCCCAGCCCCAGACCTCTACTTCGGCCAGCCGGGGCCGCTCGCGGATGTAGTACTCTTTGCGGCCTTGCTGTTCTTGGGGGAGGCTCTCGTAAATAGCCTGCTCTACCGGTTCCTCAAAGCCGACGTCGTCGCGGATGTAGTAGAGCACATCGCCCCGTTCGTCGGCTGGCAGGGCATCCCACGCCGCCTCGTCGATTTGGTGTGCCCGCCCCAGCTTGCTGTCGCCAATGAGAATGCGCACGGTCTGGGCCATGCGGCCGGTCCACTCGGTGCGACCGTCGTCGTCTTCGGAAAAGCCGGGCGTGTCCTCAGAAGAAAACTCCATCGTCCGCTGGTCCGTATTGGGAGCCTGGGTTTGGCCGACCACCTTGAATTGGAGCACGCGGCTTTGGGCTTGAATGAGCTTCTGCTGGGGGGCTAGCATGACGCGGAACTGGCGGAAGGGATCGCCCAAGGTCTCATCGACAAAGTGCAGCACTACTTTCTCGACCACGACCGCGCGGCCCAAGTCGATTTCGATCCACCACTTATCTGGAGTGGCCGCTAGGTCCGGTTCCCAAAAGGTGGTGCGGTCGCCATCGACAATGTGGGGGGCTAAGGCTTCGTTGGAGCCTACTCGGCTGACGCCGACGCGCTGGACATAGTCGTACACCGGAAATGGGATTTTATCTTTAGCGCCAAATTCGCGCGTCGATGCTACCCCCGTGCGTTCGTTGCGCAGGCTCAGGGTCACGGTCTTGCCGTCGCTGCTGAGGGTGGTATCGACGATGGTTAGGAGGCGGTCGTCAATGGGTATCCGGCTGTCGTTACCGGGGAAGCGCTTGAAGTCCCGGTTGAGAAATTTGATCAGTTGCTCGGCTTTGCCGAGGGCAACGCTGCCGTCCGCTTCCAAAGTCGGGGTGCGCTGGAGGTTCATAATCGCCCGGTCTGCCTTGCGGATGCCCGGTTGGTCCACGGGTTTGGCAAATATTTCGCGATCTTCGGCGATGATGTTGTACACGTGGCGAAAGAAATGGGGCTTGACAATCCCATCTGGATGCACATCGACCACGTGGGAAGGCCCGCTCCAGTGTCGCCAGTAGGAAGCCTTGTCGACGATGATGCGGTCGCCCTGCAGACGGTGGCCTAAGGGCGCTTGGGCACTGACTTGCTGGAGGGCCAAACAGCCAAAGGCCAAGGCCCAAATTCGGCTCCAATGGCTGTAGCGCTTGCGGTTCATGGAGTCTCTCCAAGTTGTGTGGCCGTTCAGAAAGCGGTGAGGAAATCGTCGGGTAGGGCCGCCGCCAATTGCTTTTGGTCTACTTGGATCCGATCGGCGTATTGGTGGCGCAGGGTTTCTATATAGGCTTGGAACCGCTTCTGCTCCTCAGCCCGGCGCAGCACGTCGCCAATCTGCCGACGGACTTGGGCAAAAGGCATGCGCTCCCCCGGCTGGCGGCGGACGATCTCGAATACTGAGAAGCCGTCGTGGACTTGTATCGGCCCGACCAACTCGCCCGGCTGCGCGGCTAGGATATGGGACACCAAGTCTGAAGTTTTCTCCAGGGGAAAGACGCCGCCTCGCGCGCGGGCTCCTCGGCGTTTGCTGCGCTCTTGGGCTATGGCGACGATGTCAGCCCCCGCTTCGATTTGCCGCCGCACGGCTAGGGCTTCTTCCTCGGTCTCCACCAGCACTTCGGCCACGTCGATCTGGTCCCGACGATGGAAGCGCTGGGTTTGCTCGTCGTAGTAGCGGCGCACGGCATCTGGGGCGATGGTGATGGATGCCACTACTTTTTGCTGGCGCAATTGGCTTAGTATGACCTCTTCTCGCAGGTGCTGCCGCACCTCTTCGAGGGCCTCTCGGTCAATCAGATCCTCGTGGCGGGCCGCTGCCGCAAAGATGTAGGGCTGGAGCAGAAAGCGCTCGGCGAGTTGGACCAAGGCGGCGCTGTCGGCTGCGGCGTTGAGGTTGCGGTTTTTGAGTTGGTCGAGCAGCTCACCTAGAGGCACTTGGCCGCTTGCAAACTTGAACAAAGGCGTCCGTTCTTCCTCTGGCGTCCGTTCTAAAGCCGCCAACGGCTGGCCTTTTGCCAGCAGGAGGCGCAACCCCGGCGCATGGAGGTTCCAGTCGTATTTGTGGGCCAATTGCTCGGCCCGCGCCGCCCGCGCTTCGCCGAGTCTTTCCTCTTGCAGTTCTTGGAGAATTTCGTCCCGGAAGTCGAAGTAGGACAACGGCCGTTCCTCAGTAAAGCGCACGACGCAAAAGCCTGCGGAGTGGGGTAGCACGGGCGATAAGACACCCAATGGCAAATCGTAAAACAGCGAATCGGGAAAGCCCATGCGGCGGATGGATTCCACCCGGAGCCAGCCTAGTTCGCCCCCGTTGGCCGCGTCGGGCGTGATGGAGTAGCGGGCTGCCACTGCGTCAAACGGGGTGCCGGCGGCCAACTCGGCCACGGCTTGTTCTAGCTCCGGCCGCTCCTTGGTCATAAGGCCCCAAGTCATCCGCTCGAACGTGCGGTGGAGGCCCTTGCGCTCGAAGCGCTGTTTGATCTCGGTCTCTTCAACGAGGGGCGGTTGCACGGGTTTGCGTTTGAGATAGAGGGCGACCAAATGCCGACGAATTCTGCGCTCCAGTTGGCGCTGGACTGCAGCCGCGGTGTCCAAACCGAGGGCTTGGGCTTCCAGCCACATGAGGTGGTAGTCGATGAGAGGTTGGAGGTACTCGCGCCGCGCTGCCGGGCCTTCTTGGCGGCTCCGCTGGCTTTCGTTCAGCCCTAGGATGTAGGATCGGAGGTCCTCGGCGGTGATGGACCGCGCGCCTATTCGAACCACGATGGGGGATTCCTGTTCACCACAGCCCCACAAGAAGGCCCCGATCAGGGCGCAAGCTATCGTAGTGATGCGTACTCTGTCCATGTCAGTAGACTACGGATAAAGGGTGTGCCCGCAGGTCGTCGCCTTGGTCCCCGGCCACGGCCACGCCCAACAAGTACACGCCCGGGGGGACGAGTTGGCCACCAACGGCTCGCCCGTCCCAAGTAAGGGCGTAGCGACCGTTGCTGAGCGCCGTCTGCTGTAGGGTATGTACCACTCGGCCCGACAGGTCGTACAGGCGCACGGCGACGGCACCGGCCTTGGTCAGCGCCAAGATGTTATAGGCGATAGCGACTTGGTCGTTGATCCCATCGCCGTTGGGCGTGAAGGGGTTGGGTGTCAACTCGAGGGCATCAATCAGCCGTTCGCTGCGAATTATCGAGGGACTGAGTACCGTGGTACCGGAGCGGGTGGGCTGGTCCTCGGTCCCCAAGTCGGCGCTATTGCCCGAAGTAGAGTTTTGAAACGAACCGGGTTCGCTCGACAGCGAGGCCTGCCCGCGAAATTCGGTGCTGAAGGCCAGCACGGACGCGCGAAACGCAATTTTCAGTAGACTGTCATCGGCTTGGATGCGTGGAAAGCGCACGCTGAAGCGGTCCTCTGCAATGGCGTTGATGGCGAGCCCCGAACCGCCAGCGGTATCGCCTTGAGCAAAGGCGTGGGAGGCGACTAACTCGCCTTGGGCATTGAGAATTTCCACCTGTTCCACCTGTTCCACCCGAATGGGGGTAGTTATCGCAAAAGTATCGAATCCCAGTAGGTTGGGCGAATCCATGCGCATCCGCACGGCGTAAGTAAAGGACGTAGAGGTCGAAACCTCTACTTGGCGGGGAAAAATCTCGGCGACGAATTCGTCGGCAAGCGGTGGAGTCAAGTGCGAAAGGGAAATGCGCTCGAGACGGCGCGCCGAATGGATGTCGTTGCTCAGAGCGATGACGCGGAACTGGAGGAAGTGCCGCGGCGAAGGGGAGATGATCGGGGTGCCTTGGGGAGACGTGCCCTCGTCGAGTGGATAGGGAGGGCTCCAGGGGCTCCAGTTTTCTAAATCGTCCTTGATCGAGCCTTTGGCCCACGTGACGCCATTAGCATCTACTACGGGGAGTCGTTCGTACTCGTCTAGATGCATGGGCGCGGTGGGATCGGCGATGGAGAAGGGGATCTCTGGGTCGGTGCGCTTGTCCGTGCGCCGGCGGTGAAAGATAAAAGGCGTATCGTCATTGCCGCTGCGAGTAGAAATCAGCAGGCTGGACTGGGCCGAGTCTCCCACGGCTTTTTCCACCCAACGAATGCGACCCCAAGCCGAAAGGCCCGGGGCGAAAATATCCGAGAAGTACGTAGCCGTCGGCAAAAAGCCGGTGCCGTAGATTTCGATCTCGTCTATTTCAAAGGGGATAGGGGTGGCCGAGCGCAGGCGGAAGGAGCGGATATAGCGGGGTGGATCGAATTCGATGTCAACGACGGGTTGGGTGTTTTGGGCTTCCTCCACTATGGGCGTGCCCCACAGGGGAAAACCGTCGGCCGTGAGATTGAGCCCGTCGTTGACGAACAACTCAAACGCGCGCAAAAAGTCGTTCTGAAAAGCGGCTGTGGGCGCGGGATGGATCGTATTGCGCGGATAGAAGCGGAAGCGATTGACGCCGAAGCGGGCCCCTAAGTCGCCGATGATGAGGGTGCCGCGCACGTCGCCACTTTTGCGCTCAAAGGCTTGGGTCTCACCGCCAGCTAGGTCGCTGAGAATTTCGGCGAGGGCCTCGGTGAGATCCTCGCGGGTGAAGTCGGCTGTGAAGCGCAGCACCGTAGGGGCGGCTATGGTGCCGCCGCGTTCGAGGGTGCCCGAAGCGATGTTTTCGCCCTCTTGCAGTTCCCGAGGCGCTAAGACTCGATGAGCGAAGTCGATGAGCTCACCTGGAGCGTTGCCTATCAGGACTTCGTTGGGATCGACCAAGCTGCGGTATTCTGGGTCCAGCGTGCCGATAGCAGCACCGGTGCCATCCCAGTCAATGGGGGCGTCCAAGCCCACACTGAGCGTATCCAAAGCCCCAGCCGGGGCCGTGAGGACGAGGGCTGCTAGGCTTTGGCCAAGCAGGCGGCTTCTTAACATGCTCAGGCTCCTCGTGCAAGCTCAGTAGGCGACTGCAATAGTGCCAACTTGTTCTTCTGCGCCTTCGTCGGTGTCTATTCGAATGCGGTAAACATAGACCCCTGGGGGCACCAGACCGCCGTCGGCCCGGCGTCCATCCCAAGTGTACTCTACCGCCCCGGTTTTGATCTGCGTAGTAGCCAAGGTCTGGACCTGACGGCCCGATAGGTCATACAGGGCCACTTGCAGGGGCCGACGCGCGACCACTTCGCGCACGTCAAAGGACAGCCGCGTGGCGTCGTTAACCCGGTCGCCGTTGGGGGTAAAAGGGTTGGGATGCACCCGCACATCCGCCAACAGCCGACCACCTACTCGGGTGCGCACGGCCAGCACGTCGCCAGAGTAGCGGAAGGTGGCGTTGCCCGGCTGTACCTTCTGTTTGATACGATCGGGATCGTCGCTGTTGTACACCCAGCTAGAAAATTCAGTACCGAAGCGCAGTACCGGCACTTTGAAGGCGACCTCTACCTGCTTGAAGCGGTCGGTTTCCGGACTTGATAGCTTGCGGTCTAGCGCCACGATGAGGCGGTCGGTTAGCACTTGGGGCGGGAAGGCCGCCAGATCGACCTCTACGCCGCCGATTTTGACGTGATAGACGGTGTCAACTTGGGTATAGGTGCCGATCTCGAGCCGGTCGAAGCCCGTGTCGCCGGTCTGGAAATCCGGGCGTACCACGTAAGTGAAGCGCTGGGAGCGGGCGTCGTGGACTTCGACCGGCCAGATTTCGCCCAGCAGGGCAGAAGCCGACAGGGAGTGGGCTAGCTGAAACTGTAGTTCGTTGAGGCGGGGGGCCTCGGTTTCGGTGGCAAACAAGGTGATCTGCAACTGCATATAGCGTCGCGGGGAGGGCGACTGGAGGACCGTGCCGTCGGCCCAAGCAGCCGCTTCCTGAGCGTGGTCGCGCAAGCCGTCCTCAAAGTCGTAGGGAGGCGACCAATAGCTCCAGTGGTCGCGGTCGTATAGTGGGGGTTCGCGGTCGCGGACGGGCAGGCTGAAGTGCTCGTCAAAGCTAATTTCCTCGGCATCGTCGGTAATGGCGTTGGGCTGCCAGTAGATATGGGGATTGTGGTCGGTGCCCGTGCGGGTGCGGATTTCGACTTGGGTGCCGGGCGGTCGCTGGCCACTCCAGCGGATTTTGCCCCAGTTGATGGGTTGGCCAAAGTCGAGGATGTCGGTTAGATAGCGGGCTTTGCGCACAAAGCCTTGTCCGTAGATCTCTACTTCGGCGATTTCCCAGTCGCGCACCGGATCCAAGGCGCGGATGGCCACCCAGCGGATGTGCTGCAGGGGGAAGCGAAAGTCGACCACCACATCGAGGTTTTCGCGCACGCTGCGCAGAATGGTATAATCCGGATCGTTGCTCACCCGGTAGCCGCCGAGGCCAGCCGAGGAGAGGACTTTGTGCCAGCGCAGTCCTTTGGGGACCGTGAAGGCATCGTCGGCGATGGGAGCACTGTTGTCGGCTATGCCTATTTCATACCACTCGAGAAAATTGGCGGCAAAGCTCTCCTCGCCAAATGTGTCGGGATCGGGCTTGGGCTCGGCCATGGCGGCGATGATATGGGCATCTTCGGTCTTGCTGAGCCGGGGGTAGAAGCGGATGCGGTTGATGGGCATTTCAGCGCCGAAATTGGTAATGGTGTTGTTGCGGAAGCCGCGTCCCACCCCCGGGGGTGCTCCCTCGCGCTGGACGAAAATGCGAAACATGGCCGAGGTGCGGTCGCCGTCGTAGGCCAGCAGAGTGCTGGGCAGGGTCATGCCCATGAAACCTGAACTCTCGCCTTGGGTGACGCGGATATTGCCGCCCAGATCGTGAAAGGGCACTTGGCTCTGGCCGTTCTGGTCCCAACTGACGATGTGGGTCAGGTTCAAGTTGGGATCAACCCAAGACGGAGTCATGCTGCCGTCGGCGTAGTTGATCAGGGTGTCGGCGCCAACCCACTGGGCGGACGTGCCCACTGACTCGGTTCGCACGACTTGACCGTCGGGGCCGTACACAGTGTAGAAGCCGCCTTCTTCGCCCTCCAGAGCGAGGGGGATGGTCCAGGGGTTGCCGTCCGCTCCGCCTAGCGCGAACTCGGCCCAATCGCCCCGTGCCGGACTCGCCAGCGCAACGACCAGCCATAACGCCCCGTGTTTTCTCATGCGGTCCCCTTTGGATGTACGCCTTTGGCAAAGAACGAAAAAAGCCCGTGTTCCAGCGAGGAACACGGGCTTCCAAGAGTTGCCCTCTAGCTGGATTGAGGTGATTCCAGCGGAGATGCGACCTACTTAAAGCGGGACTTAATGCGGCCCCAGCTGTCGTCCTCGACCGCAGTAGAAGCGACAAAGGCCGGATCCGGCTCAGCCAGAAACCAATCGTTGACGGACGCGCAGCAATTGTCAAGAGTGCTCCAGTAGCCGCAGCAACCGGGTGTGCGATAGTTGTTGAAGTCGCCGTCGTTGTCGATCTGGACGATGGAAATGTGGATGATCTGACCTTCTTCCAGATCCCATGCTTCCACATCCTCGGGCTGGTAGCCGCCCTCTAGGCCCTTGGGGAACGAGCCTATGGGCGTGAGGCCCATTTCGTAGTAATAGGTGCTCTCGCCGAATTCGTCGCCATCCCAAGTGTAGTTGAATTCGAGCCAATCGGTGCCGGGCCATATCCACTCGGTGCCGGTCAAATCGCCGGGCCGCATCCAGAACCAGTCGCCGAGGGTCGGATGGATGGGCACCGCGAAGTTATAGCGGGTGTTGATGCTGATGTTCTCGTCGTTGATGTCGCTGTAGCCGCCGTCATCGGCATAGGCATCGTGGTTATAGGTAAACGACACCTCCCACGAATCGTCCTCGCTCCAGTGACTGGTGCGGTCCATGTTGTGCTCGTCGTCGAAGGTCTGGGTGGCCATATAGATCTTGTTGTCCGTGTCGTTCCAGCCGACCCGGTGCAACATGCTGAAGTCGGTGACGTCCCAGTCGGCGTTGCTCCAGCCTTCGGGCACTAGGCCGCGGGCATCGTTGAAGACCGAGTTGTCGATGCCATAGGAGGCTGGTACCCCGTCCCAGTCGCCGTGATTGCCGTCGATGGTGGGGGTAGCCCCGTCGGGAAACTGGACGACGAACCAAACTGTGCCGGCATCCCAGTGAGCTTGGCTCGTATTGGGCAGGGCCGCTAGGGCGAAGACTGCCAAGAGAATAGCAATGCGTTTCATGAACCCACCTCCTTAGGATGAGTTAGATGAAATAGGAAAAGTGCCTCGTGCCTGCAAATTCTTATATAGGATACGGTGAATAAACCGCAATCTCAAGCAAAAAGTGAGTAGGGTTCCGTTAGTAGTAGAGAGGGATGCGGTTGCCCACCATGCCGGTAAGTCCGTCGATGACCAACCAGACGCCGCCGATAACTATGTGGCCCAAGGCAAGGCCTAAAAAAAACGGCAGAGTCTGGCGGTACAAACCCACGCCCCCGTACTTGAGCACCAAGCTTTTAAAGAGCCAGGCCAAAAAAAGAGTGAACCAAATCCCGTCCATCACCCGGCCGTGGCTGACCAGGAATCCGAGCGGATGGAACGGCCACCACAAAAACTGATGCCGGGCCACAAGCAGCAGCCCCATAATCAGCCCCCCCCCGGCCATCCACAAGTACCCGCTCAGGCTAGGACCGGTGGGATTGATGATCTTTTCGAGGGCAAAGCGGGACGGCTCTTCGGAATAGTGTTGGGAAATGAGTAGGTTCATCGAGCCGTAGCGGTAGGCGAGGTAAATGGTGAACCACGCCGACAGGACTAAGGCGATGACCATGGCCAAGCCCACGGCCCACGTCAGGCGGCGCTGGCCGCTTTGCAACTCGCTGCCGAGGCGCAGGCCGTGGGCCAAGGGGGCCATCATAAAAACCAACAGGTCGCCGCACCACACCATCGTGTAGCCGGTGGCGACCATGCCCTTTACGCCCAAAGCCGGCACGCCTATGCTGGACACGGCAAAGCCCGCCGGGATCATATTGGCTTTGAAGATCGGCAGCCCGGTCTCGGAAATGACCCGGGCTAGGCCGATGAAGATGACCAAGCCAGCAAAGAGGAACACCGGGACAATCCAAGCGGGAATGCCGGTCTGCCACAGCCATAGCCACATGCCGGCAATGCCACAAACTGCGCCGCAGACGGCGGCCCGATAGGACATGATCTCGTCGCCGTCTTCTACTGGGGCGTCTCCTCGCCAAGCCTTTTGCAGGACCCGTTTGAAATGGGGTCGGCCTACCCATAGCCCCGAGAGGACCAAGACGATGAGGGCCCCCATCATCTGGTGCCCCATGCCCGGTTCGGTCCACCAGCCCAATTCGGCTTGGGTGTTTTGCAGGCCGTGGTAAAACAGCAGCCCTTCCTGTAGCTGGTGCAGCAAATAAAAAAACCACAAGCTGAAGCCGATCTGAGTATTGATGAAGTAACCAAAGCCCAGCATGAGAAAATTGAGCCCAAAGGTCAGGAAAATACTCTGGCGAAACACGTCGATGGAGGACCTGAGGACGACTTGGGGGAACCAGGGAAAGTAATTGTGCAGAGCGAAAAAACTCATAAAGACCACCGGGATGGCAAAGCCGAGCCACATGGTCCAACTGCGGAAAAAGGGCTTTGACAGCCGGCCTTGCGGATCGTCGGCCATCATGGCCAGCGGCACCTGCATGAGCGGGTAAATCAGGCGCTCGTGCTCGACCCACTGGCGGCGCAAAATGACGCTGAGGCAGGTCGCGGCTAGGTACAAGGAGCCGTAGAGCAGCAGCCAAGCACCCAAAGGAGGCAACCAATGCGCCCAAGGGATCCCGCCGCCGCGGCTGGCTCCTTCGTAAAATTCTTTAACCGCTTCGGGGTTGGCCACCAAGATCCAGCGGGGGAGCCACGGATGGATTTGGTTGACCCAATCGTTTTCCGGGGTAGCGTAGTAGAAAGTGCCCGTAATCATGGGCATGAGCAGGCCGTTGACGCCTTTGGTGGGAATGGCCGCAGCCACCATCATCATGGTGAAGATGGTAATCAACTCGCCCCGCTTGAGAGCCCAGCCGCGCCGGCACCAGCCCAAGACCAGATGCAGGGTCAGCAGCAGCACGAAAAACAGGAAAAACGCAATCGGGGTAGCTGAAGTCAGGGCCAGCGAAGTGCCTTGGATTAGCTGGCGTCCGTAGGGTGCGCCAATGGCAATGACGGCGCACAGGACGCAGCCAATGAAGATGCCGCGTCCGGTCACGTGGGCAGCAAGGGGCGGTTGCGGACGCGACATGGGCTAGTTGGCATGGTGTAGAGGATGCTTTGCAATTCGCTGCGGATAGGCTACTAACTTCTCCGCTAGATGCCAAACGCCGGGCGCGGTTACGGCTGGCGGAACTCTGGCTTTAGCTCGTAGAAGTTGAGGTACTGTCCCGGGGCAAGCTGGACCGAGCGGGGCCGGTAGCGTGCAAAAATCAGTTCGGTGGCAAACAGGTCCTGTTCCCGCGCCCAGATGTGGGGGTTGTCGTAGGGAATAAAGGGCCGCTTGCGGGGGTCGCGGGGCTGCTCGGTCACATCGACATTGCCCAGTAGGAGATACGTGGGCCGGCGTCGGAGGACGTACTGGCCGTCGTGCTTTTCGTGGCCGGCCCAACCCCGGCCTAGGCTCGATAGGTTGCGCCGGGCAATGTGTCGGTCGGTCAGGCCCAGCATATCGCGCACTTCGAGCTTGGAGTAATATGCCACCGCGCCAATGGGCACGACGGCAATGCTGGCCCCTGCTGGCGCACTGGCAGCGAACCACTGGCCCACCCGGGTCCAGCGGGGAATTTCCACCTGTTGGTGAAATTGATACGCGCTGTAGTGCGACTTGAGGCGCGGCGGCGACCAATGGGTATAAGCCCAAGCGCAGCCCAGCACCACCGCCAGGGCCACCCCGCTTTTGCGGGCTGCCAAAAGCGAGGGCCGCGCCAAGTCGGAGACAAAGGCTGCGGCCAAGGCCGCGAACAGGGGCACTGGGGCCAGCGCAAAGCGATACATGGGGAGGCCGTCCCCGCCCAACCACGCGACGGCCAGCCAAAAGAGCAACCAGCCGACGGCCACCAAGCGCATCCCGGCCGTGCGGCGCAAAAGGGCAAAAAGCGCCAGTCCGACCAGTAGCAGCAGGCCTTCGTGATCGGCGGCGTAGTCGCGTAGATAGTCCAGCCCGCGCTGTACTTGGGCCCAGCCTCCACCGGTTTTGGCGTAGTATGTATTGGGCAGCCAGTCCCCGTAGTACCAGCGGCGAAACCCCAAGAAAAGGGCGTACGGGCCGCCGCCAACAAGGAGCCACGGCAGCCACGAGCGGCTCTCGCCCCGCTTGGCCCGCAAGAGTTGGTGGCAGCCTAAAACAAGTAAGACTAGCAGACCCTCCGGCCGGGCTAGGGTAGCGGCGGCAGTCAAACTAGCCGAGGCCCAGTAGCCCCCGGCCAAGGCGGTAGCAAAAGCAGTGGCAATCAGGCAGGCAAAGAGCGCAGTCTCCATGCCCGAGGCGGCCCAGCAAGCAAAAGAGCCGTTAAAGGCCAGCAAGGCCGGAGCGATCAGGGCGGTCGGCGGGTCAGCTCCGCACTGGCGGGCCAGCCAATAGGTGGTTGGGAGCGCGAGAACTGAACAGAGCAAGCCGAGGGCGCGGGCGGCTTCTAGCAGATCAAAACCGCAGGCACCAAACCCGGCCAAAAGCAGGGTCCACAGCGGGCTGGTAAAGCCCTCGACGCGTTCTCCCGGGTTGAAAACCAGCCCGTGTCCGGCGAGCAGATTGACTGCGTAGCGCAAGCTGATAAAGGCGTCGTCGGAGACGAAGTTGTAGCGCAGAACGTGGAGGACATGTAGCGCAATCAGCGCGACCAAAGCCCCAGTAATGAGGCGGTTGACAGGGGGCCGGACCACGGCTTACTCCCAATGGGCGAAAGGGTTGGCGCAGGGGAGTTCGTAGGGGTCGTAGTAGGCGCGGTAGCCGACGGCCTTCGCCTCGTCGGCTCCATGCCAAAAGAAATCGCTCGACAGCAAAAACTGCTGGCCGAGCCACGCCTCAGCTTGGGCATCGCCGGCACTGGCCCGACGCAAAAGCGCGTGCTGGTCTCGCGCTAGCAGGTCTTGGCAGAAGCGGGCCAAGCCGTCCTCGTCTATCCGCAGATAGGGCAGCAGGCGGCGCACGGTCGCCGCGGTTTGCTCAGTCCAAGGGTCGTCGAGCCGGCGCGGGCGATAAAACCAGCTTCCGATGCCGACGCCCAGCGACAGGGCGGCTATAGCTCCCAAGAAGGCACGGCGCTTGTTCCAGACCGCCATAATCCCTACGCCAACAGATGGTGGGCCGCCCACAGGGACAGGGCCGACAGGGTGAGGGTCGGGTTGACCGGCGAACTAGTTGGGAAGGCTCCGCCGCCCAAGACCAGCAGATTGCGGATTTGGTGGTGGACCAGGCCTCGGTCAACAATGCTGCGGCGCGGGTCGGTGCCCATCGGCGTGGTGCCCAAGATGTGATTCTCGGTGGGGGAAGGCCGGGGGTCGAAGTCGATTTTTTCTACCGGCAGGGGGCGCAAAAGCTCGGGTAGGGCCTCCGCGAGTGCGTCAATGCCGCGCTGGGCGTACTCCGAGTGGTTCCGGTACACGGTTTCGGGTTGGGCGGGGTCGCCAGCAGCAATGCGGACGTGGTTGTGCGGTGCGGGCAAGTCCTCAAAGAGGAATTTGAGCACTAGCCGCTGCCGCCACTTGTCCCGTTCCAAGCGCAGGGTGGGCACGTTCCACGATTCAATCAGACAGCCGGCTCGCTGCGACCGGTGGGGGCCGTCGTACAACATGTACCCGTGCCCGGTAATGCTGGTGCTGCCTTGGAAGTTCTCGACTCCGTCGAGGTCTATGGTCGTGGTGACGGAGACTTGCTCGTGGAGGAATTTGCCCAAGAGGGGATGGGACAAGCCCGAGCGCAGCAGAATGTGCGGATTGAACAAGGCATTGGCCCCCAAGACCACCAACTGGCCCTGCGCTTGGGCTTCGATACCGTTCTTTATGTAGCGGACGCCTCGGGCCGTGCGGCCGGTGGTTTCCACACTCTGGACCGCGGCCTCCAGCACCAACGTAACGCGGGGGTCGGCGTAGAGATGGCCCATTTCGTTGAGGACCGTGAACTTGGCGTCTATGGGGCACAAGTGGCACACCCCGCTGGCGCAACAGGCGGGCCGCTGGGCCGTGGCCAAGCGCGCCCGGGCCGTGGGCTGGTGAAAAAAGAGCTCTGGATAGGCTTTTTTAAGTAGCTGATCGGGTCGAGAAAAGCGGTGGGGTGGCTGGGGATAGGGCCGGCTGCGGGGCTGGGGTGCCCCATCGGCTGGACCCGAGACGGCCATGAGTGCTTCGGCTTGGCAGTAAAATTCCTCCAGCTCGTCGTAGCTAAGGGGCCAGTCTGTGCCCACTCCATAGGTGGATTTCAACGCAAAGTCACTGGGCATCATGCGCGGCGTCACCGCCCACCAGCAGTTGGAGCCGCCGCCCAGAGCCGGCGTGTAGAACCACTGTTTGCGGCGGTGGCGGTTGACAAAGGTGGCTTGGGGGGCCGTGCTGGCTGGTCGGCGGTGGCGCAGTTGCCAAGCATGGGTGTCGCGGCGGCCTCGCTCCAAGACCAAGATCCGGGCGTCGGCCCGGCACCGGGCCAGATAGACCGAGAGAAAGAACGAAGAGGCAAAGCCGGTGCCCACGACAATGAGGTCGTAGTCTTGGTCCATGCGTTGGTCCTAGTGGAAACAGGGCTGCCGGCCGCTGTGGGCCACTGGGCGGAAGTAGAGCAATTTGCGCAGCGGCCACGGGGTCGGCTGCCGCAGTTGCGCGTCTGAGGAGGCGCTGGAACCGGCGTGCCGCTCATAGGTAAGCGAAGTGTTGGGGTGCTGCTGGAGCAAGGCGCGCACCTCAAAGAAGGGCAACATTAGTTTGCGCCGCGCCAGACTGGCCAAGAAGCCGGACGAAGAGTCCTTTATTTCTACTAGATCCTGCTGGAAACCAAACAGTTGCACTCCAGCCGGCACCAGCAAGTGGTTGCTCTGCCCCCCTTCGGTGCGAAGGTTGGAATACATGGCAAACGCCGTCTCGGTCTTGAGCCCCAGATAGGGACTGCACCCGTTGAGGCCGGCCAGCAGAGGCACTAGCAGCACAGGCCAAGGCCGGAACGAGAATGCGGGCCGCACCGGAGGCGCTTTGGGCAGGAGGACGAAAAGGAGGATCAGGCCAGCGCTGTACAGCCCCCACAAGGGGAGCACTAACTCGGCCGGTGCGGCAACTAGATCGTCCAGAGCTACCAAAAGCCCCAACCCCACCAACACCGCGCCGACTGCGAGTACACTCTTGCCGGAAAAAGGCAGGCCCTCCCACTGCAGCGGCCCAAAAAGACGCCGGGTCGGCCAGCTAGTGTCGAGGCGCGAGGAGGAAAACAAAAACAGCAAGGCAAAAATCATGGAGGAGAAATTGTAAAATTCGCTTATGGGATTAAAGCCGACCGCCGCGTGGAAGAGGAGACCGAGCAAAATACCGGCGTTGCGGGTAAGGGGCCAGCACAGCAGGAGCGGAATGGCCGTTTCGACTGCTAGGGTAAGGTAGATGGGAGCCGCTTCTGCCAAGGCGAAGGGGAGCGACTGGAGTTGGGCCGCGTAGAAGTGGACCGCGCAGCTTATCTGGGGGTCGAGAAAGTCGGCGTTGAGTTTGTGCAAGACGGCGAAGAAGTAGAGGATGATCAGTTCGAGCCGGACGATGGGGGCAAAGGTTCGGTACAAGGCCCCCGGCTCCACGGCGAACGTGCGCCCGGCCCACGCCAGTCGGGCGTAGGCTTGGAGGAGTGTGAGGTTCACCAGCCCGGTGAAGAGCCAGTGGTTGGAGATAAAAGGAGCCGTCGTCCAGCTTTCGCACAGTTGCAGGGCTGCCAGCAATGCGAGGCGATGCGGTGCGCCCGGCCGATGGAGCAGATAGAGTGCAGCGGCAGCGAGTAGGGTGCTGAGCAAAGGAGCCGGCCACGGGTCTTTGGCAACAAGGTGAAAAAGCGTTGCCAAGCCCCAGAGGACGCAGAAGGTCGAGTACGTCTTTTGCTCGCTGGTCGGCATAGCGGCATTAAAATAGATAATCCGACTGGCACTCAATAGAGGGGGATGCGATTGCCCACGGTACCGGTCACGCCGTCGATGAGCAGCCAGACGCCGCCGCTGCTAATGTGGCCTAGGGCCATGCCGAGAAAAAAGGGCTGCATTCTGTGGTACGCAGCGGCCCCCCCAAAACGCAGCAGGCACTTTTTGCTCAGCCAAGCTAAGAATACCGCAAACCAGATCCGCTCCATCACGCGGCCGAAGCCGACGACAAAACCGAGGGGGTGCAGGGGCCACCACAGCAGGTAGCGCCGGGCCGCCAGCAAGCCCGCCATAATCGTGCCTCCGCCGCTAGTCCATAGCCAGCCAGCTAGGCTCGGCTCGGTGGGATCGAGGAGGTGCCGGGCCGCCAAGCGCGAAGGCTCGGTGGCGTAGTGAGTCGAAAGGTACAGGTTGATGGCGCCGTGGCGGTAGGCCAGATACAGGGTGTACCACAAGGACAGCACCCAAGTGATGAGCATGGCGGCGGCCAAGGCCCAAAAGAGGCGGCGCTGGCCGCTTTTTAAGTCGCTGATCAAGCGCAGGCTGTTGGCCAAGGGAGCCAGCATAAAGACCAGCAAGTCGCCACACCACACCATGGTATAGCCCAAAGCTACCGTCCCCTGGGGCCCCAGGGCCGAAGACCCCACGCCAGACAAGGTAAAACCTGCTGGGATCATGGCCGGCTTGACAATCGGCAGGCCGGTTTCGGCGATGACGCGGGCTAAGACGACAAAAATGGTCAGACCGACCGCTAAGACGAGTAGGGCGATCCAAGCGGGCAGGCCGGTTTGCCACAGCCAAAACCACAAGCTTGCCACGCCCACTGCGGTGCCGACTACCGCGGCTCGGAAGGACATGATCTCGCCTTGGTCGTCCACTGCATCGCTCCCATCCCAAGCGCGCTGTAGGACGGCTTTGAGATGGAGCCGAGCGTTCCACAAGACCGCACCCAGCAAGACCGCGATGGCTCCTATCATAAGGTGCCCTCTGATCGGAACGCTCCAGTGGCCCAAATCGGCTTGGCTGTGAATGCCCATAACGCCGAAGGCCGCGTCTTGGAAATAGGCGATTAGATAGAACAACCACAGGCTGAGGCCGATGTTGAGATTGATGAAATAAGCCAAGCCTAGCATGAGAAAATTGATGTTTAACTGGAGACTGCGGCCGCCATCGATAGGCTGCACCGCCGTAGAGAGTCCGGGGACGGCCACTTGGGGAAAGTAGTGGTGCAAGGCCCCGAGGCTGGAGAGCAAGAAGGGGATAGCAAAACCTGCCCACATGACCCAGTTTCTGAAGAATGGTTTGAGCAAGCGGTCTTCCGTCCCCTCGTCAAGCATGGCCAGCGGTGCTTGGGCGAGAGGATAGGCCAAGCGCTCGTAATTGACCCACTGGCGGCGCAGAATCGCGCTGATGCAGAGGAGCGTCAGGTACAAAGCCATGTAGAAGGCCAGCCATGCCGCCAGCGGCGGTAGCCAGTGTGCCCACGGGATGGATCCGCCGCCTTCGTAGAAATCAATGACGGCTTGGGCATCGTCGACTAATATCCACCGAGGCAGCAAGGGGTGGACTTGCGCGGCCCATTGGTTTTCGGGCGAGGCGTAGTACAAGGAGCCCGTGATGATGGGCAGCAGCATACTGACCACGCCTTTGGTGGGGATGGCCGCGGCCGCGGTCATCATCGTGAAAATGGTGATCAGTTCGCCGCGGGTAAAAGCCCACTCGCGGCGGCAACGGCCCAAGAGCAGGTGCAGGGTCAACAGCAAGACGAAGAGCAGGAAAAAGGCCACCGGGGTGGCGGATGTCAGGGCGAGGGCTGTCCCTTTGACGATCTGCCGGGCGTAGGGAGCACCCACGGCGATGAGCGCACATAGCAAAGATCCCACCATTATGCCCCTCCAGGTTACGGCCTCCCGGAGGCTGTGGTGGGCCCTGGGGCCACTGCGCTGCGCTAGATAGGCCTGATAGTCCGGTGGTACCTTTGATTGCAAGCGATTAGCTCCAGCCCGATAACCCAATTCTCAAGGCTTCGACCGAGGGTCGGCCCCCACCACTTGCAGGGCTTCGGCGAGATTGGAACGGGCTTGGCGGTAGGTGGGTTTGAGTTGGAGTGCGCGTCGGTAGTGGTCGATGGCCTCGGCGAATTGACCCCGGAGGGCTAAGAGCCGCCCCAAATTGTTGTGCGCCTCGGCAAAGTCGGGTTTGAGTTGGAGTGCGCGTCGGTAGTGGTCGATGGCTTCTGCGTCCTGTCGTTGGATAGCCAAGGCAGCACCCAGATTGCTGTGGACCAAGGCGAGGTCGGGGGCCAGTTGGAGGGCTTGTCGGTAGTGTTCGATGGCCTCTGCGACTGCGTTTTGGCCGAGGAGGACGTTGCCCAGTTTGAGGTAGGTTTCGACGCGGTCCGGCTCGGCTTTTAAGGCGCGGCGGTAGTGGCGTATTGCGGCGGTGGACTCACCCCGGGCTTGGTGCGCGTCGGCGAGGTTGAGGTGAATTTGGGCGCTGCCGGGCTTTAGCAAGAGAGCTTGCCGGTAATGGCCGATGGCTTGGTCGAGTTGGCCGCGCTCCTTGAGGATATTGGCCAGATTGTTGTGGGCGATCCAAGCACCGGCATTTTTTTGCAGGGTATCGCGCCACAAGGTCTCCAGATCAGCATAGACCCGCCCTTGCCGCCAAGTGAGCAGACCGCAGAGGGCCAAGACCAACGCCAGTGCCACCGGCCCGGCCGCCGATCGGCCCAGCCGCGTCCACGCGCGGTGCCCACCAGCGGCGGCCAGCGCCAAAAGCCCCAGACTGGCCAAGTATTGGAAGTGGTCGGCGACAAAGGAGTAGAGCATGGGGTAGAAGTTGAAAAAGCCCAGTGCCGGCGTTAGGGTACCGGCAAAAAACAACACCCCGGTCAGCGGCCCCCGTCCCAAGCGCTCCCGCAAGGCCCACAGCAGTACCCCGATGCCCAAGGCTCCGGCCGGATAGAGATATTGCCAGAGCGCGGTCGCATCGATTTCCCAGCGGGGGTAGATAAACGCAAGGTCGAGCGGCACGAGGAGTTTCGCCGCATAGAACCACAACGCCCGCCCGGCGATCAGGCCGCGCTCCACCAGCGACAAGTCCCACTCTGGCCCCCAAGCGCCGACGCTGTGCTTCTCCATCCACACCGTCACCCCACTCATGGCCACCCCTAGGGTAAAAAAAGGCACGAGGGCTACTGCCGTGCGCCGCATTGGCGTTTGGCCCTTCCACCACAGTACCAGCAACAGGGCGGCTGGCAGGGTGCAGGTGACGGTCTTGCTGAGCAGGGCCGCGGCAAAAAGGACCAAAGCGGTCCAGTACAAGCGAGGGCTTTGCGCTTCTTCATAGCGCAGATAGGCCCAGGCCGCACTCAGATAGAATGCGCCGGACAACGCGTTCTTGCGCTCGGTAATCCACGCCACTGACTCGACCTGCACTGGGTGCAGGGCAAACAGGGCTGCTGCAGCCCAAGCGCCGGGTACTTTTAGGCGGATTAGCAGCCGCCAGACCAAAACGGCACTTAGGGCGTGTAGGATTACATTGACCACGTGGTAGCCGGCCGGAGCCAAGCCCCACAGACGGTATTCGAGCCAATAGGTCGTATGGACCAGCGGGTAGTATTGGCGCGTGGCTCCCGGCTGGAACCAGATCTGCCCCAGCCCCGCTAGCGAGCGCAGGGTGAGGTTGTCCTGCACGTAGTCGTCGTCGTCCCAGACAAAACCGCCGTTCATCGCCGGTATATAGGCCCCGACGGTTAGTCCCACTAGTAGGAGGGCCGGCGCGAGCCAAGTGCGGCGTTCTGGTTGAGAGGAAGCTGCGGATGGGCACATGGGAGGATTGGGCGTTGGGCGTATTGCGGCGGGCGGACCTTGCATTACAATATAAGTATGCACACCTGCTTGAAAATAGGTTCCAGCCTGCTGCTGGCCGCCCTCCCGGGGCTGCTGGCTTGTGGAGATCGCCGCACGGCTCCCACAGGGGCTGAGGAGACCAGCGCAGTCGTGCTGCTGACCGCTAAGGTGGATGCTGAGGTGGCGGCTAGGCTCGCCCAAGTCGAGGTAGTAGTCACTGCGGCCGATATGCCAGCCCTGCGCCAGACATTGGCCGTGGCTGGCGATCGCATTGTCGGTACCGTCTCCGCGATCCCGGCGGGAGCCGCCAGACTATTTGCGGTTGCCGGCTACGATGCGACCGGAGCCTTGGTAGTCAGCGGCTCGGCCAAGCTGGATCTGGCCCCGGGGCAGTCTGTTCCCCTCGGTCTTACCCTCGTTGTTGAGCCATTGCCTGCCCGCTTGAAGCCCCCGATTACCGCAGAGTTGGTCCCGGGCGTGCCGCTGGATATGGTGTGGATCGAGCCGGGCGTCTTCACCATGGGTTCGCCGCTGGACGAGCAGGGCCGCAACGACGACGAAGGTCCTCCGCTTGAGGTTCGCCTGACTCAGGGTTTCTACCTAAGTCAGTGCGAAATCACCCAGCGCCAGTGGACGGCTGTGACCGGGGAGCGGCCGTGGAGCCGCCACGCTGATGAGGTGGAAGAGGGACCTGACCGCCCGGCGGTGTACATCTCTTGGGAAGATGTGCAAGAATTCATAGCCGCCCTCAACGCCGCGGCCGGTGTCCGGGTGTACCGACTGCCTACCGAGGCCGAGTGGGAGTACGCTGGGCGGGCGGGCACGAAGACGCCGTGGTCCTTTGGCAATGCCCAAAAGGAACTGGACCTTCACGCTTGGTGGACGAACAATATTTCCCTCACCGGGCGGCTGGCCGCCCAGCCAGTGGGGTTAAAAGTGCCCAACCCTTGGGGGCTGTACGATATGCACGGCAATGTCTGGGAGTGGGTAAGCGACTGGTTGGGTGCGTACCCGGAGGGGTCGCAGACCGATCCCCAAGGGCCGACCGAGGGCACGGCTCGGGTGTTTCGCGGCGGCAGCTTTAAAGACGCGGCTTCGCTCTCCCGCTCGGCTCAGCGCTGCTGGAACGCGCCCGAGCGGCGTTTTAGTCACGTTGGGGTTCGGCTAGTGCGGGACTTGGACTTATGAGCGACGCCACGCTGGCCCAGCTTACCGCCGAAATTCGCCGCTTCGTGGAGGAGCGCGACTGGGCGCAATTCCACACCCCCAAGGACTTGGCTATTGGTCTTTCTACCGAAGCGGCCGAAGTTTTGGAGCACTTCCGCTTTCGTTCCGACCAAGAGATCGCCACCCGCCTAGCAGACGAATCTTTCCGCCGGGCTATCGGCCACGAATTGGCCGACGCGCTGTACTTTGTCCTGCTTATGTGCGACCGCTTCGGCTTGGACGCAGCGCAAATGCTGGAGGAGAAATTGGCCATTTCGGCTCAGCGCTATCCGGTGGAAAAGGCCCGGGGCAAAAACCTCAAATACACCGCCTATCAAGTTCCCTCGGCAAGCGACCACACCTCCTAAGCTCTCTCAGTGGGTGAGAGTGGCACACGCCGTCGCAGGAGACGGGGCTCTCGTAGGGCTGCGGAGTAACATCCTCTCTGGAGCCGGATCACAACTTGAAGATGAAAAAAAAGATCCCTCCAATCTTCCAGCACCACCTAAAGACCCGGCTCGGCTCGGACCAGCCCGACGAGAAGACATTAGGTATTACCTTGCGGGCCGTGTTAATAGGTGCCTTTTTGTCGCTGTTCATCGGCGCGGCCGTACCTTATACCAATATGATCATCAAGGGCACGGTCATGGCCCACAATTTCAGTACACCGGCCGCCCTTTTTGTCTTCTTCGCATTCGCTTTCCTAATAAACACAGCCTTGGCCCTGCTCGGCCCTAGATTTGCCCTGAGCCGTTCCGAGTTGGCGGTGGTTTACATTATGGCGATGCTAGCCACCTCCATCCCCACCATTGGTTTCACCGAAAATCTGCTGCCTATCATCGCAGGGCTCTACTACTACGCTACCCCTGAAAATAAGTGGCAGGAGTTGATCCACCCGCATGTGCCTAAGTGGATCGCCCCGCAAGATATGGAGGCTATCACTTATTTCTACGAAGGCTTGCCCCAAGGCATGGCCCTGCCTTGGGACGCTTGGATCGAGCCGCTCTTCTACTGGTGCCTCTTCATCCTGTCATTCTACTGGGTGTCTATATGTATGATGACCATTCTGCGCAAACAATGGGTCGAGTACGAAAAGCTGCCCTATCCCCTAGTCCAAGTCCCGCTAGAGATGATTCAGGATGAAAAGCGAGAGGCGTACAACACTAATGAGAGACGCTCGCTCGTTAAACCTTACTTTAGGAACCGGGTCATGTGGGTCGGGTTCGCCGTACCTTTTCTCATAGGTACGGCGAACGCGTTCAGCGGCTATTTCCCTTTTCTGCCGCACATCGACACCTCTTCCGTGATGCGTCTGTTCAGAGGCAGCACCTACTTGCGTCTCGACCTGAACCTAGGCCTGATCGGTTTCGCCTATCTGCTCAGCCGCGATGTAGCTCTGGGATTTTGGTTCTTCTTCCTGCTGTCGACTGTGCAACGGGGAGTCTTCAATGTCTTGGGTATACAAAGTACGGAGACTTTGAGCCGATTTGCCAATTCGGTTGGCCCTTATCTGGCTCACCAAGCCATGGGTGCCATGATCGTGCTGGTCCTATCCAGCGCGTGGATGGCCCGCCGGCATCTGCACGCAGTCTATCGCAAGGTATTCAACCACGACCCGTCCATCGACGATAGCGACGAAATTATCTCCTATCGCACTGCGGTCTGGGGCCTGCTCGTGGGGCTGGGGGTGATGGGGACTTGGTTGTGGCAGTCCGGGTTACCGCTGTGGGTTGTCCCGGTCTTTCTATTCGGAATGACAGCGATCTTTATCGCCATCACCAGAGCGGTGGCGGAAGGCGGAATTTCCGTGATTCGCACGCCCTTGACCCCCGCCGACTTTGTGATTTCTGGAGTGGGTACCAGCGCACTGGGTGCCTCTGGTCTGACCGGGCTGGCCTTCACCTATGTGTGGAGCGCCAATATACGCATCTTTTTTATGCCCTGTTTTGCCAATGCGCTGAGACTGGCCGAGGAGATTCGCGGCAGTAAAAGAGGCCTGCTGTGGGCGATTTTCTTGGCTATAGCCGTCACTCTGCTCAGCTCGGTGTGGTCTGTCATGACCCTGTCCTATAAGTACGGCGGGATCAACCTCCACGAGTTCTGGTTCGTGGGAGTGCCGCGCAATGCATTCAATTTTATCGCCCCTAAATTCGTTGATCCGGTCCCGGCTAGCACATCTGGTTGGGTCTTCACGGCTTTGGGCGCAGTACTCATGGGCTTGTTGACTTATATCCGCTACCACTTTGTGTGGTGGCCGATCCATCCATTGGGCTTTGCCACTGGTACGTTCAACATTATGAACTGGGTGTGGTTCAGTATCTTTACCGCTTGGGTGTTGAAGATCGTCATACTCAAGTACGGCGGCTCCGCAGGGTACTTGAAGACACGGCCGTTTTTTCTTGGTCTAATTTTGGGCCAAGTTGTAGTGGCCGGTTTGTGGCTGGTCATTGACGCCTGCACCGGAAAGACCGGGAATGTATTAGGGTATTTTTGAGAAGGTAAGAAGGTGCGTAACAGCAATTCATTAGATGGCTCCAAGCCCCCTCGGATCACCGTACGTGCCCTGATTCTGGGGGGGCTGACCATTGTCGCTGTATTCTCCTACCTCATCCTCGAGGTCGGACAAGCATCGGGGTCGGGGAGCTATGTCCGCTCGCAGTTCCCCATGGTGGCCTTTATGCCCTTCGTGCTGTGGCTGTTTCTCAACGCCGCCTGCGGGCACTTGTGGCCCCGGCTAGCCCTAAACCGAGGGGAACTGCTGACCATTTTCACCATGCTCTGGGTGGTGGGTGCTCTGCCGCAGTGGGGCTGGAGCGACTACTGGATTGCCATTATCGGAGCGCCCTTCTACATGGCCACACCTGAAAACCAGTGGTCGGACCTGCTCTTTCCCTATTTGCCTTGGCGCGTTTTTCCCGACTCCTCTCCTCGGGTGCTAGATACTTTCTGGATGGGTCTGCCTCAGGGGGCGGCGGTGCCGTGGGATGGCTGGGTCGGGGCAATTATCCAGTGGATGGGGGCCTCGCTGGGTATGGTGGTATTCGGCTTTTGCTTGGTGGTGCTATTCCAGCGCCAGTGGATGGAAGCCGAAAAACTCACCTTCCCGCTGGCGCAGATGCCCCTCGATCTGACGCGGGGCTTCGACGGGCCGCGACGGGTGCCCGACCTGTTCCGCTCGGGTCTGTTCTGGATCGGCTGCGGGGTTGTCTTATTGCCTCTACTCTACAATATCGGCGCATACTTCACGCCGGGCTTGCCGCTGTTTGAACTCTATACCAAACGCTTCTACCTCGAATTGCCCCGCCCTTTCTCGGGTCTGACCATCCGCGTTCTGCCTTTGGTTATGGCTTTGACCTATCTATGTCCGCTGGATATCCTGGGCAGCCTAGTCGTCTTCGCTCTGCTGGCTACGGTCAAAATAGGGCTGATGGATCGGGTGGGACTAGTCGTAGGTGCGGAGGGGCAGCCTTTGGCGCCGCAGGCGATCCTCTCGCTGGAAAGCCTGGGGGCCATCGTCTTTGTGGCCTGCTGGTCTGTGTACTTAGCCCGCCGGCACTTGCGAGAAGTGTGGCGACAGGTACGCACCGGGGAGGGGGACCGGCGCCAAGTCGGGATCTATCGCTTGGCCTTGGTCGGTCTGATCCTGTCGGCCCTCTATGTCATCGCTTGGGCTTGCAGTCTGGGGGCGAGTTTGCCGCTGGCCACCGGTGCCTTTGTCCTGATGGTATCGACCTTTTTCGTCACCATCAAACTCATTGCGGCCACGGGCTTTCCGTACCTCATGCCCAGTTGGTCCAATGCCAAGGGGAGTTCTTTCATCGTCGATTTGGTGGGCTCGGCCCGCCTGTCGCCGCAGGACCTGGTCGCCTTCAAGATGTTCACCGGTCATGCTTTTTTCGGCAATATCCGCCTGCCGGCTTGGCCCGCCATCCCGCACCATCTGCGCATTTTCTCGTTACGGGATCAGCCGTGGCTGGTGACCGCTACGGTGCTAGTCGCCTTTGCAGCGGGTTTTCTAACCGCGGTATGGGCCAGCCTCGAGATGGCCTATGACAAAGGGGGGGCCGTTTTTCTGATGGGTGCGACCGGCCTCTTAGACGAAACAGTGCATCTGCTGCAAAATCCCAGAGTAGGGGATCCGGGGAAGTGGGGCGTCTGGGGCTGGGGCTTGTTGCAGGCGGGGGGTATAGCGCTGTTACGGGCTCGCTTTCACTGGTTCTCGCTCCATCCCATTGGGCTGGCCTTTCAGCATACCTCGGGCACATCCATCTATTGGTTCAGCCTGTTTTTGGTCTGGATAGCTAAACTACTGCTACTGCGCTACGGCGGAGTCAGAGCGTACCGCAAGGGCAAGCCCTTTTTTTACGGCTTGGGCGTGGGCTATGTAATCGGCGTCGTGCTCTCGGGAGTAGTGGATGTAATCTGGTTTCCTTTGCAGGGCCACAACGTGCATGACTGGTAATACCCATGCTCAGGCATTAACTCCGTAGACCATCGCCGGATTGTCGCGAAAGGTCGCTTGGGCCACGTCGAGCGCTGTCGACTCGGATAGCAAGCCCTCTTCCAGCAGAGCTCCCAGCGCATAGGCGAAATTCCGGCGTGCCATCTGCAAGTGTCCGTAGACCGTCTCGACCTGCTGCAAGTCATCCCCAAAGGCGATGATTTTGTTGTAGGGCACCATCTGGAGCCACTCTCGCAGATCTAGCCGAGACCCGAAGGGGGAGATTATGTGGATCCAAGACATATTCAGATAGACATTGGCAAAGGTCTTGCCCAACACGGCACCCTCGCGCAGATAGGGGAAGCCGGCATGGGAGAGGTCAAAGCGGACTTGAGGAAAGGCCTGCAGCAAGGGGATGAGTGGCACTGGACTACACCCTTCCATACCCCCATTGTTGCCAGCTCGCATGCCTAGGTGGAACTGGAC
Organism: Candidatus Latescibacterota bacterium; assembly: GCA_965217585.1. Taxonomy (GTDB): domain Bacteria; phylum Latescibacterota; class UBA2968; order UBA8231; family UBA8231. The sequence continues at coordinate 5,332,037 of OZ244561.1, forward strand.
AGTCAGGTCAGCTTCCGCAGCGGCCTGGCAGCACTCGAAGACTAGGTAGTCCTCCAGCAGTGCACCTTCTGCCGAATCAAGCCCAGCGTAGTCGCCCTGCAACAGACGGTCGAAAATAACAGCGGCTTGGCCGGCGTCCCGCTCTTTGAAGTCCATGCGGCGGTGGTAGGATTGCGACATTTTGACCCCAGCCACCCGGGCTTCCTTCCAGTCTTGGCACACCTGTCGAATTACTGCGACGTGCTGGCGTAGATCGCCGATGGACACATCGTAGTCGCGCTCTATCGCGTGGATTTGCTCAGCCGTGCGGAGCATGCTGAAGCGGTTGAGGCGGGGCAGGGGCAGGAATAAGGTCCGGTCCACCTCAATCAGATCTTCCATATTGACCACTGACATTGCGAGATTGGCCCGCTGCTGCAGCACCGTTTTGTAGAAGCCCGGTTTGCTATGTGCTTGGATGGCCTCAGAGAGCGGTTCAACCGTGGCAGCCGTCAGATCGTCGAAGCCGAGCAGATCGCGGAAGCCGGTCAAGATGCACTGGGAGTACCCGGTCAGGCGGATCCGGTTCCAGTACGGCTCGAACAGACACCACCGCTGGTCCAGCGGGCGTCGAGCGTCGAAAAGGGCCTCTTTATTCTCGGGAGAGAGGCCGGCAACCACCAAGTCGGCGGTTGGATAGGCGTGGTTGAAAAAGGCGAGAGCGTCTATCTCCTGCGCTAGGCGCTCGGCTTCCGGCCCCATGTGGGAGTGGGAGTTGACACACGGAATTTTTTCAATTTCTGCAAAGAGAGACTCCACCAATCCCAGATCTGGCGCAGAGACGGTACTTCGCATAATAGGTGCTTCCTTCTTTATGGAATCGGGAGTAGAATCTGCCGCCCGGCATCAATCTTTCAGGCTGGCGTACATCGTCATAAACACGGTACTATCCAGCTGCGACCGGTCATCTCTTTCGACTCGCTCGCGACTGATTCTACGGATACTGTAGCCGAGTTGGGCCGTAAGCACATAGCCTAGGTACTGCCCCCTGTTCGAAAGTTGCATAGCCAAGACCGTGCTGTTGAAATCCTCGGTGAATTCACCCGCTGCTAAATCGTCCTCATCAACCACCGAATTCCTGAAGAAGAGTTGTTCTATACCCGTCTCTATGGTCGTTCGCCGCAGAACGGGGAATTTAAAAGTCAGGAAGAACAAACCAGTCCATTGATCTCGCACAGGGCGCACACCTCCCATAGAATAAGGAGTATTGTCCTTGAGCAATTCGCTCTTGATCTTCGGTCGCACCGTCAGAGTTTTGTACTGGTACAGATAGTCGGCCTTGTTGATGATCCCGAGGAAACGCGTATCGTCCTTAAAACCTAGATTGTTACCTTTCTCCCGCTGCCTCACGGTCTCGTACTTGAATTTATTGGAAAAATTGACCCCGATATTTGTCCGACGGTCCAAACCCAGCCAAAAGGTATTGATATAGGTATCTTGGGCGAAGAGGGGATCGTCTATTGCTTGGTGCGATCCGGGCAGACCTGGAACTTGTACCCATTGAAAGAGATCGTCCTGAATATTGTCTTCCGCCTTTTTGATCATGTCGAAGATGCTCACCTGTCCGATCCGGGCGTACTCCTTTTCAAAGCTCACTAGGGCGTACGTGGTCAGATTTTGGCGGTCGTCCGAAAGGAGCTGTTCGCGGGCCTGCCCGGCGGTGAGTTGCAGGTGCGGAGTTACCTGATTGCGCAGGTACAGGTTGTAGCCCTTGCGATCCCTCTTGTAAGGATAATCGGGCAGGTTGTCGTTTTCGAACTGGTCGACCCAGCCGTTGTTGTTGAGATCGATACCGAAGAGGTATTCAGGGCGGTCTGAACCATAGCGCAGGAAGGGTTCCTCGTAGTCAGGGAAGCGGTTCTCACTGAAGATGTTGCTGTTTTGGTTGAAGTCGGAGATGAAATCGTTGTTCTGATCCCAGCCGGGGAACACCGCCTCGTCGGCGAAACCTTCGGCGGATCTTCCGGTTCTGGTAGCGCGGAATTCCTCTCCGGTCCTAGGATCTTGATAGCGCCGCTTTTGGTCGGGTTTCTTGTCCTGATCGTCGTTGTCATCGACGAAGTCATAGATGCTCCTGGTCCCGTCTTCGTAATCTATCCGGCCGCTACCGTCCGATATGAAGGGACTGGTATTGTAGGCCTCATCCATGTAGAAGCCCTCGACAAAGAGGGACCAAGAGAAGACCGATTTGGACAGATTCATCATCCAGGCTTTGGCGTTTTCGTCACCGACGAGTCCCGAGTAAGCCCTGTGCGTCTGCACCCGGCGGTTGGGGTATTTTCTGTACTGGTGGTTCACATCGAACTCGGTGTAAAAGTCAAATCCCAGGAAATCCTGGGCCTCGATCGTGAAGCCCAATAGCTGGTTAGCAGTGGGCAAGCCGTAGTTGAAGACCACTTCGCGCTTATTCGATCCGTCCTGAATATTGCCTTCGGCCTGGGCCATCAGCAGAAAGACCGGCTGTCCTTCAAAGTTGGTCTGCTGATCGGAAGTGATCTCGATCCGATAGTCGTTGACTAGGACCAGTCTGAAGCGGAGATCCCGGATGTTGTTGATGGCATCCTTGTCGTCGAGAATCACGGCTAGGTCGTTCAAGTCGTAACGCAAGGTGATCTGTTCCGTACCGTTGGCCGTGCGCACGCCTTCTATGATGGTGCCCCCCTGCCTATGGGGTGTGAAGCCGATCTCATTGCCGACTAGCACGGTGTCTCTGTCTCCGATAGCCGTCGCTATTTCTACATTATCCGCTAGTAGGACGCTCCCCCCGACATCATCGGCCGGTGAGTCGTCGCTCAGCCGGATGACAATAGTACTGATCTGGTTTTGTAATTGCAGCGAGGTTAATTCCCCTTTGAAGGGATTGCCCTCAAAGCTCTGCACGGTCCCCCGGCCGTTGTGGGAATTGACGAAGACCCCTCCCAAGGTAATGGCATCACCTAGCCGGACTCTGGTCCGGCCCCCTATCAGGTTGGTGTAGTTGTTGAAAGAGGCCGGATTCGGGTCGGCGATGAAGCCCGGTGCGCTGATGCGAGAAAAGATACCAGTTAGCTCGACCACGTCCGACATGAGATCGACTTGGGCACCGTTGTACACAGACTTGCGAAAGGTCATTGGCGTCAGGGTCGTGACCAGTTCGTCGCCAACGGAAATGGAAAAGGAATATTGACCTTTCTGGTCGGAGGCTACAATCAATGAGCTAAAGAAACCGGCATATGCTCCTCTTTTCAGCAGACGGCTGCCCTCGGAGATTCTCGGGTGATCCTCGGTCCAGTCGTAGACCAACCATCCTCTGGTCAGGAAATTTCCGTACACATCGTAGAAATAATCGCCCCAGAGGCTTTGCGCCACATATCTCTGATAGGGGTTGCCAGCGTAGTTAGTGTACTGCCAAGTCTGCCACTGGTACTCCTGATACAGCTCTTGGGGCAGATACCGTTTCCGCACCGATGGCTCCACGTTGCCCAGCAGGGTCTTGGGACCCTCAGAGCGATACACCACTGTGCCGTCATTGGCTTGGTGCCCTAAGCGAGCTCCATAGTTTTGCGCAGCCCATCCAGTAGCGGACGATAAAGCTAGTACGCAGAGTATCCCCACAACATACCACGAGCCGTACCTTTTTAGCATGGATCCCTCCTATTGGACTGTGCGCAAAAGGACGGAGTGCCCAAGGCAAGATTCTCGCTTGTTCCACAGGTGTAATCAGCGCCTGCCATTTACTGTTCCACCCCGGCGTAGATGGTTATGAAGGTAGTGGTGCCAGTCTCGATGGTGGACTTTTTGTCGACCTCCAGATCCATCATCTCGATGGTCTCTAAGGATTTCCTAGATAGTCGGAACCCTGTCTGTAGCAGTAACACGTACCCTAGGTAATCCGTCGTGGTTGACCACTGAACGGCTAGGTTAGTCTCGTTTAGATCCCCCGTCGGTCCCACTACGCTCTCCTGGACCAAAGCATCTTCGTCTGCTTTCAATTCTCTTAGCTGCCTGAACTCCGTGCCCATTTCAATCATCGAATACCTCAGCACTGGGAATTTGAGGATCACCGACAAGAATCCATCCCATTCCTCGATATCTGCCTCGCGGCGCAAGAATGGTGTGCGCTTCAAGTACTGGCTTTTGAAGCGCGGCTGAATGCTCAGACCTTCAAATCGGTAGGTATAATCCGCTTTGTTGATAAGCCCGAAAAAGGACGACCTATCGTGGAGCGGACTTCTGTCCAAAGCTCTGAGATCATCGCTGCGCTGAACGTACAGATCGTATTTGATCGTATTGCGGATGTTCAACTGCGGAATCCGCGTATAGTCGAATCCGATGAACAGGGAATTCACCCAGGTATCTTGGGCGGGCAGAATATCGGCGACCTTGGCGGGCAGACCCGCCAAGAGAAATCCCTGGGGCGCACGGCGGTCATCGGGGATGGTGTCTTTGGCTCGTTTTAGCATATCGAACACCCGCAAGCGCCCTAGGCCGGCCCAATTCTCATCCACGGTCACCAGCCCGTAGGTGGTCGTATTCTCTCGCGCGGAGGAGAGCAGTTCCTCGCGGGTCTGTCCCACGCTCACCCTGACACCCGGGATGACATGAGCGCCGGAATAGGCATTGTAGCCTCTGTGGTCCCTCTTGTAGGGAAAATCTGGCTCGTCGTCGTTCTCGAAACGGTCAATCCAGTCGTTGTTGTTCAAGTCAATGCCAAAGAGAAATTCCGGCCGGTCGACCTCATACCTGAGAAAGGGCTCGTCGTAATCGGGGATGCGATTGCTGATTGTCCGATTGTCGTTCTGGTTGAAATCGCTTACGAAGTCGTTGTTTTCGTCCCAGCCGGGGAAAATGGAAAAATCGGGACCCGGCTGACCGCCTCGCTGCCAATCGGGAGTGCGATCCTGATCGTCGTTGTCTTCGACGAACTCGTAGAAAAACTGGGAAGGCTGGTCGTAGTTGATATCGCCATTTTGGTTGAGTAGGAAGGAACTAGTGGAGTAGTCGTAGTCCATGGAAAAGGCCTCGCCGAAGAGGAACCAAGGATAATCCTGAAAGGAGAGGTTCATCATCCAAGCATCCGCTCGGGTCGAAGCGTCCTCAAAGGAACGGTCGTCGGTAAACAAGGCAAGGTTGGGATACTGCCTGAATTTATGGTTGATGTCGTACTCGCCGTAGAAGTTGAAACCTAGGACGTCCTGCGCCTCAATGGTAAAGCCATAAATCTGCGTGGCAGTGGGTAGGCCGTAGTCGAAAACCAGCCTTCTCCGGTTGGAGCCGTCCTTGGTATTGTCGGGCGCACGGGCGATCTCGAGTAAGACCGGATTCCTCTCGTCGAGGGTCGCTCTGGTCAGAGGCGCTTCCGGCGGGGTTTCCTGCCCGGTCTGGCGGTCGGACCACACCTCGACTTTGTAGTCGTTGGCCAGTACCAAATCAAAGGTCATTTTTACGATCTCAGTCGGGTCGGGACCGATATAGGCCGGATCGTTAAAATCGTAGTTGATGATGATCCGCTGAATGCCGTTGGCCGCCAAGAAACCCTCTTCCCGAAAACCGCCTTCTATGACTGGCCAGCGCGTTGGATCGTTGGTTAGGTCGGCAAGGCTGAGCGTTTCGCGGATTCCGTTCTGGAAATCTTCGCGCACCACGACTAAATCGTGGGAAAAGAGCGCGGTTCCTCCCTCCCCGTCTTCGGGAGAATCATCGCTGAGCACGAGGGCGATAGCGTTGATAGGCACTCTGGCCTGCCCGTCGCCCAGTGTGCCCTTGGTGGGGTTGCTGTCGAAGGAGCCCAGCGTGGTACGGGTGTTGTGGGCATTGACCCAAGTCGCGCCGACGGTGACGAAATCGCCCACCTGGGCTAGGGCCCGGCCGCCGATCATATTGGTGGCATTGGTCCGGGTATCGGCACTGGAGACGGACGACCTGACTGGGCTACTAATCCTCGAAAGGAGGAGCGTGCCAGCGTATTTATCGGCGGCGAAATCTAGCTGAATGCCGTTGAATGCCGGCTTGGAAAAGGTCATGGGGGTGAGCGTGGTGCGTATCTGATCCCCTGTAGTTATGGAGTAGAGAGCACCGCCTTTTGAATCCGCGGCGATCAACACTTGGTTGAACCAACCCTGATACCTCGAATCTTGGTAGATGGAACTGCCCAGAGGGGTCAAGGCTTCCTGACGCCAGTCGTAGATGAGCCATCCCCGGTTGACGAAATTGCCGAACGTGTCGTAGAAATATTCGCCTTCCCGAGTAGTGTTGACGTAGCGCTCATAGCGATCTCGGGCATAGTTGGAGTATTCCCAAGTCTGGAAGCGGTAATCGTGGTAGAGTTCTTGGGGGACATACCACCGTTTCACTGTGGGATCAAGGGCATCGAAAAACACCCCTGGTCCCAAGGGTTCAAAGGTGACCTTGCCACCCCTTTGCTGCCCAAGGCGGTTGTTGTAGTCTTGGGGAAAAGCCGTCGTACTCAAAGCCGCGACTATCCACAGTGCTATCCATACTCTGTAACCTGTATCTACCATCAGGTGTCCCTCCCGTTAGCAAGCGCTTCTCAGAAGCAATCCATACCCCGGTCCAGCCTTCAATAGGCCACGCCTATGAGGCCGCTCGCCTCGGCCTTGCCGCCGTCGGTGTCCAAATCAATGTTGAAAATGTAGAGGCCCGGCGGCACGGTGTTCCCTTGGCCATCGGTACCGTCCCACGTCCTAGTAAAACGACCACTCTGGTCAATCCCGCGATAGACTTCCCGCACCATGCTGCCGGACAAGTCGTATATCCGCAGCGCTACGCCGGCCCCGCTGATGAGATCGGTGATATCAAAATGTATCTGCGCAATATCGTTGATCTGATCCCCATTGGGCGTAAAGACTGCTGGTACGGCGTTGACGTTGATCAGCAAGTCCCCTTTTTTCGCCACTTGCACCACCAGATTTCCCGGGTCGCGAATGAGAGTGGCATTGGAACTTTCTTGGCTCAAGTAAAAGACATTGCCTCCCACTACCCGTTGTGGAACTTCGCCGGGGGTTTCGGACAGGGCTAGGGGGGAAAAGGCGGTTCCAGTCCGCAGCACTACGCATTGGAAAACCACTTCCAAGACGGTCATCTGTCCCACTTCTATGCGACTATTCTCTACTTTGGGGAAACTAATCTGGAAGCGATCTTCCTCGACCAAATCAATGCGGAAATCCCCGCGTTCCACCGGCAGGTCACTCAGGTCCGAATCCGAGAAATCTTGTTCGAGGCGGGATCCATCCGGTAGCGACATGCCAATCCGATCTACTGCGTCCACTTTTACGGGTGTGCTGATTTCGAGGGAACTGAAGCCCTGATCGATTTCGGGCCGCATATCGGGAATGAGTGCCAAGGAAAAAGCTGTTTTTTGCCCCAGATCCGCTTGGCGTGGGGTGATCTCTCCCACGATCTCTGCGGCCAGTACCGGCCTGGAAAAATCGAGGGACAGTGAACCGATGCCTTTGGCCGAAAAGAGATCTTCACTCAAATAATCCACTTTGAACTGAAAGTAACGCCCTGGACCGGGCGAAACGATGGGCACTCCGCCCATCCCTGCGGATACTTCATCGGCGCTAGTTATACCCGTAGCCGCATAGGGCGGCGACCAGGCGCTCCAGTTTTCCAAGTCGTCCCGCACCGAGCCCTTGTTGCCCGACCTCAGTTTATTGTACTCGGCTTGGGTCAGCGATATCTCATTCCTCCTATCGAGAGGAAGATCTTTGTACAATAGCCGAGCCCGCTTTATATCGAAATCGGGCGCGTCGAGTTGACTGACGATTTCCCACGCTTGGCTGCCTTCGTCGAATTCATCGGCCGTCTTCCAAGCCACTTCGGCCCCGTCGAGGTCGCTGCGGAGGCGATTGAACACGACTGGAGAATCATCAAAGCCGCTCCTAGTGCTGATGGGCACTTGGGAGCGGATCGGGTCGCCTTGGCTTTCTTCCTCCCAGCGCAGATTTCCCCAAAGGGCCAAATTTTCTCCCAGATCGAATATATCCGAATGATACTCCGCCGTGGGCACGAAACCCTCTCCGAAGACTTGGAACTCTCCTATTTCAAAGCCCACTGTGGTCTGGGATTTTAGCTGGAGATAGCGCACGTACTGGGGCTCTATCTGCACATCTACTACCGGTTGGTCGTTCTGCAGTACGAGCAGAACGCTGGTGAATACCGGCAGGCCGGCGGCTAGTGTTTCTCGCGTGCCGTCGTTGAGAAAAATCTCATAGGCCCTCATATAATCGTCTTGAAAGGGAAAATCAGGAGCGAGAAAATCTGGAGCGGCGTTCCTGGGGAAGAAGCGGATGCGACTCACGCCAAATCGCGCTCCTAGGTCGAACTGGAGGACCACGCCCAGCGCCCGGACATTCTGACCAGGAGCGCTTTTCCTTTCAAAGGCCGAGCTGGCATTATTGTCTATCATTTTTAACAGGTCTGTCGCTAGATCTCTGAGAACAGTGGGCGCGGTTACAGATCCACCTCGGTCTAGCAGTTGTAAGGCGATGTTGTCAGTTTGGTCGGCCTTTTCGGGAAAAATCCATCCCTCCCGCGCAGAAAAGTCGATAACCCCCCCAGGTACGTTTTCGTTTGTCACCTCCTGGGGCCCTAAGATGATCACCGGATCTAATCCTCCTCCTCCTTCTTGCCAAGGTCGGCCTTCCTCGCCGCCGAGAATGATCAACTCCTTGGTGGCTCCTGTACCCACAGACCCGTAGACGGAGAGCAAGACCCCTATAATCAGATATGAGCGTAAATTCGAACTAAAGTCCGCTTGCATGGGAGAACCAATCTCTAATTAGATTCGTACAAAACGCCTTGTTAATAGGCGACCTGTAGTGGTTTTACGGCCGCGACCGTTTGGTGGTCGGCCTCGACGGAGACGCGGTATAGGTAGAGTCCCGGCGGCACCAGCCGTCCCGACGCATCGCGACCATCCCACACCCGCTCATACGCACCAACCCCATCCAACCCCTCATACACCTGACGAACCCGACGTCCCGACAAGTCCCACACCGCCACCACCACCCAGGACGGACCGGTCAACTCTACCAAGCGATACCCCAATCCTACTACATCGTTATACTCGTCCCCGTTGGGCGTCAAGACCACCGGTCCTACCCCTATCTGCAACACGTCCTGATGTTCCGCCCGGGTGGCCACCCACACCCGATTGTCCTCATAGGCGGGCGTAGCATCGCCTTCCTGCACGCTCTGGGGCACCTCCAACGGCAGGGCACTGTCCCACACCCGCATTGAAAAAGTCGAACCATAGCGCAACACCTCCGCCTCGAAAACCACCTCGACCAAAGCACCCGAATCCTGAGCTGTCAGCCGCGGGATACTCACGACCACCCGGTGTAGCTCTGCCACCTCCACTGCATAATCTACCGGCTCATCGCCAATGTGCACTTGGGTTACGGGTCCCAGTCGCGCCGTGGTGGCCACCTCTAAACGGTCAAAGCCGCCATTAGCAACTCCAATGGTGGGTCGCAGCACGTAGGTAAACTGCTGCGGCTGTCCTACCGTTGCCTCGACCGGCCAAACCTCGCCGATCAACTGCGTAGCCACCGGTAGGGAAGCGCGCACTTCGAGAAAGTCCACTTGTCCGCCGTCGTCGTCTTGAGGCAGAAAGTCGACCCTGAGTTGGAGGTAGCGTCGTGGACTCCGCGACACGATGGGGGTGCCACTGCTGTCGGCAAAGGCGTAGGGGGACGACCAGAACGTCCAGTTGGCTTGATCGTAGCCGGTGCCGGCTTTTTCGCCTATGGCCAAGTCGGCGTATTCGGAACGGCTGACGGGTATTTTTTCGTCGCCTCGTCCGGTGAAACGCCAGAACAGGTTGGGATCGTCGTCTTGTCCGGATCGGGTTTGGATGAGGATGCGGGCTTTGGGGTCTTGGTGGCCTGCCCAGCGCAGGTCGCCCCAGGCCATCGGTTGGCCAAAATCGAGAATGTTCGAGATGTACGTGGATTGTTCGACAAAGCCCTTGGCGTAGATTTCTATCTCGTGGACATCCCAGTTCTCGTTGTGCTCGCCGATAGTGACTTGGACAAAACCTGCTTTATCGTACGGTGGGATGGGGATGTCGAGGATTTGCTCTCGGTTGTCCCGCACCTCAATGATCGAAGGCACGTAGGGATGGGGGTGCTGGTACACAGCTTGGCGGGGCTGCTCTTCGTTGAGGTGGATGCGGATGGACCGTACTGTTTTACTCGGGTCAGTCAACCCGGATATAACCCGGATCCGGTCGATGAGATGGAGGGTACCTAGTTTGATATTGGCTGTGCCCGGGGTGCCGAAATCGTCGACGCATCTAAGGAAGTAATTTCTTTCCTCGAATTCGGCGCACAGGTACCGGTCCGCCACCCAGAAAGTGCTGGTGTCCCCATCCCATACCTGCCCGTTCGTTTGCTTTCGAATATAGCTTCCCCCCCCTTCCTCAATTCCGGGGGCTATATTAAAGGTAGGATCTCGTTTTAGAGCTCGAATGGCCGCGGCTTCTATATCCAGATCAACCGTCTCTCCGCCTAGGGAAGGATTGAGATCGGCCCAGCTTAGCTGGATAAATTCCACCTCTTCGCTGTCTACTTCTGGAGGTGGATCCAGCGCTTCGCCACCAAAGCGGAAGATGACCAGCCCAGAGGCCTCGTCTGCCAAAAAACCAACCCAAAAACAGAAAAGCCAGATCAGGGTACAAAAGAATGGAGCCGTCCTCATTGACATGTACCTCGCAAATCTCGGACGCCGGTCTTACGCATCCCTCAGTACGCTACATGGACCACCCGCTGCACAAAAGTATTATCGGCCGAGCCAGAATCCACATCCACCTTTACCCTCGCCAAGTATATCCCCGGAGGAACTGGCTCGCCCAAATGATCCTTGCCATCCCACCGAAAGACATAATTGCCGCGAGGATCTGGACGGCGTTCCTCTATCCGGTTGGTCTCAAACCCACTCAGGTCGTAAACGGTCAGAGTCACCGGTCTCTCAGCACCCACCCGCGCTACGCCGAAGCTGAATACCAGCTCATCGTTGACGCCGTCCCCATTGGGCGTGAATACTCGCGACCCCAGTCTGAAATCCCTAATAATTTCGGTCCCCCTGAGAGCTAGGACGGTGACGGTCTGGCTGCTGACCAGTTCCGTGGGATCGCCCTCGTCAACTCGCTGCCAGAATCCAGGTACGGCGGAATTCTGTACCAGGGCTCCAAAGGAGGCACTATTGCCGAATATGGTGGCGCGAAACCGGATCTGAACTAGTTCCGTTCCGCCGCCAATTTTCTCGTCTAAGCGGAACCTGATGGAGCCGGCTGGCGCATCGGTCAGAGTCAGATCCGCCGGTGCGTAGTTAGTGGTTTGTCCGCTCTCGAAATTATCCTTGCTTCCCGTCCGCACTTCGAGCAACTCCATTGCAGTACCCGCCGTGGCTTCTAAGGTGATCTCGTCGAAACCTTGATCTGTCGCAGTGAAATCGGGCCGGATGAAGTAAGAGAATTCCTCAGGGGTGCCCACGGTCTCAATTCGGGTGGGCCATACTTCTCCCACCAGCCGATCAGCAACTGGATCTGAGGTGTTGATGGCAATGGAGCGGAGGGTGGCACCCGCGTCCGACCTATCCGTGAGCAATATGAGCCGAATTTCCATAAACTGTCTGGGACTGGGGGATTTGATCGCTTCCCCGGACCGAGTGTACGGCACACTCCACGTGCTCCAGTCGTCGCCCGGTTTGAATGTGCTGGTGATATCGCCCTTTTTGGACTTAGGCAGCTTTTTGTAGCGCTTCTCGGTGACGACCTTGCCCTTGGAATCGTGGAAGATCTTCTCTTCTATCAACTCATTGCCCGTCCGGGTCTGCAGCTGGACCTGGGTCCCAGTCGGCGTATCCGCCTCCCACTCGACGGAAATCAGGTTCTTAGGTTCGTTAAATTGAATTAGATCCGAGGTCAGCGATACTTCCGCCACAAAGCCCTCCCCGTAGAGCATCACCTCCGTAAAAGCTATGTAGCTGAGCGAACTCAGTGGGTTCTGGAACGGAGAGCGAATAAAGCGGATCTTGATGGGCTCAATCTGGATTTCGCGAAATCGCAAGCCGCGGGAAGAGGTATGGCCAAAAGCGTCCCTAGCGGTACTTTGACCCACCCGAGTCCACTTGATGCTGCCGTCGGGTGCCCGGGTACCATCGGAGGTATCGACGTAAAGTTCGTTGATCGCTGAGGCTCCGTCGGTGAGAAAGTGCATGGTGTCGACCCAGAATAGAGCCCCCAGATCCTCGAAGTAATTATAGTCGCGATAGCCGAAAATGGACCCATTGGCACCCGTGCTGTAGTTGCCGTCGGTAACTGCTGCCCCAATGTCCTTAACGCCACCATTGTGCTCGATTGTCACCTGTCCTCCCCGCTCCACCACGCCGATGTTGATATTGTCTCCCTCCGTCACGACCTCTACCTCGGCGATCTTGGGAATTTCCCTCCGGTAGTAGCGGATCGGGCCCCGGCGTTCGGGATTAATGCTGTCGTATTCCTCTTGTGAAATTAGAGTTTCTCGGCCGGACCGCTCTTTCCGGTAGAATTCGATAGCGCCTTGCTGGTCTGTCGGCAGATTCTCGTACTCCTGTTCGGTCAATTCCTCAGCCTTGGTCGAATCACTATTAATGGCAATTATTAGAATGCGCTCGAGCGGATCGCCCCTGAAGAGCAGATCCGATCCTTCGGTCGGACGGGGTTCAAATTCGAATACGCGCTGTGTCTTGTTGGGTTTATCGGTCCTGCCGATCTCCCAGAAGTTGGGGACGTTGGTCTTGGGCTCGTCGAGATAATAGCCCGAAACCGAGCGCGGTGGGGGTTGCCGCCAGCCCAGCACCTTGAACTGCAGGAAGGGATCTCCCTCGCCTTCTTGGGCAAAGCGCACGACTATTTTCTTGACGACCACTATGCGGCCAAGATTCACCTCTGCCCACCAGTCTTCCAGAGGGCTTTCGGGATTGGGGCCCCACATGGTCTGCAGGTCGCCATCTATCAGGTTGTTCACCGTATTGGTGCCGGAGCCTGCTATCACCCCTCCCTCGCCGGTAGTGGAAAATTGCGTCGCGTTCTGAGCTGCGTTGACCTCTTTCCGTATAAAGGAGGGCTGCACTGTATTGTCGGCCGTGGAAATATCCAGAACACTCGAAGCCCCTTTCCACGCCTGCCAGTGAGCTGCTCGGTCAATAAGGACTTGATTGCCGCGAATAGCGTGGCCCTGTTGCGACCAGGCTTGGAGGGGAAAGATCAGCAGTGTACCGATCCACACCAAGCTGGAGATGCCCCGCCGATAAGAAATCGAGTCAACTACCATGATGGCTCCTCCAGAATGTGAATTTGTCGCGTGGTTAAACAGCTTTTAGATAGATAAACACAAAGAGGGGATATCGAAATATCCCCTCTTTGTATTTGAAAGACTGGAATTATTCTTCCAGCAGATAGTGGGACTTGATTCTGCCCCACGAGTCGTTTTCTACAGCGGTGGGGAACAGCTCTTCATCGACCTCCAGCAACTCCATGTCGCCCATGAGATTGCCATTGCGCCAGACGTTGTGAACAGCCGGAAAATCGTAGGAGCCCTCGTAGCTGGAGTCCAAGTCGTAGTCTTTAGACAGGGAGCCGACGTGGATGATATTGCCTACTTCCAAGTCGAAGATTGTGCTTTGCTCAGGACCATCCCAACTCCAAGTTTCCCACGGGGTCATCATGATCTCGTAGGAATAAGTACCCGGACCACCAGTCTCGCCGGTGCGGGACCAGCCCACTTGGGCGTACTCGGGGAAGGGGATCTCGCGGCCAGTGGTCTCCCAGTCGGTCGCCTCGATGTACTTGAAGGCCCAGTACCCATCGATGGGCGGCACGTGGATCTGCCACAGTTGACCCGTGACGAAAAACAAATCCCGGCGCTCGTCCTCGGACAAATCGTTCCAATCGTTGTTAAACATATCGCCACCGCTGTGATCGGCGTCGAGCACGAAGTGCCAGTCGTCATCCCAGTTGAAGACGGTGGGGTCGTCGCGGTCGTTGTTGAGATTATCGTCAACCACAAAGGCAAAGGAGAAAACCCGGTTCATTTCCTCGTTCCAGGCCCATGCGCTCCTAGCGTTGAAATCCGACAGCTCGCCGCTGTCAGTCCCGCGCACGGTCTCTTGGATATGGCCTCCTTCCACCGAGATCTCGAAGATATCTGGATCTACCATGTCCCAATCGCTTAGATCGCCGTCGATGGCGGGCACGGCGTGAAGGGGGAACTGAAAGGCGAAGTAAACCTCGCCAGGCGGTTCGTGAGCCGAGCCGATACTAGCGCAGGCGACCACGAGCGCTAAAGCCAGAAAGCAACGAATCAGTTTCATTACTTTAACCTCCTGTTAGGTATTGGATTGAAAAGCCGATTCATCTGTCTGCTCAATTCTGCATATACAGTGCCGAGTTACCAGGCTATGAGACCTCCTTTCGCCTGACTGTTTAAACGTTCTTTATTCCTGCTACGGACACTTAGTTTGGTAATATACGAGCAAAAAGTCTAAGTACATAGAAAAATTTCAACCCTCTCCCTCCAACTGCTGTATTCGGCCCGCCGATGGATGATTGGGTGCCAACTCTACCCCCTTCTGCCAGTACGCACGGGCCTGCTGACGTCGTTCCAAGCGCCACAAGGCCCGGCCTAGATTGAAGTAGGCCGGGGCAAAATCCGGGTGCAACGCGACCAGCTCTTCCCAAGTTTCCACGGCTTTTTCCAGATCTCCCAAGGAGGCGTACGCCACTCCGAGTTCGTTGTACGCCTCTTGGTACGCTGGCTTCAGAGCTATAGCCTGCTCCAAAAAGCGCACGACCTGCTCTAGCTGGCCCAATTGAGCATAGGTCCGCCCCATTTGGGTGTAGAGATAGCGTCCCACTTCTAGGCCGACCAATTCTTCGGGCGCTGGCGCAATTTCCAAGGCCCGGTGGTACGCCTGCAAGGCGCCCGCCCAATCTTTTTCGGCCCTAGCTTGGTGACCGCGCAAAACCCAGTGCAGTGCCTCAAAGTAGGAACGGGCCTCTATCCGCACCGAAGTTCCGTTCACAGAGAGCGTGTCTAGCCGGACGACAGGTCCCGTCTTTTCTACTTGGTCAAATCCCGCAATCGGCAAAAAGTACCAGTCCATTCGGTCGAAAACAGCCGCTTCCACCCGGCCTGGTGAAAAGACTTCCCGCCATTGGCCTGTCCCTAGGAGGGACTGGAAATCGGGTGGTATCTCCTCGTCGGAGCACACAGGATGCTGATAGTGGACGATCACGACTGGGGCACTAGCGCTGTCCTGGGACGTCGACTTTACCTTCTCCACCTTCGTCTCCAGGTACAGGGGCGGCAGATCGTCGCGCCGGGCCAGTAGCGCGTACGCCCGCAGCAACGCTTCGCTGCCGTAGCTCTGCAGGTAATGGGTCTGCCGCACCTGCAAGCGCTCGGGTGTCAGCACCTGGATCTGGCCGCACTTTGAGGGCAATTGGATCAGGCGCTGGTACTGGGGAAGGTGGGTCTGGAGCCAAGCCTGAGCCTCTATGCGGGTGTCTTGGCCGCTGAGTAGAGATCTAGTGCGGAGCGAGGCGTACAGGGGCTCGGCCACCAAGGTCAGGGTGACCAAGCCACCCACCAGAGGGTACTTACATCCCATCCCGACCAAACGTCCGATGAGCAAGGCTAGCAAGGGCGCAAGGGGTAGGGCATAGCGCATAAAAGTGGAGCCAGCAAGAGCGAGAACTGCGGCCAAGGGAATGATGCCAGCCAGCAAGACAAGTTCCTGCCATTGCCTCTGGCGAATGCCCCAGAGCAGGGACAGGGCTACGGCCACGGCAGCCACCGCGCCCAGACCGTGGCGCAAAGTATAGCGCAGGTGGTAGAGCCAAGCCTGTTCCTCTGCACCCGGCTCCGCCAGCAGATGGGTCCGTCCCATATCGGCGAAATGGTCCCAAAACTGCCCGGCATCGAGCCAGACAAAGGGTGTGGCTAAGGCAAAACTCAACGCAGCCCCACTGCCGACCCAGATGATGCGCCTGCGTGGCCAAGGTCTATTCAGCAAAATCGCCGTGGCTACTGGTATCGCCACTAGAACCGCCGGGTACTTGGTCGCCCCGGCCAAGCCAGTGAAAATACCCGCCGCCAGAAAATCCCACACGTGCCCCTCCTGTCGGGCCCGCACGGCCCACAACAGGGCCATTACCGCCCAGAAAACAGCCGGCGTATCCACGATGGCCAAATGGGCAAAACGCACGGCCAGCGGCATGGTCGCCAAGATCAGGGCGGCCAAGAGTCCTTCTCTGACGCCGTAGAGGCGTCGGCCTAGACAGGCGACAGCCCCTACTGTGGCAACGGACAGCAGGGTGTTGACCCCACGCACTAGCGCTAGCAAATCGCGGCCGTCCACCAGCAAGTGATAGGCGACAAACTGCTCCACTGATTCGGCGCTTGTCACCAGATAGTAGAGCAGGTATAAAAATGAACTAAGGTAGAAGTGAAAGGTTGGGTAGTTAAAGTAGTGGGGATTGAGATCGCCGCTCCAGAAACCCAGCGGCAGGACTATGAAGGCGATCTCGTCGAAGTGGGTCCAGGCTGGTATGGGCACTGGCCAGCGCAGCGCCAGCGTTAGCACCAAGATAGCGCCCGTACCCCATCTGAAGGGAATGCGCCCTGTGTTCTTCTCTGACATTTGGCGCCTTTCCCGCCTAGGCTGGCTCAATTACCGCCCGTCGGCGAGAATTCCGCGCTAGCCGCCGGTGAGAACGCGTTTTAGGTTGTCCTCCCTGACCTCGACCTGCGCCGCGTACTTAGCCCGTAGTTCGGCCAAGAATTGCTCGAATACCTGCTGCTTCTTGATCCAGTTGACTGTGGCCCGCACCCGCTTTTTGGCTTCTTCAAAGGAGGCGCGCTGCCGCTCGCGGGACAACACCTTGAAAATGGAGTACCCCTCGCGCACCTGCAGCGGCCCGGTCAACTCGCCCACGGGGGCTTTGCGGGCCGCCGCCACCAAGCGTCCGTACACCGCTGCGGCCGCAACCGTAAAACGCCGTCGGCCCTCCTCGTCCCGCAGCTCTGGAGCGCGTTTGGAGTATTGGCGTGCCAAGTCGCTCATGGGCGCACCCAGCCGGAGGCGTTCGAGCAAGTCCTTGGCTTCCGCTTCGGTAGCGACGAGGATTTCCTGAATCTCGATTTGGGCGGGCTGCATGTAGCGGTCGGGATTTTCTTTGTATTCCCGGCGGATATCCTCTGCGGAAATGCTTAGGCGCTCCTTCAACACCTGGACGCGCAACTGCACGACCAATTCCTGTTCTCGTTTCCTCGCCAGCCATTGCGTCACTTCCTCTTCCTGATCTAGGCCCTCCCTCAGGGCGGCCTCGACAAAGAGCGCATCGGGCACCAAGGTGCCTTCGGCGTACTCGATGACTGCCTCTTTGCTGCGCAAGTCCAGCGTTTTGTATTTGAATTGACTGGCGGCATCGAGTACATCTCCGGCCGTGATCTTTCCTCCTTCATAGCGGTAGAGAACAATAGCCCGCACTTCCTCATTTCCGGAGGTGGCTCCCCTGTGCATTGCCGCCGAGAAGGCATCCAACCCCCGCTGATCCCTTTCGAGTTTGAGGGCTTCTTTGAGGCTGTCGGTCAGGGCAGCCCTCGCCTCGACGCTGCGCTCGATGAAGAGTTGGCGGTAAATATTTTGGAATTGCTCGGCGTCTAGCCCGGTTTCGATTGACTCCAAGGCTTTGAAAAGGGCGAAATGACCACCTATGTCTATGGGCTGGCTTACTTCTCCTTTTTCAAGTGCGAAGAGGGGCAGGCGCAGATAGGGCGGCATATCCAGCTTGCCGACAAACCGACCGGTGTCTCCTCCTTGCTCCATTGTTGGTTCGTGGATGGACCACTGCTCAGCTACTTCTCCGAAATCTCGCCCCGAGGAGATCTCGCGCAGTGCGGACCAAGCGCTGTCTTCGCTGGTGGTGATGAGTTGGGCAAAGCGGACCTTGCGCGCCAATTCCCGTTCCCGAAAGTAATCGCTGACCTCCTGTCCTGAGACTCGCACCTTGATCTTTTTGATCTGGTAGAGGCCAATGAGCTTTTCCTTCCTGTACTGGGCTATCTTATAAATGAAGGCTGGCAGGCGATCTATCCCTTGCTCCTTGGCCTCCAACTGCAGCAGCTCCATATCGATGAGCGTCTGCAAATGGTTGCGCTCCTTCTCCAATCCTTCACTGTCGCTCTGGAGGTAATTGGGAATTTTGCCGTAGAACTTCCGCAGTTGGCCAGCAGTGATGGATCGATCTCCCACCCGGGCCAGTTCCAGTTTCCACTGGGCCGTCGAGTCCGGAGTGGTGACGAGCTCTGCCTGCGGCTGGAGGGCTTCTTCCTCCTGATTGGCACAGCCAGTTCCCAAAATGGCTAATAGCACCACCCCGATTCTCCATCTTGTCGCGACGGGTACAAGACGTATTATTGCCTTGGGGCTTAGGTATTTCATCATTTTCCTCCAATGCCTCTAGGGACACATGTTAAACATTGGCCCAGAGGCGAAATTTACAACCTACAACACCCCAATAAAGCCAACTTTTTCGCTACTGTCGAGAAACAGGCACTCGCTGCCTGCGTCTTGTCTATGTTCGCAAATAACCGCTATGTCGTTGCTCTTTTCCTCTTGGCCCTGATTCTGCGTCTGGCCTACCTAGTAGAAATCCGCGATACACTCTACTTTCACACCTTAATCCTCGACGCTGAGGAGTACGATTATCTAGCCCAGGCTCTGCTCGAAGGCGACTGGTGGCTCACCACTCATCGCACCTATGTCCACGGTCCGCTCTATCCCGCGCTATTGACCCTGCTTAAACTGGGCGGTGCCGGGCTTGTGGCCACGCGCCTGTTCCAAGCCGTTCTCGGGGCTTTCTCCTGCGTCCTACTCTACGCTATTGCTCGTCGCTTTTTCCCCACTCCTACCCCTTTGCTAACCGGTCTGATAGCAGTTGGGTACTGGCCCTTTATCCTCTACAACGGCGAACTACTGGCCACCACCCTGACCATCTTTATCGAACTGCTTTTGGTGATTCAACTGGTGCGCTGCGCCGACCGGCCTAGCTATTGGTCGGTCGGCGGTGCCGGGGCGCTACTGGGCCTGCTGATTGAGACGCGCAGCAATACCCTGTTACTGGTGCCGGTGGCTCTCTGGTGGCTCTACTATCGGACTCGAACCCGACTACTGGTACCTTTCTTGTTGGGGCTCTGCGCCGTTCTGACTCCCTTTCTGGTCCACAACAGCCTCGTCCAAGGCACGCCGCTCCCGTTCCAAGGTGCTTGGAGCTTTTACATGGGCAACAATCCGGTGGCCGACGGCACTCCATATGCACGCCAGGGGATAGACTGGCAACGTCTCGAATTGCTGCCCTACCAGGCAGATATGGCCGCTTCGCCAGCCGCCAGAGGCCGGTTCTATCTGATCGAGGGATTCGGCTTCATTGTCGATCAACCGCTTTCCTACCTCCACTTGCTCTACCGCAAATTCAGGCTGTTCTGGCACGCCTTTGAAATCCCAGTGAGCGTTGATATCCACTTTTACGAGGTGCATTCCTACTTAAGCCGCTTGGCTGTTTTCGGTTTTGGCATTGTCGCTCCCTTAGCTCTAGTCGGGTTGGTGGGGAACTGGCATCGATGGCGCCAATACGGCTTGCTCTACGGTTTCGGACTATCCTACCTGGTCTCGGGCCTGCTCTTTACGGTATGCGCTCGCTATCGGCTCCCCGCGGTGCCTTTTCTGATGCTTTTCGCCGCCGAAGCTATCCGTCAAGGTGCCCTAAGTTTAAAGGAGCACCAGTGGCGACGCAGTGCTGCCTTGGCGCTGGTGCTGGGTGCTGCTTTTGCACTGGGACACACTGGAATTGATCCCGCACAGGTGGATCACCTGCGTTCTGCTTGGCTCCAGGGGCAGGTCCACATGCGCAACCAAGCATATGACCGCGCCGAGGCGGCCTATTTGCAGGCGCTCCAGGACGATGCCGACGCAGATGTCTACAGCAGTCTGGGTGCAGTCTACGAAGGGCAGAGGCGGCCTCGTGAAGCTGAAACGGCGTATCGCCGAGCCCTTGTTCTGGCCTCTGATCACACCCGGGCTCGGCTCAATCTGAGCAATCTCCTGCGCGGGGAACAGCGCTTCGATGAAGCCAAGGCCATCCTCCTTGAGGCACTCGCCAACGACCCCCGTCCCTCCATTCAATACGAGGGCCACTACTATCTGGGCTATCTCCATCTAGACCAGCGGGACTATCTGCAGGCGTATGGCTCTTTCACCACGGCCCTAGAAGCGGAGCAACGAGCCGAAGGTTTCTACGCCTTGGCTAATGCCTGCCACCATCTAGGGCACCAGGACGAGCAGATCCGGCACTTGCGGAAGACTGTAGATATAGATCCAGAATTTGCCGCTGCTCATCGGAACCTTGGAGCCTTGTACCTGCAGCGAGGTGAATACGCGCCTGCCGAAGAGGCGCTGCGCCGAGCCCTGCACCTTGAACCCGATGTGGCCATTGCCCACTACAATATAGGTGTGCTCTATGTGCACACCGGGCGACGAGAATTGGCCCAGACCGCCTTCGAAACCGCCGAGCAGCTACGCCGGGCAGAGACGTCCCCTTGAAAGGGGCTTTAAGATCCCGGCCCAGCGGTACATGACGGCAACGGCCACCGGAAATATTTAATAGACGACATGTAGTGGTTTTATCGCCGTGACCGTTTTGTGGTCGGCATCGACGGAGACGCGGTATAGATAGAGTCCCGGCGGCACCAGCCGCCCCAACTCGTCCCGACCATCCCACACCCGCTCATACGCACCAATCCCATCCAACCCCTCATACACCTGACGCACCAGCCGCCCCGACAAGTCCCACACTGCCACCACCACCCAGGACGGACCGGTCAACTCCACTAAGCTATACCCCAATCCCACCACATCGTTGCGCTCATCCCCGTTGGGCGTCAAGACCACCGATCCTACCCCTATCTGCAACACATCCTGATGTTCCGCCCGGGTGGCCACCCACACCCGATTGTCCTCATAGGCGGGCGTAGCATCGCCCTCCTGCACGCTCTGGGGCACCTCCAACGGTAAGGCACTGTCCCACACCCGCATTGAAAAAGTCGATCCATAGCGCAGCACTTCTGCCTCGAAAACCACCTCCACCAAAGCACCCGAATCCTGAGCTGCCAGTCGCGGGATACTCACGACCATCCGGTGTAGCTCGGCCGCTTCCACCGCATAGGCCACCGGCTCATCGCCGATGCGCACTTGGGTTACAGGTCCCAGCCGTGCCGTTGTGATTACCTCTAACCGGTCAAAGCCCTCGTTACTAGTGGTAAGGGTTGGTCGCAGTACGTAAGTGAACTGCTGCGGCTGTCCTACGGCGACTTCGACAGGCCAGACCTCGCCGACCAACTGCGTAGCCACTGGTGGGGAAGCGCGCACTTCGAGGAAGTCCACTTGGCCGCCGTCGTCGTCTTGGGGGAGGAAGTCGACTTTGAGTTGGAGATAGCGTCGTGGGCTCAGTGACACGACGGGGGTGCCGTTGCTATCGGCAAAGGCGTAGGGGGCCGACCAGAACGTCCAGTTGGCTTGATCGTAGCCGATACCGGCTTTTTCACCCACAGCTAACTTGGCGTAGTCGGTTCGGCTGACGGGTATTTTTTCGTTGCCTCGTCCGGTGAATCGCCAGAACAGGTCGGGATCGTCGTCTTGTCCGGATCGGGATTGGATGAGCACTTGGGCTTTGGGGTCTTGGCGTCCGGACCAGCGCAGGTCGCCCCAAGCCATCGGCTGACCAAAATCGAGAACATTGGAGATATACGTCGCTTGTTCGACAAAGCCTTTGGCGTAGACTTCTATCTCGTTCACTTCCCAATCATCGCCGTGCTCGCCGACGGTGACCTGCACGAATTCCACGTCCTCGTGCGCTGGAATGGGTACATCCAAGATCTGCTCTCGGTTGTCTCGCACCTCGACGATCCAAGGCGAAAACGGTTCGGGAGTAAGACTAAAAGAAATGCGCGCGGGCAGCGGCCCAATGTGGACGCGGAAGGTCCGCACAGTTCTGCTCGGGTCGGTCAACCCGGATATCATCCGAATCCGATCAATGCGATAACGACTGCCCAAGAAAATATTGGCTGTACCTTGGCGACCGAAATCGTCGGTGCAGGATCCTCGGCTGCGGAATTGGGCACACAGATATTTTTCTGCCAGCCAGAAGACACCCGTATCCCCATCCCATACCTCTCTATTTATATTGGGCCTTAAATGTGCCCCTCCTCTCTCTTCAACTCCAGGTGCGATGTTGAAGTTTGGATCGCGTTTCAGAGGCCAGATACTAGCGCTATCCAAACCCACCTCAGTAGCTTCCCCACCGCGGTCGGCCTCTATATCGGTCCAGCTTAGCTGGATAAATTCCACCTCTTCGTGGTCTACTTCGGGCGGCGGCGCTAGTGCTTCACCGCCGAAACGGTAGATGACCAACCCGGAAGCTTCTCCAGTCGCGAAGCCAATCCACAGGAAGAGAGCCCAGGTCAACAAACGGAATAGGTCGCTCATAAGATGGGCCTAGGGAGATAGGGGGCCTTAGAAGAAACGATCCTACGATCACTACATCGCTACATGTCTTCTATATATATAGATACGAATATCAGCTCAGATTGCGAAAGTTGACTTTTCGCGGATGGTCAACGGCAAACGAAAAATTGTTCAATATACCACGTGCAGGAGTCCGGCTTGCTCGACCCTTTGGTGGTCGGCCTCGACAGAAACCCGGTATAAGTAGAGACCCGGCGGCACCAGCCGTCCCGACGCATCGCGACCATCCCATATCCGTTCATACGCACCCACGCCGTCCCGTCCCGCATACACCTGCCGCACCCGACGACCCAACAAATCCCACACCGCCACCGCCACCGACGCTGTCCCCGTCAGTTCCAATAAATCGTAGCCCAGCCTTACTGTGTCGTTGCGCTCATCCCCGTTGGGGGTCAAAACCGCCGGCTTCCTGCTCATCTGCAATACCCCCTGATGCTCCGCCTTGGTGGCCACCCACACCCGATTGTCCTCATAGACGGGAGTAGCATCGCCCTCCTGCACGCTCTGGGGCACCTCCAACGGTAGGGCACTATTCCACACCCGCATCAAAAAAGTCGAGCCATAACGCAACACCTCTGCCTCGAAAACCACCTCGACCAAAGCACCCGAATCCTGAGCCGTCAGCCGGGGGAAACTCACGACCACCCGGTGCGGCTCAGCCACCTCCACCGCATAAGACACTGACTCATCGCCAATGCGTACTTGGGTTACAGGTCCTAGCCGCGCCGGGGTGGCGACCTCCAACCGGTCAAACCCGCCACTGTCCACCCCAAGGGTGGGTCGCAGCACATAGGTAAACTGCTGCGGCTGTCCTACGGCGACCTCTACCGGCCAGATCTCGCCGACCAACTGCGTCGCTACCGGTGGGGAAGCGCGCACTTCGAGAAAGTCCATCTGTCCACTGTCGTCGTCTTGGGGGAGAATGTCAACCTTGAGTTGGAGGTAGCGTCTTGGACTCAGCGACACGATGGGGGTGCCGTTGCTGTCGGCAAAGGCGTAGGGGGCCGACCAGAACGTCCAGTTAGCACGATCGTAGCCGATACCGGCTCTTTCGCCTCTAGCTAACTTGGCGTAGGTAGTTCGGCTGACGGGTATTTTTTCATCGCCTCGTCCGGTGAAGCGCCAGAACAGGTCGGGGTCGTCGTCTTGGCCGGATCGGGATTGGATGAGGATGCGGGCTTTGGGGTCTTGGCGTCCGGACCAGCGCAGGTCGCCCCAGGCCATCGGTTGGCCAAAATCGAGAATGTTCGAGATGTACGTCGCCTGTTCGACAAAGCCTTTGGCGTAGATTTCTATCTCGTGGACTTCCCAGTCCTCGTTGTGCTCTCCGACAGTCACCTGCACGAATTCCACTTGCTCGTGCGGTGGGATAGGGATGTCGAGGATCTGCTCTCGATTGTCGCGCACCTCGACGATCCAAGGGGCAAAGGGCGGAGGATTGAAAGTGATCCTCATTGTGGGAAGAAGCGGGGACATGAAAACGCGGAGGGAGCCCACAATTTTGCCTGGGTCGTCCAACCCGGATTTCACCCGGATCCGGTCGATGAGGTAGCGACCGCCTAAAAAAATATTAGCCGTGCCCGGGGTGCCGAAATCGTCAATACAAATGAGATTATAGGCCTCGAATTCGGCGCACAGATATCTGTCTGCCAACCAGATCGTACTCTCGTCCCCATCCCAGACCTGTCCATTGACGTTGGGTCTGACGTGGCTTCCCCCCTTTTCCTCAATCCCGGGGGCTATATTAAAAGTAGGATCTCGTTTTAGAGCCCGAATGGCGGTGGCGTCTATATCCAGTTCGACCGTCTCGCCGCCTAGGGAAGGATCGAGATCGGTCCAGCTTAGCTGGATAAATTCCACCCCTTCGTGGTCTACTTCGGGCGGCGGCGCTAGCGCTTCACCGCCGAAACGGTAGATGACCAACCCGGAAGCTTCTCCAGTCGCGAAGCCAATCCACAGGAAGAGAGCCCAGGTCAACGAACGGAATAGGTCGCTCATAAGATGAGCATGGGGGATAGGGGGCCTTAGAAGAAACGATCCTACGATCACTACATCGCTACATGTCTTCTATCATATAGATACGAATATCAGCTCAGATTGCGAAAGTTTGCGAAAGTTGACTTTTCGCGGATGGTCAACGGCAAACGAAAAATTGTTCAATATGCCACGTGCAGGAGTCCGGCTTGCTCGACCCTTTGGTGGTCGGCCTCGACAGAAACCCGGTATAAGTAGAGACCCGGCGGCACCAGCCGTCCCGACGCATCGCGACCATCCCATATCCGTTCATACGCACCCACGCCGTCCCGTCCCGCATACACCTGCCGCACCCGACGACCCAACAAATCCCACACCGCCACCGCCACCGACGCTGTCCCCGTCAGTTCCAATAAATCGTAGCCCAGCCTTACTGTGTCGTTGCGTTCATCCCCATTGGGCGTGAAAACCGCCGGTGCCACCCGCACTTGCAACACCTCCTGTTCTCGGGCTGCTGTGGCCACCCACACCCGATTGCCTTCATAGGCCGGACTGGCATCGC
Source organism: Candidatus Latescibacterota bacterium (assembly GCA_965217585.1). Taxonomy (GTDB): domain Bacteria; phylum Latescibacterota; class UBA2968; order UBA8231; family UBA8231. The sequence goes on from OZ244561.1 coordinate 5,357,241, forward strand.
CCTCCTGCACGCTCTGGGGCACCTCCAACGGCTGGGCACTGTCCCATACCTGCGCGGCAAAGGTCGATCCATAGCGCAATACTTGGGCTTGGAAAACCACCTCCACCAAGGCTCCTGAATCCTCGACCGTCAGTCGCGGAAAACTCACTACCATCCGGTGTGGTTCGGACACCTCCACCGCATAGGACACTGGCTCATCGCCGATGCGCACCGCAGCGACCCCCTCGACAATCGACGAGGTCGCTATCGCCAACCGGTCAAAGCCCTCGTCGTTGGTGCCAAGGGTTGGTCGCACCGCGTAGGTAAACTGCTGCGGCTGTCCTACCGTTGCCTCCACCGGCCAGACCTCGCCGACCAACTGCGTGGCCACCGGTGGGGAAGCGCGCACCTCGAGAAAGTCCACCTGTCCACCGTCGTCGTCTTGGGTCAGAAAGTCGACTTTGAGTTGGAGATAGCGTCGTGGACTCCGCGACACGATGGGGGTGCCACTGCGGTCGGCAAAGACATAGGGGGCCGACCAGAACGTCCAGTTGGCTTGATCGTAGCCGATACCGGCTTTTTCGCCTATAGCTAGCTTGGCGTAGTCGGTTCGGCTGACAGGTATTTTTTCGTCGCCGCGTCCGGTGAAGCGCCAGAACAGATCGGGGTCGTCGTCTTGTCCGGATCGGGTTTGGATGAGGGTGCGGGCTTTGGGGTCTTGGCGTCCGGACCAGCGCAGGTCGCCCCAGGCCATCGGCTGACCAAAATCGAGGATGTTCGAGATGTAGCTGGCCTTTTTGACTAGCCCCTTGGCGTAGACTTCTATCTCGTTCACTTCCCAGTCCTCTCTGTGCTCGCTGGCGGCTACCTGCACAAAGGTCGTTCCCTCTTGTGGCGGGATGGAGATGTCGAGGGTCTGCTCTCGGTTGTCTCGCACCTCGACGATCCAGGGCGAATACGGCGGGGGATGATCAATGAGAGATCTTTTTTTCCACGGCAACTCCGGCGCGATGTAAATGCGGACCGTCCGCACTATTTTGCTCGGATCGGTCAGGCCGGATATAATCCGGATCCGGTCGATAAGATAGGGACTGCCTAGGTTGATATTAGCCGTGCCCTGTCGGCCAAAATCGTCTACGCAGAAAAACCTGCTGAGTGCGCCGCACAGATAACTGGCCGCCACCCAAGCCGTACTGACATCGCCATCCCACACTTCAACATTCACATTGGGTCTGACGTGCTCCCCTCCATTTGCTTCAATGCCGGGGGCTATATTGAAATTTGGATCGCGTTCAAGAGGCCGGATAGCGGCGGTGTCTATATCCAAATCAATGGCTGCCCCGCCCAGGGGAGGATTGAAATCCGTCCAGTTTAGCTGGATGAATTCCACGCCTTCATGGCCTGCTTCTGGAGGCGGGGCCAATGCTTCGCCGCCCAATCGGTAGATAACCAACCCGGAGGCCGGTCCGGCCGCGAAACTAGCCCACAAAGAGAGGCTCCAGATCGACAAACGGAATAAGGCAGTCATAGGTGGGCATTGATCTCGCTATTGTGGAAGGGCGAAAATCACAGGAGCCATTGCAGAGCAATGAATGGCATCTGCAAAAGCTCCGAAATTTGGCCCAGATTGTGAAAAGTTGAATATTCGAAAACAAAATAGCGATTATCCATGCAGAGGAAAGAACTATAAAAAGAAATCAACGAGTATATCAATCAAAAATTGCCCGCTCTACCTACACACAGACAACAAAAACCTCGCCTAGGCCAGCTAAAAAGTTGCGGCAAATCGGCACCCAGATACCGTGGCTTCGCAGTAAAACTTGACAATCTCCCAAAATGGTGGTATCTGGAATATAATAGGTTAACAGACGTAGGCTAGTGATTTTCTCGCACGTCTGTGGCATTGGCCTATCATCTTATTATCCCCGCACTTGTGGAGGATAGCTATGCGGCGAATTGGCTTTGTACTAAGCGCATTGCTCAGCGCTATGAGTTGGTCTCTGAGCGGCTGCGATTCCGGTCGCCCGGCAGGGCCCGAGGAAATATCGACTTGGGATACGATCCAGCACGACATCTTCGCCTCCAACTGCGTTAGCTGCCACAGTGCCGGTGCCTCCTTCGCTCGGCAGTCAGACTTGGTTCTGACTCCAGATTTGGCGTATAGCCAACTGATCAATACTGTACCGCGCAATGCTGCGGCCGCCCAAGACGGCTTAGTCTTGCTGAGCAATGAGGGACTTGGGGGTCTTTTCAAGAGCTATCTATGGGAAAAGATTAACGCGCCGAACCAAGAGCACTTTTACTCCGATCATCCCACTTATGGCGAGCAGATGCCGCTGGGTCGTCCGCCGCTGACTAATGGTGAACTGGAATTCATACGCCAGTGGATCCGCGCCGGAGCCCCCGAAGAAAGGGTGGTAGCAGACTTGGCCCTGCTGCAGGACGAGGAGCGCTATGCAATACCGGAGTTCGCGCCGCTAAATCCGCCGTTCAATGGCATCCAACTCCACTTGGGTCCCTTCGAGGTGGCACCCCAGTACGAGCGCGAGGTCTATTTTTATCAGCCCCTCGACCACGCCGAGGATCTCTTCGTCAACCGCTTTGAATTGTCCATGCGGTCGGGGAGTCACCACTTCATCCTCAACCAGTTTCCCGACTACACCCCGACCGATGTTATTCCCCAGCCAGAGATCTACCGCGACCTGCGCGACACCGCAGGCAATTACCAAGACGCCGAAGGGTACGATCTGTTCGACTGGCGGGTCATGCAGTACCAGGTTCCCATCGTAATCGCCCAGTCTACGCGCCTTGACTTCAGCTTGCCTCCCGGCGTGGCCATGCGTCTGCTCGCTGGAACGGGACTTGATATGAACTCCCACTATGCCAATGCCACCGATCAGGCCGCGATCGGCGAAGTATTTGTCAACCTGCATCTTATTGAACCCTCGGAAGTAGAACGGGTAGCCGAGGTCTTCGCCCTGAGCAACTTCGATATTGATCTGCCCGCTGGCCAAGTCACTTCCCTAGAGAAAGAGTTCATTTTTAAGGAGGACAGGCACATCTTCCAACTTGTTTCCCACACCCATGACCGCATGGAGGAATTCACCGCCGAACTCATCGGCGGACCCCGGGATGGGGAACTGATCTACATCGGCTACGACTGGGAACACCCGGCCCCTCTCAGATTCGATCCGCCGCTCATGGTCGAAGAGGGCCAAGGCTTCAGGATTAGGGCCACCTACGACAATGACACCGAGCGGAATCTCAACTTCGGGTTCACGCGTGCCGATGAAATGATGATTCTCTACGGCTATTACTACGCCGACTGAGTAGGTGGCCGATCTGGCCCCTGATAGCACTGGGCTTGGGATGAGGCAGGTTTGGGCTGCCTGTCTCCCGTCTGTGGCACCTCGGTGCCAAGCGAAGTCCATCGCCGGCGGCTGGAACGGATTGGTACATGGCAACTGAGGGGAAAAACTCGGGCGGCGGTGTCACCTTCAAAGCCCTGCTAATCGGCGGCGGAGCCTCGATCTTCATCGGCGTTGCCGTACCTTATTCCAATATGGTCATCAAGGGGACGGTACTAGCGCACAACTTCAGCACTCCGGTCGCCCTCTTTATCTTCTTCATTCTCGTCCTTTTCCTCAATCCGCTGTTGCACCTGTTCCACCGAGGCTTGGCCCTGTCCCGAGGGGAATTGGCCGTGGTCTACATCATGGCGATGGTAGCCACTTCCATCCCCACGATCGGCTTCACCGAATACGTCCTGCCCATCACCACGGGGCTCTACTACTTTGCCACCCCTGAGAACAACTGGGCATCCTTGATCCACCCCCATGTGCCCGAGTGGATGGTTCCCCAGGATCCCGACGCCATTCGCTATTTCTACGAAGGGCTACCCGAGGGGCGGCCACTACCTTGGGGTGCTTGGGTCGAGCCCTTGACCTACTGGTGCCTGTTCATCCTCGCCTTCTACTGGGTATCCATCTGCGCCATGGTCATCGTGCGACGACAGTGGATGGAAAGCGAAAAACTGCTTTATCCCCTGGCCCAAGTTCCCCTAGAGATGATTCAGAGCGATGGGAGACGAACGCTGCTGGCCCCTTTTTTTTGTAATACGGCTATGTGGCTGGGTTTTGCCATCCCCTTCCTCATCGGCCTTATAAATGCCCTGAATAGCTACTACGAATTCGTGCCTCGCATCACCACCTCGACCGGCTTTCACCTCTTCCGCGGCACTACGTACCTCCGCCTAGATATGAACCTAGCGCTGATCGGCTTTGCCTACCTATTGAGCCGGGATATTGCCCTGGGGTTCTGGTTTTTCTTTTTGCTATCCTCCCTGCAGCGGGGTGTCTTCAATGTGCTGGGCATCTACAGTGAGGAAAACCTGAGCCGTTTCGCCAACCTAGTCGGGCCGCACATGGCCCACCAAGCCATGGGGGCCATGATCGTGCTAGTGCTCTCTGGGCTGTGGATGGGACGGGGGCATTTGCGCGATGTCTTCATCAAGGCGTTGCGGAGGGATGCCCGCATTGATGATTCCGAGGAGATACTATCCTACCGCAACGCCGTATTGGGCTTGGTGGTCGGTCTAGCGGTGATGATCGGCTGGTTGTGGAAATCGGGCATCCCACTGTGGATCGTCTTGGTGTTTCTCTTCGGGGCTGCCGTTGTCCTTATAGCGCTTACTCGGGCTGTAGTCGAAGGGGGGATTTCCGTCCTGCGCACGCCCATTACCCCCGCTGATTTCACTATCTCCGGCCTAGGTACGACCGCCTTGGGAGCCTCCGGATTGATCGGCGTGGCCTTCACCTACGTATGGAGCGCCAATGTGCGCATTTTCTTTATGGCCTGCTTCGCCAATGCCCTCAAACTGGCGGAAGAGATCAAAGGCAGCAAAAGAAAGCTGCTCTGGGCTGTATTGCTAGCCATTGTCCTCACCTTGTCCAGCTCCATCTATCTGGTTATGGAAATGGCGTACGCCCACGGCGGCATCAACCTGCACAATTTTTTCTTCATCTTCGTTCCGCAGATGGCTTTCACCTATGTGGCCCCTAAGTTCGACAGCCCCGTACCTGCCAGCCTAGATGGCTGGGCCTTCACTGGCTTGGGAGCCTTCTTGATGAGTCTATTCACCTATATTCGCTACCGCTTTGTGTGGTGGCCGATTCATCCCTTGGGCTTTGCCACCGGCACATTCTACATTATGAACTGGGTGTGGTTTAGTATCTTTTTGGCTTGGCTGTTCAAAACAATCGTCCTCAAATACGGGGGAGCAGCCGCCTACAGCCGGACTCGGCCCTTTTTTCTTGGGTTGATCCTAGGCCAAGTAGTGGTGGCGGGCATGTGGCTGGTAATTGACTACTTCACTGGTATGACGGGGAATGTCTTGGGCTACTTGTGAGCCTACGACGAACATCTATATCCCACCCCTCTGGGAAAAGACATGCGGAAAAGTATCCGAGCAGGACATCCAGTCCTTCCAGATGGCGACGGGATGGGCAAGCCAGGCGTGACTTTCCGGTCCCTGTTAATCGGCTCACTCATGGCCCTTTTCATCGGCATCGTCTTGCCCTACACCAATATGATCATCAAGGGTTCGCTCCTAGCCCACAACCTCAATACACCGGCTGCTCTCTTCGTCTTTTTTATTTATGTCGGCATTATCAATGTGGTTCTGAGCTTCATCAGACGGCAGTATGCCCTTTCACCTCCCGAGTTAGCCGTGGTCTATATCATGGCGATGCTGGCCACGGCCATACCAACTATCGGTTTTTCCGAGTACTTGCTGCCCATTGTCGCCGGAATCTACTATTATGCTTCGCCCGAAAACAGGTGGGAAGAGATCATCCACCCCTATGTGCCCAAGTGGATGGCCCCCCAGGATCCCGAGGCTATTAGGTATTTCTATGAGGGGTTGCCCAAGGGCCTCTCCGTGCCTTGGAACGTCTGGATCGAGCCCATTCTGTACTGGTGTCTGTTCATCATCGCCAGCTACTGGGTATCTATATGCCTGATGGTCATTGTGCGCCGGCAGTGGATTGAACACGAAAAGCTGCTCTATCCGCTGGTCCAGGTCCCGCTCGAAATGATGCGGGATGAGGAGCGAGGGGTGTGCAGCGATGGCGAAAAGCGTTCTTGGGTCAAGCCTTTCTTCAAGAATCCGGTCATGTGGATAGGCTTTTCCATCCCCTTTCTGTTGGGCTCTTACAGCGCTCTATACAACTATTTTCCCTTCATCCCGGGCATGAGCCAGTTCAGCGACCAAGGCATCCTGACGGGCCAGTTTACCATCTTCAGGAATACGACCGTGCTCATCGTCATGTTCAATCTGGGCTTGGTCGGATTTGCCTATCTGCTCAGTCGAGATGTGGCCTTAGGGCTCTGGTCTTTTTTTTTGTTGTCCAATATCGAGCGGGGAGTCTTCAACATTCTGGGCGTCCAGAGCGCCGAAAAGCTGAGCCGCTTTGCCAATTCCAGCGGCCCCTACTTAGCGCACCAAGCTATGGGCGCTATGATCGTGCTGGTACTGTCCGGCCTGTGGATGGGCAGAAGCCACCTCAAGGGTGTATTCAGCAAGGCTTTCAAAGGGGATGAGGAGGTCGACGACAAGGACGAAATTTTGTCTTACCGAACCGCGGTCTGGGGCCTGCTCGTCGGCCTACTGATCATCAGCGCTTGGTTGTGGAAGTCGGGCCTCCCCCTGTGGGTCGTCCCGGTTTTTCTCTTTGCTGTCTTCGTCGTCTTCATGGCCTTGACTCGGGCCGTGGTGGAAGGGGGAGTGGCAGTCATCCGCACGCCGCTGACACCGGCGGATTTTGTCGTGTCGGGCCTGGGCACCAGCGCGCTGGGTGCCTCGGGCATCGTGGCTTTGGGCTTTACCTATGTATGGGCGGCCAATATCCGCATCTTTTTTATGCCCTGTTTTGCCAACGCCTTGAAAATCGCCGAAATGGTCAAAGGGGATAGGAGGACTCTGATCTGGGGCGTGGCTCTGGCCGTGGTGATCGCCTTAGCCAGTTCTATATGGAGCGTTATGACGCTGTCCTATACTTATGGGGGCGTCAATCTCCACGGTTTCTGGTTCATTGGTGTACCCCGAAACGCGGCTAACTACATGGCCGTCATCCTGTCCAACCCCACCTCCGCTCATATCGGGGGCTGGTTGTTCACCGGCTTAGGAGCGTTGGTGATGGGCCTGCTGGCCTATATCAGGGCGCGTTTCGTGTGGTGGCCCGTGCATCCTCTGGGTTTCGCCACCAGTACGTTCTTTATCATGAACTATGTATGGTTCAGTGTATTCATCGCGTGGGCGATCAAATCGGTGGTGCTCAAATACGGAGGACCGGCGCTGTACAACAGCACCAAACCGTTTTTCCTCGGCCTGATCATGGGACAGATCTTCGTCGCGGGGATGTGGCTGGTCATCGACTATTTCACCGGAATGGTCGGCAACCAGCCCATCGGAGGCTCGTTCGTCTGAAAATCGAATAAAGTTGGAGAGCGTTTATGAACGAACACGAGAAATACTTTTTTGATGTGAACGGCTACCTAGTCGTTCAAAAAATACTGAGCCCGGATCTGGTCGCCGCCTTGAACGAAGCGATCGATCACAACCAGAACAGGGTGCGGCTTCGCGTGGATGAGCAGTTGCTGTCGGCGAATTCTCCAGTACTGCAAGGGGACCACGGCCGCGGGGACATCATGGGAATTCTCAATTGGCCGAAACCTTGGTGTCAGCCGTTTCGCGATCTGCTTTCGCACCCACCGGCGCTGCGCTACATGTTCGACCTGATCGGCGACGATTTCCGTTTTGGCAACGCCAATGGTATCAGCATGACCGAGGGTGCAGAAGGTTGTGTGCTACATGGGGGCGGCACCCTCGTACACAAGCACACCTATCGCTACGTCAATGGCCGCATGTGGAACAACCTCGTGGGCGTTTGTTATCAACTCGCCGACGTCAATCCCGGAGACGGCGGCTTCGTCTGCATTCCCGGTAGCCACAAGGCGAACTTCGATACTCCGGCCGATGTCCTGACTATGGAGTACGATCTTGGCTGCTACCACCACGTTGCAATGGAAGCTGGAGACGCCCTCATCTTTACCGAGGGACTCACCCATGGCACGTTGCCTTGGAAGGGCAAGCACGAGCGCCGCACCCTCCTCTACCGCTACGCGGCTGGCCCCTTCGTCAACGCCAAGGGAATGAACCGCCTCGAAGAGTACTGTCCGTTCTACGACGAACTCACACCGCTGCAGAGGGCGATCATGGAGCCCCCTTACAATCCGGGTCGGCCTAATATCGCCGCCTTGCTCGCCCAAGAGCTTACACATGCCTAACAAACGCCCCAACATACTGTTGGTCCTCACCGATCAGCAGCGGCCGGAGTGGGTCGAGATGAACCCGGATATCCCGGTGCGCACCCCGCATCTGCGGCAACTCGCCGAGCGCGGGATCTGGCTCGCCAACGCCATCTGTCCGTCGCCTGTTTGCGCTCCTTCGCGCTCCTGCTTGGTGGCCGGGCAGGAGTACGATCGCACCCGAGTGTGGGGCAACGACACCTACCCCCCTGACAATCTGCCCAAGTACCACCTGCGCCTGCGCGACGAGGCTGGATACCACGTCATGGCGGCCGGCAAACACCATGTGGGCAACAATCAATCTGGCAGCCCCCCACGGTTCCACCGGGGGATCGACGGCCGACAGGGGCTGGAAGAATGGGGGTTTGCCGACGCCATCTTCAACGCTGGCCTGAACCAAGCGACCATTCTGATGCGCCGCAACGACATGGTTCCTCAGGATTCGTACATGGCGTTCCTGCACGAGCGCGGCTTGGCACAGGAGCACATTGCCGACTACGCGCGCCGCAACCAAGAGGGAGTGTGGACGGCTACTTTTCCGACGACGCTGCCCGACGACGCCTACTTCGACACTTGGATTACCACCAACGCCCTCACCCTGCTTGATCGGGCACCCAACGACAAGCCGTGGTACCTAGAGGTGAATCTACAGAATCCCCATCACCCCTGGGACGTCACCGAGTCGATGCACCGGTGGTACCGCGAACCGCCGGTCGATTTTCCTCTTCCCCTGTTCAACACCGAGAATATTTCCCCTGAGACGCATCAGGAGGTGCGCCGCAACTGGGCCGCCACCGTCGAACACCTCGATCAGTGCCTCGGACGCTTGATAGAGCGTGTTTGCGCGAGGGGGGACCTAGAGAACACGGTCGTTGTTTTTACCAGCGACCACGGCGAGATGCTCGGGGATTACAATCAATGGCAAAAGCTGTCCCCCCTGCAGGCTGCGGTCGGGGTTCCCTTGGTAATAGCAGGCCCGGGGGTGGCTGCTGTCGGTCGCGACGACGCTCCGATGACGACCCTCGACCTGACCGCCAGCTTCCTCGAGTGGGCCGGGCTGACGCTTGGTGAAGATCTCGACAGTCGCTCCCTTGTCGGTTATCTCGGAGGAGGTGGGGACAGACACCGCGATTTGGTGTTTTCTGGCCTGAGTGCTTGGCGCATGGTCTTCGATGGTCGGTTCAAGTTGGTTCGCGGCTACGACCCGGGGAAGCGCATCGGGGGGGATGTCTTCGAGCCGATGCACATTCCGCCTGAGGAGACGGAGCGCCTTCAGCGCGATCGGCCCCCAATACTGTACGATCTCGAGCGCAACGAAAGGGACGACGTGTCCTCCGCGTTTCCCGAGGTTCTTCACCGGCTCAGCGCCGCTCTCGATGAGCATCTGGCTTTATAGTATGGAGTCCATTCCATGTTGGTGAGAAGCGGTTTTCCCCATCGGCCTTACATCCATCACTTCCCTAGCGTCGAGCTTGAGGAACGCCGTCGCCTGCACGGCAGCGGTCGCATAGCGCGGTCCACCGCGGTGCAGGCGGGAGATGATATCGAACTGACCCTGCGGTTCGAGCTCGGCGAGACAGCAATCCCTGCAGGCGGACACTTACGGGTCGCTTGGCTGTGGCCGTTCGACTGGTCCATGCTGCAGACGAGTGATCCCGGCGCTCCAGGGTACGTCCACGCATTCTGCTCGCGGCGCGAGGTCGACTTGCGGGTGACCTTTGCCTTCCGGGGCGACCTGATCCCGTGGAATCACCATATCGATGTCGAAGTCCTCTCCGGTGTGCTGACCGAGGGAGATGCGGTTGAACTGACCTGCCGGGAGTGGCGTTCCCCCACCTTTGTCGTGCCCGATGCCGAGCTGCTCTTTCTGATTAATCCGGATGGCGGCGACCGCTGGATCCAGCTACCGCCTGTGCGAGGATTCCCCATTGTAGCTGGTGCTCCAGCGCGACTGTTCGCTCTCGCTCCGGCAGACGGGCTCGTCGACGAAGATCTCGTACTGACGCTGCGCGTTGAGGACGAGTGGGGAAATCCCTTGCTCATCGAGGATTCCGTTCCAGAGGTAATCCCTGCCGACGGAGTCAGAGTGGCCTCCGTCGAAAGCGCTGGTGACATGCCTGCTTACCAAGCCCGGGTGCGTATCGCCAGCCCGGGTATCCATCGCATTGCGGTCGCTGTTCCCCGCTGCCAACTGCAGGCAGTGACCAACCCGGTGCGCATCGCCGCTGAGCCCCCTCCGTTGCGCATCTTCTGGGGCGACCTGCATGCTGGCCAGGGCCGAATCGGCTGCGGCGTCGGCTCGGTGCGCCACCACTTCGACTACGCCCGTTACGTAGCCGGTCTGCAGGTCTGCTCGCACCAAGGGAATGACCACCACGTCAGCCTGGACCTGTGGGAGCAAACGCGCCGCGAGTCGGCCGCCGCCAATGAGGAGGGACGTTTTGTTGCCTTTCTCGGGTGCGAGTGGAGCGCCTACACACCGGACGGCGGCGACCGCAACGTCATTTATCGACGCGATGAGCCGCGCTTGCGGCGTTCTGGTCGCTTCTTCACCGAAGACGTGCCCGATCCGGAGCCCGACCTCGAAACAGCGACCGAGTTTCTGGATGTCATGCGAAATGAAGAGGTATTCATCAACATGCACGCTGGCGGCAGGCCGACCAACCTCGATTTCCACGAGCCGGGAATCGAAACCCTCGCTGAGATCCACTCCACCCACGGCACTTCGGACTGGTTCGTGCTCGACGCCTTGCGTCGCGGTTACCGCGTCGGAATAACCGCTGGAACCGACGGCGTTGCCGGCCGGCCCGGATGCGACCATCCCGGTAGTCGGCTTATCCGCAACGCGCGCAGCGGTGTCACCGCTTTTCTAGCCTCCGAACTCACCCAGGATGCGTTGTGGGATGCGATTGCAGCGCGGCGGTGTTACGCCACTGACGGACCCCGCATACTGCTCGACGTCCGAGCCGACGGCCATCTCATGGGAAGCGAATACGCGACCGAGGATTCTCCCCTTGTGTCGATCGAGGCCGAGGGAACGGCGGGGATTGAGCAGATTGACCTGCTGTGTGGCCCCGACCTGCTGTGGACCTGGCGACCGACGATGGCACCTGCCGAAAGAGCCTTGCGCATCCTCTGGGGAGGAACCGAACGGCACGGCAGTGCTCCCGATCAGCGCGTCTTCTGGAAGGGCCGGTTCATCGTCGAAAACGGACGAATCGCCAATGTCGAGCCAGTCGCTTTGGTTTCTCCCTTCGACCGTCTCGAACTGGCTGACGACCAAACGGTTTGTTTCGACACGGTCTCTGCGGGAAACCGCATGGGGATGTGCCTAGAAATCGAAGCAGACGCGGCGACATTATGCCGCTTTGAATCCTGTCCTGCGACCTTCGAATTTGGCTTGGCTCAGGTGCGGGAACAACCGATGAGAGTGGATGCAGGGGGCGTCAGTCGGCACGTCATCGTCGGACAGGCTCCGAACCCGAACCTGCCGCGGCGGGTAGAACTCTCGTTCCGAGACACGCGGACGGCAAAGGGTCTATGTCCCTACTGGGTGCAACTGACGCAGTGCGATCAGCACCGCGCCTGGAGCAGCCCAATCTACGTTCAACGCCAGCTCGGCTGACCGCGGGATCAGCGGACTTCGCAATGGCACACCGAAACGTCCATTCGATCACCTATCGGTGCGTCAGCAACAGTCGATCAGGCTGCTGTCATTGTGTATCGGTCACATCCGTTACATATTCGTGGGAAGACGTACTCAATAGCCTCTTTTCCTGCCTGTGTAGGCGGGTTGAAGCGAGCTTTGTGAGGAAACCTAAAGGTCGTTTAATGGATAGTCCTTTCCAGGCGTTCCTAAAACAGAACGGGTTTTGAAACGGCTCTACAGGTTCTGCGTACTCTCCGCCTTTGACCATCTGACGAAGTTTACTCTCTTGCCAAGGAAAAACCCCGCATGAAGGACTCTTCGATCTACATTCCCGCCTGCGACTGGGACTCGACCGCATCCCTGCCGCAATCGCTTCTTGGCTGGCAGTACGCCAAGCGCCTGATGCTGGTGAACGACACCGCACACGACCGCCGAGGTGAACCGGTCGAAGCGGACGTGGACATTCACGCCGCCCACGTCACCGACCTCGGCCGAGAGGTCCGCGTCGCTCGTCTCTCCGGCGAAAACGGTCCTATAGAAGTCGTGCCGAGTCAGGCTCATCTCATGGACCGCGAGGACGAGTTGCTGCGCTGTCGGCTATTTTTCCTTGCCGATGTGGCCGCCAGGGGTTCGGCGACCTACCTCCTGCTATACGGCAACCCGGAGGCACCCGAACCCTGCTACGACACCGACCTCAAGGTCTCGGGCGAAGGGTATGCCCTTGAGGTGGAAAACGAGTATTATCGGGCTGTCCTCGGGAAGATGAACGGCAACTGGAAGAATCACTACTCGAAAAGGGGGCCAGCAGAACTCGTAAACCGACACGGCCACGGAGTCGAAGGCACCATTCACTGGGGGCCTGACTGGAGCGACGAGCGCGTCGGCCGCTACCGGCTCACCAACTGGGATGGTCCACCCATGTTCGACTACGATGTGGTCAGGGGACCGGTCTGCGTGCGCATCCGCCGCTGGGGCCACCCGATCTTGTCAATCGGTCCCCAAGTCGGTCGGCTCCACAAGGTCATGGCTACCGTGACTTACAGCTTCTGGGCCGGTCAGCCCTACGTCGTTATGGAATCGAAACTCGAGGTTCTCGAGGATGTGCGTTTCCGCGACTGCCGCAACGACGAGTTCGTCATCGGCGAACACCTGCCCGAACGAGCTTGGATGGGACCGGAGGGAGAGATCGGTTTTGGGGCCCGGGGCTGGCAGCGCGAGGACCCGCGCTGGGTGACCCATTTCAACCGCGAAACCGGCGAAGGATTCGGCAGCATTCACCTCGAATTCGAGAATACCAACCCGAGTTGGCCGCAGCCGGCCCACGCCGGATTCTCGCACACCGGCACTTGGGTCCGCTATCCGGTGCAGCATGCGGCGATGCGCGCTGGCGAGCACGTGTACGAAAGAAACGCCTACGTACTGCACCGCTACGAAGAGGGGGGGGAGCACGGCGGCCTCGCCGACCTCGTCAGCCACCAGCAACGCCTGCTCAAACCGATCACCCAGGGCGAAGCCCTCCCGGCTCCTAGGCCGATCAACCGCGACAATGTCATGGACGCGCTGCGGGCCACCAACGAATTTGAGCTCTACGTCCAGGGGTCACCTTGGGGGCAGCGCCAGCTTAGCTTCGTCGATATCGGAGTCGTGCAGGAGGTCGTCATCAAAGGGAGCGACATCCGCGTCGACGTCGTCATGCCGTACGCGGGCCGCGAAACTTGGTTCGACTGGTTTTCCGCTGGCATTGAGGAGCAACTCCGCGCCCGCCTAAGCGATGTCGGAGAGATCGAGGTGCGCCTAGTCCGCGAGCCGAAATGGACCCCGCGGCGATTGAGCGCCCGCGCCCGCCGCGTCATCGGGCCTAGGGAAGAGTAGAACCCCCTTATAACACCAACTCGTCCGGCGGCTCGTAGTCGCTTTTGCGCGGGTCCCAGCGGGTTCCGCATTTGTCGCTAATGACCACCCATTCACCCGAACTGAGGTTGCCTTGGTGGTGGTAGTTAAAGCGCCTGAGCCCCGCGGCCTCGGCGGCGTCGAGCAACATCTTGAGGTCGCGCGCCGACATCGGGTCGCCATCGTGGGGAAAGCGACCGGTGTCGAGCCAGGGCACGATGCGCTCCGGGTCATCGACCGAGGCCAGCGCCCGTCGCGTCTCCTGCGTTACCACCTGCTCGAAAAACTCCGGATTGAGGGCACTCTCGAAATCGAGCATGTCGTCGCCCACGCCCGGCAGGACGATGCCGAAGAGAGCCTGCACGACATCGAGGGTGTCGGCCACACTGATCCCCGGATTCCACTCTAGAAGCGTCTGCGAGTAGCGGTAGACCGTGCCGAGGAATCCGTCGAAGCCCCGGTGAAAGAAGTAGTGTTTCGGCAGTAGGAAATCCATGAACTGGGCTAGGTCGACGAAGTCGTACCCACACAGGGGTGCAAAGGCCGCCGAGCGTGGGCCGCATCCTAGGCGCACCGGGCGCTCTAGCTCGGCGGCGACGCCTGCGCGGATGCGGCGAAAATAGCGAGTCAGCGAGTCGGCCCGGAACGACAGCCAAGCCATCAGATCGGGATCGGCTCCGAGCATGCGGTGGGCTCCGACTAGGCCGCCGCGGGCGTGTCCGCGGATGCGCACTGGGTCGAGGTTGTGAAACAGAGACAGGAGCCTGTCTTTGGCGGCCACCATGGCCTCGTAGTCGTACCCCAGATCCTCGGCCATTGGTGCCACAGATTCCGGCAGGTCGTGAAAGAAGTAGGAGCGGTGATTCATGTGATGAGGGGCGATTTCGTACCCCCACTCCGGTCCGTCCATCACGGCGCCGTCTGCCATCGGGAAGTGCTCTAGCGTATCGACCATGCGTGCTACCCGCGATGCCAGCGTCTTGTCGTCATGCAGGTGGTGGCCCGTACCCCCTGGACCGGCGCCACCGTCGGCGTACATACAGTAAACCTGCATACCGCGGTCTTTGGCGGCGTTCATCGTCTTTTCTAGCAGGGCCCTTTTCTCGGGCAGCTTCTGTGCCGGCGGCGGTGGTGGCTCGACTCCGAGCCGCGCGTACACCGCCGGGTTCGGATCGTACGCCTCCGCCACGATATCGCCGGTGGGAGCGGACACTGCATCCTTCGACAGTTTCGAAGTGCCGAACACGAGTGGTCCGAACACGACTCCATCGACGCCGCCCTCTGCCCAAGCATCGAGTATGCGCTCGTGATCATTCATCACGCTCTCGAGATCGCGCATTACATCCATCCACAGCTTCATGGTCAACCTCCTCCTTGTCTTTTGGTGTCAGCCTCTCAAACGAAGGTCCCGCCGAGCGGCTGTTTCCTGCATACCCGTGAAATAGTCGATAACCAGCCACATGCTGGAGAATCTCATAGGAAGCCGGCGAAGCGGTCTCAGTGGGTAGGCGTAAAGCGGCATACGCCGTCGAAGGAGACGCGCAATCGGGGGTGGCTCTCGTAGGGCCACGGATTGTAGGAGCGGGGAATGTAGTGGCCTGCCCAGCTATGGCGAAAAGATCCCCCGTCCAAAATGGGGCCGCCGCGGTGGATTAAGCGGCCGTTAAAGAACACGATGTCGCCTTTGTCCGCTTCAATGGCAATTTCCGGCAACCCGTTGCGCGCGAAAAGGGTGTCAAAAGCGTCGTCTTGGTCACAGCCATACCAGGGGCCCGGTTCGCCGTTTTCATCGCGGCGGAAGTGGCGCTTTTCTATTAGATCTCCCTTGTGGGAGCCCACCTGAATGTGAATGCTGCCGTTGCGGGCGCTGACTTGCTGGAGAGCGACCCAGGCCGACATGCAGCCCGGCAGGAAAAAGGCGTCTTGGTGCCGGCGTTGCTCGGAACCCTGGTAAAAGTACATGCTCTGGACCCCATCGGGCTCGGTGCCGAGGAAGGTGCGCAACGGCTGGCG
Source organism: Candidatus Latescibacterota bacterium (assembly GCA_965217585.1). Classification (GTDB taxonomy): domain Bacteria; phylum Latescibacterota; class UBA2968; order UBA8231; family UBA8231. The sequence continues at coordinate 5,373,139 of OZ244561.1, forward strand.
CAGTCTGGGATCGAGCATCCAGGCTAGGCCAGCGGGATGGTGCAGGCTGCGGCTGATTAAGCGGCTCCAATCGTCCGGCTGGCGCGGGGGATAGCCTTCGACGCTGAAGCGGCCGGCGTGGAGGTCCATCATGTAGGTGACAAAGCGGTCGCACTCGTCGGCGGTAAAGCCGCCGCGGACGATCGCAAAGCCATCGCGCTCGTACTGTTCTTGGTGCAGGGAGGTTATTTCCAGTTCCATCGGGTTCTCGCTCTGTGATTGTGGGCTTGACAACTGACTGAATTAACGTTAATTCAGTCAGTATCATGTCCGGTATTTATATTCCCCAAGCACAACTTACTCGACTCAAGCGCCTGGCTACCCCCGGTAAAGTCGCCGTGGTGTACGGTCCTAGGCGGGTGGGTAAGACCACCTTGATCCAGCATTACGTCCAACAGTACGACCGCGACGCCCTCTTGGTGACTGGGGAAGATATAACGGTACGCGAGTATTTGGAAAGTCAATCCTTAGTCAAATTGCGAGCCTTTATCGGTCAACGGCGCACATTGATTATCGACGAAGCCCAGCACGTGCGGCAAATCGGCCTAAATCTGAAGCTATTAGCCGATCACGTCGAAGAGCTACGCATTATCGCCACGGGTTCTTCTTCCTTTGATCTAGCTCAGCAGACGGGCGAGCCTTTGACGGGCCGCAAATACACGCTGTTGCTGTTGCCCTTGGCCCAGCTCGAACTGCAGGAGGTGGAAACAGCTCACCAGACTAGGGCTCAGCTCGAACTGCGGTTGATCTACGGGTCGTATCCCGAAGTCGTCCTCATGGAGTCGAACGAAGACCGCCAGCTTTATATAAAGGAACTAATAGCTTCCTATCTGTTCAAAGATATTCTACAGTTGGAAGGCGTTCGACACGCCGACAAATTGCTCCGCTTGCTCCAGTTGCTTGCTTTTCAGATTGGCCGCGAGGTTTCGGTGGCGGAATTGGGAGCCCAACTAGGGATGAACAAGAACACGGTGGAGCGCTATCTCGACCTACTCGAAAAAGCCTATATCCTCTATAGCCGCCGTGGCTTCAGCCGCAATCTCCGCAAGGAAATTACCAAGAGCCGGCGCTACTATTTTTACGACAATGGCATTAGGAACGGACTGATCAACAACTTCAACGTCCTATCTTTGCGCGATGATGTGGGGGCCTTGTGGGAGAACTATGTCTTGGTCGAACGACTGAAGTACAACCTATATACGGGGCGCTTGGCCGAGAGCCATTTCTGGCGCACCTACGACCAACAGGAGATCGATTTGATCGAGGAGTGGGGAGGGGAGCTGCACGCCGCTGAAATGAAGTGGTCGCCGCAAGCCACTACCCGGGTACCCCGAGGGTGGCGTCAAGCGTACCGCGATAGTTCGTTCAAGGTCGTCCATCAAGGGAATTACCTCGATTTTATCACCGGTTCAAAATAGGCCTACAACGCGCCCGATTTCAGGGCCCGCCGGCCGAGGGCCTCGATGTCCTCATCTATATGGGTCGTCTGGACCAGTACCAAGCTCAGCGCTACTGCCCAGCGCGTGCCAGCGGCGATCGCCCCTCCATCCGCGCTCAGATTCAAGTGATTGTCTAGCCACGTTTCGCAGAGGGCGTATTCCTGTCTAGCGCCCTCGATTTGCTCGGGACAGCTCAACGCCAAGATACTCGCCCTTGGCCCACCGTACAAGGCGACAAATAAATTGCCCTCGTAGTGCTGGAATAGCTCCCCAGCCAGCACCCGGGAGGTCCCCGCCGCCCGGTGATCAATGCGCATCCATTGCCCGTCCTCGGCCATCACCAGCACCCGGTCCGAACCCCAAGTCTCCGGGTAGCGCTTCTCTTCTGGAAAGAAGTTACAGTACTGAATGGCCCCCGGCTCCCACCGCTCGTGCGCTGTGAAGCGGCAGCGCAAGTCGAGGCGCAAGCGGTCTGCCGCAAAGGGGATGCGTACCTCGATGTCGGATTCGGCTGTGCCTGCGGGATTCTCGGCCACGACCCGTAAGCCGACCGCATCCGGTCCGTTTTCAATTAGGTCCACCGTTTTGGGATGGTTGAGACATTGATACGCGGTGCTGGCGTTGGCAGTGAACCAGTAGAGCGGTAGCCGAGCCATGACCGAATGGGGATCGCCCGGCACTTTTAGATCCCGCATCTTCAGATCCCGCAGGCAGAACGCACCCAAGTTGCCGTTGGCGTGCGCCGTAGAGAATAGTAGCAAGTTCTGGCGCTCGTCCCACCGCTGCGCGGCCAGCCAAATTCCCGGGGCCGAAGTCAGTTCCACGTCCACCTTGCGGTCGGCGGCTAGGGAGACGGTCGTTAGCATCTCGTCCGGCGGCCGGTCCGCGTCGGTCAGGATCGGGCCGTGGCGGTCGTCGGGCCGCAGCAGGTTGGGGCCGTTCGGGTCGTCGGCCGTCCCCCCGTCGCTCAGCGGCCAGACGAGCTTGGCTGGGTTGCCAACCGGACGTCTCCCCAAGCCGCGAATGTGGAGCCGCACCTGCCGCTCTGCGGGATCGGCCGGAAAGGTCACTTTTAGGTGCTCAGCGGTTTTGCTGATCACCGTCGTCCCTTCCATCGGACCGTAGTAGAGAGCCTTCCCTCCGTCCACAACCGGGGTCAGCGGATTTTGCAAGGCACGTTTCTTGCGCGCCAAAGTCCCCTCGTCGCCAGCGGTCAAAAGGGCCAGCATCCCGTTGAAGGCTTCTGCGGGACCGCGGGCGCGCGATTCGCCCTCGGCCCAGACGCCCCGCACGACCGGCCCGTCCTCAAGCCGCACCGACGACCATCCGGGCGATCCCCCCCATTGTTCAAAATAAGGTCCCCAACTCCGGTAAAAGGGCGGTCCTGCGCTTGTTAGCGGTTCCCAAGCGCGGCGCACATCGGCGGCGGTAGGTTCCTCCACTCCCGTTGGATGGGCCCAGATGCCGCCGTTGTGGTAGCACAGGACCGCGGCGTGTGCCCCGCGCTCGTGGATTAGGTGGTGCTCGCCGTCGATGGGCTGCCAGCCGTCGACGAAGGCCAATTCCGCCGCGGCCGCGATGAGTGGCCCCCCGCGCCCCGGATGAATTAGGCGTAGCATGGCATTCAGGTATATTGACCCATCTACCCATGCCCAGGTCTCCTGCATGGCGTCTCCGAGGTGAATGCCGTCGGCATCGCACAGGCGCTGAACGGCGCGCAGCGCGAGGCGGTGGGGGCCTGCTTCCACTGGGATCAGACGAGGGTCTTGATCGGCCGCCGAGCAGAGAGTGGCTCCCGCTAGGTGTGCGTGTATGGCGAAGCGACCGACCGGCAGCGACTCTCCGGCGACTAGCCGGGATATGGTCAGTCTGCCGCCCTCGTGCCGGTCCCAAGCCAACACGAGCGGGCCGATGCGTCCGATCAAATTCTTTCCCTCGCGGGTGAATAGCCCAATGTCCATTTTTAACGATCTCCTCGTCGGTGCGAATAGATCGGCCGATCTGAGCGGTCTAGTACCCCTTCTTCTTATCGATGATATTGAGCACCGGTTCGCCCTTGAGGTAGCGCTCTAATTGGGCGCAGAAGAACTCGTAGACTTTGCGCGGTCGGTGCTGTGAGGCTCCAGCCCGATGCGGGGTGAGGATGATGTTGGGCGCGTCCCACAGCGGAGATTCGGGGGGCAACGGCTCGACTTCGGTAACGTCGATACCGGCACCGGCGATCTGCCCGTCGTGCAGGGCCTCGCAGAGAGCATCCTCGTCAATGATGCCGCCCCGCGTCACGTTGATCAGATAGGCGCTCTTCTTCATCTGCGCTAGTTCCTCACTCCCGATGAGGTGATAGGTCTCCTTGGTGAGCGGACAGGCCATCATCACCACGTCGGTGCGACGGAGGAGGTCGTGCAGGTTGTCGCGGGTGTTGTCCCTGAGCTCGGAAATGCCCGGCGGCAGGTCGCGGCGCACCGGGTCAATGGCGATGATCGGCATATCGTAGCCGGCAGCCCGCTTGGCCATTTCAATCCCAAAGCCCCCCAGTCCCACAAGGCCCAACGTTTGCCCGGTCAATTCGACAGTAGCGCCACCGGCCCACTTGCGCTGGTCGTTTTGGCGAATCGACTGATCGATGCCTCGGGTCAGGGCGAGGAGCAAGGCCCAGGCGTGTTCGCCGCCTTGGGGGGCGTATAGCCCGGCTACGTTGGAAATGGCGACTTCGTCGCGGGCGATAATTTCGGGGAAGAGGAATTTGTCCATGCCGGTGCTGAAGGACTGGACCCAGCGCAGGTTGGGGGCAGCGGCACAGACTGCGGGCGGGAAGTTGCCGACAATGATGTCGATCTCGCCGGCTACGGCGATGGCCTCTTGATCGTCGTGGGCCACAAAGACTTCGTGCCCGCCGTTTTCGCGCGCTATCTGGCGCAGACGGTCGTGCTGTTCGTCGGTGAATGGGTAGTGGACTAGGATCTTCACGCGAGCCTCCAAGCTAGGTTGAGAAGTGGGATAGGATGCGATCGATGCGATCGGCGAGCGATTGTTCTAGGCGCGGCCCGAAGCGGGTTACCACTTGCGCGGCAGCATAGCAGCCCAGACGCGCCGCGTCTAAGGGGCTGTACTCGTGGGACAGCCCGTAGAGCACGCCACCGGCAAAGAGATCACCGGCACCGTTGGTGTCGATAGCTTGCACGGGGACGCCGGGCACTTGGTAGTGGGTGCTGTCGGCGTACACTAGGGCACCGTCGGCTCCGCACGTTACGTAGGCCGTGCCGACTTGGGAAGCTAAGGCCGCGCCGGCTGTTTCGCGGTCGCTGATGCCGGTGCTGGCGAGGGCCTCCTCCTCGTTGCAGAAGAGCAGGTCTACGCCATACTGCAGGAGCGCGTCAAAGCGTGCCCGAAAGGCCCGGACGGCAAAGGGATCGCTCAGAGTCAGGGAGACGGCCGTGCCGTGCCGCTGGGCCATTTGCTGTGCTCGGCACGCAGCGGCAAAGCCGTCGTCCGAGCCGAGGAGATATCCTTCTATATAGATATACTGGCTGTCGGCGATGACCTCCTCTTGGAGCTGGGCCGGGCCGATGGCGCTGCTGATGCCCAAAAAGGTGTTGAGGGTGCGGTCGGCATCTGGCGTAATAAAAACCAAGCACTGGCCGGTCTTGCCTGCGCCGCGGCTGGCCGGATGAGTGGCCACGCCGGCTGCTTCGAGATCGCGCTGGTAAAAGTCGCCCCAAGCGTCGCGGCCGGTCAGGCAGGCATAATAGGTTCGGCCGCCAAAGCGGGCGACGCCGATGAGGGTATTGGCCGCCGAGCCGCCCGAAGCCGAGGCGACCGGCTCGCCGCCGACCGCTGCTGTGAGGTTGCGCTGCCGCGCCTCATCGACGAGGGTCATAACCCCCTTTTCGATCTGGAGCTCGGCGAGGAACGCTGGGGCGACTTGATATTGGATGTCCACTAGAGCGTGGCCGACTCCATAGACGTCGTACGTGCGGGCCATGGGCTTTCCTTCGGGTGGGAAATAGGCAAAATAACCTATTCGCTCATGGCTGCCAAAGAGGGAAGGGGCAAATCTTTTCTTGTTTTAATTCGCACTGCGAATATATTAAAACTTCTGCGGGAAACGCCCGCGCCTTCCACCCTTTACGGAGGTTGATGCAATCGCAGCAAAGAAAAAGAGTTTTACGAGAGTAAACGATGATATTCGCGTGCCCCAAATTCGGCTCATCGGGTCCGATGGGGGGCAGGTGGGGATCATCGAAACGGCCCGTGCCTTGGCCATGGCGGAGGAAGCCAATCTCGACCTAGTGGAAGTGGCCGCCGAAGCGCGCCCGCCGGTCTGCCGGATTATCGACTACGGTAAGTTCCGCTACGACCAAGAGAAAAAGGCCAAGGAAGCGCGCAAGAAGCAGCAAAACGTGCAGATGAAGGGCATTCGCATCGCCGGAGCCAATATCTCCGAACACGACCTTGAATACCGGATGGGCCACATCCGCACGTTTATCGAAAAGGGGAACCGGGTCAAAGTCAGCGTCCGCTTCAAAGGGCGGCAGATGGCCTATCAGGAACGGGGGCACCAGCTACTGCAAGAGTTGGCTGCCAAGCTCGAGGATGTGGCCGTCGTTGATCAGAATCCCAAAATGGAGGGCCGCGAAATGTCACTCATTCTCAGGCCCCTCTGAGGTTGGTCTAGAGCGCGCAAAAAGGCCGGTGTCCGCACTGCGGGCGTCGGCCTTTTTTATTCGCGCTCTTCCGCCGCTGCCCGCCTTGCCTAAAGGGTTTTGGCACTTAGGGATAGAACTCTTTTTTTAGAGCGGTTGCTTCAGGAGGAGACTAGCATGTGTTCGGCTGCGCCATCGAGGCCGGCGATGACCGGGAAGGACTTCGACCGCGGGCCGTTGGCACCGGGTGTGTAGCGCACATGCGGTGAGAAATAGGCGTAGAGCGCGGTGTTGCGCGAGCGGTCCGTCTGGTTGGGGCCAGAACCGTGGACCATCAAGCTGTGGAACAGCACGGCAGACCCGGCCGCAAGCGGCACGTCGATCTGGCGCGAGCGGTCGATGTCCTCGCGGCTAGTCAGCGGTGCCCCTTGCTGTTGGGCGATGTGGCCCCATTCCTGCAAGCCCCAATGGTGGCTACCGGGAATGACCTTAATGCAGCCGTTGTCCGGGGTGGCGTCGTCGAGGGCGATACTCGCGGTCACGAGAGCGGGAGGCTCCATTGGCCAATAAGCCGAGTCTTGGTGCAGGGCGTGGGCCGAGCCGTGGAAGGCGGGCTTGAGCATTAGGGTACTCCGGAAGAGGAGCAGGTCGTCCCCGAGGAGCGATTGCACGGTGGCGACGAGGTGGGGATGGGCCGCGAGTTGGGCAAAGCACGGCGATAGAGCGCGAGTGTTCTCGATTTTGCGCAGCACCGGCAGGCCGTCGCGGTTTTGATCCTTAGAAAAAGGCTCGCGCTGAAAGTGACTGCTGAACGGGTCTTGGCGGTCTTCTAGGTCGGCGGCTAGTTGGTGCAGGCGTTGGATCTCGCGCTGGCATTCGGCGACCTCGCGGCCGTTGAGCAGGTCGGGGACGATTAAGTAGCCCTGCTGCTCGAAAAAGGCTCGCTGCTTGTGTGGGTCCATGCGGCACTCCCGCTGTTGAGGTGATAACCCGCTAAGTGTACACTGGCCGCCGACTAGGTGTCAACCGGCCCATAGCGAACGTATGAAGCGATTTTTTCCATTTATATGCTGGCTGCCCGAACTCGGCCAGCCGGGCGTCTTGCGTGCCGATTTGATCGCGGGCCTCACCGTAGCGACGATCCTCGTGCCCCAGGCCATGGCCTACGCCGAGTTGGCGGGGCTGCCGCCGGTCTATGGACTATACGCGGCCTTTCTGCCGCCGGCCGTAGCCGCGCTCTTTGGCTCTTCCCGGCATTTGTCCACCGGCCCGGTGGCCATAGCTTCGCTCATCAGCGCGACGACCGTGCAAGGGCTTGCTCCCGAGGGCGGCGAGCTATATATCGCCTATTCGCTGGTCTTGGGCTTGCTCGTCGGTCTGATACGGATCGCCTTGGGCGTGTTGCGGTTGGGTTTGCTGATTGACCTGCTGTCCGGCCCGGTGGTCGTCGGCTTTACCAATGCCGCGGCCTTTATCATCGCCATTTCCCAATTGCACAAGGTATTCGGTGTGGAGCCTCAACAGGGGGGGCATTTGCTGGCGGCCCTCCGCGTCATCGACGTGGCGCTATTAGAGGTCCATTGGCCGACGCTGGGGATGGCGGCGTTGGCCGGAGGGCTGCTGGTGGTTTTGCGCCGCGTGCGCTGGGAGCTGCCGAGCATGTTGACGACGCTGCTGGTCACCACACTCGTCTCTTGGCTGGTCGGATTTAGCGGGGAAGTGGTCGGCGAGGTCCCGCGCGGTTTGCCGCGGCCTTTGGTGCCGGCCCTAGACGCGGAGATCCTATCCCAGCTTTTCGTGGGGGCCTTGACCTTGACACTGCTCGGCCTGATGGAGGCCATGGCCATTGCCAAGACCCTTGCCGCACGGACGCGACAGCATCTCGATATCAATCGGGAACTCATCGGCCAAGGCATGGCTAACGTGATCGGCGGGCTTTTCCAAAGCTATGCGACTTCGGGCTCGTTCTCGCGGTCGGCCGTCAACTACCAAAGCGGGGCACGGACGGGTTTTGCGTCGGTCGTGGCGTCGCTGGTCATCGCCGCGACGCTGCTCTGGCTCACGCCGCTGTTGTACTATCTGCCGCAAGCGACTCTCGCCGTTGTTATCATCACCGCGGTGTTCGGCTTGGTGCGCATCCAGCCCCTAGTGACAGCTTGGCGCATTAAATTCCACGACGGGTTGATTGGGGCCGCGACTTTTGTCGGCACGCTGGTCTTGGCACCGGACCTGCACTTGGGGGTTGGCCTTGGGGTGGGGGCTTCGCTGGTACTCAACTTCTACCGCACCATGCGGCCCCGCGTGGTTCTTCTCGCTCGGCACCTCGACGGCACGATGCGCGAGAGCGACGCGGGCCTGAGGCCGGATCAGCAGATCGCGATTATGCGCTTTGACGGCCAACTGTACTTTGGGTCTGGCCGTTATTTTGAGGACAAGGTACTCGAAACGATCGCTTCGGCACCCGAACTGAGGTACTTGATTCTCGATGCAGACGGAATCAATCGGATCGACGCTTCTGGCGAACAGGCGTTGCGCAACGTGGTTGAACGCCTGCGCGAAGTTGGGCTGGACCTATATTTCACGCGGGCGAAACGGCAGCTTACCGACGCGCTGGAGCGGTCGAGGCTGATGGAGCAGATTGGCCGCGATCACTTTTTTCGCTGGAATCAACACGCGCTCGAGTTCTTGTGGGCGCGGCTCCATCCCGATTACAAGGCGCGGTGTCCACTCAATGTGCCTCACGCCCAAGAGTATAGGGACCGGGAAATCCAGTACTATATATAGAAGAGAATCAGAACCGCTTGGTGTCTGTGGCGGGGGGATCGTCTGTGGCGGGGGGATCGTCGGACAGCAACTGGGTGAAGGAGTCGATGCGGGCATCGGCTCTGTTGATCAGCGCGTCTTTGTGCTGGCGGGCGCGGATCACTTCTTCGGCGATATCGAGCGCGGCCAAGATGGCGATATCGAGCGCGGCTCGGGATCCGACCCTAGCGGCGGTCTGCTGCATCTTCTCGTCGAGATAGGCCGCAGCGAGCCGAATGTACTCGGGGTCTTGGCCCTCGCTGTTGACGAGCTGATAGGTCTGATTATAGATGCGGACAGCGACAGGTTGTTGTTGTGACATGAGATTTTGTGAAATAAAAAGTGGAGACTTCCGCGATCTCCCCTTGTCCCGGAAGCCCCCTCTTTTGCGCGCTAACCACGTGGCAACTAACCAATCTATTGGGGTCGAAAATGTTTGTCAACTACATATTGGATATTTTTTTAGAAAAATGAAAAACAAGTTTTCATAAAAATGAGGAACTCGGCCAGTGCGGGAATTTGACGGCCCGTAGAGTGCGTTCTTAGTTATTGAGATGTCTCTACCAAGTGACCAAAGTGCGCACCAGTCCTCTTTAAGGCGAAGAAGAAGCGCACAATCGATCAATGCCTAAGAATGGATAGAAATACATTGGAGATGGCCTTGCAGCAGGCCATCCAAGGCGAAGTGCGCTTTGACGCTGTTTCGCGCATGCTCTACCGCACCGACGCCAGCATCTACGAGATGGAGCCCCTAGGGCTGGTCGTGCCCAAAGACGAGGCCGATGTGGTCGCCGTGGTAAAAATTGCCGCCGAGCAGGGGGCGGCTGTATTGCCGCGGGGCGGCGGTACGAGTTTGGCGGGCCAGTCAGTGGGTGCCGCGGTCCATCTCGACTTTTCCAAATACATGAACCGGATCTTGGAGTTCGACCCGGACGAGTGCTGGGTTCGGGTCCAGCCAGGCTTGGTGCTCGATGAGCTCAATGCCTACTTGCAGCCCTACGGCCTGATTTTCGCGCCCGATGTATCCACGAGTAGCCGGGCCAATATCGGCGGGATGATCGGCAACAATTCTTGCGGTGCGCACTCTATTATATACGGCAAGACCATCGACCACGTACAGGAGCTAAAGGTGGTACTGGCCGATGGCTCGCAAGCGGTATTCGGGCCGCTAGACGACGAGGAGTGCGAACTCCGCGCGAGCTTGGACAGCCTCGAAGGTCGCATTTACCGCGAAGTTCGCCGCATCGTCCGCGAGCGCGAAACGCAGATCCGCACAGGCTTTCCCCAAGTGATGCGCCGCGTCTCGGGCTACAATCTCGACGAGTTCATCGACGGCGCTCCCTTTGACCTGAGCAAGCTGGTCGTCGGCTCGGAGGGCACGCTCTGCGCGGTCGTCGAAGCGCGGTTGAACTTAGTGGAGCTGCCCGCGCACAAGGGCTTGGTGGCCGTCCACTTCCACGACTTAGTCGAGGCCACGGAGGCCAATTTGGCCGCGTTGGAGACCTCGCCAGTCGCCAGCGAGCTGATGGACGACATCCTGCTCGACCAGACCAAGGACTCCAGCGAACACGCCCCGGGTCGCCGCTTTTTGCGGGGCGACCCAGCCGCCCTGCTCGTCGTCGAGTACTACGCGGACTCGGCCACCGAGCTGGGCCGCAAGCTGGACGGATTGGAAGAACGATTGCGGGAGCGCGGGATGGGCTACGCTTGGGTGCGGTCCGTCGATCCGGCAGACCAGCAGGCGATTTGGGGGATACGCAAGGCCGGATTGGGACTTTTGATGGGCATGAAGGGCGACCCCAAACCCCAGCCAGGGGTGGAGGATACCTGCGTCCCGGTGGCCAAGCTGCCCGAGTACGTCCGCCGGGTGGTCGCGCTGATGGCGGAATTGGGGATTGAGGCCGAATTCTATGGGCATGCGAGCGTCGGCCTGTTGCACATCCGGCCGATCTTCAACCTCAAAGCCCCCGAGGGTATAAAGCTCCTGCGCCAGATCGAGGAGCGGATGAGCGATATGGTGCGCGAATACGGCGGAGCCATGTCGGGCGAGCACGGCGATGGCTTGGCCCGCAGCGAGTGGATCGCCAAGATGTTTGGCCCGGAGTTGGTCGCGGCTTTTGTCGAGGTTAAGGACGCCTTTGATCCACAGGGAATTATGAACCCCGGCAAAATCACTCGCCCCCCTCGGATGGACGAGAACCTGCGCTACCACGAGGATTATCAGACGCCCAAGGTGGAGACGTTTTTCAGCTTTAGCGAGGCGGGCGGCTTTCAGGAAGCCGTTGAAATGTGCTCCGGGGTGGGCCACTGTCGCAAAAAGCTGGTGGGCACGATGTGCCCTTCGTACATGGCGACTTTAGACGAAGAACACACCACCCGCGGCCGGGCCAATGCCCTGCGCGCCGCGCTCGCCGGTACGTTGCCCGACGGCCTGCACAGCCAAGAGGTCCACCGCGTGATGGACCTCTGCTTGGAGTGCAAAGCCTGCAAGACCGAGTGCCCGTCGAGCGTGGATATGGCCAAGCTCAAGTACGAATTTCTCGCTCACTACCATCGCGAACACGGCTATCCGTTGCGGTCGCGGCTCTTTGCCGACATAGCCCGCATTAGCCGCTTGGGATCGGCGTTGGCACCGCTGTCGAATTGGATAGGTCGCAGCGGGTTCAACCGCTGGCTGTTGGATGCGTTTTTGGGCATTGACCGGCGGCGGCGGCTACCGGCCTTTGCCCGCCAGCCGTTTTCGCGCTGGTTCGCCGGGCGGCGTCCGGCTCGCGGCTCCAAGGGCCGCGTCGTGCTCTTCAACGACACCTTCGTCGAGTACAACGAGCCGGCCATTGGCATGGCGGCGACGATCATCTTGGAGCGCACCGGGTACGAGGTTGCCTTGGTCGCCAACAAGGTATGTTGCGGTCGGCCGCTCATATCCAAGGGCTTTCTCGACCGCGCTCGTGCCTTGGCACAGCGCAATGTGGAGGTGCTCGCGCCTTGGGCTGCGGAAGGGGTGCCGATCATCGGGCTGGAGCCGAGCTGCGCGTCGGCTCTCAGCGACGATTACCTAGACTTAGTTGACGATCCACAAAGCCGACTCGTGGCTGAGCAGGTCGTCTTGCTCGAGGACTTTCTCGTCCGCGAGTCTCCGCTAGATTTGGAGTTTACCTCGACTATCCGCCATATTTTGGTGCATGGCCACTGCCATCAAAAGGCCCTGACGGGAACGGCCGCGACATTGGCCGTGCTCAACATGCCGCCCTACTTTCGCGCCGAGGAGATCCCGTCGGGTTGCTGTGGTATGGCCGGTAGTTTCGGCTATGAGAAGGAGCACTTTGAAATATCGCGCGCGGTGGGGCAGGAGCGGCTTTTTGCCGTGCTAGAAGCGGCAGCGGAGGACGTGGAGATCGCGGCTGTAGGCACCTCGTGCCGCCACCAGATTGCCGATTTTACCGGGCGTCGGGCGCGACATTGGGCCGAGATTTTCGTCGAAGCACTATAACGCCAAGCGAAAGGGGTTCTATGGCATTTAACGTCAAGCAACGCGGCCGATTGACCTATTACTACAACGGGGATCACCCGACCTTATCGGCCTTGGTGACCGAGGCGCTGGACAACGGCGACTTGAAGATCTACTTCGCTGGTTTGACCGGCGGACATTCGGCGCAGGGGATCCTCGGCCGCGACGAGTTGGTGAGGATGACGCCCGCCGTTGAGGTCGAACTAGTCTTCCGCTGTTGGGAGAAATGGCTGCAGGAAGCCGGGATTTGCGACTCGATTGCCCAGATAGATTTTATCGAGGTGCACGCTTTCGGTGCCCAGCCCAAGGACGTCAACCCGCTGACCGATCCGCAGCGCTTTCACGAGGAACAACAGCGCATTTATCAGGAATACGCCCAAGCCTATAGCCGCTTTTTCCGCGACTGTATGCCCGACGCCGGGGTACCGGCCCGTTTCACGGTTCACGTAGTTGATTTCCCGGACAAAGCTGCTGCTTATGAATTCTACAGCGTGGGCCTGTATCAGAAGGCCCTGCACGGAGCCTGAGCCATGCCGATTTTTGAATACGCCTGCAAGGAGTGCGGCGCGGAGTTCGACGCGCTCATACAAGGGGCGGCTAGGCCCGCTTGCCCGTCTTGTGAGAGCGTGCGGTTAGAGAAGAAGCTGTCGAGTTTTGCCGTTGCCGGCCGCGCCGCCAGCGAGCGCGAGCCAATAGGGCCGTGTGGAACCTGCGGCGATCCACGCGGTGCTGGTGCCTGTGCCCTCGACTAATTGAGGAGGAGCTATGGCTGTGACGCAAATCGAGCTGCCCTTTGGCGACTCCCACCTGCAAGTCACCGTGCCTAGTGAGCACCTGCTAGGCATCGTTCTGCCGAGAGCAGAACAATGCGGCGACGGCGCGGAGCACGCGTTGGTGCGGGATGCGCTGGACCGGCCCGTGGGCACGCCGGCATTGCGCGCGTTGGTGCGGCCCGGTCAGCAGGTCGCGATTGTCGTCAGCGATATGACCCGGCCCTGCCCAACGGATCGCCTGTTGTCGCCGGTGCTGGAGGAACTCGCCGCGGCCGGTGTGCCGGACGCCGACGTGACCGTGGTCGTGGCCTTGGGACTGCACCGAGCGCAGACCGCAGCCGAACTGGCCGCTTTAGTGGGGCCGGCGGTCTATGCTCGGGTGCGGGTCGTGAACCACGATCCAAAAGACGTGGTGCGGCTAGGCGTCACCGCCCGAGGTACGCCCGTGGAACTCTTCCGTCCCTTGGTAGAGGCCGATGTGCGGATCTGTTTGGGTAACTTGGAGTTTCACTACTTCGCCGGCTTTTCGGGCGGGGCCAAGGCGATCTTGCCCGGCTGTGCCTCCCCTAGCGCCATAGCGGCCAACCACGGCTTGATGGCCCGGCCCGGCGCGGAGACCGGGCGGCTCGTGGGCAATCCGGTGCGGGAAGATTTAGAAGAAGGGGCGGCCATGTTGGGGATTGACTTCATCCTCAATGTGATCGTCGACGATCGCCACCGCATTGTCGCCGCCTTTGCCGGGCACGTGCGGGAGGCCCACCGCAAAGGGTGCGAGCGAGTGGCCGAGCGCGGGGCCGTGCCCATTGCGCGATGCGCTGATATCGTCCTCGTCAGCGCGGGCGGCTATCCGCTGGATGTCAATATGTACCAAGCGCAAAAGGCCCTCGACAACGCCGTGCATGCCGTGCGCGAAGGAGGCGTCATCGTCTGGGTGGCTGAATGCCGAGAGGGACTGGGCAGTGCTACCTTTGCCTCTTGGTTGCAGGAGGCGGATTCGGCCGACGGGATTCTCGCACGCATAGAGCGGGAATTCGTCTTGGGCGGGCACAAGGCCGCAGCCATTGCCGCGGTGCTGAAAAAGGCCCGCGTGCATTTGGTCTCATCGCTGCCGGCCGAGGCCATCGGCCGCGTCGGTTTAGTGCCCTTTGACGACCTAGACCAAGCTGTGGCGGCCGCGCACGAGGTAGTCGGCCCCGAGGCCCGGGTCTGGGCGCTGCCCTATGGAGATTCGGTGTTGCCGCAGGCCGCAGCCTAGGGCTTTTCACCGGCAAACAAATCGAGCTGTTCGATCTCCTCGTCGGCAAATCCCCCCAACCCTATGCCGAGCAGGCGCGTGCCCAAGTCGCCGGCCTCTGTGTCCTCTAACAGCTCGCAGGCAGCCGCGAAGATGGCTTGGGCGCGGTCGGTAAAGGCGGCTAAGCGCGATGTGCGCGTCGCGGTACGAAAATCTGGGTAGCGCACCTGTAGGCTCACGTCGCGCGCTTGCAGTCCTCTGCGCTGCAAACGCCCACAGAGCGCAGCGGCCAACTCGCGCAAGGCCTCGCGCATTTCTTCGCGGGTGTACATCGGGGTGGCAAAGGAGGTTTCCTCGCGGATTTGGCTAAGCTGCTCGGCCAGGGCGACCGAGTCGTCGTCCCGGCCTTGGGCAAGGTGCCAAAAGCTACTACCCCGCTGGCCAAAGTGGCGCACGAGTTCGTTCAGCGACACTTGAGCCAGCGAGCCGACGCGCTCTATTTGCATAGCCGCGAGTTGCTGGCGCGTAATGGCCCCCACGCCGGGGAGCTGGTCGATGGGCACGTCGGCGAGGAAATCTCCTATCTGTTCGGGCAGCACGACCGTTAGGCCATCGGGCCGCTGGCGCTCCATAGCCAGCCGCGCCAAGAACTTGCTAGGTGCCAACCCCACGGAAACGCTCCAACCTAGCTGCCGCTTGATATCGCTCTTGATCATCTTGGCGACACGCATTCCGAAGGGGATGTCGAGCTTATTGTCGGTGACGTCGAGGATGGCGTAGCCGTCGCCCCATTCGATCCAATCGGTGTATTCGCGCAGGAGCACGGCGAATTTGGAGCAAGCCTGGGTGTCGCGGCTAGGCGGGCCGCTATCGACTCCAATGTGAACTATCTTGCGGCGTCCGCCAGCCCTAGTGGGACTCATGCGACAAAAAAGGCAGGGAAACTACGGTGGCCTGTGCTCCGTCCGCGTCTAGCGCAGTGCCCTCGGCGCAAGCGCTCCGCCGCACATAGGCGAGGGCGATCGGGCCGAGGCTTGGGGAATGGACCGCAGAAGTGATGCGCCCTACTTCGCGCACTCCATCGCGCAGCGGTTGCCCCGTTGGCGGCAGCTCGGCGGCGGAAAGCCGCAGCCCCACTAGATGCTGCTTGACTTTGTCGTAGGTGTCTAGGCGAGCGATGACTTCTTGGCCGATATAGCAGCCTTTGTCTAGATGAATGGCGCGACCAAGCCCTGCTTCCCAGGGGTTGTAATCTTGGGTCAGTTCTCGCCCGCGCAGGGGAAGACCCTGTTCGACGCGCAGAATTTCCCAGGTCGCCGCCCCTATTGGACGAGCACCTGCGGCGGCAAGGCGTTGCCAAAGGGCCGCTACGGCTGCGGGCGGCCCGAAGGTGCGCAGCCCCGGCCCGGCCGTCCGCGCCAGCCACAGGCCGTCCGCGACCTGTGGGTCGAGTAGCTGGTGATCCTGAAGTTTTGCCAGATCCGCGTCCAATACGCGGGCGACTAGCTGGGTGGCGTGTGGGCCGACGAGTTCGAACATGGCCGTCTCGTCTGTGCGGTCTGCCAATTCGAGAGCCTCGGCAAAGATAAAGCGGTCCAGCCAAGCGGGGATCGCAGTGCGCGAATCGGGACTGAGGATCAAGGCGGTGACGTCCGGGCCGCGATAGCAGGTGGCGAGGTCGAGAATCCGCGCCCGCTGTTCGATAAAAACGGCTTCGAGGCCGTGCCCTAGTTGCAGGTTATGGAAGTCGTTGGAGGTCATGCGGTGCAGGAAATCGAGATGGTCGGCACCGCGCGTGTACAAGCGAAACGAGGCTTGCGCGTCGCGTAGGGCCGCGCTGGCGCGGGCGGCGTGGTATTCGTCGTAATGG
The DNA here is from genome assembly GCA_965217585.1 of Candidatus Latescibacterota bacterium. Lineage (GTDB taxonomy): Bacteria > Latescibacterota > UBA2968 > UBA8231 > UBA8231. The sequence continues at coordinate 5,389,447 of OZ244561.1, forward strand.
GTCATAACGGGCAAGAGGCTAGGCGTGCTGCGTCACGGAGAAACGCGAGCCTAAGTCGGGGTGTTTGGCGACCTCTATTTGCACCGGGAAGGTCGCCTTGAGCTGGTCGAGATGCGTGACGATTAACACCTTTTTGAAATCCTCGCTGATTTTTTGGATGGCTTCGATGAGTTGCTCCAGCCCCTGCTCATCTTGGGTCCCGAAGCCCTCGTCGATAAAGAGGGTGTGGAGGCGGGTGCCCGAGCGCATGGCCAGCACCTTGGAAAGCGCGATGCGCAAGGCGAAATTGGTGCGGAATGCCTCGCCCCCAGAATAGAGGTGATAGGAGCGCTCGCCGACCTCGTCGGCGATTTTGACGTCGAGGGTTTCGCGGGTGCCGCCTTTTTTGAGGTCGCGCAGCGACTCAAAGGCGATTTGGATGCGGTTGTCTGTCAGGCGTGCGAGGATGGCGTTGGCCTCGTCGGCGATCTGCGGCACGGCGTTTTCAATGATCAGCGCTTGGATCCCATCCTTGCCGAATGCCTTGTCGAGCTGTTGGTAGATCCAGGCCTGTCGCTGGGTGCCTTGCAGGTCTTGGCGCAACGCGTCCCGTTCCAGCGCTAGTTCGGCGCAGCGCGAGCACAAGGCCTCTAGGTTGCCTCGGCGCTGGAGGAGTTGATCCCTTTCGACCCGCAGCTTTTCCAAGAGGGCTTGGTTTTCGCCGAGTTGCCTATCGACGTCTTCTAACTCGCCGGCCCGCTTGTCTAATCTTTCCTGTTCTTTTTTCGCGGCCTGCAATTGTTCCGCTAGAGAGGAGGCTTCGGCCTCGTAGCGCACCCGCGATTCACTGGCCGAAGCACGGCGTTCGCGGGCGTTTTGCAGGCGCTCGAATTGCCGCGCGCTGTCGCGCAGGTCGTCCTGTTGGTGGCGTAGCTGCTGGTGCTCGGCACCATTGTAACCCAAGGCTGCGAGCTGGTGCTCGACTTGGCCGAGTTGTTCCCGTTCCTCTTGGGCATAGCGGGCCTCGGCGAGTTGGCGGTCTGCTTGGTCGAGTTGGTTCTGGGCTTCGGCCCGATCGCTGTTGAGGCGCTCGGCTTGGCTTTTGGCGTCCTGCAAGCGGGCGTGCTCGGCCTCGACCGGGCGCAACTCGGCGAGCTTTTGGCGCAGCGCCTCGTGCTCGGCGCTGCTGTAGCCCAATAGCTCTATTTCCCCGGCTAGCTTGTGCAGGCGTTCGCGTTCGCTGGGAGCGTATGATTGGTCGCTGAGTTCGCGGTCGAGGGCGGCTAGTTGCTCAGCTAGCGACTGGGCCCCAGCGGCCGATTCCCGCAATTGCCCGAGACGAGCTTCCCCGGCGGCCAGTTCTTGATGCACCTGCTGGAGGGGCGCGATTTCCTCTCCAAGGGCCCTGTAGTGCGTGCGCATCTTTTGCAACAGGTCGTCGAGAGTGGCCAGCTCGCTGCCGAGAACGGCGATGCGCTCTTGGCGGCGTTCTTCCCGTTGCGAGAGTTCTGCCGCGACCTGCTGGCGATGTTCGGCGTCGAGTGCGCTGCCGCACAATGGGCAATTGGCGTCGTCGGAACCGGCCAAGGCCTGAGCCTGCTGGCGCTCGTTGGCCAATTCTTCTTCTTCGGCGCGGAGTTTTTGCTGCCGCTCGGTGATCTGGGCATTGAGATCTCGGCCCTCGTCCTCGAGGCGGTTCCGTTCTTCGACTTTGGCCTGCAATTGGGTCCGTTGCGCTTGCAACTGGTGGATGTGAGCTGCTAGGGTTTCCCCCTCGGCGCTGGCTCGTTCTAACTGCGCCAATTGCTTGGCTAGTGCTTGGCGCTGGCTTTTGCGGCGCTCTTCTGCGAGAGATAGTTCGTGTTCGAGGCGACGGCGCTCGCGGAGGAGATCCTCGTAGCGAATCCGCGCCTGCTCTAGGGCTTGGGCCTGCTCGCTAATGGTTTTGAATTGGACGTAGCGGATGGCGATGGTCTGTTCCCGATTGAGCAAGGCTTGGTGCTCGGCGAGCTGGCGCTGTCGCTCGCCGAGGGTGGCCGCCCAGCGCTCTTGCTGTCGCTCCACTTCTTGGCGCACCTGGGCGATTCGCTCTTCTAGCTGGCGGCGGCGGGCCTCTAACTCGCCGTGCTCCTGAGCTTTTTGTTCGATTAGGCCGATTTGAGTGCGAAGCTGGTCGTAGGTCGCAAAGTCCCGCTCGATGGATTCGGTGGCCGCTAGAATTTCGCCGTCTTGGCGCTGCTGCTCCCGCAGGTTTTCGAGTTCGGCGGAGACCTGTTGCGCCCGCTCGGCAACGCGCTGCTGCTCCCTCACTAGCTCGGAGACACGCTGGCGGATCTGCGCTAGCTCTAGGCGCTGGGCCTCCAACTCGGCTTGCTCTTTTTCACGGCTGCTGATTTCGCGGCCGAGTAGAGCGAGGTGATCATCGACGGCGCGCAGCTCGGCTTCGTAGCCTTCTCGCCTAGCCAATTCGGTATCGAGTTCACCGAGGCGAGTTTGCTGAGCCTCGCTCTGGCGCTGGTGCTCTTGATAGCGGACCCGGGCCATGCCTTGGAGCTGGTCGTAGCGCCCCAAGCCGAGGATGCGACCGAGTACCTCCTTGCGCTGCCTGGCGTTTTTCTGGGTGAACTCGTCGGCGCGCCCTTGGACGATGAAGGCCGAGTTGACGAAGGTGTCGTAGTCCATGGATAGGAGCTCGTTGATGCGCCGCTGGGTGGGATTAATGCCCTCGCCTTCGCTGAGAGTGCGGAAGACGCCGTCGCTTTCTACTTGCAGGTCTAGGGCCGGGACGCCTCGCTTGGTGCGGCGCCAATTGCGGATGACGCGGAAGTGCTTTTCGCCGAGGGCGAAGTCGAAGTCGACCCGCATCTCTCTGGCTCCGATCCGACACAGTTCTTCGTCGCTGCGGCTTTTGCGAGCTTGGCCCCACAGGGCGTAGGTAATCCCGTCGAGCAGGGCGGATTTGCCGTGGCCGTTGCCGCCTGTGAGGCAGGCGACGTGGAACTGGGTAAAGTCGAGTGGTGGCACCTCCTCGCCGTAGCTGAGAAAGTTGCGCAGCGAAAGGGAGAGAGGGATCATCCGTCGTCTTCGTCGCGTTGGCCAGATTCGAGCTCGCGCTCGAGGTGGAGCGCGTAGTTTTTGAGCTCGGACCGGTGCGTTTGCAGGTCTGGGCTGTTGTCGATATAGCGGTCGAGGGCGTCGCCTAAGCCGGCCTCCTCGCTGATTTCAGCACGGCGTTGACGCACTTCCGGGGCGAAGCGCGGCTGGATAAAGGCGACGTGGAAGGCCGGTTCAAGTGCCTGCCGCACCTGTTGTAAGTCCACCGGCGTGGCGTAGCCTGCGGGCAGGTCGTAGAGGACGCGGACTACGGCGTCTGCCAGATCGGCCTCGGCGCAGGCCGCGACGAGGCGCTCGGTGGCGTCTTGGCCGTCGAGCACCTTCAGCTTGATGGTCGCAAAGCGCCGGGACGGGACGGGGACGAACTCAAAAGTAGTCGCCTGGCCCCTCGGCGCAGTTGCGTCCTCTGCGATACGTACGAGGCAGAAGCCCTTGTCTTCGCCTTCCTCGCCAAAGTCGATGCGCTCTAGGCTGCCCGAATAAATCACGGGCGGATGTTGGCCGGGGTTGAGGTCTTGATATTTGTGAATGTGCCCCAAGGCGACATAGTCGTAGGCGGGATTGGCAAGGGTGCTGGTGAGCAAAACGGGGTCTTGGCCGATAATAGCGGTGCGTTCGCCCCCAGAATAGACGGCGTCGGCGGCAGCGAGGTGGGCGATGAGTACGCCCGGCAGCTCGGGGTCGAGCTGCCGGGCGTACTCATCGATCTGGGCTGCGCAGATCTTTTGAATCTCGACGCGGACTTCCTCTAGGGACAGGTCGCGGTATTCATCGCGGGTGAGTAGGGCATGGCGCGTTGGCCAGGGTAGGCCGGCCACTTGTACCGGGCCATTGGCCGTTTCGATCCGCAGAAGCTCCGGGCGGCGGATGACATGGGTGCCCTCTAGCTGTAGGGTGCTGAAAATATCGACCGAAGTAGCTTTGCCGAAAGCGCCCGGTGCGTCGTGGTTGCCGACCACCAGCACGATGGGGATGCGGGCCGCTTGCAGGCGCTGGAGCTGGCGGGCAAAGACGCGCTGGTGGGTCGGGGTCGGATCGCAATTTTTGTACATGTCGCCGGCGAAGAGGACCAAATCGACCGCCTTTTCAATGGCTAGGTCGAAGACTGCTTCTAGGCTGGCGGCAAAATCTCGAACCCGCGAATGCAGGCCAGAGCTTGGGTCGAGGCTGCCGTGGTTTTCGATGCCCAAATGCAGATCGGCAAAGTGCAGGAGTGTCAAGGCCATGAGACGCGCGAATGCGTTGTGTTTGGAAAGGGGGCGGCTCGGTCTGTAAATTTATTAAAAGGAGGGTGGCGAACTTGGGCAAGTCCCTTTGCTTGCACCTAGACATCGTTTTTAGTACATTAACTGACGTTACGCACCTGTATTTATCTTGGTATATTCCCCGTATGGACAAACACCTTTTAGAATTATATAGCGATTATCTGCTCAGTTCGTTTGGCGCGACGACGGCGACCGGCTTATCGGCACTGGTGGACGGGGCCTTAAGCCATGATCAAGTCACGCGCTTTCTGTCGGGTGCCGACTATGATGGCCGCACGCTGTGGCAGCAGATCAAGCCGATGGTACGCGAGATCGAGCAGGACGATGGGGTGCTGATCGTCCCCCCGCGTACGCGGGGGCAAGAAAAGCCGCATACGGATGAAAATGACCTGATCTGTTGGCATTATGATCACAGCCAAAACCGTTCGGTCAAGGGCCTCAACCTGCTCAACTGTGTGTATCATGCCAGCGGGGTGAGTCTGCCGGTGACGTATGAGTTGATCCGTAAACCCATTCTCTTTAGCGATGTGCAGACTCGTCAGGTCAAGCGCCGGAGTCTGCACACGAAAAATGAGTTGATGCGCCAGATGTTGCGCACCTGGCAACATAATCAGCTCCCCTATCGCTACGTGCTGGCCGATAGCTGGTTTTCGGCCAAAGACAACTTAACCTTCATCCGCAAGACCCTCCACAAACACTTCGTCGTCGCCCTTAAATCCAATAGGACGGTCGCCTTGAGCTATGAACAGAAACGTCAAGGAGCCTTCGCACGCATCGACGCACAACCGTTGCCTGAACATCAGCCGGTACTCGGCTGGATCAAAGGATTAGACTTTCCCGTCCTGTTGCTCCGGCAGGTCTTTACAAACCAGGATGGCAGCACCGGCACCTTGTATCTGGCGTGTAGTGATCAAACGTGTGATGGAGCCACCATCGAAACAATCTACCAGAAACGGTGGAACGTGGAGACGTTTCATAAAACGCTCAAGTCGCATGCTGCCTTAGCCAAGTCGCCGACCAAGCGGGTACGCACCCAAAGCAACCACTGTTTTATGGCCCTGTATGCGGCCGGTCGCTTGGAGGGCCTGCGGATCAAGCACCGACTCAATCACTTCGCGCTGCGATCCCGACTCTATCTCAAGGCCATTCGATATGCCTTCGATGAACTACAAACGCTCAAAACTGCGTAACGTCAGTACATTAATTTACTTGAGTAGCGGAAGCGGTCAGCGCGCTTCCGCTTTTTGTGTTAAGTAGCACATGTTGTTCTCTCCTGCTTGAGGCTTGGTAATGAGTGAAGTATATCTTTCGCGAGAAGGCTACGAAAAACTTCAGGTCGAGTTGAAAGGACTCAAGGAGACCGAACGCCCGGCAGTGCGCCAAGCGCTGCAGCGAGCGCGGGAGTTTGGCGACCTGTCCGAGAACGCCGAGTATTCAGCAGCTAAAGAAAGGTTGCTCTTCCTAGAGCAGCGCATCGGCAAGCTCGAAGAGACACTCAGCCGGGCCCGCCTGCTAGAAAACGAGGCGATCCCAGAAGACAAGGTCTATATCGGTGCCACCGTAGAGCTAGAGGACCTCGCGAAGGCGCGGCAGCTCACGTACACACTAGTCGCACCCGAGGAAGCGGATTTTGAGGCGGGGAAAATTTCCACGGTTTCGCCGATAGGCAGGGGGTTACTAGGGCACGAAGAAGGAGAAGAAATCGAGATTGAAGTGCCCGTTGGCAAGCTGCACTACAGGATTGTCAAGATCACGCGCTGAGCGCAGTGCCAGTTTACTTGACGGCTCCCGGAAAGGTCTGCGCCTCTCCGGGAGTTTCGCGTTTTGGGTTCGCGCCGGGTCTTCTTGACATATTAAAAAAGCTGTTGTATATTATGTCTTCTATAAATTAAACGGGCATTAATCCGGCTCGAGCGGGAATAGCTCAGTTGGCTAGAGCGCGAGCCTTCCAAGCTCGGGGTCGCGGGTTCGAGTCCCGTTTCCCGCTCCAGATAGCCAAAACAATTGCAGCCGATGTAGCTCAGTCGGTAGAGCGCATCCTTGGTAAGGATGAGGTCACCAGTTCAATCCTGGTCATCGGCTCCACTTTCCTAGTGCTTCCATCTAAACACGGCAAGTTCTGATGCCAAGAGATCAAATAACGCTGGAATGCGAAGTATGCAGTCAGCAAAATTACACTACGACCAAAAATAGACGAAGCCAGCCAAGCCGCGTGGAGTACAAAAAATATTGCCGCTTTTGCCACAAGCACACGGCCCACAAGGAAGCCCGCTAGGCATAGGGCAGTAGCTCAATTGGTAGAGCTCCGGTCTCCAAAACCGGCGGTTGCAGGTTCAAGTCCTGTCTGCCCTGCCAGGCTTCTGTATTAGGGAACGGGATGTGGAATAAACTTACTAATTTCGTCAAAGATGTGCGGACCGAATTCTCCAAAGTGAGTTGGCCCACTCGCGAGGATTTGGTCAGTTCCACAGGAGTAGTATTAGCCTTTTCGGCGATCTTTGCGGTTTTTATCGGCATGTTCGACCTGATTATCTCCTTTGTTTGGGGAATGCTTCTAGGACAGTAACTCCCGCTAGGGCCTATCTAAGGGAAGCGGCGCATAGCATGCACCGCTTCTTTTCCTTGTTTACGCTCGGCAAACGGGAGCTAACACCGGATTGAAGTCATGGCACAGCGCTGGTACGCTCTTCATACGTATTCGGGGCACGAAAATAAAGTAAAGACCTATTTGGAGTTGCTCATTGAGTCGGGGGCTGCCAGCGGTGCAATTGCTCAGGTCGTTGTGCCGACCGAGGAAGTGGTTGAACTCCGCGCCGGCAAGAAAACCAAGACTAGGAAGCGGTTTTTGCCTAGTTATGTGCTGGTGGAAATGGAAATGTCCAAGGACGCTTGGTACCAGGTGACCAACATTCCCGGGGTGACTAACTTCGTCGGCCCAGCGCGCAAGCCACAACCGCTGCGGCAGGAGGAAATCGACCGCATCTTGGGGCACGTTGACCGCCGCAAAGACCAAGATGTCGAAGAGATTCCCTTTGCCGTCGATGATCAAGTCAAGGTCAACGACGGCGCGTTCAAGGATTTTATCGGCACCGTGCAGGAGGTGCTGCCAGAGAAGCGGAGATTAAAAATTATGGTGAGCATCTTCGGGCGCGGTACATCAGTGGAATTGGACGTGTTGCAGGTCGAGCCAGTCCAAGAGGCGGTTGGCTGATTTTCAGAGGGATTAAATAAATGGCTAAAAAGGAAATAGCCCAAATCAAATTGCAGGTTCCGGCCGGTCAGGCGAATCCGACGCCGCCCGTTGGGCCGGCACTGGGTCAACACGGCGTCAATATCATGGAATTCTGCAAGACCTTCAATGCCCAGACCCAAGACCAGCAGGGGTTAATCATTCCCGTAATCATTACGGTGTACGCTGACCGCACGTTTTCGTTTATCACCAAGACGCCGCCGGCTGCGGTACTGTTGTTGCGGGCTGCTGGGCAACCCAAGGGGTCGGGCGTGCCCAACAGGGACCACATCGGCGTTGTATCTGAGGACCAAGTGCGCGAAATCGCCGAATTGAAAATGCCCGATTTGAACGCTGCCTCAATGGAAGCCGCGATGTCGATGATCGCGGGGACGGCCCGCAGCATGGGGCTCTTGATTGAGTAGTTGCTTCGCATCACAACCCTCATAAGAGGTTTAAAATATGGCCAGAGGAAAAAAATACAGGAACGCCTTGGCGTCTTTCGACCGCGACAGGGCCTATTCGTGGGAAGAGGGGATCAATATCCTCAGGGGATTCCCAGCCTATAACTACGACCCGACCATCGAGCTTTCTTGCAACCTAGGGATCGATGGCCGACAGGCCGACCAAGCGCTGCGTGGCACGGTGATGTTGCCCCACGGCACCGGGAAGGAACTCCGGGTCTTAGTCATTACCCAAGGACCGCTAGTGCAGGAGGCCCAAGACGCTGGGGCCGATTTCGTTGGCGGGGCCGATATGGCCGAGAAAATCCAGGGCGGTTGGCTCGATTTCGACTTGGTCATCGCCTCTCCAGATATGATGGGGCAAGTGGGTAAGCTGGGAAGGATCTTAGGGCCGCGGGGCCTGATGCCCAATCCCAAGACCGGCACGGTAACGCGCGAAGTGGCCCAAGCCGTTCGCGAGGCCAAGGCCGGCCGCGTTGAATACCGCGCCGACAGCAAATCCGGCAACAACGCCCAAGGCCCCATCGGCAAGCTGTCCTTTACCGATCATGCACTGATCGAAAACGCCCAAGCGTTTACTGACGCCATTTTGCGTGCCAAGCCGGCCGCGGCGAAAGGGCAGTACATCCGCAAGTTAGTCCTCTCGTCGGTAATCGGGCCGGGCATCAAGATCGACCGCGCCCAGTTCGCTGAGTAAAGAAAGCTCTGTACTATGGCGACGGTAGAGAAAGAAGCAAAAGTAGAAGAATTGAAGGCCATTATGGCCGAGGCCAAGGGCTTTTATTTGGCTGATTTTACGGGTATTGACGTAGCCGCGGTGACCGAGCTACGCAATAAGCTGCGCGATGCCGACGTCCAATACCAAGTGATCAAAAATCGCTTGGCCATTCGCGCGGCCGAGGAAGTAGGCATCGCCGGCCTCAAAGAGTATTTCACCGGGCCTACGGCCATGGCCTACTCAATAGAAGATCCCATCGCACCGGCCAAAATTCTGCAAGACTTCGTCGCCGATGGCGGGAAAATTCAGATCAAGACCGGCTTTATGGAAGGCGAGGTCCTCGCCGCCGACAAAGTCGAGGCGTTGGCCAAGCTGCCCTCTAAGGAAGAATTGCTAGGCAGGGTAGCTGCCGGCGTCCAGAGCCCGCTCTACGGGCTGAGCGGCGTCTTGAGTGGGTTGCTCAGAGGCTTGGTCGGCGCGTTGTCGGCCATCGAAAAGCAACGGGGAGAAGGCGGGGAAAACGCCTGATTCCCACTCGTTCCTTATTCAATAAAACTCAAATACGGATATACAGGAGGCTGTATCCCATGACCGAAGAAACCACTGCCACCGCCGCCAACGGCAAGATAGGCGAAATCATTGAGACCATCGGCGGCCTGACCGTCCTAGAGCTGGCCAAGCTGGTTAAAGCCCTTGAAGACAAGTTCGGAGTGTCAGCCGCAGCACCGGTGATGATGGCCGGCGTGATGCCCGGCGATGGCGGCGAAGAAGCTGCCGAGGAGAAGGATTCTTTTAATGTCGTGCTCACCAATGTCGGCGAGAAAAAGATCCAAGTCATCAAGGTCGTCCGCGAGATCACCAGCCTAGGGCTGAAAGAGGCCAAAGCTCTCGTCGACGAGGCTCCCAAGCCCGTCAAGGAAGGAGCGACCAAGGAAGAAGCCGAAGAAATCCAGAGCCGGTTGCAGGACGCCGGGGCCACGGTAGAACTCCAATAGGGAACTGCTGCGGATACAGTAGTTCATCTATTCATACCTGCTTTTCTGCAGCACGCACTCATGGAGCTATTGGTTGATAGCTCCATGAGCATTTGCCTTAAACCACCAATTGAGGAGTTGGACTTTGGCAAAGACGAACGGCAGCATTAAACGGCGCTCCTTTGGCAAGATCAGAGAAGCTGTAGAGATGCCAAACCTGCTTTCAGTTCAGCTTGACTCCTTCGAGGACTTTCTGCAGCTCTCCGTCCTGCCCAATCAGCGCCAGCGGCGCGGCTTGCACTTGGTCTTCCAGAGTATTTTTCCGGTCACCGATGTCAATGGGATCTACTCTCTCGAATACGTCAACTACTCCATTGGCAACCCCCGCTACAGCGAAGAGGAATGCCGCGAGCGGGACATGACCTTCGCCGCCCCGCTACGCGCGACTCTTCGCCTCGTGACCCGCGACAAGGAAAGCACGGAGCACCCGGTCAAGGATGTGGTCGAACAGGCCGTATTTCTAGGCGAGCTGCCCCTGATGACCAGTGAGGGCACGTTTATTATTAACGGGGCCGAACGTACAGTCGTCAGCCAGTTGCATCGCTCGCCTGGGGTGTTCTTCGACGAGACCTTGCACCCCAATGGCAAGCGGCTGTTCTCGGCGCGGATCCTCCCCTACAAGGGGATGTGGCTAGAGTTCAGCATGGACATCAACGACATCATGTACGTGCATATTGACCGGCGGCGTAAACTGCCGGTGACTTCGCTCTTGAAGGCGCTCGGCTGCTCTAAGGATGGCGAAATTCTCAGTCTGTTCCGCGAGGAAGTCGAGGAGGCTGTAGACGAAGAATTGATCAACCGCTACAACGGCGGCGAGGACATCGTCGATGAAGACAGCGGTGAAATTTTATTAGATGCCTATGATCAGATAAGCAGAGAAAAACTAACGGTACTACAGACAGCCAACATCGAGAAGTTAAAGGTTTTGACTGCCCCGACGGACAGGGATCCCGGGGTCATAGAAAACACGCTCGCAAAGGACCCGAGCGAAGACGAGGAAGATGCCCTCACACGTATCTACAACCTCCTGCGTCCCGGCGATCCTCCCAATATCGCGACCGTGCGCGAATTGCTGGATCGGCTCTTCTTCAACGCCAAGCGCTACAACCTAGGTGATGTGGGCCGTTATCGCATCAATCGCCGTTTGGACGTGGGTATTCCCTTCGAGAGTACGGTGCTGCATCTAGAGGATTTCATGGCGATAATCCGCTACCTATTGGGTTTGAGGGTAGGACAGGGCAATACCGACGATATCGATCATTTGGGTAATCGCCGCGTGCGCTTGGTTGGCGAGTTACTGGCCAACCAATTCAGCATCGGCCTGACGCGCATGGCGCGGACTATTCGCGAGCGCATGAATCTACGCGACGAGGATCAAATCACGCCGCACGACCTAGTCAATGCGCGAACGGTTTCGACCGTAGTCCAGGCTTTCTTTGGTTCGAGCCAGCTTTCGCAGTTTATACAGCAGACCAATCCGCTCGACGAGCTGACCCACAAGCGCCGCCTTAGCGCCCTCGGTCCGGGGGGGCTGAGCCGCGACCGCGCTGGTTTTGAAGTGCGGGACGTGCATTATACGCACTACGGCCGAATATGCCCCATCGAGACGCCGGAAGGTCCCAACATCGGCCTGATTTCCTCGTTGAGCACGTATGCACGGGTCAATTCCTTCGGCTTTCTGGAGACTCCGTACCGCAAGGTGATAAACGGCAAGGTGATAAATGAGATCGAATTTCTGACGGCGGCCGAAGAAGACAAATACATCATCGCCCAGGCCAACGCGCCGATCGACGATGAGGGCAAGTTCATCAACCCATTGGTCAAAGCCCGCAAGCGGGATGATTATCCGATGGTAACCCCTGGCGAACTCGACTACATGGACGTATCCCCCAATCAGCTCGTCAGCGGGGCGGCAGCTCTAATACCCTTCCTCGAACACGACGACGCCAACCGAGCGCTCATGGGATCCAACATGCAGCGCCAGGCGGTGCCGTTGCTTTTTACCGAAGCACCTTATGTCGGCACCGGAATGGAGAGCAAAGTCGCGCTCGATTCGGGCGCGGTCGTCATAGCCCGCAACCCTGGTGCGGTTGTCAGCGTTGATGCCGAGCGCATTATCGTGCGCCGCGATAAGAAGCACAGTACGCGACTGACTCCATTGGACACTGCGGACGTCGACGAGTACAAGTTGACTAAGTTCGCCCGTTCCAACCAAGACTGCTGCATCAACCAGCGGCCCTTGGTCCAAGTAGGCGACAAGGTGCAAACCGGTCAGCCGTTGGCTGATGGTGCTGCTACTGACCGGGGCGACTTGGCGCTAGGCGTGAACATACTAGTGGCCTTCATGCCTTGGAACGGCTACAACTTTGAAGATGCCATCGTCGTCAGCGAGCGTCTCCTCAAAAATGACATCTTCACTTCCGTACACATTGAGGAATTTGAGCTCCAAGTGCGCGACACCAAACGCGGCCAAGAGGAGATTACCCGCGAAATTCCCAATGTCAGCGAAGGAGCGGTGCGCAACCTAGACGACGAGGGCATTATCCGCATTGGGGCCGAAGTGGGTCCCGGCGATATCCTAGTCGGCAAAGTGACGCCCAAAGGGGAGAGCGAGTTGTCGCCTGAAGAGCGTCTCTTGCGGGCCATTTTCGGTGAGAAGGCCGGGGATGTCCGCGATGCGTCGCTGAAAGCGCCCCCTGGTATGGAGGGCGTGGTCATCGACCGCAAGGTCTTTTCGCGCCGCGAGCGGAGTAATTCGCCACGGCGTCGAGAGACCGTCGCCGCATGCGAGAGAGAGGCGGCCGAGCGCAAGGCGGGCCTGATAGCCGAGCGCAACGTCAGGTTACTGGAGGTGGTGGGCTCTGTCAAGTTGGGCAACTTGTACTCCCAAGACGGCGAGCTGAAGGTCCGCAAAGGCACTCAATTGAGCGAGCGGCTGCTCGAGCGGGTGGATTTCTCCACGGTGGAGCCCGAAGGAGACTGGACCGCAGATCCCAAGGTCAGCGAAGAAGTCGCCGAACTCTTGCGCTATGCTGAAGAGAGGCTAAAGCTGATCGACGAGCAAACGGAACGCCAAATAGAGCGCGTCACGCGCGGCGATGAGCTGCCGCCGGGCATCGCCCAGCTAGTCAAAGTCTATGTGGCTAAAAAGCGCAAGCTCTCGGTCGGCGACAAGATGGCCGGCCGCCACGGCAACAAGGGCGTAGTCGCTTATATAGCGCCGGAGGAGGACATGCCCTTCCTCGAGGACGGCACGCCCGTGGATATCGCCCTCAATCCCTTGGGCGTGCCCTCGCGCATGAACTTGGGCCAGATATTTGAAACCCATCTGGGCATGGCCGCCCACGCTCTAGACTTGCATGTGGCAACCCCGGTTTTCGACGGGGCATCCCTCGATGAGGTGCGGGCGATGCTCGACGAGGCCGAGCTGCCCAACGACGGCAAACAAGTCCTCTACGATGGGCGGACCGGCACCAAGCTAGACAAGCGGGTGACAGTGGGGTACCTATATATGTTAAAACTTTCACACTTGGTCGCCGACAAAATTCACGCTCGCTCCATAGGGCCGTACTCGTTGGTCACCCAGCAGCCCTTGGGTGGCAAGGCGCAGTTCGGCGGCCAGCGCTTCGGCGAGATGGAAGTGTGGGCACTAGAGGCCTACGGCTCGGCCTACACGCTCCAAGAGATGCTGACCGTCAAATCCGACGACGTCGCCGGGCGTTCCAAGATATACGAGGCCATCGTGAAAGGAGAGAATCCGCCGGAACCAGGCATTCCAGAATCGTTCAATGTGCTGGTTAAGGAACTACAAAGTTTGTGTCTAGATGTGATCCTCGAAGACAGCAGGATCGTCGAGACATATTGAATCGCAGAGCATTCGCATAAAGCGCAAAGGGGGTGCCAGTGTTACAGATTGCCAATGCATCGCGCAAACCGACTGATTTCGATTCCATTCGCATTCAGCTCGCTTCTCCTGAGACCATTCGCGCTTGGTCTCAAGGTGAGGTCACCAAACCCGAGACGATCAACTACCGCTCCTTCAAACCGGAGCGCGACGGGTTGTTCTGCGAACGCATTTTTGGTCCGGTCAAGGACTGGAACTGCCACTGCGGCAAGTATAAAGGCATCCGCTATCGAGGCGTAGTATGCGACCGTTGTGGCGTCGAGGTCACACAGGTCAAGGTTCGTCGCGAGCGTCTTGGGCACATCGAGTTGGCCGTACAGGTCTCCCATATCTGGTATTTTAAGTCGCTGCCTTCGCGCATCGGTGCTCTACTCGACATCTCGATGCGCAACCTCGAGCGCATCCTCTATTACGAGTCCTATGTCGTCATCGATCCGCGGGGTGCACCTGTGGAGAAGTTGCAGCTTTTGACTGAGGAGGAGCTCTTTGAGGTAGAGGAAGAGGGTGGCGATCCCGATGTTGATATGGGAGCACCAGCGGTCAGGCGACTCTTAGAGCAGATCGATATCGAAGAGCTCTCGGCCGAATTGCGAACCTTGGTCAGGATGGAGAGTTCGATCCAGCGCAAGCAAGAGGCGCTCAAGCGGCTCAAGGTCGTCGAGGCCTTCCGCCAGTCCGAAAACCGGCCCGAGTGGATGATTCTCGACAACATCCCAGTCATTCCGCCGGATCTGCGTCCCTTGGTGCCCCTAGAGGGCGGTCGCTTTGCCACTTCCGACCTCAACGACCTCTACCGCCGAGTCATTAACCGTAACAACCGCTTGAAGAAGCTAATCAACATCAAGGCTCCCGAGGTCATTCTGCGCAACGAGAAGAGGATGCTCCAAGAAGCCGTTGACGCCCTCTTCGACAACGGGCGTCGCTCGCGGGCTGTACGCGGTGACGGCAATCGCTCGCTCAAGTCACTCAGCGATTTGCTCAAGGGTAAGCAGGGCCGTTTTCGCCAAAACTTGCTGGGCAAGCGCGTCGACTATTCGGGCCGTTCAGTCATCGTCGTCGGTCCAGAACTCAAATTGTACCAGTGTGGCCTGCCCAAGGGCATGGCACTAGAGCTGTTTAAGCCATTTGTGATCAAAAAATTAGAAGAAAAAGGGCTGGTGCAAACCGTCAAAAGCGCCAAGAAGTTGGTCGAGCGCGAGCGCTCGGAGGTCTGGGACATTCTCGAGGAGATCATTCGCGACCACTGCGTATTGCTCAATCGGGCGCCGACGTTGCACAAGTTGGGCATTCAGGCTTTTCAGCCCATTCTCGTCGAGGGTAAGGCCATTCGCCTACACCCGCTGGTCTGCGCCGCCTTTAACGCCGACTTCGACGGCGACCAGATGGCTGTGCATGTCCCGCTCTCGTTCGAGTCCCAGATCGAGGCGCGGCTCCTAATGCTCTCTACCAACAACATCCTCAAACCGGCCGATGGCGAGCCGGTGATTATGGACAATCCTCAGGATATCGTACTCGGCAGTTATTACCTGACCAAGGTGCGCTTTAGCGAAGCCGGTGGAGTCGAGCGCAGCTTTGCCAATAAGACCGAGGCGGTTGCGGCCTTTGAATCGGGCCGCATTACCTTGCACCAGCCGATCGTGGTGCGCATCGATGGCGAGATGGTGAATACGACCGTCGGTCGCTTGCTCTTCAACGAGGTGCTCCCGGAGGAAATCGGCTTCATTAACCGCACGGTTGACAAGGGCGATATCAAGAAGATCACCTCTAAGGTGCATCGCCTACTGGGCAACAGACGCACGGCCGAGTTCGTCGATCAGCTCAAAAACGTGGGCTATCACTATGCGACGCTGGCAGGAGTATCCATTGCCGTTGACGACGTAGTCGTACCCGATAGTAAAACCAAGCTCATTGACGGGGCGCTCAAGGAAGTGGAGAAAGTCCGTGATCAGTACGCCAATGGCATCATCACCGATGGCGAGCGCTATAACAAGATCATAGACATCTGGATGCATTCCACTGAAGTGGTCTCGCGCGCTGTGCAGAACGCGCTCGAGGAAGCCGAAGAGGGCTTTAACTCGGTTTACATTATGAAGGATTCCGGCGCACGCGGCAGCGGGGATCAGATTAAACAGCTAGGCGGCATGCGTGGCCTGATGAACAAGCCGCAGAAAAAGTTGACCGGTGCCGTCGGCGAAATTATCGAAACGCCGATTATCGCCTCTTTCAAAGAGGGGCTGTCGGTACTCGAGTACTTCATCTCGACTCACGGGGCGCGCAAAGGCTTGGCCGATACGGCCCTGAAGACGGCCGAAGCCGGGTATCTGACTCGTCGGATGGTCGATGTGGCCCAAGATGTGGTAATCAGCGAGAATGACTGCATGACTAGCCAGGGGCTGAAGACCGGCGCTCTCAAGGACGGAGAGGAGGTAATCGAGCCGCTAGCCGACCGCATTGTCGGCCGCGTGTTGCAGGAGGATGCCCTCGACGCCGACGGCAATGTGGTAGCCCAAGCGGGCGTTCTCTTGGAAGAGGAAGACGCCAATCGCATTGCCCAAGTCGGCATTGAAGAAGTGCTCATCCGCTCGGTGCTTACATGCGAGTCCGAGCGCGGCGTGTGCATCAAGTGCTACGGGCGCAACATGGCTACTGGCCGCGAGGTCAATGTGGGCGAGGCGGTTGGGGTCGTGGCCGCGCAGAGCATTGGCGAGCCAGGTACTCAGCTAACGCTGCGAACTTTTCACATCGGCGGTACGGCTAGCCGCATTGCCGAACAGTCGCAGATCACCGCTCGCCGGACCGGCCGCGTCCAATTTTCCAATGTCGATACGGTACAAAATCCGACAGCCGGCGTCACGGTCGTCGGACGCAACGGTGAAATCGAGTTGCTCGACGAACAGAATCGAGTGCGGGTGCGGCAAATCGCTCCTTATGGCGCGGTGCTCAAGGTCGAAGACGGCGATCAAGTCGAGATAGAACAGGTGTTATACGAATGGGATCCATACAACACTGTGATCCTCACCGACCGCCCAGGCAGGATCAAGTTCAACGATATCATTGCCGGGGTAACTATGCGCGAGGAATTCGACGAAAGCACGGGCATGAGCGTCCGCGTCATTGTCGAACAGCGAGACCGCTCGCTGAGCCCGCAGATCGAGATCGAGAGCGAGGAATACGGAGCCCGTTCCTATATCATTCCGGTCGGTGCTCGTCTTCTGGTCGAAGACGAGGATCAAATCGCACCGGGGCAGGTGTTGGTCAAGATCCCGCGCGAGCGTTCCAAGACGCGCGACATCACCGGCGGCTTGCCGCGCGTTGCCGAGCTCTTCGAGGCGCGCCGGCCCAAGGAACCTGCGGTAATATCGGAAATCGACGGCACTGTGAGCTTTGGCGGCCTAGTCCGCGGCAATCGCGAACTGTTCGTCACTCCGCTGGACGGCGAGAAAAAGAAATACTCGGTGCCCTACGGCAAGCACCTGCGCGTACACGAAGGCGACCGGGTCGAAGCCGGCGAGCGCCTCTCCGAGGGTTCGGTCAACCCGCACGATATTCTGCGGGTCCAGGGCGTGAATAAGGTACAGGAGTACTTGGTCAACGAGATTCAGGACGTCTACCGCCTACAGGCCGTGGAGATCAACGACAAGCACATTGAGGTGATCGTTAAACAGATGCTGCAGAAGGTGCGCATCATCGACCCGGGCGACACGAATTTTCTTGAAGGGGAGGAAGTGGATAAGATCCGCTTCAACAGGGAAAATGACAAAGTCCTCTACGAGGGAGGGGACCCGGCTACCTGCCAGCCAATCCTTCTAGGCATTACCCGCGCCTCGCTGCGTACGGACAGCTTTATCTCTGCCGCCTCCTTTCAGGAGACGACGCGTGTGTTGACCGAAGCGGCCGTGCAAGGCAAAGTAGACCATCTGCGCGGTTTGAAAGAAAACGTCATCATCGGCCGCTTGATCCCAGCCGGTACGGGCACTACGTCCTACCAAGAGATCACCTATGAGAGCTTGGTGCCCGAAGGTAATGGCAAAGCTGAGTTGACCGAAGTCGCGGCTGCGGAAACGGGTGTTTTGGACGAGTAGTATTGACAGTTATACAATTTGTAGTTAATATATGAGCTTGCTATTTATTACGGAATCGCGAGGAGAAACAGCGCTTGCCAACGGTTAGCCAGCTGGTCCGCAAAAGCCGGCAAAAATCACTAAAAAAGACGGACTCTCCAGCGCTGAGAGGTTGTCCTCAGCGCCGCGGCGTATGTACGCGCGTTTACACTCAGACGCCCAAGAAGCCCAATTCGGCCCTGCGCAAGATGGCTCGCGTGCGTTTGACTACGGGGATTGAAGTCACGGCTTATGTTCCAGGCGAGGGCCATACGCTTCAGGAGCACTCCATCGTTTTGGTGCGCGGGGGGCGGATCAAGGACTGCCCCGGCGTGCGCTACCACATCGTGCGCGGCGTCCTCGATGCGACGGGCGTGGCCGACCGCCGCCAGGGTCGCTCCAAATATGGCACCCGGCGGCCAACCTAAGAGTACAAACTAATGTCGCGGCGTAAAAAAGCAATCAAACGCAAGCTGCTACCGGACCCGAAATTCCACAACGTCTTGGCGGCGAGGTTCGTAAATTCGCTGATGAAGCAAGGCAAGAAGAGCGTGGCCGAGCGCATATTCTACGACTCGATTGACTTAGCCGCCGAGCGCAGTGGCCAAGACGGTATTGATGTCTTCCAGAAGGCGCTAGAAAACGCCAAGCCCATCGTCATGGTTAAATCGCGTCGAGTCGGTGGCCAGACCTATCAGGTACCGGTTGAAATGCGGCCAGACGAGCGCACGGCGCGTTCGATTCGCTGGTTGATTCGCTTTGCCCGCGAGCGTTCTGAGCGCACCATGGCCGAGCGCTTGGCCAACGAGTTTATCGCTGCGTCAAGGGGCGAAGGTGGGGCTATACGCATGAAGGAAGATATCCACCGCATGGCCGAGGCGAATAAGGCCTTCGCCCACTACAGATTTTAGGGAGTTCTCAGGGGAAATGGCACGACAGTTTTTACAACAAGACACGCGCAATATCGGAATTGCGGCTCACATCGACGCTGGCAAAACCACTACTACCGAGCGGATCCTCTACTACACTGGCCGCGTTCACCGCATGGGAGAGGTCCACGACGGCACGGCGACTATGGACTGGATGGAGCAAGAGCGCGAGCGCGGCATTACTATCACCTCTGCGGCTACCGCTTGCGAGTGGAAAGATCACCGTATCAACATTATCGATACGCCCGGCCACGTGGATTTTACCGCCGAGGTCGAGCGTTCGTTGCGCGTCCTCGACGGGGCCATAGGCGTCTTCTGTGCGGTCGGCGGAGTCGAACCTCAGTCCGAGACCGTCTGGCACCAAGCCGACAAATACGGGGTTCCGCGCATTGCTTTTGTCAACAAAATGGATCGCAATGGGGCTGATTTTTTCCAGGTCCTGAGCATGCTCAAAGAGCGGTTGAACAGCAATTTCGTGCCCGTCCAGTTGCCCATCGGCGTCGGCGAGACGTTCAATGGCTTGATAGACTTGGTCGAGATGAAGGCCATTACCTATGAAGAGGCCAGCCAAGGCGTCAAGTTTTTCGAGGACGAGATCCCCGCGGATTTGCTGGAGAATGCCTTGCAATACCGCGAAAACCTGCTCGAGGCGGTGGCCGAATTCGACGATGGACTGCTCGAAAAATTCCTCGAAGGGGAGGAAATTCACCCCGACGAAATCCGAGTTGCGCTGCGCCAAGCCACCATCGCGCTGAAGGCTGTGCCCGTAACATGTGGCAGTGCTTACAAATACAAAGGCGTTCAGCGCTTGCTCGACGCTGTGCTGCACTATCTTCCATCCCCGGCCGACATCGGCGAAATCAAGGGCATGCTACCCCATTCCAGCGCGGAGGCGGTGCGTCCCGCCCACGACGATGCGCCTTTTGCCGGGTTGGCCTTTAAAGTTATGACGGACCCTTTTGTCGGGCGCCTCACCTTTGTTCGCGTCTATTCAGGTGTGCTAAGCTCGGGGACTTACCTCTACAATGTGCCTACTGAGCGCCGCGAGCGGACCGCGCGCTTGCTGGAGATGCACGCCAATGACCGCACCGAGCTGTCTCATGCCTATGCAGGTGATATAGTCGCTGTGGTCGGCCTCAAAAACACGACTACTGGCGATACGCTTTGCGACGAGCAGCACCCCATCGTCTTGGAAAAGATCGAATTTGCCGAGCCGGTGGTCCACGTGGCAATTGAGCCAAAGACGCGGGCCGACCAGGAGCAGCTATACATTGCTCTGTCCAAGCTCAGCGAGGAAGATCCGACCTTTCAGATCAAGCACGACGACGAGACGGGCCAGACGATCATGTCGGGCATGGGCGAACTTCACCTAGAGATACTCATCGACCGCCTCTTCCGCGAATTCAAGGTCGAGGCTAATGTCGGCAGGCCCCAAGTGGCCTACAAAGAAGGCCTGCGCAAGGCCGTCGAGAGCACGGGCCGATTCGTGCGACAGACAGGAGGTCGCGGCCAGTACGGGCACGTCGAGTTGGAGATCGAGCCAGGCGAGCCGGGCAGTGGGCTGGTCTTCGAGTCGAAAATTATCGGTGGCAACATCCCCAAGGAATACATCAATCCAGTGCGCGAGGGCATCATTGAAGCGATGACCACTGGCCCCGTTGCCGGTTATCCGATCGAGGATATTAAGGTCGTGCTGGTAGATGGGTCGTATCACGAGGTCGATTCATCGGAAGTCGCCTTTAAGGTTGCCGGGACCATGGCCTTCAAAGACGGTGCTCTGAAGGCGGCTCCCTATCTAATGGAGCCGATTATGGAGTTGGAGGTCGTCGTCCCCGATCAATATATAGGCGACGTAATGGGCGATCTCAATTCGCACCGGGGTGAAATACAAGGCATTAATCCCCGTTCCGATGCCCAGGTCGTCAAGGCTTTCGTGCCGCTGAGCGAGACTTTTGGCTACGCCACTCGTCTGCGTTCGCTGACCCAAGGACGGGCGCTTTTTACCATGCAGTTTTCCAAGTACCAAGCTGTCCCCAAGCACATCACTGAAGAAATCGTCGATAACACTAAAAGTTAAAGCTGTAACCGCCTTCCCAAGGACTAAGGAAAGGAGAGGATTAAGGAAATGGCTAAGGAACAGTTTCAGCGCAATAAACCGCACGTCAATATCGGCACCATTGGCCACGTCGACCACGGCAAGACTACCTTGACGGCGGCTATCACCTTACACTTGGCCAACAAGGGCTTGGCCGAAGCTAAGGGCGTCGATGAAATCGACAACGCCCCGGAAGAAAAGGCGCGTGGGGTGACGATCAATGTCTCCCATCAGGAGTACGAGACTGAGAAGCGTCACTACGCGCACGTTGATTGCCCCGGCCATGCCGACTACATCAAGAACATGATTACCGGTGCCGCCCAGATGGACGGTGCGGTCTTAGTCGTCAGCGCTGCCGACGGACCGATGATCCAGACCCGCGAGCACATTCTATTGGCCCGCCAAGTCAACGTACCCAGCATTGTCGTCTATCTCAACAAGGTTGACCAAGTAGATGACGAAGAGCTTTTGGACTTGGTCGAGCTGGAGACGCGCGAGTTGCTCTCTGAGTATGGTTTTGATGGCGATGATACCCCGATGATCCGCGGTTCGGCCCTCGAGGCACTGGAAGGGGCAGACTCGCCGACCGGCACCCAGTCGATCGACGAATTAATGAGTGCCGTTGACGACTTCATCCCCGATCCGGTGCGCGACATTGACCAGCCCTTCTTGATGCCGGTCGAAGATGTGTTTACGATCCAAGGACGCGGCACAGTCGGCACGGGTCGTGTCGAGCGCGGTCGGGTCAAGGTCGGCGAAGAGGTGGATATCGTCGGCATCAAGGAGACGCGCAAGACCACGGTCACCGGCGTCGAGATGTTCCGCAAGCTGCTCGACGAGGGCGAGGCCGGAGACAATGTCGGTCTTCTGCTCCGCGGCGTCGAGAAAGCTGAGTTAATGCGCGGGATGGTTGTCTGCAAGCCCGCTTCTGTTCAGCCGCATACCAAGTTCAAGGCCGAGGTCGTGGTGTTGACCCCCAAGGAAGGCGGCCGCGAAAAGCCCTTTTTCTCTGGCTACCGGCCTCAGTTCTTCTTTCGCACCACCGATGTCACCGGCACCATTGCTCTGCCCGAGGGCACCGAGATGGTCATGCCCGGCGATAACGTCAATATGGAAGTAGAGCTAATCCAGCCTATCGCCATTGAGCCGCAGCTTCGCTTCGCCATTCGCGAGGGCGGTCGGACCATCGGCTCCGGCGTCGTCACCGAAGTCTCCAACTAGGGACAGCCTCGTTAGGGAGATGTAAGCCAGTGGCAGTTGACAGAATACGCATTCGCCTCAAAGCCTATGACCACATGGCGTTGGACAAATCTGTGGACGAGATAGTCCAGACGGTCAAGCGAAGCGGGGCCCGTATCGCCGGCCCGGTGCCGCTGCCGACGGCTCGCACCATATACACCGTGCTGCGATCCCCACATGTGGACAAGAAATCGCGCGAGCAGTTCGAAACGCGCATCCACAAGCGGCTCATCGACATTTACGATTCGACGCCGCAGACTGTGGACGCGCTGATGAAGCTCGATCTGCCTGCGGGCATCGGCATCGACATAAAGGTTTGATTGGACAATGATGGGTGCGCAGGTAGAAGTGCTAAATAGCGAAGGGCAAGCAGACGGCTCAGTGGAATTGCCCGAGGATTTGTTCGGCATTGAGGTTTCAGAATACGCCCTCTATCGAGCGGTCGTCGCTAACCGGGCGAATCAGCGGCAGGGGACGGCCTCGGCCAAGACCCGGTCCGAGATAGCCCGCACGAGCAAGAAGCACCATCGCCAGAAAGGCACGGGTTGGGCGCGTCGGGGTTCGCTGCGCTCGCCTTTGGTGCGCGGTGGCGGCGTGGCCTTTGGTCCCCGTCCTCGCTCTTATTCTTCCAAGCTGCCCAAGTCCCTCAAGCGTCTGGCATTCCGCTCGGCACTCACGCTCAAAGGCACGGGGGGGCAGGTCAAGGTCGTCACCGACTTCGACTTTCCGACTCCCAGTACCCGTTCCTTTCAGAAGGTCATTGAAGCGTGCGGTCTCAAAGACCAGAAGGTTCTGTTTGTCTCTGTGGAAAGCTCTCCGGTGTTGATCAAGTCGAGCCACAATCTACCTAAGGTGAAAATTGCTCATCTCGGGTCGCTATCTACCTATGACTTGCTGGCAACGGACGTGGTCTTATTTACTCGCCAAGCCTTTGACCGGCTCGTAGAAACCCATGGCCAAAGGGGCTGAGAAGATGAACCCGCGAGCGATTATTCAGGAGCCGGTGATCACCGAAAAAGCCTCCATGTTGCGCGAGGGCAATAAGTACGCCTTTCGCGTCCATCCCAAGGCCAACAAACTCCAGATCCGCCAGGCAGTAGAATCCATTTTTTCGGTCAAGGTCGAATCCGTCCGCACCATCAAAGTCCCCAGCAAGCCCAAGCGGCAAGGGATGTACCTAGGGCGGCGTGCTGGTTGGAAAAAGGCCTATGTGACGCTCCGGGCCGGTGACTCCATTGAATTTGCTGAAAATATCTAGCTAAACTGGACTTGAGATGGCAGTCAAGAAATTTCGCCCCACAACCCCGACGCTGCGCTACAAGACGGTCAACTCCTTTGAGGAGCTAACGCGCAGCAAGCCCGAGAAGTCGTTGCTCGCTGCTGCCGTTGGCAAGTCGGGCGGGCGCAACAATCAGGGCCGCATGACCATGCGTCGGCGCGGAGGGGGGCACAAGAGGCGCTACCGCGTCATCGACTTCAAGCGCACCAAATTCGACAAGCGCACCAAACTCGGTGTCCCGGGTCGGGTCGCCGCGATCGAATACGATCCCAACCGCTCGGCATTTATTGCCCTTGTCGTCTACGCCGATGGAGACAAGCGCTACATTCTCGCGCCTTTGGGGCTGAAGGTCGGGGCCGAGGTCATCGCCGGTCCCAATGCCCCAATCCAAGTCGGCAATGCCTTGCCGTTGGCCAATATTCCCTTGGGGGCGACGGTTCACAATGTCGAGCTCAATCCCGGTCGCGGCGGGCAATTAGCGCGTAGCGCGGGTGCCGAAGTGCAGCTTCTTGGCCGCGACGGCGGGCGGGCGCAGTTGCGACTGCCTTCGGGGGAAAATCGCGAAGTACCCGTCCAGTGCATGGCGACCTTGGGGCAGGTGGGCAATATCGAACACGCCAATATTGTCATTGGCAAGGCTGGCCGCTCTCGTTGGTTGGGGCGCAGGCCCAAGGTGCGGGGCGTAGTTATGAATCCGGTTGACCACCCGCATGGCGGAGGCGAAGGCCGATCTTCAGGCGGACGACACCCGGTCACTCCTTGGGGCAAGCCCACCAAGGGGTACAAGACGCGCAAGCGCAAAAACCAAAGCAATCAGTGGATCATACGCCGGCGCAACGCGAAGTAGCGAGGAATTATGGCAAGATCGATTAAAAAAGGCCCCTTTATCGACGGGCATTTAGCAAAAAAGGTCGAGCACCTCAATCGCACGGGCGACAAGCAGGTCGTACGGACTTGGTCGCGGCGCTCAACCATTACGCCCGACTTCGTCGGCCATACGCTAGCCGTTTACAACGGCAATAAGTTCATTCCGGTGTACATCACAGAGAACATGGTCGGGCACAAGCTCGGCGAGTTCGCTCCGACCCGCACCTTCCGCGGCCACGGGGGGCGGTTGACCGAGCGCGGCACGAGAGTGCAATAAGCATGGAAGCCAAAGCCGTACTCAAACAAATCGGTGTACCGACGATTAAGGTGCGCCAACTCATTGACCTGATTCGCGGCAAGCCGGTCGCCGAGGCCCTTACCATTCTTCGGTTTTCGCCTCGCCCAGTGGCCAAGCTGGTCGAAAAGACCCTGCGTTCGGCCATATCCAATGGGATCAATCAGGACGAAGAAAACCCGGTCGACGCCGACGATCTCTACGTAACGCGCGTCTTCGCCGACGAAGGACGCGATCTCAAGCGCATTCGTCCGCGGGCCCGCGGCTCGGCTGATCGCATTCGCAAGCGCCACTGCAATCTCACGGTCGTCGTCAGCGACGAGACCAACTAAGGGGGACAGCTTGGGACAGAAAACACATCCATACGGCTTCCGTCTCGGGGTCATCAAGCCCTGGCGTTCAAATTGGTTCGCCGAAAAGGATTTTTCCGAGTTGCTCAAAGAAGACCTCATGTTGCGGCGCTACGTGCGCCAGCGCCTACAGCGAGCCGGCGTGTCCCAGATCAACATTGAGCGTCAGCCCAAGCGGGTTACCGTTGAAGTGCATACGGCTCGTCCTGGTATTGCCATTGGTCGCCGCGGGGCCGAAGTCGATAAGATCCGCGATGAGCTCAAGGCACTGACCAGCAAGGATGTCTCGCTCAATATCCAAGAGATTAAGAAGCCCGAACTGGATGCTCAGCTAGTGGCCGATAATCTCGCTCGCCAGCTAGAGCAGCGCGTTTCTTTTCGCCGGGCTATGAAGAAATCCGTAGCCTCGTCGATGCGCATGGGGGCCGAGGGTATCCGCATCGTCTGTTCCGGGCGCATCGGTGGTTCGGAAATGGGGCGGCGCGAGCGTTCCGAGCCAGCCGGTCGGGTTCCCTTGCACACGCTGCGCGCCGATATCGACTACGCCATGGCAACGGCCTATACCGTATCGGGGACTGTGGGCGTAAAAGTTTGGATTTGCCACGGCGAAGTCGTGGCCGAAGAAGAAGGGGCCGCTCGCGCGGTCTAATTACAGCGAGACACTCTCATGTTGATGCCCAAGAAGTCCAAGTGGAGGAAGCAGGCGCGGGGCCGCATGCGTGGCCAGACTAAAGGCGGGGACATGGTCTCCTTCGGCGAATACGGTCTCAAAGCCCTCGAGCCCTGTTGGGTCACCAGCCGTCAGATCGAGGCTATGCGCGTGACGATCAGTCGGGCGATGAGCCGCACGGGCAAGATGTGGATCCGCATTTTTCCCGACAAACCGATCACCAAGAAACCAGCCGAAACCCGCATGGGCAAAGGCAAGGGGCCGCCGGAGGGATGGGTTGCGGTCGTCAAACCCGGGCGGGTGATGTTCGAGCTTTCCGGGGTGCCCGAAGACATGGCCCGCGAGGCATTCCGCCGCGCTGGCCACAAATTGCCCATCAAGACCAAGGTCGTCAAACGAGTTTGAGGTTATGAAGGTCAGCGAATTGCGCGAGATGAGTTCAGAGGAAGTGCAAAACAGGTTGGAAGAACTGCACGAGGAGTTTTTCAACCTGCGTTTTCAGCACGTAGCCGGCCAGTTGACTAGCCCCATTCGCTTGCGGCAAGTGCGGCGCGACATTGCCAAGGCGCACACCGTGCTCAAAGAGCACGCCCTCGGGGTGCGTCCCTTGGCCGGTGGGAAATAAAGGAAATGGCTAAACAAAAAAGAGGCCGGCGTCAGGCCGAAGGACGAGTGCTCAAGGCCAACAACGTCAAGACGCGCATCGTGGCGGTTGAACAGCGCATTCCGCATGCCCTGTACGGCCGGATCATCCGCCGCACCGCCAAGTTCGTCGCCCACGACGAGCGCGAAGAGTCGCAGGTTGGCGATCTCGTGCGCATTGAGGAGTGCCGCCCCCTGAGCAAGACCAAGCGTTGGCGGCTCGTCGATGTATTAGAGCGGCAGTAAATCAAAATTTAGGCTTGTAGGAACAAAATGATTCGGGAATACAGCGTAGTCAAAATGGCGGATAATGCCGGGGCCCGCACAGGCCGCTGCATTCGCGTACTCGGCGGCTCCCGCAAGCGCTATGCCAGCATTGGCGACCTGATCGTAGTCGCCGTCCATGGCGTAGCGCCGAACGGGCCTTTAGAGGAAGGGCAAGTCGTCAAGGCCGTAGTCGTGCGGACCAAGAAGGAGTATCGCCGTCCAGATGGATCCTATATCCGCTTTGACGACAATGCCGCCGTACTGGTCAACGACGACAAGGAGCCAACAGGTACTCGCATATTCGGGCCTGTGGCCCGCGAGCTGCGCGAAAAGCAATACATGCGCATTGTATCGCTGGCACCCGAGGTAGTCTGAGGAAGAGCGCAATGGACATTCGCAAAGGCGATACAATACAGGTCATAAGCGGCAACGACAAAGGTCGACGCTCGACGGTGCTCAGCGTGTTCAAGGATCGGGGGCGGATCATCGTCGAAGGCGTGAATATGCGCAAGCACCACACTCGTCCCACATCGCGCGATCCCCAAGGGGGTATCGTTGAGCGCGAGGGCCCCATTCACGTTTCCAATGTCATGATCGTCTGCCCCAAGACCGACCAACCGACGCGCATCGGGCACAAGAAGCTCGACAACGGAAAACGCGTGCGCGTCTCTATTCGCAGCGGCGAAATGATTGACCCAGAATAAGCCATGAACGAAGCCAGACTAAAAAAACAGTACAAAGAAGAGGCGCTGCCTCAGCTCAAGGCCCGCTTCTCGTTTGAGAACGACATGCAGGTACCGCGCTTGGAGAAGGTCGTCGTCAATATGGGCGTCGGCGAGGCGGTGCAGGAGCCCAAGGTGCTCGAAGGTGCTATATCCGAATTGACGGCTATCACCGGCCAAAAGCCCGCCGTCCGCCACGCCAAGAAGGCGATCTCAAACTTCAAGTTGCGCGTCGGCATTCCCATCGGCTGCATGGTCACCTTGCGGGGCACCCACATGTACGAGTTTCTCGACCGCTTGATCAGCTTCGCTTTGCCGCAGGTCCGAGATTTCCGTGGGGTTTCTCCCAAGAGCTTCGACGGACGCGGCAACTACAATCTGGGCATCAAGGAACAGATCATATTCCCCGAGATCAACTACGACATGATCGACCAAGTCCGGGGTATGAATATCACCATCGTCACCTCGGCTAAAAGCGACGAGCAAGGTCAAGAGCTGCTCCGGTTGTTGGGCATGCCCTTTAGTCAATAGAGCCGGAAAGAACCTGCTAATGCCAAAGAAATGCCTGATAGCCAAAGCGCAGCGCAAACCCAAGTTTTCCTCGCAAGCCTATACTCGCTGCCACCGCTGTGGACGCCCGCGTGCCGTATATCGCAAGTTCGGCCTGTGTCGCATCTGTTTCCGCGAATTGGCCCTCAGGGGCGAGATTCCGGGCGTTCGCAAGGCGAGCTGGTAGCGGGCTGGAGAAATCAATATGAGCATGACGGATCCCATAGCGGATATGTTGACCCGCATTCGCAATGCCTCGAGTGCCAAGCACTCGAGAGTTGACGTGCCCGCCTCTAGACTGAAGCGAGAAGTGGCCCGCGTATTGGCCGAGTCCCGTTTTATCGACAACTTCGCCTTTATCGAAGACAGCAAGCAGGGCATTTTGCGGCTCTACCTGCGCTACGATAAGAATGAAAACAGCATCATTCGCGGGATAGAGCGCGTCAGCAAGCCTGGCTTGCGCCAATATTCGGGCAAAGCCGGTATTCCGCGCGTGCTCCGCGGGCTGGGCATCGCCATCATCTCCACCTCTAAGGGAGTGATGACGGATAAACAAGCGAGGATGAACGGCGTAGGCGGCGAAATCCTCTGTAGCGTCTGGTAAATGAAGTCACTAGGAGAATGTTAGATTGTCGCGCATAGGTAGCGAACCCCTTCCCCTACCACAGGGAGTTGAAGTCGCGTTGGCCCCTGCCGAGGTCTCCGTAAAAGGGCCAAAGGGCCAGTTACAGGTGCCGTTTATCGCCGAGCACCTCGCGGTGGCTCAGCAGGACAGCGCTTTAACTGTGACGCGCAAAGGCGAGAGCAAACATGCTCGCTCCCTACACGGATTGACCCGAACCTTGATCGCCAATGCGGTCGAGGGGGTCTCTGAGGGTTTTTTCAAGAACTTGGATCTATTCGGCGTAGGGTACCGGGCCGAGGTCCAGGGCAGACAGCTCGTGCTCCACGTGGGCTATTCGCATCCGGTGATCTACGAAGTGCCCGAGGAGATCCAAGTCGAAGTGTCCGCGGGTGCTGGAGGGGCACAAGCCCGCATCGTCGTCCGGGGTATCGACAAGCAACTCGTGGGTCAAGTGGCCGCCAATATTCGCTTCAAGCGCCGCCCGGAGCCTTATAAGGGCAAGGGGATCCGCTATGAGAACGAGACTATTCACTGGAAACAGGGCAAGACGGCAGGCGAATGAAAGACAAAAAACACTTGGTCGAAAATCGCCAGCGGCGGCAGCGGCGGCGGCACCGGCTGCGCAAGATTGTCTCCGGTACGTCCGCTCGACCGCGCATGGTGGTGCATCGTTCCCTGCGCCATATCGAGGTGCAGCTCGTCGACGACGTGGCGGGTCATTCCCTTTTAGGCCTTTCCACTCTGTCTCAGGAGCTAAGGGAGCGGCAGTTTGACAATCGGGTGGTGCAGGGGCACGAGATAGGTAAGATAGTTGCCGCTAAGGCGCGCGAACAAGGCATTGAGCAGGTCGTCTTTGATCGCGGCGGCTTTCTCTATCACGGGGTAATCAAAGCCGTGGCCGACGGGGCGCGGGAAGCCGGCTTGAATTTCTAAGGGAGAACGGCGTGGCGAAAGCAGATACTAGCAGAGCGAAATCCGACAGAGCGAAATCCGATCCCAGTGGTACGGAACTGAGCGAAGTTGTCGTCCAAAACAGCATCAAGCGAGTTTCGCACGTGCGCAAGGGCGGTCGGCGTTTCAGCTTCAGCGCGATGGTCGTAGTTGGCGACCGCAATGGCCGAGTGGGGTTTGGCGCTGGCAAGGCCGGCGAGATCGCCGAGGCCATCCGCAAGGGTGCTGAGGCGGCCAAAAAGAACGTCGTCGAGGTCCCGGTGACTGACGGGACCATACCGCATGAGATCGTCGGGGTCTTTGGCGCGGCTAAGGTACTTTTTAAGCCAGCTACCCCGGGAACTGGTATCATCGCCAGCGGCGGTACCCGCATCGTGCTGGAGCTAGCCGGCGTCCATGATATTCTGACCAAATCCCTCGGCTCCAACAACGTGCAGAATTCAGTGAAGGCGACCGTCAAAGCACTGGCACAACTGCGCAGTGCCGAGATGATCGCTCGGGATCGCGGCGTGCCGGTGGAATCGCTCCGCGCTTGGGATTAACAGCCAATGAAACTGGTCATTACACAGCGGCGCAGTGCCATCGGCCGCGCCAAAGGGCAAAAGGCGACGATTTCGGCTCTGGGAATCAAGCGTCTATATCAACAGGTCGTACACGACGACACCCCCCAGATCCGGGGTATGATCGCCAAAGTCAAGCATTTGGTCGCAGTTGAGGAAGTAGAAAAGTAAGCGAGAGCGTATCATGCGTCTAGAAAATATAAAATGCCCTCCGGGGTCTAAGCGGGACCGCAAGCGGTTGGGGCAAGGACCGGGTTCGGGGACGGGCAAGACTGCGGGCAAAGGCCATAAAGGTCAGCGGGCTAGGTCCGGTGCTAGGCGCGGTAACCGCATTGGGTTCACTGGCGGTACGCTACCGCTGTTCCGCCACATTCCCAAGGTGGGTTTTTCCAACCACAAATTCAAAACGATCTATCAGATTGTCAATCTGCGAGATCTCGAAGAGAGGGGACTCAGCGGGGAAATCGGGCCAGAGGAAATGGCTGCTGCTGGCTTAATCGCCAAGCCATCGGGACTGCTGAAGGTCCTAGGCGAAGGGGAACTGAGTCAGTCCCTGACGGTCAAAGCGCACAAATTCTCCTCTACGGCAGCAGAGAAAATCGCCAAAGCGGGCGGTCAGGCCGAGGTAATTTGATGCAATTGCTGCAGAGTTTTCAAAACTGCTTCAAAATTCCCGATTTGCGGCGTCGCATCCTCTTCACCTTAGGGCTTTTGATCGTCTATCGCATCGGTGGTCAGATCACGGTCCCCGGCGTCGAGTTGGTCGTGCTCAAAGAGTACTTTGAAAGCGCCGGCAACACCCTTTTTGGGCTATACGACATGTTTGTGGGTGGTGCCTTTACCCGCGGGACGATCTTCGCTTTGGGCATCATGCCCTATATCAGCGCCTCGATTATTTTGCAGTTGCTGGGCGCGGTTATTCCCCACTTCCAGAAACTGCAGCGCGAAGGCGAAGAGGGACGCAAGAAAATCACTCAGTACACGCGCTATGGCACAGTCTTCCTAGCGGCCGCTCAGTCCTACGGCGTCAGTTTCTTCATTACCAGCATCAAGGCCCCGTACTCGGGTCAGCCGGCCGTTGCCGACCCGGGCATTGGCTTTACGCTGGCGACTATGCTGACGATCACCACTGGTACGATCTTTATCATGTGGTTGGGTGAGCAGATCACGGAGCGCGGCATTGGCAACGGCATTTCCCTGATCATATTCATCGGTATCATCGCCGAGTTGCCCTATGCGATCAATCAGGAGTACAAGTTCTTCATCATCAATCGCGGTTTCAGCAAAAACATCATTGAAGAGATCTTCCTCGTCGCGCTAATGTTCGCCGTAGTGGCCTTTGTGATCTTGCTGACCCAGGGCTTGCGCAAAATTCCCGTTCAGTACGCCAAGCGCGTCGTCGGGCGGCGGGTTTACGGCGGCCAGACCACGCACATTCCGCTGCGGATCAACACGGCGGGCGTGATTCCGATCATATTTGCCCAGTCGATCATGTTTCTGCCCGGCACGATCACTCAGATGTTCCCAGGCCATGAATTCATGCTGGCGATTGGTTCGTTTTTCTCGACCGAATCCATGTTTTATTGGTTCGTCTATGGGCTAATGATCATCTTCTTTTGTTATTTTTATACTGCCATCGTCATGGATCCCAATCAGCTCTCTGACAACATGAAAAAGCACGGGGGATTCATCCCGGGCGTCCGCCCCGGTCCCCGGACCGCCCAGTACATTGATGGCATTATGACGCGCATTACCCTGCCGGGTTCTATTGCCCTCGCTATGGTGGCGATTTTTCCCTTCTTCGTCACGAGGCAGTTCAACGTGGCCCCTTCGTTTGCCCAATTTTTTGGCGGGACAGGGCTTTTGATCGTCGTTGGCGTGGCTTTAGACACCTTGCAGCAGTTGGAGTCCCAGCTAATGACTCGCCACTACGAGGGATTTATGAAGCGGGGCAAGATCCAGGGACGCCGCAGCTAGGGCGAACTTCAACCCCATTTGGAGCGAGTACCGTGAAAGTTAGAGCATCCGTCAGCAAGCGCTGTAACGAGTGTAAGATCGTCCGTCGGCGCGGGGTCGTGCGCGTTATATGCAAGCGCAATCCCCGCCACAAGCAGAGACAAGGCTGAGGAATAACCCTATGGCGCGCATAGCAGGTGTAGATTTACCCCGCGACAAGCGGGTCGCCATCGCATTGACCTATATCTTTGGCATTGGGCACACGATGGCCAATCGCATCGCTGCCCAGGCGAGGATTGACTCTCAGACTCGGATCAACGAGCTGAGCGAAGACCAAGTCAACAGTTTGCGCTCGATCATTGAGGTCAGCCACAAGGTCGAAGGTAGTCTGCGCGGCGAAACCACCATGAATGTCAAGCGGCTGATGGATATCGGCTGCTATCGGGGTTTGCGGCATCGCCGCGGGCTGCCGGCCAACGGCCAGCGCACCAAGACCAACGCCCGCACGCGCAAGGGGCCGCGGCGGGCTATTGCCGGCAAGAAAAAGGCCCCCGCCCCCGCCCAGTAGATCAACCCAAAACGGAGAGGATTGACCTTTGCCGCCCGAAAGACGCAAGAAACACAAGAAAGCAAAACAGGTAGAGGCTGTGGGCGTGGCTCACATTCTGGCCACGTTCAACAATACGATTATCACGCTTACCGATACTAGTGGCAATGTGATTTCTTGGGCGACCCCAGGGAAAATGAGTATCAAGGGCAGTCGCAAATCTACGCCCTTTGCCGGCCAGCTCGCCGCTGAAAAGGCCGCCCAAGAAGCCATGAATATGGGGTTGCGCCGCGTGGAGGTCTGGGTCAAGGGGCCGGGGGTAGGGCGCGAGTCCGCAATCCGCGCTCTGCAAAACGCCGGGCTCGAGATTTCTGCAATCCGCGACGTGACGCCCATGCCGCACAACGGCTGTCGGCCGCCCAAGCGTCGCCGCGTTTAGAAGGAGTTAACCACATTATGAGCAGGCATACAGGTCCCAACTGTCGCTTCTGCCGCCGGGAAGGAGCCAAACTCTTCCTGAAGGGCGAACGCTGCAACCTCGAAAAATGCTCCTTTGAGCGGCGCAGTTATGCCCCGGGTCAACACGGCCAGGGCTTGCGGCGCAAGCAGCCGTCCGACTACAACGTGCAGCTGCGGGCCAAGCAAAAATTAGCTCGACTCTACGGAATCCGCGAAGGCCAGTTCAGGGGCTACTACAAGGAGGCGTCGCGAGTGCCGGGCGTCAGTGGCGAAAATCTGTTGCGCCTGTTGGAGCGCCGCCTCGACAACATTGTCTATCGGCTCGGTTTCGCGCCGTCGCGCAAGGCCGCGCGCCAGTTAGTGCGCCACAACCACATCGTGGTAAACGGCAAACGGGTCAATATCCCTTCGTTCCTGACCCGGATGGGCGATGTGGTGCAGGTCGCCGAGCGCAGTCGCCAGCTAGAGGCCATTCACGAATCGCTGCGGCGCTCGCGGGAGACCGTGCCTTGGTTGGCCATAGATAAGGTTAACCTGACTGGGACCGTAGCAGAGATCCCCGGACGCGAAGACATTCCCACGGTCGCCGAAGAACAACTGGTCATTGAGTTTTATTCTCGCGTCTGAAGTTTTACTCCGCCCAATCCAGCAAGGGGCAAGAGGCTAAAGTATGAAATTAGAAGGTCTCCAGATGCCGAGGCTAGCCGAGGTAGAAAAAGAAAGCCTCAGCGAGACGTATGGCATGTTTATTGTCCAGCCGCTCGAGCGCGGTTTTGGCGTCTCTATAGGGCACGCGCTGCGCCGCGTATTGCTGTCCTTTATCCAAGGAGCCGCGATCAAGCAAGTCAATATCGAAGGCGTACATCACGAGTTTTCCACGATTGCCGGGGTGCGCGAGGATGTGCCGGAGATCGTGCGCAACTTCAAGGAAGTGGCGATCCGCTATCGCGGCGAGGAGGATCGCGTCTTGCGCGTCGAGCGCACGACAGAAGGAGCCTTGGTGGCCAAGGACCTAGAAGTGGACCCCAGCGTCGAGGTGATGAATCCCGATCTGCACATCGTCACCTTGGATAAAGGGGCCTCCCTGAAAATGGAACTGACGGTCGGCTGCAGCCGCGGCTACCAGTTCGCCGAGGAGAACAAAATCCCCGATCAGCCCATAGGTGCTATTCCGCTCGATACGAACTATTCGCCGGTTCTCAAGGTCCACTACGAGATCGAGAACGCACGCGTCGGGCGGCGCACCGACTACGACAAGCTGATTATGAAAGTCTGGACCGATGGCTCCGTGCATCCCGAAGACGCCATGTCCCAGGCCGCCCGGATCCTGACCGAACATCTGAGCCTTTTTATTAGTTTTAAAGAAGAGCCTGAAAGCACGGAGGAGAAGGAAGTTGACGAGGAGGCCAAGAAAATCGCCCAACTCTTGCAAACGCCCGTCGAAGAGATTGAGTTGACGGTGCGCTCGGCCAACTGCCTCAAAGCCGCAGGGATCACCCATCTCAGGGACTTGGTATCGCGCACGGAGGCTGAGATGCTCCAGTATCGCAACTTCGGCCGCAAATCGCTCAACGAGTTGGAGAAAATACTCGAGGAGAACAATCTTAGCTGGGGCATGGACCTGAGTCCATACGCCGACATTGAGATCGACCAAAAAGCAGACAACCCGCTGGCGGAAGAATTCTAGCCATGAGACACGGCAAAAAAATAGCCAAGCTGGGGCGCACGGCCCCGCACCGCAAGGCCATGTTGTCCAACATGATGACCTCGCTCTTTATCAACGAGCGCGTCACCACCACCCAGACGCGCGCCAAAGAGCTTAAGCGCACGGCCGAGCGGGTGCTGACCTGCGCCAAGAAAGGCGACTTACACGCCCGGCGCCAAGTGTTGCGCGTCATAGCCGACAAGCAGGTGGTCGCCAAGCTCTTTGACGAACTGGGTCCTCGCTACAAAAGTCGCAATGGAGGCTATACTCGCTTGATCAAGTTAGGGCCACGGCGCGGCGACGGGGCATTTATGAGCATCGTCGAGCTCGTGGACCGCCCTGGGGCGGTCGCAGAAGAGACTCAGGAGTCCGCGGCCGCAGAAGAGGCTCAGCAGGCCGAAGAATAAGGTGGGCGTCCAAGGTAGTAGCGACGGGGCAAGATGATGACCATCTTGCCCCGTTTGCATTGTAGATAGGGGCACGTGAAACGAGGAGATCGCATCGAGGTCGAGGTCGCTGCGCTCACCGCCAAGGGCGACGGGCTAGCTTATGTCGGGCACCGCGAGGTCGTCGTGCACCAGTCTGTTCCCGGGGACCGGGTCGCCGCCCGGGTCGTAAAGAAGCGCAAAGGGCGCTTCGAGGCCGAGGTGGAGGAGTATCTCGCAGAGGGCTACAAGCGCGAGGAGCCTCGCTGCGCCCATTTTGGGCGTTGCGGCGGCTGTCGCTGGCAGGAATTGCCCTACGCGGCTCAGCTCGTCGTCAAGGAGCAGATGGTCGCCAGCGCATTGGCGACTAGTGGGCTATCGCTGCCGCCCGCAGCGCCGATTTTGCCCAGCCCGACTCCCTTTTTTTATCGCAACAAGATGGAATTTTCCTTTGGCACGGATCGCGAGGGCTTGCTGCAACTGGGCTTGCACGTACGCGGGCGTTTCAATTGGATCTTCGACGTCGAAGAGTGCCACCTACAGTCGCGCATTTCCAACCGCATCGTCGGAGCGGCCCGCCGCATCAGCCAAGTGTTGGGCCTGAGCGCTTACGACTTGAAGCGGCACCAAGGACTGTTGCGCTTCTTGGTCGTCCGCGAGGGCAAGCGGACCGGAGAAGTGATGGTCAACCTCGTCGTGTCCTCGTATCCCGACCTAGGGGTCCAACAACTCGCCGAGCAACTGTTGGATGCCATACCCGAAATTGACGTCTTGCTCGTTACCTTACACACCGGCAAGGCCCAAATCGCAGCCGGGGAGCGCGAGTTTGTGCTCAAGGGGAGCGGGCGCATCGCCGAAGTGTGCGCTGGTCTCGAATGCGACATTTCTCCCCAGTCCTTTTTTCAAACGAATTCACTGCAAGCCGAGCGGCTCTACGAGGTCATAGCCCGCGTGGCCGGGCCGCAAAAGGCGGTGCTGGATTTGTACTGCGGCACGGGCAGCATCAGCCTGCTTTTGGCGCGCCAGTCCCAGTTCGTGTTGGGCATCGAAGTGGTCGCTGAAGCGGTGGAGGACGCCAGACGCAACGCCGTGCGCAATCGGATAGAACACTGCGAGTTTATGGTCGGCGCAGCCGAGGGTATACTTGGGGAATTAGCAGTACAAGGCCGGCGATTTGACTTGGCCGTCGTCGATCCACCGCGGCCCGGGATCCACAAAAAGGCGCTGGCCGGTCTGTGTGCGTTGGCACCGCCACGCATCATCTACGTCTCCTGTAATGTCCACGCGCTAGCCGGCGATTTGTGCGCCTTGGGCCAAGCTGGCTACGGCGTCCGCAGTGTGCAGCCCGTAGATATGTTCCCCCAAACGCCGCACTGCGAGGTGGTCGTCGAGTTGTGCAAGCAGGTCGCCCCGTGAGTGAGAAGCGCCATACGCAGCCGCGGCTGTTGGTCGTGCTACCCGAATCCCAGCAAGCCCGGGCGCTGATTTTCTATCTAGAACAGCGAGCGTACGAAGTGCTCTGGGCGCATGAGGGCCAGAGTGCGTACGACATACTCGACGCCGATGCGGTTGACGCGCTGATCTACGCCCTGCGCGAGAAGCGCATCGACGGGTTGCGGATTCAGCAACTGGCCCACAAGCGCAATCCGGCCATCTGCGCGATTGCCATCGCCGGGCCTGAAGACATTGAGCTAGGGGTTGAAGCGATGCGCCAAGGGGCCTACGACTTTCAGCTACAGCCGCTGAATTTGGCCAAGGTCGGCGCAGTGTTGGAAAAGGGCCTGCGCTACCAGCAGCTAGTAGGGGAAGTATCGGATCTACAGCGCCGCTTGGACGAGCGCTACCGCTTTGACGACATCGCCCGCCGCTCGTCGCCTTGGCAGCGTATTTACCTCCAGATCGAACAGGTGGCTCAATCGCGCACCAGCGTTCTGATTGCCGGCGAGACCGGCACGGGTAAGGGCGAGGTGGCAAAGGCCATCCACCAACGGAGCCGACGGCGGGAAAACGCCTTCGTCGAAATAAACTGCGGTGCCCTGCCAGAGAGCTTGGTCGAAAACGAGCTTTTCGGCCACGAAAAGGGGGCCTATACCGGGGCCGTAGGAGCGCGCAAAGGGCGCTTTGAACTGGCCGATCAAGGGACCTTGTTCCTCGACGAAGTCGGGGACATTCCCCTGCCGACGCAAGTGAAGCTGCTGAGGGTGATTCAGGACGGCCGCTTTGAGCGGGTCGGCGGCACCCAGACCCGGCGGGCCGATGTGCGCTTGATCGCAGCGACGCACCGCGATCTCGAAGCTATGGTGCGGGAGGGAACCTTCCGGGCGGATCTCTTCTACCGGCTCAACGTGATCAAGATCGAAGTGCCGCCGCTGCGCGAATGCTGGGAGGACATACCCATTCTGGCCGATGCGTTCATCCAGCAGTTCGCCGCCGAGAACAACAAGCGCATCGAGGGCATTCGGCCGCGGGCTTTAGACGTGTTGCGCGATTACGACTGGCCGGGCAATGTGCGGGAATTGAAAAACTGCATCGAGGGCATGGTCGTCATGTGCACTCGCGATGGCGTGCTCGAGGTCGGGGACATCCCGCGCTACATAAACCGCCAAGAGCGCGTCTTTCCCGGGTTGGGTTTTCGCGTCGGCATGAGCATGGCCGAGATCGAACAGATGGCGATTGCCGAGACCTTGAAGGCCGTTGGCGACGACCGGCGGCGGGCGGCCGAAATCCTGCAAATCGGCCTTAGTACGCTCTACCGCAAGGTAAAGCAGTACGGCGGGATTTAGCTGCGTTGATTGTAGTGGTATTTGATGAGCGCGTTGAGTGCCTCTTGGGGAGCGGCGACTACATCCGCGTCAATGCAGAACTGGCTCAGACCGGCCAGTTTCAGGCCGTGTCCGTAGTCGCTGAACATTTCTTCGCACAATTCGCCGGGTGCCATGTTCCGCGTACTGGCTAGAGACTCAATTTGTGCGGAGGCTTCCGGCGTAATCTCCAAGGCGATGTCGTGTTCGCGTTGAAAGTTGTCGAGGAAGCGGCGCAGCGAGGTGTCTTGCAGCAAGCGCTCCAGACCGGCCGCAGGGTCGAGTACGGTATCGGCCTCGACGGCAAAGCGCTCGATGCCGACGGAAGGGAGCTTTTTTTCGTAGTTGAGCAACACCTTTTCAATGGCGCTGACCAAGCCGCGGGCACCGATGTGCTCGGTGTGTGCGCGCTCGGCTAAAAGGGCTAGGGCCTCGTCGGCAAATTCGACCTCAATGCCATAGGCGCGGAAGTCGCGCTTTTTGGATAGGATGACGCTGCTTTTGGGGTTGCGGAGGATTTCGAGGAGATCTTCGGGGCCGAGGCCGTGCAATACGGCGATGATGGGCAAGCGGCCGATGAACTCGGACTCAAACCCATATTCGATCAGGTCCTCAGCCCGCACGTGAGACAGGAGCTGGTCGGCGTTGAGGTGGGCCGGGTCGGCTTGGGAGTGGAACCCCATGGTGCCTTTGTTGAGCCGGCGGCCGATGATTTCGTCAAGCCCGGAAAAGGCTCCGCTAACGATAAAGAGGATGTTGCGGGTGTTGACCTTTTGGCGTTCGATCTTGCCCGTCTGCTGCATCTGGATGACGGATTCCATTTGCGAGGCAATGTCGTGCGGGGCCTTGAGGTCGACGTCGGTTTCCTCCATCAGCTTGAGCAGGTTGCGCTGGACGCCAGAGCGCGAGACATCCGGGCCGTGTACTCCCTGCGCGGAGGCGATTTTGTCGATTTCGTCGATGTATATGATGCCGCACTGGGCGCGTTCAATATCGCCGTTGGCCTCGCGGACTAGGTCGCGCACCAAGTCTTCGACATCGCCGCCGACATAGCCGGTCTCGCTGAATTTGGTGGCATCGCCCTTGACGAAAGGGACGCCGATTTTGCGGGCGATGAGGCGGATTAAATAGGTTTTGCCCACGCCGGTAGGGCCGATCATCAGCACGTTGTTCTTGATGTTGCCGACGAGCCCCTCGTCTTCCTCCGGGGGCAGTTTTAGGCGGTTGAAGTGCGTGCAGATCTTGGTGGCGAGAATGGCCTTGGCTTCTTGCTGCTTGATGACGTATTGATCGAGATAGGACTCTAATTCTTCCGGTTTGAGGTCGAAGTGGAGGGCCTCGGACTCGGAGGTCTCTGTACCTTCGCCTTGGGTGGAGGAAGCCTCGGGCTGGGCTGGCGCTTGCTCTTGTTCTTCGATTTGTCTAGCTAGGAGACGGCGCAGTTTTTCTGGGTCAATCTCCACTTTTTCAGCACGCGGTTGCATATATTACCTTAAGGAGAGGTTGGAAATGCAGTGGCGTAAAAAATATACTCGCCCTCTCAAATACGGACAACCTAGGCCCTGTGCCTTTTCCCGGCCTGCTGCCATACAGTGCATTGCTCGCTACGTATGCGTGATCCTCGCGGCGGTGCTGGCACCGAACTTCGCAGAAGGGCAGGCGCACACGTGGACGTACTCGGCCGACGCCGAAAAGGCCTTTGGCAACGGGCTTGAGGCATATCAGCAGGGGCGTTTCGATGAGGCACTCAACCACCTGCGGCAGCTAGCGGAGTTCCCGCTCAATCAGCGGTCCAGCGAAGGCCAGTTCCTCTTGGGAAAAGCCCTGTACCGCTTAGGGCATTTTGCCGAAGCTATCGACGCGGCCTTGGTCTTGCAGCGCAGGTTTCCCTCGAGCCGCTACCTGCCCAATGCCCGGCTGTTGATCGGCGACTCGTTTTTCAATAGCAAGGACCACCGCGAGGCCGCGTCCCAGTACGGCCGTTTGTTGGCCACTCAGGCCCCCCTCGGCATCCAAGCCCAAGCGGCCGAGCGGTTGGCGGCCATGGATTGGAACGGACAGGTAAAAGAGCAAGAGCTGACGCGCCTGCGTCAGTCCGTAGGGGCCGGGCGGCTGCGCGAGGCCCTGTTCTACGGCCGGGCGCGCTGGTATCAGCGCCTCGGCTGGGAAGGGGAAGCTGCCCAGGCGATGCAGACCTATCGCGATAGCGTTGTCAATGGCATATTCGCTCCGTTAGCCGCCGTCTGGAGGGGCGGTCAGTCCGCATCTCGCCCGCGCGTTGGCTCGGGACCGCCCCGGCTG
Source organism: Candidatus Latescibacterota bacterium (assembly GCA_965217585.1). Lineage (GTDB taxonomy): Bacteria > Latescibacterota > UBA2968 > UBA8231 > UBA8231. Next base: position 5,429,488 of record OZ244561.1, read on the forward strand.
GGCTTACTGCTGCCGGTGACCGGGCCCGGGCCGGACAGCCGAATCGGCGAGGAGCTCCGCCAGGGGGTGCAATTAGCCAATCTGGAAGCCGGCAGTCCCTTCGAACTTGTAATCGCCGACACTGGGGTTGACTACGGTAATTTGCCCATCGGCACCGACCGCGGCAGCGACCTTAGCGAAAGCCCGGCCACCGGTTTGTTGCGCGTGGCATACGGTGCCCAGCAGCTACTGGACCAAGGGGTCGTGGCCATCGTCGGTCCTCTCCATAGCAGCTCTAGCGTAGTGGCGGCCACAGTCGCCGGGCGCGCTGGTGTTCCCCTGTTGGTGCCGCTGGCTCAACAGAGCGGCTTGGATTCGCTCGGCCACAGCATCTTCCAGTTGAGCACGGTCTCGAAAACGCAGGCGCGTCTATTGGGCGAGTACGCGACCCTCGTCCTCGGCTTGGAACACTTAGCGATTATTTCTCCCCTCAGCGACTACGGCTGGGATTTCGCGCGCGAATTCACCCGCATTGCCGAGCGCAACGGCGGCCAGATCGCGCACAGAGATTGGTATGTCCCCAATAAGACAAAGGATTTTCGCCGCGTCTTCGAGGAGATCCGCGCGGCCGGTTTTGCGCTGAGGCCGCCACCGCCAGATACGCTTGAAGTGGTCGAGGAAGAGCTAGAAGCGGATATGTTTATCGACACCATCGACGGGGTGGTGGTCGTCGTCGAGAGCTTTGCGGACGCCAAGACGATCGCGCCGCAGGTGCATTTTCACCGTTTGCAGACCCAAGTCCTCGGCAATGATGCTTGGTGGGATCCCGAAGCCATTCGGCAGATGCGTCCGGGCGAGCGCAAGAATTTCGACGGAGTCATTTTCGTTTCCGCGCGGCAGGTCGAGTCCGCTGCCGCGCGGTCGTTTGTCAGCACCTTTCGCAAACAATTCCGCCGCGACCCGCACTACGCGGCGGCTGGCTATGACGGCGCCCGCTTGCTCATCGAAGGGTGGAAGCAGGGGCACCGCGATCCGGCCGCGCTGGTCGAGTGGTTGACCACGGTCCGTTTCTACGAAGGGGCCTCGGGCGTCATCTCTCTGTCGCCGGACGTGCGCTCCAACAGCGCGCTGACCTTGCTCAAAATCGAGCGCGACAAAGTGCGTTCCCTCGGCACGGGCGATCTCCCGAAAATGGGCACCGCCGAGTAGCTCTCGACGCGCCGCCAAGTATTGCGTCCCTAGTTGACCGAATTTATATTAGTAAGTTTGTATTTTTAGTTATAGCAAGAGTCAAAGTCATGCCCACATACGAATACGAATGCCAGCAGTGCGGCTACCGATTTGAAGAGTTTCAGAGCATCACCGCCGAGCCGCGTCAAACCTGCCCGGAAGCAGAATGTCAAGGCCCGGTCAAGCGGCTCATCGGCATGGGCGGCGGTCTGCTCTTCAAGGGGACGGGCTTTTACACAACCGACTATCGCAGCGATGGATATCAGAAGGCGGCTAAGGCCGACAAAGACAGCGGCAAGACGGGCGACAAAAAGGGCGGCGGCAAAGCGGATGCCGCCAAAGCCGATTGAGGAACTTTCCCACGCGATGCGCGGTTAAACATAAATGGTATCGAGGATACTACTGGGAATTTTTGTCGCCGGGTCTTGGTGGGGAGGTTGCGTCCAGCAAGGCGCTGAGGAGTTGTTCGCGGCCGGTGAAGCCGCTGCGGCCGACCCCGCCACGGCCGACCAAGCGGTCGCGCATTTTACGGCTTTTCTCGAGCGCTTTGACGAATCTCCCAAAGCCCCGGAGGCGCTGAGAAAACTCGCCGGCTTGGCCCAGCAGCAAGGGAAAATGCAGGAAACCATCGGTTATTACGAGCGCGTGTTGGCCGAGTATCCCGATAGCGGGCACGGCGACGAAGCCCAATTTATGATCGCCTTTATATACGAGGAGTACATCCGCGACCTAGAAAAGGCGCGGCGAGCCTATCAGCGCGTAATCGAGCGCTACCCTGATTCCGAGCTCGCGGCTAGCGCCCGGCACCTGTTGCCCAACGTCGGACGCACTCCCCAAGAATGGGTCCAATTTCAGGACGAGGTCGCCGCTCCTTAACACATTAGAAGTCGCCATAGAGGTTTGAGGCAGATAGGCCCAGCCGCTTGCGAATCCGCAGGGCGGTTTTTTATTGGCTGAGGCCCAGAGCATGTCGAGAGTACATCCGATGACGCAAACAACAATAGACATCCACGCCATTAGCGAGCAGGTCCAGCGCGAGAGTTTGGTGGTGGAGCGCATTTTGCAGGAGATGGACCGGGTCATCGTCGGCCAACGCGCCATGGTGGAGCGGATCCTGATGGGTTTGTTGTGCAACGGCCACATCCTCCTCGAAGGGGTGCCCGGACTAGCCAAGACCCTGACGGTGGCGACGCTGGCGAGGATTGTGGCCGCTCGTTTCAAGCGGATCCAGTTTACCCCCGATCTTTTGCCCGCCGATCTGACCGGTACCACCATCTACAACCAGCACCAAGGGGTGTTCATACCCAAGAAAGGCCCGATTTTCGCCCATTTGATTTTGGCCGACGAGATCAACCGGGCACCGGCCAAAGTGCAGAGCGCACTCTTGGAGTGCATGCAGGAGCGGCAGGTTACTATCGGTGAGGAAACCTATGCACTCGACGACCCGTTTTTGGTCATGGCCACTCAGAATCCGATTGATCAAGAGGGAACCTATCCGCTGCCCGAGGCCCAGGTCGATCGCTTCATGCTCAAAGTGAGAGTCGATTACCCGTCGCGCGCCGAGGAGCGGCTGATCTTGGACCGCATGGCCAACGACAATCCGATAGAGGTGGAGCAAACAGTGAGCATCGAAGAAATACGCCGCCTGCGCGAGGTGGTGGAGATCGTCTATATCGACGACAAGATCAAGGATTACGTCGTCGATCTCGTCCAGGCCACCCGGCGACCAGCCGACTACGGACTAGCCGACATGGCACCGCTGATCGAGTACGGAGCCTCGCCGCGGGCCACTATTTTCCTCGTCCGCACGGCGCGTGCCCACGCCTTCATCCAGCGGCGCGGCTACGTCACCCCGGAAGATGTCAAGGCCGTGGGGGTCGATGTGCTCAGGCACCGAATCATCGCCTCGTACGAGGCCGAGGCCGAGGAAATCGACAGCGACCACATCGTGCAGCAGCTCTTCGACCACATCGAAGTTCCCTAAAGCCAAGGCGAGCCGTGATTCCCAAAGAGATACTCGACAAAGTTCGCCTGATCGAGATCCACACCCGCAGCATGGTGAATAATCTCTTCGCCGGCGAATACCACTCGGCGTTCAAAGGGCGGGGGATGGAGTTTGCCGAGGCGCGTGAATATCAGCCCGGCGACGACGTGCGCCACATCGACTGGAACGTGACGGCGCGGGTGGGCGCGCCCTTCATCAAAATATTCGACGAGGAGCGCGAGCTGACCGCCGTGCTGGTGGTAGATGCTAGCGCGTCCGGGGCCTTTGGCTCACAGCAGCAGATGAAGGGGGAAATTGGGGTCGAGGTCTCGGCGCTGTTGGCCTTTAGCGCGATCAAGAACAACGACCGCGTGGGCCTGCTCATCTTCACCGACGAGGTCGAAGTTTTCGTGCCGCCGAAAAAGGGACGCAAGCACGTGCTACGCGTCCTGCGCGAGTTGCTGTACTTTCAGCCGCAGGGGCGCCAGACCTCCATCGCCGGGGCCTTGGAATACCTCAGCCGCGTCCTGCACCGCCGCAGCGTGATCTTTGTCATCTCCGACTTTCTAGACCAAGGCTACGAGCCAGCGCTGCGGCACTTGAGCCAGCGCCACGACTTGATCGCCGTGGTGGTGAGCGACCCGCGCGAGTGGGAGCTACCCGATGTTGGTTTTATCAACCTGCAAGATGCCGAGACCGGCCAACAGGTGCTCGTCGATAGCGGCCACGAGGGCATGCGCGCGTTTTTCGCCGCCGAACAGCGGACCGCGGCCGAGCGCCGCAGCACCCTATTGCACAAAGCGGGCGTCGACGAAATCGCGATTGACCTGTCGCGCCCTTATGTCGAACCCCTCATTCACTTTTTTCGCGCGCGGATGCAGCGACACTAAGGAGGAAGTACCGTGATTGAAGTACGCGAACTGTCCAAATACTACGGAGATGTGGTCGCCGTGGAGAATGTGTCCTTCAGCGTTGAGAAGGGCGTCATCCTCGGGTTCCTCGGGCCGAATGGCGCGGGCAAGACCACGACGATGCGCATGCTTACCTGTTATCTGCCGCCTTCGCAGGGCGGAGCCAAAGTCGCTGGTTTCGATATTATCGAGGAGTCCATGGAGGTGCGCAAGCGCATTGGCTACCTACCCGAGCAGCCGCCGCTCTACCACGATATGACGATAAACGCCTATCTGCGCTTCGTGGCCAAAATCAAGGGCGTGCCCAGCGCTGCGCTCAACAGCCGGATCGACGACACCATGGAAAAAACCGGCATCGCCGACCACCGCCACACGGTGATCGGCCACCTGTCCAAGGGCTACCGGCAGCGCGTCGGTTTGGCCCAGGCGCTCGTCCACGAGCCGGAGGTACTCATCCTCGACGAGCCGACGGTGGGCCTCGACCCCAAGCAGATCATCGAGATCCGCGAGGTCATCAAGGGCTTGGGGGGCGACCACACGGTCATTCTCAGCACCCACATCCTGCCAGAGGTCAGCATGACCTGCGGGCAACTGGCGATCATCCACAACGGCCGCATCGCCGGCCAGGGCACGCCCGAAAGCCTCATGGCCCAGCTCAAGGAGGGCGAGGTGCTGCGCGCCCACATAGACGGCCCCAGCGAGCAGGTGCTGGGCATGATCGGCCAGCTAGAGGGCGTGCTGGAGGTAGAAGTCAGTGGCGAGGAGGGCGCGTACGTGGTGACGAGCGCCCCCGGAGCCGACGTGCGCGACGACTTGACCCGCAAGGTCGTGGAAAGCGGCTTCAGCCTCCGCGAATTGCGGCCGCTCGACATGACCCTCGAAGACATTTTCCTGAGCTTGACTAGTGAGGAGGTAGCAGCTTAAAATGCGCAATTTTGCCGCCGTGTACACCAAGGAGATGCGCTCCTATTTTGTTTCGCCGGTCGCCTATGTGATCGCCGGCGTGTTCCTGTTTCTCTCGGGCTATCTGTTTCGCAATATCCTGATGCAGTTCAACCTCTGGTGCTTGCAGTTTGGCCAGCGGGCGCAGATGGGCATGGGGGGGATGCCAGCGCTCAATCTCAACGAGATGGTCGTCACCCAATTCTTCGCGGTCATGGACTTCATCTGGCTCTTGGTCATCCCGATGCTGACCATGCGGCTCTTTGCCGAGGAGAAGAAATCCGGCACCATCGAATTGCTGATGACCTCGCCGCTGCGCACCATCGAGGTGATGCTGGGCAAGTTCTTGGCCTGCTTTTCGCTCTACGGCATCATCGTCAGCCTGACGCTGATCTACTTTGTTATCCTCGAAGTGTACGGCTCGCCCGACTGGGGGCCGATTTTTTCTGGCTATCTCGGCTATTTGTTCCTCGGCGCGACCTTTATCTCTGTGGGCATCCTAGCCTCGGCGCTGACTGAAAATCAGATCGTCGCCGTGCTGTTGACCTTTGGCATGTTGCTCCTTTTTTGGCTCATCGATTGGTCGGCTAGCTTTGCCGGCCCGACGGCCGCCAAAATCTTGCAGTACCTCTCCTTTATAGATCACCTCGAAGATTTCCAGCGCGGAGTCATCGACACCAAGGACGTGGTGTTCTACCTGAGCTTTACCTTTTTCTGCTTGTTTTTGACCACGCGCGTCATTGAATCGCGGAGATGGAGGCGCTGAGCATGAAGGCATATACCACGCCCTTGGGGCTGGTCGGCGCGGCGCTGATGGTCGCGGGTGGCTCGGCCTATCTGCTCAATGCCGAAAGCGGCTCAATCGGGCTTTTCAACTTGGCACTCGGTGCCCTGATGGTGGCCGCGGCCGGGCTGCTTAACCCAACGCTCTTCCGCCAGTACGGCCGTTGGCTCAACGCCTTTTGGGGCGGCATCATGGTCTTCGGTATTGTGGCCATGATCAATTTTTTGGGCAATCGCTATCCCGAGCGCTTCGACCTGACCGAAGGCCAGCTACACAGCCTCGCCGACCTGACAGTGGAGACGCTCAAGGCGCTGGACAGGGATGTCCACGCCCTCGCCTTTATGGAGGGGGGGGAGAACGCCGGACTCGAACTGCTGCTGGCCGAGTTAGAAACGTACAGCACCCGCTTTAGCTACGAGTTCATCGACCCGGACCGCGACCCGAGTCGCACCGAGGACTACGGCATCCGCCGCTACGACACGCTGGTGTTGGAAAGCGGCGACAAACAACAGCAAATCACCGAACTCGCAGAGCGCGAGATCGTCAACTCGCTACTCAAGCTGACGCGAGAGCGCCAAGACCGGATCTACTTAACGGTGGGGCACGGCGAGCGCCGGCTCGTCAACCAACCCGAGGGACTAGAACAGCTACAGGCCCAATTGGGGGAGATCGACTACGCGGTCGAGGATTCGCTGTTCCTCGCCCGCGAGGGAGCGGTGCCCGAAAATTGCGCCGTGCTGGTCATAGCCGGCCCGCGCACGCCTTTCTTCCCGGTGGAGGTAGAGGCCATACGCTCCTACCTAGCAGCAGGCGGTGCCCTGCTGTTGCTTTTGGACCCGCTCGCCGACAGCGGCTTAGAAGAGCTGTTGGGCGAGTGGGGCGTGGTGGTCGGCGACGACTTCGTCATCGACACCAGCGGCGTTGGCTCGCTCTTTGGCCTCGACTTTACCACGCCGGTTGCCCTCTCCTACGGCGACCATCCAGTCACGCGCAAGCACCAGGGCCTGATGACCTTCTTCCAACTCGGGCGCTCGGTGCGCTTTGACGAGCGCAGCGGTCGCGAGGGGGCCACCTTGGTCCAGACGTCGGAGGCCGGTTGGGCCGAGACCGACTTGAGCGTGCTCACCAGCGAGGGCAATCAGACGGTCAAGCTCGACGAGGGCGTCGATCAGCCCGGGCCGGTGTCCTTGGCCGTCGCCGTCCTAGACACCGAGGCCGGGGGCCGCTTGGTGGTCTTTGGGGATTCGGACTTTGCCACCAACCAGTACTTCGGTGTCCAGGGCAACGGCGACTTGGCCCTCAACGCCCTGAGCTGGCTGGCCGAGGACGAAGCCCTGATCTCGATTCGCCCCCGTGAGCCAGGCCACAATCCCATCGCCCTGACCGAGAGCGACAGCGAGTGGATTTTCTGGCTCAGCGTGGTGCTCTACCCAGGGCTGATCGCCTTGGTCGGCATTGTAGTCGTCTCGCGCAAGGGGCGCTGGAGCTTGGCCGACTTGAGCGCGGCCGGGTTGGGCATTGTGATTTCGCTCGGCATTGCCGCGCTGGTCAACTTCCTCGGCGACCGCTACCACCTCCGCAAGGACCTGACCGCCGACGCGCTCTTTACCCTCTCCGACGACACCCACCGACTCCTCGCACCGCTCGAAGACAACGGCCAGTACGTCAGCGTCAAGACCTTCATGGGCGAGATGGAGAACGTGCGCTTTGAGGACCTCTTAAAAGAATACAGCTATCTATCGCCCAACTTCGACTACGAGCTGCTGGACCCGCAGAAGAACCGGCTGCGCGTTGAGCAGAACAACATCCGCGAGCGCGGGACCTCGATTATTGAAGTGATCGAGGAAGGGCAGGTGCGCAGCGAGCGCATTACCGCCCAAAGCGAAGAGGCGTTGAGCAATGCCATTCTCAAGGCGCTCAAAGGCCGCGAGCTAAGGGCCTACTTCACCAGCGGCCACGGCGAGGCCGAGCTGGACCAAGTGGATGAGTTGGGCTATTCCACCCTCAAAGGCCGCCTCAAGGAGCTAAATTTCGCGGTCGAGGGAGGGCTGACGCTCGCCGAGCCGGTGCCCGACGACGCCACGTTAGTGGTGGTTTTGGGACCAAAGGAGCGCTTTGCCGCGGCTGAGGTCGAAGTGCTGCGGCAATACTTGGCCGGCGGGGGCAGTGCGCTGTTCTTGCTGGATCCGGGCCAGCCGACCGGGCTCGAAGCGCTGCTGAACGAGTACTCGGTCGAGCTGGGGCAGGACTTTGTCGTTGATCTGAGCGGCTTGGGCCAGCTCTTTGGCGCGGATGTCTCGGTCCCGGTGGTCATCAACTACGGCGATCACCCGATCACCCAAAAGCTATCCGCCGGAACGATGAGCTTCTTCCCACTGGCCCGCTCGGTGCAGTTGACCGAACACCGGCTCAAGGAGCCGGACATCGCCGCGTTGGCGTACACCCACAAAAGCAGTTGGGGCGAAACCGACCTAGCGCCTATAGTGGGCGAGGGCGGCGAGGTGGAGTTCGACCCAGAAGTAGATATGCGTGGCCCAGTGCCACTGGGCGTGGCGGTTTCCGCAGCCGCTGATACTAGCTTAGCGCCCGAAGGACGGACGCGACTGGTGGTCATCGGCGACGCGGATTTTGCCTCCAACCAGTACTTTGCCCAACAGGCCAATGGCGAGCTATTCCTCGGCAGCGTCAGTTGGCTAACCGAGGATGAAGACCGCCTGACCATCGCCGACAAGCAACCCGCCTTTAACCCTATCAACCTGATCGGCAATCAGGGCGCGGTCATTCTCTGGATCTCGGTGTTCATCGTGCCCTTTGCGGTCGCTTTGTCGGGCATGGTCATGGTGCTCAGGCGCGGCTATCAGACCTATGTCGACGGCTTTGTCTCGTGGCTGGTGTACACCTTTTGGGGCAATGCGATGTTCTTCTTCATCAGCGGCATCATTGCCACTAGCGAGGGGGCGATCTTTGAGGGCGAGGTCAAGTTGATCGCGGCCTTGGCCTCGGCGGCTATTGGCTACGGTCTCTATCGGCACGCGGCGTGGGCTTGGCAGTCCGGCTTGGCGTTTTCGGCGTTGTGTGCCGGCGTGGTCGCGCTGACGATTTTTACCGGTGCCAGCCTTGGTTTCTCGCTGATTCCCAACGAGACGGTCCAACTGCTCTACGCCGCGGTCTTCGTGGTCAACGCGGCCATTCTCGTGTGGATTAAAAAGGTCTTTGTACAAGAGGAGCTAGTATGAAATTCAAGACCAATGCAGTGATCGGCGCAGTCTTCTTGGCACTGCTGGCCTTTGTCTATTTCTACGAGATCAAGGGCGGCGAGGAGCGCCGCGAAGAAGCAGAAAAATCCAAGCAGCTATTCGCCTTCCAAGACGGCGACGCACAGCGGCTTGAGCTGTTGCGCGGCAGCGATGCCTTGGTGTTGGACAAGGGGGCGAGCGGCTGGAACCTGAGCGCACCCATGACCGATGGCGCAGACCAAGAGGCCGTGGAGCGCTACTTGCGCAATCTGCGCGAGTGCGAACGGGAAAAGGTGGTCGTCGATAGCGCGGCGGCGAGCGCAGACGAAGCCGCCCAATACGGACTGGACGCGCCGAGGCTCAAAGTGCGGCTGCAAACCGAGGACGGCACCGAGCAGGTGGTGGCTTTCGGGTCGGACAGCCCCACCGACCGCTTCACCTACGTCCAACTACAAGGCGACAATCCCGAGATCTTTGTGGTGCGCGCTTGGCGCTTCGACAACCTCGACAAGCGCGCGTTTGACCTGCGCGACCGCCGGGTGTTGGCCTTTGCCAAAGACGAGGTCATGCAGGTGCAGCGGTGGGGCGCAGGCGGCGCGGCCTTGCTGGCGCGGGCCGAGCCTGGCTGGCAATTGCGCGAGCCGGTAGCTGCCCGGGCCGACGCCGACGCGGTGGGCGGCCTACTCGACAAACTCGACCAAGCCGAGATCGAGGCTTTTGTCGCCGAAGATCCAGATGCCGACGCCTTGGCCACCTATGGCTTGGGGAGTGCGCCGCAGGTGGAGATCGCCCTGCTCGTCGGCGAAGACCGGGCCGAGAAGCGCTTGGCCATTGGCGGCGCAGACGAACAGGGCCGTTGGTACGCGCGCGACGCCAGCCGGCCGCAAGTGTTCTTGGTCGATTCGACGCTGGTGCAAGAGCTTGCCAAGGACATCGCCGACCTGCGCGACAAAAAGCCCTTGCGCTTTGAGCGCGAGCAGGTCGAGCGCATCGTCCTGACCCGAGGGGCCGCGCCTGAGTTTGCGGCCGACAAGGACACGAGCGGTGTGTGGCACCTGTCCGAGCCTGTGGGGCGCAACGCCAAATCGTGGAAGCTCAACAGCCTCCTGAGCGATTTGGAGCAACTCGAAGTCGAAGGTTTTGCCGAGGAGCTGCCTGCCGAGGCCGCTCACGCCTTCAGCATCCAGCTCCTCGGCGGAGAGCAAGCTCTGCTGACCGCTCGCTTCAGCCAAGCCGCTGGGCCCTCGTACCTGCAACAGGAAGGCGACGGCGCGGTGTACGTCGTTAGTGCCGACGACTTCGCCGAGTTGGACTTGGGCCTAGACGATGTGGCACAAGCCCCCAAAAAGCCGGCTGCACCCGCCGCCAGCAGCGAAGACCCCAACGACGGCGGCGCTGACAGTCCGTAATGCGTATCGGCGGTCTGTTCGCCGCGCTAGTCGTCCTCGCCGGGGGGCTGCACGCCCAAGTCCCTCGGGCCGAGGCGGTCTTGGACACCGCGGCTGCTCGGGTCGGCGATCCCATCCGCCTGACGTTGACGCTCCACCACGATGCCACCGCGCGTCCCGAGGCCCCGGACCTGTCCCAGATACTCCGGGATTTTGCTCCCCGTTGCGCCGGCTGGCACCAGCGCGAGACCGAGGCAGGCTTTGAACTATCGCAAGTATGCGAACTGCGTCTCTACGAGCTGGGGCGACACGAGGTGCCGGTCGTGCCCGTGCCCTTTGTCACCGTTGCGGGCGACACGCTCCTGCGCGCGACCCAACCCCTAGCCATAGAGGTCATCAGCGCCCGGAGCGAAGGGGAGGACCAACTGCGCGACATCAAACCGCCCGTGCTCGTCAGCGGGGGGGTGCCGTTGTGGGTGGTCGTAGTGATGGGACTGCTGGCGTTGGCGCTTTGCGCGCTCGGCGGCGTTTGGCTCTGGCGTCGTCGCACCCGCACCCCAGAGCCTCCGCCCCCGCCCGAGCCGATAGACTACGCGGCTGAATTCGCGCGCATTGCCGAGAGCGGCCTGTTGGAGCGCGGTGAGTTCAAAACATACTACTCGCTGCTGGCGGAAAACCTGCGCCGCTTCTTGGAGCAGAGCTTGACCATTGAGGCGATGGAGCAGACCACGTCCGAGCTGGCGGACGCACTGCGGGAGGTCGAGGTCGATGCCGCGCTTAGGCAGCGGATACTCGACTATTTGGGCGAGGCCGACTTGGTGAAGTTCGCCCGCTTCCATCCGGCGCTGGACGCGGCCCGGTGCGCACCGGATGTCGGCCTCGCCCTATTGCGTGCTATTGAGGAGGCGGTCGCAGCCCGCGCTGCTGAGACTCATGCAGAACATCCGGTTTGAAAACCCCGAGTGGCTGTTGTTGCTCTTGCTGTTGCCCGTCTTGCTCTACAGCTATGTGCGCGCGCACCGGGGCCGCCAGAGCAGCGTGCAGTTTTCCGACCTCGGCGTGTTGCGCCGCGCCACGGCGTCGCTGTGGACCAAGCTCCGGCACGGCCTCTTCGTCTTGAAGATACTCGGCTTGGGCTGCCTCATCGCGGCCATGGCCCGCCCGCAAGCCGGGCGCGAGGTGCGGGAAATATCGGGCGAGGGCATCGACATCATGCTGACCTTAGACATCTCGTCGAGCATGGAGCTGAACGACCTAGACGAGGGCCAGAAGAATCGCTTACAGGTGGCCAAGGAAGTGGTGGCCGACTTTATCTCCGGCCGCCACAGCGACCGCATCGGCATGGTCGTCTTTGCCGGCGAGAGCTTCACCCAGTGCCCGCTGACCCTCGACTATCGAGTGCTGTTGGAGTTTCTCGAGGGCGTGGAAATCGCCGGTGAGGAGTGGGATGGCACCGCCATTGGCATGGCGCTGATCAACGCTTGCAATCGCCTGCGCGACTCGGAGGCCGCAAGCCGGGTGATTATCCTACTGACCGATGGCGTGAACAACTCCGGTGAGGTTGAGCCGTTGACCGCGGCTGAGGTGGCCGCGGCCGTGGGCATCCGGGTCTATACCATTGGCGTGGGCAGCGACGGGGAGATTCGCCGGCCCGTGCGCGGGATTTTCGGCACCCGCTATCAGACCGTACAGGTGGAGATCGACGAGGAGACCTTACAGGAGGTGGCTGCGCGCACTGGCGGCCAGTACTTTCGGGCGACCAGCGAGGAAAAGCTAGAGGCCATCTACCGCGAAATCGGCGAGTTAGAGGCGACCGAGATCAAATCCGCAATCCACCTGAACTACTCGGAGCGCTTCGCCTATTTTCTCTACATGGGCTTGGGCCTGCTGTTGGTGGAGATGCTGTTGGCCCATACCCGTTTCCGCTCTCTGCCCTAAGTTTCTATGCGCTTTGCGAACTTGGACAATTTTTGGTTGCTGTTGCTGCTGCCCTTTATGGCGGCCTTTTTTGCCTGGGCGCTCTGGGCACGCCGCCGCGCCTTGGCGCATTTTGCCCGTAGCGCTCTGGCCGAGAAGCTGACCCGCAACCTGAGCCGGGGCCGCCAGATGGGCAAGTACGTCCTCTTGGGGCTGGGGACCTTCTTTGCGATCCTCGCGTTGACCGGCCCCCAATTCGGCACCCAACTCGAAATGGCCCAGCACAAGGGCGTGGACGTGATGCTGGTGCTCGACGTGTCGCGCAGCATGCAGGCCGAGGACGTCAAGCCGAGCCGCTTGGCGCGGGCTAAATACCAAATTCGCAGCCTCTTGGACTTGCTTAGGGGCGACCGGGTCGGGCTGGTGGTCTTTGCTGGTCAGGCCTTTGTCCAATGTCCGCTGACGACCGACTACGGGGCCGTGGAACTGTTTCTCGACGTGCTGGACGCCGGGGTTGTACCCGTTCAGGGGACGGCCATTGGCGACGCTGTGCGGCTGGCCACGCGCTCGTTTGAGGAAGGCGAGGGCCAGCACAAAGCCATTGTCCTCTTCACCGATGGCGAGGATCACATTGGGCAGCCGCTGGCAGCGGCGCAGGCGGCCGCCGGACAGGGCGTGCGCATTTTTGCCGTGGGGCTGGGGACGCCCGACGGCGAACTCATTCCCACCGAAGAGGAGGATGGAGGTGTGAGCTTCCACAAAGACAAGCGCGGCCAATACGTCAAAACCCGGCTCGACGAGAGCACCTTGCAGGACATGGTGCTGGAGACGGGGGGCGATTACTTTCGCAGCACTTTGGGAGGCGCGGAGTTAGCAGCCTTATACGACCAGATCGCCGAGATGGATCAGCGCGAAATCGGCTCGACTCGCCTCACCCGCTATCAGGAGCGCTTCCAATGGCCCCTATTGTTGGCCCTTTGCTGTTTCTTTGCCGAGGCTTTCTTAGGCGATGCGCGGGTGCAGGCCCGCGAGTGGAAGGGGCGGTTCGCCTAATGAGTACACTATGGGTCGTCTTGGGGATCTGGCTGATCGTCTGCGGAGCGACCGTGGGCGATCCCGTGGCCAGCAAGAGCGCCGAGGCTTTGGAGCACTACCTGCGCGGCGAGTACGAGCAGGCCCTGCAACTCTACCGCGACGCTCTCCTCGACCGGCCCGACGCGCCCGAGCTGCACTTTAACGTCGGGGACGCGCTTTTTAAGCGCGGTGAATACGACCAAGCTCTGCGGGAATTCGAGCGGGTGCTCAATGCCGAGGAGAAAAAAATCCAGGCGCAGGCCCATTACAACATGGGCAATAGCTTCTTTCAGCAGCAGGCGTTTGAACAGGCCGTCGCCGCCTACAAGCAGGCGCTGGAGCTAGACGCCGCCGATGAGGATGCAAAGGTGAACTTGGAGCTGGCGCTGGAGAAATTGCAGCAGCAGCAACAGCAGCAGCAACAGGACGATTCGGAACAAGACCAACAGCAGCAACAGCAGCAACAAAATCAACAGGAACAGCAGGACGATTCAGAGCAGGATCAACAGGACCAACAGCAGCAACAAAATCAACAGGATCAACAGCAGGATTCAGAGCAAGACCAACAGCAGCAGGAGCAGCCCGCCGAGCAGCAGTCCATTAGTCCCGAAGAAGCTCAGCAGCTTATGGATGCCCTCAAAAACCGCGAGCTGGAAGCCCAGCAGCGCCGGTTTCGCGCCACCGGCAAAGCGCAGGCCAGGGACTGGTGAGCGCGCGTCTGACTATCCCGCTAGTACTCTGGGTGTTTGCGGCATCCGGCGTTGCGGCGGCGACGATTCAGTTTGAGGCGTCCGTCGATCGCACGCGTGCTAGTCAGGGCGAGCCGATTCGCCTGACGCTTCGCATCGTTTCCGACGAGCAATTGGGCCAGGTGACGCCAGCGTTCGACCTAAAGGATTTCCACGTTGAGGGGCCCGCGACTAGCACGCGGATGGAGATGAGCAACTTCTCCAACGTCAGCTTCACCCGCGAGTTAACGTACGTCCTCTATGCCAAGCAGGCTGGTACCTTCACAATCGGCCCGCTCCAGCTGGAGATGGGCGACGAGCGCTATGAGACCAAGCCCATTACCGTCGAGATCGTCCGCGGTGATAGCCGTTCGCAAGCAGGCCAGGCAGACGACCCCCCCATATTCGTATTAGCGCGCGCCGACCACGAGCAAGCGTATGTGGGGCAGCAGGTCACCGTATCCTACGACCTGTTCTACCGCATCCAACCGCACAACGTCAGCTTCAACAAGCTGCCGACCTTTGTCGGGTTCTGGACCGAAGATATCTTTGTCGCCCAACAGCTAGATTCGCATCAGGAGATGCGCGGCGGCGTGTCCTTCAACGTCGCGCCGCTGCGGCGCGTGGCCCTTTTTCCCACCGGCGCGGGAACCCACGCCGTCGGTACGTTGGCCGTTTCCTGTGACATTCCCCAACAGCGCTCGCGTCGCGGCGGCGTGCTCGACGACTTCTTCGCCGGCGATCCGTTTTTTGGTCGCTCGCGCTCGGTGCTGCTGCAAAGCGAGGAACTGCAAGTAGAGGTTCTACCGCTGCCCGAGCAGGGCCGTCCCGCGGAATTTACCGGCGCGGTGGGGCGCTTCCAACTCAGCGTCGAGGCTCAGCCGACCCAAATTGCGGTCGGGGACCCGGTGACGCTGCGAGTGCTGGTCGAGGGGGAGGGCAACATGGCCGCGGTGCAGCCTCTGCAAGTCGATGCCGCCGCTGGCGTCAAGCTCTACGATCCCAAGGTCGAGGAAGAAGAGCGAATCACCAACGGCGTGTACGGGGGCCGCCGCCTCTTCGAGTACATCTTGATTCCCGAGCAGGGCGGCACCCTAAACATCCCGCCGTTGCGCTTTGCGTACTTCGACCCACACCAAGCGCGCTACGAAGTCCTCAAATCCGCTCCCATCACCATTCACAGCGAGGGGAGCGTCGAGGAGGAAGGGGTGAACTACGGGTTGAGCCGGCGCGACATCGAGGCCGTAGGGGAGGACATTCGCTACATCAAGCCCGACGTCGAAGCCCTCGGCGCGGCCTCCATGTTATACAACAGCTATTGGTTTTGGACCTTGCAGGGCGCGCTGCCCCTCGCCTTCTTTGCCCTGCTTTTGTGGCAACGTCACCAGCGGCGCTTGCAGGGCGATGTTGCGTATGCGCGCCAGCGCCGGGCCAAAGGCGAGGCTGGACGCCACCTAGCCCGCGCCGATGCCTTGCTCGCGGCTGGCACCGAGGCCGAGTTTTACGGCGAGGTCCGCGCCGCGGTGCTGGAGTTCGTGGCCGACCGCCTCAACCTCGCCGCCGCCGGCCTGACCATTGAGGTCTGTACCGAGGCCCTGACGGCGCGCCAAGTGGATGCCGAGACGATTGCTGCGTTGCGCGACCTGCTGACGCGCTGCGACTTTGCGCGCTTTGCGCCCGCGGGCGGCCCGCCGACGGATCGGGTTGCGGCGCAGCGCTTGGCCGGGGAGGTGATCGCGGGTTTGGAGAAGCGGATATGATGCGCACACTGGCGCTGTTGCTTCTGTTGGGTACCCAACAACTCCATGCTGGAGCCGCGGCTGGTCAGTACAACGAGGCCAACGCGCTCTATCGGGACGGGGATTTTGCGGCGGCGCGGCGCAGCTACTTGGAGGTGGTGGACGCTGGGGTGCAAGACGCTCGGCTCTACTATAACCTAGGCAATGCCTGCTTCAAGTCCGGGAAGCTGGGCGCGGCGATTCTCTGGTACGAGCGGGCGCGGCGTTTGCTGCCGCACGACGAGGACATCGAGGCCAATCTGCGCTTCGCCAACCTCGTGAAGCAGGACCGCGACCCGCAAGCCGAGGCTGGCCTCAGCGCGCTGGTAGCCGCGCTGGTGGCCGCCTATTTTTGGCCTACGTTCAACCAGCTCAGCCTGTTGTTCGCCGTGGCGTTTTTCGCGGTCTTTGTCTTGGGGGTGCGCTGGTTGTTTGCGCAGACGCGCCCCGGAGCGCTGTGGCTAGCTGGGGTTTTGCTCTGTGCGGGGCTGAGCGTTGGATCCGCGCTCTGGTTGGGGACGCGCCTGCGCCATCAGGCGCAGACGAGCGAAGCCATCGTCACAGTTGCCGCGGCGCACGCGCGCTCCGGCCCCGACCTCGGGCAGACGGAGGTTTTTGTCGCGCACGAGGGTACCAAGGTGCGCTTGGTGCGGCAGGAAGGGGGGTGGATGCTGGTGCGGCTGGCCAATGGCCTCGGCGGATGGATGCCAGCGGAAGCCCTGACGCGGATCTGAACCGAACACGCAACTCTTTCGCGTATATCAAACCACAACCAAAAAAGGATAAGCCATGAGCACGCTCAAAGTAGGTATCGTCGGCGTTGGCGGAATCTCCCGCACGCACATTCCCGGCTGGGAGGCTTCTAGCGAGGCCGAGCTAGTCGCTGGCAGCGACATTAGCGAGGATGCGCTGCAGCGCTTTGGCGCAGAAAACGGGGTCACCAAGCTGCACACCGACCCCGAGGCGCTGTTCAGCGATCCCGACATCGACATTATCGACATCTGCACGCCCAACATGTATCACGCCCCGTTGGCCATTGCCGCGCTGTCGGCTGGCAAGCACGTGATCTGCGAAAAGCCTTTGGCTCCCAGGCCCGAGGATGTTCTCCAAATGATCGCGGCGCGCGATGCCTCGGGCAAGGAGCTGATGACGGCGCAGCACGTTCGCTTTCAGGGCTCGTCCCGCGCGCTGAAGGCCGAAATAGACACGGGCGCGCTCGGCGACATCTACCACGCCCGCAGTTGGATGCTGCGCCGGGCCGGTGCGCCGGTCAGCGGCGGGTTTATTCTTAAGGAGCACAGCGGCGGTGGCCCCTGCATCGACATTGGGGTCCATATCCTCGACCTGACCTTGTGGTTTATGGGGCATCCCGAGCCAGTGGCTGTTTCGGGCGTGGCGCGCGCTGAATTGGCGCACCAAGAAGGGGCTTTCAGTCAATGGGGCCGCCAGCCGATCCCATCTCACTACGATGTCGAGGATTTTGCCGCGGCCTTTGTGCGCTTTGACAACGGCGCAATACTGATCTTAGAGGTGAGCTGGCTTTTGCACCACCCGGTCCAAGGCGAGGCCATGCAGATGTGGCTCTACGGCACCCGAGGCGGCGCGCATTGGCCCCAGTGCTCGATTTGCGAGAGCAACAACCAGACTCGCCAGCAGTACGACCGCAAGCTCATGCTGATGTACGACGGCCTCGAAGCCCACGCGCAGGAATGCGTGGAGTTCGCCGCGGCGATTGCCCAGGGGCGGCCCTCGCCGGTGCCGCCTGAACAATCCTTACAGGTGATGAAAATCCTCGATGGGATCTATCGGAGCCAAGAGGCGGGCGGGGAGATACGGCTGGACTGAGGAGAAGCTGACGGCTAGGAGGGAAATCGGATAAACGCATCCACCTTGGCGACGGTTGAAGCAGTTCGAGCAGTTCGCGTATATTGTCGCAAGATGAAGGAACGGACGAAGTACCCTAGTGAAAGGGGAATGCAATGAGCCTCAAAATTGAGAGCATAACGCTGGAGCGATTCCGCGTATTCCGCGAGTTGACCATCCGCGGCTTGGGGCGCGTGAACCTGATTACAGGAAAGAACAGCGCCGGAAAATCATCTGTTCTTGAAGGGCTGCGTCTTCTGGCAAGCAGTGCCACGTCTGACGTGATTTACGACATACTCAGACACCGTGAAGAAAATATCGAGGAAGCAAAGGAAGAAGGGCACCCCGCCGACCCCGATAGCTTGTTTCAGGTCTCTGGGCTGTTCCACGGATTTCCCTTGCTTTCAGAGGACCCTGAGCCGATTGCCATTTCAACTAGTGGTAGGTTGAGCCCAATGAGTATGAGAATACGCTTGGATTGGCTATCAGAGCAACTCGACTCGGACGGAGAATATCGGTTGCTCCCTCTTGGTAAACTAGAACCAGACGGTATAGCTGCTTTGATCGTCAAGACACAAGACACAACAAAAATCCATCCACTTGAGCGTTTTAGATATCCTTATTCAATGCGCAGGGGTCTTTTTGAACCATCTAACGAAACCCGGATGTCCTGTATCTTCATCAGCCCTTACGGCGGCGGCGGCACAGGAATGTTGGGGCCATTGTGGGATAAAATCGCGCTATCTGACGGGGAGAAGGATGTCGTTGAAGCGTTGCGCATAATCAACCCTCAGATCTCTGCCGTTTCCATGGTTGGCAGTACTCGCAGAAAGCCTACCGCCATTGTACGCACAGATAATATCGAGCGACCTGTTCCACTGCGCTCGTTTGGCGATGGATTGAATCGGCTATTTGGAATCATTCTCTCGCTTGTCAACGCTCGCGGAGGACTTTTGCTGGTGGACGAATTTGAAAATGGTCTGCATCACACCGTGCAGTTGGATGTGTGGCGCACGATATTCCGATTGGCGCAAACGCTCGATATTCAAGTTTTCGCTACGTCTCATAGTTGGGACGCGGTCGAGGCGTTTCAGGAAGCGGCGGCCGAAGCGCCTGAAGAAGGGGTGCTTATACGCTTGGCCCGCAGGGGTGAGGACATTATTCCCACTGTGCTATCAGAAGACGAACTTGCCATAGCAACTCGTGACCAAATCGAGGTGCGCTGATATGGCAAATGGGAGGAAAATCCTCTTGGTGGAGGGCACTGACGATAAGCACGTCCTAAAGCATATCTGTGGAAATCGAGACATTCCTCACCTCGACGAAGTGGAGAACTGTGGCAGTGTCGAAAAACTCATTGAGAATCTTGGGGTTCGACTCCCATTATTGATCCAGGAAGGCGACGCTATTGGGGTAGTCATTGATGCCGATACGGACATAAGCGCCCGTTGGCAGTCGATACGAGATCGAATCACCGATTTCGGATACCAAAATGTGCCTGATCAACCAGACCCGGACGGAACGATCCTCGATCCTCCGGCAGGAAGTTATCTACCGCGATTGGGCGTCTGGATTATGCCAGATAACCAGACAAGTGGAATCTTGGAGGATTTCCTGCGCTTCCTCGTTCCGCAACCCAATATTCTTTTTGACCATGCTAAGGCCAGTGTGGCAGCTATCCCTGAAGGCGAGAGGCGTTTCAAACCACTAGACGAGCCAAAGGCGGTCATCCATACTTGGCTTGCTTGGCAAAAAGACCCAGGACTGCCTTTCGGAACGGCCATTACCGCCCGCTTCCTTGATCCCAGTGTTACAGAAGTAGATGTTCTCGTTGCTTGGTTGAAGCGGTTGTTCTTTCCCAACAGCCAAAGCTCTTAACTACTGGAGATTGTGAAGATAGGATATGCTCATTCGTCGTATCAAACAGACCAACCTGCTCTCATTCGGCCCCGACTCCGGAGGACTCGAACTCAAGCGACTAAATGTATTAATCGGCCCCAATGGTTCGGGGAAGTCCAATCTTCTAGAGAGCATCGATATCCTCCGGTCGGCTCCGCGAGATTTGGCCGCACCTATCCGCGAGGGCGGAGGCATCCATGATTGGATCTGGCGAGGAAAACCGGAAGGTACTGGTACTGCCCGCATCGAGGCCATTGTGGAAAACCCGCAAGGACCGCAGGCGTTGCGATATCGGCTGGGTTTTGCCGAACGCGGCCAGCGATTTGAGCTGATCGAAGAGCGGATAGAGAACGAACAGAGTTATGCAGAACATGAGGAGCCGTATATCTATTATGATCAGACGGACGGACGGGCGTTTCTCACTTTTAAGGATGAGGATGACTTGAGTCCGGAGATACTGGCTACCGTAAAGGCGAAGTTCCCTCATGTTCGTCTTCGGCTGGGCCGGTACGACTTGCGTCCCGAGGAGATTAAACCGGACCAGTCCATTCTGTCCCAACGCAAAGATCCCGACCTCCCCGAACTGACGTACCTCGGCGAGGCCCTGAGCCGCATTCGCATTTATCGCGAGTGGTCGCTTGGGCGCGATTCCCCACTGCGTTTGCCACAGAAGCCCGATCTCCCCAACGATTTTCTGCAAGAGGACGGGAAAAACCTAGCCTTGGTGTTAAACAGCTTCCAAGGTAAGCCAGCGGTAAAGCGGCGTCTGCTGGACGCTTTAAGCAAATTCTACGAAGGCATAACCGATTTCCACGTCAAGATTGAAGGCAGTACGGTCCAACTGTTCTTAGAGGAAGGCGACGTGGTCATACCGGCGACGCGTCTTTCAGATGGTACGCTGCGGTACCTCTGTTTGCTCGCCGTTCTCTGTCACCCGCAGCCGCCGCCTCTCATCTGTATCGAGGAACCCGAACTGGGCCTGCACCCGGATATATTGCCGACGGTGAGCAAGTTGTTGCTCGAAGCGTCCGAACGCAGCCAGTTGATTGTAACGACCCATTCGGACATGCTCGTCGATGCCCTGACCAATGAATGGTGGAGTATTGTAGTTTGTGAAAAGCGCGACGGGCAGACTGTGATGCGCCGTCTCGATGAAGAGAAAATGGCCGCTTGGTTGGAGAACTACCGGCTCGGTGAACTCTGGAGCAGTGGTGAGATCGGGGGGAATCCTTGGTGAGCGTCAGGGTATATGTTGAGGGCGGTGGAGACTCTAATCAATTAAAAAGACAATGTCGCGATGGCTTCAGGGAGTTTTTTAGCAAGGCCGGGCTTGAGGGCCGCATGCCGCGCGTCGTCGCTTGCGGTTCTCGGCAAAGAGCTTATGACCGATTTTGTACCGCCATTAATGAAGCCTCTCCTCATGCGCGACGGCTCATTGACATGCTGCGACAGTCTTAAAGTTTCTCGTGCCGTCCTCTGCCGACAGGTTTCGATGCTGCGATTCGCACTCGGATAGGTAGTGGTTCGTCGCGCTTACCGAACCTTCCCCAAACCTATCACAGCACCATCCAGCCAATCGACAAAAGCCGCTGGCGACTCGACCACCACGCGGCCGTTGAGCGACTCGTGTTCAAATCCGCACATTTGGTCGCCGACAAAGGCGAATGCGCCGGAGGTCTGTGGAGTAAAGGCCAGCGAAAAGGTCAAATCGGGCACGGCCACCTGGTGTATGTCGAGATGGGGCAGGGCGAAGGTGTAGATGTAATCTCGACTCGTCAGTTCGAATTCAACCGCTATGCCAAGCGGAAGGTGTAACTCCTTCCCCGGCTTGATGATATCGTCGTCGGTCTGCAACTCGCCGTCGGGGCCTGGGTAGCGGAATTGCCAGATGTACTCTTCTCCGGTGATTTGGATGCGCAGTGGTCCTGGGGGCAGGGCGGGCGTGCAACCGGCCGCCCCCAACAGGACCAGTCCCCAGAGCAAGAACCGGATATAGCTGCTCATGGCTTATTCCTCTCTCGAACAGCCGTTTTAGTCCACGTCTTAAGACGAAGTACTTTCGATCAAGCGCAAATAAACCGCCTCATTCCGCTCCGTCAAGCTGCTTTACACGCGCTCTTTATCTTCCTAAAATCACCCGCGCAGAAGCGGCAACCCCGCCGCAACTACTCAGGAGCACTACCGCATGAAAAGCCTAACCGCCAATATCCCGCTCAACGCGCCGGCCCACTGGGCCGTGTGGCAGCGTCGTCTCTTCGACGCCTTGGACCAATCGGTGCAGCCCTTCCTCGATCACTTCACCCGCGAGGACGGCGAATTTATCTGGCAGGACGAATGGGGCGGCGGCAGCCCCGACGATTTCTACGAGCCATTTTTCAACTGGCCGCTCGTTTATCTGATGGGCGGCGGCGAGCACCTGTTGCACTTGGCCGACCGCCAGTGGGAGGCCATCACTTGCCAACTGACCCGCTTAGGCACGGTCAGCAAGGAATACGGCATCCGCGAAGACCAGATGCACCAAGCCGAAAGCGACATCTGCTTTTACCATTTGTGCTTGGCCCACCCCAACGCCCCCCGGCGCGTCGAACGGGCCTGCCGCTTTGCCGGCTTTTACCTCAACGAAGACCCTGAAGCGCAAAACTACGACCCCGAGCACAAAATCCTGCGCTCGGGTCTCAACGGCAGCCACGGCCCCTATTTTGCCCCGCTGGCCGAGCGCGACCACCAAAGCTACAACCCCTTGGGCGGCAGCATGGAAGTGTACAACCTACCCTTTTTCGACCTGCCTAGCATCACCTGCGTGCAGGACTTGGCCGACCCGGCCAAAGCCCGCTTGATGGGGCAGACCCTGTTCGACCGCTGGCGTCAGGGCGACACCCCGACCAACTTGGCCGTCACCTCGCTGGCTACCAACGCCTTCCTAATCACCGGCGACGAAAAATACCGCGCTTGGGTAGTAGAATACACCGACGCTTGGGTGGAGCGAGCACAGGCCAACGGCGGCATGTTGCCGGACAACGTCGGCCTGTCGGGCCAAGTGGGCGAATACTGCGCTGGCAACTGGTACGGCGGGCGCTACGGCTGGACCTTTCCACATGGCTTTTTGACCTTGCAGAAAGCCACTCTCGACGCGGCGGCCAACGCCTACCTGTTGACCCGCGACCGCGCCTATCTCGACCTGCCGCGCCAGCAGATGGACCGCATCTTGGAACAAGGGCGCATGGAGGATATTCGCGACCAGTACATGAGCGTGGCCGAGCGCTGGGCAAGCCAATTTGCCGCTATGGGTGAAAAGCGCGAAACCTTGCTGGTGCCCTACCGCTACGGCGACGCTGGCTGGTTCGACTGGCAGCCCATGAGTCCGGTGTATCCGGTGACGCTGTGGAATTTGTCTATGGACGAGGGCGACTGGGAGCGCATGGAGGCCATTCGGCAAAAAGAAGCATTCGACTGGGCCGCGGTGTTCCCCTTCCACAACAAAGAGGACTCGGGCCACGAGGCTCCTTGGGTGCGCTTTCTGGCCGGAGCCAACCCGACCTATCCAGAGCAAATGTTGCAGGCCACGTACCAAGTGGCCGGCCGTCGCTTGGCCCAAATGCGTGCCGACCAAGACGTGGGTACCCGCCACCACGTACACCACTGGCAATGGGGCAATCCGGTCTCCTCTGAAGCACTCATCCAGCTAACTATGGGCGGCCCACAGCCTATCTACAACGGCGGCCTGCTGCACGCCCGCCTGCGCTACTTTGACGCCCAGCGCCGCCGTCCCGGCCTACCCGCAGACGTCGGGGCCTTGGTGGAAAAGCTCGCCGCGGACCGCACGGTCGTGCGCTTGGTCAATTTGAATCACAACGAGGGCCGGGAACTGGTCATTCAGGGCGGGGCCTTTGGCGAGCACCGCTTTGGCCGGGCTACCTATCAAAGCCGCACCAGCGAGTATCCGGGCTGGATGGGTGGCTACGCCGGCACGTACGCGGCCCCGCCCTTGGAGACCGCAGAGCGCCAAATAGCCGTTGACGGCAAACACTTGAGCATCACCTTACCGCCCCATTGCGAAATCACCCTCGACCTAGAGACTCAGCGCTACGTCAACGAGCCTTCACACCACGCCGGGCCGTTTTAGGCCATTTGACAGGCTATTGCCGCTTTAGTTTATTCCGGCTAAGTGCTCAAAGGGAGCCCTCAAGTCCGCGGTAAGGGTCAAACCCACCTTCTCAGCAAATAACAGCCTTCTTTCAGCCTGCTACGCGGACGTCAGGCATTAACGAGAGAGGGTTGGCATGTCTAGAGCACTTCCCCGTAAGCCCCATATAGATTCTCTCAAAAAGCAGGCCCGGCAGCTACTCCAGGCGCACCGCGAGGCCCGTCCGGAAAGCCTCCGCAGTATTCGGACCTATATGCCCCACTTGGGCTCATTGTCCGACGAGGCCATCCTGCAAAGGCCATTTACCTTGCAACAGGCCCAATGCGTCCTCAGCCGCGAGTATGGGTTTGGCAATTGGTCCGAATTGGTCCGAGCCGTCGAGATTATCCGCCAAGCCGAGTCGGCCATGCTGAACCAAGTCGATGCCGCTCTGCGCAAAGGTCAAGCTATCCATGTATTGATCCCCGAGCGCATGGCGGCGGACATCGCTAAAAGGCTGATCGCCCATTGCGGCCAAGATCGGGTACTCTTGGTGCCTCGCATAAGCCAAGAGCCGATCAATGTATGGATTGACCGGGTCGCGGAGGCGGCAGTCGTAGTTAGTCATCCTGGAGAGTTGGGCTTTCTCCACATGCGTGAACGCTTGCAAAAACCCGAAGGGCCATTGGATTTCGAGCGGCTTTTATCTGGAGCTCACGCCTTCGTGAACGTGCCGTTCAGAGATGAAAAGACGCCTTCGATTATCTCCGGCCTGGATGAAGAGACAGGGGTTGTCCGCGAGCTGATTTCCATGTATCTGACGGAGTTCTATGGATTATACGGTTCGATAACAGATCATCGCTACTGACCTCTGGCAGTCAGATAAATTGTAGGGGCAACCCTTGTCCCTACAAAGCGTCTAGGACAGCCGCGACCTGTTCTTCGGTGGGCGTGCTGCCGTCGAGGATCAGGTCTGCGTAGCGGGCGGTGGGCTGGACGTGGCGGCGGTACATTGGGCGGACCTGCTCTTGGTACTGGGCGCGGATTGAGGCGGGGGAACGGCCGCGCTCGACGCGGTCGCGGGCGAGGCGGCGCGCCAAGCAGAGCGCGTCGGCGGCGGCGACGAAGAGGCGCAGGTGGTAGAGGGCGTTGATGTCGGGCCAGTAGAGGGCAAAGAGGCCCTCGACGAGCAGGAAGTCGGTGGGGGTGAGGTGGCGTTGGGTCGCTTGGCGCGTGTGGGTGGCAAAGTCGTACACGGGAATTTCGACGCGGTGGCCGGCGGCGAGTTGGCGAAGATCCGCGGCGAGGCGCTGGTGATCCATGGCCTCGGGTGCGTCGAAGTTTACTCGGGCCCTTTCAACTGGGGAGAGATCGGCCAAGTCGCGGTAGTACGCGTCTAGGGAGAGGACGGTCGCGGAGCTGGGTAGGCGGGTCTGGAGGGCGCGGGCGAGCGTGGTCTTGCCGGCGCCGGATGGCCCGGCCAAGCCGATGAGGCGGGGCGGCCCTTTAGCTTTGGAATGGGGCTGCATTCTTGACTCGTAAGATACCGTCTATAAGTTCAAAAAGAGAGGGTTGTGGGAACGGTCCGATGCGTGTAATTCCTCCACCGACGCGATTCCCACTCCCATTGGTGTTCAAAAAATTATGAAGAAAGGAAGAGCCAATGAACCAAATCGGGCCTTTCCCGATCAATAAGACCCACGAAGGCGATTGTTTAGAACTGATTCCGCAACTTCCAGACGAGTCCGTGAATATAGTTGTGACAAGTCCGCCCTATTGGGGGCAAAGGCACTCAGAAGGGATCGGTATCGAAAAAGACCCGAGGGATTATCTACGGTTTCTCACGAAAGCCTTTGTAGAGATTTTACCGAAGTTGAGGCCGGAAGGGATTCTTTGGATTAATATGGGAGACGCTTACAACACCCCTGTGAACTGGAATCAAAAAGCGTGGAAGTTCAGCACCCTAGGTGAGAAAAAACAAGGTTTTTCGGAGGACAATTCAGCATACACCAAACCACGGGCGCGACGAAAAGCGTTTATCGACAAGGATGAAACGTGGCTTCAGTATGGCAATCTTCTGGCGCTCCCATATCGTCTTATTATTTCTCTTTGCGACGCGGGCTACTTGTTCCGGGGAGAAGTGATCTGGCGAAAAAAAAATGCCATGCCAGAGGGCCGTTGCCGACGCCCGCATCGTCAACACGAATCGATTTACTTGCTGACAAAGAGCGAGCGGCATGGTTTTCGCGTAACGCCTCCGATTAAGAGCGTGTGGGAGTTCGCAAACGAGAAAATTGACGGGCTCAAGCATTTCTCACGCTTTCCAAAGGAATTGCCAATTCGCTGCATTAAGGCGTACGGAACCTGTGGAGAAGACGTCGTGATCTTGGACCCGTTCTCTGGCTCGGGCACTACAGGAACCGCGGCGTTGACCCTTGGCTGTTCCTACATAGGATTTGAAGTTGACCCTGAGCAAGTTCGGGCCTCCAACAAACGCTTGGAGGAAAGCGAAGGGCCAAATTTGGAATTATTTCCGAAATCGGCGACTCTCCGAAACGACGAACCTAGTGAAAGCATCGTCTGGGTCGATGAAGTCACATGAATAAATCCGTGCCTTTGCTAGGGGGGTATCGGGAGGAGTCGGATGAGTGTTCTTATTGTAGGAAAAGCACGCTGAGAAAAAGCCGTCATTTTCTATGTCTTTTCTCTTTGCGTTCCTTTGATCCTGATCTTCTGCGGTGAAGATTTTGCCCAATTCTCCGCGATTGATGGGCTCAGGACCAGGGAAACTCTTGCAGTCCATCGTCCATAGTGGGGAAATGTAGCTAGCATCAACAAGTGCTTGACTCATAGGAACATCGTCTGTCCGGCGTTCCGCAAAACTCGCCTTGACGTGAACGACCCCAATCATCCGTTCGTTTGCGCCCTCGCCGACCGTTAGCATAATATCCACTTTGTCTGCTTCAAGGCGGTGACCAACGTTGATACCGTGAAGAATCCTCTCCTTACGCTCGGAATCTTTACGTACCATGTTGATCCCTTGCTTCGCCAGGGTAGCACCGTAATGTTTTTCGAGAACCAACTCCAAGGCCCAACCAGCAGTTCGTTTCCAGCTTTGCGCAAAGTCTAAGCGAGCATACTGGGCAGGATGGTTGTATGGGTCACAGTAGGCGCGATATACGAGAAACCACCAGAGATCGGAGGGGTTAGCTTGGGGCCAGAGTTCAACGGCTTTCATGAATGCATTGGCCACACTTTCCATCTTAATCGTCTCGACTCGCTGGTCTTCAATCCCAGAGTTAGCAAGCTGAGCGAGCCCATTTCGCAACGTTAGAACTATTTCTGTGAACTGCTCCACGGTAACACCTTCAAGGCGGTACGTAGCGTCGTATTCACCATAGGGAAAGTGAAGAATGAGATCATTGTCGACTTCTTCTGGGGTAATTGAGCGTTTTATGGACGGAGCGTTCCCTTCTATGCCTTCTGCAAGGTCGCGCAGGGTTTTGCCATAGAGTGAGAGCAGAGACATAACCACATCAAGACCGGGGAGGGCCGCGCCGCTCTCGAGCGCATGGATCCAGCCTGGCCCCAAAACAAGGTTACTTTCGACCTGCTCAGACTCAAGTTGGGCTTCCTGACGAAATGTATGCAGTCGCCGAAAAAGCTGTGAGAGGTAATCGCTACGGGTCATGTTTAGCTTTGGAACCAAGCGGCAATGGCTTCGCGGCCGAGTGCGTTGGGGATGTCGGCAGCGCGGAGCCAGCCCTTGCGGGCGATGCCGATGCCGTAGCCGAGATGATCCAAGCCGGCGATGCTGTGGGCGTCGGTGTTGACGGCGATTTGGACGCCGTGGTCGCGCGCCTTTTTGACGTGCCGCCAGTCGAGGTCGAGCCGCGCCGGATGGGCGTTGATTTCGAGGGCCACCCCATAGCGGGCGGCGGCTTCGATGATCGAGTCGATATCGACGGCGTAGCCTTCGCGGTTGAGGAGCAAGCGCCCGGTTGGATGACCGACGATGGTGGCAGCCGGGTGCTCGATGGCGCGGACGATGCGGGCGGTCATGGCGTCGCGGCTCAGGTTGAACTGCGAATGGACCGAGACGACCACGAAGTCGAATTGCGCAAGCAGGTCGTCTTCGTAGTCCAGCGAGCCGTCGCCGAGGATATCCGACTCAATGCCCTTGAAGATGCGAAAGGGGGCCAATTCCTCGTTGAGCCGGTCGATTTCCTCCCACTGACGCTGGACTTCCGCAACGCGAAGCCCCCCGGCGTAGGCCGCAGTCTGGCTGTGATCGGCAATGCCCATGTACTCAAAGCCGCGTTCTTGCACGGCACGGGCCATGGCCTCTAGGCTGTCGGCCCCATCCGAATAGGTCGAATGCATGTGGAGCATGCCGCGAATGTCGGCGGTCGTTACTAGCTCGGGCAGCGCGTCGTCGGCCGCGGCTTCGACTTCGCCCTGGTTCTCCCGTAACTCCGGCGGAATGTAGGCGAGTCCCAAGGCAGCAAATAAGTCCGCTTCATCCGCGCACTCGATGCGCTCATCGTCGCGCCAGAGCCCGCGTTCGTCGAGGACTAGCCCGCGCTCTGCGGCCCTAGCGCACAATGCGGCGCGGTGTTCCTCGCTGCCTGTGTAGTAGTGTAAAGCGGTGGGAAAGGCATCGTCTGGAACCACGTGCAAGTTGGCTTGCAGCCCGTTGGACAGCCGCCCCACGCTCGGGGCGAGGATTTCGGCGATATCCGGGTGGGCGACAAAGGCCGCAGTCGCAGCCTCAGCGTCGGTGGTGCTGAGTACGAAGTCGAGCTGTTGGACTGTCTCCCGCGCTCGGCGCAGCTCTCCGGCGACGGCGAGGCGCTGCGCGTGGGAGCCCAAGGCGGCGAGCAGACTTTGAGCGCTTTGGTGCGCGGTATCGGCGTGGCAGTGGCCCTCGTGGGCGCGGATGTACTCGACGCCTTTGAGGATGGTTGCTTGGGTCTTGGAACCAAACCCCTTGAGGGCGGCGAGTTGGCCGGCGCGGCAGGCTTGTTCGAGGGCATCGAGGGTCTCTATGCCGAGGGCCTTGCGGATGGCGTTGATCTTGCGCGGCCCCAACCCGGGGACCCGCAGCATGTCGAGCAGGCCCTCGGGCGTTGCGGCCCGCAGCTTTTCATAGGCTTGAGCCGTGCCGGTGTCGGCGAACTCGGCGACCAGTTCGGCCACGCTGTCGCCGATGCCCTTGACCTCGGTCAGGGTCCCGGCGGCGAGGAGCTCGTCGAGGGGGGACGTTAGGGTTTCGAGGGCGCGCACGGCATTGGCATAGGCGCGGACCCGGAAGGGAGAGGCCCCGCTGAGTTCGAGGAGGGTGGCGTACTCTTCGACAAAATCCGCTGCGTTGCGGGCCGTTATCATCCTTTTTGCTCCTGCATCAGGCAGAGAATATGCGCCACCAACGACGCGTTGCCCGCGGCGAGTCCACCCGGGATAAGGGGATCGGCTTGGTTATAGGTCCGCACTTGATGGTCGCATGTGTGCATGAGGCCGCCGGCCTCGCGCACCAGCAGGTCGCCAGCGCAAACATCCCACTCGTTTTTGTCTTGGATACTAAAGTTGAGGTCGCAGCCCCCCGCAGCGACTAAGGCCAGCTTGTAGGCGACACTGCCGACGGGGCGGATTGCGCCGAGGTGCGAGTGAAAGGGGTCG
This sequence comes from Candidatus Latescibacterota bacterium, assembly GCA_965217585.1. Lineage (GTDB taxonomy): Bacteria > Latescibacterota > UBA2968 > UBA8231 > UBA8231. Next base: position 5,459,003 of record OZ244561.1, read on the forward strand.
ATCCCGCCGCGTTTGGTCTCGCTGCGGCTGACGACGGCCGTGGCTTGGCTGAGGGATTGGACCTCGCTGCAAAACACGCGCTGGCCGTTGCGGAAGGTACCGCTACCGGACACGGCGGCGAAGACTTTCTCCTGCACGGGGTTGTAGATGACCGCTAGGGTCGGCTCACCGCCTTCGACTAAGGCCACGGCGATCACGTATTCGGGGATGCCTTCGACAAACTCGCGGGTGCCGTCTATTGGATCGACGATCCACACGGCTTCCTTGTTTAGGCGTTGGCGGTCATCGACGGTCTCTTCGGAGAGCCAGCCGCAGTCTGGGCGCAGATCCCGCAGAGCTTCTTTGAGATAGGCGTCGGCCTGGAGATCCGCCTCAGTCAGCGGGTCGTTCCTGTCTTTGTATGCGACCTTCAGGGGTCCGCCGAAGTACTGCAAGGTCAGCGCCCCGGCCTCGCGGGTGGCTGCTATGGCTTGTTGGAGTTGGGTCTGCATAATGAGGGGTGGAAAATAGGGGTTGGCGTTGGGGGGAGCAATGGGCTGTGCGGCGCTGCGTGGGGGCCATGGCGGCTTGACAAGACGAAGAGGCGTCGGGTAGATTGAGAAAGCAGAATCGACAATTTCAAACGAGGTGGAACATGCGTTGGATACTATGGATTTGGCTACCGACGATCCTGCTGGCAACAGGCGGGGCCGAGGCAACTATGGAGACAGAACAGGTGCGGGGGCTGCTGGAGAAGATGCAGGCCGAAGAGGCGTGGGGCGAAGCCGTGTTTACCGATGGCCGGGTGCGCTCGTTGCGCGTGGAGGAGATTGAGGCGGATTCGGTGGCGGTCGTCGAGGTCGTCGGTGCCTTGCAGGAGCGGGAGGCCGCGTATGCACTGGCTGAATTTCGCTCGTTGCGCACGCTGGGGACGCATCGCATTCAGTCGCGCCGCGCCGCGTTCCAACAGTCAAAGTCCGGGCTGTTGGCCTTTCTGCTAGAAGTAACACCGCTGGCCGTAGGTCCGGGGTATTATTTTTCTAGCTACGAAGACCCGAGGTGGCTAGCACTGATGTGGCTGGGAGGTCCGGGTTATTTCTATATTGGGGAGCACAAACAGGGGCTCGCACTCATGGGCTTGATGACAGCGGCTATGGGAACGGCCATTCTGACGGGCGAGGAGGGCGCGGCCGGTTGGGTGCCTCTGGCCGCGTGGATCAAGATCGCGTCGTTGTTCCATCTGCGCGACCAAGTCCAAACTATCAACAAGTTGGCCAAGAACGTAGAACTGGGCGCTTTGCCCGGGCGCGAATCCACCGTCCCTGCCCTGCGGCTGAAGCTGTCTTTTTAGCGGCTGCAAGAGGGGCCGTGCTGGCCCTGTGTTTGACTGGATAGACCGGCCCTTGCGGGGGCCGGTTTTTTCATGCCCTCCAGACGCGGCCGATCCAAGCTCTTAGATCCATGGCCAAGCTGAGGAAGGTAGGCACTAGGAAGAGCGTGAATAGCGTGGACAGCATCAGGCCGCCGATGACGACGCTGCCCAAGCCTCGGTAGAGTTCGGAGCCAGCACCGGGGAAGACGACCAGTGGCAGCATCCCCAAGGCACTGGTAATCATGGACATGAAGATCGGCCGCACGCGGCTGAACACTGCGTCGCGGATGGCCTCTTTGATCGGGGTTTGAGGCGCGTCGCGCAGGATGTTGAGCGTCTGGTGGACGATGAGGATGGCGTTGTTGACCACCACGCCGACGAGGATGACGAAGCCGAGCATGGTGAGGATATCGAGCGGCTGATAGGTCAGCGTGAGGTTGACGACCTCCAGCCCGAGAATGCCGCCGGCCAATGCCGGGGGTACGCTGAGCATGATGACGAATGGGTAGAGGAAGCTCTCGAAGAGCGCGGCCATCAGCAGATAGGTAATCACCAAGGCCAACAGGAAGTTCCACTGGAGGGCTTGGCGAGTGCGCCGCAAGTCGTCGGCCGAGCCAGAAAGCTGGATCTGGTAGGGCGGGGCCAACTCGCCCGAATCGATGAGGGGTTGGACGATCTGGGCTTGGATAGAATCGAGGGCCGTCTCCAAGGGAATGGTTTCCGGCGGGATGACTTGGACGGTAATGGCCCGGTTGCGCTCGATGTGGTTGATCTGCTCGGGGCCGGTGGTTACTTCGATGCGGGCCACGGCGCCGAGTGGCACCAGTTGGCCGCGCGGGGTGTAGATGGGCAGGGCCGCAATGTCCTGAGTGCGGAACCAATCCTCCTCGCCCCGCAGCACCAAGTCGATCTCCTCGCCTTGAAACTGATAGCCATCGATGAGGGCACCGTCTAATAGCGCGTTGACCGCCGAGCCGATGTCCCGGGCCGAAAGCCCGCTATCGGCGGCGCGCACCCGGTCGGGGTGGATGCGGACTTCTGGATTGCCCAGGTCGAGGCTGGGAATGGGGCGGGCTTGGGCACCGGGCACGACTTGGCTGACTTGGCCAAAGACCCGCCCCCCCAGCCCGATGAGGCGGCCCAGATCGGGACCGGTGATCTCGATGTCGATGGCCCGTCCGCTGCCCCCGCCGCGCTGGAAGAGGCTCGATTGCTGCACGATGGCGAAGGTGCCGGGCACCCCGCCGAAGACCGGCCCTTGGATGAGCGGAATCAGCTCGCGCACCCGCGCCGGGTCGGCCGAGCGCGCGCCCATGAAGGCCGAGCGCCCAAAGGCCACGAAGAACATGTTGTCAACCGGCGGCCCCGATAGCGCTTGGGCTTGGGGGCTGTCGGGGGCCGCGGCCGCTTCCCAGTGGGGCCGTAGGACGTCCTCAATGGTCTGGCCGACTTGGATCAGCTCGTCGAGGTTGTAGCCGGGCGGCGGCAAGATGATGCCGAAGACTAGGTTGCGATTGCCGGTGGGCAGGTATTCGGATTTGGGCAGCAGGGTCCAGGCGATGCCCAGCGAGAGGCCGATCAGCCCGGTGATGACTCCCAAGCGCAATGCTGTGCTGCCGCTGATGTGGAAGACGCTTTGGGCGATAAAGGTCCGTACCCGGTCGCCCCAAGCGGCCAGCGTATCCCCGCGCTGCTTGTCGCTGCCGAGAATTTTGTTGGCTAGGCTGGGGATGACGGAGATGGCCACGACCAAGCTGAGCACCACCGAACAGGAGACCGCGATGGCGATGTCGCGGAAGAGCTGACCGGCCTCGTCCTCGACGAAGACGATGGGCAGGAAGATGGCCACTGTGGTCAAGGTGCTGGCTAGGAGCGCCCCCCAGACCTCCGAAACCCCGTCCAAGGCCGCGCGGGCGCGGGTTTTGCCCATCTGCTGGTGGCGGAAAATGTTTTCGAGCGCGACGATGGCGTTGTCGATGACCATGCCCACCGCAAAGCTCATCCCGGCCAAGCTAATGACGTTGATGTTGCGGCCCAAAAGCCACATGGCCAAAAAGGTGCCGACGATCGAGATCGGGATGGCCGTGGCGATGATCGCCACCGAGCTGACGCTGCGCAGAAAGATAAAGAGCACCATCACGGCCAGCGCGCCGCCGACGATGATGTTGGAGCGCACCAAGCCGATGGCGCTTTCTATGTAGTCGGTCTCGTCGTACACCTGAGTGAGGGAGAGGCCCTCGCGGGCCAGCGGCCCCTCGTTGAGTTCCCGGATGGTGCGGCGGATGCCGTCCATGACTTCGAGGACGTTGGCCCCGGTCTCGCGCTGGGCGTTGATGGCAATGGCGGGTCGGCCCTTTTGCCGCACTGCGGCCCCGGCGCGGACGTAGCCAAGGCGGGTGCGGGCGATCTCGCCGACGGTGACGCGGGTGCCATTGGCCGAGCGGACGACGACCTGCTCGATGTCGCTGGGCTGTTGGTACTGGCCGACGGTGCGCACGATGTAGCGGCGCTTGCCCTCGTCAAAGGCCCCAGCGCTGGTATTGGCGTTTTCGCGGGTGAGGGCCTGGGCTAGGTCTTGCACGGTGAGCTGGCGGGCGGCCATAGCCTGCGGATCGACGATGACCTGTAGCTGGCGGTCGTAGCCGCCATAGACGTTGCTGCGGGCCACGCCGGGCACGCGCTCGAGGGCGGTTTTGACGACTTCCTCGGCGTAGTCGCGGTAGCGCTCGACATCCCGTTCGTCGCGGTCGGGCAAGGTGTCGAGGATCAGCCAAGTGATGGCCCTGCCTGGGCCGGTGCCGCCGGCCGAGAGCACGGGTCGCTCGGCGTCGAGCGGATAGCCGAAGACTTGGTCGAGCTTGTTGGAGACCAACAGCAGCACTGCGTCTGGATCGACGCCGACGTTGAATTCGAGGGAGACGACCCCGCGACTGTCGTTGCTCTCGCTGGTCATAAGCACCAGTCCCTCGACGCTTTTGAGCTGTTCCTCTTGGCGCTGGACGATCTCTTGTTCGACTTCTTCTGGGCTAGCGCCCGGCCACAAGGTGGTGACCGTGACTATGGGCCGATCGACGTCTGGGGTGAGCTGAACGGGGATGCGGAAGAGGGATATCAGGCCGAAGAGCGCGACAAAGAGCACGCCGACGACCACGCTGACGGGCCGCTTGATGGCCGTATCGACTAGGCGCATGATGGACTATGGCTGCCGGCGGATGATGCGCACGGCTTGGCCGTCCATCAGTCGCTCATTGCCGCGCACCACGGCCAGATCGCCGGGCGCGAGTTCGCCCGTAACGGCCACGTAGCCCTTGTGCGCCAGCCCGGTCTCGACGGGATGGCTGACGGCTTTGCCGTCGCGGGCGAGGTACACGACCTGCCCTTGTGGACCGGAGACTAGGGCGTCTTTGTGCACCAGGAGCGATGCCTTGGCCTGCGCGATCTGGAAGCGCACTCGTGCGGACATATTGCTGCGCATCCGGCCGTCTGGGTTGAGGGCCCCGACGACGACCGGAAAGGTGCGGGAGGAGGCGTAGCCCTCGGCGAGGATGACGGCCACGCGGCCGGCGATGGGGTCGCCGCCGAGGGCATCAACGGAGATGTCAGCGCGGTCGCCCAAGGCGAGCTGCGGCACGTAACGTTCGGGCACCTCGACGATCACGCGGACGGTGTCGATGGAGATTACTTGGGCAATCTCGCCGCCGCGCCCGACCCATTGGCCGACCTCGGTAAAGGTCTGGATGATGTGCCCGGAGAAGGGGGCGCGGACGAAGAGGTCTTCTACTTGGGCCTGGAGACCGGCTAGCTTGGCTTGGGCGCGGGCCAGTTCGTAGGCGTCGTCGCGCAAGTCTTGCTCGGAGACCGCGTCGGTGGCGCGCAACTGGCGGCTGCGGTCGTGGTTGAACTGGCGCAGCGCGAAATCGGCCTGTGCTTCAGCTAGCGCGGCTTGAAGCGGATCGTTGGCTAACTTGAAGAGGGGGTCGCCAGCGCGCACGGCTTGACCGGCTTCCTTGAAGCGCTTGACCACTCGCCCCTCGGTCTCGGTGGCGACGCGGCTGGAGCGCCGGGGCTGGATGCGTCCGACAAAGGAGAGGTCTTCGACGAGCGGTTGTTCGAGGACTTCGGCGACGATGACCGGCGTTGGCGGACGCTCTTGGCTTAGGAGCGCGCTGGGCAGCAAGGTCAGGAGCAGGAGGAAGACGAGGAGCATTTGGATTTCCTTGGCGGAGTGAAAAAGCGCCAAGAAGGTAGGAATTGGATTGAACCGGGACAATGGGGCGCTACTTGCGCCGCAGGACTGCGGTCTCCCGCACAAACCGCGCGCGGTAGTTCTGACCCCCGCTGGCTCCGTACTGGTCAATCAGGCGCTCGATGCGACGGATCCGCTCGCCGGTGGGAGGATGGCTGGAGAAGAGTTTTTCTAGGTCGGAGCGCCGGCGTGCTTCCAGCTTTTTCAGTTTTTCAAAAAAGCGCAGCAGACCGCGTGGGTCGTACCCGGCGGCGATGGCGTAGCGGACGCCGAAGGTATCGGCTTCGCGCTCGTCGTCGCGGCTGAAGCGGGCACTGCCGAGCTGGGAGGCGATCTGGCCGAGTTGGTAGGGATCTTCGCCGAGGGCGAGGCTGGTGAGGACGTCCATGCCGAAGCGGGCGGCGAGTTGGTTGGCGGAGTGGCGGCCGACGATGTGGCCGATCTCGTGGGCTAAGACCCCGGCGATCTCAGCCTCGTCTTCGGCGATCAGCAACAGGCCGCTATAGACGTAGAGATACCCGCCGAGGACGGCGAAGGCGTTTATTTCTTCGGGGTCGTCGAGCACCTTAACATGGTAGTGGATGCCGGGGCGGTCTTCTAGGGCAAAGGGGATCAGGGCCGCGGCGACGCGCTGGATATAGGACTGGAGGCGGCGGTCGGGATGGAGGCGTTGTTGGTCTTCGATTTGGGCGGCTAGCTGGGTGCCGAGTTTGATTTCGGTTTCGTCGGGAACCAAGACATAGCCCAGCACGCGGCGGCTGGTGTCGCAGCCGGACGAGAGGGCGCAAGTGGCGATGAGCAAGACGATAAGGGTGCGTTGGGGCATGGCCGTTGGCTTCCTTGCGATGGGTACAGGTTAAACACCAAACAGCTAACGCCCGTTACTTTTTCTTTCGCGCGCCAAACTCGATCACTTTTTTTTGCGGCGAGAGGTTGATTTCGTCGAGTACCGTGCCGTCGCGCGCTGTCAGGGCTTGGACGATGACCTCGGCGACGTCTTCCGGCAGGATGTAGTTGTCAGAGGCCGGGCCGTGCCGGAAGTCCAATTCGTCGAAAAAGGGCGACTGGACCATGCCGGGGTTGACCAACGTGACGCGGATGCCAGCGCGGGCGCACTCGGCGCGCAGGGCTTGGGCGAGGCCGCGCAGGGCGAATTTAGCCGCGCAGTACAAGCTGCCTTGGGCCGTGCCGGCGAGCGCAGCTTCCGATCCCATAAAGACCAAGTGCCCACGCCCGGCTTTTTTGAGGGTGGGCAAGAAGGCGCGGGCGACGAAGACGTGACTGGTGAAGTTGAGGTCAATCAGGGCGCGGATTTGGCTGTAGGAGAATTGCTCTAGGGCACCGAAGCGGCCGACGCCGGCGTTGAGGACTAGGGCGTCGAGGGCTGGATAGGCGGCGACAAGTGCTTTTAGGTGCTCGGGGAGTTCGTCGAGCGCGGCTAGGTCGATGGCATGAGCCTGATAACGAGCGTGGTCGCAGGAGAATTTACCCAAGTCGCGGGCAATGCCGATGGCGCTATGGCCGTCGGCGAGCAGCTTCTCGCAGATGGCGCGGCCAATGCCGGAACTGGCACCAGTGACGAGGACGCGCATATCAGACCTGTAGAGTGGTGGAGGGGCAGGGGAAGAAAAGCTCTGCGGGAATGTACTGGAGCAATTGATCCGCGCAAAAGTCGTGTAGCTTTTGGGCCAAGGCGGGCCGGTAGGAGACCATGCCGTCTTTTTCCTCCAAGCCATAAGCGAGGAGCTTTTCGTCCGGGTAGAGTTTGTGCATGGTTTTGTACATGCCCTGCGGCAGGCGGAACTGGCCCAGGCTGACTGAGTGCAGGCCGTCGCGGCGGATTTGCGAGAACGCGAGGGCGAACAGGTCGCGGTAGCGCTCCTCGTAGGCGCGGTCGTAGATCAGCGGATCAAAGCGCAGCCCAATGGGCCAGCCGCGCTTTTGCAGGGCAGCGATGGCCTCCAAGCGCCGGGCTACTGGCGGTGCGCCGGCCTCGAATTGATCGGCTAGGGCCGGAGGGGTCATGCTGAAGGCGACGACGCAGTTGGGCAGGGGCTCGGCGGCGAGTAGGGTCTTGATGCGCACGCTCTTGGTACGCAACTCGAAGTACGCCTGCGGGTGGTCGGCAAAGAAGGAGAGGAAGTCGGCTGTAAAGTGGGTAATGCCCTCTAACGCGAGGCTGTCGCAGTCGTAGCCGGAGAAGAAATAGGGCGTATCGGGTGCGTCCGCGGTGATGTGCGCGGCGATGTCCTGCTGGAAGTCCTCGTAGTTGACAAAGAGGACCAAGTGCGCCGAGCGATACAGGCCCTGGAGGAAGCAGTAGCGGCAGTCGTAGGGGCAGTTGAGTAGATGCGAAAAATAGTAATTGCGCTCGCCGCCGATGCCGTAGCCGTCGGGTGCGGGGAGGACGCGCCGCCCGGCCTTGTGGGCGAGGATGAGCGCGGGGCGGCGCTTTTGCAGGCGGAAGTTTTGCGCCGTGCGGTTGAAGACTTCGCCGTAGCGGGCACAGGGGACTAGCTGAGCGCGGGGGAAGCGGTCGAGCAGGGCGCGGGTGCGCGGGTGGTCGAGGATGGACTCTTCGGCGTAGATGAAATCGAACATGCTTATACATACGGGGAAAAAAGTCCTCACGCCAAGGAAGGTCTCCCTCACGCACCGTCATTAGAGCTCGCCGGTGAGGTTAAGCCGCGTCACAAAGTGAGAAGGACAGATGAGATATTTTGCTTGATATTGCGACGTACATTGGGCAATCTCTCCCGAGGCGTATTCAACGCCGAGGGCTAGCACCCTACCTATAGGAGAGGGATCGGCAGGATGGGGATCGGGATACTGTGCATGCTGGGGGTGTTCGCGTTGTGGAGCGTCATCCCGGTGCTGGTGAAACTGCTATTTCCCGTTTTCGATCCGTTCACGATCGCCTTTCTCCGGTTGCTGCAAGGAGCGGCGGTCGTGTCGGTCGCCTTTTTCGCGCGCGGCCATACCCTGCGGGATATTCAATGGTCTTGGTGGCATGTGATCGGAGGGCTGGGCATAAGCCTGAACTTCTCGCTCTATGCGTTGTCGCTGAGTTATACCACGGCCAGCGCTGGCTCGTTGGTCGTCCAGGTGCAATACGTCGCGCTGACGGTGCTGGCCGTCGCCGTGCTGCGCGAGCGGTTGGGCGCGGGGAAAATGGCAGGTATGGCGCTGGTGCTGGCCGGAGTCGCGGTGGTCGTGGGGGCGCGCGAGGATGTGGGCCACCTGTTCGCACCGCGCTATGTACTGGGCAATGTGCTGATGCTGTTCTCGGGGCTGGGCTGGGGGATATACGCGCTCGCCAACAAGGCACTTGCGCAGCGGGCGGGGACCGCGGCGATACTGATCCCAATGATGACAATGGGTGTGGTGGTCACGGGCGCACTCGCCGCGACCCATTTCCAACTTCGCTCGGAGCCGACGGCGGACACGTGGATTGTGGTGCTCGTGCTGGGCGTGTTGGCCACTGGCTGTGCGTTTGTTTTGGTCTCGGAGGGCATGAAGCGGTTCAGTGCCGTGCTGGTCGGTACGCTGACCGCTACGACGCCCATCGGGCAGATCGCGCTGGCCCACTGGGTCTTGGGGGAACCAGTGACTTGGAGCCTGACTGGCGGTGGGGTTTTGATCTTGGCCGGCGTGCTCGGCATGGTGTACGCCGAGCGATTCCAGGCCAGACAGCGAGCTCGCGGCTTGGATCTCGCTTAATACGATATATGGTTCGTTTAGTCCTAAGCCACTAGGTGCGCCCGTTCGGGCCGCAGAAGCTCTCTTAGTTTAGCGTCGTATTCTTGCTTGGTCGCCGCCTGATTTTCGGGCAGGCCGATCGCGACCCCTGCCGCAGCATAGGTCATAACCAGCGCCTTGCGAGGCTCGTTGTCTATGTTGGTTGATCCGCCGTGGACCATCGACGTCGTCAGCACGGTCACCTGTCCCGCTTGCGCCAAAACCGGCTGCGGCGCGGCGTATTCCGGCGGCAGGTCCACCATTTTGATTCCCTGGACCCCCGGTAGCGCGTCTTTTAGCACTGGATCGGCCGAACGCGCAGCGGCTACGAGGCGGTGGCTGCCTGGCCGGTGCATCATCGGCGCACGTCGTTGGTTGACGTCGGTCAACCACAGAAAAAAACTGCATACGACCCGCCGTGGCGTCGCGGCCCAATCCTCCAGGCTGTACTGGATATCGGTGTGCTGGTCGTAGCTGAACTCGCTTGCCGGCTGGGGATAAGAGGCCAGAATCGCCGTCTGGAAGAAGCGGATCGCATCGGCTCGTAGCACTCGTTTGGCGACCGCTTCAAAGAAGGGATGCTGGATCAGGTCCAGTAGGGCCGGCTCGTAGTAATTGCAGGTCGCCCCGTAGCGAAAACGCGGTGCCTGGTCCGGTTCGGCTGCTTTAAAAGGCAGCAGTGCGTCGATGGCGGCCGCGGCCGCGGCGATTTCTTTGGTAGTCAAAGGCGTGTCGATGGTGACAGCACCCCGCTCCTCAAAGACCCTTAATTGTTCTACGTCGATCATAGCTCCTTCCTTTCCAAAGCGGCTGTCAAGCTAGGCATGGACGGTCGAACGGGATACCCGCCAGAGCCGGCAGACCCGTTGGAGCCCATAGCGCTGCCGTAGCGGTCGCAGGGGACTTGTTGGGCACGGGGAAGCGGTCGGGTAGGGCGCGGGTGCGTGGGTGGTCGAGGATGGAATCTTCGGCGTAGATGAAATCGAACATAGCTATATGCTGTCAGCCAGTTCAGGGAGTGCTTGTATTGCCCGATAGTTTGGCCGCTAGCACATGGGCCGGCACGACTTTGACAGCATTCATCATTTTTCCCATAGAACCTTTTAGAGTACCTGATAAACGGGTTTTCAGACGACCAAAAATTCTATAATCCTTCCTTTTATATGGGCCACTGACGACGAGCCAAAAATCGTATCTTTTATTTTGTAGGAGAAGCTCTACATCGTTATATGCAGTACCCAAGCGGCATAGTACGAGCATTGATCCATAAACTTTCAGTTTGTTTTCTTGGAGGATACATTTATCGACAAACTCAGCGAGTGTGATCATATCCCCTCTATGTAAAGATCGGAGAAGGGCTTGGTTAATTCTTCGCTTATTTTTGCCATCTTGGTTTCGAAATCTTCATCGACGTTACTGTCATTGACCGGAAATTTATTTAGCGCGACGAGCTTCTCATCGTTTGGATATTTCTTTATGTGCACTTCTAGCCACTGCAGGATGTCCACGCTATGTGTGGCAATGACAACCTTAACGCCTTGACGAGATAGCTCGAAGAGAATTTTTGCCATGGTTACCTGCCAAGCCGGGTGCAGATGCGCTTCGGGTTCGTCTATAAACAGGAAAGTTCCTCTATCTAAGATGCTTTTTTCGATTAGCAAGCCTAGCAAGCCAGGGCAATCGCATTATAAATGGCCATGCGACAAAAGTTTAGCCAGATATTTGTGGTCCCAGCCAGCCTTGAGCCGTTTGGTTTGGATGCCAGCTTTGGTTGTTTTGTCTTGCTGGAGTAGATTGAGCGCGATGTGGCGTATAACGGCCATATTTTCGGGGCCATGCCCCCGGCGTATGCGGGACTGATCTTCGTTGAAGACGACATCAAGGATCCAGTGTAATGCATTCTCAATAGCCCAATGCCCGCGCACGGCCTGCCCCAACCGTTGGGCGTTGTTGTCCAGCGTGGAGATATAGTAACGTCGTTCGACCGAAACAGTATCGCCGCAGCGCCGGGTGGCCTCGACCATACCAAACAGGCGTAAGCCCGGCCACAGGGCATGCCCGGCAAAATCCTCGATCTGGTCGGTGGTCCAGTACTGCCGCGTTTCGCAACGCCCGTGGTTTTCGTCCTGAGTACCCCAATAATCTACGGCGGGATCAGCGTGGAGTTTCGAGTCGGAACGGTCAAAAAGCTGTTGGAGATGGGCGTGGAGTTTGGGTTGATTGGCCTTGACGGCCAGCACATAGTCGGCCTCTTGTTCGACGACCTGTTCGGCCGTGCTCGTATGACACCCCAACGCATCGGTGGTGACCAGGCAGCCTTTGAGGCCTAACACGCGTAATAATTCGGGGATAATCGAGATTTCTTCCAAGGCTTCTTCACCATGGAATTGTCCCAAGACCAGCCGATTTTTTACCGCCCAAGCATGCACCATGTGGATGGCGGCTTGGCCCGAGCCTGTATCGTAGGAGCGGCGCAGCGTCTTGCCATCCAGCGGCACGATCTCGCCTTCGTCGGCCAACTTCGGCATCAGCGATTGCACCCAAGCGGTGAAACAGTCTTGGAAATGCCAAGGCGAAATACGGGCCAACACGCGACCGAAGGTATCATGCGAGGGGATGCCGTTGGGCAAAGCCAAGAACGTCTTAAGCCAGTCGGTTTTAGCCCGGCCAAATTCGGCGATCGCCACCCAGTTGTCGGCCCCGCAGATAGAGCCACACACCGCAATCATGAGAATATCAATCAAGCGATGCGCCCGACAACGCTCCATACGCGGGTCGGGGATATCGGCCAGATAATCCAGCAACCCTGAAGACGATGAGGGCATGAAGAAACACTCCGAGCAAGAGGGAAATGGGAGGACATGAAGCTAATCTCCATAGAACGGCCAAAAGTAACATAACCGCATGGTAAAAATCAACTTATAATGCGATTGCCCTGCCTAGCAAGCCTAGACAGGGCAATCGCATTATAACTGTCCATGTGCCAACAGGTTAGCCAGATATTTGTGGTCCCACCCGGCCTTGAGCCGCTTGGTTTGCATGCCGGCTTTGGTCGTTTTGTCTTGCTGGAGTAGATTGAGCGCGATGTGGCGTATAACGGCCATATTTTCGGGGCCATGCCCCCGGCGTATGCGGGACTGATCCCCGCGTACGCGGGGACGACATCGAGGATCCAGTGTAATGAATTTTCAATGGCCCAATGACCGCGCACGGCCTGTCCCAATCGTTGGGCGTTGTTGTCCAGCGTGGAGATATAGTAGCGTCGTTCGACCGAGACCGTATCGCCGCTTTGCCGGATCGCCTCGACCATACCGAACAGGCGTAAACCCGGCCAGTGGGCATGTCCGGCAAAGGTCTCAATCTGGTTCGTAGTCCAGTAGTGCCGCGTTTCGCAACGTCCGTGGTTTTGGTCTTGAGTAAACCAATAATCTACGGTAGGATCGGCGTGGTGTTTCGAGTCGGAGCGGTCAAAGAGCTGTTGGAGATGGGCGTGGAGTTTGGGTTGATTGGCCTTGACGGCCAGCACATAGTCAGCCTCTTGTTCGACGACCTGCTCGGCCGTGCTCTTATGACACCCCAACGCATCGGTGGTGACCAGGCAGCCTTTGAGATCTAACACGCGCAATAACTCGGGAATGATCGCAATTTCTTCCAAGGCTTCTTCACCATGGAATTGCCCCAAGACCAGCCGATTTTTTACCGCCCAAGCATGCACCATGTGGATGGCGGCTTGGCCCGAACCCGTATCGTAGGAGCGGCGCAGCGTCTTGCCATCCAGCGGCACGATCTCGCCCTCGTCGGCCAACGGGAGTGTCAGCGATTGCACCCAAGCGGTAAAACAGTCTTGGAAATGCCAAGGCGAAAGACGGGCAAACACGCGACCGAAGGTATCATGCGAGGGGATGCCGTTAGGCAAGGCTAGAAAGGTCTTAAGCCAGTCGGCTTTAGCCCGGCCAAATTCGGCGATCGCCACCCAGTTGTCGGCCCCACAAATGGAGCCGCACACCGCAATCATAAGGATATCAATCAAGCGATGCGCCCGACAACGCTCAATACGCGGGTCGGGAACATCGGCCAAATAATCCAGCAACCCCAAGGATGATGAGGACATGCAGACACACTCCAAGCAATAGGGAAAAGGGAGGACTGGAACCTAAGTTCCATAGAAAGGGAAAAAGGAACATAACCGCATGGTAAAAATCAACTTATAATGCGATTGCCCTGCAAGCCTAGATTAGCGACCCCCATGGCCGCTAGCGACAAAGGAAAGGACTTGTCTTTCTCTTGGAACAGCAACTCGTTGTTTTCGGAAATTACTAATTTGCCGCCAATTGCGTCGGCTAACCACTTATGCAAGTCCTGGAAGATGTCGTTATGCGGATACGACGTGCGGAGGGCGGAGACCAAGCCGTAGAAATAACCGGGAACGCCGTTCATTTGTTTTCTATTGCTAGAGAACCGTGGGTTGATTCTTAGGCTTTCAAGAGCTTCCTTCAGTTTCCAATAAATGGGAGATTCTAGATAGAGCACCCTAGAGCTGTTGCAGTTTCTGAATGCCGCCGGGATGTGGATTGAAACTGTGTTCTTCATTTTCTTCCTTAACTGACGTTACGCAGTTTTGAGGGTTTGTAGCTCCTCAAAAGCACATCGGATAGCGTTGAGATAGAGTCTGGATCGCAGGGCGAAGTGCTTGAGTTGGTGCTTGATTCGCAGGCCCTCCAATCGACCGGCGGCATACAGGGCCATAAAACAGTGATTACTTTGGGTGCGTACTCGCTTGGTCGGCGACTTGGCTAAGGCGGCATGGGACTTGAGCGTTTTATGAAAGATCTCCACGTTCCACCGTTTCTGGTAGATTGCTTCGATGGTGGGGCCATCACAGGTTAGATCGCTACACGCCAGATACAACGTGCCGGTGCTGCCGTCTTGGTTTGTAAAGACCTGGCGGAGTACTAAGACGGGGAAATCCAGTCCTTTGATCCAGCCTTGCACCGGCTGGTGTTCGGGCAGGTCGCAGCCATCTATGCGGGTGAAAGCACCTTGGCGTTTGGCTTCATAGCTCAAGGCAACCGTCCTATTGGATTTAAGCGCGACGACGAAGTGTTTTTTGAGGGTTTGGCGGATGAAGGTTAAGTTATCTTTGGCCGAAAACCAGCTATCAGCCAACACATAGCGATACTGTAACTGATTGTGCTGACAGGTGCGCAACATCTGGCGCATCAACTCATTTTTGGTGTGCAGGCTCTTACGCTTGACCTGACGGGTCTGCACATCACTAAAGAGAATCGGTTTGCGGATCAACGCATACGTCACCGGCAGACTCATGCCGCTGGCATGATACACGCAGTTGAGCAGGTTGATGCCTTTGACCGACCGATGTTGACTGTGATCATAATGCCAACAGATCAGGTCGTTCTCATCCGTATGCGGCTTTTCTTGGATCGTATCATCTATAATCAGTACCCCATCCTCCTGTTGGATGTCGCGCACCAGCGGCTTGATCTGCTGCCACAGCGTTTGGCCATCATAGTCGGCACCCGACAGAAAGCGCGTGACCTGATCGTGGCTGACCGCCCCGTCCACCAAAGCCGACAAGCCGGTCGCCGTGGTCGCGCCAAACGAACTGAGCAGGTAATCGCTATATAATTCTAACAGGTGTTTGTCCATACCTTGAAGATACCACTAAATGAAAACTGCGTAACGTCAGTGAATTAGTAGGAAGAGTATTGCTCATCGGCGGGTTAGTCGGGTTCGCGACCGGGGTGATCCAAATTTATCGCGCCAAGCTGCGCCGGGATGATGCGGTGATGGGCGGGCTGTACCGACATATCCGGCATCCCCAGTACCTTGCGCTGATCGTGGCCAGTGTTGGCATGTTGCTGATCTGGCCGCGCTATCTGGTACTCGTGCTGACAGTGCCGGTAATTTTCATCTACATTGCCCTAGCCAAGGCCGAAGAAGGCATCTGTCTGCGCCAGTTTCCCGGATACGCCGACTACATCAAGCGCACCGGCAGGTTTCTTCCGGCGTGGTTCAACCTCAACATCTCCTTGCGATTCGGTGCCAGCCAGCTAACGCGGTTTGCGGGATGGGCGCTGACCTACGCGATCGTCCTTGGGCTGGCGCTCTTGGCTGCATTTGGCTTGCGGGTTCTCTCAATGAACGCGCTTCATACCTATCAGGGGGATGAGGGCGTCTATTTGTCTGTCGTCGAGATTGCGGACGAGGACCTCGCCGCCGTAGCAGCGATTGCACGTTCGGCACCGGAAGTGCAGGCGGCCCTATCCGGCAAAGAGCATCTGCTGAACTACGTCGTGCCGACACAGATGTATATTTCGGAGATTCCGATGTATCTGCCCCCTGGAGAGATGTTCGGACATTCCGTGCCATCCGACCGAAATCCCGCGCTGTACAAGATCATCTTCACCGAAGCCGTTTTCGGCGGCGAGGGGTTGCCCGCAGGTGGCGATATCCTTTGGAATGCCGTCAACAAGATACCGCTGGTGGAAGTACACGTGGACCTGAGCACCAAGGTCGTCACCGCGGCCTTATTGCCGCCGCCAGAGCCGTTCTACGGCAACCGGCAGGTGCCGCTTTTCTGATGACGGGGCTATGCCGACCCTCGCAGGCGGCTATCCCTCAAGCGATGTCCGCAGGACGATACAGGCCTTCCCCAAGTCATGGCCGATGTAGTCACCTCGATGGGGGACGATTTCGGTGAAACCCTGTCGAGTCCAGAACTGCAGCCCGTACGACGATCTCCCCCTCCGACCATGTGCTCGGCAACATGTCCCTATCGCTCTCTGAGCTCGTCGTTGTTCATAAAACGCTATTTCTTCGCTTTCCTCAGCGCCTCTTTGAACGCCTTCTCGATCTCGCCGCGCGCGACGATCGCGTCCTTCCACACATCGGGAAAACAGTCGAGAGCATAACCCGAACCCCTCGGCCCCAACTCGACGACAGCCCATAGCTCGGTGGCACCGCGCTGTCCTTTGACCCAATGGTAGAGCAAGTGCTTGAGGAAGTTGTCGCGCCAAGTGATAAAATCTGCGTCCAGCGCCCCGCGGCCGTTAGTAACCGGCGTCTGGCAATGACTGCCAGTAAAGGTGCGGAAGTGAATTAACTCGCTCATCTTGAGCAGGTCGGGGCGGTACTCGGCGATGCGCTCCCAGAAGTTGGTAGGCCGTAGCTGTTTGATGATCGCCGGGTGCGAGTGGTCGAAATTGGTGCGCAGCTTCTCCTTGTAGCGCTTCTCGTACTGCGCCGCCAGCGCCAACCCCTTCTCCGGGGTCTCGGTGCAGGTGTCGCGGTGCCACTCAATCGCCGGTTTGAGCTTGAGCTCTTTGCCCGCCTGCATCACCGCCCGCGCCACCGTCACCGCCTTGCGGATCTCAGTGTCGTGGTCGCAGAGCTGGATGTTGATGTGCTCGGCACCGGCTTCTTTAAAGGCCGTCAGTTTCGGACCGGCTTCCTCTACTGTGGCCACATCGACCCCACCGACGAGCTGTAGCCCGTGCTTGGCGCAAGCCTCGGCGATCTCGGGGTCGGCCCCGGCGCTGAAGCCGACAAAGCCAGCGTCCTTGGCCGCGCGAACTTTGCGGTCCATCGACCACTGCTTGGCTTCGGACGGGTAGTTGGTCAACGTCCACGCGGCAGCGCAGAGATTGAGTTGCGGTCTTTTGGCCTGCTTTTTCTTAGCCATTATCCTCTCCTTTGCATGAAAAATTAAACGGCAATTCGTCCTTCTCCGGTATACACATTGAACCCCCGCCCGCGCAAAAATCCCAACAGCGTTATCCCCGATTCCCGCGCCAGATCCACCGCCAAATGACCACCGCACAATCTCAAAAAGAAAAAAGCTCTACGGAAGAGGGCCTACTCTTGCCCTCGCAAAAATACAGAGCCTTGAATTTGGCCATTTGTTTGATTTTGTCGATCAATACTCGTTCCTGCTGCGAGCTCGACACATTCCGTACAAGTGACTTGGCATCCGCTTCGTTCAATCGCAAAACAAGATAGTTGGCGATAGCCGAAAATACCGAGACGTCGAAGTCCTTCGCCTCCTGCGAGGCAAGCACTAGCGAAATACCGTACTTCCGGCACTCTTTCGCCATGGTAGGAATGAGCTTTAACCCTGCGGCCCGGTGTGCCTCGTCGAAAATCAAGGCGTGCGTGATTCGATCTTGGATTCCTCTGCGGAACATGTCTTTGTAGAGACCGTAAAACACCAACGACGCAAAGGCTCGCTGAAGGTTGTCATTCTGAGTCGTGTGAATCCGAATGACGGTCGGCTGCTCGCTCTCCCACAGGCTACTGTGTGACTCGCGGAGATTGAAGAACCCGTAGTCTTCAAGTTCTTCCAAACGTGCAAACAGCGTACGCAACCCGCGGTCCGGTTTCGGATCGCCGCGCAGAATCTCGACAAAGCGACTAAACGTCGGTTCCTGCAAATCCGCGGTAGCCGCGTTGGTGTTTCCCCATCCTACCTCAACGAAACTTTCCTTGATGGCTCCACGGATGCGCTCGGCCTGAATGTCGCCGAGTTCCGGGTAAATGGCTGCGAAAATATCCCGCATCTCACCCGCCACATCGAGATGCGCTATCCGAGACCCGCGGTCAACCACCTCCAGCGGGTTGAAGCCCAAACCATCAAAATCAATGAACCGAACCGAATCAGCCGACTGCCCAAGTCGCTCGTCAATGTCCTGATGATAGGAAAAGACGATCGGGCGAATACCGGCTGCCATCATCTGATTACACAGGTTCAGAAGGCAGGTAGTCTTGCCCATACCGGGCTGTCCCGCTATCAAAAGATGAGGGTTGCCCTGTACGGTCAGCGGCCATCGAACTTCTGTGTTGGTAAAGGGATCGGTGCCGAAACAGATTGAGGGCACAGCATCAATGGCATCTTCCGTTTCTCCCCCGACGGCTTCTATATGGTCAGCGGATATATTGCTGGTGCCCCTTGCGGCGTCCTGCTCCGACGACGGTCGAGCCTTCGATTCAGGGGGGCTGGTGGTCATTTCACCACGAAAGTCCAAGTCCGGCAGCAGGCCAGGACCGCATAGGAATACCTTCGTACTCCAATTGTCTGGAGAAATCTCCAACGGACTCGCCCCGGCATACTCAGGGCAAAACACCCAGCCGCGGTCGCCGCTTCTGTCCGTGTCCAGCCTGTAGTCGCCGCCCTTTTCGATCATGCGGTCGATCTCGGCTACGAGCTCGGTATGCTGCGCCGCCGGTAAATGGTGCCTACGCGCCTTATCTGCATAGAAGCGCAGAACCCGGGCCAACTTGGCACGGCGAACTGCTCTGAACGCAGAGCACTCTTCATGCGAATACCATTCGTTCCAACGCTTGCTCATCGCAGCAGTCTGTTCTCGAATGCGGCGCAGGATGTCCGGAGACCTTGCAGCACGTAGATCTCGACGGTACTTGACCTCCACGAAACGGAACATCAGTCCCTTTCTCGGTGCCGCAGTCACGTATATCAGGTCCGGCCGCACCTCCCTCTCATCGCCGTCCTTGTCCGTCAACGGCGGCAAGAGATCCCGAACATCATCGACGGGAACGATGAAACCGCGTTCCAGCGATACCCAGCATGGATCCGTCTCCTGCGCCTGCTGGCAGTTTGCCTGTGAAACAGCGAGCGCGATCAACTCCGAAGTCGGCGGTTTGTCTCCGGTGAGGCGAATGGCGAGCCGGCCGCTGAGGGCTTTCAGATGCTCCAAGAGAAATTCCGCGTTGCGGCGGCTACGGCTGAGCCCCATCTGATCTAAGGCACCATCAAGCAGGACGCGTACCTCCTCCAAATTGCTAGTAGAGGTAATAAGCTGTAAGCAGCCCAAGTCCTCCCGTTCTGGAACGCAGTCAATCACGTAAGCATCGTAGATTGTCCGATTGTCCTGTGGGGAATCGAAGTACTCGATGCCGGCGTTTCGGTCCAAAGTGATGACCCAATCACAAAGCCGGTGGAGCTCCGCGAGGCCGTCTTCCTTTTCCCGCGAGACCTCTGTGTACAGTACCGGCAGTTCTCCATTCACGGCACCGACATGCCGCGCCACAGTGCCCTGTATGGCACGCTGCAAGTCCGCCAAGCGTTTAGTATGTGAGCGGTCCGCCGGGTGCCTCTCGCCATCTTTCGCCAGCGGGACCGTACTGCGCCATAGCGGCGAGGGCCTAGCGGCGAAGTCGCGCTCGTAGAACGAAAGCAGGCCAAACGCATGGAACGTCCCGTCGCTCGGCCTCTCCCGCTCGTCCAGCTTTACCTGCGACTCGAATGTGTCAAACGCCACGGCAACGTGGGCTGCGGTCTCCGGGTCAGGACCATCTTTGCGTGCCCAGCGCAGCCTCGGCATGTTCACGCCGCCGGGCAGACTCAGGGATTCGAGCATCCACTGATCGTCGGTTGACACCACGCCAGCACCACTGCGCCGCCGTTCTCGCGCTTCGGCGATGAACCGTCCGGCAATTCCGCGTTGCTCCTCAGAAGGATACATTTCCAGCGAGAAGACGGGTGCCTCCTGCGATTCCTCCTCTGAAGCATCCTCATCATCGGCCCGGCGCAGGCGGTCGTGGACGAGGCCCAAAGACCGGGCAATAGTCAGACCATCTCCCGCCCGAAGGGCGTGAACACGGAGTAGTCGGGACGTGTTGTGGCAATCCAAGTACTTGACGATCTCGTCCCCGACCACCTCTGCGCTCTGTCCCCCCACCGTCGGAGCGGCGTCCATTGACTCACCTTCGCCCAGCGCACGGGCGAGCATCGCCACCGCCGCCTTGGGCTCTTTGTCTGTATCGGGGACCATGCCGACCGCATGAAAGCCGAGAGTGTCCGCAAAGACAAACGATCCGCCATCCGGGTTCGGAAGAAAAGCCGGGAACATGGCACCGTCCAAGCACTGGAACTCGTCCCTTACGTCTTTTGCCTTTTGACCCTGATCAAAAGCTGCGTGGAAAACGAGATTGTCATACGCTGCATGCCACGCGACGCGCAGCGGGTGCATCGGCAGGGCGATGAGGCCAATCATCCGCCCAGCAAGGGACCGCACCTCCACGGTGTTGCACAGGGCCAAGGATGGATCGCCGCTTTCCAACAATGCAGTCCAAGCGCGGATGTACTCTTTGACCGAATCAAACGCTTTCGCCTTATCGTCATAGATATGGCCGACCATCCCGCCGTCCTTGTGGACGCGGGCCGCCAATCTTCGGCTCGCCACGGAGGCTTTCTTCCATGTCGGCCCCTTACCCTGATGTCGAATGAACTCCACGTCGCCAGCTCGGGCACCGGACGTACGCACTTTGACACGCCAATGCCCGATTGCTCCGCTGCGCTCTAACCACATTTTTTCCACTTCTCGGATCAGCGGCGGGCATGGTACGCGAAAACTCAACCGTTTTGTCCCTACGGATGTGCGCAACAGCACCAAGTTGCTCTTCTCATCAAAGCTGAAATTCGCCGAACTGTCGGCGATGGCGGACATGCTCTCCCAATCATCGAGTTCGACCAGCCCCTCGCTAAACGCACGGACCTTGCGTCCAGCCCCTCCAGCGGTCCTTTCGGGTGGCTCGCCAAAGCGGATGATGAATTCCTCGCTTTCCTGACGTTCGACCTCGTCGTTTCCCACCACGGAAACCACCACTTTGGCGGAGACCAGAGAGTCCTCGTTCAGCATCGAGAAGTCGTCATTACTGAACCGGCACTTCTCCTCCCTTTTCGCCGAGTGACTCACGTCGCGCACAGCCAACTCTTCGTCCGCACCGGCTACTACGGCAACGCGATAATCCACCGCGTTCTTTAACAAATTGCCGGGTCGCGCCTTCCAGCGGATCTCTATATTTGAATAGTCAGCCGCCGACGTGGCTTCGGGCTTCAGGATCAGAACCGGTGGTTTCGCGTCAGCTCCTTCACCGAATAGTGTATCGGGTTCCTCAATCAATCCCGACCACTTGGCAATCGAGCCATTCCTATTGCGCCAAGACACAAGTTCAATGTCTTGAATGTCATGGGCACTCTCTATTTGCAGTGCGCCCACCCACAGTTGTTGCTTGTCGGCTAGTTCCGCCAACGCCGACAGTAGTGGTTGGGTTTCTGCGGTGTGCAGGAAAACTGCGAGATCGCCGCGTTGTTCGTCCGTCGCCGCCAGCCGCAGCGACTCAATGCGCGCCGGAATGGTCAGCCCAGAGGCCGCCGTTCCCAACAGGTAATCTACAAACCGGCGCGAGTCGTCGAGTGCCCCCTCGTCTAAGCCTACGGATTCGGAGACCAGCCACAGGCCGAGTAGATGCAGATACGCGCCGGGATGTCGTTTGTGCGCCGCGACGCGACAGATAAAGTCGAACGCGGTCCAAGGCGAAACGCTATACTGACTACCGAATCCTTCGGCTTTGCTAATGGCCCGCTCGGCATAGTGGCGATGGGCACTCGACAATCGGCGCGTCACCTCGGCACCAGCCAGTCCCCGAGCCTCCTTAAACAGGCTTGCTTCATTTACTTCCCTCGAGGCACTGTAGATACCGTCCATGCCGGCACCGGCAAGATGCGTATCCACCAGCAGCAAGGTGGCATCGCCTTTGGCCTCGCGCATCTCGACAGCACGGTCCGCAGTAATGGTCCGCAGGTCTTCATCATCCGAATCCGCCACCCGCTGAACCTGCCAATTTTGTACGCAGAAGTTGTCGTCCTCAGCGAGCTTTGCCACCACATCTGGCGTCAGGCAACGAACAAAGGCCATGGCCCCGGGTTCGGCTCGGCCAAGCACCTTCTCAAACGCCTGCCCGAGGATTTGCCCATGTAGTTTGGTCCACTCCATATCAGTTCTCCATCGCCGGCTCGAAGCGAGACTCCAGCCGCTTCATCGCTTCTGCATCGTTGACGCCCACCAAAAGCCCTAGATCGCGCAGACGCCGCTCCAAGATCGTGCGATTCCTTTGCAGCAATTCGTTGGAGATCGTCATCCCCGACGGGGCGATATCTACGTGAAATCCATAGCGTTCGCGCAATTCTTCGAGAAACTTCCCGAAAGAAAGAGCGCGGATGCCCGGTTTGTTGCCGCTTTTCAATAAGTGAAGATGGACCAGATAATCCAGCACCAAATCGGTGAATACGAGAGAACGAACGTCGCGTCTCCTGCGCGTTGTGTTTCCCCCAAGACCGCGCGTCGTCGTCCTCTTGGCCGCCAGCCCGTTTGGACGCCCGGTAAGCAAACTTGAGTCGATCATTCCGATAAAATTGAGACGAGGCTTCCGCCCCATCAGTACCATCAATCCATCGGCAAGCCGCCAGACCGGATTGGGCTGGTTGTCAACATTACCCAGAATTTCCGTAGCCTCGGGATAATCGTCCTCTAGTTTCTCGGCCAGCCTTTCGGCCATGTCTTCAATGCTGTACCGGATTCGTTGCGCCTCCGAGTGGCGGCGGTTGTAAAGCAAGTCCCCCAACAAATTCAGCCAATCAGTGGCATACGGTCGGGTAGCAATATCCTCTTTTTTAATTTTCCGGTTGTTGCGCGCCTGATAATCCAGTAGCCGCAGTACCATCAGAATGCCAGAAAGGCGCTCCATACGCCGCATGTAGTCATCCATCGACTGCTCAGCCGCGTCCCGGATGCTTCGCTCGACCCCATTAGAGCAGTCGATGAACAAGGGAGCGGGGTGCTGTTCCTTTCGGGCCGGGACATCCCCCGTCTCCGACCACCGCAACAACAGTTCGACCGTGCTAGTAAGAATAGTCGTCAGACCTATGGCAACGCAGGATTCCAACATCTCCACCAAGGCGTGGCGTGGCGCGGGCTCTGCATACGCGCGCACGAAGCGGCGGATGTCCTCGGAAAAGTTCCGTGCCGCTTGCTCAGCAATAGGGCGTTGATTGGAGATTGGGCCGCCCTCCTTACCACGCATCTTGTCCGGAGCCGCCTTGAGTTGCTGCGCGAGCCGGATCATCAACAGTTGGTCCAAGCCAACGATGTGGGCTTCCTTGAACCGATCCGATGCCCAGTCACCCAATGATCCCTCGCGGGTAACGCCTTGGCTGAAAGCTCCCAGCAAAACGTTTTCCTCGTACTTCTTCCCTACCGGGAACCATGTTTTCTTATCGTCGCTCTGTCCGACGGACTCGCCCTTCTGATCGGCCAGCATGGCCACGATCATTTCGGGAACAAAGCGGAGATGCCCCACGTCTTGTGGAAGATCAACCCAGCTCGCCATGTAATGGGCCGGCGCGACCCGCTGGATTTGCTGGTCTCGCCCCAAACTGTGCCTAATGTTCTCAAGGCAGAAACAGAGCAGCAGGTCGCCAAGGATGGCTTTCTCGGGGTCGCCGTTAAAACCGTCCAACTCGCCTGTGCTGGAAAGCGTCTCTGCGATGCGCTCTATGGTCGCTGATCGTCTTATTTGGCTAGGCGTAGGCGAGCCCTCTTTTTTTCCGAAGGTCTTTAGAAAATTCCCGCGCCCTCTGCGTTGGCCGAAGCGAAACATGTAGAAAATTGCGGGAAGAATCGAAGACAATGCGAATTCCTGCACCGAGACCGGCAACACCTTGTCGTAGTTACCCGACCAGATTTCTCGGGTCGTGCCGGGAGACAGTACGTCTTCGACGAGTTTGCGGGCATTATCAGCCATTTGTCATCTACTCCTCCAGTCGCCGAATAATCATCTGTTGCTGAACGCTGGCCCTGACACCTTCGACGATCTCCGCAGCAACCTCGTAGATCGCCTCGTCCTGCATTGGATTCCAAGCCAGTACCTTGCGGTCATCCTCGCGCACCAACCGCTGTACAAAGATTGACAAGTGAGCAAAGGTGTCATCAGTCGAAACATCGCCCAACTGGTAGCCATCACTTAGCTCTAGCAGCAGGTGAAACAAATCGGCACCGAGGCGGAGACTCTCTGGTCTCCGTCCATCTCGATAGTGGTATCTCAAAAAGGCTTGGCGATGCAGGTGGTCAAGTCCCTCAACTTCGGCAGGCAGATCAGCTTCAAGCCGAAAGTTGATCAGTGGCCTCTCCACCCAGAACGCCGTTTCCGTGGGGGTGCGAGGTGTGATGCGTAGCGGGACGACATTGAGGCGGTCAACTCGGTCAACTGCTTGGGGCGGCAGACTTTCCAAATGCACAATCCCCTCGCACAGCCTTCGGCAAAGATCGTCGAGATCACCTTCGGCGATGGGGAGATTGCTGAACTCCCGATAATGCCGCGCTTGAGCCAAGCCGAGGGCGTGAGGATATACGGCGAGCGCGGCGATGTTGTCTTCGGTCCATTCAAAGTAAGCCCGCCGACGCGCCGATTTCAGCGTCAACTCAGGATAATGGGGAGCACCTCCCGAGGTATCAACAGAGGGAGTTCGCAGCAGGTGTCGATCAATCTGAGGATGGGCTTCAAGAGCCGGGTCAAAACGAATTAGCTCTTGCAAAACTTCTCCCTGTCGCCCCGGCGACTCCGGCGAAAAGGCACGTTCCCAATAGGACAACGGAGCGTCCACACCACCGTGATAGTCGCTACAGAAGTGAACGCCGAACAGGATATATACCAGTGCGGCCCGCAGTTCGCGGACGGTGATATGGGTTTCGCCGCGCAGGTGAACGGCTTGCAACATCTCAAATAGTCGGTGCCGAGCGCGCTCACGCTCCTCTTGCGGGGCCATGCCGGGAAGCCCTTTGGGGCCAAACCGCCGCATGGCGCGGCGAACCTCACATCGGTCTTGAGCCAAGCATGTCTCGCAGGGTGCCCAAATCTGGGGGGCCTTCTCTCTGCCGTAGAGACTATCTAGCAGATCATCGAGAAAGCTGGTTTCAATGTCCGATTCACTTGGCACAACGCTTCCAACAAGCGAACGTTGGTTGAGGCTTATGAAGCGGATATGCGATTCGGAGGCGGATTCTTCACCGTTGAGCAGGTCGTAGAGAGCCTGTGTCAACGGCGTTTCTCCTTCGACTCCATCAATCCACTCCAAGAGACGCCCATCGTTGATCGCCAGAAGATGGACAATGTCCTCCGCGGGCACACCTTTTTGGAACGGCTCCAAGAATTCACCCAAAAGCGCATCCGCGGAACGTCCCTGCCACGACGCCGACCCATCAAGATTCATGCGGACGAGCAGGCCATCGTCCATCTGATTCTCCAGAATACGCTCTGAGGAATCGTGTATGCCAAACCCAAGACGACCGGCAAGGTGCTGAAGCAACGCGGTTTTCCCGTCTCCGGCGTTACCGCATAAGATGACGAGCCGAACTTTTCGACGCAGAATATCGTGATACAGCGCGTCTTCAAGAGGGGTTTCAACGTAGGTTTGCGCGGCGAACTTCGTGTCGAGGCCACGGGTCTCGCTATTGCCCCAACGTGAACCTGGATAGGATTGCAGCAAGGATTGCAGCCAAGGCACCTCGTTCTCGCTGTGAACGACAGATTCAGATCTCGGCTCTATGGCATCACCACCGCCCTCGTCAACAGGTTCATCAGTGTCCGTATGCCGAGGTGGACTCAAAGCGGCCTTTGCTTCAGCCGCAGACGCAAATCGCTGCTCTGGGTCGGGGTGTGTCGCCTGCTCCAGAAATGCGGCGACGGTTGGGTAATCCTCGCGCTCGATGCCCTCCCAGTTCAAGCCGCGTTCCTTCGCTCGGCTACCATTGTACATAAACGGCTCTTTTTCAAAAAGCACTTGAAAGAAGCTCGCAGCCAATGCAAAGAAGTCGTCCGCAGGCGCAGCCAAGCGGTTTTCGAGATGTGTATGCGGGCTATACATGACGGTGCCGGGAGCGGTGACCGACTCACCGATTTTGGCTACGCAGTCGTAATCCGTCAAAACAATCTCGCTATCGGCAACAATCAGGTTGCGAGGGCTGACATCGCCATGGACCAAGCCGTTGCGATGCAGAACGTCCAACGCATCGCAAACCGTTCGCAGCCAACGTAACGCCAGTGCCTCCCCCGATTCTTCGTGGAAGTCTTCGGAGAGAATCGGGAGGACACCAGCTAGTTCGCTCAAAGGTTCACCTGCGATCCACTGCATCAAAGCAACGAAGTCGTTGTCGCGCCATCCCTCCGCCGTTTCGAATATGGTCGAAAGTGCTGCCGAATCAGCGAGGTGCGAATGCGCCAGATTGTATGCCTGAAGGACTCGCCGACCTATTTCTTCGTCGCTGACCACTTTGGCGACGTAGGCACCGAGATCGCCGCCGGTCTCGTCATCGATCCTCACCACCTTGAACGTGGTTCCGACCCCGCCGGAACCGAGACGCGAAACGATTCGGTAATCCCGGTCGCGAAACTTCACAATCTGATCTTCGGTCCAAAATCGAGCCGGTGGCGCGACGACTGCCGGCAGTTCGCCCAGTAGGTCCGACAACGAATCGCGGAGTTTTTCCAATGTAGTTCGCTCCGCCGGATCGTCCGCGCTACCTCCGACCAGCGGCTAGCCTCCAAACTGTCGTCATCGTCTCGTTTCGCGAACAGCACGGACAGACTCGCGCACAACGAATACACATCGGACTGACGATCTGCCGCCCCAAGGCCCTGCTTGCGAATCTCGGGTGCCACCGCAACGTCCCACTCGTCCTCTGCGCTGCCGGAGACCGCCACCGTGACATCGTCGGGAATTCGGGCGTACTGGAAACCTGTTAAGATCGGCGTATTGTCATGTCTGACGAGAATCGTTCCCGGCTTGAGGTTCCGGTGCAGCATGGATTCCTCGCCTTCACCCGCTTCGTGCAACTCCCTCAATGCTTCTACTGCTTGCCGAGCGAAGGATAGTCGCGCCTTCGTATCCCAAGTGTCGTCGGCGGCGCGTTGCTCAACACTAGGGGCCGCCGGGTCTGCGACCGTGAAGAACCACATCTCGCCAGCGTATCCCGGTGCTTCTTGGAATGAATCGACAATGCGCGGTGCCCAAGCGTGAAGTTGCAGCCGGTGGAGCGCGTCAAATTCTCGCCGCGCCCGGTCCTCCGGATTCGGTAGGTCGGTCGCCGACACATCGTAGAGGTGCAGAAGTACAGAATCTCGACGTGTAGAGTGCGTACCCCGGTAAATTCGATGAAATCGCTCCTCCGCAGACGTCTGGAGCGTCAGATTGACATAGCCAGCCAAGCGTCTCAGCGCACCGTCTATAGCCACACTGGCCTTCGGGTACAAAGCATTGCCTAGCATTTTGACTTGCGACGGCGCTAGGAACACCGGCGCATCCAGTGCCAAAGCATCTTGCCAAGATCTCAACGTGTGGAACCGAACTCCCCGAACATCCCGTCCCTCAAGCGGCTTGACTTTCGCGGCATCCTGCGTGACCAAAAACACCCCATCTACTCGGCCGATTTCCGAGATCATCCGGCGCAAGGTGGTACCAACCTTGCGAGCCTTATCCGCTACGCGTTCGGCTTCGCGCTCCACAAGTTCAGCGTTCCGATTCACCCAAGCCGCGTTCCAGTGCTTGATTTCAATGACCCGAACTCCGGGTGGGCCAATGGCGACAATGTCGATTTCGTCTGATTGGCGACGATGGGTGGTGGAAAACGAGAGGTTCGTCAACAACACCCACTCGCCATCGCCCAATTTGGAAATCAGACCCGTCTTGATCTGTTCAAAGGCTCTGCGCTCGCTCTCGTTGGCGACCGGGCCGCAGCTAATGAGGGTTACTTTCATGTATATCTTCTTCCCGTTCTTCCCAAGGCGGGATAACGATCTCACACTTGGGCCGCTGGCACGGCTGAGCCTTCTGTCCAGCGTCATCAGTGGACAGCCAGTCTCCTCAGCCAAGGCCACGTACCAAGCATCGTAACTGGTCAAGTGTGCTACGCAATGCCCATACGCGCTCGGCAAACGGCGCAAAAGGGAATAACGCAATATCGAGCTGCAGCAGATCCCTGTGTGCGCTTGTAGCCTCAAGTCGTGCGACTTCGCCGGATATTTCCAACCGGCGCAATATGTTGCTGGCTTCGACTAAGGCCAACTCCGGAGCGATCAGAGAACCTTCTGCAATAGCTGCTTCCGCCCACTGGCCTGCGCGGCCCAAGTCCACAAGTGCCGAGACGAGCACGGACGAATCAACAACAACAGTCACGTTCTATCGGCATCCCGAGCTTGTAGAATACTGGACGGACGGACGCGGGTTCCCGCCGCTTCCTTGCGCTCGCGAACCCCGTGCAGCCATTCGCTGATCGAGGGACGAGACGCGATTCGTTCCAACTCGTCGCGGAGGAATGCCTGCATAGATTGGTGTTGCTGGGCGGCGCGGACGGCCAACGCGTCGCGCACTTCTTCCGGGACATCTCTTATGGTGATTTGTACTGGCATGACAGCGTTATATCCTCGTTGAGTTTCTTCCTATCGGGGTGCCGATCTCGCACGGGAAGGACGAGGGAAACCCCCCCGCTCCTAAACGGCAATTCGCTTTTCTCCGGTATATACATTAAATCCCCGCCCGCGCAAAAATCCCAACAGCGTTATCCCCGATTCCCGCGCCAGATCCACCGCCAAACTCGACGGCGCGGATACAGCGGCGACCACCGCAATCCCCGCCATCCGCGCCTTCTGTATAATCTCAAAGCTGGTGCGCCCGCTGACCATCAGCACGCTCTTGGCTGGCACCGGCGCGTTGCGCAGCGCGTAGTGACCGATGAGCTTGTCCACTGCGTTGTGCCGGCCCACGTCCTCGCGCAGGACGAGCAAGTCGCCCGCCTGGTCAAACAATGCCGCCGCGTGCAACGAGCCGGTCTGCTCGAATACATCCTGTGCCTGGCGCATGCGGTCGCCGAGGCCGTAGAGTAGGGATAGCGGCACGGTAAAATCTTCCAGCAGCGCGGAGGCCTCGCAGGTTATGGCCTCGATGCTGGCCTTGCCGCAGACTCCGCAACTCGACGAGGCGTAGAAGTTGCGCTGGAACCGCTGCCGATCAAAGTCCACGCCAGCGGCCAGCCTGACCTCGACGATATTCTCCTCGTTGGGTGGCTCCGCAGCCGTGCAGTACGAAATCGCGCCCAGCTCCTGCGGCGATTTGATCAGGCCCTCGGTACACAAGAAGCCAGCCGCCAGCTCAAAGTCGTGGCGCGGGGTGCGCATCACCACCGCGATCGGCGTCTCCTCCACGCGGATCTCCAGCGGCTCCTCGACCGTTACCTGGTCATCTTCGACCGCTTTGTCCGCCTCGCGGAAGCGCCAGATCGGCCGCTGCGTCACCCGCTGCTGCCGCTCCATCACATCGGCCCTACGCGCCGGGGGCCCCGGTCCATCGCCAGCATCGACGCGTCGAAACTCTTTTGCATCAACTCCAACTTGAGCGGCTGCGCTTGCGGCTCGTCCCACATGTTTTCGAACTCATCTGGGTCCTCTTCCAAGTCGTACAGCTCTCCCAAATCGTGCCCGTGGTAGAGCACTAACTTGTAGCGCTCGTCGCGGTACATAGTGGCAAAGGTGCCATCGGGCGCGTCCAAGGCATCGTAGTACTCGCAGCGGACGAAGTCGCGGTGGGGTGCTGCACTCTCGCCGCGCAAAATCGGCAAGAGCGAACGGCCGGTCATCCGCTCCGGCACCTCTAGCCCGGCCAGCTCCAAAAGCGTCGGTGCCTTATCGGTCAACTCGACCAGATCGCCGCGCACCAAGCCCTGCTCAAAGTGCCCCGGCCAAGAAAAAATCAGCGGCACCCGCACCAAGCCCTCGTAAAAGCGGCAACCCTTCTGGATCAGCCCGTGGTCGCCGAGCATTTCGCCGTGGTCGGACGTAAAAATCACCACCGTATTGTCGCGCTGGCCCGTGTCTTCGAGCGCGGCCAGCATCCTGCCCACTTGGTCGTCGATCTGCTTGATCATCGCGCAGTACGCCGCCTGCAACACGCGGGCATCGGCCCCAAGCGTCGGGCGGTCTTTGTGCAAGGGGTCGCGGATATCGAGCTGGTCGGGCCGTCGTCCCTTGGATTGAAAATCAATCGCCGCCAGCTTTTCCTGTTGCGCCAAATCGCTGTCGGCAAACAGCGGCCCGGGCATGGCTACCGGATCAAAGCGGTCGCGGTAGCTCTGCGGCGGATTGAACGGCGGGTGTGGGTCGTAGATGTTGACGCTGGCCAGCCAAGGGGCGTCGCGTTTTTGGCTCATAAACTCAATGGTTTTCTCAGCACACCACGTCGTCTGGTGGAACTCGGCCGGCAGGCCGTGGGGATATTGCTTCATCAGCTCGCCTAAGACTTCCCCCTTTTCCCGCACCCAATCCGCATAGCCGTGCCCCTGCGGCCAGTCGTCGCGGGGCGCGTGGCTGTATTCCCAGTAGCGATACCCGTCATTGACGCGCGGCTCAATGCGGCCATAGGCGCTGGCCAAGTGCAGCTTGCCAATTAGCCCGCAGTCGTACCCAGCCTCGGCCAACATCCGCGTAACCAGCGGCGGGTGGTCGGGAAAACTATCGAGGCCGTTGCCATTGATGTGGACGGCGCTGGCGTACTGGCCGGTGAGAAAACTCGCCCGGCTCGGCGTGCAGATCGGGCTTTGGCAATAGGCGTGGGTAAAGGCCACGCCCTCGGCGACTAGCTGATCGACGTGCGGTGTATCGACGTGGGCATAACCAAGCGCGCCAATCGTGTCGTAGCGCTGCTGATCCGTGCAGATCCAGAAGATGTTCGGAGGCGTCATGACGGAAGTGTCCTTTATCAGGCTAAGTCTCTTTTTTTTAATAAGTTACGACGCAGTACAATAGGGCACAAGGAGCGATTAGCTGCCGTTGCTATTACCATGACAAACGCAGGTCTGGGCCGTCAGACATATTACAATTTAGTGGGACGACGCAGCGTTGCTCTAAATCCCAGCCCGACCATCGACGAACCACACTACTTGGTGATCGGTCGCATTACCGACAAGCATTGGTCCGCCGAAACATCGACAACGACCATACCGTTTTTCCCTACATCGGCTACTACGGCACTAACAGATTTTGGCTCGGGTAATGGCGGCCAGCCGAAGGAAACGTCGATCCCGTCGGGCGTAGTTCGCGCTACATTGGTTATCAGGCTTGCCTAACCTCAACCTCGTCCTCATGGTACCAACCGCGTGATGCCTTACGGTTCCCTCTACGACAGCTTCACTTGACGTAATGCCGTCTACAGCGATTATGCTGCCTCCTCTTTCCTATATCGATCACTTTTGAACTTCTCCGCAAACTCCACGGCAGCCTGCCCCTTTGGATGACACTCTGAGTGGACGAGTACGCCGTTAGATAGGTTGGTAGCTCCACCCTTTGAGTGCTCTTCGACATGGTGGTACTCCGCTTCTTCCCACAGAACTTCGCTCCTACAAACAGCGCAAAGCTTCTCGTCGCGATGATAAATTAGTTCGCGCTCAATCTTACCGAATTTGCGTCTGGGATCTTTAGGAACAGGATGGAGCTCTTCCCGCATCTTGTATGCGAAGAACTCATGCCGCCGTTGAATGGTGTCTGCGCGATCAGAATTCACGCGGGTTTGCTGGCCATACCTCAACCAGTATTCGTTGGGGACATCGTCATTCCGCGTCAGCTTGGCCTTCGTTAAATTCTCGCGAAACCGGTCAAACGCAACAGCAAAATTATTCTCCCATGATCGGGTATAATCGTCAAGAAGGGCATCCATGAGCAACATGAGATGGATAGCTTCATGTGCGAGCAACTTTTTCCGTTTCCTTCTTTAGTGTAAGGATTTTAAGATCCTCTAAGCTATGAGGTGGCCTTGTCGCGCGAACTCAACACCCCCTACGGCAAAAACTGCGCCACAGCCGCGCTGCGCCACTGCATCTGTTGCGCGGTCGTCTCGTGCGGCTTGAAGGCGCGGGCGACCTCGGCAATCGGCACGCCCCGCATCTCGATCCGCTCCAACTCGGCCACTCCGTAGCCCAAGGTGTCGGCGTAGTGCAAAAGGCCCAGTTCCATCGGCTCAAAGCCCATGGCCTTGGCCATGACCGCATCCACGGCAAACACATCGGCTGACGCCGCGGCCGCACCCATAGGCACCGCATCGGTTCCCCCAGGGCCATTGCCCTGCAAGCCCACTGTGCCATCGACGATCCCGATGTCCGGCTTGAGATACTGGGCCAAGCGGATCAAGTTCACGTTGAGCACCTCGGCTTCGCTGGGCAACACGCGCTCGGCATGCGAGGGATAGCCGTGCATCTTGATGCGATCCTCTTTGTGCAGCGTCCCCATAATCATGTTCTTCTGCGCCAAAGTAACCACGCACACGTCGTGGGTCTTGGCCACGGCCACCGAGATGGTGCAGGGGCATTCGAGGACCACACTCGGCATCCGCACGGTCGCCGCGACGCCGCCGGCCATGTAAATCGCCGTCTCTTCCCACCGCGTCTCCTGATGCAGATCGACCAAGCGAATCGGCACCGGATATTCTTCGATTAGTGCGTCATAGCCGAAGTTGGCAAACGCCTCGCCGGAAAACTTCTCGTTGCCGCCTTCGGCAATGACGATCTCCTCGGGCGGCTGCGCCGTACTCAGCAAAAAGTCGATGGCACCGCGCATGGCGTCGGCGTGGGTCGAGGCGAGGGGATTTTCGCTAGACAGGAAATTCGGCTTGAGCATCACTTGGGCGGTTAGCTTTGGCTCGACGTCCTCGCGCACCAAATTTAGCGCTTGATATACGTTGGCTTGCCGCGCACCGGCGCGGGCCAAACCCACTCGGGCTGTATTCATATCGCATGTCTCCTTGGTTGATGATGCCTTGCCCGCTTTCTGGCCCCAATGTATCATTTCTCTTTTCTGCAATCAATCTACGCCTATGCGTCTGACCTTTGAAGAAGGCACCCTGCTCCTGCGCGACTACGTCGGCCCAGACGCGCCCCCGGCCTTTGTCTGGGATGCGCGCGTCGATCACTGGCGCGCCCAAGCCCACTTCTACCGCGAAAGCGTCGAACACCTCAAACAAAATGGAGTCGCATTCAAGAATACGGCCCCGCGCTATAATACCCTTTCCCTGCAACTGCGAACCGCGCCTGAGCCGCACCCACACCAAGCTGAAAGCATCGCCGCTTGGCAACAGCACGGCTGTCGCGGCGTGGTCGTCTTGCCCACGGGCACGGGCAAGTCGCAGGTCGCGCTCATGGCTATGGTAGAAGTCCAGCGCAGCACCCTCGTCGTCGCTCCCACCATCGACCTGATGAACCAGTGGTACGACCTGCTCACCCGCTCGTTTGCCGTCGAGGTCGGCCTGCTCGGCGGCGGCTACCACGAGCTAGCCGACCTGACCGTCGCCACCTACGACAGCGCCTATATGCAAATGGATCGCTACGGCAACCGCTTCGGCCTCATAGTCTTCGACGAGGTCCACCACCTGCCCGGCGAAATGTACAGCCACGCCGCCGAAATGTGTCTAGCACCCTACCGCCTAGGGCTGACGGCCACGCCGGAACGCGCCGATGGCCGCCACGTACTCCTCGACACCTTAGTCGGTCCCATAGCCTATGAGCGCGGCATCCGCGCCTTGTCCGGCGAGTACTTGGCCGAGTATCGCGTCGAACGCCGCCAAGTGGACATGGTCGCCGAGGAACGCGTCCAGTACGAGGCCGCCCGCGACGAGTACCGGGCCTTCCTCACCGACAAGAACATTCGCCTCGGCACGACCGATGGCTGGCGGCACTTCGTCATGCTCTCGGCCAAAAGCACCAGCGGCCGACGCGCCATGCATGCCTACCGCCGCCATCGCCAACTCGCCCTCGGCGCGACGGCCAAGCTCCGCGTCCTCGAAGACATCCTCAAGGCCCACCCGCGCGACCGCGTGTTGATTTTTACCAACGACAACGAGACCGTCCATCAGATCTCCCGCACCTTCCTAGTCCCGGCCATTACCCACCGCACCCGCACGCGGGAGCGCAAGGCCATCCTCGAGGCCTTCAACAAGGGGGAGTACCTCGCCCTCGTCGCCTCAAAAGTGCTCAACGAGGGCGTCAATATCCCCGAAGCCAACGTCGCGGTGGTCCTCTCCGGCTCGGGCACCATCCGCGAGCACGTCCAGCGCCTCGGGCGCATCCTCCGCCGCCGCCAAGGCAAGGAAGCCGTACTCTACGAAGTGATCTCCAAAGACACGGTCGAAG
Organism: Candidatus Latescibacterota bacterium; assembly: GCA_965217585.1. GTDB lineage: Bacteria > Latescibacterota > UBA2968 > UBA8231 > UBA8231. The sequence goes on from OZ244561.1 coordinate 5,493,375, forward strand.
ATAACATCAGCGACCGCCGCCGCCGCCACGAAGCCTACGAGTAGGCACAGTGCTGACCTCGGACCTCTTGCTGACCCGCTCGCGCGGCCCCTATATCGAACCGCGCTATGTCGCCGTCGAGGACCCGGCCTTCATTGACCTAGCCCAAGCGCTCATCGAGATCCACGCCGAACACCAGGGCAAAACCCGGCGAGAGTTACAACACGCCCTCCACTTGCTCGCCGGGGATCGCACTGACTACCGCATCCAGCGCGGCCTAGCCAAGCTGCTCTGCGACCACTACTGCGAGTTCCACGTCGCCAGCCCTCAGCCCCCTGAAGAATTGCGCCATGCCGTTTTTACGCTGGCCCGCGCCCACCATCCGGTCGTCCGCGAGACCAGCCTCATCTACCCAGTCAAACGCGAGGATCTACTGGAGCAGGTCGCCCTCAAACACCAGATCAGCAGCGAAGACGTGCTCGCCGGGCTGTACGCCGACCTGCCCGAAAACCACCAGCTTGCCACCTTTGCCGCGCCCTCGCCCAACGAGTTGCTCCTGCGCTATAACGTGGCATTGGCCCAAGCCATGCTCTACCGCTGCGAAATCTTGCGCCTGAGCGTCTATCGCAATCTGCCGGTGCGCTACAAGCAGCTCTTCAAGTTCATCAAGTTCTACCGACTGATCCACACCATCGAAGGCGATGTCGATGCCGGTTATGAGATCGCCCTCGACGGCCCGGTGAGCATGTTCCGCCACTCACAGAAATACGGCCTGCAAATGGCGGTTTTCCTCCCGGCCCTATTGCTGTGTACCCGCTGGTCAATGCAAGCCGATATTGTCCGCAAGGACGACCGCCGTCAGCACTTCGTCCTCGACGACCAATCGGGCCTCGTGTCGCACTACAAGGATCAGACCCTGTACGACTCCCTGCTGGAGGAAACGTTTGCCACGCGCTTTGCCAAGGCCAAAACCGCTTGGCAGCTCGAACGCGAAAGCGAAGTGGTCAATCTCAAAGAGACTGTGATGATCCCGGACTTCACCTTCCGCCATCCCGACGGCCGCACGGCGCTTTTGGAAATCATGGGCTACTGGCGGCCCGAGTATCTGCGGCGCAAGCTCGCAAAACTACGCCAGGCCCAGCGCAAGGACTTGCTGGTGGCCGTCTCGTCCAACCTCAATGTCAGCGAGGATGATTTTAAGAACGTGCCCGGCGGAGTCTTCTTTTTTCGCAATAAGGTCCAGCCCAAAGACGTCATACATTTATTGGACCAGATCGAACCGCCCGCCGCTGGGCAACCTAGCAAGTGAGCATTACATTGTGAACTCCCGAAGGGGCGCGTGGAAATGGCAGCCTTCTGCGCCTGAATCCATTCGTCAGCAGATCATTCTTCCATTCGGAAACCTGGCAACCCTCCACGACAGCTAAATGGTCGTGCAAAACTCTAGGAGCAACCATGGACGGCATTCACGACATGGGCGGGATGCATGGATTTGGCCCCATTATACGCGAAGAAAACGAACCTTTATTCCACCATCCCTGGGAGGGCCGGGTACTTGCCATGGCGGTAGCGACCCCTGTACCAGTCCCCGGAGGCTCCCGCAACAACATCGAAAACATGGATCCGGCACACTATCTGTCGTCCAGCTATTACGAAAAATGGCTGCACTCCCGCATCAAAGGGCTGATTGACGCCGGCGTGCTAACCCCGGAAGAGTTGGAGACGCGGATGGCGCTTTTCCGACACCATCCCAATGCCGAAACCCCGGTGCATCCCGACCCCGATGCCGTCCGAGCGGAACTCAAGCGCTCGCGCCCTGCGGATTTACCCCCACAGAAAATGGATATCCAGCCGCAATTTTCCCCGGGCGACCGCGTACGGTCGCGCAATATCCATCCCGCAGGCCACACCCGGCTCCCCCAATACGCGCGGGGCAAATACGGCACGGTCACCAATTTCTACGGCATCTACAATCTCCAAGACGCCGAACTGCCCGCAGGATGTGCAACTCGCCAGCAACCCTTATATGCCGTGCGCTTTGACGCCGCGGAACTGTGGGGTAGTGCCGCTGAAACAAAAAGTGCCGTCTATCTGGATATGTGGGAAAGCTACCTAGAACCGGCGTAATCAATCCCAATCACAAAAGGATTTTCGTTATGAATAATTTTCGCGAAGCCGCCCAAACCGAGACGGACGCAGCCCTGCGCACCAGAGCACTCGAATCGCTCCTGATCGAAAAGGGATTACTTACAACGGATCTTATAGACGAAATCGTGCAGAAATATGAACAAGACGTAGGCCCGCTCAATGGCGCCAAAGTGGTTGCCCGCGCCTGGAGCGATCCGGACTATAAGCGCCGGCTGCTCGAAGACGGCACCGCAGCTATTGCCGAACTGGGTTTTGGCGACGCACAGGGTGCCAAAATCGTCGTACTGGAAAACGCATCAAGCGTCCACCACGTCGTCGTTTGCACCCTTTGTTCCTGTTATCCCTGGTCCGTACTCGGCCTGCCGCCGAATTGGTACAAGTCCTACGCCTATCGCTCTCGGGCGGTGCGGGAGCCGAGAGCGGTCTTGCGGGAATTTGACCTCGATCTACCCGATTCGGTCGAAATCCGCGTCTGGGACAGCAACTCGGATCTCCGCTACATGGTGCTGCCCGAACGCCCTGCCGGCACGGAAGACCATACCGAACAACAGCTCGTTTCGCTTGTCACGCGCGACTCGATGATCGGCGTGGCTAAGATTGAATCTCCTGCACAGTGAGGCCAAGATGACCCCAAAAGCCGACGGACATATCTCCGCAATGGAAGCACAAATCGCCCTGCCTAGAGAGAATGGAGAACTGGTTTTTCAGGCACCTTGGGAAGCACGCGCTTTTGGCCTTGCCGTTGCACTCAATGAAAAAGAGCTCTACGAGTGGCGCGAGTTCAGTGCGGAACTGGCTGCGAAAATCGCGGCGGCCGAACCAAACAACGACCCATCGAGCTATTATGCCCGCTGGGTCGCATCGCTCGAAGAGTTGGTCATTGCGAGGGGCCTAATCAGCCGGGAACAACTAGACGCCAGAACAGCAGAATACGCCGCTGGCATGTACGACGATCACGATCATCACCACGATCCGCTGACTAGGCGGCAGGCTCAGCGCTGAATTTGCGCTGTACAAAACGCAGCGCGGCGTAGTAGCTATCGAGCTGCCCTTCCAACTGGGCGTCCTCGACGGCAGTGAGAATTTCCCTAAACAGTGGCCCGGGAGCAAAACCCAAGGCGATGAGGTCGTCGCCTGTGAGCAGGGTCGGCGGGCGCAGATGTTCCTTTTTTAAGTCGACCAACTGCTCTTGGCAAAACTCGTATAGGTCTAGCTTACCGTGGCTGGCCAAGCAATCGGCGCGATGCAATTGGAGCAGCTCTGGGAAGTGCGGCTCGCGCGCCAGACGCGCGAGCGTGCTCGGGCGCATCTGGCGCGCGTGGCCGATCCGCATGTGGTCGGCCACAAGCACGCGAATGCGCGCGCGCGCCTCGTTGGACATGCGCAGCCGCCCGCAAATCGCAGCCGCCATTTTGGCCCCGACCGCGTCGTGGCCATGGAAGCGGATGCGCTCGGCTCGCACCATAGTTGACGGCTTGCCAATGTCGTGGAGCAACGCGCTCCAAGCCAACTCAGCCGACGGCTTGTCGAGATATTCAAAGAGGAGCTGGACGTGGGTCCACACATCGCCTTCGGGATGGAATTCAGCGTCTTGTGGCACGCCCCGCATGGCCGCGACTTCCGGCAGCACGGCCTGCAGCAGGCCCGACTGCTCCAAAAGGCGCAAGCCGCGCACGGCCCCGCCCTCGGTCAACAGTAGGGTTAGCTCGTCGCGGAGACGCTCGGCACTGACACCGACAATGCACCCGGCCCGGGCGCAGAGCGCGTCCCACGTCGCGGGTTCGATGGTAAAGCCGAGCCGGGCTGCAAAGCGCACGGTCCGCAACAGGCGCAGATTGTCTTCGGCAAAGCGCGCGGCCGGGTCGCCGATGGCACGGATGATCCCAGCGTCGAGATCGCACTGCCCGCCGACGTAATCGAGGATCGCGCCGCTTTCCGGGTCGTAGAACAGGCCGTTAATGGTAAAGTCGCGGCGCTGGGCGTCGGCGCGGCCGTCGGCCAGCTCGATGGATGCGGGACGGCGACCATTGTGGTACGGGCCATCGCGGCGGAAGCGCGCCACCTCGTAGTCGCCCTCTTCGAGCACCACCACCGAGATGCCAAACTGCGCGCCTACCGCCACCGTGTTCTCGAAGAGCGCAGCCACCTCTTCTGGCCCGGCATCCGTAGCCACATCCCAGTCCTTGGGCACGCGCCCCAACGCCAAGTCACGCACACAACCACCGGCCAGCAGAGCTTGGAAGCCGGCCCGGCGCAAGGTCTCGACGACGCGCAGGGCCCCAGGGTCTATATCTGCGTCCATCCTATTTACTCAGCCACCTTAAAACTCTCAACCCGACTCACCGAATTCTCAATCCCCTCGGCGTGCGTACTGGCCACGACTTTCCAGTAGTACACCTGTCCGGGTTCGAGCGTGACCAAGCGACCTTCCTTAATGCGACCGGTAAATACGGCTGTGGTATCGCTAGTCAGCGGAATGTCCGACACTTCGCCGCTGGTCAGCGAGGTGGTGACGATCACCCGGAATGCGTGCGCCTCGGGCAAGCGGCTCCAAGTAAAGGTCAAAGGTGCAGAGCTCTCTTCCCCGGCGACCGGGACCAACAGCACCGGCGAGGGCAGCGCGACATCGCTCACCTCCTCGGAGGCATTGCTTTCCTTGCCGCCGCCATCTATCGCCGTAATCCGGTAGTAGTACACCGCGCCGACCTCGATCTCCTCGTCGACAAAGCCCGGCCCTGACACCTGCTTCAGCAAATGCTCGAGGCTCGGAGTAAAACCCGCCTCAGTCGAGCGATAGACCCGGTAGCCAACGAGATCGGTCTCCGGGTTTTCATTCCAGTCGAGTGTAATGTCGAGCTGGCCGAGTAATTCGAGGTGGTGCGCTACGGCGCGCACCGAAGCCGGCACCTGCGGGCTCAAGCTGTTGAGGGGCTGTCCACTGATGGCATTCGAGGGGCTGCTCTCGCCGCCGCCGTTTATCGCGGTTACTCGATAGGTGTACTCCAGCTCGTATTGCAGGCCCTGATCCTTGAATCGGGTCTCGAACGTGGAGTCGATGGCCACGGCCGCGGCGTCCCCCACCGAGCGATAGACGACGTAGAGCACCTCGTCTGCGCCCCCGGCAGCCTGCCAATTGAGCCACACCTCGCCGTCGCCGATGCGTTCCACACTCAGCGCGCGCGGCGCCTGTGGGGGATCGACAGTTGCGACGGGAGCGGTGCCCTTTTCGCCGTCGCCGCCGCAGTGCCACAACCCGACGACGACGACAATCCATGCAAATTTTAGGCGTTTCATATTCTTCTACCTCCCCAGATAGATTAATCGCCTCTCTGCCAAAAGTACCATTACCCACCCAAAATGGGCAAGCACTTTTGACAAGCAGCCGCCTCGAAGTTATTGTGTCGCTATGTTGTCTTTGCTCTATGGCCTCATCCGCATCGCCCTATGTGCGTTGGTGCCTTTCTGCGTGGCTTGCGGTCTTTTTTTACTCGAATACCAAACCCAATTCGCGGCCCGCTACATCGGCCAATACCTGATGCAACAAAACCCAGAGCGCCAGCCGGGAGGTGCGCTCTGGCAGGGCATTCTCGCTAGCCGGCAGACCCGCATGGCCCTATCCGACTCGCTGGCCGAGGCCCCTCTAGAACCGAGCCAAGCCCCGCTGCCGGTTTTGCAAAACCACTATCAGCTCCAGTACCACGGCACCCACGCGGCGTTTTTTGCAGTCGCGCGGCGAGACACCGCCCTCCAGCCCGATCACCTCAGCCCGGAGACTCTGCGCGAACTCGCCTATTCCCTGCAGATTTACGAGCAGGGGCGCTACCTGCTAACCCAAGCCATCATACCCGGCGACGCCTCGTATCTCCACTCCCTCATCGGTGCGCAAATAGCCCTAGAGGACGGCTCGCTCTTCCACCAGCTCCACAAGTGGCTGCTGGCAAAAGACGAGCCAGAAGCCTGGACCTTTCTGAAGATGAAAGAGGAAGACATAGCCTACTGGCACCAGCACCTAGCGCCGCTTTTGAGCGCGGACCCCGATCACGCGCAAAGCGATGCCGGGCCGATCATCACCGCGGCCTTGGCGCAGATCGTGCAAGCCCGGGCCGACTCGCTGCGCCAGAGCGAGACCGAGCGCCTGCTCGCGGCTTGGGATAGCGCGGACGGCTTTGAGCTGCGCCTGACCCGCACTGGGGACCAATTCGCCGCGTACGCGCTGGTGCCGGGCCACGAGGCCACGGCGCTCGTGCTGCCGGCCCAGCTCGTGCAACAACGCCTCGGGCTTGCGCAATGAGACACCCATTGCGCATCGGCGCAGTCCTGACCGTACTCCTCGTTTTGGCGACCGGGCTAGGAGTGGGTTACGCAATCCAGCGCATAGCCCCGAGCTTGCCCAGCCTGCCCACCGACCCGCGCGAGCTGGGCATCCGCCCCGGCACGGAGATGTACGCAGCCTCTGGCGAGCGCATCTACACCTTCAATCAGAGCCGCCAATGGGTGCCCCTCGAACACATCAGTCCCCACGTGCGCAACGCGCTCATCGCCACCGAGGACGCGCGCTTCTACCACCACCGAGGGATCGACCTGCTGTCCATTGTCGGCGCGGTGCGCGACAACCTGCTAGAGGGCAGCCTCACCCGCGGCGGCAGCACCTTGACCCAACAGCTCGTCAAGCGCCTGTTCTTTTCGCCGAAAAAGACCTTTGAACGCAAGCTGTCGGAAGCACTCCTCGCCGTGCAGCTAGAGGCGTTTTTTGCCGCTTCGTACCCAGACACCAACGCCGCTGGCCAACCCGCGTACAAAGATCGCCTCCTAGAGCTGTACCTCAACGAAGTCTTCTACGGCACCAACGCCTACGGCATTCACGACGCCGCGGCCACCTTCTTCAACACGACCCCAGACTCGCTGAGCCGGCCCCGTGCCGCCATGCTCATCGGCCAGATCAACGCCCCGACCGCGTACAATCCCCTGCGACACCCCGAACGGGCCACCGACCGGCTGCAACACGTGCTCGACCGCATGGTCGCCAGCGGCTTTCTCGACCCGGAGACGCGCCGGGAATACGCCGCTCTCCGAGCCGAAGACCTCATTGACCCCGGCTACCCGCCCCGCAACCCAGTGCCCTATTGGGTCGAAGCCATCAATGCGGAAATCGTCCGGCAGTGGGGGCCGTCGGCCCTGCACTACGGGAGCCTGAAGGTCTATACCACCTTGGACATTGCGATGCAAGAAGCGGCCGAAGACGCCGTGGCCAAGGGGATGATCGAACTGGATGAGCGACTGGGGTTTAAACCCTATGCAGAAGCGTCGATGGCCGAGCGCCCGGTCTACGTCCAAGGCGCGTTGGTGTGCCTGTCGCCGACCGGAAAAGTGCTGGCCATGGTCGGGGGTCGGGACATTTTCGTCAGCTACTACAACCGAGCTCTAACCGCCCGCCGCCAGCCCGGCTCCGGCTTTAAGCCGATGGCCTATCTAGCGGCTTTGGAAGCGGGTGAAATCAGCCCGGTCACCGTCTTTAACGATCAGCCGCGCACCTATATCGTCAACGGGCAAAAGTGGGAACCACGCAACTACGGCGGCCGCTACTTGGGACAGACGACCGCGGCGTGGGCCTTAGTTCGCTCGGCCAACTCCACGGCTATACAAATCTCCGAGCGCGTCGGCCCGGAGCGCGTCGTCGAGACCGCCCACCGCTTGGGTTTTGCCGGGCCAATAGGAGCCTACAAGAGCATTGCCTTGGGTGTCGCCGAAGTTACCGTGTTGGAAATGGCCACGGCGTACGGGACTTTTGCCAACTACGGATTGCAGGTGACGCCGATCTTGATAGAGCGCATCGTCGATACCGACGGCCTGCCGATCTTCACCCATCAGCCGCAGATCCGCCAAGTTATCGCGCCCGACCTTGCCGCGCAGATGGTTCACCTCTTGCGTCAAGCCGTAGATCGCGGCACCGGCCGCCGAGTGCGCAGGTTGGGCTTTGCGCGGCCAGCTGCCGGCAAGACCGGGACGACCAACGACAATACCGACGCTTGGTTCACCGGCTTCACACCGGACTTAGTCGCCAGCGTCTGGGTGGGGTTTGACGACCGCCGCACCCATAAGCTGATGGATACGCGCGGGGTGCAAATCACCGGCGGCAGCGGTGCTGTGCCCATCTGGACGGATTTTATGATCGCGGTAAACGAGGGGCGGCTAGAGAAGGATTTTGACGTGCCCGAAGAGGTGAATATCTACAGCGTGGATCCCCGCACCGGCAAGGTGCGCTCAAAGCCCAACAAGGACGGGGTTCAGCCGCTGTCGGTGGCCTTGCGCCGAGGCGAGCGGCCCAACTGAAGGATTCAGCGGACCGCAGCCAAAACCTCGCTCACCCGCCGCGCCACGATGTCTTCCTCGCCAAGCTCCATCATATAGGGATTGATCCCAAAGCCGCTCTCGTGGGCGGCGATCTCGATCCGCGGTTGGCCAGCCGCGAGCTGACGCGCCAGCTCGTGGCCACTGAGGGCCAGCCGCTCTCGATCCCAGCGCACCGCCAAGTTCGGTGCAACATTCGAGCGCCCGGGCTGATTGACCTGCGTCGCCACCGAGGGAAACGGCTCCACCGCCGCCGCTATCACCGCCAAGCGCCGCTCCCACTCCCGCCACTCGGCTGCGTGGTCGCGCACTACCCACTGCTCCACAGCGGCCAACAGCCCCATGATTTCTTCCTTACCCGCCTTCATCGGCCGCCCCAGCGCGTGGTGCGGTGCCCCGTTGAGGAAGGTCGCCTGCAACAACTCTTTGCGCCCCAAAACCAAGCCCGACGCCTGCGGCCCGCGCAGGCACTTGCCGCCCGAATACGCCACCGCATCGACCCCCTGCTCCAGATACCAGTTGGGCGCGTCCGGCCGCTCGGCGGCCGCATCGACCAAGGTCGGTACGCCGTGCCGCTGCCCGGCCGCTGCCATGTCCGCCACCGAGATCGGCCCTCGTTTGGCCGCATCGCCAAAAACCAAGAGCATGGCCGTGCGGTCCGACAGGGCCGCTTCGAGCGCGGCGAGCGTCTCGACCTCGACCATTTCGACGCCGACCATGCGCACGGCGTGATCGTACCCGTGGCGGTGCCTGGGCTGGACGATCACTTGGTTTTTCATGCCCGTCGTGTCGGGCAACCGCGCCATTTTCTCGGGATCAGTACCCGCCACGCAAGCCGCCGTAACTTGGCACAACGCCGCGGCGCAACCATTGGTAATCAGCCCCCATTCGCACTGCATCAGCTCGCCGATGCGCGCTCCGACGGCCTCCATCAGTTCGTCGAGATGGACGTATTGCTTGGAGGCCTCGACCATAGCTTGCCGCACTTCGGGCAGTATTAGCGAGCCGCTGATGATGGTATAGGTCCCCTGACAGTTGATCAGGGGACGCACGCCGAGGCTTTCGTAGGTTGGATGCGCTAGTTGGCCACTCATCAGTAGTTCTTTCTCCATAGACGCCAGCCGATCAGCCTATTCACCCTCGGCAGGTCAATGTAGGGGTATTGCCCTTCTTTAAGATCAAAGCAAATCGTCCGCATAGCCCGCCAAACAGTGCTCCAGCGCCGCCATACCCGCGCTAGTATCCACGCTGGCCCCTTCGTGCGCTAGGGCACCGCCCAAGGCGTGCAACACGCGGAACAGGTGAGGTGCTCGGCACTGCTCGCCCATCTGGCCAATGCGCACGATGTCGAGGCCAAAGGCTCCGGAGATTTCGACGTGGAAGCGACTCGACATATCGGCGCGCACTCGGGCGTTATCTACCCCAGCGGGCACTTGGATTGCCACCACCGAGTTGAGGCGAATAGCGCGCGGCGCGGCCAGCACCAGTCCCATCTTCTCGATGCCAGCTTGCAGTGCCAGCGACGAGTGCCGATGCCGCGCAAAGCGACGCTCGAGTGTCTCTTCGCAGACCAGCCGCAGGGCCTCGTGCAGGGCCAACAGTCCCGAGACCGGGGCCGTGTAGTGGTATTGATGATGCTGCCAAAAGTTTTGCGCCCGCAGTGCGTCCAAGCACCAGTGCGGCCTAGGACCGGGATGCTGCTGCACCTGCTCCCAGGCCGCGTCGGAAAAGGCAATCAGCGCCACGCCCGGCAGCGACGACAGGCCCTTCTGGCTGCCCGTGAAAACCACGTCAATGCCCCAAGCGTCCTTTTCCAACGGCATGGTGCTCAAGGTGCAGACCGCATCGACGACCGCCAGTGCCCCGTGCTCGCGGCACAAGCGGGCAATCGCCGGTAGCTCGGTCGTACAGATGCCGCTGGAGGTTTCGCCCTGCACCATCGTCACCACGTCGTAGCGCTGACTCTTGAGACGCCCGGCGACGCGCTCGGCGCAGACGGCTTGCCCTTCCGGCACGGCCAGCACTTCGACCTCGGCTCCCACGCCGCTGGCCATTTCGGCAAAGCGCCCGCTAAACCAGCCGTTTTGCAACACCAAGGCGCGGCGGCCCGGCCAGAGCAGATTGCCCATCGCCATTTCCATGGCCGCCGACGCCGGCCCCCCAATCCCCAAGATGTGCTCATCGGCCGTCTGAAAGGCATAGCCAGCCAATTGCTTGATGTGCTCCACCAGCCGATCCATCGTCGGCCCCAAGTGGTTGATGACCATGCCGCCAGCCCGCGCGACCTCCGCCGCCACCGGCACCGGCCCAGCCCCCATCAGCAGCAGTGGCTCGGCCGGCAGAAGCTGGTCCAGCGATGGCAGCACGGGGGCCTCTATCCCATGCCACTCTACATTCCCCATTCCCCATTCCTAATAGTTAATCGCCTCGCCAAAGGCCTGCCCGGCCGCTTCCATCACAGCCTCGGACAGCGTCGGATGGGCGTGCATTGTAGCCAAAAGCTCTTCATACGTGGCTTCGAGCCGGAGCGCCAGCGTCAATTCGGCGATCAATTCCGTGGCCTCGGCCCCCAGAATGGCCCCGCCCAACAACTCGCCGTAGCGCGCGTCAAAAACCAGTTTGACCAGCCCCTCGGTTTCCCCGGCCGCTTGTCCCTTGCCGCTGGCTGCAAACGGAAAGCGCCCGACCTTGACGTCGTACCCGGCTTCGCGTGCTTGGCTTTCGCTCAGGCCGACGCTGGCTACTTGCGGCTGGCAATAGATGCAGTTGGGCACTTGGCGTGGGTCCAAGGTGGGCCGGTCGCGGCCAGCTATAAACTCGACGGCCGCGATCCCTTCCTGCGTGGCCGCGTGCGCCAACAGCGGCGGGCCGGCCACGTCGCCAATCGCGTAGATGCCCTTGGCACTGGTCTGCATCCGCTCGTCAACCACAATCGCGCCGTCGCGGGTGCGAATGCCCAGCACTTCCAGCCCCAGCCCCTCGATATTGCCCTGGACCCCAGTGGCGACCAGCACATGATCTACTCTCCGCGTCTGCTCCTCCTCGCCGACCCGATAGCGCAACGCAACCCCGCGCTTTTGCCTTTTGACTTCCTCGACCCGGGCTCCGGTCACCACTTCGATTCCCTGCTGTGCCAAGCTCTCGGCCAGCCCTGCGGCGATTTCCTCGTCTTCGCGCGGCAAGACCTGGGGCAGGGCTTCCAAGAGCAGCACCTTGCTGCCAAAGGCGCGATAGAAATAGGCGAATTCTACGCCGATAGCCCCGGCCCCGATGATGGCGAGGGAGGCGGGCTGCTTGGCGACGATCATGGCCTCGCGGCTGGCGATGATCCGCTCGCCATCGAATTCGACGCCCGGAATGGATTTGGGGCGACCGCCAGTGGCCAGCACCACATGCGCGGCCTCCAACTCGGCCACGACCTCGCCCTCGGCGTCCTCAACCGCAACTTGGCGGCTGGGCGTCAACCGACCCCTTCCAGCGAATACCTCGACTTGGTTCTTCTGCATCAGATAGGCCACGCCTTTGGACAACTGCTCAGCGACTTGGCGGCTCCGGCCAATGACCGCATCCCAATCCACCTCGGGCTTATCAGCGCGCAAGCCGAATTCCTCGGCGCGCAAGAAAAGCTGGTACACTTCGGCTTGCTTGAGCAGGGCCTTGGTGGGAATGCAGCCCCAATTGAGACAGGTGCCGCCCAACTCGGCGTCCTCAATCAGCGCGGCTTTTAACCCCAACTGCCGCGCGCGAATGGCCGCTGAATACCCGCCTGGGCCGCCGCCAATAACTACCACATCATACGCTGCCATATTGCATTTTCTTTCTAAGGTTCAGATAAAGGAAGCCTCTAATCTAAAGGCAATCACCTTGGACACAAATAGGACTGACACCTACGGCGGCAGAGAACCATGAATACCCGCCTCAATTGCCCCCGCCCGCGCCGCCGTGTTTTATTATAGCAATCCTGCATGATTGAACGATTCGAGATGCGGATCGTCTTGTTGCTACTATTCTGCGTCCATCTGCGTCCATCTGCGGATCATCTTGTGAATCCAGCGGCGCACCCTAAATAAAGGCAATCCCAGTGATACAACAGCAAACCAACCTCTCGCAAACACTGACCATTTTCACCGACGGTGCCTGTTCGTGCAACCCAGGGCCGGGCGGCTGGGCGGCACGGCTGCTCTACGGCGCTGGCCGCATCGTGGAACTGGGCGGCTTTGCCCCGAAGACGACCAACAACCGCATGGAGCTGCAAGCGGCCATCGAGGGTCTCCGCGCCGCCCCGTCCGGCGTCGCTATCACGCTCGTTACGGACAGTGAGTACCTACGCAGGGGCATTACCGAGTGGATTCACGGCTGGAAGAAGCGGGACTGGCACACATCCACCAAAAAGCCCGTACGCAACCAAGACCTGTGGCGCACCCTAGACGAGCTCAACACGCACGCCGTCCAGTGGCGACACACCCAAGGCCACGCTGGCGACCCAGACAACGAACGCTGCGACCAGATCGCCCAAGCATTTTCGCGCGGGGAGACGCCCTCCCTGCACAACGCTTGATCCGACCTCCACCACCGGAAAGGATTGACCATGCTCTACAGTCTGCTTTTCGCCCTCGTCCTCGCTGGCCCCGCCAGCACCCAAGAGTCCACCCGCGTCCAAACCCCGCTACCCACCTACCAAGTCCTCCGCACTGACCAAGGGATCCAAGTCGATGGCCGCCTAGACGAGGCCGACTGGCAGCGCGCCGCGCCCATGGCCTTTGTAATGCCTTGGAGCGACCTCGAAAAAGAGGAGCCGCAATCCACGACCGCCCGCTTGCTCTGGGACGACGACAATCTCTACATCATCTACGAGTGCGTCGATCCGTATCTACATTCAGAAGTAACCGAGCACGATGGAGCAGTGTACCAAGAGGACGCCGTCGAGATTTTCGCCACCCCCAACATGGACGTCCCCGGCAACTACTATGGCTATGAGATGAACATCAACGGCACGCTGCTTGACTACATCGCCTTCCGCGGCGGCAAGGAGCGCACCAAGGCCATTCATCCGTCCTGGCAGAGCGAAGGCGTGGTCATTGCCACGACCTACGACGGCACCCTCAACGACCACTCGGACACCGACCAAAGCTGGATCCTCGAAATCTCCATCCCCCACGACAACTTCCGCCACTTGGGTGGCCAAATCCCGCCCCAAGACGGCGACCAATGGCGCGCTGGACTCAACCGCACCAAGGGCTACCAAGGCCAATTTGGGCTGTGGTCCGATACCGGCACGCCCCAAGCCGACTTCCACCGCGCCACCCGGTTCGGCATCCTCACCTTCTCTGACGCCGTCGTCGGCCGCTGAAGTGCTGCGGCGGCTGGGTAGGGCGAGGAGCTAAGAAAGCCGCTTTTTCATGGTTGCGCGGCACATGCGACGGATGATCTCAAGCCTGAAGACTTGGGCCGTGAGGCTTAAAGGCTGGCGCGGTAAAAGGCAACGGCTGTGGCTGCGCCTGCTGGGCTATTACCTCGCCTTGGGGCTAGTGCCCGTGTTGCTGGTCGATCTCGTCGTGTTGAACGCGGCCCGCGATGCCATAGAAGAGGCCGTGCTGGACAGCCGCCGCGAAATGGCGCACCGCACAGCCGCGGAAATCGCCCGCATCTTTGCCGCTGTCGCCTCCGACTTGCAACTCCTCACACGAACTGTGGGAACCGAGCCGCAGGATGTGCGTGCTTTGCTCAAAAAAGCTGCCCTCGTATCTAGCGAGGTGGAGGTGCTCTACCTAGTGGACGCCCCCAACCAAATACAGGCCGCGAGCGCGTCGGTTGCGCTACCCGCTGCCTACGACTGGGACGCAACATGGGCGAAGGTGGCAGCCGATGGCCTATACGTTGCCCTGATCGAAGAATTCAAGGAAACGCCCAAGCTCTTTGTCGCGCTGCCAGTGGAACGGGATGGCCAGCCACCTCAACAAGCCCTAATAGCTCGCCTCGACTTTCACCGAGTCTGGCAAAAGATAAATCTCGTCCGCATCGGCAAAACCGGCTACGCGACCTTGCTCCACGCCGACGATGGGCACTATCTGGCGCGGCCCATACGTCATTCCTTCTACACGTGGGTCCACCACCCGCACATAGAGGCCATGCGCGGGCCAGCGGGAACCCTCTTGTGGCGCGATGTGGGAGGCATGAAGTGGGTCACGGGTTTTGCTCCCGTGCGCGATGTGGGAGGCACCGTCACGGGCTTTGTTCCCGTGCGCGATTGGGACTGGATCGTCGCCATTGAACAGCGCGAAGACGAGGCGTATGCCCCGTACACAGTCGTGCTGTACTCCATCTATGCGATCATCGCGCTTTTTGCACTAGGGGCACTGATTTTGGGCGGGCTGACGCGCAGCTCGGTCGTCGCGCCTCTCGTCTCGCTTACGTATGCCGTGCGTCGCCGCCGGGACGGTTATCCCCTCATAGGAACGCCCGTGACGCGCCGAGACGAGATCGGAGAACTAGCCGACGCTTTTGTCGAGATGGACCAAACGCTGGCCGAGCGCCAGCGGGACTTGGAAAGCACCTTGAACTTGCAGCGCCATCTGATCGAGGACAATCCCCTCGCCATTGCCGTGCTCGACGCCGAGTACCGCATCGTACAGAGCAACAAAGCGTGGGCTAGCTTGCTGCTACCGGAACAGGCCGCCGAATTGAGCGCGACCCACGCCGGTGCCCAAACACACGCTTGGCTAGAGGCCCACCCGCATCTGCAAGTAGTGGACAGCCTCGCAATCGAGGACGCCGAAGGCGTTATGCGCTATTGGAATCTGCGCAAGGCCGAACTGAGCGAGGGCCATCGCGGCAAGGTCTTGCTAGTCGTCGAGGACCGGACTCAGCAGCACCTACTCGAACTGCACTACATGCAGGCCGAAAAGCTATCGGCGCTCGGCGAGGTGGCCGCTGGCGTAGCGCACGAAATCAAAAACCCCCTCGCCATTGTGCAGAACACTTGCGACCTGCTGCCTCGATTGGGACCCGAAGAAGAAAAGGAGCGCGACGAGACTTTGCGCATGATGCGCGAGGCCATCCGCCGCATAGACGAGCGCGTCGGCAGCCTGCTCGACTTCGCCCGACCGGCCCAGCACCTAGTAGAGCAGCTAGACGCGGCCGAGGTGCTGGAGCAGTTGCTCGACTTGGAGACCAAACACGCCGAGCACTTAGGCATCTCGATTGAGCGACAGTTTGAGCCGGTGCCAGCCGTGCGCATAAACCGCGACATGCTCAAGGACATCTACCTCAACATCATCCGCAACGCCTTCCAAGCCATGCCCCAAGGCGGCCGCTTGCAGGTAAGCGCCCGCCCCGAGCAGGAGGGCGTCGCCATAAAAATCTGCGACACCGGTGCCGGCATTGATCCAACCCAGATCTCCCGCATATTTGAGCCGTTCTTTTCTACCAAAGCTCCGGGGGAGGGCACGGGCTTGGGGCTGGCCATCGCCCAGCGCCAGTTGCGGGAAATCGGCGGTCACATAGAGGTTACAAGCCGTGTCGGCAAAGGCACCTGCTTCGCGCTCTTACTGCCTTACAATAAAAAAGAAAAGGCATAGACATGGCCCGGCACGACGGCAAAATACTCATGATCGACGACGAGCAGGACCTGCTGAAGCTGTCGAGCAGCATCTTGCGGCGCGAAGGCTTTGCTGTGGAAACCCGCTCGGACGCGCGCGAGGCCCTCGCACTCCTGCGAGAAGAATCCTTCGACATCATCCTGCTCGACTTGCACATGCCCGAGATGAGCGGCCTCGAATTTCTGCGGCAGCTCAATGTGCGCGAGCGGCCCGAAGAAGTGCTCATCTTAACGGCGTACGCGGATCTCCAAAGCGCGGTAGAGACCGTCAAGCTGGGCGCGTATGGGTATCTCGCCAAGCCCTTTAACGCCGAAGAAATCCTCAGCCACATCAGCAATATCCGCGAGCTGCAAAAGCTCCGGGCCGAGAACGAGCGTCTGCGCCAAGCACAGGGCGCGGGGTTGGGCATGGTCGGCGAGACTGAGCAGATGCGGCAAATCTATCGGCTGGTTCAAGACGTGGCCTCCACCCCCCTGCCGGTGCTAATCTGCGGCGAAAGCGGCACCGGCAAGGAGCTAGTAGCCGCGGCCATCCACCACGCCAGCGACCGCGCCGCCGGCCCCTTTGTGCGTTGCAACTGCGCGGCCTTGAACCCGGGCGTACTAGAGAGCGAATTGTTCGGGCACGTAAAAGGCTCTTTCACCGGAGCAGTACGCGACCGCAAAGGGCGTTTTATGGAGGCCGATGGCGGTACCTTGTTCCTCGACGAAATCGGCGACATGGAGGTAGGGCTGCAAACCCGGCTTTTGCGCGTGTTGCAGGAAGGGGAGTTCGAGATGGTGGGATCGACCGAGACTCACAAGGTCGATGTGCGCGTCCTTTCCGCGACCCACCGCAATTTGACGCAGGCCGTAGCCGAGGGCCAGTTCCGCGAGGATTTGTTCTACCGACTCAACGCGGTCACCATCGAGGTGCCACCGCTGCGCCAGCGCAAGGGCGACATCCCTTTGTTTTGCCACTTTTTTATCGATCGCCTAAACGACCGCTTCGACAAACAGATACAAGGGGTCAGCAAGGAGGCCCTAGAGTATCTCGAAGCCTACAACTGGCCGGGCAATGTGCGCGAAATGGAGAACGCGATCATGCGCGCCATAGCCCTCGCCAAGGGACGAGAAATCGAGGTGGAGGATCTGCCGACGACTATCGTAGAGAACGCTCCCCTGCGGGATGAGCCAGCAGCGGCAGAAGAGGAAGCGGTGGAGCAGCCCGACTCGCTCTTCCACGCGGCGCGCCAGCACTTTGAGGAGCAGTTTATCCGAGACGCCCTAGAGAAAACGGGCGGCAACATCAGCCAAGCCGCTCAGCAGATCCAGTTGGGGCGACGCAACTTACAGCGCAAGATCAAGCAGTTCGACATAGACGTGAGCCAATACAGCCGCCGGCCCTGAATCATTCCCACTCCTTCGTCATTCTCGCGCAAGCGGGAATGACGGATTGCGCGGGAATGACGGATTGATTCTCCATTTCCCCGTCAGTAACTAACGCAAGTTTTAAGAACGCTTCTTAGAAGTCTCCCCCGTTCCGCATCACCAACCCCTACTGTCCGCTAGCGAACACCTGCTGTCCGCTGACGCACAGTGATTAGATCGTCCAAATGGCCGATAAAAAGAATTTGAGAGACAAATAAAAAATAGGCTTACTTTCATAACGTATTATTTAACAGCTATTTAGGAGTCAATAGTAAAAGAATCGGCGCAATTGGCGACCCCTAGCCCCCTCCTTTGGCACGATAGTTGCGATAGTGCTTACCGAAGCAACAACCCGCACTCTTCCACAAGGAGGGCATCATGCAACGCTTAGCCATTCGCATCCTATCTCTCGCGCTGATCGCCGTCTCCAGCACAGCGGCCGTCGAGACCAATTACCCGCAAGGGGGCTTTGATCCCCGTCTCGACAAGCTCCAGGACTTGCTTGCCCATATCCGCACCGTGGAGAAGATCAAGGTCAAAGCCGGTCCCAAGTTGTGGCAGGCCATTGCGACCATCCCCGTCGCGACGGGCCCCATCGCAACGGGCGTCCCCATCACCCCCGAGCAAGAAGCCGACCTGCGCGGCTGGCTCTACGACTTTCTCGTCGCCTTTTCGGTCTCTGGCAATGACAGCCTCGCCGCTCAGTTTTACCTGCGCGAGGGCGTCAACAACCCCACGGCCTTAAAACACATGAAAGAGACCCTCGAGAACTGGGACATCCCCAAAGGCGACACGCCCTTTGCTCTCTTCCAAGCTATGCACCGAGCCATACTCGACCACCAAGGCTATGAATACTGTTTTGGCAATGCCTTCTTTCGCCACAGCACGTTCAAGGTGTTCGAGATGCAGGGCCACTACGAGCGCTATCAGGCTTACCCGAGGGACGTTGTCAAGGCCAGGTTCAAATTGCAGCAAGAGGTTGAATCGGCGCTGCGGGCTGGCGAGAAGCGGGTCTTCACCGACATCGCGTTCGTCACCGAAGAGCCTGCGGAGTTCGCCGGGTCGGAAGGGCCGATCTGCACGCCCTTCTTTTGTCGGCTGGTCTGGGATCCCGAGCGGACGATGTGGCGCTTTGTAGAGGTTTTCTACACCTCCAAACGGCCGAATCCTTTTCTATTCTCGGCCATATAAGCACATTTTGACCCCCGTAGGGGCGACCGGCCGGTCGCCCCTACAACCATTCACACGAATCGCCCCTACCAACCACGAATCGCCCCTACCAACCATCCACACGAATCGCACCCATCCATTCACACGAATCACCTCTACCATCCACACGAGGAGGACACCATGAGACCCGTAGCCATTTTCGCCCTAATCGCCGCTTGGTTCACCGTCGGCACGGCTGCTGCCGTCCCTAGAGGCTTTCCACCCGATACCGACGGACACCCGACGATCAAGATCGAGGCCGGCGACGAATTGCAACAGGCCGTCGAGGCCATCCCCGTCGAGGCGGACATTTCCATTACCCCCGATCAAGAAGCCGACCTGCGCGCTTGGCTCTACGATTTCTTAGTCGCCTTTTCCGTCTCGGGCAGCGACAGCCTCGCGGCCGAATTTTACCTGCGCGGAGGCGTCAACCCCGAAGGAATAGCGGATATAAAAAGGCAACTTGCAGCCATTAAACGGGGTGGCCCCTTAACCGCCCAGCAGCTACAGGCCATGGGGATACAGATGCCCGAGTTACCCGTTGGCGCGACGCCCTTTGACCTCTTCAAAGCCATGCACCGATTCGGCCTCAACCTAAAGAGGAACGAATCCCATCTAAACAGGCGCGATTACTTCTTCGGCAACGCCTCCTTTTTCGACAGCGCGTATAGAGTGTTCGAGCTGCAAGGCGACTATTATGAAAGCTATGGGGACTACGCCACGACCCACGGCCTGCTCCCCATGCGCTATACGGAGTGGTCGCCCGAGCTGAGAGGCGATATTGAGGAAGGGCTAAAGTTGGGCGGACAGTGGGTGGCGGCCGAGTTCATGTTCATCGCCGAAGAACCCGAGGAGTTCGCCAGCTTTGCGGAGCCGGTGCGCCACCCATTTTTCGTGCGACTCGTCTGGATCCCAGGGCAAGATATATGGCGTCTTGTAGAAGCCTTCGCGCCTAATGACGCGCCGGTTCTGTTTCTATTTGATGCCACGTGATCCAGCCCTTATAAGCAACACAGCAGAGGCGGGCAGTTCATAGATGGACTGCCCGCGCTTCTGTGACCGCCCGCCCCGAAATCTCCCCTGCCTGTCAATCTTCACCATCCACTGAGTCGCATCCCAAACATGGCGCAGACATTTCTATCTGCGCTTCCCCGCCCCCGGCTGCCTCGCTTAGATGCACAGGTACTTAGGTATGGGATGCTGAGCGGAGCGAAGCATCTCCTGACCAAGAAGCCCATGCGATGTTTGGACGCACTAAAAGCGATGATTCGACGCACTTGTGCGATATATTGTCGCACTTTTAGGATACTAAGGGAACTGTACGAAGGGCCAAAGAGACGGAGGAGAAATTTAGTCCACTTTTTATAAAGCATTATTTATCAATAATTTAAACCTATAAAATCGAAGGAGTCGGCGCGATTGGCGACCACCAGCCACTCATTGGTACGATAGTTGCAATAGCCCTGACAGAAGCAACAACCCACACTCTTCCCTGAAGGAGGGCATCATGCAACCCGTAGCCATTCGCACCCTGTACCTCGCCCTGATCACCGCTTGGTTCGCCGTCTCCAGCACAGCTACTGCCGAGCCTAAAAGCCAGTACGGCGGCTTTTCCCCCGATGCCGACGGTCACCAAGCCTATCTCGACTACATCAACGGCTTGGAGATGATCCAAGTCGAAGCCGGAGCCGAGTTGCAGCAGGCCGTCGAGGCCATCCCCGTCGAGCCGGGTGTCCCCATCACCCCCGAGCAAGAAGCCGACCTGCGCACTTGGCTCTACGACTTTCTCGTCGCCTTTTCCGTCTCTGGCAGCGACAGCCTCGCCGCTACTTTCTACTTGCGCGAAGGTGTCGATGACCCGGACCAGATACAGCGGATGAAAAAGGACTTGGAAAGCGGTCCCAGTCTCAAAGATAAAGCCGCACTAAAAGCACTAAAGGCGGTGGGGATAAGTATCCCCATCCCCGAGCCGGTCCCCGATGCGGGCGATACGCCCCTTGCCATTTTAAAAACCCAGCACAGGCAAATCCTCTACATGAAGGGACGCGATTACTTCTTCAGCAACATCTCCTTTTTCGACAGCAAGTACAGCGTGTTCGAATTACAAGGAGAGTATGAGAGCTATGTAGACTACATCAAGACCCACGGCCTGCTTCCCATGGGCTATATGGGTTCGTTTCCCATGGGAAACGAGATTGAGGAAGCTCTACAGGCCGGCGAAAAGTGGGTGGCGGCCCAATTCATGTTCATCTTTGCAGAGCCTGAAGAGGCCGCCGACTTTGAAAAGGGGCCGATGCGCTGCCCGTTTTTCGTGCGACTCGTCTGGAGCCCAGAGAAGGCTACGTGGTGCCTTGCAGAAATCGTCATGCCGAATAACGCGCCGGTTCAGTTTTCATTCTTGTAGCCCACGCGAAAGTTCGGAGACCGCCTCCGAGACAACGCTATCAGCCTGAAAAGACGAACAAACAGGAGCCGCGCCATGATAGGCATTGTATTCAAAAAAGAGATGCTCAGCCATCTGCTCAGCCAGCGCTTCGCCGCTTGCACCGTACTCGCCGTCGTGCTGATCATCGCCAATGGCGTCCTCACCAGCCAGACCTATGTCCACAAAAAGGCCAGCTATCTCACACAGCGGGCCGTTGAGGAAACCAAACTGCACGAAATCACCTATTATTCGGTCCTAGGCTGGGACTGGTTGATGTCGCCTAACGCGGGTTTCAAGCCAAAGGCGGCTCCACGCGCTCTACGGGCCCCGCGCCCCCTAGCGGTGTTCGCTCAAGGTGCCGAACGACAGGCAGGACAGGCGGTCAAGGTGATGCTCTTCAACGTGCCCTACCAAGCCGAGGAGGTCTCGCCCTTCCAGTCGAGCAACCCCTACCTCGCCATCTTTGCCTTCTTCGACATGGTGTACATCTTCCAACTCGTGCTCGGCTTGCTGGCCGTCCTCATCGCCAGCGAGGCCATCTCCGGTGAGAAGGAAGACGGCACCCTGCGGCTGATGCTAACGACCAACGTCAGCCGTGCCCAAGTCCTCGTCGGCAAGATCCTCGCTGGCCTGACGACGCTGGCTATTCCGGCGGCCTTGGGCTTTATCCTGCTGACGATCTTGCTATTGGGCACTGAGAACATCGAAGTCGGGGTCGGCGAGTGGGTGCGGGTGGGTCTGCTGTTCGCGCTATCGCTGCTGTATCTGCTGGTGTTTTACCTGATTGGGCTGGTGATCTCGTGTGCGACCCACCGCTCGGCAACCAGCTTGATTTACGCGCTGTTTGCGTGGGCGTTGCTGGCGATTGTGCTGCCCAACAGCATCTCAGCCTTGCTCAACGAGCAGGCCAACATGGGTGAAAAACATGCCCAAGCCCACCACAAGGCCGCACAAGTGTGGAAGGAGTTCGATCAGGAGGTCACGGACCTCGCTCGGGCGCACGGCCAGACCAAGTACTTTCCCACAGACATGGTCGAGCATGTCCATACGGAGGGACGCGGAACTGTAATCTATCGTGCCGGAACTGAAACCTACTCCAAAAGAGACGGGCAGATGCCCAAGATATATTTATCTAACGTCGCCGATTCACCCTCGCTTGCGAAATTCCAAGACATCGTCCGCAGCGGCGAGCGGTTGCGATTGCAGTACGCCCAGCGCGCCTGGAACGAAAAGGCCCCCCTCATTGAAGGCTTCCCCCGCCGCATCGAACGATGGAATGACCAACTCCAACGCCTCTTTCCCGCTGGTGCCTTCGCTCAAGCCGCTAGTGCCTTCGCCGGCACCAGCCGACGCGAATACTACGACTTTATCGACCAAGTGCGCGCCTATCGCGGGCAGATCATCACCTTTCTCGAAGACCGCGACGCATTTGGTTCCCGCGAGTGGTTCAACGACGACGAAGGCTGGCGCGCTGACCTGCGCGACCTGCCGAGGTTTCACGAGCACGCCTGGACGACCGTCGAGAGCTTGAGCTACGCTTTGCCGGCTCTAACGGCTCTGCTGCTCTATGCGGCCGTGCTCTTTGTCCTCGCTAATCGGCTCTTCGCGCGCTACGATGCCATGTGAGTGACCCAAATTATAAAGAAGGAGTCATCTGATGCTAGCAGCTATCGTAAAACGCGAACTGATTGACCACCTCATCAGCCTGCGTTTTGGCTTAGCCCTCGTGTTGACGGTGGGGTTAATGGTGCTCAACGCGCTCGGCTTTGTCGGAGGCTCGTACGAGTTCAGACGCGACCACTATCTCGAACAGGTCCAAGCCGAGCAAGAGGTGCGGCGCAGCAACGCTCAACGGGGCCTGTGGAAGCTGATCCTCCACGGGGGACAGAACTATATCTATAAAAAACCAAGTGCCCTCATGTTCTGCGCCGCTGGTGCCAACGATGCCCTACCCGAACGCTTCAGGACAGCGGGAGGAGAAACCACCTACAATGGCACCAAATTCTACAGTCCCTTTGTACTCGTCTATTGGGACATCATAGACATCTGGGCACCGAAGGCCAGCCAACTGCTGGAGACCCAAGCCACCGACTGGGTCTTTATCATCGGCGTCCTGCTCAGCCTCATGGCCTTGTTGTTCACCTTTGACGCCTTCATCGGCGAAAAAGAGCGCGGCACCCTCAAACTGGTCATGGCCCAAAGCCTGCCGCGCCACACCCTCCTACTGGGCAAATTCCTCGGCGCAATGCTGGCCCTCGCGATCGTGTTGAGCATCGCCATCATCGTCAATTTACTCATCGTCCTCGCGTTGTCGAAGGTGAACTTGGGCCTCGTCGAGGCCGGGCGCTTGGTTGGCATAGTCGGCCTATCGCTACTCTACCTCGCCTGCTTTGTCGGCTTGGGGCTGTGGGTGTCGATACGGAGCAGCACCACGCGCTCTAGCCTGGTGGGAGTGCTATTGCTGTGGACCTGCGGGGCGTTGCTCTGGCCAGCCACTGGCGGCGCACTAGCCGCCCGTGTGTTCGTCAGCGAATTCGAGGAGGAGCTAACACTAGGGTTGGGCTTCGCAAACTTCTATAACACGCCAGCCGACCAAAAACTCATTCATCTTAAGAACCGTTTGCGGAATCGCGATCTGAGAAAACCCGAGAAAGTGCGCCAGTTGGCCGACGCCCAACGCGCCGTGCGCCAGCTCCACCAAGACCGAGAAGACCGCTTTTTGGCTCACAGCCTCGGCGAGGTCGAAAAAGCCCGCCACATCGTGCGCCTGTCGCCGACGGGCTGTTTTCAGTACGGCATGGAGGCCCTCGCCGGCACCGGACTAGCGCGCCATCGCAGCTTCGTCGAGCAAACGCGCACCTACGTCCAGCAATTCGAGCAGACCATGCTAAACCTCGACCGCGACGATCCCAAAAGCATGCACATCCACCTCGTCGCCCAGGGGCTGTCGAAGCAGAAAATCGATCCCGACACCTTACCCGTTTTCACCGAGAACCTGTCGGCGACAACCTTGCTGCGTCACGCCGTCGTCGATGTGATCGGCCTATTTTTCTTCGCCGTTCTCACGTACATGCTGGCCTACCGGTCGTGGCTGCGTGCCAGCATTATCTAAAGGAGTACAGCAATGTCTTTGATCTTCTACATCTTCGGACTGCTGCTGTGCGCCCTCGCGGCCCAAGCCGAAAACTTGACCAAGGAACAGCAGCGCATCCTGCTCGACCTCCAAGAGGCCCACTTAATTCTAGAGCAGGCCAAAGCGCGCGAGGCCGAAGTCGAAATCGAGCACGAGCAGATGATCGGCCTCAAGGAGCGCGGCGTGGTCACCGGCCAAGAGCTACGCATGGCCCGCGAGCGCTACGAGCGCGCCCGCCAAGAGCGGCAACGGGCCGACTTAAACCTACAGCGCGCCTTCCTCAACTCGCTGGCCGACGCCACCCATCTGACGGTCGTCAACGGCCAAAAGTACGGCGTCGAAGGCGACAAGGTGCGCGTGCGGCTCACCTTGCGCAACGACTCGGATCTCCACTTGGCGCAAATGGTCGATCAGGCCCGCCGGCGCTACGAGATCAACGGCCTCGACCAAGACGCCGCGTCGCTGTTGCAGGTGAACAACATCTTCGTCACCATCCTCGCCGACCACGTCATGGTCGGCCGGCCCTACCAAGTCCACATCCCCGTGCTAGCTCTCGGCGAGGAAGTCGAAGTCGAGGTCGGCTTGCAGCGTCCCGAGGTCGAGGACCTCACGGTGCAACTCCAATACCTCAACCGCACGGACGAGCACGTCATTCACCTAGAAAAGGCTTCGGCCCGCGACGTAGTGCGCGTGTACGCCACCCAGTTCTCTCAAGAAGGTCCTTTGGGCAACTCGGTGGCGTACGAGCTACAGCTAGAGCGGCTGGCCGAAGACGAAAAGATTTTCCAGCTCATGGCGCACGGACTGCCAGACGACTTCCGCTGGGAGTTCGAGAGCGGGGGCCGCAACCTGTCGCGGCTGCGCTTTTCCCGCGACCACTCCAGCGACTCGCTCATACTCAACGTGTACGTCCCCGAACAGGCCGCGAGCTTTGCGGTGGATCAGCCGATCCTATTCTCGGTGCTGGCCTACGAGCCAAAGACCGTGGACACAGAGGTTTTGGCCGCGGCCGACCCAGAGCGCTTGCAAGCCATGGGCATTGGCTACGAACAACTGCAACTGGTGCCCACGGGCCGCGCCGAATTGGAACTGACCACCCTCAATCTCGACCTCTCCGTGAATGGCGAAGGCGAGTCGCAGTCCGTTTGGCATCTACGCAACCTCGGCACGGTTGAATTGCTCGACATCCGCCTGCAAGCCCTCTCACCACCCGGCTGGGAGGTCGTCTTTGAGCCGCAGGAAATCGCCCTGCTCCCGCCGCGCGAGGAAATAGAAGCCGTGCTGACCGTGCGGCCCATCAACAGCGCCGAAATCGGACGCTACGAAGTCAAGACCAGCGCGAGCACCCAGCACAAGGGGCAGTGGGTCGAGTCGGTCGAGCGCACCGTCAACATAAACATCAAGAGCGATGGGTCGTTTTGGGGCATAACGGGGTTGGTGATCTTGCTGGTGAGCATCGTGCTGGGCATCGCCGTCTTCACCGTGCAATGGAGCAAGCGATGACGGCTTATCGATCAGCCTTGGCAGCCCTCTGCTGCTTGACGAGCATCGTCCACGCAGAGGAGTGGGATCTAACGACTTGTCAGCGCGAAGCGGGCCACCACAGCCCAGTACTCGGAGCGGCCCGCGCCCGCTGGAACCAGATGGCGGCACGCACCCGCCTCGATTATGCCGAGCAACTCCCGACCATCGGCCTGAACGCGGATTACGAGCGCAGCGAATTCGCCGACGCGAACGCACCAGAGGCCGACCAACGCGAGCTTTTCTTGCAAGCCCAGCAAGAGATCGTGCGCTACGGAGCCACCACCCCATCGCGCTTTGCCGCCAAGCACCGGGAGCAGGCAGAAAAGGCGCGCTACCGCGAGGCCATCATCGCCGTGGATAGCAAGGTGCGCCAAGCGTATTACCGCCTGCTGCTAACGCGCGACGAGATCGCCAGCCGCGACGAGTTGCTCGCCTACTTCCGCGCTAAAATGGATCGGGTGCAAACGCGCCTCGACGCTGGCTTGGCACGGCCCGTAGAGCTGCACGAGGCCGAGCTAGAGGTATTGGAGGAGCAGACGCGGATCAACAACCTCCAGCGCGAGTTGCGCGCCCTGCATCTGAAGCTCTTCACCGAGATCGGCCTCGTGGGCAAACGCTCGCTCCGCGACATCGAGGTCGTCGGCCCGCCCTACGAGCAACTACAGCTACTCGACCCCAGCGAAGAGGACCTGTCCGTCCTCATCGAGGAAGCGCGCACCAACCGGCCCTACCTCGCCGAACTCGTCTGGCAAATAGGCCAACAGCAGCACCAAGCGCGCAGTATTTTCTGGCAGTGGCTGCCCCACGTCGGCCTGCAACTGACCAAGGATTTCCAAGACACCGACCTCGGCTTGAACTGGAGCGGCAACGGCCAAACTTGGAAGCTGGTAGGATCCGGTCGTCGCTCGCTCGCCAGTGAGGGCTTGGACCCCGCACTGGACATGGGCGAGAACTGGCGCGTGATGGCCAACGTGTCGCTGCCCCTGTTCCAAGGCGGTCGGCGGTTGGCGCAAGGGACCGAGGAGCGGGCGCGGCTCCACGAACTGCACCAAGACCGCGACCAGACCCGCAACTTGATTGAACTCGAAGTGGTCGAGGCGTTTTACGCTTTGAAAAGTCGGCGGGAAAACACGCAGATTCTGCGCCGACGCGCCGATGTAGCCCGCCAGCGTTTGGACACAGTCGAAGAGCTGTTTGAAAACGCCATGGGCTACCTCAACTTCGACGACATCCGCCGCCAGCGGGTCGCCGTCAACTTCGCCGAGCAGAGCTATTTTGCCGAGCGCTTGGCTTACATCCTCGCGGCTGAAGAGCTGCGGCGGGTACTGGGCCGCGCCCTCAACAGCGAGTTTTACAAAACCCCTTGAGAAAGGATCGCATCATGTTGGAGATCATCGGACTTTCCAAGCACTACGGTGACGTCAAAGCAGTCACCGACCTCAACCTGACCATCGAAGGCGGCGAGATCTTCACCATGCTCGGGGCCAACGGTGCCGGCAAGACGACCACCTTGATGGTCGCATTGGGCTTTACCGATCCCACCCAAGGGACGGTCAAGCTGTGCGGCATCGACATCACCGAGCAGCCCTTAGAGGCCAAAAAGCACGTGGCCTATGTCTCGGAAAACGTCATGCTCTACGGCAACTTTAGCGCGCGGCAGAACTTGGACTTCTTTACCCGCTTGAGCGGCCAGCCACCCCAAGACTCCGAGCACTACGACGAGATCATGGCACGCGTCGGCCTGCAACAGGAGGCATTCGACCGGCGGGTCAAGGAGTTTTCCAAGGGGATGCGCCAGAAGCTGGGGATTGCCATTGCCATTGCCAAGGACGCCCGCATCGTGTTGCTCGACGAGCCTACGTCGGGCCTCGATCCCAAGTCCGGGGCCGAGTTTTTGGAGCTGTTGGATGAGCTACGCAACGAGGGCAAGGCCATCTGGATGACCACCCACGACGTATTCCGCGCCCGCGTGATCGCCGACCGGCTCGGCATCATGGTCGAGGGCCACCTCGTCAAGACGCTCACCCGCGACGAATTCCAGGAAGCCGACTTGGAACGCCTCTACGTCGAATACGTAGAACGGCCCGTCCTGCCAGCAGCCTAGGATGGGAGAGGGCGCGTGAAGGGATACCAAGGCCAATTTGGGCTGTGGTCCGATACCGGCACGCCCAAGGCCGACTTCCACCGCGCCACCCAGTTCGGCATCCTCACCTTCCCGGACGCCATCGTCGGCCGCTGAAGCACTGCGGCGACTGGACGCTTCTAAAAGGGTAGCCCACTTCCTCGTCAAAATCCCGCTACCCTTCAACCCGCACCAGCCGCCGACTCCCAAACGTGCTGCAGATATTCCATCTGCGATTCCGCCCATTCCGCATCAACTAACCCCTACTGTCCGCTAGCGAACACCTGCTGTCCGCTGGCGCACAGTGATTCGATAATCAAAACGGCAGATACCGCCAGATCTAGAGTATTAAGGGATGACAGAAGGGATTTGAGAGGTGGACGAAAAATTATCTTATTTTTTATAAAGCATTGTTTAACAGAAATTTAGATGTATAAATTCAAAGAAATCGACGCGATTGGCGACCGCTGGCCCCTTCATTGGCACGATAGTTGCGATAGTCCTCACTGAAGCAGCAACCCACACTCTTCCATCAAGGAGGGCATCATGCAACCCTTAGCCATTCGCATCCTATATGTCGCCCTGATCGCCGTTTATGGCGGCGTCTCCAGCGCAGCGGCAGTCGAGACCAAGTACCCGAACGGCGGCTTTGCGCCCCGTCTCGACAAGCTCCAGGACTTGCTTGCCCATATCCGCACCGTGGAGAAGATCAAGGTCAAAGCCGGGCCCAAGTTGTGGCAGGCCATTGCGACCATCCCCGTCGCGACGGGCCCCATCGCGACGGGCGTCCCCATCACCCCCGAGCAAGAAGCCGACCTGCGCGACTGGCTCTACGACTTTCTCGTCGCCTTTTCGGTCTCTGGCAATGACAGCCTCGCCGCCCAGTTTTACCTGCGCGAGGGCGTCAACAACCCCACGGCCTTAAAACACATGAAAGAGACCCTAGAGAACTGGGGGATTCCCAAAGGCGACACGCCCTTTGCTCTCTTCCAAGCCATGCACCGAACCGTACTCGACGACCAAGGCTATGCATACCGCTTTGGCAACGCCTTCTTTCGCCACAGCACGTTCAAGGTGTTCGAAATGCAAGGCCGCTACGAGAGCTATCGGTCGTACCCAAGGGACGTTGTCAAGGCCAGGTTCAAATTGCAGCAAGAGGTTGAAGCGGCACTGCGAGCCGGCGAGAAGCGGGTCTTCACCGACATCGCGTTTGTCACCGAAGAGCCGGCGGAGTCCGCCGGATCGGAAGGCCCGATCTGCACGCCCTTCTTTTGTCGGCTGGTCTGGGACCCAGAGCGGGCGATGTGGCGCTTTGTAGAGGTTTTCTACACCTCCAAATTGCCGCATCCTTTCCTGTTTTCGGCCATATAATCGTATTTTGATGTAGGGGCGACCGGCCGGTCGCCCCTACTCCGAAGGAATCGTGGAAATGAAAAACGAGATAGAAAAGATAAGAAAGCAAATTACACCCGCAGCGGCCCAGCAGCTAGAGGCAATGGGGATAAGGGCAAGGGGCCCCGAGATTGAGGAAGGACTAAAGTTGGGCTTTGAGGGAGTGGCGGCCGAGTTCATGTTCATCGCCGAAGAGCCTGAAGAGTTCGCCGGCTTTGAGGGGCCAAGACGCCACCCATTTTTCGTGCGACTCGTCTGGAACCCAAGGCAGGACATGTGGCGTCTTGTAGAAGCCTTCGCGCCTAATGACGCGCCGGTTCTGTTTCTATTTAATTCCACGTGATCCCACCTTGCTTGTAGAAAACGCGGCAGAAGCGGGCAGTTCATAGACGGGCTGCCCGCTTCTGCGTACCGACCGTTTCGACATCATAGTCCAAGACTACCTCTCAAGATGCTCACCCGCGACGAATTCCACGAAGCCGACTTGGAACGCATTTACGTCGAAAACTGGAATGCGCTCAGCCTAGGGTAGGAGAATAGGGCCTAAAGGAAACGCGGCGTCTGGGGAACGCTACATACGCCGACCACGCCGCCTGCCGGCTTCCTCTGTGTAACGCCACTGGCCCAAGTTTTGCATACTCAATTTTTGAGCGTATTTTAATCTTTAACCAGAGGTCCCAATCCCATGCCTGCCGAACAACCCCTTACTGAATTGACGACGCGCGACGTCTTACTCCAAGTAGATCGCCGCCTGACCCTCATCGAAGACGACCTACGCACCCTAGATCAAAAATGGGACCAGCGATTCGGGTCCTTGGACCAGAAGATTGACTCCCGGTTCGATACTTTGGACCAAAAGATTGACTCCCGATTCGGGACTTTAGACCAAAAAATCGACTCCCGAACCAACCAACTACGCCAAGAAATGAACACCGGGTTTGTGGGACTACGCCAAGAAATGAACACCAAATTTCACTGGACACTCGGCGTCTTCCTAGCCAGTTGGATTTCCACCATCGGGACGCTGTTGCTCAAGTAAGCGACCAGAATCCTCCCCTACTCTCCAAACAACCTTAGCCTTTCAATCGTCGGCATCCTCGTCTTCGCGGACGCCGTCGTCGGCCACTGAAGGGCTGCGGGAGTCGGGTGCTGGTATGTTATTCGGAATTGTCGCAGACAGTGATCGACACTCTAAGGTTCAACACCGAAGAGAATAAGCGGAACAGCGGGAACGCCGCGCCCTTGCCTCAAGACGTTCGTTAGATCGCGTTCGTAGTAGGGAACGCCCGAAGACATCTCCCTTTCTAGGGACTTCATTGGCAGAATTTCAATGCCCAAATCTATGATGTTAGAGACAAAGAAAGCGAGATGCTTCACAAATAGGTCGTGCGCCACAAACGCGTACTTTCCGAACTGCACTTCGACCACTACGCGTTCTTTCACGAAGTCCGATTGATTGTAGGAATAAATCGGCTCAAGCCCTACTTCGACTATACGTTGCTTCTGTTCATTGGGAGGAAGCCCAATTATCCCCCGGACAACCTGCTCGTCCCTCGTCACCCAAAATTCCGCTCGCCGTTCCTTCCAACCGCGCTTTCCCAACTCGTCTTTGAACCTCTGATTCATATCCACGGGCGAGAAAAGCAATCGCCCTTTTTTCGTTCTCTCTTTGGATTTCTTGGTGCGACATGTGTTTGCGTCCACGCTATCTATGACTTCATGGATTTCATCCCACAATTGCGGATGCCGGAAGCGCAGAAACTCCTCACCATTCAGGTGGGAGTAATAGGCCGCCACCTTCATCTTTAGTGCCCGCCATTGGGTTTTGTCGGATCGTACACGGGCTTTCCCATTGGGCGAGTTCGCAGCGTCCCATTGGCAAGGGTCTGCACTCGTTGCCACGCGATGTCACGTACGCCTGCTCAATATCGCAGCCGTATCCGACGCGACCGTGGAGCAACGCGGCAATAACCGAAGACCCAACGCCCATGTACGGATCAAACACGCAATCCCCCTCATCGGTCAACGCGAGCACGAGCCGTTCGACCAATTCTACGGGAAATTGACAGGGATGGATTGTCTTCTCGACGTGGTTGCTCTTAACGTTTGGAAAGATCCACACATCGCCGGGGTTTTTTCCCTTTGGATTGCCAGACAGCTGGCCGGCATTCGGCCCTTTGAAATGGCGCTTCTTGGGGTACTTCGACGGGACGCGGATTGCATCCAAATTGAGCGTGTAGGTATCACTTTTCGTCCACCAGTTGATCGTTTCGTAGCGCCCCGAAAGCCTCTTGGTGCAGTGCAGGCCATGCTCGAAGTGCCAGACGATGCGGTTCCGGAGCTTAAATCCATGCGACTTGAATACCGGATACAAGACCGCATCAAGCGGCACGATCTCGCCTTGAGCCACGTAGTTGCCCGTCTGCCAACAGATCGATCCCCCTGGATCTAGCAAGCGGGCACACGCCTCGACTACGGCTTCTTGCTGGCGGACATACGCCTCCAAGGGTGCCTTCTTCTCGTAGTCCTTGCCGATGTTGTAGGGTGGCGACGTGACGATCAGCTTCATGGATTCGTCGGTCAAATCCTCCATGAAGCGCAGATTGTCTTGGCAAGCCATGTGCGGAGCCGTTCCCTTGAGCCGCGCTTTGGCCTGTTGCTCTGGTATCTCGCTACTTGGCGGAAACAAGCCGAGCGTCATTACGGCGTCCTCCTTGGTGTGCCGTTTGTTGGCAAAAATCTCCATCACACACCTCCCCTACTCCCCAAACAACGCCGCCACATCCCGCTCCACCTTTTCCCGCCGCTCCTCGGCCGGCAGGTCGTCCAAACAGCCCATCGCGCTGTAGAACTGGGCATCGTAGTCACGGGTCTTGATCACCACCGGCATGGGCACGGCGTGGCCGAGGATCAGGGCCTGCTGCTTGGAGTCGAGACTGGCCAACACGCTGCGCAGCCCTTCGGTGCCGCTGACGCCAGTAAGCACCGCCTGGATGTCCTTTTCGTCGTTGAGCAGGGCCGTGATGCGCGTGCCAATCTGCGAGAGCACCTCGTCGTCAATGCTCGACGGCCGCTGATCAACCACCAACAGCGAGACATAGTACTTGCGCATCTCGCGGGCAATGGTGCCGAAGATGGTCTGCTTAGCCGCCATGGGGTTGAGGAACTTGTGCGCCTCCTCAATGGTGATCATGAGTTGACGCGGCTGGTCCTCGGCGCGCTGGGTGGCGTAGAAGCGCTCGCTCTTCTTGACGTACATCTCGTGGATGCGCCGCGCGATGATGTTGGCCACCAACAAATAGCACAGCATACTCGTCTGCTGCCCGAACTCCAGCACCACGTTGATTCCCTTGTCGAGGTATTCCATGATGCGGTCCACCACGTCGCCGCCCCTGAGCTTGGAGACCATAAAGGGAAAGTTCTCGAGCCGTTTGAGCTTGCGATGCAGAGCGACTAAAGACCCAGCGTGCGCGCCGATCTCGCGGGCGAATTCCTCCACATCCGGGCCTTCCAACTTCAAGAGCGTGCTCAGCCAGCGCTCCTTGTAAATCGCGTACACCAAGTAGGCCGACTCCACGGCCGTGGGGTTGAGCTTGAGTTCGTCTTGCAGCGGGGCAATATCTTCGACTGTGATCTGGTCGTAGGAGATATAGACCTCGTGATCCGGCTGCACGCCGCGGGCGCGGGTCGATTGGGGGTCCAAGGAAAAAATCGCCACCCGCTCGCCGAAAAGCTGCTTGAGGCCCTTGACGAAAGTCGTGGTGGAGCCGTTTTCCTTCATGGCCTTGAAACCGTACTCGTTGTGCATGTCGAAGATCAGGTTGACGGCCTTGTCGTAGTGAATCAGCCCGCACAGTACCAGCCGCGTCAGGAAGGACTTGCCCGTGCCGGTCTTGCCGAATATGCCGTTGGAGCGCTCGGCAAAGCGGATCATGTCGAGGCAGACCTGCGTGTCCATGTCGAGTGGGTGGCCGATGCTGAAGTAGCGGCCCTCGGGATCGCCCTCGCTGCCGAATATCTTGGCCACGTCTTCGGCCATGGCCTCTTGGACCTCGGAGAAGTGGCTCGGAATGGCCTTGACCGGACGCGGGCCTTCTTCGGCCCCTGCGTCCTTGGACATCATCAGCATGGGCCGCAGCGAGACGATGTTGTACGTGCTGGTGCCGGCGAGCACTTGGCGCAGCAGCGCATCTTCTTGGCCCGGAGGATGCAGGAGAATCTCTTGGTTGTTGGCGTCGAGGCGCATGTCGGTGACCATGGAGAAAAAGTCGTTTTTGTCGCCCTCAATGACCACGAATTTGCCGGCCTTCATGTCCTCGACGTTCTGCTCGGGGTCCAGCTTCATCTCCAGCCCCTCGACCAGCGAGCCTTTGGTAATTACCCCGATCTGCTGGCCGCGACTGGCTGCGGCTGGCACTCCGTTGCGCGCGTATTTTGCCATCGTTAGTTGACCACCCGTCGAATAATTGAGCTGAGCCGGTCGTAGTCGTCGCTGAGGAGCCGCGACAGCTCCTTGCCCATCTGCACCAAGTAGGACGGCGCGTGTCCATGGGCGCGCACCGCGTGGCGCAACACCGAGATTACCAGCTCGTCAGTGGGTATTTTGGAGGTATTGAGGATGCTGCGCAGATAGTCGTCGGTGCGGGTGAAGGCTCGCACTTGCTCGTCTGAGCACAAGTACACAAAGCTGTGGATGCGGGCCGGCTGCGGCGGCAGGATTTGCACGGACTCGTCGCCGTCCAAATAGCCGATGACGAGGGCTTGGAACTCCGTGCGCAACAGCTCGAAAATTTGCGG
This sequence comes from Candidatus Latescibacterota bacterium, assembly GCA_965217585.1. Classification (GTDB taxonomy): domain Bacteria; phylum Latescibacterota; class UBA2968; order UBA8231; family UBA8231. The sequence continues at coordinate 5,527,459 of OZ244561.1, forward strand.
CTGCTCTAGGCGCAGTTCCTCTTCGGTCTTGCCATAGGCCGTGGGCCGGCGGTTCGCCTCGATGGAGTGCGTGAAGACGTTGAATACAATGCCGACCACCGGCATCGCGGCCTCCACGCGGACGAACTGACCAAAGGAGGGCGCACCGTGTAGCTCGCGCGCTTGAGCAATCAACTCGGCGGTGCTGCTCTCGACGACTTCGCCCACGTGGGTCCGCTCGGCCCCGGAGTCGCCGGGCAACGGCAGGGACTCGGACAGGAAGCGGCTCAGCGGGCCTCGCTCGCGCTCTTTGATCGTTTCCACGGTGGGCCTCCCCTAAATGCCGGTGTAGCGCTTCTTGAAACTCTTGGTTGACAAGCGGGTTTGCAGGTCGTTTTTGACAAAGGTGTCGCGCAAAAAGCGATAGAACGCCTCGCGGTCCGCGCTGCGCACCACGGCGCGCTCGTGCGCCTCGGCCAAGGCGACCGGATAGCCCTGGCCCTTTTCGGCTTGGTCGCACAGACAGGCGTGGACCAAATCGAGCAGCTCGCGGTCAGTCGCCACCCATTCCGGGATTTCGACCCGGCCGATCTCGGCCCCTACGTGCAGATAGAAGTAGTAGATGTGATGCGGCCCGTACTCGGCAAGGATCTTGGACGCGCTGCGGTAGAGCGGCGTGCGCTGCCCTGGGCGGAGCACCTGCCGCACCAAAACCGCGTCGTTCAGCCCCTCAATGGGGCTACAGGGCAAGCCGCGGCCCTGCCACAAGTCCCCTTGCAGGGCGTCGATCTCTTCGCGGCTGAAGTGGAGCTGGTTTTCTTCCTGATAGGGGCAGCGGTCGCAGTTGGCCGCTACAAGCGGGCACAGGCCCAGTTTGAGGGCGTTGATCAATTCTTGGCTCCCCGGCTGGCTGATGTAACCAGCCACCGGCACCCGCGCCTCGCGCAACCCGTCCATTGCCGCCAAGGTGGCCTCTAGGTGCGCGGCGCGGAAGTCTTGCGGCTTGCCCTCCAAGTTCCACAGAATCAGCGTGCCGTCGGAAAGCGCCAGCGTCCGGTGCCCCTCGGCGTGGGCCGCCAAAGCCAAATCGGCCAACTCGGTGAACTCCATGAGGCCGCGCTTGAAGCCGACGAGATCGCGATTGACGAAGAGCCGCACTCCGCCCCATTCCTCGTAGATTTCCTCCTCTCGGTAGTAGAGCCGCGGCTTGCTGCTCATCAGCGGCTTCTCGCCAGTGCCGTAGTGCAGCAAGATGTAGCCGATATTGATCAGAAAACAGGCCGAGATCTCATGGCGGTCGGGAAAAATTTGCGAGCCATCCGTGGCGGCGATGCTGATGGTGCTCGGGCGGGCGGGCGAGTCGATTCCGCCGCCGAGGCCCTCGCTTAAGCCGGGCAACAGCCAAGAGGTGCGACTCTCGTCGATCTTGCGGGCCAAGCGCTCCCACTCGGGCAGCCAACGCTGGTATTGGGCCAAGGCCAATTCGAGCTTGGCGCGAAAGTCCTCTTGGACGCGGCGCTCGTCGGCCACCATGCCGTCTATTTGGGTTTTTACCGAATACAGATCTAACATGGCATTAGCCTTGCGGGCAGCTCTGGATCGGCCCCGTCGAGATGCGCGCATTTATTCGGCCTCTTCCCACGTTTCGCCCCCATCAATCGAAAAGCGCGTGTGCTTGCGCCAAACCGCCCAGTCGTCGCCGGCGCGGACCAAGTCGGCGGCAGCGGTCGCGGCGATGTACTGGCCCACCTCGCCGCTGCCGTCGGGCCGGTTGGTCTCAATGCGGATTTCGCTGAACTCGACGCGGCCCTGCAACAGCTCGGCCGCACCGCGCTGCACGGCAAAGGCGCGCCGCTCCCAAGCCTCGCGCTCGATGTCGCGGACGCGAAACCGCAGCCACAGCCGACCGAAATCCTCGTCTAACCCAACCCCGTAGAACACCCCGTAGCGATCGTTGACCAGTTCCTTAATTCGGGGGCGTTCGTCTTGGAGCGGTGGAATCGGCTCCTCCTTCGGCGCGTCGCGCTCCTCCTCGGAGACGTAGCCTTCCAAGGAAGGCCCCCAAACCCAACCTTCGACGCGGAAGCGCACCCAGCGGCCCTCTTCGCCGATGGATTCGATCTCCGTGCCAGCCAGCAAGGTGCCCAGCTTGGTGCCGTTGGGCACGTCGCGAAAGTTTTCCACGCTAGCCTCGACGACGAAGGTGTGGTCGCTGCGCAGCTTGGCCGCCACGGCTCCTAAAGCCAAGGCGGCGACTAGGGCCGCTCCTAGGGAGTACTTAGACAATCGAGACATAGTAGAATTGCCGTCCGCCGCCGGCGACCGACCCATCGCGCAGGCGGCACACCAACCCGAGGCGTTGCAGGGCGTTGAGGCGATTGCAGACGATGTTGATGTTTTTGCCGAGCGCGTCGGAGATCTCGGCCGAGGTCGCGCACTTGTGGGCTAGCAGCACGTCGAGCACCTCGCGCATCGGCGTCTTGATTACCCCGAGCACCTCGACGTGCGCACCGTCTTTGTACAACGCGGCCAGCTCGCGGAGCTGCAACACGGCCGCGATGGTCTCGCGCACCGAGATATTGGCCCCGGCGATATAGACGTAGCGGTGCCCTATCTCGCCGCTGGTCAGGCGCAAGAGCAGCTTGTTGAGCATCTCGTCGGCGCACGAGACATCCATGAATGAAACGGGGGAAAAGTCGAGCGGCGTGGCTGAGTCGGCCGGGCCGCTGAGCAGGTGCTGCATCAATTCTTCAAGTAGCTCGGCCCCGCGAGGCCGCCCGCTGAATATGCCCTGCTCGCCGGCGAACAGGTACGCGGGGGCTTGATATATGGCCTGCTGTTGTACGCGCTCTTCAACGGCTGAATCCATGAGCCGCGCCTTTCCTGTAATTAAAAACAGCTTAACTGTATCCAATTAAAGAAACTTATGCGAGGATTTCCCGACTGTCAAGCAAATTCTACCACAAAATGAGCGATGCGGAATTAGATGGATACCAATATGATGGGGCTAGAAAGGAAATAGAATGCCCACAGCCACGTATGCAGCCACGGCGAGGCCGGCGATGATCACCGCTAGGGCCAACAGCAACCAAGGCTCGTAGGGGGGCGGCTTCGGGGGCCTGTGATGCTGACCGAACATCGCTTACTCGCCGCCTTCGCGCTGATAGAGTGCGATGGCAATCTGGGTGCCGGGAAAGTGGACCGAAGCGTGTTCCCAGTGCCGCCGACCGCGAATATAGACCCGAGTATCCCCCGAGCGGATGTGCAACGAGCCGTTGTAGCGATTGCAGATTTGATTGACGATATACAGCCCTAGGCCGCGGGTTGCGTCGCGGGAAAAGTGCTTCTGTAACGAGTTGAGTATGGCCGTACCGTGCGACCAATCCGCCGCGTCGTAGCGCACCGATAGGCTCTTCTTGATACCGATTCCGAGGTCCCCCACCCCGATGACCACGTATTTTTTGCCCACCCGCGAGTCCAAGTAGCGCTGGGCCGTGAGGTAGCCCCAATTCTCGCTGTGGTCGAGAATGTTGTGGCACAGCTCGGCGACGACATTCTTGAACTGGTTGATCTCCACCTCGGTGTAGCGCAATTCCTCGGCCAGAATCGCCTCTACGCGCTGGCCGATTTTGCCCAACACGGTCTCGATATCCACCCGCTCCTCAATCCGCGTGATTTCCAACAGGGCCTCGCTCTCTTCCTTTTCCCGCTCCTGATCCACGATGAGCGTCGGCCCGGCTAGCTCGACCCCATCCACGGCCGCGGCGAACCGCACTCGTCCCAGATAGGTGCGCAATGCAAAGGCGCGGGGCAAGTGGAAGACGACCCGCGACGAGAGCGCGTCCCCGTAGCGCGCCATCAAGCACAAGGCCACCAAGCCGTAGGGGTCAATAAAGTGCAGGGGACGCAAATCGACCTCCAAGGGCTGCCCAGGCACGGCTCCGTGCGCGTAGTCGAGAAACTCTACGAGGAATTCGTCGGCCGTGCGCGGCGTCAGCTTGTCTGTTGGCAGGGCTAGGATCACGGATAGCGTGCTCTCCTTGCTTTAGGAAACAAAAATATACGCACTCGCTCGCACCTGCGCCCAGAGCACGTATCTAAACAACTTGTGGGTCTCACGTGGCCACAGCTCTGGCTACTTCATCCTCTACGATCTGAGGATCAGGCCATCCATGCCAGCGTATTCTGCCAGTCCGGTCAACCAAGAAAGCATACGGAATCTCATTGACTCCATAAGCGTCCTCGCTTGAAGTATTTGTGCCGACGGGATAGCGGACGGCATGCTCCTCAATGACCTTCTCCATAAATGGCTTTCTCTCAAGCACCAAGCTAACTACTTGGAATCCGTCTTTGCGGTGCGCCTCGTGCATCTGGTTGAGATGCGTGATACCCACCAAACAAGGACCGCACCAAGTAGCCCAAAAGTCCAACAGCACAACCTGCCCACGTAGGGACTCCCAGTTCAGGCAACCATCGACATTGATCCAATCCTCGGCAATAATCTCGGGAGCCATCGCACCGATTTGCGGCTTCTGCATCGGCTTTGGTTTTGGTGCCTCCGACCGATCATCCGGGATGTCGTGCGGATTGATCTCATGGCCAGAGAGCAGCCGGTAATCGTGGTAGTAGGTGAGTGGAATGGAGTGCGAGTAGTATATTTCGTCTTCTGGTTCGTATCCAACTGAGTTCACTCGTTGCACAGGATTAGGCGAAAAGCCCCAATAACAAAGCCCTACCCGATCTCCGGGGAACCTAGAGATTTCGGACAAAGGAATGAGGTAACTATCGACGCGCACCGGCTGGCTATCGCGGATTTCTACGTAGCGGATACACCCTCGTCCCTTGGAGTCTTCCTCGAGACCAGTGGTAATATTCTCCTCCAAAAAAATTGTGTAGTATAGCCCGGGAAGATGCGGCCAAGGATTGAGGTAATAGCTCCGATCCAGACCAAAGGACCGTTTGCCGTTAGTCGCTGCGATCACCAAATCAGACTTGTTGCCAATGTCTCTGTTATCCTCTGTCTTCCCAAGGGTGTGCTCTGACACCTGCCATAGGATTGCTTGCACAAAGAGGTATTCGCGATTGTTCCAAACGGACAGCCGCAGGGAATCATTATCGCACAGTACGCTGGCCTGATCCTGTGGAAATCCGCACACCCCATTGGTTTCGAGATCGGCTAGGGCAAACGACATGATGTTTCCTCCTAAGAATTGGGTTAACTACAGGAGACGCCTAAAATACGACTGCCGCCGCTCTAAAGCTAATCCTGGCCTAGGAGGTTTGGCCTTCCCACTTGTCGTCTCCACCCCTCTGCGCTTCTTGACAAAGATACATCGCTAAGCTAGCATCTTTGTACATACCCAACGCCATGTTAGCTGCCCGCATCTTCAAGACGGTGCTCGCGCCCGCCCTCGTCTTACTCCCCTCCCCGAATCCAAACGTTGTGCGCGATACGGCCCGCGACATCGACAGCTTGCAACGCGCCGAGTGCGAATACCGGGGCATTGTGGCCCGCTTCGACGAACTCACTCGCGCCTATATCCTGCAAGCGTACGAAGACGGCCAATTGCTCCGCTGGCAGGCCCAGCCCAGCCCCTATAACCCCGAGACCGAGACTTTGGTCACCGCGGTCTTTACCGCAGCCGGCCCCAAGGCATCCGCTCCGGTGCCCGAATTGGCCCATCTTCGCGCCCAGAGTGGGACGGCGGGTGCCGGGGTCACTTGGCGTTACAGCAAGCTAGCGGCCGTGCGGATCGCGCCCCACGGCGACTTGGCCCGCGACGCCATGGCCGTGTTTAGAGCCACGGTTGACGACTTTGTCGAGCGCATGGTGTATGCGCCCGCAGGCGGCGTGCTACGCACTGCCCCCGATCCCAACTCCCCAGTGCTAGCCCGCGTCGAGGCGGGCGCAGTCCTGCTCGTCGAGGAAGAGCGAGTGGGCTATTTGCGCGTGCGCCAGCCACCAGCGTCTGAGGCCGGGTGGCTGGAGCGGGGGCAAGTGCGAGCGGTTGAGGAGGCCGATGGACGCGATCATTGAAATACGCAACCTGACCAAGACTTACGACATGGGAGCGACTGCGGTCCACGCCCTAAGCGAGGTGGACCTCTGCGTGGCTACGGGCGAATACGTAGCTATCATGGGGCCGTCGGGATCGGGCAAAAGCACCTTGCTCAATATCCTCGGCTGCCTCGACGTGCCCACCTCGGGCAGCTATGCCCTCGGCAATGTCCGCGTCAGCGATATGGCAGATGACGACTTAGCGAGAATCCGCAATCAGGAGATCGGCTTCGTCTTCCAAACCTTTAACCTCCTACCCCGCGCCAACGCCTTGGGCAATGTCGAACTGCCGCTGATCTACAGCGGCCTGCCGGCGAGCCAACGCCGCGAGCGGGCTGCCCATGTCCTCGCGTCCGTAGGCTTGGCCGATCGCATCGACCACCGACCCAACGAGCTGTCCGGCGGCCAGAAGCAGCGCGTGTCCATTGCCCGCGCCCTCGTCAACGAGCCCTCCATCATCCTCGCCGACGAGCCGACCGGTGCCCTCGACTCCCGCACTGGCGACGAGATCATGGACCTCTTCGACCAAGTACACGCTGCGGGCAATACCATCCTCCTGGTGACGCACGAAGAGCACCTCGCCCGCCGCAGCCACCGCATCGTCCGCTTCCTCGATGGCCGCATCGAAAGCGATCATCTGACCGAGGAGGCCGCCCAGTGAGAGCGGTCTTTTGCGCCTTCGTGCTGTGCGCCTGTCAGGGCGCACCGCCCGACCTGCCCACGGCCGAGGTCGTACGCGGTGATTTTGCAGTGACGCACTTTGAGGGAGGTGAGGTGCGAGCGGCCAGTGGTGAAGTCGTGGCGTCGCCGCGGATCGGCGGCCGACTCAAGATCGTCCACCTCTGGCCCGAAGGGGAGCACGTGGATGTCGGCGACTTGATCCTCCAGTTCGACCCAGCCGAGTTTGAACGGGAGATGCTCGACCGCGAAGGCCAGCTCGAACATGCCCACTCGGACTTCGCCAAGGCCAAAGCCGAGCGCGGGCAACGCTTGGCCGACATCAAGCGCAATATCCAGCAGCGGCAGGCCGAGCTCAAACTCGCCGCGCTCAACCGAGAACGCCAGGAATTCGCCTCGATCATCGACCAAGAGCAAGGGCGCATCAAGTTGCAAAAGGCCCGGCGCGCCGTGGCGGAAGCGCGGCAGGAATCCATAGCCCAGGAAGTGGTCAATCGCGTAGATTTTCGCAAGCACGAGCTGAACATTGCCCGCAGGCAGGAGCGCTATGAAAGAGCGCGGCGCGACTACGAACGCACTAGCATCCGCGCCGAAAAGCCGGGGATCGTGGTCTATCGCAAAATCTGGAAACCCGGCACCGACGAGGATGGCAAAGTCGCGGTCGGGGACCAAGTCTGGGGCGGCCGGGCCTTGCTCGACATACCCGATTTGAACAAGATGCAAGTGCTCTGCCTGATCGGCGAAATGGACATCGAGCGCCTGCGCGTCGGCCAGCGGGCCTACATCCGGCTCGAAGCCTTTCCCGGCCCGGTCTTTAATGGGGTGGTGTCCGAACTGGCACCCATGGCCTCACCTCAGCCCGGTGCGCCCGATATCCACGTCTTCGAGCTAGTAATCGACATTGACGAGCAGGACGAGCGGCTCAAGCCCGGCATGTCGGCCGAGGTCGAAATCGTCCTAGAAACCATCCTCGAGGCCCTCTCGGTGCCGCTGAATGCCCTCTTCGAGCGTGAGGATGGCCTAGTCGCTTTCCGCCTCGCCAACGGAAAATTCGCGGAAGTGCCCGTAGTGATCGGGCACAAAAACGCCACCGCGGCGGTCCTCGCCTCTGGCTTGGCCGCAGGCGATGTCGTCGCCCTGCAAGACCCCAATACGCGCTAAAGCGAAAGAGCTTTTATGATACAGATCAAACGCCGATGGTGGATCCTCGCCCCGCTCTTAGTCCTCGTCCTAGGCGGGGCCTGGCTTGGTGAGCATCTGATAGACAACGAAGCCGAATCCTCCATCCCCACGTATCCAGTCCAGCAGGGCGAGTTCATCATCGCGCTCAAGCTCAAGGGCGGCGAGTTGGAAGCGGTAGAGGCCGAAAACGTCGTCGCGCCCCGCGTTAGAGGCCAGCTCAAAATCGTCGAGTTGTTTCCCGAAGGAGAGCAGGTCGCAGTGGGCGACTTATTGGTCCAATTTGAACAGACGGATTTTCAGAAGCGAGTCATGGACGCCGAGCAGCAGGTCGAGTCCTCCAAGGCCGACCTAGAGAAAACGCAAGCCACCCACAAGGCCGAAATCGCCAAGCTCGAAGCCGATATTGCCAACGAGGAGGCCAATTTGCGCTTGGCCGAGCTGCAGGTAGAGCGCATGGTCTTTGAGGCCACCGTGCAAAAGGAAGAAGCCGAAATTGAGGCCTACAAAGCCAAGCTGGGCCATCAGCAGGCCATCGAAAAGCTGGCCTCGCAAAAGATCGTCAACGGCGCTGAAGTCAAAAAGCGCCAACTCGAAATCGAGCGCAACGAACGCGAGCTGGCAAAGGCGCGCGACGATTTGGCAAGCACGACCATCAAGGCCGAAAAGCCCGGTTTAGTCGTGTACGGCAAGGTCTGGAAGGGCGAGCGGCCGGAAAAGATCCGCGTCGGCGACGAGATCTGGGGTGGCGTCAACGTCATTTCCCTGCCCGACCTCTCACACATGCAGGTCAAAACCTACGTCAACGAGGTCGAAGTCGATAAGCTCGACACCGGACAAGTCGCCACCATCAAGCTCGACGCCCTGCCCGCACCAGCGTTCCACGGCAAAATCAATAGCATCGCCTCGCTCGGCCGCGAGAAGGAAGGCGAAAAAAACGTCAAAGTCTTCGACGTGATCATCCAGATCGAAGAAGAAGATGTCCGCCTCAAACCCGGCATGACCGCCACCTGTCACGTCGTCGTCGAGACCATCCCACCTAGGCCGACGGCCGATCCAGACTCCGTGCAAAGCGAGGCCGCCGAGGTCGCAACCCCCGCACCCATGCCCCTCTACATCCCCATAGACGCGGTCTTTGAGAAGGATGGGCGCACCCTCGTCTATCGTCTAGTGGGCGGTCAGCCCAAGAAGCAGGAAGTGAAGCTGGGCCAGAAAAACGAGGACTTTGTCATCGTCGAAGAAGGGCTTGCGCCCGACGACCGCATCGCCCTGCGCGATCCGCTCCAAGCGGCCGACGCCAGCGGCCTCATGGAGGAGGCCGACGCCTTGCCCTCGCCCCAGGCGCACTAATGGACCTACGCGAAACCGTCTCTTTGAGCCTAGTCGGCCTGCTCTCGCACAAGCTGCGGACCCTGCTGACCATGCTCGGTATCATCTTCGGCGTGGCCGCGGTCATTGCCATGCTGTCCATCGGCGAGGGTGCCAAGCAGGAATCCCTCGAACAGATCCGTCAGATGGGCATTAGCAATATCATCGTCCAGCACTGGAAAAAAGAAGCCGACGAGGAGACCGAAGCCGACGGCGACCAGAATCGCTCTCCGGGCCTGACTTGGGACGATGCGCGGTCGATTGCCCGCATCTGCCTTTTGGCGGACTACGTCACCCCCCAGCGCGAGTTCAAAGTCAAAGCCCAAGCCCAAGACCACACCTTCCGCACCATGGTGGTGGGCACGACCCCCGACTATCTGACCGTGCTCGACGCCCGCATGGGCAGCGGGGTATTTTTTTCTACCGAGGACCTGAATACTGCTAAGCGCGTCTGCGTATTGGGCGCAGACGCCAAACGAGCGCTGTTCTTTTTTCACAATCCCTTGGGCGGCCGGGTCAAAATCCGCAACCAGTGGTTTACGGTCATCGGCGTGCTCCAAGACAAGGGCGCGGCCGGCGGCAAAATCGGCGGAGTGCTCGAAGTGCGCAACACCGACGAGGACATCTACGTCCCGCTGACGGCCCTACTCAACCGCTTCCACCGAGAGCCGGGCGCGCCCGAGCTAACCCAAGTCACCATCAAGATCCCCAACTCCGACCAACTGCCAGAGGCCGCGGCCATCGTCCGCACCATCCTCAACCGGCGGCATCGCGGCGTCGAGGACTTCAAGATCGCCATTCCCGAAGAGCTGTTGCGCCAGAGTCAGAAAACTCAGCAGATCTTCAACATCGTCATGGGCTGCATCGCCGGCATCTCCCTGTTGGTCGGCGGCATCGGCATCATGAATATCATGTTGGCCTCGGTGCTCGAACGCACGCGCGAAATCGGCATCCGCCGCGCCTTGGGCGCACGGCGGCGCGATATCCTCTCGCAGTTTTTGGTCGAATCGCTGTTGGTCAGCCTGATCGGCGGCCTGATTGGAGTGGTGCTGGGCTACGCCATCCCGGAAGTGATCACCCTGTACGCGGGCTGGCGCACCATCGTCCAGCCCTGGACCATTGCCCTCGCCTTTGGGGTCTCGGCCGCGGTCGGTATTGGTTTTGGCATCTACCCGGCCCGTCAAGCCGCCTTCCTCAACCCCATAGACGCCCTGCGCTACGAATAGCCTTTTGACGACGACCACCGTGTGTCCTTACTTACTCATCCTACCCGCAAGCGAGGAGGCCGCATGATCCGCTTTAAGAGAGAAGAAATCGAACAGATGCTCGAAGAGCGCAAACCGGAAATCAATCTGACCACTTATCAGCACATCAAAAAGGCCATCGACCAAGGCACGGAGGGCATGGACCCGTACACCCTGTCCAATATATGCCGGGATCTCAAGTGCCTGCCCACCGACATCGTCGAATATGTCTGAGGGCCTCGTTGCAGCTCGTAATTTTCTACGCGACCGCTCGGGCACGCTTCAATGCAGGCCATAGGTCGCCATCTGCTCGTCGATCTCTATGGCTGCGACCGCGAGCGGCTCGACGACTCAGACTATATCGCCGCCGAGTTGCAGGCCGCGGCCCAAGCGGCCGGCTCTCGCGTCTTGGGCACTGCGTTTCATCGCTTCAGTCCGGGGGGAGTCACCGGCGTGCTCATCGTCCAAGAGAGCCACTTGGCCGTCCACACGTGGCCTGAGCGCGGTTATGCCGCCCTCGACCTCTTTACCTGTGGCCGCCAGACAGACCCGTGGGCAGCCTATCAACGGCTCAAGTGCGCCTTCGGCGCGACGCGAGACAATGTAGTGGAAGTCAGCCGAGGGTTGTGCGCGGGCGAGTGAGACTCCTCGCCCCCCCAAATCCTCTTCATCCCGTTCATCCATGTTAAACGCGGAAGAGCGGACTATTCCTCGCCTTCTAACATGCTGCGCAAGTAGAGCCGGAACGCCTCGGCGCGTTCTTCGACCACGGCCCGTATCTGGAGGATTTCCTGCTGGCGCGCCTTCAGCTTGTGAATTTTCAACGCGACTTCAGCGATCGACGACTCGAGATCAAATTCGGCCACGGACTCGTCTCGCTTGAGAAACCGCACTTGCTCACGCGGCTGTTCCCCGCTCACCAAAACCCGCTCCTCGGGCCGCGCTTTGGCCCGCGCCTGCTCCGCCCGGGCGCACAGCCGGTACTCGGCCTCGAAGCGACGCAGCAGGTCGGCGTTGGCATTCCATTCGGCCTTGAGGCGGTCGGCGATATCCTCCAGTAGCTCTTGCTTTTGCTGGATATCGTCCGGCCCGTCGTCCACCTCGATCTTCATCTGCTCGTTGTAGTGCAAGTTCGCGCTGTATATCCCGACCCCGAGCAGTTCCCGCGCCTCCTGATAGAGCGTGAGTTGGGCCGACAGGCCCCGGTCTGGTTGCTCGGCCAACTTCTGGATGAGTACGCCAATTTCCCAGTCATAGGCGAGGCACAAGCGCTCGGCCAAACTGTCCTGCTGCACCTCTAAGGCCGCCAACTTCCAGTCGATCTGGACCATGTGCTGCACCAACCCGAGCGAGGAGCGCAGAGCTTCTCTCAGCGCCGCGGAATTCGCCGCACTCAGCTTCAGGCTGTCGATCCGGGTCGACAGCGCTTCGGCTTTGGCAGCAACCTGCAAACGCTGGCCGGCGAGGGAATCGCGCTGGCTCTCCAAGGCGCGATATTGGGCCTTTAGGTCGCCCAACCCAACCGAATCCCCATGCGCGGATCCGGGCAGTGCCAACCCCAAGACCAACAAAAAAATGAATGGGCTTTTCATCGCTAATCTAGACCGTATTTGTCGAGTTTGTAGTACAGAGCACTCGTCTTGATTCCCAAAAGCGAAGCCGCCTTGGTCTTGACGTGCTGCGCTTCCTCCATCGCCCGAGCAATTAGGTCGCGCTCCACCTCGTCGAGGCGCTCGTTGAGTTGCAAGCCCCCGTCATCGGTGCCCCCCGCCCCTTCCTCAGTAGGCCCCTCGTCAAAGGTCAGCGGCAGATCGTGGTAGCCAATTTCCTCGCCGTCAACCAACACCATCGTGCGCTCGATGACGTTTTCCAGCTCGCGCACATTGCCCGGCCACGGGTAGTTTTTTAAGCCGGTCAAGGCTTCTCTGGTTAGACGCTTGGGCGGGATGTTCATTTCCCCACATTTTTTTTCCGTAAAGTGTTTCACCAACAGCTCGATGTCCTCGCGCCGCTCCCGCAGCGGCGGCAAGGTGAGGGGAATGACCTCCAGCCGATAGAAAAGATCCTCGCGGAAGGTGCCCTCTTCAACCATGCGTTTGAGCGGCCGGTTGGTGGCCACCACCACCCGCGCATCTACGTCGAGCGTCTGCTCGCCGCCCACGCGGTCGAACTGCTTTTCCTGCAACACCCGCAACAACCGAACTTGGATCTCCAAAGGTACATCGCCGATTTCGTCCAAAAAAATCGTCCCCCCCTCGGCCAGTTCAAACTTCCCCTTCCTGCTCCGCACCGCGCTGGTAAAGGCCCCGCGCTCGTGTCCAAACAACTCACTTTCGACCAACCCAGTCGGCAGGGCACCGCAGTTGACCTTGACGAACGGCCCCTTGCTGCGGCGGCTCTGGTAGTGGATGGCGCGGGCGACCAACTCCTTGCCGGTGCCGCTTTCCCCGTAGATGAGCACCGACGACGACGACGACGCCACCTTATGTACCCGCTCGCGCACGGCCTTGATCTGCGGGGATTGACCGACGATCTCGCCGAAGTTGTAGCGGCTATCGATCTCTTCGCGCAAGTAGCGGTTTTGTTCGAATAAGTGCTCCCAGTCCCGCAGCTTGGCCTCGGCTTCATGGCGAAGGGTTTGGGCTTCCTGTAGCTTGGCTTGGGCTTCCCGCAGCTTGGCTCGATAGTCGAGTCGCTTATTGACCTTCAGCCACAATTCGTCGGGCGGGAAGGGTTTGACGATAAAGTCTATCGCCCCCCGCTCCATCGCCTCTACGGCCAATTCCCGGGTGTCGTAGGCCGTCATCATCATCACATCGGTGTCTGGTGCTTGGCGCTGTACCGCCTCCATCACCGCCAAGCCGTCCATCTCATCCATGCGGTAATCGGTAATGACTAAATCAAAGGAACGATCCTTCATCTGCACCAAACCTTCGCGACCGCTCCCTGCGGCGACGGCTTGATGCCCCATCTTGTTCAAGCTCAACACCAGCCCGTCGCCGAGGCTTTGGTTGTCGTCGATAATCAGAATCCTGCCCATGGCACCCCATCTTTGGACTGCGGCAGGCGCAAGCGGCACACCGTGCCCGCGCCTTGCCGACTGTCTATTTCGATCCGACCGCGGTTTTCCTCGACTGCCCGCGCCACTACCGCCATCCCCAAACCCGATCCCTTCTCTTTGGTAGTAAAAAAAGGCTCGAAAAGGCGCGCCTGCACCTCTTCCGACATCCCCGGGCCATCGTCGGCCACCTCGACGACGACCTCCTCGCCTGCGGCGGTGGCCCGCACCGTCAAGTGCCCGCCATCGCGCATGGCCTGGACGGCGTTCTTCATCAGGTTGACCAGCGCCCGCTCCACCTGCTCGGCGTCGATGTAGCACAGCAAATCGGGCGCGACGTGTTCCTCGTAGCGAATGCCCGCCGCCTGAATTTCCGGGGCCAGCAAAAAGGCCGCGTCGGCCACCAGCGGGGCTAGCGCCGTCGGCTGCGGCTGCGGCTGCGGCTGTGCCGGCCGGGCAAATTCGAGAAACTCGGAAATTACGCCATTGAGCTGGCGCACTTCCTCGATGACCTTCTCGATGTGTTGCTTGCGCTCGTCGCTGGCGGGCAAATCGCCGGCGATCAGCCCGGCGTACAGCTCAATGCTGCCCAGCGGATTGCGGATCTCGTGGGCAACGCCGCCCAGCATGAGGCGCAGTTGGGCGTCGCGGGCGACCAGTTTGCGCCGCATCTCCTCCATCGCTTCGCCCAAATAGCCGATTTCGTCGTCGGACGCGGTGACCACCTCTTGGTCCATGTTGCCCCGGCCGATTTCGCGCGCGGCCTCGACCAGCTTTTGGATGGGCCGAGTCAGCGTCCGCGCCAACCCCCACGCCACCCCGACGGTCAGCAACGCACCCAATCCGGCAAAGATCAGCACCGACCGCCCGAAGACGCGGATGGAGTCCACAAACCCGGCCCCGATTTCGACCCCGACGGCCGCGACGACCTCGTCGCCGTCAAAGATCGGGGCGTAGCCCGTCATGTACGGGACATCGCCGTCGTAAAAAAGCACCGAATGCGCGGTATAGCCCTTCCAAACTCTCTCCAGCTCCTGGCGATGGAAGAGCAGATTGGGGTACTCGCGGTCAATGGGCATCAGGCCATCCGTGTCGAGCAGCGAGCGGTACTGGCGGTCGAAAACGAAGATGTGACGGGCACCGACCCCTTGTTCGGCACGCTGCAATTTACCCACTAGGGTCCGGTAGAGGTCGGAGTGCTCGCGGCCCGGGTGCAGGTAGCGCAGCACGTTGCCGGACAGGTTCGTGCTCACCAACGTGGCGACCGATACGAGGTGGTCGCGCATCTGCCGCTCCAAGCTGCGGTCCGTCAACTCGACGAGCACCCAGCCCGATAGACCCACGACGACCATAACCAGCAGCACGAAACTCAGAATCAGCTTGTGGCCGATCCGCGTCCGCGGACGCTCGCCGGAAGCAGGCTTGCCCTTGGTCACTTGGACAGACTCGACAAATTGGCGCATCCTATTTGGTAATGTACGTCTTAAAAAAGGACGAACAAGCGGAGTAATGGTTTCTTGCTGTTGGGCCTGGACTACCAACTCAACCTCTTCTGAAAAAGGCATATTCCATGAAATACCTCATATTGGCCGCATGTTGCTTTTTGGTAGCCTGTGGCAACTCCGATGATGACCAAGGCGAGGTGACCGTCCACTTCAACCACACCGTCGCCGGTGCCGATCTCAAGCACGAGGATATCCTCTACACCAACGCCGCCGGCAACGAATACGGCGTCACCCGCCTGGAGTACATCGTCTCGGATATAGCCTTAGAGACGGCCGGGGGCAAGCGCGTCGAACTGGCCGAGTTCCACTACCGCAACGCCTTTGTGGATGCGACCCGCAGCGTTTCGGCCAAGGTGCCCGGTGGCGAATATACTGCCCTGCGCTTTACCTTTGGCATCGACGGAGCCAAAAACGAAACCGGCGCGCTGCCGAGCGTCGATCACTTCAACAACATGGCTTGGCCTGCTCCTATGGGCGGCGGCTACCACTACATGCGCATGGAGGGCCTCTTCCGCACGACCGACGGCGAAGGAGCCTTCCTCACGCACACCGGGCCGGCGGGCGGGGAAGACTTTTCGTTTGCCGTCTCCTTGCCGCTTTCCCTAACAGTCAGCGGAGACGAGTGGGCAATCGCCGTGGTCATGGACCTCAACGAGTGGTACGACGCGCCATCCCTGTACGATTTTAACGGCCGCGGCGGGATTATGGGCAACGCCGACGCGCAATTGACCTTGCAAGGCAACGGCGCTACGGTCTTTTCCCTAGGGCACATCGGGCATTGACTACGACCGAGACAGCCAAAATCACGGGAAAGAGGAAGTCGAACAAGATCAAGCAGCACAAGACCACGACGAGCAATTAGGAGGATAGCCGCATGGGGCTTTGGGCACTGATCCTGTTAGGGCTAATCGCCTGCGGCAAAGACGCGGGCGTACCCCCTACCCCTCCACCCGCCCCAACCCCCTACGAACTAGCCGTGCCGGAGGGATTTCCCGCGCCGACAATCCCGCCGGATAACCCCCTGACCGTCGAGGGCATCGCCCTGGGGAAGCGGCTCTTTGCCGACCCCATCCTCTCCGTCGATAGCACCATAGCCTGCGCCTCGTGCCACCTGCCCGCCCACGCCTTCTCCGATCCGCGGCCCTTTAGCCAAGGCGTCGGCGGCGTCACCAGCCGCAACTCCATGCCGCTTTTTAACGTGCTCTGGAGTTCGTCCTTTTTTTGGGATGGGCGCGCCGCCAGCCTCGAAGACCAAGCCCTCGAACCCGTGCAGATGCCCGTAGAAATGGGCGCGGACTGGGGTCGCGTGGTGGCCAAACTGGAGCGGCACGCCGACTATCCCGCGCTCTTCACCCGCGCCTTTGGCGACGCACCCATCGACCGGCGACGCGTCGTCCAAGCCATTGCCCAATTTGAGCGCACCCTCATTGCGGCGGACAGCAAATACGACCGCTGGCTGGCTGGCCAAGCGGCGTTTACCCCAGAAGAAGAACGGGGCTTCTTCCTCTTCCACACCGAAAAAGCCGACTGCTTCCACTGCCACGGTGCGCCGCTTTTCACCGACAACGAGTTCCACAACAATGGGCTGGACCTAGATCCCCCGGATGAGGGGCTGGGCGCGCTCACCGGAAAACGCCTCGACCGCGGCAAATTCAAGACGCCCACCCTGCGCAACGTAGAGTACACCGCGCCTTACATGCACGATGGCCGCTTCCAAACCCTCGAAGAAGTCGTCGAGCACTACGCCTCCGGCTTTCACCGCACGATCCTCACCGACCCGCTGTTGCTCGTCCGGCCCAACCTCGACCTCGATCCGGCCGACAAACGCGCCCTAGTGGCCTTTTTGAAAACCCTTTCCGACCCTCAATTACAGGCCCCGTGAAGCGCTTATGTCTTTGTTTCTTCTATTAGTTACTTTTCTCTTGATTAAGCCTCAGAATTTCGTATAATACAAGCACTTATGAACAAAATCAGAGCCGATTCAGCTCCTCATCTAGAGAGGTTTTAGTGGCCACGATAACCAAGAAGGACCTAGCGCGGTCGGTAGCTGAAACGCTCGGCTGCAAAAACAACCTGACTTTGCAGATGGTCGATAGCCTCTTCGAGACCATGCGCGAAACGCTTATCGAGGGAAATCGCATTGAGATCAGGGGTTTTGGCGTCCTCGAAGTCAAAGACACCAAGCCCAAACCCGCGGCGCGCAACCCGCGCACCGGTGAGGTCGTGTACGTGCCCGCCCGCCGCAAGACCCACTTCAAGCCGGGCAAACAACTCAAAGAAGCCCTACACGACACCCACTCCGCCGCCGACCAAGCCGCGCCAGACCCCGGCGGCTCCTGGTCCCCCTGATATCGTTGGAAATTCGTCCCGAAAAATTAAAAGCCGGCTCTTTGCGAGTCGGCTTTTCTCGTATCTGCGTTGGCCTTGCGCTGCTAATGGCTTCCGGCGTCCACGCCGAGCAACGCCTGCACATCGGTGCCGATCCGCGCCTCGAATTGCTCACCGCGGTCCAACTCCTCAGCCAGTATCGCTATCTTACGCCCTATCGGCTGGATTACGCGCGCGACCTCATCACCCACTTCTCGCGCTATCCCCCCCAGCAGGCCGTCGCCCTCTTTCGCAGCCTGAGCTTGGACACTGGGTGGTCCGATGCCTACCCAACCGCCATGCTCTACCTGTCCGACCCACCCATACTAGAACCAACCCAACCCATTCCCCCCCACATCTTTCGCGCCTTCCGCGGCGAGGAAAACTTTACGCGCTTCGTCCACGCCTTGCGCAATTTTGCTCGCCAGACCCAATTCAACCACTTTTTTACCCGCAGCCAAAAGCTCTATAGCCTCCTCAGGGCCCGCCTCCTCGAGGAACTGGCCGGTGCCGATCCCACCGGCGAAGTCGAGGCCTATTTCGGCACCCGCCAACTCAGTTACCACCTCGTCCTCAGCCCGCTTTTGCACCACGGCGGGTTTGGCCCGCACATCGGCCGCCATGGGGGGCCATACGATGTCTATACGCTGCTCGGCCCCACGGATGCCACGCGTGGCCTACCCGAATACGGCCCCCGCGATCAGCTTTTGCAGATTATATGGCACGAATTCAGCCACGCCTTCGTCAATCCCCTCAGCGAGGAGTACTATCCAATGCTGAGGCCCCATGCCGATCTATTCACCCCGCTGGCCGAACAGATGGCCGGTATCGGCTATACCCACTGGCTCGACTGCGCCAACGAACACCTCATCCGCGCCGTCACCGCGCGCCTTGCCCACCATCACCTCGGCGCGGAAGCGGGTCGCCGTGCACTGCGCGAAGAATCCGCGCGCGGCTTCCGCTATATCCACGCCATAGCACGCCGCCTCGAAGAATACGAATCCCAGCGCGACCGCTACCCGACCTTCGCCGCCTTCTTCCCCCGCTTAATCGCCGTCTTTGCCGAGCTTACTCCCGAGGCTTTAGCGCACTAGCCGCCGGAACAGATCCTCCTGAGGCGGTACTTCGAGCAGTTCGTCCAAGGTTCCGCGCTCCAGGCCCTCGGCAATAACGGCAAAACTCTCCCGCACCACGGCCGCAGTCTGTTCGACCTCGGCCTCACCGTGGGCGCAATTGAACATAAACCCAGCCGCCAAGATCACGCCGCGGCGGGCGTTCTCCTGGATGAACAGCGTGTGGACCTTGGCAGCCGTCACGGCATCCTCCGCGCCCAAGCGGATGCGGGGATGCGCAGCCACCCCCTCGCAGCTAGCGTCGAGCCCAGCGGCCGCCGCTGCCGCGTCGATCTGCTCCTTAAAGAAGGTGCCGATGCGCTGAAAGTGACCCACGGCGTCGCGGCGCTCCAACTCGCGCAAGGTCGCCAGCGAGGCCGCCACGCCGATGTTGTCGTCCCAATAGGCGCTGGAGATAAACATCTGCGCAGCCGGTGCCATAAACTCCCGCTTGCCGACCACTGCGCCCATTGGATAGCCGTTGGAGATGGCCTTGGCAAAAACGGACATATCCGGCGTCACACCCGTGTATTCCTGGGCGCTGCCCAAGGCTACGCGGAACCCCGACGACACCTCGTCGAAGATGAGCACCACCCCGTAGCGCGACGCCAACTCCCGCACGTTTTCCAAGTAGCCCGGCGGCGGCTCTTCGGAGCGCATCGGCTCCATGATGATGCAGGCCAACTCGCCGGCGTGCTCTTCGAGCAGGGCGGTGAGTTCATCGACATCGCCATAGGTAAAGGGCAGGGCCGTGCCCTCCAGACAGCGGGGCACGCCAATCGGCTCAATGCCATTAAAGAGATGAGAGGCCAGCCGCTCGGCCCCGATATTGGCGGCCTGGTACCAGTCGTGCCAGCCGTGGTAGCCGCAAAACAGCACCTTGTCGCGGCCGGTGACCCCGCGCGCGATCCGCACCGCAATGGTGCAGGCCTCGCCCCCGCCCTTGCAGTAGCGCACCATTTCCGCCGAGGGCACGATCCTCACTAGCTCCTCGGCCAGCTCCACGGCCGACTCCTGGACGATGCTGTAGAGCGTCCCTCGGTCAATCTGGGCGCGGACCGCGGCATCGACGACCTCGTCGGCATAGCCCAAGATCACCGGCCCCACGGCACTGGTCCAATCGATGTATTCGTTGCCATCCACATCCCAGATGCGACAGCCTTTAGCGCGCTCGGCGTAGATGGGGCTGACACCGAGCGCGGCCCGGGCGGGCCGCCGGCTGATGAGCTGGGTGGTGCCGGGGATGAGCGCTTTGGCGCGCTCGTAGATTTGCAATGAGCGGCGCACCGAGTGTTCTCGCATGACACAGGCTCCTTCTACCGCCCGCTGCGGAGCGGATTCTCGCGTGAAAAAGGCGTTTGGGGCGCGTTGGCAACACAAAGCCAAGAGCAATACGGCGAGCCGCCCTCCCCGGCACTGGCAAAGTCGCACAAGCGTAGCTTGCTGCCGTCTGCGGCGACGACATCCAGTGCCACCATAGCCTCGGCCTCCACCAAATTCCCCCGCAAGCCCACCGCGTCGAGTGCCGGCACCTCATCCGGGTCCACGGCGTTGAGCCGGCGGTCGTAGGTCAAAAGCACCGGTCCCCTAAAAATTGAGACCTTATCGCGGCACTCATTTTCGCCCTGCCAGTAGTGCATGGACATGTCCAGTTCGATGTCAATGGTATCGCCGGGCTGCCAGCACCTAGCCAGCGTTAGGTACGCCCCGGCCCGTACCTTGCTTACGGCCGCGCCGTTTATTCGCACCTTAGTCCGCTGCGACCAGTAAGGCACCCGCAATTTGAGCGCAAACTCCGCCGCCCGAGAGGGATCGATGCGGATGCCCACGCGCCCGCTGCGGGGATACTCCGTCTCCTGGGTTAGTGCCACTGTCAGGCCGCGCCGCAGCCCCACCCGCATCTGGCTCGGGCCGTACCAATTGAGCACCAGCCCCTCCTCGTCGCGCATCAGCGCCCAGTCCGAGACCATCCCCAACCCGCGCGGCCCGTTGACGCTGCAACAGTTCAGCTCCGGGCTACCTTCGCGCGCTTGGAAGACGATGTCGTGAGCACTGGCCTTGCGCACCCCGTCCATCGGGGTGTTGTACGTAACCCAGCGACCACTCGCCGAATGCAGCCCGAGAATGGAATTGAGGGTCGATAGCTCAATCTCGTCGGCCACAAGCGAATTGCCGGTCAGCTTGAGCATCTCCACGCTCGCGGCCACCCAAGCAATGGTGCAACAGGTCTCGATAGCGCCCTGATGGTAGGGGTTGCCTTGGGCGGCCTCGCCCGAAGAAAAGCCGCCGTTGTTGTGCCGGTCGAGTTCGACAATGCTCCACCAGATCTGCTCGAAAGCCCGGCGGTAGCGTTCCTCGCCGGTGATCCAGTACAACTCGGCCAAGGCCATGATCGGATGTAGGCTTTCCCAGCGCGGCTTGGGCGTTTGGAAGAAGGGATGACCGGCCAAGGCTTGGTTGAGGTAGTCGCCGGCGAGCGGCTGCTCGTCTGCGTCCAATGCGGCGAACTCATCGACCCATTGCAAGGCCAATTCCAGATAGTGCTCTTTGCCGGTCTGGCGATGGAGGATGCACAGGACGTGGACCGGGGCCATGTTCATCTCCGTGCTGCCGGTATCGACCAGCCGCTGGCGCGGCTTGCCCATAAACTTCCGGCACAACAGCTCGGCCATGGACTCGACGCAGCGCAATACCTGTGCGTCGCGGCTATCCTCGTGCCAGAGCAACAAGCCCAGCATGGCGTGATAATGCCCCCAAGCATCCCACGTGGAACCGCGCTTGTTCATGACGTTGGGCGCGTACCCAGTCAGGCAGTGGCGGTGCGGCCAGGGGCCGAGATAGCCGTTTGCGTCTTGGTGCGCGATGAGCTTGGCGACGAAAGCCTGGAGATGTCTTTTCAGCGCTGGGTCGCCGGTCAGCCGCAGGATTTGCACCGCACTCGTCAGGTATTTGCCGGCAAATTCTCCGGCCCAAGGCACTTGGTCGCGGTAGGGCTTGCGGTCGCGGTCGGCAAACATGTCCAAGATCGCCGGATTGGCCGCGGGCGCGATGAGTAGCCACTGCTCGGTGACGGCGCGCAAATAGGCCGCAAAGGGACCGTCAAAGGCATAGCGGGTGCGGGATAAGCGGGTCAGTGCTGGTTGCACCGCCTGATGGCGGCCAGAGAAACCTTGCATGGCGTCTCCTCCGAAGGTGCGGCTGTGTTGCGCTTTGGACTATCTCGCCGCTGTAAGGGGGCATTTCTTGCCGGTAGCGGTGTTATATAATTTGACAGCCCGTTTAAGCTCCTCTTGTTTGCCTAACCAACCTCATCCCTAACTGGAGCTTCATCATGCAACGCGCCTTGCCTCTTCTCGCCCTCTTGCTCGCTCTGCCGCTGGCTACCCACGCCTTTGATGAAAGACGCGAGGGCTTTCTGTTCGGTTTTAGCCTCGGGCCGGGCTATCAGTTCATCGAGCAGGAGTGGCTCATCGCCGGTGAGCCATCTCGGCGCGAAGACCGCGATTCAATATTCGGGGCCACTCTCCGACTCGGCTACGGCCTGACCGACCACCTCGTCCTAGGCTGGGTCTTGGACTTGGGCAGCGACACCGACGACGACGAGATCAAGCTCCTCGGCACGGAAATCGAAAGGGGCAGCACCAGCTTTGAGATCAACGGCTTTAGCGCGACCTATTTCTTCAAAAAACGCGCCCCGTCGCCCTTCGTCGAGGCCGTCATCGGCACCGCGCGCTGGAACGACGGGGGCAACAACGTCCTCGACGGCCTTGGGCTGGCCGGCAGCATAGGCTACGAGATGCGCAAGCACTGGACGGTCCAAGGCACCCTCGGCTGGGGCACGCCAAACGCCGAGGCCACAATCGACGACCAAGCGGTCACAGCCGATGTCACGGGCTTGGCCATCGCCTTCAACGTCAGCTATCTCTGGTACTGAACCGGCTCACTCCTGCTCTTCCATCTGGTCGTAGAACTGGACGATCTTGCCCCGGTCTTCAGAGGCGTTGAAAGCCATGCCGGACCGCGGGTGCTGGTTGAGCAGGCCGGTGATCATGTAGGGATAGTCGTAGCCCCACATCAGCTTGGAGCGCAGCGACTCAACGTGCTGCTCAATGCACTTGAGCACTGGGCGCAAGCGAAATTTCGGATTGTGTAAAAAGCCCAACAAAAGCTCCATCTGGCAATTGCCCGCGCCGCGACCCAAGCCGGCAAAACTCGCGTCCACGCAATTGGCCCCCAGTATCGCGGCTTCGATGGTATTGGCAAAGGCCAGTTGCCGATTGTTATGGGCGTGGATCCCGACCTCGATCGGGGTACCCTCGAAGTATTCGAGAAACATGTTGCACAGCGCGCGGATTTGCTCGCTATAGAGCGAGCCAAAGCTATCGACCACGTAAACAGCCCCCACGTCTGAGTGCACCAGCATCTCCAGCGCGCTCTTGACCTCGGATTCCGGCACGGTGGAAACGGCCATTAAATTTAGGGTCGTCTCATAACCCTTGTCGCGGGCGTCCTTAATCATGTCCAAAGCCAGCGACATCTGGTGGATATAGGTGGCCACGCGGATCATGTCCAACACGCTTTCAGACGCCGGCAGTATGTCCGTCTTGTAATCGCTTTTCTCGGCATCGGCCATGGCCGCCAACTTCAGCGAGGTATTGTTGTCGCCGACGATGCGGCGGATGTCCTCCTCGCGGCAGTGCTTCCACGGCCCAAACTCGCCGGGCGGAAACTGCTCCCGCGAGTTGATATAGCCGATCTCCATGTAGTCGATCCCACTCTCGATGCAGGCCTCGTACACGCCTTTGACCACCTCGTCGTCGAACCCATGGTCGTTCATCAGGCCGCCATCGCGGATCGTGACATCGACGACCTTGATTTCCTCCCGGTACCCGAGCCAATTATCGGCCCAAGTCGCGCGGTTTTCCTCGCTCATTGCTCTCTCCTGTTTATGTATGTAACTCAAGTATTGTCGAAAGGATATATACTGCGGCACAACCGGCGAAAGGTCAAACCGGCCACACCATGTCGCAGCCGATGGCTCTAGGCTTTCTCTACAATTATTGCGCTTAGCTTGTCCGCGTCGATCTCCACGCCCAAACCCGGCCCTTCAAACGGATACAAGTAGCTGCCCTCGGCCCGCACCCTTTCCGCGGCCGGCGACGCCGTGTACAGCACCGGCCCCATTGGGTCGCAAGGCAAGTTGGTGTTGGGCATGGCAATGCCAAGGCTGACCTGCGCCGAAACCCCCAGCGTCGATTCTTGGTCGGTGCCGATCAGGCAGCGGAATCCGGCCGCCTCCGCTAGGGCGAAAAGCCGGCGGATATGGGTCGGGCCGCCGCAGACGCAGGCGACGTTAAAGGCCGTGCAGGCCCTTCTTTCAATGGCTTCCATGCCCAGCTCTAGGCTGTTGATGTGCCAGCTCACCGGCAAGTCAACGCGCCGCACAAATTCGGCCGAGATGCGCAGACTGCGCGTGGGCTGCTCAAAGTGATAGGGCGCGTGATGGCGCAGGACATCGGCGTAGCGGACGGCTGTTTCCCAATCGGTGAAGCGCCCGGAAAAGTCGATGGACTTGAGCTTGAGCCGGTCGTCGAAGCGGCGTTTGGCTTCGCCTAAGAAGCGGTCGTCGAGCGCGCTATCGCCCGACACGTAGTAGCGGAACAGATGATGGCCCAAGTCGAGCAGCCGCTGGAGATAGCCCAGCGTGCGCTCGAAGTCCTCTTTTACCTGCCAGCCAAAGATCGGATAGCAGCAATAGAGCCGGTCCCGCATCTTGCCGCCCAAAAGCCGATAGGCCGGCACTCCTTGGGCCTTGCCGTTGAGATCGTAGAGCGCCAGGTCAATCGCCGAGGCGAGGTGGAGGTCGGTTACTGAGCTGTGGAAGGTGTGGCCGCGCAACAGCTCGTTGATCTCGGTAATGGCCCCGGCGTCCCGCCCCACCAGCAGCTCGTTGTACTGCCGGGCAATGGCCGGCAAATCCTCGGCGCGACTGTCGGACGCCTCGCCCCAGCCCTCTGGGCCGTCATCGACAAAGACCTTGACCAACACGTGCCCGGAGATGTGGCCGTAGTAGCGCGGGGTCTCTATCTGAATGGTTTCTACTTTGGTGATTTTCACGACTAGCTCCTTTGCAAGCGGCCCAACGCCGCGAGTAGGTGGTCGATTGTGGCCTCAAGTAAGAAAAAGGCGATGCTGACGCGCAAGCCCTAGCGCCCGTGTGGCAGGAATTTGTGAGCAGAGGCACCATCAGTACACCATCTCCCGGTAGCTCTGTGCAATCTTCTCGATCGCCACGACGTACGCCGCGGTGCGCAGGTCGCGCACCTTGTCATGACTCAAAAACACCTCGCGCAGCTCGTTGTACGCCTGCCGCATGGTGTCGTCCAGGCCGGATCGCACCAGGTCCAGCTCGTCGGCTCCGCGCACCAGATCGTGCCGCTGGGTTTCGGGAAGGGGTTTGCCGACCGCAGTCTCGATGGCCTCGACGATGCGCTGCCCGCGCAGCTCGTCGATACGCCGGTCCATGCGGCCGAAGCGAATGTGGGACAGGTTCTTGATCCATTCGAAGTAGGAGACTGCCACGCCCCCTGCGTTCAGGTAAGCGTCCGGAATCACCACTTTGCCGCGGTCGCGCAGGATTTTGTCCGCCTCGAAAGTGATCGGACCGTTGGCGGCCTCGGCGATCAGCGATGCCTGGATGCGCTCGGCGTTTTCGGTGGTGATCACCGACTCAGTGGCCGCGGGGATCAGGATGTCGCAGTCTGCTTCCAGCAAAAAACTGCCGTCCTCCACGAACTCGGAGTCCCGAAAGCCCTGGCCGCCGCCCTTTTCGCGGCGATAGGTGGCGAGCTCCTCGATGTCTAGCCCATCCTCACACACCACGGCCCCCTCGCGCTCGATCAGGGCAACCACCCTGACGCCATCCTCTTCGGACAGGAACTTCGCGGCGTGGTACCCGACGTTGCCCAGGCCCTGGATGATTACGCGCTTGCCCTCCAGATCTCCATCCATCCCGGCCCTCTGCACATCTTCGGGATGGCGGAAGAATTCCCTGAGGGCGTACTGCACCCCGCGCCCCGTCGCCTCGGTACGGCCGCGGATTCCGCTCATGTGCACGGGTTTGCCGGTGACACAGGCGACGGCGTTGATGTCGTTGGGATACAGGGCGCGGTAGGCATCCGCGATCCACCCCATCTCGCGCGGGCCCGTGCCCATGTCGGGAGCCGGTACGTTGAGGCTGGGGCTGATGTAGCCCTTCTTCGCCAGCTCCATCGTGAAATTACGAGTGATCAGCTCGAGTTCGGCGGCGTCGTAGTCGCGCGGATCGATCTGCAGGGCACCCTTAGAGCCCCCGTACGGGACGTCGACGATGGCGCACTTGTAGGTCATCAGGGCGGCCAGGGCCTCGACCTCGTCCTGGTCGGCGATCGGCGCATAGCGGATGCCGCCTTTCACCGGCAGGTAGTGCTCGCTGTGGACGGCGCGCCAGCCGGTGAAGACCCGGAATTCGCCCCGTATGTGAACGGGGAAGCTGACCTGGAACACGGAGTTGCAGGTCCTGATCTGGTTGGCGAGGCCCGGCTCGAGCTCCATCGTGGCGGCGGCCGCCTCGAACATCCGGTCGACGCTGCCCTTGAACGAATTCCTTAGCTCTTTCAAACCGGACCTCGCAGAACCTCTTTTTTGTACATGCTCTTCAACCCCTATTCTTCGATGATGGCCAGAGTTCGGTTTCTCCATGCCGCGTAATATATGGCTATCGCGCCGCGAACAGTTCGTCGATTTCGGCCTCAAGTAAGAAAAAGGCGATGCTGGCGCGCGCACAAGCGGCTGATTACTCAATCAAGACCGGCTCACTCGCATTGACAAACAGCACGTCGTTCGCCCCGTTATAGCACCGGAGCGTTTGCTCCACCTCGCCCGATTTGATTTCGTCATCGGTCAGGCCCGCGATGACCAGATCGGCCTTAGAGGATCGGAGCGATACCTCAAATTCGAGAGCTTCACTGGTCGTGCAAGGAACCGACGTCACATTCTGCTTAGAGATCGGCAATCGTCCCTCCATCATCAAATTGGAGAGCTTCTGCGTTTCGCGTTCTGCGTCTCCAGAGTCGAGGCATGCGAAGAGCCGAATCTCGTCTGGAGCGTCTGCGCCAGCGCCATCTGGAACGAAGGACAAATCAGGGAATCCACGAAAATGCCCGCCCCGCTGACCTCGGTCCGCTCGATCAGTCTGCCCACATGGAGGCGGGCCTCGATCTCTTCAGTGAACGAGTATTCTCCCTGAAAAAACTGAATGAAGTGCCCAAACCCATGCCGGTGGCTGATCCAGCGCAGCAGGTCGAAGTGCCCCAGCCGGCGTTCGCCGAAACGGGTCACCGCGATAATCGAGGGCCGCCAGCCCCCTTCCGATTTCACCGCGCGGCTCTTCTGCAGCGTGATCTGCAGACGGCGAGTCAATTGGAACATCGTCCCTTGGAAAATCGCCGTCAGGTCGCGCTCGCCCCGCCGCGAGCGTCGCAGTCCGAAGTAAGTCGCTACCATGAGAGAGATCGCTACAAGCGCGTATAGCGCGTTCATTTGGATCATCATCAGGCCACACATTACTGCGCCTAGCAGCGATAGGTACCAGCGCGAATGGAAGGTAGGGCGGTACGACGGATTGCCAGCGAAATATTCTAGGAATGATACCGAGCAAAGGGCACCATAAGTCACCATGAAGAACATGCTGAGAATATGGGCGATAAAGTCAATGTCTCCCAAAACAACGAATGCGATGGCGATGGCACTCGACACGCAGGTCGCAGACACCGGCTCCTGTGCCCGGCCCCAACCTTTCGCCAGCAGGCGATTCAGTTTTGGAACGGGCAGCACGTTGTCGCGCGCTAGCGCTTGCAGAGTTCTGGGAGCGACGAGGATCGAACCAAGAATGGTCACGAGATGCCCGATAACGATGATCATGAGGCTGCCCCAAAGGCCGACATGCGCAACCGCGTATCCGAATCGCAGGAAGAGGATCGCTCCGAGGATCGTGCTGATTGACGCGAGAAAAACAGGCGCGGTGCCAAAGCCGTGCCCCACTTGGGAAGATTCAGATGGGCTACCTGTAGCCGGTCCAGTTTGTTGTGATGTCAACGGGCCTTGCTCCTTTGCTTGGCCAAGCTGTTCAGCGCTGCGCGCAGTTCGTCGATTTCGGATTCCAGTAAGAAAAAAGCGATGCTGGCGCGCAAGCCCTCGCGCCCGCGCGGCAGCCTTTTGAGCACGGCCAATTCCATGTTGTGAATTTGACAATCACCAGATTGTATATACATTTAAATAGTATTAATTGGCGACAGAAGAGAGGCCCACAACTATGTCAAAAGTCAAGCGTGACATCGTCCTCCCGACCCCAGAGGAAGACGCTGCCATCCGCGCTGGCATCGCCGCCGATCCAGACACGCGAGAACTCACCGCCGAAGAGATTGCTCGTATGCGCCCGGCAAGTGAGGTCGTCCCTCATATCGTCGAACGCTATCAGCTCACCCGCGGCAAACAGAAAGCCCCGACTAAAAAGCACATATCGATTCGTCTTGACGCCGACCTTGCGGAGCATT
Organism: Candidatus Latescibacterota bacterium; assembly: GCA_965217585.1. Taxonomy (GTDB): domain Bacteria; phylum Latescibacterota; class UBA2968; order UBA8231; family UBA8231. The sequence goes on from OZ244561.1 coordinate 5,555,600, forward strand.
TCCGCAACAGTGGTCCAGGCTGGCAGACGCGGTTGAACGACACGCTGCGGCGCGCGGTTTTTGGCGATGCGGAATGAGCGGCTGGATTGCAGGAGATTGGTGCGTCGGCGTTGAGCGGGCGACCTTCACTCCTAGCTCCTTTGCTTTGCCAAACTGCCCAGCGCCGCGAGCAACTCGTCGATTTCGGATTCGAGTAGGAAAAAGACAATGCTGGCGCGCAAGCCTTCGCGCCCGTGCGGCAGCGGCTTGATCACCATGTTCCACTCTTCTCGCAGGGCTTGACTCAATTCCTCCCCCTTCCATCCTGCCAACCCAAAGCTGACCAGCGCCGCAGACCGCTGCGGAGAGCGCGGAGTGTAGAGCACTGCGCCCGGGATCTGCGCCAGTCCCTCCTTCAGCCGCCCAGCCAACGCCCCCGTCCGCGCCCAAATCGCCTCCAGCCCGATGGCCGACAGATACTCAACGGCAAAGGCCCAAGCCAGCACCAGCGGCCAACACCAAGGGCCGTACTGAAAGCGCTCGGCTGTCTCGTGTAGCGCGAAGGTATCCGCCACCGGGTCCAGCCACTGTTCGGCCCGCCCGCCGGCATAGCGCACCTGCACCGCGTCGAGGGCCTCCTGCCGCACGTAAAGCAAGCCCGCGGCATACGGTGCGTACATCCACTTATAGGAGAGCAAACCGGCAAAATCGCACCCCAGCGCGTGCAAGTCCAAAGGGTACAGCCCCGCCGAATGCGCCAGATCCACAAAGCTGCGCACCCCCCGCGTCCGCGCTGCCGCGCAAATCCGCTCCACCGGCAGGCGGTATCCCAAATCCGTCGTCACATGGCTCAGGGCCACCAGCTTGGTCCGCTCCCCCAGCCGCTCCTCCACGGCCTGCACCTGCCCATCGTCGTCGTCAATCAGCGGCACCTTTATCACCTCGACCCCGTACAAATCCCGCAAGTGCAGAGCCGGCAAAAGCAACGCCGCTTCCTCATCCGCGCTGATCACAATCTCGTCCCCAGCCGCCCACTCCATCCCCCGCACCACCGTCTGAAATCCCTCGCTGACTCCCCGCATCAGAGCCAATTCCCCAGCCTCCACGCCGAAAAACTGCGCCAGCCGCTCCATCGCCGCCTTGCGCCGAGGATACTCTTCCTCTGGATAGACGATGTGCAAAGGCCCCCGCCGCACCATCTCTTCCGTCCACCGCGTGTACTCAGCAGCCACCGGCACCGGCGTAATACTCACTCCCCCATTCTGGAACCAAGTGTACTGCTCCAGCGCGGGAAAATCGCGGCGAATCGCTTGGACATCCATTGCATTTAATCCGGGGATACGACGCCGCAATAGTCAGCCGCGGCCAGCGCGTACACTTGCGCCGCCTTCTCCAGCCGATCCACCTCCACCCACTCCACATCCGCGTGTGCCGTCTCGTTCGAGGGGCCGTAGTAAAAGGTCGGCAACCCCGTCCCATGCACGTATAAATTGGCGTCCCCCACAATCCGCATCCCTACCAGCTCTGCCTCTCGCCCGGTCACTTGCTCGTGCGCCCGTCCCACCGCTTGCACGACCCCATCGTCGGCGGACGTCTCAAACGGCTCGCGCTCGTGCTCCATTTTGACCCGCAGGCCCAACCCCCCAGCCTCAGCTAACGGCCGCGCCAAGGCTTCCAACTCCGCTAGTACCTGCGGCGCAACGCGCCCGGGCAACCAGCGCCGGGTCCCCGTCAGCGTGCAGCAAAGCGGCGTGCGATTGAAATAGTCGCCCCCGGCAACCATGCCTAAGTCGATTCGCTCGGCACCGGCCAAGGCATGTGCCGGCCCTGCGTCGAGCTCGAGTTGATACTGGTGGATCCGCTCGATGAGCGCGCCCACAAAGCGGAGTGGATTTTCCGCAAAGGGTACGTACTGGGTGTGCTTGCCGCCAGCGGCCGATTCGAGCGCGATGGTAAAGACCATAGACCCCATGCTCATCACCCACAGCGCGTCGCGGCCCTCGACAATCAAGATCCGGTCGCCGCCAATCCGGCCGCTGTTGCGATCGGCAATCAGCGCCAGCGGCCCGTCCTTTTGCGCCTCGACCTCTTCGTGCCCCACAATCGCCGTCAGCCACAAGTCGCCCTGCAACTCTACTCCGCTTGCCAAGAGCGCCTTGACTGCGCCCAACGCCGCGGCCATTCCTCCCTTCATGTCGGTCGCCCCTCGTCCGTACACGCGGTTGCCCTCGCGGCGGGCGGGTGGGCAGGCCCCCACGGGAATGGTGTCGAGATGGCCATTGAGCATCAGCGTGGGGCCATCCCCTCGGCCCGCGATGCGCGCGTAGAGGTTATTGCGTCCCGGAGTCACCTCCCGCACATCGACCTCTAAGCCGATCTCGCGCATCATGGCTTCATAGGCGTGGCATACTTCGGCTTCGGCCATGGTTACGCTGTAAATATCGACCAATTCCCGGGTCCGCTCGACCACCCATTCTCGGTCGATAGCTGCGATTAATTTTTCCATTTTTGTTGATCCATCCTCTCTCTCGTGCTCTCGTCTAGCCGAGACGCCTCGTTTGCACTGCCGGTATTAGGGGCCTTCTTTAGGCCATAATATATATCGACTATCGCAGCCAACAATTAGCCTTCATTTGGCACCCTGAATACGCAACTAAATCGCCATGATGACCAAAACGACGACGCGACTGACGACAGCGGTTGAAACCTATCTCGCCGACCTGCAACGAATCCGTGCCTCCGGCGGCGCGACTGGCGAGCGATCGAGCTATGGACCGCTCGCCAACCTGCTGAATGCTATCGGCGCAACGCTCAAGCCCAAGGTGTTTTGCGTTGGCGAGTTGGCCGATCAGGGAGCGGGGCATCCCGACTTTGGACTTTATGCAGCAAAGCAGGTGCAGAAGGGGCAACCGAAACAGGGGCAGGTGCCCGAAGGCGGCGTGGTCGAGGCGAAGGCGGCTGACGATGACGCTTGGCTGACGGCGGCGGGCGATCAGGTCAGCCGCTATTGGGACCATTATCGGCTGGTGCTGGTGACCAATACGCGCGACTTCGTGCTAATGGGTGAGGATGTGGCAGGGCGACCGGCTAAGCTCGAAACGTTTCGGCTGGCGACAAGCGCGGCGGAGTTCGCGCAACGGTTGGAGAGTCCGCGTGCCTTTGCCGGTGAGGTCAGCGCGGGTCTAGGGGAATATCTGTGCCGAGCGTTGTCGCATCGGGCGCGGCTGGCCGAGCCGAAGGACTTGGCTTGGCTGTTGGCGTCTCATGCCCGCGATGCGCTAGCGCGGGTCGAAGCCGCGGGCGATGCGCCGTCGTTGGCAGCGGTACGGGCGGCACTGGAAGAGGCGCTGGGCGTCCGCTTTGAGGGCGAACGGGGGGCGCGGTTTTTCCGTTCGACGCTGGTGCAGACGCTGTTCTACGGGGTGTTTTCCGCTTGGGTGCTGTGGGCGCGGCAAACACCGCCGCCCGTAAAAGCGTTCAATTGGCGCGAAGCGGTTTGGTATTTGCGGGCACCAGTGCTACGGGCACTGTTCCAACAAATCTCCGATCCCGGTCGGCTGCAACCGCTCGGCCTCGTCGAGGTGCTGGACTGGACGTCTGCTGCGCTCGACCGGGTGGATTGCGACGCCTTTTTTGCCCGCTTCAACGAGGGCGAGGCCGTAACCTATTTCTACGAGCCGTTCCTCGAAGCCTTTGATCCCGATTTACGCAAGCAGTTGGGCGTTTGGTACACGCCAGCCGAAGTGGTGCGTTACATGGTTGCCCGGGTCGATAAGGCGCTGCGGGATGATCTCGGCATTGCCGACGGGCTAGCCGCGGAAAACGTCTATGTGCTCGATCCGTGCTGCGGCACTGGGGCGTATCTGGCGGAAGTGCTGCGCCGCATTGCCGCCAATCTGGAAAGTCAGGGGTTGGGTGCGCTCACTGGCGCACGGGTCAAGCAGGCGGCGACCGAGCGCGTATTCGGCTTTGAGATTATGCCTGCACCTTTTGTCGTCGCCCATCTACAAGTTGGGTTGACCATGCAGGCGCTCGACGCGGCGCTGGCCGATGACGGGCAGGAACGCGCCCAAGTGTTCCTCACCAATGCGCTGACCGGCTGGGAGCCGCGCCCGACCAAGCCGCTGCCGTTCCCCGAACTGGAGGAAGAACGCGACCGTGCCGAGCGGGTGAAGCAGGAGACGCCGATTCTGGTGATCTTGGGCAATCCACCTTATAACGGTTTTGCTGGAATGGCGGTGGACGAGGAACGCGAGCTGTCGGAAGCCTACCGCATGACCAAGCGGGTGCGCCGACCTGAAGGCCAAGGGCTGAACGATCTCTATGTCCGCTTTTTCCGCATGGCTGAACGGCGCATTGCGAAGACGGGCCAAGGCGTGATGTGCTTCATTTCCAACTATTCTTGGCTCGACGGGCTGTCGTTTACGGGGATGAGGGAACGCTATCTGGAGGAGTTCAACGCGGTCCGTATTGACAACCTGCACGGCGACCGCATCATCTCGGAATATGCGCCTGATGGGCGGACCAGCGAAACAGTTTTTGCGCTTCAGGGACAATCGCCGGGCATCAAGGTTGGCACCAGCATCGCCTTGCTTTCCAAGTCGGGAATCGCCGCCGATACATCGACAGGCGGACGTATTCTGTATCGTGATTTCCATCAGGCAAAAGCCGATGAAAGACGACAAGCGCTGTTGGACAGTCTCGACGCCACCGGAATCGATGCAGGCTATACAGCATTGAAACCCAATCTTCGCCTCGGCTTGCCATTCAAGCCAGCGGTCGTCAGCGAGGATTGGTTCGACTGGCCGGCGCTGCCCGATTTGTTTCCGGTGTCGTTTCCCGGCGTTCAGACTAAGCGTGACTCGTTCCTTATCGATGTCGATCTCGACCGACTCAAGGCGCGGGTCGCCGATTACTTCGACGCGGCTTTGAGCCATGAAGACATCGCACGACGTTATCCGGGAGCGATGAAGAATTCGTCGGGATTCGTGGTACGTGAGGCCCGCTCGGTGCGCGACGCGCTACTCTCACGCGGTGGGCCGGTCGATACCGGCTTTGTTCGTCATGCCTACCGGCCGTTCGATAATCGCTGGCTCTATTGGGAAGCAGGGCACGGTCTGCTTGGTCGTCCAGTACCCGACTATAGGCCACATGTGTTCGTGGGGAATATGTGGTTATCCGCCTCCCAGCATCTTCGAAAAGGGGAGACGGAACCTCAGACCTGTTTCACACATCATCTTGGTTCGCTGCATATGATTGAGCGCACCGCCCTTTGGTTCCCCGCTTACCTCCTCGACGACGGCCTCGGAATCGGCGACAATGAAATACAACGCCGCCCCAATTTGTCCAGGGCCGCGCAACGCTATCTCCACCGTCTCGGCGCGAATGTAGAGGACCTCTTCCACCACGTCCTCGCCACCCTCCACGATCCCGCTTACCGCGAGGCCAACGCCGGGGCGCTCCGCATGGAATGGCCGCGCATTCCCCTGCCGGGCTGGCCCGACGGCGAAGCTGACGGCGCAGCCAAGACGCTCGCTGCATCGGCGGAGCGAGGCCGCGAACTGGCCCGCCTGCTCGACCCCGAAGCACCAATACCCGGCGTTACCCAAGGCACGTTGCGCCCAGAGATCGCCGCCATCGCCGTGCCCGCCACCACCGACAGCCGCAACATGACCGGCGACGATTTCGCGCTCACCGCCGGATGGGGCCATTACGGAACAGGCGACGCCGTAATGCCGGGCCAAGGCCGCATCGTCGAACGCGAATACATACCAGAGGAACGCGCCGCGCTGGGGGATGCCATATCCGCGCTGGGCGAAAAGACGCTGGACGTGTATCTGAACGACCACGCCTTCTGGCGCAACGTCCCCGCCGCAATTTGGGACTACAAACTCGGCGGCTACCAAGTCCTCAAAAAATGGCTATCCTACCGCGAGCGCGATGTCTTGGGGCGGGCGCTGACGCCGGAGGAAGTGCTGTACTTTGCGGAGATAGCGAGGAGGGTTGGGGGGATGTTGCTGGCGAGTGTTCGGGATATTTCGTGAGCCGTGGTCTATGTAGTCAGCGGCCCAAGCAGCACTTCTTATACTTCTTACCACTACCGCAGGGGCACGGTTCATTACGCCCAATTTTCCGGCGTTCGGTCTTGGAGGTGGATATCCGCTTTTGGCGCAGGGCCTCCGCTTCCGAGCGCAATTTCGGTAGCTCGCTAGACGGAATACCGGCCAACTCAACCCATGTCCAATTGACATCTTGAAGCTCACCAGCCACCGAATAACTGAGTTCTATCAATAGGCGTCGCACCTCGTTATGCATCACGACAAGCTTTTGGGCATGGTAGAGTGCTAAAGATGCATTTCTAGGACCTGAATGCTCGGTCCAACAGAAAATTGTCAAGTTGAAATTGCCATGTATTGAAAAGGACCTAGACCGCTTTGTGGTTGGTTGACTCACTAGTTCTTTATGGATGCTGGTGTCAATATCCGTTCGCCAAATACCTGAAAAATTAAGTAGATAGGCTACAATTTCAGCACGTCCCGGTTTGTTGCTTTGAGATAGGATTTTGACGATCTCCAGAAGACGTGCCGGTGTATCCTGCTTTAGGGGACACGGCGTATTGGAGTCAAGCAGGCGTTTAGAAAAAAAATGGTCAATCTCCGAGCGATATCCAGTGAAGTTAATTTGAGCTTCAGAATCACCTTGAAGCTCCTCAGCATAGGTACTGTAGTTATTATGCTCGAGATAGAGACCGAGATGGTCTAACTCATCATCACATTGAATGATATCGGAGTGGAAGGCTTGCATCCGCTGTTCGACATAATGAAGAAAGATCAAAGGATTCTCAAAAATGTCCGCATAGATACACAAGTCATCTAGGGATATGGCCCAAATAGGCTCAACACCAACGTTAACGCCGATCTTTCGAAGGTGCTGAGTCTGTGCAGCAAGTTCCGTGAATGGATCCAAAGTCACTGCACAAATTGTGATATGACGAAAGTCAGACTTGCTAAGTTCACCAATCTGGTTGTGGTTGCTGTCAAACAATGGAACATTTTCAGCATTCTTCAAATAGTTGAGGAATCTTTGACCCTGCGTTGCTGGCTTCAAAACGAGATTTTTAAGCGATGCTATGTACGCCTGAAAATCAGTCGCGGGAGGTGTGTAAGTGAAAGCACCTCCGCGTGCTTCGACGATAAATAGATGATCGTCGAAGATCAAAAGACCGTCGGCTTCACACCAGTTAGTCTTACCATTGTCAGTTTTGCCACGATAGTAAACCTCTTTCAGTACTTTTGCTCCAGGAAGCAGACGTTCAAAATATCTGAATGGTAGATTTTCCGATTGACTTCGCTGAATTGTATTCCAAGTCTCCTGATAATCGGGTTTCAGACGCATGATAATGCGTTGCATGATGCGGTATAAATTGTCGCGCAGACTATTGAGGTCAAAGCAATAATATTGACCTTCCAGCCGAATAAATGGACGTTTAAACACTGGCCAAATACGCAATGGCCAGCCACAAAATTCACCGTCGGCGAAGAAGTCTTTATCTTCGCCTGGTAGCCAACTCAGTTGTTCTAAAAGCTTTTCAGGAAGGTCAGTTGTCTCTTGGACATCGAATAGTTTCATGCCCAGAAAGCGTCCAAAGATATCGTTTCCGCGCTCTTCCCAAGCATTTTCTTTTATTACATCGGCCATCAGATTAGGGGGATTTGGTTTATAATCCGAAGGCAATTCATCGACTTTCTTGGCGATGGCGTTCATCGTATCGTGCTGGAATTGATATAAGTCTTCAAGGAGGACTTGAATACCGAAAGAGAAAGTATGCAAAATTTTCTTGATCTCTGTGACGAAGTTATCGCTAGAGATTCCGAAAAGTTCTTGGAGGACTTCAGTATGTGGTAGGAACATATCCTCCAAGTAAATTGAATCGTGAACTTGATACCTTTTCCCTCTAACATTGCACCAATAAAACTGAGTTCTGATCTGAAACTCCTCGAAATCCATATCTAGATTAGGATCATTAGCTCTATTCTTTGCAATACGACAAATCTGATAGTCAGTTCCGATCTTACGGAATAGATGTTCAATTTTGTTGCCGAAAAGTCCCCATTCTTCATCTGTTACATCATCTCGCAGGTTCTTAGCCGGTGGAACTGCGGCAATAACGCTTTGGACATAGTCGATCATGTGAGACGCGAAGGGGTCTTCTTCACCAATTTCATCCTCCGTATCAGTTCTTATAAGTACCATCATCTTTTCCCACCAAGCACGCTGCAGGAGCTTTTCAGGCGGTAGACCCTTAATAAGGTTCTTAATTTCGGAAACGAGTATATCAATTTCTTCGATGACCTTCGGATAGTTTTCGACTAGATATTTTTGGTATTCGTCAAATTCTCTCTCTTGCCAATTAGCTTCAAAGACAACGTTTTTTCCAAAGCGTGCCACAGTAAAGGGGCCCTTAGAGAATGCTTCGTCTGGCTTCTGAGGCTTCAATTTCTTGGCCATGGTACTTATTTATCTACCTCCACCATTTTCAGATCGTCTTTTGGAATAGCGTTGCATGACTGCCTTTACGGCTTTGTCAAAGCCAGGGAAAAGACTCTCGCTCGTGATGTTGAGCAGGCCAGTCCGTCCATGAGGCATTTCTTGCTCTTCAATTGCTGCATTTAGCCATCGATGCCCAAGGCCCCGACGACTTCCTTGATTCGAGCGAGACGGGCCGAGGCGTAGTCTGTGGCCTCGTACCGCTGTATCTGTTGCTCCTTCAGTCCGAGACGTTCAGCTAGCTCTTTTTGGCTCAGTCCTTGGGCGATTCGTGCTTTGATTAGAAGAGTCGGTAGCTCGGCGACGGCCTTGAGTTGATCGAGTTGAAACAGGCCGGCCTTTAGAGATTCATATTCGCGCAACTCCTCTTTCAGATCGGCGATCTGGCTGCTCAGGGCCTCGCGCTGCGCCTTAACGATAAGCGGATGCACTCCGTCGGCCTCGCCGAGGCTTTGCAAGGTCTGCGAAAACCGATTCGCCTGCGCTTTGGTGAGCCGATATTGCCTTTCGTTCTTGATCATTGCAAGTCTCCCAAGTCTATGGCAATAATTCCTTTAGGTCTGCCGGTGTGCTTATCTGTTTGGAAGAATTCGTAAAACGACAATCCATTTGGGTCAGCAGTAATTGATGCGGGAAAGAACTCTCCCATGTACTTGGCTTTCTGTGTGGCTCTGCCAGGATCGAATGTCAAAAGGACGGGATCGAGAGCTGTCGGATCGACACCAATTTCTTCCCAGCAAGCGTCGTAGTCGTTTGGCCTGTTCTTGCTTGTTACGAAGCTGCCATTGAGATAGACGGTCCGGCAACCTGCGCTCTTTAGATTTTTCAGTGCCGCTCTAAGACCAGCAATGAGGCGTTGTCTCCAAGGACTACCCCCGAATCTACTTGTCACCTCGTCCCAACTGGCCCAATATACTCCTAGTGGAAGGATTCCGGTTGCGTCGAACGGAGGTATCATAACACAACATTATCATTGTGTTGAAACCTTGTCAAGAGGAGGAGGGGAGAGATACCCGATGAACGAACAGGATGTGCAGATTATCGAACGGGCATGGGCCGAGGACGCAGCAGGCGAGACGATTTCGGGCGAAGTTGTAAAGGCCATTCTCGCTGGTGAATCGCCCTTGCGCGTGTGGCGGAAGCACCGCGAATTCACGCTGGATGCGCTGGCCGAGCGAGTAGGTGTCTCAAAAGGGTATCTGTCGCAGATTGAAAACGGACAAAAGCCAGGGACCCTCGGCCTATTCCGCCGACTCGCGGGTGTGCTCAATGTGGCGCTGGACGAGTTAGCACACCCAACGAACTAATGAAACCCAACCATGAAGACGCCACAGCCTGACCCGATCATCGCTGAAGTCCGGGCCATACGCGACCAACACGCAGCTCGGTTTGGTTACGACGTCAAAGCAATTTTCAGAGATATTCAAGCCAAACAAGAGGCTTCTGGCCGCCAGTACGTTAGCTATCCCGCTCGCCGCACAGTCCCTGAGTCCGACGACCCGATTCAGTCTCGGCGGACATAGACCGTTTTGCCCTCGCGCATCGCGGTAAAAACAAAGGAAAGGGGCGACTGTTGGGCCTTTTTCATCTCTTCCGGAGTATAGACCAACAAGTCCATAGCGAATGGATAGGGACGTAGCGACTGATAGAGGGCGCGGCTGCGTTTGAAGCGCGGCAGGTCGCTTGGAGCGATCACGAGTAAATCGACGTCGCTGTGCTCGGTAGCTTCTCCGCGAGCATAGGAGCCGAATAGGACGACCCGTTCGGCATCTGCTTGGCGGCCAATGTGTTCGGCGACGCGCCGTATTTCTTGCTCTTCAATTTTCTTCATTACTATACTCAAACCTCTTCCTATCGCGCCTCCGAGCGCAAAACCTCCATCTCCAGCGCCATGTCCGGGTCCAGCGGAAAAAAGGGCCGCGTCCGCTGGACAAAGGGCAGGTGCCGCACCGTCGCCGGCGTCGGTCCCGGCGTGTCGAGCACAAAAACGGCCTGGGTTATGGCTCCGTAGGCGAGGCGATAGTTCATGGGATTCTTGGCGACGATAAAGCGCGCCTGCGCCGCGTCCATCCCTAGGGCCGCAAACTGCTCGTCATCCCACTCATAGGTCGGATGCGACGCCAACAGCACCTGTATCTGCCCCAGCGCGAGCACCGCCGCCGGCCCCATCTGCCCTTCGACCCCCTCCCAGATACCACCCCGATAGCGGAAGCGACCATCGCTCAACCGCAACACCCGGCCGCGCACGGCAATCGGCTGTCCCCAACGCGGATCGTGTCCGTGCCCCAGCGCCAACTCCACCTCGGCCCCAACGCCAGCCTGATGACAGGCCGCAGCCGCGCGGGCATCGACCAAGGGCACCAGCGCCGGACCATCCAACTCCGCTTGCATCAGCGCGGCCAGCACAGCCACGCTATCGCCAGCCGCCCCACCGCCGCAGCAGTCCGCAGCTTCCACCAACACCACCGGGCCGCCTTGGACAGCCAAACCCGCGCGCACGGCATCCGCGGGCGCGTGCATCTCTGGCTCTAAGGCAAAGCGCCGCTCCCAGTACGCTGCAGCCAGCTCGCGGGCGAGCGCTTCGGCCTTGGCAAAGTCGCCGTCGGCAATCACCAACCCGCCGCTGCCCATACCAGCAAAATCGAGATAGGGATGCACCAAGATCGCGCTCGTCGAGAGGATTCCATCGCGCTGCTCACCGGCCTTGGCTAAGTCCATCACTTGTGCGAAGGGATCGTCGTCCTCGGTCGAGCCGTGAATGGCCCCGGTGAGCACCGGCACCTTGGCCATGGCCATCGCGGGTTTGCACGCGCCAGCGAGCACGTCGCACAGCAGGCGCGCCCCGCGCTCGCCCGTGGAAAAAGCGTCGCGATGCGGATAGGTTTCCCAAGCTACCAAGCCGTCAGCAGCGCGCATCATCTGCGCGGAAATATGGGCGTGCAAATCGAGCGTGGCGACAATGGGCACGGCGTCGCCGACCACCGCCCGCACCGCAGCCAGCAAATCCCCTTCCAAATCGACGCCACCCTCCACCGCCGCCGCTCCGTGCAGCGGCATGAGGACGCCATCTACCGGGAGCGCCGCGTTGAGCCGCGCCAAAAGCTCTTCCTTGAGCGGGTCGTAACAAGCCCGCGTCAGCGGCCCACCGGGACAGGTGCTGGCAAACAACAAGGGTGCGACTTCCACGCCGCGCGCCGCCAGCACGCTGAGCATACCGCCGGCCACTCCGTCTTCGGCTGCGAGCACCTCGCGCCCGCGCCGCAACTCATAGCGCTCAAACCACGACAGATCAATCGGCTCGCCGCCGAATTGATTGCACTCGGTAAAAATGGCCCCTAGGGCTACGCGATGTTTGTCGGTCATTGTGATTAGTTGGTTGGTGGAGTGGAGTTGTGAAACCGCTTCTAATATAGCCAGACTAGAAATGACCGGCGAATTGGCTTGCGTCCGTCTCTCGTAGGGGCTACAATCGGCGGGCAATGGATATTGTTTGGGAGTACCTCACCGACCTCCAAGGCCGCGGTTCGACCTACGCTATCGCCGCGTTGCTCGGCCTCGTCTGGTGGGTGGGCCGGAGTTTCGTCCGCCTCTACCGCCAGGCGACCAGCGGGGCCGACCGCTTAGAACGCCCCAAAGAAGAGGAGCGCCCGCGTCGGCGCTTGCCGCTCGATTAAATGCAGCCAGACCACTTCGCCGCCTGGCACGACGAGGATCTCGTCCGCGCCCTCACCCTAGAACGTGCCAACTATCAGGACCCCTACCTAGCCAGCGTCGCCGCCGAACTGGCACGCCGCAACGTCGATCCCCAAGCCTTCATCGACCAAGTCGAAGTCCGCTACCATGCAGACGCCTCCGCAACCTGCACCATCGCCCAAGCCCTCGCAAAAGCCAGCGAAGAATTGCCGCTGTGGCATCTGCTGGCCTTTACCCGCTACTTCGGCGATACCCTCGTCGTCCAGCGCGAGCTGCGCTCCTGGCTGGTGAACGTTTATCGGGGCGAGGAGTATGCCTTCTCCTTCTTCGTCGCCGAGGGCCAGTCCCTACAAGACCTGCTGCGCCGTTTCCTAACCCTAGCGGATTGGGGCCACCTCGCGGGCACAACCTATCAGCTCGATAGCTGGCAGCCCCTCCTCCGTACCCGCTCACCCCGCTACGTGCAAAAAATCGCCACGGCCCTAGCCGACGAGGGACTGCCCTGCACCGTCCAGACCCCGGTCCTGAGCCGCGACCCGCGCGGCCAGTTAATCCTGCTGGTCCCCGACCCCGCCCCGGCGGCCATCGCGGTCCTGCACAAGGTGGAAGACCACCTCAGCACCCTCCGCGACCAAGCCACTGCCGCCTTTGCGGCAAACGACCGCGACCGCGAGCTAGCCATCTACGCCGAGCTTGTCGCCTACGGGCTGAACAACCCGGCCATCTACTACAACCTGGCCAGCGCACTCGCCGAAGCCGGGCGCTACGCCGAGGCCGCCACCGCCTTTGTCGAAGCCGCATCCCTGAGCCTTGTCGCGCTCGACATCCAGGTCCCGTTCCAGTCCCGCCGGGGCGCCGGGGGGCTAGGGGGGATTTTCGGGATGGCGGGGACGTTGATCTCGGCGCTCAAACCGGACGAGAAGACGCCAACAGATGAGCAGCGCGAGGTCCCCGATTACATCGAAGACATTGAGCTACAGCTTGCACATCTACTCAAACGCCTACCCCAAGACCTCAACATCCTCCACGCCCTAGCCGCCATCGCCGCCATCCGCCACGACGTCCCCCGCGCCCGCGAACACTACCGGCAAATCACAGAGATCAACCCCGCCGACGAAACGGCTAAGCGCTACTTGGCCGAACAGGCGGGCGAGTAGAATTATAGAAAACTGGAGAAGAGTGATGGCCGCGAACTCGTCCCGCCGTCTACCAAGACAACGGCTCGAATCCCATGCGCTGCGTCAGCTTGCGCGCGGCTTGCGCCACCTGCGGATGCGGGTCGTAGAGCGCGGCCTCAAAGCTGTCGCGATGCGTGCGCGGGTCGAGGCGGTCGAGGAACTTGGCCGCGCTCAGTCGCACGTGCGGCACCGGGTCGGTCAGGCCGCGCCAAAACCACTTTGGGGCCTCTTCCCCGCTGCGCAGGACGAGCACTTCAATGGCCGCGCCGCGCACCGCCTTGTGCTCGCTCGCCGCATACGGAGCCAGCACCTCCGACTGAATGTCCTCGCAGCGCCGCATCACCTTGAGGATGCCGACCGCGCTTTGCGGATGGTCCTCGCCGAGCAGCAATACGCACCACTCAAACAGGTCCGGGTCGGCTAAGTCGGCCAAAAGCTGTAGGCCGCGCACCTGCCGCTGCGGCTTGTCCGAGTCCAAACAAGCGATGGCCTCTTCCTCGCGGCGATCGGCGGGCGCTGCACTTTCGAACGCAGCCTGCTGCGCCTCAGCTTCCCGCGCCACCTTGGGCCAGACCCGCAAGTGCTCAAAGTCGATCTCCACCTCGGCAAAGCGGTCGGGGAGCCACTGTGCGGCGCGGGCGAGCAGCTCCTTCTCGCCGATCCGCGCATGGGGCTGGGTCGCTAGCCTGTTATCGATCCAGCGGGCCAAGCGCAAGACGCCCTCGTGGCGAGCGCTGACGCCTTTGTGCGCCTTGACGCCCAACACGGCGTTGATCCAGCGGGCGATCTCCTCGGCACTTTCCGGGATTCCCAGCCCGTAGTGGCTGCGCAGCGAGGACGCGGGAATGTCTCCGTTGATCGAGATGACCCCGCCGCTTTCGCGCACCTGCTTACTGCCGTAGCGCTGACGCAAGGTTTTCAAGTCCACATCTACGGCCAGCACGATGGGGCGATCCCGCGTGTGCCGCGATTTGGCGTGTGCCCGCTGCTTGGCGTAACTCTTGCTCCGCGAAAGCCACACTCGCCGCGAGGGCGACCGCGGCTGAAAGCCGTCGCGGGCGATCTGGTGCGCGGCGTGTCGCGTCGTGCCGTGATAGACGATCATAATGGACCTCCTGACAATCGCGCCCTACTCGGACGCCTGTGGCCAGAATGGCGTTCTCACTTCACAATGTCAAGTTTTTCATCCGATTCTCGCGTGCAGCGAACCAAGCAGCGCAACTCGGCGAGCGGATCGGTTGGGCAGTTCCTTTGATACGTGCGCACCCGCTCCAGCCACGCGGCCTCCCAGTCGCCGCCCTGATAGCGGTGCAACGTCGCCAAGGCACCTACGGCTGCGGCTTGGATGGCCCCCGGCTTTTCCGCGCTCCACACGCCAGCATTGCACGCGCTGCGGATGCCGCCGTCGGCCGGGTCCCAAGCCGCCTTTACGTGTTGGCGCAGGTAGCGACCCGCCAAGGCGATAAGGTGCGTCTCGCCTCGATGGCTAGCCTCGTCCAACACCGCCGTCAGCGCGGCGAGGGCCGCCTCGCTGTGTACATAGGCTCCCCAGTGATCGTCAAAGCGGAAGAAGTCGCGGCGCACGGCAAAGAGCAACAGCCCCGAGTCCGGATGGTAGTGGTAGTTCAAGATGGCGGCTACGGCGCGGGCAGCCGCTATTTGCAGTTCGCGGTCGGCGCGGGCGTACAAAAGGCACGTACACACGCTTAGCACCTGCGCCCAGTCATTGAGGCAACGCGTCCCCTTGGGCATGGACTCACCGACGTAATCTGCCGCGTCGCAACGCGCCAGGCTTTGCAGCACAAGCGTCCGCGCCCGTTCCCAATATCCACAGACCGCCAGCCCCTCGGCCAACGCAAGGGAGTCGCAGACCGCAGCCCCGTCGCACTCGCTACGTCCTCTGCCCTCGGCCACCTGCTCGGCCAGCATCCGGTAGCGCGACTGATCCTGCAAATGCGCCAGTGCCCACAACAATTGGCCGTCCCGGAGCGCACTCGCACCCGTGCCGCCTGTCAACAGCGCCTCGACGGACTTGGCGGCCACCTCGGCGATCCGCTCGGCCATTGCTAAAACTGCCCGCTGCGGGATTCGTATCCGGTCGGTTTGCCCAAGCTCGGACCGCCGGCCATGACCCACTCGGCCACCGCGTGCAGTATCTGTTCCGGGCCGACGCGCGGGCGGCCAAATTCCGCGCACAAGCGCTGGCTATTGCCCAAGAGGGCGTCTGGGGCTTCCGCGCCCGTAAAGCGGGGCGTCTTGCCCATGATCTTCCCTAGCTGTTCGGCTAACTCGCGCACGGATAAGGTCTCTGGACCGGTCAGGTTGATAATGTCGGCCGGGCTGTGGCACAAGGGGAAGAAGCGGCACAGATAGGCGTTGGCGTCGCCCTGCCAAATTTGGTTGACGTACCCCATAGTCAGATCAATCGGCTCTTGCTGCCATACCTTATCGGCCAGATCGCGGATGATGCCGTAGCGCGGCTCGGTGGCGTAAAACAGCCGCACAATCAGCAAGGGCGTCCCCCGCACCCGCGACGCGTACTGGGCGACCCGCTCCCCGCCCAAGCGCGATTGGGCGTATTCGCCCACCGGACCCAAGGCCCCACCTTCGTCCGCCCCCGCCCCTGGGGCCTTGGCATACGCGTACACGTTGCCGGAACTCACATAGACGATCCGCGACTGTGCGTAGCGCGCCATCACCGCGCTGGGCAATGCAGTGTTCATCGCCCAAGTCGCATCCTCATTGCCAGTGGCACCAAACTTAAACCCAGCGAGCAAGAGGACGTTGGGCGCATCGGGCAGCTCCTTCAGCGCCTCTTCAGCTAGCAGGTCACAGGCGATGGTTTGCACGCCGATGTCCTCCAAGTAGCGCCGCTTTTCCGCATCCCCAAAGCGCGCCACCCCCACCACCTGCTGCGCCCCGGCCCGCACCAACAGCTCGGCCAAGGTCGGTCCCATTTTGCCGCTGACCCCCAGCAGCAGGATCGGTCCGTCCAACTGGCGCACGGCCTCCACGACTTCGGGCGTCGGGGTTGTCATGTCGTCTATGAGCGCGGCTTCGCTGACCATTTTTACCTCTCTTTCACGCATTGCACGCCCTCGGCGGCGAGGCCGAGGACCAAGGTTCGCGCGGCAATCCCCTCTTTGGCCCACGCTTTCTGCATGGCCCCAGCCACCTCTGCACTTTGGCCGCTGACCAGCGCCAACGCGGTCGGCCCGGCCCCGCTCAAAGCCGCGCCCAACGCCCCAGCCGCTGTGGCCGCCTCCAACACCGCCTCCATCCCCGGTACCAGTACCGTGCGATAGGGCTGGTGCAACCGATCTTGCATCCCGGTCTTCAGTAGGCTGTAGTCGCCCCGTTGCAGCGCCGCCACCAACAAGCCGACGCGCCCGGCGTTAAATATCGCGTCCCGCCGTTCAACCTGCTCCGGCAGCACGCTCCGCGACTTAGGCGTGGGCAGGGGAAAATCCGGTATGGCCACGACCGCGGCCAAATCCCTCGGCGGCTCGATCCGCGCCCACGCAACCTCCTCGCCGTCCAAGGCCGCGATGACGATCCCTCCCAACGCGCAGGGCGCGACATTGTCCGGGTGCCCCTCCACAGCCACGCCCTGCCGCAAGATTTCCTCCCGATCCAGCCCTATCCCGCATAGCTCGGTTCCGGCGGCCAACCCGGCGATCAGGGCCGCCGAGCTGCTGCCCAGCCCACTGGCCAGCGGAATCTGGCTGTCGATCGCCAAGCGCAGCCGCCCGGGCGTCTGGCCGGCCCGCGCATAGGCGCGCACCACCCCCTGATACACGGCGTTGCGCTCGTCCAAGGGCACGCTCGCGCTCCCCTCGCCCGTAGCCGCGATTTCCAAGCCCTCGCCCTCTTCTTCGTCCACCGCCAAATCCATGTACAATTCCAGCGCCAGTCCCAAGCAATCAAAGCCCGCTCCGAGATTCGCCGACGTGGCCGGTGCGCGCACTCTCACCTGTTTCACTGGCGGCGTGGCTGCCTTGTCCATGGAGGATATCTTAGCCATTTTTACTTAAACCTCATTCCAACCCGATAAAACTATGCGTATCGACTCTCATCTGCACGTCTTCGCCCGCCCCAGCGCCGAGTTCCCGCGCGAAATCACCGCGAGCATGCCCGCCGAGCGCGAAGCCCCCGTCGAGGATCTATTAGCGCACATGGCTGACCACGCCATCGACAAGGCCGTACTCGTGCAAACCGGCGGCACCAGCCTCGCGCACCACGCCTATTTACAACACTGCCTGCGCACCTATCCCGACCGTTTCTTGGGTATCGGCTTGATACCGCCCGACGCGGACGCGCCCGCCGACCACATGGATCGCCTCGCTGAAGACGGCTCGATCATCGGCTTCCGGCTCCGCTCACTCGGCGACTTTTCTCGTCCTATATGGGAACACGCCGCCCGCCAAGACTACGTGCTCTGGCTCTACCTGCGTGCTCCCTCTGCCCCGCTGGTGCCCCAGTTCCTCACCGCCTTTCCCCAAGTGCGCGTCGTGATCAATCACCTCATGGTTTGCCCACGCGAAGATCGATTTACTTGGGATGCCAAAGGCCGCCCGCAGATCGACGTGGAGATGCCGCCGCCGACCGGGTTCCTCGGCCCCGCGCCCGATTCGCCCAACGTCTGCGTCCACCTGTCGGGTCAATACGCCATGGGCAAGGCGGCCTATCCCTATCCCGACTTAGCCGCTTGGCACCGCAGCCTGCTGTCCGCTTTTGGTGCCGAACGCCTGCTGTGGGCTTCGGATTTTCCCTGGATTGTAGCCGACCCCGGCTACGGCGAATGCGTCGAGGTCCTCGACCACCTTTTGCCCGATTTGAGCAGCGATCAGCGCCAGCTCATCATGGGCGAGACTGCACGGCGTTTCCTCGGCTTTCGCTGACGGAAGTGCATAAAAAAATTCTTCAGGATTACCCTGAAGAATTGAAAAACAGAATTCAGGGATGCTTGGGACAGCGGTTCCACGCAGTCCCTCATGGGTCGTCCTTCCCCACTTCGTCAGCGCGAAATTTCTTCACCGCCTGCCCTACATCACGCAGCATCTCCGGCACTCCACGACCGCTGACGGCCGAGACCAAAAAACGCGGTGCGCGCAGGTCGGCAAACGGGTCTTCGAACTCCGCGTCCGGCCCCAGCAAGTCAGCCTTAGTCAGCGCGATACCAGCGGGCTTGTGCCGCATCCCGTCGTCGAAAGCATCCAACTCGCCGCGGAGGGCCTCCAGCTCGCCGCGCGGGTCCGGGCTGGTGCAATCAATGGCAAACAGCAGGATGCGCGTGCGCTCGATGTGGCGCAGAAACCGCATACCCAAGCCCTTGCCCGCGTGCGCCCCCTCGATCAGCCCAGGCAAGTCGGCCAACACAAAACTCTCGCCCTCGGCCCACTGCACAATCCCCAAGTGCGGCTCCAAAGTCGTAAAGGGATAGTCGGCAATTTTGGGACGGGCCGCGGAAAGCCGCGCCAGCAGCGTGGATTTGCCCGCGTTGGGAAAGCCCACCAGCCCCACATCCGCCAGTAACTTCAGCTCTAGCCGCACCACCATTTGCTCGCCTTCCCGCCCGGGATCGGCGCGCCGTGGGGCTTGCACGCGGGACGTGGCAAAGCGGGCATTGCCCCGGCCCCCGCGCCCGCCCGTCAGCAGCACCAGCTCCTGCCCATCCTCGACCATGTCGCGGATCAGCGCTCCCTTTTCGTCGCACAAGATGGTGCCCAGCGGCACGCAGATGACCGCGTGCTCGCCGCGCTGGCCCGTCCTGCACTTGCCCTCGCCGTGGGCACCGCGGCCGGCGCGGATGTGGCGTTGGTAGCGGAAGTCGTGCAGCGTATTAAGCTGGGCATCAACGCGGAAGATCACGTCGCCCCCGTCGCCCCCGTCGCCCCCATCCGGCCCGCCCCGTGGCACGTACTTCTCGCGCCGAAACGAACAGCAGCCACTGCCGCCATGGCCCGACTCCACCGTGATGGTCATTTCGTCGATGAACATGGGGGGGTCCGACTAATATTCTTCCGGCTCCGCTCGCCATCCGGGTGCCATCGCCTCATACGTGGCACTTTCCTTGTTCCACATCAAATCCACTTTGCCGATGGGGCCGTTGCGCTGCTTGCCGATAATGATCTCGGCAAGGCCTTCGAGGCTCTCGCCGTCTGGGGACTTGAGCCCGTACATTTCCGGGCGATAGATGAACATCACCACATCGGCGTCCTGTTCCAAGCTGCCCGACTCCCGCAAGTCCGATAGCTGCGGCCGCCGGTCCGTGCGGCTTTCTACGGCGCGCGACAACTGCGACAAGGCCAAGACCGGCACGTCCAACTCTTTGGCCATGGCCTTGAGGCCGCGCGAGATATGCGAAATCTCCTGCTCGCGGCTCTGGGTCCTCATGTGCCCGCTCATGAGTTGGAGATAGTCAATCACGACCATGCCGATCCCATGCTCGCGCTGCAGGCGCCGCGCCTTGGCTCGCGCTTCGAGCACCGAGATGCTGGGCGTGTCGTCGATGTAGATAGGCGCTCGGGCCAAGCGGTCGATATTGTGCGTTAGGTGCATCCAGTCTTCGTCGCGCAGCCGCCCGGTGCGGAGCTTGTGCAAATCGACCTTGGTCTCCACGCTGAGCAGGCGCTGAGCTAGTTGCATCTTAGACATTTCCAAGCTGAAAATCGCCATCCCGATCCCGGCGTCCACGGCCGCATTGCGCGCCAGCGTCAGCGCTAGGGCTGTCTTGCCGACGCTGGGCCGCGCCGCGAGAATGATCAGATCGCCCTTCTGAAAGCCCGACATCTGGTCGTTGAGATCGGCAAAACCCGTATCCACCCCCAAGACCGCTCCCGCCTGCGCTTGGATGCGCTCAAGGTGCTCAAACGTTTCGCCCATCACCTTCTCTAGCGGCTCAAAGCCCTCGCCGATTTGGTTTTCGCTCAGGCTGAAAAGCTGCTGCTCGGCACTGTCGATCAGGGTCTGGACGTCCTCATCGGCCGCGTACGCCCGCTCAATGACTCTGCTGGCGGTCTCGATCAACTTGCGGCTCAGCGCCTTCTCCAAAACGATCTGCGAGTGAAAGTAGATATTGGCCGTCGTGGCCACTTCAGACCCCAGCTTGGCCAAATAGACGACCCCGCCGACGTCATCGAGTTGACCGCGGCGCTTGAGCTCCTCGGTCAAGGTTAGCTGATCGACCGGCGTGCCCTGCTCAAAAAGGTTGATCATGGCCGCGAATATCCGGCTGTGGGGGGCGTGGTAGAAACAGCTTTCGTCGAGGATTTCAACGGCGCGGACAATGGCCCGCTGCTCTAGCATCATCGCCCCGAGCACGGCCTGCTCGACCTCTACGGCCTGCGGCGGCATCCGCCCGATATCCTGCGCCTCCATTGGACTCTGGGTCATGGTTAGCTCCAAAAACTTAGAGTTCGACCCCGTCGTAGAGCTTCCGCACCCGCTTGATGTCCTCCCAAGTCGGGCGCTTCCACTGGGGGTTGCGCAACAGGGCCGCCGGGTGGTACGTGGCCACCAAGGGGATGCCCTCGTAGTGGTGAGATTGATCGCGCAAGCGGCCCATGGGATCGCGGCTGCGGAGCAGGGTCTGCGCGGCAAAGCGGCCCAAGGTGCAGATGACGCGGGGCTGGACGATTTCGATCTGGCGCTTGAGATACGGCTCGCACTGCTCGATCTCGTCGGGCTGGGGGTCGCGGTTATTCGGCGGACGGCACTTGAGTATATTGCATATATAGACCTCGTCGCGGGATAGGCCCATGGCCTCGATAATCTTGGTCAGCAGTTGACCGGCTTTCCCCACAAAGGGCTGACCCACGCGGTCTTCCTCAGCACCCGGAGCCTCACCGATGAACATAATGCCGGCCGCTGGATCGCCGCTGCCAAACACGAACTGCTGCCGCGTCGCGCCCAGCCGACAGCGGGTGCAATCGCAGATCTGGCGGCGAAAGGCTTCCAAGTCT
Source organism: Candidatus Latescibacterota bacterium (assembly GCA_965217585.1). Taxonomy (GTDB): domain Bacteria; phylum Latescibacterota; class UBA2968; order UBA8231; family UBA8231. Next base: position 5,576,961 of record OZ244561.1, read on the forward strand.
CCGACCGCTGGTTGCTCCACTGTTTCCTCCAATGGTTGCTCCGAACCGGTCGCGGCAACCGACTCCGGTACCGCGAACTGGGTCCCCTCAAAGGCCACTAAATCGGATAGGTAGCGCCGGGCCTCGGACAGCGCGTTCTCACTCCGCTCTTCCATGGGGACATCCTCGCTAAGTACAGGTTAAACGACCGCTTCCCACCGCGTCCGCACCCAGTCGAGGATGCGGTCGGCGACCGCGGATTTGCTCAGCAGAGGCAGGGCTTCCTCTTCGCCGGCGACGTCGATCAGGGTAACGCGATTGGTGTCGCCGGCAAAACCAGCCCCCTCGTCGTTGAGCATATTGAGCACGATTAAGTCGCCCCCTTTGCGCACCAGCTTCTCCCACGCCCGCTCCAGCCCCTTTTCCGTCTCCATCGCAAAGACGACCAGCAGCCGCCGGCCCTTGCACCGACCCAGCCCAGCGGCAATATCCGGGTTTTCGACCAACTCGACAGAGCGGGACGCCGCGCCGCGCTTGATTTTTTGCGCGGCCACCTCCTTGGCGCGGTAGTCGGCCGGGGCCGCCGCCAAAATCGCCCCATCTACTTGCTCGAACAAGGCTTCGACCGCGCGCTGCATGTCGAGCGTCGAGCGCATCAACTGTCGCTCCACGCCAGCGGGCGCGGGCAGGGCGGTCGGCCCGGAAACCAGCCACACGCGCGCCCCGCGCGCAGCGGCGCGCTCGGCTATCGCGTAGCCCATCTTGCCCGACGAGCGATTGGAGATAAAGCGCACCGGATCGAGGTCCTCAACCGTGGGACCGGCCGTTACCAGCAGCTTCAGCCCATCCAAGTCGCCGCTGAAATGCGCCGCCACCGCCGCGACCAACTCCGCTGGCTCGGGCATCCGCCCGCGGCCAACCGCACCCGACGCCAAAGGCCCCACCCCCGGGTCGAGCAGGTGGAACCCCCGCTGCGCTAAGGTCTGCACATTGGCCTCGACCGCGGGATTGGCGAACATGTTTTCCTCCATCGACGGTGCCAGCAGGACGGGCACATCCGCGCTCAACAACACCGAGGTGAGCAGGTCGTCGGCCAAGCCACCGGCTACGCGCCCCAAGCAGTGCGCCGTAGTCGGGGCCACCAAAATCAAGTCGGCCCACTCGGCTAACCCCACGTGCAGGACGGGAAATTCCGCGTCGCGGCTGAACAAGTCGGTGTACACCGAATGGCGGGAAAGCACCTCCAAAGTCTTGGGCGCGACGAACTCGCCAGCCGCGCGGGTCAACACCACCCGCACCTCGGCCCCGCCAGCCGTCAGCAACCGCACGATCTCCGGCGTCTTGTACGCGGCAATGCCGCCGGTGATCCCGAGCAGGATGTTGCGGCCCTGCAAGCTCATGGCCGACCGAGATGCGCCAAGATGTGCGCGCAGGCAGCTTGAGCGTCGCGGCGCTCGGTATCGACGACCAAGTCGTACACCGACAAGTCGCTGATGGAGATTTGGTGATGCGCTGCGTAGCGCTGGGCCTCGGACGCCTCGCGCTGGTGCGTTTCCGCAAGGGCTTGCGCCAGCGGTTTGCCCTCCCGCTGCCCCACGCGCTCGGCCCGCACGGCGAGCACCGCTTGGAGCCAGACTTTGAGGGCCGGGAGCTGGTGCCGCTGGGCCATCCACCCGGTGAGCCGCCCTTCGACGACGACCGGCGCACACGCCTGTGCTTGCGCGACCAAGCGCGCGTCGAGCTGGCGGTCGATGTGGCCATCGGCTTCGGCCCGCTGGCCAAACTCGGCTAGGCTCAAGCCCGCCTCTTGGGCCAGCTTCCGAAAGACGGCCCCGGCGTTGACATAAGCCCAGCCCAGCCGCGCACATAGCCGGTCGCACACCGTCGTGGTGCCGCTGCCAGCCAAGCCGCTGATGGTGATGATTTGCACAGGTGACATGGATGCCTTCACGCCAAGTTTTGCACCTGCTCGCGCAGCCGCTCGACTTCCTCTTTGATCTCGACGACCCAATGGGCGATCTCGGCGTCGGCGGCCTTGGCGCTGATGGTGTTGGCTTCGCGGTTCATTTCCTGCAAGAGAAAGTTCAAGCGCTTCCCCACTTCGCCACCCCCCGTCAAGGTGTCGAAGAACTGGGCATTGTGGCTGCGGAAACGGACGATCTCCTCGACGATGTCGCTGCGCTCGGCGAGCAGGGCGATCTCCGTGGCGACGCGGTCTTCGGCAACCGCTCCGGGCGCAAGCAGGGCGGCGACCTTTTCCCGCAGCCGCTCGGCCACCTGCCCACGGGTCGCCTGCGCTCGCTCGGCCACGCGCTCCAGATGCGTCCCCACCACTTCGACGCGGCCGCGCAAGTCCGCGGTGAGGGCCTGTCCTTCGGCCACGCGCATGGCCACCAACTCGGCCAGCGCTTCGTCCAACCCCGCCCACAGTACCTCTTGTACGACCGCGCTATCCAGCTCTGTGGCTTGGACGCGAAAGAGCTTGGGCAGCTTCGCCAGCAGCACCCGCTCGATCCCCATGTCGAGCTGCTCTAGCCTCTTAACCCGAGCAAAAAACGCCTTCCGTCGTGGCAACGCTGCCCGGCTCTCCGCGGCTTCGATCTGGGCCAATTCAGCTAGCCGCCGCAGTTGGGCCAGATAGTGCTTGGCGGCTTCCTCGTCTAGCTGGGGCAGGGTCTCCGGCTGGCCCTCCTCGGCCCAAGCGATATGCGCGCTTATTTTGCCGCGGCCGACCTGCGCCTGAATCCGCTCGCGGATGGCCTGCTCAAAGGACTGGAGGTCGGCCGGGCAACGCACCTGTACATCGAAGTAGCGGCTATTGACCGATCTCAGTTCAACTGCGAGCCGCAAACCCTCCCGCTCGGCCGCGGAGTGGCCAAAGCCGGTCATGCTGTTAATGGGGACTCGCTCGTCCATAATCGTTTCTCGTGGATTGAAGTTACAACTTAGGAAGGTCGCTAAGGAGCAAATCCCATGCAAGAGAGGGCTGGCAGCCTCAGCGGCCCGGATCCACGGCAATGCGGACGATGGACGAAAAGCCGCCGAGCTGCGCCAGGATTTGGCCTTCGGCCGTGAATTTCAACAGCGCGTCGCCGGTCGCAATCCAAGCCCGCTGCTGCACCGCGTCGAAGGACAGGGCGCTGCCCCTAGGCACGTCGGTCCAATGCTGCTCCAAGGCCCCGTCGGCCGAGAACACTGCCAGATCCCGTTCCCCCAGCACCCAGCAGTCGCCGCTCGCACCATCTACGGCCAAACCCACGGCCGTGGCAAAAGGCAGGTCCACGCCGAGGACTGTGCCCCTGCGGTTCAACCGCGTCAAGCTGTGGCCCGCATCGCCCAACAGCCACGCGGTCCTCTCTGCACCCGCCACCAGTGCCTCGGGGGTGGCGAGCGAGCGGAATTCAGCGGCGCGGGTGCCGTCGGTTCGGTAGAACAGCACGCGGCCTTGGGCTTGGTCGGCGATCCAGCAGCCCCCAGCCTGTGCGGCCAAGGCCACGGGTTGGGCAAAGGTAGCATCGACCGGGATGAGGGCGAGCGAATCGACCGCGGCCAAGGAAAACCAAAAGACCCGCTGCCGCCCCGCGTCGACCAGCCAGCCAATTCGCGCCCCAGCGTCAATGGCCAAGTCCCCGGGCGTCTCAACGTCCGCGGCCAGTGCCGCTAACGCGCCGTCTCCCGCAATCCGGTACAGCCCGGCAAACCCCCGGTCGCTGACCCAACACGAACCATCCGCCAAGTCGAGCGCGATCGTCGCTAAGTCGAAAAAGCGCCCCTGCGCGAAATGCGCGCTGCGCGCATCCGCGCTGATTTTCCACACCAGCCCGGAGTGGCGGTCGGCCACCCAAGCGATTTCCGGGCCGGGCGTAGCGGGCACGGGACGGCCGCTGGGGCGCTCGTCTTCCCCGGTGACGAGCAAGCTGAGCTGGTACTCGTAGTTTACCCCGTTTTGCACCTCGGTATCCGCGTACGCGGTCGCGTTCGGCCCCAGCACCGGGGTGATCGGCTCCCACTCGCCCTCGGGCTGACGGCGGTAGAGTCGATAGCCTTCGATGTCGAAAAAATGGGCAAAGTCCCACCGCAACTCGACTTGGCCGTCGAGTGCCAAGGCCGTCAAAGCGCTGAACGACTCGCTCTGCGGGTCCTTGGCTTGCGGGTCGAGGGGATTGCGGCGCGGGCGATCGCTGCAAGCCAAGACCAGCGCGCCGATGCAGCACCCTATCCAGAGATAGCTTCTCAAGACCTAGACCCAAAAAAGAGCAGGTACGAGCTGAGCACCAAGCCGACTTCCATGCCGACAAACGCCCCGCCGGTCACGCGGTCAAAGCGCTTGGCCGCGGCCAATTCTCGCTGCTGGCGCTTGGTGCTGGCCGAGCGCAAATAGCGGTCGTACGCGGCGTCGGCCCGCTCCTTGCTCCAGTAGGCCACCGCACCGGCCCCCACGGCCAAGGCCGCGCTCAAGTAGAGCTTCTTGCGCGAGCGTTTCTCCTTACTCGGGGCCTCAGTGGCCGTCGGCGTTGTGCGCGCTAGGTGCGCTGGCCGCTCCGCCCATTGCACTGCTAGGGCCACTTCCAACTGGATCAGCCGCCGAGGCAACTCCAACGGCTCGGCCCACGTCGGCGTGCCACTCGCGGCCAGCAGCAAGCACCAAGCAATCGTCTTGTCCATGCCGTTTTCCTCGCTCAGCGGCGTCCAAACACGTAGAGAATCCGCTTCTCAGTGGCGACGGCGACGACCTCCGTGCCCAAAGACACCGGAGCCAAGACAGGGCCTTCCAACCGGTATTTCCACAACAGGTGCCCGCCTTGGAGATCCAAGGCGTAGAGATGGCCGTCGCTGGAGGCACCATACGCGGTGTGATCCGTGGCGACCGGGCTGCTCCGCACCACGCCTTCGGTGGCAAACGTCCACCGCACTGCTCCAGTGGCCGCGTCTAGCCCATAGAAGTGGCGGTCAGCGCAGCCAGCCACCAACACGCCAGCGGCCAGCGCCAGCTCCGCGGTCGGCAGCGTGCCCAAGGCTCGCTCCCACACCACCCGGCCGGAGTCGCGGCGCGCGGCTAGTACCCGACCAGACGCCGTCGCCGCAAACACTCGCTCGCCAGCGAGTATGGGCCGCGAGCGCACAGCTTCCCCCAAGCTTGTACGCCAGCGCTCGCGGCCGCTTTCCGCGCTCAGGGCCACCAAGTCTCCGGCCGCGGTACCGGCAACCGCGAGGTCGCCGCTCAGCGCCAGCCCGGTCCGCGACAGCCCGCCCAATTCGGCGCGCCACAGCAAATGCCCGTCGGCCAGATGCAGCGCCTGTATCACGCCTTCATCATCAATCGCGATCAGGGTATCGCCGCGCACGACCGGCACCTGACAAAACGCCCCTTCATGCCGCCAACGCTCAGTCGCAGTCCGCCGGTCCAAGACCCGTAAGCTAGGCTTGCGGCCCAGCACCCCCAGCGCGTACAGCGCCCCGGCTAATTGCCCAGGGGCACACGCCATCTTGTCGTATCCATGCTTGCCCAACTGGGCACCGTTGCGCCGGTCCAACGCATAGAGGGTCGGCTCAGTGGTCAGTTGTAGGATCAGGTCACCGGCAAAGAGTGCGCTCCCCAGTGGCGAGCCGTCCATTTTGTGCGTCCACAAAAGTTGCAGCGGTGGCTCAACCCCCACCGCGCCATGCCTCGGCTCGCCGAAGTAGAGCACCTTTTCGCCACATGCCGCCAAAAGGCAGAATCCGAGCAGGGCGTAACGCATTTAATAGTCCCAACCAAAGAAGAAATCCCAGCGCGTGTCGCCGTCTATGGACTTGAAGTCTGTGCGCCGCGCCGCATCCACGCGAAAGACGAAAACCCCGCCCAAGGCCAAGCGCACCCCCGCGCCCAACGCCGCGCGCCATTGGTCGAAATCGTCGTTCCACGCATTGCCCACGTCGAAAAAGAGCGCGCCCCGAAAGGCGCTAAACTCCATGGCTCCAAACGGAAAGTGGAGCAAGAACCGATCGACTAAGGGAAAGCGCAACTCTTGGTTGTACAGCACCATCTTGCTGCCCCACAGCGAGCGCCAGCGATAGCCCCGCAGCGTCCAACTGCCCCCCAAGGAGAAGAACTCGGGCACCGCGCCAGTGGAGCGTCGGCCCATCAGGCGCACGGCTACCGCGCTGCGCTGCGAGAGGCGAAAGTAGTGCCGGTAGTCGCCAAAGAGCGTGATATTGAACCGCCGCGAGGTCTTAAAGTCGATCGTCTGCGCCAGCCCAAAGCTGTAGCGTCGGCCTTCCAGCGGCCCGGTCGGAATCCACAGGCTGCTGTCGTGGGTATAGCTGAAGTAGTTGTTGGCCAGCCAGCCCGACAGCTTCCGCCCCTCGAATTGCCGGTCGATATCGGCGTGGCGCAGCGAGAGCCGGGTGTCGATGCGGTCGTGCTGGGAAAAGGGATAGCTCAACCCAATGTGGGCACCCAAACGCTCTTCGCGCACAAACCGGCCAAAGCGGCTCGAAAAGCGGTCGTTGAGCCGGAACGCGCCCCAATACACGTTGATCCGCTGGCCGAGGTGGAGGCGCGTAAAGGCCATGTTCAGGCCGTCGAAGAAGCCAGATCGGCTGTCGGCAAGGTGCGAAAGCACGAAGTGGTACTGGTCGTTGCCCAGCACGTCGCTCAGGGCCACTTGGATGCCGCCCGAGGTGCCAAATTCCGGGTCCTGCGAGATCTGGCCTTGGGCTATGTCGAGGCTCATCTTGCGCTCATAGGGCCGGATGGCGACCTCGCTCTGGCCGTGCAGGCCCGCTAGCGACCACGGCTCGGCCGGTGCTTCCTCCACGCGCTGGTAGCTGACCTGCGCGCTGTCGGCCCAATCCACGGCGAGCTCGTAGATTTGGAAACCCCCACTCTCATATCCGGAAAAGAGCAGGCGCTGGCCGTCGGCCAAGAGCACCGGATCAAACGCACCCGTCAACACGTGGGTCAACCGCCGGGTCGCCGTGCGTTCGCCCGCTAGCTGCAAGGCATAGATGTTGTACGCGCCAGCACGGTCGGAGCTAAAGACGATGCGCTCGCCGTCCGGAGACCAGCGCGGCTGCCCGTCGTTGTGCTCGCCGTGGCTGAGGGCCGAAATCTGCTCAGTCGCCAAATCGTACAGGAACAGGTTGTAGCGGCCGCGCCTCCCACCGGTCCAGCGGTCGGAGCTAAAGACGATTCGCTCGCCGTCCGGAGACCAATCGGGCTCGCGGTCGTGATAGATGTCGCGGCGCAAGGCGCGGAGGCTATCGCCTGTCACATCGACCAGATAAATGTCGGTCCAGCCTCCTTCGTCGCTGCCGGCAAAGGCCAGCCGCTGCCCGTCGGGCGCAAACGACGGCGACGCAATCGCGACGATCTCGGCAAACGACAGATCCGCCACCGCGCGCTTTTGTTCCACATCCCAGATGTACAGGTGATCGCGACCCCGGCTCTTGGCCGCAAACGCCAGCCACTTGCCGTCCGGGGAGGCGGCCAGCCGCGTCGAGAGCGGGTGCAGGGACTCAAAAACCGGTAGGCGCTCGCCTTCGACTATGACCTCCGGCGCACTATCATCATCGCGGCGCGCGCGGACGATCTGCGTATAGCCTTGACTGTTGCGGAAGTGGTAGAACGCGCTGCTATCTTCGGGGACGATTTCGGGCTTGATGTTAAAGCCGCGCTGCGTGCGGGCGGTGGCCAATTCGGACGGGGGATCGCGGTCGGCAATCGCCGGCAGGTGGCGCTTGTGCAGGTGGTATTGCCACGCCTGATCGAACTTGTCCAAGCTCTCGCCGGTGGTGATCGCAAAAATCTCGGCGAAGGTCTCGCCGCGCCACCAGTTGGCAAAGAGCTGTTCGAACACGTCGGCTCCGTGCCGCGCCGCCATAAAGTGGCAGATCGACTCGCCTTCCTTGTACATCTGATAGGTGCCGTAGATGCGGTACATCTCGGCGATGGACACCAGCCGCCGCGCAAAGAGCGCGTCGCGCACCACCATGTCGCCAAAGCTGTTGCGCTCGCTCGACCAGTACTCGGCCAGCCCTTCGGAAAACCACAGGGGGGCCGGGCGGAAATCCAACACCCCGTGCTGCGACAATACCCGCGCAATCCGGTCAAACGTGAAGACGTGGACTAACTCGTGGTGCAGCACCCGCTCGAATTCGGGCAGGGAGCCGCTCAGCGGCAGCGCGACCCGCCCCTTGAGGTATTCGGTGAAACCCGCTACCCCCTCGGGCAGGAGATTGGGGATGATATTGGTCTGTTCAAAGTAGATGTGCGAGGAATAGACCACCAGCGGCACCCGCCGTTGCACCGTGTGGGCGAACTTCTTTTCCAAGTCGACAAACTGGCGCTCGGCCATCTGCGCGGCATACGCGGCCAGCTCGGCCTCTTCGGCAAAGAAGTACACGTCAAAGTGCGCGGTCTCCATTTTCCGCCACGCGAACTCCGCGTACTGCACCTTGTTGCGGCCAAAGCCCTGGCCGACGGCGGCCGAGGCCACCAGCACCCAAGCGAGCGCGACCCAGGCCAAGCCGCGCATGGCGATCCTCTCTACCACGCCCCGCTCAGCGCAAGTCGCGCATAAACGACGGGCTGAGCACGCCGCGCGCCACTTCGGAGACCGGCCCCTTCATCGTCAGATCGTAGCTTGCGCTCACGTCGATGTGCAAGGTTCCGCCCGGGGCCTTAACCGCAACCGGACTTTTGACCAAGCCCAGCCGCACCGCCGCACTCGCGGCTGCACACGCGGACGATCCCGACGCCTGCGTTTCACCGGCACCGCGCTCCCATATCAGGATGTAGAGCGCATGGGGCCCTACGGGCACGGCGAGCTGTACGTTGGTGCGCCGAGGGAAGAGCGGATGATTTTCCAACTCCGGCCCCAAAGAGCGCAGCTCGTCCTCGGTCCACCGAGCACCCTGTTCGCGGAAGAGGACGCAGTGGGGATTGCCGACGCTGACGCCGGTAAAGGTCAAGATCTGCCCGCCGACATCGATCGGCTGCGCGACCAGCTCTTCGGCTTCCAGCGTGCAGGGCAAGGCTTGCGGCGCAAACGTGGCCCGCCCCATCTGCACCGTGGCGGTGCTGGCGTCACCATGCTGGTCAATGTGCAATTCGACGCTTACTAGGCCGCCCTCCGTTTCGACGGTGAACTGCTGCTTTTGCACCTGGCCGGTGGTGTGCAGATAGCGGGCGAATATCCGCAGGCCATTGCCCGACTTTTCCGCCTCGCTGCCGTCGGGATTGTAGATCCGCAGGCCAAAGTCGGCCTTTTGCGACGGTGCCAGCGCGAGAATGCCGTCGCTGCCCACGCCCCAATGGCGGTCGCAGAGCGCGCGGATATTGTCTGGTGTCAGCTCGAAGCTGAGCGCGGCCGGATCGACGGCAATGTAGTCATTGCCGAGGCCGTGCCCCTTGAAAAATGCGTTGTCCATACGTGCCCTTTCTCGTTTGTCTTCCAGAACTTAGGCCCCTGTTCAGGCAGGGTCAAACCGAGTTGCCGAAGGGCGGCTAGCCGGTATATTAGCCATCATGTTGTGCTTAGTCGTCGCCCTCGCAGCCGAGGCGCGGCCGCTGTTGGCTCCCCACCGCCTCCAAGGCGTGAGCGGCCATCCCTATCGCATCTGCGCGGGCGAGCAGACGCACCTGATCGTCTCTGGCGTCGGTAAAGTAGCCGCAGCAGCAGCCACCGCGTACCTGCGCGCGCTAATCGGAGATGCGCCAGCGGCTTGGCTCAATATCGGCATCGCCGGTCACGGCAGCCAAGCGGTGGGCACGGCCCTGCTGGCCCACAAGGTCGTGGATGAGGCTAGCGGCAAGCCCTTTTACCCTACCTTCACCGCACCTCCCCCCTGCCGCACCACTCTGCTGCACACTATAGATCGCGTGCAGCCGGCTACCGGCGACGCCGCGTACGACATGGAAGCCAGCGGCTTTTGCGAGACCGCACAGCGCTTTGCCACCAGCGAGCGAATCCACTGCCTCAAGGTCGTCTCCGACAACCCGCAATCCCCCTATCAGACACTCAATGCGGAAAAAGTGGAGGCGCTAATAGAAGCTCAGCTCGATATGGTCGCCCAAGTTGGCGAACACCTGCGAGCACTCAGTCAGCAGATACAGGCACTGCACGCCGACCCACCCGGCTTTGCCGAGCTAATCGCCCGCTGGCAGTTTACCGCCACGCAACAGCATCAGTTGCGCGGCTTGCTCGCGCGCTGGCAGACCCTTACCGGGGAACCGTTCAGCACCGCCGACGTCCTCGCTTTGTCGAGCCGCGACGCGGTGCTATATTGCCTTCGAGAGCAATTAAACGCCGTAGAGTTGGTCTTGACCTAACAAGATTCGACGAGGGAAACCACAATGAAGCTGACCATCAACAACTTTGGCCCACTGGACGATGCGACGATCCACATCGGCGATTTTACCGTCCTCGCTGGCCCCAACAACACCGGCAAGAGTTTCGTGTCGAAATTTCTGTATTCGCTATTTGATGCCATGAACGCGAACCATGCACTAATGGCTTTTGAAGTCCTAGCACAACCATTAGAAATGTTGTTGCAACTTCTTGAAAAAATTGGACCTATAGCCGTCCTAAATCATTTAAGTGCCAAATTATATTGGCTTAACTTAGGGAATTGGAAGTATTTTTTCTGTCGAATGCCCTTGACAAATAGGTCTTTAATCTGTTCAAAACAGGTGGTCCATACCGCATGGGTACGGACAAAAGTCTTGCCTTTTAACCAGATGTCTTCGACCGGGTTTTCTTGCGGTGTATAGGGCGCTAATCGCGTACAGCATATCTTCCATTCATCAGGCGGTAGATCGGCCTGCATCGTTTGTAGAAAATCGCGCATGGCCTGTTGGTGATGATAGGACACCCCATCCCAAAAGATCAATAACTTTTGTCCGGGACGCTGTTGTTGTAGGTAGCGTATAAAATCGACCGTATAGTGTGCATTGGCCTTGGGATATGGTTGCATGAGAAAGGTGCCCTTGACTATATCCAACGCCCCATAATAGGTTTGTCGTTGCCGTCCATTTTCAATGGCCACCTCCAGCCGTTGGTCTCGACGCCCCCAGCCATAGCCGCAGGCATCGCCCCAGTGTAGATGCGATTCATCGATGAAAAAGGCACTGACTTGACCCGCTTGGAGTTCGGCCTTATGCTCGGTTAGTTTTTTTTAATCGCTTCGCGTTTAGAAAGCCCCTGTTGGGGATCGGTCTTGGGGTGCCGAGCTTGGGCCTTTTTCCAGCTATAGCCCGCCTGAGCAAGCAGATCGTAATAGCTTTGCGATGAGCGAAACACGACCCCAAACTGCGTTTGGATATAGGAGGCTAATGAGGCGACCGAAGGGTGCGACTGGGTCGCTAACCAAGCGTTGATTTGGGCGCGCTGATCCGCCGACAAATACGGCTGTGAGCCTTTATAGCCTAAGCGAAAACAAGCGACCCCTTCGGCCAGATAGCGCTGCTTCCACGTACTGATGAAGCTCGACTGCACACCGAGAATCGCTTGAATCGCACCTTGTTTAAGCCCCAAAAGCGTCATCTGAACCGCTAACGCCCGTTTCAGTTCGCGGGCGTCGGGATTGCTCGCGATAAACGCCGATAAAGACGAATCCGAAACCATAGAAAACACTCCTAAAAAAGAACAAGCATGAGAAAACATAGAAGCAAGATAAGAAAAAACCAAAACCTCTCAAGTCATTTAGGACTGCTATAGAAGGAATCGGTGAATTTAAGGAACTGACGTTACGCAGTTTTCATTTAGTGGTATCTTCAAGGTATGGACAAACACCTGTTAGAATTATATAGCGATTACCTGCTCAGTTCGTTTGGCGCGACCACGGCGACCGGCTTGTCGGCTTTGGTGGACGGGGCGGTCAGCCACGATCAGGTCACGCGCTTTCTGTCGGGTGCCGACTATGATGGCCAAACGCTGTGGCAGCAGATCAAGCCGCTGGTGCGCGACATCCAACAGGAGGATGGGGTACTGATTATAGATGATACGATCCAAGAAAAGCCGCATACGGATGAGAACGACCTGATCTGTTGGCATTATGATCACAGTCAACATCGGTCGGTCAAAGGCATCAACCTGCTCAACTGCGTGTATCATGCCAGCGGCATGAGTCTGCCGGTGACGTATGCGTTGATCCGCAAACCGATTCTCTTTAGTGATGTGCAGACCCGTCAGGTCAAGCGTAAGAGCCTGCACACCAAAAATGAGTTGATGCGCCAGATGTTGCGCACCTGTCAGCACAATCAGTTACAGTATCGCTATGTGTTGGCTGATAGCTGGTTTTCGGCCAAAGATAACTTAACCTTCATCCGCCAAACCCTCAAAAAACACTTCGTCGTCGCGCTTAAATCCAATAGGACGGTTGCCTTGAGCTATGAAGCCAAACGCCAAGGTGCTTTCACCCGCATAGATGGCTGCGACCTGCCCGAACACCAGCCGGTGCAAGGCTGGATCAAAGGACTGGATTTCCCCGTCTTAGTACTCCGCCAGGTCTTTACAAACCAAGACGGCAGCACCGGCACGTTGTATCTGGCGTGTAGCGATCTAACCTGTGATGGCCCCACCATCGAAGCAATCTACCAGAAACGGTGGAACGTGGAGATCTTTCATAAAACGCTCAAGTCCCATGCCGCCTTAGCCAAGTCGCCGACCAAGCGAGTACGCACCCAAAGTAATCACTGTTTTATGGCCCTGTATGCCGCCGGTCGATTGGAGGGCCTGCGAATCAAGCACCAACTCAAGCACTTCGCCCTGCGATCCAGACTCTATCTCAACGCTATCCGATGTGCTTTTGAGGAGCTACAAACCCTCAAAACTGCGTAACGTCAGTTATTCATGAACATCGATCAGAACGGAACGCGTTTCCGAGACTAGATGCGGCATGAAGAACTGGATGATCCAGCTTGTCGGACCCGAGGCCTGCAACCAGTCGAGCCCCGGACCATAGACCGCGTAGAAATACGCAGCGAATGGCGAGGCCATGTAAAAGAACTCAAAGGCGATAAGGACATAGAAAGCAAACGATGCCCATAAGGCGCGCCGCGCTTGGATTGTTCCTTTGCTCTTTTCCGTTTCATTGGTCATGCCAATCAGGGAATGCAATATATATGCCAACGTAAATTAACTGAATAATTATACTTATAATACCGTTTTGCTAATCGTCTGTCCTAATAAGTCTCCCCCAAGAGAAGAGGGTAATTAGGACACTAAAAAGTCAAATCGGTATAACATATTATTTTTATTCGAGATAAAACGTTCTCCAAAAATAAAAAGCCAGTCTGAATTATTCCCAAAGGACGAGATGCCGTCCCGAGATAATCAGACTGGCTTTTATACTGTTTAGTAATAGGATATTTATGATAAAAGGTGATATATCGTCTCCAAGGCGATATATCACCTTTATTCAGGACATCACACGGGTGCCATCTGCGCTTTTCACGACGTGTGGAAGGACGCGATCGTCGCGCGCGGCGGTATGTCCAGTTCCACTCCGTCCAAGGGCGCGAACCGTGCGCGTATGGCTTGTGCCAGATTGGTGGGGGACGCAGCCTCGGTGAGCGCCGTGCGCAAAATTGCCCGCGCTTCCTCTTCCATCGAGCGGCCGTGCTCGGCCGCTTGGACGCGCAGACGCTGCTTTATGTCCTCGTCGAGGTTGCGGATTGTCATGCTGGCCATGTTCTTCACCTCCAATTCTAGAAAATCATGTTCCCCGCTCGGGCGATGTCGTTCAGGGCGGCGCAAATAAGACTCCCGTCGCCCTGATCTTCCTCGGCGCATGCTTCTAGGTAAAGGCGCGCGTCTTCTTGGGTGCGCAGGTGCTCCGTGACATCCCATTTTGTGAACGATTCGGTCATGTCTGTCTCCAGTCCTTCGCCAGCTGTCCAGCGCACCCTTTGAAAGTGACAAGGGGCGACCTTTGGTGTCAAGCAGGATCAGCCCCGAACCTTAACCGAACCGGAGTGGTCTTGCGGCGCGGATATATCGCGGCGCTGCGTTATTTTTTTCCGGTCTCGGGCATTTATAAGGCGGAGTGCACTCGAAAAAAGGAGTTTCCGTGAACGACGCCCAACTGGTAGAGGCGTGCTTGGAGGGAGACCACCGTGCCTACGCGGTCTTGGTCAACCGTTACCGCTACCCCGTCTTCGGGCTGTGCCTGAGCTATGTCAAGGATTTCGACGCGGCTGAGGACGCGGCGCAGGAGGCGTTGATCGCCGCCTACCTGAAACTGGAAAGCCTGCCCGAGCCGCAAAAATTCGGCCCTTGGTTGCGGACCATCGCCGCCAACCAGTGCCGCATGTGGCTCCGGCGTCAGCGCCGACAGGTCGCCTTCGACGAAGAAAAGGCGGTCGTCGATCCCGCGCCGTCGCCGGCGGAGCAAGTGCTTTTGCGCGAGCGCCGGCAGAGGGTTCTGGCCGCCGTCGCCCGACTGAGCCGGCTGCAACAACAGGCCGTGGTCCTTTTTTATCTCGAGGGCCTCTCACTCAAGCGGATCGCCGCCTTCCTCAATGTCGCGGTACCTACCATCGAGCAGCGGCTCTACCGGGCGCGCCTCCACCTAAAAGAGGAGATGACAACTATGGTCAAGGAAAACCTGCAAGAACACCGCCTACCCGAGGACTTCACGCGGGAAGTAGTGCAAGAGGCACTGGCCCGGGGCCGGCACCTGTTACAGGAGCGCCAGTGGCCCGAAGCCCGCGAAGCCTTCAACCGTATCGTCGCCGCCGTGCCGGACCACCTAGAAGCCCACCGCGGTTTGGCCCTGGCCTTCGACGGCGAAACCCGCGAGGCCCTGCGACAGGACGCGCACTTTAGCGACAACCGCCTGCTCGACAATACCTTTACCGCCCTGCACAAGGTCTGCGAACTGGGTGCCGACGACCCGGAGATCGCCCGCGCGATCGGCCGGCTCTACTCGCACTATGGACGCCACGCGGAAGGCGGTCAATGCCTCGAAAGGGCCGCCGACCGCCTCGACGACTGGCGGCGCAGCGTTCCATTGTACAAAACGGCCATCTCCGTCTACTACCACGCCCACTACACCGAGCGCGGCGACCATATGGAAGCCTGTGTGCGCTGTCACCGCCGCGCCCGCCAGCTCGTGCCTGCCGACTGGCCGCCGCGCCGCCGCTTCGCCCTTTGGCAGCCCTCTGGGATGAGCATGGCCTACGCGCATTTGGGATTGAGCCAAGAAGTCTTCGACGAGTTGGACGCACTCAAGGCGCAGAGCGAGGACGAGTGGTCGGTGGAAGAGTACTTCCAATATTACGGCATTTGCTCCAACCAGTACCGGGAAATGGGTCGGTGGGACGAGGTGGAGGAGCACAGTCGAGCCTATGTCGACTGGGCCAAGGCCCTGCCCGTCGCCGACTCGCGCCTCCAGATCCGACCCTTGGCGCTCACCGAAGAAGGCGACGAAAACGCCGGCGCGCACAACGGCGATGACTTCCGCTGGTGGACGGTGTGCTACGCGCTCGCCGACCGCATCCTGTGGGCGAGGCACGAGACGGGGCGCGCAACTGCGGACATCCTCGCCGAACTCGACTGGGCACTCAACCAGCACCAGAGCGCTGGATCTTTTTCCATCGCCGGGCAATCCACCTGCGAAATCGGCCACTACTCGGAGGCGCTGCGCTATTTGCGCAATGAGGAGGAACTGGAAGGCCGGCTCGCCGGCCGCGGCGACATCTACCTGGCCGCGGCACTCGTCGCGCTTGGGCGGGTGGAGGAGGGGAAGGAGCGGCTGCGCAACATCTACGGCCGACTCGTGGCCAACGGCCAGTGCCGGAGTTGGTTTGGCAAGCTGTCCGCCTTTGACGCGATCCGCGCGGACGCGGACATGGTCGAACTGGTCGATGAATGGGAACGGGCCGAGCGCGTAGGCGCGCCTACAGCCAGCGCAAATTCGCAAGGCGGCTGAAATCGCCGGCGGGTAGCCGATCCTGCGAGGGCCGGGTCACATCCTCAGGCTATTCAATGGATCCCGGGTGATTGAGCGGAAATTCCCGCTGTTTAGACGATCCCCCACGTCACTCGTCCCAACTCGCGCGCGCGTTCCCGCTCGTATGATGGATCGATGTCGAATTCGCGTTCCAGCCACAAGACCTCCCGCTGCTCGGAACTCAGCGAATTGAGCAATTCAGGCGTCAGGTAGTCGCCCCACGTAAAGCGATGGTTGTCGATCGCGTGGGGATGGAACAGCCAATGGCTCATATACCGGCAGGCACTGGTGCGGTTGAGCCACGTTGAGTGAAACAGCTTGGCATGGCGTACGATTAGCTGATGGGGTTCGACCTCTAGGGAAATCTCGTCGTCGAGTGCGACGTCTTCCCAGCCGTCCTCGGCCTGCGAACCGGGAATTCTTCGTTCATCCCTGAGCTGCGCGGCCGTCTCCTCCAGAGAGGTGGGCGGCCCATTGTGACTGCCTGGAACAATGCGCAAACACCCGTTTTCGCGCGAAGCCCTGGAGAAGTAGTGCATGAACTCCGCCCACCCCGGACCTCCGTCGATGTGCCATCCCACCGATCGGTTCGGGGCCTGCTCATTGATGCCGCCGTTGCGCAGATAGATATCGCGGTCTGCGTTCAGTTGGCGGGCGAGCTCGATGATTTCGGGATGCAGGATGATCTTCATGAATGGCAGGGAGTGATCGAGGGCACACCAGTACGAGTCTTCCACCTGCGGCCGCAGGTAAAAGTGATTCCTCTTGCTGCCGTCTGCCGCCCCTTCCGATGGATCTTGGGCTGCCTTTTCGACCGCCGCCATGCACGCCTCGGTGAAACTTTCGGGAAACGGACAGTCGACGATGACGTAGCCTTCAGTGCGGTACTGCTCCAATTGTTCCTCGCTGAATTTCATGCTGTTTCCTCACGCGGTGTGCCGTCAATGTCCTCGCTGCACGGCGTCCATGAGCGCCCGTATGTACCCCAAAGCATAGGAGCGCGTGCGGAACTGGCGCGTGGAGTCTTCTTGCAGATGGGGCACGTGGTCTTCTACGATCGGAGCGTCAACGCCGACCTCGTGGAATGCCTTCATGGCCTCCATCATGTCGAGGTGGCCCTCGCCGATGAAAGTTTCTGAGAACTTCGGCACCGGGCCCGTTACACTCCGGAAGTGGATGTGGAAGATCTTGCCGCGGCTGCCGAAGTAGCGGATGGCGTCGAGAACGTTTTCGGGCATGGCACCGATCGTCCCCGTGCAAAAGGTCAGGCCGTTGGAGTCGCTCGGCACGATCTCGATGAGCCGCCGCAACGCCTCGTGACTACGGAAAACCCTGGCGACTCTAGCGATAGGGGAGATGGGAGGGTCGTCTGGATGAAGCGCCATCTGGACCCCCGCCTCTTCGGCGACCGGGATTACCGCCTTGAGGAAGTAGGTCACATTGTCCCAGACCTGTTCATCGCCTGCCACCACCGATTCCGGGACGGGAGGATACCAGTACTGGCCGGTTTCATGCTTGACGGCCTCGTAGTCGAAGCTGGTCAGCTCGGAGCCGCCTCGGCCCGCCGTGGCCCTGTCGGTGCGCAGGCCATAGTTGCCGTACCAACTACGGAGGGAGAAGAAGTAGATCAGGGAGGGAATGCCCGCCTGTCCCATGTTGCGGATCGTCTTGCACCAGTTGTCGATCTGCTCATCCCTGCCCGGCAGCCCCAGTTTGATCTTGTAGGTCAACTCTTCGGGCAGCCCGCTGATGACCGACAATCTCAGGCCCGCCTCCTCGATCCTGGCGCGAAGAGCCGTGAGATCTGCGACGGTGTAGTAGCCCTGGTCCGTCGGCAGGGTGCCGCCTCCGACTACGTCGGTTGCTCCCACCTGTAAGGCTAGCTCAAGGTCCTCGTCGGTCACGCCGGACATTGCCAGTCTCAATTTTATGTTCCTCTATGGTTGGGGAGGCGATCCCTACTGCAACCTGCGGTCGGATGGGATCCGCAAGGAGTGGGTCTCGATATCCCAGTCGCCGTCGAAGATGGTCACAGCATCACCGGCGGCCGCTCCCGCGTCGGAGGCGAGATCGATGAGCTTGGCGGCCGAATCCTCGGGCGGCGACAGGCCGGGGCGCGATTCTCGCTCTGCTTCGTCGGCGGAGCGGCCCGCTTTCTCGGCCATCTCGCGGATGGCGCCCAACTTCATGTTCGTCGCCATCTCTCCCGGAGACACGGCGTGGATGCGGATGTTCAGGGGGCGAAGCTGTTCGCGGGCTACCAGGACCAGCCCGCGGACACCTCCTTTGCTCGATCCGTACGGAAGGGAAGCACTGCCGCCCAACACGCCGGCACCGGATATGACGAGCAGCACCACGCCCCCGCCCGCCTGCTGCAGCAGGGGAACGGCGTACTTCAACAGCAGGAAGCTGCCGGTGAGGTTGACGTCGATGACTCGCCGCCAGGACGCTTCGGAATATTCGTCGATGCGCGTCCCCGCATCGACGAGGATGGCTGCTGGATTGATCAGGATGTCGAGGTGGCCGTAGCGTTCGCCAACGGTGTCCATCAAGCGGCGAACGTCCGCAGACTGGCTCAAATCGGTGCGCACGAAGTGAGCCGTGCCGCCTGCGCTGGAGATCAGTTTGGCCGTTGCTGCGCCGCCATCCTCATCGATGTCGGCGAGGACGAGCTGCGCTCCCTCGCGGGCCGCGCCGATGGCAGTGGCGCGGCCGAGGCCGGTCGCAGCGCCGGTGACGACCGCTACCTTGTTGTCGAGTTTCATGCTGGATCCTGAGAGATCGGCCTACTGAGCGGGCCGCATAAAGTGGGCGAAGAAGTCGTTGCCCTTATCATCGACGACGATAAAGGCCGGGAAGTTCTCAACCTCGATTTGCCAAATAGCCTCCATGCCCAGCTCCGGGTATTCCAAAACCTCGACCTTGCGGATGCAGTCTTGGGCTAGCCGCGCCGCCGGCCCGCCGATGGAGCCGAGGTAGAAGCCGCCGTGCTTTTGGCAGGCTTGGGTGACTTGGCGCGAGCGGTTGCCCTTGGCCAGCATGACCATGCTGCCACCAGCCGCTTGGAACTCATCGACGTACCCGTCCATGCGCCCGGCCGTCGTCGGCCCGAACGATCCCGACACATAGCCTGCGGGCGTCTTGGCCGGACCAGCGTAGTACACGCACTGATCCTTGAAGTACTGGGGCAGACCCTCGCCAGCGTCGAGCCGCTCCTTGAGCTTGGCGTGGGCAATATCGCGGGCGACGATCATGGGGCCGGTGAGCGAAAGCCGGGTGCTGACCGGATGCTGGCTGAGGGCGGCGCGGATTTCGTCCAGCGGCCGGTTGAGGTCGATATCGACGACCGCGCCGCCGAGCTGTTCGTCGCTGATTTCGGGCAGGTATTTGACCGGCTCGGTCTCTAAGGCTTCGAGGAAGAGCCCCTCGGCGGTGATCTTGGCGAGGATTTGGCGGTCGGCTGAGCAGGAGACAGCCAAGCCAACCGGGCAGGAGGCTCCGTGTCGCGGCATCCGCACCACCCGCACGTCGTGGCAGAAGTACTTGCCGCCAAACTGCGCCCCAATACCGATCTCTTGACTCAGCTTGAGTACCTCGGCCTCCATCTCTAAGTCGCGGAAGGCTTGGCCGTACTCGTTGCCTTGGGTCGGTAGGCTGTCGAGATAGCGGGTGCTGGCGAGCTTGGCCAGCTTGAGGGTGTGCTCGGCTGAGGTCCCGCCGATGACCAAGGCGAGGTGATAGGGCGGGCAAGCGGCGGTGCCGATCATGCGCAGCTTGTCGTCGACAAAGGAGCGCAGCCGCTCTGGGGTCAGCAAAGCCCGAGTTTCTTGGAAGAGAAAGCTCTTGTTGGCCGAGCCGCCGCCTTTGGCCATGAACATGAACTTGTAGGCCGCGCCCTGCTCGGCGAAAATCTCGATTTGGGCCGGGAGGTTGGTGCGGGTGTTTTGCTCCTCGAACATGCTCAAGGGGGCCAGTTGGCTGTAGCGGAGGTTGGTCTCCTGATAGGCTTTGGCGATGCCGGCCGAGAGCGCGGCCTCGTCGTCGCCTTCGGTCCACACCTGGTGCCCCTTCTTGCCCATGACGATGGCGGTGCCGGTGTCTTGGCACATCGGCAGAACCCAACCAGCGGCGATGTTGGCGTTTTTGAGCATGTCGAGCGCGACGAAGCGGTCGTTGTCCGAGGATTCCGGGTCGTCGAGGATGCGGCGCAGTTGGGCTAGGTGGCCGGGGCGCAACAGGTGGGCCGAGTCGCGAATGGCCTGGTCGGCGAGCAGGGTCAGGCCCTCGGACGCGACCTTGAGGATCTCGCGGCCCTCAAATTGGCTGGAGGAAACGTAATCGGTGGTTAACAGGCGATAGGGGGTGGGGTCCTCGCCTAGAGGCAGGAGTTCGTGGTGGATATAGCCGTTCATTGGAATCCTTAGTTAGGGGCAATAGTGAGGCGCTTGACCTGTCCCCAAATTTGAGGTAAACCTCCGTTAGGATGAGATTAGCATAGAATATATTACAAAAGCGCACTTGGGGAAGCGGTCGTTGCCCGAGGATTCGGGGTCGTTGAGGATGCACGCAGTTGGGCTAGGTGACCGGGGCGCAAAAAGGGCAATCGAATACGCCTGTACTAAAAAAGAAAAATTAACATGGGAGTAGGGATGAAAGATACGCGCAGGAAGGAGGGCGACATGCCGGATTTGAACCTGTACTGGGGCGAGTTGCACAACCACAACGAACTCGGCTATGCCCAAGGCAGTCTCGAGCGCAGCTATGAGATCGCCCGTTCCCACCTCGACTTCTACGCCTTCACCCCTCACGGGCTCCACGCCGACGGCGGTGTGCCGGATGGCTACCCAGTAGTGGTCGCTAATTGGGAGCGGATCCGCCGGGCGGCCAGAGAAAACAACCGACCGGGCGAGTTTACTTGTTTCCCGGCCTACGAGTGGCACTCCTCGGCTTGGGGACACCTGCACGTGCTCAGCGTTGAGGATATGGAGTCGATGTACTGTGCGCGGAGTCTGGCTGATTTGCAGGGCCACTTCAGGGATAGACAGGCCGTCTTGGTGCCCCATCACACGGCCTACGAGCGCGGGGTGGACTGGGAGGGATTTGACGAGGCCTTGTCGCCGGTGGTGGAAATTTTCTCCGAACACGGCTCGTCGGAGCGCGACAGTGGCCTCTATCCCATGCTGGGGCACAGCGGCGGTCCGGCTGGATATCAATACACCGTGCAACATGGCTTAGCTCTGGGCAAGCGGTTTGGCCTTGTGGCCGGCACCGATAACCACGACGGCTATCCAGGAGGCTACGGGTTAGGGCTGACGGGGATTTGGGCCGAGGAGAATAGTCGCGCTGCGCTCTTTGACGCCTTGCATAAGCGGCGCACCACAGCCGTCACCGGAGATCGGATCGAGGTGCTTTTCCGCGCAGAGGATGCCTGGATGGGCGAGGTCGTGAGCGGATCAACGGAGCGCCGGCTAGACTACCGGGTCGAGGGTTGGGACGCGCTCAAAAGCGTGGAAGTCGTGCGCGACAATTTTCCGCTACACATAGAGGTGCCCGACTACGGCACGCCACGGGCGGCGCAACCGCAACCCTACCGCCTGCGCTTTGAGTGGGGCTGGGGACCGATGAAGGGATACCAAGTCTACGATTGGCAGGGGCGACTGCAAGTCGAGGGAGGACGGCTTTTGCAGGTCGTGCCCTGCTTTAGCTCCGATCCCTTTGACGAGGTGCGGCGCAAGCGCGTCCTCGAATGGGATGAGGAAAGGTGCACTTGGCAGTCCCACACCTCGCGCGGCGCGGTCTTCACCACCCGCAATGGCTCCACAGCGCCAAGGGCTAACGATGCCCTGTGCGTGGAGGTGGAGGGGACGGAAGAGACGCGGGTCGAACTCGAATTCGACTGCCGCACGAGCAAGAGCCTGCTGGCCACGGCCGCGGATTGGGCACTCACGGGCCAACTAGGCGGTTCCCGGGCCAGCTTCAGCATCGGCGAGCTTTTGCAGGGGCGTCAGGGCTGGCGCGTGGATGGGCTACCCACTTGGATCGTGGCCCACCGGGCCTTGCCCGAGGCGCTCTACGCCCTAAAAGGCCACTTCATCGACCAGAGCGAGATGCCAGCCTATTACTATCTGCGCGTCACTCAAGAAAACGGCCAGTTGGCCTGGAGCAGTCCCATCTGGTTTGAGGAATGACGAGATCTACCGGGCGACCCAGCGGCAGTTGGGCGGTGCGGCGCACCCCTTGACGCGGCATTGCTCGACATCAAGGGCAAGGCGCTCGGGATACCGGTTTACGAATTGTTCGGTGCGCAATCCGCCCCAAACGGGGACTAGTACTCTCGCAAGGGCTATGGGACAAACCCGATAACCCTCTACCCGTTGTAAAACCGCTGCTAGAAGCTCGGGGCGGGCGCGTCTTCGGGCCGCCCGCCCGCTTGGCGAAATGCGCGGTATTCCCTTTCGAGCACGGTGCGCACCCGGTACTGGGGTTGGTCGTGGATCTTGGACTGATAGGATTGGTTGCCGAGCCAGTGCTCGACGAGCAGGCCGCGCAAGTGGTGTTCGGCTTCCCGATACTGGGGATCGCCAGCCAGATTTTTCAGTTCGTCGGGATCGGCCACCACATCGTAGAGTTCGGCCGAGCCATCGGCGTAGTGGGCGTACTTGTGCTCTTTGGTCAATACCATGGTCCGTCCCTGAATCTCGCTGAAGACGGCGTCGCGAATGGTGCCGGTGGGATTGTCAAACAGCGGCGTGATGTCTTTGCCTTGGAGTGTGGGGGGCAATTCCGCATCGCAGGCTCGGTAAAACAAAGGCACCAAGTCCAGGGTGCTGACCAGGGCTGGACTCCGCTGCCCGGCTGGCACGCGCGGACCGCGCATAATCAGCGGTACGTGCACCATGGAATCGTAGAAGAAGCCCTTGTAGCTGAGGCCGTGATCGCCGAGGGCGTCGCCGTGGTCGGAGGTGAAGACGATGAGGGTATCGTCGAGCGTGCCGGCCGCCTCCAAGGCTTGGAGCATCTTGCCAATAAAGGGTATAGACGTGCGATCGAGTTAGACAGCCAACGCGCGGACATCCTATGGGAACTGGGTCAGGTTTACATGCAACAGAGCCAATACTCGCAGGCCGCCGAGGTACTCAGAAGCGCCCTCGAACTCGAACCGCGCAATACCCATGCGCTCTATCTGTTGAGCCAAGTGTATCTGCGTAGCGGCCAGCCGGACGAACGCGCGGAAATCCTGCGCACCTTCCAGCGCCTGAGCGCGGCCCAGCGGCATTTCAAGCAAGGCGCGTTATACGCCGAGCGCGGAGCCCTAGATGAGGTGCGAAAGGCCCTGCAGGAAGCTCTGGTGCTCGATCCAGACCATTCCAAGGCTCGGGAAAAATTGGAACAGTTGGATAAAGAGCCATGAAGGGGCGCGTTTTGTTTTTTTCTTTGTGGCTTGCTCGCCTCCAGAGGAGCAACCGTTCGATTTGGAGCCTACGGCACCCGGACCGTCCCACTTTGTCGATGTGGCCGCGGATGTCGGCCTGACGAAAGTCCACACAGGCGGCAGCGCGGAAAAGGGCTATATCGCCGAGGCCAAAGGAGGGGGTGCGGCTTGGTTGGACTTTGACGGCGACGGGGATTTAGATCTCTACTGGGTGAACGGAGCCGCGCTGGACGATGAGCAAGGAGGCGGCAATGCCCTTTACCGCAACGATGGGGCAAGCGGTTTTGTCGATGTGGCTAGCTCTTTGGGCGCAGCAGGCCGGGGCTGGGGCATGGTTTCGGGGTGCTCTTCGTCGATGTGGACGACGATGGAGACGTCGATCTGTACGTGGCCAATGACTCCACCCCTAATTTCCTGTGGCGCAACGAGGGGGATGGCACCTTCACTGAAGTGGGGCTGCAAGCTCAGGTGGCGTATGGGGCGATGGGACACTCACAGGCCGGCATGGGCGTGGCTTGGGGCGATTACGACGGGGACGCCCGCCCCGATATTTTCGCGACCCATTTTGAGGACGACTACAATACTCTCTACCGCAACGAGGGGGCGGGCCTATTCGCCGATGTGTCCGTCGCGGCTGGCTTGGGCAGGACCAGCTTTCACTTTGTGGGTTTTGGCACTGGATTTTTCGACCGCGACAACGACGGCGACCTAGACCTGCTAGTGGCCAACGGCCACGTCTATCCGCAGATAGAGCGCGCAGGCAGCGGCACCACCTACGCCCAACCCAACCAGCTCCTCGACAATCGCGGCGGCCGCTTTGAGTTGCTCTTACCCAGCGACGGCGACAGCCTGGGTTCGGCCAAAGTGAGTCGGGGGAGTGCTATTGCCGACTACGACAACGACGGCGATCTGGACATTCTCGTCACCAATCTCGACGACCGACCGACGCTTTTGCGCAACGATGTGGGAAATAGGCACAACTGGCTGGGGGTCGAGTTGGTCGGCAGGAAGAGCAATCGGAGTGGGATCGGTGCCCGCCTATACTTGGCGGCCGGTGGCGAAGTGCAAGTCCGCGATATTATCAGCGGCAGCAGCTTTCTCTCCAGCGAGGATCCGCGAGCCCACTTCGGTCTGGGCCGGATTGAGACGGTGGATTCGCTACAGGTGCGCTGGCCGAGCGGTGTCGTGCAGCTATTGAAGAACCTGCGGATCAACCAGTATTTAGTCGTGGAGGAGGACGGGACCGAATCGGGTAGGCGCTGAGAACGGCAGCAGTCTGTCGCGGTGAAAATTCCGCTTTTAGCGCACTTGTCTGAGGCGTCAGAGGCGTCGAGAATGCGGCATCTCTCAGACCGCGACTCCTTCGAGCCACGGCAAATCCACCTCAATGCCAAAGCCGGGCGCGTCGCTGGGCACGAGGTAGCCGTCTTGGATGGCTGGCGTGCCGGGTAAAAGAGTCATTTCGTGGAGCGGCACCCCAGGCGGCGATACGCTTTCCGAGCGCTCGCCCCAGACAATGGCGGGCATGGCAAAAGAAAGGTGCTGGCCGTAGGGGTAGTTCATGCCGGCGTGGGCAATGACCGAGACGCCCGCGGCCTCGGCGAGGTGACAGATTTTGACCCCGGCTGTTATGCCCCCGGCCCACAGCACGTCTGGTTGCAGGATATCGACGAAGCGACCGTCGAGCGCTTGGGCAAAGGTGCGCGGCAAGTACCAGTGCTCGCCCGAGGCGAGAGTCTGCCAAGGGAGCCGCTGGCGCACTTGGGCGTAGCCAGCCCAATCGTCGGCGGGCAGGTAGTCTTCAATCCACTTCAGGCGATAGGGACGGAGCATTTCGGCGAGGCGGACGAGGTGTTCCACGTCCTGCGACAGCCAACAGTCGAGGCACAGCTCAATGTCGTCGCCGATGAGCTGGCGTGTAGTGGCCACGATCTCTTCGATTTTCTTGAGGCCGTCGAGGCCGTCGGCCGCGCCCCACGGGGTGAAGAGCTTGGTCGCCTTAAAGCCTAGCTCCATGAACCACGCCTGCTCAAACCCGGAAGCATAGCAGAAGAT
Organism: Candidatus Latescibacterota bacterium; assembly: GCA_965217585.1. Taxonomy (GTDB): domain Bacteria; phylum Latescibacterota; class UBA2968; order UBA8231; family UBA8231. The sequence continues at coordinate 5,602,366 of OZ244561.1, forward strand.
TTTGTCCTTTTGCGGGCCGCCGAGCAGCTCGTACACGGGTCTTTGCAGCAGCTTGCCCTTGAGGTCCCACAGCGCGGTATCCACGGCGCTGATGGCATAGCTGGCCAGCCCCTGGCCGCCGTAGGACGCGGTGGAGCGCACCATGATGTCCCACAACTTTTCTGTAGCCATGCAGTTTTCGCCGGCGAGCAGCGCGGCGAAGTGATCGTTGATGATGGGCAGCACGGGCGGCGAGTGGACGGTCAGCCCGAGGCCCCAAGTGCCGTCTTCGGCCGTGACCACGCAGGCGATGCGTTGCCACTCCGGGGAGCCGGTGCGGCCGGCGCGGAAGCGGTCGTAGTGGTCGAGCGGGCGGTGCAGGGAGTGGCCGGGCCGCTGGCTGGGGCACGGGGTTGTCGTCCGGGGAGGCTTGAGCGCGATTTGCGCGGCGCGGATTTCCTTGATTTTCACAGGAGCCTGCCTAGGTGAGTTGGGAGAAGCGGTTGGGCGTGAAGAGGGTCTGGAGGGTTTGGGCGATGCCAGCGCGGGTTACTTGCCGTCCGGCGTCGTGCAGGTCTTGGTATTTTTCGCTTAGGACTTTGGCGAGGATTGCGCGGAAGCGCTGCCACTTGGGGATGAGGTTTTCCAGCACGCGGGCGTCCGAGTTGAAGGGGATGAAGCGGTCGCCGGTCATCTCCAAGCGCATCCGCAGATCCTGTTCGACCAAGCCCGGATGGTAATTGAACCACCAGTGGCCAATGACCATGATGTTGTCGTTGTGACAGGAGAGGACGCTGGCGTCGTACTGGTTGGCGTTGTGGAGCGGGGTGATGAAGAAGGCGTTGTCGGGATGGCGGCGCACTAGCTGCTGATAGGGATACATGTCGGCGAGGCCCACGCCGTCGCCGGCGTCGCGCCACTCGGGCTTGAGTTGGCGGATGGGGCCGGGCATCATAAAGAAGGGCAAGTTGAGTTCGCGCAGGGCCGGCAGCACGGCGTGGTGGAGGACGGCACCTTCCAGCCCGCTGAGGTCGTGGACTTGGCAGTGGGGCGGGAACGAGCACGCGCCGTACGCGACGCCGTGCAGCTTGCCATACCAGTCGGCGAGGAAGCGGCGAATCGCCTGGGCGGTGGCTGGCTGGCTGGGGTCGTTGCCAACCTCGTAGCCCCAGGCGTTGAGCTTCACTGCTGCGCGCGGGTAGTGCAAGACGAGTTCGTCGAGGCGGTAGCCGGACAGATAGCACTGGTCCCACTCGCCGCTTTCGTAGTAAGCGCGCTCTTGGTCGTTGAACACGTCTTGGGTGCCGACGATGCGGCGGACGCCAGCCAGTTCCATGCAGCGGCGCTGTATTTCTGCTGGGGCAGTGTCTGCGTAGAACTGGCGCGCCTCGTCGAGAGTGGCGGCGTTGGGGTCGAGGCCGAGGGCTTCCAGCGCGACGACCACGCCGCGACAGCCTTCGTCGAATGGATCTGAAGCGGCGTCGGCAAAAAGCTTCTGCCAAGTAAAGTCGCCTTGTTGTTCTATGCTCCAGGAGTAGAAGGTGGCCGGGTCGATGTGGCCAGCGGCAAAGAGCTTGCGGCGCACGTAGTGATAAGAGAGCTGCTGGTCGATGCCGTACAGGCAGAGTTGGGGGCCGGCTTGGGGGCCGAGGAGATGGGTGTGCCAGTCGTCGACGATCAGCTGTTGGGCCGAGGTTTCTTCGGTGACGACGGTGGGGATTTGGTCGCGGAATAGGGGTAGGGTAGAGGTGCTCATGGCGAAGGCTCCTAGTCGAGATAAGGGCCATAACAGTAGGCCAAGAGCAACGGGGCGTCAAAGTTTGCCCCTGTATGCCGACGGTCCAAGAGCTTTCGCCATTGCCTCGTCGCTTGTTATTTTAAAAAGAAATAACAACGAGGTTTTATTATGGATACAACAGTCACCTTAGACTCGGAAATTGTCCAAGCCATCCAGCAGGCGACAAAGCAAAAAGACAAAGCCTCCGCAGTGCATATGGCATTAAATGAATACCTACGTTTGCAAAAGCTCCGCCAACTAGCCGATCTAGCCGGTACTGTTGAGCTACGCTATTCCAACGACGAGTTGGAGGCGATGGAGGAGTGCTGATTCTCGCAGACATGTCTTGCTGGATTTAGAAAGCATTTTCTCTTTGCAATTTCAGGGCAAAGATACAGGTTTAGGTCTTCTTACTTGAGCAAGTTAAGCACTTTTGCCTGTGCAGATTCCGCAATCGAATCCCGAATGAAGTCACTAGCTCTGAGAATTTCAATGCCAATGAGCTCTCCCTTATCATTGTATTCTGCTGTTATATTGGGACTAAGTTCAATACTGCCGTTTTCTGGATCGTCAGAGATCGACAAGTATAAGATGTCTTCTTGCTCAAAATATCTCATCTTCGCCTTATCCATGGATGAATCTCCCCGTTTTAATCCGAACATTGATTTGCTGTCGTGTGGTGACATGGATAGTCACAGGTGTTATAACGTCCTCGTCCGATTCGTAGGGAATCAAGACCAACTTGCTTTCGTATTGTCCAACAGCAATATCTCGGCCAGTGACCACATCGTGATATCGCTCGGAAGTATGTCTTATTATGTTCTCAATTATGGACAGGTCAAATCCGCGTAAAGAGGCTTTGTATTGCAGGTAGTCTGTCCAAACGACTCTCATAGAGACCTTTTGGGCATCATTTTCGAGCGTATGGAGAAGTGGGACTGATTTTACGCCCTCGACGTCGGTTCGGTGATAGTTCCCCACTGCCATGCGTCATCCTCAGTCGAGCTAGTCAAGGTGATGTGCAGTGCATGAAGAGCCCGGTGATGATGGGTATTATAATTCATCATCATATATCAGTGGTTCTTCGCAAAATAAAACAGTCAACGTTTTTCCATATTGACCTAGGCCGACTATATCTTCGCTTACTTTTTCTGACTGTGCTCCCGAAAACCAAGCATCCAAGTAGGAGACGCTTTCCACTTTTGTCCCTGATAGGATATTGTTTTGGTCTTCATTAAATGCTGCGGTTTGGCTTTGGGGGGGTATCCCTTCACCTTTTGTCAGCCACGATGCTCCTCGAATTTTCGTTTTCATTTCGTCAGACATAAATGAGTATTCGATTCTGTTATTGGAACTTACAATGAGAGCAACAGGATAATCTGCAAAGGTCGCATATCGGATAGCAGTAGCAGTAATCGACGTTTTGCATTTTTCGGAAAGTGCTTCAATTGCGTGAAATCCGGGAATACTTTCTTTAAATAAGGCTTTACTAAACAAATGTCGAGGCATGAGTAGCCCTGCGGCAAAGTGGTCAGCCTCAAGTTCGTGAATGTCAGAGGAGGTAAATCCGTTGTGAGAATGATGAATACTATCGCCTTGTGGAAATAGAAGCTCTGGATGAAGCGGCAAGAAGTAGTGTCCTAGTTCGTGGGCCACAGTGAACCGAACAAAGCCTTCGTTGTTGAATCTCGATGAGTAAATAATACCGAAAGTATCTCCTTGTTTTACTAGGCAACCGAAAAATCCTTGTATCTCTTCAGATTTACACAAGATTTCATGTTGCTCGGCGATATCAATAGGATTGATGGGAAGAGATTCAATACAAAGCCGTTTTACTAGGTTCTCGGCTTGAGCTTCAGCTTGCAATAACTGCTGTCTTTTATTTGCAGGCATCATTATGATTTCTTTTTGCTGGTAAGAAATTCTGCGAAATCAGCTAATTTCAGACGGTCATCATCCGACATCTCTTGGGCATTCCTGAAAATGCTTTGTAAGGTCGGCCCAGATGCAGTTGGATCAGTTTCGCGACCTATCAGGAAATCAGTTGTGACCTCAAGGGTGTCTGCTAGACGCTTTAAGTTATCAAAAGACGGTGCTCGCCTGCCCGTCTCAAAATGTGAGACGGCGGAAGGTTGAAGGCCAGATTTTTTCGCAAGCTCCGTTTGGCTTAACCTTTTGATTTCTCTTGCCTTTTTGAGATTCTGGGAAAATATGCCGGGAGTCGGGGTTGACATAGCGGTCAAGATCCTTGGATTTGGATATAGACGAAAAAGTCATATAGTATATGACAAAAAATCAAAAAATCAAAAGGAAAAGAGGTGAGCTGAGCTGATGAAAAGGCGACCTCGGCTGGTCAAAAGACCCTGCCTCTAGCCGGTAAGAGATCGTCGGTCTCCGCGACAGGCGAACCAAGGAAGACCGGAAACTCGGCGACCGGGGGAGGTTGACATGGCGAGCGGAGTCTCTATATATATAGACTATATCGTCTATATATAAAAGACGAAATCGCAAATAGAAAGGAGGTGATTTTATGGGCAAGCAACACCGACCGGGCCAAAAGGCTCCTGCCTCTGGCCAGTACGAGATCGTTGGTCGACGCGGCGGAAGAACCGGTGAGGAACGGACGGTGGTAAAGGGAGAACCTCTACCACCAACACCGGAAAAAGGCCAGGGTTACCGCATAGCTGACCGCACCAAAAACAAAAGTGGGCGCGGGTAGTATGATGCTGGGCAAGGTAGGCTTTTGCCTTGCCCAACACCTTTTATAAAATTTTAAAAGATGAGGAAAAGAGGAAAAAATGAAATTTCAAGGTGCCGTAATTAGGGAGCAAGGTGTCACGTTTGCTGTTGTCATTGTTAAAAAGCACGTATTGGATAATCCGAATGCTGCTCAAAAGGCGATTCAAACCTTTGGGTCTGTTTTTTCAGGTTTCCCAGTGACGCTTATGGCTCAAGACTATCAAGGTCATCCCTCTTATTATGGTCGAAGAGATATTGCGAAATTTATGGCCAATGTCCCGCTATCGGCCATTCCATGGCGAGAATACACTTTGAATTGACGTAATTGATAGCCTCAAAAAGCTATATTAGACAGTACTTCGCACGTCAATTCTACCCGTCACTGCGGCAGAGACGAGCGCGGTTCGGCGTTCTTTGAGGTGGTTAATTGCTACGTCAGTTTTTTCAAGTAGCTTATCAATAGTCATCAGAGTCTTTTGTGATTATTATGTCTCCTCTTCCGCTATCCATGTACTCCGCATCTTCCGAAAGCTCATCTATCGCCTGCTGCGGCGGACTCGCACTGCAAATAAAACTCTTGCAGTTTGGCTTCCAGCAGTTTCTTGTCGGGCAACTGCATCTGATACTCAGCAATTAAGGCGGGCGAGAGTGTCCGGTTGAGGGCGTACTCGACGACTTCTTCGTCTTTGCTCGCACACAGCAAGACACCGATGGATGGGTGTTCGTGCGGCTTCTTCACATCGCGGTCCAAAGCCTCTAAATAAAAACTGAGCTTGCCCAAATACTCCGGCTCGAACCGTCCCACCTTCAGTTCAAACGCGACCAAACAGTTAAGCCCGCGATGAAAGAAGAGCAGGTCAAGCGCAAAATCGCGATCGCCAACTTGGAGGGGAAACTCGGCACCCACAAAACAAAAATCCCGCCCTAGTTCGACCAGAAAATCCCGCAGCCTTGCGATCAGTGCCCGCTGTAAATCAGGTTCGGCGTGGTCGTCCGGCAAGTCGAGAAACTCTAGCAAATAGGTGTCTTTGAGCACTTTGTGGGCTCCCGGCTGCATTTGTCTCAGCACTGCTGAGACTTTTGGCGGATTGAGCACGGCTCGCTCAAATAAGGCCCCTCGGAACTGGCGTTCAAGTTCACGGCTGGACCATTTTTCGCGGATCGCCGTTTTCAGATAAAACTCGCGTTCTTCCGGGGTTTTACTCTGCGACAGAATGATGAGGTTGTGCGTCCAAGGTAATTGTCTCACCAGTGGTGCGACTTTTTCATCGTCCCGATAGGTCGCGTAAAATTGCCGCATCCGAAACAGATTCGCCCGCGTAAATCCACGCAGGCCGGGCTGCGTCGTTTTGAGGTACTTGGCCAGTTGATCGACGACACCCTCGCCCCAAGCGGCAGACTCTAATTTGTTGTGGATATATGCCCCGACCTGCCAGTACAGTTCAACTAGCATGGAGTTGACAGCCGAGTACGTGCGCTGTTTTGCCACGGCAATCATCTGAGCGACTTCATCGAAATCGCGGCTGGGGATCACCTCGTTACTCATTGCGAAAATCCTTCGATCACTCCGACGATGCGATCCGGCACGCCTTTTAATCCTTGTGCTGTACGAAATCGATCCGACCGCCTCGATGCGCATCGGGCAGATGTGGCTGGCCGCAGGGGTTGCTAAGCAGTACCTAACCTAGCTTCGCTGAGAGCCTCGCTTTCAACCAACGCCTCGACGCGCACCGGACAGACCTTTAGCTCGGCGGTGTCGGTGACGGGGTCGTACCCGGAGCCGGTGAGGATGTTGATCGGCACGTCGTTGAAGCTGAAGCTGGCAAAGACCGTGCCGCGCGGCGAGCGGGTGTTGGCCTCGGCGCGGATTTCGATGGCTCCGCGCGCGCTCGACAGGCGGCACAAGCCCCCGTCTTCAAGGCCCCAAGCGGTGATGTCTTCGGGGTGGACTTCGAGGCGCTCTTCCGCGAGCAGGTAGTCGATCCCTTGGGAGCGGCCCGTTTGGGTGCGAGTGTGGTAGGCTTGGAGCCGGCGGCCGGTCGTCAGCCAGACCGGGAATTGGGCCGAAAGAATCTCGGCCGGGTCGCGGTAGCGGATGATTTTGAAAAGGCCGCGACCGTTTCTGAAAACCCCTTCGTGCAAAATCGGCGTCCCCGGGTGGCCCTTTTCGGGTACGGGCCACTGGTACTCGCCCTTGTCGATCCGCTCCCAATCGAGGCCGGCGTAGATGGGCGAGAGGCCGCATAGTTCGTTGAACACGTCCTCAGCCGAATTGTAGTCGAAGCCGCTAAAGCCAAGCCGCTGGGCGAGTTGACTTATGATCCACCAGTCGGGTTTGGCCTCGCCGGGCGGAGGCACGGCTTGGCGCAGGCGCTGGACCCGGCGCTCGGTGTTGGAGCAGACCCCGTCGGTCTCGGCAAAGGCACTGGCGGGGAAGACCACGTCGGCCATCGCGGCGGTCTCGGTGAGGAAGATGTCGATGACCACGAGGATGTCTAGGCTCTTGAGGGCGTGCTCGCAGTGATGGCGGTCCGGGTCGGAGACGACGGTGTTTTCGCCGTTGATGAGCATGGCAAAAATCTCGGTGCCGCAGCGGTTGAGCGCCTGGACCTTGGTGATGCCTTTGTCCTGGTCCATCTCCCGCCCGTAGAGCGCGGTGAATTTTTCCCTGTTTTCAGGCAGGTTAACCGGTTGGAAGCCGGGGTAATTGGATGGGATGGCCCCGGAGTCGCCGGCACCTTGGATGTTGTTCTGCCCGCGCATGGGGTTGATGCCGGTGCCTTCGCGGCCGATGTTGCCGGTCAGCAGGGCGAGATTGCACAGGCTCTGGACGTTGTCAACACCGCAAATGTGCTCGGTGATGCCGAGGGTGTAGTAGATGGCCCCCTTGTCGGCCGCCCCGTACCAACGGGCGGCCTGTTCGATGTCCGCGGCGGGCACCTCGGTAATGGTCGAAGCCCACTCGGGTGTGAACTCGACTACGTGCTCTAGGAATTGCTCAAAGTCGGCCGTGCGCGCTTCCATAAAGGCGCGATCTGTCAGGTCGTCGCGGACGATCACGTGCGCCATAGCCAACAGCAGGGCCACGTCCGAGCCGACGCGGATGGGCAGGTACAGGTCGGCCATGTGCGCGAGGTCGATCTTGCGCGGGTCGGCGACGATCATCTTGGCCCCTCGCTTGAGGGCCTTTTTGATCCGCGTCGCCGCCACCGGGTGACACTCGGTCATGTTGGTCCCGATGCAGAAGATCAGGTCGGGTTTGTCCATGTCGGCCAAGGGGTTCGACATGGCGCCGCGTCCGATGGAGGCTGCCAGACCGGCAACCGTGGGCGCGTGTCAGGCACGGCTACAGTTGTCTATGTAGTGAGTGCCGTAGCCTCGGCGGATGAACTTCTGCATGCAGTAGTTGGCCTCCGAAGGCGTGCGGCCGGAGGCGACGCCGTAGATGGCGTGGCGGCCGTGCTCGGCGAGCACCTTGGCAAAGCCTTGGGCGGCGCGGTCGAGCGCGGTGTCCCAGTCGGTGGGATGGAGCTGGCCGTCCTCGCCGCGGACTAGGGGATCTGTGAGCCGATCGCTGTGCTGGACGAAGTCAAAGGCGAATTGGCCCTTGACGCACAGCGCGCCCTCGTTGGCCGGGCCGTCCATCGCCGGTTGGATGCCGACGAGTTTATCCTCTTTGGACAGCAGATCCACCGAGCAGCCAACGCCGCAGTACGGGCAGACCGAGCGGGTCTTTTCGATCTCGCCGGGCAGGTCGGCGGCGCGCAGGGCCTTTTTGTCGGCGAGGGCGCCGGTGGGGCAGGTCTGGACGCATTGGCCGCAGAAGGTGCAGGACGAATCCTTGAGCAGGCCATTGAACTCCGTGGTGATCTGCTTGTGGAAGCCGCGCCCCATGGCGGCAATGGCGTGGTCGCCTTCCTGCTCGGCGCAGACGCGGACGCAGCGGTTGCACGAGATGCACAAGTCGTAGTCGCGCAAGATGAAGGGGTTGTCGTCGGTAGGATGCACCTCGCCCGATTGCGCGCCGGCGAAGCGGCCGGAGTGGGCTTGGTAGCGATCGACGAGGTCTGTTAGCTCTTGGGAAGCGTACCCGCGCAGGGGATCCACCTCGACTTCGCGGTTTTCCGAGACGACCATTTCCAGCAGCGTCTTGCGGTGCTTCTCGATGGCCGCGGTCGCCGTTTTGACGACCATGTCGGGCGCGGCTTGGGCCGTGCAGGAGGCGACCGGATTGCGCGCTCCTTCGATTTCGACCACGCAGAGCCGGCAGGCCCCAAAAGGTTCTAGGCGCGGGTCGTAGCAGAGGGTGGGAATATCGCGGCGATGGCGTTGGGCGACCTCGTAGAGGGTCTCGCCGGGAGCAAAGGCGACTTCTTCGCCGTCTAAGGTCAGGGTGTGTTGTTGCCCATTGGTATTCATGGTAAGGCCCTCGTTCAGGCGCAGACGCGCTGTGCGACTTGGTCGGGAAAGTACTTGAGGAGGCTATCGGTGATAAAGGGGGCGGCCACGCCGAGGCCGCAGGCGCTGGTGGCCTTCATGACGTCGCCGATGTCTTCTACTTCGGCGCGCCAAGCCGCTAGGTCCGCAGGCCCGCCGCCATCAAGCCGCTCGGTCAACCGTTGGGTGCCGATGCGACAGGGGAAGCACTTGCCGCAGGACTCCTCGGCAAAAAAGGCCATAGCTTGGCGGGCGATGTCCACCATGTCGCGGCGGTCGTCAAAGGCCATGATGCCGCCCGAGGCGAGGATCGAGCCGCGGGCGCGAATCGCCGGTTCGTCGAGGGTGGTATTAAGGTCGTCGCCGGCGAGAAAACCGCCCGAGAGGCCAGCCATAGTAACTGCTTGGATATGGCGGCCTAGCTCCGGCCCGCCGGCCCATTCGTGGAGCAAGGTGTCGAGGGGCAGGCCAAAGGGAATTTCGTAGTTGCCCGGCCGCTGCACGTCGCCCGAGAGGCTGATGACCTTGGTGCCTGGGTGGCCGTCGAGGCCCAGCGAGCGATACCACGCGGCACCGCGTCGCACGATCGGAGGTGCCGAGGCCAAGGTTTCGACGTTGTTGACAGCCGTGGGCAAGTTTTCAAAACCGTGCGTCACCGGGTAGGGCGGGCGATTGCGCGGATAGGGATGTTTGCCTTCAAGGCTGTTGAGCAACGAGCCTTCCTCGCCGCAAATGTACGCGCCGGCACCGCGACGGATGTCGAGCGTACAGGAGAAGTCGCTGCCGAGGATGTGCGGGCCGATTAGGTTGGCGGCGCGGGCCTCGGCTAGCGCGTTGGCGAGGATGGCGTTGATTTCCGGGTATTCGTAGCGCAGATAGATAAAGGCGCGAGTAGAGCCGGTGGCGTACGCGGCTAGGAGCATGCCTTCGATGACCGCGTGTGGATCCCATTCGAGTAGCGCGCGATCCTTAAAGCAACCCGGCTCGCCTTCGTCGGCATTGCAGACGACGGTTTTGGGCTCGCCCGGGGCCTCGGCGACGGCCTGCCACTTCTGGCCGGTGGGAAAGCCCGCGCCGCCCCGGCCGGCGAGCTGGCTGTCGACAATGAAGGCGACCAGTTCGGCTGGCTTCCCGTCGAGGGCTTGTTGCAGTGCTTGGTACCCGCCGGTTTGGCGATAGCCGGACAGGGTGGCACGGCCCGGAGCGCGGATGTCGGCGAAGACGCATTCCTCGTAGCCGCCGGGATTGGGCACGGGCAGCGGCGAGGGGCTGGGCGCAAGGGCCTCCGCGTTGGTTCCGACCAGCACTTGATCGCCTTTGATGACCGGAATGGGATCGTCGCAGCGGCCGGCGCACGGCATGGGCGTGGCACCGGCGAGGCTGGCGCAGAGCGCGTCGGCTCCGCGCAGCGCGCATATCGGGCCGGTGCAGACGCGCGGGGCACTTTGGCCGGGAACTTGGCGGGCGAAGTGGTGGTAAAAGGTGACGGTGGCAAAAAGCTCGGCGAGGGGGATTTTCAGGCCCGTTGATACGGCCTTGAGAGCTTCTTCCGACAAATAGCCGTCGCGGTCGTGGAAGGCGTGCAGAAGCGGCAATAAGGGAGCGGTTTCGCGCTGCCAGTGTGCGACGAGTGCGTCGTCTGTAGGGGAGATCAAGCTAGGTACCTTTTGTATTTAGGTGGCCGCCGGAAGGCAACCGGGTTGCTTGCGTATATAGATGAATAATTTAGTGGTTGCGCCAACTGAGGGCAACCGAGCACAGCGGCTATGGATCATTCAAAGATTTAGAGCAATTTATGCCGGTGGCATCTTGCGGCTGGAAACATTTAGCGACAGTGCTCTTTATCGTGGCGATACGAATCATGTTTTCCGCGGAATGGGTGGGGCCTTCGAAAACCTTTGCACCGTCAGCTACTGGATGCCGTGAGGCAGTACTTGGTGGTGGGAGGGATGCCGGCCAGCGTGTTTGCCTACACCCGGTCCGCGTCGCCTGCCGATACCGAGGCTGAGAAACAATCGATTCTCGAGACCTTTGCTGAGGATTTTGGCAAATACGCGCGCAGAGCCGATCCCGACCGGCTGCGCAAGGTGTTCACCCGCCTCCCGCTGCTGATCGGTCAGCGGCTGAAATACGCCCATATTGACCGGGACGATCAAGCGAGAAATCTGGCCCATGCTTTGTCGTTGTTGTGCAAGGCCTTAGTCGCTTGGCGCGTCCATCACAGTGCCTGCAACGGCGTCCCGCTGCGGGCAGAAATGAAAGAGACCGTGTTCAAGCCGCTGTTCCTCGACGTCGGCTTGATGTCTAGTGCCTGTGGCCTCAACCTGCTGGACTTTACCAGCGCAACGGACGTGCTGCAAGTAAACCAAGGGAGTGTTTGCGAGCAGTTTGTCGGACAGCATCTGCTCTACGGGCAGCCTTCCTTCGTCCGGCCGGAGCTGTTCTTCTGGATGCGGGAGAAGTCCTCTTCCAATGCCGAAGTCGATTACGTGATCAGCGTGGGTACTAAAATCATCCCCGTCGAAGTCAAGGCGGGTAAGACCGGTACACTCAAGTCGTTGCAGGTCTTTCTCAAGACCAAGGCACAGAAAATAGGGGTGCGCGTAAACAGCGCTCCTCCCACTTGGCATACGGCCAGCTATGCCTTGCCTGAGATGGCGGACCAATCCTTTGAATTGGTCTCGATCCCTTTCTATCTAGTGGGGCAATTGCGTCGATTGCTCGGAGAGAAACAAGGCGGTGGCTAATTCACTACCTGGGTGCATCGTGCGAATTCATTGGCTGACTCTTGAGAGTGCCCTTTATTTGTCTTAATCCGCGAAGATAGGGAACATCCACCGCCTTCCACATATCGCTATGGACCCAAGCCTTTCGTCTCGCTGCCTTTCGCTCGACCTTGAAGTCGGCAAGCAGGACCACCGCATTCATGCCTTCGCCGCGGTACGTCCGAATGTCGATCAACCGCTGGTATTCCAAGGCGATGACTTGGCGGCAGCATTGGCAGAACTCGACGATTTCGCTGATGGCGCGGACTTCCTGCTCGGGCACAACCTGATCAATTTCGATTTACACCATTTGAGAGCCGCAAAGCCCGATCTCCGACTGTTGGGATTGCCGACGGTGGATACGCTGCGGCTCAACCCCCTCGCCTTTCCTCGCAATCCCTATCACCACCTCGTCAAGCACTATCAGGATGGGCAGCTCAAACGAGGGCGAATCAACGATCCGGCACAGGATGCCCAGCTCGCGCTAGATGTCTTCGATGATCAGCAAACCGCGTTACGCGATGCGCCGCTTGGCTTGCTCGCCGCATGGCATTGGCTGACCGGCACGGGACCCGACGGCGCGGGATTCGACGCCGTTTTCGACGCCATACGGTCCAAGCTCCGGCCCACCGACGCGGCAGCGAATGCAAGGATCCGCGAGCGGCTTGCGGGCATCGCCTGTCAGAATCGCGGTCGGGATGTTCTCGAGAATGCCGCCCAAAGCGGCTGGCCGCTAGCGTACGCGCTGGCCTGGCTGTCCGTTGCTGGCGGCAATTCCGTGATGCCACCGTGGGTTCGACATCAGTTCCCAGAAGCCGGTAAGCTGGTTCGCCGACTACGGGATATGCCCTGCGGCGAGGCCGACTGCGATTGGTGCCGGGAAAGGCACGACCCGCACAAGGAGCTTAAGCGTTGGTTCGGCTTTGACGATTTTCGCCCGGAGCCGTTGAGTGCCGACGGACGCCCTATGCAGCAGTTGATCGTCGAGGCGGCAATGGCCGGAGAGCACGTTCTGGGGATTCTGCCCACCGGTACTGGCAAGTCGCTCTGCTATCAGATCCCGGCCCTGTCCCGCTACGACAAGACTGGCGCTCTCACGGTGGTGATTTCGCCCTTGGTCGCGCTCATGGCGGATCAGGTGGCGGGCCTTCGCAAGCAGGACATCGACTGCTGCGTGACTATCAATGGAATGCTGTCGATGCCGGAGCGGGCCGAGGCACTCGATCAGGTGCGTCTGGGGGACGCCGGTATTCTCATCATCTCGCCGGAGCAACTGCGTAGCACCGCCGTGCGCCGTGCGCTCGATCAACGAGAGATCGGGGCTTGGGTGCTGGACGAGGCTCATTGCCTCTCGAAGTGGGGGCACGACTTTCGGCCGGATTATCGCTACGTGGGACGCTTCATCCGCGAAAAGGCGGGACAGGCCCCGATTCCACCAGTGCTGTGCCTGACCGCGACCGCCAAGCCCGACGTGGTGGCGGACATTGGGCAGCATTTCGGGGACGAGCTTGGTATCGAATTAGAAGTTTTCGACGGCGGTGCCCATCGCACCAATCTGGAGTTCACAGTAGTGCCGACGACCGGGGGAGAGAAATTCGCGCATATCCATCAGATCCTAATGGACGACCTGCCGCCGGATACGCCCGACGGTGCCATTGTCTATTGTGCGACGCAACGGCAGACTGAAGAGGTGGCGGAGTTCCTGCAGGACAAGGAGATCGCGGCTGACTACTTCCACTCCAAGCTGCCACCGGAGACCAAGAAGAGCGTACAGCAGCGCTTTATCGGCGGTGAGTTGCGCGTGATCGCAGCCACCAATGCCTTCGGCATGGGTATCGACAAGCCGGACGTGCGGCTGGTGATCCACGCCGACATCCCGGGATCTATAGAGAACTACATGCAGGAGGCAGGCCGCGCCGGACGCGACCGGCAGACGGCTCGCTGCGTACTGCTCTATGTAACAGACGACGTGGATAGACAGTTCTTCATGTCGGCGCGTTCGCGGCTCACTCGGCGAGAGATTCACGGCGTCCTAAGAGCGTTGCGCAACCTGGACCGTAAGAAGCGTCTGAGTGGCGAGGTCGTAGCCACTGCCGGCGAGATCCTCGGCGAGGACGAGGAAAAGGTCTTTGAGCGGGACTCCGCCACCGACGATACCCGCGTGCGAACCGCCATCGCTTGGCTGGAGGAGGCGGTGCTGCTGACACGAGAGGAGAACCGAGTGCAGGTGTTTCCTTCGTCTCTCCGGGTGGATTCGGTGAAGGAAGCACGCGGTCGGTTGGCGAAGGCGGCTGTGACCGACGACTGCCGGCGACGGCTGCTTAGAATCGCCGAGACGCTGATCGATGCCGATCCCGACGAGGGCATCTCCACCGACGATCTGATGGGCGTATCCGGTCTGAGCGCCGAAGGCGTGCGTGGTGCCCTGTACGACTTGGAGCGGCTGGGCATCGCCAGCAACGATACGGCGCTGACTGCCTTTGTCCACGCGGGGGTGGAGCGCAACTCGCGGAAGCGCTTTGATGAGGCGGCGGAGTTGGAGACCGCTCTGATCGCGCAGATGCGCGAGGCGGCACCGGATATGGGCAAGGGAGATACGTCACCCCTGCATTTGCGCGTCGCCGCGCAAACCCTGCGAGATGCGGGGGTGGCCGATCCGCTGCCGGAACGACTACGGCGCATTCTCCGCAGCATCGCCCGCGACGGGCGCGGCGAAGAGGGCGGCACCGGCAGCATTGGGATGCAACAGCGGGATGTGGAGACGGTGCAGGTGACGTTGCGGCGCGAGTGGTCGGATTTGGAGGAGCTCGCCTCGCGCCGGCGCGAGGGGGCGAAGCGCCTGCTGGATCACTTGCTCACCTGCCTGCCGCCCGGGAGCCGGGGGACGGATCTACTGGCTGAGACTACCCTCGGCAAGCTGTTGGAAGCGATCACGTCCGACCTGTTTCTAAAGAGCAGGAACCCCGAGAGGTTGCTGGACCGCGCCCTCCTATGGCTGCACGAGCAGGAGGTCATTCGCCTCCACAAGGGCTTGGCGGTATTCCGTCCTGCCATGACCATCCGGCTGGCTGAGGAGAGGCGCGGCTTTGCCAACGCCGACTTTGCACCGCTCGATCTCCACTACAAGGGGCAGGTACTGCAGATCCACGTGATGGCGGAATTCGCGGAGCGGGGCCTCGACGACATGGCCGATGCTCTGCATCTGGCCATTGAGTACTTCAGCCTGAAGCAGGAGGATTTCCTTCGCCGTTGGCTGCCAGATCGGGACAAGGAGACTGAGCGGCAGACTACGCCCGAATCGTGGCGAGCCATCGTCGAAAGCCTGAAGAATCCCATCCAGCAACGCATCGTCGCCGATGATCGGGAGCAGACAAACGTGTTGGTGCTCGCCGGTCCCGGCTCCGGCAAGACGCGAGTGCTAGTGCATCGTATCGCCTACTTGGTACGCGCAAGGCGCGAGAATCCCCGAGGCATCTTGGCTTTGGCCTACAACCGGCACGCAGCGGTCGAAATCCGGCGACGCCTCATGGATTTGATCGGCAACGACGCTCGCGGAGTAACCGTGCTTACTTGCCACGCGCTGGCCATGCGGCTGGTCGGCGTCAGCTTCCAAGAACGAGAAAGGCGGCAGCTTGACGACGCTACATTCCTGGAGGTGTTGCGCCAAGCAGTGGCGCTGTTGCGCGGCGAGGGGCTGGAGCCGGAGGAAGCGGACGATCAGCGGGAACGGCTCCTCGCGGGTTTCCGCTGGATACTCGTGGATGAATACCAAGACATCGGTGCGGATCAATACGAGTTGATATCGGCCTTGGCCGGCCGGACCCTAAATGATGAGGATCGCAAGCTCACTCTCTTCGTAGTAGGCGACGACGACCAGAACATTTACGCCTTCAACGGTGCTTCGGTGGAGTTCATCCGTCGTTTCGAAGCGGATTACGGTCCAAAGCCCACCTACCTGATTGACAACTACCGGTCCACCGGCCACATCATCGCAGCGGCCAATGCGTTGATCGAGCCTGCTCGACAACGGATGAAGACTGGACATCCCATTAGCATCGACCGGGCGCGTACGAAGAATCCGCCTGGCGGCGACTGGTGTGAGCTGGATTCGGTCGCTCAAGGTCGGGTGCAGACTCTGCCGGCGCGGCGCGATCCAATCTCGCAAGCGCGAGTTGCGATGACAGAGTTGCAGCGCCTCGCCACCCTCTCGCCGGACTGGGACTGGTCCACATGCGCGGTGATCGCACGCGAATGGAAGTATCTGGATCCGGTACGCGCATTCTGCGAACTTCATCGTATCCCGGTGCAGATGGGGAACGAAGAAATCCCGAGCTTCTGGCATCTGCGTGAGACCCGGACATTTGTTGAATGGCTGCGTGGACGAGATCCCCGCTTGGTGGACGGTGAGGATTTGAGCGAGTGGCTGGATGCATGTCCTCCAGGGCTTTGGATTGATCTGCTGCGGCAAGCCGTGGACGAGTACGCCTTGGAAACCGGCGGCGCGGAAGTGCCGGTGGACCACCTCATCGAGTGGCTGGCCGAGTGGGGGCGAGATGTACGCCGCCGCCAGCGCGGGCTCTTGCTGTTGACCGCGCACCGCGCCAAGGGATTGGAGTTCGACCACGTGGCCGTGCTCGACGGAGGCTGGGACAAAGTCGACAAGGGCGAAGACCCGGACGCGCCGCGCAGGCTCTACTACGTGGCCATGACGCGCGCCCGGCAGACCCTTGCGCTCGTGCGTTTTCAGGGATCGCGCCGCGCAGGAGGTCCCGCGCGCCCGAATTTCGTAAGGGAGCCTGAACCCCCGGTGTACTCGGGGCGCTTGCACTCGCTACCGTATGCCTTTCCGAACAACGGCTCGGTTCTGCACCGCACATCCGGTGGCTTGCAGCCGGAAACCCTAGAACTCGCACATCAATATCGGCGGCCCAGTCTGCGCGAGGTCAATCTGGGATTTGCAGGGCGTCGCCACGCCAACCATCCGGTGCATCGTGCGATTGCCGCTCTGTCGCCCGGCGATCAGCTAGAAACGCGGATTGCCAAAACTGGACCTTGGGAATTGCTGGACCGGTCGGGGATAGTGGTGGGGCGTCTTGCCCAAGCGTTTGAACCCCCACCGGGAACGCGGTGCAGGTCCGCCACGGTCTTCGCCGTCGTGGCTTGGAGCCGCGAAGCGTCGGAGTCTCAGTACCGGGACAGCATGAAATGCGATGATTGGGAGGTAGTGGTGCCGGAGCTAGTGTTTGAGCCGGAGGGCGAATAATCCGCCGATGATACGACTCGTATTGCCCTCGCTGCGGAGGTTGTGTCCAATCGCATTCGCGCCGCGTGGTCCTCGTCGGTGCAAGTTGACAGCCTGCACGGGAACAGCCTTATTTGCGCGCGCTAACCAACAGCCAAAGGAGCCTGAAAAATGCCGGATGTAATCGTCGTCGGAGATGGGCCGGGCGGATTGAGCGCCGCGCTCTTCCTGGCCAAAAACGACATGAGCGTCACCGTCTTTGGCCAAGACAAGACCCTGATGCACAAGGCCATGCTGTACAATTATTTGGGCATTCCCAAGATCGCCGGACCCGAGTTCCAGCAGATCGGCCGCGGGCAGGTGCGCGGCTTTGGCGGGGAAGTTCAGGACGTCGAAGTCAGCCGCGTCGAAAAGGGCGAGGGGGGCTTTGTCGTTGAGACCGCCGATGGCCAAAGCCACCAAGCCCAATATCTGATCTTGGCTACCGGGCCGAGCAATCCGCTGGCCGACGGCCTAGGCGTGGCCAAAGAAGCCGACGGGTTGGCGGCCGACCGCCATGGTCGCACCTCGGTCGAAGGGCTATACGTCATTGGCTGGAGCACCCGCCTGAAGAAGATCCAGGCCATTATCTCCGCCGGCGACGGGGCCTGCGCCGCGCTGGACATCCTCTCGGCCAAGGCCGGCGAGGACATCCACGACTTCGACCTGATCGAAGACGAGTAGGCTACAGCGAGACGACGCGCCCTTCTATGGCGGATTGGGTCGCCGCGAGGGTCACGGCTAAGGTCTTGACCGCCTCTGAGTAGGGGCAGCGGATACCCGTGGCATCGCCGGTTTGCACGGCTTGGAGAAAGGCGCGATCCTCGGCTTGCGTTGGGTTGTTGCCCTGTTCGATGACTTCCCGGCCGCTGGGCCGGTCGATGGTGAGCGCGCCGGATGTGATGCGCAGGACTTGGTTTTTTTGGTAGAGATCCAAGCCTACGTGCCCGCCTGTGGCGAGCATACAGGCCGAGGTGATGCTGGCCACCGCGCCGCTGTGGAAGCGGAGATTGGTGACAGAGGCGTCGTGGACATCGTAGTTTGGGACGTCTGCCATCAGGCCGGTGCGCGCCATGGCGTGGACGCTCTCCACCTCTCCGAGCAGGTAGCGGGCCAAGTCGAAAATGTGCGTGGTTTGCTCGACGATCTGGCCGCCGCTCTCGGCCAACACCCGCCACCAAGACACCCCGGGCATGCCACCGGTCCAAGCACCGAGGGCAAAACCCACCGGCTCGTCGCCGATGCATTCGCTCGCTTTGGCGGTCGTATCCATATAGCGCCAGTGATAGCCCACAGCGCTGATCAGGTCTTGGCGGCGGATGGCCGCTTCAACGGTGTGGGCTTGTTGTAGGGAAGTCGCCACGGG
This sequence comes from Candidatus Latescibacterota bacterium, assembly GCA_965217585.1. GTDB lineage: Bacteria > Latescibacterota > UBA2968 > UBA8231 > UBA8231. Next base: position 5,620,710 of record OZ244561.1, read on the forward strand.
TTTTTCCACGAAAATGGGCAAGCCGCGCTCAATGGCCGCCAGTTCGGGCTGCGCGTGGGCAAAAGGCGGCAGGCAGATATAAACCGCGTCCAGTGCCTCGCTGTCGTACAGAGTCTCATAGTGGCTGTAGGCTTTGCCGCCGTATTCGCTGGCTGCGGCTAGCGCCTTTTCCTCGACCACGTCGCAAAAGGCAACAAGCTTGGCCTCGTCGAGTTGGGCGAGGGTGCGTAGGTGGTGGTTGGCGATGCCGCCGGTGCCGACAAAGCCGATTCTGACCGTCATAGCGACCTCCTTTTAGCAGAAAATTCAATGATGGGCAAGGTGTTATACAGCGCGGCGCAGCCGCTGTCAAGCTGAGTACCATGGCTGGACAGGATCGACAGGGTGGACGAGGTCGGCTGACCCGCAAGATCGGCGTCGTGGCCGCTGGGCGCGCGGTCGATACCCTCAGCATCATTGCGGTCAATGTGATGGCCGCCCACGCTTGGTCCCCAGAGGAATGCGGGCTGTTTGGGGCCGTCTGGGTGCTGGGCAGAGCGCTGATCCCGGTGTTTTTGTTCGGGCTGCCCCAAAGCCTGCTCTACTTTTTCCCCCGCCTAAAAGAACCCCGCCTACTCGCTGGTCAAGTGTTGGGCTGCCTGTCGCTGTCTGGCGTGGCGTTGACCGGGTGCCTGCTCTTGTGGGGGCCGCTCTTGGCCGGTGTGCTGGTGCAAGAGGCCGGCGATAGCGAGCAGGTCGCCGCGTACGTGCTGCCGTTTCTGCCCTATCTCTTTGCGATGATCGCCGCCGGTGGGGCCGAAGCCGCCTTAGTCGCAGCCGACCGCGAACACTACTTGGCGTGGCTGCAACTGGTGGCTAGCGGTGGCTTGCTCGCCGGAGCGTGGCTGGGCCTGAGTTGGGGCTGGATGCCCGCGCAGGTACTGCTGCTGTTTTCCGGGGTGGGTGTGGCGCGCTTGCTAGCCGCGTGTGGGTTGGTGCGGCAGGCACTAGGGGGCGGAAGCTGGTGGCGTTGGGCAGGGCTTGGCGAGTTGATACGCTATGCACGGCCCATTGGGCTGAACGACGCGATGGGGACGCTCTCGCGCAATGTGGATCGCTTTGTAGTCCTGTACTTCTTCGCGGCCGGCACCTTTGCCGAATACCATTTCGGGGCCATTGAGGTGCCGATCAGCCTGCTGCTGTCGTCGGTGACAGCCGTGTTGATCCCGGAGGTCAGTCGGCTCTTTCAGGTGGGCCAGCTCCGCGAGATACTGGCGCTGTGGCAGCGCGCGGTCTCGCGCTTGGCCCTGTTGGTGTTGCCGCTGTCGGCCTTCCTGCTCGCTTTTGCCGGGCCGCTGATCGGCTGGCTCTTCCCGGAATACGACCGCTCGGCTTGGGTCTTCCGCATCTATCTATTGGTGCTGCCACTGCGCTGCGCCGCGTACAATCCGCTGCTGGTGGGCATGGGCAAGGCCCGCTGGGTGCTGTGGGGTAGCGTGGGGGATCTGTGCTGCAATATCGGCTTGAGCTTGGCGTTGATTGGGTACTTACAGGCGGCGCACCCCGAGTGGGCCTTCCTCGGCCCGGCCGTAGCCACCACCCTGGTGACGTACTTGCAGGTGGCCTTCTTGTTGGCGGCTATTGGTTGGCACTTGCGCTGTGGCTGGCACCGGCTTCTGCCTTGGGGCCGCCTGCTGAGGATCGGCGCGGGAGCCGGGGTGGCCGCCGTGGTTAGCCGCTGGGTTAGCGCGGGCTTAGGTGGCGACTTTTTGCAGGTAACTGTAGGGGGGATGTGCTTTGCGGTACTGGTAGCCGTTTTGGCTTGGGCCCATCCGCAGGACCGCGCGGAACTGACCCACACTTGGCGGGCGTTGACGCGGATGCGCTAGGCACTGAGAAGGGCGCTGGCGATTTCCTCCCATTCTTCGGGCAGCGACGCCTCGCTGTGCGGCTTGTGCGCCCGCCGGTACCAATAGCCGGCGTTGCTTTCGTCGCCCTCGACCCGGTGTAAATAAGCGTGGACCCAAGCTCCGGTAGGGTCGGGTGCTTGTTGGGCTAGCTCGTGGGCTTTATCCCATTGGCCCTTGGCCTCGTACCAGAGTGCTTGCAGGGCGTGGGAGGTCGCCGGTGGGGTCTGTTCTTGCAGGCTCAGTTTGAAGGCTTTGAGGTCCATAATGGTAGGCTCCAGTCGTCGTGTGTCCCTTAATATAGGCTATCTCGGCGCGGCTATCCACCGGCGCGCACGTCTTGCCAAAAAAGCGCGGCAATCTCTATATTTAGAGCCTTTAACTTGATACGAAACAAGGAATTGGGCAAAGATATGTCAGTAGGAGTGGGCTTGATCGGTTTGGGCACGGTCGGCAGCGGCGTGGTCGAGCTGTTGCAGGACGTGCCCGCGTCGCTGCGGCGGCGCAAGCAGGTGGATTTTGCATTGCAATGCGTGGCCGTGCGCGACTTGGCCAAGCCGCGCAGCCCCGCCTTGGCACCGGAGCTTTTGACCACGGACGCCAGCGCAGTCGTGGCCAACCCGGATGTGCAACTGGTGGTGGAATTGACAGGCGCTCCCCCGGCCTTTGAGTGGGTGAGCGAGGCCCTGCGGCAGGGCAAGGATGTGGTGACGGCCAACAAGGCCCTGCTCGCCGAGCGAGGTGAGGAGCTTTTTGCACTGGCGCTGGCCAATGGGGCAGATTTGATGTTTGAAGCCAGCGTCGCGGCCGGCATCCCCATCATCCGCTCGTTGCGCAACGGCTTGGTGGCCAATCGCGTCGAGTCCCTGTACGGCATTCTCAACGGCACCACCAACTACATGCTCACGCGCATGAGTCGCGGCGCGGGCGACTACGCCGACGTTCTCAAAGAAGCTCAAGACCAAGGCTATGCCGAGCCGGACCCGACCATGGACGTGAGCGGTATGGACGCCGCGCAGAAGTTGGCCATCCTCTGTCGTATTGCCTTTCACTGCACGGGCACGGGCCGCGACGTGTTTTGCGAGGGGATTGAGCAAATCGAGAGTCGGGACATTGAATACGCCCGCGAGTTGGGGTATGCGATCAAGCTGCTGGCCATTGCCAAGCAGCAGGACGGGCGCGTCGAGGCCCGGGTGCATCCGGCCATGGTGCCGGAGGACGCGCTGTTGGCCAACATCCACGACGAATTCAACGCCATCCAGGTGCAGGGGTCTGCGGTGGGGCCGCAAGTATTTTCCGGTCGCGGCGCCGGGCGGCTACCCACGGCCAGCGCGGTGGTGGCGGATATGGTCGAACTAGTCGAGCGCAAGGCCGCCGGAGCCAGCACGTCCATCGGCGACATGATCTTGGGCGAGGACGCCGCCGCGGTCGTGTCCATTGAGGACGTGCAGATGCGCTACTTCATGCGCGTCTTAGTCCGCGACCAGCCCGGGGTGCTCGCGGGTATCGCACGCATCTTGGCCGAGGAGCGCATCAGCATTGCCTCGGTCATCCAAAAGGAGCGCGACTTCGAGGGCGGCTCGGTGCCGCTGGTCATCGTCACCCACGAAGCGCGTGAAGCCGCGATGCAGCGGGCGCAGCAGGCCGTGGCCGCACTCGATGCGGTGCAGGGGTCGGTCAAACTCATCCGCATGGAGGATCTCTAGCGTGCGCTACATCGTATTGGTGCCCGATGGGGCGGCGGACTATCCGCTCGATGAACTGGGCGGGCAGACCCCGTTGGAGGCGGCCGCCACGCCCTGCATGGATCGCTTGGCCCGCGAGGGGACTGGGGGGTTGGTGCAGATGATCCCGGCGCAGCGGCATCCAGGCAGCGATATCGGCAACCTCGAAATTTTCGGCTACGACAGCCGGGTACACTACACGGGTCGCGCGCCGTTGGAAGCAGCGAGCATGGGCGTCGATCTGGGCGACGACGGGGTGGCCTTCCGCCTGAACCTGATCTACGGAGAAGGCGACGTGCTGGTCGATTACAGCGCCGGCCACATCGCCAGCGAAGAAGCGGCCGAACTGGTAGATGCCTTGGCGGCCGAGTTGGGGGGACCGTCGTTGCGCTTCTATCCCGGGGTGGGCTATCGCCATTTGCTGGTGTGGGAGCGCGGTCCGGAAGAAGTGGAAACCTATCCGCCGCACGACATCATGGGCGAGTCCATGGCCGCGCATGAGCCTACGGGTGCCGGGGCCGAGAAAATCCGCGCGCTCATGGACGCGGCTGGCCCCATTCTCGCAGCCTCGCCGGTCAATGCAGCCCGCTCCGCTCGCGGGGAGCGGCCGGCCAACGCGATATGGCTCTGGGGATCCGGGCGCGCGCTGCGCTTGACACCCTTGTCGGCGCGCTATGGGTTGCAGGGTGGCGTTATCTCGGCCGTTGACTTGGTGCGCGGGATCGGCAAGAGCGCGGGCTTAGAGGTCATCGACGTGCCCGGTATCACCGGGTATCTCGACACCAACTACGAGGGCAAGGCCGAATACGCGCTGGCGACCTTGCAGCGCGCCGATTTTGTCTATGTCCACGTCGAGGCCCCGGACGAAGCCGGGCACAACGGCGATCCGCAGGCCAAGGTGCAGGCCATTGAGGATTTTGACGGCCGCGTCGTCGGCCCGATCTTGGCGGGGCTAGAATCGATGGGGCCGCATCGGGTGCTGCTTACCCCGGACCACCGCACGCCCATTGTGCGGCGCACCCACAGCCGCGAGCCAGTGCCCTTTGCGCTATGGGGAACGGGGATTGCAGCCGACTCGATGCAAGCCTATGGAGAGCGGGCGGCTGAGTGGGGTAGTATGCAGGTAGAACGCGGACATGTATTGATGGATTATCTCACGAGGGAATACAAGTGACCGACACGTACAACGTAGCTATTATGGGCGCGACTGGCGCCGTAGGGCAGGTGCTGTTAGAAATACTCGCCGAGCGCGACTTTCCCGTCGGCGAGCTGCGGCTGTTGGCCTCGGCCCGCTCGGCTGGGCGCGCCATTCCCTTTAACGGCGGCTCGATTCAGGTACAGGAGCTGGGGGCGGATTCTTTTGCCGGCGTGGATATCGTCTTGGCCTCGGCCGGGGGCAGCTTGAGCAAGCGGTTTAACCCGCACGCGGTGGCGGCGGGCGCGGTGGTCGTCGATAATACGTCGGCCTATCGCATGGACCCGGACGTGCCGCTGGTAGTGCCTGAGATCAACCCCGAGGACTTGGCGGCACACCGCGGCATCATCGCCAATCCGAATTGTTCGACGATCATCATGGACGTGGTGGTCTGGCCGCTCTATCAGCGGCGGCGGATCAAGCGCATCGTGGTCTCGACCTATCAGGCCGTCAGTGGCGCGGGGGCACGGGCCATGCGGGAGCTAGAGACGCAGACGCGGCAGGTGCTCGCCGGGCAGCCGGCCGAGCCGGCTGAATTTCTGCACCCGATCGCCTTTAATTTATTTTCGCACGATTCGGCTGTCGGGCCGGAGGGGTATTGCGAAGAAGAGCTGAAAATGGTGCGCGAGACCCGCAAGATGTTCCACGATGACGCGCTGCAGATCTCGGCCACGACCATTCGCGTGCCCGTACTGCGGGCGCATTCCGAGGCGATCAACGTGGAGTTTGCCTCGCCCTTTCCGGCTGCCGAGGCCGAAGCTATCTTGGCGCAGGCCGCAGGTGTGCGGATCGTGGATGATCCCGCGCAGAACCATTTCCCCATGCCGATTGAGGCCTCCGGCTGCGACGAGGTGCTGGTCGGGCGCATTCGCCAGGATATTTCGCGGCCCGAAGGGACCGGGCTGGACTTGTGGGTCAGCGGCGATCAGTTGCGCAAGGGAGCGGCCCTAAACGCCGTGCAAATCGCCGAGGAGCTCATCGCGCGAAAATTGTTATAACGAGGGAGAAACCGCCATGGATGTTTTGAGCCGGGAAGAACTTGATTTCTTTGCCGAACAAGGGTACGTCGTCGCTCGTCAGGTAATCGACCGCGACCAAGCCGAGCGCACCGGGCGGGCGGTGTGGGCGTTTACCGGCATGGACCCGGACGATCCCGGGACTTGGTATCCAGAGGATCGGCGCGGCATCATGGTCGAGATTTACCACCACCAGGCCATGTGGGACAACCGCACAGCCCCCCGGGTCCACCGGGCCTTCAGCCAGATTTGGGGCACGGAAAAGCTGTGGGTCAGCCACGACCGAGCCAGCATCAGTCCGCCGGTCTTAGACCAAGATGCGCCCGAGCATAACCCGCATTGGGACGCGAAAGATGCGCCCGAGCACAATTTGCACTGGGACGCGTCCTTGGATAAGCGTCCGTTGCCTTTTGGGGTACAGGGCGTGCTCTATCTGAACGACACGCCGGCTGAGCAGGGGGCCTTTATCTGCGTGCCGATGTTCCACCAGCGCCTAGAGGCGTGGCTCGACGAGCTGCCAGAAGGGGCCAACCCCCGCGAGCAAGACCTGCTGGCCTTGGGCTCGCGACGCATTGGTGCCGAAGCGGGCGACCTGGTTATCTGGCGCACGGCCCTGCCGCACACGGCGAGCGTCAATCGCGGCAGCACGCCTCGCGTGGCTCAGTACATCACCATGAATCCAGCCGGCGAAGGCGAAGAGGCGCGGCGGTTGCGCACGGACTTTTGGCAGCGGCGACTGTCCGGGCTGGGGCGCTACGCCGAGGAACGCGAGCACCGCGAAGAGAAGACGGCTGAGTTGACGAGTGTGGGGCGGAAGCTGGCTGGGGTGGATCCTTGGGATTGAGGGAGAAGCGAAAAAAGACTGAGAATGTCTTGGGGCGTGCGGGCGTGGCGAATCCCGTTCCGGCAATGGGCAGATACCATTCCTACCTCTAAAATCGGATTTTAAGACGACGGCACAGCAGTCAACTGTAGCACTGTACTTTGTGCCCAAGCTGTCGACACCAGACCGCTATCACTTGAGGCATGATACTCATGAACTGCTTTTGAAAAGAGAAGCGATAGAACCTAGATGTCCAATTGCTTGGAATCTCATCGGATAGAATATCAATAATGCCGATTCTCATAATATCTCCTTGTGGACGCCCTGTTGGCCCTCAGCGCACCAACGTCATCTTCCCGGTCCGCACCCCGCCCGCAGCGGCCAAGCGATACAGGTACACGCCGCTGGCCACCGCCCGCCCCGCGTCGTCGCGCCCATCCCATCGCGCCAGATGCCACCCTGGAGCTGCCACACCCTGCACGAGGGTCCGCACCTGCTGGCCGTTCAACGCATAGATCGCTATGTGCACCGGCCCGGCGGCCGGCAACGCGTAGCGGATCGCGGTCGTTGCGTTGAATGGGTTGGGATAATTCGCGGCCAACGCCAGTGCGGCAGGCTGCGACGCGGCCTCGTGGAGCACGGCCGTCAGCGCCGGTCCCACAATCCGCAGCTCGTCGAACCAGAACTGGATCCCGTCTAAGGGGTGGTGCTCGGCCACGATGTCGAAGCGATCAACCGCCTGCCAGTCGAACGCGCCGATCGGATTGAACCACTCATTCTCCCAAGCCCCGTGCTCGGCGAAGTCGCCAAGCGGCACCCGCACCTTATGCCACGCGCCGTCCCAAGCGGCCACCTGCTCATCTATCGTATAGCGCACGCGCCAAGGGTGATCGTCCGGATCTTCCGTATCCGTATCGACCAAGCGAATGTCAAACGACGACCCCGGGGTATCCCCCCGCACCCAGAGTTCGACCGCATAGCCAGTCGCGGCCAACGCGGACAGATCCTTAAAGGGCTTGAAGTCGAAGCCAATGAACCCGTAGAGCGGCACCCCAGTCCAGCGCATGCAGTAGCGGTCCACCGCTGGATCCGCTTCGTCATAGTAATCGACCACGCCTTCACTGAGGTGGTTGGACTCGACCATGTCCGGGCCGAGGAAGTCTTCGTAGAGCACAAAATCCTGCTGGTCTGGCTCGGCCACAAAATCCCGTTGCGGCGGCACGTTCAGCCCCAACGCCTCCAACAGCGGCACGTTCAGGTCAAACTCGAACAACTCGCTCGATCCGCGCTCAAACAGCCCAAAACCGCCTCGGTAGTCCCAAATCGTCCACGCAATACCCCGGTCTTCCAAGTGCTGCCGCACCACCTCGTACCACAAGACGCGGTCGCTGTTGTCGCTGTTGGGGCTGTACACCCCAAACTCCCCGCAAAACAGCGGCACCCCGCGGTCCTTCCGAAAGGCCGCGGCCTCGTCGATCAGTATGCGCACCTGCGCGATGGTGCCCTCTTGGCTGTAATTGCCCAGCGCAGTGCCGACCCACGTGCCCTGCAAGGACGAGGGCAACGCCGGCATGCGCGCCCGCTCGTAGGGAAAGGGCACGCCGCGCAGCGGCACCAGGGAGGGATTGGCCCAGCTAGCGCCTTGGTGGGTAAAGACGAAAGGCTCGTAGAAGTGAAACGTGTACACGAGGTTGTCATCGGCAAAGACCGGCATCCGCTGCAGGTTGCGGAAGCTGTTCCAGTTGGCCGGGCCAACCACGATTGCGTGCTGTTGATCGACCAGCCGAATCGCGTCGATCACCTGCTGCTGAATCGCGTTCCAAGCCGCGTCGCTAATGCCGTGCGGCTCGTTGAGGATCTCGTAGTAGAGCTGGGCCGGATGCGTGGCAAAGTGCGCGGCAAGCTGGGTCCACACCGGCACCAGCACGTCGCCGATATCCGGTGAGGTACTCACCGCCGGATCGAACGTGTGGTTGTCCAAAATCAGATGCAGCCCCAACTCGTCGGCCCAATCTGCGATTTGATCGAGAAAGGAGTAGAGCAAGGGATCGATGCGATAGTCCGGCGGCCCGCTGGTCATGGCGTGCAGGTTAATCGGCAGGCGCACCACGTCGCAGCCGAGCTGCTGGATCTGCGCGAAGTCGGCCCGGCCAAATTTGGCAAAGTGCACGTTCTGCGCACTGGACGCTTGCAGCCAATTGGTCAGGTTGACGCCCCGTCGGAACGGGATTTCGGCGCTCCACGTAGCGGTGGTCCAACACAAAAGCATGAGACAAACTTTTCGCACTACCTAATCCTCAGTCCCGCCAACAGCATCGGCAACGCTCGCAGTTCTCGTTTTAGGGGATCCAGCACATACCCCAAGGCTTCGAGGGTGACTATACCGAGCAGATTGCTGTCGCCGGGTTCGCCAAAGATAACCGGCGCGGCTCCCCGGTGTTCCTTGTAGCGAAACAGCGCATCGCCCAAATGGCGTTCGATCTGGTCGCCATTGGCCAAGGTAAAGGTCCGACGAGAGTGCGGCCGAATGCCCAAAGCATCTAGGACAGGACGTTGGACGACCGAATAGACGGCACCTGAGTCCACTAAAAAACGTTCGGTGTGAAACTCCTCAGAGCGAGCGGGGTTGGCGATGTCGATGGCGAGAAAGGTAAGTCCCATAAAATTCTCCGTTCTTGCTATTGCGGCTAGGCCGCTTTCAATTCCTCCGCTCTATCATCGCTTTTTTGCCTGCGAAGTCAAGTAACCGTACCTTCCCCCGAGTTTCCCACCTAGTTTGAGACCATTAGGACAAGACCTAGCCCATCCGGGCCTAAAGGAGCCACGCCATGAAAATCACCGCCATCGAAGTCATTCCCCTGCGCCTTCCCTATGAAGATCGCATCCGCAAGGCGTTCTACCACTTCGGCATGAACGAAGAGGTGACCGTGTACAAGTTCCACACCGATACCGGCTTGATAGGCTTGGGTGAAAACCCCGGCCCGCCCTTTGCGCAGAGCTTGCTCGACGCCTACCTCGGCACCAACCCTTTCGATCACGTCATGGGCACCGGGAGCTTCAACCTCGACATGGCCTGTTACGATCTGATGGGCAAACACCTCGGGCTGCCGGCCTGGAAGCTGATGGGCCAACAGGTGCGGGAGTGGGTAAGCATGGGGTGGTGGATGCCCTGCATGTCGCCCGAGGACTCGGCCGCCGAGGTGCAAGAAGCCGCCGCCCGCGGCTATCGCGGGCTGAAATGCAAGGCCCGCGCCTTCTATGATATAGTCGAGCAAGCCCAAGCCATGCAGGACGCGGCCCCGCCCGACTTCCGCATTGAATTCGACTTCAACGGCGCGCTCGTCAACGTCGAAAGAGCTTTGCCCATCCTGCGCCGGCTGGAGCAGATTCCGGTGGTCAAAGGGGTCGAGGAGCCGATCTTCGCCTATGACATCGAGGGCTGGCGACGCCTGCACCAAGAAATCCGCATTCCCTTCTACCTCCACGGCGTCAGCACGATCTTCGACGGTCCCTCGCGCCAGCCTTCCGGCCCCTGGCTTGGGCTGCGCGCTGGCGATTTCGACGGCGCACTCTGTAGCCACGAGACCATCCGCAACGCGCTGGCCGCTTCTTGGGCCTTCGCCGCGGCCAATACCCCGATCCTCTTGCAGTACGTCGGCACGGGCATCACCGCGGCCTTCGCCTGCCACCTCGGCGCGGTCATGCACACGGCCACCCTACCGGGCGTAACCGCCCATCACATGTACGCAGACGACCTGATCGCCGAGCCGCACCTAGTCCAGCGCGGCTTTATGCAGGTGCCCACAGGCCCGGGCTTAGGTGTAGAGCTGGACGAGGACGCAATCGAGCGCTACCGCGACGTACCCGCGCCGCAATGGCCGCGCCACTTCTCAGTCGTAACCCTACCCGGCGGCCTCGAACACTACTACCGCGACTTGCGCCAGGCCGAACGCCTCATGAAACAAGGCGTTGATGAAGCCTTCGCCCCCGGCGTCCGCCTCACCGAGCGCGAAGACGACGGCAGCGCGGACTTCGATAGGCTCTGGCGCACACTCCAAGAACGTGACTGGCCCGTCTGGGTCTAGAGGAGGCTCCCGTGAAAATCACCCGCATCACCCTCCACATCGTCAACGTGCCCGAGCACCGCTGGTGGTGGTCGGACGACGTGTACGGCCAGCCCCTGCACCAGCGGACCGAGCACGGCGTCGCCGAAGTCGAGACCGATCAGGGCTTGACCGGCCTGACGCTGATCGGGCGTTTTACCGCCTTGGACACCATGCGCCAGCAGTTTGCGACTTGGCTGGGGCAGGACGTCCTCCAGGTCAACTTGGCCCAAGGCAATGACCCCTTGCAGGGCGCTTTTGAACAGGCCGTGCTCGACTTGCGCGGCCAAGCACTGGGCGTGCCTATCTGGCAATTACTGGGTGGGCGGTTGCGCGACCGCGTTCCGGTCACCCAATGCACGGGGTACAAAACGCCCGCACACACCGCGGAGGACGCCCAATGGGGATGGGAGCAGGGCTTCCGCGCTTATAAGATGAAGTGCATAACCAGCAGAGAGAAAACCCCCGAGGAGCGCATCCGCTACATCACCGACCGGATAGAAGCCATTCACCGCGTGGTCCCCGACATGGTGGTGCGCCCGGATATCCGCTGGCGTCTAGAGGAAGTCTGGGTGGCCCAAGACCTGGCCCGCCGCCTACAGGGCCATCGCCTAGACTCGCTCGAAAGCCCCATTGCCAAAGGCGCTCGCGGCGGCACATTCTCCGAATGGCGTCGCCTGCGCCACACCATCGAATTACCCATTGGCGACCACGTCGGCGACGCAGCCGATCTGTTGCACCGCTTTCAGGCCGAGGCCCTCGACTACGTCATCGTCGGCGGAGCCAGCCACTTTGAAACTTTGCACCGCTCGCATCTGGCCCACGCGCTGGGGCTAGGCGGCTGGTCGCAAACCGTGGCCTATGGGCCGGGTGCCGCTATGGGCCTGCACGTGGCCGCTTGTATGCCCCATTTAACTCAACCCTACGACATGGTCGGCCCCATCGCCTGGCAGCACTCCTTGGTCAACGAGGAATTCGTCCTCGAAGAGGGCAGCTTCCTAGTCTCCGACCGACCGGGTTTGGGCTACACCCTCGACCGCGACGGCGTCGAGCGCTACTTAGTGGAACGCCACATTTTCCCTTAGGACTGTTAACCAACGCTATGTCCGAAACTCCCGAATACCGCAGCCACTCCAATACCCCCTTCGCGCTCGACCGTCCCCTCGACAAGACGCTGACGGTCGCCGCTTGGGTCGAAAGCCCCACCGCCCGCGCCGAAGCTATGCAGCCGCTCGTCTCGCAGTGGCAACCCCGCGCCGCATTCGACGCCTTCTCCGCCTATGACGCCGGCCACACCGACGGCTTGGTGACCCAAGGCTACTTCGGCGCAGTATTCGACGGCCGCTACGCGTACTTCTGCCCCATCCGCGACCGGAATGAGCGCACTTCCGTCCACGGCCGCGTCCTCCGCCTCGACACCCAAGCCGATTTCAAAGACCCAGACGCTTGGGCCGCCTACGACGCCAGCCACACCGACGGCCTGCACACCGCGGGCTTCTACGGCGGGGCCTTTGACGGACGCTACGTGTACTTCAATCCCCGCGATGACGGCACTGTCCACCACTCGCGGCTCTTGCGCTACGACACCCAAGCCGACTTCAAAGACCCAGACGCTTGGGCCGCCTACGACGCCCAGTTACCCCACTCGGGACAGGGCCTCGCTTTTGACGGCCACTACCTCTATTTCTGCCCGGGTTACACCCGGTCGTCAATCGGCGGTTTGGACGATGAGAACAGCGGCTACATCCTCCGCTACGACACGCGCGCGCCCCTGAAGGATCCCGCGAGCTATGCTGTCTTCAACGCCCAACAACTCCACCCGGAGGCAGCCTGTTTCGACGGGGCCGTGTTCGACGGACGCCATATCTACTTCGCGCCGCTCACCAGCAGCCACGTCCTCCGCTACGAGGTCGCCGGAGATTTCGCCGACCCGCAAAGCTGGGACGCGTACGACGCCCGCCCCTTGGGGATGCAAATGAACGTCGGGGCCGTGTTCGACGGGCGGCATATCTACTTTTGCGCCTATGGCAACAGCCAGATGTTGCGCTACGACACGGCTGCGCCGTTTGACGACCCGCAAAGCTGGGACATCCACGTTCCTGTGGACAACAGCGGCTTTGACGGCGGCTTCTTCGACGGACGCTACGTGTATTACGTGCCCTTCACCCGCGCCGCCGCTCCCGGAGAGAGTGTCTTCCACGGCTCTTGGCTGCGCTACGACACGGCCGCACCGTTTGACGACCCAACCGCTTGGGACACCCACGACGCCAGCTATACCGACGGCCTGCATACGACCGCGTATAACGCTGGCGCATTCGATGGCCGCTATTTCTACACCGCTCCTTGGCGCGGCGACCGCGACGGCGGCCACGCCCACGGCCGCGTACAACGCTACGACACTCTCGGTGCAGACGGCGCGTTTTCCCTGCGCTACGGCGATGTGGGCCACAACGGTGGACTCTGCGCAGCCGTGCCCGGCCCCAGCTTCATCGTCAATACCACCGGCGGCGCGGTCAGCATTGCCACTCACCAAACCCTCGCGCCCGGCGTCCATCACCTCGCCGGGGTGTACGACGGCGCGTGCATCCAGCTCTACATCGACGGCGCGCTCGCGGCCTCGCGTTCAGCTTGTGGCCGTCCGTTGCAACAGACGGACATCCCCGTGACCATCGGCCATATCGCCGGCGGCAGCGCCCGCTTCCAAGGCACCATCGCCGAGGTGTATCTAGCGCCTGTCGCCCACAGCGCCGCTTGGGTCGCAGCAACCTATAGCAAGCCAGAATGATTTGAACGCTTCTAAATGTGGATCGTCTTGTGAATCCTATTCTGCGTCTATCTGCGTCCATCTGCGGATCACCTTGTACATGATGTAGGATTGCTACATCACGCGGATGCACCAACCTAAAGGAGCTTCTCCATGAACGAAAAATACACGGTCGCCATCATCGGCTGCGGCCGCCTCGGCCAGCACTACGCCGAAGTCTATCAAACCCTACCCAACACCGAGCTAGTCGCCATCGCCGAATACAACCCCGAGCGCCGCCAAGCCGTCGGCGAGCGCTTTGGCATCCGCGCCCTCTATCAGGACGCGCAAGACCTCTTCCGGCACATAGTCCCCGACATCGCGGTCGTCGTGCTGCCCGGCAAGTACATCAAGGAGGCCGTCATCGCCGCCGCCCAAGCTGGCGTCAAGGGCGTCTCCACCGACAAGCCCATTGAGGCTCGTCTGTCGGATGTAGATGAAATGATCGAGGAGTGCGAAGCGCGCGGCGTGGTCTTTGCCGGCGGCAACCTGCAACGGGCCATCGGCGAGGTGCAAGAAGCGGCCGGCTGGCTACACGCCGGCGAGTACGGCCCATTGCGCGGGGCCAGCGTCCACGGCTGGGGCGGCGAAATTTCCGGCGGAGGCTGCCAGCACATCGCCGTTCTGCGACTCCTCACCCAAGCCGAGGTGACTCAAGTCATCGCCTGGGGCACGCCGCCCGAGGCCCTCGCGCGCGACGACGACGAGGGGTTGATCATCAACGGACAATTTTTGCTCAGCAACGGCCTCGTCTGCCCGGTTTTTGGCCAACCGACGCCTAGTCGTGGTGTGGACGTGTGGACCGACGACGCGCTCGTGCGCTGGGACTGGGGACCGCCCAAAATTTTCCAAGGCCGCGACGCGCAGGGTGCCCGCATAAAGACCGCCCGCCCTTATACCCCACTCGAATACCCCCGCTTTACCTACATGGGCACTTCGGTGATGTCGTTTTTGGATGTCGTAGAAAACGGCGGAGAGCTGTACATCTCCGGCCACGACCTGCGCCAATCGCTCGAAGTAGCCATCGCCGCCAAGTACTCGGCGCTGTGGGGCAATGTGCCGCTCGACCTACCGCTCGCCGACCGCTCACTCGCGCTCTACCCTAGGACCTATCGCTGGCTCGGCGGCGACCATTCCGGGCGATCGCAGACCTACGCAGAGGCGCTAGAAGGGACGCTTTTTCGTTAGCAGCACCCCCGTGCGTGCAGTGCCCTCTTCCGTTATACTTCCATTTATGGACGCCTACAGTTCGTACATTGAGGGTTGGCAAAAGCGTCTGCGCCAAGAGCGAGAAGCGCTCGACCAAGCCGCACAACAGGCGCGGGAGCAGGCGCAGGTCTGCGCCAAAGCCCTAGTCGAGGAATACGGGGTTGAACGCGTGTACCTGATCGGCTCGCTGGCCAGAGGTAGCGGCTTCCACCCGCGTTCCGATATCGATTTGGTCGTCGCAGGTATAGCACCAGAACGCTACTTTGCGGTGCTAGCAGACGTCGCCGAGCGGGCGAGCCGCGAGATCAATTTGATTCTACTCGAGTCGGCGACGCCGGCTCTGCTCGAATGCGTGGAAAACGAGGGAGTGCTGCTGCATGAGCGCACAGAAATTCCTGCTGCTGCGGGCCGACATTGACCGTGTGCTAGCGCAGGCTTCCAATAGCGGAGGAATCCAATGATTCATCTCAGCAGTTTCGAGGCAATTCACTACCGTGGCATCGACGGCTTGTCTCTGCCAAAATTGAGCCACGCGAACCTGATCACGGGTGCAAACGGTGTTGGGAAAACAGCACTTATCGAAGCAATCTGGCTCTTCATGGGAAGACACAATACTCAATTGCTGTGGAACGCAAATGTACAACGATCCAGTCATACAGCGATGAATCCCGTTTCAGAATTGTCGGGCGATTACGTAGAACTTCGGGGAACAGAGGACGGAACGAAACACCTGAAAGTTGCCTTTGACCCCGAGCCCGTCGAACAATTCGTGCCAGAGTTTTACGGCCTAGATGCCATTGAAGCATCCTTGCAGCTTCCATTCGCTGGTCGTTTACAAACATGGATTGATGATAAGAATATTGACGCCAAATTCGATTCAATGTATCGCACACCGACATATACGGTACTGTACAAAAGGCCCACACCACAGGAGAGCAAACGAAATTGCGTCATCGAAGGCACAAGATGGCAACTTGAAGTATCGGAAGATTACCTGAAAAATTATTCCGATATGGTTAGGGAAGGTCGAAGAGAGGACTTAACGAATGCCGTAAATTTGATTCTGCCAAACGTTAAGGATGTACAGATACTTACGGACGAAAATGGGGAATCGTACCTTTCGGCAATCACAGATAACGGTGCTCAACGTCGCCTAGAAAATCTAGGGGGTGGTATAGTGCGGCTTCTCAAATTATATCTAAATTTCTTCGCCGCCCGTAATGGCCTAGTGCTTATCGACGAGGTAGAAAATGGCCTTCACTATTCGGTGCTACGGAATCTCTGGGATCGCATACGCATCTGGACGTGCGAATGGAATGTGCAGTTCATCGCGACGACGCACAGCGCTGAGTGCATTGATGCCGCAATGGAGGCTTTTGCCGACGAACCCAACGACTTGTCCATACATAATCTCTTTGCGAACGAGTCGGGAAACATCAAAGCGGCAACGTTTACCGGCGAGGCCCTCGAAGGTGCTCGGAACCTTAATCTGGAGGTCCGATGATGATCGCAACGGGTCAAGCCGGTCTTCCGAAGGTCGAGCTAACGGCAGACCGACTTTTGCTTGTCGAAGGCAAAGACGAGGTGAACTTATTAGGGAGGCTCATCAAGGATTGTCTCAAGGACGATGAGCAGGGAATACAGATATTGGATGTTGGCAGCAAGGATAACTTCAGATCGAACCTGAAGGCGATAAAGACGGCTGCCCAATCTGGACCGACTCTCAGTTCAATTGGTATCGTCCGAGACGCAGATAAATGTGCAAAAGGAAGTTTTCAAAGCGTCTACGACAGTGTGCGCGCTGTCGGTTACAAACCACCTGATGCTCATGCAGAATTCTCAAACGACACTCCGTCGATTGGCGTGTTCATCGTGCCCGACGGCTCCCAATCCGGTGCCATTGAGACCCTCTGTCGGCGTTCCGTAGAAGGCGAAGACGCGGCCAAATGCGCCGACGAGTACATGGAGTGCCTGAATATTACCTTTAAGTAGGAGTAGAATCATTAGTGAATGATCATGTCGATTTCAGCCCCAAAGAATACCAACAGCGGCTGAGCAAGCTCAGGGTGTTAATGGCGGAGCGCGGTATCGACGCTGTGCTGGTCACCACCGAGGCCAATCACCGCTACTTTACGGGCCATGTGACCCACCGCTGGATGCACCAGTACACGGCCATGTTCGCCCTGCTGCCGCTGGAGGGCGAGCCGCTGCTTATTGTGCCCCCGCAAGAAGCCTGTATGTGCGAGGAAGATTCCTGGATGAAAAGCATCCGAACCTTCCCATTCGAACATATTCTCCAAGGTGTCGATGCCATTACCGACGCCGTGCACGAACTCGGGCTGGAAGAAGGCCGCATTGGCACCGAACTCGGCGGGATGGTCTCGCTCAGGATGCCTTGCGAAGATTTCGGCCAGTTGCGGCAAAACCTGCCCAATGTTGATTTTGTCGATGCGTCCGCCCTATGTTGGAAGTTGCGCGCCCGGAAATCGAGCGCCGAAGTGGAGCGCATCCGCGAGGCAGTGGCCATCACTGATGCAGCGTATCAGGTCCTCTTCGAGGAGGTCAAACCGGGGATGAGCGAGCGGGAGCTCTGTCGCCTGCTCGCGGTCGAACACCTCAGGCGTGGTGCCGAAATGCCGGGCTCGATCACCCTCGCTCCATATATACCCGACGACATCCGGGTCGCCAATAGCACCCTGCGGCGACCTATTGATCGCGTGCTGACCGCGGGCGAAATGATCACCCAAGACGCCGGCGGCGTCTATCGGGGCTACTGGTCAGACTATACGCGGATGTTTGCGCTGGGGCGGGCTAGTGCTGCACACCAAGACGCCTATCGCGTCGTCTACGATTGTTTGCAGGCGGCGATAGAGGCCACCCGGCCCGGTGTCCCCATCGCCGATCTGGTCCACGCCGCGAAGGCGACGATGAGCGTCTCGGGCCATGCCGACTATGCCGCAAAGGTCAAGGGTATCGGCCATGCGATGGGGCTGGAGATTATCGAACCGCCCTTTATCGCCTTTGAAAACGAGGTGATTTTAGCAGAGGGGATGGTCTTCACCATCGAACCCGGACTCTTCACCGCTGACGCTTTCTGTATGCTCGAAGAAGACGTGCTCGTCACCGATCGCGGCTACGAGGTGCTATCCAAGCCCGCAAGCGCTGAGTTGCCGGTCCTTTGAGGCCATCTGCCTCGTTAGGTATGGTCTCATGCTCGGCGTTTTGCTGCGCGGCGAGTCGCTAGAGCCCGTTTGGCCAAGCGGGCTTGCAGCCAGAGTTGGATAATTAGGGCAGCGCCACCTCGTCGCCGGTCTGCTCCTGCCAAGCGCGAATCCGCTCGCTCAGTTCGCCGATTCGCGCTCGCTGCTCGGGCCGGTGGTATAAATTATCCAACTCGTGGGGGTCCACGTTCAGGTCGTATAGCTCGCCTTGGCCCTGGCCATACAGGTTGAGCTTCCAGCCATCGGCCGCGACAATGGTGCGGAGGGGATGCACCAAGCTGCGGTTCGGCTCGGCTTCGCCGATCGAGGCCGGCGGATGCCCGTCGGCGCCGCTCCACTCGACAAACACGTCGTTGGCCGCCAAGTCGTCGCGGCCGCACAGCACCGGCACCCGGCTCTGCCCCTGCAAATGGTCCGGCGCATCCAGCCCGAGCAAGTCGAGCAACGTGGGTACCAAGTCGATGTGGCTAAACTGGCCGCCGATCCGCCGTGGCTCCGCATCCAACATGGGAGCGCGCAGTAGCAACGGCACCTTGATCGACTCCTCGTACATCAGGGTCTTGCCCAAAATCCCGTGATCGCCCATAAGCTCGCCGTGATCCGACGTGAAAATCACAATGGTGTCGTCGGCCTTGCCACTCTCTTCCAGGGCCTGCAAGATGTTGGCCACCGAGCGATCCACCAGCGTCACATTGCCCCAATAGCGGGCCAGCAGCCCGCGCCAGCCAGCCTCGGTCTGCAAGTCCAACCCGTAGTTTTCCGAGGCCGAGTAAAAGGCCGCCATCAGCCGCACGATCAAGGGTGCGTCGTCCGGCGGGGGCTGCCTAAAGCTCGGCCCAGTCGGCAGGGTCGCCGGGTCGTAATACTCGTTGAGCGGCCCGGTGTGCGGCGGATGCGGCTCCAGATAGCTGACGCACAGCGCAAAGGGCGCGTCGCCGCTCTGGCGGATGTATTCCGCGGCCTGCTCGCCCAAAAACGCCGCCTTGGTGTATTCCTCCGGCATGGAGGCCTCGGCGTGGCGCGAGAATACGCGCTGCCCGAGGTTCTCCGCATCGGGCGCGAACCCCTGCTCGACCAAGAAGTGGTGATACGGGCTGAGCACATCCAGCCGCTCCGGCGCGGAATAGCCACGCCGGTACGAGTCTTCGCTGCCGACCCACGTTGCAAATCCGTGCTGGGGAAAAATCTCATCCCCCAAGTGCCATTTGCCCATAAAGGCCGTCTGGTATTCCGCCGGCAGCATCTCGGCAAAGGTCGGCACCTCGGCGCGCAGCGGCACATTGCACGCGGGCACGCCAGCGGTGTGCGGCCACAGACCGGTCAACATGGTGGCCCGCGCCGGGCTGCACACCGGCTGGCTCACATAGGCATTTTCAAAGACAAAGCCGGCGGAGGCCAGCGCGTCGAGGGCCGGGGTCTCGATCTGCTCGTTGCCGTAGCAGCGCAGCGTATCTACGCGCTGCTGATCGGTGAAAATGTAGAGTATGTTGGGCTGTCCCATAGAAATTCTCCATTCTCCTAGCCAGACTGATCCCCCTGCCGATTCGCCTGCGAGCGCGGCGTCAGGTCAAAATAGGTCTCGTGGCTAGAGAAAAAGCGCTCTAATTCATCGACCATGAGGCTGAAAAAGCTCGGGTATTCGTCGCGCGCCGTGCGTCCGGAAAAGTGCGGGGTCAAAAACACGTTAGGCAGATCGATAATTTCGCTGTCGGCCGGGATCGGCTCCGGGTCGAAGACATCCAAGGCCGCGACAATGTCGCCGCGCTTGAGGCGCTCGATCAGGGCCGCAGAATCGAAAATGGGCCCGCGCGACACGTTCACCAAAGCCGCGCCCGACGGAATGAGATCCAACTCGCGCCGGCCAATCATGCCCTTGGTCTGTGGAGTCAGCGGCGCAACGCAGACAATCGCATCGCATTGCGACAGCACGTTGTCCAGCGACGTTTGCAAAAAGCCCAATGCCTCGGCCAGTTCTTGCGGCAAGTACGGATCGTGTACCCATAGCTCGACCTCAAAGGGCCGCAACAGCTTCATCAGCCGCCGCCCCATGTGGCCGCCGCCGATCAACCCCACCCGCTTGCCGGTTAGCATCCCAGCCATCGGCTCAATAGTGGAGCGGTCGGTACTCCTAGCGAGGATGCGGCGGAAGAGCGCGCCAGCATTGCGCATGGCAATCAGCGTCAGCGCCAAGGCCCACTCGGCCACCGGATAGGACGAGCCATTGGTCGTATCCACCGTGCGGATGCCCCGTGCCCAAGCCGCATCCAAGTCGATGCGCGTGGCAAAGCGGTCGCCTTCCAATTCGCCGATGAGGCGCAGCCGGGGGGCGGCTGCCAAAATGGATTCCCCAATCCTCGGCGCGCCGTGGCAGATGACGAGCGCATCCACCGCGCCCATTTCCTTTGCCAACTGCGCGGTGGCCTCGGCGTCTTCGCTGGCGTGGTAAATATTGCCGCCCTCACAGGCAAACCACGCCCAGTCGGCAACCTGCTCTAGGCGCGTCAATTCCTCTGGCGGCAGGTAGCCATGGCGCACCCGCTCGCTACAGGCGATGAGTACTTGCGGACGATTTTCCATTCATTCCTCCCTTGGTGGATGATGGCGGTTCGCAACACATAGAGCTAAATAGCATATTTACACCCGCCCCACAACACTGGAGATACCATGCTCGCCCTCGAACCTGTTGCACCGGCGGCCATTGACCGCGCCGCCGCCCTCTTTCACCGCGATGGTTTTGCCGTTGTCACCGACGCGCTGACTGACGAACAATTTGCCTATCTCACGGAAGGTGCACACCGCGTCGTTGCCGAGCAGACCGCCGCCATCCCGCTGGAGCAAGCCAACCGGGGCTTTGCGCGCTATTCCTTTGGCTCGCAGATCCACCATCCCGAATGGGCCATGCTCGCGGACTTGCCGACCATTTTGCCCATCGTCGAAGCCATTTTTGCCAGCGATCAGTTTATGTGCAGCGGTGCCGGCGGCGATTATTCTCTGCCCGGCGCAAAAATCCAGCACCTGCACCGCGACATGTCCGACGTGATTGGCGACCCCGAGCAGCGCGTCACCATCCTGGACCTGCCCACACCCTTTGTCGTCGTCAACTTTCCCATGATTGATTTTAGCGCGGAAAATGGGGCCACGCGCTTCATCCGTGGCACCCACCGCTCGCGTCAGCCCATCCCCAGCCTCGAAGACGAACCCGCCTCGATGCAGCACTCTATCGCCTGTGCGCCGGCCCGCTCGGCCCTCATCCGGGACGTGCGCTGCTGGCACGGCGGCACGGCCAATACCTCTGAGGACGTGCGCATTATGACGAGTGTCGGCTATTACGCGCCCTGGTTTCGCCGTCCCCAGCGAGATGGGGAAATGCCCCGTGCTCTGTACGACGCCCTTTCCGAACGTGGTAAGACGCTGTGCCGTTATATTGTCGCGTTGGACTGAGTTCTATAGAAGCACTTTTACGTCTAGCCGGCGAATGACGCAGTGCTGCTGGAAATAAGTCAGAGAGAGGGCTACTTCACGCCGCGTTTTCGTAATACGGCGACGGCACTGTTGGATAGGTGCGGAACACGTGCCGAAATACGTCGTCCGTCTTGGTTCCAACTTCGGCTTCCGAGTAATCGTCTGAAGGTAAGCCGGTGTTATCTCTCCAGAGGAAATCGTAGATCGCAACACGGACGGCATCCCGAGTCGCTTGCTTGTCGCGCCACTGACTTACGCGCAGCTTCTCGGCCTTCAGCGTTTTTAGCAGTTCGACAGCCACTTGCTTGATCCGCTCGCGCTCCGGTGCGCTCCGGTTCGGTTTCTGCAACAGATCGAAGATCGCCAGCGATTCTTCGTCCAAGCCCTCGCGGGCCGCCCGACTTTCCTCCTGATCCAGATCCTGAACCAAGTCGAGCAACTCCTCAAAGGTCTGTTCAATGGTCGGCCGATCCTTCTCGCGGTTGTAGGCCGCGACGATTTCTTCGTAGCGCTGCTGAAAATCCGTGCGCAGCGGGTTCCGCTCCAGCATGCGCTGGAGTTTCTTTTCTACCGTATCCTTGAGCCCCTGCACGCCGGTGCGCCGACGGTCACTCCGCCTGAACTCCTGCTTGAGCCGCTCGAAGTCAATGCGGCTGATGTCGTAGAGAGGTCGATCAACCGCCGTGTCCGACTGCACCGCGACCGCTTCACTCGCCACCTCGCTTAACGTGCGAAGGATGTCGCTGATGTCGGCCTGTTCCCGATCCCGCTGCAGGCTCTTATAAATGATGTCAATGGCGTCTCGGTCCGTGCGGTGGTCGTTGACGCCGGGGGCATTGATGCACGCCTTGAACTTCCTGAACACCTCGCGGCACATCACCTCAAAGCGCTGGCGGGTCTCGTCGTTCTCGTTGGCGACCTCCTTGCAGGAGACAATGGCGGCGTTGCGCTCAAAGCCGATTTTGCCGATGACATCGTCGAGCGGCGCACCGCCCTTAACGAGAAAATCGCGCACCAGCGCAATCGCCTCGGCCAAGTCGGCAAGTAGGTCCTCTTCTGGCTTAGCGGGGTCGATTGCGGGGCCTTCACCGCCCGGTTCCGCGCCAGCAAATGTCGCCAGTGCTTGGCGCAGATGCTTGAGGATGCCGCAGTAATCCACGATTAGCCCGTTGTTTTTGCCCTCGTTCACTCGGTTGGCGCGGGCAATGGCCTGCATCAACGTGTGTGCCTTGAGCGGCTTGTCGAGGTAGAGCGTGGATAGGCAGGGCACGTCAAAGCCGGTCAGCCACATGGCGCAGACAATGGCAATGCGGAACGGGTGCTCTGGCTCCTTGAAGGCATCGTCCAAGTCCATCCGCTGCTTGTTGCGGAACGAGGGCTTGTCGCGCATGGACGCGGGCAGTTCCATGCCTTCCTTGATGAGCCGGCGGTGCGGTATAATGTCCAAGTCCCACTTGCCAAACTTCTCCACCTCGCCCTGTTCCTCGCTCACCACAACGGCCATGCGCGTCTCGCGCATCCACGCGATCTGCTTTTCGGTCTGTTCGTCCTTCGTCTGCGCAAGCCCTGCTTCTAGCTCATTGGCGTGCTCGTTCCAATAGAACTCAATCAGCCGATGCATCCGCACGCAGGTGATCTTGTCGATGCAGACCAGCATGGCTTTGCCGGTCTCCCAAGCAGTCGAATAATGCCGCACGAAGTCCCGCGCGATCTGATCGAGCCGCTTGTCAGCGATGATGACGTGGTAGTCGCGAGCCAGTGCCCGCTCCAAACGCTGCTGCACGTCGATATCGTCGATTTCAAATTCCTCCAACTTCGCGGCGATGCGCTCGTTCAGGTCGCCGACGGCCACGTTCAGTTTGTCGCCGCGGGCGTCGTAGTAGAGCGGCACAGTGGCCTCGTCTTCTACGGCGCGCTGGAAGTCGTAGGTGGAGACGTACTCGCCAAAGACCCGCCGCGTGAGTTCGTCGTCCTTGAACAGCGGCGTGCCGGTGAAGCCGATATAGCTGGCGTTGGGCAGAGCGTTGCGCATGTTGATCGCTAGCGTGCCGTACTGCGTGCGATGCGCTTCGTCGGTGATGACGATGACGTCGTCGCGCTGGGTGTACGCTGTGCTGGGGTTCGCGTTGAACTTCTGGATCAGCGAAAAGACGTATGCCTTGTGCTCGGCCAAGAGCCGACTCAGGTGTCGTCCATCGGACGCCCGGCAGGGGTCGCGGTCGTGGTTCACTACGTCGCAGCCGGCGAAGGTCTTGTAGATTTGGCTGTCGAGGTCGTCGCGGTCGGTCAGCACCAGAAAAGTAAAATTGCCGCCTAGCTTGCGGTGCACCTTGCGGGTGAACATCACCATGGAGTAGCTCTTGCCCGCGCCCTGCGTGTGCCAGAAGACGCCGAGTTTGCCATCCCGCGTTTTGCGCTCGCGCACGGCCTCGACGGCGCGGTTCACGCCCAAAAATTGATGGTTGCGGGCGAGGATTTTCCTCGTCGCGCCGGACGACTCATCGAAGAGGATGAAGTTCTCCACGAGATCCAGAAAGTTGCGCTTGTCGCAGACGCCCTTGAGTAGCGTCTCCATATCCACGACGCCCGGTTCCTCTTCCGCTAGCCGCTTCCACTCGTGGAAATGCTCCCATTGGCTGGTGATGGAGCCGATCTTCGCCTGCTCGCCGTTGCCGAACATCACTATTGCGTTGTGGTGGAAGAGATGGGGGATGGTGGTCTTGTAATCCGAGAAGTTTTGCTCGAAAGCGGCCTTGAGATTGCGGTGGATGTTCTTGCACTCGATGAACAGCAAGGGCAGGCCGTTGACAAAGCCCACGATGTCGGCTCGCCGGCGGTAGAGGTCGCCGCGCACCCACAGCTCACGCACGCAGAGGAAATGGTTGTTCTCTGGCGTCTCGAAGTCAAAGACCTTCAGCCGCTGCCGCTGCCGCTCCCGCTCGCCTTTGTCGTTGCGGAAGGCAACCGTGACACCGTCGCGCAGCAGGTCGTACTGTTCGCGGTTGGCGGCGACGAGGGTCTGCGAAGCGGCGGTGGCGGTAATCTGCTGCACGGCGTCGTCATAAGCGGCGTCCGGCAGGCTCGGATTTAACGAGCGCAGCGCGGCGTACAGATAGCGCGTCAGCACTACCTCGCGGTCGGAGGCGCGGCCCAGCAGGCTGTTCGGGCCGAAGTCCTCGGCGTTATGGGCGTAGATGGATTCCCAGCCGAGTTGGTGCTCTAAGTAATCGGCAGTGGTCTGCTGGACGAGGGTGTCTTCGGTGTAGGGCGCGGGGTTCATTCGGTCTTCGTCAAGTGCTCTCGCAACGCTTGGCCCTTGTCTGTCAGCCGATACTGCTGCTTGCTGCTTCTGGGTTTGTCGGGGATGGTCATTTCTACCAACTCTGCTTCAATGGCCGGACGCAGATAAAGAAGACGGAAGTTCTTTTCTGCTTTGAGTCCAAGAGCCTTCTGCAAGGAATTGCGGTCCATTGCTCCGCTCATAACCTGAAGAAGTCCCATAACTTCGGGTGTGACTTCGGGTGTGACTTCGGGTGTGACTTCGGGTGTGCCTTGGTGCCGACTTGGTCTCAACTTGGTCTCAACTTCTGCGGTCGGCCTGAAAAAAGTCGTCGTCACCCAGTGCTCGGACACGTCAATCACTGGCTCCGCCACCTCGTGCTCTCGGCAAAGCTGGCGAATGCGCCGGATGCCGGAACCGATTTGCTCCACCACGTCCATGCGGTACAACATGCCGAACAGCAGCGGATTGCGCGGGATGCTCTTAGTGCCCAGATCCGCTTCCTCCATCCCTGCGGGCAACCCGCCCGGACTGACGATTTCGATTCGGTCCTTAAAGATGTAAATCTGGACGTTCGCGGTCGAGCGGTAATCGCGGTGGGCAACGGCATTCGCCACCGCTTCCCGCAGGGCCTCTTCGGGCAACTCCGGCCGTTCCTGCCGCCTCACGTGCTTGATGATGTACTCGACATTGATTTTGGTGAGAATCCAAGCGACTACTTCGTCTATCATCGTCGGAATGTCGCTGTGGAAGTCCCGCCGATCGAGAATCCTCACCTTCTCGATTCCCATGAACAGGGCACAAGACACGTGGGCACTGGTTGTGAACCTCCGAATGTCTCGTGCCAGAAGCCATGCTCCGGCATGGGTCATACGATCTTGTACATCGACTAGGCCGAGGTTTCGGAGGGCCACGAGCCGATCCATCGCCTCTGGGATTTTGGCGCGTTCACTAAACCGCGCCCAAGTCTCGTCATCAAGATCATTTTCCATGGCGAAAACCTCACAGGGCTTCTTGTCGAAATGAAGGCGTCCAACCGCGTAGAACAGGTTTTCCACTTCTGCATTCGACATTTGCTGACTGCTCGCCCCGTCGCGTATGAAGAATCGTCCGCCGAATGAGTAGGGCTTGCGTTCCTGCGGCGGCACGACCACGGACAAGACCTCACCGACGCTCTCGACTTCCACCGAGATCGGCGGGTCTGCCGACCGTGCGGTGCTTTGCACCCTCGACTTCAGCCGATTGTGGTCGTCCACACCGACGATCTCTCCGGCATCTGAGACGCCGAGCAGGATTACTCCGCCGGTGGCGTTGGCGAAAGCGCATATCTCCCGCCCGAGGGCGGAGGGCATGGCCCGCTTGAACTCGGTGGTGAAGCCTTCGCCGAGGGCGATGAGGTCGGTGAGGGATTGGGGGTTCATATCAGCGGACCCAGTTTTCCAGCATGAGCCCCGGAACTTTTTCAAACTCTTTTACATTATTGCTCACCAAAACCAGCCCGTACGCACGCGCCTGACCCGCGATCATCATATCGTAGGAGCCTATCGGAGCACCAACGCGATACAGTTCTGCACGGATTCGACCAAAATGGCTGGCTGCAACTTGGTCAAACGGCATGATCTCAAGCCTGGTGCCCAGCGATTCAATATCCGCCAGATTGCGCTCGGGCTGGGCGGAGCGTTCAACGCCATAGACAAGTTCGCCCCAAGTTACGGAAGAAATCGCCATCTGACCTTGCGACCGATTGAATTTTTGCCGCAGCGATTGGGGGCGGGTCTTGATGGCATAAATCACCACATTGGTATCTAGCAGATACCTGAGCATCACAGTTTTTCTCGCCGTGCATCGGCCGGCTGTTCCCGTACCGACATAAAATCATCCGAAACACCGGGTCCGTTGAACCACTCATCCCAACTCTCGCCAGCAGGTGTGATAACGCGCTTTGACCCTATCGCGACGATATCGACCTCGCGCACTGATTCCGGCAGTTCAACGGCCTTGGGCAGCCGCACCGCTTGGCTCTTGTTGCTCATAAAAACTTTCGTGTGTGCCGTTGCCATGCTATGACCTCACTTCAATTTAATTTGGATATACAATAAGCATATACAAAAGTGGCGAAGGCGCAAATCTCCCACCCGAGGTCGGAGCGCATGGCCTGTTTGAACTCGGTGGTGAAGCCTTAGCTGAGGGCGAGGAGGGCGGAGAGGGCTTGGGGATTCATATTGTTATTTCGCCGTTCATCAGGCGCGGGAGAAGTAGGTCGCGGGCTCTTTCGAGCTTGGCATTTTGCCGGCGCAAGGTATCGATTTGCTGGTGGAAAGGGCCGACCGTGTTCTCGAAAAGGCAATGATACGACGATGATGGCGTCAAAATCAGACGGCTGTGAGCAAAATCACGGTTCAATCCGGGGACTGCAACGTCTGTGCTAATGAATGGTACAGTCCGCAGTGCATAGTACAGACGCAAAGAACAGTTCTCGCTCTGAACGTAATACACTGTATCTATCGGAAAGCAGTCTTTCGACGACCAGTAAATGCTGCCAACGTTACCTTTGCGCCCAACGATGATCGTTGGGCCGTTGACCATAGCCCTATTGTGAGTTCCTACAATGCCGCTTGATCCATAGACAGGAACACTACCGGGAAGTCTATCATCTTTCTTGAGAGATCTCCCGTAATTCAGCGGCGCAACCTCACCCAGCGGCTTCCTCTCCCATCCCTCCGGCACGCCGTCCTTGATCTTGACGTGCTCATGGCCAGGGAAACGGAGGTGAACAAACCACTCCTTGTAGAGCAGCCGCGCCGCCTGCTCCAGCAAGCGAATTCGCCGCCGATTATTCTCGATCAGGTCGTCGTAGGCGGAGAGTACGGAGGCGATGCGGATCTGTACAGATTTTTTGGGAATCGGTAGCGTAAAGGACGAAAGCACTCTTGCGTTCGCGTTTGGTTGGGCCGCACCTCCTACACGAGAAAGAACAAATTTTTTGTATGTATCTGATTCGACAATCCGGCCAACATAGCCAGGGTCTGCTTTATCACGGTCAACGCGAATTCTTACAAGATATGACGCAAACACAGATGTCTCATTGCTCCGAATCAGCTTGGCATATCCTACTGTTGCTCCAGTGCGAGCTATAACAATGTCACCAGGTACAAGAGAAAATTTGTTGAGATTTACTTCATTGATCTCACAATAAGGGACTTTATCCCAGTCGATCTGAGGAGGCACTATGTCGGTGATACGCAGAAATTTTGGTCCGACTTCTGTGTCGGATGCCGAGGCTGTGTATCCGTATTGGACTGACTCAGAAATTTCTGCAAGGGACATCAGGGGCGCGTTTTTCATAGCATCAACCCCTATAATTCAAAAACAACACGAGCATATCCATTTCACAATCCCTCGTACATCGTCGGATCCGGCTCGATCTCCACCACTTCACCATCGAGCATCACGATAACGCCAGTCCCGGTCTGATGCGCGATCAGATGAGCACGTCTAGCAGCCCGGTATAACGCACTGGCGACAGCCTGCATATCTGGATCGTCAAGTTTAGAGACGGGAATTGGTTGCTTTGGCTCTTTCATGGAATGACCTCCGGTGGAACATGGTGGCCGCCTTGCCTTACGCGCAATTCAACCCGCTTGATCGCTTCTTCCGGCGTTGCCAGCGACAAAAATCGTTCATTCCCCTTTCTCCCACCCCGACAACTCAGCCTCAATCTCTTCAACAGTAGGCAAACTACCTTTGAGGTCATCCGGCAACGAATCAACCAGCGTGGTCTCCCACTCCGCGACGCCCATCGGTTTCTCAAAACCGCGCAGGGCATATTCGACCACCGTCCGATCCTTGCCCTTGCACAGCAGCAGCCCAATGGTCGGCGCGTCGTCCGGGTGGCGCATGAGATCATCCACGGCAGACAAATACAGGTTCATCTGGCCGACAAAGGCGGGATCGAACGGCACGGCCTTGAGTTCCACGACGACAAAGCGACGAAGTTTGAGGTGGTAAAATAGCAAATCCGCGTAGAAATCCCGGTCGCCGACTTCCAAGAGCACCTGCCGACCAACGAAGGCGAACCCCGACCCCATTTCCAGCAAGAAACGCTGTATATGATCCACGAGAGCCCGTTCCAACTCCCGTTCCGCCCTCGGTGCCGCCGTACCGAGAAAATCGAACAGATACGGGTCCTTGAACACTTGGGTCGCCATGTCGGAATCGGCCGGTGGCAGCGTCCGAGGGAAGTTGGTGACGGCCCTGCCCTCGCGCTCGTGTAGCTTGGTCTCGATTTGTGTCATTAGAACGCTTCGGCTCCAGCCCTCTTCGCGGGCCTTTTTGGCGTACCATAGGCGGGTCCGATGATCGGACACCTTGTCGAGAAGGACGCAATTGTGGAACCACGGAATTTGGGCAGCAACCTGCTGCACAATTTCGCGGTCTGGCCAAACGGAGGCGAAAGTACGCATGTACCTGAGGTTGCGCGGAGAGAAACCCCGCAGGTCCGGGAACGCCTCCCGCAGGTCGTGCGAAAGCCGGTCGATAGTTTTGGCCCCCCAGCCTTCCTGCTCTTGGCGACCGAGGATCGCTTTGCCGATATCCCAGTACAGCAACACCATCGCCTCGTTAGCAGCCGATACCACGCGCAACCGCTCCGAGCAGATGCGTTCCTTGATCTGCCCGAGCAGGACAGTATAGTCGGCGGGCAACTCGCCCTTTCCCGCGGGCGCGGGAAACGACGCACCCTTTCGCTGTCGGCCAATGGACTTCCGGCCAGAATTCTCGGCACCAGATCGGTTCTTCGTCATATCCCCAACTCCTCAAAGTTCTCCTTGATCGTCGCCGCCAACGTCGCCGCCTCTGCATTAAGCTCGTCTAGTTCCTCGTGAATCTCGCGCAGGGCCTCTCTGAAGTCGAAATCCTCGTCCTCCTCCTCGGGCGCGACGCCCACATAGCGGCCCGGAGTCAGGCTCCAGTCATTGGCCTCAATCTCGGCGCGATCCACCAGCTTAACCAGCCCCTCCACATCGCGCAGCTCAGCGTCCGGGAAGCGCTCAGTAAGCCAGTGAGCCTGCTGATAGAAGTAGCTCACCTGCTTGAGTTGCTCAACGGCTCGCTGACGGGCCTCGTCGGCGGGCCTGCGAGCGCGGGTGACGCCACGGGCGTCATAGAAGACGCTGGACTTGGCATCGCACTCCTCCTCGCAAATCTCAATGAGGCGAGCAGCCAGCTTGTACAGGTGTTCGGCCTGTCCGGCAAGGTCGCGGCTGCTCTCAGCCAGCGAGGCGAGGTCGTCAACCCTTGTTTTCATCGTGCCGCTGTCAATTTCCGGGCCGGCCCAAGCCTCCCTTTGCGCGGCGACTGCCTTTTGGAAAGCGTCCCCGTCAGCCTCAAAGTCGCGCAGGGCTTTAGTCAAATTTTCGGACGCCTCGGCATGGACATCTTCTGCACCCAGCGTATTGAGAAAAGGAACCAGCGTATCCCGCAAGCTGTTGAGCGAGGCTAGAAAATTCGGCAGACCCCGTTCATCCTCGGTGCTGAAACACGCCTTGCCTTCGTCGAGGGCGCGGGTGCAGTAGCGCGACACCAGCTCGACAAAACGCTCGCTCTCGCCCCGATAAAGCCAGACGATAGCCAGCAAGTTCTGCTGCTGTTCGGGGCTGAAGTCGCAGATCTTGCGCGTCACTTGGCGGTACACGTTGCGCGCGTCGATCATCAGCACCTTATCGCGG
Source organism: Candidatus Latescibacterota bacterium (assembly GCA_965217585.1). Lineage (GTDB taxonomy): Bacteria > Latescibacterota > UBA2968 > UBA8231 > UBA8231. The sequence continues at coordinate 5,651,158 of OZ244561.1, forward strand.
TGCGCCTCGGGCTTGGCGCGGTTAAAAAACCACAGCTCGCACGGCACGGTGCGGGTATAGAAGAAGTTGCTGCGAATGGCGATCATCGCGTCCACATCGCCGCTCTCCACCAGCTTCCGCCGCACCTGCGCCTCACCGCCACCAGCACTAGACGCCTGCGACGACATCACAAAGCCAGCCAGCCCCCGCTCGTTCAGATAGCTATAGAAGTAGCTAATCCAGACATAGTTGCCGTTGCTGACTTTGCCCTGCTTGTTGACACCAGGTAAGCCAAACGGCAAGCGCGGATCAACCTTCACCTTGTCGGCGTCGATTTCGTCCACATTAAAGGGAGGATTGGCCATGACGTAGTCGGCCTGTCCCACCAGTTCGTGCGGATCCTCGTAGTACGTGATGGCTTGCCGGATGTTTCCTTCGAGGCCGTGGACGGCGAGGTTCATCTTGGCGAGATGGATGGTGGTGGCGTTTTTCTCCAAGCCGCGGAAAGTGAGTCGCTCGGTGGGGCTCTGGCCGTGCTCCTCCACGGTGCGGGCGCTCTGCACGAACATGCCACCGGAGCCGCACGCCGGGTCCAGCACAGTGCCGCGCTGCGGATCGAGCACATGAGCAATCAGCGACACCAGCGACACGGGCGTGAAGAACTCCCCGCCGTCGTGGGCCTTCTGGTCGGCGAACTGCGTCAGGAAGTACTCGTAGATGCGGCCGAAGACATCGCCGGAAACCTGCTTCAACTCGTCCGGATTGAGCGTGCGCAGGAGCTGGCCGAGGACGGCACTGTCCAATTCCCGGTATTCGCTCTTGGGCAGGACGCCGCGCAGGCTGTCGTAGTCGTTCTCAATGGACTCCATGGCCGCGATGATCGCTCCGGCCCGGTCTGCGCCATCGGGCAAGGCGACGAGATGATCGAACTGCGCCTCGGGCCGGAGGAAAATCGCGCTCTTTTGCGAGAAATCCTCCTTGGTCAGCGCCCGTTTCTTGCCGCCACGGGTGGGCAAGCTGGCCTCGATGCCCGGCTTGACGGCCAGATAGCGGCTGTAGGCGTGACGCAGGAAAACCAGTCCCATTACCGGCAGGAAGTATTCGTTGCTGGCATGGCTGGAGTTGGCACGGAGCATATCTGCCGCGCTCCAGAGGCGTCTTTCAATGGCTTCAATGTGTTCGAGTTGCGACATACCTATCCCGCAGCAAAGGGGGCTTACATACCCCACGCAATGATGATTCCATATATATTTAGAAAAAACGCCGTTGACGACCGTACTTCAAACGAATAACCCTACATCCCCACCGCAAACACCTTCGCTCGGCCCATGTGCAGGCGAATCGCCACCTGTCTGCCGCGCAAGGCCGACAGGTCGCTGCTGCCCCGCCACGTCGCCACCCCAGCCAACTCGTCGCCGGCCAGCACGTCCGCTTCCTCTAACCCAAAGCCCTCTATGGCCCGCACCGGCGCAGCCGGAGAAGAGGGCGGCTCGACCAGCTCGGCCTTGATCCAACCGCCTTCCTTTTGCGTCTGGAAATTGAGCGTCAACTCGCGGCCCTCACACTCGCGTTCAACCAGCGTTACGCGCCCCTCCACCGGCGCTTCAAGAGCTACCAGCCGATCCCGCTTCCAAGTGGCCCACCGCCATTCCGCAGGGCGGCCCGGTTCGTACCGCTCTCCCCAATCGTGCAAGTCGTACTGCCCAATGAACATCACGCCCCACGTCTCCGGGTCGAGCGAGACCAATTCCGGGAAGGCAAACAGCATGCCGTACCCTTCAGGCTCAGGGGAGATGATGGGCTTGCGCTCGGGCCGGCTCCACAGCAAGCCGTCGCGGCTAGTCGCCAATTGTACATCCACAGTGGCCGTCCAGCGGTGGTACATGGCTGGGAACATCAGGTGGAAGCCGCCGTGGGGATAGCGGCAATAGCCCGCCGCGTACACGTCGTCGTCGATGGGATCTTGCGGATCTGCGCCGAATACCGGGCGCGGCGGCGACCATTTCCCGAACTCTGCGCCCTCGGTGCGGCGCACGATGCGGCGGCGATTTTGATGGCCGCGCAAATAGGCCACGTATTGACCGGCTTCCGCGTCGTACGCAGCGATGTTGTGGCTGTCGAGCCCGGTGCGGCCCACGTTCAAAAGCGGCTCCTCCAAGAAGGTCCACTGCTTGCCGTCGGGCGACACCGCACCTTTGAGCAAGCCGATGAAATATAGGGCGGCGGCCCGCTGCTCTGGCGTGTAGCCGGCCTCTGTCATGGCACGGCGAATAGCCCACTTGCGATCCCGAGTCATCGCGGGCACCGGCACGCCCTCGTGATAGGTAATAGAATCGCGCGCCATGGCCTTGTAACGAGCCTCCGGCGGGGCCTCGGGATCCACAAACACGGATTGCAGCCCAAAATCGCCGAAGCGGAAGAGCAGGTTGTTGGCCGTGCTGCCGTCGTATTCTTGCAAATGCAGGGCCGGTCGCTCCCAACAAAAGCCGTCCGCGCTCTCGGCGTACGCAATGAAGGGAGGTTGGTCCTCACCAGCGCCGCGGGCGATGTACCACATCTTTAGCACGCCGTCATCGCAGAGTACAACCTGCGGCGTCAGGCCGCCCGCTTCCCAAGGATGCTCCGGCGCGATGAAGACCGGGGACTTGCTCGCCTCCTGCACGGCCAAGCGCACGCCGACCGGCGGGTCTTGCACCCAGGCTTGGCCGCCTTCAATGCCGGCTTGGCCGGCCCATACGCCATACCAATCGAGAAAGGGCTGTGGCATGGCTTAGGTCGGCCAGTTCTGGTGGACCAAAAGGCGCAAGCGGTCGGTTTCGCTTAGGTGCTCTTTGATTTCTCCCGTAAACTCCGCCAAGGTCTGCTCCACCGTGGCGTCGGACGTGTCGAGGGCAAATTTCTTGCGGATGAGCGAATCGCGGAATTCCTCCTCAAAACGCTGCAACACGTACTCGATATCCTTTTCCTGCACCACCGGCCGCTCGTGCGGCTGCTCGCGCATGCGCTGAGCAATGACTTCGGACCGAGCCCGCAGCAGCACGAGTACCGTATCGGGTGCGTGCTGCATGATCTCCTCGTCGAAGGCACGAGCCAGCGCGGCGCGGTCGCCGTACTCGCCTCGGCCCCCGTAGCCGTAGTACAGGGGCGCGTACACGGCCTCTTCAATGTGGAAACCCACCAAGTTGTGGTCCGGGTCGCTGTAGAAAGCGGGGTGGAAGTGGTAGTTCATCATGTAGCGCTGGAACATCTCCTTCAGCCGTGGGCTGAGCGCCAGCAGTTGCTCCTGCTCCTCTACGGGGAACTCGTTGCACGGCAGGCTGAAGTGGTCGTGAAAGGTGCGCGACGAGCCAAAGGTGCGCTCGGTCCAACCGACAATTTCGCTGGCCAAGGTCGTCTTGCCAGCGTATTCGCAACCTACGAGAATCAGTTTCATATTCCATTCTCCCGCGCCTGAACGGCGCTAATCGAGGTCGTGGTTTCGCGTAATAATTCCATAATATAGCGCCAAGAGCGGGTCGGTCCTAAGCGGTATCTGAACGGTGGCTGGCGTTAGCCCTCAGCGCGCGGAAGATCGAGCACTAATTCTTTGCCCGCTTTGAACAAATCGTGCAGATGCACATAGCGGAACAGCGAGCTTCTGCCCGTCAGGTAGAGATTCTCAAAGGTCTGGAAGTAGGCAACGAGGCGTTCTACATGCTCGGCCAATCCCACTTCGAGCACGGGATAGGCAAAGGGCAATTTGTAGGTAGCAAAGCATACGACTTCGCCTTCCGCAATCGGCTTCACGCGCTGCAACGCTTCCCATACGGAGCGGCGCAACGCCTCTGCCGACATATTCCACACGGCATCTTCGCGAAAACAGGGCAGTTCGAGCACAATGGCTGTTTGCCCCTCGGGTGCCATGTGGCGACTGCGATTTTTGGGTTCGTACAGGCGAGTAAATGGGAACTCTGCGCCGGGAAAATAGAGCGAGGCGTTGGGCGAAAAAGAGGGCCGAGCCAAACCGAACACGCAAAGAATCAGATTGCGGTACTTAACCGCATTGGCCGCGGCCAGCAACTCCGGGGGCGGCGGGGGATCCAGCATCTTCGCCGAAAGGGTCAGCGGCAGCGTATTGACGACAGTGGACACCTCCACTTCCGCGTCGTCGTTGAGAACGACGCGGTCCAATCGCCCGCGCGAATGCACCAGCCGACTCACCCGACTGTTGCTTCGAATCCGCTTGCTGCCGATGCATTCGCTCATCTTATCGACGATCATGCCAAACCCGTACTTGGGGTACAAGAAAGAACCGTCCAAATGGCCCGGACGGCTGGCCTTGCCTAATAGAACCTCCCGCACAAAACTGGCCAGATTCAGACCTTTCATCCGCCCCCCTGATACATCCGTAGAAAGTTGGTGTGGATCGGCTCCCCACAACTTTTTCGAATAGTTGAGCAAAAAGAGGTTGGCCAGCGTCTGGCCGTACTGATTCAGGGCGAATTCCCCAAAACTTGCCGCTGTCTGGCGACGTTTTAAGCGCAGGTTCTCGGCGGCGATTTTCAACAGAGTTTTGCGGTCGAGTCGCTTGACTATATTGCCCATTTGCAGGGGAAAGCTAAAAAACTCTCCTTGAAAAAAAATCTCGCTCGGTGCTGCGACGTCAGAAAGCTCGTCGCCCAAAAGCCCTTTGATCTCGCAAGTGACCTCCGGGTCTTTGTCGTGCAGGCGGTGGGCACCGGTATCAAACAGAAACTCACCTAAGCGCAGGGTGCGGCAATTGCCCCCTGGCTGGTCACCGGCTTCAAAAAGCAAAAAGTCCAAGCCGCGCTTTTTGGCGTAATAGCCGGCAGCTAGGCCAGCCGGGCCGCCTCCCAAGATGTGTATGTCGGCGTCGAGTGTTTTCAATCAAAATACGCAGGTGAATTAATACTCGTACAATGTGAGTTCCGACCACATGCGATTGACATACGGGTTGTGGTAAAACGTCTTGGTCGCTTTCGGCACTCGATCTTGCAATGGGCTGCCGATGACCACTAACTCGGCTGTGTCGTCGAGCGCATTGAGCGCGTGCAAATCGCCCTGGTCTCTAACGGGTATATAGACGGCCCGCAGCGCCTGGGAGGCCAGATAGTATTTGATCAGAGGCACTGATGCAACGTGCAGGGCATCGCTTTTTTTCGCCGCGAGGTATTGGTGTACCTGAGCGATGGCCGTGGGCTTTTTGTGCTGGACGACTAAATGCAAGGTCACATAGCCATAGCATAGAAAAAAGGCGACTACAACCAAGCGAAAAAACCGATGGCTGTGGGTGGCGATCTGAGCACAGGCAAAAGCTGGGATGAGCGCCAAAAAGGGCACTAGCGGCAAGACGTGCCGGCTTTTGTGCACCACATTTTGAAAGAGGAAAATCCAGCCCAGATAGAGGACGCAACCTATAAACGGCGCACTCAGCAACACCGAGCGGTTCGCCCGCTGCACCACGGCGCGCCAATTGGCCGCCAAGATACCGAGCAGTGCGACGGTAGTGCAGACTGTCACTACATGACGCCCCCCCCAATAGAGACCAAAACCATCGGCCCATATGCTCTCGAACAGTCCCAGCGAGCGCAAAGCGAAATCGGGCTCAGTGGCAACCGTGCCGCCAAAGTCGGCGAAGTGGCCCTGAGTCTGCCTCTGCGCCGCCTTTGTCAACTCGGTCCAGCCGGTGATCGCGATTAAGGGAATCAGCCAGATGCCTACGCCGGCCGCACCAGCAGCGACGAATTGCAATCGCGGGCCTCGTTCCTTTAACCTCAGCAACAGAGGCACTAACAACATGGGCGCATAAGAAAGGCGCACCCCGAGCGAGATCCCCGCGATAAAAAATCCCAACCCTGCTTTGCCCGACTCTTGTTTGGCGGCAAAATAGCAACAAGCCAAAACACAGGCGACGCCCATGGCATCGGGCATATAGCGATTGCTCATCAGCCACAGCAGCGGATTGAAGAATATCAAAAAGGCGGCGATCAGGCCCAAGGGCGTGGTGATTTTAATCTGGGCGATGCCGAGCGCGAAATAGATTATGCCGAAGGTTGCTACGCCGCCCAGCACTGCAAACGCCACGGCATAGCGGTCGGTGAGTGCGTAGATCGCCTTGGCGAAAAAGCAAAAGACCGGATAGGCTGGGAAGTGAGGTTGTAATTTGGTTACGTCGTAATCGACCACCCCTAAGGCGAAACGCAAGCTATCCAAGTCTTCTATATAGTACACGGCGCTCATAAGCCGCGATCCCAGACAAAGGATCAGCACCGCACCCCATACCTTGCGCTCGGTCACGCCTCGCTTGCTCCTAGAAAGAGAATTCTGCCATGACGAAATCTAATAAGCTATCTGGAAATTCTAGGTGACAAATGCAAACGCGGCGGTTGGCCCAACGCCGACCGCCGCGTTTGCAGCTACACAGCCCCAAAGGACTTTAGAAACAATCGCCTACCAGTTGGCCATATTGTCGGCGGAAAAGCCGTAAGCTTCTTGCAGCACGTCCTTGGCGCGCATGTAACTGCTCACAATCCCATCGTACGCGTCACTGCCCGGCGCTTCATAGGAGGGCGCTGGTCCCATAATGCCGTGTAATTCCTCAAGTTGGCCTTGGCTGATCAGGCGGAAGGGACTGTACTGCAACGCAACCGTAAATCCCTTCATTTCCGCCCAGTGCTTGTTCAAGTTGACCCGATTTTCATCGTCCGTGCCTAGGGCGGCCATATCGCTCAAGGTATCGTTGATATAGTGTACCACCGTTGCAGCGATGACCTTCTCCATGCCGTTGGCTGCTGCTTCGCGCTGGGCGGCAATATCGCTGGCCGAGCCTTGGTTGACGATCAAGGTGCGCCCGGCGAGGAACGCCGCAAAGATGTCTCTGGTAAAATCGACTCCACTGCCGCCCTTGTCGCGCTTACCTGCATTCCGCGACAGACCAAAGTTGTACTCCGATTTGAAATCGATCTGGCCGTCCCCGTTGGAGTCGAAGATGTAGTCGTCAACCGAGCCGGCTAGTTGCTCGTCGGAGTAGCGGCCGTAGTCGCGGGCAGCGCCAAAATAGCCGAAGGCCTCGTCCCAATGATGCTCCATCTCCGTGTACGATTTGCCCTCTGCGGGACTGCCGTTTTCGTCCTCCAAAAGGCCACCTAAATAGACTCCGGTGGCTTGGTAATAGGGCACGGCACCGATGAGCACTTTGTTGATCATCTGGGTCAGATCGACCCCGTTGTCGTCGGTATAAACCGCCGGGGTACCCAGCTTGTCGGCATCCTGCGAATTGGCGGCGATGATCTCAAACCACTCGCGCACCAGTTCGTCGGCCGTCTTGCCATAGCCGATGACGACATCACTCGAGATTTTGCTGACTAGGTTTTTGCCCGTTGAAATGGAGGAATAGCGATTTTCGACCACCGGCATGTCCCCGGCCGTGCTCAGCGATTCCAAGTCGAGGCCATCGTCGTAGGCGTAGAGCTTGAGCAAATCATCCACTGAAATAGGCTCAGCTCCCTCTTTGCCCAGATTGTCGATAGCGATCTTCAGGTCTTGCAGCAGCAAATTGCGCACCGTCTGACCGGAATAGGAGACGCTGCTTTCGCCCTCGTTGAAGCGGCTGTCGAAGACATAGGCAGTGGGAATATCAATGGTAGTGTTCCCACTGCCACTATCGACGGGATTGTCGTCGTCGCCACCGCCGCAGGCGATGAGCAGGGCACTGGCGAGCAAAATACTGCATTTGAGGCTCCTCATGGATGCTCTCCTTTCTTACAAGGTTGATGGAGGGATCGTTGTCGTCGTGTGAGAGGTTTTACAAGCCGCGCTTGATGCCGACGTTTATCTGTCGCCGAGGACCGACGAGGATGCCCGAACTCAAGTGGGCTTCGGGCTGGCCGGCATTGGAGTGTAGCCTAGACCCGATGTAGATCTCGTCGAGTATATTCTTGGCCGCCACAAAAGCGCTCCAGCGCGCGGACAATTTGTAGTCGGCGCTGGCGTTGACGATGGAGTAGCTGGGGATCGGGCCGGTATCGCCGCGATTGAAGGTGCGCTCGATATTCTCGAAGTCGGTGAAGACCTCATCCACGAAACGCACATCGGCGCGCAGGCGCAGCCCCTGCTTGGTCTGCTTGACCAAGCCCACCGTCAAGGTGTGCGGCGGCGCGTAGGGCAATTCGTTGCCGGTCAGATCCACTTCGACGTTGCCGGCCATGGTGGCCGAGGTGACGATGCCGCTCTTGATCTCGGTCTGCAAATAGGTATAAGAGAGGTTGACGTCGGGTAGGATCAAAGCAAAGCGCGAGGTCGCCAAGCCCAGGGCCAATTCGAGGCCGTAGGTATCTACTTTGCCCAAATTTTTAAACGCGGTCCCGCGCCCGGCAGCGACGAGATCCTCGATCTTGAGCAGAAAAGCAGACGCTTCTAAGGTCAGCCCCGTCCCCCAGGAGCGCACGCCAGCTTCCATATTCCAGCTTTTCTCTGCCTTGAGATCCAGCCCACCGGCACCGGCGTCCTGTCCGAAGTTGGTTACTTTCAGCGTGCCGCTCGAAGGCGGCGTATAGCCCCGGTGGACTCCGGCGAACGCGTTGAAACGTCCGAATTGATAGTTGACGCCCATACCGGGCAGTAGCACCGCAGAGACTTTGTCGGCCAAGATGGCACCGCGCAGGCGATCCACCCGATCCTGCTTGAACACCTCAAAGCGCAGACCTGGATCGAGAGTCAGCCGACCCCATTCGATCTGCTCCTTGGCGTAGAGGGCCAAAGCGGCGGTTTCGTAGTGGTGGCTCTGCCCCACGATTTGCACCGGATCGTCCGGGTCGCCTGGGGTGCCGGTATAGTACACGCCGTCGCGCGCGTCCGGAGCGTCGCCGATTTTCTTGTCGTCGATAAAGCGTTCCCAATGGGCGCGGACTCCAGCCTTGGCCTTTGCCAAATGACCGCCGAGGCTGTGTTTGAGCGCGTAGTCCTGGGCGATGCCCCCCACGTAAAAGGTCCGCAGAATGCCGAAATTGCCAGCACTGCCCCCTACCCGCACCAAGTCTCCGCTCTGGAAGTAGGGTACCGGTGTGAAAGCGCCTGTCCCCAAAGCCGAAGCGCGCACGAAAATGTCGTTTTCCCGCCACCAGCGGCGATCAAAGGCATTCAAGTAAACCGTAGTATTGCCCACTAAATTCGCCGTGATCTTGCTGGTGTACATCAGGTCGAGGGAGGTCCGCAAAACCTTGAAATTGTCGTCTTCTTTGGGATTGAATTTGGGATTGGCGTAAAAGGAGTACTCCGTCAGACCGGTGTAGGTCGCGTTGGAGTTTTCAAAATTGGCGTTGGCCTTCAGGTAGAGCACCTTTTTGCTGCTTAGGCGCCACTGTGTCTTTATGGTTCCGTTGGTTTGGTCGAAGGTGTTGTTGTCCCTGAAGCCGTCTCCGCGCTTGTAAAGCACCTGCAGATCGGAATTGATCCGCCTGTTACCCAATCCCCTCCACTCTGCAAACGCGCTGTAGTAATTGTTGCTACCCACGGTGAGCTGATTGACCAGCCCCTTGGTACCGTCGGGTCTCCGCGTCGTGTAATTGATGACGCCCCCCATGGTCTGGGGGCCGAAGCGGATAGCCGAACTCCCCTTGATTACCTCCATCGCATCAATGCGCTCTGATGGCGGGTTGTAATAGGCGTTGGGATAGATATAGACCGCCGGCTGGATCGGCACCCCGTCTTCCATAATCAGCACCCGCGAGCTGCGGCGGGGGTTTAAGCCCCGGATGCCGATGCTCAACCGCGAATTGCCGAACCCATCGTCGGCGTAGCCGTTGATGCCGGGCACCAATTCGAGCAGTTCCTGGGTGCCAACCGGCTGGATCAGTTCCACCGTCTGTGGTCTCAGCTTGGACGCGGTCCCGGTGCGCTTTTGGTTTATCAGCGGCGATTCGCCGATAATTTCGACTGGGGACAATTGGATGGGATCGCTCAGCAGGGCGATATCCAAAACGAGCGTGGACCCAGGCGCTAGGGAAATTTCCTCGTCATGCGATTCGTAGCCGATCAAACTCACGGCAATGCGCTTTTGTCCAGGGGGCACTTGAGTGAGGAAAAAGGTCCCATCCTGCCCGGTCGTCGCCCCTTTTAGGCTTTCCCCTTCCAGTCCAATCTTGACGACAGCCCCCAAAATCGGCTGTCCCGTTTCCTGGTCGATCACTTTGCCGCTGATGTCTGCCGGAGCCAGTTCCAAGCTCAGAACAGGGCTGCTCATCGACATGCTCAACATCGTGGCCAGCCCCAAAAGCCTACGCATAATCTCGATTCCCCTGCTTATCAGAACAGTTCCGGATTGGATTGGCGATCTTTGACGGCCGTTTCACTGCCGGGGAAGGTGCTCAAGCCGTAACTTCCCTCTTCTTCTTCCTCGGACTGCGGCGCTAGCAAAGGGTCGCTTTCACAGCCAGCAAGCAGGCTCCAGCACAAGGCGCACAGTAAAAATGCTAGCCCGCCAGAGGCGGCTAGCGTCTTCAGTTCGAAACGCTTCTTTTTTGCCAAAATAGACTCCGCAATGGGTATATACTGCCAACCTATTGTTTGATTAATAAAACTATTGGTTATCAAAATAAACTTATTTTTACTATCGTCAACACTTTTCTTTCGCGTACGTACTTTTCTTTTTAGCGACTAATCTTAAAAAATACATTGACTTACATCATTGATTGACCATATTCACAGATGTTTCTTATACTAAACAGTTCATTGCTTAACTAAACTTTTGTTCTTTCTCCAACCCGATTTCGGCCGTTGGAAGCCCGTGCGCTCTCGTCAGACGCGAGCAGCCTAGCATCTTCTTGTACAGGGAAGTGAGATCGAGTGCAGATTGTCGTAACAGGTGCCGCAGGTTTTGTGGGATCGCATCTTTGTGAACGGCTAGCGTCCCTCAAGTACAACGTAGTTGGCGTCGATTCCTTCAGCGATCACTATCCGGTCTGGATGAAGGAGCGCAACGCGTGCGAGCTGGCAGATGTGGGAGTACGAATCGAGCGGCTGGACTTAGCCTGCGACCGGTTGGAGGGAGTGATTGCCGATGCCGAGCTGGTATTCCACCTTGCGGCGCAACCCGGCATTGCCGCTCGCGTTCCCCCGGACGCGTACGTTCGCAACAATCTAGTCGCCACTCACGCATTACTCAAAGCGTGCGCTAGCTACAAGCGACGACCTTTCCTAGTCAACATCTCTACTTCGTCGGTATATGGACGGCGTGCCACCGCAGCGGAGACGGCCGCGCCCGCGCCCATTTCCTACTACGGCGTGACAAAGCTCGCCGCAGAGCAATTGGCCTTGGCGTACTGGCGCGAGCGCAGGTTGCCCGTGTGTTCCATGCGTCTGTTCTCTGTTTACGGCCCGCGCGAGCGCCCAGAAAAACTCTACATGAAACTGATAACCAGCATCTTGCAGGGCGAGGAATTTCCTCTATACGACGGCAGTCAACATCACAAGCGCGCCTACACATTTGTGGACGACGCCGTAGCCGGGCTCATCGCGGTGCTCGATCATCGAGACTGTTGTGCAGGTGAAATTTTCAACATTGGATCGGATATCGAGACGACGACAAGTCGCGGGATTGAGATCGTAGAAGAGATTTTAGGCAAGAAGGCTCGCCTGAGAGTTCTTCCTCCGCGCCCCGGTGATCAGGCCCATACGCGGGCCAACATAGACAAGGCGCGAGCTATGCTCGGCTTCGCCCCCAACACCGAACTAGAGGACGGCCTCAACACCCAAATCGCATGGTGTAAGAAACTGTTGGCGGACAGGCGCAACTACGTATAGCCCTATCGCTATCCGCATCCCCCAGCTTCCCCAGGCATTCACCATGTGAATAGAACTTGCACTTCCCGTGATAGACTGGTATGATTTTATGAATCTGAAATTCATATTGAGGTCACATGCGAATATCTGAACGAGGACAAATCACCATCCCCAAGCAACTGAGAGACCGCTTCGGAATGAATCCCGACGTCGAGGTTGAGATCACGCCAACAGAGCACGGCCTGCTCATTCAGAAACGAACCGCGTCGAGGCATCCGGTGGAGCGCGTGTACGCCATCCTGGGCAGGAGCGGAAGCACCGACGACTACATCGAAGAGATCCGTGGGAGATGATCACCGCCGTCGACACGAGCGTCCTATTGGACGTGTTTCTCCCCGACGAGCGGCACGGCCCTCGGTCGAAGGAGTTACTGCGCAACGCCTACGACAGAGGGGCCATTCTCATCTGCGACGTGGTCTACGCGGAACTCGTTCCGGCGTTTGATGAACGGGCCACGCTCGACGGAGCGCTGCGGGAGATCAGCGCGACGATCTCACCCATCGATACCGATATTGCTTACGAAGCCGGGCAACGCTGGTCGCGCTACCGGCAGGCCGGCGGGCCCAGAGATCGGATTATTACCGACTTTCTGATCGGAGCCCACGCGGTTGTTAAAGCCGAAACTTTTCTCACCCGGGACCGCGGCTTCTACGCGACTTACTTCCCGGAATTGCATAGAGGGTGAGGTGCTACCCACACCCACTAGTCGTTGAGCCGCACCGTAGCGCCCTGCACCTGTTCGTCCAATACCGGCCCTCCTGCCATCCGCGTTTGGATAAATAGAGCATATTATTACCTTACTGATTGTCAGTCCCCTCCACATCAAGGAGGTCCACCGTGAAGCCGCTCCTCACTCTCCTCACAGTGGCACTCTTCTTCCGCGCTGCACATTCGCAAGAATCCCCCCCCATGGTGGTGCACGAATGGGGCACCTTTACATCCCTGCAGGACGAGTCCGGCCAGGCCATCAGCGGCCTAAATACCGACGACGAGCCCGTGCCGGATTTCGTGCATACCACCCTGGATATGCTGGTTTCGCCGACCCAACTGCCGCCTTCGTTTTTGGGCAAGTTTCCCGGTTCGGCCGGTTTTTTCGGCAAGGGGATCCCCGGCCTGCATCTGGACGTGACCATGCGCTTGGAGACCCCGGTCATGTACTTCTATCCTCCCGAGGGCACGGCTGAGCCAGTGGAGATGGATGTAAAGGCCAGCTTTAGAGGGGGATGGTTGACGGAGTACTATCCCCAAGCTATGGCGGAAACGCCAGGTTTGATCCTAGACCTGAATGGCGCGCGCGTCGTTGGCGGCATCGACGAGCACACTATGGGCTCCCTGACCTGGAAGGGATTGCGCATCGGCGTGGAGGCGAACCCTCCCCAGACAGACGCAGAAGTATGGCTCGCCCCCAGGCGGGTGCGCGCGGCCTCTGTTTCCACGCCGGACGGCGAAAGCGAGAAGTACCTGTTCTACCGAGGGCTCGGTCACCTCGACGCGATGCTGCGGGTGTACCGCAGTGCGGACGGAGAGTGGCTAGATATCCGCCGGCAGCCGTTTCCGGCCGCGGATGAGCCGACTGGAGCGACCATCGGCAGTTCCTGGTTGGCCCATATCCGCGCCGATGGCAGCAGCGCCTTCCTAACCATCGGTGCTCTGGAGATGAGCGGAGGAACAGCGGATGTGCTGGCCAAGGTGCCGGCGCGCTTTGCCGAGAGAGAATTTTCGCCCAGCAACCTAGAACTGCTGCGCACCGACATGCACCGGGCCCTGGTGGCCGAGGGGCTCTTTGCAGACGAAGCCGACGCCATGCTCGACACCTGGCAAGAGGCCTATTTCCACAGTCCGGGCCTGCGCCTCTTTTTCACCGTGCCGCAGGAGTGGACGGACTACTTGCTGCCGCTCGAATTTTCCGCCCCAGTCGAGCTGACCCGCATCATGGTGGGTCGCATCGAGGTGGTCACTCCAAAACAACGGGCCCTGCTGGCGGAGATTGCCGCACGTCCGGTCGAGTTCTTTCCCACGGCAGCATTGGCCGCCCTGTTCGAAGAAGATGGGGGCGGAGAACAGTGGGAAAGCGAGATTTTCCAGCAGGTCCAAAAAGGCGACATAGATCTGGAGGAACTGGGGGTGCCGCTGCCCACGACCTTTGCGGCCTACCTAGACCTGGGCCGGCTGCGCAATGCGCTGATCCTGAACGAGCAGGCGGTCCGGCCGACATCGCATTTGTGGGACTTCATTAACGCCTACGGGCTGTCCGGTTATCAGCCGCCCGCGACCGCAGAGAGCCAAGAGACCGTGGTGCGCGAAGAATGGGACCAGACCCTGCCCGCGAGGTTCTCCCTAGAGCAGAACTATCCCAATCCCTTCAACAGCGAGACCTCGTTGCGCTTTGCTCTGCCGCAGCCCACGGCCGTGGAGTTGGCGGTGTACAACTTGGCCGGCCAGCAAGTGGCGCAACTGGTGTATGGCCCGCGGCCGGCTGGGTTGTACGCGGTGCACTGGGACGGCCGCAGCGACGCGGGCCGCTCTCTGGCGACCGGGGTGTACCTGTACCGGCTGCAGGCGGAGAACCAGACCCTGACGCGCAAACTCCTCTTGCTGCGGTAGCCGCACGCTCCCACTCCCCAATGGCACACCCCTCCGGCCGTATCGGGTCCGTCATCCGCGTCCGAGTTGCCAACTGAGCGCCACCCAAGCGCTAGTACGCCACCGCGACCACGCGCCGCCGACTGTAGCTTTCCCCGTCTCCTTCAACGCGCAATTCCGCGACGTACAGCCCTGGCGTTACCTCTGCACCCCAACTCCTCCGACCATCCCAAACCCAAGCCCGACCACCCGCCCGACCCTCCTCTTCCCGCACCCACACCAACCGCCCCGCAAGGTCGAAAATCCGCAGACCGATCCACCGCGCGGCCAAGACATTGACCAAGTCGAATTCCACCCGCAGCGCGTCGTTGACCCCGTCGCCATTGGGCGTCAACGCCGGTGGCCCCATCTCCACATTGGCCAACAACCGCGCTCCCACGGGCAAGCGCACGGCATTCGTGCTGCTGGCGACCTCCGCGTACGCGTCGCCCGCATCCACCCGCTGCCGCAACAGCGCGTCGGCGGGACCTTGGGCGATAAAAGCGTCAAAGCGCGTAGCATCTACAAACACGGTTCCGACAAAGCGCAGTTCCACTAGCTGACGGCTCTTAACCGGCGCGGCCAAGGCGATGGCCACCCCCCCTTCCGTCGGTGTGGGCGTCGCCTCCACCACCTCGCCTTCCACCAACACCTCCACAAACTCAATCGGTGCGGAGGTTTCCACCTCTAGGTGGTTAAAGCCACGGCCCGCCACCTGTTGTGGACGAATGTAATAGGCAAACTCGGTTCGCTCCCCGGGCTGCACCTCGACCGGAAAAATCTCCCCCACCACCTCTTGCGCCACTGGGTCGCCGAACTCGATCTCCAGCCAATCTAAGGCCACCCCCGCATCCGGCCGCTCGGCGACCAAGGCAACCTCCAGCTCGGCGTATTGCCGTGGCGAGGGCGAAGCAAACGGCTCGCCCGGCTGCAAGTACAGCTTGCTCCACGGGCTCCAAGCGGCCCCCGGCGACAGCGCGGTGTCGATCCGGCCCTTAAAGGATGGGATGAGCTTGTTGTACTTTCGCTCGGAGACGACCCGGCCGTTTTTGTCGTGATAGGTGATGTCCATTTGCAGGTCATTGCCCGTGCGGCTGCGCACCTCCATCCGCGTCCCAGCGGGCGCGTCGGCCTGCCAGCGGATCGCGTGTACCTGCTTGTCGCCGCCGAGGTCGATCAGGGGCGAAGGCAACACCACTCGCTGCGGATGCCCCTCGCCAAAAACCTGCAGCTCGCGCGTGCCGCCCCAAAACTGGCAGGGCGGTACAATGCCGCAGCCCACGCAAGCGGCCGCGCAGGCCGCGTCCCAAAACACCCATTCGACCCGCACGTAGCGCGTCTTGATCGGCGCAAAGTGGTGATTGGCAATCCCGAGCTGGCGATTGGACATGGTAGCTTTACCCGCGAATTGCCGGTGCCAGATGCGCGTGCCATCCGGCGCTAGGGACCCATCCGCGGTCAGCACCTCGTAGCGGTCGAAGTTGAAGCGGAATTGCCCGGGCCGCGACAAAAAATCCCCGACGATGCGCACCAAATCCACCCAAAAGACTGCACCCAAGTCCAAGGTCATGCGCGAGATCACATCAACCGGGCGGTTGATGCGGCGGTTTTCCGTCCACAGGGAAAATTGGCCGTCGGCCAGCGGTAGCGAGTTGGCAAACGACGCAGCGTCGCCAAAACCGTCGATATCAACGATGATTTCCAAGCCCCCGCCTTTGGCCGCCAGATCCAAGGAGAGGTTGTCGCCGATGGCTTCGACCTCCACCTCGGCCAGCGCGGCCTCGGCTCCGCAGTCGAGCACTTCGACGCGGATAAATTGCACAAACGGGTCGCGCACCGGGTCCAGCTCCAGCGCGACTCGGTGCCGTTGGTTTTCCTTGAAGCGCTCCTTCACGCGGTACACGAGGCTGCCCTCAATGGGGTTGCCGACCACGTCGATCGCCGGCTCCCCAGTGGAAAGCAACACGTCGAAAAGGGCACACGGCTGAGCGGTCTCCAAAAAGGTCAGCACTACCCGGCGCGCCGCCACGGCTCGTCCCAAGTCGATCTCGATCCACCAATCGTCTGGATCGTCGGCCGGGTCGGGTCCCCAGCCGGTCAGCCGATCCCCGTCAATGGCCCGCGCCGCAGTCAGCGCGTTGGAGCCAACCGCATGAATCCCGCCACCAAAGGCCGCGGCATCGCGCACTGGGTCGGGGTTTTTGCGGATTTCGACCGAGCGGATCATCCCAGTGTTGTCGAGTGCAACAATCCCCAGCGGCAAGCGCCAAGTCCGCCACTCATCGGCCGCGTCAAAGCGAAGCTGCTCGGCGGCGAGCGCACTTGAGAACAAAGCGCTGACGCCCCACAGGGCGGCGTGGAGTACCTTGCAAGCCATGGTGCCTCCTATGGCATCGGTCGCCCCGGCTGGCGTCGAGCCGCCGCAAGCGACGCGGAGCCATAGTATATCGAACCGCGCTTCTCCCTCCAATCCGCGCTTGCCTCTTGCACATTGCCCTTGTTATTTAGAGGCACGCCCACCAACCGCGCACCCACTGGAGGAAAAGCAATGCCCGCGCTCACATCTCACCAACTCGACCACTTTGCCAGCGAAGGCTACGTCGTCGTCAAAGGCGTCCTCGACCCGGTCACCACCCTCGACCCGGTCATCGACGAATACGCCACTGTCCTCGACAGCTTGGCCGACGCGCTCTACGCTCAGGGCGAAATCACCTCGCGCTACGAAGAGCTTGAGTTCGGCGACCGCTACATCCAGCTCTGTGTTGAAACCGGCCGCATCCACAGCCAGTACTTCGACTTCTCGCTACCCTTTCAAAACGTCCAGCCCGATACCCCCTTCTGGGCCGGCCCGGCCGTTTTCCGCGCCTTCACCGACCCCAACCTGCTCGACGTCGTCGAGGCGCTAATTGGCCCAGAAATTTACTCCAACCCGGTCCAGCATGTGCGCATCAAGCCACCCGAGCGCTACCTGCCCAAAAACCAGTTCGGCAACGCCATCCTCGGCGCGACCCAGTGGCACCAAGACCACGGCGTCGTAACCGAGGAGGCGGACGACACGCAGATGCTGACCGTGTGGTTCTCGCTACAAGACACCCCCATCGAGAAGGGGCCGCTGATGGTCGCGCCCGGCTCGCACAAAAACGGCCTTTTGCCCCACTGCCCTAACTACATGGACAACGCGCCGCAATTCGCGGGTGCGGCCCAAGTCCCGGAAAAGCTCTTCGCCGCCGATCAGGCCATCCCCGTGCCGGTCGAGCGCGGCGACGTCATCTTCGTCCACAAGCAGACCGTCCACGGCTCCTATCCCAACATCAGCGACGAGGTCCGCTGGAGCTTTGACCTGCGCTACAATCCCAGCGACCAGCCCACCGGGCGCATCGCCTTCCCCGGGTTTGTCGCGCGCAGCCGCCGCGACCCAGACAGCGAGTTGCGCGACCCGGCCGAGTGGCACCGACTGTGGCTGGAGGCGCGGGCCAGAATGTCCGCTATCAACCAAGACGGCCAGATCGACGTTCCCTTCCGCCGTGCGCAGATGGCGCACCCTCTGTGTGCCTAAACGCCATGCAACCATTCGACAGCTACGGCGACCTGCTCACCTACATCCAAGACAACGGTCACACTCCACAGATCCTCGGCCGCGCGCCCGACGGACAGCCCATTGTCGCGATCAAAAGCGGCGGCGACAAAACACCGGCCATTTTCATCAGTGCCGGCAGCCACGCCACCGAACAGGCTGGCGTCAGCGCGGCCTGCGCCCTCATCGACGAAATCGAGACCGAGCACCAGCTCTACACCATCCCCAGCCGAGACCTCATCGGCATGAATGGCCTCGCCTACGCGCTCGGCCTGAGCCTAGAAACCCCGGATCTCGGCGGCCTCGACGACGTCGCCCCCTTACTCAAAAAGCGCGGCGAAGTCCTCTATGACGAAGGCGAAACCGTGGTCGCCCTCATCGGCGAGTATGGCTACTCGACGAGCAACCTGTACAACCATCCAGTAGGGGATTGGATCGAAGCACTCAAAGGCCGTCGGCTCTACTTTGCCGCCAGCAATCCCGGCGTCGAGCGCGCGTACACGCTGGTGATTGACCCCGCCGGTGAAGTCCTCCACCTCAACCGTTTCCACGACACCCCTTGGGCACCCGTCGAGCCGCGTTGCACCCGCGACCTGATGGCCTCCATACAGCCCGGCCTGACGCTAGACCTCCACGAGCACGGGGGCGACTTCTTCTGGTTTTCGGCGCGGCACCAGCGCACCCCCAGCGACCAGCAGTGGGAGGAGGCCATGGCCAGCGAGATGATCGCCGCAGTCGCGGCCTCCGGCGTGGCCCTCGCCCCGAGCGACTATTTGCCCGGATCTTTTTTTACCAAGGGGCCGCGCAGCGTCTTCTGGCTCAACCCCCAGCAGCGCGGCGAGGGCTTCAACCTCGCCGACTTTGCCGCGAAAACCTACGGCTTGGCCTTCACCATTGAGACCGGCATGGAACTGCCCTTTGCCGAGCGGGTCCACACCGCGAAGATCGCCGTGCAAAAGGCCGTCGAGGTCTTTGCGAGACGCCACGCCGGATGCCCATCGGCCACGCCCTAAGCCGCTTTCGGCTGCGGGAATTTAACCGCAATGTCCGGCTGTTTTTCGCTTTTGGCACCTCGATCAACGCCGGCATGGCGCTCTTTTCCCTGCTGTACAACCTCTATCTACTGCGCCTGAGCTACCAAGAGGACTTCATCGGCCAAGTCGCCAGCATGGCACCGCTGGCGACCGGCCTGTTGGCGCTGCCCACCGGCATCCTGAGCGACCGCCTCGGCCGCAAGCCCTTCCTCATAGCGTCGGGCCTGCTGCTGGCTGTCTCCCAGTTGGGCCTGTGCCTAACAACAACCCCGGGCGCGCTGCTGGCGTTCTCGTTTGTCGGCGGCGTGGCCACGGCCTTCGTCTGGGTCAACCACGTGCCCTTCCTCTCGGACAACGCCCACCCAGCGCGGCGCGCCGAAGCCCTCGCCATTTGGTCGGGCCTGCAAATAATCGTCCGCATGTTCCTGAGCCTAATCGGCGGCTTCATGCCCGGAGTCATGGGCTACTTCCTCGGCCTCTCTACCGAGGCCCCCGCACCCTTCCGCTACGCGCTGTTCTTCGGCGCGGCTTGTTCAATCATCGCCGTCGTGCCGATGCTGTACGCATCCGGTGAAACCCGCCGCGAAAGAGCACCCGCGCCAACTCGGTCGCCGGATAAAAACGAGTCGACGATTCCGCCGTGGCGCGTCTTTGCTGCCATTACCGTCTTGAGTGGCACGCGCGGTTTCTCCATGGGGCTGACGTACCCGTTCTTCAACGTGTTCTTCGAGTCCGAGCTGGGCGTCGGCCCGGCTGCGATCGGCGCGATCTTCTTCCTCAGCCAACTCGCCAGCCTACCAGCGACCTTTGCCGCGCCAACGCTGGTGCGCCGCTTCGGGCCGACGCTGACCATTCTCCCGGCCCGCACTATGGGCGGCAGTGCGCTCGGGATCATGGGAGCCTTTATCAGCCTGCCATTGGCCGTGCCCATGTTTCTGCTCGTGCGCATCGGCGAAGTCATCGACAACCCGTCCGACCAGCACTTCTCCACCCAAGTGCTGCCCCGACGCTATTGGGCGCGGATCCAGGGTCTCCGCGTCTGCGGCTTCCAGCTCTTGAGCTTCCTCGGCAGCCTCATCGGCGGCACGCTCATCCTCGACTATGGCTACGGGGCCGTCTTTGGCCTGGCCTGCGCGTCGCGGATTGCGAGCGGCTTGATTATGGCGGCTTTTTTCGGGCTGCGGCCAGCGCGCCCGCTTGCAACAGAGCGTTAGTGCTAATCACTCGCGGGGGAATCTAATCACCCACAACCCGCTAGAGTGCTTCCCACACAACGACGAAGTTCCTATTGACACAGGAACTCCGTTCTGGTAGTGGTTAGGGGAAGTTTCTGGTGGCCGCTAACCACTGATGTGAACATGAAGGGCTGAAAATGAAAAAGGCCTATTTGTTCAACGTCGCCCTGTTGTTGGTCGGTGTCCTATTCGTGCCGGCTAGCTACGCTCAGGACTATACTCGCCGGAATCTGCCCGAAGGTGCCCTCGCCCGCCTAGGCAAAGGAGAGGCGAAAGCGGCGCTCTATTCAGCCGATGGCATGCGGCTGGCGGTGAACAGCAGTCTCGGCATCTGGATCTACGATGCTCACACTGGCGCCGAAGTCGTTCTGATTCCGGAGGGAAATGCCAGAGTGATAGCTCTCTCATCGGATGGGTCCACCCTAGCCAGTACCAGGGCCAGTACCAAGAGCTGGCGGGACAGAACGGTGCGGTTGTGGGATGCGGACAGCGGTGAACTCAAAGCCGTCCTCGAAGGGCATAAGGACTTGATCAGTTCCATGTCGTTTGCCCCCGATGGGGCCACTCTCGCCAGTGGCAGTTACGATGAAACGATCCGGCTATGGGACGTCGCCAGCGGCGAGGTCGTGGCCATTTTAGAAGGGTATAACGAGCCAGTCCATTCCGTGTCGTATTCTCCGAATGGGGCCATTATCGCCAGTGGCGGTAGGGACAACACGGTGTGGTTATGGGACGTCGCCAGTGGGCAGCTCAAAGCCGTCCTCGAAGGGCATAAGGAGTGGATCAGTTCCATGTCGTTTGCCCCCGATGGGGCCACTCTCGCCAGTGGCAGTTACGATGAAACGATCCGGCTATGGGACGTCGCCAGTGGGCAGCTCAAAGCCGTCCTCGAAGGGCATAAGGACTGGTCGATCAGTTCCATGTCGTTTTCGCCCGATGGGGCCTCTCTCGCCAGTGGCAGTTGGGACAGCACGGTGCGGCTATGGGATGTGGACAGCGGACAAACGCAAAATACCCTAGAACCTCCGGGACTTGTCTATTCCGTGTCATATACGCCGGATGGGGCCTCTCTGATCGTTGTCAGTGGCTACGGCACAGTGCAGTTGTGGGATGCGGACAGCGGACAAATGCAGGGCACCTTGCCGGGACATACGGTTTGGGTCTATTCGGTGGCTTTCTCTCCTGATGGAGCTACCCTCGCTAGTAGCCATATAAACGGCGAGTTGTGGCTGTGGGATGTAGCCGGCAGCCAACTCAAGGCCTTTGAAGGGCATATGGATATGAGCCGGGTCCGTTCGGTGGTTTTCTCACCGGATGGGGTCACCCTCGCCGGTATTGACCACACAGTCCGGTTATGGGACGTGGACAGCGGACAAATGCGCAATACCCTGCGAAGTTATATTTATCCCCGTTCGGTAGCTTTCTCGCCGGATGGGGTCACTTTGGCTAGTGGCCATAGAAACGGCGAGGTGAGGCTGTGGGATGCGGCCAACATCGGGTCAAGGGCAGAACCCGTTATCCTTCAGGGGCATCTGGAAGAAGTCCTCTCCGTGGCTTTCTCGTCGGATGGGGTCACTTTGGCTAGTGGCCATATAAACGGCGAGGTGAGGCTGTGGGATGTGAACAGCGGTCAACTCAAGACCATCCTCGAAGGACATACGGATTGGGTTAGTTCGGTGGCTTTCTCACCGGATGGAGCCGGCCTTGCCAGTAGCAGTAACGACGGCACAGTGCGGTTGTGGGATGCGGACAGCGGACAAATGCAGGGCACCTTGCCGGGACATACGGACGATGCGGATGATTGGGTAACTTCCTTAGCGTATTCTCCAGATGGATTCACTCTCGCCGGCGGCGGTTCCGCTGGCACAATTCTGCTGTGGGATGCGGTCAGTGGCCAGCTCAAAACCACCCTCGAAGGGCATACGGGTCGTGTCTATTCCATAGCATTTTCGCCCGATGGGACCATCCTGGCCAGTGGCAGTAACGACGGTACGATTCTGCTGTGGGACATGTTGAACATCCCAAATCCACCTGTCAATATATCCGTCCCACTCGGTTTTGCTGTCGAGAAATCGTCGTGGTTGGAGCCGATCGCCATGGATCTTATCACGAATCGCGAATACGGCACGGGAATCATCGGTGCGACCATCCGTGGTGCCGCATCCGATGATGGAGAAGTATTGCTCTGGAGGTTCTCGGCAGAGGGAGAGGAGCTAGTCGCCCGCATCCCTGCCGAGTTAGTAAACGCAGTGCCGACGGTCCGTTTCGATCAAACCGGACTGTTTGACAACAAGCTTTTCGTGACGATCAATGCTGGCCCGGATGGACAGCGCACAACCCGTGTCGTAATCGTAGAGCCGAACGGCGAGTTTCGCGACGCAATCAACATCTACAATGAAAATTCGACCCAAGCGTCCATTGAGTTCATTAGCCACTCAAGCTATCCAGCAGGTGCCTATATCTACGATGCAGACATCGGGCAAGGCCAGTCTTTCTACCGGCTGGATACGTCCTTCAATCTCCACCTGATCGCTTCCCATACCCTACCTGCCGACAGAAGCGATATCGATCCAATGGACCTGAAGGCCGACCCAACCGGAAAATACGGCGGTCTGCTGACGCTCTCCGATACCGATCTCAACCACCAAAGACTTTCAGGCCTGTACCAACTGCAAGCCAATGGAGAATGGCGAACGTTGGTGCCGCCGGCACCTGTCAGTGAGCGTCAATTTCAGGGAATCGCGTTCTCTAACGCTGGGCCTCTTGGCAACGGTCTCTACGTAGCAGACGCCGCAGCGAACAACATTTGGATCGCAAGCCCCAGAGGTCATATCGAAGCCTTTGTAATCGGTTTTGTTGCTCCCAAGCGCGTTGCCATCGGACCGGAGGGAGCCGACATGTGGGTTACCGATCAGACGGGACTGTATCGGATCTTCTCGACCGATCCAGCCGATCAGGAAGCTCGCAAAACCACCTTGCCGGTCGCCAGCAGTCTAGAGTCCAACTATCCCAACCCCTTCAACAGCTCCACCCAAATCCCCTACCGCGTCAGTGCCCCCGGGCCAGTGCGACTGGTGATCTACAACACCCTCGGCCAGCCGGTGCGCACGCTGGTGGACGCAGTCCAAGCTGCCGACGCGTACCAAGTTCCTTGGGACGGCTGCGACCACCGCGGAGCGCGCGTCGCCAACGGGGTTTACTTATACCGGCTTCAGGCTGGGGAGATCTCCCGGGTGCGCAAGATGCTGGTCCTGGAATAAAGTAGCCCAGAACCGCTGCGGCGGTGTTCCATCTCCTATTCCCCCAAGAGATTCCTCTGTTATCCGACCGCCAGATTCATCGACGGCGACGGGAAGCTCTGCGCTGCTGCGGACAGTCACTGAAGTCCCGGCGCGGGTCCTGGCTGACCACATCTGGATAATAGAGCGGCTGGTCCGCTTCTACCAGCATCCCGTCTCCACGCATGATCTGGTTAGACGTTCGGGGCTTTATCCGGCTCGGATACTGCTTGTGATATTGCGCACTTTCCCGCCTAGTCGACTCTATGACTTCCTCAAAATCAAAGCCATCAAAGAGCGCGGACTTGAGTTTCTCCAGTTCGGCGGCCATCTCCCCTGTGGCGCGGCCTACCAGATTGCGCTGCTCGTGCGGATCGTCCATCAGGTCGAAGGCCAGATCCTCGCAGGTGTGGAAGGCGATGTACTTGTAGCGCTGCGAGCGGATCATGCGGTATCCTTTGCCCAGGTGTCCGACGATGACGCCGGGGCGCGCTGCCAGAGCCGGGCAGGCATCGCCCCGCCCCGCCGGCGCCAAGTCGATGCCGTCCAGACCGTCGAGCAGAGGCGCGTCGGTCAAGCCACAGAGCGTGGGGAAGATATCGGCCAGGCTCACCGGCGCGGCGATTTCAGCTGGCGAGAGCTGGCCCCTGCGGTGCTCCGGCAGGGAGACGATCAGCGGCACCCGAACAGAAGCTTCGTGCCAAGTCTGTTTCCACCACAGGCCGTGCTCTCCAGCCAGTTCGCCGTGGTCCGAGGTGTAGACGATGACGGTGTTGTCGAGCAGCCCGTCGCGCTCCAAGACCGCTAAAAAGTCCCCTATGATCTCGTCCAACTGGTCTACGCAGGCAACGTATGCCGCCCGGGCGCGCAGGGTCTGGTCCGCGGTGATCTCTTCGGCGGGATGCCCCTGGGACTCGCCACTATCCGACCTCAGAGCTTCCAAGGTCATGGGGTGGTCCTCGGCGTCCCCGCTGCGGCCCACCCGCGGCGGAGTGACCCCTTCGGGGTAGTAGCGCTCGAAAAAGCGGCGGGGTGCGTTCATCGGGAAGTGCGGGTGAACGAACGAGGTGTACATCAACCAGGGCTGGTCCGGGTGGGCGTGGCGGTGTTCGCGCAGCCACGCCGTGGCCTCGCGCACGACAAACTGCTCCTGGAACAGGGATTCGGGGATATCGCTGAGACCGGCATCCTCAATGATGGAGGGCATGAAGATGTGATCCTGGATCCCGGGCAGAAAAAGTGGGTCTTTCTGATGGCCTGGCGAGGGCGCGTCAAAATCGCCGTAGGGGCGGGCCCCGAAACCGGCGTACTGACGGGAGCCCCGCAGGTGCATCTTGCCGACGGCGGCCGTGGCGTAGCCGTGCTGCCCTAGGTGCGAAGCAAAGGTAGGGGTGTCAGGCCACAGGACCGGGCAGCGATGCGGGTGCCGGCCGGACAGCATCGACATTCGGCTGGGCGTACACAGGGGCATCTGGCAATAGGCAGTTTCGAAGTGGACGCCCTGCTGGATGAGACGGTCAAGCGTCGGAGTGCGGCAGGGTTCGCCGCCGCGCTCCGGAGAGCGGGCCGAGAGGAAGCGAAAACTGTGTTCATCGCTGAGGAGAAAGAGGATATTGGGGCGATTGGGCATGGGTATAGCTCCTGTAGAAGTTAGATCATCGCTTGGGCAAAACTCCATAAAAAATAAGCCCCTGATTGCTCAGGGGCTTGTAAAGTGGTGGGCGATCCCAGACTCGAACTGGGGACATCCTGCTTGTAAGGCAGGCGCTCTGACCAACTGAGCTAACCGCCCGGCCTCTAAGCATAGCAATTCCGGCCCTTGCGTGCAAAACGAACGCCGTCCATTTGGCACTGTTGACCTCCTGCCCTAGAATTAAAATTCGCGCCAATGCAATGGCCGACGCGGATTAGCAAGAATACGACATGACCAATGCCACGCACACCCTGCTGCTCCCCAACCAAGTTGACGAGGCCCTCGCCGCGCACTTTGCCGCGCTCGGCGTCGGCACAATCGCCGCCTACAAGCTCTGGTGCCACCGGCACGGCCTGAGCACGGCGCTGGACAAAACGCCGCAAGAGCGGGCCGAGGAGCGGGTGCTCTTCGCCTCGTTGCAGCCATCGGTAGATCCAGCAGCCAGCAAAGAGCACGACCCGCGCCGCGCCGCGCCGACTCGCTATAGCATTAGCGGCCAAGTCGTCGATCAGACCGCGTATCTGTCGGAAGTGGCCATCTATCTGAGCGGGAGTGTGCAAGACACGGTGTGGACGGATGCCGAAGGCCGCTTTGCATTTGCAGATCTCCCAGAGGGTCGCTATCGGCTGATACCGTTCAAGGACGAGCATCTGTTTTTCCCGCCCGAGCAGGCGGTTGTCCTTTCGGGCGAAGACGCGGTTGGGGTGGAGTTTGTCGAGGTTTTTGCGGTGCTGGCGGTGGCGGTGGAGCGCTTGGAGGTGGACGGGACGCCGCAGACGACTGTGGTGGAGCTGACTAACAGCGGGTTGGGTCGGTTGATCTGGCAGGTGCGGCACTCGGCGGCTTGGCTGTCGGTATCGGGTGCGGAGTTCGACGGGGTGGTAGAGGAACGGGCGGATGGGTCGCTGGCAGGTCAGGGGGCGGGCATGTTGACGGTCGAGACGTCAGGAGCGGGGTTGGCTGCGGGGGCGTATGCAGACACGCTGTATGTGCAGTCCAATGGCGGCGAGGTGGCTATCCCCGTCAACGTTGACAGACGGGTTCAGGTCTGCACGCGATCCTGTATGGACGCCCGCTGGAAGCCGGATCCTGTTTTCAGCCGCTGTCGTCTCCGAGTCTAACCCTTTTTCTCCTTTTTCTAGACATATCTTTTCTATTAGTAGTGATGGTTTTGATGTTAGCGATTTGACTGAAGACTTCAGCCCTAGCGGCCAACACTTCTTACCTGCCGTGTCCTTGTCGCCATAATTGAGGCCAAAACGGGGAACGGAGAAAACGAAAAATCGTGCATAATAAACGGATGCGATCATCGCGCATGACTTTCGCAAGCCCTAGACTCGTGCTGCTGTCCATCCTGATCCTGGCCAGCGCGCTTTCCGCCCAAGAAGGCGAGGGCTACCGCCTGCTGTTCAACCAAGTGCGCGTCGATAGGCCCGCGCATTGGCAGGCTTGGGACGCACCTACCGGGGTGCAGGTGGTGCGCGCCGACGGCACGGTTGAGCCGCGCTTTTTGCGCCGTGGGATAGAAGTGGCGCAGAACGCCCCCGACTTTACCTACGTCAGCGCCTTCGCCTCTGAGGACACCTTACAGGGCGGGATCTACGCAGTAGGCACGAGCCAGCGCCAAGCCTTTTTCGTTCTCGACGGCGATCCCAATACCTACTGGGAGCCGCAGCGTACCAGCTCGCTGGATCATTGGTTTTTGGAAATTGATCTCGGTCGTGCGGTGATCGCCCACCGCGTAGTACTGCGCTTTGTCGCCGCAGGGCAGGGCGACCCTTTTTTGAAGTTCAGGGTAATGGCCTCGGACGGGTTGCGCTGGGGGCAGGGGCGCGACCAGCGGCGGCGGTTCTTCCGCGTCGGCTTGGAGACCAAGCCCAACAAAGACCAGCGCGAATACGCCTTCGACATCGCGCCCGACCGGCAGGTGCCCGAAGGCGTCGAGGGCGAGATCGTCCAATTTTTGCGCATCGATGTGCTCGACACCGATGGGCCGCGGGCCGAGGAGATCAGCGCGGGAACCTACGCATTCTTGGCGGAAGAAGATCGGGGGGCTATCGATCATTTTCGCGTCACCGCCGCCGGCCGCGAGATTCTCGTCGCTGAGCGCGACTACTTCGACCTGCCTAGTCAGGAGCGCGGCCCGGTGCGCTACTACCGCCACGAGCGGCCCCGCCTCGCCGAGGTCGAGGTTTTCTCCCTTGGCGAGAACGTGGTACAGCTAACCCAGAGCGGGATTGGGCGCGGCGCTGACGAGCGCGGCTTTGATTTCCTGTTCCGCAGAATCTTCTCCGACGGCCTGTATAGCTCGGGGTTCAACATGCCGATCTACGATCCGGTGGCCAATGAAAAACAGCTCAAAATTGACCTCGGTGCCAAGTACTGGCTCGACCGCATCAAGTTGCTCGCGCCGGCCGACGAGATGCCACCGCTGGCCTATCAACTGCGGATGTCGGACGGGGCACTCAGTCCCAACGGCGAGCGGATCTGGACCACCTTTGGCGAGCGGCGCAACCTCAGCAGTTACCAGCACTTGGAGGAGACCTTTCCCCTACAGGAGGTGCGCTTTATCGAAGTGCGCCATCTCGAATACAACCCCAATGAACAGGTTGAGGGTTACCTGAGCGAAATCCAGGCCTATGGCGAGGGTTTTGTCTCCGAGGTGGAAATGACTTCGCCCTTTATCCCGCTCGACCGGCCGCGGCTGTTTGCGGCAGTCGAGTGGGAGGGGAAACAACCGCCGGGCACCCGGATTGAGGTCCGCACCCGCTCCGGCGAGGAGATCGTTGAAGTCCCTCACTACTACGCCACCACCGGCCGCGAGATATCCAAGGAAATGTGGGAACTGCTGTCTGAAAACCGCCGGCCGCCGGTGGTCATCGAGCAGGTCGCCGGGCCGAGTTGGAGTAACTGGAGCACTATCTATGAGGCTGCGGGCGTGCCCTTTAAGTCGCCGAGTCCGCGAGCCTTCGTGCAAGTGCAGATCAAGCTGCGCTCCCGCGAGCCACTCCGGGCGGCGAGGATCCGCGATTTGCGTCTGCGCTTCGAGCCGCCGCTGGTAGATAAAATAGTGGGCGAGATCTGGCCCGTGTGGCAGGTCGAGCCGGGGGTGGAGCAAGACTTTGTGCTCTACTTGCGGCCCGAATTCGCCGTCGGCAACCCAGGCTTCGACCGGCTGCGGCTGCACTCATCCTCGGCCGCACCAATCGAGTTGCTCTCGGTGCGCTCGGGCAGGGATACCGCATTGCGCGGCGGGGGCGGGCGGAGGTTGTGGCCGGGCGAGTTAGTTTTGGAACAGGGGAGGGAAGGTGAGGTCGAGCTGATTTTTCCCGAGCCGGTCTTCCGCGGTAGTTCTATCTACGAGATCAAATTCCGCACCAAAGTCTTTTTGCAAAGTACGACCTTCACCGCCGAGTTGGAGCAGGTAAGCCAACCGGGCCGGGTGCAATTGGTCAGCGACGGAGATGCCTCAAGTCTCGTTTCTAGTCAGTCGCTGGTGGTGGTTTCGGATTTGGAGCGGACCCGGCTGCTAAAAGACGTGGCGGTGGTGCCCAAGGTTTTTACCCCCAATGGCGACGGAATCAACGACCATACGGATATTGAACTGTCGATTTTTCACTTGGAGGGAACCAAGCAACTGCGGGTGGCGATCTACGATCTGTCGGGGCACAAGGTGCGCGATCTGTCGAGAGGCACCGAGCATCCCAGCGGCGAACGGCGCGTCGAGTGGGACGGCCGTGACGAGGTCGGCGCAGTCGTGTCACCGGGGATCTACCTAGTGCAGGTCGGCTTCGCTGCCGACAGCGGCGTGGCAGGGACACACGCGGCGAGTTTGGTACACGTGGCCTACTAATGCGGCGGGCGACGGTCCTCCTCCTGCTATGGGCATCCGTCGCCGAGGGCGACGATCTCCTGCACTGGGGTATTAGTAGGGTCTATACGTACGGCGAGACCTTTGAGATGGACTATGTCTCGCCGGCGATCCACAAGTGGTACGGGCCGCACTACTTGCCTGAGACCTATATGGCACCTTGGTACGACCAAGGAAGCAACTTCGCCCGTGACACATACCTGCGCTATATCAGCCTGATCCTCGAAGGCGACGAGACCTACGACACCTTCGGCACACCCCTCGGCCGCGGCTGGCTAGTGTACAACTGGCAACAGGATCAGCCCGGCGCGCGCGGCAGCTTTATTGACAAGCGCGGCGGCGGCCTGTCCTCACTGGACCTGATGGCCAGTCGGCGGCCGGCCTACCGCGACTTCTTCAACCGCTTGGTCATCGTTTCGGACCAGCGCGGCGCGTCGTCGTACCGGCTGATGATCGGCGATGAGATCGCGACCCGCTTCACGCCGCTGACGTTCAACAAGCCGCGCTTCAATGGCGTGCGCCTCGACTACGCCGTCGAGCGCTACGAGGCCAGTCTGCTTTTGTCGCGGCCGAGCAATCCCGACGAGGAGGCACAGACCAACTCCACTACGGTGATGGGTAGCCACCTCGAATATCAGGCCGGGACAGGCGGGAATTTCGGGCTGACCTATATCAATGCCCACAACGTGCTGACGCAGGTGGAATTCAACGAGGGCAATCCGCTGCACGGAATTCTGACTTCGCTGGAAAACCAGCCCCTCGACAAGCTGTGGGTCAGAATCAGGGACGACTCGCCCGGCCGCGGTGGCGTCGGAGCGGCACTGGCGGGTTTCGACATCGTCATGGTCGATACCAGTGGTCGCCAGCTAAGGGGGCGCGATATTGGCTTCCTGCCGCGGCGCGAGGGCGGTTTCGAGGAGGGGGGTCGGCTGTTTGCCCGCGACGAAGAGAGCATCTTGCTCGAATACGATATGGGCGGCCTCGACTTTGCAGACGTGCAGTCGGGCGACCTGCGCGAGGTGCAGATCGAACTCTCGCTGGCCAATGACTATAGGGTAGAAGTGGCCTCGGACTTGCAAACGGATGGCCAGCGACGCAATGCTGAGATCGTCTTTTTGCCCGTCGCCAGGGCCGCAGGCAACGTCCAAGACAACAGTAACACCAAGGTGGTGCGGCTCGACTATGGTCTGCCGACAGCCAGCGAGTTGATCGGCATCAACTGGAATCTAAACGATTGGCAGGGCTTCTCGCTTTTGGGCGAGTTGGTGCTCAACCGCCGCTTTTCGCGCTACCCCAATCCCCATATCTCGGCGCACCACGAGACCGTCGCCAGCGCCCACGCCGGCTATCTCAACGCGGCCTATCGCAGGGGCGCTTGGATGCTTTTCGGCGAAGGCTTTTCAATCGCAGACGACTACAGTACCCGCTACTGGCTCACCGACCGCAACGGTCGGATCAAGTTCAAAAACCCAGTGCCGCAGGTCTATGAGTTTGTCGATGACGACGACGACCGCAACGGCCTGACCGAGTGGGAGCGCCCCTTTTTCGTGCGCTGGGGCGGAATCACTGAATCAGTGACGGTCTCACCGACCAGCATCCGCTCGAACCAGCGCGAAGTGGCTTGGCCGGGTCTAGACGAGAACGGCGACTTCATCAACGACCACAACCAAAACAGAAACCTCTATCCCGACTACGAAGAGCCTTTCCTGCGCTACCGCGCCGACCGCCCCGAGTTCCTCTTCGGCCTCGACATGAACCACAACGGCGTCATCGACCGCTTTGAAAACGACCTCGTTCCCGATTATCCCTATAAGCGCGACCACCGGGGATTCAACACCTACCTCAAGGCCGAGGTGGTGCCCGCGCTCGAGGTGAGCGTCGGGCGACAGGACATGCGGCTGGTCGCTGGCAACGGGCGGACCCGCGCTTGGTATGTGCTAGGTGCTTGGCGCTACCGCTTCACCGGGGGCAGCCAGCTCCGGCTCTTTGAGTTCGGTGCCCGAGTGCGCGACGACATCCCCGACGATTTGCGGCAGTGGTTCCAGCCGTTGGGGGAACCGGGACGGATGATTGACCGGATCGACTTTTTGCCGGGACGGAACGCTTGGAAAAACTCGCTATACCTCGACTTGGACCA
The DNA here is from genome assembly GCA_965217585.1 of Candidatus Latescibacterota bacterium. GTDB lineage: Bacteria > Latescibacterota > UBA2968 > UBA8231 > UBA8231. The sequence continues at coordinate 5,682,419 of OZ244561.1, forward strand.
ACGCCTAGGGGCGCAGATAAGGCTCTTGCACCGCTTCAAATGGGATTGGGTCGAGCAGCAGGACCCGGCCGACGAGGTGCGGTTCCGGGAGGGCCGCAAGACCAGCGGATTCTTAGGCGCAATCAATAAAGTGGAGTGGAGTATCCCAGTGGGCTTGGGCGTCTTGGAGCCTCGTTTCAAAAGCGAGTTCCGCCGGGAGCGGCCCTTTAGCACGCGCTACTTAGAATTCACGAGCTTAGAGGAGACCTTCTTCCTGATATGGACGCAGCCGCTTTTTGCCGAGGCGGTGGGCATCAGCTACTTCCCCCGCTACGGCCGCCAGATATTCAACACCGAATTGCAGGTGGGGCTGGAAGTAGGCCGTCTGTGGCTTTTGGCAGGGAGGCGGGAGGAAGTAGATGCCGACTTCCTAGGCTGGACCGCGGTCGCTCAACTCAAAAACCGCACGGCCTATCAGGGGTATCAGCTAGTGACCACTACCGGTGTGCAGTTCCAACAGCGGCGTTTTGCCGGGCGGGTACCGCAGGAAGCGAGTTTGGTCTTTATGACATTGTACGCGGGGTTGAGCCAATGAGGGGCTGGCTGGGGATCGCGGCACTTGTGCTGCCAAGCGGCCTCTGCGGCCAGCCGGCGCAGACTTATGTGCTCGGTACCCAAGGCACCTCCGCTTGGAAAGTCGGCGGCGATGGCCTCAAACCCGAGCATGTACTCAACGCCCAGCTCGGCCAGCTCGAGTTGACTAACACACCGGGGGCGACCATCGACTTTGACTACCGGCCGGGCTGGATCGGACCGCTGCACTTCGACGAGGAGGTCAACATCGCCGCGCGGGTCCTAGAGTTCGGTTCGATTCAAGCGCCCAACGCCGGCCGCGGCCACGAGCGCCAGCTCGTGGGCACGGTCAACGGCGATCACCAAGTGGCCTTTGAGCGCAAACCGACGGTCTTCGAGCCGCGGGTGGCGACGAGGGGCATTTGGGTGATCTTGGACTTTGTGGTGCCGGTGGGGGTGCGGCGAGTGCAGTTCTACCCGCGCAACACCGTGGTGGCGACGCCAGCGACGCCGTTCCACAACGATTTTCTGCGCGGCTACGAGTTGTGGCTCAATCAGTTTCCATCCGGCCAGCCCGATGTGCTGATCCAACGCGAGGCGCAAAACGAGGAGCCGGTCGTCGATGTAGCCGTCCCGCCGCAATACGCGCGCTTCGTCAAGATCAAATCGCTGGCCGATGTGCCTTTTGAGATTGACGAGGTCGAAGTCTATGGCACGGGCTTTCTGCAGCAGAGCCTCTATCTGTCCAATATCATCGACTTAGGCGACCGGTCCACGGTGGGCTTTGTCGAGTGGATTGAAGACCTCGTCGGCCATGCGGATTTTTCGCACCTAAAGGTGCGGGTGCGGACGGGCACCGACCCCTCGCCGCTGGTCTATCGCGAATGGTTTTTCGACGCCGACGGCGTTCGCTCTTTCCGAGAGGTCAGCCGCGAGACCTACGTCGATTCGCTATTGCCAGCCGATCGCGGCGGCATCCGCGACGATACCGGGCACTGGAGCCCGTGGTTTGCGGTGCGAGTGGATGAGCTGGTGAGGGCGCCGACTCCACGCCGCTATATCCAGTTCCGCTTCGAGTTTGCGGGAGGGCTTTTCGCGACGCGTCAGGTTGACGAACTGCACTTTGAGTACCTACAGCCGCCGCTGGCGGACTCGCTGCACGCCGAAGTCTTTCCGCGGCTGGCCGAGGCGGAAAAACCGGCGACTTTCCGCTACGCGGTGCGGCTGCGCTCCACGGGAGAGGTGCGCGGTTTTGACCGGTTAGAAGTCGATACCAATATCCTAGTCACAGCGGTACGCGAGGTAAAGCTCGACGGGCAGCCGTTCGACTTTGCGGTGGATTTTATCCGCGAGGATGGCTTTGGCTTCAACTTTCCCCTAGTCCACAGCGACGGGGCGGTGCTGGAGTTCACCTTCGATCTGCCGATTTTTCGCTTCGGCACCACCTTTTCGGGCCGTGCCTACAACAGCCGTGCGGGTACTGTGCCGCAGCGGTTGGTGCCGGGCGAGGCGACGGATTTTGGTCCGGGAGATTTTCCCGAGCTATCGAACCTCTCGGTGGCGATCCCCAAGGCGCAGATCGGCAAGTTGGTCGGCGAGATCGCGTTTGGGCCGCGCGTTTTTACGCCCAATGGCGATGGGATCAACGATCATCTCGACGTGTTTTTCAACGTGTTGCAGCTAACGCGGCCCGCGCCGGTGCGCTTGGACTTGTTCGATCTATCGGGGCGGTTGGTGCATGAGGTGTTTGTCGCTGAGCGGGGGGTCGGTCCGGTAGAGGCGCAGTGGGACGGCCGGCTGGCGAATGGGAAAACCGCGTTGCCAGGGACCTATATTTGGGTGTTGCGGGTGCAGGCGGATGCGTTTGCGGAAGTGCATACCGGGACGGTGGGGGTGGCGCATTGATGGGGGAAAGAAGGTATCAATCGCTATGGGGACTCCTGTTCCTGCTCCTACTCCCTCTGCTCCTCACCGCCCAAGACTACGGTGCTCGCCTCGGCACCGTCAAGCGCGGCGGCAAAGTCTCTTTTGAACCGCGAGGACCTGGCGTACTCTTCGACGCGCTCGATCCGGCCGTGCGCAAGTGGTATATCCCGCAGGAACTCTACACCGAATACCGCTGGAAGCAGTGGGAGTACTCCAACTACGCGCGCAACCTGTACCAGCGCTACGTGTCCACCTCGCTCGAAGGCAGCTATATCTACGATGTGTACGGCAACTACCTGACCCGCGGCTGGCCGATTTTCGACTGGCGGCAGCAAAACCCCCAGCCCTTTGGTTCGACCTTGGCCCAAGACGGGCGCTTCGCCGGTTGGTTCAACCAGTTACTGATCGCCTCAGACCATAAAGGGCAGTACCACTACGCCATCACCATCGGCAGCCAAATCCGCACCACCCTGACGCCGATGACCTTTTCCAAACCGCGCTTCAACGGCATCCAGTGGGACCTCCTATCCGACAAATACGCGCTTACCATGCTGCTGTCGCGGCTCAACAGCCTGACTGACGAGACCGGCTCGGGGATAGGCACCTCGGAGAAGACCAACAACACCAGCTTAATCGGCAGCCGGTTGGAGGTGCAGGTCGGCGACTTCGTCAAGATCGGCGGGACGTACCTCAACGCGCACCACGCACAGACCCAAACCGAGATATTCAATGGCAATATCCTCAAGGGCAACCTCACTGGGGTGCAGAATTTGACTAATGTCAGCTTCATCGAAGTAGTCATTAAAGACGATTCGCCTGAAGACGGCGAAGCTGGCGGCGCACTCTTCGCACAGGACATCGTCATCTGGGATCTGGAGGGCAAGCCTACGCGCGGCTCGGAGCTCGGCTTCCGGCCGCTGGTGGAGGGCGGGTTCCAGCGCCGAGGTTTTCTCGCCGCCGACGGGCGCGAGGAGATCCGCCTGCGCTACGATTTCCAAGACCGCTCCTACACCGGGCCGCCCCCCAGCGAAATTCAGCGGGTGCAGATCGAACTGGTGCTAGCCAATGATTACCTAGTCGAGATGGCCTCTGATCGCCAGACCGACTTTCGGGAGCGGGTTGTGACGGTGCCGGTGGCGCGAGCGTTGGGCAATGTCAAGGACTCGTCCAACCAGCAAGTGTTGGCCCTCGATTACGGGCTGCCCACCGCCAACCAGATCGCCGGCTTCACCCTCGAGTTGACCGATCTTGAGGGCTTCAACACCTACTTTGAAGTCGCCGCCAACCATCAGTACCGACAATATCCCAACCCCAACCTCGAAAAGCACCACGTCGCCAGCGGCGAGGCCGAGGCCTGGATGCTCAACGTCTCCAAGACCGCCTATCCCTACTTCGCGCTGTTGGAAGCCTTCGACATCGCCCCCAATTACCAGACCGGGTTTCAGGTCGTTGACCGCAACGGCATCGTCGATTACGCGAACCCGTTGCGCTTCTTTGAATTCGTCGAAGATAACGACGATCAGGACCGCTTCCCCGACTGGGCGCGGCAAGGGTCCCCGAGAGACCGCCAGATCTTTCCCGGCTGGGACGAAAACAACGACCTGATCTCCGACTTCAACCAAAACGACACTCCTTCAAGCCCCAACCGAGTACCCGACTACGAAGAGCCTTTCCTGCGCTTCCACACCGACCGGCCGGAGTTCCTCTACGGCATCGACCAAAACCACAACGGCTGGATCGACCGCTTTGAAAACGACGAGGAGGCCGACCTGCCCTACCAGCGCGACCGCAAGGGCTACAATCTGTACGTCGGTGCCTTTCTGCACCCCGATCTGCGGGCGACCGCAGGCCGCCAGCGGCTCGCGCAGCACTCCGACCACCGCCGCGCCCACGCCGATTACCTGATGCTGGCCGGGGACCACTACTTCACCGGCTGGGGGCGGGCACGGGTTTTTCAGGACCTGCGCCGCGTCAAAGACGATATCTTCGACCACCTCGTGCAATGGACGCAACTACCCAATACCCGAGGCGAACTGGTGCCGACCCCAGACGTGCTGCCGGCGCAGAACACAGTGGTCAATACTACTTGGCTGGGTTTTGACTTCGACCGCTGGCCCGGTTTTAAGTTCGTCAACATGTTCAAGTGGCAGTACTACCACCAGCGCGATCCAAGCACTGCGCTGCTGTTGCGCGGACAGCGCGAGGACGGCTCGTTCCTCGGCCTGATCAACAAGGCCGAGTACCGGCTGCAGCTAGGCAAGCTGACCTTGAGCCCGGCCTGCAAAAGCGAGTTCCGCCGCGAGGTCCCGGTACTCCGCGGCCAGCCCGAGCGCAAGGAGTGGAGTCAACTCCTGCTCGCCGTCGGGCGCATATCCGTCCTGCGCAGCAGCTACTTAGAGGCTGGGATCGAGTACCACAACTTCCGGCAGTTGCGCGAGCCGCCGCCGCCGGGGGCCGAAGACAGCTTCTCGGAGACGACGACGGTCGCCCAGTTGACCAATATCTCCGACTACCAGGGTTATAAGTTGACGACGGTGTTGGGGTTCGACGTGACCCGGCGCTACCAAGAGGTCGAGGGGACGCGGACGCGGACGAGGGGGTTTCTCACCGTGTACGCGGGAGTCGAGCAATGAGATGCGTGCTCTGGGCAGCGCTTTTGTGGCTGGGTTGCAGCAGCGAGCGCCCACCCCTCCAACCCCCAATCTCAGACGAAGAGCCGATCTTTGACCATAGCACCTTCGCGGACGCGAGGTTGGAACGAGCGGTGCGGCAGGCGCTGCGACAGCCACAAGGAGGCTTGGAGAGCGAGGAGCTATCTGGGTTGCGAACTCTGGATGCGGGCGGCTATGGGATCGCGGATGTCGAAGGGATTGAACGACTGAGGGGCTTGGATACCCTGATGCTGGGCGATAATGCCGTGGTGGATATTGGCCCGCTCGCCCGATTGACCCGGCTACAAGTGCTCGACCTGTCTAACAATCAGATCGCCGACCTCGCGCCGCTGGCCAACCTCCTACTGCTAAGGGCACTCAACCTCGACGGCAACCAAGTAGCAGACCTCGCGCCGCTAGCGCGGCTGACGCGGTTGGGTCTGCTCAACCTCGACGGCAACCAAGTCCGCGATGTTTCGGTGCTGTCGCGGCTCCGGCGCTTGCACAGCGTCGAGCTGTCGGGCAACCCGCTCGACCTAGACCAAGTGGAGACCCTGCGCGGGCGAGGGAGGGCGGGGGATGGAGGTGACCTTTTTCCTGCCGGGGATTTTCTTCCAAGACGCCCAACTAGAGCAGGCGGTGCGCAGTGCGGTCAGGAAGCCAACCGAAGAGCTGACGGCGGTGGATCTGCACGCGATTACCCGCCTGAGACTCAACAGCTCGGTCAAGTCGCTGGAGGGCATTGAGCAGCTAACCAACTTGGAAAGCCTGAGCTTTAGCGGCTCTACCAGCGAGGGCGAATTGGAGAGCCTGTTGCCGCTGGCGGACCTGAGCACGCTGCACGTCCTCCAATTGACGACGGCCAAGATCGAGGATATTCGCGCGCTATCCCGACTGACGAGCCTGGAAAAGCTCAACCTCAGCAACAACGCCATTGCGGATATTTCGCCGCTGGCCGGCTTGGTCAACCTGCGCGAATTGTGGCTAGATAAGAACCAGATACAAGACCTCGCGCCGCTGGCCGAGCTCCGCCGACTGGAGATACTATATCTCGCGGAGAATGCAGTCGAAAACCTTGCGCCGCTGGCCGAGCTAGACCGGCTGGCAAAGCTGCGCTTGTCCCACAATCGGGTGGCGGATATTTCGCCGCTGGCCGAGCTGCACGCCCTACAACAGCTCGCATTCACCAACAACGCCGTGGCCGAGATCTTGCCCTTGGGTGGATTGTACTTACTCGAAGACTTGGACTTTACTGCCAACTTGGTCAGTGACCTCAGGCCGCTTACCGATAAGCCACACCTGACGGCTTTGTCCTTTGGCCAGAACTTCGTCGAAGATATCTCGCCGCTGGCCGGTCTCCCCGAACTCAGACGCCTGCGCCTGCCGGACAATAAGGTAGTGGATGTCGCTGCGTTGCTAACGCTGGAGAAGCTGCTCTCGGCCGACCTGCGGGGCAATCCACTCAGCGCGGCCAGCATTGACCTGATCGCTGCGCTCATAGAGAGCAGCAACCGCAGGATCACCTTCTGATGAGGCTGCGCCTCTGCATCTGGCTGGTTGCGTTGAGCGCCGGTCCGGCTTGGCCGCAGTTGGAATTGGTGGTGGGCCGGGAGGGGCTCTCTTACCTAGACATCCAGGACTCTGTGGTCTTCGTCAACAAAGCACCTGATTCGCTGTGGACATGGGCGGTGACGCCGGGCGAGAATCTGATGGCCAACGCCCTCTCGCGGGGTGGGCAGATTTTGATCTCGGTCACGGAGCCTACCCTAGGTTCTTTGGCGGAGACGATTGAGTGGCCCGTGTTCCGCCGCGATATAACCGCGGTGCAGGCCATTGCCGATGGCGACCGAGGGACGGCCTTTGACCCCGATGAGTTTGGGTTGAGCCGCCAAGCGTCCATTTACATCGACTTGGGTGGGGCCTATACCATCGTGCGGACCAGGGCGTTCCCGCGCCTCGACGCCGAACACATCGGGAACTTTCCGCAGACTTTTGACCTGGGGTTGGGCGACCGACTACAGCCGGTCAATGCCTTGGAACGCCTGTTGACAGCTAACGACTATCCCGCCGCCGAAAATCTCGGCGGCGAGATCAGGTTCCAACGCTATGTGTTCTTTGGCACTACCCGGCCCAATATCCGTGCGATTATCGAATGGCCGGGCGTCCTCCCAGTCAGCGGCCAGCGCCAAGCGCGCTACGTGCGCTTCCAGCCTCTAGGCGACGTGCCCTGGGAGTTGGCCGAGCTGGAGCTCTACACAGACGGCACGACACCGCCGGGTTTTTTTCGCTCGGTCCCGCTATTGGCCAGCACCGGGACGCCGGTGTGGGGACGGCTGCGCCACGAGGGCGGCGCGCCGTTGGAGGAATTGCCCATTGTAGTGCAGACGCGCACCGGCCCGGACGACGAGCCAGAGCATTACTTCATCACTCAGGGGCCAGAAGAGATCCGGGTCAATCGAGCCGTCTGGGAAAATGCCCCCGAGTTCCCAGGCATTGGCCAAGGGCCGGTCGTGTCCAACCCCGACTGGAGCGGCTGGGAGACGGTCACCGGCGGGGTGGTGCGCTCGCCAAGTCCGAATCGCTTTTTGCAATTCCAAGTGCGCTTTTTGCAGCCGGGCGTCAAGTTAGAACGACTCGTTTTCGAGTACTCTTCGCCGCCGGTCGCCGGCGAGATCTACGCCGAAATCAGCCCGCCGCTAGTCAATGCTGGGGTGGAGACGGCCTTTGTGGCGATCATGCAGACGCGCCGTCTCGCGGGGAGGTCGGACACCGGCTTCCGTTTGGTCGAGGTGCTGACCTCAGCCGGGATTGCGGGCATTGACAGCGTCAAGGTAGATGACGAGCACGCGCTGTACACTCTGCGCTTAGATCCCGGGCGCGGATTTGCCGTAAACCTCTGGCAGCGGGTGCTAAAGGACGGCAGCCTCGTGCATATTTTCTTTCGCGGCAAGGTCTTTGTCGATGGGACGCGTTTTGAGGTGCGCGCAGTCGAGCAGCGCCACGTCTTGGATGAAGCACCCTACGAGACGTTCCAGTACGCACGCGAAGCAGATGTAGATCCGGTGCTGCCGGGTGCGGGTCTGACGGTGCGCCTCTCCGCGTCAAACGCTGCCCTCATCGCCGATGTAGAGTCGGCGCAGCGGGTGCTGACGCCCAACAACGACGGAGTCAACGACCTGTTTGCAGTCGCCTATAGCTTGCTCAAGCTGACGCGACCGGCGGCGGTCTTCTTTCGCATCTATGATTTGGGAGGTGGCTTGGTGCGCCGGGGCTATGCCGGTGAGGACCAGAGCGGACGCTTTGCCCAAGTCTGGGATGGGCGCGACGATTGGGGCAGGCTAGTCGCACCGGGGATGTACCTCTATCACCTCCAGGTCGCAGCCGATGTCGGCACCACGCGCTACAGTGGCATAGTCAACGTGGCGTACTAATGACGGCTTGCGGTAGCGATTACTCTTGGATTTTGCGCTTGTGGACCGATAAGGTAAGGTTGGTGCAGAAGGTCCGTAGGGACGGCTTGCGAACCGCCCCTACGGACGAGGCGCGATTAACGGATACCCGTTGAAAGCAGCGATTTGATCCGTCCCCACAACTGGGCTTCGACGCTCGTAGCGGAAGAGGGCGCCGGTCGCCAAGCGGGCCAGTTTCCGCCCAAGCCGTCGGTCAATTCGACCAAGTTGCTCCCGTCTATATTAACTACCCAGATCTCAAATTGGTCGCCCAAACTGGAACCAGAAGAAAAGGCTATTCTCATGCCGTCGGGTGCCCAAGTGGGGTTTACATCTATGTTAGGTCTGTAGGCTAGAGGAGTAAGGGTCAGGGGATCAAACGCCTGCTCGAACTCGCTGGTATCGCGGATATAGATGTCAAACTGGCCCTCGTCCCGCAAGGCGAACACTTCTTTAGTCCCATCCGGGGAAAGGTTGGGTTGGTTATGGGGTGCCTCCCTCCGGTCCACGGGTATCGGGTTACTTCCATCTACCACTACGGCAAACGTCTCAACACCATCCCTCGGATCCCCCGTAGGCAGCGTGTCATAGTAGATTCTACTCCCGTCTTCAGACCACGAAAGTATCACTTTTTGGACTGAATCGTCTGTCACCGGTTGCTGATTGCTGCCGTCGGTGTCCATCAACCAGATTTCATCGTCGCCAAAGTCGATATAGGCGATCTTCATGCCATCCGGGGACCAAGCCGGGCTAGTGCAATACCGTCCTTTGGTTAGATTTATAGGATCGCTCCCATCCGCATTCATAATCCAAATGTTGGGGCCCCCCTCGCGATCGGAGACAAACGCGATTCTATCCCAGTCCTGCCCCCAGCCATCAACGGCCAGCCCCAGCGTTGCCAAGCAGACGATCAGTATGGATCGATAGTTCATAACGTGGCTCTTTTCAAATTCACAAATTGGGCAAGGTGTTGCTAGACATTATAACTTAAACCATGATTGACTTACAAGTACGGCGGACGCAAGACATACGCAGCCAGTGAGGGGAATTTCAGTCCCGTCGGCGGTTGTCTCTTCAAGTGAGTCAAGGAGCCGACATGTGGACTTTGGCCCAGGCCTATCCGCGCTTTCACGACGCCTGGTTCCACTATAACATTTACCACATCCACCGCGAGGAAGACACGCACTCGATTGCTGCCTTTTGCCCATCCTGAGGTTCAGCAAGCCGTCGGAAAGATGGTGCGATCGGCAAATGGCCAGCGCATTGAGGAGCGCTTTGAATCTTTTCTGCGCCAACTGCGAGAAAAATACGCAGAGCATATTGAAATATATCCCGACAATCTCGCATCCGAACCTGCCTTGTAAATTCGTCTCCACGAAAGGACTTCCATGCACATCACCAAAGTCGAAATACGCACCGTGGCCCCGCCGGTTGATCGCTTCACCTGGTCGGACGATCTGCCGGACCAGTACTCGACCAACACGGTCGTCAGAATCTACACAGACGAGGGCGTCGAGGGCGTAGCAGGCGTCTGGAACGCGACCTCGTATGACTTCGAGCGCTATACCGCCGAATCCATCCGCCACCTAGCCCCCATCCTGCTGGGCAAGGACCCGCTCCTGCGGGAGCATATCTGGCACGAGATCAGGCCGCGCGTCTTTCCGCTGCCGCCCCAGTCGTTGGCCGCCATCGACATTGCCCTGTGGGATTTGGCCGGCAAGGTGGCGGGACTGCCGCTCTACCGGCTGTTGGGCGGAGCGCGAGACAAAATCCCCGCCTATGCCAGCACCCCGCTCTTTGAAGATGTCGAATCCTATCTGAAGAATGCCGAGGAGTTCATCGCCCAAGGCTTCAAGGCCATCAAGTTCCACACTTGGTGCATTCCCGAACTAGACCTCGAACTCGCCCGCGCCGTCAGAAAGCAGTATCCCGGCAACGACGTCGCCTTCATGCTCGACGCCGAAAACAACTACGACCGCGACGGCGCCCTGCGCGTGGCCCAGGAGCTCGAAGCCATGGGCTTTACCTGGTTTGAGGCCCCGCTGCACGACTCGGATCTCGACGGCTACCGGGAGCTGACGAGCCGGGTAACCATTCCCATTCTTCCGTCCGGCAACTGGTTCCAAGACCTCCACACCTTTGCCGAAGCCCTCCATTCAAAGGCGTGGGGACGCGCCCGCACCGACGTGGCCATGATGGGTGGGATAACGCAGACCAACAAAGCGATCGCCCTCACCGAAGCGGCCGGTATGAAATGCGAGATCATGTCGTGGGGATACAGCCTAGTGTCGGCAGCCAACCTGCACCTGATGCTGGCTCACGACAACTGCTCCTATTTCGAGCAGTCGGTGCCCTGCGAACCCTACGAATACGGGATGCAGGACGTCATCCGCGCCCAACCCGACGGCTATACCTACGCGCCCGCCGGGCCGGGCCTCGGCCTCGCCGTGGACTGGGAGGCCATGGCAGCGGCCACGATCCATTCGATTGTCGTCGAGTAAGGTGCTGCTGGAGCTACCAGATGTACCCACTAGCCTAGGGACTGGCCCTGTCGGAGGAAAACCCTCAACCATCTACTTTTCGCAGATGGCGACTCCGATGTGGCGGTAAATACCGTCTTGGTCAACCTGTACTGTGCCGTCGCCCGCGCCGTAGATATTGCCTTGGTCTCGGGCCGAGTAATAGAGCAAATAGCGGTCGCCGTCTGCGAGGACACACGGCGTTGAGGTGTAGCGACCGTCAAAGTGGTTGGGATGGCGCGTGGCCGGAAAGGCCGAGCGCTCAAAGTGGTGCTTCCAGTGCAGACCGTCGGCCGAGGTCGAGGCGTAAATTTCGAAAATGCCGTCCGCCACGTGGCAGCCATACCACATGGTGTAGGTGCCGTTGTTTTCTAGGACATAGGGATAGACGACGCTCCTGTGGCTCTCATTGGCCACGACCGCTGGTTCTGCATCGCGGCTCCAGTGCAGGCCGTCGGCCGAGGTGAAGCGGTAGATGTGGCGGGCCATGGCGCGAAAATCGTCGTCCGCCGCTGGCGAAGAATTCATCCACATGCGGTAGCAGCCCGGGCCATCCTTGAGCACACAAGGGCGGCGACCGCTTGGGTAGAGCGGCTCGGGATGGACTGCCCAGCGCCGACCGTCCGGGCTGGAGGCATAACCAAGCATCTGCCGCATAAGGGGGCCTTTGCTAGTGGTGCCGAGGCGCTGGCTCATTACAAACCACATCTTGTACAGGCCTTCATCGCCATCAAAGAGGACGTGCGGTGTCTGCCACGCTTGGCCCACAGGAGTCTCACCCGTGCGCAGAATAGGGTTGTCGGGAAAGGCCGTCCAGTGCAAGCCGTCCTCCGATTCGGCATAGCCCAGATCCATGTCGTCGTTGCGCGTGGCACTGCTGTTGCCCAGATACCACATCTCGTACCTGCCGTTGACCCTAATCACCGTGGGATTGTAGAGCGTCACCCGGCACCAGGTCTGCCCTGTGGTCATGGTCGAGAGCACGGGCTGGGACGACCGCTGCCAAGCCAATTCGTGGAGCAATGTATCCGCCATTTCACCCCCTCCAGATTCTGGTGCCCTCGTCACTCGCCGATCATCGCAGCAGTGAGACGGTCCAGAAGCGCATCATCTGCCGGCAGCAGGCCAGAGGCCGGCAAACGCCGCAGTAGGTCGGCCCAGCGGTCGTACTGTGCCTGCGCCCGTTGCAGGTAGGGCACAGCTTCCTCCTCACGACCCTCGGAGGCTAGGGTCACACCCACCCAGAAGGGAGCCTCGCCGCCCGTTGCTTCATCGGGTACCAGCTCCGTCGCTTCGCGGTAGGCATCCATAGCCGCCGCCATGTCCCCTGCGGTCACCCATTCGTCACCCTCGTTCAGCTTGTGGTAGGCCCGCGCTAGACGCACGAGACGGCGCAGTTCCGCCACCGGCTCGGGATGGTCTTCCACGCGCAGGTCGAACAGGCGATCGACCCACGGCCGGCCGGTATCTTCGGCGGAGACCACGAGGATGGCCGCCGACTGTCGGCCGCGCAAATCTCCCCCCTCGGCCTCGGCGACCTCTAGGGCTACGAGCAGCCGCTCAGCCAAATCGCCTTCGGCATTTTCGTAGGCATACGCCATGGCCGGCCACACGCTGTCTTGATCCATCAGATTCGCCTGGACGCTGTACTGGGCACCGGTCTGGTGGCCGGCGGCGACGATGGCGCGCGCGCCCGTGTGAACGGCCACATTCCCCTCGGCATCGACCATGGCCACTTGCCGCACTGCAGCGTCGGCATCCCCCGCGAGCAGAGCGGTGAGTGCTGTCGGAGCCGTCTTGCCCATGGCCATCAATTCGAGGCCGAGCGGACCGTAGGCCGGGTCAACGAGAGATTGGGTGGCCACCGCGCCAACGCCGGGACGGGCCCAAGGAACGATGGGGCCCACGGAAAACCAGTGGGACTGGACGGCGACGCCGAGCTGGCCGGTGAGGGAGTCGCGGGCGACGATGGAATAGGTAGCCACAGGTCGCCGCCAGTCGGGTGCGTCGGCCGCGGCTAGCTGGGCCGTGACGAGGATTAGGATGAGTAGGCGCATGGTTCCTCCCAAGTGTCGATAGATGGGGATTAACTTTTCTTGTCCTTTGCCAACGGCCCGGTCGGTGCTTCCTTACTGTAGAGCGACGATCCTCGCTCGTACGACACGAACACCTCGCCATTGGCCACGTCCAGTCGCGGCACGTTGCTGTGGAACACATCGCGGTCCGGGCCGCGCATCACCGCCAACTGGACGTCGCTCATCCCCTCGACCAATTCGCCCCAGCGGTTTTCCGGGTGGGCCATCTCGCCGCCGCTGCGATTGAAGTTGCGCGACGAATACTTGATCAGAATGCCCCGCCGCGCAATCTCGCTCTTCCAGGCCAACGCTCCGTGAGTCGTGCCGCCGTCGCCGAAGAACAGCACGTCGCCGGCCTGCATCTCGACGTGTTTGACCAGCCCCATATCGCGATCGCAAGTCCGCACGCCGGGGGGCAATTTGTAGTAGGCCTTGTGGCTGCCCGGCACGCAGGCAAAACCCCCATCGCCCGCCCGCACATCCCTGAGCTGCCAAGCCACAGTGACCGCCTCGCAATAGCTGCGGCCGTTGTGGTACACATAGCCGCGGCCGGGGTTGAGCGGCTCGTTGGCGTCGTGCAGTGCGTGGCCGCTGGTCCCCTTGACCGAGACAAAACCCGTCGCTCCGCCCATCCGCCCGCCGCTGCCGCCCATCCAGTTCAGCCGGTGCTCGACCGCCGGATGCGCGACCATCCGCCGAAACGGTTCGCAAGACGGTTGGGGCAGATCCAGTAGTCCATTCAACAAAGGCCGCCCGGTTCCCGCCAAGCTTTTGGACCCCCGTGCCAGCTCTGCGCCGACTTCGATCCGCTCCTCAAAGCGATCCACTGCCTCGTTGGCCGCGGCCAGCCACTCCTCGTCCATCACCCCGCGCAAGACCAGATAGCCGTTGAGATCCCAGAAGTAAAATTCCCGGTAGTCGATGTCGCTGTCTGGATCCACCTGCAAAAGCGACGGGTGAAAAACCTCGGACTCCATCCGCGTCGTCTTGCCATCGGTCACAATCGTCGGCGGCGGCGACGTGGCTTGGTAGCCCGGCTTGTAGAGCGAGGCTTGTTGCACCTCACTCAATTCGGCGTGCCATTCCGGGCGCGGCTCCGCTGCGGTCTTCGGCCCAGTCCCCGCGCTGCGGATCACGCCGCGTCCCACAAATTCATAACTCAACAGCCGCTGACGCCCTTTTCCCTTCCACGGTCGCATCCCCTGCACAGTCGCCAGCCCCACGATCAGCAAATCCCCCGCTTTGAGCGCTGGCTGCAAAACAAGCTCCATATCGTCGGCCCCGGTCGCCACCTCCTCCGGCGTCGCCACATTGCCCTTGTGGCTGCACGGCACCAGCACAAAGCCGCCGTCCCCCTCCTCGACATCCTCCAGCGCCCACAGCACCCGCACTCCCTCGCTGAAGCGCCGCCCATTCTGGAAGTAGTACGCAATGGCTGGATCCCGAGGCTCGTTGCCGCCGACCAGCGGTGCACCCGTTTCGCAAGTCTCCTCGCACCAGACTTCCGGTTCGCGGTCGAGGATAAACCCCTGACCCACAAGCTGGTTGAGATACCACACCAACGCCGGATGCACCAGCAGGTCGCGGAATGGCTCCCGCGCCTTCTCCGGCCAGCCTAACATCCCCTCCGTCGCCCCCATGGCGTCGATCTCCCTATTGAGCCGCTCGACCTCCGGCCGAGTCAACGTCCCCGGCACGTGCAAATATCCGGCCACATCAAAACAGTAATTCTCTTCGTTGGTCATTGTTTCGCGGTCCATTTGGATACCTCCTTTGTCCGGAATCAGCGTCGGTGTTTTAATAGGAGACAATATAGCCGCTGCTCCAATCAATCGGCAATGGACACCGCCCCACCGACGCGATATATTACGCCTACCAATCACAACAGGAGAACACGCCATGACTTTGACCCCTTGGATTCGCATCGGCCAGCCCTTAGAGGCGGTCATGTCCGACTACGAGCGCATTTTCGACGCCTGGGAACAAGGCGGCATCCGCGGCCTTGTCTTTGGCCGGCTGGTCTTTGCCGATGAGCAGGGCCAGTCTACCGTCCCCGCGTTCAAGAGCGATCTCGCGCCCTACCAAAAGCGCGGCCTCACAGCCCAACTGCGCGACGTGCCCCTGCAACCCGACAAGGAAAAGCTCCTGCACGCCATGCTGGCCGACGTCAAAAAACGCGGCTGGACCCTGATGATCTTCTCACCCGCCTCCGGCACCATTGCCGCCGAGGGCCTGCCGCTGGAGGAGGACCCCTACGGCACTCAGGCACACGCCGCGTCTTGGGAGGACATCTTCGCGGCTTTTCCAGAAGCCGACGGCGGCATTGTCGATGGCTGGACCGAGTCGCCCTACGAGCTGGCATACCACCACGGCAATGCGGTTTTCCGCCCGCTCAATGACGGCCAGCGCCGAGAAGCAACGGCTAGAGGCTACGACGCTGAACGCTTGGATCGGGGCCGCCAGCATCTGCTCCAGCGCTTCCAGAGCTTCACTCCCGCCGAAGTGGACTACTATGGTGCCCACGGTGTGCTCTCGGAGATGAACCTCTTCGACATCAACGAGGACGCGCTCTACTGGCTGCGCTGGCGACGCGAAGACGGCATCCGCCAGGGCCGCGAATTCCGCCAAGCCATCAACGAGTTGCCGCGCCAATTGCTCCTCGGCAACGGCCCGCGCTCGGCTGTGTTTTCCGGCATGACTGCGCTCGACTTCCACGCTTGGGGCCAAATCGTGGATTTGCTCTTGGTCAAGCACTACTTCTGGCATCGCGGCTTCGACGGGATGTACGGCACGGTTGCCCGCTGGGTGCAGCAGATTCAGGAGTGGAATCCGGCGTTGAGCGAAGCGCAATGCTGGACGGTGCTCCGCGCTTGGCTCGGCATCCACCTGCCCGAGGTGGAGTGCCTAGCCGATATGGAATTGGGATTTCCGCAGGCGTTTTTCGACGAGGTGGTGCAGGAAGAAACGCGCCGCGCCATCGCCGCGGTCGGCGACCCGCAAAAGATCCTACCCTGGGTCGATACCGGACGCATGCCCCACGCCGGCGATCCCATGACTGCCGGCGATCTCTACCGCATCCTCCAAGCTTCAGAAGCGGCCGGGCTCGAGCGCTTCCTCTTCCACAACCACGCCCACTTGACCGCGGCTGAATGGGCGGTCATCTCGCGGATGTGCGGCACAGCGTGGGACGAAGATCCCGACGGCTATTGGCCTCCAGCAACGCCCAAACCCGGGACGTTCTAAGCGCCCCAGCTATCCCCGCGCCACACTGACCGTCGCGTCGTCTGAGGATCATCACAGTCTAGGCCGAACCGCGATCCGTCGCTAGCTGGTCGTGGTCGAACTGCCGACCCGATCCACCGGCGGAACCCCCGCGAACGTGCTGCGTCTCTGGAAGGAAGGTGTGCCGCCATCTGCTTGCGATCACCCCGGCATGCCCCACTCAGTTCCCCATACCACCTTATCCAGAGGCCGATCTCATGAACGCAAGCCCCACCTCTCCCTACCGGTACGCCGCCCTCGCTGGGCTTCTCGCCGCCCTCTCCCTTGCCGCGTGCTCTTCCCAGCCGATGGCAGTCCCCGCCTCAATGCCGTCCTCCCCAATGGCCGCCGAGGATTACAGGCACCTCTCTCCCCCCTCCTACTTCAACACCGAGTCGTACGCGTACATCGACGAGAATGACTTTCAGCTCGTGAGCGCGTCGCCGCTCTCGACGTTCTCGATCGACGTGGACCGGGCTTCATACGCCAACGTGCGCCGGTTCATCCAGCAGGGGGAGCGGCCACCCGTCGATGCGGTCCGCATTGAGGAGATGATCAACTATTTTCCTTACGAGTGGGAAGAAGTGCTGGGAGAGCACCCTTTTGCCGTCACCACCGAAGTGTGGGACGCGCCCTGGAAACCCGCGCACCGGCTAGTGCGCATCGGCCTCAGGGCGCAGTCAATCGACACGGAGAACCTTCCGCCCGGCAACTTGGTCTTTCTGATCGATGTGTCCGGGTCGATGACGTCCCCTGACAAGCTGCCGCTACTCAAGAAGGCGTTCGCGCTCCTCGTCGAGCAACTCAGGGCCGAGGATCGGGTGGCAATCGTGGTTTACGCCGGTGCCGCCGGACTAGTTCTACCCTCGACACCAGGGGATGCGCAGGAGGACATTCTAGCCGCCCTGGAAAATCTCCACGCCGGCGGCAGCACCGCGGGCGGGGCCGGGATCAAGCTAGCGTATCAAATCGCGCGTGAGCACCACATCGACGGCGGCAACAACCGCGTCATCCTAGCAACGGACGGCGACTTCAACGTCGGTCCCTCGGGCGACGCCGAGATGATCCGACTCATCGAGAAAGAGCGCGAGAGCGGAACGTTCCTGACGGTCCTCGGCTTCGGTACCGGCAACCTGAAGGACTCGAAGATGGAACAAATCGCCGACCACGGGAACGGCAACTTCCACTACGTGGACAACCTGTTAGAGGCCAGAAAAGTTCTAGTGGAAGAGATGGGCGGGACCCTCCTCACGCTTGCCAAGGACGTTAAGGTGCAGGTCGAGTTCAACCCCGCCCGAGCGGCCGGATACCGGCTGATCGGCTACGAGAACCGCTTGCTCGACGAGGAAGACTTCAACGACGACACCAAGGACGCCGGCGAACTCGGGGCCGGACACACAGTGACGGCACTGTACGAGGTCGTGCCCGTGGGCGTCCCCGTTCCCGGAGGCACGGTTGACGAACTCCGCTACCAACCGGAGGACGAGGACGACACGGCCGTCGAGAGCGGCTTCGAGGAAGAGCTGATGTATGTCAAGATCCGCTACAAGGACCCGGACGGGTCGGTGAGCAGGCTGCTGGCGCACACAGTGGCGGACGCGCCCGCCCGCCCGTCCACGGATTTCCGCTTCGCCACCGCCGTGGCGGGCTTCGGCATGCTGCTCCGCGACTCGCTCTACGCGAGCGACTACACGCTGGAGGATGTCATCGGGCTCGCCGAGCGAGGCCAAGGCTATGACCCCAAGGGCTACCGGGGCGAGTTCATCCGCCTCGTCGAGGCGGTGCGGGATCTGCATCTGCTGGAGTAACGGACTGAGAGAAACCCGCACTAATCATCCTGCTCTCTTTCAAGCAAACACCATTCGTACGGACCAGGCCCTGTATGGCAAATCATCTCGGCGATCTGACTACGCATTGACGCAATCCGATTCTGACAATCGGGATGCCCAGCCATGTTTTTCATTTCACCCGAATCGGTATCTAAGTCGTACAGTTCGTCGATATCGAAACGGTTCCAGATATATTTCCAGTTCCCATCGCGGATCATCACGTGGGCAGCGAGCTGTTCCGGCTCTTGCGCGTTATGATAGATCGCGTCGAGGCTGGCAATCTCGGCGAAGATGGGTCGGCGATCAGGTTCTCGTCCGTTCAGGATTTTCTCCGCTACAGAACGTCCATCAATCGGTGCTGGCGAATTTTCACTTGCGAGGTCGAGTAACGTCGGCATCAGATCGACGCCGGCGAACGGCGCTGCTACCCGGAACCCGCGCGGCAACTGTTCGGGCCATGAGATTAGGCAGGGCACCTGTGCCGACGCTTCATACATCAAGCATTTCTCCACATAGCCATGGTCGCCCAGTAATTCCCCATGGTCACTTATGAAGACGACAATGGTATTGTTGAGCAGATCTCGTTCCTCAAGAGTTCTGAGGATGCGCCCAACTTGCGTGTCAATGTGTGTGATGAGGGCGTAATAGTACGCCATCACGCGGCGAAATTCCGCGTCAGTTACCGTAGGACGAATGCGGAACTTGCCGCGCGCTTGAAAGTCGGGCTTGCCTTCAAGTGGATCTCGCAAGGAGGCAGGGAGCGGAATCTGTTCTTCTGGATAGCTCGCTAGAAGCTCAGGCGGAACTAAGATTCTAGGATGCGGATCCTTGACACTCGCAAACAGAAAGAACGGGGCATGATCTTGCTGCTCAATAAATTCGAGACTGCGGTCAACCGTCCAGGTCGTCCGTTGCTGCCGAGGGTCCTCAATGGTACCAAACTCTAGAGTATTTTCGTACAGGGTCATCCCAGGCGCGTCTGATAGATAGAGGTTGGGAACCCCTTCTCGGGCAAAATAATCAAACAGCGGATCTGGATATTCGCCCAAATAACGATAGGTGCACCAGAAGTCAGTGAACCCATGTTGCGGAAGGTGATCATCGCCCAGATGCCACGGACCAACGATGCCACAGCGATAGCCTGCCGCTTTCAGCACATCGCCGATTGTAATGCAGTTGTCAGGCAGGTAGGAACCGAACTCGCCCTTCCTGCCAGGGCCGTAATTCCGCAGTTGCAGGTGGGCATGCGGATAAAGGCCAGTCAACCAACTCGCGCGTGCAGGCGAACACACGGGAGAAGCGCAGTACGCGTTCTCAAAGCAAACGCCATTCGCGGCCAACTGATCGAGGTGCGGGGTCTGCACCGTAGAACTACCCGCGAATCCGGCCGCGTCCCATCGCATCTGATCGCACATAATCAGCACTATATTGGGGCGTGGGTTCGTCATAATACTCACTTTCTACATACGAGTCGCTGGCGTTTACCGGTACGTATCGGTATAATAAGACCCCTCCGCGCAGCTAGCGAATCTTCCTATACACAGATACACAGGATCGAACCATGGCCAAAAAACGCGGCAAACAACATCCCATCCGCGTCGGCGTAGTCGGCGTCGGTCGCGGCCGCTCCTTCATGCAGGCGGCTGCGGCGACCGGCATGGAACTAGTCGCCATTTGCGACATTTGGGAAGAGCGACTCATTGCAGAAGGCAAGGCGCTCAACGTGCCCACATTCGTCGATTACGACGAATTCCTCGGCTGCGACATGGACGCGGTCGTGCTGGCCAACTACTTCCACCAGCACGCCCCGTTTGCCATCAAAGCGCTCAACGCCGGCAAACACGTAATGAGCGAAACCGCAGCCTGCCACACCTTGGGCGAAGGCGTGGCGCTGGCGCGGACGGTCGAGAAAAGCGGCAAAATCTACATGTTCGCCGAGAACTACCCCTACATGGTCTTCAACCAAGAGATGAAGCGGCTCTACCAACAGGGCCGCGTCGGCGAGTTCAAATACGGCGAGGGCGAGTACGTCCACCCCGACCCACCCGAAGTGAAACTGGCGCGTAGCTGCGGGCGCGACCACTGGCGCAACTGGATCCCCGCCACCTACTACTGCACCCATTCCATCGCCCCAGTCATGTACATCACCGACACCCGGCCCGTAAAGGTGAACGGCTTTGTCATCCCCTTTGATTTCGCCGACCCCACCCAAACGCTGCACATGAACCGCAGTGACACCGCTGCGGTGATCATCTGCCGGATGGACAACGACGCGGTGATGAAGTCGCTACACGGCGCGTTGCGCGGTCACGGCAACTACGTCCGCATCCACGGCAACAAGGGCGTGATGGAAAACTGCCGCCACGGCGACAAACAGCGGCTACGCGTGTGGTACGAACCGTGGGAAAAGCGCCAGAGCGATCCGGTCGAAACGGTGTACAGTCCCGACTTCCCCGTGCATCATGGCCTAGCGGCGCGCGCTGGACACGGCGGCGGCGACTTTTTCACCAGCTACCACTTTGCCGAGGCCATCCGCACCGGCGAGCCGCCCTATCTCGACGTGTACCGCGGCATCGACATGAGCATCGCCGGGATCCAAGCGTGGCGTTCGGCGCTGAACGATTCGGCACCGCTGGAAGTACCCGACTTCCGCCGCGAATCAGTGCGCCGAAAATACGCCCAAGACGACTGGTCTCCCGACCCCGAGCGCAAAAAGAAGGGGCAGCCGCCGAGCAGTGTTTTGGGTGAGATCGAACCGGCCGCTGAGGCGAAAAAGCTAGCGAGCAAAGTCTGGGCAGACCAAGGCTATCTCGGCGATTGATTCTTCACAAAGTGCCCTTGGGACCCTGTATCTGGACTGGAGACACATCAATCTCGTGGATGTCAACGTTGAACCTGCCGGATGCGTTGACTCCTTGCGCCCAAAGCAGCAGATCAGATGTTCGGTCAGGTACTTGTACTCCTCGAACAGTCCTCCATCCTCAGGTTTGATATACGCGCGCGGATGATACATGTGATTGTACGTCGTATATGCCCAGCACCCTGCCGCCTTTGACAGGTGCCACCACGGGGACTTCCTGATGCGGGCAGATATTAGCATCTGGGCGTCGCTGTTCCCGCTCTGCCGAAGATTAATCGGCAATGTACGCCGCTTGAGACCGTCGATTACCAGAGTTTGTGCCATATGAGAACCTCCAGTTGTTTGGTTTTTTATATCAATTCGACGCGACGCAACACGGATCTCACGCCTTCATCTTCTTGCCTTCCGGGTCGTACAGAGGCTCCTGCGCAACCGTTGCTTGCAGACGCTCGCCAAAGTAGAGGATGTCAACGCTGGTTCCCTCCTCGGTGTAGTCCATCGGCAGGTAGCCATACGCGATGCCGAGGCCGATCGAGTGGCCGTAGTTGGCGCTCGTCACATAGCCCAGCACGCGGTCGCCGTTCAAGATTGGCTCCTTGCCCATAACGACGGCGTTGGGGTCGTCCAGCGTTATACAGCACAGCTTGCGCGTCAGGCCCTGGGCGCGAATTTTCCTCAGCTCGTCCCGACCCAGAAAATCGCCCTTTCCCATCCTCACCGCGAAACCTATGCCCGCCTCGTACGGATTGTACTCGGTGTGGATGTCGTTACCCCACAGTCGGTAGCCTTTTTCTAGCCGCAGCGAGTCGAACGCGCCTCCACCTGCCGCGATGACTCCGAGCGGCTGGCCGGCCTCCCACAGGACATCCCACAACCGCAAGCCTTGCTCGGTGGGGGCGTAGATCTCCCAGCCGAGTTCGCCCACGTATGAAATGCGCAGCGCCAGTGCGGAAACCTCGGCTATCCTTAGCGGCTTCGCCGTCAAGTAGGGAAACCCCTGGTCGCTTATATCGTCCTCACAGACCCGGCTCAGCAAGTCGCGCGCTCTTGGCCCCCACAGGCCGATGCAGCACAGCCCCGACGAGATATCAGCTATCCTAACCGATCCGTCGTCCGCTAGATGCGCCTGAATCCAGCCCAGATCGTGGAGTCCCATAGCTCCTCCCGTGACCACCATGAAGCGGTTCTCACCGAGGCGCGTCACGGTCAGGTCGCACTTGATTCCGCCCCGAGGTGTGAGCATCGACGTGTACGTGATAGTCCCGACGGGCTTGTTCATCTGATTGGTAGCAAGGCGCTGGAGCGCATCGAGCGAGCCGGCTCCGGTCACCTCGAACTTGGCGAAGGGAGTGAGATCGAACAGGGCAACTCTCTCACGAGTGGCGACATGTTCCGCGGCGACCGTCGGCGACCATTCTCGTGCCTCCCAGCCAGCTCGCGCCACGCCGGTAACGCTAAGG
This sequence comes from Candidatus Latescibacterota bacterium, assembly GCA_965217585.1. Classification (GTDB taxonomy): domain Bacteria; phylum Latescibacterota; class UBA2968; order UBA8231; family UBA8231. The sequence continues at coordinate 5,705,001 of OZ244561.1, forward strand.
GAATCGAGCAGGCCCTCGTTCGCGGCGTACCACTGGGGACGCTCCCATCCCGCGTTCTCGAAAAAGACGCCGCCCAATTCCCGTTGGCGCGTATAGAACGGCGTCAGGCGGAGGTTGCGCGGGTTGGCTATCTGCTGTCGCGGGTGGATGATGTCGTACACCTCGCGGTACTGTTGCGCAGCCCGGGCGCGGACGTAGGAGCGGCTGTAGGCGTGCGGATGGAAGCGCCTTATGTCGCACTCGCGCAGGTCGCTGGTCGGCTCGCCATTTGCGATCCACTCAGCGACCGCTTTGCCGACGCCTCCGGCGTGTGTAATCCAGACTGCCTGTGCCGACCAGAAGCCGCGGACTTGAGGCGCTTCGCCGAGTATGGGAAATCCGTCGGTAGTGAACGAGAAGATGCCGTTGAACTTGCGCGTCAATCCCACGCCCTTGAGGCTCGGCAGCACTTCTCCCGCCGCCGCCATCGCCTTCTCAAAGTGAGGTGACGTGAACGGCATCTCGGCCGGAGCGACCGGCGCTTCCGAGTGGTCGAGAATGTCATTGGCGTCCACTAAGAGGGGTTCGTGCTGGTATGAGCCGATGCCGTAGCACTCGCCGACCTGCCGGAAGTACACAGCCTCGTCCTGGTGGCGCAAGAACGGCTGCGATATCTCCTCGGTCGCCCCGGCGAGTTCCCGCAGTGGTGTCGTAACGGCGTAGAGATGTTGCATCGGCGACAGTGGGATGGGCACATCGGCAAACCCGCCAACCTTTGGGGCCCAGATGCCAGTAGCAGCGACTACCAGGTCCGTCTTGATGTCGCCGCGCGTGGTATGGACCGCCGCAATGTGTCCGTCCACGATAGCGAAGTCCGTAACCTTGACATTACTGTAGAACGTGGCACCGTTCCGCTCCGCCTCTCGCGCCATCGCTTCAGCCGGCCTTGTCGCCTTCGTCTGGATGTCGGAAGGAACATACAGTGCACCCAAAATGCGGTCGGATAACATTGGAAGCCGACTGCGTGCCTCATCGGCGCTGAGCAGATGGGCCTCCACGCCCCAACTCATGCCATACCCGGCCTTGCGTTTCAGGTCAGCGAAGCGCTCCTGCGTCCAGGCCACTTCAAGGCTACCCAAGGTCTTGGCGCATGGCTCACCCTCGAGTTCCAACTGTCGCCACAGGTCAACCGTGTAGCGCGCGAAGCCTGTCATGGTCTTCGATGGGTTAAGCTGAAAAACGAGGCCCGGGGCGTGCGAGGTCGAGCCGCCAGTCTCAAACAGCGGTCCTTGCTCGACGACAACGACATCCCGCCAGCCGAATTTCGTCAGATGGTACGCGACGCTGCAACCGACGATGCCTGCGCCAATAATGACGGCCCTAGCTTGCTGCGGCAATGTGGTATCAGACATGTCTTCTGTGTCTCCCGCGTCAGGTCATCGGTCCGAACGATGCCACCACACAAATATGGTGTTTCTCCTCAAAAATCCATCGCCGGCGGTCCCGTGTAGCCAATGCTCTGCCACCCGGCGACATCGCCGCCCGTGAGGCGATAGGGGTGCGGATACAGCTTCAGCGTGCGGTCCGCAAAAGGCAGGGACACCCGCTCGTGCTCCCGATGGGCCGAGCGCACCAAGGCGATAGCCACTTCGAGCGAGTGGCGATAGTCGTCGCCGCTGCTATACGGCTCGGTGCCGGCCTGATGGGCACGTATCAGGCGCTCGACCGTATAGGCAAAAGCGTCCGCCGCTGGCTGATCCAAAAAGTCGGGATATACCGGAGAAGCCGCCGCGCCGGTCCCCTCGATTAGCACGGGCCGCGGGCGCGCCAAAAAGACCTGCCCGCGCTCGCCGCCGACCGAGATAAAGGTTGGCACGCGGCCATCAGGCTCAGGGGCGACGACCTCGCAGACGATGCCGCCGCTCAGCCCCAAACGACCGTACGCAGGCACATCCCCTTCCTCTACAGGAGTGCCTTTCGCCACGTATCCCGGCACCGCCGGCAAGGTGTACCCTTCCACCCACTCCACATCCATCCCCGTGAGGATGCGCAGGGCCGCGATCTGCACGCAACCGCCGCCCGATACTTCGGTCGGCAGCCCACCCGGGATCGCCGCCGAGGTCAGCCGCCCAATGTGCCCCTGCCGCACCCACTCGACCACCTCGGGCATATACGGCGTCGCCCATCCGGCCTGAGCGCAGCCGAACAACGTGCCGTGCTCTCGGCAGATGCGGATCATTTCGTCCGCCTCGTGTAGCTGGTGAGAAATCGGCTTCTCGCAGGACACGACCCGCACGCCAGCGCGAGCGCAGGTGGTGACGCAGGGATAGTTCTGGCCCACTGGAACGACTGCGGAGACGATGTCGGGCACTTCGGCCGCCAAAAGGCCGTCGAGATCGTCGTACACCTTCTCCACGCCGTAGCGCCGGGCGATGGCGTCCCGCCGCTCTCTGGCGCGATCGACGAGGCCGACAATCTCGCAGTTGGGATGGGCGGCATAGGCCCGCGTGTAGTAGCGGCCCCATGTGCCGGCCGCGCCGACGACGGCCACCCGGTATTGTTTATTAGTCATTGTTAGTCTCCTAATTGACGGGGATAGAGGTCGCGGTTATATTTTTGCGCGGAGAATGAACGATGCAGAACCTACGCGCCGATCGCCACTATTACTATACCCCGCTTCATAGAGAGGGGTAGTGCGTTCGCTTTATTGTCTAAACCGCGTGTACAAGCCCCTGATTACAGGGGCTTTTTTTTGTGCCTATAAATAAGGAAATATAATGAACATCATACCCGATCTTCAATTCCGCGGCTTGATCTACCAAGCCACTGACCTCAACGGCCTCGCCGCGCGCCTCGCCGCCGGTCCCGTCGTGCTCTACAATGGCTTCGACCCAACCGCCGACAGCCTGACGGTGGGCAACCTCGTGCCGATCCTGCTCCTGCGCCGCTTCCAACTCGCCGGCCACAAGGTCATTGCCTTGGCTGGCGGCGGCACCGGCCTGATTGGCGATCCAGGCGGCAAGACCGAGGAGCGCCAGCTCAATGCCACCGACGTCGTGGCCGAGTGGACGCAGCAGGTCAAAGCCCAGTTAGAGCGCTTCCTCGAATTCGACGGCCCCAACCCCGCAGTGATGGTCGATAACCACGCCTGGCTCGGCCAACTCGCGGCCATCGACTTTATGCGCGATGTCGGCAAGCACTTTCCCGTCCCCTACATGCTGGCCAAGGACTCGGTCGCCTCGCGCTTAGAAACGGGCATTTCCTACACCGAGTTCAGCTACATGGTGCTACAGGCGTATGATTTCTTGGTCCTCAACAAAGAATACGGCTGCGAGTTGCAGACCGGCGGCTCTGACCAGTGGGGCAATATCACCGCCGGCACCGATCTGGTCCGCCGCTCCGCCGGCAACCGGGCCTTTGGCCTGACCTGCCCGCTGGTGACCAAAGCAGACGGCACCAAATTCGGCAAGACCGAGGCGGGCACGGTCTGGCTCGACGTTGCTAAGACCTCGGCCTACCAGTTTTACCAGTTCTGGATCAACGCCGAGGACCAGAAGGTCGTCGATTACCTGAAAACCTACACCTTCTTGGAGCAGGACGCGATCCTCCAACTCGCCGAAACCGTCCGCGACCAGCCCGAACGGCGCGAGGCCCAGCGCACCCTCGCTGCCGAGGCAACGACCATGGTGCATGGAGCCGATGCTGCTCGCCGAGCCGAACGCATCTCACACGCGCTCTTTTACGGGGAGTTTCAGGAGCTATCCGAGGAGGAAATCCTCGAAGGCTTTGACGACGTGCCAACGCACGCGATGGGTCAGGAGGAACTATGGCTGATCGATCTGCTCGTCGCGGCTGGCGTCTCCTCCTCCAAGCGCCAAGCCCGCCAAGACGTGCAAAACGGCTCAATCTACATCAACGGCGAGCGCTGCACGGACATGGCGCGGAGCATGCGGTGCCAAGAGGGCCTACACGGCAAATACCTAATCGTGCGCCGGGGCAAGAAGCAGTACACCCTCGTCTGCTAGAAAACGGTGAGAAGGACAACATAGGGCAAGAGGATATCCAGTAAGGAAGGACTGAGAAGGTCCTTTTATCCATACACCTTGACTCCAAGCGGGGCAAAGGATTGGGGGTCAAGATGCCGATCGAGGTCGATTACGGTCACCACTCTGCCAGTAGCGTCCTCCAATTCTTTCATTAGCTCAAGCACAACAGGCGAGCAACCTGCCACAGCCACGTCAATGTCGGACGACTCTCGCCAAGAATCGGGCGACCGCAGCGAGCCCACAATGTACGCAGCCTCGATTCCGAGCGGCTCCCGCAGTTCCAACAAGGTACGACGAACGCAGTCGAGCAACTCGGCCTGCTCTGCCGCTAGCCGCTGGCGTCGCGCTCTTATGGCTTCGTCGAGGATACTGGTGTCGAACATACTTTCGCCGCTTGGCTTACTCCCACTCCACCGTGCCCGGCGGCTTGTGGGTAATGTCGTAGAAGACTGCTTCAATCCCTGCTAGTGCCAACAGCCGCTCGCACACGTCGTCCAAAAACGCCTGCGGCAACGGGCAAAAGCGCGCGGTCATAAAGTCGGAAGTCGCAATCGGCCGCAGCACCACACTCTCTTGGACTCCATCCGACGACAGCGGCAGCAGCACCGTCGGCATCTGGGTTACTTCCTCCATCAGCCCGTGGCGCTCCAACGCCTCCATGCTGATGGCATCGGCCCGACGCAGTAGATCGAGCCGGTCGCGGGTCAAATATCCCGCCTTGAGGCTTTGCTGCGGCCGCGGTGCCGGCCCCAGCAGGTAGATCACCCGATTGATCGACGGGAAGTTATTGGTCAGTTCGGTGGACAGCGCCTCCAGCGTCTTCCACTCGCTCTGGCCAGAAACCACCGCTGGATGCGCGTAGGTCCGCGAATCGCCCTGCACGCCAACGCTGCGCAGCGGCAGCACATCGAGCGCTAGGCCGAATGTCGCCGCCACCTTCTGCGCCTCAGCGACCGTCTCGAATGCTAAGTTCTCCGCACTCGACCCCTCGCTACACAAGACCCGCACCGCCAGCCCCGGTCCTGGGAACGGATGCCGCCAGACCAAGTGGTGCGGCAAGCCGAGCGTCTCGCCCAAGGTCCGCGCCTCGTCCTTGTAGAGCTGATCTAGCGGCTCGACGACCTTGCCCTCAGCCAAGAGCTGATCGATGACGCCGACGCGGTTGTGATGGGTCTTGATGACCGCCGCATTTTCCGTGCCACCGGACTCGATGGTATCCGTGTAGAGCGTCCCCTGGCCCAACAGCCACTCGTCCGGGTCCAGCGCCAGCGCCGCCAGCGCCCGGTCGCGGACGCGAATGAACTCCTCGCCGATCTGCAGCCGCTTCTCTTCTGGATCGGCAATCCCCTCCGTGGCGGCGAGGAATTCCGCGCTGGCATCAACGACTTCCAGATTGTGCAGGCCGGCCCCCTTCATCAGCCGCTCGACCAGCGCGGTCTCGCCCTCGCGCATAAAGCCGTTGTCAATGTGCAAGCCCAGCACCCGCTCTGGGCCCAAGGCGCGGTTGAGCAAGAGAAACGCCACCGACGAATCGACCCCGCCGCTGACGAACAGAAAGACATTGCGCCCCTTCGCCTGCTGTTGGATCCGCTCTATCGTTTGCTCGATGTAGCGCTCCATCGTCCAGTTCCGCTCTGCGCTGCACAGCGCGGCGAAGTTATCGAGGATTTCCATGCCCCGGACGGTGTGCGTTACTTCTGGATGGAACTGCAAGCCGTATATCTTGCGCTCGGCGTCGCCCATTGCCGCCACCGGACAGTCCTCGGTTGCGCCCAAAACGGCAAACCCGGGTGGCAGAGCCGCAACGTGGTCGCGATGGCTCATCCACACCCGCTCGCGCGCGTCCAACCCGCCTAGTACCCCCTCTGCCTTGTGGACTTGCAAATAGGCCACGCCAAATTCGTGAGTCGTCCCCCGCTCGACTTGGCCACCCAAGCGGTGGCAGAGCAGTTGGTGGCCGTAGCACAAGCCCAGCATCGGCTTGCCCATCGCCAAAATCTCGGGATTGTACGCTGGGGCTTCTGGGTCATAGACGCTGGCCGGGCCGCCCGACAGAATCAGCCCGTCGGCGTCTTGCAAATCGGCAACCACAGTCTCTGGCGAGCGGATCTCAGCATAAACGCGGAGGCGGCGAATGCGGTTGGCGATTAAGTGGGCGTACTGCCCGCCGAAGTCGAGAACGACGATGCTCACGATTTATACCTGTCCTTTCAGGCTACCCCACGAAATGGGTGCAACATTCGTCTGCTCAGCAGTAAGATACAAGCCAGCGCCCATGTAATAGGACGTGCCCTCAATCTCGATGGGGGCCACGTAGCTTACCTTGGGAGATTCGTCGGCTCCTTCTATCGCTGGATTATCCCAGAGGTATTCCACAAAACCGCCCCCGGCTTGTGCCGCCGCGATATTCTGCTGCGTGATCTTAACGCCATTGCTGTCCTCTTGGTCGATATTATTGGTGCCTTCGCGCGAGGGGATGGTAGCGTGAAAGAAGCTCGTGCCGTCGAAATCAGTGATGAAAATATAAATCGGCCCATATCTCCATTCTTCGTCGGTCCTGAAGGTTTCCAGAATGGCCGTCCGTGCCGCCTCATCTTGCGCAGACTCCAGTAAGCTCTTCGCTTCCAGCACGAAATTTTTCAGCGTCTCCCGATCTACCACGTCGCTTGCAGCGGCAGCGGCTTTTTCTACTCCGCCGAGCAGCCCTATCGCAATTAGGACCAATGACAACTTTCGGATCATAGTTTACTCCTCTTAGTAGTTAATGCGTTCTGCGTTCAGTTACGATCAGTACGTAAAGGGGCTTTAGGCATATAGTCAAGGCACGGCGGGAGCCTTTTCTCACGCCTCCACCGGACTATATTTGGTCGCTATGACCTCCTCGCATCCACCCACCCCATCCGAACGCCTGCGTCCCGAGTTGGGGCTAATCGGCACCATCGCCCTCGGCTTGGGATCGATCGTCGGCACCGGCGTCTTTGTCAGCATTGGGATCGGCGCTGGCATCGCTGGACCGGCGGTTCTGGTCGCCATCGCCATCGCGGCGCTGGTCGCTCTTTGCAACGGCCTGTCCAGCGCCCAGCTCGCCGCCAGTCATCCGCTCAGCGGTGGCACGTATCAATACGGCTATGAGTATGCTTCACCAGCCATCGGCTTTACTGCCGGATGGATGTTCCTTTGTGCCAAGAGCGCGACCGCGGCCACCGCGGCGATGGGCCTGGCCGGCTACCTGCTCAACGCGCTAGATCAAACCGGATTGATTGCCCCGGTCGCCCTAGCAGCCGTGTTAGCGCTCACCCTTATCTCTCTCTTGGGCATCAACCGCACCAACAAGGTCAACATCGCCATCGTCGCCGCGACACTTTGCTCGCTACTCGTCTTCATCGTCGCTGGCACGCCCAGTGCTCTGCACAACCTGCGCCTGACCCCTTTCTTGGGCGACGACGGCTGGTCGGCTCTGTTGCAAGCCAGCGCCTTGATGTTCGTCGCCTATACGGGCTACGGTCGCATCGCCACGCTTGGCGAAGAAGTGCGCCAACCCCGCAAGACGATCCCCCGAGCCATCGTCGCCGCGCTGCTCATCGCCATGATGCTCTACATCGGCGTCGGTGCTGTCGCCATAGCCGCTGTAGGATCGGAGACGTTCTATGCGACCACCATGGACAAGGCCGCTCCCCTAAAGGTCATCGCCCGGACCTTTGACGTACCCAGCGTCTCTTGGATCCTAGCCTTGGGGGCTATCACCGCTATGGCCGGGGTGCTGCTCAACCTGATCCTCGGTCTGTCGCGGGTCCTGCTGGCTATGGGTCGCCAAGGGGATATGCCCCGGGCGCTTGCCCGCCTCAATCGAGATCAGACTACGCCCTCCATTGCCGTGGTGGTCGTCGGACTGGCTATTGCCGGGCTAGTCCTCGTAGGCGACATCAAGACCACTTGGTCCTTTAGCGCCTTCTCCATTCTGGTCTATTACGCCATTACCAACTTCTGCGCCCTGCGCTTGCCGGCCGCCCAGCGGCTCTATCCCCGGTGGGTGGCCTTAGTGGGCCTAGTCGCCTGCTTAGGGCTGGCGTTTTTCGTCGAGCGCACAATCTGGCTCAGTGGGTTGGGGCTACTCTTGCTTGGCTGGTGCTGGCACCGCGTGGCGCAGCACCGCATGACGGAACTATAAATAGATTTGGTAGTTGTTATAGGATTGCAAAACAGATACTCGCGTACCCTGTTGCCCCTAATCAGTTGAATTCGACAGGTAGGTGTATTATACCGATTTGACTTTTTAGTGTCCTAATTACCCTCTTCTCTTGGGGGAGACTTATTAGGACAGACGATTAGCAAAACGGTATTACGCGGCCTTTCTGTAGGTTCGTTTTTGGTTATGTTCAATCTGTTGTCGAGCACTCTGCCAAGCAAAATTTCGCTTGAGGGTAAACGCACTCCACGGTCCTTGGTGGGGAATCTCCCGATGCCGAAGATGGATCAAAACCAAGTAGGCCATAACAGACAACGCGACGGAGCGTTCGACTCGTTGGGTCTGCTTGGTCACCTGGGCTTGTCCTAATCCGGTGGCCCCTTTCAATTCTTTGATGAGCAGTTCTACGTGCCAGCGGCGGGTATACAGCACGACGAGTTGGCCTGCGGTCACGTCCGGTAGATTGGTCACCAGGATTTTGGTTTGTTTCGGCGAATCGTTGCGCCGTTTCTTGCTCAAGACCAACGTGACATCTCCGATGTGTCGCAGGCGTTTACGACCGCGGTAGACCCAATAGACCCGCCGACGGGAGCCGTGCGGACGAAACCAGATTTTTCGATAACAGGTGTAGCGCGTGTGATTGACCCAATCTTTGAGCGTATGGCCGTCTTCAAACTTCCAGGTGCGGGGCAAACTCATGACGAAAAAGAAGCCCCGTTGCTGGATCAAGTGCAGCGTTTCTTTAGCGGGAAACCCGGCATCGGCGACCACGATCACTTGCTGGGCCCAAGCCGGTGGCACCAAAGCGGCCAGCATCTGACGAAACAACACATTGGGCTTCTGATAGGCCGGGTCTTCTTTACGCCGAACCAACTCGAAATCGATAGGGATTCGATAATTGCCCCACTGCAGCATGACCAGGATCACTTCAAACCCCCACAGAAAGGGACTATAGCCATTGGCGCGGGCTTTGCGCACCAACGGATGTTTCTTGGCCACCTTGGCTTTGTAGGTCCCGTCGACGATCACTAACACCCGACCGTCTTCCGCCGGTGGCAGCCCGGCGATCACCGCATCGACCAAGTACCCCAACAGCAACCGCCAACTCCAGTAGGTCGCATACAGCAACCGACGTAAGTGCCATTCCGCTATATGGTTAGGACCCAGGCGGGCTAAACCACACAGCGTCGCTTTATCTTGATAGATTAACAACAGCGTCATACTCCAACAGAACACCAGATGATGGCGATGACGAAAAAAATGTTGAGTCCCACGCAAAAAATAACGAAGGTTGACCGGCAAGCGAGTTAGTTGCAGCATCGGAGTTTCCCTGGGGTAGATGATCCATGGCGGTGAATCAAGCTATCCCAAAATAGGGAGACTCCGATGCCTGTTCGAGCCTAAATATCAACCTACCTGTCGAATTCAACTTATCAGTACTTCAGGAGAAGCTCCTATGCCTATCTCTCGTCTGATTTGGATCGTCCTGCTGACGAGCGGCATCGCCGCCGCCGACCAAGGCCCCTTGGCCAACCGGGGCGACTGGGCGTTGGGCGTGGCCTTGCCCTCTAGCGGCGGAAGCAGTTTTAGCCTGTGGAAAATCCGCTCTCCCACCACCGCTGTGGGCTTGGAAATAGGTGTTTCGTGGAGCTACGCCGATTCCACCCTCAACGCCGATGACTTCGCTCCGACCAGTCTCCAAAAGCATTACCTATCGCTGTTCCTGCGTCCTACTATCAAGCACTATCGTCCGCTGCACGACCGAATCGCCCCTTTTACGTACGGCCAAGTCGAAGCCGGTTTTCGGGGCTACAAACGGGATTCTCCACATAGGCAGAACGGCAGCAGCGGAGGCAATATAGGGCTAACACTGGGTTTGGGAGTCGAATGGTTCCCGTTCCAACGCATCAGCTTGGGCGGTCAGACCGGGCTGAGACTGGGCTACAGCTACAGGCAGTACGATACTAGGGGCTATAGTAACGATTCTAGTAGCAATTGGTCCCTGTACCTAAGAACCTTCCAATCGGAGGTGAAGGCATTGATGTATTTTTGATGAAAGGCGATGCCGCCACTTATCACTCTCCACTATTTGAGCGATGCGATGTCTTTTTTAATTCTTACTTTGCTGCTAGCCATCCAGATAACGGCGTGCGACTATTGGAGCCCGACACAGTCCTTTGATTCATCCGATGTTCCCAGGCGGCCGGAACGTGTTTTTCTTGGCGACGATACCCGCTTCAATGAGAGTCGTCATTTCTCCCTAATTCTCTGGAATTGGCCCGCAAGTGCCGTAGATGCTATTTATTTTTTACCACTTAACGAGGCCACCGGTTATGGTATAGACGATCCCGATTACAGGATATACGTTTTTGTGCGGTCATCCAAGGCCGAACCAGCGGTGCTGTGCCGCGACGATGGACAAGCCATTGATGGGTTTCAGCTAAACCCTGCCTTCGCAGAGGTCTGTATTGTCGATGGCCAAATAACCTTGCGCAAAAAGCAAGACTACTCCTTTAAGGACAATCCCGTCTCTCTAAGGATCGTCCCCACAGTAGAAGAACCCTACCGACGATCAGAATTCCTCGTGACGACCGGAATACGTCTTACTAGCGATACTTCTTTGCGGTTTGATAAAGACGGCTTTATTCGAGATCTGGTAAATTGGCCGGCGAGTGCTGTAGATAAAATCTATCTTGTACCGCTTAACGAGGCCACAAATTATGGTCATAGATATGACCCTGATCAACGAATATACATTTTCGTACGGCCGTCTGGACCAGCGGTGCTGTGCCGCGACGATGGACAAGCCATTGATGGATTTCAGCCGAACCCCGCCTTTGCAGAAGTCTGTATTGTCGATGGCCAAATAACCTTGCGCAAAAAGCAAGACTATTCTTTTAAGGATAATCCCGCCTTTTTATGGGTGGCTCCAGTACCGAAAACTCCAAGACAAACCGGCGGCTAGGGGAGATGTTCTGCGCTATAGATGCAACCCAGCTTCTTTCGTGGAGAAAGCCATGTTTATTTTTCCTCTGCTCGGTATAGTCCTGTTGATAGGTAACGCCGCCGCGGACCAAGACCCCTTGGCCGACCGGGGCAACTGGGCGTTGGGTGTAGCCCTGCCTTCCAGCAGCGAACTTAGCCTCAGCCTGTGGAAAGTACGCTCTCCCGTCACTGCCCTCGGCCTGGAAATAGATTTTTCGTCGTATTACAGTGATCACACTTCCGACGACTTCGACAACCCCGACCGATACGATACCCGATCTCAGTATCGTTCTCTAAGGCTGCAACTGAGTCCTACCATCAAACACTACCGCCCCCTGCACGACCAAGTCGCCCCCTTTATTTTTTATCAAGCCCACGCGGATTTTTACAATCGCCGATCAGACATCGACTCGGGGACACAACGCATCAGAACCAATAGCGCTCTAGGGCTGGCGCTGGGTTTGGGTGCCGACTGGTTCCCCTTCCAACGCATCAGCTTGAGCGGCCAGACCGGACTAGACCTGAGCTACCGCTACGAAAAACCCCGCTCTAACAGTAGTATGTGGGAGTGGTCCCTCAAGACCTTCCAAACGGAAGTGGCGGCGCTAGTATATTTTTGACGCCGCCCTGTCCGCGCTGCCAACCCGATCCCTCACCAGCAGCGTCAGCCGCTGCCAGCAAGCATCGTCGCGCGCGGGATGGTCGCAGTTGTAGTGGACGCCGCGGCTTTCCAAGCGCTGCCGCGCCGAGCGGGCAATGAGCTGAGCCACGGTCGCCAAGCTGCGTAACTGGACTAGCTCGGCGTCGAGCCGGTGCTCGCGGTACAAGGCTTCAATTTCTCGCGCCATCCGCTCCGTCTCCTCACAAGCCCGCTGCAAACCTCGGTCGCTGCGCACGATCCCCACTTCGTCCCACATCAAGCGCCGCAGCAACTCCCGCCGCTCCTCCAGCGCATCATGTGCAATAGGATCACCCGTATGCTCCATCTCGAATCGACCCATAGCCACGGGCGCAACGGTCCTAGCGTGCTCGACAGCGCGCCGCGCAAAGACCAACCCTTCCAACAGCGAGTTGCTTGCCAGCCGGTTGGCCCCCTGGAATCCGCTCATCGCCACCTCGCCGGCCGCGTATAGACCCGCGATATCCGTCTGGCCGTGCGCGTCCGTCCACACCCCACCACAGCTATAGTGAGCCGCCGGCACCACCGGAATCGGCGTCTCGGTCATGTCCACGCCCATCCCCAGACAATGCTGATAGATGTTGGGAAAACGGCGGCGGGTCTGGTCCGCATCTTGGCCAGTGACGTCCAAATAGACGCACTCGGCACCGCTTTGCTGCATCTGTGCGACAATAGCCCGTGAGACCACATCGCGCGTCTGCAACGGGTCGGTGAACGCCGTGCCACACTCGTCGATCAGCACCGCACCAAAGCCGCGCAAAGCCTCGGTAATCAGGAATGAGGGTCGTCCAGGATCGTAGAGCATGGTCGGGTGGAACTGCATAAACTCCATGTTGCTCACCCTCGCTCCGGCCCGCCAAGCCATGGCGACCCCATCGCCGGAAGCCACGCGCGGGTTAGTGGTGTGCAAAAAGACCTGCCCGCAGCCGCCCGTGGCCAGCAGCGTAACCGGTGCCATGGCGGCGATGGGCGCGGCTTGCTCCGAGTCCAATACCCAAGCCCCGTGACAACGCCGTTGATCGTCCACGATCAGGTCCACGGCCAAATGGTGATCGTACAGGGTCACCTGCGGCAGCGCTTGCACGGTCGCGACCAAGGCGCGCGTCACCTCGCGGCCAGTCATGTCGTCCGCATGCACCACCCGCGCATGCGCGTGGCCACCTTCGCGCCCCAACGCGAACACCCCGGGCCGCGCTTCGTTGAACTGCGCGCCAATCGCCAGCAGTTCGGCCACCACCTCCGGCCCTTCGGCCACCACTCCTTCGACGATCGCGTGGTCGCATAGCCCAGCGCCCGCCGCGAGCGTGTCCTGCGCGTGGCTAGCTACTGAATCGGCCGTATCCATGGCCGCGGCAATGCCGCCTTGCGCATATTGAGTGTTGGACTCGCGCCGCTCGCGCTTGGTCACCACGGCCACGGACCCGTGCTGAGCGGCCTTGAGGGCAAAGAACAGCCCGGCAATACCGCTGCCGAGAACGAGATAATCCGCCTCGATTTTCATTTGATAAAGACCATCTTGTTAGAGAGGGCAATCGGCCCGATGCGCAACACATAGTAATACATACCGCTGGCCACGCGCTCGCCCCGCTCGTCGCGGCCATCCCAAGAGGTGCTGTACAATCCCGGAGCCGCCAGGTCCTCGACCAAGTGCCGCACCAAGCCGCCGGTCGCGGTGCGGACTTCGAGCTCGACCATGGTCTGGCCGGCGACGATGGGTTCGTTGATCCCGATCTGATAGTCGATCTGCGTAGCCTCATTGAACGGGTTGGGGTAATTCTGCCCCAAGGCAAAGTCCAAGGGTATGCGCGGGTCGAAGTTGAGGAAGGGCCGCCAGTTGACATCGCCACTGATCCGGGCCTCGATCCAGCTCTCGTCCTCGTTCCCCCACCAGTTGTTGGTCGCCTGCAGCGGTTGGTTGGCCCGGTTGTCGAGCAATTGCTCACTGTCTTGGACGCCGTTCAAGACCAACCGCGCCGGTACCGTGCTCCCATCCACTCGCAGGGCCAACGCATTGCGAGTGAATTGATTGCGCACAATACGCGGGCGAGCGCTTTTAGACCAAAGGCCGACCTCGTGATTGTACAGCGTGTTGTCCTCGATCTCGACCTCCCGCGTCTCCACGCAGTAAATCCCGACCCCACCGGCAAACGCATTGCCCGCCACCTCGCCGCTGACCCCCCGCCCCAAGACCAAGTTGGCCTCCTCGGGCGCGGCCGAGCCGTTGGCGTTGAAGCGGCTGTCGAGCAACGACAAAAACCCGCCCTCGCGCCAGAGTCCGGCACGGCCATTGGCGCGTAGCTCGGCTTGGTTTATCCGCGTCAAGCCCCGGCCGGAAATCCAAATGCCCATCTCACCCGCTGCCTCGACCTGTACGCCGTCCAAGAGGATCTCTTCGTCAATCTCCTCTAAGCGAATGCCGTCCGCGCTAGCGTGGTGGACTGCCACCTCTTCCAAGGTCAGGGGGTGGTGGAGCTTCTCGGCCAATAGGCCATAGCGGGCGTGTTCGATGCGGGCGCGGCGCAAATAGGCCAAGGCCGTTGGATGCAGCACGAGGCCCTGCCAATCCCCGGGCTGCGGCTCGGCCGCGGCCGAGCGGAAGACGGCCTGTCCCCGCCCCAAAGTGCCGACGTTGAAGCTGCCGTACACCCTCAGTTCCACGCGCGCCGTATCCGTGCCTGCGGCCAGCGCGTCTGGTCCCACCAGCACCTGTGCGCCAGCGTGGACATCGAGCCGCCCTGCGGGCAGGACGGTCACGTCGCCGACGACCTCAATGCGGTCTCTCCACACCTCGACATCGGCAATCGGGCCGGCGCGGCGGCGGTCTTGGAGCTTGAGGTCGGCCACCATCCGGTCGCCCTCGCGGCGGATGCGGGTCACGCTAATCCCAGGCGTGGACGCTGGGTTGGACGCAGCCCAGAAGTCGGTAAATTGCTCGCCGTCAAACACGTCGGTGGCGTCTCCAAGGTTGCCGCCAAACTCCGTGCGATAGCGCCCGTCGTGCGCCCAAAAGTCGAGGTTGTCGCGGCCGCTAAACGGGGACGGCTTGCGACCCAAGGGGAAACCCGCATCGCCAAAAAGCCCATCGGCGCATACTAAGTCCACCTGTTTGTTGGTTTCCGTATTGTTGCCGTTGCGAGCGGGGTTTATGCGCCAGATCAGCAAGCCCTCGCCGGGCAAATTGCGCTCGTAGTAGCTGTGCTGGCGGCTGCGGAACTCCACGAGAAAGAAGTGCTCAGCGGGCGCGAGCGCGGGCAGCAAATACACTGCGCCGCCGGTATTGACATCGGCAAAGATCGCGTCGTCCTGGTCCGCGCTCAGCACTTCGAGCTGTTGGTTGTTTACTCCCAGCCAGCCGAGTTGCCCCAAGCTCCAGGCGCAAAAGGGGTTGGGGCCATCTACCTCGCCCCAACCTCGATTGCCGTGCCCCATCAACCCCCAATAGCCAATGCCGCCCGAGTCGTCGTCCGGCTCGGTCCCAAGATCGCGGTCGTACAGGTCCGGCAGGCCCAGAAAGTGCCCAAACTCGTGTGCCATGCTGCCTACAGCCTCGACAAAAGACCGCCCGCGCTGCACGGCACCGCTTTTCGAGTCAATCCGGATGAAGCCGCCGAGTAGGGCGCGGTCTTGGCTCACAAAGTCGCCGTACAACCCAAGCTGGGCGACGCCCGTGGCTTCTTCGGTTATAAAACCCGTCGGGGCCGAGGCCGAGACGATAAAAATAAAATCCACGTATCCATCGTCGTCGCCGGAGTTGGGCATTCCGTCGGGGCCGTCGTTGTCGTAGCGGCCAAAATCCACATCGGCATCGACGGCCTCGATGACCTCGCGGGCGAAGCGGCCAAAACCACTCTCCGCGTACACGTCGGCATTGCTGTGGGCCGCGTACCAGCGGGGCAGCACCTCGCCGGTGAGTGTGAACTGACCGCGCGACATCTCCCGGTAGAAGTGGGTCAGGCTGCCCGGCTGCTCGGCGAAAATCCCCGCCGCAAAAGACGGGACCTCCCTGCCCAAGCCGCGCTCGTCGGCAAAGTGCGCGAAGATGGTTAGGGCGTGGATGTGCCCGGTTTGGGCGATGACGTCTTGCAGGGGAGCCGCACCGACCTCGGCAGCCGCGACCCAAGCGGCGACGAGCGCGTTTTTGGCAGCAGGTTTAAGCATCAAATTCAGGTGGGGGCCGGATCAAGCGGCCCGTTTCAACTTGGACCTAGCGTATTTGATACTCTCTGTGGGGAGATTGCCCAAGAGTGGCCGTTGCGTCGCGTTTCTACCGACAAGACGCATGACGCAGTCTCTATACGGGTACGTCGTTTTAAGCGTTTGGTGAATTCGGGTGGTACTTTTGGCGTGGGAGGCATATTTCAAATTATTTGGGCCTCTAACGCTTGTCAACATAACCTCGGCTCCAGTCAATCTGCACGCCGCCGTAGTACCGCAGCCGCTGGTCGCGCTGAATGCGGTAGCGGCTGCTCAGCCGCCAGCCGCGATAGGTAAACGCCACGAGCGCGTAGCCGCGCCAGCCCGTGCCGTAGAGCGGGCGGATGCTCACGGCCCCGGGCAGATCCACCTCGTATTCGTAGATCCGCGTCCAATACGAGTCCGTGCGGAAGCGGCTCACGTGCAAGGTGAGCCAGCGCGTCTTAAACCGCACGCTGCCCAAAAGGCCCCATTCGGCGCGGGCGGCGCGGTGCCAGCGCACCCACTCGCCGCGCCAGCGCCAAGCCCCCCGATCCAAGTCCAAACGCCATTTGTGGCTGCGCTCTTGGGCCAACTGCTCGTCCGCCCAGCGCGGCCGCAGGCGTCTCTGCCACTGCCCGCGCATAGCCCAGCGGCGACCCAACCGCTGCCGCAGCTCGCCTCCCCAAGTGGCATACGTGGCCGGCACGGGTATGAAGTAGGAGCGCGCGGGCCGGCGGTACACGTCCGCGTATGCGCGCCAACCCCGCCCGCTGACTTCTGCAACGCCACCCCGTTCGTTTTGCATGGCCGAGGTTCCCGGAGCCGCGCCAAAGAAGCTGTGGAACCCCGGCGCGTAGTAGCGGCCCAGCGTCCGCACCCGCAGACCCCCATACCGCACCCGCAGTTCCCCGACCACACCCCAATGCCCTACCCCATCGCCAGCCACCTCCAACGCCGCTCGGCCCCGGCCCCAATCCACGCGCACATCCACGGCCCCCATGCGCTGCTCGTCGCCGACAAAGCCCCAAGGCGTCCGCCCATTCCGACGCAAGTCGAGACGGTGGGAAAAGTCCAAGGCCAGCAGGGTCGTACCCCCCTGCCAACGCTCGCCCCGCCAGTGCAGCCGACCGCCACCAGCGCGGATGCCCAGCAGATCGCGGCCGGCCATCTCGGTCGCCGTCACGTGATAGCCGCTTTCGGGCAGGGATCGCACCTGGCCCTGATCGTTCAAGCGCCCATCTCGGCGCGTCCAGCCCCCGAGTACGACCCCACTCCACGCGCGGCCCTCGTAGCGCCATGCCACACCGCGCAGGGCGTGGTTCTCCCCGCTAGAGCGATACCCCAAGCGCCGACTGTCTCCCGCTGGCATCCTCGGCGCGATACTCCCGCGCCGGCTGCGCCCAAACACCAAGCCCGCCCCCGTGCCGGGCCGCAGGTCGCCGACGACCCATTCGGACCGCTGCCTCTGCACCGCGTAGTAAAACGTCCTAAAATCGCTCCAGCCCGACTCGCCTGGATCGCGCTCGGCCAAGCCAAAAAACGCCTGTCCGCTGACCGGCACGCCCTCCACCCGCTGATACAACTGCCACCGCTCCCGAGCCGCCTCAGCCCCGCGCACCCGCCACCGCACCGCCACCGCTTCTAGCCTTCCCAAGTCGTCCAACCGCTGCTCCAAATAGCCCGCATCCTCGTCCCCCAAATCCCCCTCTGCCCACACCGGGCCGACCAACACCAACACCCACAGTCGCCACATAGTCCTTCCTCCTTTGTCTGGACTCTTGCAATGACTGTGCCATGAGGCGCGGTCAGTGGTGAGGCAGTGGCTAGTGTATCCTTTATTCCCTATTCTGTTTCCTTTAGGTTACAGTCCCAAGCAGGCAATCGCCGAGGCGGATTGGGGCCCAAAAAAGAAATCGTACATGAGAACCCTCAAATACAGCATTTTGCTCGCCAATGCCCTGCTCATCGCCTGCGGCGACGACGACAATCCCGTCGAAGGCAGTGGGGACCATACGATTGGGAATGCAGCGAGCCGTGGGCAGGGACAACTCGCCGCCGCTCAAGAGCACGCTGGCGGGGATAATACCATTGGCAATGCAGCGAGCCATTGGCGGGGGCTAGAGCTCCGCCCCGAGAGTAGATGTTCCCCTTATAAGCGCAGCGACTATCGCTACTCGCAGTCTGTCGAGCTAGCCATTATCGAAGGACTCGGCGGCATCTACAGCCCGTACACTGGGCGCTGTTTTGCTAGTCAGTGGGAGACGGACATCGAGCACATAATCGCGCTTTCCGAGGCGCATGACAGTGGGCTATGCGAGCCTGCCCCCAACATCATGCAGCTACGTCGAGCCTTTGCTTCCGATCCGCTCAATCTGACGCTTGCCAGCCCTGAATTAAACCGCGACCGCAAGCAGCACTACGACGGTGCCGAATGGATGCCGCCCATGAATAGATGCTGGTTTGCCCAGCGCATCGTTGAAGTGCGCAGAAAGTATGGCCTCACTATTGACCGCAGAGAAGCGGAGGCACTGGAGCGCATACTGTCGGCCTGTGCCTCTGTCGAGATGGAGTTTATTGATTGTGCAGCGGCGCTTAGCGCGTATGACGACGACGGCAATGGGCGCATCACTTGCGCGGAGGCGCGACGGCACGGCATAGCTCCCGTCAGCAGTAGCCATCCGGCGTATCCGTTTATGCACGACGGGGATGGCGACGGCGTCGTATGCGAATGAACCCATCATCCGGCTCGAATCGCCGCTGGCCGTATTCTATAAAGTGTGTAATGACAACACGCTGAAATACCTTCTATTGCAACTCAAAGGAGCACCCCACATGAAATTCACCACCTGTAACGAGTACTTCACCGACTGGCCCATTGAAGAGGTCTTCGACTACGCGGCCGACCTCGGGTACGACGCCGTCGAAATCGCCCCCTTCACCCTCGCCGACAGCGTCGAAGACATCTCCGCGTCGCGCCGCGCCCAAATCCGCGCCGCCGCCGAACGAGCCGGCGTGGAAATCGCGGGCCTACACTGGCTCTTGGCCAGCCCCGACGGGCTGTACATCACCCATCCCGACCCGGCCATCTACCGGCGCACCCGCGCGTACTTCAAGGAGCTAGTCCAATTCTGCGGCGATCTCGGCGGCCAAGTCATGATTATCGGCTCGCCCATGCAGCGCAACCTGCAGGAAGGTTGGAATTACCAAGATTGCTGGAACCGCATGCGCGGAGCCTTTGAAAACAGCTTGGAGTTGGCTCAGCAGCACGGCGTCTATCTCTGCATAGAGTCGCTGAGCAAGGAGCAGACGAACATCATCACCACCTGTGCAGAAGCGCGCAAAATGGTCGCCGAGATCGATCACCCACACTTCCAAACCATGGTCGATGTGTGCTCCGGCTCGACCGAGGCAATTCCCGTCGCTCAGCTTTTGCGCGACTCCGGCCAGCACCTCTACCACGTCCACGTCAACGACGCCAACAAGCGCGGCCCCGGCTTTGGCAACACCGACTTCGCCAGCGTCATGCGGACGCTAAAGGAACTGGATTATCAGCGCTACGTCTCGGTGGAAGTATTCGATTTTAGCCCGGATCCGCGCACCATTGCCGCCGGCAGTTTGCACTACCTCAAGGGCCTCGCTGCCGCACTGTGACACAAGCCCATCTCCCTTGACAGTAGCGCCCTTTTTGCGAACTTTCGGGCACTCATAAAGAAAGGGTTCTTCATGCCCAACTACACCTTCAACCACATCCACCACGAGGCCACCGATGTCCATGCCGCGGCCGCCTGGTACAGAAAGCTCTTCGGCGCCACCAGCGATCCGCCCTTTGAACGCGGCGGTGCGACTTGGATCCCGGTCCACATCGGCGCGGTGCAAATCACGGTCACGGACCGCGAGTTTGCCCCTATGGAGCTGGGGCGCTACCAGGGCTACGACCACCTCGCCCTCGTCTCCGACGACTTCGATCAAACCCTCGCCGACATCGCCGAGCACGGCGTCGAGATCTGGATGGGGCCGGTGACGCTCGATGACGGCAGCCGCATCGTCTTCATCAACGGCCCAGACAACGTCAAGATCGAATTAATGGAGCAAAGCTGAGTGGAAATCCGCCCCTTCGGCCTGTGGTCCAGCCCCCTCTCGCCCGACGAGTTGGCCAGCGCCACGCGCCTCCGCGATGTGGCTTGGGATGCCGACGGCCGCACCCTCGTTTGGCTGGAGGGCCGGGGACCGCAGGGCGTGCTCGTCTGCCAGGAGCCGGGGGCCGCCCCGCGCGACCTCAACACCGCGCTCTCGGTGCGTGCTCAAGTCGGCTACGGCGGTGGTGACTTTGCTGTATCCCGCTGCCACGCGTACTTCGTCGAGCACGGCGGCCGCCTCTACCGCCAGCCGCTAGCCGGCGGCCCAGCCCAGCCGATCACTCCTCAGTTTGGCCACGCCGCGTCTCCTGCGCCTGCGCCAACAGGGCGTCATCTGGTGTACGTCCACAGTTACGAGGGCTGCGACACGTTGGCCATCGTCGATGTCGCTGGGCGCTTTTGGCCGCAAATTCTCGCGGAGGGGGCCGACTTCTACATGCAGCCAGCTTGGCACCCCAAAGGAGACCGCTTGGCCTGGATCGAGTGGGATCATCCGCAAATGCCTTGGGACGGCACCCGCCTAGTGCTGGGCCAACTTGCGCGCAGCCGCCACGGGCTTCCCAGCCTGCGCACAACCGAGGTGCTCGCCGGCGACGCGGACACCGCAATTGCCCAGCCTTGTTTCTCGCCCGATGGCCGCTATCTGGTCTACGCCTCGGACGAGCGCGGCTACAGCAACCTCTGGTGCCGCGACCTCGCCAGCGGTGCCACGCGCTGCCTGTACGAGGACGCCAGCGACGTCGCCGGTCCCGCTTGGGCGCAGGGCATGCGGGCGTTTTCGTGGGCCGCCGATAGCCGCACCTTGTATTTCGTGCGCAGCGAAAACGCCCAGCGCCTAGCGTACGCGCTCGACTTCGCCAGTGGAGCGGTCACAAGGGTCGAGGCGCTGGCCGCCTACACCCACATCGAACAGCTCGCCGCGGCCCCGCGCGGCAAGGGCTTGGCCTGTATTGCCGCGGCCAGCGCAATCCCCGCTCGCATCGTCGCTGGTACTGCCACCCAAGTAACAGTCCGCGCTCGCTCCGCCAGCGAGTCGCTTGCCCCGGCCGATCTTTCCACGCCCGAGCCGATTTCTTGGGCCAACGAGGACGCCACGCAAGTCCACGGGCTATACTATCCTCCGGCCAGCCGCCGCTTTACTGGCCAAGGCCGACCGCCGCTGATTGTCATGATCCACGGCGGCCCTACCGGCCAAGTCGATACCGGCTTCGAGGCCACCAATCAGTTTTTTGCCACCCGTGGCTTTGCCGTCCTCGACATTGACTACCGAGGTAGCACCGGCCGCGGCCGGGCGTACATGAGTGCCTTGCGCACCCGCTGGGGCATCCTCGATGTCGAAGACGCCATCGGCGGTGCCCAGCACCTCGTCGCCAGCGGCCTCGCCGATCCAGAGCGCCTCGTCATCATGGGCGGCAGCGCCGGTGGCTACACGGTCTTGCGGACGCTCACCACGCGGCCCGGCTTTTTCCGCGCCGGCATCTGTCTCTACGGCGTGGCCAACCTCTTCACCCTCGCCGCGGACACCCACAAATTTGAATCCCGCTACCTCGATTCCATGATCGGCCCGCTGCCCGCAGCGGCTGAGGTCTATCGCGATCGCTCGCCGGTCTACGCCGCCGACCAGCTACGCGACCCGATCGCCCTCTTCCAGGGTACCGACGATCAAGTCGTACCCCCGGCCCAAGCCGAGGAGATCGCGGCCTCGTTGCGCCGCCGCAACATACCACACGTCTATCATCTGTACGAAGGCGAGGGCCACGGCTGGCGCAAACCCGAGACCGTGCGGGCCTTCTACCAAGCCTGCGAGGCCTTCCTCCGCCAGCACGTCCTCTTCGCCTAAAGCTCGCCAAAGGAGCATCCCTTGCACTACGAAACCGTCATCGGCATGGAAGTCCACGTCGAGTTGCAAACCGCCTCCAAGATGTTTTGCGCCTGCGCGGCCGATCACTTTCAGGTGGCGGCCAACGCCCATATCTGCCCGGTGTGTACCGGCCAGCCCGGGGCCTTGCCCACAATCAACGGCCGCGCCGTCGAGCTGACGATCATGACCGGCATGGCCCTTCATTGCCAAGTCAAACCCCGCAGCGTCTTTGCGCGCAAAAACTACGTCTATCCCGACCTGCCCAAGGGCTACCAGATCTCGCAATACGAGCAGCCCTTGTGTGAGAGCGGCTGGATCGAGATCGACGGCGAGAGCGGCTCCAAGAAGATCGGAGTCGTCCGCGTCCACCTCGAAGAAGACACCGGCAAGCTCCAGCACGCCGGCCACTCCAGCCTGATAGACTACAACCGCGCCGGCGTGCCGCTGATGGAAATCGTCACCGACTCCTCGCTCCGCTCGGCCGACGAGAGCTATGCGTATTTGACCCAGATCCGCCAGATCGTTCGCTACCTAGGCGCGTCCTCTGGCGACATGGAGAAAGGGGCCATGCGCTGCGAAGCCAACATCTCGATCCGGCCCGCGGGCAGCCGAGAATTGGGCACCAAGGTCGAGGTCAAAAACCTCAACTCCTTCCGCGCCGTGCGCAGCGCCATCGCCTACGAAGCCGAGCGCCAGCAACACATCGTCGAATCCGGCGGCCACGTCCGCCAAGAGACCATGGGCTGGGACGAACGCGCCAACATCACCCGTCCGCAGCGCAGCAAAGAGACCTCGGACGACTATCGCTACTTCCCGGAGCCGGACCTGCTCGTCGCGGACTTAGACGACGAGTGGATCGCCAGAGTCCACGCCAGCCTGCCCGAGCTGCCCGCCGCCAAGGCCGCGCGCTTTGCCGCCGCCTACAGACTCAACTCACAGGAGATCGCCGCCTTAATCGAGGACCAAGCCGTAGCCGCGTATTTTGAGGAGGCCGCCCAAGTGCAAGGCGCAGACCCCAAACAGGTGGGCAACTGGATCACCGGGGAAATTTTCCGCCGCCTCAACGCCGAGGGCCGATCGATTGAAGACGCCGAGGTCCAGCCGACCGCGCTCGTCGAGTTGCTCTCCTTAGTCAAAAAGGGCACGATCAACCAAAACGCGGCCCGCGAAGTCTTTGGCCAACTGTGGGAGCAGGGCGGCTCGCCCGCCGAGATTGTCGCCGCGCGCGGCCTCGGGCAAATCTCCGACAGCGGGGAACTCGACCAAGCGGTAGCCGAGGTAATCGCCGCGCATCCCGACGCCGTCGAAAAAATCAAGGGCGGCAACCACAAAACCGTGCAATTTCTAATGGGTCAAGTGATGCGGGCGACGCGGGGGAAGGCCAACCCGCAGCTCGTGCAAGAATTGTTGCGCCAGCAGCTAGAGATATAAAGTCGAAGCATCTCTTAGCGCACAGCGCGTCTCAACTCCTCGGCGTCTACAACGCGAGGTCGCCAATTTTCTTTAACGGCAGGGCCGTTATATCCTGAGCGAGCGGGTACTCCAAGTCGCCGGGATAGATCACCCACAGGTGCTCAAGCCCTAAATCCTCGATGACGATGCGCATGGATTTCGTCGTGCGCGGGGCGTCAGTGCATTTGAACTCGAAACCCCAGCGTTTTCCCCGTCGCTGCAACAGCAGATCCAGTTCGGCACCGCGTTGAGTGGCGTAGAAATAAGCTTGGTCCTGACCGTGTGCGAGCAACGTCTGTTCGAGTGCGAACCCTTCCCAGCTAGCGCCGTAGCGCGGGTGCATGGGCAGTTCCGCCATGTCTTCAATCCCCAGCAGAAAGTGCAGGATACCGCTGTCACGCAGGTACACCTTCGGGGCCTTCACTATCCGCTTGCCCAAGTTCTCAAACCACGGCGGCAGGACCCGAATCATAAAGGCACCGGCTAGTAGGTCGCGGTAGTGGTTCACCGCCGTAGCGCTCACATCCATGGAACGCCCCAGTTCCGCGGCGTTCCAAGTTTGCTCGTGGTAGTGCGCCAACATGCGCCAGAAGCGGCCCAGTGCTTCCGGCGACACCTTGGAACCCAGCCCTGGGATGTCCCGCTCCAGAAACGTGCGCGTGAACGACTGCATCCACCGCTTCCACGCCGCCGCCGACCGCGCCAGCCACGCACGCGGGAAGCTGCCACGCATCCAGAGCCTGTCCTGGTGCTCCGGCCCCACCTCCTCCAACGAGAAACCACCCACATCCACGAACAGAATCCGCCCCGCCAACGTCTCGGAGATGCCTTGGATCAAATCCCAAGAGGCACTGCCGAGCAGCAGAAAGACGGCCTTGCGGTTCGGATCGTCGCACACCGGGCGCAGCACTTGGAACAGGGCCGGGAGGCGTTGCACCTCATCGATGACGACCAAACCCTCGCTGTTGCGCAACAAGGTTTCCGGCGTTTGCGACAACGCTTCGCGGACAGCCGCGACTTCCAAGTCGAACACTGTTGATCGCCCCGGCCATGCCGCTGCGACCTGTCGCGCCAACGTCGTCTTGCCGACCTGCCGGGCACCGAGCAAGGCCACGGTCGGGGCCTCTTCAAGACCGCTGGCTGCCTCGGAGAGCAGTGCTGAGCGGGGAATAGATTGTTGCATATCGTTTATCTACTATAGGATTTTCAACAAAAATACTCTATTCCAAAGATGGCGCAATGGTCCGTGGCGACATGCAGCGAGGGCTTGGATTGTGTACCTATACCTGACTTGTGTGATATCGAGGCCCATATCCAGCAGTTCGACGGAGAATAATTCTATCGAATCGCCGTATAATTCCTTTATAGGCCAAGAGATATATCTCTCCCAAGACTGTTCCTTTGACTAAATAAAGAGATATAACTATCCTCCTAGAGTATAGAGTATCCCCGTCCGAATGAGTGGCATTGAAACCGCAAGGAAATAGGAATGACAGCAGAACATATTACAGTGAATCCCGAAAAAGACGCTGAACCTGTCGACGATCTGGATGAGGCCAGTGAGGTCATACCATTTACGTATTCCATTACCTCCTATGGTGCCGACTATCCTGTTGATTCTATAGTCAAGCGCATGGAGTCAAAGGATATTGTCATCCCGCGATTTAGCCGCGAAGACTCATCTGAGATCGTAGGCTTCCAACGTGAATATGTCTGGCCTAGATCCAAAGCGGATCGATTCATCGAGTCGCTTTTGCTTGGACTACCGGTGCCGGGCATATTTCTCGTAAAGGAGCAATCGGGTCGTTTCCTCGTGTTAGACGGTCACCAGCGTCTGTACACCTTGCAGGCATTTTTCAGGGGTATTATCAACGGTCGGGAGTATCGTCTCGATAATGTCCAAGATCGTTTTGCCAAAAAAAGTTACTCCGATCTTGACGTTGAAGATCGACGTCGGCTCGACGACAGCATTATCCATGCAACTATCGTCAGACAAGATGAGCCGAGTGAGGACCAGAGTAGCATCTACGCAATTTTTGAACGCCTCAACACGGGTGGAGTGAATCTACAACCTCAAGAGATTCGAGTAGCGCTTTATCACGGTGAGCTAGTACGCGTGCTTGGGAAACTAAACGATCACTGTGCTTGGCGGGAACTCTTTGGGAAAAAATCGTTCCGCCTGAAAGATATGGAACTCATATTGCGCTTTTTTGCATTGTTTTACCGAGCAGAATCGTACCAACGGCCGATGAAGGACTTTCTAAATCGATACATGGCTGGCAATAGAAACCTAAAACGGCAATCGGAAGGGGAGTTGTCGGAAATTTTTGAGTCCGCGACCAACCTTCTTCTGGGAACGGTAGGTCCTCGGGCCTTTCGGCCATTGCGATCCGTCAACGCTGCCGCTGTCGATTCAATACTCACAGGTGTTGCCAAGCGACTGCAGAAAGGGCCAGTTAAGAACCGCAAAGCGTTTCTCAAGAGTTATGACGACTTACTTCAAGATCCAAACTATCTAGATGCGATCGAGACGGGAACGTCTCAAGAAACTAATGTCCAGAGGCGACTCCAGCTAGCAAAACAAACCTTTGCCGACGTGCCATGAATGGCAAGGCCGTTGTAGCTGCACTTAGGCAAAGGCTGGACGCAACATTCGAGCGTATAGGGCAGGTGAGTGATGATGTTGAATCAGAATTACTGTCCGATTTTGCACGATACCTCTGCGTTTTGGTATCTGGCTTCCTCGAACAGTCTGTCGTGGAGCTCGTTCTAGAGCATGTGCGGCGCAACTCAAATCAGACCGTGCAACGCCACATCGAAGCGCGATTACGGCGGCAGTTTGCGAACGCAAACTCGCAAAGGCTTATTGACTTAATGAGCACGTTTAACCCAGCTTGGGGAACCGACTTGCAAAATTTTCTAGACGACGAATACAAGGACGCTGTAGATAGCGTAGTTAATTTACGCAACCAGATATCTCATGGTGTCCCCGTAGGGGTTACGATGACGAGGATTAAAGACTATTACGTACCCGTGAAAAAGGTAGTGGATCACATTGCGGAGTTGTGTGCCCCGTAGCTAACATTTATAGATGACACGCCGTAGCTCTAAAAAAATGACCCCCCCGACTACTCCGTTGCCGGAGAGAGCACCCTTGGCACTCTTGTCATCAGGGGGGAACCTTTGAATGTCGGGCTGGGCGAACCATATCTAGCCCGCTAGGGCCACCCAACAATACCATTATACGTCAAGCAAGAATCTGGAGTCAAGAAGGGCGTAGATAAGAAAAATAGATTTGTAGAACCACGCAGCCGTAGTGCTCAATTACCCTCCCAAGCCGCCAACTCCTTAAGAATAAAGTTAGCAAGAATATAGGGACGGCTTGGCAAGCTCTTCAAAGCCTTACTAACGGCTCACGTGTCCGCTTGGCAAACATACGCCACACCGCACGCCTCTCAACGCACCAACGCCAAGCGCCCCACCGCGACAAACGAATCCGCCACCAAGCGATAAAAGTAAATCCCCGAAGCCACCGCCCGCCCACCTCGATCGCGCCCATCCCAGACAAACCGATAGCGGCCAGCCGCTAACGGCCCGTCCACGAGGTGGCGCACAGGCTGCCCAACAACAGAAAACGAGCCGAATTTTCCGGGCGATCTACTAGAGGCCGCAAGACGGAAAACAGCTCGGGCAGCCGTTGTATTTCATCTAGTACGACGAGCCCGTCTAGTGTGCCGAGGGTCTGTTCAGGGGTAGAAAGAGCCGTGCGATCTGGTGCCCGATCAAGGTAGAAGTAGCGTACAGGCTGGCAACGGGAGGCAATTAGGCTGGCAAGGGTCGTCTTCCCCGTCTGGCGTGCACCTAACAAATAAGGTAATAGGGGCCTCGTCGAGGCACTCTTCGATCTGGCTGAACAGGTGAGGCCGCTGAATTCGCATCTTAGAATGTAGCATATATTGACAAGCAATCCGGCATATGTTATAATATATCAATTATGACAGACATAACAGAATTATACGATATCCCGGCCGTGTTACGCGCCATCCGCTCCCGCCTCGACCTCACTCAAGAGCAGCTCGCCGAGCGGATCGGCGTCTCCTTCGCTAGCATCAACCGTTGGGAGGGCGGCGCGATCAAGCCGCAGAAGGCAGCACAGGAGGCCATCGCCGCACTCGCTATCCAAGCGGGCGTCGATATAATGGAGTTGGCTGCCGAGCCAACCGAAGCCGCCGTGCGCGTGACGCGGCGACGGAAAGGCAAAGGCCGTGCGGCCGTGCCTTCGACCAAGCCGATGGAGCAGATGCTGTGGGATGCGGCCTGCTCCATCCGCGGCGAGAAGGACGCGGCAAAATTCAAGGATTACCTGCTGCCGCTCCTATTCCTCAAGCGGCTGTCCGATGTGTTCGACGACGAGATCGAACGGCTAGTCGAGGAATACGGCGAACGAGACATCGCGCTGGAAATCGCCGAGGGCGATCACGCACTGTTGCGTTTCTACCTGCCCCCGGAAGCGCGCTGGGGCGTCATCAGCGGTCGCGACAGTTATGAGTGGCCGCTCGACGACCAAGGGCGGAGCACGCAGCCGAGGGACATCGGCGAGCATCTGACAAAGGCGGTGCGGGCGGTCGCGCGGCAGAATCCCTCGCTTTCGGGCGTTATCGACTTTGTCGATTTCGCCTCCGAGCGCAATGGCGAGCGCGACATCAACCCGGCCAAGCTCGCCGCAGTCATCGAGACCTTTTCAGATCCCCGCTATAGGCTCGGCCTCGCCGACGTGCAACCCGACTTCCTTGGCCGCGCCTACGAGTATCTGCTGCGCAAGTTCGCCGAAGGTTCCGGCCAGAGCGCGGGCGAGTTCTTCACCCCTACCGAGGTCGGTTTCCTCATGGCGCACATCATGCGCCCGAGGCCCGGCGAGGATTGCCACGACTACGCCTGCGGCTCGGCTGGCCTGCTGGTCAAGCTCGAACTCGTCGCCCGCGAACTCGACCCCACTAGCCGCGTGCCGCTCAAGCTCTACGGCCAGGAACTGCAAGCCGAGAGCTACGCCGTCGCCCAAATGAACGGGATCATCCACGACATGGAGGTGGAGATCGAACGCGGCGACACCATGATCAACCCCAAGTTCAAGACCGCGACCGGCCAGATCGCCACCCATGACATCGTGGTGGCCAATCCCATGTGGAATCAGCCGTTTAGCCCGGAACTCTTCGCCAATGACCCATTCGACCGCTTCCGCACCCAAGGTGGCGTCACCACAGGCAAGGGCGACTGGGCTTGGCTCCAGCACACGCTCGCCTGCCTGAACGAGCGCGGGCGGGCTGCGGTGGTGCTCGACACTGGTGCAGTGACGCGAGGCTCGGGTGCCAAGCACGAGGACCGAGAGCGCAACATCCGCAAATGGTTCGTGGACCGCGACCTAATTGACGGGGTGATTCTATTGCCAGACAACCTTTTCTATAACACCAGCGCCGCCGGCGTAATCATGGTGCTGTCGAAACGCAAGCCAGAGGCGCGGCAGGACAAGATCGTATTGCTCAACGCCAGTCGGCGCGTGGGCAAGGGACGGCCCAAGAATTTCATCCTGGAGGAGGATATTCGTCTGATTGCGGCGGCGTTTTTGAAGGGGGAGCCGGTGGAGGGGGAGGTTGCGGTGATTACGCGGGAGCAGGCGGAGGAAGCGGATTATAACTTGAGTCCGAGCCGATGGGTTTTAGGACTAGAAAACAAGGAAGTGTCTTCTGTCAGCGACCTAATTAACGAACTCGCGACGTTGTCGAGGGAACAAGCCGAGCATGACGAAAAGCTACTCACACTCTTGAAGCCGCTAACTGATGGAAAGCTCAATGTCGTCGCCGATTGAATGGGCACAGTGTCGCTTGGGTGAAGTAACGGTTCCCACATCAACGTGGAGCCCTCGCCGCGATCCCCGTCCATCAATCCGTTACATCGACGTTTCGGCCATTTCGCGGGATGAACTCAGGATCGTCTCCGAGACAACATACTCGGCGGACAATGCCCCGAGCCGGGCGCGCAAAATCGTCGAGACCGGAGACACGATTTTCGCGACGGTCCGCCCCACGCTACGGCGGATTGCACAGATACCGACGTCTCTGGATGGTGAAATAGTCTCTACGGCCTTTTGTGTCCTGCGACCCGACCCCCAAGCGATTGACGCGGATTTTCTCTACTTCGCCACACAGCTTGAGTCCGTGATGGAGGGCATCGCCTCAATGGAGTCGGGGGCAAGCTATCCGGCGGTGCGGGATGTTGACGTTCTGGATCAAGTAGTTCCACTCCCACCTTTGCCTGAGCAACGGGAAATTGCTGCTGTCCTCAATACCATACGCAGAGCTTTGCTTCATCAAACCCAATGTGAAGCGAATGCGACGGCTCTCAAGCGCGCCGCGATGCAGGAGCTATTTACGCACGGTCTGCGGGGCGAGGCGCGGAAGGAAACCGAGATTGGGCCTGTGCCGGAGAGTTGGTCGCTGGTTCCGTTTGCTAAAACCGCTTTGCTCCAGCGAGGCTTTGATCTATCGGTATCCCATAGACGCAATGGAGACATTCCCGTGTTTGGCTCAAATGGGATCGTAGGATACCACGATCAGCAGCCAGCCTGTATTCCCATTCCTGGCGTGATGGTTGGTCGAAGTGGAAGCGTCGGAAAGGTATCGTTTTCAGCAGGTCCATACTGGCCACTCAATACGACCTTGTTTGCCACTGACTTTTTTGGCAACGATGAAAGTTTTATTGCTTACTTTCTCGATCAATTCGACTTCTCTAGGTTTTCTTCAGGTGTAAGTGTTCCCACCCTCAACAGAAATTCTTTCGCTAACGTCCCCGTTGCAGTGCCACCTGTCGACGAACAACTCGAGATCGTCGCCATCCTCGACGCCATTGACCGCAAAATTGACCTGCACCGAAGGAAACGGGTGGTGCTCGACGATTTGTTTAAGGCGCTGCTGCACAAGCTGATGACGAGAAGGATTCTGGTTGCCGATCTCGATTTATCCTATGACTACACAAGGAAGTAAGTAAATGCGCGGAGTTGCCCTGAACTTTTTTCCTCTCGCAACGGATCAGTTCACGATCACGCTCTACCGCCTCCCCTTTGTCGAGGGTGAGCGACCCAAAGCCGGAGACGAAGAAGCTGTTCGTCGATATCTCAAGATAGATGGCGAGGGGGATTACTACTGGACCTTCTTCCAACAACCACTTGAAGGAGGAACCGAAGTAGTTTGCGAGCCGTTCGATAATATTTACGGCACAATAGACGCACTCAGATTAGCCTTAATCCAAAGTTGTAAAAATAATCTGGATTCCGACTCCTTCTGTGTCATTGAGAGCTTCCGACGACACGTGGAAATCATAACTGGTAAATTCTCTGAGGGATCACAGGTCGTCTCGCTGGAACCGTACCTATTGCGCTCAAGTGGCCAGTTTGGTTTCCTCGCAGACTTCCGCTTCCATCCTACTGAAGAGCATCGTGGTACGCGACGGGCGCTTCAACTCAGCCTATCACTCGACAAACACGGGCAGCCGAATCTAAACCATTACGCTGATCGCTACTCACAGCTTGCCGCCTATGTGTCCAAGTTTCACGACCAAATATTCCCGCTCCATATGCCAGGTGGCCAAGAGGTGGCAGTTGGATCACGGCTTGTGGAACTTAAGTCTGAGACACTCGACGTCAAGAACTATGTAGTCGGCTCTGACACCGAAGCAAAATCGCAGTTCATGGGCGTCAAGCAATCCGGTCCATTCAAAAAGATCCCAGAAGATACGCACCTGTATTTTCTTTACAGGCAGGAGGATCGTCCTCTATCTCGCGATCTATTTCGAGCTCTACGTGGTGATACCTTCAGGACCTTTACCGGGATGGAACACATGTTCCATCTCCCGATCTCAAACGAAAACGTGAGCGGTGCCGCCCTGTCAGACTTTAGCCCCAATGAAATACAGCGCGTCCGGGATCAGGTAGTTGAAGATGCTGCTGGCCATAAAGTCGTACCCATAGTGTTGACGCCCTTCAGCAGATATGATACTCCAGAGGAGAACGTAGCCTACTGGAACCTGAAGCATGCCTTTCTATCAAAGGGCCTACCGATTCAGGTTGTCGCAACTAAAACGGTAGCGGATAAGAACAAGCTTAAATGGTCCACGTCGAGTATCGGACTCCAAGTCTTTGCTAAAGCAGGTGGAACGCCGTGGAAGGTCCGCCCTCGAACAGAACGCTGTCTGATCGTAGGAATCGGGCAGGCACACCACATGTCCGAAGAGGGCATTGAGCGTTTCTTTGCCTATTCTGTGCTCACTGATTCGAGTGGTGCCTTCGAAGAAGTCAGGGTCCTTGGAGAAGATCAAGATGAAGAGCGCTATATAGAATCTTTCTCAACCAACTTACGGAGAATTTTTGAGGATTACTCCTCCCGTTTCTCAAGCTTTGTGGTACACGCCACATTCTCTATTGGTCGGCGAGAATGAGATAATCTTGCTCCTTGGCGCTGGTGCCAGCGCAGATGCCGATATACCAGACTCCAACAGCATGGTTCAAGAGATAGAAAAACTGGTCTCCAGCATAGATCCCAAGTGGAGTAAATTCAAAGACCTGTATCGCTTTATCCGAAGCTCAATTTTCTACGCGGATGGATTGGACGGAATCTTCGATGACAATGTCCCCTTCAATATTGAACGGCTTGTGAATGTTTTGGACGAACTCCATAAAAAGGAACGCCATGCACTTTATCCGTTTGTAGGCGCATGGAACCCAAAACTGCTAGATGTCGCTGGCAAAAAGTTCGAGCATATCCGCGAGTTCCGCAGTGCCATTATAGACATTCTCCGGAATGAATGGGTTGCTTTACCAAAAAAAGAAAGCGCCGCTTACTACTCAGGACTTTTGCGGTTTCAAAAGGAATATGGGTATCCACTCCGTGTATTCTCCTTGAACTACGACCTTTGTGTTGAGCAGACCTGTCAGCAGGGAGAGGTGCAAAGAGGATTCTCCGATAGGGTGTGGGATTGGCGATTGTTCGATGAGACATCAGATGATCCAGCGCCACTAATGCTTTACAAGCTACATGGTTCAGTGGACTGGTACTTCTCTGAAGATGGTAGGGTCACCTATTCCGACTCCCCATCCACCATTAAAGACGAGGATGTCTCTCTCATTTTTGGAACTTCCTACAAGCTACAATATATCGACCCATTCCTTTTTCTGGCGTACGAGCTGAGGCGATGGACCCTAGACTCCGCGCGTATCATAGTATGCGTCGGTTACGGATTCAACGACGATCACATAAATGGAATCCTGCAACAGTCTCTCCGCCAAGAGCGAGAGCGAAAACTTCTCGCCGTCATCGGACCAAACAATGAATCGAGCACCACCGATAAGAAAAAGCGCATATCAGAGCTACTGAAGGCTGAGGAAGGCCAGATTGAAGCCCAAGCGTGTGGTGCCGAGGAATTTTTGGGCAGTCTCCTGACCATCGCCTCCCTCTCGAACCTTTTTCCTTTTGAGGAGGATCTGTTTCCAGAGTCGCCAGATTTTTCCGAGGTTTGAAAAATGGAGTGGAAGGTGCCAAATTGCGGAACTGATTCCCGGAATCCGGCTCAAACGGGCAAAAGCAGTGCTTACCAGAAACCCAAATGAAGCTGCTATTTAAGGAGTAGGACTATGTCTCTCGCTACGCAAATCATAGACCAACAGGTGTCCGGTATCATCGCGAAACACTCGGACGCCTTTGCCAACGAGCTTCGGCTGGGCACCGACGAACAGAAGAGGCGTTCGATAGCGTTTTTATTTCTCGTCGCGAAAACGGCGTTCGACCTCACCGACGAGGAGACGCTCGACGGGGTTGTCGATGGCGGCAACGATTTCGGAGTCGATGCGCTCTACTTTGAACCGCCTGTCGATGGGGATCTTCACATCACCCTGATACAGGGAAAATACAGAAGGGACCTCGGTGGAGACGCGGCATTCCCCGAAAACGCAATCGCCAAGATAATCGATGCGATCGGCGCACTCTTCGACCCGGCAAAACCAGTAAGGTTGAATAAGCGGCTGGACCAGCGGGTCGAAGACATACGTTCGTTTGTTGCAGAAGGCGCGATTCCACGAGTGACCGCAGTCGCCGCGAACAACGGAGCACGCTGGACGGCGGAAGCGCAGCAACGGATTGACAATGCCACGCAGGACTTCGGTGGGCAGGTCGAATGGCGTTACATAGGGGCCGAAGAGCTCCTGGCTTTGTTGCAGGCGCGGAAACCGATCAGCGCCGAGTTGCAGTTCACCGGGCAGGCGATGGTCGAGACCTTCGACTTTCGGCGCGTACTGATAGGGCGCATGTCGGTCGCCGAGCTCGCACGTCTGACCAACGAGTACGATAATCAGCTATTCGAAAGGAATATCCGCCGCTATCTGGGTCTCACGGGCAACCGCGTGAACGAAGCCGTCGCGGCCACCCTGCGCGAGCCGGATCAGCGCCCGAATTTCTATTTCTATAATAATGGCGTCACAATCACTTGCTCCCAGTTCCGCCACAATGCACTCCAAAGGGATAACTGGCGGGTGCAAGTGAATGACCTGCAGATCGTCAACGGCGAGACGGCGCGCACCGTTCAGCAAATAGCCGGGGAAATCGGTCCAGAGATTGAAGCGGCGGAGGTGCTTGTCCGCATATACGAGCTTCTGCAGAACGACAACGAGCTCGTCGAGGCGATTACCTTCGCCACGAACAGCCAGAACCCGGTCGATCTGAGAGATCTGAAAGCGAACGAGCCGCGCCAAGAAGCCCTGAGTACATCGATTTCCGGGTTGGGATATGCATACCGCGCTAAGCGCGAAGACCGAGCCGTATCACCCAATGAATTTACGAGTGCCGTAATCGCCGAAGCCGTCTTGGCGATCTGGCGTCACCGGCCGCATCAGGCGAGATTCAGCAGCCGAGAACATTTTGGTGCGCTGTACAACACGATCTTCACGGAAGACCTAAACGGTGCGCAAGCGATCATTGCCGCCCTGTTACTCAGGCATGCGGAAAACCGCCGCAAGAGGCCTCCGAAAGATGCTCCCGATTTCCTTGCTTATGGTTCCCGTTTCATCGCCATGCTGATGGGCCGCTATCTTCTGGAAGAAATGGACATTACGCTGGACAGACTCGACCACCGCAACTTTGAGCAGGCACAGAAGCTGGTCGAACAAAGGTCGGGCAGTTATTTATCTCGCGCTGAGGAAAAGATAGGAGAAGCGCTTGGTCCGTTGTTCAGCGATAGAGAGCAGACGCTGCAACGACTGTCGGCGACCTTCCGCCGAGCCGATCTTATCGACATGCTTCTGGATGTCGGCGATGTGTGACGAGCATGTCATGACCCCCCTCAACATCAGCGAAGCCACCACCGTCCAGTTCCCCATGGTCCGTCACGCGGCCGAGATCGGCTGGACGCCACTCTCCCCACAAGATGCCCTGAGCAAACGCGGCGGAGAGGTCGGGCTGCTATTCCGCGATGAACTTGAAGGAACACTCGGGATATTCAATCCCTGGATGACAGACGATTCTATACGCGCCGTTGTCGAACGACTTGAAGCGATCCCACCGACGATTGAGGGCAACCGCGAAATGCTCGCTTGGCTGCGCGGAGAGCGGCAGTGGTACGACGAAGCCGAAAAGCGATCCCGACCTATCCAACTCGTCGATTTCGCTACGCCCAGCACCAACATCTTCCACGTCACTTGGGAATGGAAGCTCAAGCCACCAGCGCGAAAGGGCAACCGCGCAGACGTGATGTTCGTCGTCAACGGCGTGCCGGTCGCCATCGTCGAGCATAAGAACCCAAAGGACGCCGACGCTATCGAGCGGGGTGTCACTCAATTGAAACGCTACGAGAAGGAGACGCCAGAGCTGATGGGGACGGCGCAACTCTTCAACGTTACGCACCTCCTCGACTATTGGTATGGCGTCACTTGGAATATAGCGCGTCGGTCCATGGCGCGTTGGAAGGAGCGGCCGGAGGAAAGCTATCGCTTCGCCGTCCAGTCGTTCTTTGAGCCGACCGATTTCCTGCGCACGCTGCGCGATTGGATCCTGTTTTACGTCGAAGACGGCGAGACGCGGAAGTCCGTGCTGCGCCAGCACCAACGCCGAGCCGTGGACCGCATCGTCGAGCGCTGCGCCGAGCCGACGAAACAGCGCGGACTCATCTGGCATACCCAAGGCTCCGGCAAGACCTTCACCCTGCTCACCGCCGCTCGTCTGATCTTGGAACGCAAGGATGAATTCAGCACTCCGACAGTGGTAGTGGTCGTGGACCGGACGGAACTCGAAGGGCAACTCAAGGGCTGGGTTGAGCGGCTGCTCGGCGAGATGCAGCAGCAGGATATCGCAGTATGGCGAGCAGACTCCAAGGCCGAACTGCGGGATATGCTCAAAACCGACAAGCGCGGCCTAATCCTGTCCATGATCCACAAGTTCGAGGGGCTGGAGCAAGACGCCAATACCCGCGACAACGTGTACGTATTCATCGACGAGGCACACCGCTCAGTCGCCAAGGAACTGGGCACCTATCTGATGGCGGCCGTGCCCAACGCGACGATCATCGGCTTCACCGGCACGCCGATTGACCAGACCGCGTACGGGAAAGGTACCTTCAAGATATTCGGGGTCGATGACAAGTTGGGCTATCTCGACAAGTACCCCATTGCCGAGTCGATTAAGGACGAGACGACGCTGCCGATCCGCCACACCATGGCCCCGAGCGAAATGACGGTGCCGGCAGAGAGGCTCGACCAGGAATTCTTCGCCCTCGCCGAGATGGAGGGCGTCACCGACGTCGACGAGCTCAACAAGGTCCTCGACCAAGCCGTCGGCCTGCGCACCTTCCTCACCGCCGACGACCGCATCGAAAAAGTTGCCGCATTCGTCGCCAAACATTTCCGCGAGAACGTGGCACCGCTCCATTACAAGGCGTTCCTCGTCGGCGTGAACCGCGAAGCCTGTGCCAAGTACAAGCGGGCACTCGACAAGCTACTGCCCCCCGAATGGACTACGCCGGTCTATACCGAGAACGCCGCCGACATCGTCACCCGCCCGCTCGTTGCGAAGTACCAGCTTTCGCCGGACCGCGAGGCAGACACGCGCCTGATGTTCAAGAAAGCGGATGCGAATCCGAAGATCCTCATCGTCACCGACAAACTGCTCACGGGCTACGACGCGCCGCTCCTCTACTGCCTGTATCTCGACAAGCCCATGCGCGACCACGTACTCCTGCAAGCCATCGCGCGCGTGAACCGCCCTTACGGTACGCAAAAACGGATCGGCCTCGTGGTCGATTTTGTGGGCGTACTGCGCGAATTGAAAAAGGCGTTGCAGTTCGACTCATCCGACGTCAGTGGCGCAATTGAGGACCTCGATCTCCTGCTGAGCGACTTGCTCGACAAGCTCAGACGAGCGGAAGCTACCTACCTCGCCGATGGGGAAAACGGTGGCGCAGATGAACAACTGGAGAAGCTCGTCTATGGGCGTTTTCTAGCACCAGAGCAGCGCAAGGAGTTCTTTGAAGCCTACAAGGAGATTGAGGCACTTTGGGAGATCTTGTCACCTTCGCCAGAGTTGCGCGACCACATCGAAACCTTCAGGCGGCTGGCGCGACTCTATGAGACCGTGCGCAACGCCTATGCCAGGGGCACCAACTACACGGCGGACTTGGCTAACAAAACGCGGTTTCTGGTACAAGAGAATGCTACTCAAGAAGGGCTCGGCCGTCTGACGAAGACCGTGACGTTTGACGTATCCACCCTTAAAGCGCTGCGAATCGAGCCGGGCTTGGATGAGACCAAGGTGTTCAACCTCGTGCGCGGCCTCCAGCAGGAAATCGAGAGCAACCCAGACAAAGAGTCCGTGCTGCTGCCCTTAAAGGAACGCGCCGAAAGCATCCTGAAGGAACTGGAGAATCGCAAGATGACTGCTCTGGCGGCCATGGATCGGTTAGCTGATCTTGCCGCGGAGAAGGATGCAGCCATCCGGGCCGAACGGGATAGCGGGCTATCGTCGCGCGCGTTCGCCGTCCATTGGGCGCTAAAGGACGACGCCAAGCTAAAGATCGCTGGCATCAACACCTTAGAGTTGGCACAACGAGCGGAAACGCTTCTCGCCCGCTTTCCCAACGCGGCTGTCAACGCCGATGAGCAACGACGGCTGCGCACGGCCCTCTATGTTCCGCTGCTGCGACTGCAAAGAGACGAACGGAGCCGCGTCGTAGAGCGCATCCTCGGCATTTTGGGAGCAAGCATCGATGCGGACGCCTGACGAACGACGCAAGGTCATGCGCGAGCGCGTCGCATCTTGGGCACAGCGGCTGAACGTCCAGCCACGGCAGGTACGCGTGCAGCGCATGACGCGCAAGTGGGGTTCGTGTTCGACCGCGGGCGTCGTCACCCTCGCCGCCGACCTCGTCGATCAGGACTTAGGCTTTCAAGACTTCGTCATTGTCCACGAGCTGCTGCACCTGCGCGTGCCCAATCACGGCAAGCTCTTCAAAGCCTTGCTGACGGCTCACGTGCCCGCTTGGCAAACATACGCCACAGCACGCACTGCTCAGCGCACCAACGCCAAGCGCCCCACCGCGACAAACGAATCCGCCACCAAGCGATAAAAGTAAATCCCCGAAGCCACCGCCCGCCCACCTCGATCGCGCCCATCCCAGACAAACCGATAGCGGCCAGCCGCTAACGGCCCGTCCACTAAATGGCGCACGGGCCGGCCCAACGCATCGTAGAGCACCAGCGCGACCGACACTGCCTTCGGCAAGTCAAACGACAGCGCAACCTCGGCGTTGAAGGGATTGGGATAGGCCGGATGCAGTGCAAAGTCGGCGGGCAAAGCCACCGCCTTAGCCCCCCCTTCTTCCGTGCGAAACGGCACCCACGCCACCGCACCCTCGATCTGCGCAGCAATGGCCGCGCTATCGGCTGCACTCCAGTAGTTGTCTTGGGCCTTCAACTCCTCGACGCTCAAGTTCTCAATGGCCGTGGAATTGTTGGCAAAGGTGTTGCCGCGAATCGCCGTCGGCACCTGTGGCCCTTCGACCCGGATGGCCACGGCATTGTCTGCAAAGCGGTTGCCGACGATATGCGGCGCAGAATCCACGGATTGGATGGCCAGCGTCCCGCGGACAAACTCGCTGGCGCGAATCTCCAGCGCCTCCACGCCGGCCAGCTCCAAACCCCGACCCCCGACAAACGAGCTCGTCCCAATCACCCCTCTCGTCCCCAGCCCCAAACGCAGGCCCGCAGTAACATGCGCCCTGAACGTCGAGTTCCATATCTCCACCAGCGACCCAGCGATTTCGGCACCGGCGCGCAAGTTGCGTTCGACCAGCACCTGCGCGAGGACCAAGCGCGCCGCGCTCCCGGCGCGCAGGCCATCGCCTTGGTTGCCGACGATGCGGCTGTCGTGCAATTCCACTTCGCCTAGCCACTCCTCCAAATCCATGCCGTGCGCGGTGTTTTGCTCAATCTGCGACTTCCACATCTCGATGCGCTGGCCGCGGCCGCCTATGGCCCGCACCCCAGTCCGTGGGTCGTCTGGGTCGAGCTGGCCGTTGTCGATTACGGCGACGCGGATGGCCTCTAAGGATGCGTTATTGAGCAAGATCCCCTCTTGGCCATTGCCCTCAATGGTGACGTTGCGCAGCGCGAGTTGCCCGCTGCCGGCGATGAGTATGGCTGGGCCGGAGATGATGGTAAATTCGGTTCGATCTACCTGTGCTCGGCCATTGAGCGTCAGCCGCAGGCCATTGCCGCCGCTTTCGCTCACCGCGGAGTCAGCGATGCGCAGGGTCGTCACCTCGTCAATCTCGCCGCTAAAGGCAAAAGCCGTGCGCGTTAGCTCGGCGTGCTGCACCTCGACTTGGGCACCCGGCAACACGCGAATGCCATACCACAAGCCGTCGTTGTCCGGGCCGGGATCAGTGGTTAGCTGCGCCCGATCCCCAGCCACCCCTTCAATCGTCAACGCGCCTTCCACGATCAGCTCGGCGAAATCCGGGGACACGCCGCGCCGGCTGAGATCAAAGCGGGCAAAAGACACGCTGCTCGGGCCGATGTGCAGTTCGGACCCGACTGGCACCACCAAATCCGCGTACACGGCCCGCTCGTCCAGCCACTCCGTCCGCCCTGGGGGCAGGCGGAAGCCGACGACCCCGCGATGGGCGTGTTCAATCGCGATGGCCGCCGGATCGACCGCTTGGCCGTCGAGCAAATAAATACCCGACCAGTCCAAGGGCCCGGTGCGCGTCGCACTCGACTTAAAGGATGCGCCCTCCCCAATTTTGAGATCGCCATAGACGATCAGCTCGCTGCGGTCTGGATCAAACCCCGTGCCCTGCGCATCACCGCGGGCAAAGCGGATCTCCGCATCGGCATCAATGGTCAGCGTTGCGCCCGGTGCCACGACCACGTCCCCGTCCAAATCTACCCGGTCCGTCCACGTCTCGTCGCCGACAATGTGGCCGGTGCGTTGCTGCCGGACCACATCGACGACCATAGCTGCGCCATGCGGGCGGATGTTTTCTATGGCCACGCCCAACGGCAAGTTCCGCATAAAGCCCGTGTGCCCGCTGAAGGCCGGATTCATATCCCAGGCGAAGCGGCGGAAACGGACGCCGTCAAAGGGGTCGGTCGCGTCGCCTTGGTTGCCGTTGTGGGACGAGGAGTACGCCAAGTCCCGCGCCCAAAAGTCGAGATTGTCCCGTCCCTCCACGGCATCTGGGTCGCCGCTGGGAAAGCCCCGGTCGGCAAAAAGCCCATCGGCGCACACTAAATCGACCTGTTTGTGGCGTTCCTCGTCGTTGTCCGCTTGCTCGTCTATGTGCCAGATGAGCAGGCCGTCTTGCGGGATATTGCGGTTGTAGTACGAGCCGTCGGCGCGCCGGTGCTCCAGCAGGAAGTACTCGTCTTGGGTCAGGGGAATTTTGTACGCCTTCCGGTCGCTGAAGATCTCCCCGATCTCCAGCCCTTCGACGCTCCCTTCCACTTCCACCACCTCCACCCAACCGAGGGTGGCCAGCGACCAAGCCGAAAAGGCGTTGGGGCCATCTTCCACGCCCCAACCGAGCGTCCCCCAGCCCATGATCCCCCACTTGCCAATGCCCGCGGAGTCCTCCTCCGGGTCCAACTCGCTCACGGTCAACGCCGTCTGATCGAAGAGATCGGGCAACCCCAACACGTGCGCGAACTCGTGGCACATCGTCGAGGCCGTGATGCTGAAGGTGTGGCCCCGCTGCGTGGTGCCACTGAAACCCGTGAAGCGACTCCGCACCCGCACAAAGTCGCCGTCGGCCGCCGGATCGTCGCTGATGTAATCGGCGTCTAGCCCCAGACTGGCGATGCCAGTGGCTGCGCCGACGAAGAAGTCGCGGGGCGCGGTATGCAAGTTGATAAAGACGATATCGACGTAGCCATCGTCGTCGCCGGAGTTGGGCACTCCATCGGGGCCGTCGTTGTCAAAGTGCCCAAAATCGACGTCCGCGTCGGCTGCCGTGAGAACCTCCAGATTGAAGCGACCAAACTGGCCCAAGGCCCCCGGGGCATCAGCCAAGTAGGTATCTGCGGCCGCGCGCGAGCGATAGCGCCGGGGCAGCACCTGGCCATCGATGTGGAGTCGTCCGTCCGACATCTCGCGGTAGAAGTGGGCAAAACTGCCGGGCAACTCGGCGTCGAAAAGGTCGTTCGCCCAAGAGGGTGCAGTGGCAGGGGCCCCCTCGTTCTGGAACTGCGAAAAGATAACCAGCGCGCTCAGATGCTCCGGCGTCTGCACAACCCGTCGCGCCGACGGCTCCAACGCCGCGCAGGCAAACTCGGCTGCTAGGGCTTGGGAGGGGAGGACGAGGAGCAGGAAAAGGAACAATCGCTGCGACATCGTGCAGACTAGGCGTCTGGGAGTTGCTGGTTTTCGAGATAGAAGGTCTGGTCGCCGTCGATGATTGTCGTGCATTGATATACCCTTCCGGCCAGTCGCGGCGGCAGGAAGGACGACAGGTCGTCGGGCGCGACGAACTTTTGGCTCTTCAGCTCTTTGGGGTCCAGACGGATCTCGGCTAGGTCGGCGGATGTCAGCAGGCCGCCAAAAAAAATAAACATCAGGCTTTCGGTCTTATCCCCGTCGCGGTCGTTGTAATCGACGCAGAGTAGGCGGCTGATCGAGCGGTCCAAGCCCAGCTCTTCCTTTATCTCGCGCATACAGGCCGCCAGCGGTGACTCGTCTTTTTCCACTACACCACCGGGTATTTCCCAGAAATCCTTGTAGGTCGGCTGGACCAAGGGGACGCGCCCCTGTTCGTCGAAGAACAAAGCACCGGAGCCCATGCGCTTGGCGGGCAGTGATTCGTAGAAGGCTTTTTTGAGCATAAGATCCTCAGGCCGTCCAGCAATCATCGGTATAGGCGTCGCGTAGGAAGAGCTTTTTGCGGTAGGGGTCGGCACCCTCGATCCATTCCGGCGGGATTTCCTGGGTATGGCGGTGCGGCGGGCCGGCTTCTTTGAAGATGTCGATGTTGAGTCAGCATAGAATGCTCACTGGCAAAAGTGTTATTTCAATCCACCGCAGCGAGTTTCAGAAACTCGTATTCAGGCTTGCTCGTAAAAAAGTCGCCTTCGACGTCCCCAAGTTTTTCGACCGTTGCTCTGATGGCGTGTTCTGATTGGTCAATGCCGATCCAGTTTCTGTTGAGCCGCTGAGCGGATTTTAACGTCGTCCCCGATCCGCAGAAACAGTCCAGCACAATGCTTCCCGGATTGGAAGAGGTGCGAATAATCAAGTCTAATAATCCAGCGTTTTTCTCCGTTGGATAGACTGGATATTGAGGGTCTTTATATTCCCAAATGTCTTGTACCCTCTTACCCTCTCTTTCGTCTGCAAATACTACTTTTCTTGGATTACCCGTTGCCGACCATTCTATCAGGCCGTCTTTATCCCACCTCTCCAGCGTCTCGACGTCGGTCCTCCAGTGTCGGCCTTTTGGCGGCATCATGCCCCTAAACGGCTGACTGGATTTTCCGCGTTCAGTTTCTCCCGGCGCGTGAATCGGCACTGTAGTATAGCGTCTTCCTCGTTTGTCTATTTTTGGAAATAACTTTTCGATGTCTTTTGCCGAGTATTTTTCTTTTGGTTCATTCCAGATAGGATGCGACGCTTTGCTGTAAAAGAGGATCAAGTCTTTCACATTCCCATAGCCCGTTCTCTTAAAGTTCTTGGGATTGCATTTTATGCGCGTGATGTCGTTGCGAAAGTTCTCCATGCCAAACACTTCGTCCATCATCACTTTGATGTAATGGCCGATCTTATAGTCGATATGCAAATAAATTGAACCGCTCGTAGATAAAAGTTCCCTTAGCAAGAGCAATCTTTTCCTCAAAAATTCAACAAACTCAGAACCTATTAATCGATCAGAATAGGCAATGGAGCCGCTACGCGAATGGCTAACTGTCGCAGCGCGGTCTTCGGTAATGGTAAAATTACTGCCCGTAGCAAAGGGCGGGTCGATGTACACCAAATCTATTTTCTCTTGCAAATTTCTATCTTGCAAGAGGTAATTCAGGCTCTTGAGGGTCTCCCCTCGGATAAGCAAATTCATCTAAAAGAGTAGTCAGGGGTGGACTTAGTGTTCTTGTAGAGTTCCAGATTCAAAAGGGTTCAATAATGACAATTCCTGAATCCACTGAAAATCCTCCACATTGCGAGTTACCAACGTCAGTTCGTGTATTAGCGCAGTCCCGGCTACGAGGGCATCACCAAGGGACATTTTCCGCTGTTGTCGGAGGGCCACTGCTCGGTCGAGGACATCTTGCGAAAGGGGTAGGACCTGCGCCAAGCGAAAAAATGCCTCCAGGTATTGCCGCTCCTCGTCATCGAGTTGATGATACCCGAGGACTTCTACGTAACTGACGGCTGAAATGGCCGGCGCATACTCAACAATCAACTGTCTCAGATGAGCATGTATAGGTTGGGATGCATAGATAAGAATGTTGCTGTCAATGAGCACTACTCTTCGCGCTCCGGCAATACGCGATCTCGGCGGAGCGCGCGTTGCCACTTGGCAGGGTCAGCAATCGCGGAAAACGCGCCGCATTCCGCTAGCTTTTCAAGTATGGCCGCCATAGCGCGTCCTCTTGCGTCCATCTCGGCAGACCTCGCTTGCTCCGGCACCATTACATGGACCTGCAACGGCACGTCTTTCTGAGGTTCTGGTGCTTCTTCGAGCCACTCGAGGCGGTCCCCGTGGAGGAGTGCTCTATAGCTACGCATGACAATCTCCTGAGACTTGCCGGCCCAGCGGCATACATCAAAACTTAT
Source organism: Candidatus Latescibacterota bacterium (assembly GCA_965217585.1). GTDB lineage: Bacteria > Latescibacterota > UBA2968 > UBA8231 > UBA8231. The sequence goes on from OZ244561.1 coordinate 5,748,852, forward strand.
CGACCGGCATCTGCCGGCATTCGCGGATGAAGACTTCGGCTTCGCGGTCATAGATGAGAAAGGGATCGTCGAGGCTGAGGAACTTATCGTCGCCCACGCAAATGGAGTCCCAATCAATTTGGTAGCGCGCTTTCTGGTCGGTCAGCGCCCTCATCACTCGGGAGCGGGCGCGAGCGCGGGTATTGGCCGGGGGATGCGTGATGGCTTGGTTGATCTGTTCGTCGCTGACGATTCGCTTGACCAACCCGCGCTCGTACAGATCGAAATAGAGGCTCCGCGTCGTGTTGAGATTGTGGTATTCCAAATCCAAACTTTGGATCCACGTATCCTGCCAGTCCAATCCCTCTTCCCGCATGAAGTACTCCAGCAGCCACTTCTTGGCCACCCAATCGACGCGATCGACCAAGCACCCGGGATCGTGTTCTAAGGCGTCGATGACAAAGCGCCACTCGTCCAACACCCAATCACCCTCTTCGTCCCGGCCGCGCAGATAGCGCTCGGCCAAGTTGAGATACGTGCGCTGTATCTCCGTAGCAGTGGTATAGCGGCCGTCCTCTAGCTGCACCTCCCAGCGATAGGTCATGTCGCGCGAGATGTCGCGGATGGCTTGCACCGGGTCGAGGAGTTTGATGTCGTCGCAGATCACGCGCTCTTGCTCTTCCAAAAGCTGCAACACCAAAGCCGTGGTGCCCACTTTCAGGGCCGTGGCGTACTCCATCATATTCGAGTCACCCACGAGCAGGTGCAAGCGGCGGTACAGCCCCCAATCGGCCAGCGGCTCGTCGCGCGTGTTGATGATCGCGCGACTGAACTGGATCCACTGGTAGATCTCGGTGACGATGTGATCGGCCCGCTGCGAGAGTTGGAATTCAACGCCTTCGTCCTCGGCATTGCCGTACTCGAAAATATCCGTGTGGCAACCGACTCGGCCAGCGCCGGCGAATATCTGGCGGGTGACGAAAAAGGGCAGCATGGTCGGCAGCAGCACTTGTGAAAACGGCACCTCGCGCCGCACGAGGTAGTTTTCGTGGCAGCCAAAAGTAGCCCCTGTGTAGTGGTCGATATTGTTCTTGAAAAAGGCCGCGCTATCGGCCAAGCCAAGCTGATCTAGTGCGCGCTGCACCAACCGCTCGCCGGCCCGATCGGCGGCCACCAAATCAAAAAGGCCGGTGCATTCTGGGGTGGCGTACTCGACGTGGCCCATGTCGATGTACACGCGCCCACCGTTGAAGAGAAAGCCGCCGTTGCCGGGCGGCTCGTCGCGGCCCCGATAGTGCATATCGACAATGCCCAAGCCCTCGCGGTAGAACACGCAGTCCTTGGCCTTTATCGACACGAAATCGGGACTCAAAAAGGGATCCGAAGCCGGCGGCAGACAGCCGTACTCGGTCTCTATCCCGTATATGCGATCTTCCATACTAGACCTCGAAGTAGGAAGCGAGTGGCTCGGCTAGCTGTTCCGAGGTGAGCAGGCGGAACTTCGACTTGGCATCGCGCTCGCGGTCGAGCACTGCGGCCTCGATGGTCAGCCCTTGCAAACCGCCCTTGAGAAAATCGCGCACCGCCTCCGCGCTAGGCACCTCTCCATCGCGGGCGTCGAGAGTCAACCGGCCCAATCCCCACACCTCCAACGCCGTGCCCAAGGCTTGGCTGAGGGGCAACTCTGGGTCGGCCGTTTGCAGTTGTGCCGCCATGGCCTGCGTACTCTCCGCGCTACCGCTGAGAGCCGCCGTCCCGCCGCTCCGGGCAAAGGACCCATCGGCGTCAATGGTGAAAAAGGCGTCGCCGTCGCCGTCTGGGTCTAGCTCGGCCATCATTACGCGGGCGATGAAGGGCGAGCGAAAGAGCTCGTCGAAAGCCGCCTTCATCAGCGGGCCAATGCCAAAGCTGACCAGCCGCTGCAAGGTCACGTCGTTGGCCGACAGATTGAATCCCTCGAGATGGGCGATGTCGATGACGGCTTTGCGCAGCTTCTCAATGTCGGACGGGTGCCCCACGGCCGCGAAGGCGATCTCGTCGTACACCTCGAAGAGCTTGCGCGGGCCTGGAGTAGCCGTCAGTAGCAGCACCCCGTCGGCATACGTCGTACCCACCACCGGACTGCCACTCGCGAGCTGGTCTTCCAAGTATTCGCGGCGGTTGTTGATGGCCTCGACCCAGCGATAAGGTTCCTCTAACATGCGCCTCAAGCCCTTTGGTAGACCGCGGCCAGCTCTGCTTCGGGCACGACACTCAAGCCCGCGGCCGTCACCTGCACGACCTGGGGGAAGATGTGCGCGGCCTCGCGGAAGCCGCCGGTAGCAGTGTCGTATTCAGCGGCCGTCTCCAGCATCTTGAGCAACAGTTCGACAGCCTGCTCCCCGGCCATTTCCCGCAGTGGCTGCGGCCCCCAGCGGTTTTGGTAGTACAGCGCGCCGCGCACAATGTGTGCGCCCGACCCGGTGGCGCAGAAATCCACACACTCGAACTCGGCCCCCAAGAGGTCGTAAAAGAAAATTTTGCCCTCCGCGGCCGCGTGGTCAAAGGCCGAGAAGATCGGCACCACCGCGCCAATCCCCTGCATGGCCAGCGGCAAGTTCTGGCGCAACAGCCGCGACAAAGTCCGCACCTTGCCGTCCAAGCTCAGCCCTTGGAGCTGGCTGCGGCGGTAGTACTGCACCGACATTTCCAGCATGCGCGCAATGTCCCACGCCACCGCCGGCGAGCCGGCAATGGCCATGACCGCGTCGTCGTCGATGATCAGCACTTTGTCGGCGCGGTCGTACACCACCGAGTTGCCCATGGTGGCGCGGCGGTCGCCGGCTACCACCACCCCGTCGGCGCAGCGCACCGCTACAATCGTGGTGCCCTCGACCGGCTGCAAAGACGCTTCCGGCGCGGCGACCGGGGCGGGGGGCAAAAGCTCCCGCTCCTTGAGCAAGTCGAGGAAGTCGCAGCTTTCCATCGGCAGCTACTGTCCGGTGCGCTGGCGGTAGCGACGGGCCTGATTCGGATCTACTCGGCGCATCCGCTTGAGGATGTCGTCCGTGCTGGGGCGCTCGACCCGCGGCCGGCGCGGGCCGGTATCTGGCTCCTCACCGTCGTCGATCGGCTTGGTCGGCCGGGGCGCGCGCTCCCGGTAGTGGATAAAATCGCTCATGGTGACACCTCCGGTTTCGGGTTTCTACCCAATCTGGCGAGCAAATCCTCGACGCTCGCAGCCGCGTCTAAGACTGCGTTATAATAAGCCGCTGTCTCCCTGCTGACACAAGCCTTGAGGTCGATGACCTCGGAGCGGCCGCCGATGGCCAGCTCAATGCTGTCCCAATTGAGCGAGCGCACTGCGGCGGCAAATTTCTGTAACATCTTGCCGCGGAAATAGGCCCGCGTGTCCCCGGGCGGATCGACCAACGCCCGGCACACCGCCTCCTCAGAGACGACGCGCTCTACTTGGCCTGTGGCTTCGAGCGTCGAATATAGCCCCTCAGCCGGGTCAATGTTGTGGTATTCGAGGTCTTGGCTTTGCAGCCAAGCGCGGTCCTCCGGTCGTTCCCAATCGAGGCCCTCGGACTCGGCAAACGCATCCAAAAGCCACTTTTTGGTCACCCAATCGAGGCGTCCAATCAGCTCTTGCGGGTCGCGCGAGAGAGAGTCCAACACGTCGCGCCAAGCCGCGAGGACCCAATCTGTCTCCTCGTCGCGGCCCTGAAAAATCCGCGCCGCCGCCGCCATAATGGCCGTCTGTATCTCCAGCGCCGAACTCGACCCTCCCCCGAACAAGGCCACCGGCCACTGCTGGGACTCGTCGCGGGAAATGGCCTTGAGCGCACCAATGGGATCGGCCAATGCAAGCGCGGGCAACGCGCCGACCTCTAGCAGGTCCAACACCAAGGAAGCTGTGCCGACCTTGAGCGCGGTGGCGTATTCGCACATGTTGGCGTCGCCGATGATCAGGTGCAGGCGGCGGTAGAGCGCTGGGTCGGCGTGCGGCTCGTCGCGGGTGTTGACCAGCGGGCGGCGGTGCATGGTATCAACGCTGGCGATGACCTCGAAAAAGTCCGCGCGCTGGGTTAGCTGGTAGGTGGCGGCCCGCGCCCGGGAGTCCTGTTCGACGCCGACTTTGCCGGCCCCGGCAAAAATTTGCCGCGTAACCACAAAGGGCAGCAGCCCGTTGATCACCTGCTGGAAGGGCATGTCGCGGCTGAGCAGGAAGTTCTCGTGACAGCCGTAGCTGTGCCCCTCGAAGTCGGTGTTGTTTTTGTACAAGCGCACCACGCCCCGACCGCGGTCCTTGCTGCGCTGGCGTGCGCACTGGAGGAGAATTCGCTCCCCGGCGCGATCGACGGCTACCAAGTCGCGGAGGCTATAGCATTCTGGGGTGGAAAATTCCGGGTGAGTGTGGTCGTTGTAGAGGCGGGCACCGTTGTGGAGGATCAGGTCGCTTTTGAGGTCCGCTAGCTGAATCCGGCGCTGGCGATCCTTTTGCAAGTGGACGATCTCGTCCTTGTCGTTGCGGAGTTCGGCGACCTCAAAGCCGCGCATGTCGAGCCGCGGGTTTTCGAGCGCGTAATTCCAGAGGGCGACAAAATCCTGGTGCACATAGCAGCGGATCAGCTCCATGGACTCTACCACCACGTCCATGGACTCGCCCTCACCAACCTGGATGCCGTATTCGGTTTCTAGCCCGCAGAGACGCTGCATGAGCTGAGTCAGATCACCTGGCCGACGCGCTTTTCCGCTGCCTTTTCCGGCTGAGGTCTAACAGGTATTACCCGCACCACGTTCTCCGGCTCGTAGTCGAGCAGCTTGAGCCAGTCCTCGACGCTGTCCGAGGGTGGGAACACCTCGTTCTCGCGGTATTCGGCCCGCGTGGCCCGCCGCAGATCCTCGGCGCGGATCCCGCCTTCCGGGTCGTCCTCGGCAATGGCGCGCTTGATCGCCATTTCCTTGGCCCGCGATACGACCGAGGCGATGATGGCCCCGGAAGTCAGGTTGCCGCGGTAGAGCACTTCCTGGCGACCGCTGCGCAGCGACACCTCCAAGAAGCGCGCCTCTTCGTCTTTGGAAAACAACTCGTTCAGGCCCTCCTGTATCAGGGCCTCGCGCGCCGCCGCGGCACCGCCGTGCTGCTCCACCTCGGCGCGATCGAGTGGCAGCTCGGGCTTGAGGTAAATCCGCAAAATGTCGCCGGCCGCCTCGTAGTTGGGGCGCGCAACCTTGATCTTGCGGTCAATGCGGCCGGGCCGGAGCACGGCCGGGTCAATCAGGTCGTGGCGGTTGGAGGCCAAAATTAGCACCACGTCGTGCAGCGACTCAATGCCGTCCATCTCAGTGCAAAACATCGGTACGACCGTGTTGGAGATGTTGTGGCTGCGCATCGAGCGGCGGGTGCCCAAGATCGACTCGGCTTCGTCGATAAAGACAAAGGGCAAATAACCTTCCTTGCGCTTTTGGCGCGCCTGGGCAAAGACCTCGCGCACCATGCGCTCGGTCTCGCCGAGCCACATATTGAGGATCTCCGGCCCCTTGATGTGCATGAAGTACTCCTCCAGCTCCAGTCCCTCGACCTCGCGCATGTGCTGCACCAAGTTGTACGCCGTGGCCTTGCCGATGAGGGTCTTGCCGCAGCCCGGAGGGCCGTAGAGCAGGAAGCCCTTGGGCGTCGAGTACTCGAAGCGCTCGAAGAGCTGGGGGTGCAACGCGGGTAGCTCAATGGTGTCGCGGATGGCCTCAATTGCTTCGGCTTGGCCGCCGATGCTTTCCCAAGGGGTCGGGAGGACGTCTTCGATGAAGTACTCCTTGCTCTCGGCGGACTGCAAAACTTCCAGCGCGACCTTGTAGGCCGGGTCCATCCGCACCTCGTCGCCGATTTGCAAGTCCGCGTCGGCCAATTCCGCGGCGCGCTCCACGACCACCTCTTGGGTGCCGTGCGCTTGGGTGATCCGCAACCGGCCGCCCGCGAGCAGATCTCCGACCTTGGCCACCGGCCCAGAGGGGCTGTGCCCCAAGTTGCCGACGACCGCGTAGGCTTCGTTTACCAGTACCCGGCAGCCGACTTTGAGCTGGGTTGCATCGACGCGCGGGTCGATGTTGGCATAGTACTCGGCACTGCCGACGAAGACCGTGGCAATCCCCTCGCTCGGCATGCCGAGGAAGATGCCGACGCGGTTGGCCGGTGCCGTCACCTTCTCTAGGGCGGCTTCCATCTCCACGAGGGCCCGGCGCGCCTCCTGAAAGGAAATCTCCCGCTCCATGAGCTGGCGCCGGAGGCGGTACAGCAAGGGCCGGGCCGGGTCGCGGTCTGGAGCTAGCGCGAGTAGCTGATCGACCAAGCGCAACGGCTCGGCGGTCTGCTCCTCCGGCTCTTGGGATTTATCGTATTCGTGCGATTCTCTGCGGTTCATGTTTCAATCCGCCCCCTCGCCGCTTCACCGCGCCTTTAGGCGTGACAGCAAGGGAAAATACTAGTAGATAACGTCGCCGAGACGCCCGTAGCGCACTCGGCTAGGCAGGCGCCAAATAAAGCTGGCCACCACCGCGGGCAGCGAACTCAAGTCACTGTAGTACGGCCCGCGGGTGTCGGGCTCCCACGACCAATAGATGTTCATGGCCTTGCCCTTGATCAACCGCTTGGGCACGGCGCGAATGTAACGGCTGTCGTGACTGTTGTCGCGGTTGTCGCCCATCATAAAGAAATGGTCTTCGGGCACGATATAGGGGCCGAAATTATCGCGGGAGCTGCGCGCCGCCGGATAGTACATGCGGTCGGCGTACTTGGCCAACGGCGGGTCTTGCACTGGCTCGCCATCGACGTAGAGCACCTTGTTGATGATGTGCACGCGCTGTCCCCCTACGGCGACGCAGCGCTTGATCAAGTCGCGCCCTTCGTCCTGCGGAGAGCGGAAAATCACGATGTCCCCGGGCTGCGGTTCCCTGAGCGAGGGTAGGCGGAAGAGGGAAATGCTCGTCAGGGGCACATCGACCGGAACGCCGTAGACAAACTTGTTGGCCAGCAGATAATCGCCCACCAAGAGCGTATCTTCCATCGAGCTAGAAGGGATGTAAAAGGCCTGCACCACACTGGTGCGAATGACCAGAAACAAACCCACGACGGTCAGTATAGAATACAGGTATTGGCCGAGTTCAGACTTTTGCTTGGCGTGCTTCATCCGCAGCATCTCCTCAGACCTGAGTATAACAAACTACCCCCCTAGCCGCCATTTGGCTTACCGCTGCGGCACCTTCACTACCTGTCCGGTTTCCCAGCTTTCGATGAGCGACTCAATTACGAGTTGGACCCGTAAGGCGTCCGCCCCTTTGGCATCCACCTGCGAAGGCGGGACTTGGTTGAGCAAGTCGTCGATCCAAGCGTTGATGCGCGCCGGAAAGGTATCCCCAAAGCCACCCATGCCCCCGAGGTGATCGTAGCTTTCCACCTCCCGCGAAAAGCGCGGGTAAAACGTCAGCTTCTCGCATGCTTCATTGATAATGATCCGTCCCTCCGAGCCGACCAATTCCAAGGTCTCCAAGCCGTAGCTTCCCCCGGCGTCGTACGACCCGGTCAAATGCCCGATGACGCCATTCTCGTACAGCAGGTTCGCCTGCACATTGGACCAGATCTGCCGCCCTTTTCCTTTCTTGAAAAAGGCCTGTGCCCGATCCACTCCTCCGGCGAAATAGCTCATCACGTCCAGTGAGTGCGGGTGCAGGGCGCGGATGTGGAACCACGGGCTCGACTCGTTGGGATTGTTGATCCACATCGTCATGTTGATTATCTGTAGCTCGCCGAGCCGCCCGTTGGCCAGCCATTCCTTGGCCTTGACGGCTGCGGGCGTGAAACGGTGGTTCAGATTGATCCCGTAGGGCAACTGCTTTTCTTCGGCCAAGGCCACCATCTCCCGCGCCTTGGGAATTTCATTGGAAATCGGCTTCTCGCCCAGCACCGGAATGCCGGCCCGCAAAAGCTCCATCGTCGGCTCGTAGTGATCACCCCCGTTCTCCACCCCGGCCGTGGTCACCGAACAGGCGTCGAGCCGCAGGCCGCTGGCGATCATCTGCTCGATCGAGTAAAAGGCCTGCGCCCCGTAGCGCTCGGCCGCAGCATCCGCCTGCTCTTCGATCATATCGCACACGGCGACGACCTTTGCGTTCTCGTTTGCAGTGTAGCAGCGGGCGTGGTTGTTGCCAATTCCACCCATGCCGACAATACCAATATGAAGCATCGCAAACTCCTTTTTAATTTAAGCGGCCACCGGCATGGGCAGTTCCACTCCCAACTCGGCCGCCAAGTTCCCTATCTCAGCCCAAGCCTTCTCATCCACGTACAGACCATCGCGCCGCCGCGCCTGCAACCGCTGGTGTGCCCGCTCCCCGGGCAACAACACCTCGGCCACTCCGGGGGCCGGCGGACACGACTTGATCCACTCGACAAAGCCCGCGACCTCGGCGTAAAACTCGTCCAACGGCAGGAAAGCCGCGACCTTGAGCACGGCAATGAAAAGCGCGTTGCCCGTGCGCTCGGGCGCTTCTTGCGTCATCCCAACTCCGGAAAGCGACCCGGCCAAAATATCGACGAGCACGGAAAGCCCGTAGCCCTTGTGTCCGCTCTGCGGAAAACCGAGCGGCAACATGGCACCAGTCGGCGGGCCGTAGTACGCGTCCACGCTCGTCGTCGGGCGGCCCTCTGCGTCGATCAGCATCCCGGGTGGGGCGTCCTCACCCCTGTTGCGCAAAAGCCGCATATCCCCTCCGGAGATCATGCTCGTCGTCATATCTAAGAGCACCGGCCACGCGCCGCCGGTCGGAATGCCGCAGCAGATTGGATTCGTCGGCAGGCGACGGCTACGGCCGCCAAAGGGAGCCACCGACCAATCGCCGCCGTGGCCATTGGCCGCGATGAGGCCGATGCAACCGGCGCGGGTAGCGATCTCGGCGAAACGCCCCAACCGCGCCACGTGGTTGCAGTCGCGCACCCCTGCGACCGCCACCGCACCGTCGCCGACCTTGTCCAGCACCCAACGCATGGCCTCGGTCGCGGTCACCGGGCCGTAGTTCCACTGGCCGCTTAGCCGCCCCCCGCTCTCGCTTTCGTCCAACACCACCAACTCGGCCCCAGGCTCAACTTGGCCGTCGCGCACCATATTCACGTATTGGGGCAGCCGCAACACGCTGTGGGTATCGTGCCCCATCAGCCCGGCTTCGACCAAGTGCTCGGCCACCAACGCGGCGTCGGCCAAGGGGACGCCGACCTGCCGCAAGCAAGCCCGCGCCAGCCTATCGAGATCTTCGGCGCGCAAGGTGGGCACTAGGGCAACTCCTCGTCCCAAGCGGCCGCCACGACCAATAGGGCGTTGGCCACCGGGCGCTCACCTGTGGGATCGGATGGCTTGTTGACCACCTGCTCTTCTACGACCATCGTCGTCGAGCCGCCGCCATCGAGGTTCAGCCCCTGATAGGCGTTGATCTTGGCGCGGGAAAATTCGGCCAAGCGCGTGCGCATAAATTCGGCCAACTCCTGCAAACTCATGCCAACGCTGTACCCTGGCTGCCGCCCATCGACCGCAATCAGAAAGAGCACCTGCTCATCTTGGGAATATCCAATGGCCGTGCGCGGGTGTCGCTTGTCGGCAAAGCTGCGGCTGAGCCGTTCATTTTCTACTTCAATGGATACTGCGCCGTTGCGCAGGATGCGCGGGCCGCCACTGATGGCTTCCATTAGCTTGGCGTGGGCAGGCGCCAGCCGACAATACAGCTGCACCGTGTCGCCCAAGGCGATCTGTTCCGTCGCCTCGTATTCAGCGCCAGCGGCCAACAGCCATTGGTCGCGCTGGAGGGACAGCGGCCAAGCCTCCCGCCGGATTTGTTGAACCCGCAAGGAAATCGTGTCGTTGGCAATGGAGGTGTTGCCCAGCCCTTGCAACAAAAAGCCCGTGGCTGCTTGTAGCGAATCCCCTTGCCCCTGAGCGCGATCGTTGAATACGGACAGTTCCCCTAGCGCTGGCTCGCGGTTAAAGCCCGCGACGAGCAGGTGCTCGCCCTCAGCCGTCAACATGCCCCATTCCATCTTGTATACTGCAATCAAGGGCTGGCCCGCCTCGGTAATGGCAAAGGCCGAGCGTCGCTGTGGGATGCGGATGAGATTGCCGGACTCGATGTACAACCCGGCTGGCTGGCTGGACTCACCGGGAAATAAAAAGTCCCCGTTTATGGCCGCTAAAGCGCCGGCGGCCAAGCTACTGGTCTTTTGCGCCTCTTCCTGCTTGGCCGTGCGTACGCGGATGCCCGCCGCCCAAGCGCGCGGCAGATCCACTTCCACCACGTGTATCCGCCACGGCCCCTCGGGCAGGTGGATCTCGTGGTACACCACCCCGGGCGCTAGCTCCTCGGTGTTTTCCCGGGCGCAACTCCAACTCAAGCACCACGCGAGAATCGCGAGGACGAGGCGCGTGGACGCCTTATGCAGTATAGCCAAAAGAAGCGTACCTCAGCGGCAAGGGGACGAGCGGTGCGCTATGGCATTGCGCGTTGAAAGCGTCCAAAGGTAGCCCTGCGCTGAAACCGTGTCAATTTTTTCTGCCGACTGGCCCGGCCGCAGGCCAAGCCCTTTATTTTAGACAAAAATAGAGAAAGGACTCCGATGAAAGCCATACTTGTAGGGTTGGGCGGCAGGGGCCGCTATTGGCTCGGCCAATGCCAGAAGCAACCGAGCGTCGATGTGGTCGCCTGCGTCGAACCCTTCGCGCCCAACCGCCAGCGCGCTATAGACGACCTCGGCTTCGCCACTGACCGGATATACGACAACCTCGGCCAAGCCCTCGACGCGGTACAAGCCGACTTCGTCCTCGACGTGACGCCGCCAGCCATCCACGAAGAAATCGCCATGCAGACCTTTGCCGCGGGCCTACACTTGCTCGGGGAAAAGCCCCTCAGCGATCAGTACGAGGCTGCCCAGCGCGTGGTGAAGGCCGGTACCCAAGCCGGCGTCGCGCACATGATCACTCAGAACTACCGGTTCAACGGCCTGCCGCGCACGACTCGCCGCCTGCTCACCGAAGACCTCATCGGCCCGATCGGTCAGCTCGATGTCTCGCTCTACGTCAATTGGGCCGACTCGCCCGGCTCGCATTACGTCACCGAGCCGTATATGTTCCTCACGGACATGGGTATTCACCACTTCGACATGATGCGCTACACCCTCGGCCAAGACCCCATCAGCGCACACGCCCTCACCTGGAACCTCCCTTGGGGCTGGCACCAAGGCGACGCCGCCCAGATGATCCTCTTCCGCTTTGCCAACGGCGCGGTCGCCACTCACCGCGGCATCGGTTGCACGGTCGGCCACGTGCCAGCCGGGCACAACGGCGAGTGGCGCTACGAGGGGCCACGCGGCACCCTAACGTGGGAGGGCATGGACCTCTACCACACCCACTCGCACCGCGCCGATCCCAAAATTCGACGGCAGGTCCCCCTCGACGACGATGGCGGTCAAGACCAGAACCCAGTGCTGCGGGAATTTGTCGCCGCCATAGAGGAGGGCCGCGCGCCCGAGTGCAATGCGGCCGACAACCTCAAGTCCATGGCCATGGTTTTCGCGGCGGTCAAAAGCGCGGTGGAGGGCCGCGAAGTATCCATCGCCGAGTTATAGACTGGCTCTTTCTCCATTGCCACATCTTGCCACTAACCCCTCTTTAATAGACTTATGACCCTACATCTTTTTGACACCTATGCCCGCCAAGAGCGCCCCTTCAAACCGCTCGCGCCTCCCCAAGTCCGCCTGTACGCCTGCGGCCCGACCGTGTACAACTACCAGCACATCGGCAACTTGCGCACCTATATCTTCGAGGACATCCTGCGGCGCGCCCTCGAATACAGCGGCTATGCGGTCCACCACGTCGTCAACATCACCGACGTGGGGCACCTGACCTCCGACGCGGACACCGGCGAGGACAAGATGGAGGCCGGCGCGCGGCGCACCGGCCTGACGGCGTGGGAAATAGCCGAGCGCTACACCGCGGATTTCCAAGAAAAGCTCGAGTGGCTCAACGTGCGCCCCCCCCACGTCTGGTGCCGGGCCACCGACCACATCCGCGAACAGGTCGCGGCTATCGCCGCCATCGAGGAAAAAGGCTATGCGTACCGCACGGACGATGGCCTGTACTTCGACACCTCGCGCCTGAACGACTACGGCCACCTCGCCCGCCTCAACATCGGAGGCCTACAAGGCGGCCAGCGCGTCGATCTCGGGCAGAAGCGCCGCGTCACGGACTTCGCGCTGTGGAAGTTTAGCCCGGCAGAGACGCAGCGGCAGATGGAATGGGACAGCCCGTGGGGGCGCGGCTTCCCCGGCTGGCACATCGAATGCACCGCCATGGCGGCCAAGTACTTGGGGCCGTACTTCGACATCCACTGCGGCGGCGAGGATCACGTTCCGGTACACCACACCAACGAAATTGCCCAAGCCCAAGCCTGCTACGACACGCGGCTAGCTGAATTCTGGCTCCACGGCGCGTTCTTGCAGCTCGACGGCGAGAAGATGTCCAAGTCGAGTGGCGATTTTCTGCGCCTCGAATCCCTCATCGAGAAGGGGTACGACCCGCTCGCCTACCGCTTTTTCTGCCTCGGGGCGCGCTACCGAGCCAAGCTCTCCTTCACTTGGGAGAGCCTCAGCGGTGCGGCCACGGCCCTCGACCGGCTGCGCGCAGCCGCCCACGCTTGGGGCGCGCCGTCTGAACCCGACGACCGCTACGTAGCCGAGTTCAAAGAGCGCATCGGGGACGACCTCAACATGCCGCGCGTCCTCGCCTTGTGCTGGGAACTGGTGGCCGACGATCTCCCTGTTGCCGCCAAGAAAGCTACGCTCCTGCACTTCGACCAAGTCATGGGGTTGGGGTTGGCTACGTGGACGCCGCCCACAGAGGAGGTTCCCGCTGCAATCGAGGCGCTCGCCGAACAGCGGCAACAGGCCCGCGCCGCCAAGGACTGGGCCACGGCCGACGCCCTGCGCGACGAAATCACCGCGGCCGGCTACGAAATCGAAGACACCCCCCAAGGCCCTCATATCCGGCCGCGCAAAACCTAACCGAACGGACGCCCATGTCCCGCATCCTCGTCGCCGAGTGCAAGCAAGAAATCTCCTCCTTCAACCCGGTCATTGGCACGTACGACAACTTCTCCGTCCGCCGCGAAACCGAGTTGTTCGCCTATCACCAAGGCCGCGAAACCGAGCTGACCGGTGCCTTGCAGGTCTTCGCCGACAGCCACGTTGAAGTCATCCCCACGTACGGGGCCGTCGCCCCCTCGGCTGGGCCTTTAGACCAACAGGACTTCGAGCGCCTTGCCGCCGAGCTGCTCGCCGAGGTCGCGCCGCATCTAGCCGAGGCCGACGGCATGTACTTCTGTCTGCACGGCGCCATGGGCTGCACCCAAGAGCTGGACCCGGAGGGCTACTTGCTGCAAGAGATCCGCCAAAGCGCTGGCCCCGACTTCCCCATCGTGATCTCGCAAGACCTCCACGGCATCCTCACCCACCGCATGTTAGAGCACTCGAACGGCCTTGCCATTTATCACACCTATCCGCACGTCGATTTGGCCGACACTGGCCGCCGCGCCGCGTACTTGCTCCTGCAAGTCCTCGCTGGCGCTCAGCCCGTGGTGGCCCGCGTGCAGGTGCCCGCGCTCGTGCGCGGCAATGAGCTAATCACCGCCTCTGGCGTCTATGGTGAGACCATCCGCTACTGCCAAGCCCTAGAGGAACAGCCGGACATTCTCGCCGCCGGCATGATGATCGGCAACCCATTCACCGATGTGCCTGAGTTGTGCTCCCAAGCCATCGTCGTAGCCGATGCCGACCCCGACCTCGCCCGCAGCGAGTCCCTACACCTTGCCGCCGACTTCTGGGAACGCCGCGCACTCATGCAGCCCGCCCTCGTGTCGGTCGAAGACGCCGTCGCCCAAGCCGCCCAATACAGCGGTCCGGTGCTCTTTACCGACGCGGCCGACGCCCCCTCCTCGGGCGCGACCGGCGATAGCAACGTCCTCGTCCAAGCCCTGTGTGCCAGCGGGTACTCCGGCCAAGTGCTCGCGCCGCTGGTGGATGCGCCCGCCGCGTACATGGCCCACGACGCCGGGCTAGGCGCACGCATCCACGTGGTCTTGGGCGGCTCGCTCGACTCGCGCTTTGCCCCGCTCGACCTAGAGGTCGAAGTCACCCAGCTCGGCGACGGCGAATATCTCTGCGAGTCTTGGAACACTCCCCAACACGCCGGGCCTACGGCCGTGCTGCAAAGCGACAATCTCACCATCGTCTGCGTCAGCCGCTCAGTGCCCTTTATCGATCGCTCGGTCTTTATCGCCCACGACATCAACCCCAAGGACTACGACCTCATCGTCATCAAGTCGCCGCACTGCCAGTGGCACTTTTTCGACGAATGGGCCGATATAAACTTCAACATCGATGCGCTTGGCTCGACCAGCGCAAACTTGCCCACCCTCGGGCACGGCGTCTGCCAGCGGCCCATGTATCCACTCGAACTCGATGCCCCTTTTACCCCGGTCGCCGAAATGTTCGGCACAGGAGCCTAGTTTTATGCCTGCCATCAAGCAATCCGTCTGCTTCAATCCCTTCACCGGCAGCGGCCTCAGCCCGCAAGAGCTCGTCGTCGCCGCCCCCCGCATCGGCTACCAATCCGTAGAAATGGCCGCTCAGGAACACTGGCCGCTCATCCAAGACCACGGCCTCGCCATCGCCATCGTCTCCGGTCACGCTTCCCTGCCCGACGGCCTCAACAAGCCCGAAAACCACGACCGCATCGAAGACGAGCTCCTCGCCAACATTGACCTCGCCGTTGCATGCGGCATTCCCTCGCTGATTTGCTTTTCCGGCAACTGCGAGGGCCGCTCTTCAGAAGAGGGCCTCGCCAACTGCGTCGCCGGCCTGCGCCGCGTCACCGGGGCCGCCGAGGAAAAAGGCATTACCCTCTGCATGGAATTGCTCAACTCGCGCGTCAACCATCCCGACTACCAGTGCGACCGCACCGCTTGGGGCGCGGCCCTCTGTCGGGCCGTCGGCTCGCCCCGCTTCAAGCTGCTCTACGACATTTACCACATGCAGATCATGGAAGGCGATCTCATCCGCAACATCACCGACCACATCGACTGCATTGGCCACTTCCACACCGCCGGCAACCCCGGCCGCCGCGACCTCGACGACCAACAGGAGATCTACTACCCACCGATCATGCAGGCCATCGCCGCCACTTCCTACGCGGGCTACGTCGGCCACGAGTACCGGCCCAAGGGCGATCCCGTTGACTCGCTAGCTCACGCCTTTGAAGTCTGCAATGTCTGAGAAGCCGTCTAAAAACCCCCGACGACGGTCGCATGGGGGCAAAGTATCCGCAGATGAACGCAGATGCGGGATGACGTTGTTTGGGGCGTACGCGGGATTTTCAAATGGACTCTGAGATACAAATCGTGCCCACTGGCGGCGCGCTCGGCGCGGAGATCAAAGGCTGCGACCTGTCCGCACCGCTCGCGTCCGACCACGTCGCGCAGGTGCGCCAGGCACTCCTCGATCACGGTGTGGTCTTCTTTCGCCAGCAGCAACTCAGCGACGAGGACCAAGTGCGTTTCACCGCGTACTTTGGCAAACCCGTACCCCACGTGCGCAAGCAGCGCCCACGGCGGGTCAAGGAGATTTTCCTCATCTCCAATGTCAAAGAAAACGGCGAGCCAATCGGCGAGCTAGGCGACGAGCTGATCCCCTTCCACTCGGATCTTTCCTACCTGCTGCGCCCTGGCACCCTATCGGTGCTCTATGCGGTGGAGATTCCCTCGCAGGGCGGCCAGACTCAGTGGTGCAATTGCACCGCCGCCTACGAAGCGCTCGACGACGTTTGGAAAAGCCGCCTCAAGGGAATGTGCGCCGTGCATCGCCACTACGTCGAAGCGCAAAACCCTCCCGAGCACATCGCCCACCCCATCGTCCGCACCCACCCCGAAACAGGTCGCCGCTCGCTCTACGTAGGGCCGCACCTGACCAAATACGTCGTCGGCCTCAGCCGCCGAGAAAGCGACGCCCTGCTCGGCGAACTGTACGCCCATCTCGAACAGCCGCGCTTCGTCTGGACCCATGAGTGGCAAGTCGGCGACCTCGTCCTCTTCGACAACCGCCCGACCATGCACCGCCGCCTCGCCTTCCCCCCAGACCAGCGCCGCCTAATGAAACGCACTCAGGTTTTCAACGACGAAATCCCGGTGGAGTGATCATTCTAAGCATGTTATACTACTGATAAGACACCGACGAGTAGGGTCGCCGCGTAACGCCAAGTACGCAGTTTGCCCACACCTAGAACCGACCTGTCATTCCCAAAGTCCCAAGGCATCTCTTATGGCCGAATCTGATTCACCTCACTTTCAGGATGAGACTACCACTTCCGATCAGTCCGCCCGAGCCGACCTTCTCGCCAGTATGTCCCTTCTGAGTGGGTTGGTGTATCCGTCGGAGACCATTGCTGATATTATGTCACAGGAGGGCGTCATGGACCTGATACGCGAATCATCCTTTGCTCAACACCTTATCCAACAGGGCATTGAGCAGGGGGGGCGAGAATTTCTCCTCGACGTGTTGGCCCTTCGCTTTCAGCCGGAGGAGGTGCAACAGTTGGCCGCCCGCATTGAGGCCATTGACGATGTGCAGCGGCTCAAGCAGTTGCATCGGGCGGCCATACAGGTGCCCAGCCTCGAAGCCTTTAGTGATCTGTTAGACGAAGCCGAGTAGGGGCACTATTTCCAAGAGCCGCCCGGCCACCGCATCTTGATTGAGTACCAAGTGATCCGGCTGAGCGAACAGGCCGGTCAACCGATCTTAGAGTCCGGGCCTGTGGGCCTGCTGCCATTTGCGCCGTTGATGCAGCCGGGGGCGGGACAATCGCCGGTGGATTGGCTCCAAGCGTGTGTGCGTGCGGCGCAGGCCCAGCCGCTAGACCGGTCGGCGAAAGCCGATTGTCTGGCCGGGATGTCGCTGCTGAGTGGGTTGGTGTACGCACCGGAAACCATTACGGCTATTCTTTCTCAGGAGGGGATCATGGACCTTATCCGCGAATCATCGTTTGCCCAATACCTGACCCAACAAGCCCGCGAGGAAGGCATTGAGCAAGGCATTGAGCAAGGGGGCCGAGAGTTTCTCCTCGAAGTGTTGGCTCTGCGCTTTCAGCCGGAGGAGGTGCAACAGTTGGCCGCCCGCATTGGGGCCATCGACGATGTGCAGCGTCTCAAGCAGTTGTTTCGGGCGGCTGTACAGGTGCCGAGCCTCGAAGCCTTTAGGAACCTGTTAGATAATGAATAAGAAAGAACGGACGAAGCTCGTTCACGAAGGAAACTATGTTGCAGAAGTTGACGTAGAGCTACTAGAAGAACCTGAAGGATGGTCCCCGTACCTTTCTCTTGAAGACGCGTATCGTCTCGACGAGGTGCGGGAAGCCCTTCGTCGAGGAGACATTAAGACCGCTGCAAAATGTTCACGTGTGTTCAGTCTCACGCCTATTACTTCGCCATGAATACACCTCCAGATCAAGACGCTAAACGACGTAGCCTATTCTTTCTGATATTCGCCTTGTCGATGATCGCTTGCGGCGACGGCGACCGCCGGCCTGAAAACCAATCTTCCAATCCGCTCTATCCGTCTGGCCCGGAACAGGTCCAACGGGGCCAGATTGTGACGATTGAGGGATCTTCAGTATTGGGAGCTGAGGTGGTCATCATCGACGCGGAGCGTCTGGTGGTACTAGCCCGTGCGCCGGTAGATGACCAAGGAGGCTTCGAGGTCTCTGTGCCCCAGCGACCGAGCTACTGGTTGGGCATTTCCGGTCCCTATATGACAACCCATGTGGACACGGCGTTCGCTTTTACGGGAGAGGCCATAACCCTCGATGAGGCCCCCGGGTCGTATGCTGCGGGCAAGGCCGCACAAGTGGTGGGCATATTGGGCGATGTCAACAACGATAATCAAGTCGATATAGCGGACGCGCTGCTCGTGCTGCTCTATACCTTAGAACGCTTCTCCTTCGTAGCACCCAATCAAGGCAATATCGCCCTAGGCGACGTCAACGAGGACGGCCTAATAAACCTAGCGGATGTCCTGCTTATTATGACCTATATTGCGAATCCGCTTGACCCGACGTTGCCGGATGGAATCGGTTTAGCCACTGAACAGACTACGATCGCGATTGCCGTTGAACAAGATCGAGCTGTGTTAATCGCGCTCTATGAAGCTACCGGCGGAGATAACTGGAAAGATAACACTAACTGGCTCAGCAGCACGTCCCCGCTCGATCAATGGTACGGCGTTACCACGGACGACGCGGGACGGGTCGATAGCTTAGAACTCGCCGAAAACCAGTTGACGGGACCAATACCCGAAGCGTTGGGCAATCTTAATAGCCTGCAATACCTGTCCCTCTACGACAACCAGTTGACGGGACCGATTCCCGAAACGCTCGGCCAACTCAACAACCTGCAATCCCTGTGGCTCGGCTACAACCAGTTGACGGGACCAATTCCCGAAACGCTCGGCCAACTCAACAACCTGCAATCCCTGTGGCTCGGCTACAACCAGTTGACGGGACCAATTCCCGAAACGCTCGGACAACTTGACAGCCTGCAATACCTAGACCTCATCAACAACCAGTTGACGGGGCCGATTCCTGAAGCGTTGAGCAATCTCAACGACTTGAAACACTTGGCCCTCGCCGGCAACCAGTTGACAGGGCTGATTCCTAGAACGCTCGGACAACTCGATAGCCTAGAACACCTGTCCCTCGCCGACAACCAGTTGACGGGAACCATTCCCGAAACACTCGGACAACTCAACAACCTGCAATACCTAGATCTCGCCAACAACCAGTTGACGGGAACCATTCCCGAAACGCTCGGACAACTCAACAGCCTGAAACGCCTGTCCCTCGCCGACAACCAGTTAACAGGGGAGATACCCCAAGCGTTGGGCCAACTCAACAACCTGCAATACCTAAACCTCATCGACAACCAGTTGACGGGATGCATCCCCTCAGCGTTGAAAGATGTATCGGTCTATGACTTAAACGACCCAAGGCCAGCCTTCTGCCTGCCGGGGCGTGCCGATCCCATTTCCATTTTCACCGTTAGCTTCCCGTCCAACGATGGCGTCGAGGTGAGTGCACTTTTTGGCACGGCCCAGGACGGCGAATCGCTGCCAGTGGTAATCCTCCTGCACGATCTGGGGGGGAGCAAAGCCGACTGGATGAACAACACCGGCACGTACGTGGCCTTGCTCGAGCGCGGCTACTCCGTCTTGGCCATCGACATGCGCGGGCACGGCGACACCCCGATACCTGATGACCGACAGTTCTTGGAAGTGATCGATATAGAACTGAGCTATCGCGATGTCGAAGCCGCGATGGCCTGGCTGCCGAGCCAGTCTGAGATCGATGTCAGCCGCATCGCGGTCGTGGGCAGTGGCTCGGGGGGGAATGTGGCCTACGTGAGTTCGGGCCTTCTCCCCGAGCAAATAAAAACCAGTGTCTCCCTCTCGCCAGGGCTGTGGCACGCCTCTTCGTTTGAACCGGTGGTCACCGGGGCCGGCCTCGAACCGTTTGACCCGCGGTCCATACTCTTTATGGCGGCCGATAAAGACCAAATTGATACCGGGGACGTCATTCTCAGCTATGCCGAGTTCGCTCGCAGCCTAGAGGCGCTGACGGCCGAGCCAAAAGACTTGCGCATTTTTCCAGACTCGGCCGACCACGGCTTTGAATTGCTCGACAATATCGCCGAGGCGCATGATCTGTTCTTCCTCTGGTTGGAGGAACACCTCTAGTAATACTCCATCTGCGGTACCCAGCACATGGCCCCGCGAATTGTTCAATGACGCCATATGGCCTATCTTATATGGCAATATAGCCTTAGTTCCTTCGCAGAAAGGAGAACGTGCTCCCACCATGTCTCCGTCGTCTAAGAAAAAAGATAAACCCATGGGTACCTATGTTTGGGCTTCCGAAGGCGCGAAGCCTTTGGCCGCTTCAACCATCAGCGCGGACGCCCCCAGCGGACCTTCTTATGGAGCCTCTGCGGGACTGTCGTTCAAAGATACCGGCACTTTGATCCGCCAACTCAAGCGCGGGCTGCCGATGACCGCTTTTGACCACCTTCAAGGTGCCATGGCCGTACCAGCCAAGACGTTGGCCAGCGCGGCTAATATCGCGGTTCGGACGCTCAATCGCCGCCGCAAAGAAGGCCGCCTCCAGACCGATGAATCCGAGCGTTTATTCCGCATTGCCGCCCTGTACGACCGGGCAATTGAAGTCTTAGGCGACCAAGAGCGGGCGAGGGCGTGGTTCAAAGAGCCGAAGAAGGCCCTCGGCATGAAGACGCCATTGCAATACGCCGACACCGAGCCTGGTGCCCGCGAGGTCGAAAATCTCCTTGGTCGCCTCGAGTACGGTGTATTTTCGTGATCATCCGGGCTTGGCGCATCGTCCAGATGCGCTTCGCGGATCGGGCTTTTGAAGGGGAAGGAGCGCGTCTTTTCGGGGGACGTTGGAATCGCCGGGGCACCCCTATCATCTACACTGCGGAATCGCTGTCGTTGGCCATGCTCGAAATCCTCGTCAACCTCGACTCCGCCGCAACCCTTGACCGATATCTGAGCATTCCAGTCGAATTTGACGACAGCCTGTGCAAGGTACTGGCATTGGACGCCTTGCCCGATAATTGGGCATCCGATCCGGTGCCGCCAAACGTCCAAGAGATGGGGTCTAGTTGGGCCGCCGCTCGTGAATCAGCAGTGCTCGTCGTTCCCAGTGCCGTCGTTTCGCAGGAACACAATTTCCTTTTAAATCCACAGCATCCCGACTTCGCGCAAATACGCATCGGCCGCTCCACTGAATTCGACTTCGACCAGAGGCTAATCAGGGGATTTTAAGGCAAATGCGGTTTAGTTTGCGGATTTCAAACCGAGACCCTACCATAAATCTCCCCGGCAGATCGTCTGTCCGCGGGCTGTTCGCTTGCTTCAGTCCCCTATCTCGATCAAATAAAAACCATGTTCAAAGCACTCATCTTACATGAGCACTCCGCTCTCATCGAAGAACTCGACGAAAGCCGCCTGCCCGCCGGCGACGTAGAAATCGCCGTCGCCTATTCCTCA
Source organism: Candidatus Latescibacterota bacterium (assembly GCA_965217585.1). GTDB lineage: Bacteria > Latescibacterota > UBA2968 > UBA8231 > UBA8231. The sequence goes on from OZ244561.1 coordinate 5,770,012, forward strand.
CTCAACTACAAGGACGGGCTTGTCCTCAATGGCTTGGGCGGCTTGGTCAAAACCTACCCCCACGTCCCCGGCCTTGACCTCGCCGGCACCGTCGTCCACAGCCAGAGCAACCAGTTCCAACCCGGCGACCAAGTTATATGCACGGGTTGGCGCGTCGGCGAAATCCACTGGGGCGGCTACGCGCAAAAGGCGCGGCTCAAGGCCGACTGGCTCGTGCCGCTGCCCGCCGGCCTGACCCTGCGCAATGCCATGGGATTAGGTGCCGCGGGCCTGACCGCGGCCATCTCCTTAGAAGCGCTCGAAGCCCACGGCCTCACGCCCGCAAAAGGCGAGGTCCTCGTCACCGGCGCGGCCGGCGGCGTCGGCTCCTTATCCGTTCTGCTGCTCGCCTCGCTGGGCTACCAAGTCGCCGCATCCACTGGCCGCCCCGAACTCGAACCCTATCTAAAAGATCTCGGCGCCCAGACCATCATCCCGCGCCAAGACCTCGCCGAGCCATCCAACAAACCCTTGGAAAGTGCGCGCTGGGCCGCCTGCATCGACTCGGTCGGCGGTACCACGCTAGCCCGCGTCTTGGCCCAAATGGCCTATGGGGGTTCCGTCGCCTCGGTGGGCTTAGCCGGCGGGGCCCAACTCGCAACTACCGTCATCCCCTTCTTGCTGCGCGGCGCCAACATCCTCGGCATCGACTCCGTGTTCTACCCAGCCGAGCGCCGCGCTGCCGCTTGGGCGCGCTTGGCCACTGAACTGCCCTTGGAAAAATTAGATCTGATCTGCACTGAGGTCGGTTTAGCCGACGTCCCCCGCCTCGGCAAGGACATCTTAGCGGGCAAAGTGCAGGGGCGCGTCATCGTCAATCCCAATCAGTAAGGAAAAACTCGCTATGCGCCGACTAACGCTTCTACTCCTCACCCTCGCCGCCACCCAAGCTGGAGCCGACGACAACATGCCCGGTACCGACCGCATCACCTACTTCGGCTACGAAGACTGCATCCTCCTCGAAAACGACCATACCCGCGTCGTCCTCACCTCATCGGCCGGCCGCGTTCTCGAATACTCGCGCAAAGGCCCCAACGCCATCTACCTCGACCCCGCGCAAGAAGGCGCAACCTTTGAGGGCGGCGATCCTCCCTTCGGCCCCACTGGCGGCCGCCTCGACATCGGCCCAGAAATGGTCATTCCCGCTCATCCCGACCTCTGGCTTGGGCAGTGGGAAAGCCAGATCACCGGCCCGCGCTCGGCGCGCCTGATCAGCAAAAAGGACGAGCCTACCGGCGTCCAACTCATCCGCGACTTCCAGCTCGCCGAGGACTCCACGCACTTGAGCGTCACCCAGACCATCAAAAACGTCTCCGACAGCGAAAAGCACTGGGGCCACTGGAGCCGCACCTTTGGCACCGGCGGCGGCATCGTACTCATCCCCTTGACGCCTAAGAGCCGCTTCCCGGATTCCTATGTCATGTACGGCCCTGGCCCGGTCATCAACTACCGCCCCGAAGACCCCAATATCCGCATCCGCGACAACTTCCTCGAAGTCCTCTCCACTCCGCTCAGAGCCAAGCTCGGCATGGACTCGCAAGCCGGGTGGTTCGCCTATCTCGACCGCAACGACCTGCTGTGGGTCAAGCGCTATCCGGTGTACCCCGACCGCCCCTACGGCGAACTGGCCGGGCTGACCATCTCGATATGGTATTACAAGGATCTAATGTGCGAGTTAGAGCCAATCGGCCCGCGCGAGGACATACCGCCCGGCGGCGAAGCCTCCTTCACCGAGGACTGGTGGCTCCTGCCCTACACCTATCCCCAAGACGGCAGCGACCTCGATCTCGAAGCCATCAGCGCACTGGTGGAGCAAGAGGTGCGATGAGCATAAAAAGCAGCGGCTAATCCAGCCAGCATGACACTAGGAAGCAGAGCACCAGCACTTGTCATGCTGAGCGGAGCGAAGCATCTCAGACCACCTCCACTGTCGTGTACTTAGGCCGCCAGAATCTTCTCGTACACCTCCATCCGCTCGCCCTCGCGCTCTGCTGGATCGGCCAGCTTGAGCCAGACCGCCTGATCCTTTTTGCCCGCGGCGACCTCCTGCACAGCGCCCGCTTGCCCGGGATCAGGCCCGCTCCAAATCACCTCGCCGTCCTGTAAAAAGACATAATTGCCAGCGTGGGCGTCCCAAATCCGCTCGTGGTGGTCCCGATAAAAGAGCGCCTGCTCGCTGGCTGTCTGCCGCAGCCGCGCGATCTGCTCCGCCGGATCGACCAGTGCCGAGTCGAATTCTGCTACCGGTGGCGTCAGGCCCTCCATGGCAAAGTCGATTTCGTCCAAGTCCACCGTCCCAAAGCCGTGCTCGGCGGCGACCGCCACCGGGCTGCGGTCACGGCGGAAGGGCGGCGTCGGCCAATCGAGCCGAGGATCGGTGCCCATCAGGTACGAGCCGCAGGCGTCGGTGGCAATGACGTGATCGCCGGCCACCAAACAGTCGGCGATCCGGCCCTCGCCGCCCCACTCCATGCGCGCTTGACCGGTCAACCCGTCGATGATGTTGAGGCAAGGCTGGGCAATCAGCCCCAAGTCGGGCAGGACATACGAGAGGCGGATGACGTGGTGGAAGTAGGAGCGCAAGCGGCCGTGCGGCGGAATCGGTGGCAGGCCGAAGAGATTTTTCAGGCACAGGGTGATGCCCATAAAACCGTGATTTTTCATCTTGGCCAGCGAGACAAAGGCATCGGCCTCACCCAAGGCGGCCGAGAGCTGGTACTCGGAAAACATGATCCCGCCGTTAGGCACTTTGTAGCGCTCAAAGGGCGGGTCGCCAGCCTCGACGTATTCGACGCCAAATTCCTCCAAGATCGGCCTAGCGTTGAAATCGTCGCCAGGGCGCTCGCCCGCAGGCGAGAAGCTGGTATCGAGCGCGAAGATTTCCGCGTCGCTACGCGCCCGCAAAAGCCGCAGCACCGCCCGCATCACGTCGTCGTCCACCAGTTCCTGACGCCGCCCGCCGATCCGGCGGATGCTATTGGTGCGCATCTGCATATTGATCTTGATGCCAATCCGCCGCGCCTTTTCGATCTTGGCCCACGACCGGCTCAGCGGCGCGGTGATTTCCACTAGCCTGTCGTAGATCTCATCGGGTGAGGCCCGGTGGCTACAGTGGGTGGCGCGGACTGCGTAGTCTTTCTGACTGTTCATAGCTTCTAATCCTCCCGATTATGAGTTGACTCGGACAAGTTGCACACCGGGCCGCCGATTGACAAGGATTGGCGGCGCTCGTTATGTACTTAAATGTTTAACCTCCACTCCCTCTTTACCAAGATCAAGGCAGACTAACCGTGTCCAACCTCCGCATGCAGCTTCCTTGCGCCTTTCTTGGTCTCCTGCTCGCTGTTTCCAGCGCCTACCCAGCCGATTGGCCCTCTTGGCGCGGCCCGGCGCAAAATGGCGTCTCCGAGGAGACCGGCATCGTCGAATCCTGGTCGCCTATCTGGCACGCCGAATTTACCGGCCGCTCGACTCCCATCGTCCTCGACGGACGAGTATTCGTCATCGGCCGTCGCGGCGAGGGCATCGCCCAAGAGGGCGTCGTCGCCGCCTTTGACGCCCAAGACGGCAGCCTGCTCTGGGAGCACGCCTACAACATCTTCCACACCACCATTCCCTTCAACCGCGTCGGCTGGGCCAGCCTCGCTGGCGACCCAGAAACCGGCTATATCTATGGCCATACCGTCAGCGGACTGTTCTTTTGCTTCGACCGCGACGGCAAGGTCGTCTGGTCGCGCTCGCTGACCGAGGAATTCGGGCGCATCTCCGGCTACGGCGGGCGCATCCACACGCCTGTCGTCGATGAAGACCTAGTCATCATCAGCTATCTCAGTTCCAATTGGGGCAGCCACACTCCGGGTCGCCATCGCTATTTCGCCTTTGACAAGCGCAGCGGCGAAGCCGTCTGGATCGCCACCCCAGGAGGCCGGCCGCTCGACACCACGTACTCCGTGCCCGTCGTCGCCACCATCAACGGCGTCCGCCTGCTCATCGGCGGCAACGCCGACGGCTCCATCTATGCCATGAAAATCCACACCGGCGAGATGGTGTGGGGCTTCAAGCTCAGCCGTCGCGGCATCAACTCCTCGGTCGTCGTCGCTGGCGACAAGGTGTACGCGGCCCACAGTGAGGAAAACCTCGACAACACCGCCCTCGGCCGCGTCGTGTGCATCGACGCCACCGGCCAAGGCGACGTTACGAACACCCACGAAGTCTGGCGCTACGATGGCGTTTTCGCCGGTTATACCAGCCCGGTAGTCCACGACGGCCGCTTGTACATCATCGACAACTCGGCCAACATCCACGCGCTCGACGCCGCCAGCGGCCAAGTACACTGGATCCACAACATCGGCACTGTCGGCAAGGGATCGCCCGTGTGGGCCGATGGCCGGCTCTACGCGCCAGAGGTCAACGGCCGCTTCGCCATCGTCGCCCCTAGCAGCGACACCGCCGAGACCCTCGACCTTGCCGAGATTGCAATGCCCGACGGCCGCCCAGCCGAACTGTTCAGCTCGCCCGCCATAGCCTACAGCCGCATCTACCTTTCCACCGAGGCCGGTGTTTACTGTCTCGGCGACCCAGCGGCGCAGTTCAAGGTCGCAGCGACTGAAGCCAACTATCCACGCGAGCAAGCTCCCGCAGGCGCAACACCGGCGCACCTACAAATCATCCCCGCCGAAGTCGTCGCCCAGCCTGGAGCCCGCGTGCCATTCCACGCCCGAGCCTTCGACGCGCATGGCCGCCTGATCGGCCCGGTCGCAGCCGAATGGTCGCTCGCCGGTGCGGTCGGCCAACTCGACGACAATATGCTTATCCTCGCGGACGCACCCAGTGGCGGCAAAATCGTCGCCAGCGCCGGCGAATTAACCGCCGAGGCGCGCATCGCCGTACTACCACCGCCGACCTACAGCGAAGACTTCGGGGGATTCGCCGCCGATGCCTCACCGGTGTGGGTCGGCACGGGCAGCAAATTCAAGGTGCGCGAAATGGAAGGCAACAAGGTGCTAGTCAAACCGCCCGCCGCCCGCGGCCTGCATCGCGCCAACACCTATCTCGGCGCGCCCGAGCAGGCTGGCTACACCATCCAAGCCGACCTACTCGGCACCAAGAAGCGCCGCGCCGTCCCCGACATGGGCCTGATCGCGAATCGCTACACCCTCGACCTGATGGGCTACCACCAGCAGTTGCAGATCCGCACTTGGGCCGCCGAGCTGCGGATGGCCAAAACCGTGCCCTTCGCCTGGGAGACCGACGTCTGGTACACCATGAAGATGCAGGTGGAAATCGAAGGCGATACAGTCCATATCCGCGGCAAAGTCTGGCCCCGCGACGAGCCGGAGCCAGCTAGGTGGAGCATCCAAGCGATCGATCCTCTGCCCAACCGCAGCGGCAGCCCCGGCATCTACGGCTATTCCCCCGCCGAAATCTACTACGACAACCTGAAAGTTTGGTAATGCATACAGCTACGCGCAGCCTCAGCCTCATCCTCGCCCTAACCGTTTCCGCTAGCGCTCAAACCGCGATGTGGGGCGGCTCGCCGGGGCGCAACCAAGCCTCGGACGAGCAAAACCTGCCCACCACTTGGGACACTGAAACCGGCGAAAACGTCAAGTGGCGCGCCACCCTCGGCTCGCAGACCTACGGCGGCCCCCTGATCGTCGGCGACAAAATTTTCGTCGGCACCAACAACCAGGCCGAGCGCGATCCCAACCACAAGGGCGACCGCGGGGTGGTGATGGCTTTTAACCGCGCCGACGGTGCCTTCCTCTGGCAAATCGCCCATCCCAAGCTGCCGGCTGGCCGCGTCAACGACTGGCCGCAGCAGGGCGTCTGCTCTACTCCTTTTGTCTCCGGCGACCGCCTCTACTATATCTCCAACCGCGCCGAAGTCGTATGCCTCGACACCGAGGGATTTTTAGACAGCGAGAACGACGGCCCCATCGCCGACGAAACCGCCACCGCGCCCACCAACGCGGATCTGATCTGGAAATTCGACATGATCGCCGAGTTGGACGTCTTCCCCCACAACCTCGCCACCAGCTCGCCCATAGGCGTGGACGGCCGCCTCTTCGCCCTGACCAGCAACGGCGTGGACGAGGGCCACGTCCACATCCCGGCCCCCTTTGCCCCCAGCTTCATCGCCCTCGACATGCAGACCGGCAGCCTCATCTGGGACAGCGACCTGCCCGGCGACCAGATTCTGCACGGCCAGTGGTCCAACCCCGCCTACGGCGAAGCCGGTGGCCGCAAGCAAGTGATCTTCCCCGGCGGCGACGGCTGGGTCTATGCCCTCGCGCCCGACACCGGCGAGCTGATCTGGAAATTCGACTGCAACCCCAAGGATTCGGTCTGGGAATTGGGCGGCCGCGGCACCCGCAACAACCTCGTCTCAACGCCCGTCTTCCACGACGGCATAGTCTATCTCGGCGTCGGCCAAGACCCCGAGCACGGCGAAGGCGAGGGGCACCTGTGGGCCATCGACGCCAGCGGCACCGGCGACATCACCGAGACAGGCGCGATCTGGCACTTCGGCGGCGAACACTACAACCGCACCATCTCGACCGTCGCCATTGCCGACGGCCTGCTCTACACCGCCGACCTAAGCGGTTTCGTCTATTGCCTCGACGCCAAGACCGGCACCCACCACTGGACCCACGACACGTTCGCCGCGATCTGGGGCTCGCCCTTTGTCGCCGACGGCAAGGTCTATATAGGTGACGAGGACGGCGACATCGATATTCTCAAGGCCGGCAAAACGCTCGAAGTACTACTCGAAACAAATCTGGGCAGCGCTGTGTACACCACCCCGGTCGCCTACGACGGCGTCCTCTACATTGCCTCTCGCAACACCCTCTTCGCCATCGCGGAAGAGAGCCCATGAGCGTTGCACCAGACAAAATCGCCGCTGCCCGCGTAGCCCTCGACGCCCACGTCCGCACCATCGTCGAGTGGCACTTCAACCCCGAGACCGGATGCCCCTTTTGGCTCTCCTACGCACAACAACTCGACTTCGACCCGCGCGAGAAAATTCGCTCCTACGCCGACTTGGCCCTGCTCGGCCACTTTGAGGACGAGTGGCTGCGCGGCGGCCCGGTGCGTCAGTGGGTGCCCAAAGCCTACTCCGACGAGCCGATCTATGTCTTCGAGACTGGCGGCTCGACCGGCTTGCCCAAATACCGCATCAACATCCGCGACTTCCAAACCGACTACGCGCTCTACAGTGAGAGCCTGTCCGAGGAGGATTTTCCCAAGGGGGCCGACTGGCTGATGCTGGGGCCTTCGGGGCCGCGCCGCCTGCGCCTAGCCATCGAGTATCTCGCTCAGCTACGCGGCGGCTTGTGCTTTTTGGTTGATCTCGACCCGCGCTGGGTCAACGAACTCATCCGCGCCGGCAAGATGCGCGACTTGGAAGCCTACAAAGCCCACGTCGTCAATCAGGCACTCAAGATCCTCAAGGCCCACGACAACGTGCAGTGCGTCTTCACCACCCCCCGCCTCCTCGAAGCCCTCTGCGAAAAAGTCTCGCTGCCCAAGCTCGGCATTAAGGGCATCTTCTGCGGCGGCACGGAGATGAACGCCCAGTTCCACCGCTTCGCCCGCGAGGAGTTGGTGCCCGGCCTCGCCTTTGTGCCCACCTACGGCAACACCCTGATGGGCCTGGCCTGCCCCAAGCCCTTTGACCCGGCCGACGAGTACGCCATCACCTACTACCCGCCGCAGCCACGCGCCGTCATCGAACTGGTTGATCCCAAAGACCCTTCGCGCAAGGTCGGCTACGGCGAGACCGGCCAAGTCATGCTCACCACCCTGACCAAGGAATTTTTCATGCCCCGCTTCCTCGAACGCGACGAGGCCGAACGCGCCGAGCCTATTGACGCGTATCCTTGGGATGGTGTTAAAGACCTGCGCTTGCTGACTGAGTTGCAGGAGTCGGTAGTGGTGGGAGTGTACTGAGTTGGGCATCCGGCAAATCCCTAAGATGATTGGGAATAGTCGTTCGCTGGTGACGGAGCGCAACAATAAGCTGACACGATGCGGTCGCGTCCCGAGCATGGGGCACTAGGACTCCATTATGGCGTAGGAGATGGAACCGGGGTGGGGGGACCAGAGCCACCATCTTCTCCAGTAGTTCCAAGGACGCAAGCGGAAGATGGCTCGTCCTATCCGACCAATGGCCATGAATCAGACTTGAGACGCAATTCGTAGTCCCGACGGGTATCTCGACCTCTTCACCTACTGAAATGTCAGGACAGCTATCGATGAGTTGCAACAGCGAACGTACAGCATATATTTGACACAATTACTCGCCAGTCCTTCAAACTCGTAGAGACAGCGGTGTCGCCTGTAGAATTGGCGAGAGTATTCGAATCTATAGCCAGTGAGTATTGCGAGGAGGATAGTCATGGCAGATGGAGATAAGAAGGTTTGTTTCGTTATTGCGCCCATAGGTGAAACAGAATCTGATACTCGCGAGCGATCTGATTTGATTCTGGAACACATAATTCGACCTGCTTTGGACTCTTACGGCTACGAAGCCGTCCGTGCAGACAATATTGATCGCCCAGGGATCATTACCACTCAGGTAATTCAGCATGTTCTTGATGCACCATTAGTCATTGCTGATTTGACAGAACGGAATCCAAACGTTTTCTATGAGCTAGCTATTAGACACATCACACAAAAGCCATTCATCCAAATCATACAAGAAGGGGAAGTAATTCCCTTTGATGTTGCAGCGACAAGAATAATACACGTCGATCACAACCATCTCGGTAGAGCAGCAGAAGCAAAAGAAAAAATCGAGGCGCAAATTAGATCCCTTGAAGCAAATCCAGAGGATCTTGAGACCCCAATTTCTACATCTGTTGATCTCCAGCGTCTGCGGCAGATTGATGATCCTCAAGACCGTTTGCTTGTGGATTCGGTTTCTACTGTGATTCGGTCAGAATTGTCGAATTTTTTAGAGCTAGTCAATGCTCGTGATAGTGTTTCCTGGCGTGAGGTTCGGTCTCTTATAGAAGAAATGGTATCTACCACTAGGGTGTCACAAAAGAGACCAGGATCCTCATATGTACATCAGCTTCGCGAGGCCGCGCATCGTCGAAGAGATAAATATAGCTTTCTTCTCATACTCAGTCTCTTCCGAGAAAGTGTGCCTTGGGTGTACGAATTGGGAATGGAAGCATATAGAAAAATCGAAGGTAGGGATTTCTTGAAGGCTAGGGAGATTTTTGACGAAATGGCTCGGCTGATAGATATTTTAGGTGGATCTTTACCAAGACATCTTGTGTTGGTCATCGATGATCTACAAATTTTATTTAGGCAATTCGAAGACCTTTCCTCCCTTGATGAGAGATCTCCCCAGGTTCTATAAATAACTTGTCATATTGAGTGGTTAGTGTACAGAGTTTCATGACAGTAAGGTCAAATTCAGAGGGGTTATGACTACCCTCATCGAAAAGTACTAGAATGATCCCCTCTGAAGAAGCAGCAAATAGTCAAGTCACCTATGAGATCACGTCAACTAAATGAGATGTCTTATTGACCTCTGTATTTATAATGGAATGGTGCCTCATTCTTGCTTCGACCCAGACCGTATTCCTTTAGCTATGCAGTCCTCAATAGATTGCATTTTTTTCTACCATGCGAAGTGCCGCCGTGACCACGACTATCGCGTCTTCCTCCACAACACTGTAGAATGACTTATGCTCAGTAATCGCCCGGAATTCCACACTTTCTTCATGCCTCGGCCTACGAAAGTGAGCGTAGATATTCCGGGTCCTGCGAAGGTTATCTAGGTGCTGATACTCGCTAGTAACAAGCAGACCATGGGTATGTGCTTCTTTCAGTAGCTTCGAGATACCTGCACGTTTAAGGTCGTTACGGCCCATTGCGTGGAACAACGCCGCAAGAGTTCGTTCAATGTATGTGAGGCCCAAGATAGTTGTCGCCAAGAACTGGCCGTAAACAAAACAATATCTCATCTCTTCGAAAAGGCTCTTGGCCAGCAAGCCACCGGGAAATGCCCAATACACCGCTTCCGGCGAATTATCAATCAGCCAATTGAGCCGCGAAAGCCTGTCTTCGCGACATCGAGTATCTTCAGTATCTAGCCAGTTCGAGGTGGTTGAAGCTTTCTCTGACAACTCGTGACCTCCTTCTGTTTCGAAACATCTTCGACCATCAGCTTGGCTGCATGAACCTTATGCCGTAGATCTCACTCGCTGCGGCTGAGGCGAAGCTCTCGGCGAGACCCTAGCCGAGCACATTAGCCGAGCACATAGTCCTTCTCAACGACATGAGGCAGCAAGCCAAGGGTACCCGCGATATCGAGAATTTCGCGGCGGTCGATCATGCGGACGCTGCCTTGGCCCAGCTCTCAGGCATAAAGAGACGCCATCGGGATATGAGGCGGCGGCATGAAAGCCCCGGGTCAAGTTTGGCGTTGCCTTGGGTCAGACGCGCACGGCACGCCTCAACAAGGGCGGTAGTGCCGGATCCGCGTTCTGCCAGAAAGCCTAGGCGCTTGAACACGGCACCATTACCGAGCCGGTCTGCATAGGCAATCAGCTTGTCATCATCCCTGTCCTTGCGGTCGAAATAGATCGTAAGGCAGTCGGCAACATGCTGGATACCAGCTCCGAGGTCCGGATTGTCGATCATGTCGATGATGGTGCGGTGAACGTCCGATACGGCGATCTGGGTTCTTCCACGCCATACGGTCTTCGTGCCGAAGATCATACCCTGCCGGACATGCTTTAGGGTGAAGTGTGCGCCATGACGTTGCTGGCTTTTCGCACGCACGGCCCGCGCTGTCATCACAACGATGTCGCGGAAGATCTGCTCCGTCAGATCCCAGTGTTCGGCAGCAGTCCGGCCGCCGATGTAGGCCGGCTTAAAGAGCGCAGGTACCAGCACCCAAGGATCATCAAGAACCTGCTCGCTGGTAAGAGAGTCAAGGCCAACTGGTACGTAGGCACCTGGGCCGACGCGCCGCAGCCAGCCCTGCCCGCTCCAACGGGAGAGTAGCTTAGCGGCGTCGGAACGGCTAACGCCAAGGGCATGTTCAGCATCGGCGATATGAATGATGTCGCCGGATGCCCGAATAACGGCGACCAACCTGCGGCGTCCCTTAGGTATGGCGATCTCTGAGCTCATGGCATGTATAGTTATACTGCAAAAAATCGCTTTTTATGTGAATTTTCGTCTATATAATACCTAATGGACGAATTCTCGCAAGAAGACCGTCAAGCGTACATGTCATCTACCAAGGACAGGCAAATCACAAATTCTTCGACAGCGAGGAAATTTATCTGATGTTTTGGCTACATTTTCCACCCGATAAGGTTGGCCTCCAGCATAGGCATGTATATCGTCTATACACACACCTATAGAAAAGGAGTAGGTGAAAGTGGCCAGAGTTCAGCTAGTGATCCCCGACGAGGACCGTGACCGCTTCATCCATCAGGCGCGGAGCGAGGGCATGACCTTGAGCGAGTGGCTCAGGGCCGCCGCCCACCAGCGGCTCGAAGAACAGCAGCGATCCCACCCCTTCGAATCCCCAGCCGACCTCGAAGAGTTCTTCCGCGCCTGCGACGCGTTGGAAGGTCCCGAACGAGAACCGGATTGGCAGGAGCACTTGGCCGTCATCGACAAATCGCGGTAGGCACGCTTCTCAACCGCGCCGACAGATATCTTCGGCAGCGACTATATACAATGTGATTTGGGGATCGTCCTCATACGCCGCATCTATTTGAACCAGATAGCAACTTGACTTTCTCCGGACTGTTGCCTTTGGGCGCACGGAGCCGATAAAAAAGAGCGAGTCAAAAAAGACTCGCTCTTTTCATTTCAACGATTCCTCGTAACGAGGCAGTTTCAGTCAGTCCTCAAGTCCAGCAACATTGCGAAAACGATGTCGTCCCGTCTCAACAACGACAAATGCCTCTTTGAGTTCTGGTTCGGAGTACGTTTCTAAAACGCGTTTCAGTTCCTTGTGAACCGCAGATAGATTTGTGGGATTAAGCCGCAGATAGATGACCCCTGAGCCTGCACGGGAAATAAACACAAGACGACCAAAATCTCTATCTCGGGTTACAAGAAGCCTGTCATCGTTACGCGCAACACGCAACAATTCACTATCGTCGGTTTGTCCATGTCCCGATGTACCAGCGGTGACGACATCATGCCCAAGGTCTTCGAGAAATCGAGCTGTAATCGCATAGACGTCGTGATCGAGAAATAACCTCATCGCACCTATGCAATATGAATATCTTCGACCTGCACCACTTCAATCGCATAGTGAATACAGGCGCGAATGTCGTCTTCTTGAAGGTCGGGAAAATAATCAGAGAGAATCGTCTTAAACGAGATCCCCTCACGCACTAATTCGAGAACGTCAACCACGGGAATCCGAGTGCCTGCAACACAAGGCTTACCAAAATGAATTTGCGGATCAACCGCAATCCTGCTTCGATAATTTCCATTGTTCATATCGCTTAGACTCCAATGTAACTTTGTCCCGTTTTTTAGGACTAAGGTCTCCGCCTGCCTTCAATCTCTGGATCGAAATCGGGTTTCGCAAAAACTCCAAGACTAGTTTTTAGGCTATCTTGATTATTTCAAGCAAGATAGACCAAAGCCAAAACGGTGTCAAACATATCGTAGCGGTCTTGTAGTCCGGCCCCAAGCGTTTGCACAACTAGCGGATCCATTCGTTCAAACGGCCGCGTCTACAGATATTCTCGTCAATGGCTATTTCAATGTGATTTGGGGATCGTCCTCATACGCCGAATCTATTTGAACCAGACGCTCTAAAATCAGACAGAACAACCCGAACAGATACTTTAGCAACTCAGTCTCTGTGATAACACCGGCGCATTCAAAATGCAACTCATCAACGCCTTCAGGAAAATCAGTACTAGACCAGCCTTCATCTACTCATTTTTTCCTCCAATGCTGAAGTTGAAAACCAAAGCGTGCATGTCGCCCAGCGGCTGGGTAGAAGTAGGTATGGCCACTTCCCGATGCGTCGGGATACCCCGTTGTACTGTAGGATTGACCAAAGATATTGAATACGTCAAATGTAGCGGCAACTATACCCACTTTATATTTGAGCCGAACATCCACAGTGCTATAGTTGGGCAGTGTAATCGCATTCGCGTCATCGAGAAAAATGCGGTTCGACGATTTAATGACGATGCTCCCACCCAAGCCGGACTTATGGGCAGCGTTGACACCGCCGTAGATCACATCACGTGGGATTGCCTTCAAGAATTTGCCTGCATACTCGCCAATTCGAGATTTAGCGGCTTGGTGGGTGTAGTTGAGAAACAAATTCAGGTTCTGCTTCATCGTAAGCCTGAGACCAGTTTCAACTCCCTGATGGCGGCTTTTGCCGATATTCACGTACTTGAGCTGCTGAAGGTCAAAATCCAGCTCATCCTGCATGTCCATGGTATATGCTGCGAGCGAAAATTCGCCGTAGAGGTTCGGGGACAGCACCGCGCGATGATAACCGCCCACCTCGATAGATGTCCCAAACTGCGGATTTAGGTCACCGCTTGAAAGCAAAACTTTGAACGGGGGATCTGGCGGGACTTGAAAGATGATTGAACGCTGGTCATAGAGCTGATCCAGTGTTGGAGCTTTGAACGATCGCGCAACGTTGGCGTATAGGTTGCCGATATGCCGCTCCGTTTTTACATAGCGGAAATTCGCTCCCGCTTTTGGACTTAACTCCGAGTGAGTTGTTGATTGTTCCTCCCCTTCACTCGGCGATTTAGGGGTAAACCGATCGCGAATTATATCGGCGCGCACTCCCAAGATGACGCGTAGTGTTTGCATCGGCGTAAGTTCGTACTGCAGGAACCCAGCAGCCGAGCGTCGAGTGCTAGCTCCCTTTTCCGCCAATTCGCCGCGCGCAACGGAATTCATCTCACTATAGTCAGCCAGTCCGCCAAGGAGGAACTGATAATACTCAGACGAGAGCGAATGCACTCCCGCGTCCATGCCAAGAATGAGGCGATTTTTTCCGGGAAGCCCTAGTTGGTCGAACGTCAGTTGCAGCGAACTCGTGAGGCGTGAGGCCGTAAGTAAACGATTCTTGGTGTCGGCAAATTCGGGGCTCAGTTGCAGGGTCCTGACCGCATCGGAATCGCGAATCTCTCCGGCAACCGCGCCGGAGAATTTGGCCCTATCGCGAAGATTATAATCACCTGTTATCGCCGCACGATGCGTTTGGTCGGTGGTATGGTCAAATTTGTAGAACGGTGTTGACTGGGAGCGGGAGTTGTCTAACTCAGCGCCAGTCAACGGGCCGGGTTCGTCAAATTGCTGGAAGTGATGCGTTGTTGAAACGGCAAGTGAACCGTTGGGTTTTTGCAGTAGCGTAAAGGAACCCCCAAGATTTTCTGCTGTGCGGTCAGCATGTTCTCGAAACCCAGTATGCCGCTCCCCCGATCCGAATGCCACATACTTGCGCCCATTCCAAAGACCGCTTGTTCGCGCCTGTCCGCCCAGGGACCCAAAGTTGCCACCAGTTACTGAAATCTGCGTTAGGGGTGCATGATCGCCAGAGGTGACAACGTTGACAACTCCACCAATCGCAGAATCGCCGTACAGCGAAGACGCGCCCCCGCGCAGAAATTCAATTGAGCTAATACTTGCAAGCGGAATGGCATTCCAATTCATCAACCCTTTCTCAAGCTCATTGATCGGCCTTCCATCGATCATAATCAGCAGATACTCCGCTTCGCCACCACCGTAAAAACCGCGCAGCGTTGCCAACGGATCGCGCCCTAGCCCATCGCGGTTCAAAAACGAAATTCCCGGCAAAGTTTCCAGCGCAGCGGCGAGATTTTTTAGTGGCAATAATTCCATCTCAGCGCTGGTACGCACCGACACAGCAGCGGTAGATGCAAGAAGCGAGTTTTCCATCCGCTCCGCGGTAACAACCGTTTCTTCAAGTTGATAAATCCTGTCAGAATCATCCTGTGCAACCGCACGGTCTAGGAAAACCAGCGATAATTGATTCAAGATACAGATGGCAGCCAAGACGAATAAACTGAGACGCAGATTAAACATAAATGCAGATCCTCTGGCAGAGCATCGCTCTATTCCCGGTACGATTCAATCTGAAAACGACGCCTTTTCCGACGCCCCAAACTATTGCAGATTAGATTATAGATTATAGCTCGCAACGGCTTACTCTAACTCTAACCCAAAATCCAAACTCATGCACCTACCGCTCCTCCGCGCCGGCCAGCCCTACACCAGCCTCGACCGCCTCGCCGTCGCCCACATCGCCACCGGCCAACCGCTGGCCCAAGTCAGCCAAGCCAACCGTGGCTTGATCGCCCGCGACTTAGCTGCCCAAGAACGCAACCACCAGGTACTGCAAGCCCTCACCGTCGCCGAATTGGTCGCCATCTCCCAACGAGCCGCCGACCTCTTCTTGCGCGCCGAGTTGCCCTTAGGCGACAGCACCCAAACCCCAGACGACTACGTCGCGCAAGTCTCGGCCACCACCGGCCTACCGCAGTCGCTAGCCCGCGCCAACATGGACAAAATCCACCGCGTCGGCGTCGAAATGCCCGCCGTGCTCAGCGGCCTAACCCGAGGCTTGGACCTGACCATCCTCGACGACGGCCCAAGTCCGCTCCACTTCGTGCCCCACGCCCACGCCCTCGGCTGCATCCTACCGAGCAACTCGCCCGGCGTCCACGCACTGTGGCTACCGGCCATCCCGCTCAAGACGCCGCTGGTGCTCAAGCCAGGCCGCGAAGAGCCGTGGACTCCTTACCGCATCGCCCAAGCCCTAATCGCGGCCGGCTGTCCACCCCACGCCCTGAACTACTACCCAACCGACCACGGCGGCAGCTCCGAAATCCTGCTCCGCTGCGGCCGCTCCCTGCTGTTTGGCGGTGGCGCTACCGTTGCCCCCTGGCGCGGCGACCCCCGCGTCCAACTGCACGGACCAGGGCGCAGCAAGATCGTCATCGGCGCGGACAAAATCGACCAGTGGGAGCACTACCTCGACCTCATGGTCGCCTCAATCGCCGCCAATGGCGGCCGCTCCTGCCTCAACGCCTCTGGCATCTGGGTGCCCGCCCGCGGACGCGAAATAGCTGTCGCCCTCGGCGAGCGTCTGAGCCAAATCCAAGCCCGCCCCCTCGACGACCCCCAAGCCCAAATCGCCGCCTTCCCCAATCCTGCAGGAGCGCGCCAGCTCTCAGCCCTAATCGCCGCCCAGCTCGGCGACGCGGCTCAAGACACAGCTAGAGACCAGGGCGAACGCATCGCCGAGATCGGCGGCTGCACCTTCCTCAACCCGACCTTGATCCACACCCCCGACTGGCAACATCCGCTCGCCAACACCGAATATCTCTTCCCCTTTGCCGCAGTCGTCGAAGTCCCGCAAGAAGAAGTAGTCACGCGCATCGGCCCGACGCTGGTAGCTACCGCTCTCACCGAGGATGAGTCCCTAACGCACCAACTGCTCGCCACGCCCCACATCGAACGCCTCAACCTCGGTCCGATCCCCACCCACCAAATCGCTTGGGATCAGCCGCACGAGGGCAACCTCTTCGACTTCCTCTACCAGCAACGCGCCTTGCAGCGCAGAGCCGGATGATCCCCTTCGACTTTGATCCGTCCATCCGCGTAGTCTTTGGTGCTGGAACCCTCGACCAGCTAGGCGACCTCGCCAGCGCATTGGCCGGCCCCCGCGCCCTGCTCGTAACCGATCCCGGCCTCGTCCAAGCCGGCCTCGCCGAACAGGCCCAGCACGCGCTACAAAACGCCGGCTTAGCGACGACTACTTTTTCCGCCGTAGGGGAAAATCCCACGACCGAACACGTAGCCGCCGGCGTCCGCCACGCCCGCGTCCACGGCCCCATTGACCTGATCGTCGCCTTGGGCGGCGGCAGCGCTATGGACTGCGCCAAAGGCATCAATTTCCTGCTCACCAACAACGGCCAGATGCAGGACTACCAAGGCTATGGCAAAGCCACCCAGCCCATGCTGCCCTCCATCGGCATCCCCACCACAGCCGGAACGGGCAGCGAGGCCCAATCCTACGCCCTGATTACCTGCGCTGACACAGGTGCTAAAATGGCCTGCGGCGACCGCAAAGCGCGCTTCCACATCGCCATCCTCGACCCAAACCTGCTGGCCAGCGCCCCCCAGCGCGTCCGCGCCGACGCCGGTATTGACGCCCTCGCCCACGCCGTCGAAAGCTACGTCTCCACCCGCCGCACGCCCCTCTCGCAGATGTTCGCCCGCCAAGCCTGGCGGCTGCTAGCGCCCCACTACGAAGCAGCCGTCGCTGATCCCCCAAACGCCGCCGACGCCATGCTTTTAGGTGCCCACCTAGCCGGCACTGCCATCGAAAACTCCATGCTCGGCGCCGCCCACGCCACCGCCAACCCCCTCACCGCCCGCTACCCTCTCACCCACGGTCGTGCCGTGGCCCTGATGCTGCCGCACGTAATTCGGTTGAATGGAAAAGTAGTGGACGATCTATACGGCGAGCTTTGCGCAGACATCCAACTCAACGGCAGCGCCCTCGCGCTCGCCGCATATCTCGAAGAACTGTGCGTTATGGCGGGGCTACCGCGTCGGCTCGCCGATTGTCAGGTCGCCGCAAGCGATCTACCCGCTATGGCCCAAGAAGCCGCTGGGCAATGGACCGGTACCTTCAACCCACTTCCCTTGCAAGCAGCGGACTTTATGGAGCTTTACGAGATGGCGTTTTGATGAGGAGGAATGAACGTGAGACGACTGCACTAAGACGCAACGGCCACAATATTAAAGCAATGCAGATAAATTTAGACGGCTGGTTTTTCAGCCACGATCTAGTTCGCGTTTCAATACGTCGATATCCACCGCAAAGACATCCACTTGCTCACGAGCTAAAGCCATGAGGAAGTCAGTGCGATCCAGACCGGCTATATGGGCGGCCTTTTCTTGCGAGATCACGCCTCGTTCATACCAGTGGATAGCCCCGGCCAAGCGCAGTTCAGCGACAAACTCCTCTGGCGAGCGACGCAAAGCGGAGAACACTTCATCCGGCAATTCTAAGGTGACTTTAGTCATAATCAACATCCTGCTTTATTATTCCGAAGACTTGTCTCCAGAAGGAAACAAGTCTTTTCCGACAAGATAGCAGTTTTCCTAAGATTCGACCAAATACAGACGGTCATTTAGTTGGCTCTGTTGGAGGCTAGGCTCTTACACTCAGCCTGCAGTATGAGCAGGCGCGCCCCGGCAAGTTCAGCGGCACGCTCGCTTTGTTGACCAGCAAGTGCATGATGGGCTGTCATACATAATGGCTCGCCGACAGCGTGTCCGGCCCTCGCCACTTCAAATTCACTTACAACCTGATTCCAAGTCTGGTCGAGGTAATCCTGCGCCCACGCGAAACCCTCCGAGCCGGTGCGCTCAGCCGCTTCAGCAACAATTTCACGATTGTGCTTAAAGGATTCAATTGACTTCGAGAATACGTCGCTTTCTTCTGAATGCAGATCTTCCAAATCGCGACATGCCATTATTGCTGACAGTTGAACGCAAGCGGTGAAGGCCTCATCAAAGCTCTTGGCGATTTCCGATGAGAGGAAGGGAAGGTTGATATGCTCCCGCCATTCCTTTGCAAAATCTTGGTCAGGAAGCGGCATATGCGACGAAGGAAGAATTGCTAAAGACGCTAGAACTTGACCCTTTAAGACCGGGACAACTCTGAAACGCCAGTCGTTCCGAAAATGCTGTTGTCCGATAGCAATGCCATCTTCTAGATAGTGCGCATCCGTCTCAAAGTCAGCGATCTCCACAAGGACGGCGACTTCCCTTGCGGGCCAGTAGACGCTAGCGCTCTCGTCAACGAGCCGAGACCAACACTTGGCCTTCCATCCTCGCGAAATGAGCATGCGTTCTACGTCACGCAGTCTTGCGTGGAAGCGTTGTTCAGCAAGATTGCGGCAATGCCGTGCGGATGCGTGGATTGCCTTCCCCAGTTTGCCTTTCCGTGCAGCCTTCACTATCTGAATTAATGACTGTCTATCATCATGCGCCATTTCGTGAAGTATGGAGGCAACGTTGTCCAAACGCTTAGCCAGGGCAGCAAGCTCACGTAGGGGCGGCTCTGACACTGTCCGCCATATAGCGGACTGCCCATGCTTCTGTGCCTGCGCCGCCAAGCTCCCAGCAAAAGTGGCTGCCCCTTTAGCTCCTTTTTCCCCGGGAATTTTGCTCAATCTTCTTACAAGATTGCGGAGTATCCCGGTCAGCAGTGCGCCAAGAGTGTCGTCGTCGGTGCCCCCTTGCGCAGGAACCGTCATCTCAGGTGATGGCTTTTCAGGTGTAGCATAGATGAGCGCATCTACTGAACCGACAATCTCATTGATTTCAGCCGCCAGCATGTCTGCATTTGAGATCCTTTTCCCTTTTATCCATTTCTCGGTGAAAAACCGAAACACCTTCTCGGTACGCTTTACCAGCTCTGCCATCTGCCACGTATAGTCGGTCAGGCTGTAGCAAGCTGATCTGGCGAGAAAGATCTGGCGGAAAGCCACATTCCAAGCGACGCGAGCTTTTTCGGGGATGTTTCGCCTCGGCATGTTCTTGGACCAAGGCGCGAAATCACCGACCTTAATGAGTTGGCCTTGGGGATTCACCGCGTCCGATGCCGCTGCATCCGATGTCGGTGATATCGCAATCAAGGTCTCGCAGATATTGCAGATGGTCTCATGTGGGTCCAGTTGGTCTTGTTCCACCACGTGAAACCAGTTCGAACGGACTGTGCGGCCGTGAATTCCGTCCAAGTCAATGACCGGCGGTGTAACCCACGGTGTTTGAGACCGAAACCAGTCAAACAGAACCTGCTCACCTCCCAAGGCCTCCACTAGGTTTTTAGCCACATCGGGGCCGATCAGGTAAGCCGTAGACAGCACAGCCGCAACCTGACGGATATCCTGTTCACCACTGCCAACGAAGTCAGGCACCAGAGTTATCCGTACGGGTTCACCCCCGCATATCGATGCTAGGCAAGAGAGAAATTTGTTGGCCTGTTGGAAACTATCGATAGGAGGCACCGTGCTTCCCTCCGGAAGCTGCTCCAAGCAGGCAAGCCGCAGGTCGAACTCTGGCAAGGCACGGAAATCGAGAATGGCGTTTCGCAGGCTTTGCCACTGCTCAAACTCGGTCAGCTCTGGGATATCGATATCCGGGTCGATAAACATCGAAGCAAGTGACCACTGAGCACGCTGCAAACCGTGCTGCTCAAGAATCTTCATGAACGAGGCAACACCACGTTCCAGTGTAGCGAGTCCCAATCCGGTTAGGATTGACGCCCATACATCGATGCAGCGGCTGGAACCGAGCGTTTCCGCGAGATTGCGCAAAGCTGTCGTCTCGTCTTCATCGCTCGCCTCCTCTATGATCGATTGAACGATACTTGGTAGCGTCTCGTCCGTTGCAGCCGGAAGGCTGCGCCACAATGAATCTGTGGTCAGAAACACTGTCTCATCATGCGATACTTTGCTGAGTGCTTCCGAGCGCAGCACGTGCAGCCCACCGAGCACACCCGGACGGCTTTCTCTCACAAGATGTTCGTCGATCAGCCTTTGCAGCGCACGACTAGCGATATTCGGTTCTAGGTCGAGGAATTCGAATAGCTTGCTCGCCTGAACCTCTCCGCCGCGGGCACAGAGCACGGCGGTGCTTCTGATTATTGCCAGCTCTTCGTGACGGTCTTCTTGCTGCCGTTGTCGAACCTGTTCGTAGATAACGGCAGCAAGCCGCTTGCCCTGTGTTAGTAGGTGAACATATTCGAGCATTAGGCATTCAGATTGCTCGAACGGTTCTCGCCAGTGTTCCCAACTTGTCTGTTTTTCGGCATACAGCTTCTGCCAGACAGTCTCGGCCAACTCTTCATCGAGGCGCACGGCTATGAATTCCGTGTCTGACCGATTGGCAATGAGAGTCTCATCCTCATTGCGCACAGAGCCGAGAAAATAGACAGAGGGCAATCCCCTCAGTTCTCGGACGAGCACATTCCACAAGTCGCTGTTCGCTGAACCGACTTCATCGAACACCAAACCGATCCGAGACGTCTCGGTTGGGCGGCGCGCCCGTACAAACCGAATGATGGCATCAGCGTCGGCTACAGCGGCCCGCGCTGTAATCTGGTACCATCTGAGTTCGCCAGCGAGTAGACTTGCCGACAGCCACATCAGTGCGGATTTTCCGGCACCCGACGGACCCGATACGAGTACATTCCTCCGCCACTTGAGTGTGCAGACAAGCTTATTCGTATCGTCAGGGCGGTCCAGCACAAGCCCGGCAGCAACGTGACCCGGCTTGACTTTCACACCTTGATAAAAACCCGGTTCGCTGACTGGGGTGGTAAAATCAACCGGCTCCAGACTGCCGGAAGCAACGGCACTTTCTATCGCAGAAGGGTCTTCCGCCTCCAGACGTTCAAAGATGCGGTGCTCGACCTCGGTCGTGGATATCCTCCACCTTTTCTCGAAGGGTAAAGATGCATTCGCCTCTGAAGCATCAGCGACCAAGCTATGCAGATCGCTCACAATGCCTTCGGCGATAACCTTCGCCGTATTCAGTTGCGCCGAGATTAGGCTGACACTTTCGTCTCTCGGCTCTGTGCACACGAGTACGTTCTGGGCCCCGTCCTCAAAAAGCTGACCAATGCCAACCTCATCGATGCCGGGTCTCGGCTGCTCAAGAACAACGGCAACCCGAGTATCCTTCACTCGTCCGACCTCTGTGGCCTTGTGCTTTGCAACTTCTAGAATTTTCTGAACTTCTGTATCGCTGAACGTGCCGTCCCTGCGCGATTTAATCTGAAGCCAGATATCGCGGCCGGTGAGTTCAAGGACGCAATCTTCGAGCCCTTCGGGCACAAGAAAGCCGGACGGGGCAAACCCGGCCCACTGACGAAGAAGAATCAGGGTTGAAAGCTTTTGCTGATAATGGAAGCCACGCGCAGCCCAAGCCCCTGAACGCGACCTCCTCCAAGCAATATCGTGTTCGGTTTCGTTCATCGAAGGTGTTACATCTCAATATTACTGGTTTGCTCGTAAGGCAGAATCTTCAAATCTCGTTAATCGTTACGGCGGTGCCCTGACCACGAAGATGAGACCTGAGCCGTTCCTCGGAGTACAACCGAAAATCAAGCTCTCGGTTTCTTATACCGCATCCAACGTCGGCGCATTGTCCTGACAGTGGACCGGTCGGAAGAGCGTCTGTCGTTTAAACGGCATCTTTTCGAGGTGCTGCGGATGTGGCTCCCAACTATGCCACTTGTTTCCAACGGTATTGTAGCAATTGAAAATGGCGATCCGATCGACAGTTTCGTCGGTCCACTTGGCACCGGTATGGGTGATCGCCTCCGTGAAGATAAGCACGGAGCCAGCGGGACAGGTGTAATCCTCCCACAACGAGGAGTTGCGATCCTCCGTTGACTTGGGAGCGGGAAACGCCCCTTTATGGCTACCGGTGAGGAACATGGTTCCACCGCAACCTTTTTGCACCGGGTTGAGTTCCCAGACCACGCGCGTCAACCCGCTGTGTGCCTTGTCGTAGTGCAGATGATAGGTATGCGAGTTGCCGGGAAAGTTGAGCATCCCACGGCCACCGTGTGGTCGGAAAGCGTCGTGCCCGTTCGCACGAATGGTTAGAAACGTGCCTTCCAGCCGAAATCCATAACAGTTTTCGTTCGCGTAGGCCGAGGCCAAAAATTCGTGCATGAATCCGCAGACAACAGGATGATCGGTTAGACTCTCTAAGGGACCGCCGATGGAATAGCGATGGTGTTCGGGAATTGACGCCGGTTCCTGTTTGAGCTGGTAGCAGAACTCGCGCATCTCTTGAATCTCTGACTCACTGAGTACGCTAGGGATCAGAAGCCACCCGTGGGTATCAAAGAGATAGCGTTGTTCTTCCGTAAGTGGGATCGGTGATAGATTATCAGCATTCGTTGTAGGATTCAGCATAACTTTCTTCCTCTTTTGGGCGTTGTTGCATGGAAAAACCGTTAGGGTCTTGAAATGCGGCAGGCTCTCCAGTTAGATTGGTTCGTGGTTTCCTACAAGAAACGCGTTCCTCTCTTCCCAAAGAGCCTGTGATGAGCAAAGTATCTGGCGGTTCGTGCTCGGTCAAGTCGAAAACGGTGTATCGGGTCCAGAATTGGTCGTCGTATAATCGGGCGTTGGTCCCCCTGCGTACGCAGGGGCTGACGGTCTGGCTGGACGATTCTTTGTGGAGGCGGTGGTATGCTCAGGGGCCGTCCCAACGGGGTGCTCAGTTTGTGTATTCGAACCCAGCGCAGGCATAAACCGAGGCACTTGGTGATGGATTCGACGGGCTTTTAAGTCTATGGTGAGGGCGAGTGGAAAGTCCGCCAACAGGGCTGGACGAAACGGCGGACTTGGCGCAAACTGCATGTGGGGGTCCATGAGGCCACCGGCGAGGTGGTCGCCCAGACGTTGACGTCCAATCGTATCGATGATGCCTCGCAGGTCACCCCCCTGTTGGCCCAAGTCGACGAGGCGATGGCGGCGGTAGGGGGGGACGGAAACGCAGCTCTATCGCTATAAGCAACTCATCGGCGACCAGTTGAAGGCGCGTAGCTGGGCGAACCAACAGGTCGAAAGTCGCTTGGGCGGTGCGATCCTCAATCGAATGATCCATGTGGGCAAACCCGAGTCGTATGGGGTAGAAAAAATCAACTGACAAAGAAGCAACATTCAAGAACGATACCTGCGATATGATTCATGCAACAACGCCGGGGGGAGATGCCGGAGGCATTTGCAGCGAAAGCGTGGAGTGAGATAGTCGCCAGAAAAGCGCGAGTTTGGATTCTGAAGTGATGCAACGCTGAACTCACTTCAACAAAGGTAGTGGGCTAAACAATGATTTTAGAAGTTGCAATACTGGACGTTAAGTCCGGCCATGAGAAAGAGTTTGAAGCTGCTTTTGGCGAGGCGCAAGAGATTATATCAAGTATGGATGGCTACGTTTCCCATCAGCTACAGAAGTGTATTGAAATAGGCAATCGCTACATTCTTCTGGTAAATTGGCAAACGCTTGAAGATCATACTATTGGCTTCAGAGAGTCCGAACAGTACCAAGAATGGCGTAGGCTGCTGCATCACTTTTACGATCCATTTCCCGAAGTGGAACACTATACGAGCGTTGACGGTGGTGACCTATGACTGGTGCAGTGATTTCCTACAGCGACATACGAGATATTTCGCTGGAAGCCATACGGGAACTGTATGTATCCAATGATTGGTCAGCGGCCAAAAAACCGACTGCGCTTCGCAACGGCCTACTAAACTCACATTCGCTATGGACTGCTTGGGATGGCGATCGTTTGATCGGATTAGGCAATGCGATCTCTGACGGTCATTTAGTTGTGTATTATCCCCATTTGCTCGTTCATCCAGACTATCAAAGACGGAGAATTGGATCGACATTGATGAGAAGACTCATGTCGATGTATGAAGGTTTTCATCAGCATATACTGGTTGCAGACGGCGAGGCGATCGACTTCTACAATAAGATTGGTTTTGAACGGGCTGGTAAGACTCAATCGATGTGGATTTACTCGGGCGATGATCACTAGCTATCGTGTACTATATCAGATTACCTTCGACGTGGACGGGCCGGAAGAGTGTGCGGCGCTTGGGCGGCATGGCTTCGAGCGCCTCGGGGTGGGGCTGCCACTTGTGCCATTTGCTATCGACGTAATTGTAGCGGCTGAAGATGGCGCAGCGCTCGTGCTTGGTGCTGCCCCACGGGGAAGCGGTGTGGGTGGTGCTCTCTGCGAAAATGAGCAGGGAGCCGGCCGGACACGTGTATTGGGTCCAAAGGTCCGAATCGAGCCTCTGGGCTCCGTCGGGCAGGGGGAAGGCGGCCTTGTGGCTGCCGCTGATGAGCAGGGTGCCGCCGCCACTGGCCTCGACCTCGTTCAATTCCCACACTACGCAGGTCAAGCTGCTGCGCGCCTTGCCGGGCACGCAGCGGTAGTTGTGCCCGTCGCCGGGTAGGCGCCACAGGCCATTGCCGTTGTGGGGTGCAAAGCCCCCTTCCCCGGTTTGGCGCATACTTAGGCTGGTCGATTCCATGCGAAAACCGTAGCAGTCCTGGCTCGACAGGTCGGGATGGGCGAGGAATTCGTTCATAAAACCGACGATAAAGGGGTGGTCGATCAGTTCTTCCAAAGGGCCGCCAATAGGGCTACGCTGTGGCTCCGGTAGCGATTCAGGTTCCTGGTGCAAGCGGTAGCAAAAGGCCCGCATCTCCTCCACTTCGTCTTCGCTAAGTAGACCGGGTATCAATAGCCAACCTTGGGTATCGAACAAGTACCTTTGTTCCGGCGTCGGATCAATTACCGGCTTGCCAACGGCGTTGGTCCGGGGTAGGTCAACCGCGTCTATATCGACGTAGCCGACGCGACTCTGTTGAAAGAGGAGGGGCTTGGCGGTGCTGGGATCAAATGCGGACATGGCTATTCCTTTCTCGGCTTTGGCTGGTTGGCCCAGCGAAGATAAGGCAATGAGGTTAGCGGCGCACAGACAGGGACGGAATGCTGCGTCAGCTAGCGGCGATCACCTGGCGCAAATGGGCCACGGCCAAGCGCATGCATTCCTCGTGGCTGCAACGGTTGAACTCGCCTAGTTCAAAGACCAAGCCGATAGTGCCGTTGAAATCCACCCCGCGCAGAATTTCTAACACGCGCCTGTAGTCGATAAACTCCTCAACGCCGCTGTCGATCTTATAGATCTTGGCCCGCACGTACGTGGCAAAGGGTGCGGTCGGTTCCAGATAGTCTTTGTACAAATCGACGTTCGGATCGAACTCGCCGCGCGGATGCGAGCCAATGGCCCCCAGCCACTGCCCGGTATCCAACAGAAAGCTGAAATTGTCGCGCTCGGTCTCGCGCAGGATGCGCAACACTTGGTCCGCAGTCATGGCGAAACTGCCGTTGTCGTGGTTCTGCAAGGCGATCATGACCCCGCGTTGGGCTGCGTAGTCGGCAAGCGCTTGGAAATCCTCGATCATCGGACGCCACAGGGCCTCTTGTTCTTCGACGGTGTTCGGCCACTTGTGGCGCGCGAAAACGCGCAGCACCTGCGCTCCTAGCAAAGCTGCGGTATCGACGTCGGCACGGCCCTGCTGCAAACGCGTGGCACGCTCCTCGGGCAGCCCCACAAAGCTGCCGGCTCCAGCATAGCCGATGTTCAAACCGCGTTTGAGACAGAGGCTCTTGATGCGGTTGATATACTTGACGCTGCGGTCCATGCCCGACAAATGGAAATCGACGCCGTCTAGCTGGAAAAGGCGGGCTTGTTCGACGACCTGCTCAAGGGTGGTAGTGGGCGTCTGCCGGGCCATCGTGCTCAATTTGATCACAGCTTATTCCTCCTCGGGCCGCCAGTCTGATTTATCCTGCGGATAGTAGCCAATGGCGCGCCGCCCGTGGTCGAGGTCGTAGCGCGGCCAAGTGCTGTCCGACACTCCGTACACGATCTCATAGCGCACCCCGGGGTGTACCACGGCCTGCTCAAAGACCCGCACGGCATCGCCGTGGCTGAGATGGTGCGGGTGCTCGGGCTGATCGCGCTTGAGGCTGAAATTGCCTATGCGCACTGCGACGAACTCCAGGCCGTGCCTCTCGGAGTAGGAATAGCCCATGTGCTCGCCGAATAGCTTGCTGACCGTATAGTGGCCCACTGGCTGGGGGCGCATATCAATGTGGCGCATAACGTGCTCGGGCCGGGGTCCGTGTACCCCGGCGCGACTGGCGTACGCCACCCGGCGCACTCCTTGGATGCGGGCAGCCTCCAACATATTGTACGTGCCGATAAAATTGCTGGACAGGGCCTTTTCCCACTCGCTATCGACGCCCGTCAAATGGATGATGGCCTCCATGCCCTCGGCGGCTGCCAACAAAGCCTCGCAATCGGCCACATCGCCCACCCGGCTGTCTGCTAGGTCGGGCATTTCCACGCGGTCAAAACCGCGCAATTGGTGGCGCTGTCCCATCCCCTTGACCAGAGTGGAGCCGACCTGTCCGGCGGCACCGGTAATGAGTATTTTCATGGCTTCCTCTTCTGTTGTTGCGCTGTTTGACGAGCATTTGGGCCTTTCATACACTCAAATCCAAGCCCTTGAAACAAAATAATTCCTCCTAATCATTCCTCCTAATAAAAAAGAAGACTTTGAGTCCTCTTATGCAATCCATTATTCCCAAGGGCATCCGCCCGGCCTACCCCGATGCGATCCCTGCCGCTGCTGTGCGCTCGAAGCTCGTGGAGTTGCTCGGCCTAGAAGAGATTCCCGCCGCGATCGACTACACTACAGAGGGCCGGCAAGAAGCGGGCGACCTTTGCACCATGCGAGTGAGCTACGAGAATTCGCTGGGTGAGACCGTGCCGGGAATCCTCGTGGTGCCGAGGGAAGAATCAGCGCACAAACGGCCTGGTATTGTCTGCGTACCCGGCACCGGAGGGACGGCCGACGAGATTGCCCACCCGCGTTTTTGCGTAGCGCAGAGGCTGATGGGCTGGGCGCGCGAATTGGCGCGCCGGGGCTTTGCCACGCTGGCCATTTCCCCCAAAGGGTGCGAGGTGCGGCGCAAAAGCCTCGAAGAGTGGGCGACCGAAAACAAGCTGTTGGCACCGTACGGTCGCACGCAAATGGGCGTATTGGTCGAGGAAACTCTCAAAGGGGCGCGGCTTTTGACCGCCACCCCCGGGGTGGATCCCAACCGGATCGGACTGACCGGGATGTCGCTGGGTGGCAATGCGACTTGGTACTCAATGGCATGCGCTCCGTGGATCTGGGCAGGGGTGCCCGTCTGCGGCGGGGTGGGCAGCATGGCGCGGGCAATCCACCACGCCGCCGCAGACCGCCACAGCGCCTATTATTTTATTCCCCATCTCCTGCGCCATTTCGACCACGCCGCCATCGTCGCGGCCTGTATGCCGCCGCGCCCCTTTATGATGATCGCTCCGACCCGGGATGAAGACATGCCCCGCGAGGGCGTCGAAGAACTGATCCCGGTCGTCTCTCAGGCGTACGCAGAGGCGGGCTGTCCAGAGCGCTTCGAGGTCCGCCAGCCAGAAGGCAACCACGCCTTCCTCGTCGAGTACTTTGAATGGATGGCCGACTGGTTCCGCCGTGGCTAGCCGATCCTGACTTACTCTGCGTTGGCTTCGATCAATACCTGAATTTTTACTTCGTCTCCGAGCACGGCGCTGAAGCGTTCCCAGCTATTGACTCCGTAATCGGAGCAGAGTATGGAAAAATTCGTTTCTAGGCCGATCTGCGCCTTGCCACTCCGCGGATTGGTGCCGGTGCCGAGGATCTCGATGGGTAGGGTGACCTCTTTGGTGGTGCCGTGCATGGTCAGCTTGCCCTTCACGCTGAGGGTGTTTTCGCCCGTGCTGGCCGCCTCGGTGGATTCGAAGGTGATCGTGGGGTAGTCTTCGGCCCCGAAAAAGTCGTCACTTTGCAGGTGGCCATCGCGGCGTTCGTTGCCGGTGTCGATGCTCTTGACCTGAATGGTGCCGGAGAAGCTGGAGGAGTCGGGCTTGGCGGCGTCGTAGCCGATGGTGCCGCTAAAGTCACCGAAACGGCCCTTGGTGCGGCCGACGAGGTGGCGAATGCTGAAATCGACTGAAGAGTGCGCAGCATCGACCATATAGGTCTCCGCCAAGGTAGCCTCGGCGGTAAGAGCGAATGTCAGGGCGGCAACCCATGCGAAATGGAGTGCATTGGGGCGAGTCATGGAATGCTCCTTGGGCTATTGATGTGAGAGTGGATCAGGCATTTTGTACCTAGAATGCCTTTTGCTATACTGCTATACTAAAAATCTGGCGTAGTAAGATGTGAACCCATAGCAGCCGGGGCAAGTCGCCCGGCAGGAGACGGCGATGATCAATTTCCCCCGTTCGTCCTTTACTTGGGAGGCCCATTCTTGGAAGCCGGACCCTTATTACAAGTGGCCCGGCGGCTTCGTCGGCGAGCACGGTCAGGTCTATCACGTGCGCTTCACCTTGGAGGCCCGTTGCGTGTTGCGCGACAGCGACGGGGCCGTGCTGGCCGAACTCTTTTTGGGCGCGCCCTGCCGCAGCGAATACACCATTGCCAGCGAAAACCTGTTCCAGATCCCCAGCGGCGAGTGGCGGATGGCCTTTAGCCGCTCCTCGATTCCGGCCATCGCCCAGCGGCCGAGCACGGAGCCCGAGGCGGTCAGTGCTACCTCGCTGGCGGATGCGTACCAGAATTACACCATTGACATCCGTTCCTATCCCGCATCCAAGGCGCTGGAGGAAGCCGACGCCATTGTGGCCTCGACCTTTGCCGGCGACGCGCAAAACGCCCGCTCGGTGTACCAAGACGCGGCGAGTGGTACTGAGGTCGAGCTCGAATATCCGATCAACGTCATGAACCTCAACGCGGCCGATGGCCAATACCAGATCTGTACCGGCCCGGTACTGCTGCCGGACTTGGCGACTTGGGATGGACGCGATGTGCATCGGGTCTTCGTCGCCCATGCGGCCTTCTCGCGCCGCGACCGGGTGGAGTTTATTTTGCGGCGTCCGGTGCAAGCAGCGCCGGAGGAGCGGGCGTGGCTCGACGAGCCCCGGGGCCGCGATCGGCTGGAATTGCTCGATCCCAATAACCCGCCCCCCGGCTATCCGCCTGCACGGGCCCAGCCGCTGGTGTACAACGAGATTTGGGATATGGCCGCGCACAACTCGGTGTTGCGGGCCGATTGATTTCCAGACAGCTATCTAAAGGAGATTGACCATGTATCGCGCCGCAGTTATCGGCCTAGGCTGGATGGGCCTACTCTATGATTTGGCCAGCCGGATCGGGGATCGCTTTGCAATCGACGATATCGATCGGCCCACGCCGCCGTTGGATATCCATCGCAAATTCCACCACTACGACCACCCCGGCGACGAGGGCAACCCCACCTCGTATGCCGAAGCGCTATGGGACCGGCCCGAGGTGGAGACGGTCATCGCCGCTGACCGCGACCCCAAGCGGCTCAAAGCTTATGGCGAGCGCTATGGGGTTGAGGCACTCTACGAGGACGCCGAGGCCATGCTGCGAAAGGAGCGGCCGGCTATCGTCGCGGTATGTACCAACACCAAATACCGCGCGCATTTTACCTGTCTGGCCGTTGAGTGCGGGGCCAAGGGCATCGTCACCGAAAAGCCGATGGTGCATACGTTAGAGGAAGTGGACCGGATGGTGGGTACCTGCGCTGCGGCGGGGGTGCCCTTGTGTTGCGGGGCGATTACCACGACCCATCCTTCGTTTGCGCGGGCTAAGGAGCTGCTTGCCGAAGGGGCGATCGGCGAGTTGGTGTCGATCGAGGCCTCAGGCGCTGGGGCGCAGCATCAGAACTGGTCGTATTTCCTCGATGCTCCCCCAGCGTGGGTGGTCGGCACGGGGGATCAGCCGCGGCGGGAGTCGGGCAGCGACGAGTTCGCCGGTCAGGGGATGTTGGTGGCTGCGGACGGGACGGTGGTGCATTTCCGCAAGGGAGCACCGGGGGTGCGGTTGTGCGGCGAGCGCGGGGAGATGGTCTTCGACTATGGCAAGGGATGGCGGTTGTGGCAGCAGGTGGAAGGGCCAGCGGGGCCAGCGGTGGCGGAGCTGGATTGGCCGCAGCCGCAGTTCAATGTGCCGTATGGAGCGGTGTATTGCGTGGATGATGTGATGCGGTGTTTGGCCGGGGAGATGGAGGAGCCGAAGAATTCGGGACGGCGAGTGGGAGTGGCGTTAGAGGTAGAGGTGGCGTTGAAGGTTTCCTCAGCGCAGGGTGGGGAGCGAGTGGAGTTGCCGTTGCAGGATCGGTCGTTGGGGTTGAATTACGACTGGTTTCGCTAGCCGGTACGGGCATCAGCCTAGGCGTTTGATCTGAAAGTCCCGAAAGCGGATCCAGTGCTCGGCGTTCTCGGGGCCGTTGTAGCACTGGATGCTGACTTGATCGTCGCCGGGTGGGGGCAACTCACCTCGCTCCGCGGTGTGGAATTGGTCCTCGCCCTCGGGCCGGTACTGGGCCTCCCAAGAGTCGGCGGTGACAAGGAGGCGCAGGCGCACGCTCTGGGTGGGCATGGGCTTGCGGCCGGGAATAATGTAGAGATCGCCGTCGATTAGTTCCTTGACTTGCTTGAAGATAGGCTCGCCGTTTTGGTACCAAGTGATGCCAGCCTGCTCGTACTGCTGGATGGGGTGGGTGTGGTTGTACACCGTCACTTCTATGGCCCAGGACCCTTCGCTGCGATCTGGGGCTGGGCGCAACAGCGCGTTTTGCACAGTCGCGGCCACACCCGGTTCGACGCGAATTTCCAGTCCGTCTTGCAAGCGCCAAAAGCCGGGATGTTCGCGCAGCCAGGTCCATTCGGGATCGAGGGTGCCGTCGAAAGCATCGGAAAAGACGAGTTCTTCGCGCGCTGTAGTCATGTTTACTCCTTGGTTTCTCGTTCGTGTAATTCAGAACAATTGGGGCCTAACCGGCCTTATTATTTATGGGGCTTGATGCGCGCTGTCAATAAGGTGTTCGATGATCCTTGCCTTGGCTTCATTGGCGGGATACAGTATTGGGCGCAAATTTCACCACGAGGTGTTCCGTGATCGGCGAAGGGAAATTCTGCCGCCGATCCGTTCGACCGCATCAAGGAGTGGCCCCATGTTGGATATAGGCGACAGGAAGCAGCTTTTTATCGACGAGCGGTTTTTTGCTGAGTGCGAGGGAATCGCGCTGCGAATGGGGACGCCGGTGCAGCATCCAGAGCCGGTGTTGCGGCCGGATCGGGCGTGGGAGGATTGGGGGATTGGGGCGTACAATACGGTGTGGCGAGAAACGGATGGCCGGTGGCGGATGTGGTACGACGCGACCATGCAAACGGGCTTGCCGATGGAGGGGGCGCGGCGGCTGGGCTACGCAGAATCCGCGGATGGACTGCATTGGGAAAAGCCAGTGCTGGGCCTAGTGGAATTTCGCGGCAGCCGGGCCAATAATATCGTCGTGCCGTTGGTCGAGCAGCAAAGCATGCAGGGGGCGACCGTCTTGCGCGACGAGCGGGCGGCAGCCGAGGAACGCTACAAGCTGTGGACCAAGTTCCAGCCGACTGATGAAGAGCGGGCACAGGGCATCGAGCCGGGGCTGTGGGCGATGCACTCGGCCGATGGGCTGCACTGGCAGTACTATCCAGACCAGCCGAATCCGCCGCGGACGATGTGCGACACGCAGAATATGTTTTTCTGGGACGACCGGCTTGGACTATACGTGGGCTATACGCGGGTTAGGGAGACCCAGCACTTATCCGAAGCAGCCGAGGGCCGGGGATCGTACCGCTGCGTTGGGCGGATGACCTCGCCCGATTTTAGGCATTGGTCCGCCCAAGAGATCGTCTTTGAAGCGGATGAGGAGGATTTGCAGATTCCGGTGCCGTTCCAGCGCGACGATCCCCGGCCCAATATCGACTTTTACACCAGTTGTGCCACCAAGTACGACGCGGCGCAGGACGCCTATTTCATGCTGCCGGCCGCGTACTATCACTGGGGCGAGGATGACTTCCCGGCGACCATGGACGTGCAGTTGCTCAGCAGCCGCGACGGCATTGACTGGCGACGGCAGGGGGAGCGCCGGGCCTTTTTGCGCCAGGGCTGGGACGGCGGACTGCTGAGCGGGATGCTGTTTGCCAATCCGTGGTTTATTCCGGTGGGGGACGAGCTGTGGCTGTATTATAACGGCACCGCGCGGCGGCACGGCAGCGGGGAGGACCAGCGGCAGTCGCGAGCGAGTGGAATTTTTCGCGCCTCGTTGCGGCTAGATGGGTTTGTGGCAGCGACGGCCGGCTATGGCGGCGGGTCTTTCACGACGCCGCTGTTGCAATTTGCTGGCGAGCGGTTGGTGGTGAACTTTGACGGCGGGGCTGGAGGATGGTTGCGAGTGGAAGTGCTGGATGAAAACGGGCAAGCGGTACAGGTGTCCGAGGCGGTGATGGGCAATGGGGTGCATAAAGAGGTGAGTTGGCGGGAGCCCATCGGGAAGCTGGCGGGCACGCCAGTGCGGTTGCGCTTTGAGATGCGGGACGCGCGGCTCTACGCATTGCAGTTTTTGCGTTGAGGAGTGGATTTTCTTGACCGGGACGATCTTATTGGGCTTATTTTATTGATAAAGGAGACTATCATGCAGATCATCCGCGTAAAGACCAAAAAGGAAGCGCTCCGTGAGGTCCAGAGGCGCAAGAGTACGCCGGAAGGGGCGGGATTGATTTATAAAATCGTCAAGTCTCGCTATGGCACCGGGTTTAAAATCATGGCCATGGACCCAGAGTTGTACGTGGATATGCTGATGATCCTTCCTCAATTCAAGAACCGCTTGCGGATGGAAAGGGTGAGTTCATAATGGCGTCTCAGCCTGACGAGACCGGCGATGGCGGCGAAGCGCAAGAGGTTGTTCCTGTTGACGATAGGCAATTCGCCGAACTAATTGCCGAACAGCGGGAACGGAATGCGATTGTAGCCCGCGCTTTGGAAATTAGCCAACAAGAGACCCAACTTGATTACGATTTGGCCGTCAAAGAGCTAGAGATAGAAGACGAACAAAACAAGAGGGCGTACCGACTAGTGAAGCTAATCGTCAGCGGTTTTGCGCTCGTATTATTTCTGCTGCTGTACATGGTGTTCTATGGAAGCGAGGCCCAAACCGGCAAGGCTGAAAAAATACTGCTCGTGATACTTATATTAGTCAGTGGTGCTTCTTTGCGTGATTTGATAGGCAGGGTTCTAAAACGCCTCATCAATCGCTAACTCCTAGAGATTGTTATCCTCCCCCATTGGCGTCCGTTCCTGATAGGAGTGGGCTGCCGCTGGGGGTTATTTTTTGTCGATCACTTGTCGGCGCACCTACGAGAAAGGGACGAAAAATGAAGTTAGGGATTTTCCACAAAGTCTTTGCGCGGCCGACGCTGGAGGAGAGCTTGGACGGGGTGCAGGCCGCTGGGTTAGAGGCTGTGCAGCTCGATTTGACGGCTGCGGGGATCGATCCGGCGACGCTGACGGACGCCGATTGCGGGCGCATTCGCGCTGCGCACGCAACGCGGGGGATTGAGATCGCCGCGCTGTCGGGGACTTTTAATATCATCGACCCCGACTTGGAAAAGCGCCGCGCCGGGATGCGCTGGCTCACCGTGCAGGCCGCTGCGAGCGGCAAGTTGGGGACGGAGTTGATTACCTTTTCCACCGGAACGCGCAACCCCGACTATATGTGGGGAGGCCATCCCGACAACAGCACGCCGGTCGCTTGGGCCGATATGGTCGCGGCCATGGAGGAGGCCGTGGCGATTGCCGAAGCGCAGGGCGCAACCCTCGTGTTCGAGCCGGAGGTTAACAATGTGGTGGATTCGGCGCGCAAGGCGCGGCGCTTGCTCGATGAGGTCCGGTCCAAGCATTTGCAGGTGGTTATCGACGGGGCCAACCTGTTCCACGCTGGCCAGCTACCGAGGATGCGCGAGATCTTAGACGAGGCGTTCGACCTGCTTGGGGATTCGATTCGGTTGGCCCACGCCAAGGACTTGGAGCAGGACGGCGACGCCGGGCACCAAGCCGCGGGCACGGGTGTGCTCGACTATGATCGCTACTTGGCGCTCTTGCGGCAGATCGGCTTTGACGGGTCGTTAATATTGCACAGTCTCGAAGAAGAACAGGTGGCGGCGTCAGCGGCTTTTGTGCGCGAGCGCATGAACACTTGAGAAAGGAACGAGAGATGTCTGAAGGCAAATTGCGCGCGGCCGTTATTGGCGCTGGCGTGGGTGGGGGTCATGGATACGCATACGCCCGCGCCCCGGAATACGAATTCGTGGCGGTCTGCGACATAAACCCGGAGGTGCTCACGCGCTTTTACGAGCGGGCCGAGATCGAGCGAGGATCAGTCGCCGAATACGCGGATTACCGCGCGATGTTGGAGCGGGAACGCCTCGACGTGGTGAGCGTGGCCACCCCGGATCACCTCCACGTCGACCCGGTTTGCGATGCGGTGGCCGCAGGCGTGCGCGGCATTTTTTGCGAGAAGCCGCTGGCGACTACTGCGGAGGACGCCGACCGCATCATCGACGCCCTCGCTCGCCACAACGCGGTGTTGTCAGTGGATCACACGCGCAGTTGGCTGCCTTCCTATCAGGCCGTGCGCGCGGCCATCCGTAGCGGCGAGATCGGCAGCCTGACGAGGATTGTGGCGCATCTCGGAGGTCGGCGCGCCATGCTCTTTCGCAATGGGACTCACTTGGTAGATGCGGTCTGCTTTTTTGCGGATGCCGAGCCGGTGTGGGTGATCGCCACGCACGAGCGCGGGTTTGAAGACTACGGCCCGGTGTACGACGGCCGGGGCGGCAAAGATCCGCAATTCGATCCCGGATCGACGATCATCGTGGAGTTTGCCAATGGGGTGCGTGGGCTGATCAACTGCGCCAAGCGGACGCCGCAGATGTTCGAACTGGATTTACAGGGCACGGACGGTCGCTTCTGGATGACCGATCAGCAGTGCATGGCCTGGAAGACCGATGCCCCTGAGGGGATGCCCGAGGTGGTGTCGCCGCCGCCGGGTCGCGGTTATGCCAGTCCTTTTGGCGCGAACTTGATTCCGGCTGTGCAGGAGCTGGCGCAGGCGATACAGGGCGAGGTGCCTAGTTCGTCGCCGGCGGTGCGCGGCCGACACGTGCTGGAGATCATGGTGGCTGCGCTGCGGTCGCAGGTCGAAGGCAGTGCGAAGGTGGAACTGCCGCTGCCGAGGGGATGACGAAGCTACGCAGCCTGTCCGCGCATCATCGCCAGAAACCGCTGAGCATTCCCGGCAAAGTGATCTTCGATTTCCGCGAGAGGGTGGGAGACTAGGGGCAATCCCTTTACGGCTTGCCGATCAGGACGATCCGATTAGTGTTGGTGCCTTTTTTGCGGTTGTCCACGCCCCAGCAGTTTGCGGTTTTGGTGAACATCTGATCGTTGACCAAAACCATCAGCGGCTTGAGGCCGGCCTCCATGGCCGCGGGCACGACGAGGGTTTCCAGTAGGATTTTGCCATTGCGGACCTCGCCCACCTCAAAGGCAACAAAGCCCCCGTTTGCGAGGACCCGGCGCAACTCTCGGAAGGTGCGGGTCATCGCGGCTTGCCAGTCCGCTGGTTTTTTCAATTGCCATATAGCCACCTCCTTGGCGTCGATGCCGTTAAACCAGCAGCGCAGCCAGTTGTCTGCTTGGTAGTTGACGATGTCCAAAAAGGGCGGCGAGGTAACGGCGAGTTGGATGGATTCACTGACGATGGCGGAGGTATTGTCGGACGAGCTAGTTACGAGCAGGGGGATATTCGCCGTCAGCGTTTCCAGATCGTGTGCTTGCAGCTTGCTCAGTAAGGATCGCGTCTTGCGGAGGATGATGGCCTTTATGTCGCGTTCAGGCGGCACTTGAGCGCGTTTTTGGTTGATGCGTTTCTGCGACTCGATGGACACCGCCTGATTAGGCGGCAGCGTATATACGGAGAAAAATCCCGGCGAGTGCCCGGTCAGGCGGTTGGTCGCCACCATCTGAATCCACGCATCGACGCTATCGAGTGGCCCTTCTTGGCAGCGCGTGAGGAGGTAGGAGCGCAGGTTGACGATTTGGCGGAGAGTATTAGGGTGATAAAAAATAAGGAGATCGTCCCAGACCTCGCTCGATTGATCGAGGTCCAGCGCCGTCAAGCGCGTTTCTACCTCGTTCCATGCGGGTGGATCTAGGCGAGGGCGGACTAGGCGCTCGCTGAGAGGATTTATGTCGCAGCCAATGGGGCGGCGGCCCAACAGCGCCGCTTCGAGGACAGTGGTGCCGCGCCCCATGAACGGGTCGTACACCGCGTCGTCGGGTTGCGTCAGGCGGCTAATGAAAAACCTCGGCAATTGCGGCTTGAAACAGGCGCGATAGGAGACCTCGTGGAGCGAGTGGGCGGCGCGCTGTTTGGAGGTCCAGAACTCGTTGACGTACACCGGAATGGAAATGGCGGGATCGGGAAAGTCGAGGATGTTCGTCTCTTTGCCAAAATCCGCAAAGGCTTGGATTTCGGCGGCGAATTCCTTGGCGTTTAGGGGCCGTAGTCGAGGAGGCTTATGGGGGAATATGGGCTGTTGTTGATTCACCCCGGTCTCCAGATAGATTCTAAAGTATAAATCTGTGCTTCTTGAAGCACACTGACGCAAGCGGGCGGCAGGACCATACTAGCCCCCACCGCGCATCATCGCCAGAAACCGCTGGGCATTCCCGGCAAAGTGATCTTCGATTTCCGCGGGCGTTAGTTGCAGCATCTCAGCCACTTGCCGCTCTTGGCGTAGCTGCTCGTAGATGACGAGCGTGGCCCGCGAGTCGCAGTGCGGCGTGCCGGAATCGTCCCCAGGATAGAACAGCCAGGCGCGACCATAGGTGATGTACTTGCCGCGCGCACAGCCGGCGACCACGTTGTCCGACCCGAACATCACCCGCTTGCGGTCTTCGTGTTTCATCAGCAAATAGTGAGAATACAGGTCGTTCACCGCTGAGGTGTCGTACCATATATTGGGCAGATCGCACAGGAAGTGGACGGCCTCTTCCATCATAAAGGAATTGAACGAGCGGGCGCAGTGGGCCAAAATCCACTGCGCGTTGGGGTATTCGCGGGTGTAGCGCGCTAAGTCGCGCTGGTTGTCTGGGTCGGCTGGGCCGGTGGGTTTGGCGAGGTGCATGGTGATGGCCAGCCTCTTGTGGTGGGCGAGTTCGATGAGGGATTCCGGGAGGAAGTCGCATATGCGGGCACCGGCTGGGTCTGGGGCAAAGGTGCGGTAGGGTTTGAGCCCGAGGAATCCATATTCATCGACTTGGGCTGCCACGTATTCGGGCGTCATATCCGGGGTGACCATCATGTTGATCGCGGATTCGGGGTCGGCGGCAAGCTGGGCCGCCATCCAGGCGTTGTGGCCTGCGGCATCCATGCCCGGCACGGGGGTGCCCAAGGCCAGCATGTGGAAGGCGCGGCCTGGGTAGAGTTTAGCCGCCCAGTCGAGGTGATCGCGATAGTCGATCTCCTCGCGCAGGCCGGTAGGCGCACCCGTCAAGGAGCCTCGGTGGTCCTCAGACCACAGGTGCGTGTGCATGTCGTAAACCGTGGCGGGGACGAAGTCTTCGAGTTCTTGCTCCCAGAGCTGGCGGTCGAAGTCTTGATAGGTAAAAGCGGTCATGGCGTTGTGCTCCTAAGCGGCGCGTTTGACAGAGAACGGCAGGCAACCTAGTGTTGCCCCCAAAAGGAGGAAATCCAAGATGAACAGAGAAAAGATAGCACCCGAACTAGTCGTGGAAAAGGACGCGCTCATCGGCGAGGGGGCCGTTTGGGACGCGGATGACGAGTTGTTGTACTGGGTCGATATTCTCGGTGGCGAGGTCTATGTGTACGATCCGGTGAGCGGAATCAACCGCACCATTCCCACGTGCCAAGCCGTGGGCACGGTGGTCAAGCGGCAGAGCGGTGGCCTCGTCGTGGCTTTGCACAACGGCTTTGCTCACATCGACTTGCGGACGGAGCGCATGGTGCCCCTCGGCGAAGACCCCGAGTGTGAGATCCCTGCCAATCGCTTCAATGACGGCAAGTGCGACCCGGCCGGGCGGCTGTGGGCGGGGACGATGGAGTTTGGCGGTGCCCGGGACCAAGGCGCACTCTACTGCCTCGACGTAGATCACTCAGTGAGCCGGAAGGTCGCGCCGGTCAGCATATCCAACGGCATCGTCTGGAGCGCCGACCAGCAGACCATGTACTTCATTGACTCCGGCTTGAACAACGTGCGCGCGTACGACTACTGCCGCGACAGCGGGGCCATCAGCAACGAGCGCGTGGTGGTGGAATACGGGGGGCCAGGGGTGTTAGACGGCATGGCCATCGACGGGGAAGACGCCTTGTGGATCGCCGTGTTCGGAGGGTGGTGCGTCCTATATTACGACCCCCGCTCTGGGAATTTGCTGCGCCACTTGGAACTGCCCATGTCCAATGTGACGTCCTGTGCCTTTGGTGGCTCGGATCTGGACCAACTCTACATCACCTCGGCTTGCCGGGGCTTGGATGCCGAGGCGCGGCAGGCTCAGCCTTTGGCTGGGTCGCTAGTGCGGGTTGATCCCGGGGTGCGCGGCGTGCCCTCGGATGCGTTCGCCGGCTAGATGGCGATGGTGCGCATCTCGTCCGACCAGTCGCGCCACATGTCCTTTTGCGGCGGCTCCTGTTGGGTTTGTTCGATATCCTGCTTGAGAAAATCGTAGAGCACGGCTTGGCGCAATTGGCGCGAGGTGTTCGGACTAGCCATGTGGCCGAGGCGGTGGTGCCAGAAGACGATGTCGCCGGCCTTGCCGTGGGTATCGACGGGCGTGCGCTGGTTGAATGCGGTGCGCACTTTTTCGTAGGCGGCTTCGTTTTGGTCGCGGAGGTACTGCGAGGTGAAGGTCGGGTAGAAGGCGCGATGGCTTTCGGGCCAGACCATGAAGCTGCCGCCGTTGGGCGGCACGTCGTCGATGTAGCCGACCACGCCGAGGTGGAAGGGATGGCCGTCGGTGTGGCAGCCTAGGGTTTGGGGCGGGTGGTCGCCGTAGGGCAGGGTGCAGTAGATGCCGCGGATGCGCTCGGGCTGGACGAGCAGGCCCTTGCCGAGCATTTGTTCGGCCATGGCCCATACCTTGGGGTCGGTAGCGAGCAGGCGCACCATCCACTCCTCGCCGCCCGGCTCGCGGAAGTTCCAGCGGAAGCCGCGGCGGTGGTTGGCGCCGTCGAGGTTTTCTTCGTCTTGGTGGAAGGGGCCAACCCAAGTGGCGGGATCGTCGCGGCGGCGGTCTGGAGGGGCACCGTCCCACAGCCGGGTGCGGGCGCGCTCCATGAGCGCGGGGTCGAGCACGCCTCGTTTGATGAGGTAGCCGTTGCGCTTGAAGAAGCGCATTTCGTCGGTCGTCAGCATGTTTTCACCTGTTAGAATTGATTGAGAACGATATGCAAAGTACGCGCACTTGAAAAGGGAAAAGCCGCGATGCTACTGAGATTTACCTACTATTTATTGGGAGTCGAGAAAGCGGAAATCAGGCCGGGTACAACCAGACTGGTCGGCATTTTCGGTAGCAGTGAACTGAGACGAAGCGTGCTTGACAGGTATCAAGTGAAAAAGTAGTATGAAGACGCGTCTTATGGACTTCGGCAACAGCCTGAACGAGTACAAATCATATCTGAGCGGCGCGGAAGCGGACATAACGCCGCGATTGCGAGGGACTGGATTATAAGTGGGCTTGGACTTTCGCAATGTGGTCGCCGAATTCGAGGCAAAAAAGGTCTCGCAGTGCCGCCACCCCCGTTCATTTGCCTAGTGGATAGGACAGAAGATGGACAAACACTTTTACGAGACGCTAAAAATTGAGAATTTCCGCGGCATCAAGTCGCTGGAAATCGACGATCTTGCACGGGTCAATCTGTTTGTCGGCAGAAATAAATGCGGCAAAACCTCGGTGTTGGAGGCGGCGTTTTTGTTGACCGGAATGTCAAATCCGACCTTGCTTGTCAATATAGAAAGTTTGAGAGGTATAAATCTCAATGAAAGTTCCCATCTGAGGAACTTCTTTTACCGACAGAAATATACTGAAGGATTTAGATTATTCGGAAAGCAAAAAACAGAAAGCAGAGAACTCAATGTTAGTTCAGTATATAAAAAGTTCAATGAAGTAGATTCTGCTCCCGCAAACAGTTTGGATAAAGTAGGAGATATGATCGAAACATATATGTTAAGCTCGGCAACGGAGCAATCATTGAATGGACTAAAATTTAGATTCACTCATTCGGCTAAAAAAAGTCGTCAATACGAAGCTACAATGCGTTTGGTGAAATCGGGAGACACCCCATTTAGTTTCCAGTTGGACGAAGAATACAAGGAAAATACACATATTTGGTTTTTGGGTCGGTCATACGGTCCGAATATGGTTGATAGGATGCTCAATGAAAAGCGCAAGGATGTGCTAGTGAGCTGTCTTCAAGCTATAGAGCCGAAAGTTCAGGATATAAGGATAGGATTGGACGGGATTGTGATGGTTGATATTGGAATGGACAACTTCCTGCCGATCAACCACCTTGGAGAAGGAACAATGCGCATTCTAAACATACTCTCCACTATCTACTGGGCTAGGAACGAGATTTTGATGATCGACGAGATTGAGAACGGACTCCACGTCTCTTCGGTAGAGCATATGTGGGAGATGATTCTGGAGTCTTCACGGCGAAACCACACACAGATATTCATGACGACCCACAGCAGCGATGTCATCAAGGGCTTGAGTCTGGCCTTGCAGGACAAAGCGGATTCAGTCGCCTGCTTCTGGCTGGATAAGTTCGATGACGACACGATCAAAGCCTACAGATATTCGCCCAGCGCACTAGAAAATGCCTTAGATGTGGGTATCGACATTCGCCATTAGCCATGACTGATAAAACCTTGATTATTGTCGAAGGAAAAGAGGATGAAAATTTCCTGAAGTCCTATATTAAAAAATTGGGCTATTCCGACGAAAATTTTGATTTCCGACCCATATACGGAAGGGATAAGCTGCAAGGAGGTGTTAGAATCGAAATTGAACGTGCCTTGAAAAGACACTCAAAGGTTTTAATTATCTTTGACGCCGACTCGGATTGTGAAAGCACCAAAACCGATATTGAGCATACTCTCGAACGATTGGAAGGATTTAAGATATTTCTTTTTCCAGATGATAATAGTAATGGAGCCGTGGAAAATTTGCTAGAAAGAATAATAAGGTCGGAACACGAAAGAATTTTTGCGTGCTTTGAGGAATACAGACAGTGCATAAGCAAGTGCATGAGCGAATATGAGCCGCCTAGTATGAAAGCAAAGATATATGCTTATAAGCAAGTGCTTGGCATTCTTGAAGATCCTTTCGATTCTCATTACTGGGATTTTGAAAATACCGCCTTGGAGCCGCTGAAAAGTTTTCTGAAGCAGAACTTGTAGAACGATTTCTCTGCGCCTTCAGCCCGCTAAAACCAGACATCTGCCCTCCTAACGAATCTGTCATACGTCAGGCGAATTCGCCCCGCTTAACGTCCACCCAAATAGGAGCCATAAAACATGACCGAAGTAGAGCAATATCTGTTTGATCTACAGGGCTATCTGATCGTCGAGGACGTGTTGGAGGCGGAAGCTGTCGCCGAGCTGAATCGGTTGATCAACCTCCAGTCTATGGGCGAGGATATAGAGCAGGCGCGGGGGCGGCTGCACAGCGGCGGGTTTTTGACGTGGGGCCAGCCCTTTGTCGATTTGCTCGACCACGAGCGCATTATGCCGCTGCTCAAGGTGATCCTCGGCGACGGTTTCCGGCTCGATCACTACTATGCGATTTACCTGGAGGCCGGTGCCGAGCGGCTCGGGTTGCACGGGGGCAACACGCCCTACGACCCACCGGAGTACTATCACTTCCGCAATGGACGGATGTACAACGGGCTGACGGTCGTCGCCTGGAACTTGGCCGACACGGGGCCGGCGCAGGGTGGTTTTTGCTGCATTCCGGGCAGCCACAAGGTCAATTATCCCTGTCCACAGGAAATCCGCGAGGCCCATATCGAGGCTGGGTGCGTAGTGGTGCCACAGGCGAAGGCCGGGTCGGTGGTGATTTTTACCGAGGCGCTCACGCACGGTACCGCACCGTGGCAGGCCGCGCACCAGCGGCGCTCGCTGCTGTTCAAATACAGCCCAGGGCAGCAGTCGTGGTCCAAAAGCCACATTGAACCGCCGGACGGCGTCGCCTTGACCGAGCGGCAGGCGCTGCTTTTTGAGCCGCCGTATTTCCACGCGCGGGCCTCGCTTTTTGCAGAGGTGCAATCATAACCCGGAGCGCGCTCGACCGACTGGAGATTTGAGATATGGAAGCGCTGTTTCGTCCCTTTGTGTTTGGGGCCAACGAACGAGCCATCCTCGACCTCGACGGGCACATCGCGCTGCCGGGCGTCCTGACTGACGCGGCTTGTGCCCAGTTGACCGCGGCGCTGGCGCGCATCCAGTCGCTGCCGCACGGCGACGAGGACTATCGCCCCCCGCGCTTTGCCGCTGAATTCGACGCTTATTTGGAGAGCCTGATCGGGCATCCGCAACTGCTGGACTTGATGCGCCGAGTGCTGGGGCCAGAGATTCGCTACGATCACTGCGTGGCATTGAATCGCGAAGGGGGCAATCAGGGGAGCAAGTGGCACAGCCACGAGTACGCCGACGACGATCCGACGCTGGGTTTTGTGCGGGTGTTTTTTTATGTCAATGGCTTTGCAGCCGACGACGGCGGGTTGAAGGTGGTGCCGGGGAGCCATAGGTATCGAGACCCGGACATTAGCGCGGAATCGGATGCCGAGTTGGCGCAGGGGTGGATGGCGGGGAAGATGAATGCGATTAGCTTTCAACCGCTCACAATCGAGGAGCTTGCGGTGCCGAGAGGGACGGTGGTGTTGATGTGGACGCATGCGGCGCATGGAGTCAATCCGCGCAAGGAAGACAGCGACACGCGGTGGTGCGTGGTGTATGCGTATCGCAATCCAGGGCGGGAGTCGCGCGCGCGGTGGATTAGTCCGAGCTTTGAACAGAAGCAGATCAAAGGCGCAGAAGGATTGATGAGTTTGTACTAGAAAGGAAAGAAAGATGAAAATCGCGGAGATTCGGACGTTTTTGGTGGGCAGGTTTTTGTTGGTGCGGGTCTATACCGATGAGGGGATCGTCGGCAATGGGGAGGCTGGGCTGTGGGCGCATCACGGGGTGGTAAAAGAGGCGCTTGGGGAGTTGAGTGATTACTACGTGGGCAAGGACCCGCTCCGCATTGAGCATCATTATCAGGTGGTGTCGCGGTCGGCGCACTTCATGGGCGCGGCGATGAGTGCGGCGATGAGCGCGATAGATATCGCGCTGTGGGATATATTCGGCAAGGCGGTGGGTTTGCCCGTGTACCAGTTGCTGGGCGGCAAGTGCCGCGACAAGGTAAAGGTGTACGAGAACGTCGGCGGACAGACGCCTGCGGAAGTGCGGGAGAGTGCGCAGGCGCGAGTGGAGCAGGGGTTTACGTCGTTTCGGATGGGGCCGTTTATCAGCGGGTTTGAGCAGCGCACCAGCACGGCCAACATCTCGACGGCTGTGGAACTGGTGGCCGCGGCGCGGGAGGCGCTTGGGGACGAGATGGATTTGGGGTTGGAGATCCACCGGAATTTGCGGCCGGAGGAGGCGATCGCACTGGCCACGGAATTGACGCCCTTTAAGATACTGTACTACGAGGACCCGCTGCCCCCACAGAGCTTCGAGGCTCTCGAGTACATCGCCCGGCACATCAACATCCCAATCGCCACTGGCGAGCGGTGCTACAATCCCTTCCAGTTTAAGGATTTGATCGACCGCCAGATCGTCAGCCTGATTCGGCCAGACGTATCCTTGGCGGGCGGATTCACGCAGGTAAAGAAGATTGCCGCGCTGGCGGAGATGGCTTTCGTCGGGGTTTTTCCCCATCTAATGGGCAGCCCCATCAACAACGCGGCGTTCGCGCAGCTAGCCGCGGCCATTCCCAACTACACGCACACTGAGCACAACGCTCTCAACGGACCAATGACCGAGATCGTCGATGAGCAGCTACGGGTCGAGGGAGGCTATCGGATACTGACAGATCGACCGGGGATTGGGGTTGAAATAGTCGAGGACGCGCTGGCGAAGTACCCGTACGAGCGCTGGGCGATCAAGGGCAATTTCCACGCCGACGGCTCAGTGGCGCACTAATCAC
The DNA here is from genome assembly GCA_965217585.1 of Candidatus Latescibacterota bacterium. Taxonomy (GTDB): domain Bacteria; phylum Latescibacterota; class UBA2968; order UBA8231; family UBA8231. Next base: position 5,814,925 of record OZ244561.1, read on the forward strand.
TACGACGCGGGAGAACGCGATGATCGACCATGCCTTGCGCGACCAGCTAAGGGACGTCCACGCCTATGCGCTGACCATTTATCAGCGCGACGATCTCTATGCACTCGACTTGGACGGGTTTGCGCGCAATATAGCGTGGGCTGCCGACAGGGGGGTGCGGATTTTTGTAGTGGCCGGCGGCACCGGTGAAAATGACGCGTTGGCCCCTCCCGAGCGCGTAGTGTTGGCCGAGTGTGCCCTAGCGACGGTGGGGGAGCGGGCGCTGGTGGTGCCGACCTTGCCCGGCAACTTGGGCGAGGCCGCGGATCTAGCACCGCGCTACGAGGCGTTGGGATTGCGCGTGGCGCTGGCGATGGCACCCTACACGCGCCACCAAGTGCCCGAAGATCCCGCAGGCGTGTATCAATACTACGAGGCGCTGGGGATGCGGTCGGGGCTGGCACTGATGCCCTACAATACGCAGGGCTGGTCGGCCGAACTTTTCGAGCGGTTGGCCGCGGTGCCGCAGATCACCGCGATCAAGGACCCCTGCATTGAGCCGCACCACCTCTTCCGCGCCATCAAGCGGCTCGGCGACCGCTTCGTCTGGATCGGCAATAAGCGCCACGATCCGGGCGTGTTGCACTTCCGCTTCCAGGCCGGAATCGAGGGATTTACTGCTGGTTTTGTCAACTTCGCTCCGCAGCTAGAGCTGGCGCTTTTTGCCGCCGCACAACGGCAGGATTGGCCGCAGATGATCGAGTTGCAGGAGCAGTTGGCCCCCTTGGAGCGGTTGCGCTCGCGCTTTGACGACGCCGGCATGCTCAAGACGACGATGGAACTGATGGGGCTAGCTGGCGGTGCGGTGCGTCCGCCTCGTATCAATGTGCCGCCGGCAGGGCGCGAGGCCATCAAACAGGAGTTGCAGCGCTTGGGGATTTTGGGCACGTAGGTAATGCAGTGCCGCGGATATAGCAAGCCTAAATCATTCACAAGAGAATCCGCAGATGGACGCAGATGGACGCAGAATAGTATGTGCAAGACGATCCACATATCGAATCGTTCAAGTCATTCAGGACTGCTATATGAGCGGCCATTCGCTAGGTTCTGATGTACAATCCCGCCGTGCGAAAGCAAATGTTGCCCTTGCTTCCCATCACCTTGTTGGGAGTGGCCGTCGATCTATGGCTGCGGCCAACGCTCGACTTGCGCTTGACGCAGTGGGCGTGGTGGGGGCTGTCGGTGGCGTTCTCGCTGGTGCTGTGGCAGGGCCTTTTCGCGCTCAGCAGCCGGTTGCGCCCGCGCTGGCAAGCTGCGTTCGTCATCGTCGTCGGCTTGGTAGCCTCCGTGCTGGCCCTGGTATGGATTGGCTTCCACGAGATATTCTACTGCTGGCCGACGGCCTACGCGCTCGTGCATTCGGCTGGCCATCCACGCGAGGCTTGGGGGTATATCTACAATGAGGCCGATTGGGGAGACGCGGTCGTCTGGGTGGCCTTTGTGGCCGTTATCGTGGGCTGGTGGCGCTACAAGCTGCGCTCGGGCCGCCAGCCAGCGCATGGCAGAGTTTTGGCGGCGCTGTGCTTGGCTGGGGTGGTGGCTTTTGGCGCGGTGCATCGCCACGCGAGCATCATGGTGCCGGATGCGGCGGCTGCAAAGCTGGTTGTTGACCTTGCCGTCCATTCGTTCATCGGCGGGGTACACGGGCGTTTGTTGCAAGCGAGCCGCCCGGCGTCGGCTGCCATTTACAGCGGCACGCCTGTGGATGCGAGCGCGCCCAACCTCATCGTGGTGATCGGGGAAAGCGTCGCGCTCAGCCGCACCGGCCTCTACGGGTACGAGCGGCAAACCACGCCCCGGCTGGCGGCGTTGCGAGAGGTGCGACCAGCGGATTGGGTACAGATGGAGAAAGCCGTGTCCAATGCCACGGCGACCAAGGTGGCGCTGCCGGCCATGCTGACCGGGCTTTTCCCGTCGCGCCCGCCCGTGGAGCAGCACACCTCCCCGCTGCTGTGGCACTACGCCCACGCCGCTGGTTACCAGACGGCGCTGATCTCGGCGCAGAGCTATGCTTGGAACAATCTCGAAGGCTTTTTTGTCGATGACGCGTTGGACCACGTGTTTACGCTCGAGCGCTCGGACGCCGAGATCGTCAACTCCGAAGGCATGGACGACCACCGGATGATGGCGGAGACCCTTGCAACCATCGACCGCTTTGCCGCACGCGGCCCGTTTGTGGTGGCTCTGCAATTCAACTGCACGCATTATCCGGGCTACGCGCCGCCGGATTGGCAGCCGTGGCCGGACGCGAGCTACGATAATGCGGTGGCCTATATGGACCACCTGCTCGGACGGCTGTTCGACCACCTCGCCGCACAGGGCCTAGCGGAGAATACGATTGTGCTCTTTGCGGCCGACCACGGCGAAGACCTCGACGGCGTCCACAAACTCCACCGCACGGATTCGTATTACCAGACTGCAATTGCCGTCCCATTTTTTGCCGTTGTGCCCGAACGGCACCGGCAGCGGCTGGGCGCGGGTTGGAGGCAATGGCGCGAGAATGCGCAGGTGCGCGTCGCGCTGACGGACTTGGTGCCGACCGCGTTGGACCTGCTCGGGCTGTCTGCCGATTCCTTGGTCGGCGCGTGGCAGGAGCGACTGGACGGCCGCTCGCTCCTGCGTCCGCTAGATCCTGAGCGCCTGCTCGTGGTGGTCAACACGGACGAGCACGTGCAGTGGTCGCGCAAAGGCTACGCGGTCGTGGCCGACGATTGGAAGTACATCAACTATAGCTGGCGCGGCTCCATGCTGTTCGACTTGGCGACCGACGCGCTGGAACAGCGCGATTTGCTAGCAGGGGGTGAATCCGCACTGAGCCGAGCTGGGCAGCGGCATTTGCGCCGCGTGCGCTCCTTGGTCGCCAAGACGCCCGTGCTGGCCGATATCCACGTGGAGTATTGAAGTTTGCAGCGATCCATTCCCTCCACCTTTGCCACCTCCCCTAAATCTCGCCTGGGGGCCGTGATCGGCGTGACTTGGCGCGGCTTTTGGACGGGTATCTTTCTCAGCTTCTTCCTCGCCATTGGTGCGCCATACGCCAACATGGCCATGCACTCGACCTTTATGGCGTGGGATTTTAATACTCCAGGCGCGATCTTTCTGTTCCTCGTGCTCATCGGCCTGCTCAACGTCCTTTTCAAGGTGGTAGCGCGGAACGGGGTCTGGGCGCTGGGCGCGGCCGTGGTAGCGCTGGGCCTCTATCTGGCGTATTACCTGCCCCAGCCGCAGATCGACCTGTTCAAGCCGGGCCTGTGGTTTGCCTCCTTTTTGGTGGCCTCGGTGCTGCTCAACGCGGTCTTGGTCTGGCACGGCGGATCGCTGGCCCTCGACCGCGCCGACTTGGTCTTGGTGTACATCATGCTCTTGATGGTCTCGGCCCTGTGCACGATGGGCATGAGCCAGCAGTTGCTGCCCATTCTCGCGTCCTTTGCGTATTACGGCACGCCGCAAAACCAGTGGCAGGAAAAGCTCGGCCCGCTCTTGCCCGAGCACGCGATTTTGGTTGACGACGGCGAGGACAACCGCGCTTTCTTCGAGGGTGGGGAAATCCCTTATGGGGCTTGGGTCGAGCCGCTGTTGTGGTGGGCAGTATTTCTCATCGCGCTCTACGCGACGATGGTCGCCGCGGCCGTGATTTTGCGGCGGCAGTGGATGGACCGCGAGCGGCTGGCGTACCCGGTGGCGCAGGTGGGGGCAGCCATGGTGCAGGGCGAGGGCCGGGGTCTGGTCAATCGCTTTTTTAAGAGCCGGGCCATGTGGTATGGCTGCGCCATCCCAGTGCTGTGGGGGTCGCTTGAGGCCCTGCACCAGTACGAGCCGTCGATGCCCAATGTAAACTTGCAATGGAGCATGCCCTACTTCGGCCAGCGCTTGCAACTGCGGATCATCTTCGCGATGGTGGGCTTTTCCTATTTGATCAACACGAGTATCTCGGCCGGTCTGTGGATCTTCCAGCTCTTGGTCCGGGCCGAGTCCGAGGGCCTGCTGCTGCTGGGCCTGACGTCCAAGCAGAAGTTCATCTATGGCATTGCCTCCCAGCCCTATCTGGCCTATCAGGGCGGCGGCGCGTTGCTGGCGCTGGTGTTGGCTGGCCTATGGATGGGCCGCGAGCACCTGAAGCGGGTGTTTCGCAAGGCGTTGTGGGGCGCGCGCGACATAGACGACGGCGACGAGATCGTCTCGTATCGCGGTGCGGTCTGCGCCTTGCTGGCTGGTGTGGCGACGATGGTGGGGTGGTTGTGGCTGATGGGGGTGCAATTATGGGTGGCGGCGGTGTTTATAGGATTGGCGCTGTTGATCTTTATCGGGATTAGTCGGATCGTGGCCGAGGCTGGGTTGGCGGCCGTGCGCTCGCCGATGATCGCGCCGGACCTGATGATACACGGCTTAGGCGTCAACGCGATTGGCACCAGCGGGGTGTTCAATTTGTCGCTGGCCTATATCTGGTGTGCTGACATCCGCATCTTTGTGATGGCGCTGTTGGCCAACGGGCTGAAGCTGGTCGAGGACATGACGCGCTCGAGCCGGCGGGTGGTGATGTGGGGGGTGTGCTTGGCGATCTTGATTGGCGCGGCTGGCTCGTGCTGGATGGTGCTGCACATGGCGCACCGGCACGGGGGAATCAATTTGGTGGGGTGGTTTTTTAAGGGTGGGCCGTCCACCGTGTACAACTTTGCAGTGCGCGGGCTGGAGCCGGCGGGCGTGGCTTGGGACGGACTCGCTTTTTGCGCTGGCGGCGGCGTGGTCATGCTCTTGCTGATGTGGGCGCGGCATCACGTGCTTTGGTGGCCCTTGCATCCGCTGGGCTTTGCCGTGGCAGCCAATCACCTGATGGACAAGATATGGTTCAGCATCTTCATTGCTTGGGCGATCAAGCGGATCGTGCTGCGCTTTGGCGGACCGGCGATTTACGCGGCGAGTGTGCGCTTTTTCTTGGGACTGATTATGGGTGAGAGCCTGTGCAACGGCCTGTGGATTGTCATCGACTACTTTACCGGCAAGACCGGCAATAGGGTCTTTATCATTGGTTGAAATCAGCTCGGAGAGCCACTCAAGCGGAGCAGCAAAATTATGAAGAAGGAATATGACTTCAGTAAGGGGAAACGGGGGCCGGTCGTAGCCCAGAGGAGAGATACTGTGATTGACCAAGCGCTTATTTTGGCCGCCGGGCACGGTTCGCGTTTGCGCGACCACGTTCCGGTAACGCACAAGGCCCTAGTGCAAATGGAAGGTGAGCCGCTATTGGTGCGCACCTGCCGGATGCTGGAGCAAAGCGGCCTGCGGGAGATCGTCGTGGTCACTGGGCATTGTGGAGCGGATGTGTGTGCAGCTCTGAACGGAGTGAGTGGTCTGGGGGTCGGGCTGCGATTTGTCGAGAATCCGCAATGGAAGCTATCCAATGGGATTTCGGTGTTGGCGGCGACCGAGGTGCTCGCCGAGGAGTACCTATTGATGATGGCCGATCATCTCTTCGACCCGGAGATGATCACCGCGATGCGCGGCGTCAGCCTGAGTCCCGGCGAGGTGGTGTTGGCGGTGGATCGCAAACTGGACTCGATTTACGACATGGACGACGCGACTAAGGTGCGGCTAGAAGGCGAGCGTATCGCGGCGATTGGCAAGGAGCTAACGGATTTCAACGCTGTCGATACCGGCCTGTTCGCTTGCAGCGACGCGGTGGTGGCGCGTCTGGGCGAGGTGGAAGCACGCCGGGGCGATTGCAGCTTGACCGATGGGATGCGAATGCTGATCGAGCGGGGCCGGTTGCGCGCTTTGGATATTGGCGCGGCTTGGTGGCAGGATGTGGATACGCCTGGGGCGTTGGCGCACGGGATACAGCTACTGCGGGAGCACGGGCGTTAGGGCAGCTCTTCCTTGCTTTGTTTGCGTTTGTTTTTGCGGCGGTATAGCACGTAAAAGGGGTACGAGGCGACGAGGGCGGCGGCGATGACGACGGCGGCGACCCAGCCGAACATGCTGCCGATTGCGCCGATGATGATGATGGGGCCGATGTAGGCGTGGGCGGCGCTGCTGCACAGGAGCAGGAGGGCGCAAACGAGGCTAATTTTTGAGAAATGACAGGGCATCTTGGGGTATCCTTTGGGCTTGGGTCATCATGCCGCGCAGGGGCTTGCCCTGGTATTCGGCGCGATCTGGGTTGTAGTATTCCCACGCGATTTCGCCGGCTGGCGTGACTTCGAGCAAGCGCCCGCGTTGCGATTCCGTGATGAGGGTGTTGCCGTTGGGCAGCCGCTGTTGGGCGCCGCGGATCCAACTGTCGAATAGGTGGTCGGGGCTGGTGCCCTTGTACTCCCAGTAAATTTCGTGCGTAAATAGATCGATTTCCAGTATGCGGCTTTGGCCGAAGGGGCTGCCGCGCAGGCCCTGGTTGTCGAAGAGCAGTACGCGGCCGTTGGGCAGTAGGTCTGGGTCGTGCTGCTGTTTCCAGATTCCTTCCCCATACCAGATTACTTGTTGCTCGATGGGATCGACGATGATGAGGGCGTTGGGGTTGCGCAGGGAGATGAGCAGGTCGCCGGCTTTGGCGCGCGGGATGTGGGCGGCCCAATCCGGCGGGATGAGGCGAATGGCGTTGGTGTGGGTGACTTCGCTGTGGCGGGTGGTCTGCCAGCGGTCGAACACGCTGCGATACGGCGAGTTTTTCAGAGCGCGGAAGATGGAAAAGCGCCGTTTCTCTTGGCCGGTTGCTTCGTCGATGACCACGGCGAAATCTTCGATGTACGGGGGTTGGATGTTGCCGATGGGCGTGGTGCCGATTTCTTGGACGAGGGTGTAGATGTTGCCTTGGTCGTCGAAGTCGAAGTCGTGGTGGGCGGTGCCGGTGTATTTCCAGATGACTTGGGAGTTTTTGTCCAGTTTGACGAGGCCGTAGCCGTAGGGGTAGTGGTTGACGTAGTCGTGGTTGGCGAGGAGGTCGCCATTGGGGTACAGGTGGGTGCGGTGCCAGTGCAGCATGTCGGGTTGCTGCGGGAAGGCGGCGAAGTCGTCTTCGTCAAAGGCTTCAGCAAAGTCGCATTGCCACTGGTGGACGATGTTGCCGAGCGAGTCCATGAGCACGGCGGCGGTGGCGTTTTTGGATACGAGCGTCAGGCCGGGCTGCATGGCGGCGGCGTTGTGGATGATGGCCCCGGATGGCGTGCTGGCGTCTTCAAACCACATGGTGCTGGTGAATTGGTTTTTGGTGTCGGTGAGGCTTTCGTAGAGATAGGCGAAGTGGCCGTAGGCGTTGACGGCGTGGATGCGGATGTCGGGAGCGGGGGAGAGGTGAAATATTGCCGAGACTATGCCGTAGATGAAGGCGAGGAATAGGAGGCAGCAGATTAGGGTGGCGATGTAGGCTTTGTGGAGGAAGGACGGCATCGGGGGCTAGCTCCGGTTGGTGCTGACGAGGACGGTGGAGGGATCTACGCCGAATTGCTCAAGGAGGTAACAGCAGTAATTCTGAATATTCCGGACATTATTGAGATTCAACCATAGCTTCCCGATTTCTTTTTTTCTTTGAAACTCCTCGCCAGTTGAGTGAAACGGTTTAGTGTGCAAAAGGTAATATTTTGGATTATTCTTCCTACGGACTGGACAATCCTTCGCTGAAATTTTGCCGGTTTCAATCAAGTGCTCTGCAACGCTGACCCACACCTGGGTCCATTTCTTGATCGATTTTGTACTCGAGTCTGGAAGCTTGATATGTGTCGGAGGTTGCTGGCCTGTTGCTCTTTTTAAGGACGTAAGCGGCATCCAATCGTCTCGATCCTGTCCTCCATTAGACGGCTCAACGGCCTCCTGTCGACTGCTCGGTGCTGTTGACGATGGATCAGGCGTCGGCGACACCTCCTGCACCTCCAGCGCACTACGCAATAGCTGTATTACCTTTGCCGCGCATTCGTACTCTTGCGTGTTAGAGAGCTGGAACGACTCTTCTCGATCCTCCTCCATTGACCATATCTGCCAGTGATCGCCGTTAGTCCACACGACGTATTTCAAACTGGTGAGTGCCTTATCACGCGCGTACTTTATCACCTGCTCCACTTTGATACGGGCTAGTGGTATCTCCAATTTCTTTGCTTCAATGAGTGCGACCACGTTGCCATGCGAGAATAGCGCGTAATCGGGTTTGCCCGAGGTGCCTTTGTATTCAAGGTGAACTTGAGCGGGATTCCGAACGTCCCAACCCAATGCCTCAAGCATCGGGTCAATCAGCAATTGGCGCGTACGCGTCTCAATCGGCTTCAAGTAATCCTCATGCTCGTTTCGCGTCTTCTTAAGGGCCTTAATCGCTTCTGCGATGTGGTCTTGGGCTTGTCTAAGTGCGTTTATGTTCATATTTAGCGTCCTTGCTTAATAACGAATAAGCTATGGAAACGGATTTTAATCACACGCGGCTGATGCGTTTTTTCGGCTGGCTGGTGCATGCGCATCCGAACTTTTGGATTGACGTGGGCAAGCTGGAGACGCAGTTGCTCAAGGGCCGGTTGGCGCGGCGGGCGGTGGATGCGCCCATTTACATCACGGGCTTGGCGCGCGCCGGCACGACTTTGCTGCTGAATATACTGGCGTCTCACTCGCGCCTCACCTCGTTCAAATACTGCGATTACTACGGCGCGTTCACGCCGTTTTGGGCCGACCACCTCTTCCGCGCCGTCGGATTGGGCGCGGCGCGCAAACAGGAGCGAGCACATGCTGACGGCATGATGGTCAACGCATACAGTCCAGAGGCCATGGAAGAAATCCTGTGGATGCAGTTTTTCGCTTACCTGCACGATCCCGCCGTCAATAACGCGGTCGAACGGCAAACCAGCCACCCGGAATTTGAGGCTGTTTACTCAGCGACCTTGGCGAAGTTGCTACTGTGCCGCGACGCGGATCGCATTGTCTGCAAAAACAACTACAATATCACGCGGATCGCGTATCTGGCCAAGCTATACGAGGACGCGCGCTTCGTCATCGCAGTGCGCCATCCGGTCGCGCACATCGCGTCCATGGCGCGCCAGCACCAGCGCAACTTGGCCCATTTCTCATCCCCGGTTCATCGCAATTACCTGTGCAACGCCGGTCACTTCGAGTTTGGCCACGAGCGCATCCCCATTACCATCGACGCGGAGAAAACGCGGCACATCCAGACGCTGTGGGGCGAAGGGCGCGATACCGAAGGGTGGGCTGAATACTGGAATGCGATCTACGCTTGGACCTACGAGGAGGTGCTGCAGCACGAAGCGCTTAAGACGCGCTGTTTGGTGGTGCCGTTTGAGCACTTGTGCGCGGCAGCCGAGCAAAAAATTACGGACATTGTGGCGTTTTGCAACTTGGACGCTGACGAGGCATGGGCGAAGGGCTGGGCCGAGCAAGTTGCGTATCAGCCCCAATACGAAGCGGCATTCAGCGCGGCCGAGCGCGACGCTATCATGCAGATATGCGGCGCGACCGCGAAGAATTATGGCCTATAGCTACAGTCATCCCAAACCGATATGAGGTTATCCAATGAATCAGCTTGAAAACCGTCCACTGGACGGACAAATCGCCGTCGTCACAGGCGGTGCCCAAGGTCTAGGGCTGGGGATCACCCGGCAATTGGCCAGCGACGGGGCCAGCGTGGTCATCGCCGACCGGCAGGAGGATAAGGCGCGCGAGGAGGCTGCGAAGCTCCAAGACGAGGGCCTAACCGTGCGGGCCGTGGCGCTCGATATAACCGACAGCGCGGCGGTGACTGCCTTTTTCGCCGCGCTCGTCGCCGAAGAGGAGCGAGTGGACATCCTGATCAACAACGCCGGCACTGGCCAGCAGGTCGCCCCGATAGTCGAGTTGGAGGACGCCGAATGGCACCGGGTGATGGATGTGACCCTGACCGGAGCCTTTTACTGCTGTCGCGCTGTCGGACGCATCATGGAAGAACAGGAGGCCGGTTGTATCGTCAATATCTCCTCGATCAACGGCCAGAATCCGGCCGCGCTGGTGGCCGCGTACAATGTGGCCAAAACCGGTATCATCAGCCTCACCCGGACCTTGGCGCTGGAGTTGGCCGCGTACGGCGTGCGGGTCAACGCCGTGTGTCCGGGGCCAGTGTACACGGAATTCAACCAGCGCAATATGGCCCAGCGCCGCGTCACCTTAGGGATATCCGAAGAAGAAATGATCGAGCGCATTCGCGCGGCCATTCCCTTGGGACGCTGGGGCGAGCCGGAGGATATTGCCCAAGGCGTGGCCTTTTTGTGCAGCCCGGCGGCGTCTTGGATCACCGGCGAAGTGCTCCGCGTTAGCGGCGGCATGGAAGGCGTATCGGCCACGCCGCCGAAAAGGCCGCAGCAGTAGAGGAGTTCGTATGACTACAACTAAGCCGACGCAACTATTGGTGGCATAATATGGCAGTAATAGATCGAGTTTATCTGGATACAACGGTTCCTAGTGCCTACTACGATGATCGCGCACCAGATCGTCAACGCCTAACGCAAGAATTCTGGCAGGGTAGATGCCTTGAAATGGATGCCTGCATTTCAACGATTACCCTGGATTGGTTATCTTGCTAGTTGGAACTTTCGCCATCTAGTCAAAGTCAATACCCGCCGAGAGGTTAACTTGGTCAACGCCTTAGAAGGCTACAATCCCATCGAGATCGTTGCTCCACCCGAGTTATAGGAGATGGACTGTGAACACATTGACAAAGGACGCAAGAGATCGACTTTGGGAGGAAGTCAGGGGGGAGTTTCCGCAGGACGAGATGATGCAGGAGGTACACTTCGTACGTCTTGTACACTTTTTACAGACGAAAGATCTTACTCCGGAAGAACGTGTAAGATTCTTTGGACAGTCAGAAAAGGCTGACTCGATCTCATAACTCAATGAACCCAATGCAATTGTGGACGTCCTATCTGCTGCCCTTGCCGCACGAGATTCGCATTGCCGACAGCGTCCGCTGTAGGCCGGGCGAAGTGGGTATTGCGCTGCGGGACCAAGCTGGGCCAATCGAGCAGCAGGGTGCCGCCGAGTTGGAAGCACTCTTCGTTGAAAAGGGAAAAGCACAGCCGGATGGTGGAGCCTTTACCATCGACATTGGCGTGGCTCCGGCAAACAGCGCGGCCACGGAACGGCTCCAGAGCTTGAAGAACAAGGCCCAGGCGTACCTCATTGAGCCACGGGGACGAGATGGTTTGGTGCTGACGGGTTTAGACGAGCGCGGTGTGTACTACGCCTGCCAGACCCTGATCCAATTGCTCGAACCCGAAATGAGCCAAGAGCAGGTGCACATCCCCTTGGCACAGGTGCTCGACTGGCCCGATATGGACGAGCGGGGCTTGTGGAATTTTCCCGAGCCTGCAACTTGGATCCCGTGGCTGGCCACGCTCAAATTGAACTACGGCAAAATGGCCTCGACGCAATTGCACCCCATTGAACGCGGTCGGCGCAACCGGGCCACCATCGCCCGCGAACAGTTCGAAGCGGCGCGGCAGCGGGCGTTCAATTATCTGCCCTACATTCTGCACCTCAACTTCCTGCACGACTGCGGCCTTTTCAGGACCTATCCCGAACTGGCCGGCAAGGGAGACGGGGCTTTGACTGGGCGCTATTTCGCCCACAAGGCGGGCAATCAGCACCGGGTTCCCTGCGCTGCGCAACCGCTACTGGTGCAAATTCTACAAGAGTGGATGGAGGATATCGCCGGGCAGGGGGCCGAGGAAATAAGCTGCTGGTTGAGCGAACGGCCGGGGCAGTGCGGCTGTCTGGAATGCTCTGCGGTGGGGCAGTTCGTGCTGGAGGCGCGGGCTTTTGTCGCGGCTTGGCGGCGGGCCCAAAAGCGCTGTCCCAATTTGCAGATTCGCATCTTTTTATCGACCACCACCACCGTGCGCAACTATCGGGTGCTGGACGAGTTGCCTCCGGAGGTGAAGGTCGAGCGGGCCTGCGTCACCGAGCTGGAGAGGGTGCTACACCGGCCGCGCGATTTAATGGCCAATCCGCTGCTGGACCACTATGCCGCTGAGGGGCGCTGGATCGCCAGCTACGATGTGCCCATTGCGGCTAACGGCAAGGTGGACACGCCCGAGTTCAAGGTGCCGCAGCGCTCGGCTCACCGCATGCGGGATTACGTCGGCCAACTGGTGCGGCGGGGCTATAGCGGAGCGTACGCCATGATGGCTTGGGGTGGTCCAGAGCGTCAGATTTGCAGCTTCAATATCCACGCCTTGGCCGAGTGGGCTTGGAATATGCAAGGTCGTGACGAGACGGAGTTCGCCTTGGCGTGGGCACGGCGGGAAGGCTATGCCCATCCAGAGGCCGTGGCCGAATGGGCCGCCTTGATGGGGCCGGTGGAATTCGACGTGTACGATTCCGATTTTCCGATATGCTATTCTTGGGGCAAGGCCGCGGAGATGGTGCGGCAGCGGCAGCGGCCTTATTTGGGCGAGGGGATGTTCCGCTATTATCTCACTGCCGAGGACTTCGACGCCAAAGTCGCGATCTGCGACCGGGCTTTGGAAATTGTCGAGGGCCTTGGGGAAGCGGAGCTGGCCCACGAGACGCGGGTGGTGCGGTCCTATGTGGAATTGGCGCGCGGCGTCTATTGGGTAGCTGAACAGATGGCCACGCTCGACTTAGGGGATATGGCAAACCAAGCGCTGGTGCGCGGCAGTCTGGATCAGTTGCAAAAGGCGGGCCAAGACAATGTCCAGGCCATTCGGGATTGGCGCGCCGGCTTGGGCAGCGAGCCGTGGCACTACCGGGTACACGATGCTATGAAGGGCACGGAGACGACCGTGGCGGAGATCGTCCAATGCGTCGCCGACTGCTACTTGTACTGAGGGGTCATTAGGTGTGAGTGAGCGGATAAGTCGGCTATCTACCCTTGTAAGTCTCCTGCCGCGTTTGCTGGCGTTTATTTGGCGAACCAGCCCGTTCCTCACCTCTGTTGCCGTGCTGCTGGCGATCGGTAATGCCGCAGTCGTTCCTTCCCAGATTTGGCTTACTAAGGTCATAATCGATCAGATCGCCGAAAACGTATCTTCAGCTATAGAAGGCAGCTATGCGCTAACCAACTTTGTTCTCCCAGTCGCTGGTATCGTTGGCATTTGGATACTTGGCGTAATTACTCAATCTCTTGCCGTGCATGTCCGGCGGCTTCTTGGCCAGCGGAGTAGCCACCGGGCACGAATGCAGGTGTTTGCCAAGATGGCGGCGTTGGACCCGGCGCTCCTTGAAACTCCTGCTGTGCATGACTCATTCAACAATGCACTGGAGGAAACAGAGCAGGTTCACGAGACAGCGTTCTTTGTGTTCGGTTGGATTTCTGATCTGTTGTCCTTGGTTGCAATAATCGGACTGCTCGCACATATACATCCTGGGGCGGTCGTGGTGATCATCCTCACTGCTGCCCCTGGAGCAATTGCACAGGCTGGCTTTCTCGCCCATTACTACAACATAGTTCGCGGAAGATCTGAACTACGTCGCCGGGTCCAGTACCTTGGCGACCTCTTATCGAACGCGCCAGGGCTCCGTGAACTAAGGCTCTTTGGGCTAATAGAATACTTGTTAGATCAGTATCGCCGATTGTGGAAAGTACAACATGCTGATGACCGCAACCATTGGCTGCGCCTAGGTCGGACCGATTTGCTTTATGGTTTATTGTCTGTTGCCGGCACTCTGGCAATTTGGTGTTACGCAATCTTCCGTGGTCTCATGGGCATGATCACCATCGGCGACGTTAGCTTGGCCTTCCAAGCTGCCGAGCAAGGACGCTCCCGTTTCAACAGTGCTTTTGGTAGCGGCGCTCGGGGTTTTGAGCGCCTATTGTATGCGTCGAACCTTTTTGAGTTCCTGGATCGGGAATGGGAAGATGCTGAAGGAAGACTCCAGTCCCTAGGCACAAAAGGTGTTGCCATTCCTAAGCCCATCCAAAAAGGGATCGAATTCCGCGACGTATCGTTTTGCTATCCAGGGTCTAATGAGTACGTGCTGCGCAATATTTCCTACCATCTTCCCGTCGGGCATACGACGGCTATCGTCGGTCCTAATGGAGCTGGCAAGACGACGCTAATTAAGCTGTTGGTTCGACTATACGATCCAACCGAGGGGGCGATTCTGGTAGATGGAATAGACCTGCGCGAGGTCGAACCCGAGGCGTGGTGGCGTCATGTGAGTGTTATCTTCCAAGACTTCCAGCGCTACAATCTATCTGCACGGGAAAACATCGGCTTTGGCGAATTGCAGCACTTGCATGACGACGATAAACTCATGCAAGCAGCACGCCTTGCTGGAGCTGAGACGCTGATACAACAGTTCCCGAGGGGACTTGACACCATGTTTGGCCGCATGTTCTCCGACGGGATCGAAATTTCCGGCGGGGAGTGGCAGCGCATTGCCCTTAGCAGAGCGTTTATTCGGGATGCACAAGTAATTGTATTGGACGAGCCGACGGCAGCGCTCGATGCTTTCACCGAGCAGGCAATATACGAAGGATTCGCGCGAGCGATTGTCGGCAAAACAGGGTTGTTGATCTCGCACCGATTTCCCACTGTTCGCATGGCGGACAGTATTCTCGTTCTAGAGGATGGGCAACCCGTTGAACATGGAACGCACGAGCACCTCATTTCGACAAACGGCCTCTATGCCGAGATGTTCACAACTCAAGCAAATCAATACAGGTAGGGATTGTACCACTAACACGACCGTGGCGGAGATCGCCCAATGCATCGCCGATTGCTACCTTTACTGAAGGAGGGAAACATGACTGAGCAAAATAATGCACTGTCCCAGGAAGAAATGGATTTTAAAGCATGGCAAAGGGCCGCCTGGGAAGAGGTTGAGCAGTTCCGCGAGACGGCAGAGGATTATTTTGGTGAGGACAACCCCCAACATCGACTCGCCGCAGAATTTTTCCAGATGTATCTGGAGAAGAGGCCTTCAGAGATAGCCACAAAGGCTTTGTCCAATGCTTTCACCATGTGGGGAAATCTGAAGGGCGTCAGTGACCAAGTTCAAGCGGCCCTCAAGCACATTTCTTATACCGAAGATGTGTGGGATGAAGTCAAGTATGGTTTGTGGAACAGTTCCGCACGTGATGGCCGAGAAAAAGAAGCAATTCTCCTATTGGAGGAATTGGTCGAAAAGGTCGTTCCCTTGAAGAGTCGATCGTCCTTGCTGTGCACTTTAGCCGATATTTGGGAACTCGAAGGTGAGACGGGAAAAGCTCGTCGAGGATTTGAACAAATCATCGCATGGGATGCTTCTGAACGGCATGTAGATCACGCCCGAGGACATCTGTACGAGCTTGACACTTTAAACGTCGGACAGTTGGCCCCTCAATTCAGGTTGTCCGATATAGATGGCAATCACATAGATCTTGCAGATTATCAAGGTAAAGTCGCGGTTTTGCATTTTTGGAGTACAACCTGTAGCGGGTGTAAATTTATTTACCCTTCTCTGCGCAACATTGCCCAGGAGTATTCTGAGGACGAGGTAGCCCTCATTGGTATATCAGATGATATAGACTTTGATGCTCTTCGTGCTGCGATAACGGAAGAGCAATTCACGTGGCCTCAGATATGTGAAGGCAATGGCTGGCAAGATACGGTTTTTAAGCTCTACAATGTGGATAGAATGCCTATCGAGTATATCATTGATCGAGGTGGAAAGATAGCCTTTAAATTCGGGGGCGGGGGCAAAGGTAGCGGTGAAGAGCTTGAAGAAGCAGTGCGATCTCTCGTGATTTGATGAGGTGCAGTGTCAGCGTCGTGGCTCATCAGGGCCAGCCCACCCTCTCCGGTGCCCAGCTTGCCGACGATGGAGAGCTTGGCCACGCTCGCCGCATGCCCGCCGACACGCTCTGCCCGCTATTGTCGGTAGCATCCCATTCCACTACACGTAGCGCCCCGGGAGCTGGTGTTTGGCAACGAGGGAGCGGACAGATTGCCCTACCACGTTGAACGGATTCGGGAAGTTATCCGCCAGTGCAAAGGCGGCTGGATTGGCCTTGCCCGCTGCGCCGAAGAGATCGCCAAAGCTCAAGGCCGGGTTGACGGTGATAGAGAAGGTCAATGTGGCGGCGGCTCCTGCGCTGTCTTGCGCCGTGTAGGTGATCTCGACGGCCCCATCGGTGGCGGCTGTGGGCGTGCCCGAAATCGTCCGCGTGGCCGCGTCAAACGACAGGCCAGTAGGCAAGCCTAAGACGCGGTACGTTACCTCGCCTTCACCGCCCGTAGCTTCCGGCAATACCAGCGCACTAATCGCCGTACCAGCGGTGTATGCTTGGTCTTCGACCTCTTCGGCGAAACCGAAGGCCAGCTCTCCATCGTCCTCTTCGCCATCGTCCATCTCGCCGTCGGAATCGGCCGTCGCTTGACCGATGGCGGTAAAGGTTTCGGGTTCAAGCCCCTCAACGGTAGCCGTAACGGTGTTGGTCCCCGGATCGCTCCCCAGCGTCAGCGTGCTTCTGGCTCGACCATTGGCATCGGTGGTGGCGGTGGTGGCCGAGAGCGTCCCTCCACCGGCCGTGACCGAAAAGGTGACGACCGCCCCGGCAAAGGCCGACCCGTTTTGATCCAACACGGAAACGACGAATGGCTTGGCCAACGCCGCGCCGACAGTGCCTTCTTGTTCATCGCCGGAGACTTTCGTCAAGGTATGGGGCATGGCCTGCTCGACGGCGGTTATCGTCTGTCCGCCAGTCCACTCAGATAAATCCCACAGTCGTACTATGTAAGATGAATTCTCTGCCAAAAATCTCATGTCGGAAGAAAAATCCAATTCCTCAATCCGCCCGACCGGCGGGAAGCTGACGATAGGCTTTCTTGTAGCCACATCCCATAGCTTGACCGATGAACCCCCGATCGTACTGGCTTGACCGGTTCCTCCCTTCACACCATCTAAATCAACCCATCTTGTCTGCGACGCCGACGCGGACGCCAAAAACCTGCCGTCTATAAGTAGCCTCCGCTCTATGTTTACCTTAGCAGGGTAAATTTTTGGGCAAAACGGCCTTCAGGGGTTGTCAACCGATAGAGATAAACGCCGCTGGCCCAAGCCGAGGCGTCCATAGATATCGTGTGATAGCCAGCCGCTTGAAACCCTTCGTGCAGGACCGCCACTCGTTGTCCGTTAAGGGTGAAGACCTCCAGTCGAATATCAGAGGCGGTTGGCAACGTATAAGAAAGGATCGTCTCGCTGTTAAAGGGGTTGGGATAGCTCGGGTTGAGCGTCGTCGTGGCTGGTATGCCGGTGTCTTCTTCGACATTGACCTCATATTGCTGCACGACCGCGTCTGTATCGTAGTCGATGAGCAGGATCTTTGTTCGCCCTGCTTGGCACGCTTTTACATGCAGGCTCCAGCCATCTCGGCGCCCCCTTGTGGGTCTATCGTTGCCTTCGGCTGGACAGTAGGCTCTGGAGGGCACCTGTTGGCCGCCGGCGATCTCTATGGCCGGATCGGAGCCGGACGGGTTGGCTCTCACCAGCACGCTGTCGAGGTTGGTGTGCACTGTAAATGTTTTCCACGCTGGATCGTCGGCATAGAATTCGACCTCAGACGGATCGGGCACCAGCCATGCTTGGGGCTCGCTGGCCGAATCATTGTCGATGATTTTGATATTGATCCGAGCTTGGTGTCCACTCGACGAAGTAGCCTGCACCGCGAAGGCCCTATCCCCATCCGCCGTCGTGTTGTCCTTGGGCGTCAGGGTAAGCTGCGCCGTGCCCGTTCGCTGGCCTTTTGCAATGGTGAGGGTTTCTGGAAATGTCGCGTCGAAGTCCTCACCGCGCTTGGCTGTCTTGCCTTGTGTTGGAGAGACAAGGGCGAGTGTGATCGTCTCGTTAGCCGCCACGGCTTTGTCCAACGTCACGGTCAGCGTGATGGTCGTTGCCTGCCCGTCGTCCTCGCGGACCGAATCATGGCTTGCGGATATACCCTCGAGCGCAACCGTGGCCGTTGGCTGCTCCTCGGACTCGGGTTGATCCTCGCCGGAGGCCTCGTCATCGGCTAGCTCGCCATCGTCCTCGCTATCAGCCACCTCGTCCTCGGAATCGGTGGTTGGCTGCTCCTCGGACTCGGGTTGATCCTCGCCGGAGGCCTCGTCATCGGCCAGTTCGCCATCTTCCTCGCCCGAAGCCTCTTCGCCGTCGGAATCGGTGGTCGCTCTTCCGATGGCGGTAAAGGTTTCGGGTTCAAGCCCCTCAACGGTAGCCGTAACGGTGTTGGTCCCCGGGTCGGCCCCCAGCGTCAGCGTGCTTTTGGCTCGGCCGTTGGCATCGGTGGTGGCGGTGGTGGACGACAGCGTCCCCCCGCCAGCGGTGACCGAAAAGCTGACGACCGCCCCGGCAAAGGCCGACCCGTTTTGATCTAATACGGAAACGACGAATGGCTTGGCCAATGGCTCGCCGACCGTGCCTTCTTGTCCATCGCCGGAGACTTTCGTCAAGGTATGGGGCATGGCCTGCTCGACGGTGGTTATCGTCTGCTCGACGGTCCACTCAGAAACATCCCATAGCCGAACCCTTTGATCGCTTGACCCGACGGCCAGAAGGGCCCCGTCGGGAGAAAACGATACATCAGAGAGAAAGCCCGGATTCGCGAAGGTGGTGGCAAGCTGCCTGCTGGCCACGTCCCACAGCCGGACATGGCCCTTTGACCCGACGGCCAGCAGGGCCCCGTCGGGAGAAAACGACAGCGAACTGCCCCAACTCTCAGGCTGGAGGGTGACCTCTTGTCCGGTGGCTACGTCCCACAACTGATTGAAATCTCCTGAGGTGGCCAGCAGGGTGCCGTCGGGAGAAAACGATACATCAGAGATATAGATATAATCGCCCCTAGGCTGGAAGGTGTCGACTTTTTGCCTGCTGGCTACATCCCACAGCGTGACCGCGTCCTTGTTCTCTCCTGCCGCCTCTGCGATGGCCAGCAGGGTGCCGTCGGGAGAAAACGACAGTGACCTGACCCAATCCGCTTGGAGGGTGGCGACCTGCTGTCTGCTCACCACGTCCCACAGTGAGACCGCGTTCTCTCCTGATCCCCCAATAGCCAGCAGGGTGCCATCGGGAGAAAACGCCAACTTAAAATCCCAACTCCCAGGCTGGAGGGTGGCGACCTGCTCTCTGCTCGCTACGTCCCACAGCGAGACCTGCTCCTCTGCGATGGCCAGCAGGGCTCCGTCGGGAGAAAACGACAGCGCGGTGCTCCAATACTCAAGCTCAAGGGTGGCCACCTGCTGTCTGGTGGCTACGTCCCACAGCCGGACCGTAGGAATAAGTTCCTCTGAGGTGGCTAGGAGGGTGCCGTCGGGAGAAAACGATGCCGATCTGATATACGCTGTATGGTCGAGGGTGGCGATGTGGTATGATGAAGCTTTCGAAAGCCCAATACTCGCGCCGTGGGTCACCTCCCCATCTGTATCAACTACCTGAATAGACAGGGAATGAACCTCAGGATCTGAAGGATCCCGACGATAGGGGGGAATCGAGACATCATACTCGAATTCGACGATGGCGTCTTTTTCACCGTCCAATCCACGGCATGCTGCCAATCCTCCCAGTCCGGCGGCGCCGCTGCTTTCTTTTCTTTCCACGTCAATCAGGAGCACCTGATGAAGCCCTTCCGCATCGCTGACCTTGAATCGGACGGAGATGATGGTTGATCCGGCCGGATAGTCCGACGGCGAAATCATTTGGATGGTGGATGGGTCGCTGAGGGTTCCCCCTCCGAAGACACTACGACTGAGGCTCGTTTCTCCTCCAAGGGATATATCAGAATTAAAGTAGGGGTGCACGGACAAAAATTCGGCGGCGCACGCCGACAGTCGATCTGGGTTGCCGCCATACGACATGATGTAGGCATCGTCGCGGAAGTCGTGCCACAAGCCGAAAGTATGCCCAAGCTCATGGGCTATTGTGCTAAAGTGAAGGCTACTAGGAACCAACGTAATTCCGCCACGTTTGCCAAAATCATTATTTACTCCTCCGGCCTTATAACCATCTACATCAATTGTGCCTGTACTATTGTCAATGACGATGAGGTAATCATTGGCCAAGACATCAAATTGAAGCGGACCTTCGCCAAAGAATATCTCGTCAAGCACCTCTATAGTAGTGTTGTTATCATAGTGCCTATGGGATGCTGCCCATCGACTCGATGCACCAGCGGCTCGCCTTGGGCATCGGTTTCAATGCGGAAGGTTGTGTTGCCGTAGCCATGCGCTTGCATCTGCTCGGCATAAAAGGTCTGAACCCGGCGCATCATCGTTTTCATTTCATCAACCACTTCTTGACGATACGGACGGTCATTGGGCAAGAAATAGATCATCCGCACCGTGCGCTCCTCACCCACGTTCCGATCGGCCAGCCGCTTGCCAGCAGAGAGGGGGTGATCGCGCTGCCACCGCTCGTAATCGAACGGCAAGCAGAAATGCACGCTATCAGCCGGCGAGGGCGACGCATGGGCCACCGCCAGCGGCGAAAGAATCAGGCCGATTAACGCGCAAAGGGGGTACGATGTGAAGCAATACCGTTTCATCAATCTTCTCCTTATAAGGTTGAGGATTTTACGCTGGCACATGAGGTGTGATGCAGATGAGAAAATGCCTTAGCGTGTTGAAGAGATAGTAATCGTGTGCAATTAGGCACAGAAAAGGCAGCAAGCGTTTGTAAATAAAGAACAAACGTGTATCGCAGGTCGCACAACAAGGGCGACCTCCGGCTGGGGCCACCGTACTAAGCGCTGTTTTATCAGATGTCGGGGTATGTACCATTGTCTATTTTCGGCCATGAACACACAAACGTTTGTGCTTGACAGCAGTATATATTAGGGCAATCAACCAAGATGTCAAATAAATAATTGACGTTACGCAGACTTATGTAGTGTCTGCCGCCTTGCTGCCCTGCCTGTCGTCATTTGTATGTTGCAAAAGCCTTTCAGATTGGCCAATCTGAAAGGCCTGCGTGAGGGGCGCGTCGTCCGTCATTGGGTGAGCAGGCACGACAGTGCCCACGGCACCGTGCGGGAGTAAGACACCCCTCACGCTAGGTTGTCGCTCCGAACAGATACAGGGGCCTTGGGCCCGTATTACAAGTGTGGAGGACAGCACCCATTATAACAGGGAGGCTACCAGCATGAAAGTCGTTGCCGGTATAGACGTAGGAAAAAGCAGTCTGGACGTGTCGGTGTCGGCGGGTCCGGTGCGTCGATTCGACAACGCCCCCGCGGGCCTTTCGGCCCTGGTGGGCTGGTTGGAGCGCGAGGGGGCGACCCACGTGGTGTGTGAATCGACCGGGGGCTATGAGCGGGAAGTGGTGCGACGGTTGCGGAGCACGGCATGGTCGGTGCACATAGCGCACCCCAACCGAGTGCGCCACTTCGCGCGGGCGGCTGGCCGCCAAGCCAAGACCGACGCGCTGGACGCGCAGATGCTGTCGCGGTATGGGCAGGTATTCGAGGTGCCTAGCTCGGTGGCGGCGGCGGCGGACAGTGAGGTCCTGCAAGACCTGCTGCGCCGACGCAAGCAGTTGGTGGACCAGCGCGTGCAGGAGCGCCATCGGCTGGACCAAGGACGGACCGAAGCCGCCCGCACCTCTACCCAGCGGCACCTCCAGTGGCTGGATGAAGAGATCGGACGGTTGGAAGAGGAATACCGCAAGGCGTTGGAAAACAGCGGCGAGTTGTCCGAGTCCGCGGCCCTGTACCGGAGTGTGCCGGGCGTGGGCGAGCTGACCGCGGCCACGCTGGTAGTGTATCTGCCGGAGTTGGGGCAGTACCGTGGAAAGGAGTTGACCTCGCTGGTGGGACTGGCCCCGTGGTCCAACGACAGTGGGCGCCAGCAGGGGTATCGCTCGATCCGGGGCGGACGGGGAACCGTGCGTAGGGTGTTGTACCTGGCCGCCTTGTCGGCGATACGCTACAACGACGACCTGAGCCGTTTCTATCAGGGACTGCGCCAGCGGGGCAAGACGGGCAAGGTGGCGGTGGTGGCGGTGATGCGCAAGCTGCTGCTGTTGCTGAACGCCATTGCCCATCGAGGAACGCCCTGGGTGGAACACCAGGCCCCAGCAGGGTAGAAAAGGGCTGGACGCAGAACACAGATACTCCCGCGAAAGAACGTCACCCCGTGCCCCGACACGGGGCGGGAATCCAGCCCAGCGCCCTAGCCTCAAACGGCCTTTCTGGATGCCTGCTTTCGCAGGCATGACACCGGGACCGCACAGGCACCAAGCGGGCGGAAGAGGCTGCCCTAAGAAGACAGAGGCTGCGTAACATCAGTCAATAATTTTTCGCTGGAGTCCAATTTCTGAAAATTCGAGGGCGAGACGCCCTCAATCCCAGATGCTTTGATGAAACGCGGCGGCAACAATCCTCTTCACTTGGGCTTTACCCAGTTTCGGCTCCTACACGCAGGTTTGCGGCGGCCCGTTAGCTTGAGCGCCGTGCGGACCAGCGGGGCCTTTATCTGCGTGCCGGGGTTCCACCAGCGCTTAGAGGCGTGGCTCGACGCACTGCCGGAGGGGCCAATCCCCGCGAGCAAGACCTGCTGGCTTTGGGAGCGCATCACATCGGTGCCGAAGCGGGCGACTTGGTTATCTGGCGCACTACCCTGCCGCGCGTGGCGCAGTACATCACCATGAGTCCAGCAGGCGAGGGTGAAGAGGCGCGGCGGTTGCGCACGGACTTTTGGCAGCGGCGGTTGTCTGGGTTAGGGCGCTACGCTGAGGAACGCGAGTACTACGAAGAAAAGACGGCTGAGTTGACGAGTGTGGGGCGGAAGCTGGCTGGGGTGGATCCTTGGGATTGAGGGAGGGAGAAGCGCAACTACGACTTGTCTCGGTTTTTTAGCATAAAGGCCATGACCGCTAGGACCGCAATAAGCATGACTAAGCTGCCAACGACGGTGATTTTTAGCAAAAGTCTATAGAAGCTGTTGAGTTAAAAACGTATCTTTGTAAGTTATTTGGTACCATAGCCCTATTGCTGTAGGAGGATTCTGTTATGCCAGGGTATCCAAGTGACTTGACGGATGAAGAATGGGCGTTGATCGCCCCTTTTTTTGACCGCCCCGATCCTCGGGGTAATCCGGGTCGGTATGAAAAACGCGATGTGGTCAATGCCATTTTGTATGTGCTCAAAGGGGGCATCCCGTGGCGGATGATGCCGCTTGATTTTCCGCCTTGGGATACGGTCTATGATCATTTTCGTCGCTGGAATAAACGCGGCGTGTGGGAGCAAGCCTTGGACTTTCTCAATGAGCAAGCGCGCCTAAAGCAAGGCAAGAAGCCACAGCCCACCTATGCGCTTTTGGATTCGCAATCGGTCAAAACGCAGTATGCTAGTCAGGATCGAGGCACCGATGGGGGAAAAAAAGGTCAAAGGCCGTAAACGCCACCTCGCCACCGATACGCTGGGCAATATGCTCGCGATCCAAGTACATGCAGCCAATGTAGCCGATACCAGCCAAGGCTGGGAAGTGTGTGATCGCGTCGCAGAAAAGTATGATTCGGTCGAAGCCTTCTGCGGCGACCAAGGCTATCGCGGCACTACGGTTGAATTCGTCGAGAACCTGCTGGGGTTACGACTCGACATCACCTCGAAACCAGCGCAAGGATTCCAAGTGATTCCCAAACGGTGGATTATCGAACGAACCTTTGCTTGGTTGGGTGGATTTCGGCGCTTGGCCAAGGACTTTGAAATCCTCACCCAATCTGCAGAAAATATGATCCGGATTGCCATGATTAAAATTACCGTCGCTAAATGCATCTGAATAACTCAACAGCTTCTAAGGCTCTAGCGATGGCTCGTAGACCAATAAGAACGATACTCCGATGGCAAGAACGATGATCCATGTTGCTAGACGTAGGCGATGAATGGGTTTGGGCAGGTTGCGCCTGAAGAGGGAAGGAATGCATTCAGCAGCTATATAAAAAGCTGTTCCTAAGACTATTTCTAAGATTAGAAGCGACATAAGCGTCTCGTAGTGTTCTACCTGACGTGTGTGTCGGCTGGCGTTCTTGCAAGAAGCGGGTCGTGTGATCGTCGTACCCAACAGAACAGCGCTTCAACTATCCCTCTACACGCAGATATGCTGGATGAAGCGGGCGTAGAGATCGACGCTGGTGCGCAATTGGTCGGTTTTGATCCATTCCATCCCGCGAGCGGCGCGTGATGGACCAAACGAATCGCATAGAAAATCGTCTCAAGACACCCTCTTAGAGTGCTAACACTTCGCGGAGTAACCTATCCACTTCTGCTTGCAATTGTGGACCAAGATGGCCGAGACGGCGGGTAATGACCGACCGTTCTACTGTAGCCAATTTATGCATCCGGAAGACAGACATAACGCGCAAGCCTGTCAGGATAAATTCCGGGTGGTTGGGCTCAATGGTATAATCGGTGGGAGCGAGCGTACCGCGCACAACGCTAGAAATCGCCACGAGTACCATGTCGTGGCCGAATTGCCCTTGGGACACGATTACTGCGGGGCGAAGGGAGGCACCAGTCAAATCGGTAAATGGAAACCGCGTCAGCACCACATTACCGCGTGCGAGCGTTGGGTGCGTCACACCGGTTCTCCGTCTTCGGAGGAGTAAATATCTTCCCCTTCCTCTTCCCAAAAGCCAAATGCGCCACTTTGTTCGACCAAACGCATGATATCCCATGTTGGCACATCATCTTCCTGCCTTTGCACGGTAATCTCTTCATAGCGCTGTGCCAATTCCACCAGCCGTTCTAATTCGCTCTGTGGAACCAGCACTTTCTCACCGATACATTGGATGTGAATTGTTGTCATTTCGCCTCTCAGGGTTTTGAGAAGACAACCTCTACACGCAGATATGATCAATGAAGCGGGCGTAGAGATCGACGCTGGCGCGCAGTTGGTCGGTTTTGATCCATTCGTTGGCGGTGTGGGCTTGGGCAATGTCGCCTGGGCCGAGGACGATCATTTGTTTCATCTTCTCGACAAAAGCCATGCCGTCGGTGCCGTAGGCCACCGTGGTGGGTTTGCGGCGGCCCGTTAGCTTGAGCGCCGTGCGGACCAGCGGGGCGTCCACCGCGGTATAGAGTGGCTCGCCGCGATGCTTGAGCGCGAAGTCGAGGCCGTGCTTTTCCGCGCTTTTGCGGCTTTTGTCGATCAAATCATCGACGTCGATGCCGGGCATGGGGCGGTAGTTGAGGGTGCAGATGCTCTGGGCGGGGGAGATGTTGGTGGCGCGGTTGTGATCGTTGATGCCGATGCACCACTCGGAATGCGGCGGTGCGAATTCCTCGTTGCGGTAGCGGCGCGCGCTGAGCACCCGCTCGTTGAATCGCTTCATCTCCGCGAGAAAGGGAATCATCTTGAGGTTCGCGTTGATGCCCTTCAAGGTGCTGGTGTGCGCGGGGCGTCCCTTGGCGGTGACTTGGATGGCGAGCGAGCCTTTGTGGGCGTGGACGACGCGGAGGCTGGTGGGTTCGCAGATGATGCCGCAGCCGGTGCTGGCCTCGGCAAAGAGCTTGGAATGGGCCGTGACCTTTTGCGCGCCGACGCCGTGAACCTCTTCGTCGGCTGTGACGACGATGTAGAGCGGGGCAGTGAGATCGGCGGCCTTGAAGCGGGCGGCCGCGCAAATCGAAGCGGCAAGAGGGCCTTTCATGTCGCAGGAACCGCGGCCGTAGAGCTTGCCGTTGGCCTCGTAGGGGTCGTAGGGATCGCGGTGCCAGCCGTCGGCGGGATTGGCGGGTACGACGTCGTCGTGGCTCATCAGGGCCAGCCCGCCCTCTCCGGTGCCCAGCTTGCCGACGATGGAGAGCTTGGCCACGCCCGCCTCATCTGTGTAGGGTACCTCTTCTATTTGGAAACCAAGCTGGTCTAAGACTCCAGCTATGTGTTGGGTGACTTCGACGTTGCTGGTTTGGCTTTCCGAGGGATAGGCGACTATTGCCTTGGTCAGTTTGACGACATCGAGTTTCATCGCAGATTCGCTTTCGCCGAAGGGGTAGGTGGCACAAGGTACAACTTTGGCAGAAGGCTATCAAGGGCGTTGACAGCCCAGCCAAAAGGCGGTATGAATAGGCGGGCGAGAAGCAACAAAGCGGCCCGCCTCCAAAGAGCGGAAGCGGGCCGGCAGACGAGTGGGACAGGTCCTTTTAGCTCAGGGCGTCGTGCAGTTCAGTCCAGTCGTCGAGGTTGTTGAGGTTGACGGCGTCGAGGATGCTGCCGTCGTCGCTGAGGCCAGCGGCGTCGAGGACGCTGCCGCGGGTCTCGTCGTCGTGGTTGTAGCCGCGGATGGCGGCGTTGGAAGCGTCGATCTCGCTCTGCGGAATGGAGCCGCCGCGCTGGGCCTTGACCCAGTTTTCAAATTCGGTATAGCTGGCCTTGTTGTCCTTGACATAGTCCACGGCTGCGTCGCGGTCGATGCCGAGGCCGTCGAGAACCATCTGATCGAAGCCCGCGCCGCATTCATCGTAGCCTTCGGACAATTCGCCGGCCGCGCTCAGACGCAGCTTAGACCACAGGCGGGGCAGGTGAATCGCGCCGAGCGGCCCGGCGATATCCGAACTGACGTTAGGTATAATGGCCATGAGGTTCCTCCTATAGAGAATGGGTTGGGTAAACGGCCTACAACAGTACGGTCGCTCCGGCCGGTTGTCAAACGGATAGCAATGGACAAAATACGCTTTGGTGTCATTGGGGCTGCTGGCCGCGGAAGCGGCTTTATCCCCACCCTACTGGCCCATCCAGCCACGGAAGTTGCCGCGCTGTGCGACATCCGCCGGGAAGAGGTCGAGCGCCACGCGGCTGAATTGGGCATTGAACAGGTCTTTACAGACGCCGGCGAAATGCTCGATGACGGGGGGGTGGACGCGGTCGTCGTGGGTACGCCCATGCCGTGGCACGCGCCTCAGGCCATCGCGGCCTTGGAGCGCGACATCCACGTGCTCAGCGAGGTGACGGCCGGGGTGTCGGTCGAGGAGTGCCGCGATTTGACGCGAGCAGCGCGGCGCAGCCGAGCCGTCTATATGATGGCCGAGAACTACGTGTACACCAAGTCCAATACACTGGTGAACGCACTGGTCGAGCGCGGCTTTTTCGGCGAGCTGTACTACGCCGAAGGGGCCTATATCCACGAACTGAAACAGCTCAACGAGACCACACCTTGGCGGCGGCGCTGGCAGACGGGCGTCAATGGCTGCACCTATGCCACGCACAGCTTGGGGCCGGTGCTGACGTGGTTTGCCAGACAGCGGGTGGTGGCCGTCTGCGCCGTGGGCACCGGGCACCACTACCTAGATCCGCGCGGCGCTTTGTACGAAATGGAGGACTCGGTGACCATGATGTGCCGCCTCTCGGGCGGTGGGCTGGCGCATATCCGGGTCGATATGCTCTCGGACCGGCCGCACCACATGGTGCACTACGCGTTGCAGGGGACCGATGGCGCGTACGAGTCGGCCGACGGGTTTGCGGCCGCGGCCAAAATCTGGCTGCGCAGCCGCAGCGCGCAGCCGCGCTGGGAGCCTTTGGAGGCCCTAGAGGAACTTTTGCCTGATTATTGGCAGCACCCGCCCGCAGAAGCCCTCGCCGCTGGACACGGCGGCGGCGACTATTGGGAAGTACAGGACTTTGTCGCGGCCATCCGCGAGGAAAAGGCGCCGGCCATTGGCATCGACTTGGCGATGGACATGACCTTGCCCGGCCTCGTCAGCCAACAGTCGCTCGCCCAAGGGTCGGCCTGGGTGGCCGTGCCCGATTCACGCAACTGGACTTAAAGGAGCGAGACCATGCACAAGCCTAAAATCATGTTTTACCACGACGGCCGGCACCCGCTGATTTACATGTACGAGCCGCCGATGCAGAAGGAGGAGTACGAGCAGGGGGTGGACGAGCTGTTGGGCACGCCGGTCGAAGCCATCATGTTTTGCCTCGGCGATGGCCGCA
Organism: Candidatus Latescibacterota bacterium; assembly: GCA_965217585.1. Taxonomy (GTDB): domain Bacteria; phylum Latescibacterota; class UBA2968; order UBA8231; family UBA8231. Next base: position 5,842,848 of record OZ244561.1, read on the forward strand.
CCGTGCTGCACGACACGGAAGTAGGGGAGCTGTGGGGCCACAATGTGAAGCGGTGGCCGCATTTGATCTTTCGCCGTGCCCACCAAAATGCCCGCGATCTAATCCGCAAGGGGCACGACCCTCTGCGCCTGATTTGCGACCGCGCCCACCAGTACGGCAAGCAGGTCTATCCGACGCTGTTGGTGCAGCAGGGCCGGGGGCTGCGGGAAGAGGACGTGCGCTGCTCGGACTTCCGCTTTGACAACGCCCATCTCGAAATCGGCGCCCAAGACGATGTACCCGCCGACTTTCCCGGTCACACCTGCCTCGACTTCAAGCACCAAGAAGTCCGCGACGAGCGCTTTGCCCTGATCGCCGAGACCCTAGAAAAGTATCCGGTCGATGGCTTTGAGCTGCAGATGAACTACCAGCCTTACTACTTCCATCCAGACGAGGTCGCCGCTGGCCGCGAGATTATGACTGAGTGGGTGCGTCAGGTGCATCGCGCCGTCAAGCAGAGCGGGAAGCAACGCGAATTGGCCATCCGCATTCCCTACAGTATCGAGGGGTGCTATGCCGTCGGCATGGATGTCGAAGCATGGTTGCGCGAAGGGCTAGTCGATGCGCTAATCGGCCAAGCGTTTTCCGGCCCTGAACTGCTGGATTCGACCGTTGATTTCCGGCCCTTGGTTGCGGCGGCCGAAGGCACGGATTGTCGGGTGCATGCGGCCTTGCAAAGCCACGTGGACTCGGATCGTCTGGGGGAGGCGACCATTGAGATGGTGCGCGGGGCCGCATGCAACTACTGGGCGCAAGGCGTCGATGGCCTGTACTTGGCGCACTGGTTTGGGAACTGGCCGTACCAGGCCTCCTTCTACGAGAAGCTGCGAGAATTGCCCTATCCAGAGGTCATGGCCGCCCGCGACAAAATCTACTACATACCAACCGTGACCGGGCGCTACCCCAATCCCACCACCGAGCCGGGGACGACCATGCAGCTACCGGCCTATTTGCAAAAGGGCCACAAGGCTTCCATCACCCTGGCGGTCAGCGACGATCTGCGGCGCTGGGCCAAGGTCGGCCGGATCCACGAAGTGTTGCTGCGGGTGCGGGTGATGGGTCACACCGAGCGCGACCGGCTGAAATTCTACCTCAATGGCCGGGAATTGCCCGCCAGCCTGTTGCGCAAGATCAACGAATTGTACCGGATGTCAGCCCCGCGCTATCGCACGGGATCGGGGTATTGGTATGCGTTTAAGCTGGACGCTAAACACTGGCCGAAAAAAGGGAACAACACGCTCGCAGTCGAATTGGTGCGGCGGGACGCTCAGGCGTTGCCGGAGATTTTTGTGCGCGATGTGGAGTTAGATATCAAATACCTGATGGGGCGCAATTTTCATCGCGGTCAAGACTTGGATCTGGGGCCAAGCGAACCGTCGGGGCTGTGAGCCGACGGACGAAAGGATGCGATTGAACAGGTACTACAGGGCTATGCTGGCGGCGTGCGTCGCCTGCTGGTGCAGCGCGGGGCCGACGGAGGCCGGCTACATCCCGGATGTGCCCTATTTTCATCAGCAGAGCAACCGCATCAATCCTTCTGGCTCCTGCCAAAACACCTGCATCGCTATGGTCCTCAAATACTACGGAGCCGATGACATCACCCCCGACATGATCTCCGCCAAATGGGGCACGTACGTCGCCCAGACCACCGGCGGCCTCGAATCGATCTTCAACGAGGAAGCCGCGCTGCGCGGTCTCACTGTCCGCGACCAATCGACCGAAACCGGGCTGTTGCGGGAATTGCACGCGCTGTTGGACGTTGGCCGGCCAGTAATCGTCCACGGCGGCTTTTCCTCGGTCGGGCATCTAATGGTGCTAGTCGGGTATGACGAGCGCTTTTACTACGCGATGGATCCGGCGAGCCAGTGGACCGAGCGGCTCAACGGGGGATTTATCCACACCGACGATCCGCACATTGGTCGCTACACGCGCTATGGCCGCGACGCGGTAGAAAACGCCATCGTCTCCCGGGGCTTCATACGCCTGCACCAGATTTATTTTGCTCCGGAGGCGCTGGCTGCCGAGTGGGAAGGGAGCTTCTCCGATTCGGTCGCTGTGGGTGCGGCGGTGGAGTTTGCTGGCGGCATTCGCATCCGCGATGTGCCAGCCGATGGCCTGCGCGTATCTGCCGACCTGAGCGCGTTGGGTGGGCCGTCGGCCCAAGTGCTGACCGAAGCCTCACTGGGGTTTTATCCTTTCGTGGAGACTTTAGTCGCCGGTGGGAGTGCAGGGCGCAAGAGCGTCGTCTTTCACATTCGCCAGGGCGAAGCCGCCGTCGAGGTCAAGCGGACCGTGGTGCTGATGCCAGCCGAGAACCAAGTCGTCTTCGACGGAGGGTTAGGCGCTGGTTGGAACGTAGGTTTTACCACTGGTGCGGAGCTTGCAGTGGCAGCGGGGGCACCGCTGGCTGTGGAGACTCGCGGCTTCACGTTGGAATTGCTTCCCTCTGCGCCCGTGGAACCGGTCGGCTATCGCGCCCTGCGCTTTTCCTTCCACCCCGGCGATGCGACGGCTGGGTCGAGAGGGGCGTTCTCAGTGCAACTCAACGAGAATCCGCGCAAGATCGAACCGCTAATCGACGGGTTTTTCCGCGGCATTGACATGGCACGGGCCGAGTGGCAGACGGTGGAAGTGCCGCTGTGGGCCTTCGCGCCGCTGGAAGAGTCGATCGAGTCCATTCGCTTCTTCGGCAATCTGCGCGGCACCTTCTATCTCGACGAGATAGAACTGGTCAGCGCCCTGTTTCCGCCTCCGCGCCTAGTGGCCGATTGGCAGAGTGCGTTGCCGGACTCCGCGCTAGCCGGGGCCGAGTTGATCCTGCGCGAGCGCTTGCGCGTTACCAGCCCCGTGCCCGACGGTCCCGAGCCTAGGGTCTTCGCCGATCTGAGTGCGCTGGGAGGAACTTCGGAGGTCGAGTTAGAACGGATCGGCAAGGAGTTATACCAACTAACGGGGACGCTGTATGCCGATGTACCCAATGGTCTGAAGCCGGTGCGGATCCACCTGTATCAGGAGACTCCAGATGGGCCGCTGGAGACGACGTTGGTGAAGGAGTTAGTGCTGCTGCCAGTAGCGGATCAAGTCATTTTTGCCGACCAGTACGGCGAGAACTGGACTCAGGGGTTTACCTCCAATGTCGAGGTAGATGAACAGGTCTTTGCCGGCACTTGGGCACAGGCGCTTGTCGCCGAAGCGTTTACCCTCGAGTACAAGCCACTGGTGCCGGTGGATCCGGTAGGGTACCGCGCCCTGCGGCTGGCCTTCCACCCCGGCGATGCCGAAGGTGGCACCCGGCCTGTTTTCAACGTCATGGTCAATAGGGATACGCCGTCGCTGGTCGCGTTGTTCGCAGGGGATGGCTTGGATCTCGCGCGGAAAGAATGGCAGGTAGTAGAGATTCCGCTGAAGCGCTTCTCTCGGCTCGATGGGCCGATTGAATCCATCCGCCTGTTCGGCAACTTGCGCGGCACGTTCTACTTAGACGATGTGCGCTTGGTCGCCGCTAGGGCTTCCGCGCCCACGGCGGTGCTGCAACAGCGGCAAGCGGTAGTACCAGAGGCGTTCTCCCTAGCGCAGAACTACCCCAATCCATTTAACAGTACCACTGCGATTGGCTTTGCTCTGCCGCGAGCAGGGGCAATCCGGCTCGCAGTCTTTAACTTGCTCGGCCAGCAGGTTGCCGTCTTGGCTGAGGGAACCTATCCGGCCGGCTCATACACCCTGCGCTGGGATGGAATAAACGACGGCGGGCGCGCACTGGCTGCGGGCCTATATTTCTATCGGCTGCAAACCCCTTGGGGTGTGCAAACGCGCAAACTGCTTTTATTAAAGTAAAGCTGCCATCCCACCATAAAACCGAAAGGAACCACATGCCCAAAGGCATTCGCAACTTCGCCATCTTTGCCATCGCCCTGCTCGCGTCTTGGATCATAGGCGTCAATGTGTCGCCGACGTGGACGGTCGAAAAGGTCGAGTTAGACGTGAAAACGGACAGCGACGGCAAGCTATACTACGTCTACCGCGAAAAGCCGGCCTACTTCGAGGCCGTGCCTATGGCACAAGCCCAACTCGACCCGGCTAAGATTCACGGGTCGCGGACGGCACCTCCGGTCAGCGAAGAATTTGTCGCGGTGGCGGAGAGCGGCCGCTACTACAAACTGGTGGCCAAGCGCCACTGGAGCTATTGGTCGCTGTTGCCGGCGGTGGTGGCTGTGATGTTGTGTTGGCTGACCAAGGAACCGGTGACCTCGTTGTTGGGCGGCATCCTCGCCGGCGCTCTCCTGATGGGCCGCTACGACTTCACTGGCGAGGTGCTGATCCCCTCATTGGCAACCAAAAGCTCAGCCGGAATCCTGCTGCTCTACTTGTGGCTGTTGGGCGGGTTGATGGGGGTATGGTCGCGCACGGGCGCGGCCCAGGCCTTTGCCGAGTTTATGACCGTGCGCTTTGTGCGCGGCCCCCGAAGTGCCAAGCTGGTCGCCTGGCTGCTCGGGGTCGTCTTCTTCCAGGGCGGCACCGTCAGCACGGTGCTGGTCGGCACCACGGTCAAACCCATTGCCGACAGCGAAAAAATTAGCCACGAAGAGCTGGCGTACGTGGTGGATTCAACGGCCTCGCCGATTGCCTCCCAGCTCGCGTTCAATGCTTGGCCCGGCTATGTGCAGGCGTTCATTTTCGTCTCCGGCGTCAGCTTTTTAGCCACGGAAACCGATCGCATTGCCTTCTTTTTTAAAAGCGTGCCCTTTTGCTTTTACGCCATTTTTGCCGTCTTGGGCACGCTCCTCCTCAGCATTGAAAAACCGCTCTTTTTGGGTGCGCAAATGAAGGCGGCGATCCAGCGCGCGCGCACGACCGGCCAGCTCGACGCCCCAGGTGCCGATCCCTTGAGTGCCAAGGAGCTGCAAGGGAGCAACGTGCCCGAAGGCTACACTCCGCACGTCCTCGAATTCTTCTTGCCGCTGGGCACGCTTATCGCCATTGCCGTCGGCACCTTTATCGTCGGTGGAGCGCCCAATGTGCAGTGGGCCTTTGGCATTGCGCTCCTGTTGGCCGCGGGCATGGCCTTGGCCAAGGGCATGGCGCTCAAAGACCTCATCGCTGGCGTTCACGATGGCTTTAAGGGGGTGGTGCTCGGCTCGGTGATTTTGCTGCTGGCGATCACCATCGGCGGCATTAGCAAGGAGACGGGCGGCAGCATCTTTTTGGTCGAACAGCTCGGCGAGGCCATTCCGTATTTCCTCCTGCCGGTGTTGCTCCAGCTTCTCACCATGGTCATCGCCTTTTCCACTGGCACGAGTTGGGGCACGTATGCGGTGGCCTTCCCGCTGGCCATGCCGCTTGCTTGGGCGGTGGCTGGTGCTAACGGCCTAGCGCATCCAGAGCTTTTTATGACGTTGTGTTTTGCCGCGGTCATGGATGGTAGCGTGTACGGCGACCAGTGCTCGCCGATTTCGGATACTACCGTGCTTAGTTCCATGTGTACGGGTTGCGACCTGATGGATCACGTCAAGACGCAAATCCCGCAGGCGTCGATCGCGGCGGGCTTGGCGGCTTTGTGCTGGACCCTCGTGGCGTTCTTCACCGCCTAAGAAAAGGGATTACTACATGATTCCAGGCGTCTCTGCTCGTCGAAGGTTTGCCGATCTTTCCGAACGGGAAATCCTCGCCCTCGCCATTTCGTCTGAGGAAGACGATGGTCGCATCTATCTGACCTACGCGGAAAGTCTGCGCACGGACTATCCGCGGTCGGCCGAGATGTTCGAGACCATGGCCGCGGAAGAAGACGAGCATCGCCGTCGCTTGATCGAAGAGTACCGCCGTCGCTTTGGCGATTTCATTCCGCTGATTCGCCGGGAGCACGTCGCCGGCTGGTACAACCGACGGCCGGTGTGGTTGGTGGAAAGCCTCGGTCTGGACCGGATTCGTCAGGAGGCGTCCAAAATGGAGGGCGATGCACAGCGCTTCTATTTAAGGGCAGCCCAGCAAACCTCTGACGCGGGAACGCGCCAGCTACTGGGCGATCTGGCCGCAGTGGAGGCCGGCCATCAGAAAACCGCCAATCAGCTGGAAGAAGATCTACTATCCAACGATGTGCGGTCGGAGGAGGATGCGACGGCACATCGCCAGTTCATCCTCACCTGGATACAGCCGGGTCTCGCCGGCTTGATGGACGGCTCCGTGTCCACCTTGGCCCCGATCTTTGCCACGGCCTTTGCCACTCAGGACACTTGGACGACCTTTGTCGTCGGTCTTGCTGCAGCGGTGGGTGCCGGCATTTCAATGGGCTTCACGGAAGCGGCTTCCGACGACGGCGAGTTGTCCGGCCGTGGTTCTCCGTTCAAGCGCGGCTTGGCATCCGGGTTTATGACCGCGGTCGGCGGCTTGGGCCACGCTTTGCCCTACCTCATCCCGCACTTTGGTACGGCGACTGCGCTCGCCATTGCGATTGTGTTCGTCGAACTGTGGGCTATCGCTTGGATTCAAAACCGCTTCATGGAAACCCCGTTCTGGCGGGCGTCGATGCAGGTGGTGCTCGGTGGGGCCTTGGTGTTTGCCGCGGGGGTGCTCATCGGCGGCCTCTAGGTTTGTGTCGCCATTGTAGTGCGGGCTGCGACGAGTTGATCGATGATGGCAAAACATTTAGCGATGTAGTCCAACCCGCTCGAAAGGCCGACGGCATCTTTTGGTCTCTGACAAAACTCCGTACTATTTTAAGAAATACGTATCAATTTAGTATTCTTCTCTAGTTTGGGAGCCTGCGCTATGCCTACTTTTCTCGACTCGACCCCTATCATCGACGACCCGCCCGCGCTCCGCGCCCGCATGCAGCGCGACGGCCATCTCTTTGTCCGCGGCTTGCTGCCCGCCGACGAACTCGAAGCGCTCAGGCTGAGCTTTTTGGCTATTGTCCGCGACGCCGGCTGGGTCCAGGCCGACACGCCGCTCGAGGACGCCATTGCCGACCAAGACGGCTTCTGCGTTGAGCCGACGCCCGAGTATATGGACGTCTATAGCCGGATGTACGCGCTGCCGCAATTCCACGCCTTGCAGCACCACCCCGCGCTCGTCGGCCTGCTCGAAAAACTGCTCGACGGCCCGGTGTTGCCCCACCCCCGCCTCATCGGCCGCACCATCTTTCCCAAGCGCGAATCCTTTACCACGCCGCCGCATCAGGACTTCATCCCCATTCAGGGCACAGCCGAAACCTATACAGCTTGGTTCCCGCTCCACGATTTGCCGCCGACTATGGGTGGGCTGGAGGTGGCCGCTGGTGCGCATCGGGGGGGCGTGTATGAGTTCCAGCCGGCCCTAGGCGCTGGGGGATTGGCGATTACCGACTCGCTTGAAGGCGCTTGGACCGGCGGCCCTTTCGCGCAAGGGGATGTGCTCTTCTTCCACAGCATGATGCCCCATCGCGGCGTCCCCAACACCGGCGAGCAACTGCGCCTGTCCATCGACGCCCGCTATCAGCGCGTTGCCGACCCCATCGCCCCAGGTAGCCTGCTGCCGCACAGCCAGCCCAACACCTGGAAGGCTATCTACGCCGAGTGGCCCGACGACCACTTGCAATACTACTGGCGCGAGCACGAACTGGACGTGGTTGACTACGACGACAGCTATCACGAGGAACGCGACCGCCAGGCCCTGGAGCTGGGCGAGCAAGGCGATCCGCTCTCCGTCTCAGTTCTCCAGCGCATCGTCGCCCGCGACAGGGACCCCGACAAGCGCCAGCGGGCTGCCGACCTCCTCGCGGCCATCGAGAAAAAATAGCGCTTGATTTGGGGAGATTCTTTAGGAAGTATCGCAAGAGCCGGCGGCCAGACCGTCGGCTCTTGTTGTTTGATGCCGTCTGTGAGCAGCATCTTGTAAATTGAGTACTTAGGGGCCTAATTTTTTGTCGCAGCAGAAGTAACACCTCGCACCGTTATAGGTGTTTAAGTAGTACACCGCCAGGGAATACATGGACGTAGATACACTGTACCGTCGCTACGGGCCGATGGTCATGCGTCGTTGTCGGCAATTACTGCGCGACGAAGACCAGGCGCTCGACGCCACTCAGGATGTGTTTGTGCGGCTATTGACGCGGCGCGACCGTCTGCGGGACGACGCGCCCTCCAGTCTGCTCTATCGCATGGCCACTAACCTCTGCCTCAATCGCATCCGCGATACCCGGCGGCGGAAGACCACGGCCGACTCGACGCTGCTGGAGCAGATAGCCTGCTTGGAGGACGCCGAGGGCCAGATAGATGCACGCGCCGTGCTGGCCAAGCTCTTTGGCCAACAGCTTGAGTCAACGCGCACGATGGCCGTTTTGTACTACGTTGACGGCATGACCTTGGAGGAGGTAGCTAGGGAAGTGGGCATGTCCATATCCGGTGTGCGTAAGCGGTTGCTCGGCCTGCGAGCGTCGCTGCAAGAGATGGAGAAGCTATGAACCAGCAAGACAAGCGCCCCATAAGCGACTACCAGCTAGAGCGCTACCTGTTGCGCGAGGGTACCGACGACGAATTGGCGGCTTTGGAACGCCAGTTGGCAGTCGACCCAAAGCTCGCGCAGCGGCTAGCGGCCCTAGAGCGTTCCAACGAGGAATTGCATCGGCGCTATCCACCCGAATGGATGCGCGGCCAGATCGAACTAAAACTCAAGCGGGCGCAGGGCCGGCGCGTCCAACGAACGTGGAGTGGGTATCGCCTTTGGGCCGTGCCGGCCGTGGCCCTGATCCTGGCGGTGGTGGCGGTGCCCACTCTCCTTGACGAAGAAACCTCGGAAGCACCCGCGCTGCGGATCAAGGGCGGCGAACAGGAGCCGAGTTTGCTGATTTTCCGCAAACTGGCCAGCGGTGCGGAGCGTCTGCAAGACGGAGCCTTGGCCCAAAGCGGGGATTTGGTGCAGCTCGCCTACCGCTCGGGTGGCTTGCAGTACGGGGCGATCCTGTCCGTCGATGGGCGCGGTACCGTAACTCAACACCTGCCCGCGACTGGAGCAGAAGCCGTGCCGCTGGCGGCGCAGGATACTCTCGACGTTGCCTACGAACTGGACGACGCGCCGCGGTGGGAGCGGTTTTATCTGGTGGCGGCCGACCGTCGCTTTGGCCTAGCAGCGGTCAAGGCCAAGCTGGCCGCCGACGATGTGGCGTTGGGGGATGATATCCGCCTGTACCGATTTACCATAAAGAAACCTAGGGAGCCCTAGCCCCGCCTAGGGCAACCACGAGAGTTGCCCCTACAATGGCGGTTAGCAACCAACGACGATGAGTGGGCGTCGTATTGCCGTTGTAGGGGCGACCTTGTGGTCGCCCTATCGTCTCTGAGGAGTTGTATCCATGTCTTTGGTGCGCGCCTTGTTGATTGTTGTCGCTGCGGTGGGTCTGTCCCAGCCGGTGGAGGCCGAGGTGCGTCGATTGATCCTGGCTGCGGGGGCCAACAACGGCGGGGTGGATCGCGAACTGCTGCGCTATGCGGTCTCGGACGCGGAACACTTCGTCGAGGTGTTGCAGGAGATGGGGGGCCTGGACCCAGCCGATGTATTGCTGTTGCGCGATCCCGACCTAGCCGCCTTCGAGCAGGGGCTGGCCGATCTAGGTCGGCGGGTAAAGGCAGCCAGCCGGCGGGGGGACCGCTTAGAGGTGCTGCTGTACTACTCGGGCCACGCCGACGAAGAGGGTTTGCTGTTGGCCGGAGATCACCTTGGCTATCAGCAGTTGCTCGACTCGCTGAAGACGGCCGAGGTCGCCGTCCGCATCGCCGTCCTCGACGCCTGCAACTCCGGGACCATAACCCGCATCAAGGGGGGCAAGCCGCAGCCGCCCTTTTTGATCGATGAGTCCTTCGACATGCGCGGGTACGCCTTCCTCACGTCGAGTTCGGCCGACGAAACGGCGCAGGAGTCGGATCTGATCGAGGCGTCCTTTTTTACCCACTATCTAGTTTCCGGGATGCGCGGCGCAGCCGACGTTACCGGCGATGGCCGGGTGACCCTCCACGAGGCGTACCAGTTCGCATTCGATGAGACACGGGCGCGGACTCTTGGCACCGCCGGGGGCACTCAGCATCCAGCCTATGAGGGCCAGATGCGCGGCACCGGCGGCGTGGTGATGACCGAGGTGCGCCGCAACGCTGCGGGCCTGTCGCTGGACGAGACCCTCGCCGGTCGGATCTCTATCCGCAATGCCCAGCAGCGCCTAGTCGCCGAACTGAACAAATCCCCCGGGCGGGAGGTCGAGCTGGGATTGGTGCCAGGGAGCTATACCCTGTTCTTCGAAACGTGGGACGCGGACTGGTATTTGGCCGAATTGGCCCTGACCGAAGGGGAGTTCGCCGAGGTGAGTACCGGCGACTTCCGCGTCCTGACCCCAGAGGATACTAAGCGGCGCGGCGGCTCGGGGCGGAGGATTACCTTGGGACGCCAAATCGAGGTTGCCACCAGCGAGGGCTATACCCTGTCGCTGGGGCTGTTGACCAATACGCAGGACGAGGCGTTCCGCGGCGTCCAGTTCGCTTGGCTGGTCAATCAGGCGCGCGAGCGGACGGGCAATCAGATCGGCGGGTTGGGCAACTTGGCGCTCAAAGAAGTCGATGGCTGGCAGGCATCCGTCGTAGGCGTCAACTGGGCGATGGGGCCGTTGCAGGGTGGACAAGTGGGCTTGATTAATATCGCCTCGCAGGTGCGTGGCTGGCAGGTGGCGCAAACGACCAACGTCGTCGGCAAGATTCGCGGTTGGCAAGTGGCCGGAGTTACCAATTTCGTCGGCGAGGTCAAGGGCGGTCAGATCGGATTATTGAACGTGGCGAGCGAGGTCAAGGGCTGGCAGGTGGGCTTGGTCAACCTTTCCGGCCACATCGAGGGCGGCCTGCCCATCGGGTTGATCAACTACTCGCACAGCGGGCTTTTCAACCTCAGCACTTGGCGCGACGAAGTCGGCTTTACCATGTTCACCCTCGCCTCGGGCAGCCGCTCGTTTTACACCGCTTTTACCACTGGCTTTGCCGACCAAGACGGCCAGCGGCGCTGGGCACTGGGCGTGGGAGGTGGGGTGCAGAAGCGCGGGCGGCGGTTTTTCTTGGGCCTCGATGTACATAGCTATCGGATCAGTCGCGCCCTCGATGACGATTACAAAGCGGGCATTGGGTTTTGGCCACCCTCAGTGGACTTTGGCCTAGACCGATTGGCCCGAGACAACTACTTGGCGCGGATCAAACTTGAGACAGGGATGGTTCTTGCCGAGGAAATCACTTGGCTCGGTCATCTGTCGCTGTTTGGCGGCGTCTCCTTGAACCAGTTGTGGACCGATGGCCATCTGCGGCTGATCGAGTCGGATAGCCGCTATGAGAAGGAGTGGGAGGATGGGCTTTTCGCGTGGCCGGGTTTTTTCTTTGGCCTGCGCTACGGGCGTTAGGGGAGCATCCTAGCCGTAGCGGATTAATACCTCGACATCGGTTAGAATCAAATCGCAAGCAAGTTGGGGATGGCGTTGCAAGAGAACGACTTCTAAGCGATGGAGGCCACAGGCGGCTTGGTCGGCCGTGAGCGCGAAGCTGTACCAGGCGGCGGCGCTGACATCGGAGATAGGTTGGGGGTCGCCGCCGTGGCAATAGCTGATATCCGGGTCGGCTAATACCTCGCCGTCCCAGCAGCAGCGAATCTGGTCGCCGGCGACCCATTCTTGCAGGCGCAGACGCAGGATAATGGTCGCCGGTGGGTCTGTACTCAGGTCGTCGGCGAGGTCGAGGTCGAAGTGGGGGCCGGTTTCCTGCATGGTTGGGTAGAGAGGAACGGGTAGGGTTCCACGCAGCCGGTCGTGCTGGTACGCACCGCGCCACTCCCCGGTGTGCTGGCGGAAGCGGTGGGTCGCGCTGTAGAGCTTGTCTTGGCGGCGCAAGGTCTGCACCGCGCCCACTTGGGTTAGCAACTCGCGCTTTGAATCGCGATTGGCGTGCCAGTTGAAGGCGTAGATACCGGTCGCGCCCTGGCCGTGATACTGCATGGCTGTGGCCTTGGTGCGCATGTTGTGGCGGGCCGCTTCGCCTTCGGGACCGGCAGCCGGGCCGGGGACGCCGCCATCGAAACCTGGGTAGAGGGCGATGTCGCGGTCGGCGCAGAGGGCGCGGAAGGCGCTGACTTCAATGGCTGGGTCGGTAGCGGCGGCACCGGCTGGGAGCAGGATATCGACGAGGTTTTCCTTTACCCAGGTCTCCACATCGTAGCCAATGCGGTGACAGCCCTCGATGGAGCCAGCGACGCGAGCCGCTAGGTAAAAGGGCCGGCCGCGCTGTTGGGCTAGTTCGTTGGTTAGTTGCCGCGCCGCTCGCATGAAGTCGGTGAGGACGTAGCGCAGGCGATAGGCATAGTCGGCGGGGAAGTGGAAGGGGTGGCGTTGCCAGTCGAGTTCGACGCCATCCCAGGGGTAGTTTTGGCAGACTTCGCGCAAGTGTTGGAAGCGATTCTCGCGCACTTGGGGGATGGCCATATTCCACGACAGGGCAAACCACTCCTCGGTATCCTCGCCGAGCAGCCATTCGGGGTGGTCCTTGCGCAGTTGGGTCAGCTCGGAGTGGTGCAAAGTCTGGAGGTCGCTTAGCTGAGCACCGTTGAAGTGATTGTCGTTCATGCGCAGCGAGGCATAGACGTGCAGGCCGAGTTGGTGGCCGCGGTCGATGAGCGCCTCGTGGGGGTCTTCGCCGCGCTCCAACATGCGGCGGATGTTTTCAGTGTGGGTGTAGCTAGCGGCGTTCTCATAGCGGCGCTGGTGGAGGTCGCCGACGAATTCGAGCGCGCCGCTTGGCCAGCGCGTGGCGTGTTCGCCCACGCACCAAAACAGGGCACCGACTTGGGTGTCTTCGAGAGGGGCATACGTCTTGTCGAGAAAGGCGTCCATGGACTGGGGAACGGGCGAGTAGCCGTGGGGTGCGCCGTCCCAGTTGTAGATGATGCCGTAGTCAGGGGGATGGGACATAGGTCAGCTCCTTTGCGAATTGGTGTCAAAGTACGGAGATTGTCAGAGGCGGGCAATGGAGGTCAGTATGGCGACAAAGTGGATGCTCTGCATGGCGTTGGTCGGTTGCGGACTGGATAATCCCCAAGGGCCGACCGATCTGCCCAAGGATCCGTGGAAGCGAACCGAGGAGCAGCGGCTGGAAGAGCTTGGGGAACCGTGTAGCGGCCAGCCCTGGGAACGCGGGTTGCTCTGTCCGCGCGGCGTGGCCGATGTCGATACAACGAAGTCTCAAGGCGGATAAAGGAGTGCTAGGATGAAAGACAACATACTACAGGCCGTCGATGAGCAACGCCTAATTGATACGGCCAAGGCGCTGATTGCAGTGCCCAGCCCGACGCTAGACGCCGGCGCGGTGGCTGATGCGTTGGCGTCCATATTAGCTGCGGAGGGATTTGCCGTAGAGCGGCCCCAAGCCGATTGGCCGCAAGCACCGGCCGTGGTCGCTCGTCTCGACAGCGGCCAGCCCGGGCGGGTGTTGCAATTCGATGGGCACTTGGACACGGTGCATTTGCCCTTTGTGCCGCCCAAGGTAGCCGACGGCCAGCTCTATGGGTCGGGGGCGTCCGACATGAAGGGGGGAATCGCCGCCTTCGTCGAGGCGCTCAGGGCGTTAAGGGATGCGGGTGCATTGACCAAGGGGGCGGTCTTACTTACAGCCCACGACCACCACGAAGCGCCTTGGGGCGACCGCCGCCAGCTTTTGGCCTTGATCCGCGAGGGTTTCGTCGGCGACGGGGTGCTGCTGCCGGAGTATCTGGGCGACGCGTTGCCGGTCGCCGGTCGCGGGATGGCCGTGTTTAGCGTGGAGATCGAGCGCGACGGCGAGCCAGTACACGAGGTGCTGCGGCCCGCCGGGCTACCGGACGTGATCGCCGTGGGGGCCGAGGTGGTTTTGCGGCTGAACGCGCTAAACGAGCATCTGCGCGAGCAAACCGCGCCCTATGTCGGCAGCGACACACTGTTTATCGGCCGGATCGAAGGCGGCCAGCTCTACAACCAAGTGCCAGTCCAATGCCGGATTGAAGGGACCCGCCGCTGGATAGCGGCTGGTGCGGGGCCGGCGGCGCGGCGCGAAATGGAGGACCTGCTCGCCGATGTGGCCGAGACAAGCGGCACCCGCATCCGGCTCGCGGATTGGAACATGCCCGGCGATGCCTTTGCGGTCGATCAAAGCAGCCCGCTGGTGGGCGCGTTCCAGTCGGCATATGAACAGGTAACCGGGGCACCGTTGCGCTTAGGCGGCAAGCCCTTCATCGACGACGGCAATGTCTTTATGGCTGCCGGAATTGAGGCCCTAACCCACGGTCCCTGTGCCACGGGGGCGCATACGACCGACGAGCAGGTGCCGGTGGCCGAGTTGGTGCGGGTGGCGAAGGTGTATGCGCTGACGGCGCAGGCGTTTTGCTAAGCGGCCTCAAGGGCGCGCGCTGCGGCCGTGCCTCGCTCTTCATCGACGAAGTAGAGGCAGGCTCCGCCCGCGACAAAGAGGATGACGATCGACAAAATCCCCACGCGCGGGCTGCCGGTCAGCACCCCAATCCAACCGACGAGCACCGGGCCGATGACCGCGGCGAATTTGCCCAGCATGTTGTAAAAGCCGAAAAACTCCGCCGCGCGGTCGCGGGGAATGAGCCTTGAGTAGAGCGAGCGGCTCAGGGCTTGCACCCCGCCTTGGACTAGGCCGACGGCGATGGCCAAAGCGTAAAATTCCCAGACGGCATTCAGAAAGTAGCCCCACACCGTTGCCGCGATATAGACGGCTAGGCCGATGAAGATCCCCTTGCGGGTGCCGATCCGCTCACCGATCCAGCCGAAGGCAAGCGCCGCGGGGAAGCCCACGAACTGGGTAATGCCCAAGGCGATAAGCAGGTCGTTGGTGGCAAGGCCCAGCGACAGGCCGTAGTCGATGGCCATGCGGATGATGGTATCGACGCCGTCGATGTACAGCCAATAGCCGATGAGAAAGACAAAGGTGGTGCGTAGCTGTCGAATGTCGCGGCCGGTGGAGATGAGCTGCCGATAGCCGGCCGAGATCGCGCTCCAGCCGCGATGAGCGCGCACCGGCGGCGATTCCTCGACCCACAAAAAGAGCGGCAGCGAAAATCCGGCCCACCAGATGGCGACCAGCAAAAAGCACACGCGCACCGCCGCGCTGGCATCGGCCAATCCGAAGGTCGTGGGGTACAGGACCATCGCCACATTGACCGCAAACAGCAAGCCGCCGCCCAGATAGCCGAGGCTGTACCCGAGTGCCGAGACCGAGTCGGACTTGTCGCGCTCGGCCACCTCCACGAGGAGCGCATCGTAAAAAGCATTGCCACCGGAGAAGCCGATGGCGGCCAAGACATAGACCACAACCGCTATCTCCCATGCCCCTTCGGCGACCATGTAGAGGCACCCCGTGGCGAGGACTCCCAAGAAGGCGAAGGCAAAGAGGAATTTGCGCCGGGTGCCGCCTTGGTCGGCAATAGCCCCCAAGAAGGGGGCTAGCAGCACGACGATCAGGCTGCTGAGCGAGTTGGCCAGCCCCAGTTGTAAGGTGCTCTCGGTGACGTCGCTGCCGGCACTCCAATAGGACTTAAAAAACACCGGGAAGAAGGCGGCGATGACCGTGGTGGCAAAGGCCGAGTTGGCCCAGTCGTACAAGGACCAGGCGATGATTGGTTTTTTGGCGTTGGTCGCAGGCATAATACCGTCCCCATTCCCCTTTGTGGTTGCCCATTTTCTGGCTAGTCCCCATCGCGCCGATACGCTAGGGCACGTATCGCGTAAATATATAGTATAGCAATCCGCAATCATCATTTATAAGATTATCCGCAGATGGACGCAGATGGAGGTAGCAGATTCTTCGACTCCGCTGCGCTCCGCTCAGAATGACAGGGTAATTGCAAAACGTAGATTCACCGCGCCTTTAGACGAGACTAACCTACTTATGAATGACGTCGGCGTGGTTGCCGCTGGCGTCCTTTATGGATAGCCTAGGGGTCACCGGATTATTTGTCCCTCCAAAGGACGATTTCTTATGAACGACGAAATGTTCCACCCTGCGACACTTGATGTCGCAGAATGGCTGCGTTTTGACGCGGCGACCAATCCGTATGGGCCGTCGCCCAAGGTCCGGGAGGCGACGGCCGCCTTTGCCCGCACCGGCGATTTCAGTCGCTACGACGACGAGGAGCGCGCCGAGTCGCTGCGCGGGGACTTGGCGGCGCATTGGGGGCTTTCACCCGATCACTTCATAGTGTACAACGGGTCTGGGGAAGCCGTGGTGTGGCTTTTCTTGGCGCGATTGCTGCTAGAGCGGCAGCGCCTGCTCATCCCGTCTCCGTCGTACGAGCGCTTTGTCGCGTTGGGGCAGCGGTGCGCAGCCGAAGTGATTCCGGTGCCGCTGCACGAGGAGGACTTTGCGCTGGTGCCCGAGCGTTTCATCGAGGCAGGTCGGCAGTCGGGAGCGCGGGTATTACTGCTGAGTAGCCCCAACAATCCCACCGGCAATCTCCTGTGCGACGAGTGGGAGATTGCGCGTTTGCTCGACGGGTTGCCCGACTGCCTGTGCATCGTCGATGAGGCGTATGCAGACTATGCCGGCCACAGCTGTGTGCCTTGGGTGCAAGAGCGAGGAAACTTGGTGGTGCTGCGGACCTTTTCCAAAGCATACGGCATGGCTGGTTTGCGGATCGGCTACGCCATTGGGCCTAAACCCATTATCACCGCCCTGAGTCAGATGCAGGTTCCTTGGGCGGTCAATGCGCTGTCGCTGGTAGCGGCGCGGGCGGCGCTGGCCGACCAAGGCTATTTGCACCAGATCGTCGCCCAGATCCGCAGCGATTGTCAGGCGCTCTACGAGGGGCTGAATTCACGACCGTGGTTGCGGGCCTATCCGAGCGCGGCGAATTTCTTCTGGGTGCGCTGCGAGGGGATCGGCCCAGAGCGGCTGCGGGCGGGTTTGGAAAAACGGCGGATGCGCGCCCGCTGGCGCCAAGACGCGCCCGGTTTTGTGCGGCTTACGTCGCTGCGCCCCCAAGACAACGAGTATTTGTTGGCGGTGCTCGATGAGATCGGACACGCAGACTAACACAAGGGGAGAGTTATGGAATACCGCAATTTGGGCAAGGCCGGCGTCAAGGTGTCCAAAGTGTGCTTGGGCACGGCTTTTCGCGGCCAGGAGGACGAGGGGGTCTGCATCGAGGTGGTGCAGCGGGCCTTGGACTTGGGCTGCAATTTCATCGATACGGCGCTGTATGGTGGGGGACGTTCCGAACAGGTGGTGGGTAAGGCTATCAAGGGACGGCGCGAGGAAGTGGTGTTGACCACCAAAATTTTCGGCACCTTGGGCGGTAGCCCCAATCACGTGGGGCTGTCGCGGGTCAATCTGCTGCGGGGTATTGAGGCGTCGTTGCAACGGCTACAGACTGATTACGTCGATCTGTACTTGCTGCACAGTTTTGATCCGGTCACGCCGCTGGAGGAGACCTTGGGTGCCCTAGACGACATTGTGCGGCAGGGCAAGGCGCGCTACGTGGGGTGCTCTAATTTTCCGCCGTGGAAGATTGTCGAGGCTCTGTGGATTTCGCAGCGCGAGCGCTTGGCCTCCTTCGCCTGTATCCAAAATCAGTACAATCTGCTCAATCGCTGGGAGATGGAGCCAGAACTGATGCCCATCTGCCGTCAGTTCGGCTTGGGCATTATGACCTATAGCCCACTGGCCATTGGCCTGCTCTCCGGCCGCTTCCGTCGCGGGCAAGCACCGCCGCCGGGGACGCCGTGGAGCACGGACGAGCTGCGCGGCATGAGTCCGGGTAAATACAATTTCGCCGAGGCCATGACCGAGCGGGTCGATACCATCGTCCAGACGCTGATCGATATTGGGGCGCAGCACGGCAAGACCCCGGCGCAGGTGGCCATCGCTTGGATTTTAGATCACGACGAGATCAGCGCCCCTATTTTGGGGGCTGACGAGCCGGCGCATGTCGAAGAGGTCTGCGCGGGCTTGGACTGGTCCTTGGCACCGGAAGAGCGGGCTTTGTTAGACGAGGTCTCGGAGGTGAAGGGGCGGCAGAAATACGCCTGAAGGCGATTGGAGCGACCTTAGACATCGGCTCCCCAAAAAAGTTCAGAGAGCCTACGCTGGCTTCCAGTTACTAGCCAAAGGCTATCTTCCTCGCCGAACGTAGTCATCTCGTCCCAGAGATACTTCGTGATGCCACTCTCTGCGACTCGTCATCGGTCTTGGGGGGGTGAAGTCCGAGATTCCAGTACAGGGTGGTGACGTAGTGATCGCTTTTGTCCTTGAAGTAGGAAGCGAGGTGCTTCAGGAGTACCGATTTTCCGAACCGCGGAGGCCCTACAACACACACGTGCCTCGGCGTTAGCTTATACCAATTGCCTATTGAAGCGCCATGTTTTCATCGGCTAACGCCTCGACCGACTCTCGGATCCATTGCCATCCGGTCATCTGTCTGACCTTGTCGGGTGAAGCGGCTAATTCCTTTTCAAGAAAATATAACAATTCAAGGCTCAAGGCGGCAGATATTGCCTGAGAAGCTGTTGAGTTATTCAGACACATTTAGCGACGGTAATTTTTATCATGGCAATGCGAATGATATTTTCGGCGGATTGGGTGAGGATTTCGCAGTCTTTGGCCAAGCGTCGAAATCCGCCTAGCCACGCCAAGGTGCGTTCGACAATCCAGCGTTTAGGAATCACCTCGAATCCGTGCTGTGGTTTAGCGGCGATATCGATGCGCAACCCGAACAGGTCTTCGACGAATTCAACGGTAGTACCGCTGTATCCTTGGTCGCCGCAGAAGGCTTCGACCGACTCATACTTTTCGGCGACTCGGTCGCAGACTTCCCATCCTTGGCTGGTGTCGGCCACATGGGCGGCATGGACGTGGACGGTGAGCATGTTGCCCAAGGTATCCTTTGACCACATAGAAAATGGCATTGACCACATCGCGTTTGGCATACTGGCCCGGATTGCCCCGAGGATCAGGGCGAGCAAAGAAAGGAGCCAGCAAAGCCCATTCTGCATCGGTCACGTCACTGGGATACCCAGGCATAACACAAGCCTCCTATCGAAAAGAGCCATTGAGACAAATAACATACAAAATAGCTTTTAACTCAACAGCTTCTAAAGACGGCCATGCGCCGAGAAATATCAATGCCTATTCCTATTCCCATCTTGGGTCTCCTTTCTGGATTGCTATGGTATGATGCTTATTGAGATGCCACGACATTGATGTCATATCGTTGCAAGACATCGTGCGTACGGTAGGAAACGAGCAAGATTTCTGTTCGTCCTGCTTGGCACGCTTTTACGTGGAGTTTATAACCGTCCCTGCGGCCCCTCTTGGGGCTATCGTTTCCTTCGGCTGGACAATATCCCCCAGAGGGAGGATCATTCCCTCCGGCAACCTCCACAGCTTTATCAGATCCAGACGGGTTGGCTTGGACTAGCACGCTATCAAGGTCGGTGTGGACTGTAAAGGTTTTCCACGTCGGATCGTCGACAGAAAATTCTACCGTAGACGGATCGGGCGTCAGCCTTGTTTGAGACTCGCTCTCTTCCTCGGATGCGGACACCACTATTGGATCGGGTTCTGAGCGTGTTACTCCCTCTCCTTTTCGACGTATATCCCATCCGATCCCTTCAAGGGCACACCAAGTGGCTGGTGCTATATTGACCCGTGACAGTGTGACAGCAGCCATCAATGGATAATATCCTCCTGGGTCATCAAGATCCCAATGTCCAGTATCCCAACTACCACGAACCTCCCTATCGCATACATAAAAACGTCTCCGCCGTTTTTCTTCTACAAGATCATCCCACTTAGGAGACGTTCCA
Source organism: Candidatus Latescibacterota bacterium (assembly GCA_965217585.1). Lineage (GTDB taxonomy): Bacteria > Latescibacterota > UBA2968 > UBA8231 > UBA8231. The sequence goes on from OZ244561.1 coordinate 5,862,727, forward strand.
AACCCAAGGACATGGAATGTCTCATGCAGAAATACAAGATACCAGTGCGAGAAGGAGCCTATGTGTTCAGCGTTGTCATATTCTTCGTATAACTCGTCTTCGTAAATCAGAATGCTGACCTCTCCGCTTTCGGGAAGACCATACTTAGAGCCGGTTGTGTGGTAGCGCCCCCCTCCGATGGCTATTGTGGAAGAGTCAAAAAGATCGTCGTCAGTAGATGTTGCAACATTGACGACAAGGGTCTCGATGCCTTTTGTCGGAAGAATCTTGGCGTATATAGTATCCGAAACCAAGTCTAAGGCTTGACGAACTACTACAAAATCTCTCAGAACGTCTCCCCTCGGGATGTTGAATTGTATTTCTAAGCCTTCTCCATAGCGATCCTTGGCCCAAGAGTTGGCTTTTGCGGCGGGCAACAAAGTAGAAAAAAGTTGCGAAAAGTCGCAGCCATGCGACCATCTAAGTTCAGGGCCAATGCCTGATCCTACGGACCCCGTCGGCGTGTTTTCGTGCTCGCTACACGCGGCCAAAACGGCGGCGGTCATAAAAGACATAAAAACATTCATCACTTTCATTTTCCCTCTCTCCTCTCGTTTCAAGTTACGTGTATCTCCAGCGTCTCGCACCTAGTCCCGTTGAGCGCGTTGCTCGTGCCGGGGGCTTAGTTGCGATTGGTCATTGGGACTCCTGTTCGGAGGCATTGGGAGGATCTATTCCAGCCTTTTCCCAAGCCTGCTTTCCTTCTTCGGTCCAGAAATTCCAAAATTTCAAAACACATGCACGACACCACCTCCCGTTGTCTACGGGACTTCCGGGGAAACCCAAATTCAGAGCGACCGCATTGTCCCAGCTAGTGGAATGCTCCTCTTTTAATTCTTCTCCACAAGCAGCAGTAAGCCTTCTTTTTCCATACTTGCCCCGATAAGAGGCACTAAGTAGGTGACAAAAAGTTCGTTTACACCAGGTTTATGACTTCAGCCAGAAATTATCAGCGTAGACGCCGGCTTTTTGCAATCGCTCCTGCGGCCTCAGTTGCCAGATATACTGGCATGCCCTATCGGCGGACTCATCGATGGAGGCGGTGGGTTGGTTGGCCAACCCGCGTCCTTTCACCCAACGCCATAAATGATCCATCGCATTCAACTCCGGGGTGGCCCGCGGTAATAGACGAATTTCCATATTCAGGTCGGCCGCCAACCGCAAACTGCCTTCCGCTTTATGAGGCGAGCCCCGATCTTCAAAGAGGACGATCTGCCATCCGCGCCAGTGGGCGCGTATGAGACGCAGAAAAATCTGGTGGGTATCTTGCGTCCATTCCTGCGAAATCAGCAGCGCGACCTCGCCACTTTTGATGTTAAGCGCGCCGTGCAGAATCCGTTTGGCGCGCTGGCCGGTGATCGGCACCTGCACCGGTTGGCCACGGTGCCCATAACAACTATACAACGGCGGCGTTTCGGTGAGAATGACTTCATCCAGCATGAGGATTACGGTGCGTTTCCGCGTCGCCAGCCCCTTTTTAACCCGCCTTTGGCTTGCCGCCAAGTCGGCGAGCGCAAGGACAAGGTATGCCGAGGCCGTTTCCATTTAATATCTAATCGAACCAGCGCTTGGCGGATACTAGACACCGAAACGCAGAGGGTATGCTCTGCGTGTAGATACTGCGCCAATAACGACGCGGTCCATACCGTTGAATTGAGGCCGAAAAGACGAGGATCGTGATCGATGACTTCGTCTAGCAGGGGCTCAATCACGCCTTTTACTTTACCCGGTCGTCCACTGCGGGGGGCGGCTTGAAGGCGCGTCGCCAGATTCGAGATCGACGATTGCTCAAACAGCCGGATCCATTTATAGATGGCTTGACGCGTAACACACAGGCGTTGAGCAACATGAGTTACCGAATCGCCCGCCGCCACCCAAAGCAGGGCTTGCGCTCGACGTAAGACCATCGCATCCGGGGTTTGGACGACCAAAGCCTCCAACAAGCGGCGCTCGCGGCGGGGAAGGGAAAACGGAGTCATAAGCGGCCTCCGGGCATACAACTAAGTTTAGAGGGCAAGGGAAAAGTGTCAACGGACTTTTTGTTAACTACTTAGGTTCAAGAATGTGAAGATCTGAAAATTTATTAGTCGGCATCTTATTATTTCCTCTCGTTTCAAGTCTAGTGCAACAAGTCGCCCAGCCCAAGCGCCTCGAAGCGCTCGACGAGGTGCTCGTCAAACCCCGGGTCGATCCCGAGGAAGCGGTCGCCATGAAAGTCGGCGGCTTGGCGGACGAGACCGACGAACTCCTCGTCGGTCTCACAGGTCTGGCGGGTCACGTCTCCCTCGGCGTAGCTGACGAACTTTAGGACATGCGGGTTGACCCACTGGCCGTAGTAGTTAGCGTCCTCCCGGGTATCGAACTGCGCAAAGCCTTTGTCAGGCGAGCACTCGCCGCAGTCGAAGGCGTAGCGGTCTGATAGCATCCGGTGACTGCGTTCTGTCTTTACCATTGCTCTGCTCCTTTCTCCTCCAGTTAAAAGTTACGTACCCCCAGCGGCTTATCCGGGCCCAGTCTTTAGCGCCGATCCTAGCGCGACCCGGGGAGCCTCGTGCTCCAAGCCGCTGGGGGCTATTGCTTTTTTTGCAACAATTCAAACTCAACTACTTGTATCTTTGGGTGCTATCTATTCCCATTCCCTCACATAGGAGACAGCATGAATATACAAGTGGAGTTACCCCGTTTTGGTGGACAGGTTTGGACTTGGGATTTCTGGACGTTGGTCCCATCTCCTTTCGTAGTTGATGGGCGACATATAGTCAAGGGCAGAGTGGCGGCGATGGGGGTTGTACCAACCTTTAATAAAACGGAAGAGGGCGATGCGAGCCTGGGCATGAGAGCGGAAGGTATAGCGATCAATGAGTTCACATTCTAAGGTGGCAAAGAAACTTTCGCACAGGGCCTTGTCAAAGCAATCGCCCGCCGAGCCCATCGACGGCCGTACCCGAGCGGCTGTACAGCACTGGCCAAAGGCGATGGAGGTGTATTGGCTGCCTTGGTCGGAATGATGAATGACGTCCTTCGGGCGACGCTGAGCCAGCGCCATATTGAGGGCATCCAGCACCAATTCAGTGCATAGATGGGCGCTGATGGCCCAGCCGATAATGCGCCGACTGAAGGCATCCAGGACGACGGCTAGGTAGATAAAACCCGCCCAGGTGGGCACATAGGTGATATCGGCGACCCACAGTTGATCGGGACCAACGGCGCTAAAGTCCCGGTTCACCAAATCAGGGGCTGGACGCCGGTCTTTCGCCTGGCGGGTCGTGGTAGCCTGGGGGCGACGACTCACCCCTTGCAAGCCCGCTTGGCGTAACAGGCGCGCCACCCGCTTGCCGCCGACGTGCACGCCTTCCTGGCGTAGTTGCGCCAGGATGCGCGGGGTGCCATAGGTGCCATCCGACCAGGCATGGATCGTCTCAATGTGGGCTTGGAGCCGGGCATCGGCCTGGCTACGGGCCGAGGGCGGTCGCCCCCGCCACGCGTAGTAGCCGCTGGAGGAGACACCCAACACACGGCACAGCGTGGTCACCGGATAGACGGCCTGATACGCCTTCACGAATTCGAAGGCTCCTTGGGGATCGAATCGGTCTCCCGAGCCAACCAGGCCGCCGCTTTTGCCAAGAGGTCGCGCTCGGTGCGCAACTGCTTGATCTGGCGGCGTAAGCGCCGGACTTCCGTGCGTTCGGTCGTGGTCAAGCCATCGGGGCGTTGGCCGCGATCGAGATCGGCCTGTTTGACCCAGGTGTGGATCGTCTGGGCAGAAGGCTCGAACTCTTTGGCCAAGGCACCCGGCGAGTGGCCTGAGCGAACCAGCTCGACCATCTGCTGGCGAAACTCGGCCGGATAGGGACTACGCGATTTAGGCATAAGGGGCTCCTTTGCATCAAGGGATAAAATACCCACCAAACCGGGTCAACTCCACAAGCGTACTCCGCAGAAGTCGAGACACTCGCCCGAGACATCAACGAGCTGATAGACCTCGGCTTTACCGGCCAGCCCTTGCAGGGCGGCATCGTCGCCTTGGCTCTACGTAGCATCGCACGCACGCACAGCTCGCCTACCCCAGCACGTCTCCCTTCGACCCTTCCTCCCCTTACGGCAGAGGAAGAGGTTGAGCTGGAGCAGGATGAGGATGGCGTCGTCCCAGGATAACCCCTAATGGCGTACACGTATACACCCAAGGGCAACTTCCCATGGGCTCGCTTTGGCATCACGGTCGTCTACCTACTGATCTTCACCGGCGTCTTGCTAGGCATCCTTACCGGCAAGGCGACGATGTCAACGGAGGAGAGCAACTTGATTTTCTTGCTGGCAGGTGCCTTATCAACCGGCCTCAAGGACATCGTCAACTGGTGGTTCCAGAGACCGGGAGCCGACGTGTAAAAAATCCCGGTTCGACAATCAATCGACGATGCCGCAGGCCACGTCCGTCAGGTTGTCGTAGTAGTGTACGTAGGTCACTCCGTCGATGACTATGCGGTCGGTGTGGGGCAGGTCCTCTTCCCAAGTCATCTCCTCGCCCCAGTTGTGCGGCGGGGCGTCTCTTTTGGCCCAGCGGTTGCCGTTGTAGCGGCGGAATAGCACTGTGCGTCCGGCCTGGGTGATATAGGCTTCGACCATGACATCGCGCTCGGTGGCCTCTTGCTCGATTTCGAAGACGCGCAGGCAAGTAAAACGCTGCTGGCCGATATGCACGTTGAACACCCCTGCGCCTATTATTTTGGGTGCGTCGGCCTGGCTTGTGAACGAGCCGTCGGTCTGAGGGCGCAGGCATCCACAATCCTCGATCAGGCGCGGCGAAGGGTCCCAATCATCGTAAAATCCTTCGTCGAGAAAAGTCATCAGTTCCCTCGTGCCATCGGGTTGCAGCGATTCTACGGCGATCCACTCCACCGCGTCCTCGGTCAGAGCACCCCAGACTTTGGTGCGGCTATCCTTTTTTTTGCTGGGCGTATTGTCGCCCGTCATTCCCGCTAGATGCTGGTTCTCCGCCTCGATTTCGACGCAGGGACGGCCGTGAATGACCGCGGGTCGGCAGGCTGCTAGTGAGACGGTTTCGGACAGTCTCCAGGGAGCGTCGCCTTCTTTGGGTGGCCCATACGAGCCGAAGCGGACGCGGTCGCCTACTTCCGGCACGATGAACCACCAAGCCATCTCCTTGAAATCAATGCGGAAGGGGGCCTCTTGGCTCGCCTCAATGTGTATCTCTGGGCGGTACTGGGGAAAGGGTCGTTGTTGGTTAGTACTCATGGTCTTGCTCCTCGGCTTGGGGGTGAGGCCCAACACCGTGCGAATTCGGTCGCGCCCGTGCGACAGGCGGCGCTTGACGGTGCCGTCGGGACAGCGGTGGCGGGCAGCTATTTCGGCAATGCTCAGGCCATCCAGGTAAAAGGCCTGCAGGGCAGCTCGCTCGCGGTCGGGCACTTCCTCCATGGCCTCGACGATGGCCGCGGCGGCTTCTCGCTGCCGGGCTTGAGCCACGCCAAAGCGATTGACCATAGGTGCCAAAGCCTCTGTCTCGACAAACAGCTCGCGGCGCTGGGTCGAGCGGAAGTAATCGCGGCAGCGGTTGCGGGCTACTTGCAGCAACCAAGCCCGCACATCGCGGGGAGTGTCTCGGCGCAGGCCGCTCCAGACGTGTACTAGGGTTTCCTGCAGTACGTCCTGCACTTGGTCGCCGGAGCCGACCCGGTAGCGGATTAATCCCACTAGGGTGCGCTCGTAGCGCCGAATCAGGCGGACGAAAGCTTGCTCGTTGCCCTGCCGCACTTGCTCGGCTAATAGCTGGTCGCTTGGACTGGTCATGCGTCATCTGTCCTTTACCTTACAAGGCGGACATTAGCGAGTAAAGGTTCACCGAATCCATCCACCCCTTTAGAAGAGAATCTACCATGCAACTGTTTTACATCGTCTGTATTGCGGCCATCGCGTTCGCCGCTTGTTCAGATAAGGCTTCTCTATCTTCCTCTGCGGACGGCGATGGTGCCCCCGTTAAAATTGGGTTCCTCGTTTCGGGCGACCGCACTACCTATCCAAATGGGGCGAAGATCGCGGTGGACGAAGTCAACGAGCGCGGGGGGCTGTTGGGCCGGTCTGTTGAATTGGTCACGCGGATTAACATAGAGGAAGCGGCGGCGGCCGTGCAGGCCGCTGAGACCATGATCCTCACAGACGAAGTCGTTGCCCTCATTGGCCCCAACCGCTCCTCGCACGCCATTGAGGTAGGGGCCATAGCCCAGCGCCACGGCGTGCCGATGATTACCACGGCGGCCACCAACCCAGCCGTGACTGCAGCCGGCGACTTTGTCTTCATGGCCGCTTTCACCGACCGGTTTCAAGGGCGGGTCATGGCACAGTTTGCCAAAGAGACGCTCGGGGTGGATACAGCCGCTGTTTTGACGCAGCGCGGGGAAGTCTATACCGAGGGAATCGCCGAATTTTTTACCGCCCATTTTAGCGGCTTTGGGGGAGAGATCGTCGCCGACGAGTTCTACGAAAGCGGTGCGACGGATTTCGCCGCGCAATTGACCCGCATCGCGGCGGCGGCTCCCGAGGCGGTTTTCCTATCGGGACTGCCGCCAGAAGTCGCGTTGGTGACCAAGCAGGCGCGTGCTCTACCGCTGCAAAATGCAGCCGGGGAACCGACGCTTTTTCTCGGGGCTGATGCCTGGGACAATCCGACGCTGTTAGACAATGAAGCCGCCGCCGTGGATGGCAGCTTTTTCAGCAGCCACTTTTCGCCGGACACGGACGAGCCGAGTGCGCGTGCGTTTATCGACACATACCAAGCTTTGCACGGGATTGCACCTACTGGCGGCGATGCGGTGAGCTACGATGCGGTGCGCTTGCTCTTGGAAGCCGCAGAGCGCGCGGGTAGCCTCGACGCGGACGCGATACGGCGGCAACTGTTGGCTACCGAACAGTACGCTGGGGCGACGCGCATTGCCGGCTACGACGAAAACCGCCATCCGACCAAAAGCGCGGTGATTATGACCATTGAGAATGGCGCGAAGCAGTTCTACCAGCAGGTGGATCCGTAGGGGATGTGTATAGGAAAGAATCGGATTCAGATATCCGTCACGTGCTGACACACCAAGCCTACGGCCGTGGAGAATGGACGACATGAGTGTCATTACCCCACAGCTTCAGCAATTCGCCGGGGAAGCACCCTGAACCCGACCGCGGAATGGGCTGTCAGCTTTGGCCTTTAAAGTAGATCTCTAGAGCGTTCTTCCCCAGAATCCACGCCTTGTCTTCAGCGCTGAAAAAGGGGATCAACTCCTGCATAATGAGCAGTTCGTAAAAATTGGCCCATACCATCCGCCGCGGCCCAAAGCGGTCGTACACCCGCTCCAAAAAGGGCCATACATCGCGGAAGGGCAGTCGTTCCTTGGAAGGATTGTGCAGCGAGGTGCGGATGTACACATTGGGCCAGCAGGCTAGATCGAGCAGCGGCCCAAAGCCCTCGCTATCGGGGGCGCTGATGTCGATCATCGCCAGATGGTCGATGACCACTTTGACCCCGGGGAAGCGCTCGGCCATGGCCGCCACCTGCCCCACTTGGTGCGGCGCTAGGAAGATGTTGAACACCGCGCCCAACTCCTCGGCCCGGTGCCACAGCGGATAGCTGACCTCATCACTGAGCCAGACCACATCGCGGTCGTAGATGGGACTCAAGCGTAGCCCTGCCAAGCCCTCCTCTCGCACGGCCCGTTCCAAGCGCGCCGGATTCTCCGGATCGGCCGGATCGTGCAGCCGGTGTCCCACTAAAAGGCCGATGGCGGCAAAGCGGTCGGGATAGCGCTGTACGCAGTGGCTGGCATAGCGGTTGTCGCGGCCGTAGTAGCACACCTGGCTGATGACGACCTTGTCGACTCCATAGGTCCGCATGTGTTCGATGAGGTCTTCGGCCGACTGCTCATAGTCGGGCTTGGCGTCGGGGCAGTTGGACAGACGCGGGTCGGGCTTAAAGCGGGGATCGTGGAGCACCCAGGCGTGCTCGGCACCGTTGACAATGGGGTAAGAGGCGGCCATGGCTCACGAAGCGGCGGCGCTGAGCGTGGGCGCGTGCAATGCACTCATAGACAATCTCTTGGTTGCGGATTTGCCGGACGGAGCGAGCCTAAAAATGCGCGCTAAAAGTACCTCCTACCGCGGCCCCGGGCAATCTGCTCAACGAAATGATGCTTTAATGCACGCCCAGGTATCGACCGCTACCGACGACTCTTCGATCAGACTGCAATCCTTGCTCGTTCTCCTGTATTCCTGTAATTTCGCTTGAAGAATCGATTTTTTAATCCCAAGCGAAGAGGCATATAAGCGATGGTAGAACTGCCACATCAGAAGGCTATCACGCTGTCTGAGGAGGATTACGACGTATCTGTTTCTGCTGATTTACTTGAGAATCCAGTAGATGCTCAACTTCGTCAGTGGGGCTTAACGGGCCATGCCGATATAGCCATTTCATTAGCGAAGAAGTGTTTTGGAGCAGATATAAAGTTTGAAAAGTCGATACTTGAGCGGGAAGAGAATGAGGTATTGCTAATTGAGGTGCATACCTCCGGTGAGGCCGAGGTAGTTCGGCGGCAATATCATCGGTGCGTTGCGCTCGCCGTAGAGCAAATCCCTTGGCCAGAGATCGGTCGTATAAGTCTTATTTATTACCGCGAGTAGATGCACCAGAAAGAATTTTACACCTTAGCTGAAGAGCTGTTGCAGGTTAGAACAGCCGCTCGAAACCGTAGTGCAATTAGCCGGGCGTGGCTTGCAGTCGAGCACTACGGTAAGAAATATCTCTCTCATCACTTCAATTTCAAAGTCGCGTATATAATGAGGATATTCCCGGCGTTGGGAAGTTCGTTTCTTAGGCTAGCCGTGTAGGGACAACGTCTTACTCCTCGCCGTACCACTGCGCCTGCAAAGCCCATAAGCGGGCGTATTCTCCTCCTTGAGACAGCAATTCGCCGTGCGTCCCATTTTCGAGCAGGCGGCCCTCTTTTAGAACCAAGATCCGGTCGCACAGCCGGGCGGAGCCCAAGCGGTGGGAGACCACGATGGTGGTCCGCTCGCCGGATATGGCGAGGAAGCGCCGGAACACGTCGGCCTCGGCCTGGGGATCGAGCGACGCGGTCGGCTCGTCGAGTACGATCAGGGCCGCGTTGCGCATGAACCCCCTCGAGATGGCGACGCGCTGCCACTCGCCGCCGGACAGTTCGGTGCCGCCGGCAAATTCCTTGGTGAGGAGGGTGTGGTAGCGTTCCGGTAGTTGCTCGGCGATGGAGGCGGCTCCGCCTTGGTGGGCAGCGCGCTCGACGGCAGCTTGATCACCCATTCGCTCGGTGCGCCCCAAGCCGATGTTCTCGCCCAGAGAAAAGGCGAAGCGGGTGTAATCCTGGAACACGGCGGTCGATTGGTCCCAAAGGCCGTTTCGGTCCGCTTGGTTCAGATCAATGTCGTCGTAGAGCACTTTTCCTTCCGTGGGGTGGAACAAGCCCAACAGCACCTTGACGAGCGTGGTCTTGCCCGAGCCGTTGGCACCGACGAGGGCTACGCGCTCACCGGGCTGGATGGTGAATGAGATGCCGTCGATTGCTAGGCGTTCCGCCTGTGGATAGCGAAAGGAGAGACCGTTGGCCGCAATCGGGACCTCGCCGACGCGGTCGATTGGCACGCCATCCTTTGGTTCTTCCGGGCCTAGGTCGAGGTAGGTGAAGAGATCGGCGATGTACAGGAGGCGATTGGCGAGATAACCAAACCGCCAGAAGACCAAATCGACATGCGTACTGACTTGCTGCAGCGCCACCATCATGGCGGCGAATTGCCCAGGGGAAAGGCCGCCGTTGGCCACGGCCCAAGCCGACCAGCCGATGCCGACGGCCAGACCGGTCAGACTAAAAGTCGATAGCAAGATATTGACCAGAGACTGCGAGCGGCGCTGATGAAAGAGCTGGTCGGCCACCTGCCAGTAGAGATGCTCCCACCAACCGAGTAGGGCCGATCCCAGGTTGAAGACTCGCACTTCCTTGGCGGCGGCGCGCTCGGTGAGAATACGCTCCAAGTAGGCCCGCAGGCGCTCGCGCTGGGTCTGCTCGCGCTTGAGGAGAAAGGTATTCTTCTCTTGGAGCACCCGCGCCAGTGGCGGCGGCACCGAGACTAAGGCGATGGCGACTAGGAGCAGCGGATTCCACAGCCCGACGACCAAGGCGACGGAGACGGCCGTCAGCGTTCCGGTGATTATTGTATTGATCTCGCCGATGAGGTTGAGAAAGAAGCCGGGCGTAGCCGCCTCCTGTGCCCGGCGCAGCACGTCGTGGAAATCGGCGCGCTCGAAGGTTTCAAGCCGCAGGACGCTTGCTTTACGCTGAAGTTGGGCGAGTAGATGATCCTCCATCTCTTGTTTTAGCCGCTCGCGGAGAAGGGTACGGGTCCAGATGAGGATTCCTATATCGGCCAAGGTCAGCACGGCCCACAGGGAGACCCACACCAGCATGTCCGCCACGGGTAGGCGGCCCTCGTACACCTCGAGGCTGCGATCGAAGAGTGCCCGCACGACCCACACCAACGCGGCCGGCAGCAGACCGATGGCGAATTGGAGCACCAATAAGACGATGGAGTGGCGGGGCTCCGTCTGGACCATCCACCATAGAAATCGCAACAGTGTGCGCACGGTAGGCGGGCGGGTCGCCTCTGCGTTCTGTAGGGCTACCGGTACCACGAGGCTTGTTCCTCCCACATGGCAGCGTACACGCCGCCCTTTGCCACTAAGTCGTCGTGATGTCCTTCCTCGACGATGCGCCCACCCTTGAGAACGAGAATGCGGTCGGCCATGCGGGCCGAGCCCAGCCGATGGCTGATCAATAGAGCGGTGCGGCCGGCGAGCAGGTCGCCGAACTGCCGGTACACCTCGGCCTCGGCCATGGGGTCTAAAGCTGCGGTTGGCTCGTCGAGGATCAGCAACTCGGGCTGGCGGATGAATGCGCGGGCAATGGCGAAGCGCTGCCACTCGCCCCCGGAAAGCCCTTGTCCGCCATCGAGGACGTGTCCTATGGGGGTGTCGTAGCCTTGGGGCAGGCGCGCGGCGATGGCATCGGCTCCGGCTCGTCGCGCCGCGTTTTCTACTACCGCTGGATCGGGTGGCAGCCACGCTGGCCACAGGTCATTCTCCCGGTCGCTACCGCCGGTTCCGAGGGCGCCGATTCCGATTGACTGGGAGGCCGTGAGTTCAAAGTTGAAGAAGTCCTGGAACGCAGCGCTGACCGCGCCTGCCAAGCTCGTCCGGTCGATCTCGTCGTAGCAGATGCCGTCCACCGCGATCTCGCCCGATGTTGGTTGGTACAGACCCAACAGGAGCTTGGCGAGGGTCGATTTTCCCGCGCCGTTCTCGCCGACGAGGGCCACTCGTTCTCCTGGCTTGAGGCGCAGGTTCACTCCTCGCAGGACGGGACGGGGGTTCTCGGCTTTGGTAGCACTCGCTGCTGGATAGGCGAACCAGACATCTTCGACGGCAAACCCCTCGCGCAGCGGTTTGGGAAAGGGCCGGGTTGGTTCGCGGTCGGCTGGTGGTTGTTGCAGCCAAGCGCTGTCGTCCTCGGGCAGGTCGAGAAACTCGCGCACATAGCTGATTTCGGCGTTTTGGTTTTGCAGTGTCATCGAATGGTAGCCTAGGCTGGAACCGGCTCCCAGCATGTCGTCCACTCCCCGGAATAGGGCGACAAAGCGGCCGGACGTGAGGAGCCGGTCGCCGAGAAAATAGGCCAAAGCAACGGCGACGCCGGCCGAGACGCCGGTGCGCAAGCCGGCGACGGGAAGCTCTCGTCGGACCAGTTGCTTTTGTTGTCGCCAGAGTTGATCTCGCAATGCCCGGCGCATGGCCTGCCACCACTGGCTCAGCGTCTGATGGAGGGCAAAGAGGCGCATCTCTTTTTGTTCGTCCCGCCCGGTGAGAATCCCATCGACGTAGTCAGCCCGGCGCATTTCCTCGGTCTGGCCGTAGGTGAAGCTCATGAATCGCCGGCTTTGTTCGATGGACATTCGGATCTGCGGTACCAGTACAATTAGAAGAGTTAGTGAGATCCACAGAGAGACTGGGGCGAACATGGCCGTAATGGAAAGGACTCGGATGCCGGCTTGGAATGTAAGCATGGCCGAGAAGAAGAACCGATCGACCGTGCGCCCCGGATTCTTGGCGCGCTCCAGCCGGTCGTAAAACGCGCTTACCTCAAAGAAGACGAGTGGCAGCCGGGATGCCTTGGCTAGAAAGCGTTGGCCCAACGCGTGCTCAAGGTTCTGTTCGAGCCGCAGGTGGAGCGCATCCCGAATCTGCCACTGCACATCGCTGGTGAGCAGGAGCACGAGCCCAAATGCTATAAGCCACGGCAGAGTCTGTTCAAAGCCAGCGCCCCCTGCACCGGCGGAGGCGACAACAGTGTCGATGAGATGCTGGGTTATGTAGATGAGCAGCGCGGGCTGGATGCCTAGGAGTATTTGTACGGCGACGATGCCCAAGGCCGGTGCCCGCCCATGTTCCCAGATGTGGGCGAGGGTCCAGCGCAGGTTGGTCCATAGGGTCGCCGCGCTCGCACGCCGGTTCCAGAACTCGGGATCGCTTCTCGGCAAGCATTCCTCCTTAGCTGAAAAGCGACAACTAGCGCGGGAGTACGGTAACTTCCACCTCGTCGATGACGACAGCCCCTTCGGGGAGGCCGGAGAAGAGCAAGCGGACGCCGAGGGCATTGTCGCTGGCTTTGCCCTTCCTTAGGCGGCCGTCAGTTTTCCAGCCACGCCTCAATCTCGGTCTTGGTCCGTGCCCACGTTGACGCCAACCCATTCACCAGATCACGCATCTCTTCCCAGTGCAGCACATATGCGTAGGCTTGCCGGAAGAAGTGCCGGAAGGCGAGGTATGCCTGCAAGGACTCCTTGGTTTCTTTGGAGATGAGGGAAGGGCGCAAGTCCGTGGCTGCGGCGACTTGGTCCAGCAGGTCCCTATGCCACCGATCTCCCGAAGGCACTTGCTCATCAACGCGCTTGGCTACAGTGAGGAAAATACCCTCTAGGCCGGTATAGAACGAATGAAGTACCGATCCCAGTGCAGTCCTCTCAACAATGCTAGGCTCAGTCTTCGCCGACTTGTCGAGCAATTCCGAGAACTCCGCAAACAGATCCTCAATCTGCAGAATCTCAGAGCGGAGTTGATCGCGCACGATATCACCCAACATGGACAAGCAGCCAGTGTTTCTGTAGGAAACCAACTAGGCGGGACTCCCGGTCCAAATCGACCAAATCCACGGGGTGTTCCAGTTCAGTCAGTAATTCCCCGAGCAGTGAGAAGAAGCGCCCCGGCTGACAGCCACGGACCGCTAGGTCTATATCTGATCCCTTTCGAGGGCGACCTTCGGCTACAGAGCCAAACACATGAACCTCGCTGCAACCGCCTTTTCTGAGAATCTGTACCGCACGTTCGATGTCGGCCCGGTACTCCTCTGGAAAAATCTGCAATTTTGCGGTTTGTTCAGTCATACTCTCCAGTTCCTCCCGACGCAGTTGGAAACCGTTATAGTAATCCAATAAGCTCTATCGCACATGACTAGCTAAAAAACTAGCGCGGCAGCACGGTAACTTCCAATTCGTCGATGACGACAGTTCCTTCGGGGAGGCCGGAGAACAGCAAGCGGACGCCGAGGGCATTGTCGCCGTTGCATATAGGCGGCGACGACAGATCGATGATGCAGGTTGTATGCGCGGGGAGCGGCCGTCCCTGATTTGGGTGCCGGCCGTCGCTGTGCCAGATGTGGCGCACCCTGTCGGCGGGGATGGCCGTGCCGTTGATATCGACTTCAATCTGATCATAAGGCCCCAAGCCCGTAGCGCGGAAGAACAGCTTGGCGAAGACGATCTCGTCGAAGTTTTCGTACAGGCGAAAATGATACTGCCCATAAGGCTGCTTCTCGGTCCGCTCAAGCAGGATATTGTCGTCCCTGACGATCCCACCTGCGGTCATGCCCGGGGAGCCAAAGGCCATAGAACCGCCCCACATGGGGTGAAAGAGATAGTGCCGAGCGCCAGCGGCAATTTTGGCCGGATCCCGCAGGTCTCGCAGGTAGCTAAGGGCTAGGGGATACATGGCCTCCGACCCTGGATCTCGGGTCGATTTCCAGAAGGCATCCCAGTGCATCTGAAAATTGTACATGGAGACCCCATCGGCACCTTGGCGGGCAAACGAGTGGGCCAAGGCGCGGTAGTTTTCGAGCGTCAACGGCGGCCCGGTGCGGTCGAGGTTGGCGCAATAGGGGAGGAGGCCGGGGATGAGTTCGCACTTGGTGGCCTTGGTGAGTTGGCTGAATTCTTGGTGTGGAGCGTTGCAATCCGAATACATGGCATCTTGGGGAGCGACGTAGTCGATGAGCGCTTCCGCTATCCAAGTGGGCACATCGAGACCGCAGTTGTGGCACTCCTCCAACGCCTCCGGGACGCGGACCCCCAACACTAGGTCGCGGCCTCGGCTGCTTCCGGCTTGGTCGAGCATGTCCCGCACTCGCCGGATCAATTCAGTCATAAGCGGTTGGCGCTCGCGCGCTAGGCTTCTATCGCCTTGGGGGGCCGGAAAGTAAAGACCTTCGCGGAAGACCAGCTCAAGCCCATCTACGTCGAATTGATCGACGACCTCCTTCATCACTGAAAAGAGGTAATCGCGCACCCCATCAAAGGTGAAATCCATCCTGTTGCCGGGAACGAAGGCCATGCCCTGTGGCATCTCCGCAATTTTCCACTGTGGGTTCTTGTGGAGAAACATCCCTCCTTGGTCGGGCGCGCCGTGGCTGTCGTTCATGCGAAAACCAGCGAGAAAATTCATCCCGTGCTTGCGCGCTTGGTCGAGCATCACCTGCAGCGGCATGATCCCGTCGTCCATCATGGGAATAAAGCGCCGGTGCTGGGGACGGGCGTCGTACTCGAAGCGCGGGGAGCGAAAGTACAAGGTCCAGCCGGCGTTATAGACCTCTTGGATAAAGGTATCGGGCCTGTTGGCGGCGACGTTGTCGATTATGCGCCGCAACTCCTCCGGCTTGGCGGGGTGTGAGGTGATGAGGGGACGCGCTTTGCCCGGGTCAAAGTCGTAGTTGGCATTGCCCGAGGGGTCGCTGACGTAGATGAGCCTCCATTTGTCGTGCGGCATCTTGTCCTCCTTTATAGACCTTTGAGTTGATTACCGGGGCGAGTACAAAAACAGAAGCGGATCTTAGACGCAAGTTGTGTGCTTGTTCTAGATCCGCTTCTCTGTTACAGTTAAATGGTGGAGCTGATCGGGATCGAACCGACGACCTCAGGCTTGCAAAGCCCGCGCTCTCCCAGCTGAGCTACAGCCCCATATCTTTAATTCCCTCCCCCTTTCAGAGCCACAAACAAAGAGACCACACTCCCGAGGATGACGAGGAAGCCGGTCACCTGAATGCCGACAATCCAACGAAAATCTCGGCGATACTCTAGGAGGAGTTGACTCAATTGTTCAGAAATCCCTTCTAATTTTGCAATGCGCTCGGCGTGGGTGATGACGCGCTCGGTGGGTTCGGTCATAACGGCGACGTTCTTTCTGTAAACTCGATTTCGAGCTTACTTTAAGAGTTAAAAAAATAGGCAGCGCGACTCGCTGCGTCAACGAAATAGAGGTGAAACCATGGCAGATCCAGTTGTAGTCAGCGCCCGGCGCACGGCCACAGGCCGCTTTGGTGGTGCGCTGCAAGACGTGACGGCGGCGGAGTTGGGCGGCAAGGTGCTCGCCGCTGCATTGACGGAGAGCCAAGTGGAAGCACGCGAAGTAGATGAAGTGCTGATGGGCATGGTGTATCAGGGCGGGGCCGGGGCCAATCCGGCGCGCCAGGCGGCCATCGCTGCCGGACTGCCGTACGAGGTGCCGTCAATGACGGTCAACAAACTCTGCGGCTCGGGGCTGAAGGCGATTGCGCTGGCTGCGCAAGCCTTGCGGGCCGGCGAGGCCGAGGTGGTGCTGGCGGGGGGCATGGAGAATATGAGCCAAGCACCCTACGTCCTGCACGGGGGGCGATGGGGACAGCGACTGGGGCACGGCCAAGTCGAGGACATGCTACTGCTCGATGGGCTGTGGGATTGTTTTTACGACTGCCACATGGGGGTTACGGCCGAAAACTTGGCCGCAGAATACGGGATTACCCGCGCCGAACAGGACCAATTCGCCGCGCGGAGTCAACAGCGGTGGGCCAGTGCCCAAGAACAGGAGGCGTTTGCAGGCCAGATTGTGCCAATAGCCATCGCGCAAAAAGGCGGGGAGACCGTCTTTGCAACAGATGAGCATCCGCGTCCTAGTACCACCGTCGAGCAGCTAAGTCAGCTCAAACCAGCGTTCAAGAAAGATGGGACCGTGACCGCGGGCAATGCTTCGGGCATCAACGATGGGGCCGCCGCGCTGCTGTTAATGACCGAAGAGGGGGCCAAGGCGCGCGGGCTGGTTCCGCTGGCCTATCTCCGGGGGACGGCCAGTGCTGGCGTCGATCCCCGCATTATGGGTATCGGCCCGGCACCAGCGATCCGCAAGCTGTTGGCTCAGACCGGTACCCGGCTAGAAGACGTAGATGGAATCGAACTCAACGAAGCCTTTGCTGCCCAGAGCTTGGCCGTGGGTCGGGAGCTGGATTGGGACTGGGATAAGGTCAACGTCCAAGGCGGGGCCATTGCTATGGGCCACGCTGTCGGCGCCAGTGGCGCGCGCATCGCCACCACGCTTTTGCACCAGATGCAGCAGCGCAGCGTCAGGCTGGGTATAGCTGCGCTGTGCATTGGCGGAGGGATGGGCATTGCTGCCCTCTTCGAGCGAGTGGAATAAGCGCGGGCCGGGCGCGGCGCGTCTCGTTCGTCCGCCGACTGCACCCGCCTGCCCGCGCACATTCCTTGCTCAAGCCGCTCGGAGGGCGGTTTCTTCCTGCACGTTTTCCTCTAGCGTGTCTTCCTCATCTTTTTCCAGAACTTGCAGGTTCCGCACCTGCACTTGGACGCGGAAGTGGGGCTGGTCGGCGTCGTCTCGCCAAGAATGGCTTTGCAGACGGCCGGTGATAAAGACCGGCGTGCCCTTGTGCAGGCGTTTGGCCAAGGTCTCGGCCGCTTTCTGCCAGAGGATGATGTCGAAGAAGGAGGTCTCCTCTTGCCATTCTTGCTTGCGGTCGCGATAGGAGCGGTTGACGGCGACCCGCCCCCGGAGGCGGGCGGCGCCGTTGTCCATGAAGCGGAAGTCGGGCTCTTGCACCAAGCGGCCGCTGAGGGCGACTTGGTTGATGTTGGGCATCCTTAGGGTCGGCATGAAGTTCCTCCTGATAGATGAGTGAGGCGTCCGTTGGCGGACCGCATGACTATGGCGTTAGCAGAAAGTGTGCCAGCGAGCCGCCTGCACGCTCAATGGTTTGTTCGGCAATTCGTTATATAGGTTGTTTGACGAGCCGCGATAAGAGGCAATTGCCCCAAATGGGATACACTGATGAGTAACGAAGGAAACGCGAAGAGCCTAGCGCAGCACTTTACGCCCGCAGCGGTAGCGCAACTGGCTTGGGACGCGGTGCGCACGCTCGCGGGAAAAGAGTTGGGTGCCGGTGCGCGCGTGATCGATCCAGCCGCGGGCGAAGGGGCGTTGTTGGCCGTGGTCGGACGAGCCTATCAGACCACGGGCATTGAGATCGACGAGGGGCTAGCCGAGCGGGGGCGCAGTCAAGCGGATCGGTTTTACACCGGAGACGGCTTGCTCGGCACCTTTCCCGAGGTGGCGGACGAGTCGTTCGATTGCGTGTTGGCCAATCCGCCTTTTGGCAAGTTGGGGACGATGCTGCCCTTGTTGGGGGTGGATGGCTCTCGTCGGCTCGCCCAGCGCTTTAGGCTCCTCGATGGACAAAAGCAGATGCGCACCTTCCCGGTGGAGTCGCTTTTTGTCGAGCGCGCACTGCAACTGACTCGGCCCGCTGGTTGGATGGCCCTGATATTGCCCGAGGGGTTCTTCGCCAATGCTCGGCGGCAGGGCATGCGCGACTGGTTGCTCGCGCGCGCTGAGGTGCGAGCCGTCGTCGCCCTGCCTGGAGCCTTCAACAAGGTGCAGACGGCCTTAGTCGTCTTGTGCTGCAGCCAGCCGCTGGCCCGGACCAAGACGCGGCTGATCGCACCGGCTGGGAAGAGGCCGAGCGTGGAGCAGTACGCGCAGCGCACCCAACTCTTGCTCGGTGCGCCAGCCCGCCGCGGGCCGGAGGCCGCGCTCCTGAGCGTAGGGCAGTGCGCGCTGTGCGCCCGGCGTTGGGACCCGCGCTTCTGGCAAGGGCGCGCCGCCGTGCGCCGCATGGCGGGCCGCTTGCGGCTGGTCCCGTTGGGGGAGTACATCTGCCATTTGACATACGGGCCGATTGTCACAGGCAGCCGCCCTCAGCACGTAGAGGCCGGAGTGCCGGTCATCCGGCAGGGCGACATCGCCGAAACCGGTCTCGACGCGCGCGCGCTTTTGTGCGTCGCGCCCGCAGGTACGCACGATCCTCCACGCAGCCGCGTGTGCCCCGGGGACTTGCTGTTGCCGCGGTCTGGAGCCGGGGCCTTGGGCCGGAACCGCCTCGCGGTCTATTTGGGGAGCGGGCCGGCTAATGTGGGCTGTTTTGTCGATCTGATTCGGTTGGAGGGGCTCAATCCGTTTTACGCTTGGTTTTTTTTGAAGACGCGGCTGGGCCGCGAGCAGATCGCCGCGCAGGCCAACGGAGTGGGTACGCCGAATATCAGCTTTGGCGAAATTCGCGCGTTGCAGATTGCGGCCTTGCCCTCGGCCCATCAGGAAGCACTCGAAAGGCGCTATCGGGAGCAAGTGTGGCCCCTGCACTGCCGCCGCGAGCGTGCGGAAATTCGCGCCGAGGCAGAGCGGCGCTTCCGCGCCATCGTCGGCGAGCTAGAAGACTACCTGCAGACGCGACATTAATAGGCAAGTACGCAGGTCATTCGTTCCTACGTAGCTCTATCGCCAACGGCCATCGAATCGTATTATTATCATACCATGTCCGAGCACAAGCACACCAACCGCCTCGCCGGTGAATCTAGCCCGTACTTGCGCCAGCACGCCCACAATCCCGTCGATTGGTATCCCTGGGGAGAGGAGGCGCTGGCCGCGGCTCGGGCCGCCGATCGGCCCATCTTACTCTCGGTGGGGTATTCGGCCTGTCACTGGTGCCACGTCATGGAGCGCGAATCATTTGAAGACGAGCAGATCGCCCAGCGCATGAACGCGCACTTTGTCAACATCAAGGTCGATCGCGAAGAACGGCCCGATGTCGATGAGATTTACATGACTGCCGTGCAGGCCATGACCGGCCAGGGGGGCTGGCCGATGACGGTGTTTCTAACGCCGGACTTGGAGCCTTTTTACGGCGGGACGTACTTCCCCCCCGAAGACCGCCACGGGCGGCCGGGCTTTCCGAGGGTGCTCCAAGCGATAGCGGATTACTACCGGGAAAACCGCGCCGGAGTCGCCGAAAAGACCGCCGAACTGATGCGTGCGCTCCAGCAACACGCCCAGTTTTTGACGCCGGTCGGCGTCCCCGGAGAAGAGGTCCTCGACGGGGCCTGTGAGCAGCTCAAAGCCACGTACGACCGCACGTACGGAGGGTTTGGCGGTGCGCCCAAATTTCCACCGAGCATGAGCTTGTCCCTGCTGTTGCGGCGCTATGTTAGACGAGGCGATCAGCGTGCGCTAGAAATCGCGGAGCACACGCTCAAGCGCATGGCGAGAGGGGGGATGTACGACCAGCTTGGAGGGGGTTTTCACCGCTACTCGGTGGATGAGCGCTGGCTAGTACCGCACTTCGAGAAAATGCTCTACGACAACGCCTTGCTGGTGTGGACCTATCTCGAAGCCTATCAGGCGACCCAAGACGAATTCTACCGCGAGGTCGTCGAGCACACCCTCGGCTATGTGCTGCGCGAGATGACGCAGCCCGAAGGCGGCTTCTACGCGGCGCAGGACGCGGACAGTGAGGGCGAGGAAGGCCTATTTTTTACTTGGCTTTTAGAGGAGATAGAGGCCCTGCTGGGCGAAGAAGATGCCGCGCTCTTTGCCCGCTATTACGGCGTGGTGCCCGAGGGCAACTTCGAGTACGGGCGCAATATTTTGCACGTGGAAAACGAGCTAGAGGGGGTTGCCCACTTTCTCAAGATAGCGCCGGAGCGGCTGGCTCAAGTGGTAGAGCGCGGCTGCGCGGTGCTGCTGGCGGCGCGGCAACAGCGCGTTGCCCCCGGGCGCGACGACAAAATTCTGACGGCTTGGAACGGGCTGATGATCAGCGCGATGGCCCGCGCCTATCAGGTTATCGGCGAGGACCGCTATCTGCGAGCGGCTGTCGAGGCGGCCGACTTTATTTTACAACGCATGGTCTGCGACGGCCGTCTCCTGCACACCTACAAGGACGGTCGGGCGCGGATTCCGGCCTACCAGGACGACTACGCCTGTCTGGTCAACGGCCTACTCGACCTTTATGAGGCGAGTTTTGAACTGCGCTTCTTTGCCGCTGCTGAGCGCTGGGCCGCCGAGATGGTTGCGCGGTTTTGGGATGGGGAGCAGGGCGGGTTTTTCTATGCAGGGGCCGAGGCGACCGACTTGATCGTGCGCACCAAGAATCCATTTGACAACGCCACGCCCTCGGGCAACTCGCTGGGTGCCTTGGCGCTTTTGCGCTTGGGGGCGATGAAGGGCGATCAAGCATTGTGGCAGCAGGGCGAGCAGACTCTCGTCCTCTTCGAGCAGCTATTGCGCCGAGCTCCTGCCGCTGGAGCGCAGATGCTCGGTGCTCTCGACTTCTACTTGGCTAGGCCCACGGAGGTTGCTTTAGTGGGGGATCAAGCCGAGTGCCGCGCTTTTGCGACCGCGCTGCACCGGTGCTTTGTGCCGAACAAGGTCGTGTTGGCCGCGGCCGTTGGGTCGGATGAAGCCGCTGCTGCACTGCCGCTGCTGGAGGGGAAGCTGGTGGTTGGCGGTCGAGCGTTCGTGTGCCGCGACGAGACCTGCTCGCGGCCGCTAACTACGACTGCGGACTTGGTGGAGCAGCTGAAGGCCGAGGGATGAGCAAGCGCAAGACCGCAGACGACATGTTGCAATTAGTGGGGGACACGCCTCTCGTGCGCCTCTACCGCGTCGTGCCCGCCAACGGCAGCCAGCTTTACGGCAAACTCGAAGCGCGCAATCCAACCGGCAGCGTCAAAGACCGCATCGGCGTTAGCATGATCCGCGCCGCCGAGGCAGCCGGCCAGCTCAAAAAGGGCATGACCATCGTCGAGCCTACCAGCGGCAATACCGGAATTGCGCTGGCCCTCGCCGCGGCCGTACTGGGCTACCGGCTGGTGCTGACCATGCCCGAGAGCATGAGCTTGGAGCGGCGGCAAGTCATGGCTAGTTACGGTGCGGAGATCGAGTTGACGCCCGCAGCCGAAGACATGCCCGGGGCCATCCGCAAGGCCGAAGAGCTCAAGGCCGCCGATCCCGAGGGCGTGTTTATTCCGCAGCAATTTGCCAACTTGGCCAACCCGGAGGCCCATCGCCAGACTACGGCCGAGGAGATCCTCGCGGCCACCGGAGGCGAACTAGACGCCTTTGTCGCCGGGGTAGGGACTGGCGGCACCATAACCGGCGTTGGGGAGGTGCTCAAGCAGGCTGTGCCAGACGTGCGCGTAGTGGCGGTCGAGCCTAAGCGCTCGCCCGTGCTTTCAGGGGGGGCAGCCGACTTGCACGGCATTCAGGGGATTGGCGCGGGTTTTGTCCCCGAAGTCCTCGACCGGGAATTGATCGACCAGATCGTGCAGATAGACGACGAAGAGGCCTTTCACTACACCCGCCGCTTGGCCCGTGAGGAAGGGTTGCTGTTGGGGCCTTCGTCTGGGGCTAATGTGGCGGCTAGTTTGCAGGTGGCCAGTGCTCTAGGCCTGGAGGCCCGTCTGGTGACCATGCTTTGCGATACGGGGTTTCGCTATTTCAGCGTCGATGGGTTTATTGACTCAGGAGAATCAGCGCAGGAGTAACATCTTCGTCGCTTGGCGGGCCGCGCCGGCGCGCATGATGAGCAAATAGGTGCCGCTGGCCAGCGGCCGTCCCTGATCGTCCTTTCCATCCCAATGAATCTGATATGTCCCCGCTTCCCGATGCTGGCGCAAGAGGGTGCGCACGGCTTGGCCGAGGGCGTTGTACACGCGCAGTTCTACCAAGGTACCGGCGGCGAGTGTGTAGGTGATTTGCGTCGAGCCATTGAAGGGGTTGGGGAACGCAGGCGCAAGGGCGAAGTGGGTCGGGTGGGTCGGGTGTTGGCCTATGGTCGTGGGCCAAACCGGCTGTGCCAGCGCGATGCCGCGTGGATTCTGGCCTAAGGCGTAGCGGTCGACGACCTCGTCGCGCACGGCATCGACGATGTGGATCTCATTGGAAAAGGAACTGGTGACGTACGCCTGGGTGCCGTCGGGCGAGAAGGCAATGGCCCGTGGATTGCGGCCGATGGCGAGCTTTTTGCGCAGTGTTCCGCTGGCGGCATCGACGACTAGTAGGGAGCCTTCGTCGTGCGCGGTCAAATAGAGCTTGTGGCCGTCGGGGCTGGGCGCGATGGCAAAGGTACCGCTGACGCCTAAGTCGGTGGAGCGCGAGACGGTTGCGCCATCGGCGTCGATG
Organism: Candidatus Latescibacterota bacterium; assembly: GCA_965217585.1. Classification (GTDB taxonomy): domain Bacteria; phylum Latescibacterota; class UBA2968; order UBA8231; family UBA8231. The sequence continues at coordinate 5,885,453 of OZ244561.1, forward strand.
GCGGTCAAGCGGCCCGTGTCCATGCTGGTTACGTAAAGCGTCTTTCCGTCAGGCGCAAGAGCGAGAGAACGCGGTCGTGGCGGTACAGGTATGCGGCCGGTTATGTGGCCTTGCGGCGAGAGGATGAGTACGCGGCTACCAGCGATGTCGGTGGTGAATATCTTGTCGGCGGTGGCGGCGACGCCGTACAGCCCTTCACTCGTGCTGGCGAGTGAAACGGTGCGCGCTTGGCTCGACTCGATATCGACGATGGTCAGCGCACTCGTGCCCGAGTTGGTCGCATAGAGGGTTTTGCCGTCGGGCGCGAGGGCCATGTCGAGGGGCTGGACGGCGGTCTCGATGCGCGCTTGGACCTGGAAGGTCGCGATGTCGATGACGCGGAGGTCGTTCGACGAGAGGTTGGACACGAAGAGTTGCTCGCCGGCTAGGAGCACTTGGATCGGCTCGTCGCCAACGGGGATGCGCGCTAGCTCGCGATGGGTGTCCGTATCGACGACGCCGATAGCGTCGTCGCCGCGCAAGGCGGTAAAAGCTAACGGGCCCCCGGTCAACTCGACGATGGTGAAGTCGAGCCAAGCGTCCGCGTAGGGAAAGTACGAGACCTTGCCGTCGGCACCGTGGGCTTTGATCTGATAGGCGATGTGCGTGCCGACGTGCTGTCCGGGAATTTGGGCGACGAAGGAGCCGTCTTGCTGCTGCATCTGCAGGTGCTGTATGCTCCCTCCGTCAATCTGATAGAGGAGCCACAAGCTGGCGGCATCGCGGGCTTCGACGCGCACTGGATAAGGGCCTTGTGTATCAGGGGTGTTGGTGACCAGCGCTATGGGGAGGACGAAGGGATAGCCGGGCACGGCAAAACCGGTGACGAAATCGACATCGCCGATGTGCTGAGCAGCAGCCAAGTCGAGGATGGGGGCATAGGTGTCGTCGCGGGCGTTGTCGTAGAACTCCACGGGGAATCCAGTGGCAAAATCAGTGAAAATACCGCCGAAGTTATCTTCGTTAATCGCCCCGGCAATGGGCGCGAGGCTCAGGCGGTAGCGGCCTGGTGTCAAGCCGTACAGCCGGTAGTGCCCGACCGTGGCGGCACTTGGGTCGGCACCCGAGACGGTGCTGAACAGTTGGCCGGTGTCGAGGTTTTCAGCCTTGATATGGGTGCCGAAGAGTGGCTGTTGGTCGAAGTTGCGGACTTGGCCGGCGATGCTGCCGACGCTGGCTTGGTAGCCAACGGCCGGATAGAGGAAGCTGACGCCGGCGATGTCGTCGGGTTCGAGGCTTTGCGCTTCGCCGGAGTCGTCGCCGTGGTTGAAGGGGTTCATGGTCGGGCGGATATGCGGGGGACCGTCGAGAGGGGTGTGTTCAAGCCCGAGCAGGTGGCCGATTTCGTGGACGGCCACGTCTTTGAGGTTTACTAAGCGGCCGGGCCGAACAAATAGACCAGCGGAAAAGCGGAAGTCGCGCCCGTTAAAGATGATGTCCGCGTCGGTGATATGGCCGGTCGAGAAATGGGACCTGATGCGGGTTACGGCGATGACGCCGGTCCCGGGCGGGGCGTCCAGGTAGCGTCCGGTCTCGTCGAAGTAGATCAGGTTGCGCCCATCTCTTTGCGTTGGGACGCTGCTTTGGGTTGTGCCCTGATCGACAAAGTCCACCTGCGCCGTAGCTACGTCACTCCAGACCTGAAAGCTTTCGCGTATCAACGCATGGGTCTGGGCGGGAGAAAGGTCGTCGGAACCAGCGGCGTGAAGCGCAAAAGGAATGCGGTCGGGGTGGCGCCAAGTCTGCTGGATTTGGTGCCCAAATGGGGATTCAACGGTCTGGATGAGAAAGCCGTGGCTGGGCATGGCGACGAGCAGGCCGCCAAGCAGCAGGCCGCTAGTGCGCATCGCGTGTCTCCAGCCTTTGGTCTTTGCTCAGGGCGCGCACCCGCACTAAAAACTGGTTGAGCGGCATGCCTTGGACCGGTTCGTCGGGCGGTGCCTTTTTGGGCGCGCTCTGCGGCTCGGCGTGCAGCGTAAGGCCGTCTAGCTCTTGGAAGACGTGTGGCTTGTTGGCTGCGCTGCGCTTGATGGCGAAGTGTCCTTGGGCCAGTCCGACCGGCCAGGGGTGGCCCGATGCGTTCACCGCGGTGAGAAAGAGCACAGCCTCGTCTCCGGGGGCGAAGACGGGCATGCCGACGATGCGGGTAAAAGCGCCTTGTAGATGTCCACCGGGCAGGTGCAATTCCAGTTGCGAGATCGCAGGCCCTTTGATGGCTTGGGAGACGGAGAACACATAGCGGGTATAGATCTGTCCGCGCACCCATTGGGGCTGGGCCTGTCTACAGACCCCGACGACGATGCGTTCGGCGCTGGTGGTCAGAGCCGCCAAATCGAAGCGCTGGACTGTAGTAGCCGCAAGTGGAGTGGTTAGCCAGACTAGGCAGAATGCAATGCGAGCGACCATGGCGTTTATCTCCTCAGGGATACTCGCTCTTTGATCAGTAGAATCAATATCGACTCAGACGCTAGGGAGCGGTTAAAGTTGTCCAAGGGACTTGGGGTACTCGCTCTTTCGGAGATGTTGGTTTAAAATATTGTATTGATAGAATATAGAATAATAAGTGCTGTCTGGTCGGTTCATTGACACTTACGTTCACGTCAAGTACATTGCTTGCCAGAACTTTGCAGCGAAGGATGTCTCCATGCAAATAGGGGATTTGGCCGCTAAGGCCGGGGTCACGCCACGCACGATTCGCTACTATGAAGAATTGGGAATCGTCGAGCCAGAGGAACGCACTGCAGGCGGGTTTCGCCTGTATTCGGAAGCGCAATTGCGTCGCTTGCAAATTGTCCAAAGCCTCAAGGATTTGGGGTTTGGGCTAGAGCACATCCGCGCGTTCTTCAACCTGAAGCACTGCAACGAGTCTGGGGGCGGCTTGGCGCGCGAGCTCGTCGAGCATCTGGCCGAGCAAGAGCGCCGGATCGACGAGCGCATTCGCCAGTATTCGCTTATGAAGGAGCGGAATCGGCGAGCCATTGAAATTCTCAGTGGCTGTTTTTGTTGTAAGGTCAAGGTCGTCGAGCGGGATTGCCACCACTGCGAGGTCTATCGGAAGCACGACGAGGTTCCCGACCTCATCGAGTGCGCCATTTACGAATCTTGAGGGGATGTAATTATGGTAACTATAACGGAAGCCGCGGCTGAAAAGATCAGGGATTTGCTCGGCGAACAGAGCAACGAGGGACACGGATTGCGCATGGGCGTGATGGGTGGGGGGTGTTCGGGGTTCCAGTACAAGCTGGATTTCGAGCAAAGTGCCGGCGACATGGACCACGTCTTTGAAATCGCCGGCGTCAAGATCTTCATCGACATGAAGAGCAGCCTCTATCTCAGCGGCGTGACGCTCGACTACCACGACGGGCTGATGGGGGCGGGCTTTAAGATCGAAAATCCCAATGCCCGCACTACCTGCGGATGCGGTGAGTCCTTCAGCGCCTGAGCGACGGGCTGTGCAAATTCCAGTCTATATGGACAACATGGCTACCACGCCGGTTGACCCGCGCGTCTTGGCGGACATGTTGCCGTACTTCGGCACGCACTTCGGCAATGCGTCCAGCAAGACCCACGCCTTTGGTTTGGCAGCCGCCGATGCCGTCGAAAAGGCGCGGGAAGAGGTGGCCGGGTTGATTGGCGCGCGCGCTCAGGAGATCGTCTTTACAGCCGGAGCTACGGAGGCCAACAATTTGGCCATAAAAGGCGCGTTCCAGATGGCGCCCCCTGGAGCGCACATCGTCACCTGTGCCATTGAGCACAAGGCCGTCTTGGAGTGTTGCCACACCTTGGAGCAGCAAGGGGTGGAGGTAACTTATTTGCCCGTGGACCGCGACGGTCAGATCGACCTCGACCAGCTAGCGGCGGCAATCACTCGGCGGACGGTCCTCATCTCGCTCATGGCCGCCAACAACGAGATTGGGGTTTTGCAACCGCTGGCGGCGATTGGGCAGCTAGCTCGCGAGCGCGGCGTCTTGTGGCACTGCGACGCAGCTCAAGCCGTCGGCAAGGTGCCGCTCGATGTGGAAGCGCTCGGCATCGACCTGCTCTCGGTCTCCGGCCACAAGCTCTACGCTCCCAAAGGCGTCGGCTTCCTCTACGTGCGCTCGCGCAAGCCGCGCGTGCGCTTGCAGGCCCAAGTCGAGGGCGGCGGGCAGGAGCGCGGCCTGCGTGGCGGCACCCTCAATGTGCCGGGGATCGTCGGTTTAGGGTGCGCCTGTCAGTTAGGGCGCGAGGAGATGCCCGCAGAAGCGGCGCGGCTGGTGCAAATGCGGCGGCGGCTATGCGCCGGGCTAGAGGCCGCGGGTCCCTTGGTTGTCAACGGCCATGCGGAAGAGCGCCTGCCGGGCAACCTCAACGTGAGCTTTCCCGGAGTTGACGGAACCGAACTGCTCTTGGGATTGCGCGAGATCGCGCTGTCTTCGGGTGCGGCCTGTTCATCGCGGACGAGCGTGCCCTCACACGTCCTCAGAGCCATCGGCGCAAGCGACGATTTGGCGCGGGCCTCCCTGCGCTTTGGGTTGGGGCGTTTTAATACTATGGCAGAAGTGGAGTTTGCCATCGACCGCACAGCCGCGCAGGTTGCACGCTTGCGCGACTGTGCATTAGCAATCGAGGAGAGAGTATGACTGTTACATCCAATCAGCTACTAGAGAGCGTAAAGGCCGAGATCGCCGAAGTGACCCCGGCCGAGATCCAATCAGCCCGCCAAGCTGGCCGGCCGGTTCACCTCGTAGATGTGCGCGAGCGGGAAGAGGTCATGGACGGCTATATCCCAGGGGCCGAGTTGATCCCACGCGGTTTTTTGGAGCTCAACGTCGAAGAAGACGTGACCGTAGATCGCGACGCGGAAATCGTGCTCTATTGTGCCGGAGGCAACCGCTCGGCCTTGGCAGTGCGCGATTTGGCCTTTATGGGCTACACCAATGCCAAGTCCATGATCGGCGGTTTCAAAGGCTGGAAGGATGCCGGCTATGCGATCGAGCAGGGTGGCCTGCTCTCCGAAGAGGACTTGCAGCGCTACGCCCGGCATCTCATCCTGCCCGAAGTCGGGGAGAAGGGGCAACAGCAGTTGCTCAAGGGGCGGGTGCTGCTGGTGGGAGCGGGTGGTTTGGGTTGCCCGACGGCCCTGTACTTGGCCGCGGCCGGCGTCGGCAAGATCGGCTTGGTAGATGCCGATGTCGTCGATAAAAGCAACTTGCAGCGGCAAGTGCTTTTCGGCGAGTCCGATCTCGGTCGGCCCAAAGTCGAGGCCGCCCGCGACCGGCTGCTCGATATCAATCCCGGCATCGAGGTACACACGCACTACGAGCTACTGACGTCGCACAATATTTTCGAGGTCATGGATGGCTACGACATCGTAGTCAATGGCTGCGACAACTTCCCGACCCGCTATTTGGTCAACGACGCGGCCGTAATGCAAAAGAAGCCCGTGGTTGACGGCAGCATTTTTCGCTTTGAAGGTCAAGCCACCGTGTACGTGCCCGGGGACGGCCCGTGCTATCGCTGCCTCTATCCCGAGCCGCCGCCGCCTGGGGAGGTGCCTAGCTGCGCCGAGGGTGGGGTCTTAGGGGTCTTGCCGGGCATCATCGGGTTAGTGCAGGCCACCGAGGTCGTCAAGCTGCTCTTGGGACAGGGCACCTCCTTGGTGGGGAGGGTGATGCTCTACGACGCGATGGAGATGAAATTCCGCGAACTCAAGCTCCGGCGCGACAGTGAGTGCCCGGTGTGTGGCGACAGCCCGACCGTCACCGAGCTGATTGACTACGAGCAGTTTTGCGGCCTGCCCTCGCATAGCGAGGCCGCGGGTTGATCTCGATTCACAGTTATTATTTGCACGGCGCTCTCTCGCACTAGAGGGAGCGCCTTTTCTTTGGGGAGAATTTGATGGAGCAGACCGGGGCGGGTTTTTTGGCGTTACCGGATAACCCAGACCGGGATCCGACGTTGGTTTGGCGGGAAGTTTTTGGCAACGACCAGCCGGTGGAGGTCGAAATCGGCATTGGCAAAGGACGCTTTATCATCGACGCGGCCAGTCGTCAGCCCGCAGTGAATTTCGTTGGGGTCGAATGGGCGGCCAAATACGTGCGCATTGCCCGCCAGCGCGCCGCGCGCCGCAATCTCGACAACGTGCGGTTCGCGCACGTGGATGCGCGGGAATTCGTCGAGTTCTTCGTGGCCGCTGCATCGGTGCGAGCCTATCACATCTACTTTCCCGATCCCTGGCCCAAGAAGCGGCACCACAAGCGGCGACTCTTTAACGAGGAATTTCTGCGCGAAGTCGAGCGCACTTTGTGCGTGGGCGGTCAGTTGTGGCTGGCCACGGATTACGCCGACTATTTCGACGTCATGCTCGCCGCGCTGGAAACTAGCCCGTGCTTAGTGGAGGCGGATGTCGAGTGGCTGGGGGCGCGGACGAATTACGAAGACAAGTTCATAGCCCAGGGCAAGCCGATCTACCGCCGGGTCATGGAGAAGATGCCGGCGTAAAGGTATCCATCGAGCACGCAAAAAGGGGTTGGACCACGCGATGGCCAACCCCTTTTCTATGTCAAGATGACAGTAGAGGCGATAATTAAAGAGAGCGGGTAGTAATTGGGGCACACACAAGATAGTGTGATATGCACACAAATAAGTGTAATTCATTCTTTAAAATGGCCGTATCTATCTGAAAAATATGGAAAAAATGTGCTTGACAGCCCTATTCCTATAGGTGTATTTTGGAAAGTGGTGGAAAGTGGTGGAAAGTGGTGGAACGGAAGTTTTAACTTGGTGTGGGCATCAAATGGCACAGTTTTTCACAGGGAGACACGAGGTTCCTGTCGATGACAAGGGACGGATTTTTGTGCCTGCGGAGTTCCGCAAGAAACTGCCGCCAGAAGCTGACGACACACTCGTGGTGGTGCGGGGTTTCGACCGATGCCTGACGGCCTATCCCCAGCACACTTGGGAAGAGACCGCTCAAAAGCTGTTAGACTTGCCCCAGACCAATCCCGAAGTGAGGGCCTTTATCCGCTCCATGCTCTCGCGCGCAGCTGAAGTCAAAATGGACCGGCAGGGGCGAATCGGTATTCGGCGAGATCTCTTGAAGCTCGCTAATATCAACGGCCAGATGGTGATTATTGGAGTTTTGAACAAGTTGGAGTTTTGGAATCCAGACGACTGCGAGGAGTTCCCGCCCATGGAAGAAGTGGCGGATAGCTTCGATATAAACCTGTAAAGAATTAAACAATGCTAAACTGGGAACAACATGGCGTACCACATTCCGGTCATGGTCGAGGAAGTGGTCGCGGGGCTGGTCGCCGATCCGGACGGAGCGTACGTGGATGCGACGGTCGGCGGCGGCGGCCACAGTTGGGCATTGCTTCAGGCCCTCGGTCCCAAGGGGCGATTGCTCGCAGTGGATCGGGACCAGGAAGCCGTAGCGGCAGCGCAAGCGAGGTTGGCGACAGATACGCGGGTCGTCGTGAGGCGAGGCCGCTTTGCCGAATTGAACGAGTTGCTGGCGCGGGAGGGGATCGGGCCCTTGAGCGGAGTTCTGTTCGACTTAGGGGTTTCCTCACATCAGATCGATGCACCGGCCCGGGGATTCAGCTACCAGGCCGACGGGCCTCTCGACATGCGGATGGATGCGGAAGTTGGTCCCACGGCTGCCGAATTGATCGCGACGTGCAGCGAGGCCGAGTTGGCCGAGCTGATTGCGCGCTACGGAGAAGAGCGCGCGGCGCGGCGGATCGCGCGCTCGATCTGCCGGCAGCGGCAGCTCGAGCCCTTGACCACTACGCAGGCTTTGCGGCAGGCTGTAGCGGCTACACGGCCCCAGATGCTCAACAAGACGCTGGCGCGCGTGTTCCAAGCGTTGCGCATTGCCGTCAACGACGAGTTGGGGCAGTTGCAGGCGGGGTTGGCGGCTGTGGAGGCAGGGCTGAAGCCCGGCGGCCGGCTGGCCGTCATGGCCTATCACTCCTTGGAGGATCGGTTGGTCAAGCAGCATCTCGCGGCACTGGTGCGCGGCTGTATTTGTCCGCCGCGCTTGCCCGTTTGCACCTGCGGGCGGAAACCGTCGTTCAAGCGAGTGGGTCACAAGTTGCAGAGGGCGAGCGAGGCCGAGGTGAAACAAAATACTCGGGCGCGCAGCGCCGTTTTGAGAATCTACGAAAAAATCGAGGCAGGCTAATATGAGCAAAGGCGGAATTTCCTGTGTGAAGTACGTGCTCCTCATAGGGATGCTGGCCGGGGCGGCCCTCTTCCACGTCTGGCAAAAGGTCGAAATGGCCCGGGTGGCCGGCGGCATTAACACGGCTGAGACGCAAATAGTCGAACTCGACAGAGAGCGCACCCAGCTATTGGCGGCCATCTCGGTGCGGAAAAACTCCGGTTTTGTCGAGAAGGTGGCCCTCGGCCAGCTCGGCATGATCTACCCCTCGAAAACTGTGGATAGCATGGGCGGCGCATTGGCGCATTGGGAAGGAGATTGATGGGGCCACGGGTACAACATACGGGCATTGGTCGACTGCGCTGGGTCGTGGTTTTGGGCGCGGTGGCGTGGTTGGGTTTGTCTGCACGCCTCGTCCAAATCCAGATCTTCAGGCACGAGGCGTACAGCGCTGAGGCCCACGAGCAGTACCTTGAGCGCCGCACCCTGAAAGCGAGTCGGGGTCGGGTTGTAGATCGGCGCGGCAACAACTTGGCCGTAGATGTCCAAGCCACGTCGTTTTACGCCAATCCCGAGCAGGTTGAGGAACCCAAGCGCGTAGCCGTCCACTTCGCGCTCCTGAGCGATAATCGGGCCGAGTCCATCGAGCGCCAATTGCGCGGGGACAAGCAATTTATCTATCTGGCGCGTCAGGTAGTTGACGCGAATGTGGGCGAGGTCGCATACGCCGGTGTGTTCCAACACCCGGAGACCCGCCGCCAGTACCCCTTGGGGCCGCTGGCCGGCCAACTCATCGGGCACACCAACATCGACAACAGCGGTCGCGAGGGGATTGAGCGGACCTTCGACGACATACTGCGCGAAAAGGACGGCTCGATATTGGAATACGTCGATGCGCGGGGCAAGCAAGTACCCGGGCGGCATCAGCGACGCGAAGAGCCGGAGCACGGCCGCGACCTTATGCTGACCATCGACGCGGTCTATCAGAGCATTCTAGAGGAAGAGTTGCAACGGGCCATCGACGGCTCAAAGGCCCAAGGTGCTTTGGGCGTCATCATCGCCCCGCGCAGCGGCGAGGTGCTGGCCATGGCCAACCTGCCGCTTTTCGACCCTAATAAGGCGTCCCGCTCGTCGCCGGAACTCAGGCGCAACCGCGCGATAACCGACGTGTACGAACCCGGTTCGACCTTCAAAGTCATCGCGGCCGCCGCCGTCCTCGAAGACGGGCTGGCCAGCCTGCATGATCGCGTCTTTTGCGAGCAGGGAATATTCAAGTTGGCCAATGGGGACGCGATCCGCGATGTCCAGCCCCACGGCGATTTGCTCTTTGCTCAGGTCTTGGAAAAATCGAGCAACATCGGCACGATCAAGCTGGCGCAGCGGCTGTCGCGGCCGCGCTTTTACGAATACATCCGCAATTTTGGCTTTGCCATTCGCACTGGCATTGACTTGCCGGCGGAAACGTCTGGTTTATTACAGGAGGTCGATCAGTGGTCCAAGCGGTCGCTGGCGACCATCGCCATCGGGCAGGAAATCGGCGTGACGGCCCTACAGCTCGCCATGGCGTACGGGGCCATTGCCAACGGCGGCGTGCTGATGGCACCGCGGCTCGTCGCCGGTACGATTGGGCCGGACGGTCGGCTCGACGATCGCGGCGGTCCCCAGCCGATCCGCCGGGTCGTGAGCCGGCAGACGGCAGCGACGCTGAGCGAGGTGCTGACCGGAGTCGTGGAAAAGGGCACCGGGCAAAAGGCCCGCATCAAAGGCGTGGCCGTGGCTGGGAAGACGGGCACGGCCCAGTGCGCTATAACCGGTGGCAGCGGCTACGACCCCAATGCCAGAATCGCTTCATTCGTCGGCTTTCTGCCGGCCGACGATCCCCAGTATGTGTGCGTGGTCATGGTCGAAAACCCCCGTGTGAACGGGTGGGGAGGATACGTAGCGGCCCCAGCCTTCCGCCGGGTGATGGAGCGGATCATCAGCACGCCCGGCGGCCTGTGGGTCGAGCCGGCTGCCAAACATCCGCAGAAAGAGGAGCCAGCCGTGCCGGACCTGCGCGGCATGACCCAAGCGGTCGCCCGCTTTCAGGCAAAGATGCGGGGATTGCCGGTGGCCTTTTCCGGCGCGGGCACCGTGGTCGTCAATCAGTCACCCCTGCCGGGCCGGGCTGGCCGCGTCGAGCAAATCAACTGCACGCTGGGCGATGGGGTCGCCCGCAGCCCGTGGAAAATGCGGCAGGCGCGCCTCGTCGGAAACATTCCAGCCCAAAGTTCGAGAGGTATTTAGATGGAACTAAAATACCTGCTCGAAGAGCTATCTGACGCCTGCGTGGAGGGCGACCGAGATATTGATCTAGGGCAGATCCGCTGCGATTCGCGCTGCGTGGAGGAAGGCGACTTTTTCGTGGCCGTGCGCGGGGGGCAGGAGCAGGACCGGCACCGCTTTGTCGACCATGCCATAGCCCGTGGTGCCCGCGCCGTGATGGTGGAGGAACGGATCGATTGTGCTGGAGCGACCCGGGTACAGGTGGCGGACTGCCGGGCCGCGCTAGCCCGAATGGCGGCGCGCTTTTACGCCTTTCCCGGACGAGCGCTGCTCAACGTCGGCGTCACTGGCACCAACGGCAAGACCACTACTGCCTTCCTGCTCAGGAGCGCCCTCGAAACCGCCGGTTTGCCGTGCGGGTACTTGGGGACCTTGGGATTCTGGGGCGATGGCGAATTGGAGAAGATGGACAATACTACGCCCGAGGCCTCCCAACTCCACGGCTTACTGCGTCGGCTCGTCGATGCTGGCAAAAAAGCGGCCGTGCTAGAAGTATCTTCCCATGGGTTGGCGTTAAAGAGGGTGGAGGGCATTCCCTTTCGGGCGGCGGTCTTTACCAATTTGACGCGCGATCACTTGGATTTTCACGGGACTTGGGAGGCGTACTTTGCGGCCAAGGCCCGGCTTTTCGAGGGTCTGCAAGAAGACGGGATTGCGGTGATTAACGCCGACGACGCCCACGCCGACGAATTGGTCCGCAGGACCCAGGCGCGCGTCGTGACGTACGGTTGTGGCCCGGAGGCCGAGGTGCGGTTGCAAAGCGCGACCGCTAGTCCACAGGGAACGCACCTGTGTTTGGATACCTCAGCCGGTCCCATCGAGATGCAGACGCATTTGATCGGCCGTTTCAACTACTACAACCTCATGGCCGTCGTGGCCACCGGGTTGGCACTGGATTTGGATGCCGCGGCTCTGTGCCGTGGCTTGGTCGCCCTAGAGAGCGTCCCGGGCCGCTGCGAGCGGATCGTCGAGGGGCAGGACTTCGCAGTTATTGTGGATTACGCCCACACTCCAGACGCGCTGGAGAGGGTTTTGCACGCCGCACGAGACTTGGGGAGCGGCCGCTTGATTTGCGTCTGCGGCTGCGGTGGAGATCGAGACCGCGGCAAGCGGGCACTGATGGGCCGTGCCGTCGGCGAGTTGGCCGATTGGACGGTCTTGACTTCGGACAATCCGCGCAGCGAGGACCCGCAGCATATCATCGACGAGATGGCCGCTGGCGCGCCCGACAGCAGTGCGATACACAGCGAAGTTGACCGCGCACAAGCCATTGCCATATCCCTCACCGCCGCGCATAGCGGGGATGTCGTGGTCATTGCCGGCAAGGGGCATGAACAGGAACAGGAGCTGGCTGATCGCGTCGTGGCCTTTGACGACCGCGAAGTTGCGCGGCGCGTGCTGCGGGGCTTGCGCGCTGGGGAAAGGCAGCTATCATGCGCGCCGTGACCCTGAGCGAGATGATGCAGTGGACGGCTGCCGATCTGGTCGGCAGCCTCCGGCCAGATTGCGTCCTACAAGCGGTGGCGACCGACAGCCGGTCCATCGACGAGGGCGAGTTGTTCGTTGCGCTGCGGGGCGAGCACTTCGACGGGCACGACTTCGTCGAGGCCGCCTTTGCCCGCGGCGCGTGCGCGGCCTTAGTGGAACGCCGTTGGCCAGGGTTGGACCGGGCGGCCTCCGGTCCGCTGTTGGCCGTTGACTCGACGCTGCAAGCGCTGGGCGATATGGCGCGGGCGTATCGACGGCACTGGGAGGTACCAGTGGTGGCTGTCGTAGGCAGCGCGGGCAAGACGACGACCAAGGAAATGATCGCCGCTGTCTTGGGACAGCGGTATAGCATTTTGAAAACCATCGGCAGCGAGAACAACGAGATAGGGGTGCCCCGCACTCTGCTGCAATTGTCGCCGAGCCACGAGGCGGTGGTGTTGGAACTGGCGGCGCGGCGGGTAGGGGACATTCGCTACTTGTGTTCGGTTGCCGAGCCTACTATTGGGGTTCTGCTCAACATTGGGACTGCACACATAGAATTTTTCGGGTCTGTAGAAGGAGTGGCCAAAGCTAAAGGGGAGCTTCTGGATTATTTGGACGAGTCTTTAACGGCTCTCGTCAACGCCGATGACCGTGTCGTGGCTCAGGAGGTAAAGAGGACAAAGGGGAGACTCCTGACCTTCGGTTTTGCGCGTGAGAGCGAGTTTCGTGGGGAGAGACTCGTACTCGACCAGAAGGGCTGCGGCCACTTCCTTCTACACCATGTTCCCATCGATCTCAATATTCCGGGGCGGCACAACGCGTACAACGCCTTGGCGGCGGCCGCCGTCGGCCGCATCCTCGGCGTGCCTTGGGAAGGGATCCAGCGTGCCCTCGCCGATTTTCGGGCGGTGAGCCAACGCGGCGAGATCGTGCGCAAAAATGGGATCGCAGTAATCGACGATTGCTACAACGCCAGTCCCGGCTCGATGTCGGCCGCACTCGACCTCCTCGTCGATGTGCCCGGTGAGCGGAAAATCGCCGTGCTCGGCGACATGCTAGAGCTCGGTGCGGAGAGCGGTCCGTTGCACGCGGCCGTCGGTGAGAAGGCTGCCGCGTGTGCCGATGTCGTACTGGCTGCTGGCCGCGAGAGCACGCACTTGGTGGCCGCGGCCCGCGCGGCTGGCATGGCTCAAGACGCGGCTCGCCACTTCGAGCAGCCCGAGCAACTCGGCGAATTCGCCGTGGTGCAATTGCGCCACGGCGATGCGGTCTTAGTCAAGGCCTCTCGGGCCATGGCCTTTGACCGAGTCGTCGAGCGCATTCTGCAGCAGTTGAGATAGCTCGCTCCCACCGGGCGCGTTCTCAATCCCCTAGCAACTAGCGAGTTCCTTACTGATGATAGCTGTTCAGCGCGACAGCATGTGCGTGTTGCTGATCTGCCTGACGCTGGTAGGTCTGGGGCTAGTCATGGTCTATAGCGCTAGTTCGGTTTTGGCGAACGTGCGTTTTGGTGACTCGGGCCTCTTTCTAAAGAAGCAATCCATCCGCGTCCTCATTGGCTTGGTGCTCATGCTCGCGTTTTCGCGGCTACCTTTGCATTGGTGGGCGCGGCTTTCGCGCCCAATCATGTTGTTGGCCCTCTTGTCGCTCTTGCTGGTCTTGGCGTGGGGCCATGGCGCAGCCCAACGCTGGTTGAGCATTCCGGCTTTGGGTGGTGGCTTGGCCTTTCAGCCGGCCGAGTTTGCCAAGCTGGCGCTGGTGCTCTACTTGGCGGATGTCTTGGTGCGCAAGCGCGACGAGCTACACGACTTTAGCCGCGGGTTTATCCCCCGTTTGTTGGTCGTCGGCTTCGCCCTCGTGCTCATCGTATTACAGCCCGATTTGGGGACGGCCATTGCACTGGGGCTGATTGCCTTGCTCATGCTGTGGGTCGGCGGGATGCGCTTGTATCACTTGGCCGGGGCTGGGTTGCTCGCGCTGTTGGGCGTTGGACTTTCCCTGATGCATTCGAGTTATCAGATGCGTCGTTTGCTCAACTTTATTGACCCAGAACGCGACCCGGATGGCTTCTATCAACTCAAGCAGTCGCTCTGGGGCATGGGCAACGGCGGTCTTTTGGGGGTGGGTTTGGGCAACAGCATGCAAAAAGAGCAGTACCTGCCCGAGCCACACACAGATTTTGTCTTCTCGGTCATCGGCGAGGAAATGGGGCTTGTGGGTACGCTGGTCGTACTAGGGCTTTTCGCGGCTTTCTCTTTTTACGGGTTGCGCATTGGGACCCGCGCCGGCGATACGTATGGTTTTTTGGTCGCCACCGGCATTACGGCGATGATTTCGATATACGCCCTGCTGAACATCGGCGTGGTCATCGGGGTACTACCCACCACTGGCTTGCCGCTACCCTTTGTCAGCTACGGAGGCTCGTCGCTGATGGGGAATATGGCGGGAGTGGGCATCTTGCTGGGGGTTGCCCGCACGGCCCCCGGACACCAAGAGGGCTTGGTGCGTGGGTAGCGATGAAGACTCTCTTCGACCAATATCGCCGCGTGCATCTCGTCGGCATCGGCGGAGCAGGCATGGAGGGCTTGGCCCGGCTCCTCGCTGCCAAAGGCTGCTCGGTAAGCGGCTCGGATCAGGCCGACTCGCGCAGCGTCGCGCTGCTGCGCCAAGAGGGATTCTCCGTCGCGGTGGGGCATGACGATCAGCTCGTACAAGGCGTGGATCTAGTGGTGTATTCGGCCGCTGTCCCGGCTGACAACCCCGAGCGGCGGGCTGCCGCGCAAGAGGGAATCCCCACGGCGAGTCGGGCCGAGGTGCTCGGGGAGCTGTCCCGCGCACCGTTGACCCTCGCCGTAGCTGGTGCCCACGGCAAGACGACGACCGCTTCGATGGTGGCGGCGATCTTGCGCCGCGCCGGCCTCGATCCCCAGGTCTTGGTCGGGGGCTGGATAAACGGGCGGCCGCAGGCCGAGCTGGGGAGCGGCGAGATCTTCGTGGTGGAGGCCGACGAGTTTGCCGGCAGCTTCTTGCACCTGTATCCGAGCTTGGCCCTCGTGACAGGTATAGACGCCGAACACCTCGATTACTATGGGAGCTTGGAGGCCCTCGAACGGGCCTTCGGCCAATTTCTCGCGCGTCTGCCCTTCTGCGGCCGCAGCGTGTTGGCCGGGGACGGGCTGGTCGGGGAGCGGGTGCTGGCCGGCTTGCAGCGCCCCCATCAGACCTATGGCACGGATGGCGACAACGACTACCAGATCGCCGAGCTCGAAGAGCGGGCTTGGGGCAGCCGGTTTGCCCTGTGTTTCGACGGGCAAAAGCTAGGCGAGATCGAGTTGCAGGTCCACGGCGTACACAATGTCCGCAATGCCGCTGGGGCCGCTGCGCTGACCTGTGCACTACAGGTGGAGTTCGCAGTGATCGCCGACGCTTTGGAGCAGTTTGGCGGGGCCGACCGGCGCTTTCAGCACAAGGGGGAATTCGCCGGTGTGCTGGTCGTGGACGACTACGCTCATCACCCGGCCGAATTAGCGGTGGCCTTGGCCGCCGCGCGGCAGAGTGGTCGCCGAGTCATCGCCGTTTTCCAGCCCCACCTGTACTCGCGCACCCGCGAATTGGCTGCGGCCTTTGCCCGCGAGCTAGCCGCGGCCGACTACGTGGTGCTGGCCGCGGTCTTTGCCGCGCGGGAGGCCCCCATGCCCGGCGTGGACTCCGAGCTAATCGCGGGAGCCTTGCGCGCCAGCGGATACAAAACCGTGGAGTACCTGCCGGATAGGGAGCAGCTCGTCGCCCACTTGGTGGATATCTGTCGCCGGGGCGACTTGGTGCTGGTCATGGGGGCCGGTGACATCGGCGAGGCGGCTGCGGAACTGACCGCGGCCTTGGCGACCGGAGAGCGCTCGTGAACCGCAAGCAAACCAAGGCGTGCAAAAAGTCGCTAACCGTGGCGGATCGAGGCCAGAAGAAGGTCCGCTGGCCTTGGATTGCGCTCTTGATCTTGGCCACGGGCAGCACCTTGGCGGCCTATCAGGTTGCCACCTACTTCGGTCAAGCCTCCTTCTTTGGCCTCAAGGCCATTGAGGTGGATGGGTTGCGGCGGCTCGATGGGGCGGATGTGCGTGCTGCCAGCGGCCTCGCGGCCGGTACCAATATTTTCGCCATCGACTTGGACGAGGTCGCGCAGCGGCTGGAGGCCATGTATTGGATCAAGCAGGCCCTCGTGGTGCGCAAGCCGCCCGACCGCATTGCCGTCGATATCGTCGAGTACCGCCAAGTGGCTTGGGTCGACTTGGGCCAGACCTACGGGGTCACGCCCGATGGCGTCCTGCTCCCCGTAGGCAGTACGGGCGACCGGCCGGTCGCCCCTCCACGCAATTTGCCCGTCATATCTGGGCTGTCCGTCGGCGGCGACTCGCTGCGGCCGGGCGTGGCGGTGCCGGATTCCGCGCTACTCGCCATACTGCGCTGGTGGGGGGAGGCCACGGCCGCGGATGCCGAATTCTGCCTCAACGTGGCCGGCATCCAGCCGATATCCGGGGAGGGCATTCGCTTGCAGATGGCGGGAGACGGACTCGAAGTGCGCTTGCCCGCAAACGAGGCCGACCGCCGGCTCCGCACCATTCGCGAGCTGATGCCGCGCGTCCATCAGAATCATCCCGATCCGGCCTATATCGACTTGCGCTATGCCGGCCAGATGGTCGTCGGCAAAAAGAAAGCGAAATCGGGATGAACTGGGGCGAGGAGCGGAGCACTATTATCGCCGGACTAGACTTGGGCACGACCAAGGTTTGCGCCGTCATTGCCGAGCGGGTCGCCGAGCGGCAACTGCGGATTATCGGCATGGGCCAGTGCCCCTCAGAGGGGATGCAGCGCGGGGCGATCGTGGATGCAGAGAAGACCGTACACGCCATTGGCGAGGCCATGCGCCAAGCCGAACTGATGGCTGGGGTCGAAATTGACTCGGTGTACGCTGGCATTTCTGGCGAATACATCGCCAGCCTCAACAGCACGGGCATGGTGGCCGTCGGCGGCGAAGGCGGATGGATCGGAACACAGGACCGCGCCCGGGTCCTCGCTGCGGCCGGCGTGGTCAAAGTGCCGTTCGACCGCGAGGTGCTGCACGTTTTGCCCCAAGAGTTTGCCGTCAATGGCCAGCGGGGCATTCTCGATCCCGTAGGTATGTATGGCGTGCGCTTAGAGGCCAGTGTACACGTGGTCACCAGCTCGGTTGCCGCGGTGCGGAACATCTGCCACAGCATCCTCCGCGCTGGCGTCGATGTGCGCAGTGTCGTTCTCGGTCCGCTTGCTTCGGGCTACGCCGTCCTCAGCGAGGACGAGAAGCAGATGGGGGTTTGCCTGCTCGACATCGGTGGCGGCACGACCGATGTGGCGGTCTTCATCGGCAAAGGATTGCGCCACTCGGGCATCATCGGGTTGGGCGGGCAGAACGTGACCAACGACATCGGCGTTGGGCTACGTACCACGCGGGCCGAGGCCGAGCGGGTCAAGTGCGCGGGCGCGCCTAGCGAGACTGTTGCCCACATCGTCGAGGCGCGGATGGAGGAGATATTGGCTCTAGCCCGCAAGAATGTCTATACCGCGTTGCCCAATGTCGCGCTAGGCGCGGGCATCGTCCTCACGGGCGGGGCAGCGCAAATCGCCAGAGCCGTGGCCTTGGCCGAGCGGGTCTTTGGCATGCCCGTGCGTCTGGGCGTCCCGGTCGGGTTGGAGGGGGCCGCGGAGCTGGCCAGCCCGCCGTATGCTACGGCGCTGGGCCTGCTTCTCCACGGAGCGGAGCAACAGCAGGAGAAAAACCAAAAAGAAGCGCAGGTGCTGGTCGAAGACTCCTTCGATTCAGTATTTGGGCGCGTAAAAAAGTGGTTACAACCACGGGACTAGCGGCGGTGCTAGCCCCGAAAATCAAGGAGGAATACCATGGCAATTAGGTTGATCGATAATGAGCATCGGGCGCGAATCAAGGTCGTCGGCGTCGGTGGCAGCGGCGGCAATGCCATCAACCGCATGATCGAGTCCGGGATGCACGGCGTTGAATTCGTCGCCGTCAACACGGATGCGCAGGCACTGGAGTCCTCGCGGGCCGACTTCCCCATTTGCATTGGCAGCAGCGTCACGCGGGGCTTGGGTGCCGGTGCCGACCCGGAAAAGGGCCGGCAAGCTGTTGAAGAAGACAAAGACAAGGTCGCTAAGCAGCTACAGGACTCGGATCTGATCTTCATCACGGCCGGCATGGGTGGCGGCACGGGCACAGGGGCTGCGCCCATAGTAGCGGAAGTCGCCCGCGGTCAAGGGGCTTTGGCGGTGGGTATCGTTACCGAGCCTTTCCTAATGGAAGGCTCCCCGCGCATGAAAAGTGCCAAAAGCGGGATTGCCGAGCTCAAGGACCAAGTTGACACCTTGATCACCATCAAGAACCAGCGTCTGCTGACCGTCTGCGGCCGCGACACCACTCTCGAGGATGCGTTTCTCAAGGCCGACGAAGTGCTGATGCAGGCCACGCGCGGCATTTCCGACCTGATTACGATCCCGGGCATGGTCAATCTCGACTTCAATGACGTGCGCACTGTGATTTCTAAGGGCGGGGACGCGATTATGGGCCTTGGGGAGCACAGTGGCGAAGAGCGGGCCGTGGAGGCTGCTCGCAAGGCGATCAACAGCCCGCTTTTGGAGGACGTGTCGATCGCCGGTGCCAAGGGCGTGTTGATCAATATCGCCGGCGACTCCAATCTCACGCTCTACGAGGTCAACGAGGTCATGTCGCTGATCAACGAGGCCGCCGGCTCGGATGCCGAGATCATCTTCGGCACCGTAACCGACGGCAGCTTGACCGAGAACATCCGCGTGACGGTCATAGCCACGGGCTTCAGCCTGAACAAGGACGGCGAAGCCGAGCCGCCTGCCCGCGCACAAGAGGAGCCGGTGCAGGACGTGGAGTCGGATCCGCTAACCATCGGCAGCCCGATCCTCGTCGGCAATGCGGGCACCTCCTTGGACGTGCCCACGTATCTGCGCAACGGTCACAGCACCCCTCAGGAGCATCAGGAGCCAGAGCGCCCCGCGGTTGGCGACTTGGACATTCCCACCTTCCTGCGCCGCAAAATGAACGCTCCTTAGGGCGGTTGTCGCGCGCGGGCGATTTGGCTTATTTTAACGCTTGATCGTTACTGTGCGCGATAGAATTCGCAGGGAGGGCGTTTTTTGCATGGCAGACATTCGCGTTGGCGTAATCATGGGCAGCACCTCGGATGAGGATACCATGCGCAAGGGGGCGGCGGTGCTCGAAGAGCTGGGCCTTGGCTACGAGATGGTCGTATCTTCGGCCCACCGCAACCCCGAGCGCACCGCTGTTTGGGCCAGTGAGGCGGCTGGCCGCGGCCTCAAGGTGATCATCGCCGGTGCCGGCTTAGCTGCGGCTCTGCCCGGAGTGGTGGCGGCACATACGACGCTGCCGGTCATCGGAGTTCCCATTGCCTCGGGTGCGCTTCGTGGAGTCGATTCTCTCTACTCCATCGTGCAGATGCCTCCGGGAATCCCGGTGGCGACCGTCGGCATTGACAACGCCCGCAATGCGGCCATGCTGGCGGCCCAAATCATCGCCCTGTCCGACGAGGCGGTCGCCCAGGCCATTGAAACCTATCGCGCACAGTGGAACCCCTAAGTAGGGGCGACCGGCCGGTCGCCCCTACATAATGTTGAAAGGACGCGATGAGCAGTGGCCAATACAAGTCGCATTTCCAAATTGCTTTCGCTGATGCTCAGGCATCGGCCCGACGAATTTGGACTGGAGATTGATGCCTACGGCTACGCGCCGTTGGATCAGGTAGTGCAAGGAGTACAGGAACGCTATTCAGAGGTACCCGAAGCCGAGATCGTCGCCCTCGTCAAGGATCCAGAGCAGTATCGCTTTGAACTGAACGAGTTTGGCATCCGCGCGCTGTACGGGCACAGTTTTTTCGTCGATATGGACGGCGAGCCTATGGACCCGCCACCCGATCGGCTCTACATGGGCACGACCCGCAGCGAGGCCCAGCGCTTTGCCCGCGAGGGCATTTCCCCGGGCGATCGCTACTACGTGCATCTGTCGCTGACGCGCGAGGCGGCCGAGTCGCACAGCCACCAACGCGACACCCCCTGCGTGGTGGAGATTCTCGCGGCCAAGGCCCACGACGAGGGCTGTCGCTTTTTTGCCCGCGGCGCGGTCGTGCTAACCGAAGAGATCCCGGCCAGTTGCATCGGCCCAACCCACGGCAGCCAGCAAAAAGCCCTCGATGTCGCCGAGATGCCGGCGGCTGGCGGGACAAGCTACGGCCGCAAGCCCCGGTTTTCGGCCCGTTGAGAGGGATGCCGTGAAAAACATCGTGGCCTTTATCAAGCCCTTCAAACTCGACGAGGTCAAAAGCTCCTTAGCCGCGATGGGCATCGTCGGGATGTCCGTCAGCGAGGTGCGCGGCTGCGGTCGCCAGCGCGGCCACAGCGAAATCTACCGCGGTGCCGAGTACCAGCTCGACTTCATGCCCAAAATTCGCATTGAATTGGCCGTCGGCGATGGCCTACTCGACGAAGCGGTGGAGGCGATTTTGCAGTCGGCTGCCACCGGCGAGGTCGGAGACGGCAAAATCTTTGTCTCCGACCTAGTCGAGGCCATCCGCATCCGCACCGGCGAAACCGGCGAAAACGCCCTCTGAAGTTCCCGGCAGTGCTCACTGCATTGGAACTGGCCCGTCGCGCTCTCGCCGCCGCCGCGGCCAAAGCCCTTAATCCACTAGAGCAATTGGGTTTCGCCGATCCGGTCCAGGCCCTAGAGACCTTGGACCGGATCGGCGGCCCGCCGCAATCCGCGCCGCTGCCAGCCCTCGCCTTGGCCGAGTTGGCCGCGATGGGCCGGCCGGACGAGGGGCTGCGGCAGTTGGTGCGCTTGGCTATGGCGTACGGCAGCCCGCAGGGCCTTTTTTCTTACCTAGAGGCCGACCCCATCCTGTGCCAGCGCTTGGTGCAGATCGTGAGCCACAGCACTTTCCTCGCCGACATCTTGGTGCGCAATGCCGAATTTCTGCTGTGGCTGTTGGCCGAGACCCCGCACTTAGTCGAGCCGCTGGAGCGGAATGTCCTGCGGCAGATTTTGCGCACCGATATCGATCATGTTTCCGAATCAGAGGAGGGTTTGGAGATATTGCGGCGGGTGCATCGGCGCGAAATTTTGCGCATTGGTGCCGCCGAGATCCTCGGCACCAAGCCGGTTGCGGAGATTGGGAGAGAACTGGCCGACTTAGCCGACGTGGTGGTCGAGTTGGCCCTCGAAATATGCCAGCACGCCTTGTGGCAGGACTACGGGCAGCCGCTAGATGAGCGCGGCCGCCTGGCGCGTTTCCTCGTCGTCGGCTTGGGCAAATACGGCGGGCAGGAGTTAAACTACAGCTCGGATATCGACCTAATTTTCGTGTGGGACGGCGAAGGCGAGACCCAGCCCGAGCGGGGGGGGACGCGGCTGGAGAACAGCGAGTTTTTCCGCCGCTTGAGCCAGCGCCTAGTCCAAGTGCTGACCGCGGCGACTAAGGAAGGGTTTTTCTACCGGGTCGATATGCGGCTGCGCCCCGAGGGCACGAGCGGCAGCTTGACTCACTCGTTGCGCGCGAGCTGGGCTTATTACGAGACGCGCGGGGAACTGTGGGAGCGGCAGATGCTCATCAAGGCCCGGCGCGTGGCGGGATCGCAGACGCTGGGGGAGCAATACGCGGCCATGCTCCGGCCCTTTATCTACCCGGCCCACTTCCACTCGGCACCGCACGAGGAAATCCGCCGCATCAAGGAGCGGATTGAGGCGAGCATCCGCGAGCGTCCCCGCGGCGAAAACAACATCAAGCTGCAAGCGGGCGGGATCCGCGACATCGAATTCATCGTCCAGTGCCTGCAGTTGCTCTACGGGGGCATCCATCCCCAAGCGCGCATCCACAAGACGCTGGCCGCCATCGACCGCTTGGCCACGGTGTCGGCATTGACTGCGGCAGAGGCCAGCGCGTTAAAGAGCGCGTACGAGTTTTTTCGCCGCGTTGAAAACCTGCTGCAAATCGCCTCTGGCCGTCCCGACTACGCTATCCCGGAAGATGCGCGAGCTGCGCGGGCCTTGGCCCTGGTCATGGGCTATGGAGCTGCGCGGGCCTTTGCCAGCGAACTGGCCGGGCATCGGCTGCGGGTGCGCCGCCTGTTTGCCGCACTGTTTTACAGCGACGCGGCAGCTCCGCGCTCGCCGACGTGGCTCTTGGAAGTCGAAAATGGCAGCGAGGCGGCGAAAGCCGACTTGGCAGCGCGGGGTTTTGTCGATGGGGCGGCTGCGCACCGCCGCTTGCAGCGGTTGGCGGCCATGGGCTTGTTATTGAGCGGGGACCGCGCCCACTTGGAGGCCCTGTTGCCGGAATTGCTGAATTCGCTGGCCGCGGCCCCCGACCCAGACCAAGGGCTTTTGCGCTTTACCCAGCTAGTCGAAGCGTATGGTGCGCCGGGTGCTTTATACTCCTTGTTGCAAGAGCACACAGGCTTCCGCACCTTGCTCATTGCCATTTGTGGCTCGAGCCGCTTTCTCGCCGATCTTTTGCGCCGCGACCCGGCTCTGCTAGATAGCTTAGTTAGCCAAGCCGGCCAGGGATTGGAGCCTAGGTTGGCACGCGGCGATTTGAACGCCATCGCGCGGATGCAGAATCAAGCCCTCCTGCGGATTGGGGCCGACGACCTGATGGGGTTGGCGACCGAGGAGGAGACCTTCCTGCGGCTGACGGAGTTGGGCGAAGACGTGTTGCAAGCGGTCTATCGGCTGGCTTGGCGTCCGTTGGTGCGGCGGTGGGGCAAGCCGCGCAGCCGACAGGGCCGCGACGTGCAGTTCGCCGTATTGGCCGCTGGCAAGTTTGGGGGCCGCGAGGTGGATTTCGGCTCGGATTTGGATTTGTTTTTCGTGTACGAAAGCGACGGCAAGACGCGCCGCGGCGTGCCGAATAGCGTATTTTTCATCGAGTTCAGCCAGCGTCTGATCACCCTATTAGCCGAGCGGGGGTTATACTCGGTGGATGCGCGGCTGCGGCCCGAAGGGGCTAGCTCTCCCATGGCCATCTCGTTGGTCGGCTACCGCCGCTACTTGGCGCAGCGGGCGGCCACTTGGGAGCGGATGGCGCTGAGTCGCGCTCGACAAGTGGCCGGCGATGCCGAGTTCGGTGCACGGGTCTTGCGGGTGATTGAGCGCTTCGTGTACAGCCGGGAAGCGGACGTGGCCTTGGCCGCGCAGATGCAGGAGATGCGCCAGCGGATGGAGCCTCAGGGCAAGCGCCGAGCACGCATCGACATCAAGCGCGGCCCGGGCGGCATCGTCGATATCGAGTTTGTGGCGCAGATACTCGTGCTCAAGTGGGGCTATCGAGACCACAGCTTGCGCGTGGGCAGTACGAGACACGCGCTGCAGTTGCTCGTCGAGAGAGATTGTTTAGACTCGGAGCGGGGCCACTTTCTCCTCGATGCGTACGAGTATCTGCGGGCCGTGGAAAAAGGCATGCGGCTCGCCAGCGAAAGGGCCAGTGACACCCTGCCGACCGGGCGGGAGTTGGAGATATTGAGCCGCGCCCTCGGCACCGAAGACGTAGCGGCCTTCCAAGACGAGGTGGAGGCGCGCATGCAGCAGACACGGCACGTATTCTCGGCCGTATTCGCCGAATTAACCAATTGAGGAGCGCTTATTTATGGATGGTATAAGCAAGGCCGCGCGAGTCGGTCAGATGGTTATCGGAGTAGTGTATATCGTCGCTGGAGCGCTTAAGACATGGGAGCCGGTACTTTTTTATTGGGAGGCCATTCCCTATGCGCAGATGCTCGGGATCGTGGAATGGGAGTCCGCATCGGCAGCCGCCAAGGCGGCCATCGCATTGGGGCCGATTGAATTCGTCCTCGGCTGGGCGCTGCTGCTCAACTGGCAGCCGCGGCTGTGTTTGCCGGTAGCGACGATGTTGATGGCCGCGTTTACCGCGCTGACGGCCAAGGCTTGGCACATGGGCGCCTCGATAGACTGCGGCTGCTTTGGTGCCCTCGTCGAGCGCGGGCCGAAGGAAGCGACAATAGAAGATGGCGCTATGCTGGTGGTGCTGCTATTTGCTTGGTGGGGAATGCGCCGCAGTGCAAACACCGCGTCCGCGGCTGGTGGGCCCAATTGGTGGGGAGCGGGTGGTGCGCCCGTCTGGCCGCTGGCGAGTCGGATGGTATTAAGTGCGCTCGTCGTCGGGCTAGCGGTGGGTGGCGTGCGGTTTTTTCCCGAGCTAGAGCGAATCCAGCAGTCGGACCTCAAAAGCGGGGTGCGGCTCTCTGGTTTGGCGCTTGAAGGCGTGGATGTCGATTTGATGCAGGGCGAGTACCTGCTCGAATTGTTCAGCCCCACTTGCAGCCACTGCCAAAACGCCGTACCCAAGATGAACGCCCTCGCCCAAGACCCACAGTTGCCGCGGCTCATCGCCCTAACTAAGCACGCCCTCGATTCGCCGGATATGGTCGATTTCAAGAAGCGGCTGCAACCGCGCTTTGACATTGCCACCATATCGCAGACGGACTTCTTTCGCCTGACCTTTGCCCACGGTTATCCGCGCTTGGCCTATATCGCAGACGGAGTGGTGCAGCAGGTGTGGGAGAGCGACTACATGCCGACGCAGGCGCGGCTGCGAAAAATTATGGGTTCTTAAACGTAGATTATCGTTTACCTACTTATGAATGACTTAGGATGGCTATAGTATGGCGATGAGCAAGTTGGCTCTTTTCGGCGGTCGCAAGGCCGTCACCTCCGACGAAGGCGATATTTTTCGCTGGCCGATCATCACTGCCGAGGACGAAGCAGCCGTGCTGGAGGTGCTGCGTCGCGGGGCGATGTCGAGTTTGGATGTAACCTTGGCCTTTGAAGAGGACCTGAAGTCCTACTTCGGCTTGCAGCACGCCCTCTGCCACAACACGGGCACGGCGGCGATTCACGCCGCGCTGTGGGCCTGCGGCGTCGGCGTTGGCGACGAGGTGATCTCGCAGAGCATGACCTTTTGGGGCACGTCGCTGCAGGTGTTCTCGCTGGGGGGGACGGTGGTGTTTTCCGAGATTGACCCTGACACCCTGACGATGGACCCCGACGATATTGAGCACCGGATCACCGAGCGGACGAAGGCCATTGTCCCCGTGCATTACTGCGCCTATCCAGCCGATATGGATCCGATCATGGACATTGCCGAGCGGCACGGGCTGAAGGTGATTGAAGATGTCTCGCATGCCCAGGGCGGTCGCTATAAGGGGAGGCTGCTGGGCACAATAGGCCACATCGGCGCGATGTCGATTATGTCGGGCAAGTCGCTGGCCTGCGGCGAGGGGGGCTTTGTGGTCACCGACGACCAAGCTCTGTACGAGCGCGCCGCGGCCTTTGGGCACTATGAGCGAACTCGCTCCCTAGAGGATCCCGCGCTGCGGCCTTTTGCCGGGATGCCGCTGGGCGGATACAAATACCGGATGCACCAGTTGTCTTCGGCGGTGGGCCGCACGCAGCTAAAGCACTACGACGAGCGGATGCAGGAGATCCAGCGGGCGATGAATTACTTCTGGGACCTGCTAGAAGGCGTCCCGGGGATCAAGGCGCATCGGCCTCCGGCCGATAGCGGCTCCACCATGGGCGGCTGGTACGCGGCCAAGGGGCTGTATGCGCCTGAGGAGCTAGGCGGCCTGCCGGTCGAGCGCTTCTGCGCGGCGGTCACGGCCGAGACTGGGGCGTACAGGATCATGCCGGGTGCCAATGAGTTGATGCATCTACACCCGGTGCTCAACGAGGCCGACATCTACGGACACGGCCAACCCACGCGCATCGCCCACTCCAACCGCGACTTGCGGCAGGGGCCGGGCAGCCTGCCGGTGACCGAGCGCATGACCGGCCGCATCTATTCGATTCCGTGGTTTAAGCACTACGACGCCAAAATCATCGAGCAATACGCCACGGCCTTCCGCAAGGTGGCCGAGTGTTCCGAGGAACTGCTTTGATGGATACCTATAGCATTTATAGAATTATCCGCAGATGGACGCAGATAGAATTATTCAAGATGGCGATATAACGATGGGGGATCCGTTGAGAGTGCGGCTGTTTGGGTACGGGGTGCCTTATCGGGCGGAGGTGGATGAAGCGGGGGCGGTTGCGCCGCGGCCTACGGATGCGGCGGGCGAGGCTGAGCGCCTTTGCCGCGCCTTGCGCCAGTTGCGCGGGGAAGGCAATGGCGTGACTGATCGCGACTGGGTGTATTCGTTGCCCTTTGGGCGCTGTGGGATACAAGGGCGTCCCCGCGAGCATATCATCGCCCACTTCTGCGCCGAGGCGTATCTAGACGTGCTCTCGATGGACGGGGTAAAAACGCAACCGCTCGCCGCTGGGGCAATCGCCGATATTGAGCCGGGGAGTGTCGTCCGGTTCCGCGCCCGGCCTTTGGAAAACCATTGCGTACTCGTGGCTTTCCAGACCGAGGACCGCACGCCGCTGTTGGGTCACGCCGCACCCTTCACCCTCGACGGCGCGGTGCCCGACGACTGGCGCGAGCGTCTGGTGCAGTGCCACGCCGCTTTTGACGCGGCGGCCGCGCGTGCTCCGAACGACGGTCATCGGCCGCTGCTGGAACGCTTCTTCGGGACCATGGCGGAAAAACTAGCCGACGATCCTGAAATCACCGCTGCACAAGAGCAGGCGCGGCGCGAGGGTTCGTACGCGGTCCCAGAGGAGCAACCCCTTTTCGACCGCCAGCGCGCCTTGCTCGACGAAGAAGTCCTAGCCCGCATCCGCGACCAAGACGAGGCCGTGTTTCGCTTTCCGGGAATGTTCGGCGGAGTCGCGCCGCTTTTTAACCTAGTAGACTGAGACGCCGAGGCGGAGTTGCCCCGTAGATTCGCGTAAACTGCACAGTCGCGCCGCAGGAGATCCTCTGCGGAGAAAATCACATTTCAGGAGAGCGACTACATGCACCATCTAAGAAACTACAAGGGATTCGCCGACGCCCAGATTAACCTGCTCAGGCCATTCAGTCTGCTAATAGGACCCAACGGATCGGGAAAGAGTAATGTCATTGAGGCCATCGAACTGCTGTCCTTTGTCGCTCGTGGTCAGCCGCTATACGAGATCGGCGACATTGGAAGGGGAAGTAGTGGCCTCGAAGTACGGGGCGGATTACAGGCTTGTGGACGGGAGGGAAAAGATCGGTTCCAGCTCGGTTTCTCAGCAAATGTCAGGTTTGAAGGCCAGAGACGTCCGTTTTTGTATGACGTTGGAATCTGTACACGACCGTCTCCGCAGATTATAGACGAAAGGCTGAAGGTTGGAGACTGGATACTTTATGAGACTCTACATCAACAGTCGGATTCTACATCCCGTGACCTCACGATCCAATACAACAATTTCGCACGAGGCGGCAAAAAGTCGCAAGTACAGGTGTCCTCAGACCGATCAATACTATTACAATATCAAGAATTCGCTGCCTCGAAGAATAGGAAATACAGAGAGTGCCTTCTGCTTGTACAAGCCGTCATGTTGCACCTGCAAGCGTCTTTTGTCTTTGATCCCGATCCTAAGCTGATGCATAGCTATGAGCGCGTTGGAGACACCATTCTGAAGAGGAATGGGTCCAACCTGTCGGCCGTTTTGTATGGACTCAGCGAGGGAGATGAAGATCAGAGAGCGACCTTACAACGACTTCTTGATAAAATTTGTCAGTTGCCTGACGAGCCTTATGTGGGGTTTGACTTTACGCTGACGGGTTTGGGAGACGTGATTTTCGGCTTTCAAGAAAGTTCAGGATACAGTGTTGATGCGCGTGTTCTATCGGATGGAACCCTGCGAACACTGGCGATTCTCACTGCGTTTGAGACGGTTTCCAAAGGCTCTCGTATCGTTATTGAGGAGTTTGATAACGGACTACATCCCAGCCGCGTTGGGGTACTCGCTAAGGCGATCTCCGAAGTTGCACAGAATCGCCAGTTGAATGTTTTGGTAACCACACACAATCCAGCCACTATGAACTTCCTCACGCGGGAGCAGCTAGAAGGGGTGGTTTTATGTACTTGGGACGACGAGAATGGGAGTGCCAGCCTAGTTCGGCTCGACGAACTGCCTCGATACGACGAGTTCCTAGAGCGCGGTCGCCTTGGCGATCTGGTGACGCGACGGATTATTGATCAGTATCTGGCCCCAGAATTTGAGGAACAGCAAAAGAAGAAGGCGCTGGCTTGGCTGGAGGCCTTGTCGTGACGGTCACCCCTGTTTACGTGGTAGATACAAGCTATCTCTGCGAGCTTTTTGCGGTGCCCCACTATTCCACAAAGAAAGATATTGTTGAGGTAAGAAGGCGATTTGAAGAGGCGGTAAAGACTGGGACGAGGTTGTACGTTAGTCTGCCGGCGATCTTTGAACTGGCAGGCTACATCGCCGATGTACCAGACGGTGGATTACGCAGGAAGCTATCGATGAAGCTCAGGGATACAGTAGTCTCCAGCATCCGCGAAGGTCTCCCTTGGAATCTGTTGCCAGCGCTTGACATGAGCACAGTAGAGAGACTTATAAACGGTTTTGTTGATCATTCTCGTGAAAAAGGGATGAGCCTTGTTGATACCACGCTCATTGACGAGGCAGACCGTCTTCGTCAGACCACCTATAGCGACCAAACATGGCGGGTGCATATCTGGACAAAGGATAAAAGGCTCAAGGCACGAGAGCCCGACGATGAACCTAACGCTTTCTTCGGCTGAGATGCTGATATTCGCTTGAGAGGTACTCTACTACAACCCTAGTAGATTAAGAGAAACGAAATGGCAAAAAAGAAAGTTCGCGTTGGCCTAATCGGCTGTGGCGGCAACATGCGTGGTGCCCACATTCCCCGGCTAAAAGCCGATGGCCGCGTAGAGCTGGTGGCGGTCGCCGATCCTGAGGAAGCATCGGCGCGGCAGTTGCTGGAAGTATGGGGAGCTGAGGCCGCATATTACGCCGACTACCGGCAGATGATTGGCGCAGACGCGCTCGACGCCGTGCTGATTTCTTCACCGCATTCGACCCACTACGAGCAGGCGCGCTACGCGCTAGAGCGGGATCTGCACGTTTTGGTCGAGAAACCCCTGACGACGAAGGCGCGTCACGCCCAAGCTCTAATTGATCTGGCTGCCGAGCGGGCGCGCGTGTTGGTCGTCAGCTATCAGCGCAATTTTTATCCGGCGTATGCGTATGCACGAGAGCTGGTGCAGAAGGGTGCCCTCGGCGAGCTCAAAGGAGTCGTCGCCTACGTGACGCAAAACTGGGGCGGCAAGGGATGGCGGATGGTGCCCGAGTTGGCAGGAGGGGGGATGTTCATGGACACCGGCAGTCACTTGGTGGCTGCGGTGCTGTGGATTACCGGCTTGACGCCGGTAAAGGTCTCGGCCTTCATGGACAAGCGGGGCAAGCGGGTGGATATGGATGCCGTGATCAATGCGCGGTTTCGCGGCGGCGCGCTGGGGTCGCTGAGTTTTATCGGCAGCGCCAGCCGACACGACGAGCGGCTGGCCATCCACGGCGACGCGGGGACGTTGGTCTTTCATCTGCACCAGTGGCAGGTGCGGGAGGTGTTGCTGAATGGGGAACCATTGGAGGTTCCCAAACGGGTGCGGGAGGACACGCCGGACGCGGCCTTTTTGCGCTGGATTCGCAACGGCGGCAAGGGCTATGAGCCGGCGGATTTTGCCGTGCAGGTAGCCAAGTTCACCGAAGCTGCGTATCGGTCGCTGGAGCAGAAGAGGCGGTGATTGCGTACGCGCCGCTCGTCGGCGAACTCGATCAGCAGGTAGAGGGGGTTCTCACCCGGCAAGTACTAGATCGGCAAGACGCCTATTGCGGCGGCTTTATGGACGGCGATCGGCTGGTGGGTTCACAAAGCATCAGCGCGGTCGCGTCGCTTGGCTACGCCTGTCTCCTGCCCGAGTCGCGCCACTACCGGAGCGAAGAGCTTTTACAGCGGATTCTCCTCGCCGCTGAGTTTGCCCGCCGGCATCGGAACCCGTCGGGTTGTTTCGACTTGCTGACCACCAACTTCGACTCGGCCCCGGACACCGCCTTTGTGGTGCAGGCCATCGCGCCGGTCGTATTTGCGGCGCGGCAACAGGCTACAGATGACGAGGGAGCCACAGCAATCGCGGACGCCTTGGGTGAGTTGATACAGACCGCAGCCCCGGGCATGGTCGCCGGCGGCTTCCACACGCCCAATCACCGCTGGGTGCTAGTCGCCGTACTGGCCCAAGCCCAGGCCCTCTATCCAGAGTTAGCGGTGAGCGCGACCGTGGATGCGTACCTCGGCGAAGGCATTGATATCAACGCCGATGGCGAGTACAGTGAACGCAGCACGGGCGTGTACAATGCGGTGGTCAACCGCGCCTTGATCCGCGCGGCGCATGTGCTTGAACGGCCCGACTTGTTGGAGCCTGTGCGGCGCAACTTGGATTTGTCCTACCATCTCCTCCACGCCGACGCCACCGCGGTGACGAGCATTTCCAAGCGGCAGGACCGCGACACGCGAGCCGTACCGACCGGTTTGGCCGACGGCTATCACGCTTTGGCCCATTTAGACGACAATGGCTTTTACGCGGCCGTGGCCGACCTGTTGGTCGCTCGCGGCGGCGGTTTGATCTGTCTGCCGAACTACGTCCTGCATCCCGAGTGGCGAGCGGATTGTCTCAAGCGGACGCCCTTGCCCGAGCGCTATAGCCGCGTCTATCCCGCGTCCGGTCTGTGGCGGGTGCGCCAAGGCGCGGTGAGTGCTACGGCTGCGGCGGGCCTGACCGCGCCCTTTAGCGTGGTCTGCGGGCAGGCCGAATTGGCGGCGGTGAAGCTATCATCGACCTATTTTGCCACCGGGCAATTTGTCGGTGAGGAGTTTGCCGCAGCGGGGAATGGGGTGCGGATGCAGCACAAGGGCCGCAACCACATCTACCCAGAAAAGGATTACGTGGGGGGGATTTACTGGCTGCCGATTGCCGAGCAGGTGAATGCCCAAAACTGGCAAGAGGTGCGGGGTCGGCGGGCGACGTATGAGTTGCCGCCGCTGGAAGTCGAGTTGCACGTTGAGGAGGTAGCCGGCGGATTTGACCTCCACATCCGCACCTCAGGGGGCGTTGATGGGGTACCCTTTCAGATTGAGGGAGTTTTCGCGCCAGGCGGCACTTTGGAGATGGATAGCGCGCTCGTCGAGGGCCG
The DNA here is from genome assembly GCA_965217585.1 of Candidatus Latescibacterota bacterium. GTDB lineage: Bacteria > Latescibacterota > UBA2968 > UBA8231 > UBA8231. Next base: position 5,916,691 of record OZ244561.1, read on the forward strand.
CGCTGGGCACACAGTCTTTCTCAAAGCAGGCTGCGCGCTCTACCGGGTGGGCGACGACGCCATCCGCCTTGGCCCGGGGGCCATGGAGCACACCATGTGGCGGATGCGCAATAGCGAGATCGACGAGGGGCGTTTGCGGGTGCTCATCGCGCTGCGGACGCCGGTGACGCAGACCTTGGAAATCCGCTGTGGGCAGTGGTCGGACGCGCAGGGTGGGTTTTTATAGACTCCCCCCGGCCCACCGCACTCCTTGCACCATCATCTGCTGCATGCCTAGACGTGCAAATGTTCCCGGACCGTGTCCCAAGGCCGTGTAAAACACCCGTCCTGCGCCGTACGGCTTGACCCACGCTAGGGGATGCTGCTTGCCGCTCCACTCGGCGGTGGCCAAAATGCGGATGGCCGGGTCCCACGCCGACATGTAAATCTCGTCTTCCACGTCAAAGTCGGGCACGCTGTGCGTAACGGGGTGATCTCTGTCGGCAATGGCGACGGTGAAGGTCAATCCCGGCGGGTGCCAGTTGGCGTGACCGCCAAGCAGATCCACGGCTTTGCCGCCAATACACCACGCAGTGCCGTGGATGCCGACCAGGCCTTTGCCACCGGCGACAAAATCGAACAGCCCCTCTTCTTGCGCGGGCGTCAGTACGGGCACTTGCTGCACGGTGCCGTCTTCCTGCCGCTCGCCTCGCGTGAAGCCGGTGCCGTGGACCAGCACATCGAAATCGCGCAGACCATCTGACGCCAACACGTCCTTGTCGTCGTCAAGCGCGACGGACAGATCGTCGTGCACGCTCAAAAACTCGTGGATGACCGGGGCACTGGCCGCAAACCCATGGTTTGAGCCGGATAAAATTAGGACGTTCATTAGGATCTCCTGGGTTGGTTGGTAGGGGCGACCGGCCGGTCGCCCCTACACGGAATAGGACACTGAGCCGTCGGCGCGCAGGGGGGTAGAGGCGTTGTTGATGGGTTTGTAGGGCGTTTGCTCGATTAAGTTCTCATCCAGCTCCACGCCGAGGCCCGGGGCTTGGGGAATCGGGATGTAGCCGCCCTCGCGCTTATACGCGCACTGATAGACCGCGTGGTGGGGGGCTTCGTCGCCTTTGGTGTATTCTTGGGTAATAAAGTTGGGAATCGAGGCGTCGAGGTGCAGAGAGGCGGCGGTAATCAGCGGCCCCAAGAAGTTGTGGGTCACCACCGCGCAGTGGTATGCCTCACCGATGGCGGCGATTTTTTTACAGTGCGAGATACCGCCGGCCAAGGCCACATCCGGCCGCAAATACTGGGGGCCGCCCTGCTCCAACAACTCGCGGAACTCCCATATAGACACAAAGCGCTCGCCATTGCCAAAGGGCACGGTGGATTTCTGCGCGATGTGGGCTTGGGCCGAGATGCTGTCGATCTGGATCGGGTCTTCGAGGAAGAAGACGTGGAAGGGCTTGAGGGCCTCGGCGAGGGCTATGGAGACCATGGGCGTCAGCTTGCGGTGCAGCTCGATAATCAGGTCTAAATCCGGGCCGCCGGCTTCGCGCGCGGCCGCGGTCAGCTCGACGGCGGTTTGGATCATCCGCGCTTGGCCCTTGTCGTGGCAGTCCGTGGTGACCGGGTCGAACTTGATGGCGGTAAAGCCCTCGGCGACAGCGGTTTGAGCGGCGTTGAAGTTGGCCTCTGGGGTGCTGCCTCCAGAGAGCAGGTGCAGGCGGATCTTGTCGCGGACATTGCCGCCCAATAGCTCCCACACCGGTACCTCGAAGTGCTTGCCCTTGATGTCCCACAGCGCGATATCCACGGCCGAGACGGCTCCCATGATGGCCGTGCCTCTGAAGGGGGCCATGCGGTAGAGGTGCTGCCAGTGGTGTTCGATGCGGAGGGGATTTTGGCCGATGAGATAGTCTTTGAAGACATCGACGATACTCTGCACGGCCGTGGGGTAGCCCCAGCAGGCGGTTTGGCCAATGCCGGTTAGGCCGGTGTCAGTAGTGATGCGGACGACGTAGCCGTTGCCGATCAAGAGGGATTCGATCTGTTCGATTTTCATGTTGTGTGCTCCGTGTATATCGTAAAGGGGTAGGGTTGGTTACTAGTAGAAATAGGTAGCTTATTTATTGAAAACTGCGCGACAGCGCAAGCAAGGGGAGGGTAGTATGGCACATTTGCGGTTTGCAGCACCTGTTGAGCAGCGGGTAGCCTTGATTACAGGGGGGGCGCGCGGCATCGGGGGTGCGGCCGCGTTGCGCTTGGCCGAGGCCGGGCGGCACATCGTCATTGTCGATGTGCTGGCGGAACCAGCGCAAGAGCGGGTGCGGGAGATCGAAGCCATGGGGCAGCAGGCGCTCTTTGTCGAGACGGACGTGACCGACGAGGGGCAGGTGCACGAGGCGGTGGCCCAAGCGGTAGCGGCTTTTGGGCGGCTGGATATCCTAGTGTGCAGCGCCGGTGTCTTGGGGTGGGAGAAGCCCTTTTTCGAGCAGACGGCTGAGCAGTTTGCCAAGGTTATGCAGATCAATATCCACGGGGTGTACTACGCGCATCAGGCGGCGGTCCCGCACATGCTTGAGCGCGGGTGGGGGCGCTGTGTGACGATTTCTTCAGGTGCGCGCAACGGCAGCCCCAATCAGGTGCCATACTCGGTGTCCAAGGGGGCGGTCTGGTCGTTTATTCAGGCCCTGGGCGACGCTTGGCCGCGACAGGGGGTGTTTGTCAACGGCGTCGAGCCAGGCCGGGCCCTGACCGACATGGTCGTGCCGCGCTTTGACGAGGCGCATCTGCGCGACCCAGGTAACGCGATAGGGCGCTACTCAGATGCGGCAGAGGTGGCCGAAGTGATTGAGTTTTTGTGCTCGGAGCGGAATACGTACACTACGGGGTCGGTGTGGAGTGTGAAGGGGGGGAAGGGGTGAGATAAAAGAGAGGGAAAAAAATTATGCTCGCGATTGAAGCCACTCTGCCGCTCGTACAGCCCCCGGCTTGGGCCGTGTTGGAGCGGCAGCTTTTCCAGGTCATGGAGGACGCTGTCCATCCATTCTTGGAAAAGTACACCCACCCCGACGGCCGCTTGATCTGGCGCGACGGCCTGCGCCACTCCCGCGACGGAGCCGACGATTTCTACGAGAGCTTCTACAACTGGCCGCTGCTGTACTTGCTCGGCGGCGGCGACCATTTGCTCGCCCTTGGTCAGCGGCAGTGGGAGGCCACTACCGAGCTGATGGTAGAGTACGGCCACGTGTACAAGGAATACGAGATCGGCTACGATCAGTTCCACCAGAGCGAGAGCTACATCTACTTCTACCTGCTGTGCATGGCCGACCCGACCCACGCCGAAAATGTGGCGCGGGCGCGGCGCTTTGCCGGTTTCTATCTCAACGAAGACCTGGAGGCCCTCAACTACGACCCAGAGCACAAGATCATCAAATGTGCCCACAACGGGAGCAAGGGGCCGCGCTGGCTGTACGAAGAGGATGAGGAGCCGTCGTATGGGTACAGTCCGGGGATGGCGTGCTATGGCCTGCCCTACGAGGACTTAGAGGGGATTGATGAGCCTGCCGACCTCAAGGACCCGGCGAAGGCACGGCGCATGGGGCAGGCTATGAAGGAGCGCATGACCCGAGGCGATTGCGCCACCAACCTGCACGTCACCTCGCTGATCGCCAACGCCTGCTACCTGACCGGCGACGACAAATACCGCGCTTGGCTGCTCGAATACGTGGATGCGTGGATCGAAAGGGCCGCGGCCAATGGGGGCCTGTTGCCCGACAACGTGGGGCTGAGCGGGCAGGTCGGAGAATACATGGAGGGACGCTGGTATGGGAGCATGTACGGCTGGACGTGGCCGCACGGGTTGTACAACATCGCCATGGCGGCCATTTTGGCCGGCACCCATTGCTATGTGCTGACCGGCGAGCAAAAGTATCTCGAACTGCCCCGCACCCAGCTTAGAAAGGTGCTAGAGCAGGGGAAAATGGCCGACTTGGGCCAAATCGAGATGAGCTTGGGTGTGCACTGGATCGGCCAGCTAACCGCCCTCGGCGACGACAAGGTCAGCTTTGTGGTGCCCTATTGCTACGGGGCCAAGGGGTGGTCGGACTTCCAGCCGCTGGCGGCCATGTATCCGGCCGCGCTGTGGAACGCGAGCGGGGCGGCGGTCGATTGGGAGATGCTCGAAGCGCTCCGCGCCAAAGAGCGCTACGACTGGCGCACAGTCGTGTCGTTCCACAACAAAGAGGACGCCTACCACGAGCCGCCGTGGTTTTGCTATCTCAAGGGCGAAAACCCCGACTACCCGGTGCAGATCCTCCAAGCTGCTCTCTCGCAGGTCTATCGGCGGATGGAGCTTATCCGCTGCGACGAGAGCGACCCTCGCGACAACCATATCCACTGGTGGCAACAGCTAAACCCAGTGACGACCGAGGCACTCATCCAACTAACCTTGGGCGCGCCGCAGCTCCTGTACAACGGCGGCATCTTGGTGGCTCCGCTGCGCTACTTTGACGCCGAGCGCAAACGCCCGGGCCTGCCAGCGGATGTGGCCGCGCTCGTCGAGACCGTGGAGCGGGATCGCCTCGTGGTGCACTTGGTGAACTTGAGTGGGATGGCTGCCCGCAAGGTGTTGCTGCAAGCCGGAACCTTGGCCGAGCATCGGTTTGGGGAAGTGGCGTACAACACTTTGCAAAGCGCGTACCCGGGCACGGTAGGAAGCTATGCCGCGCCGCCCGTGGAGCAGGTGATCAAGCGCGTTGCCGTCAATGACACGCACTTTGCGGTAGCCTTGCCGCCGGGGACTGAAATCCGCCTCGAAATCGGCTTGGCGCGGCACGCGAACGCGCCGACATACGACTTGCCAACGACTTGGTAAGGACGCGGGTACCTACCAACCTATAATCGACGGATGTTACGCACCTCCGATGATGCGTACCGTCATGCATTGAATTAGGAGAGAATATGGATTATGTGCGATTGGGCCGGGCCGGGGTCAAGGTCTCGCGGCTGTGCTTGGGCACGGCCTTTCGGGGATACTGGCATGGGCAGACCGATGAGGCGACTGCTGTGCGCACGGTCGAGACGGCCATTGATCTAGGGTGCAATTTTATCGACTGCGCCAACTACTACTTTCAGGGCCGTTGCGAGGAGCTGTTGGGCAAGGCCATCAAGGGCAAGCGCGACGATTTGGTGATCACCACCAAGGTCTGGAGCCAAATAGGCGACGGCCCCAACGATCGCGGCTTGTCGCGCTTTGCCATCATGCGCGAGATCGAGCGGTCGCTGAAGCGCTTGGCCACGGATTACGTGGATATCTACTTGCTGCATAACTGGGATCCAGACACCGAACTCGACGAGACGCTAAGGGCGTTTGACGACTTGGTGCGGCAGGGCAAGATGCGCTATGTGGGGGCCTGCAATTTTACCGCCGTCCAAGTGGTGGAGGCGCTGTGGGCGGCCGATCGCGGGGGAATAGACCCGCTGTTCACTTTGCAAAACCAGTACAACCTGTTGCAGCGCTGGGAAGTAGAGCCGGAGCTGTTGCCTTTGTGTCAGCAGTACGGCCTTGGCATGATGACCTACAGTCCGCTGGCCGTCGGCCTGTTGAGCGGGCGGTTTAGGCGGGGACACAAGCCGCCGGTGGATAGCGCTTGGCAGGACGATGCGCGGTTTGCCGAGGCCATGAACGAAAAATGCGACCGGATTGTGCAAAAGCTGATCGAGATCGGCGCAGCACAGGACAAGACCCCGGCGCAGGTTGCCGTCGCTTGGATATTGGCCAACGAGGATGTTACCGCGCCGATCATCGGCCCGGACCGGCCCGAACACGTGGAGGAAGTTGTTGGGGCACTGGAAGTGGAGCTAGGGGCCGAAGAATTAGCCGCCTTGGACGCCCTCTCTCAGTGGACGCCCTTGGAGCGCACGCATTAGCTGCTGCGGCCGGCTCAGCGACAGGTTCTACTTCCGCCGGTCCCATTTCTGGCCGCCTTGCTCACCAAATAGAAAACCGGCACCCTAAATGTCAGAGATGTACTTTTTATCGAGAGTTCGCGCACGGCAGACTGCTAAAAACGCAAAAAAGGGTTCAACGACCCGAAGCCGTCGAACCCCTTCGACCAAAAGGCGGTGCTGTGCAGCGCTACAGTTTGCGCAGGCGGATGGAGCCCCCCGAAGTGGACACCGACGCCGTACCGGAGCAGCTTTTTAGAGAGATGGACCCACCCGAAGTTTTGCCCTCGATCGGTCCTTCGATGTGGCCAAAGCTCAGACTGCCGCCCGAAGTCCGGGCTGAGACGCGGCCCTGAAGATCGCCTACCTCAATGCCACCGCCGGAGGTGCTCAGTTCCAAATCGTGCTGGCGCGGCACCGTGAGGCGGAACAGGGGGGCGCGTCCCTTCGCAAGGCCGAAGAAGTAATACTCCCGATTGGGAACAAGTCTGTCGTTTCTATATTTTAAATGGAATACCGCTCGGCAATTTCAACCCAATATCACCGGAAGGCTTTTTCATGCCCGCAGTGCAAGACATTCTAGTATTTTTTCAGACCACGCCCGCGCTCGACGCCCAAGTCGTCGCTTGGGCACGCTACGAAGCCTCCAAGGGCACGGGCCTAGGCGACTTGGTCGAGGAGAGCGATCCTCCCTACCAGAATGCCATGGCGGCCATGCGCGACGGCTGGCAAGTCATCCAGATGTCGGAACTCAAACATCGCTTGCCCCAAGAGGGCTATGAACTGGGGCCGCTGCCCTACCAGATCGTGCTGGCGAAATTCAACGAGCTGCAAAAAGAGGAAGGAGCCACATCGTGAAAGAGCATCTTTTGAACTCGAAGCAGATGGCGCAATTCGTTGCCTCGGGGTATTTGAAGTTCGAAGAAATGGTGCCCCAAGATCTGTGCCGAGCCTGCCTTGAGGAAATGCACCACAACCAGGGCTATCTCGCCGTGGGTACCCCCTTTGAGGAGACTTGGCCCAAAGGCACGGCTTTGGGCGATGCGTTCCGCCTGCCGCAGGTGCAGGGACTCATCCACTCCTTGGTCGGCCCCGATCCCCTGTACGACCACCACGGCGTGCACTTGACCAAGGCCGAACAAACCAAGGGGCCCAATATGCACCAAGACTCGGTCATCGACTTCCGCGACCATTACTTCGATATCCAGCTATCGCTGTTCCCCGCGGATACAACAGACGAGATGGGCGGTACTTTCTTGGTGCCGGGAACGCAATTCCGCAATGTGCGCACCGGGGAGATCTCCATTTACCACCACATGCGCGGCAAGATCTGGGCGACCTGCCCGGCGGGGACGATGTACGTGTGGAACACCCGCGTCTGGCACGGGGCGCGCAGCAACTACACGGATCGGGATCGCTTCATGTACAAGTTGCGGCTCAACCCGACGCAGCCGCAGGTCTGCAACTTTAACACCGCGGATCTGGACGACCCTGAGATCGGTCGCATCCTGTCGACCAACCACGGCTGGGAGGGCAACGAGCATCGCTACGAACTGATGCAGCGCGTGCGCTTGTGGCGCTTTGTCTCCGACCAGCCAAACTACGATGTGGGCGAGCGCTTTATGCGGCGCATTGAGTACCAGCCCGGCGAGGCGGCAGGCTAGATGCCGAGGATTCTTTTTTTTCCAAAGACATGGTTCTAGAAAGTCCAGTGCTGCTGTCGTCTTATGCCCGCTGCGGACAGGAGCGCTCCTTTGCGTTTGTCGATCCGGTGGACGAGGTGGTGGCCGTAGCGGCGGGGGAGGTGCGCCCGGCTCTCAGCGCGGTGGAGCGGGCAGTGGAACAAGGGTTGCACGCCGCCGGATTTGTCTGCTACGAGGCCGCTGCTGGTCTGGACCCAGCCTTCACCACCCGTCCTGCTGGTGCGCTTCCTTTGGTTTACTTTGGCCTTTTTGCGGAGCGGACGCCGGTGGCCGCGCCTAGCGCTGGCTTGGGCACCTATGAGTTGGATGAGTGGCGGCCGTCGGTGTCGCGGGAGGAGTACGAGGCCGCCATCGCTCACATCCGCGCCTATATTGCGGCCGGCGACACGTACCAAGTCAACTACACCTTGCGCTTGCACAGCCGTTTCCGGGGCGATCCGCAGGCGCTGTACCGCGATATGGGGCAGGTGCAGGAGTCCGCGTTGTGCGCGTACTTCGACTTGGGCCGGCACGTGCTGATCTCGGCGTCCCCCGAGCTGTTCTTCCGCCTGCGCGACGGGCGTTGCACGGTGCGGCCCATGAAGGGAACCCGGTCGCGGGGCCGCTTTGCGGCTGAGGATCAACAGCGGGCCGACGAGCTGCAAAATTCCGCTAAGGATCGCGCTGAGAACCTGATGGTTACGGATATGTTGCGCAACGACTTAGGGCGCATCTCGCAAGTCGGCAGCGTGGCGGTTCCGGCCCTGTGGTCGGTCGAGCGCTATCCCACGGTGTGGCAGTTAACGTCCACCGTGGAAAGCCGACTCAAAGCCGACGTGAGCTTGCCCGACATCTTTGCCGCGCTCTTCCCCTGCGGCTCGGTGACCGGCGCGCCCAAGGTGCGGACTATGGCAATCATCGCCGAACTGGAGCGTGCCCCGCGCGGCATTTACACCGGCTGCATGGGCTATGTGTCGCCTGGGCCGGAGGCGTGTTTCAACGTGGCGATTCGCACGGCGCATCTCGACCGGGAGAGCACACAACTCGAATTTGGCGTGGGCGGTGGGATCGTCTGGGAATCGTCGGCTGCGGAAGAATACGCCGAATGCGTCGTCAAGGCCGAGGTCTTGCGCGCTAGGCCGCACCCGTCTTTTGAGTTGTTGGAGACGCTGTTGTACGAAGATGGGGCGTACTTCCTGTTAGAGAGTCACTTAGAGCGGTTGTCTCAGTCGGCGGCATACTGGGGATTTTGCTATGCGGATGACCGCGTGCGTGCGCAGTTACAAGACGCGGCCAACGCTATGGAGGGCCGGTGCAGGGTGCGCTTGTTACTGGCCCGCAACGGCGAGATCCGCGTGCAGCATCATGCACTCGCGCCGCGGCGGCGGTTGCGGGTGGCTCTTGCCGCCGAGCCGGTGGACAGCACCGATCCCTTGCTGTACCACAAGACGACCCACCGGGCTATGTACGACCAGCAGTTGGCGGCGCGCCCGGATTGCGACGATGTGGTGCTGTACAACGAGCGCGGCGAGCTGACCGAGTGCTGCATCGGCAACTTGGTGCTGGAGCGCGACGGCGTCCGCTACACGCCCCCGGTCGAATCCGGGCTGTTGGCCGGCACCTTCCGCGCCGAGCTTGTGGCGCAGGGCCAACTTTGCGAACGCCCATTGCCCATTGGCGAATTGGCGCGGGCCGACGCCCTCTATCTCATCAATTCAGTTCGGCGCTGGGTCGAACTGGAACTCGTGTAAAGGAGCACATCATGTATCGCATTGGCCAAGCAGAAATCAAGCAACTACAACGGCTATTCGACAGCGGCGCGATCTTCCGCTATGGGGCAGGTGGGGAGTGCGACCGCTTTGAAAGGAACTGGGCGCGCTACGTAGGCGTGGGGCACTGTCGGATGACTCGCTCGGGGACCTCGGCGCTGTACGCAGCACTAGTGGGATTGGGCGTGGGGCCGGGGGATCAGGTGATTGTGCCCGCCTATACCTACATGGCGACCGCGTTGGCGGTGCTGGGGGCTGGAGCCATTCCGGTAATTGCCGATGTAGATGACTCCTTGACGCTGTGCCCCAAGGATTTAAAGCGACGCATTACCAAGCACACTAGGGCGATTATTCCGGTCCACATGGTCGGCTTGCCCTGCGATATGAAGCGAATTGCCAAGATCGCCCGCAAACGCGGCCTGCTCGTTCTCGAAGACGCCTGTCAGGCGGTGGGCGGCGGGTACGAGGGCCGAATGCTGGGCAGTTGGGGCCACGCCGGTGCGTTTAGTTTCAACTTCTTCAAGAACATGACCTGCGGCGAGGGTGGGGCTTTTGTAACCAATGCCGAGGCAGTGCATCAGCGCGGCTCGGTGGCGGTGGACTGCTGCTCCTTTTACTGGAACCCCGACGAAGAGCGCGAAGAGCTACAATTTGCCGGCCCCAACTTCCGGGCTTCTGAAGTCGAGGGGGCCATACTCAACGTGCAATTGCGGCGGATCCGGGGGATGCTTAAGACCATGCGTGCCCACAAGCAGGAGTTGCTCCAGGTCGGGCTGGAGGCAGGATTGGAGTCGATAAAAAACAACAGCTTGGACTACGAGTGCGGTACGCACGTGGGCTTTTTGTTTGCCACCGAGGACGAGGCGCGCTCCTTCTGCAACCGATTGGCCGCCCAAGACGTGCGCTCCTTTTTGCCCATGGATACCGGCCGCCACGTCTATACGCGCTGGGAGCCTATTTTGCGCTACCAAGGCGCGCACCATCCGGCGCTCAACCCCTATGAGCTGCCGGCCAACCGCAAGGCGCGGGTCAAATACAAGCTGGATACGTGTCAAGACTCGCTCGACGTTTTGGCGCGAGCCGTACTGGTGTCCATGCACCCGAACAACACCAAGACCAAGGTGCGGAAGATGGGCGAAGCGATCCGGGTGGCCGCGGGCTGAGATTGACGTGCCTGCACACGCCGTCTATATTGCAGGCATGACAGAAAAATCGACTCAGTACACCATCCGCAAAGTGCCTCCGCAGCTAGACAGGGAACTCAGGAGGAGGGCACGCGAGGAGCACAAGAGCCTGAATGAAATCGCCCTGTGGGCACTCGAGCGTGGCTTGGGCTTGTCGGAACAGGCCGTGCGTCACCACGACCTAGACGACTTGGCGGGCACTTGGGTGGACGATCCGGCCTTCGACCAAGCCGTCGACGCTATGGATCAAGTAGATCCAGAGCTGTGGCGGTGAAAATTGTCCTAGACACCAACCGCTACCGCGACTTTTGCCTCGGCGATCCGGTGGTCTTGGACCGTCTCCAGCTAGCCGAACAGATCTTCCTATCCTTCGTCACTCTGGCTGAATTGCGCGCTGGTTTCCAGTGCGGTACCAGAGCTGGCAAAAATGAGCGCATTCTGTTGCGCTTTCTCAGTCGGCCTCGGACATCCGTTCTCTATGCCAGCGAAGCCACCACGCGGCACTATGCCCAGCTCTTTTACCAGCTACGTCAGCAGGGTACGCCCATTCCGACCAACGATATCTGGATTGCCGCCTTGGTGGTTGAGCACGGCCTTCATCTTTTTTCTCGCGACCAGCACTTCGACCACCTTCCGCATCTGCCGCGCATCGATTAATTAGTCGCCCGTCGGTAGCGTTGGATCAGCGATAGACGGCTTGGATCATGGCGCGGATGAAGCCGGTGGCGAAGGCGTGGCCTTGGCGTCCGCCTTGGTCGTCGGGGATGGACGGGGTGTGATCCATCATAAACGGCCCGTTAAAGCCCACCTCCTTGTAGGTCTGCATCGCTCGGTACATATCGACATCGCCCTCGTCGACAAAGACCTCCCTAAAATCCTTGGGCGTCCCGCGCACGTTGCGGAAGTGGACGTAGGCGATTTTGCCTTGGCGGCCCATGCGGCGGATGGCCTCGTACACGTCAATGCCCATCTCGGTGACGCAGCCTTGGCAGAACAGCATGGCGTTTTGGGGGCTGGGGTTGAGGGCGAAGATGCGCTCGTATTGGTCCAGGGTGGAGACAATTCGCGCGGCGCCGCCCATCGGCTCGGGTAGCGGGGGATCGTCCGGGTGTAGGGCCAAGGTAACGCCGGCTTCTTCGGCGACGGGGACGATGCGCTGGTGGAAGTAGGCGATGTTGGCCCACATCCCGTCCTCGTCGATGTGCTTTGCTGGATAGTCGTGGTTCTCTTTTTCGTATTCTGCGTAGGTGAAGGTGCTGTAGTGGGCACCGCCGCGGCCGGTGTCCGAGGGGGTGCGGAAGTTGCCCACGGGTTTGAAATTGTAGCCGAGGGTAGGGACGCCGACGGTGCCCATGGCCCGGAGCCAGTTACACCACTCCTCGATTTTGGCGTCGCGATCTTGTTGCGCGAGAGTGATTTCGTCCGGGCCGGTTAAGGCGGCGTTGTACAGGCGGAGGCCGTTTTTTTCGGCGCGGGCGCGGACCCCCCTTAGGAACTCGACCATCTCGGGGTAGGTGTGCAGGTCGAGGGGGAGGGAGTTGACGGTCAGATAATCGACGCCAATGGCTTTGTAGTAGCTCAAGTTGTCATCGGTAATGCGGTCGTGGGGGAGTTGGTCTTGGATGTACATGGCGTCTCCTTTGGGTTGGGTAGCTACTGCACTAGGATTTGGCTATATACTTAGGAAAGAAAGGCATCGTCCTCACGGCGCGCCAATCGGCCTTTCACACAAAATATGGGATTATCACAAATGCCGAAAAAACTACCCCTCGCCGGGGTCAAACAATCCGAAGAGCAGATTGCCCAGTGGATCGAGAGATTTCATCGCGAGGGGTATCTGTGCGTTAAAAACGTCCTGCCGCCGGACTGGTGTGCGCAATTGCGGGCCGACTTGGACCGGGCGCTGGCGGACAATCCGAATGGACTGAACAACTACAGCGAGCGCACGAAGCTCGCGCATCGGCTATTCGAAACGAGCGCAGCGAACCTGCGCCTGTTCGATCTCGAGCCGATTGTGAGCTTCGCAGAGGAGCTGGTAGCGCCGAATTGCCACGTGATTCACAACAACTCGTTTCAGACGTTTCCGGGCGGAGGGATCTCGACGTGGCATCAGGACGACGCCCCGCACTACGTCATCACAGATGGCAAGCCACCGGCGAATGTCCATCTGCCCGTGCTGTTTTTCACGGCCAACTACTATCTGACCGATGTGGATACGCCGGCGCACGGCGGGACGGAAGTGATTCCGGGGACGCACATGCTCGGTAGATCACCGGGCGAAATCGAGGGCTCCGAGTGGGAAGACAAAATCGTCCACAACAGCGCGCCGGCGGGGAGCGTCGTGATGTTCAACAATCAGGTGTGGCATCGCGGGGGGCCGAACCGCACTGACCGCACGCGGTACATCACTCAGGTGACGTATGCGCGCCGGATCGTCGGGCACAAGTACTACCCGTTTATGAACTACCAAATGCCGCCGCATGTGTACGAAAATGCAAACCCCCGGTTGAAACGGCTGCTCGGCTTCCTCGATCACGGCGCGTACGGCTAGCTGACTGGAGCAAGGCTCATGGCGAACCCATACTGTCGCATCCTAATTGCTGTACTCATAGTGTCGAGCGCTTGCTTGGCCGCCGAAAGCGTTCAGAGTCAGCCACAAGTTGCGATCATCACCGGCGAAGTCCGGGATCCAACCTCGCGGGAAATCACATTTAGCTACCCGTCGCCGACAGAGTTGGACAATTCCGAGCAGCGCGTCGTGCTCGACAGTCTGAACCGCTTCTCCTGTGAGCTGCCTGTCGTCCGAGGGACCCTCGTCAGGGGGCATTACGAGGGAGGGCAGCCGAAATGGAAGTGGGTGCAGTGGTTAGGAGCCTTCCTCTTTGATCACAGTCCCTTGGTCTTCTTCGTCGAACCCGGCGACAGTCTGTACGTGGCCGTGGAAGAGGGATTTTTCGGTCCTTCTTACTCGTTCAGCGGCCCCAACTCAGACAACAGCCGTCTCATTGCCGAGTGGTTCCCGCGATACTACTCCTTCCGTCTCGACTACGAAGATCTGGAGGTGGAAGATTTCAAGCGCCAGATAGACCAGCGGCGGCAGGATCAGTTCGAGTTTCTGGCCGAGAGGCGCGAGAAATACGCACTCTCTCTAGGGTTTATCGACTACGCGACAGCCTACTTCAACTACGGGTGGGCCAATCTCATGATTTCTTATCCGACGAATTACTGGTTTGCCAACGGCCATAATAACAGAAATATCCCCCCGGAGTACTATGACTTTCTCGAGGAAATCCCCCTAGGGGACGAAAAGGCCATAGGCGTAGGTAGTTATCACACCTTTCTGGAACGAACCCTGGACTGGGAGTCTCAGGAGATGCCCCGACCATCCAGGCGGCCAAGTGGAGCTATCGGTCCCCCGACCAGTGATCGCGGGGAGTTAGGTGAGGTACCCAGACGATCTTGGCAGCTATCCCAGATATACGATCTAGCGGATCTGGAGTTGTCGGAGGAGACCGTGGCCCAACTCGACGCCCTGTACGAAAAGGAGGGCCGGCGGCCCAAGCTGTCGCAGATGGTCGATCTGTCGGCGGTTGGTTTGTTGTCGGCTACCCAGACCCGGCTCGACTCAATGTACGAAAAAAAGAGACTTCCCAAGCTCTCCCAGAGTTTTGATTTATCGGCGTTTGGTCTTTCGGAGTCTGCCCAAGCCCAACTCGACTCCTTATTTGAAAAATCTAAATCCTATAGCTTCTTCTCTTCGAGCAAGGAAGAAGTGCCTAGGGTGGATACGACGGGTGGGGTGTTGGCGTTCTATTTGCCAATCGCAATAAAGATGGATTCTCTGGCGAAAGAGCCGCCCAAGCTATCCGAGAAACTCGACCTATCGGGGCTGTCACAACCGGCCCGTGCCCAACTCGACTCCCTGTACGAACATCGCCAGCCGCTCAGGCTGTCTGAGAAGATTGATCTACCCGGCTTGGGTCTATCGGAGGCCACCCAGGCCCAACTCGATTCGATATATGCCTCTAAAGGAGGCCGGACGCATTGGAATTTTTCGAAAAGATACGATCTGGCCAAAAAAAAACTGGAGGGGAGAGTACTCTACTGGTTGCTGGCCGGAGAGGTGATTCGTGGCTTCAAACACGGCAGTGATGCCTTTGCGTTGGCCTATCGCAAGTGGGAAGATTTCCAAGAGATCAACCCGCACCCGGAATACACCGAGGCCGTCCAAGCGGCTCTGTATGAGGCCCTGAAGCTACAACCTGGGCAACCCGCACCCGAATTTACCCTTCACGATCTCGACGGTCAGCCCGTATCGCTGAGCCAGTTCAAGGGGCAGGTGGTTCTGCTCGATTTCTGGGCGAGTTGGTGCGGGCCGTGTATCGGTGACTTGCCCGAGCTCCGCGCAATCAAAGAAAAGACGGCGGATCAACCCTTGGTCTTCCTCAATCTATCGCTAGACACAGATGAGGCCGCTTGGCGAGAGGCGATTGATAAACACGGAATCGAAGGCGTCCACGTACGCGCGGATGGCTGGGGTGCGGACGTGGCCAAGTCTTACCAGGTAAACTCTTTGCCTTCGTATTACTTGGTGGACTCGCAAGGATTGATCGTGGAGCGTCTGTCTGGCGTAAGGGATACAGACGAGATCGTCGCGACGATCGAGAAGAGCTTGTGAGCAAGCTGCGCAGGCCTCTCTTGCAAGTTCCGGCAAATTCCTCACGGCCCTTCCCGACCTAAGCTCTGGGTACAAGAATTTTTTGCAATTAATGGGTCAGCATTAAAACGCTGGCCCATTTTTTTTGCCTGCTGGGTAAAAAAGTATTTGCCTGAGCATACAGGATGTTTTATTATATCAGTGTATCGTTATACCGATACACTGATACTGCAAGAAAATCTCGACGAGGAGGCACTGTGAAACGCGACAGCCGACGCACAATTACCACAAGGCAGGGGCAGGACAGCTAAGGAGAGTCGCCATTGCGCATAGATCCATCTAGCGGGGTTCCCATCTACCTGCAGATCATTGAGCAGGTGAAGTACCAGATCGCCACCAAAGTGCTCAAGCCGCACGACGAATTGCCTTCGGTGCGGGCCTTGTCCGGGCAGTACTTGATCAATCCCAACACCGTGGTGCGGGCCTATTTGGAATTGGAGCGCGATGGGGTGATCTACAAAAAGCGGGGTATGGGCACTTATGTGGCCGAAAAGGATGTGACCATGAGTCAGGAGGAAAAATTCGAGATTGTGCGGCAATTGCTCGACAAAGCCTTGGTCCAGGCGACTGAACTGGGGCTGAGTCCGGGGGAGATGCAGCAGATCTTTCAGAAGCGTCTGGACCAGTTTGGCAAAGAGGAAAGCGAATCGACATGACTGATACAGCGATCGCCATCGCGGGTTTGACCCACCGCTTTGGCCAGCGCACGGCTGTGGACAACCTCCAGATAGAGGTGCACGCCGGCGCGGTCTGCGGCTTTTTGGGGCGCAACGGAGCCGGCAAGACCACGACCATCAAAATACTGATGAACCTGCTTCAACCCACGGCCGGGCAGGTGGAGGTACTGGGGCTAGATCCGGGACGGGACTCGCTGGCGCTGTGGCGACAGGTAGGGTACGTAGCGGAGAATCCGATTCTGTACGGGTGGATGAAGGTGCGGGAGTTGGTCTGGTTCACTGGCCAGTTCTACGAGACTTGGAATCAAAGCAAAGTCGAGGGCTTCATCGACCGTTTCGGCCTGGACCCAGAACAGAAGGTCAAGCACCTCTCTCGCGGCATGAATGCCCAACTGGCCCTGGCCTTGGCCCTCGGGCACGAGCCTCGGCTGCTGATCCTCGACGAGCCGGCCTCGGGGCTGGACGTGGTGGTGCGGCGCGACTTTCTCGAAAGCATCATCGGGCTGATCCAAGAGGAGGGGCACACGGTCTTTCTGTCCTCGCATCTGGTGCATGAAGTGGAACGGGTGGCCGACCGGGTGGTTATTATCGAGGCTGGTCGGCTGCAAGTGGAAGGGACGGTGGACGAGGTGAAACAGTCGGCTAAACGGGTGATGGTGCGCTTGGCGGAAGATGCGGGTGAATTGACTGGTATCTCCGACTTGCGGGAGGTGCGAGGAGAGGGGGCACAGCGGCTGTTGACGGTGATGGGATATGGCGCAGAACAGGCCGCCCAGATAGAAGCGCAGGGCGGTCGGATCGCGGACGTGATGGATCTGAGCTTGGAGGATGCTTTCGTCGCTCACGTCCGCGCCACGGAAGGAGGCAAATCGTGAATCCGCTACGGGCGCTGATCTGGAAAGAAGGGCGCGAGTCGATCTACAAAATTGCCCTCGGTGTCTGCTTGGGGCTATTCGTCGGGCTGACTATCAATCTCGACCACTATCCCTATCCCGACCCCTCCAATGTCATCAACTTTACTTTCGAGCAGATAAGCTTTCTGGTGGGTCTTTGCGGCGCTGTGCTGATGGGCATGGATGTAATGGCCGGGGAGCGCCGCCGGGGGACGCTGCCCTTCCTGTTGAGCCGGCCACTGAGGCCGGATATGTTGCTGGGAGTGAAGTTCGCAGTGGGGGCGGCCGGACTACTGGCGGTGCTGGCCGCGTACTGGGCCGGGGTGTACCTCGGGAAGTCGGGATGGGGAAATCCCGACTTCCAGGCCTCTGAATATTATATAAATTATATAGAGACGATCCTGACGGATGTCGGGTACGTCCGCATTGTCCTGCTGTGGTTTTTTCTTTTCCTGATCCTGTACACTGCGGTGTTCCTCGCCTCAGTTTTTTCCGACCGTTCCGCCCAAGCAGTGATAATTGGCCTGATGACGGTTTGGGTTGGGCTATTCTGCGTCGTCTTACTGTCTTTCGAGGCAGTCTCGTATTATCTCATGCTGGTCTTCCACACGGTGTTGGATCGCGATGCCGGGATCCTACGCCAAGCCTTTGACCCACCGCTGCTTCTGGCTAGGGTCGCGGGTGCTGGTCTATTAGCAGGCGGTGTGGTACTGTGGGCCTGCCGGGCGTTTAGAGCTCAGGCGAACAGGCGTTTCCAGTGGACTGTAGGCGCACTCACCCTGATTTCTGGGGGCATCGTGATGTGGTTGGATGTCACGCAGTCTCAGGGTGTAGAAGAGCCGACCGAGCCGGTGGGCCGCCTCCCCTATGCTACTCCCATCGTAGATCTGGCGCTGCAAGATCGGTTGGCGGTGGTGCTGCTGGAGCGGGGGGTGAGCGTGGTGGATGTGGCGGATTGGCGGGCACTGAGGGAAAGCGGCCGGGCGGAAATAGAGGGCTGGCAGCTCTGGCGGCTGGCCCTGTCCGGCTCGACTGCTTATGTCTGGGGATCGGCTGTGGCGCAAGACAGTGTAGGGGTGGCTGTATTTGATCTCAGTCAGCCCGAGCGTCCCCAACTGCGGGCACAGCGTTTACTCTATCCCATTGAGACGGGTCCCACTCCCTGGCTGAAGCACACTCCTAGGGTGGTGGGTTGGGCCGCATGGGAGGGCCATCTGTACGCTGGTCTGCTTGGGAACGAATCACTTGAACTGCATAGTTTCGACGTGCGGGAAGGCGGTCTGCCTCAACCCGTCCATGTGCTGCCGATCGCAGAGCGAGCTAAACACGTCTGGAACAACAACTGGGAGATGCGCTTGGCTGGCCTACATGCCTTTCTGACCTTGGGCCACGATTTCGTCGTTCTCGATCTAACCGATCCTCGTCGGCCTGAAGAGCTGAGTCGGACGCCTCTGCGCCGCTTTGGACCCTCCAAGCAGTATGAGGAATCCATCGAAGAACTCCATCACCAGCTAGCTCCCGGAGTGCTGCCGGACTCTGTCGCGCAGAAGCTGAAAGAAGCCGGTCGTCCAGGGCTGGGGGTTTTTCAGATGCGCAAGCGGACTCCCGATGGCGAGTCCTTCTATCGGATCGCCGCGCCGCCAGGATTGGGGCCCATCTCGCTAAGTGGTGACAAAGCGTATGTCCAGCGGTACTGGCCCGAGGAGCTAGCTGTGCTGGACATAGCCGATCTACGGAGGCCGGTGGAGGTCGATTATGTTCCTAATGAGTCTTTCTCTAGCGGACTGACCATGGACGGGGATTTTGCCTATGTCCTGAGATGGAACGGGATCGGTGCCTACGCCGTGGCTAGGTACGGAGCCTTGTGGAAGCGGGAGACGTTGGGCCTTGCGGACGAGGAAGAGGGCCTGCGGATTCCCGACATAATGACCGCGATCGCCGACACGAGCATAATCAGCTACACGGGCCGCGAAATCGTCAAGGTCGTCGACATTTATATGCGCTATAAACGCCCCATCCCCATCCTAGCGGGCGATTATATCTGCGCGGTTCTGAAAAACAACCTCGTCGTCTTCGAGGCCCTGCAGGACGACTGAATCAATGCACAGAACCTGAATGGAGGAAGCCTCATGACGAATACATACTGCAACCTTCTAATTGCCATACTGATAGCGTCGAGCGCTTGTCTGGCCAGCGTTCAGAGCCAGTCATCGGTTGCGATTATCACCGGCGAAATCCGGGAGCCAACTTCGCGGGAAATCGCGTTTAGCTACCAGCCGCCGTCGGCGATAGGAAGTGGTGAGGAGCGCGTCGTGCTCGACAGCCTGAACCGCTTCGCCTGCGAGCTGCCCGTCGTCCGAGGGGCCCTCGCTAGGGGGCATTACGAGGGCGGGCAGCCGCGGTCGAAATGGATGCAGTGGATTGGATACTTCCTCTTTGATCACGGTCCCTTCATCTTCTTCGTCGAACCCGGCGATAGTCTGCACATAGTCGTGGAGGAGGGCTTTTTCGGTCCTTCCTACTCGTTCAGCGGCCCCAACGCGGACAACAGCCGCTTCCTTGCCGAGTTGCTTCCGCGCTTTCGCGGCACTCGCTTGGACTACGAAGATCTGAAGGTGGAGGACTTTTCTCGCCAAGCGGACCAGTGGCTGCAGGATCAGTTGGAATTCTTGGCTGAAGAGCGCGAAGAATACGCACTCTCTCCGATTTTCGTCGACTATGCAACGGCCTACTTCAACTACGGGTGGGCCAGACTCATGATTTCCTACCCGACGGAGTACCGCTTTGCCAACCACCATGAGAACAGAGAAATCCCCCCAGAGTACTACGACTTCCTCTAAGAAATTCCCCTAGGCGATGAGAAGGCTATTGGCGTAGGCAATTATCACACCTTTCTGACACGAACCTTGGACTGGGAGTCGGAGATGCCCAGACCACCTAGGCGGCCAAGTGGAGCTGTCGGCCCCTTGCCCAGTGAGCGCAGGGAGTTAGGCGAGGTGCCCAGACCATCTTGGCAGCTATCCGAGGTATACGATCTAGCGGATCTGGAGTTATCGGAGGAGGCCTTGGCCCAACTCGACGCCCTGTACGAAAAGGAGGGCCAGCGGCCCAAGCTGTCGCAGATGGTCGATTTGTCGGCAGTTGGGTTGTTCTCGGCTACCCAGGCCCGGCTCGACTCGATGTACAAAAAAAAGAGATCTCCCAAGCTATCCCATATGTTGGATTTGTCGGCGTTTGGTCTTTCGCAGACCGTCCAAGCTGAACTCGACTCCTTCTTTGAAAAAAATGGCAGATCGTATACTACCATTTCTTCGAGTGAGGAAGAAGTGGCTAGGATGGATACGACGGATGGAGCATTGATGTTCTTCATGCCTATAAACGAACAGATGGAGCCGCTCAAGAGGACGCCGAAATTGTCCGAAAAGGTCAATCTGTCAGCGATTGATTTATCGGAGGCTACCCAGGCCCAACTCGATTCGATGTACGAACATCGGCAACCGCTCAGGCTGTCCGAGAAGATCAATCTATCCAGCTTGGGTCTATCCGAGGCCACCTGTGCCCAACTCGACTCGATATATGCCGATACCGGAGCCCGGATTATTTGGAGTTTTTCGAAAAGATACAATCTGGCCAAGGAAAAACTGGAAGGAAGAGTGCTCTACTGGTTTTTGGCCAGAGAGCTGATCGGTAGGTTCGAGCGCGGCGGCAGCGGAGCTTTTGCGTTGGCCCAACGCAAGTGGGAAGATTTTCAACAGATCAATCCGCATCCGGAATACACCGAGGCCGTCCAAGCGGCTCTGGATAAGGCCCTGAAGCTGCAACCTGGACAACCCGCCCCCGAATTCACCCTCGACGATCTCGACGGTCATCCCGTATCGCTGAGCCAATTTAAGGGGCAAGTAGTGCTGCTCGATTTCTGGGCGAGTTGGTGTGGACCGTGTATTAGCGACCTGCCCGATCTCCGCAGAATTAAGGGAAAAACGACTACTCTGCCGGTCGTCTTCCTCAACGTGTCGCTGGACACGGACGATGCCGATTGGCGAGAGTCGATTGACAAACACGAGATCAAAGGCGTCCACGTGCGTGCGGACGGCTTTGGCTCGGACGTGGCCAAGTCCTACCAAGTAAATGGCATTCCTTCGTATTACTTGGTGGACTCACAAGGGCTGATCGTAGAGAATCCTATCGTAGAGAATACGGACGAGATTGTAGCGACGATCGAGAAGAGCTTGTGAGCGAACTGAGCAGGCGTTCCTTGAGCCGAGCTAGTGCGTTCTAAATTCAAAAGCCCCATTCTCCCGCGTATTGCCGAGCCAGATCGGCGTGATTAGCTTGCGGAGGTAGTACATCCCAAGGAGAAGAGGCTATGAAAGCGCTCGTCGTGCTCGTCGCGTTGGTCTGGACGGGGACGTCTTGTTCCGGTCCGACCACGAGCACGGATATGGTATTCGACTCTGCTGCCGAAGGGCCGGCGACCTTTGCGCAGGTGCAAACGACGATATTCGATGTGTCCTGCGCTTTGAGCGGCTGCCACGGCGACAGCGCCTGGCCCAACCTGTCGGCCGGGCAAGCATACGACAACATCGTCGATGTGGAGAGCAGCCGTGGCATAGCCTTGGTCGAGCCGGGCGATCCCGACAACAGCTACTTGTATCGCAAACTCCTAGCAGACGCCGATGTCGATGGAGTCCGCATGCCTCTTGGCGGGCCGTACCTGACACCGGCCGCGCTCGAAACGGTGCGCGCTTGGATAGAAAAGGGGGCACCCAACGACTAATTCGCGCCGGGCAACGTGTATGCGTTGGCTCATCCCGTTTCTGATCTGTTCGCCGCTGGCCGTCCACGGCGGCGAATGGCACGTCGATAAAAAGGCCGAGGGCAACCAAGTCGCGTTCACTTCCAAAGTGGTGGCCTTCACTTTTACCGGCACGACCGATAAAATCGACGGCTTTATCTATTGGGAAGGCGAGTCGCTTTTTGCGGCCAAGGACCAACTGCATTTTGAAGTGGACCTAGCCAGCTTTGATACGGGCATTGGCAAGCGGGACCGGGATATGCGCCAAGTGCTGGACACGGACCAGTGGCCCAAAGCCGTGTACAAAGGGGAAATCGCCGAACACACCGCCGTCGATTCCACCGTGGTCGCCTATCGCGTCAAGACCAAGGGAATCCTGTCGCTACATGGGGTGGATCGGGCCGTAGAAGTGCCCGGTACCTTAGTGGTGGAAGAGGGGCGCTCCAAGGTCGAGGCAGCGTTCACCATTAAACTGGCCGACTACAACATTGAGGCACCCTCGCTGGCGGCCTTTGTCAAGGTGAGTCAGGAAATTGCCATCAAAGTCTCGTTCTACTTAAAGCACGTACAATAGGGCAGGAGAGATTGACCGTGAACATTCGCGTCTTGTGGTTGGGAGCGCTGCTGCCGGCTTTGGCCGGTGCCCAGCCGTCGTGGCAGGCGACTGTGCCGACCGAGATCCGGCTGGAGCTGTTTAGCGCTATTAAGACGGCCAATTATCCCACCACCGAAACGCTGTATCAAGGCGATTTCCACTACGAGATTTCGCACCGCTTTTCCCCGCCTATTGACGAGGGGTACAAGGCCAATTTCGGTTTTGATGGGCCGGCCAATATCCGCACCTCGCTTAGTTACGGCCTCAGCGACCGGCTGATGGCGACCTTGGGGCGGAGTAATGTGCTGGACAATTTGGATCTGCAGTTGCAGTACCATTGGCTACAATTCCCCCACGAGCGCTTACCGGCGGTCGTGGCCCTAAACGTCGGCATGGCCTGGAATACGGATATGCCGGCTATTGTCGATCGAGATGCGGCTGCGGCTGACAATTTTCAGTACTATGGGCAGTTGATTGTCAATGCGCTGCTGGACGAAAGGTTGGGCATAGGGTTGGTGCCTTCCTATCTGTACAACAGCGCCATTTTCAGCGTCGATGCGCAGTACACCTTTACGCTGGGAACCTACGTCCAGTATTACTTTGACGATATGTGGGGCGTGTGGTTGGAGTATAGTCCGACCCTGACCGGGTACCAGGGCATTTTATTGCCGGGGGAAGCGGGCCGCTCGCACAATTCATTGGCTTGGGGCCTGTCCATAGATACGGGAGGGCATACCTTTTATATATTCGCCACCAACAATACGCGCCTCAGTCCAGCCCAGTACTTGGTGGGGGCACCCGACGACGCGGCCCCTGACAACTGGCGCTTGGGCTTTGGAATTACGCGCTTTTTGTGAGTCTCTATCGCATCGTGCTTGACGATCGCTTCATCCGCCCCCGCTATAACGGCCACTGTTTTGCCGATCTGCCGGCCACCATCAAATGGGTCCTGACGGGCCAAGGATCGCCTAGCCTCGACCCGGCGCTACTGACGGATGTAGGCCCTTGCGACACCGTGGTGCTCTTTTTTATCGACTCCTTTGGCTGGCGCTTTTTCGAGCGCTGCGAGGACCGCTATCCCTTCCTAAGCGATATTGGCCGCGAGGGATCGGTGGCCCGCCTCACCGCGCAGTTTCCGTCCACTACCGCTGCCCACGTCACCTGCATCCACACGGGTCAGCCGGTCGGGCGCAGCGGCGTGTTTGAATGGCAGTACTACGAGCCGAGCCTCGACGCCATTATCACCCCGCTGCCTTTTGCCCTAGCCGACAGCGACCAGCCCGATTCGCTGCCTCGGGAAGCGGCTCGGACCGTCTTCCCCCAAGGCACGCTGTACCAAGAGTTGGGGCAGTTAGGGGTCGAAAGTTGCGTTTTTCAAAGCCGCGCCTTTACTCCCTCGACCTGCTCTGACACATACTTGCAAGGCGCTCAAGTCTATCCCTGCTACACCTTTTCCGAGGCGCTGACCAATCTGGCTACGCTACTGCAAAAACCGCGTTCAGGGCCGGCTTATTTCCTGTTCTACTTCGACCAGATCGACCTTATAGGCCACTGCTACGGTCCGGACTCGCCGCAGTTTCAAGTCGAAATCGACACCTTTCTGACCGCAGTTGATCGGCTCTTTTGGCGTCCGCTGGCCGGCCGTTTACAGCGCACTTTATTCGCCCTCATCGCCGATCATGGTCAGGCTCCGGTCAATCCGGAAACCACCGTGTATATCAATGACGAGACTCGTTTTCCCGGCTTGGTTCCCATGCTGCGCACTGACCACCGCGGCCGCCCTCTAGTGCCAGCCGGCGCGTGCCGCGATTTCTTTCTCTACGTCGAGGACGATCGGCTCGACGAAGCCCACGCCCTGTTGGCCCGCCAACTTGAAGGCTGTGCCCAAGTCTGCCGCACCGAGGATCTGATCGAAGCCGGCCTCTTCGGGCCACTGCCTCCGTCCTCGCGCTTCCTCGACCGAGTGGGCAACTTGGTCATCCTGCCCTTTGCCGGCGAGTCGGTCTGGTGGTACGAAAAAGACAAATTCGAGATGAATAAGCACGGTGCCCACGGGGCCCTGACCCCGGCCGAAGTAGAAATCCCGCTGCTGCTGTTCTATTTTTGACCCTTGGCCAGAAAAACCATTCGCCTGACCACCTCGTGAACTTCATCCGCCAGTTCTATCGCCTCGTCCGTCCCCAACGCACCCTCCTGGCCCTGACCATCGGCTGCGGATTCCTCTTTGTTGCCACCAACCTGCTGCCGCCCTTGGTCATCCGCCGCCTCATCCAATGGCTCACCGAAGGGGGTGGCTCCTCAGCCGGTCTGCTGGAGCTATCCCTCTTGCTGCTGGGCACCTACCTGATCCGGGGCTTGGTGCGCTACGGCTATGGCCTGTACTCGCACATGGCCGCCTATCAAGTCATGCACCGGCTTATGACTCGGGTGTACCGCCATTTGCAACGGATGCCGCACCGCTTTTTCCACCAGCGCCGCACTGGCGAACTCATGGCCCGCTCCATCAACGACGTGGAGACTGTGGAGGACTTTATCGCCCACGGCATTCCCGAGACCTTCATCGCCTTGGTCATTCCCGGCGCCATGTTGACGGTGCTGTTCATCCTCGACGCTCGCCTCGCCCTCATCGCGCTGGTACCCATCCCCCTGACCGCCTTCCTCGTCTTTCGCTACGTCTCGCGGGTACGGGGCATGTGGGCCGGAGTGCGGGGCGGCTTGGGCGATTTGGTGGCCCAAGTGCAGGACTACCTCTCCGGCGTCTCCGTCATTAAATCGTTCGTCCAAGAAGAGCGCTGCGCCCGCAGCATCGAGGCCCGCAGTCAGACCTTCCGCGACCGCATGGTCGCCGCCAACAAGATCTCGATTATCCCCTCCGGCCTAATCGAAGGGGCCGGTGGGGTAGGGGTGGTGCTGGTGATCTGGGCGGGAGGCACTGATGCGCTCCAAGGCGGCATTTCCGTGGCCGACCTCTTTGTCTTCGTCGCCTATATGGCCCATATCTACGAGCCTTTTCTGCGCTTGGCCGCCATCAACGACGTGCTGCAGAAAGCGGCCTCCAGCACCGAGCGGATCTTTGCCCTGCTGGCGCAAAAACCTACTATCGTTGACGCGCCCAACGCCGTGGCTCCAGCTCACTTGGACTGGTCCCTGCGCTTCGATCGCCTCACCTTTGGCTACGAGTCAGACCAGCCCGTGCTGCACGATATTGATTTTCAGATAGAAGCTGGACAGGTGGTGGCCTTGGTCGGCCCCACGGGTGCTGGCAAGAGCACGATTGCCGCCCTAGTGCCGCGCTACTACGACCCGCAAAGGGGCCGAGTCGAACTGGGAGGGCGCGATGTGCGGAGCCTGCCCTTGGACTATCTGCGCGGCCACATCGCCTCCGTCCCCCAAGACGTCTTTCTCTTTCACGGCACCGTGCGCGACAACATCCTCTTTGGCCGACCCGAAGCCAGCCAGGCCGACATGGAGGAAGCAGCCCGGGCGGCCAATGCCGAGGAATTCATCTGCGATTTGCCCGAAGGCTACGACACTTTGATCGGCGAGCGCGGCGTGCGTCTGTCGGGCGGCCAAAAGCAGCGTCTATCCATTGCCCGCGCCTTGCTCAAAAACGCCCCGGTCCTGCTCCTCGACGAGGCCACTTCCTCGGTGGACACCGCAACCGAGGCCCTCATCCAAGAAGCCGTCCAGCGCCTCATCCACAACCGCACCACCCTGGTCATTGCCCATCGCCTATCCACGGTGCGCCGGGCCGATTTGATCTTGGTGCTGGACCGAGGCCGCATTGTCGAGCGCGGCACCCACCAAGCTCTGCTGACCCGAGATGGTTTCTACGCCCGCATGGTCCAGGCCCAGGAGCTAGCCGACGCGCTGGTTTAAAATTGGCTGCTCAAACTTCATTCGACGGATCTAGAGAAGACGAGGTGGTTCTACTGAGACGTTTTAGGCGGTGTGGTCGCTTGCGACTCCGACGAGAACTATCCCAAGTCTGCTTCACCACGATTGTCGCGCTGCCTAAAACAAAGCCAAAAAATCGCCGCGCCAGAGGCAGTTAAGCAACCTGCCATAAGGAATAGAGCGCGATATCCCACCGCTTCAATCATATAACCCCCACCTAGCGATACGCCGGCATAACCAAAGCCGGTCATGGTGGCCGCCGCCCCGGCCATCGCTGTCCGCCAGCGCCGTGGCATCATTTCCTGTTGGAAAACGGTAAAGGCCGGTCGGCGGATCCCCGCCAGGCACATCGTGCCCATAAGGCATAAACCAGCGATGCCCCAATGGGGAATTAAAGCGAGGGGGACCAATATCAGAGCCGAGCACAAAACTGCTCCATTGAACGTGCGGGTGCTACCAAAACGTCGCACTAGAAAGGGCATCATTAGGGCGGCGGGAATGGCGAGTAATTGTCCTGAAGCAGCTAGGGTACCAATGAGGGCGGTACTCGCATTTAATGCGTCATCTAGATAGACATTTAAAAAAGTGCGAACTGCACCTTCACTGGCGGTATAAAGAAACGCAATAAAAGAGAGTAGCAGGATGAGCTTCAGCGGCAAGGGGGTGGCATCAGTTGGAGTGTCCTCATGGTGTTCGCGGGTCTCTTGACCCGTTGCCACAAGGGCAAACACGCCTGGGGTGAGTAGCAGGGAAGCAACGAGCAATGTATGCCGATAGGGGGTGGGATGGTCGAGGGAAAGTTGTAAGAGGCCGGCAAAGCCGCCCGGTAGGAAACCCCCGACCAAACTGCCAGCGAAACCCGCCAGGGGAAAGAGCGCGGCTTGGAGCGAGAATACGTGGTGGCGCTGTGCGGCGCTGGAGACCGCCATTAGGTAAGGATAGCCGTTGACGATATACAGCGAGATGCCGAGTAAGCCGAGGGCGTTCGTGCTGAGAATGAAGCTTTGCCGGTGGATATCAGAGACGAACTCAGCTTGGGAAAGCAGCGCATGGCCGACGATGGCCAAACTAAGGCCGAGGATCATGGTGCGGCGATTGCCCCAACGGCTGCCGAGGAAACTGCTCGGTAGGCTGGATAGGGCAAAGGCTAGGCCGCCGACGGCGTTGACCTGGCCGACGAATGCGGGACCGTAGCCCAGCCGCAGCAGATATAAATTGAACAATAGCGAGTAAATGCCGCTGAATAGGCAAAATCCAACCAACCCAGAAGCAAACAGATACAGGCGAATGTCGCGATTGAAATGGCGAATTGTGCGCAGATATTGGTCGGGCATACTGCGGGCTTATGGGTCGGGGGCGATGGGGCGAACTAGATCTAGACTTTCTTCCTTTTTCTGTGCCGGTCCTTCTTTCCGTTCGGCGTCCTGCCTTTGGCGGTAAGCCTCTTTTTTGTCGTACCGGACTTAGGAGGAAAGGGAGCGGCTTTACCACGGCGGGGATACCCATTCGGTGATTTTGTTGCTGGCTGCGCCTTCTCGTGCTGGTCAGTACTCCGTTCTTGGTGCTCTCTAGGTCGCCGTCCCTGCTCCGCGTTCGCCGCAAGGAGTAGCGGTTCGTCGCCTTGGACCATCTTCGCCAGGGCTGAAGCCACATCCAGCGCCGTTGCATTGTGCTCCTGTTGATATTGCTCGATGATCGTGCGGAACAGGCCTAGGTCCTCAGTAGCAAGCACATTGGTAATCATCTGCTTAAAGCGGGCGATGCGCTGATCGTTGATTGCCGCGGTCGAAGGAAGCTGCAAAAGCGGGATCTTCTGTTGAGTGGACCGCTCTATGGCGTAGAGCAAGCGGCGCTCGCGTGGCGCGACAAAGAGAATCGCTTCGCCGGCACGTCCCGCTCGGCCGGTGCGTCCGATGCGGTGGATATAGGCTTCGACATCGGAAGGGATATCGAAGTTGATGACGTGGCTGATGCGGTTGATGTCCAAGCCGCGCGCGGCGACATCCGTGGCCACGAGGATATCGAGTCGGCCCTTCTTCAGTTGTGCTACTGTTTCTTCGCGTCGTTTTTGCGCCATATCGCCGCTCAGGGCCGCACAGGCGTAGCCGCGGGCTTCCAGTTTTTCGGCTAACTCAACCGTTGCCGTCCGCGTGCGGACAAAGATCAAGATACCGTCGAAAGGTTCAGCTTCCAAGATGCGGGTCAGCGCATCGAGCTTGTGGTCTTTGCCGCTGACCATCCAATGGCGCTGGCGGATCTTATCGGCAGCAGAGGTGCGCTCTTTAATGGCGATATGGGCTGGGTCGCGTAGGTATTGTTCGGCGATGCGGCGGATCGGCGCTGGCATCGTCGCGGAGAACAGGGCCGTCTGGTGGGTGTCCGGCGTTTGCTCCAAAATCCACTCGACATCTTCGATAAAGCCCATCCGCAGCATTTCGTCCGCCTCGTCTAGCACCAAGCAGCTAAGGCTGTCCAGACGCAGGGTCTTGCGGCGCATGTGGTCCATCACTCGGCCCGGCGTGCCGACCACTACATGTACGCCGCGCTTAAGCGAGCGCAATTGGCCGTCGTAGGCTTGGCCCCCATAGATGGGTAAGACGTGAAAACCCGGGATATGCGCGGCATAGCGCTGGAACGCCTCGGCGACTTGGATGGCCAACTCGCGAGTGGGGGTTAAAACCAGCGTTTGCACTTCCCGGTGCCTAAAGTCGATCCGCGAGAGCAATGGCAGGGCAAAGGCCGCGGTTTTACCCGTGCCGGTTTGCGCTTGGCCGACTACATCGCGTCCGGCCAGCACCAACGGGATGGTCTGTTCTTGGATCGGCGTTGGAATCTCGTAGCCGACTTCGGCCAGTGATTTGAGTACGGGCTCAGCTAGGGCAAGGTCTTGAAATTTCGTGCCGGATGCTGCGGACATGAGTCTATTCTTCTTTCTTGGCGTTTTTTTCGGCGCGGTAGCGCAGGCTGTGTTGCAGCTCCCTCTTGCGTATGCGCAGGGCCTTGGGCGTCACTTCCAAGAGCTCGTCGTTGTCCAGGTATTCAATCGCCTCGTCAAGCGTCAGGATGCGCGCCGGTGAGAGTGAATCCAATAGGGCCTTGGGCGCAGCGCGGTGGCCGGTCAGGTGTTTGGTGCGGCAGACATTGACGACCAAGTCTTCGTTGCGGATAGTCTCGCCGACGACTTGACCGGCATAGACTTCCTCACCGGGACCAATGAAAAAAGTGCCGCGCTGCTGTAGATGCTCCAGCGCATAAACACTGGCGGTGCCGCGCTCGTGTGAGATAAGTGAGCCGTGTTCTTGCACGTCGATCTCCCCAGCCACCGGCTCGTAATCGTGGAAGAGCGTATTGAAGGTGCCCGTACCGCGCGTGGTAGTTAAGTAGGGCTGGCGAAACCCGAGCATCCCGCGGGTGGGAACGAAGAATTCGGCATAGACTACGCCGTCATCGCCGTGGCGGATGTCCTGTAGCCGCCCGCGCCTTTTGCCGAGTATTTCGCTAACGGGCCCCAAATACTCGGCAAGCACCTCGATAAAGACCCGCTCAACGGGTTCGAGGAGGCCGCGCGTACTCGGGCGCAAGATGACCTCGGGATTGCCCACCGCTAGCTCGTAGCCCTCGCGCCGCATTGTTTCGATCAGGATGGCTAGGTGCAACTCGCCGCGGCCAGACACGACAAACTCGCCCGAACGCTCCAAGTCCTCCACGCGCAGCGCGACATTGCTCTCCAACTCGTCGAAGAGCCGTGTGCGGAGTTCGCGGCTGGTCACGAAGCGGCCCTCGCGCCCGGCGAAGGGGCTGTCGTTGACCTTGAAGAGCATGCGTACTGTCGGCTCTTCGACTTTGATCGGCGGCAGCGCCACGGGTCGGGCCGGGCAGGTCAGCGTATCGCCGATACCGACGGCGGGTACGCCGGAGACGGCGACGATATTGCCGGCGTGGACTTGTTCGACCGACTCGCGCTTGAGGTTGCGGAAGACGAAAACCTGTCCGACCGTGGCCGGCTGCATCTCGCCTTCATCGTTGATGTGGACAATTGCCTGACCGGCGGCCAGCGAACCGCTGCTCAAACGGCCGACGGCGATCTTGCCGACATAGGAGCTGTACTCCAAGGTCGTAACCAATAACTGCGGCGGACCGTCTATGGCGATCTGCGGCGGCGGGAGGTGGCCGACGATCGCATCGAATAAGGGGACTAGATTTTCAGCT
Source organism: Candidatus Latescibacterota bacterium (assembly GCA_965217585.1). Taxonomy (GTDB): domain Bacteria; phylum Latescibacterota; class UBA2968; order UBA8231; family UBA8231. The sequence continues at coordinate 5,947,037 of OZ244561.1, forward strand.
AGCCGATCGGGTGCAAGTCCGGCGCGACCTTCTAAGGCCCGGGTGTAAATCACGGGGAAGTCGGCCTGTTCGTCGTTGGCCCCGAGGTCGATAAAAAGATCAAAAGTGGCGTCGATCACTGCGTCGGGGCGGGCGGCGGGCCGGTCTATTTTGTTGACGACGACGATGGCCTTGTGCCCGCGCTCCAGCGCTTGCTTGAGGACGAAGCGCGTCTGCGGCATCGGCCCCTCGACGGCGTCAATGAGCAACACCACGCCATCGACCATATTCATAATGCGCTCGACTTCACCGCCGAAGTCAGTGTGGCCGGGGGTATCGACGATATTGATGGTCGTGCCGTCGTACATAATGCCCGTGTTCTTGGCCAAGATCGTGATGCCGCGCTCGCGCTCGAGATCGTTGGAGTCGAGGACGCGTTCGGCGACTTGTTGGTGCGCCTCGAAGACATTGCTCTGTTTGAGCATACCGTCGACTAGGGTGGTTTTACCATGGTCAACGTGGGCGATAATGGCCACATTGCGGATATCGGTGCGGGGTGCCGTTTGCACTGCGTCTTGCGTTGCGGGTTCGGGTTGGGTCATGGATCCTCTAGGATTGGGCCAATAAAAGGAAAGGGGGCCGCGCTGTGGCTTTCTGCGCGGCCCCCTTTTATGGTCGCCGCACGAGCTAACTCTACGCGGCGTATTCGCTGAGCGTTTCGTCTAATCGATTTGGAAGCTGTCTAATTTTTTATAAGACAATGCCTTAGAGTAAATTAGGGTGCTTTTAAGTATTGGGCAAATAAATGGTCATCGCCGCCGCGCATCCGCCGCCGCAAACGCGTCCTCTCCCGGACCGCCGTAGCAGTATTTTGCTGACCAACGAATGCTACCTCGATGCTCAGTCTCGCTGGTCTGCTGCAGTTTTTGCCGCATTGTAGCCGGCGGTGTATCTTCCTATTTATCTAGGTTAGAACGTGCAACTTTGCAACCTCCGCAGACAAAGTATAATGCCCGGTAAGCACCGCCGCAGAGATCGAAAGCGGAAACGGCTAAAACAGAGGCGCGTACCTCCCAAGCATCTGTTGGAGCAGGCCCGGCAGAGTTTAACTGAGGGAGATGGACGCCAAGCCCTCGACCTGCTCAGGCAGGCCCAACACGGCGACTCCGCTCTGGAGGGACTGCCGCTGTTGCTCTTTTGTGCCTGCATTCAACGCGCCCGTCAGTTGGCGAAAAAGGGCTTGGCCAAAGAAGCCGTTGCCATGCGCACCTTGGCCGCTCAACACCGGGCCTCCATTGCCTTCCAGACGCTGGCCGAAGAAGATTTGGTGCAGTACATCCGCCACTCAGATGGGGCCGAAGCCTTGGAGGATTACGCGGACTATTTGAAGGCCCAACCGTCGCCCATTCTCCAAGTCGAACGGGTGCTGGCGGACCTTCTCGTGATCCAAAGGTGCTGGAAGGGCCTCGAAGTCCTCGCGGCGGACCACCCCCTCCGGCGAGACGCCGAGCAGGTCGAACAGAGTCTCGAAGCCATGGACGCCGGGGACTGGGAGCGGGCCGTCGGCCTGCTACAAGGAATCGGCCGGCGCTCCCCGTTTGCCGCTTGGCGTCTGTTTTGCAAGGCCATGGTGTGTTTCGGCACCGGCGATGACCAGGGGTTGCGCCGAATTCTCGAGCTGTTGCCGGCCGACTTTGCCATGACCCACACGGTCGCCGAATGGAGACGCCTCTGTACAGGCGAAGGAGTGGACGGGCTGGCCCAAGTGCAGCAGGCCCTAGGGACGGCCGGCGCGGCCAGCATGGCCTTGGCCGACCAACTGCGCCGGGCGATCCACAAAGGGCGTCTGCGCGATATCGAACGACTTATCCCCCGCCTAGCCGTTGCCCTGTACCCCGAAGAGCCCCTCCAAGCTCAGATGGCCCTGCTGCAGATCGTTGGTCTAGCCGTTCCTCGGGACAAAGTATCCATCCAAGCCATCCCCGGACTGGCGCAACGTCTCCTGCCGATTGAGCGGGCGGCTAGTGCCACGGCCCAGATTGGCTTGTTAATCCAGCAGCTGTCTCCCGACAGGTGGGATCCCGGGCCGGCGGCTGTGTACCTCGACCTGCTATCGGTGGAGTTTCCCCAGGCGCCAGATCGGGCCGTGGCCCGAGGCCGCGTGCTGGAGGCCATGGCCCGGACCGGCCACAAGGTCGGTCTTCAGCCCCACTTCCTGCCGGCCGAAATGGTCGAGTCGCTCGCCGCCCTGCTGGACGAGCGGCTCGACGATCCCGGGATGGCATTGGCCCAATTGATGACGGCTAGCCTCGCGGCCGATCCCGACAACCGCGAAGGCTATCGCTTTCTTCTCGATCTGCTGCGGGGCCACCCCGAGTACCAAGCCAAGTTCGAAAAGACCTTGCGCGATATGGCGGCCCGCTTCCCAGACGATCCAGACCCCCACCTAGAACTGGCGGCCCTCCACTATGCCAAAAATGCGTACCGCCGAGCCGAAAAGTCGCTGGCTGAGGGCCGCCAGTGCGCTCCCCACGACGAGCGTCTCTTGGATATGCAGGCCATCGGCTTCCTCAAATCCGCCGATCAGAGCCGCAAGCGCGGACGGTTTGAGCTAGCGGCCCAAGATCTCCAGCGCGCTGAGGACTTAGAACGCCCGCGGCTGGCGTTCGTCTTGCGGGTGAAGCGGCTCCTGCTGGCGGTGGTATCCGCCGGCCGGGATGCCGCCGAGGTCGTCGCTCCCCACTTAGAGTGCCTGCCGCCCAGTGCCCGACTCAGAACTTTGGCCCTGCTGCTCCACGATTTGGCGGAAAACAGCCATATCAAGAACGTCAAGCCCGAGATGGGAAATGCCCTGAAGGCGTTGCTCAATCGCCAGGCAACGGTCTTGGAGCAACTCGGCCCCGACGCAGTGCTCGAGCTCATCGCCCCTTTGCCCGCTGACTTCCGCATCCTCTACGACCGCCTCCAGATCGCTCCGGTCCTCGCCGACTGGTGGACCGCACTCATGGAGCGCCTCGAAGGGGATCACCTGCTCGCCTTCTTCGATATCCTGCTGGCCGGCGACCAGCACGCTCCGGTGCGCGCCGAAATAAACCGCCGCCTGCGGGGCCGCAAAAAGGCCCAACGCGACCCGCTGCTCCTGTTCTACTTGGCGGTGATCCGCTACCAAGAGGGCCAAGACTACGATTCGAGGCGCTTTGCCGAAGTCCTCGACGCGGCAGATGCCGCCGACCAGACGCGGCTGCGGGCGGCGGCGGTGCGGCTGGCCAGCTACGCGCACGGCCCCTTGCGGCAGGCCCTACAGCAGTTCCGCTTTGACGTGCTGGATTGGCCCGTGCCCCTGTTCGGGGGTGGGCTGCCGCTGCCCGCAGACCTCCTCGGCGGGGAAGGCGGGTCGTTAGAGGAGGCTTTAGAGATGCTGCTCGGCGACGAGGCCGAGCCCTTGGCGATACCGGAGCTGAGCGACGGCGATATAGCGGACGAACTGAGCGAGCTGGAGGACTTCATCGACGAAAACAGCCTGCGCGGTGCCCCGCTGGCCGCATTGAAGGAATTTGCCGGCTCCCTCAAGTCTAGCCAGCAGACGCGGCGAGATCTGGAACGGATCGGCCGCGAGTGCGAAGCGGCGGACCTGAGCGACGACCTCTCGCCCGAACTGTACTTTCTGCTCTTCGCCCGCAGAAAAAAGAAAAAACATCGTTGAGAGGAGCAGCGATATGATAGCTCATTATTGGGTCTTGGGACTTTCCCCGGCCGCGTCCCAAGAAGAGATTCGCCAGCGCTATTTGCAGCTAATCCGCACGCATCCGCCTAGCCAAAACCCCGAGCGTTTCCAGCAAATTACGGCCGCATACGAGGCCTTGAAGGATGCCCGCTCTCGAGCGGAAACGGCCATTTTCGGGATGGCCCAGTACGGCGATTTTGAATTGGCACTCGCGGCATTGGTGCAGGCGCGTCCGGCTGAGCGCAAGGTGCCGGGCTTAAAAACTCTCCTCGCCGCAGAAGGCAAGACGACTGGAAATCCGCAGATGGCGCAGATGAAAGGCGAAGGCAAGGATGGGTAGAAAGGGCGACGACTGGAAGCAACAGGCCCTAGCGGATTTTGGACAGTGGCTGGACGAGTGGGCCGAGGACCCTTTAGAGGCCGATGCCGAGGAAACCGCCGAGTGCGACCTGCGCGACCTGTTTGCCGAAATTGCCGCCCTGCGGCAGGAGACCCGTCTGCAGAACCGGGAGCAGGCCAAGGCCGGCCGGGAGTTGGAAAAGGCGGCTACCCTATACGGGACGGTCGCAGACTGGGCGCAGCGCCGGGAAGAGGATCTGGCGTCCTTTGAGAAGCGCATCGCTAGGGCGGCCGAGGATCGCTGTCTGCGGCCCTTTTTAGCTGTGCGCGACGCTTTGGTGCGAGGCCGAGCCGCGGCGGTCCAGCTACACAGACCGCCGCGGCTGTTCCGGCGTCCAGCGCCGGGGATCGCCGGGGTGGTGCAAGGCTATGAATTGGCCCTCAGACGCTTTGACCGGATGCTGGCCCAGTTTGGCGTCCAGCTTTTGCAGACCGTAGGGCATCCCTTTGATGCCCGCACGATGCGGGCAGTAGAGACGCGCCGGGTCGCGCAGCGCGAAGACAACGTGGTCGTCGAGGAATTCCTCAGTGGTTTTACGCGCGAGGGCGAAGTACTGCGCTTGGCCGAGGTGGCAGTGAACCGTCTCGACATACAGGAGTGATTTCCATGGAAGCAATTATCGGTATAGACTTGGGCACGACCAACTCGGAAGTGGCGATCATTTCCAAGGGGACGCCAGCAATCGTCTGGGAGGACAATGAAGCGCTTTTACCTTCGTGCGTGGGGCTCAATGAAATGGGGCAGGTCATCGTCGGGCACCAGGCCCGCAACCAGTACGCGGTCGCCCCCGAGCGCACGGTGCTTTCTATCAAGCGCCTGATGGGGTCTGAGACCCGGGTGCCGATGGGGGCGGAGGAATACACGCCTCAAGAGATTTCGGCCTTTATCCTCAAGGCGCTCAAAGAGCGGGCGAGCCGCGCCCTAGAGCGGCCTGTGTCCAAGGCGGTCATTACCGTACCGGCCTATTTCACCGATGCCCAGCGGCAGGCCACCCGGGAAGCCGGCGATCTCGCCGGCCTAGAGGTCGTGCGGATCATCAACGAGCCCACGGCCGCGGCCCTCAGTTACGAGAGCAGCAGCGAGGGACACCGCAAAATCCTCGTGTACGATCTGGGTGGGGGCACCTTCGACGTCTCGGTGGTGGGCATGGAAGCAGGTGTGGTCGAGGTCTTGGCTTCCACCGGAGACAACCACTTAGGCGGCGACGATTTCGATCAGGTCCTTCTCGAGCGCCTCAACGCCCACCTCGAAACTGAGTTGGGCCTCGCAGACGTCCGCCAGAACCGCCTTTTGCAGGCGCGGCTGCGACGGGCGGCCGAAGGGGCCAAAATCGAACTCTCTCGCCAGCCTTACACCCGCGTGGAGGAGGACCACATCGCCTCGGTCAACGGCGAGGCCCTGCATCTTTCCTGCGAACTGAGCCGCGCCGACTTTGAGCGCGACCTAGAAGAGCCGCTCGCCCGCACCATGCAGGCCGTCACTGGGGCACTCAACGACGCCGATGTGCGCCCCAGCCAACTCGACCGCATTCTGCTGGTGGGCGGTTCGACCCGCATTCCGCGCATTGCCCAACTCCTTTCGGAGAGACTGGGGCAGGAGCCCCACGGCGGCGTGGACCCCGATTTGTGCGTGGCGCTGGGGGCCGCGGTGCAGGCGGGGATCGAAATGGGACAGACCGTGCGAGCCGTGCTGGTCGATATCACGCCCTATACTTTTGGGACCAGCGCCGTAGGGGAACTCTATGGCATGCCTTACGCCCACCAATTCATTCCCCTCATCCGGCGCAACGCCAAACTCCCGGCCACCCGGACCGAGGTGTTCTTCACTATGCACGAAGAACAAGAGACCGTGGAGATCAAAGTCTATCAGGGGGAAGATACAGACGCCTTGAAGAACGTGGAGATCGGCACCTTCCTCTTTGGCGACTTAAATCAGCAGAAAGGCGCTCAGGAGCAGGGCATCCTCTTTACCTACAGCTTGGATCTCGACGGTCTCTTGAAAGTTCACGCAGTCGAACGGGCGACCGGCCGGGAAATCCGCGGCGTAGTCAATAATGCTCTGGGGCATTCCACCGAAGAAGAACTCAGCGCATCTAGGAAGCGGATCGAGGCGCTTTGGGGCGCGGAGGAAGCAGCATCCGTGGAGGAGGCCGGCCACGCCGAGAAATCCGCGGCGGTCAAGGATACCCTAGAGAGGGCCGCAGAAGCGCTCGATACGGCCCCAGCCGAAGATCGAGAAGAGATCGTCAATCTGGTGGAGGATCTGCGCGACGCCCTGCAGGAAGGGTGTGCCGAGAAGGTCGCTGCTTGCAAGCGGGAACTCGACGAAATTCTCTTCTATTTGGAGTAGCCCGCGTGGAACGCTGTCCGACGTGTAAGGCCCAGCACCGAGGGGGCCTTTTCTGCCATCGCTGCAAGACCGATTTGCGCCAAGTGCTGGCGGTCGAACGGGCTGCGGACCGCCAGCGGCGGCACGCACGTGCGGCGCTTGAACGCGGTTGTAGGTCCCAAGCCCGCGCCTGCGCCCGCCGCGCCTGCGCCCTCCACCGATCCCCCGATTCCCTAAGGGTGCGGGCCCTAGTTGCTCTGGGGGACGGCGATTTCCCGCTGGCGCTGAGGCTTTGGCGGGAAATTCGGCAAGGGCGTGAGGCCGAGATATAGCTCTTGGCGCTGGCGACCGGGCCGAAAGTGCCGACCTGATAAAGGACGGTCTCCTCCTTCAGTCGATCAGTACTTTTTCGCGGCGTTGGGCGCTGTCGTATAGGGCGTTGAGCACCTGCATGAGGCGATAGGCGTCTGGGCGCGGGGGGATCAACCAGACGGAACTTCACTGGCGAGAATGCGGTCAATCACGGCCTTGGCATCGCCGCACCAGCGCAGGACGATGACCAGCTCGCGCTCCGGCTCGACGAAGACGATGTTGCCGCCGGCCCCGCGCGCCGCAAAACTTTCGAGACAGGCCAAATCGGACATGTCGTGTTGGTGGTTGAGCCACCACAGGAAGCCGTACTCGGGCTTGATGGAGCAGGGGGTGAGGGAGTGGTCAATCCATTGTTCGGAGAGGATTTGTCGGCCGTTCCAGCGCCCTCGCCGCTGGAAGAGCAGGCCAAAGCGGGCGTGGCCGTAGGTGGCGATCCACAGGCCGCCGCCCCAGTGCGTGCCGCCGGAGACGGATTGGACCCTTTGCCCGCCTTCCTCGACCCAAGAGGTTTCGTACCCGTGCCATTCCCAAGTGGGAGAGGCCCCAATGGGGTCCATGATGGTTTCTTTGAGCACTGGAGGTAAGGGGCCACGGAAAAGGCGCAACAGGCTGAGGGCGGTGCGGTTGACGCGGACGTCGTTGTATTCCCAAAAGGTGCCGGGCGGTTCCAGAGACCGGTAATCGTCGGCGCTGGAGGCCGCGCCGCCCACCGTGGCTTCGGCGGCACCTTGGCCCAGTTGGCGGCCGCGGTCAATCCAGTCGGGGAGGCCGAAGAGTTCGCCTTCCCACTCGCTGGTTTGTTGCAGCAAATGCCGCCAAGTGATGGAGGCGTTGTGGGCGCTGTCAAAGCCGCTGTCGGCGACCGTGCGGCCGACGGGTTCGTCCAGATCGCGTATTAGCCCTTGGTCGAAGGCGACCCCGGCCAGCGCCGAGATATAGCTCTTGGCACAACTGAACGTGACTTCGACGCTAGCGACTGGGCCGAAGGAGGCGACCAGATATCCTTGCCGCACGATCAGGCCGGCTGTGGCTCTCCGTTTTTTGAGTGGGCCTAACGGACGGTCGTTGGGGTGGCGGTCGCCCTTGGGCAGCATGGTGGCCAAATTGGTGGAGGCTTGGATCTCTTGGGTCTGGGCGAAGGCCAATGCCGCGGCTAGTTTGTCGGCGTCGAAGCCGGCTTGGGCGGGGCTGCGGCGCAGCCAATCGTGGGGGGTGGGGCAGTAGGTAGTCATAGCACTACACCTCTCCATCGAGGGCCCGGAGCAACGCCTTTGTGTAGCCCACGGCAAAGGCAGTGGCCGCGCGCTGTCCGTCGTCGTCGTCGTAGTGCGGCAGGTGATCCATCTGCAAGCCGCCGTTGAAACCCACCTCGCGCAGCGTCTCGAGCACGGCGAACATATTCATGTCGCCGTCGTCGATCCCAACTTCGGCGTAACCGCCGTTGGGCACCGTTCCCTCGACGTTGCGGAAGTGGGTGTGGAAGATCTTCCCCTGCTGACCCCAGTGGCGGATGTCGTCCAGAATGCCGTCCCCGAGGGCTTCGTAGCGGGTGCCGATGCAGTAGAGCAGACCGCTGTGGTCGCTGGGCACTGCGGCCAAGATATCCGTCCAGCGCCGGGGGGAGAGTTCGCTATCGGGCAGGGGTGGGTCGGAGGGATGGACGATGAGCCGCACGTCGCAGGCCTCGGCCACGGGTACGAGCCGTTCGTACATGGACACGCAGCGCTGCCAGTGCTCCTCTGGGTCGAAGGGCTCGAGGGGATCGGTGGCGAGGCTCTGCCGCAGGCGCTCCGCATCGAAAGCACCCATGCGGTAGCCGCCGCGGTGGGTCTTGGTGTAGCCGCCGCGGTAGCCTGGGTTGTGGTGCCGGTACGCCGGCGTCTGCGCCAGATGGACGGGCATCGACATGAATGGAATTCCCACGCGCCCGATGATCTCGATCGCGGTACACAGGGCGTCGAGCTGCGCCTCGCCACCGGGCTCGCCGCTCAGGAAGTGGACTGGTTCGGCCGGGGTGACGCGGTAGATGTGCAGTCCAGCCGCCTCGACCCGGGCCTTTAGCATGCGCAACTCCTCCAAGTGCGGGTAGCCCTGCTCGGCGAACCTGGGCAGGCTTTCCGCGTTGTGGATGTCGAGGCCGTCAGCGCCGATCTGCACGGCGAAGCGCAAGTAGTCGTCGGAGAGATCGCGCTGGCGTACGAGGACTTTCATCGGTGAATCTCCGGCATTAGGGGTCGCGTCAGCAGCCTTTACAGAGTATGCAAAGTATTGAAAAATGCCATAGCGGACAATCCGCTCACTACTCCCGGAGACGGCCCCAGCCTGCAATCGATCTTCAGTTCAATGACCCGGATGGTTATATTGTGCAGATATTCGACCCGATTGACCCGTGCGAGCATCTGGTAGGGTCATCTCGACCATGTGCATCGTCAGCGCCGCAAGAGACCTTTATGCAGAAAAACCAGTGCCCAATTCACCTATGGCGGTGTTGTGTGTGCCTGTTGATCATGACGCTGCAGGGAGCCCAGACCATGTCCGCCCAGAACAGGTCGGCCAGTACGAGCGGAAGCCCCAAACAGGTCATGGGGCTGGAAAAGGTGATCGCCTTCTACGGAGCCTACCCGGAACTCGAATCGCAGACCTTTACCAGAGGCGGTGATTGGAAGTATTGGCAGGCTAGGGGCGGGATCGTCTCCGAGGGGGTGGTCCACTATAATTTTCTGCGCAAGAACGTCGACGAGGCTGCCGATGTCTTGGCCCGGATGGACTTTGCAGACAATCCCAACCCGGTGATCAACATCGACGAGTTCGGCTGGGACTACGACGGAGGCATCGACCAGCATACGGCCGCGATCCTCCAGGCCGTGCACGAGAAGAGGCCGGACCTGAAAATCACAGTCTGGCAGATGCGAGGCCCGGTTGCGCCGGAGTTGGCGGCGGTGTACCGGCAGACGGTCGAGCTGGTTTTGCTGGAGACCTATTTCGACCTCAACGACGCGTGGATGATCCCGTTTCAGCTTCAGGCCGCGCGGCTTACCGGCCTCCTCGACAAGTGCGTGGTGGCCCTCGGTCTGGGCAAGGAGAGCGAGGACAAGGGCAACCATAGATGGACCCAGACGGCGGAAGAACTAGAACAACAGATCCGCCTGATCCGCTTTGTCGCGCCCGAGTCGCCCGGCGTGGGGTTCTTTGGCAAGTGGAAGCTCAAGGAGAACAATTGTCCGCTGACGGACGAACAGCTGGACGAGATCTGCGGCCGGTTCCTAGAGACTCCCACCGACGGCAGTGGCCTCGCGCCTGAGCTGCTCGAACTGGGGAAGGTGTTCACCAAGCGCTACGAAAAGCCAGCCATCTTCTGTTCGTCGGAGTTCGCACTGCCGCATTTCCACTCTGGCCACGATGGAGGTCCTTGGGGTAGCATGCATGAACCTCCGACCGTGCGCCTATTGATGATGAATCTGGGTCAAGAGGACGCCAGCGGCGTCAAAGCGCGATTGCGAAGTCCGGGAGCGGAGGGCGAAGTCTGGGCCAGTGGACAGGTAGACATCCCGGCCCGGTCCGTCGTGGTCGCCCTGCTGGACATACTGCCGGGCAAGCAATACAATGGCTGGACGGGCACCGAGGTTTTGGAGGTTGAAGCGCCGGGAGCCGCGGTGTTCAATTTCAAGGATTCTCGTTTCCACGAAAGATAGAGGGATGACTCCGAATCAGCGACACTGCGCTCCTGCCGACGCCACCAATTCGATCCGATATTGAGGATGGCAGTCCATCTCCAGGGCGGCGTGGGCGAAAAAGGGATACACACTCCACTCGACGCAGGCCAAGAGATCGGGCTTGCCGTCGCCGTTGAGATCCCCGGCCCAGGCGCTGGGGCCGTGGATGGTACAGGCAATGGGGGTGCCGTAGCACTTGAATTGCCGGGGGGCCGCAAAGACGGGCTCTTGCGGTGAGCCGACATTGCGCAAGAGGTAGATTTCGCCCGTGCCAGCGAGATTGTAGATGAGATCGATCAAGCCATCGCCGTCCCAGTCGCAGGCGCGGAAGGATTCGGTCCAGTGTTTTTGCCGGCCGACAATGCTATCGTCAATGGGGCGGCCGTCCTCCAATAGCACCGGGCCGGCCGCTCTGACCCGCGGCTGGCCATCGCTGTGCATGTACTGGATAAAAAGCGTGGCTTGGCGCTGATAGTTGTGGGTGATAAAATCCATCAGACCGTCGCCGTTCCAGTCGGCAAAAGCAGCGCCCGTGCGCCAGAAGAAAGGCGAGCGAGGGTCGGTTGGGTAGGGATGATTGGGCAAGTTGGGGTCGGTGCCCAAAAGACCCGATTCGGCTCGGGTCTGGGGCGAATCGGGGAAGCCTTCCACTTCGATGAATTGGCGCGGCCCAAAATAAGGGACTTTGTCAGTACCTATATTGCGATACCAGATAATGCGGTTGGTCTCGTTGGGCAGCATCAGGTCGAGCAGGCCGTCGCCGTCCCAATCGACCAGCACGGGATAGGGGTAGCCCATATTGTGCCAGTGGTCGCCGCCCAGCAAATCGCCGCGCAGTACCCGGATGGGCCCCTCAGTAGAGGGGATCAATTGCGGTTCGTCAAAGGCGGGACGCTGGTTATCGCCCCGGTTGTGCACTAGGCGCGGCCAGCCGTAGCCGCCGCCAATGACCAAATCCCAAACCCCGTCATTGTCCCAGTCCGCGGCGCAGGGCCAGGCCTGGTCACTCCAAGAGACCGGAGGCGATGGGGCTTGGAGGAGGCCGCGCCTCACTAGCTGGCCGGGACCGGTCAATTCATAAAAGACTAGATGCTGATAGGTGTTGCACTGCAACAGGAGACCGGGGTGCGGCTCTTGGCTGGCGGCTAGTTGGGTGTAGTCCGCGGCGTCGGGTATGTCGGGCAGGGCTTGGGGCGGACCGTACTGGATGGGATTGGTGCCAGTGAGACAGCGCCAGCAGAGCGCGCACGGCTGGTCTGGGGGCGGATAGGCGGAAGCCCTCCCTTCCAGGCCGATCAGTTCCAAACGACCGTCGCCATCTAGGTCGAGAAAGGCGATGTGCGGGCCACTGCCCAAGTCTTGGGGTGGGCCGGGCCGGAAGGGAGCACCGGTGGCCGCGAGATTGGCAATGAGGTGGCCGTTGACCACCAGATCGACCGCGCCGTTGCCGGTGATGTCTTGCAGAATTAGGTGCTCAATGGTAACAAAAGGGGTCTCAATGGAGCCATGGGGGGCAAAGAGCGGTAGGTTGCCCTCGTCGCACTGGCCGGTGTTGCGAAAGAAGGAGACCTCGCTGCGGCTGCGGTCGGCAAAGGCCAAGTCGACCAGCCCATTGCCGTCCATATCGGCAAAGGCGGCTCGCACGTACACGCCGGGAAAGTGCTTTAACTCGCCGTCCTCGACATAGCGCAGGCGCGCCATATCGCCAAAGAGCAAGTCCTCTGCGGTGCCAATGCGCGGACAGCAGACCAAGCCGCTTATGGGCGCACCGGGCCGGTGGTAGTAATTCCAGCAGCCCGCCAGGTCGGCCCGGCCGTCGCCGGTCAGGTCGACCAGATGCAGGGAATTGCTCAGGACCAAGGGGCGTGGGTTAGGGGCGTTGTAGCGCAGCAGGTCGCCGTTGCCCACCAAGGGGACATAGGACTGCGGCACTAGCGCCGGCCGGCAGTCGGCCGTGGCAAAGCGGATTTCGTATTCAATGTGGTCGGGCTCGTCTATGGTCCACTCAATGCGGCCCCGATCGCCGTAGGATAGGTCCTCGCTGCGGGCAAAAGCGACGGGTGCACCGCTGGCGAGATTGACTACGATAATGGAATTGGGATCGAGCACGCCCCGGGCCCCGGCCTGGGCAATGAGACGGCCAAAGTCGACGACGGGCGAAAAGGGAATGCGGCCCCAATCGCTGGGCAGGGGCGAAGTAATGATGAGTCGGCAGCGGAGCACGTTTAGCGAGACTCGCACTTTTGCAGGGCCTGCCCTATAGCGCGCTGCACCGCGGCCACGTACTGATCCGTGGTACAGCCCCGCACGCGGGTCTCAAAGCCGTGGGCACCAAAGCCGGGGACAATCTCTTCGCGGATGCGCTTCTCCGGGTCGTTGAAGTAATAGGGCTGGGTGCGGCGCAGGAACTCGGGCAGGTCCGCCCCCTCGGTGCGATACAGGGCGGGGTTGGCCAGAATGACTTGGGGCTCGTCGCCGGGTATGGCCGGTCGCCGGGGGACGGCCAGATCGCCCATGAGCACCTCCTCTTTCAGTTCGGGGGCCCAGTGACTGATGGCGTAGGTCGGACCGGGTTCTATCCACGGGCCAATGCGCCGCCGCACGACGACGAATTCGTACCACTTTTCCAACTCGTCCAGCAAGTGGGGCGGCAGGCCGCTCTGGTCTTGGTACTGGCTGCGGTCGCCCTGGGCGCGGAGGTGGTTGAAGACCATGAACCAATTGACTAGATCGCGGATGCCGCGGGGGACTTTGGTATAGCGCTCAGTGCCCCGGGGACTGCACACGTCCACCAGCACCACGTGGGGCATATGGGCGCTCAAGTGGCGCATGAACTCGGGAGCAAAGCCATTGCGCTGAAAGCGCTCGGTATAGTGGGGCACGGTCAGGCGCATGGAGAGGTGCGAGGGGGTGCGCTCGTAGCGCACGGCAAAGTCGCCGGCCAAATGCGGCTCTAGGGGATCGACGACAAAGAGGCGGCCGTAGCGCTCGTTGCCGACCACGACTATAGACCTTTGGGTGTGGGCGCGGAAATGGCGCAGGAAATCGAGCAGGCCGCGCGCCTCCCAGGCGGCCCGCTGGACTTCGAGGCAGTCCTGGTCGGTCAGGCGGCAATCCTCCTCCTGCTGGGGCGGGAGGATCGCCAAAGCGTCAAAGGCGCAACGCCGTCCAGCCTCGTCCTGAGGCCAGGTCGGCTGGCGTTTTGCCTCGGAGGCGTAGCGCCGGTACTCCAGTTCCCGCTGCAAAAGGTCATCCGGGTCGAATTGGCCCAGACTAGTCGCCCGGCGCCGCTGGTCCAAATCGGCGATGCGAGCTTGGATATCGCCGCTGGACAGGTGGCTCACCAAGGCCGGGGTCAAGGTCACGCCATCGTGGTTCTGGGTGTTTATTCCGGCCATCCAGGCGGCCAGGGTTTCGAGGTGTTTTAGGGCCTGGGCACCGGTGCGGCCGGCGAAGAAAGGGGTCAAGTCCTGGGTGGGCAGTCCTAGGATTTGGACTGTGGCCGGAGGAATGGACCTTGTTTTCGGGTGGGACAAAGCGGCTAGCTCCTGTGGCTTGGGCACTTGGGGAGGCGAGTGCCCTTGTTGGTGCAACTACGGGATTCTCGTACGTTAGCTCTATCATATCTGCTCGGAGAGCGACACGCCATGAGCGAAGGAAATATCGCAAAATTCAAGCTGGATAAAAAGAACCCACCGCGTCGTTGGAATAGGTGCCGGAAGAATTCCAGCGGATGCGCTCCTTTTCCCCGACGCTCAGCTCCCGGCCCGCCCGGTGGGCTCGTTCGACCAGTTGGCCGGCTACCCCCTCAAGAAAGCGAAATAGGAATGAGTCATGATCTATAAAGTCGAGAAGGACCAGAGGAATTTAGCCGCTTTTGACGTGCCCGGTGCCACGGTGCAGGTTTCCGATCCCATTATTGGCGTCGGTGACAAACTGTCGGCCGGTTTTACCGAGTATCTAGAGGCCAGTCGGTTGACGTGGACCTTTGATTACGACGAGGTCTTTTTTATGTTGGAGGGGCGCTTGGAGATCCAAGTCGCGGGTCAGGAGCCGGTGCAATACGAGGCAGGTGACTTGGGTTATATTGAGAAGGGTACGCAGACGATCATCACCGTGCCGGAACGAGCCTATTTGCTGCATGTCACCCACCCAGCGTGGCGGAGGTGAAGGTGACTTTCGAGCCTAGGAGGGCAAGAGAGCGGATGGAAACGACACTGCGCCAAGCATACGACGAGCAGGGCTTTTGCATTGCCCGCAAGGCCATTGACGCGGGGCTGGCGGCCGAGACGGTGGAGCACGTGCACTGGTTGGTCAAAAAGCATCCGGGCACGCGGCCCGAGCGCCTGCACCACGAACTGATGGTGCACGATCCCTTTATGCACCGCCTAGTCACCGACGACCGGCTGGTCGATATTGCGGCGCAGTTCCTCGGGCCTAATGTGGCCATGTTCGCGGCGCACTATATCGCCAAAAAACCCAGCACCGGCCAAGCCGTGCAGTGGCATCAGGACGGCTCGTACTGGCCCTTGGAGCCGATGGAGGTCACCACGTTGTGGGTGGCCGGCACGGACTCGACGGTGGCCAATGGCTGTATGCGGGTTTTGCCGGGAACGCACACCAAGCAATTGCTCAAGCGCAGCGAGATGGTCGCTCTCGATACGGACAAATACGTCCTCGGTGTCGGCATCCACCCCGACCATATCGACGATGCCGACGCCGTCGATCTGGAGCTGGAGGCGGGGGATATTTCCATCCACCACCCCAGCATCATCCACGGCTCCAACGCCAATACTTCGGACCAATGGCGGGTTGGGCTTACCCTGCGCTACATTCCGACCAGCACCAAGGTCACCGTGGATCGCAGCCCGTGCATTATGTGTCGGGGCGAGGTGGTGCCCGCAGTGGGGAACAAGTACGCGCCGCGGCCGCAGTATGTCGAGGGGGAGCACATGCCCTTTGCTGGGTGCGAGCACTGGAGTTTGCAGACGGCTTCTTAACGGGCGTTACTCAGGGCCGTACTGACCCATGTACCCGGTTCGCTCCCCAGAATTTCCTTTGGAAAATTCACTTGCCAAGCGCGACGTTGCCGTCTGAGTCCACCTGTAAATGCAGCCCCTTGGCTATACTGGAACAGGGGCCGTGCATGACGGCGCGTTGCTCGGGTGTCATACCCTCTACGATAGCCTCGTCCCAATAGACTTCCGGCGCTGCTAACTCAATGGAGACGCCAGAGCGGGTGGCGGTGCGGCTCGCGTACTTGTAGAGTGCGGCGCGGCGCGGCGCATCGCCGGTCCAGGGCAGGGTGCCGTGGGTCTGGGCTCCGTCCATAAAGAAAATGACATCGCCGGCTTTGAGCGCGGGTTGGTGGACCACGTCCAGCGGCTCGTCGCAGGAGCGCACGCCGGCGGGCATGGGGAATTTGGCTTTGTGGCTGCCCGGTACACAGGCAAAACCGCCATCGCCGGCCTTGCAGTCGGCCAACTGCCAAGTCACGGTGACGCCAGCGCAGTGGAACTGGCCGTTTTGGTGATGGTAGGCCACGTAGGGTCTATGGGGTTCACCCGCTCCGTGCAGGATGAGGCCCTCGGTCCCCTTGGGACTGTAGGATACCCAGGGGCCATGGTCGTGGCGGAACCCCTTGCCGCACATCGCGTTGAGGCGAGAGACAACTTGGGGATGCACCAGTAGGCGGCGAAAGGGTTCGCAGTGGGGATGGGGCAATTCGAGCAGGTTGGGGAGGGTCTGTTGGCCGGTGCCTTGGAGCGCGTTCGACTCTCCCCTAGCGCCGCCATTGTCGGGGCTTTGCTGCATTCGCTCCATGCAGTGATCGATAGCGGCGTTGCATTCGCTTAATTCCTCAGCGGTGAGGACATTGCGGACGACCAGATAGCCGGTGAGATCCCAAAAGTAGCGTTCGCGCGCATCCATTTTAGCCCTCCGCAATCCAGGTTTTTTGGCCGTCGGATTCCAGTAGGGGCAGACTCTTATGGTGGACGCCCGGCCCGTAGAGGACGGCTTGTTGTTGGGGCGTGAGTTCGTCGGTCCAGGTGCCGTAGCGCGCCTGTGGGGTGAAGTGTTTGCCCGTAGCTCGGGCCGCGCCCCGGGAAGCGTATTTGTAGAGTACGGAGCGCCGTGGATTTTTGCCCTTCCAGGGCAGGGTGCCGTGGGTGGCGGTCTCGGCGAAAAAGAGGACGTCGCCGGCGCGCAGGGCGGGTTGGACGACCAAGTCCCCGTACTCTGCGAGCGAGCGGATCTCGGGCGGGGTTGGCTCGCAGGTTTTGTGGCTCCCGGGGATTACGGCAAAGCCGCCGTCTCCGGGGTTGCAGTCGGTTAGTTGCCAGGCCACGGTGATGCCCCGGCAGTAGATTTTGCCGTTTTGCTGGTGATACCAAGTGGCGGGGCTAAAAGGCTCGCCCGAGCCGTGCAGGTAATGCCCTTCAGTTCCCTCGGTGGCGCTGATGAGCAGGGGGCCGTGATCGAGGCGAAAGCCCGGACCGCTGAATTCGTTGAGGCGCGAGACGACGGTGGGATGGACCAGCAGGCGGCGAAAGGGTTCGCGGTAGGGGGGTGGCCAACCGAGCATGCCGGTGAGTTGCTGGCGGCTGGTAGTGCCTTGCAGCGCACGCGACTCGCGGGCGAGGGTGCCGGGGTAGGCGGCGATCTGGTCGGCGAAGTGGTCGATGGCGGCGTTGCATTCGCCTACTTCCTCGGCGGTGAGGGCGTTGCGAACCACGAGGTAGCCGCGCAGGTCGAAGTAGTATTTCTCTTCTTCTGAGACCGTATAGAGGTATTTGTCCACGGCTTTGCTCCTTTGACATCAACATCTTCATCGAGATACAGTTCGGCAAACAAACTCATTGAGTTGGCTGTACAAGTGGGTCAATCAATCTGTGGGGAATGCGATTTTCTTCAATGTATTTCTGTATTTCCTCTTGGTGGTCGCTGTAATAACTCAGGGCATCAAAAACCTGTCCCAAAGACAAATGCGGAAGGTGGTTTGGAATGTCTTCAGGGTGTGTGCCCAAACGCCAGATTTCGACAATCGCACGAACCGGCGTACGCGTATCTTTGACGATAGGCTCTCCACCTAGAATCTGATCATCTGTCACGATGTAGGGATGTTCGGTTGTTTGGGCCATGAAATACCTTTTTGTTTTTGGGTTCAGGAATCACGTACATCCAATGAGCGTTGGCAATCCCACCACCTGCCAGTTCGTCCTCCGACGGGCGGCGCGGGCGGCTCCACCAGAAAACATAAGGGAGGGGTAAAGGCGTTGGCAATAGAGCATTTAGCGCGGTGCGTAAGCCGTCGTTGGTCGGGGCCGCGATGGTGTTCTCAAGCATGAGCGTGGTGATGAGTCGCGCCAAGAGGCCGAGTCCTGGTGCCAGCCCTGCGCCGTGCTGCCGGTGCCCAACTCGCCCAAGAGCTGACGCCGCACCGGGTCGCACCCCCGGCAAGACTTCCGGGGCTTGGTGCTCAGGCTGGGGCCTCGGCCCGTTCCAGCAGCTTGGCGAAGTCGTAGTTGACGCTGGTGCCGCCAAAGTCGGGTTCGCGCTGGAAGGGGTGGCGCAAATAGCTAACGCAGTGCCTGCCGTCGTCCAAAAACTCTACTAGGGTGAGAATGAAGTCGTCGGGTTTATTGAGGCTGTAGAGAATTTCGTTTTTGGTCACCGTGATGGTCGCCGCCCCGCTTGCGCGGCCCTTGACCTCGATAAAGCGCAGCCGCCCCGTGCCGGGCACCCGCGACTCGATATCGTAGCCGAGTTTGTCAAACTCCCGATCCGTCGGCTCGTAGCCGAGGCTGCGTTCTACTTCCATGATAATAGCCCGCGCCCGTGCGGCAACTTTCTGCGTATCCACAGGCGACCGACGTCCTGCCATGGTGTCTACCAGTCCCCGCGGCACCACTAATACCGATTTGACTTTTTAGTGTCCTAATTACCCTCTTCTCTTGGGGGAGACTTATTAGGACAGACGATTAGCAAAACGGTATAACAAGCCCCCGAGCACCACCGGCGGTAACGGCGAGAGTTGTGCTTCGAGTTTCAATTCCTGTAGCCTCTTGTGCAGCCGAGTCTGCAACGCATCGGCCCGTTTACGGGCTTCGTCCGAGTTGAGCCGAGCACCACTGACGCCAGCCTTCTCCTGTAGCTTGAGTTGTTCGGCGCGGTGATCCCAGTAGGAGATTTCCTTGGTCAGACGGTCCTTGACCGCGGCCTCGGTCTTGGCGATCAGCGCCAGCTTAGGATCGCGGCCTTGGGCTAGATGTTCGGGGACGACTTGAGCCACTGCATAGGCTTGCGCCTGCTGCTCCATTTCTCGGTTGATCCACGCGCATTCCGGCCGCTCCAAGATGGCCTCGACACTAGGCTCGTCTTGGGCCAGCGGCCGATAGTCCAAGTAGGGGGCGTAGTGCAGGTGGCGGGCGTTGCCAGCGGCGTCAATTTCGACGTAGAGCATCTGCTTGGAGACCATCCGGCGGTCGCCCGCCCGCGTCCGGCCCGCGTCTTGAATGGCGTGTTCGAGATAGAAAAGTACTCGCGGTGTCTGCCCCGGATCGCGCTCGTCAATGAGCACTGCGCCGCGCTTGAGCAGATCGCGGTGCTGCTCCAGCGTCAGGTCGAGGACGGCGTCCAGCAAGGGGTGTCCCGGGCAAACAAAGGCTGCCGTTGGTTGGCCGGGGGGAGTAACCAGCGACTTGTCGAAGGCGATCCGTTCGTAGCGGGGGAGCACACTTTGGTTGCGGATCGGCGGGGGGACATGCGTAACCTCGTAGCGGCGCGGCTCACGCTGCCGGGCCGAGCCACCGATTTGCTGGAACGCCTCCAAAAAAAACGCCTCAATGTAATGTGGCTGTAGGCGGCGCGCCTCGGCCCGCTCCATCTCTTCGCGCACCCTCTGCACACGGCTGGCGTCCATCGCGTCATGGACGAGTTGATGCTCCTCCAGCAGGTCCTGCAGCGAGCTATGGTCGAGTGCCTGATCGACCGCGGTGTCGAGGCGTGCGCGAACTTCTGGCTGCTCGCCGTAGCGGATGGCTTCGAGCAGAAGGTCGCGCAACGGCCGCCCCTCGAATTCGAGCTTGCCGAGTACGTCAAACACCTGACCGCCCAGGGCTTGCCGCGCCTGTTCTAGTTTAGTCAGCAGTCGCTGGTAAACATCACCCTCGCGGGTTTGGTCCGCGACCAGATTCCACAGATGGCACACTTCCGTCTGACCGATTCGGTGGATGCGGCCGAAGCGCTGCTCTAGGCGGTTCGGGTTCCAGGGGAGGTCGTAGTTGACCATCAGGTGCGCTCGCTGGAGGTTGATCCCTTCGCCAGCGGCATCGGTGGCCAGCAGCACCTGTACCGCTGGGTCGTGGCGGAAGGCTTCCTGCGCTTGGTGGCGATCCTCGCGGGCCATGCCCCCGTGAATGATTACTACCGACTCTGCACGTCCAAGCAACGTGGTGATGCGGTCTTGCAGGTAGCGGAGTGTGTCGCGGTGCTCCGTGAAGAGCACCAGCTTCTGTGTAGGGGAGGACATTGGACGCGGGATTTCGCCACTGCCGTAGGGAGCTGTCGGTTCCCCGATCTGGCCCGCTATACCCGCCGTCGTAAAGACCTCGCTGAGCAGGCTGGCAAGTTCCCGCCACTTCGCGTCTCCACCGCGGCGACGGACGTCAAGCGCACGATTTTCCAGCATCTTCAGGGTGTCGATTTCCGCCTTCAACTCGGTGATGGAGCGGGCGGCGGTCGCTTGGTCGAGGATGCGCGTTTCGGCGGCTTCGACCTCGTGCCCTGGTGCGTCGTCGAGATCCTCGATGTCTTCGGCATCAAGCTCTGTGACTGTGGACGCGGCCAAGCCGGGACGCCGGGACTCCTCCAACTCGCATAGGCGGCTCTCCAAACGCTCTCGTCGTCGGCGCAGCGACTGGTAGATCGCCTCGGGAGACGAAGCGAGCCGCCGCTGGAGGATCGTCAGGGCGAAGCCGACCGTGCCGGCCCGCTTGGCGTTGGCGAGTGCATCCGCCCGATTGAACTCCTCCCGCACATAGTC
Organism: Candidatus Latescibacterota bacterium; assembly: GCA_965217585.1. Taxonomy (GTDB): domain Bacteria; phylum Latescibacterota; class UBA2968; order UBA8231; family UBA8231. Next base: position 5,967,598 of record OZ244561.1, read on the forward strand.
GGTGACTGCCTCGTAGAGCTGGGCTTCCGCCTCTGAGAGCTGGTACGGCACGGTGTAGGCTATGCGCTCGGGAAACAGCGGCTTGCCGTCGAACTTGAGCAGCCGCTCCTTGACCATGCGCCGCATCAAGTCCGAGACATCGGCCACATGGACGCCATCGCGGAAGCGGCCCTCAAAGCGATCGCTGTCGAGCAGCGCCATGAAGAGTTGGAAGTCTTCTTCCTTGCCGTTGTGCGGTGTTGCCGTCATCAGCAGGAAGTGGCGCGTCAATGTCGATAATAACTGTCCCAGCCGGTAGCGTTTCGTGTAGTGGATCTCGCCCCCGAAGAAACTGGCCGACATCTTGTGCGCCTCGTCGCATACTACCAGATCCCAGCCCGTGTCCGGCGCTTGGAGCTTCTGCTGGACCTGTTCGTCGCGCGCTAGTTTGTCGAGGCGTGCGATGACGAGGTTGGCCTCCAAAAACCAGTTGCCGGTGCGGGCGGCTTCGAGCTTGTCGTTGGTCATAATTTCAAAGGGCAACTGGAAGCGCTGAGAGAGTTCGTCCTGCCATTGCTCGGCGAGGCTGCCGGGGCAGACGATCAGGCATCGCTCGAGGTCGCCGCGGGCGATCAACTCCCTGATGAGTAGGCCCGCCATGATGGTCTTACCGGCACCCGGATCGTCGGCGAGGAGGAAGCGCAGCGGCTGGCGCGGCAGCATGGATTCGTACACCGCGGTGATCTGATGGGGCAATGGCTCGACGACCGAGGTGTGGACCGCCAGCACGGGATCGAACAGATGCGCGAGGCGGATGCGCAGGGCCTCGGACACCAGCCGGAACAGGGCCCCATCGCCGTCAAAGCTCCACGGCTGCCCCTGTTCTGCCACTTCGAGCCGCGCCTCGTCAGAGCGGTAGAGCAGTTCATTGGCCACCTTGCCGTCCGGTGTCTTGTAGGTCAGTTCTAGAGCTTCGGAGCCAAACCACTGCACGCTGACGACCACCACGAGGCCATCGGTGAGAATGCCGCGCACTGCGGCGTTAGGCTGGAGGTCTTCGAGCGTCACTTCCCGCCCTATTCCCGTTCAAAACCCTGGCTGGAAAACTTGAGCGTCCGGCTGTTCTCGGTGACGGTGCGCACGACGTGATCGGGCGCACCCGAGGGGATTTCGGCTTCTATCTCTAGGGTCACGGTCACTTTGGCACCTACCAAGCCGGCGAGATGGGCAATGACCTCATCGGCGATCTGGCTCGCGTCACGGCCGACGCGGGTAGCATCGAGGGTCACGGCCCCGTGAAAGCGCCGCGCTTTCTGCTCAGGTGGGGGAGGCGTTGGCTCTGGATGGGTGCCGGTACCGGCCGACGCGCTGGCATTCGTCTCAGCGACGCCGACGCCCGCCCCGGTTGCCGATGACGCTGGCTCTGCCTCCTGCTGTGCGATCGCGGCTGCGGGCTTGACTAGCAGCCCATCGCTCGCAGGATCAAGCAGGGGGACCTCACGGCCACAGCGGAGTCCGCGATAGCGGCTCGTGGCTTCATCGAAGGCATCGGCATAAGCGAACGATTCATCTCTCCAGAGGAGAAGCCCCAACCCGTCTTGAATGGCTGCAATTAGGACCTCTGGACCAGCGAGACGGGGCAGGTAGAGATAGCGGGCGAAGTGGTCTGCCAACTGGCGGATTTCTACGTGATCGCCACGCCACAAGGGCACCCGGTCGAGTTCCATTCGCAGGCGCGTGCCCGCGAGCGCCGGTACCAACAGCTCTTCCGACCGCAGTTTCTTGCTGGCGCGCACGGCGAGCGGGTCCTGCCCAGCCAGCCGCAGAGCCTGCCACTCGACTGCCGCTTGGGGTGTGGACTGCACTGGCACTAGGAGCCACTGGTAGGCCTCCGGCAGCCGTCCCACCACGGCACCATCCTCCGACTTCAACTGTGCTTCGGCCTGCCGCACCTGATGCGGGTCGAGGTTCAGGGTCTCTTTGTCTTGGAGGATGGACGACCACGCCAACCAGCGACGAACCGCTTCATCCAGGTCCTGCAAGCGGGTCTGGTCCACGGCGAGGAAGACCAGCGTATTGCGAAAGAGGCGCGGGGTGTTGCCGCGATTTTCAAGTATGGCGGTGGCCGCGGCCTGCGCCTTGCTGTTCGACCCGCTGCTGTGCGGGTGCTCAGTCCCCAGCACCACCAGACGAGCGTCCATATCGTCGGGGATGTCAGCGCCGGATTGCGGCACCGTATGGATGCGCTGGAAATCGCCCGTGCTGCGTAAATCGGCACGCAACCGCTGCTCGATCTCAGCCACCACCGGCGCGGGATCGCGCCTGAATTGATCGGCCCGGTCTTCCGCCAGCTTAGTGACAGTCGGCTGTGTTGAGTACCAGTAGCGCGGGCCATCCTGATAGAGAAAGGTCGCCTGCGTGCTCAGACGACGCAGGGCATCGCCAAAGATCGCCGGTGTTTCACCCGGCATTGCGGAGCCGAGCTTTATGCGGCGGTCCTCAATGCCGCGATTGGCTACCGAGGTCGTCGGTGCGGAGCCGAGGTACACGGTGCGCGCCACCCGACGAGTCGCCGAAAACTTGCCTAGGTTCGCTACCTCGCCGTCAATGTGCTGCGGCAGCGCATTCGGGCCATCTACATCCGCCTCGATGATCGGCGTCCAGTTGTCGGACAGATAGCGGGTCAACTCGTTGCGGACGTGCAGGTCGTCAATGGGGATGTGTGCTGGCATGATCAGCGGGTTGCGGTCACCGCGGTCCCACAGACTGTGGATGACGGCGGCCATCAGGCGCAGGACGCCACGGGTGCGCTGAAATTTCACTAGTGCGGACCAGTCCGTGTAGAGCCGGTCAAAGACTTCTGGATGGATTGGATAGGCGGCACGCAGGCGACGCTCGTAGTCGGCATCTCGACATTCGGCAGGGAACTCCTGCTGCTGGGCGCGGTAGAAGTCGGCGAAGGTGCGTGAGACATTGTCGCGGGCAGTGAAATGCTCGCGCTCGCTCAAGGGTTCAAACAGGCGGCGGCGCACGATCTCGAAGCCTTCCTCGGTACTCGCTGGCGTCCAGGAGGATTCGACGCGGCCAATGACGTTTTTGAGCCGCGCCAGCGCCGCCCGGCCGCGGAGGCCACCGACTTCCTCGTCTTCACCTTGGGCATGGGGAGAGGTCGTCGTATCCGATGACGGCAAGCTGATCACCAACAGGCAACTGTTTGCCGCCCGTGCGGATTCGGTCAAGGTCTGGGCAAAGCTGAAGTGGGTTTCAAAACTGCCGGCTGGCAGGTCGGCATCGTCGTGCAACTGGCGGGCATAGGCGACCCATTCGTCGATCAGAATGAGACACGGCCCGTATTCGTTCATCAGTTCGCGGAGGGTGTCGCCTGGGTTGGTGGCGCGTTCGTCGTCCTGCCGCACTTTGTCGAATGCCGCTTTGCCGCCGAGTTGCCAAGCGAGTTCACCCCACAGCGTCTTGACCACGGTGCCATCTTCCTTTGCCGATGGGTTGCCGGGCGAGATCTTATTGCCGACCAGCACGACCCGTTTGACATGGTCGGGCCGGGCGGCGATTTCGGCTGACGCTATCAGGTCGTCGATGCCGAGCAACTCGCCGGTTGGCATTCCAGAGAATAGATGGTACAGGGCCAGCATGGAGTGGGTCTTGCCGCCACCGAAGTTGGTCTGTAGTTCCACCACTGGATCGCCGCCCTGACTGCTCAGCCGCTGCATCGCTCCGCTTAGCAGGCTCTTCAGGCTTTCCGTCAGATAGGTGCGGCGAAAGAATTCTCTTGGGTTGCGGTACTCGTCCGTGCCTTCACCGATATGGACCTGCCACAGGTCTGCGGCGAACTCGGCCTGTTGGTAGCCGCCGCTGGCCACGTCGCGATGCGGGGCCACGACCTCGCGCCAGGGCTTCAGGCTGCCGGTGGCTTGGCTTTCGACGGTGGTGCCCGCGCCGCGCCGGCGTTCGCTGCGCGCCTGCTCCTCAAAGATCAGACGGCGCAGCTCCATCTTCATGCGATTGACCTCGTCTGCTTGCGGCGCGGAGACGGCTGTTAGCAGGCGAGCGATAGAGTCGAGGGTGCGGTCGGCGTCGTCGCTGGAGAAGCTGTCTTGGTGCGCCCTATGGGCTTGTCCGTCAGGTGCGGATCATCGACAAAGCGCCGTATGGTATCCATGTGTACGCCACCGGCCTTGATTTTGTCTTGGAGTTCGCGCTCGACAAATGGGCCAAGCCCGGCCTTGAGGAGTTCGAGTGCTTTGCCGACGCGTTCTTGATTGGTAATAGCCATGATATTGCTTCCTTATAAATAGCTGCACGGGCGACCTTGGCCGCGATGAGACTGATTGCGCTAGGCCACAATTCAATCCGAGGGCCTTGGGACCGAGGGAGCAATTTTAGACGGCGTTGTTCGGCGAGATGATAAGGGATTCCTGCCCCCGATAAGAAGACTTCTGGTGGTTTGCGAATCCTCAGCCGAGATGGGCGATTTCCACGTTGCCCCAATGCTGTTTTAGGTACTCGGCCACAAGCCGACGGTGACAGTGGTGCGGCTTGTCCTCGCTGCACAGCAGGCAGCCATCCGCGACGATCTCTTGCGGGATCGTCTCCTCAATTCGCCGCTCGCGCATGAGCGCGATGAAGCGGTCCTCGTAGGTCTTCCAGTCGCCGCGCCTTTTCTTGTAGTCGTCCAGCATCTCCTTCGTTGGGGCCAGTGTGGGCAGGTGAACGTACTCCATCCGGCAAAGCTCGCTGAGAAAGTACTCGAGGTCATCCTTCTTGGCGAAGCCGGCTAGTTGCGACCCATTGTTGAGCCGCACATCGACGATGCGCTTGGTGCCCGATTGGCTCAATAGGTCGAAGAAACGGCGGGCCGACTTCTTGGTGAAGCCGATGGTAGAGAGTTTCATGGGTTTGATTCCTCGGAGGTTGCGGCTAGGTTTTTGTCAACAAAGGCAACGCGTTTTGCCTGAAGCCCAACGGCCTCCGCGACCAGTTTTTCCCGTGGTTGAGTTGTGCGGAACAGATCGTCGGCGGGATGTAAATTGAAACGGTCGAGCAAACGATCCATCGCCTTGCCGTGCGGCTCCAGTCGGCCATCGGCGTGGATGTGCGCGACCTCGACACCGCGCTCGTCAAGTGCCGGAGCGACGAGGAGCGTCCGGTGGCATTCGAGAGGCTCCCGCTCTGCACATAAGAGCACAATGCAGTGATTAGCTGCGCCGTGAACGACGCGATCTAAGCCGTGTCGGAACGAATCCGTTTCGGCGACACGGTCGTAGCGGACGCGGCCGTCCTCGTAACAGGCGGGGTCATCGGAGCGACCGCCTAGCGCCTGACCGAGATATACATACTCGATTCCACACTTGTTGAGACTGCTGGCTAACGATTCGCGATTGAATTGGGGATTGAAGCGGCTGTACGGCGCGGAGCGCACATCGGCCAAGGCTGTGACATGGTGCTGGTGCAGGAGCGCGATGAAGGAGTCCAAGGTGTGGTTGGAATGGCCGATGGTAAGGACGGGGTTGTTGGTCGTGCTCATGGCATTATCACTATTCTGCCCGAATGATCGCAGCAATCAGTTTGTAACATGCTCCCTCGAATGGTTCCCCAAGGCTGATGGTGAGGTAGCATCCGCCGATGTCATAGGTGCCATCCAGCTTCGCCAGATATGCCCGCTCGTATTCAGGATCGGTGACCCAGAGCTTATATCCCTTACCCGCGTGGACGAATTGTCCCTGTACACGCCGCTTGGGATTACCAAAGGCTTCACCGGGGTTGAATACCGCAAGGTTCAGCCGTTCTACATGGATCAGTCTCAACGAATCGGAAACCGAGTTTGCCGATTCGAGCAGCATTTTGTCGTTCTGGCCGTGGTACGTTCCTTGTCCGTCAATCCATAACGGGGCGATGGGATCTACAAGTTTAGGCAGAAATCGCCGCGAAAACGCACCTGTCTTCTCCCAGTAGTAGCCGGGATTGAGCAACCAATTCTCGGTTTGATAGTCCTTGGGCTGCGGCCCCAGAACCGGGATGTTGATGATGTCCAGTACCCGGGGATCGCTGCCGTCTTCGTATTGACGCTCGTACTCGGACACTTCTTGGTTTTCGCGTGCGCTCACGGGCCGGACCCAACTGCCAGCGCCCTGCTCCTTACTCCATTCCCGGCCAGCGATGCACCGTCCTGTCAGTTTCCGAGCGTTCGCCAGACAGACGATGTGCTTCAAGTCATGCACGAATGAATTCCTTTTTTTGCTTTGCCCGGCTTCTATGCTGCCGCCCAAATAACCAACCTCAACTCGCTGTCGTCAATCAGGTTGTATTCGGGGAGGCGGCCCGAAATTCGCTGGCACTCTTCTCGGATAATCGGCACGCCGTCACCGCGCCGGTCCATCAGATGCATCCGTCCGAGATCGGCCGGTGCGGGGCAACGGGCCAACAGGGACACGATGAGTTCGTTCCGGCTGGCTTGCCGCAGGTGCAGACTGTCCGGCGAGAGCGTATTCGCCAAGGCACCAGGGACGTATAGCTCAAGGCGGTCCCCGAACAGGTGCAGACGAATCCGCGAACCTGCCATTGAGTAGTCGCGGTGAGCCACCGCATTGACGAGCGCCTCGAACACGGCTCGCTCGCTGAACTGCGGGAGATCGACCCGGGCTGTCGTCTTGGTCGCCCGCACGAGCATGTTCCGCCGCACAAAGTGCAGAGCGTCCGCAACCTGCTCGTCGAGTGGTCCCTTTATATCGCGGGCGTCGGTCTGATAGTTGACATCGGTCCGCTCGCCCGCATAGCTGACGGCTTGTATGTATGCGTGGGGGAGCCACTGTTGCGGTTCGCGCGTACCCAGCAGAACGCCGGCGAGCGTGAGGCGTGCAACATCGTCCTCGTTATCGGCCACGAGGCAGAGCTTGCGTGCCGCCTCCTCGGTGACGCTCTCCTCAATGGAATCCTCCCGCAGGAACCGGCGCGTCAACGAGTAGTTCAGATCGCCCGGCTCGGTGCGGGGCACCAGCGATTCGTCGAAGCGGATCGTGCGGCTCTGGCTGCGCTCTTGGAAGAGCCGCGCCAAAAGTTCGGCGGCCATTTCGCGCTTCGAACTGCCGATCCTGCGGAAGTACCCACCTGGGCTTTTGTGGACGAATAGGCTGCGGGCGATGTCGATGCGAATGACCGGAACGAGCGTTCCGGCGGCGTCCGGTAGTTCGAGCTTGAGGATGTCGACGTCGAGCGCGGGGTTCACCGAGTCGTTACAGATTTCGCGGACCCAGCCCTCGACCACATCCAAGCGCTCTAAAGGGATACCCAAGACCTCGCGGGTCGTGTCGTCCACTCCCAAGACGAGGGTTCCGCCGCGGCTGTTGGCAAAGGCGGCAAGTTCGTCGGCTAACTCGTTCCGATGCGGGCTAGTGACGCGGTCGCTGGACAGCAAAACGCGCTTGAGTTCCAAGGTCGAGTCCTCACCAAGGCGGATGCGGCGAGCTATAGTGGTCTCGGTCATCCCGTCGTTCTCCTTATCCCTCCCCGAACAGCCCGCCTTGTTCGAGCGGTCCCTCCTGCCGCTCCTTGTGCGCCAGATCGGCGATTTCGGGCCAGCTCTGTACTAGGCTGTTGTAGGAGAGGGCTTCGGCGGCGCGGCGTTTGCGTTCGCAGATGGTGTAGAGGCGGTAGGCCAGTTCGCGGGCGATGTCGGCTTTTGCGCCGAGTTGAGCCTCGACCCGTGCCGCTTCTGGTTCGCCGCCGGTTTCTAGGGCGCGGATGAGGTGGTGGACTGCTTCCCACACGGTGAGTCGGTCGTCGGTCGTTGGGTCCCAGTCGTCGGCTAACTCGTCTGGGCGCAGCAGGCGCACCTTGCCGGCGCTGGAGGCGAGGATGCCGCCCTCGACGATGCCGGCGATGCTGGTGTTCTTGGCTTTGGACAGGGTTTCGGCGACGCCGTATTCGCCCTCGTCGAAGCCTTGCTGCTCGAACCACGCCAAGGCCCAGCGGCTGTCGGCGTCAAAGTCGCCTTCCTGCTCGGCGAGCACTTCGTCGAGCATCTGGTTGATCAGCGCTAGGGCCTCGCGCACGGAGACGGGCTTGCCCTCGGCGTCGAGTATCTTGGCGTAGCGGGTGAACACGGCCATGCCGGGGCCGATGGCGGCTTGGGCGAGATCGACTGGGGCGATGTTGCCGGATTGCAGGTGGGCGAGGGCCGTGGGGAGCTCGGCTCTCAACGCGGCGACGAATTCGCGGCGGGTGGCCATTGGCGCGGCGGCAGGGCGCTGGCGGCAGACGAGGACGATGCTGGAGGCGAGGGCAGCGAAGTTTTTCTTTAGGTTTCCGGTGTATTCGGTACGTATCGGCCAAGTGCCGGTGACGGAGAAACCTGACTCGATCACCGCAGCTAGGAAAGTCTCCCAGCCGGTGCTGGCTGTTCCGGTGTCACCTTTGGTCTCGGACTGCTTAAACGCATAGTAGATGGTGACTGGATAGGCCGGATGCGACTGATTGGCGAGGCGACGCATCGCGTTCGTCATCCCGGCAAGAAAAAAGGTCTCTGCCTTTTCCTTGTTCCCATGCCGGTATGTAGTAGCGACCAATTCTTCAGCCTTCGGTACGGCAAGCGTAGCGAAAAGATCGGGATAGATCGACCGTAGCGCACGGCGCAGCCAGACGTAGAAGAAGTCGGAGAGGTCAGCGTAAGCAATGTTGTCGTAGTAGGGTGGATCGGTGGAGACAACTTTGGCCACACTAATTGATTGAGTGGCTGCATCCTTTTGAGACGCCGAACCACTAGTGCTCGCCCCAAGCAAAGCGATCATCTTCGCTGCTTGCTCTACACCAAGCAGGACATTGCCAGACGAGTCACTGAGGGGATTCGCCTCGGTATAGTCCCAAACCATCGGCAATGCTTGGCGTCCAAAGGTGGAGACCAGTTTCGCGGCGCCTGTATGCCAAGCACAGATGGACGACCAGTAGTTCGCTCCCTTATCGATGGCAAACGCCAAGTACACCCCCACCGCCTCCGCATATGCCGTCGCCTCAGTGCCCCCATCCCGCAAGGGCCACTCGTCATTGGGCAGAGCAGCGGTAGCAGCATCCCGCTCGATGCGCTCCATCGCTTCCGCTACCAAGTCGGAGAAGGTGGTCAGGGCGACCAGTTGGCGGGGGGTGAAGAGGTCGCCCAAATTGTTCAATCCATAGACAGGCCCCTGAAAATTGCGGTGCTTCTTTGGCAGCTCGCAATCCGGCTTCCACGTCGGCTTCGCTTGGCGGGCAATTCCCTCGTGTTCCGGCATCGGCTCCAGATACACCCGCCCCCGGTCACCTTCGGCAACGACAGCCATGAGCCGGTCGCCCATCCGTTTAGCCTTGCCCTCATTCCGAATATAGCCATAGGGAATAGGCACCCCCGACATCAGGCAACGGAACGCTTGCCGCTTTCCCGCGCTAGTCCCCGCCTTTGTCGCCTCCGCATCCTCCGGCGTTCCCACCTTCACCACAAACCGATATCCACGCCCCTCAAACACCGGCTCGACATACGCCTCCTTCCCCTTCTTGGTCGAAAGCATAAAAGTCGAGGCCAGCGGCACCTCCACATCGGCAAACGCCGGATTCGGGCTTCTCACCGTCCGCGCCCATAGCCACGCAATCACCGTCAGCTTGCGCCCCTTGTATCGTTCAAGATCGGGCCGCTCCCGCACCATCTCCTCGGTAATCTCAACCTGCGGATACAGATGCCCAATGCGCCGCTTGGCCTCGTCGCGCATCCACTGGCCATAGTAGCGCACATCCTCGGCCAGCCCCTGCGCCCCCTTCCATTCGCGCTCGATCAGACTCCTTTCCTCGCGAGACGCCGGGTTCACCGGTGACTGACCGGCGAACTTCGGCGGTATCTCGATCATGGCCTTGTTGATGAGCACCGCCACCGGATTGAGGTCGCTGGCATGAGCTTCAAGCCCCAACCGCTGCGCTTCCAACGGCAAGGCACCGCCGCCAGCAAACGGATCGTGAAAGGCCGGCAGCTTGTCCGGGTCGAACAATTCGGCAGCACGCGGGTGGTCGGCATGGTCAGCGCAGGTCCGCCGCCAGCTCTTGCGAATTTCCTTCCGCGCCCGTTCCAGCACCTTCTCGTTCGTGGTGTTTTCCCACTTCACCAATTCTTCGATAAGTCGGAACAGCCGCTCGCGCTCCTTTTCCTGGTCGGCCTCCGTAGGAAACAGATCGGGATGCGCCGACGGATCATCGACCATCTGCGCGAAAATCACCGCCCGCGCCGCGGCCAACGGCCGCCGCGCCCACCACAAATGCAGCGTACTCGGATGCCCGTGCCGAATCGACTTCTCCCGCGCCGCCGCGGCGTTAATCGCGTCGAGCGGCAGGGCGACTTCAATGAGCTTTTTGCGCGGAGGCGTCATGCGCAGACGGCTAAGAGTTTGCGGAATGATTTGAATCGAGGATACTGTTTCCGATGCCGGACCTTCCATTCAATACGGCAGTAGGTGTTCAGATACTCACTGAGCACCATAGCGTCCATGATCAATTCGGCACCTACAGACTGCATGGATTTTAACCCGTTGCTATATTGCGCGAAGAATTTGCTCTTGCTTGTAGATGGCGGCGGATACAGGTAGAGCCACACGTTGGCATCGAGCAAGAACGTTTCGCCACAGCTAAACGAATAGGCCGCCAGATCGTGCGCCTTATTCTTCATCGCCCAGTTCCTCCTGCCATGCCCGGTCAAAATCCTCGGGCCTGCTGAAATACGCCTTGGCGTTATCGACGACGTGCGTGAGCATTTCGCGGTCGTCAGCAGCCAAATCGCGGAAGGAAAGCAACTCGTCAATGCGATCCTCGGACAGCTCGCCGTAGAGCTGGCCTACCGCCGCGTTCAGAAACGCGGAGATAAGGATATCCACCCGCTCGAAGGAAAGGACAACCGGCGTCCCCGCCTTTAGGAGCGGAGCGATCTTGTCGTGCAGATGCTGGCCGTCCCTGGCGGATACGCACAGGGGACCGCCGATGATGTCAAATACTCGGACAGTAATTGGTTCAGGCACGGGTTCACTCTTTCCTATTTAAGACACGTCGTCCGTGTCGATCTCACTCTTCAAGAAATAGACCCCTTCATCAGCCGTGTTGATCCCAATCGTCACGGCAGTTCCAGGGAAGTCCGCCTCCATCTTCGCAAAGGTTTCCTTGTCGCAGTTCAACTCGTAAAACCCAAAGCGAGAGGCGATCTGAATCTTCCCTTCATTCAGGCGGGCGAATTTCTGAAGAAACTCAAGGCCCAGCCCACCGGGATGAGGGCCGCTCTTCGTGGTGTGGAATGGCTCGAGTGCCCATTTGAGAGCCGGGAGAGAATTGATACGGGGATTATTGAAGTAACGACGGACAGTCTCACGGATTCCGATACCGGCATCGGCGATGGTGAAGTCGAGGCGATGCTGTTGCGGGAAGAATTGCCCACAGACGAAGACGCCGAGTTCTGATTCGGAATGGATGACGGCATTCTGATACACCTCAAAGACCTTTTTCTTGAAAACCCGGCTCGCCCCTTCGGACATCCTGGGAATACCTCTGCCGCTAAGTTGCCGATGGATATATTCCTCGAACTCGCCTTCGTCACTAAGGCGTAGGCGGCGAAAGGGCATCGTTATGTAGTCAGTGTCATCGAGCGATTCATACCAATAATTGGTTAGAAACTGGTTTTTCCGAAGCACCTGTTCCACCTCGTCAGGAACAGCAACTATCTCCACGATGTTGAATTTGTCAGCCACCTGGGCAAGAATCGCCCCTAGGGGTGCAGCCATGTTGGCGTCGAAAAACGAGACCCGCGACATATTGAGTTGCAGTCGGTCGGCAAAGAGACCTGCGGCCGCCTTGGCGAGGGCACCGATGCTCTCGAAGCCTTGGCGGTTACTATGTACGGTTGGTAGGTAATAGATCATTGCGGCCCCAGCGTCGGAAAGAACTTTGGGCAGGCTGATAGATTGTCCACCATCTGCACGAAAATCACCGCCCGCGCTACGGCCAGCACAGATGCAGCGTGCTTAGATGTCCGCGCCGACGCGGCGTTGATTGCGTCGAGCGGCGGGGCGACTTCGACGAGCTTTTTGCGAGATCTGGCTGGCGGTGCGCTCATGGCTTGAGTCCCTTGCTGAGTGGATCGCCGCATTTGATCAATGCCGTTCTTCTCCGTTGTCCACGCAGTTGTATTTTCCTAGCGCGAAGCACTTTGAGGTCATTCCGATGGATCGTTTTCCCATGCGCAAGGACTGGAGCCAATTGGAACGAAACTCCTTGTGGGAGCCAGACATCAGCCATTCGGGCCCCTCCCTCAAGTTGCTCCAATACCTGACTGACGCTCAATCTGCCGCTCTTCAACTCAATCGGTGCTACCCAAGTCGCATTCCGTTCTTCGCCGACGAACAAATAGTCGCATCGTTTCCAATTATTCGGAATTGACAGTGCGTCGCAGTCCATATCGACGAGAACGCTCATCGGCGGTGCTCCTGTCAAATCAATCCGACATCCGTCTTTATCACAGCGAGTCTCATGGCAGTCATTGGGTACTTTGTTGGCAACTACTGCAACTGTTCCGTTCATTCGGTTCTACTGTCCTCGATGCGATTAAAAATACTCACGCTTTCGTTGTACAGCGCCGCACTGACTGCATCGTAATCGGTCGGATAGAGGCCGGTTTCCGCATCCAGCTTCACTTCCTCCACTACCGATCCCTTCGGGCGGAGCTTCGGCTTGAACAGCCATGCCCCCACTTGGTCGGAACGCAGCGCGCAATCCCCCTGGGGGATCTCCTTGCGGCGGGCCTTGGGAAGTTTGGAGCGCTGCACGATGTTGGCGAGCTCCTCTAGCACCCACTCGCTGTGCGTCGTGACGATCACCCTGACGCCTGCATTAACGAGCACCGCGATTTGGCGGGTGAATTCGACCTGCATGGCCGGATGCAGGTGCGATTCCGGCTCTTCGATGATCAAGGTCTCGCCGGGTTGGACGACATGGCGGAGATACATGACCACCGGCGCGAGTTCCGACACCATCGACGAGGTATTCATTAGGGGTAGGGCGTTCTTCCATCCGTCGGGTTTATAGAAAAACTGCGGGTAGCCCATTTCCGACGTTTTGATTTGAACCAGGCCTCCGAGGATCTCTTGCTCAATGCGCTTGGCTGGAGCGTCCGCTCCGTTGCGCCGACGTTCCGAAAGATCGCCCAACTCGATGAGTTGATTCAGAAAATCGGCGACAACGCCGGAAAGGTCTGGCAGCGGATCATCTCGGCGAAGTCGAGGTTGCGAGGCACGATTGATCAAGGAACTGACGAGCACGCGATGAGCGTGCATCACGCCCGTGCGATCAGCGGGGAGATAATGGGCGGGGCGGCTGATTGGACCGAGGATACAGGAAAGGACGGAGTTGGCAAGGTGCTCCGACACTTCCGACACACCCGCCATTCTGTCTATATCGTTGCGCCAGCTAAGGAGTCTTGAAGAATAACCATATTTTCTCGGCGGTTTTGCAACCCGCAAAGGCACTGCCTCAGAGATCGCAGTAGTTAGCTGCGATCCCTTCTGCGTCATCGAAAGTGCGTATTTGAACGGTGCCGCGTTGCCACCTTCTCCCAATCCGCTGCTTTGCAGGGCAACCTCGGCTTGGGTGCTGCTCGAATGGCGAATCAGGTTCTTGGTGCCATTGACACCGAAACACCGCGTGATCTCCTCATTGAGTATCTCTTTAAAACCACCATCAACATTCCGGAGTAGAGGAAGCACCAAGTCTGTGACCGGAGCCGACAGAGTTGCATCGGGCTCGGGGTTTTTTACTTCCCATTCGCGCAACGCTTGGAGGATGCAGTCGAATTCGGCATCGGGCAGCCAAAGGTCCGGTTCCTCGTCCGCGACAAGCTCAGAAAGATCAATTAAGTCTGTAACCGGCCGAGTTATAGGATAGGGACCGGCCCTAAAAAACCGATGCAGTGCATAAATCAGGATCGCCAGGTAGGATTTCCCCGTGTTGCTCGGCCCGACGAATACGGTCAGCGGACGCAGATCGATCTTGGCCTCGACGATCGGCCCGAAATTGGCCACTTCGAGTTCAAGTGAGTCTTGTTTGGTTAGATCGTCCATATCTTCACTCTCCGTTTCCGCAATAGTCCGGCTCGCCTTTTATTCAATATTCGCCTCAAACCCTCCCAGGAAAAGACCGTCCTCGCACCTGCTTAAAGGGAGGCATCTTGGGCGCGTCGGTGACCGCTTCGTCGCGCCAGGAAGCCGCGCGCATGTAGTGCACGGCATAGCCCCTGCGCCGCGTACCGGTCCGATTGGCGTTGCTCTGGTGCAGCGTCAGGCTGTGGTGGAAGCTGATGCTGCCGGGGCGGAGGGGAGCGGGTCGGATGGGCCAGCCGCCGCTTTTTAGGTCGGCGACAAAAGGGGCCAAGCGCTCGCCCCGCAACATGCCCCAGCGATGGGTGCCCGGGGCGAAGTTGAGGCAGCCGTTGTCGAGGGTGGCCGCGTCAATGGCGGTCCAGGCGGAGACCAAGTCCATGGGGAAAATATCGCGCCAAGAGGCCGAGTCTTGGTGCCAGCCCTGTGCCGTACCCGTGCGCGGAGCTTTCATAAAAAGCTGGTCGCCATACAGCTTAATGTCGTCGGTGCCGAGCAGGTCGGCGGCGATATCGGCGATTTTGGGGTGGGTGACGTGGGCCCACATTACGTCGTCGTACACTGCTATGCTGTACAATTTGCGCACGGCCAGCACTTGGTCGGTGACGGCTTTTTCGCCGCGGCGGAAGACGGGTTCGAGCTGGATGCTGGTGTCGGGGATGTGGTCTAGCTCGCCGGCGGCAATGCGGTCAGTATGGGCCGCTAAAGCGGCTACCTCGTCGGGGGTCAGCACATCTTCGACGGTCAGACAGCCGTCGAGATAGAAGCGCTCTACTTGGTCAGGGGTGAGGTGGCGCAGGTTTTGTTGGGTCACGGGACGGTCTCCTCCTTCAGTATAGACCGATAATTCTCCGCCCAAGCTTTGAGCGGAATATCCTCGTCTTGGGGCCGCCAGTAGCGCGACACCGGCAGCACCAAGGGGTCGTCGCCCGCATAGTCCGTGCTGCCGGTGCCCAACTCGCCCAAAAGCTGACGCCGCACCGGGTCGCATCCTTGCAAGACTTCTGGGGCTTGGTGCTCGTAATCCGAGGGGCGGATCCAGCGGTGCTGATAGCCGTAGTACAGGCATTTGCGCGGTTGGTCGGACAGATTGGGGGTCAAGCAGTGGTACAAGGCCGTGCGCCATACCAGCGCGGTGCCGGGGGCGACGTTGACTTCGACAATGCGCGCGGGATCGACGCGGCGCGCATTGTCGTCAATCCACGGCGATTGGCGATGGCTGCCGCGCACAACGCAAATGGCACCGCTCAACGGTTGGGTCAGGTCAGTTAAATAATAGCCGACCTTCATCTCCATAAAGGGCAGTACCCCATCGACAGCGGGCCAGCCGTAGTTGGGGCCGTCGGCGTGCCAGGGGAAAAAACTGTCCGGGGCACCCAACTCATGCTCGCCGTCGGCGGGATCTTGCGGCGGGCGCACATCGAGGTGCGACGTGCGGAGCTGGATATTGTAGCCCATCAGGTCCACAACCAGAGGTAAAACGGGCGGATAGTCTACCAACTCCTTAAAGAGGGAATCAGCCGCAATATTGCGCATCTGAAAGGCTTGGCGGGGACCGATATTGCGCTCCCGTCGGTAGCGGTCGTACACCTCGTCGAGCCGTTGCAATAGAACAGCGATGCGGTCGGGTGGTAGGGCGTCTTCGACGAGAAAGAAGCCGTCTTCGTCGAATTGCCGCTGTTGTTCGGGGGTGATCTTTAAGGTGGTTTTGCTCATTGGACGATCCTTTAAGACGCTACTTCCAGATGCAAAAGCCGCCGTCCACCACCAAGTTGTGACCGGTTATATAGTCGGCGGCGGGCGAGGCCAAAAAGCGCACCGCTCCTTTCAGATCCATGCCGTCGCGGCCCATGCGGCCCAAGGCGGTGGCTTCGCTATACGCGTCGATAAAGGCCTGGGGCTGGCCGCGCTCAAAGCCACCAGGCGAAATGGCGTTGACCCGCACTCCCATAGGAGCCAAATAGGCGGCCGCGTCCATCGTCAGGCCGATGACGCCGGCTTTGGCTGCGGCGTAGTCAACCGGTTGCGGTTGCAAGCCGCTGCGCTGGTACATGCGGCGGTCGCGGCCCACCAGACCGGCGATGGAGGCGATATTGATAATGGAGCCCGAGCCTTGGTCGGCCATGATGCGGCCGAAGATTTGGCAGGAGAACAGGGGGCCGGTCAAATTGGTATCGATGAGCAGGCGGGCGTCTTCGGGTTTGCGCGCGAATAAGTCGGTGGTGCTCAGCTCCAAGCCGCCGCCGGCGTTGTTGACCACCACATCGACGCGGCCTTGCCACTGGCGCACGTCTTGGGCGAATTGGCTGAGGGCGGCGTGGTCGCAGATGTCGAGGGCAGCGTGGTACACCTCACAGCCATAGGTCTTTTTGAGATGCTCGGCGGTGGCTTGGGCACTGGCTTCTTGGCGCGAAGTAATGGCCAGATGGCAACCGGCGTCGGCTAGGCTTTCGGCCATGTCGCGGCCCAAATCGCGGGCCCCGCCGATCACTACGGCAACTTGGCCGGTCAAGTCGAAAAGTTCTGTGCTCATGGGGATGCTCCTAACGCGGGGCAATATAGGCGTCTAAAGGTGGGGGATTAATTAGATGGAGGCTCCCGAAAGGTCATTGCCGACCGCTGCTCCCAGCGGCACTGGTCGGGTGCGTTGGTCTGTTGGGCCCAGTCGCGGATCAAGTCGATATCCGCCTGCCGCTCCTTTAGCCGCGCCGCGACCCGGGCTGGATCCCACCCGTCCAAGACCTGTTCGGTCAACTCGGTTACCAACTCTTGGCAATCCGGGTCTGCGGCCCGGTCCACTCGCTCTTGGGGATCCTCTGCTAGGTTGAATAACTGGGGCCGCTCCCGCCAATGGTAGACCAGTTTCCACGGCCCGCGCCGCACCATGCGCTGCACTTGGCCCTCGCGCAGGGCGTATTCCGAAAAGGCTGTATCCGACCAATCGCCACGGCCCGTGCGCAGCAACTCCAGCGCT
Organism: Candidatus Latescibacterota bacterium; assembly: GCA_965217585.1. Lineage (GTDB taxonomy): Bacteria > Latescibacterota > UBA2968 > UBA8231 > UBA8231. The sequence goes on from OZ244561.1 coordinate 5,984,710, forward strand.
GGTCGGCCCGGCGAATTGGGTAAGGGCGGGGCACCTAGGGCTTGGAGCATGGTGGCGTTGAGGTCCAAGGCGCTCATTACCCGGTCGCAGCGCATCCCAGCCGGCAAGACGCCGGGCCAAGAGACGATGGCTGGCACTTTGACCGACTCTTCGTAAAAAGTCCGCTTCATCCACAAGTCGTGCTCACCGACCAAATCGCCGTGATCCGAGCTGTACACCACCAAGGTGTTGTCGGCCAAGTCGTTTTCCCGCAGAGCCGTTAAAATGCGGCCGATCATGCCGTCCATTGCGGCGACCAAGGCCCAATAGGCAGCCCGAGCGTTGAGAATCCATTCCTCGGGTACATCCTGCAAATCGCCGTGGGCCCGCCACCAGTGGATCGCCGGGTGGAGGTGATCGCCAAAAGGCTCGCGCACTGCGGGCGGTCGAATTTTCGCTCGGTAGTAATCGTACAGGGGTCGCCGCGCCAAATAGGGAGAATGCGGCAGCATAAAGCCGACGCTGAGGCTGAAAGGGCCTGCGGCTTGACCGGCGCGTTTTTGCACTCCCAGCCGATTTAAGAAATACACGGCCGCCGCGGTCACGTCCTCGTCGTGTTCTTGATACGCGCTCTGGCCTGGCCCGGCTTTCTCCAGATTCCCACGGCCAATGGCCGGGGCGACCCCCAAGCCGGGCCAATTGGAGCAGTGATCGCCCACGGGCCTTGCGGCATAGCCGTGCAATTGGTCGGGACCTATGGAGTGCATGCGGCCGATCAGCACCGGTCGGTATCCGGCCGCCCCCATGGCGTGGGCCATCGTCGGCACCCCCGAATTGAGGATCTGATTGTTGGTCCACACTTCGATGTCGCTGGGGTAGCGCCCCGCGAGCATAGCCATGCGCGAGGCCACGCATACCGGCGACGGGCAGTACACCTGAGAGCATTGCACGCCCTCGGCGGCGAGGCGGTCCAAATGCGGCGTCTCCACCACCGGATCGCCGGCGCAGCCCATGACGTAGGGATTGTGCTGGTCGGAGTGGATGTAGAGTAGATTGGGGCGCGGGTTGGGTGGTTGCTGCATCGAGAAGCGTCCTCCTTTATAGAGACAAACGAGCCCAGCGCACTTCCATGCAGGCGTCGTCGCCAGCGTAATAGACGACCATGACGTCGCCATCGGGCAGGGCTGCTGAAAAGGGCAGACCAAAACTCCACAGGCCCATTTCGGCCAGCAGGTCGCCGGTGTCCCCTTGGCCGGCAGCGGTTTGCGAGGATTCGGCTGTCTGGCGGTATAGTTCTACTTCGGTGTCCGCGGCAAAAGGGGCGTCTGCCGCCGGGGCTAGACGGGCGCGGATCGAGTGCGATTGAAAGCGATTGACCCAAGCCAAGACCACACGGCCGTCGGGCAAAATGGCCGGATGCGCGGCTTGGTCGGGAAAACCGAGATCCTCGGGGGCAGACCAAGTGGCCCCTTCGTCTGCGCTGAGGTGGCGCTGGATATTGAGGTACTGGGTCGTCTGCCGGTCGTAGGTCCAAGTGAAGGTGACCACGCGGCCGTCGGGGCAGACGCCGGCGCGTTGGTCCCAGTTGAAGATGCGGCCGGTGGGGTCTTGGCAGGTGGTGACGGGAGCGCCCCAGGTCTGGCCCTGATCTTCTGAATACAAATACACCACCCGTTGCAGCCACTGGCCCCGGTCCAAATAGGTTTTATTGGTCTCGATGCTCAAGGCCAGCCGGCCGCTGGGCAGGACGAGTACGGGGTTAGTCAGGCTGGGTGGGCCGACATCCGGGGGGACGGATACGATGCGCCAGTCGGACCAGGTGCGCCCTAGGTCGTGGGAATCGGCTAAGACGATCTCCATGGGCAGGCAGCCCTCGGTCTCTTCGTTAAAGAGGGGCTGGCCCGGATAGGTCTGGCGGTCCACCCACAGGGCGGCTAGCAACAAGTGGCCGTTGCCCAAGTCGGTGATATAGCCCACCCGGAGCGAGCCGTTCAGCCCGTTCAAAGCAGTGGCAAAAGGGGTTGCGGGTGTGCTCCAAGATTGCCCGCCATCGTCCGAGCGCTTCAGTTCGATTGTGCCATCCGCCGAATCCTTGGTGCTGCCGACGCGGTAGGTGGCCAGTAGCGAGCCGTCGGCTAAGGGGGTAAGCGCGGGAAAGGTCGAAAAGGCGCGCGGCGTATTGGGCTCGCCGCGGTTGATGATGCCGCGATTGGTGATTTTCATTTTGATGCTCCAAGTTAGTCGCTTCTCATTGTGCGGTGCGTGTGTCTTATTATTCAAAGAGGCCGGGGTATAATAGCGATACTCGGGATGGCTGGACAATGCCATAAAGAGGAGAACCTCGATGCAGCAACCCCATTACAATAAAGACCTAGACGTCCGCCAGATAGGGCCGGAGGATTTATCCCATGCCCGCATGGTGGCCGGACGCGCCTTTATGGAACACGCCGAAGATTGGTACGGGGAGGATGAGACGGCGCTGGCTGGCTTTGATGGGGAGGGGACTTTGGTGTGCGCCTTGGGCTATCTGCTCGAATCGCTGTGGTGGGGCACGGCGCAGATCCCGGCCGGAGCCATCGGCGGGGTGGCTACCGATCCCAAGCATAAGCGGCGCGGTCATGCCGGTGGGCTTATGGTGCGGGCCATTCATATACTGCGGGAACGCGGTTGCTGTATCAGTCCGCTGTGGCCTTTTTCCTTTAGGTGGTACGGCAAGTTCGGTTGGGCTTGTCCAGCGCCGAGATTGGAACTGAAAGTATGGCCGGATTTGGTCCGCCAAGCCACGGCGACGGTGGGGGAGGTGCGGCGGGCGACCGCGGAGGACGCAACCGCCGTGCATCGGTTGCACACCGAGGGGGCGCAGTTGCGGAATGGGCAGTCGGCGCGCTCGGAAGCGTTTTGGCAAAAGGAGGAGATACGGCGCGAGCTTTGGGTGCTGGAGGAGGACGGTGGGGGAGTGGACTGCTCCGCCTTGATCGAGATAGGGGATATGGGGCGCGCCCAAGGCAAACGCATTACCGTGCGGGAACTGCACGGGGCCTCTTTTGCTGCTCAATTGAAATTCGTACGGTCCTTGGCCGATATGGACGGGGTAGCCGCCCTAAAGTTAGAGCTACCGCCCGACAGTTTGTTGCTCCACGCTTTTCCAGAGCGCTTTGATGTTGTCGTGGAGTACGACCTAGCGCTGCGAGTGCTGGACGTGGGCCAAGCTCTGACGCATCTCAAGCCGCCCGAAAATCTGCGGGCGACGGTTGCGTTTGAAGTGGCCGATTGGGTGGTGAGTGCCGATAAGCCGCTGGCAGTGACAGTCCAAGCTGAAGGGGGTCAAGTGGAGGTCGAGGCCAAGGCAGACAAAGACGCGCTGCGCTGCGATATTAACACTTTTACCCAATTGTTTGCCGGCGGCTTGACCGTGGCCCAAGCCCGGGCCATGGGACGTTTGACCGGTGGCAATCCGATGGTGGGGGCGGCCTGCGATGCGTTGTTACACGGGCGCGTACCGTACCGCTCCGATGTCGAGGCGGGGTAGGGCTAGACACATAAGTCACGCGAGGAGAGAATTATGGTTTTAGCGACAGAAATGCACCTACGGCAATACCGCGAAGAAGGCTATTGCCTAGTCGAAGAATTGATTCCAGCCGATTTAATCGAGGCCGCACGCCAGCGCACCATGGAAATAGCCGGGGCCTTAGCTGACTGGCCGTCAAGGCATTTCCAGGTACTCGATCCAGATCGTTATAAAGCCGCTGGGGGTAGTCCGCTGCCGGGCGGTATTCAGCAGCCGGCCAGCCAGGAGGATGTGTTCGCGCGGATCACCGACCATCCGCGCTTGGCCGAAGTCATGGCGGCTCTGCTGGGAGGGCCAGTGGAACGCTTTACCGATCAGATAGGGGTCAAGCACGCTGCAGTCGTCGAAGAGCAAGGGGGCCGCAGCTATTTCCATCAGGATTCGTTCTACTGGAAAATAGCGCCAGAGTTGGGTTGCAACTGCTGGATCCCTTTGACGGAAGTCGGGGTAGAAGCCAGCGCCTTAGCCGTGATGCCGGCTAGCCATCAAGGTTGGCGGCTCATCGAGCACGAATCGTACTACGACGATCCGCCTATGGGTCACGTGGGCGACGACGGCTTCCAGCCCTTCAAACGCCATCGGGTGCCCCTAGAGCAGGTGGACTTTGCCCAAGAGAAGCTAATCGCCACTAGGCCGGGCGATGGGCTGTTCTTCAGCAATTACACTTGGCACCGCAGCGAGCCGAATCGCAGTGGCCGGTCGCAGGCTTTTTACGCCATTGCGTACCAGCGCCGCGCATCTAGGGCCACCTAGTCGGCGTATCCTAGAGAACGACTTGCAGGAATGTCCCAATCTCGCCGTTAATCCGGCTTGTACATAATGACAGGCCCCTCCTCCCAATCGCCTTCCGATCTGGCGTCTCCCCCTCTGATCACCTTACGCGCCTTAGTCCTAGGCGCTCTGACGATTGCCGCCATGTTCTACTACATCGTTCAAGTAGGGCAGGGTCGGGGCTGGGGCAGCTTTATCTACTCCCAGTACTCTATGGCGGCCTTCATGCCCTTTGTCCTGTGGCTCTTTCTCAACTGCCTCCTCAAGCGCCTGTGGCCCCGTCTAGCCCTGCGCCGCGGCGAAATTCTCACCATCTTTGCCATGACTTGGGTGGTGAGCAGCATGCCCCAGAAGGGATGGATGAACTACTGGCCTACCTCGCTAGCCACGCCCGGTTATTTCCTCACGCCCGATGGACCTTGGTACGAGACCATTCAGGCTCTCTTGCCCTGGCACGTTTTCCCCGATTCTTCACCCCGGGTGATCGACACCTTTTGGCATGGTCTGCCCCAGGGCATGTCCATCCCTTGGGATGGCTGGGTGATCCCCTTCATTCAGTGGCTCAGTGTGTCTTTGGGCATGGTGCTCTTCGGTTTCTGCCTGATCGCTCTCTTTCAGCACCAGTGGGCCGAAGTAGAAAAACTCCCCTTTCCCTTGGCGCAGATGCCCATGGACCTGACCGAGGGCATGGACGGCTCGCGCCGCATGCCCGACCTCTTTTGCTCACCTCTTTTCTGGCTCGGCTTTGGGACGGTCTTTTTGCCGATGCTCTATAATATCGCCACCTACTTTGCCCCCGGTTTGCAGGCCGTGGAAATCTTCGTGCGATACAACCTTGCCATCGGCGAACACCTGCCTCAGGGCATCTGGTTCCGGATAGTGCCGCTGGGCTTGGCGGTGATCTATCTGTGCCCACTGGACATCCTAGGCAGCCTGCTGGTCTTCTACTGGCTGACCATCCCCAAGGAGTGGGTCATGCGGCGGACGGGTTTTACTATTGGGAGCGAAGGCCAGCAAATCGACGCTTGGGAGATCCTCTACATGGAGAGTTACGGCGCCTTAGTCTTCGTGGGCCTGTGGTCCATCTGGCTGGCGCGCCGCCACTTGTGGAGTGTGTGGCACATGGTGTACAGCGGCCAGGGAGATCCCCGCCAAGTCGCCCACTTTCGCCTAGTCCTGGCCGGCCTAGTGCTGTCGGCTGCCTATGTCGTCGGCTGGCTCATGACCATAGGTATGAGCTTACCTCTGGCCGTCGGCATGTTCCTGCTCATTGCGATTGTCTATCTAGTCACTGTCAAGCTCATCGCCGCCACCGGCTTTGCCTACCTCTTCCCCAACTGGGCGCATCTGAAGGGCGGCTCCTTTATCGTCGACTTGGTCGGCACGGCCAACCTCTCGCCGCGCAGCTTGGTTGCGTACCGGTTATTCGACAGCAATCTTTTTTTTGGCACTTTTCGCCTGTTGGCTTGGCCGGCGATCACCCACATTTTGCGGATTTTCTCCTTGCGCAACCAGCCGCGCTATGTCATCGCGCTGGTCTTTGTCGCCTTTCCCGTGGGTTTCCTCGCCGCCGGCGGTGCCACCATCAAACTGGCCTATCAGAGCGGCGGGTTTAATGTGCTGGGAGGCGGTTCGGGCATCGTCGATGGCATCGGTCGCCTGCTGAGCAATCCCACCGTGCCGAACGCCGGCAAGTGGGCCGTCTGGTTGCTCGGCTTTTTCGAGGCGGCCGGCGTTGCTTTCCTGCGCGCCCGTTTCCACTGGTTCTCGCTCCATCCCATCGGTCCGGTTTTTCAGTATACCTATGGCGTGTGGCTCTACTGGTCCGGTCTTTTCATCGTCTGGCTGGTCAAATTCACCCTGCTGCGCTACGGCGGGATAAGGGCCTATCTGGCCGGCAAGCCTTTCTTCTACGGTCTGGCCATCGGCTATGTGATCGGGGTGATGCTCTCGAGTGTAGTGGATCTGATCTGGTTCCCGATGGAGGGCCACCGGGTACACGCTTGGTGACGCCGGCCTGTCGAGCAACAACATCGTACTCTACTGGGTACTGAACAACGAGAAAAACCTGTTCACGGAAGCAGGTCAGTGCATGCCCGAGCGTTCCTCTTCTGTCCACAGCCCAGCCACAACCTCCCGTCCCCCCGAAGAAACGGCCCCGCTCATCACCCTGCGCGCCCTGATCCTCGGCACGCTGACTATCGCCGCCATGTTCTACTACATCATCCAGGTGGCCGAGCGGTTGGGCTTGGGGAGCTACGTGCACTCGCAGTACCCCATGGCCGCGTTCATACCCTTTGTCCTGTGGCTCTTTGTCAACGTGGCGCTCAAGAACCTGTGGCCGAACCTCGCCCTGCGGCGGGGAGAGTTGCTCACCATATTCACCATGACTTGGGTTGTAGGAACTATACCCCAGTTGGGATGGATGGATTACTGGCTCGCCATCCTGGCCCTACCTAGCTATAACGCCACCCCCGAAAACCAGTACGCCGAACTCCTTTTCGACTACCTGCCTTGGCACGTCTTTCCCGACACCTCGCCCCGCGTGCTCAATCCGTTCTGGCTGGGTCTGCCCGAGGGCATGGACATACCCTGGAAAGGCTGGGTGAGACCTCTGCTTCAGTGGCTCGGTGTATCCCTGGCTCTGGTCGTCTTCGGCTTTTGCCTCATCGCCCTCTTCCAGCGCCACTGGGTCGAGGCCGAGAAACTCACCTTTCCCCTGGCGCAGATGCCTCTGGACTTGACCCGCGGCTTTGATGGCCCCCGGCGCCTACCCGACCTCTTCTGCACGCCCCTCTTCTGGATGGGCTTTGCTGCTGTTTTTGCACCTATGCTCTACAACATCGGTACCTACTTTAATCCCAGCCTGCCCGCTATCGAACTCTATTTGAAGTATCACTATGTTGAATTTGGCCCCGGTGCCGGTCTGCTGTTCCGGGTTGTACCGCTAGTGCTGGCTCTGACCTATCTGTGTCCCGTCGATATCTTAGGCAGCTTGTGGGTATTCCACCTGCTGGCCGTCCTCAAGGTAGGATTGATGGAGCGCGTTGGCTTTAGCGTGGGAGGGGCGGGCCAGGCTGTGTCCGGGGGGTTCATTATCTACATGGAGAGCTACGGAGCCACCATTTTCCTGGCCCTGTGGTCCTTCTGGCTGGGTCGCCAGCACCTGCGCCGGGTGTGGCATCAGGTGCGCACCGGCGCTGGAGATTCCCGCGAGGTAGCCCACTACCGCTTGGTGCTAGCCGGCCTAGTGCTCTCGGCTACTTACGTGGTGTACTGGCTCGTAGGCTTAGGCATGAGTTTGACCTTGGCGCTGGGTTCATTTGTGCTCATGACCTTGGTCTACTTCGTCATTGCCAAACTTGTCGCCGCCACGGGCTTCACCTACCTTTTGCCGCGCGGTGTGGACATGAAGGGCCAAACCTTCATCACTGTGCTGATCGGTTCGGCCTACCTGCCGGTGCGCGACATGGTAGCCTATAAGCTCTTCACTAGTAAGGCATTCTTTGGCTACCAGCAGGTCCCGGCTTGGCCGGCGCTCACTCATCTCCTGCGCATCTTCTCCCTGCGCCAGCAGCCGCGCTGGGTGAGTGCAGTGGTATTCGTCGCTTTTCCAGTGGGCTTCTTGGTGGCCGCCTGGGCCGCCATTGATCTGGCCTACGATGAAGGCGGCGCTGTTTTCCTGTCGCACAAGGGGGACCGCGCTTACAACGACATGGTCCACAACATGCACAATCCCCGGTTGCCGGACCTGGGCTACTGGGGCATCTGGTTTGCGGGTTTCTTCGAAGCCGCGGCCATCGCCTTCATGCGCGGTCGTTTCCACTGGTTTCCACTGCATCCCATCGGGCCGGCCTTCCAGAACACCCACGGCATCCAGTTCTACTGGTTCAGTCTCTTCCTAGTGTGGCTCGTCAAGGTGACCTTGCTGCACTATGGAGGTGCCAAGGCCTTTCGCGCTGGCAAGCCCTTCTTCTACGGCTTGGGGATCGGCTACGTTATCGGCGTGACCCTTTCTGGCGCGGTAGACCTCATCTGGTTCCCGGTGGATAGCCATCCGGTCCACGGCTGGTGAGACTCGCAATTTATTGGATTAGCACCAGTTATGTCCGAGATCTCCTCGCAGTCAGAAAGCACAGCCGCAGCAGGTAAACTCTCTCCCGTCATCACCTTGCGCGCGCTGGTCTTGGGCGCGTTGACCATTGCCGTCACCTTCTACTGCATCCTCCACATTGTAGAGCGTCTCGGCTTGGGGAGCTACGTGCGCTCGCAATTCCCCATGGCCGCTTTTGTCCCCTTTGTCCTCTGGCTTTTTCTCAACACCTTTCTCAAACGCCTATGGCCGCGCTTGGCCCTGAGCCGCGGCGAGCTGCTCACCATCTTCGCTATGCTCTGGGTAGTCGGCACCCTCCCTCAGTACGGGTGGATGAACACCTGGACTGCCATTATGGCCACCCCTCGCTACCACGCCACCCCCGAAAACCGCTGGGCCGAGACCCTCTTTGAGTATCTGCCTTGGCACGTCTTCGCCGCCACCGAGTCGCGCGTAACCGAGACGTTCTGGTTCGGTCTGCCCGAGGGCATGGCCCTGCCTTGGGACGGCTGGGCAAGTGCCATTTTTCAGTGGTTGAGCGTTTCCTTTGCCATGGTCGTTTTCGGCTTTTGTCTCATGGCTCTCTTCCAGCGCCAGTGGGCCGATTCCGAAAAGCTCACCTTTCCCCTGGCGCAGATGCCCCTCGATTTGACCCAGGGCATGGACGGCGTGCGCCGCATGCCAGATCTCTTTCGCTCGCCTCTGTTCTGGATTGGCTTTGGCGTGGTCTTCCTGCCCATTCTCTACAATATCGGTACCTACTTTGTATTCGGCCTGCCGCCATTTGAACTCTTTGGCGAGTTCTACTTCATAGAGTTCGGCTACTATGCCCGTCTGGCCTTTCGCCTGATGCCCTTGGTCCTAGCCGTGGCCTACCTGTGCCCGGTGGATATCCTCGGCAGTCTGTGGGTGTTCAACCTGCTTCACGTGCTCAAATTGTGGGTCGGCAACCGCATGGGCTTTTCAATCGGTGCTCAGGGGCAGGCCATGGTGACCTGGCATCTCATCTCTATGGAGGCCTACGGCGCCATGATCTTCGTGGCCTGCTGGTCCATCTGGCTGGCGCGGAGGCACCTGCGCCAGGTCTTGTACCTGGTGCGCAGCGGTCGGGGCGATCCCCGCGAGGTTGTCCACTATCGCATCATCCTCATCGGCTTGGTGCTCTCGGCCGCGTACGTCGTTGGCTGGGCGGTCTCGCTGGGGATGAACCTATTCGTGGCCCTGGGCTCTTTTACATTGATGAGTCTGGCCTATCTGGCCATCACCAAGCTCGTCGCTGCCACCGGCTTTGCCTATCTCTTTCCCAGATTTACCAAAGGGGAGCCTGTCATCGTCGACTTGGTCGGCTCGGTCTACCTCGCGCCGCGCACCCTGGTCGCCTTTAAAGTCTTCAGCAGTAGCGCCTTCTTCGGCAACACCCTCATTCCGGCGTGGCCTGCGCTGCCCCACATCCTGCGCATTTTCTCCCTGCGTCGCCAGCCGCGCTGGGTGGCGGCCGTGGTATTCGTCGCCTTTCCCGTGGGCTTTTTGGTGACCGCTGGGGCTACTATTGAGCTTTCCTATGACGAAGGCGGTGCCGTACGCCTCGGCGGACAAGGCAGCGGCCTGTTCGACCGCATGGTCCACCTGCTGGAGAATCCCCGCATTCCGGACATGGGCAAGGGATCGATCATGCTCTTGGGCTGGGTGGAGGGCGCAGCCATTGCCTTCATGCGCAGCCGTTTCCACTGGTTCCCCTTCCATCCCATTGGCCTAGCTTTTCAGAACGGTTTGGGAACCCGGGCTTACTGGTTCAGTCTCTTTGTGGTCTGGGCCATCAAGCTCACGCTACTGCGCTACGGCGGGGTCAAGGCCTTTCGCGCTGGCAAGCCCTTTTTCTACGGTTTGGGAATCGGCTACGTGGTTGGGGTAGTGCTCTCGGGAGGGGTGGATCTGATATGGTTTCCAGTAGAAGGCCACGAAGTGCACAGGTGGTGAGAAGCCGTCCTGAGATGCGGAGTTTGGGCGCACTAGCTCAGCATTGCGAGCAGATCATCAGCCGCAAATCTGCGGCCGTTTATGACGATATCCGTCTCTCCATTCCTGTAGCTCGAGCGGATATTGATGGATTTGTTGAGTTCTCTACCGCTGAAGGTGAGGTCGAAATCGGCCTTTTCTTGGTTGACTCCCTCAAAAGAACCGTTCATTCTGATGGTAGAACCAAATTTTTCAGCTTGGTAGAATGAGCCGAATCGGTCGGAATAGTAATTTTCAAAGATCAATTTATCTTCGGTGAGCAGCACACCTGTTCCCTCAGTGACAACCTCTTTTTTTTCTGTATCTCCCATGCAAATGGTCACTACCAGTGTTTTAGAAAGAAAATCGAGACAATGCTTTATTTCTTCTTTTGTCGGTTCGTATAGATCGGCCATAAGGATGAATCTCCTGCTGATTAATAGAATGTGAAGTTACATCCCAAGCCTTCGGGTTTTACTTTATTTTCTGCCGACAGGTCGGGGTTGGTGTAGATATAGATCCACTGTTGCCTGAGTTCTCTGTCTCGCTTCCACTGATCTTGGTTTTCAGATCGCTCCTCTCTGGAGTAAACCGAGAGCACGATGTCTTGCGTTCCAGAGCCGGTACAATCTCCGACGCCCACCACCCAAGGCACTCTGTCTGCTGGAATTTCTAAATCGGCGACGATATTGCCGCAGCCATCCAAAATCAGATGATCGTGGCCAAAGGCAATTTTGTCTTGCCCGTCATTGTCCCAGTCAACTGCTTGGTGATTTCTGGCGTAGTTAGTGATGTAATGCCCCAGTAAGTCGCCGTTTTCGTGGAATATGGCCAGTGGTTTTTCCAGACAGAAGGGTCTGATATGATCGTAGTCCACGACTAGTTGTTTGCCCTCCAGATCGTCCCTGAGATTGGCGGCACGCACCATCTCGCAATGGTAGCTCAACATCCGCTTCCAGAGGATATTCCCAAGACCGTCGGCATAGACTACCCCGTTGCCCGTACAGAGGGTGGCAGCTACCCGTATATTCGCCGGATCGGGATCCAAGTGTACGACTTCAAAATGATCGGGATGGCCGGTCTGCGTGAAGAAATAGAGGGCGTCTTCGTCGTATCGGTAGCGTCCTTGGGCGTAGGGTCTATTTATGTATTTCTCTGCGCCGAAGGGATCTTGCTGGTTGAAGGTTCTGACCAGAGCGGTTGCAAAGGGATTGCGGATTGCATTGGAATAGGGATCGATCCGCCAGATCGGTTTTCCTTGGTAGTTTATGCAGACGATGGCGTCTGTATGGTTGTAGCCCGCCTCCCCGTCCGCACCGCCAGCGGCGATCTCTTCGCGGCCGTCGCCGTCTATGTCCACCGGCGTGGTGGTGTGGCCCGCCCCGCCTTTCCAGTGCCAGAGCTTTTCTCCCTCTGCTGTGCAGGCGTAGACTTGGGTGTAGGCATCTTTGATGGCGATATCGGACCTGTAGCCTTTGCCTTGGATATCGGCAAAGATCATCCGGTCGTTGGACAGTTCGTCGGGTAGTGAAAAGGAATAGCGCTCCGCGCCAGTCTTTCCCTCCAGCACATACATTTTGCCCTTAACGCCGACTAGGACCTCCAGATTGCCGTCGTTGTCAATGTCGTGGGCGCGGAAGGTTTTATCCACTCCTTCACAGCGGCCAGCGCTGGGGTCGCCCCAGGTCCACAGGACTGAGCTGTCCAGTTTCTGCACGCAGCAGGAAGAGATGTAAGTGCCTCCTGTAGAGGTTCCGGTGGGACGTCCCTTGGCCGACAAAACCTCCACTTCGCCGTCGCCGTCCACATCGGCTATATTGAACCAGTCGCCGCCGTACTCTCGGTTGATCGCGACGGTCTTCCACGGTTTTATTGCAACCGGTGGCTCTTGCTCTCTGTGGCCCTTGCGGATATCGGCCAAAAAGGGCGTGATGGCGCTTTTGTTGCTGTGTATCATAGCTTCTTCCTCCATCTCCAACAGAGCGATTCTCTCCCAGAAGCTGTCTGAAAATTTTCTGGCAGGTACTGCGATGGGGAAGTATAGGGAGTAAAAAAGAGGCGATCAAGGTCGTTGTGCGACTGCCGTGCTGCATTGTTTTCTCGTCTTCAGCCGCCAAAATTTGAACAGCACATTCCATGTCTGGAAAGCAGAACAAAGCAGCACAGATCCACTCCCGTCCTGCTGGCAGCTCCAGCTTCAGGGAAGAGCTCGGCGCGGCTCCGCCTCTCATCACCCTGCGCGCCGTGGTCCTAGGCGTCCTGACCATCGGTGCCACCTTTACCTACATCATCCAGATCGGACAGCGGCTGCGCATCGCCAGCTTTGTGCACTCCCAGTTTCCCATGGCCGCGTTCACGCCGTTCGTGCTCTGGCTCTTCCTCAACCTCGTTCTCAAGTGGCTGTGGCCGCGTCTGGCCCTGCGCCGCGGCGAGCTACTCACCATCTGGGCCATGACCTGGGTGGTGGGCACCATTCCGCAATTGGGGTGGATGACCTACTGGACCACCTTCATGGCGGCACCGAACTACTTCACCATGCCCGAAAATCCGTGGTTCCAGACTATTTCCGACTACCTGCCTTGGCACGTTTTGCCCGACCCTTCACCCCGAGTGATCAACGCCTTTTGGTACGGCCTTCCCGAAGGGGCGTCCTTGCCCTGGGACGGCTGGCTGGGAGCAATGGGCCAGTGGCTGGGGGTATCAATCGCCATGGTAGTATTCGGGTTTTGCCTGTTCGCGCTCTTTCAACGGCAGTGGGCGGAGGTGGAGAAGCTCACTTTTCCCTTGGCCCAGATGCCCCTGGACCTCACCCGTGGTTTCGACGAGCGGTGCATCCCCGATATTTTCCGCTCGCGCCTCTTCTGGATCGGCTTTGGTGCCGTCTTCCTGCCCATGCTCTACAATATGGGCACCTATTTTGTCCCCGACCTGCCCCAGGTAGAGCTCTACTGGAAACACTACAACCTCCCGATAGATCCGCACATTACCCGGGGGATATGGTTCCGGGTGATGCCACTGGTCCTGGCCGTGACCTATCTGTGTCCGCTGGACATCTCGGGCAGTCTGTTGGTGTTTTACCTTTTGAGCCTGCCCAAGCAGTGGTTTATTAACCGTCTGGGGTTCAGCGTGGGTGCCGAGGGCCAGCAGATCGGGCACGAGTACATCCTCCACATGGAAAGCTATGGCGCCTTGGTCTTTGTGGGGCTGTGGTCCATCTGGCTGGCGCGCCGCCATCTGCGGGAAGTGTGGTTCAAGGTGCGCACCGGCGAGGGGGATCGCCGCGAGGTCGTCCACTATCGCCTGGTCGTGGCCGGATTGGTGCTCTCGGCGGTCTACGTGGTTGCCTGGCTCACCCATTTGGGCATGGGGCTGCCGCTGGCAATAGGTGCCTTCCTGCTGACGACCATGGTGTATTTCATCACCGCCAAGCTCATCGCCGCCACTGGTTTTGCCTACCTCTTCCCCAACTGGTCGCACCTCAAAGGCGGCGGCTTCTTCGTCGATCTGATAGGCACCATCCACTTATCGCCGCGCAGCTTGGTCGCCCTCCAAGTCTTTACCCAAGATACCTTCTTCGGCACCTTCCGCATCCCAGCTTGGCCGTCGCTCGCCCACATTCTGCGGATCTTCTCCCACCAGCCGCGCTGGGTGGTGGTCGCGGTCTTTACCGCCTTTCCGGTGGGCTTCTTGGTGGCTTCGGGCAATACCATTGCCTTGGCTTACGACGAGGGAGCAAGCGCGATCCTGGGCGGTGGCGGCTTTCGGAGCTTTGTCCGTACCACGACCAACCTGCTGGGAAATCCCACTGTACCGGACCTGGAAAAGTGGGGACTCTGGCTCGTGGGATTCCTAGAGGCCACCGTCATTGCCTTCCTGCGGGCTCGCTTTCACTGGTTCTCGCTCCACCCCATGGGGCTGGCCTTCCAGAACACTTTTGGCACCTGGCTCTACTGGTTCAGTCTCTTTCTGGTGTGGATCGCCAAATTCATCCTGCTGCGCTACGGCGGCATAAGGGCCTATCGGGCCGGCAAGCCTTTCTTCTACGGCCTTGCCCTCGGCTATGCGGTCGGCGTGGTGCTATCGATGGGGGTGGATCTGATTTGGTTCCCGACTCAAGGACACCGCGTACACGGGTGGTAGGACGGTTGGTTGCGCCCGTCGGCGCTACGTGCCCGGCCACTAGGAATTTTCAGGCGGATTTTCAGGCGTCATTCCAGCGCGGGCTTTTTTTTTATCTGGCACTCAACCAGGTAGGCGAATCGTCGATTGCCGGACTGTGCGTCATCCTGACCAGATTGGTGCCGTCGGCGTCCATGACGTAGATCTCCGCGTTGCCGTCGCGCTTGGACATAAAAGCAATCCTGCTCCCGTCCGGCGACCACGCAGGGGCGCCATCCATGGCCGGGTGGTGGGTCAAATTGATTGGATTGGCCCCGTCGGCGTCCATGACGTAGATCTCCGCATTGTCGTCGCGCTTGGATACAAAAGCAATCTTGCCTCCATCCGGCGACCACGCGGCGTGCGAATCAAATTTCGGGTGGTGGGTCAAATTGGTTGGATTGGCTCCGTCGGCGTCCATGACGTAGATCTCGGCATTGTCGTCGCGCTTGGACATAAAAGCAATTTTCTCGCCGTCCGGCGACCACGCGGGAGCCACATCGTATCCTTCGTGGTGGGTCAAGTTGACCGGATTGGTGCCGTCCGCATCCATCGCGTAGATCTCGTAATTGGCACCGCGATCTGAACCAAAGGCGATTTTCTTGCCGTCCGGCGACCAAGCAGGGTGCTCTTCGTGCGAACCATGGCGGGTCAGGTTGAGCGGATTCTTTCCGTCCGCATCCATTACAAAGATGTCGAACCAGACCCCGCGGGCGGCTGCAAAGGCGATCTTCTCGCCATCGGGAGAACAGTCCGGCAATATATCAATCGCCAGGTTGTTGGTCAGATTGACCGGCTTGCCGCCCGCGAGATCTAGCGTGTAAATCTCAAAATTTTGCTCGCGCTTGGACATGAAGACGAGGGCGCTGGACTTGCTTCCACTCTCACATCCAGCGCCAACCATTACAGCTAGAGTGCTAAACAAAAAAACGATCCTGCGCATTTGGAATCCTCCCCAGCCCAGCAGGCCGGCACCTTATTTACCGCTTTGCGGATTAATTGCAAATGATAGAGGTTGGCGATTGACAAGGCAATGCCTTTTCGGTCTATTGGGGAGGCTCTCAAACCGGGTGTTTCCAGACTGGTAAATTGACCGGCGAACTTTTGGTCAGCGATCAGGTAAGGAGGCAAAATGGAACAGGATCCCATCTTCTATCCATACGAATTCGGTGTCCCGGAAAGGGAAATCCTCAATCGCGACGGACACTTCGTGCTTCCCGGTATTATCACCTCTTCTACCTGCGAGCGCCTTACCGAATCGCTCACCCTCGTCCAGCCCATGCGGGAGTCCCGCGATGAGCGAGTCAGGTTCTTCAGCTTTTACGCCGCCGAATACGACGCCTACTTGGCCAGTCTGATCGCCCATCCGCAAATGCTCGACTTGGCCCGCCGGGTCCTCGGTCCCGAAATACGCTTTGACCATTGCGTACCCATTGTCCGGCCGCCCAGTCATGGGGGTTTTGGCTGGCACAGTCACGAGTACGCCGATGATCGTCCGGAGTTGGGCCTGATGCGGATTTTCTTTTACGTCAATGGCTTTTCTGTCGAAGACGCGGGGCTGAAGGTAGTACCGGGCAGTCATCACTACCGAGATTCAGCTATTGAGGGCCGTACGGACGAGGATCTGGGCGTTGGCTGGCTCGCCGGCAAGGAGCATCCGCTTACCGGCGAGGCGCTGGAGGTCCAGGCCCTTGAGGCACCTGCGGGAACGGTCATTCTGATGTGGACGCATGCAGCCCATGCCGTCAGTGCCCGCAATCCCGACAGTCCGACGCGCTGGGCCGTGGTCTACGGCTATCGCAATCCCGGCGCTGAGTCTTCGGCGCGCTGTGTTACCACGTGGTTCGAGCAGCAACACACCGAGGCCGCTGGTCTCATGAGCCTCTACTAAAGGGGAGACTTCAATGACACCTGAACAGCGCTACCTATTCGATGTAACCGGCTACCTCCAGCTCAAAGGCGTCCTCAGCGGCAGTGAATTGCAAAAAGCCCAAGAAGCAGTCGACGAGTGCGTCCAAACCCCGCCCGATAAGCTGCCGGCCGGCATGTCCAGTTCCTATCCAGGCACAGCGAAGGGCGTGGGGGGCATATCCAACGGCTTCTCCTTCAACAAGACCCTAGAAGCCTTGACCATGCATCCGCTCACTTGGCCGTTTATCAAGGAATTGACCGGTGACAGACCGCGCTTTGACCGGGGCACCTTGGCGGTCCATACGCCCGCAACCACCCACAATACCGGACTGCACTGCGCCCGCGAAGACTTTGGCTGGCCGAGCACGCGCTACGAATGCAGAGATGGACGCATCTACTGCGATACCTTTGTGGTCTTCTTCTACTTCACCGATGTCTTTCCCGGCGACGGTGGCCTAGTCGTCGTCCCAGGCTCGCACAACAGCCGGTTTCAGCGCCCTGATAGTCTGGTATTGCCCGATCCCCAAGATCCCGACCCGCAACTCCATCCGGCCATCACCAACATCACTCCACGCGCCGGCGATGCAGTCATCATCTCCGAACTCCTCACCCACGGTGCGCTGGCCTGGAAGCCGCAGGACCGAGAGCGCCGCTTCCTGATCCTGCGCTACAACCCGCAGTCTTTCTACTACCGGAACGGTGTCGCCGACGAGACCCTGCCTCGCCTGTCGCCGGAAACGCGGGAGTTGATCGAGTTTGCCCCCTTTACCCACGTCAAGGAGATCGTCAAAAAGGATGTGATCACCCTGAGTTGATGCAGGGTTAATGCAGCGGGGGAGATCTTCAATACAAAGCGATAAAAGATGTCCGGCCATCGCCCGGGTTATCGACTTTGGGCAGCCTGGGTCCAACTTCTCAAAGTCGCCGCTTCCCGGAGAAAGAACTCGGTAGACTCATCCTTGACGAATTCGATCATCACAGCGTGATCCCGACCGCTAGACTCAATTTTTTTTAGATAGCGTTGCCAGTCCGCTTGGCCGTCGGCCATGAGCCGGCGCTCGCCATCGACGCTGTAGTAGGCGTGCACGTTGCGCAGCCAGGGCAAGACCGCGTCGAGCGCTTGTAGCGCGCTGTCTGCGTCGCCGTAGACCTGCCAGTAGGTTCCCAAATTCTCGTGAGCGACTTCCAGTAGCGCCTTGGCCGAGGCGGGATCATCCGTTAGGGTGCCGCTGTGGTATTCGTAGGCGACGAATACCCCCTGCGCTGCAGCCAGTTCGGCGATGCGGCGCGAGTCCCAAGCGACGAGATCGCGGTATTCAGCATCGGCGTCGGCCGAACCGCGCCGGCCAGCCCACACGCGCAGGGTCGGTGCCCCGAGTTCAACCGCCGCTTCGAGAACGGAATCAAAGGTTGCGGGATCGTCGTGGGCGACGCGGTAGTAGGAGCCGTAGGAGAGCACCTGCAACCCCGCGTCGAGCGTCATCCGGTGCACCTGACGAGCCTTGGCCAGATCGCCGTGTGGCACGTGGATATCCCCGCCCCATTCGATGCCGTCGAGCTGGCTCTGAACGACGAGATCGATGATCTGCGCTGGGGACAGTTTCCTGAAAGTGACCGAAGCAAGACCTGAAAAGAGCACGCGTTCTTCCTCCTCGCGTTAGCTTGTTCACATTCTCGGCGAGATTTATAGTTACAGTAGTTATTTAGTCTTTTGACCTCAAGAGAGGGGTATCGTTGAGATGAAAAAACCCAACATAGTGTTCATTATGGCCGACGACATGGGCTACGGCGATGTGGGTTGCTACAATTCGGACTCCAAGATCCCCACTCCCAACATGGACCGACTCGCCCGCCAAGGCATCCGCTTCACGGATTTGCATTCGCCTTTTGCGGTGTGTTCGCCCACGCGCTATGGGGTTTTGACCGGCCGCTATTGCTGGCGCACGCCCCTAGGGCACGGCGTCTTCAGTTCATACGAGCCACCGCTCATCGAGAAGGACCGCCTTACCGTCGCCGGATTGCTCAAGCGCCACGGCTACACCACCGCCGCCATCGGCAAGTGGCACTTGGGGCTGGGCTACCAGGTCAAGGACGGAGAACAGGTCGAATTTCCGCCGACCTTCATCCGCACCACTGTCGATCGAGCGTTTGAGGAAAAGCTCGATTTCACCAAGCCGCTCACCGGCGGCCCGCTCGAACTGGGCTTTGATTATTTCTTCGGCACCTCCGGATGCTCAACTGGCGGCAAGCCGTTCGGTTTCATCGAAAACGACCGCTTTACGGAGGAGATGGAGTACTGCGAAGGGCAGGGCATGACGGCCCGGGGCTGGCAAAACAAGGATGTGGATCCAACTTTTGCGCAAAAAGCCGTCGAGTTCATAGAGCGACAGGCCGGCCTGGACGATCCGTTCTTTCTTTATCTGGTACCCTCGGCGCCGCACGAGCCTTGCCGCAGGGAAGTAGTTCCCGAGTTCGCCCGCGACCGCAGCAGGGCCGGAGCGCGCGGCGATCTGGTCTGGCTGGTGGACTGGATGGTGGGGGAGGTGCTCGAAGCGCTGGAACGCACGGGCAAGGCGGAGGACACCCTGATCATGGTGACCAGCGATAACGGGGCCACCCCGGGGGATTTCATAGACCCGGAGGAGGAGGGAAATCTGGGCGCTAGCCCGGACGATGACGAGGATGTCATCTGGCAGGATGAAACGGGTCGGACAAAGTGGCGGTTGTACGGACACAAATCGTGCGGCGATTGGCGCGGGTACAAAGCGCACATCTGGGAGGGAGGCCACCGCGAGCCCTTCATTGCCCGCTGGCCCGGCAAGATCGAGCCGGGAGCGGTCTGCGATGAACTGGCCGACCTGATCGATTTCATGGCTACCTGTGCAGCTTTAGTCGGCGACGAACTCCACGGCGAGGAGGGACAGGACAGCCGCAATATACGGCCCTTGCTGCTGGGCGAGCAGGTCGAAGAGCCGTGCAGGGATATGGCCATCTACCAGTCGTCGTACGGGGTGTACGCCATCCGCAAAGGAGACTGGAAGTTCATTCAGGGCACCAAGGGATCTGGCGGTTGGGGACCGCCGAAAGGGGTGAGCCCCGTGCCTGGTGCGCCCGGCCAGCTCTACAACGTGAAAGAAGATCCCTATGAACAGAACGATCTTTTTGACCAAAGGCCAGAGCTGGTAGAGAAACTGACGCTTGAACTGGAAGCTCAGGTCGGGGAGGGTTACCCCGACAAAAGCTGGCTTAAGAGGAGAACAGCATAGGGCTGATCAAACTTGCGGTGCGCCCTCCAGTTTGACGATCTCCTTGACGTGGTGGTACGGGGCCGATTCGGTGAGTTCCCGGGTGGTCGGTGAGAGTCGGTCTTTGATCTCGTCGAAGAGGTAGGACGAGTTGCCGAAGTACTGAGGGCAGTAGCGCAAAGTCAGGGTGCGGCGGTCGCGATCTTGCGGTTTCCAGGGCAGAGTGCCGTGCGTGAGAAGTTCGGAGATAATCAAAACGTCGCCGGCGCGCGGGGCGAGATGAATCACGCCAGTGGGAATCTCGGTGACATCGTAGTCGTCCCGGCCAACATTGGGATAGAAAAGATCTCTGGGCCGTTCAAAGTGGGATTTGTGCGAGCCGGGGACCACGATTAGGCCACCGTCGTTAGGGTACACGTCGGTCAGATAGGGGAAGATGACGAAGTTATCGCAGAAGATGCGGCCGTTCTTGGCGATGAATTGCGTCGTCTGCCAGCCGAAGTCCTCGCGGGCGCAGTGAAGCGGATTGAAGGGGTGGTCGTGGGTATCGATCAGCATAGTGCCGCGAGCAAAACGCGGCTTGTCACCGCTCAATTCCTTGATGATGGACCAGTAGGCCGGGTGCATGGTCAGGGCCTCTAGCGCCTTGTCAAAGGCAAAGCCGTGCTTGTGGCCTTTGCCGGCGAACTCGAACCCGGGCGGCAGTTCTTCTTCGGGCGTAGTGCGGAAACGCTCGGTGGCTTCCCAAGCTTTTTGTACTTCTTCTGTGCTGAGAACGTTTCTCAAGTGGAGATAACCACTTGTGTCGAATAGGTACCTCTGTTCTGGGGTCATTGAAATTCTCCTTAATTAGCTTGCCGATTTACTGTGTGATCAGAATGGAATCCGGCTCCGAGGGCCGGCCCTGAAAGAGGTTTGCATCGGCCGAGCGCACGCGCACAAAGTACCAGACCGAATCTTCCGGGGAGCTGGGGACTACATCTAGTAGTTCGAAGTCGGTGGTAAAGCTGCGGGTAGAGGCACCAGGCACCAATTTCTCATAAAACGGTGCGGTAGTGTCCTCGATTGAGACTACGAAACCCTGTACTACGCCGGCTGGATCGGTCACATCCCAAGTGACGGCGACGCGGTTGTCAGAGAGTAATTCCGCGGCCACCATAGTCGGGATGGGCAGGTCCTGGTGGAAGGCTTTGACTGGTGTGTAGTCCGCGTCGCAGCCCACTGTCAGCAAGAAGCCCAGAAAAGTGATGTGCCTTTTAGAGATCCCTATCATTTGGTCGCGCTCTTGAAGGTGAAGGGATACACTACTACTACGTCCTGTTTGGCCGCCAGTTGCTGGGCTAGAACGGTTTCTTGGTCAGCCCCTCCTCCAAAGCTGTTCGCACCCCCGCCGATACCATCTTCTCCAGCGTCGACACGGCCTGTCTGGACCGGCGGTTGTTGGGCCGCTACACTGGCCAGCCCCTCTCCAGCGGGGCGGAAGCGCCAGCCCTTGAGCTGTTCGACCAAGCACTCGTCGACGCCGTCATTTTGCACATTGGACTCGACTACCTCGGCTCTGGTGACGCCGCCGCTAGGGGCGATGGTAAATTCGAGCACCACCGTGCCGGGAATGGCCTCGCCGGCGTCAAAAGCGGTGCTAAAGCAGCGATTGAGGGCAGCTTGTTTGGACTTGACCATAGCGTTGATGGTGCTGGACGAGCGGGCGACGTCGCCGGGTAGATTGCCCGTCATTTCGCGCGGTCCTTTGGCGACCAGCCGGGTGCTGCTCCCTTTTTCTTGGGCGACGGTCTCGACGACCTCGGTGACTGCGACGTTCTGCAAGAAGTCGAAGGGAAGGTCCTTGGTTGCGAGGGGCCGGCCGAAACCGTCGAATTTGTGGACGAAGTCGCGGATCAAGAAGCGCACCCTTTCGACGTCGGGATGGAGGGTGTCGAAGACGATGAAGCCGTTGTAGTTTTCGCCCTTAAAGATCAGTTCGTCCTGCCCATAGTAGGTGCTGCGCAGCACGCCCATGCGGAAATCGAAGCGGTAGTATTCGTTGCCGCTCTGGCCGCGGCGACTGCGATAGTAGCGCTCTAGGCTCTTGCCGTGGGGAGAGGAAAGCAGGGAGATGCCGTAGGAGTGGAGCGTCTCCTGGCGGTCGGTCCGTAGGACGACCCCAATCGGGTCGAGTTCGACCTTGGCGTGCGTGTAGTTGTAGACCGAGACTTCGAACACGGTGAAGCGCTTGGGAATGTAGCCCTTGTCCGGGTCGACCCAGTCGCCGTAGGTGTAGGGGTTGGTCGAGTATTTGCCCTGGGAAGAGTCCTCGGGGAA
The DNA here is from genome assembly GCA_965217585.1 of Candidatus Latescibacterota bacterium. Lineage (GTDB taxonomy): Bacteria > Latescibacterota > UBA2968 > UBA8231 > UBA8231. The sequence goes on from OZ244561.1 coordinate 6,006,749, forward strand.
GCGGCGGTTCAAATCTTCATCGCTCAAGGAGCGCACATCGATGCGCAACCCCTCTTCCTGGTACGACACGGTGCCGTCTTCCCGCAGCCGATAGATTCCCTCAGAGTTCTGGAACTCTTCACCGCTGATGGCCGAGGTCAGATTGGAGCGGTACTCCATTTTTTTGGGAAAGAGCAAGCAGCCGCCCAAAAACAGGACCCCGGCCAGGACCAGAGGTGCCCGGGATTTTTTCTCTCTGTGGGGATGCGAAGACATGCTCACGCCCTCTCTACCGCGTATCGGCGTGTTCGTAGAAATCGATGTGCTGCTGCGCGATCGAGCCCTGCTGGGTGAGCGCAAATATCACCATGTTGATACCAATTTTCAACTGCGGTTCGTTTTCGTACTCGCGCTCCCAGTATTTGCCATAGGCCTTGTTGGCGTAGATGGCCACCAGGCGCTCATCTAGATAGACCCCCTTGAGGAAGGCCTCGGGCTGGGAGTAGAAAGCACCGGAGGTAAATCCGTGGGTGGTGCCGCCCGATTGGACCAGGATGATTTGGTTGACCTCTTCTCCGGGTGGCGGGCCGCCGTCGAAGTCGAAGAAGCTGTGGTAGATCGGGTGGGAATTGGGCAGGTTCTCAAAGCGAGCCTGCTTGCCGAGGACCTGCTTGAACATCTTGCGCAGGGAGGCTTCGGCCGGCCCATAGTCCAAAGCCGGCTCGCCGTTGTCGGCCAAGATGAAACCGCCTCTATCCAAGTAGCGGCGCAGATTGTCTATCTCTTGGGGGGTCAGGACAAAGGCCTCGTCCGAGGTGATGTACACGAATGGGGTTTCCATCATCTCCTTAGAGTCGATGAAGAGATGGTTGTCGACGCGGGCGTTGATCTGGGTGTAGCGGTTGATGGCCTCGACCAGTTGGGGAATAGCTCTGGGCGCATTGGGTTCCAGATCCGTGCCCCAGGCCAGCCCGAGGTGGACAAAGCCGGTAATGTTCCGTTTGTCGGCGGGGTCTTGGATGACTAGGGCTTTGTACTGGCCCGTGTCGAGGGCGTCCAGGTCGAGGAATTCCTCCTGCATGCTGATGCGCTTGTCCGGCTCCTTGAGGCTGGTGACGCTGACCGAAGCCAAACGCGGCATCACGACTGCGGTGCCGATGCCGTCGCTATTCTCCACCGTGTAGGAGAAAGTGGCGACCGTGCCGAATACGTCCGGGCTGTGGATGCGCGCACTCGTGGTGCGGACCTGCTTGGGTTTGGCCGCGGAGACCTTGCGCGTCATGACGCGCAAGGGCACCCGCTTCTTCTTGAACTCGAAGGGCTTGGTCATGCGCGGGGTGCGCACCATAAACTCGATGACCGGAGGCTGGGCTACTTTGGCTTCTTTCTGGGTAAGTTCTAGGGAGCCAATGATAGTCAGATGCGCGATGATCGAGCCGATCAGGCCATAGTAGACGTACTTGCGGGTTCTTCTGTGAAGATCCCGCAGGTCCAGTCTATCGCTGGGGGAGGAGAAACGTCCGTGCACCATGTCTGTATGTTGGGTCATGCCTGTCAGCTCTCTGGGCCGAATACGCGGACTAATGTACTTGAATTCGACAGGTAGGTTGATATTTAGGCTCGAACAGGCATCGGAGTCTCCCTATTTTGGGATAGCTTGATTCACCGCCATGGATCATCTACCCCAGGGAAACTCCGATGCTGAACCTGACTCGCTTGCCTGTGAACCTTCGTTATTTTTTGCGTGGGACTCAACATTTTTTTCGTCATCGCCATCATCTGGTGTTCTGTTGGAGTATGACGCTGTTGTTAATCTATCAAGATAAAGCGACGCTGTGTGGTTTAGCCCGCTTGGGGCCTAACCATATAGCGGAATGGCACTTACGTCGCTTGCTGAGTGCGACCTACTGGAGTTGGCGGTTGCTGTTGGGGTACTTGGTTGATGCGGTGATCGCCGGGCTGCCACCGGCGGAAGACGGTCGGGTGTTGGTGATCGTCGACGGGACCTACAAAGCCAAGGTGGCCAAGAAACATCCGTTGGTGCGCAAAGCCCGCGCCGATGGCTATAGTCCCTTTCTGTGGGGGTTTGAAGTGATCCTGGTCATGCTGCAGTGGGGCAATTATCGAATCCCTATCGATTTCGAGTTGGTTCGGCGTAAAGAAGACCCGGCCTATCAGAAGCCCAATGTGTTGTTTCGTCAGATGCTGACCGCCTTGGTACCACCGGCTTGGGCCCAGCAAGTGATCGTGGTCGCCGATGCCGGGTTTCCCGCTAAAGAAACGCTGCACTTGATCCAGCAACGAGGCTTCTTTTTCGTCATGAGTCTGCCCCGCACCTGGAAGTTTGAAGACGGCCATACGCTCAAAGATTGGGTCCATCATACGCGCCATACCTGTTATCGAAAAATCTGGTTTCGTCCGCACGGCTCCCGTCGGCGGGTCTATTGGGTCTACCGCGGTCGTAAACGCCTGCGACACATCGGAGATGTCACGTTGGTCTTGAGCAAGAAACGGCGCAACGATTCGCCGAAACAAACCAAAATCCTGGTGACCAATCTACCGGACGTGACCGCAGGCCAACTCGTCGTGTTGTATACCCGCCGCTGGCACGTGGAACTGCTCATCAAAGAATTGAAAGGGGCCACCGGATTAGGACAAGCCCAGGTGACCAAGCAGACCCAACGAGTCGAACGCTCCGTCGCGTTGTCCGTTATGGCCTACTTGGTTTTGATCCATTTTCGGCAGCGGGATATTCCCCACCAAGGACCGTGGAGTGCGTTTACCCTCAAGCGAAATTTTGCTTGGGAGTGTGCGCGAAAACAGATTGAACATAACCAAAAACGAACCTACACAAAGGCCGCCTAAGACAACTACCTGTCGAATTCAACTAATGTAATTCTGGCAGATTGGGGAATCAATACCATCCCCCCGTTTTGGGTGCAACTTCAATACCTTCTTATGCGGGGGAAGATCTGCTTTCATGCAGCAAAGCCACTGCTTGACACACAGTGGGAAACTTGACAGAGTATATGCATCATTTGCTGGCTGAGCATCGGTCCTCGATAAAAGAGACTCCTTGTACGCTTTGATGAATGTTAATGTTTTGAGGCAGTTATGAGGTTCTTAAACAGATTCCTGTTGGTCACCTTGTTATCAGCCGGGACGATTGATGCCGAGGTGCTGGAGATCACGCAGTGGGTCTCGACGACCTATTACCGCTACGACATTAGCAGCGAGGCGGGTGGAAGCGGGATCATTCGCATCACGGCGGTGGACGAGTACGAACTCTTCCTGAACGGAAGCCGGGTGGGCGCAGATGCGGATTGGGAGACGATGGAGGCCTACCAAGTGAGCCTGGAAAACGGCAAGAATTCCATTGCTGTGGTGGTGCAGAACCAAGGCGCTGGTCCGGGCGCCGGTTTAATGCTCGAAGTAGAGGTGGGAGACGAGCAGTTTGCCAGCATGACCAATCAGCCGTGGTTCTGGACGGGAACGCCGCCCGAGGACGACGGCTGGCAGACGGCGGATGTGACCCGAGACGAGGCGTGGACGCGGGTGCAGGATGGGAGTGCGGGGCTGGGTGCGGTCGCGGGATTTCAGAGCCTGGCGGTGGCGTCCATTGCCGGATTCCCAGGCGGCGTGGACGCGAGCCGGGACAGCGCAGGCCTTTTGCAAATGCGCCGGGTGGAGGGGGAGAATTTGGCTTTGGGCTCCTTTTCACGCCCTCCGGGCTTGGCCGATGGCTCTCTACTGACCTTTTGGAGTGCGGGAGCCGGAGCTTTGAACGAACCCGGGCGTTTGGACTTGGGACGCCGCATAGAGGTCAATCGGGTGCGGGTGATCACCCAAGGCAAGAAGCCCCAGGACTACGAGGCCAATTCGCTGCGCGGCTACTCGGTACAGATCAGCGACGACCTTTCGCGCTGGACCGAGGTGACGTCCATCTTTGGGATCACCAGTTTCAGGGAGACCGATGTTTCCTTTCCCGAGGTAGAGACGCGGCACATCCAGGTGGTGATCGCCGAGGTGAGGCGAGGGCGGGGCTCCAAGGTGGCGGAGATCGAGGTCTTTGGCACGGGCTTCGCCGAGGAAGGTCAGTACACTTCGGAACCCTTGAACTTTGGCAGTTCCACGGCCCTAAAGAATTTCGGCACGGTGAGTTGGGACGCGGATGTACCCAAGCGCACGAGCATGGAACTGCAATTTTGCAGCGCGGGGAGGGATCAAGTGTGGAGCGCATGGAGCGACCCAGTTAGCGAAAGCGGCGTCGCTGCGAATGTGCCCGAGCCAGCGATATTTCTGCAGTACCGGGTGAATTTTACCACCAGTGATCGGCGGCGTTCGCCCGTGCTGCGCTCCCTGCAGATCGAATTCGATACAGACGCCACGCCCGTGCGGCAGGCACTCGGCTCGGTGCAACCGCTGCGGGTACCTCTGGGCAGAGACACCACCTTTGTCTACACCTTGGATCTGGATGTGACCGATCCCGGAATAGAGAAGATCGGCATTGACGTGCCGAGCTGGGCTGAGTTGGCCGGACCGGTGGAAGGCTTGGGCAGTTCCTCTATCCAGGCCACGGCGGCCTACGATCCGGAGCGGCAGCAGCTCACAGTGAGCTTTGACCCGGCGATCCAGCCCTCCGACGATATATCCAGCCTCACCATTCCGTTTTCTACGGCCCAGTACATCCCCCTCTTCAACTACGTGGCCCACATTTTTGCCCCCGGCTCCGAAAACCCGGTTACCGCGTCCGAGAACAGGGTGGTGGATGTGGAGAGCAGCACAGTACTGCAGTCTTGGTCAGTCGTCATCTCCCAGTCGCTGGACCAGGTGTTGCTGCGGGTGCGTCCCAATCCGCAAGTCTTTACCCCCAACGGCGACGACCGCAATGACTTCACGGTGATTGAATTCGTTCTCGCTAAGGTCTCCAAGCGCCAGAACGTGGATATAGCGATCTTTGCCTTGGACGGCAGCAAGGTGCGCAGCCTGCGAGGAGGCAGCCTGCAGGCGGGAACTTACTTTCATCCGGGCACCGCGGAGCTTGCTGCGAGTGCACCGGGCCAATGGGACGGCAAAGATGACGACGGCAACACAGTGCCGCCGGGCATCTATCTCTACCAGGTCGAAGTGGGTCTGGACGGTAGCAAAGTGCGACAGGTCGGAGCCGTGGGCTTGGCATACTGAGCAGGAAAAACAACATTGAGCGAATCCAAGCTCATTATCAATAGATTGCGAAATGCTCTAGATGGGACGCGGGAGGTCGGCCGCCGACTTCGCACAGCACTGCCAATAATAGGGATCGGCATCGGACTGAGTTCGGGCCTGGCACAGGAGGCCGACGCCCAGTTCCTCAACCGCGGCGAGTACCCCCTGTGGCAGCGGGAGGCCTACGAGAACTACGCGGACATCAGCTACCTCGACTACGATATTGAGCGCGAACGGCGCACCTACGACGCCTTTGGAGCCTTCATGCTCGATGGCGTCGATCTCCTGCGCATAGAGGAATACCGCACGATACATCCTTTCAACGGCAGCATCATCTTCGAAAACCCCCTCAACCGCAACCTTTTTCAAAACTTGGTCGTAGTCGGCGACAGCTACGCCAGTTGGAACACCCGGCTGACCGTGGGCCGCGCCGTCGACGCCCACTTCACGCCGCTGACCTTGCACGCCTCGCGCCTCAACGGCGTGCGCTGGGATGCGGCCACCCGCAGAAATCGCTTCTCGGTGGTGGCCTCGCGCATATCGAGCCCGCTACTTGGCTTTGGACAACGCACTCGCTCGTTTGCCAATTATCTCTACGGCGGCCGCTGGGAAGGTACCGTGGGTGGAATCCTCACCTTTGGGGCCTCCTACGTCAACCTGCACTACATCGACAGTTTGAGCGGTCGCAAAAAGGTTTCGCAGAAGGGCAATGTGCCCGAGCGTTTACTACCGCCCCAATCGCTGTACGTCGCAGTATACGACGATTCTCCGGGCGATGACTCCGGGGCGCGGGTCCACGATATCACAGTACTCGTGGACGGGGTGCCGCAGCCGGATATAGAACCCGAGGTGATCAGGGTCGCCGATGTCGCCGGTCAGCGAGAACTCACCTCGGCAGACATTGACCACCTGCGGCGCTACGGTTCTTGGTTGGGAGCGCTCATGTCGTGGCGCACTTTCAGCAAGATGATCGGCCGAGCAGACCCCGTCGAAGCAGGGGATGAGGATTTCCTCGAAGCCAGCGGCACGGATGTGCTGGTCTATCGCTTCGACGTGCCCGCAGAGGCCGGGTCGGCGGCATTTGACGCCACGGTCTCGAACGACTACAGCATAGATGTGGCCGCGCCTATTGGCCAGCGCGGGGTGGCGGGCATCACCTTTGACGACTGGCACAATGTTCGGCGCGCGCGCGGCAATCCGCGCAACGACTCTCCTCAGCAAGAGCATTTCCGCTACGGGTTGAACACCGGCGTGGTCACCTATGGAGCGGATGTGAAACTCGACTTCCACGATCTGACGGTGGAAGCCGAGTATGCGCGCAATTTCTCGCACTTCCAGTACCCCGTCTTTGAAGGCCGGCGCTCCACGGGCCAGCGCGACGCCTATTTCGTCGCCGCAAATCGGCCCTTTGGGCGCTGGAACTTAGGGGGGGAATTCTTTCGCCTGCCCGCCACCTTTGCCACGGGCTTCACGTACTGGCGTCCCGAGGGCAGCTCCTTTGAGACCTTTGAACTAGTCGAAGACAACGACGACCGCGACCAGTGGCCCGACGCCTGGGAACACTGGGATCCGCTGGATCCCGCATTCTCCCTCGACATCGTGGCGCGGGCCACGCCCGAAGCCAAGGACAACCTAAGCCCGGAGCCCAACAAGGCCATTGGTTTTGGCGTCTTCCCCGGACTTGATGAGGACCGCGACGGCACGCAGGACACCAATGTGAACGAGAATCGCCTGCCGGACTACGAGGAACCCTTCCTGATGTACTATGTCGATCCCGACGACTTTGTCTTTGGCGACGATTTCAATAACAACAAGATTGTCGATGCGCGCGAAAACGACAATCTGCCGGACTACCCCTACGAACTGGACTCCAAAGGCCCCCACCTCTTTGCGAGCTACAATCCCTTGGACAGCCTGAGTGTAACCGTGGGCTACTACGATATCGAGCAGATTGCCGGCGGCGGCGAGAATCGCACCGCTTATACGCGGGTACTCTACCGCTGGCCGCTGTCGAGTTGGGGGCAGCTAAACCTCAACTATATTGGCAAGCGGGTGCGCGACAACATCCCCACCTCGACCTACCAAGTAGTCGTCGACCCGCGCGTGCTGGAGAACTTCTCCATCGAGATCCGGCCGGACCCGCTGGAGATGCGCAACAGCTTGGCCAACACCTTTTTCGGTCGCACGCGCTTCCACTTGGTCGATCACCTGCGGGCCGAGACTATCCTGCGCTTTGATACCAACAAGCAATTCGCAGAGCAGGAGGGAGATTCCCTCATCCAGGAGGAGGGAACCCGCAACGCTTGGGCCTTGGTGGCCAAGGCCGATTATACCTATGACTGGGGGCCTTTCAGCCTCCTGCCAATGTTCAAGTTCACCATGCAGAAGCAAACCTTCTCCAACGTCGACGCCTCCTTGGTGGAAAACCGCAGCATGTTTCCGATTGTGCGCCTCGACTACCGGGCTTCGGAGCGCACTGTCATCCGCGCCGGGCTACAGGGATTGCCGTTTTTCAAACACCGCTGGCGCAATCAAGTCGATCCCTTCGAAGACTTCGATGCGCGTCACTGGATCTTGGTGCTGCAGACCCGAGACAACTACGTCGGATACGATCTCAGTTTCCTCTTGGGCTTCCGCTCGAGCCGCTTCAAGTTTTTAGAACTGGAAGCGCCGGAGGGCGATCCCACCGAGCGGACCAGCGAGATGTTCCTGCAGATACGAGTTGGGTAGAGCTATGTCGTCTAGACTGCACAACTCATGTCGGCTTTGCGCCATTGCTTGCTTGGTGCTACTGGTCATTGCCGGTGGGGCGGCCGGTCAGTTGCTCTTCAAGGAAAAGCCGCGCTACGAAAACTACGGCGAGCAGGGGTATCGCCAATACGGTCGGGGCCTAGTCGGGCGCTCCACCGAGTATCTCTTCGACGAGATGGGGGAGTTCCTCATGGACGGCGTCGAGGTCTACTCCCTGCGCGAAGACAGAGTAGAGGCCGAGCGGGTGCCAGCGGGCAGCACTATGCGGAAGCACGATTTCTACTACCGCTTCATCAATGGCCTAGCCATTGTGCGCGACCGCTACAAGGGTTTTACCACCCAGTTGCTGGTCGGCGATCACATCCGCACTCACTTTACCCCGCTGACCCTCGATCTAGCGGCGCTGAATGGAATCCGCTGGGATCTACAGGGCAAGGGACACCGCTTCAGTCTGCTGACCTCGCGCCGCGATCGGCCCGGATTTACCTTGAAAGGCGCGCGCGCTACGCGTCGGTTGAATTTTGCCACCTACCTGCTGGGCGGCCATTGGGAAAGCAAGTTGGGGCCGATCAACTTGGGAGCCACCTTTACCAATCAGTACCGGATCGACAGTCTGGTAGGCACCGAGGGCAGCAGCATCAGGGGCATGATCCCGAGCAACGTCGAGGATCAGCAGTTGCTGGTGGTAAAGGTCGCCAATGCGCAGGAGAGGCTGGGTGACCACGTGCGCGTGTACGACGTCATTTTGACCCTCAATGGCGAGCAAAGGGATATAAAACCAAAAGTAACCCGCCACGACGAGCGGGAGATTGACCCGCTCTACCCCAACGGCGACCGCGGCTTTCCCGAGTGGCAGTCCATCCCGCCTTACAAGCAGTTCATCTTGGAACAGTTGCCCCTCGAAGACCCCGGACCCGAGGGCGATTTCCGCGCCAGTGATACCGAGTACTTGCTCTTCTGGTTCGAATTGCCCGATCCCAAAAAAGAGGAGGATATCCAGCAGGCGAGCTTTGATATACTGGTGGCCGACAATTACGAAGTCTGGGTTTCCGAGGTCTATATCGAGGTGCCTATTGCGCAGAAGATCGATCCGGGACAGCGCAATCGCGTTTCTTATTTTTCCAAGGTTGCCGGAAATGACAAGGCGGTTGTGGACCGCTCCAACCTGCGATGGGTGCGGTTTGAGTACGGGCGCCAGACGGGCAATATGGTCTTTGGCGCGCACGCCGAAACCCATGTTAAGGGTTTCGAGTTCGGAGCCGAGTACAATGTCAATCTGAGCCACTTGCAGTATCCCGACCTAGCGGGCACGCGCCAGCGGCGCACGGGCGTTGCCTACTTTGTCAAAGTCGAGAAATCCGTCACTTCGCGCGCCTCGGCTGGGGGCGAGTTCTTCAATATCGACCCCGAATACAGCACCAAAATCACGGTGCAGGACGATGGCTTTGAATCATTGGCCGGCGTGTCGGGCGCGCCGTACAATACCGAACTTCCCCAGGGATTCGGCGGGCACTACAACAACACCATGGAAATGGACACAGTGGATGACAATGACGACAAGGATCCGTTTCCCGACTTCCACTGGCTGGTGCACGAAAGGGATACGGACGGCGTTTTCCCCGGCCTGGACGCCAATCTGGACGGCCGGCCCGATATCAACGAGAACGACAATGCCCTGCCCGATTATTACGAACCCTTTCTGCTCTACAACGTGGACCCGGACGACTTTGTCTACGGCGACGATCTAAACAACAACGGCATCATCGATGTGCGCGAAAACGACCGCAAGCCGGACTATCCCTACGATCAAAACCGCCGCGGCTGGCATCTCTTTGCCACTTGGCAGCCCACTCCACCACTGAAGCTGATAGCGGGTCGCTACGACACTTGGCAGTTGTGGGGCGGCGGCGCGAACAATGTGTCCTATGCCAAGCTGGAACTGCACCGCGACTTGCCGGCACTGGCGACGTTTCGGGTCGTCGACTTCTTCAAGCGGGTGGAGGACAATATCCGCGACGACGCCTTCCGCATCGCCCGCAACACCTCGGGCCTCTTCAGCCTGCCTTTCAGCACTGCCGGTTTTAACCGCGTTTTTGCCGAGGATCCTCTGCTCATGCAGGATAGCTGGGTGAACACGGCCTTTACCGAGATTAAGCTCTACCGCTTCCGGCCCCTGCATCTGCGCTTTAATGGCCTTTGGGAAACGAACCGGCAGGGCGCCACGGATTTCAGGGGGGACAACTGGCTGCGGCGCTGGTCCATGGTGCTGCGCAGCGACTACACGTGGAGCCGGGGCAATCTGTCCGTAATACCGCAGGTGAAGTTCATGGCTCAGAAGGTTGTGGACGACGAGGGTGAGGTGGCACCGGTACACGAGTCTTTTTTCTACCCGATCTTCAAAGTCGAGTACCAGATGACGCGGGATACGGTCGTGCGGGTGGGGGCACAGGGATTTCCCTTCCTCAAGAGCCAGTACCGCAATCTCTGGCAGCGGGATACCAGCTTTTCCACCCAGGACTACGTAGTCAGTCTGACGAATGTTTCGAGCTACAGTGGATATCAGCTCGGCATCAACGTGGGCTATCAACTGCACCTGCGCCGGATGGTGGACCGGGCGCGCAGGTTTGAGGATCGCGATTACACCTTTTTCTTTTTGCGCATGGTCGCTGGCTTGCGGCCTACGAACTACTGAGGTGGTCGACTCTCAGAGAAAGGGGTGCATGAAGTGAATTTCGGATGGTTGGTTCTGGGCTATTTGGCGACTTTGATTGGGGTCACGCGCACGGTGCCCACGGTCGAAGAGGTGGCGTGGTCGTTTGAGCAGGGGCAGAAGTTTTACGCCTCGGGGGCCTACGACCAAGCCATAGACAAATACGCGGAAATCATCGCCATAGAGAGCCAACTCTTGGAGACCGCGGAGATCGAGTACTCCATCGGCGATGTCACGGCGCCGGTGCAGGACGCGTCGCGCTATCAAGCGGGCAATTCCCATCTCAAGATAGCCGAAGAACAATTCTTCCTCGGGCGCTCGCGGCGGAGCGAAAAGGAACGGCAGGAGTACGCGGAAAAGGGGCGTGAGAATCTGGAGCAGGCCATCCACTTTTTTGCAGAAGCTGAAAAGCACACGCAAGTGCCCAAACTGAAAGAATTGGCCCGCAACCGCATAGTTCAGGCTTGGTATAAGGCGGGCGATTACCAGCGCACCATCGAGGAAGGAAGGGCGCTCATCGAAAAGTACCCCGAGAGCAGCTACGTGCTCGTGGCCATGTACGACATCGGTTGGGCGTACTACGAGCTAGAGGAATACGAGCAGAGCGTGGCGACTTTCAAGGCACTGGTCGAGCGCTTCCCCGATGGCTACAAGAGCGATCGGGCACTTTTTCAGATCGGCGAGAATTACTATAAGCAGGAGCAGTACGAGGAGGCCCTCCCCTACTTCCAGCGCCTAGTGGAACGGGCGCAGCTCGACCAACTCACCGACAAGGAAATCGCCAAGATGCGGCGGGAGAAAATTGCCGGGCTGGTGGACGAAACCGGGCTGGAGCTAGCGCTCAAGTCGCAGATCAAAGTCGGTGCTTGTCATGCGGAGCTGGGCCAATACGACCAGGCGGCCGCGGCCTATCGCAGCGTAGTGGGGTTGTTTACCAACGAACGCCTGCTGGCCGAAGAAGCCTACCGCCGCATGGCCGATATGTACTACGAGGCCGGCGACTTTGAACGCTCGGTGCAAACCTATCGCAGTGCCATTGACGAGGTTACAGATCCGGTGTTCCGGGCACGCATGCACTCTCTGTTGGCCGAGCGCTACTACAACGACGGGCGCTATGCCGAGGCTATCGAAGAGTATCGGCTCTATATCAAGGCCTATGCCGACGTGGCCGGGCGCGCTGGGTTTGGGCTGGACGAAGCGAGTTACAAGATCGGGCGCTCCTTCTTCGATATGGCCGAAGCGGAGCGGGGAAGGGGAGACACAGCAGCGGCCGCAGCCAATTATGGCCGGGCTATTGCCGAGTACGAAAAAGTGCTGGAGGAGTACCCAGATAGCTGGCTCAAGCTGGCCTGCATGTTCAGCATTGGCCTGTGCCAACAGATGATAGATACCGAAGAGTCGCGGGCACAGGCGCTAGCGCACTTCCAGAACTTGGTCGAGGAGTATCCGCACGAAGAGTACGCGCAGAGTGCCTTCTTCCAGATCGCCCGTATCCACTACAGCCGGAAAGAGTACGCCCGCGCCATCGAAGTTTACCGGGAAATCATCGACCGGTACGGCGATTTTTCGCAGGTGGATATGGCCTATTTCGAGCTGGGCATTGCCCAGCGCCGCCACGAGGCCAAGGAGGAGGCCGTGGCCAGCTTCCTCAAAGTGCGCCCTAGTTCGGATCTCTACTCCAAGGCGCTGCAGGAAGCCAGCCAACTGCTCATGGCCATGGAGGAGTTCGACCGCGCGCTGGAGATTTTGCAAGAGGGCGCGAAGGTGACGGCCGATGATCGGGGGAAAGCCCAGAATCACTATCTGCAGGGCAAGGCCTTTGTGGGCAAGGAGGCCTACGCCGAGGCCATTCCCCACTTCGATCGGGTGCTGGCACTGAGCGCGGATCCGCAGATTTTGGAGAGCAGTCTCTACAGCCGTGGAGTGTGTTATCTCAGCCTGGAGCAATACGCTCGGGCCGAGGAAGACCTAGAGCAACTGACCCAAGCGGAAAACGCCAAGGTGCGGCGCTCGGCGCAGCGCATGCTGGGCATGGTGCGCATCCGGCAGCAGAAAGAAGCACAGGCCATTTTCAACTACCAAGTGCTGGCAGAGGAGGCTGCAGACGAGGCCGAGAAAGCCGAATATCTGCTGCTTTTGGCCGAACTCTACCACGGTCTGGGGCGCAATGAGGAATCAGCGGAAGTGGCGCGTCAGACCATTGATTTACCGCTCGAAGATTTGCGCGCCGGGGGGGGCACCTACTCGGTTAAAGAGCGGGCGTTTTACCTGTTGGGCGACACCTACCTGCAAAAGGGTCAGTTTACATCCGTGGTGGAGGTGTACTCGCAGGCCCTGGAACTCCATCCCGATGGTCACTATGCCGCGGATATGGTTTTTGCCATTGGCTCGGCTCATTTCGAACTAGGCGAACTCGACCGGGCTGTCGCGGTACTCGAGGCCTTCATAGACCGCTACCCCGACAATCCCAATCTGCCCCATGCTTACTACATTGTGGGATACTCCTATTTCAACCAGACGCAGTTTGAGCCGGCCGCGGCGTCCTTTGCAGAGGCAAAGCGGTTTACCGAACGAGAATTCGTCGTGGACGCGCTGTACCGGGCCGGCGAGAGTTACTTCAATCTGGGACAATTCGATCGGGCCCTGAATCTCTATCGGGAGATTTTGGCGAAACATCCGCACGCCGAAGAGGCCGACGACGCGCTCTACAATATGGGCTGGGCCCAACTGGAGTTGCAGCGGGAAGATCAGGCCATCGCTTCCTTTGAGGAGTTGGTAATGCGCTATCCCGCCAGCGAGTTCAGTCCCAATGCCCAGTTTTCGATTGGCGACTACTACTACAACAAGCAGGATTACGCCAAGGCACTGAGTGCGTACGAAACGGTACTGGCGCGCTATCCAGACGATCCACTGGCCGAGAAGGTGCCGGAATTGGTCGCCGACCTGCGCGAGATCATGGCCTATCTGGACTACGAGCAGGCCATGGTGCCGTTCAGAGTGGCCATGGACAGTAAGAATCCAGCCGAACTCACAAGGGAAAAATTTGGCGAGACCATACCTCTGCTGCGGGAAATCGTCGACAAGTATCCGGGCACGGAGACACAGATCGGGGCGCTGATCAATTTGGGGATCTGCTATGAGAGTTTGAGTCGTTGGAAGGAGGCAGTGGCGGTGTACGAAAGAGTAAGCCAGGAATCCGGGAGCCAGGTCTCACCTGATGCGCAGCAATTTGCCCAGGCTCACAAGGACTGGATCGTGGCCAACCGGCTCTAGTAGGCAAAGGGGCAACTATGTACAAAGCTTGTGTTTATTTTTGTGTGCTGGGTGTTTTGGTTGTGGGGGCGGTCAATCCGCTCGCGGCCCAAGTCTTCAGCGACGATATTTTCACCGAGGAAAGGGTCGCGGCGCGCAACCGCGCCATCAAGATGTCCCTCCTCTTTCCCGGATTGGGACAGATTGCCCTGGGGAGCAAGGTGAAGGGGTTCAGTTTATTTAGCGGCGGACTGGTGTCGCTGGTGGCGGCCATCAACGGCCAGGAAAACCACAGCACGGTCAAGGGCCGCCACAAACAGGCTAGGGACAAATACTTGGGGCTACAACAGCGGGGCCGCTACGAAGAGGCGCAGGAGGTCTGGGAGGATATTCAGGACATGGAGGACGATCTGGACCGCTACAATACCATGCGGCAGATCATCTTTCTGTCGGCGGGTATCTATGCGTACAATGTCGTAGATATCTTGTTCTTCACTTCGCCGCAAGAGCGGGTTGCACAGACGCCGCGCCCGGGTTTCTCAGTGGCGGCGCAGTGGGTGAATGGCTCGCCGGGGGTAGGGGTGACGCGTCGCTTCTAAAGATCATTCGACAGTGGAATTCGCCCTCAGGCGCGCCTGCCAGGTGCGCAGCTCTTTGCTCCAGGCCGCCTTGCGGACTTGGCTCATCTCGGTCGACGCTGAGAGCGCTTGGAGCGCATCCTCAATGGCCTGCCGTGCCGCTTCGCGGCGGCCCTGAACGAGCATGCACTGGGCCAGTTCGGTCAGAGCTTGGATGTCGCCTTGGCGGCCTCGATGCCGCAATTTGGGAAAATTCAGCAAGGCCTGCAGGGAGCGGTCGTCCGGCGTGAGCGCCAGAGCGCGAGTGTACCACTTTGAGGCCTCGATATACCTTCTGCGCTTGCTCTCAAAGTGTCCCTGCAAGATCAAGGGCATGGCGCGCTGATAGGCAGCAAAGTGTGCGCCCTCCTCTTCCGTTATGGAGTTCTGCCGCACCCAGTCCATTGGATTGGCGCGATGGCGCATCAGCAGGTCGAGATTCTTCAACATCGCCTGTGAATCCCATCCTTCGAGCGGTCCGCGAAACTCGAGCAGAGGATGTTCCTCGGTGTTGAGGTCGCCCTCGCCGAGTAGGGACGCTAGCTGCGGACCGGCGGTTACAAAAGTCGAGAGCAGCTTGTACGGATTTTCGAGGTGGATTTCAGCTAGGTCCGCAAGCACGTTCGGCTCTGTGAGGCGCTGCTGAAACAGCTCGAAGTCGATCTCCATCTCGTCGCGCCACCCCACCAGTAAAACATAGTGCGTGGCCTCGTTGTTCATATAGAAGACGGCCATTTCGGGGAAGGCGCGGTAGAAGGTGCGCAGCGTCATCAGGAAGAGGTCCTCGGAGAGGCCGCCAAGAGGCATCCATACCACTACCACTCCGCCGGGATTGAGGCGTGCGCGGGAGTGCATAAAGAACTCCAGATCGTAGAGGTTGGCGTTGGACTTGTAGCGCAGATCTGTACAGTCGGTGGCGATAATGTCGTAGGTTTCGTCGGTGTACTGCAGGTACGCACGGGCGTCGTCAAAGATGATTCTATAGCGTGGATCTGGGTGCTCGAGGAAGCGGTGGTTCGAAGCGCCCAAGTAGGATGCGGCTGCGACGATTTCAGGGGCAATTTCGACACAGTGTACTTTCTCGAGGGAGCTGTGCCGCAGGTAGGAATAGGAGGACCCCCCGCTGCCAAAGCCCACGGTGAGGGCCGCTTTGGCATCCCGCACTATACACATGGGGATGTGGGCGAGGGATTTCTGGTCGGTCAACATCGTCTGCGAAGTGCCAGCCACGCTCGCCTGGTCGACAAAGACATAACGAGCGCTTGACTGCGTCTCGTAGACGGCTATAGTGGCAACCGGTCCTTCGCGGTAATAAATCTGCTCTAGGTTTTTGGCGATCGGAGCCCTGAGGTCGCCCCGAAGGGGCACGGAGAGCATGGTAAAGAGGCTAAAAGCGAAGGTAGCACCGATCGCTGCCATGGCATAGCGCCGTGCGGCAGGGCGCGACAACAGGACGATCACCCCGATAGTGACATCTATCAAGGCGAACAATTCGAAGGTGAACGTGAGCCCAACCGCGGGGATCAGGACGAAGCTCGTTGCGATCACTCCGAGGATCGCGCCGAGGGTGTTGAGCGCGTACACGACCCCCACGTCGCGTCCCACTTGGGAAACCGAGGCTGCCGACTTGATGGCGAGGGGCAAGGACATGCCCATCAGCAGGGTCGGGATCCCGATGGCGAACACAGTCTGCAGGATGACGTTGGCAAAGGCGAGGGCGAAGTCAAGTTCATAGGTTTCGCGGCTCAGGGGATCGCCGAGGATATTTCCCCCGGCACCACCATAGATGGTCAGCAGTGAGACGAGCAGCGATATCCCGAGCAAGGAAAGGAGCAAGCCGTAGAGCTTGAGGGGGTCGCCGTGGCGGTCTGCCAGAGGAGCGATCAGGACACTGCCGAGGGCGATGCCGCACAGGAAGACGCCCAGCAGGGCGCTGAAGCAGTAGGTAGTGCTGCTGAGGTACGCATAGGTGAACACGAGGGAGCGCGACCACAGGATCTGGCACCCCAGGGATACGAACCCGCTCAAGAAAGCAGCCGCCCACACCATGTGTACGAGCCGCGCTGAATATCCGCGGGAGATTTCTTCACCGACCGGTGCGGATTTTGTCTCGATATCCGCACTCTCTTGGTCGCGAACCATGACCCAGAATACAAGCCCCAGACACGCGGCCACCAGGTTCAGCGCCACAGCCACGTACTCGCTGCCGTAGAGGCCAAATTCCTTGATTAAAAAAAATCCGGCGCAGAATGCCCCGAGGACGGCCCCACCCGTATTGATCCCGTACAGCGTGGCGATGCGTCCTCCCAAGTGCGCCTCACTTCTCACAATGGCCCTTGAGAGCAGAGGCAGGGTAGCCCCCATCAGGAAAGTGGGAATTAGGAGTACGCCGATAGCGGCGATAAAGCGCCCGGCCGTAAGCAGGGCGAAGTTCTGCCCAAAGAGCGCAAAGTTGGCGCGGTCGACTAGGGAGAGGTGAGGCAGGATCAGGATCAAGAGCCCTCCCAGCGCCCCGATCGCTACCTCGATTGCGGCGTAGGCCAAAAGCGGGCTGCGCAAACGATCGCTTACGCGTCCGGCCAGTACAGCCCCGAGGGCGAGTCCACCCATGTACGCGACTACTACAGCGCTGAGGGCATAGGTGCTCGTGCCGAACACATAACTGAGCATGCGCGTCCAGACGATTTCATAGATCAGCCCGGCAGCCCCCGACACAAAGAACATCAAGTAGACAGGCCATGCTGTGATCGTCGGACGTATGTTCACAATTGGCAATGGAGGGAGTGTTTGCCGAGCGGCGGGCGTGGGCCACCAGCCGCTCGGCCCTATCGCTAGGTCGCAGTAGAGATGGCAGCCCGGTATTCACCACTGGCGTCCCATCCGGGGTAGCGATCTTCCAAATCGCGTAGCGTATGCTCGCTGTAGTACGGATGGCCGACGGGTGGGAAGTGGAAAAGTTCGCGAGTGCTGGGGTCCAAGCCGCTAATGAACTCCCTGAAGACCGGGTTGCTCCCAGCCATCACGTAATCCGACATCCCTTCCCAAGGGTGGTCGCGCCGGCCCCACCGCACGGTTAAGACGTAGCGCTCGCCACTCGTCTGGATGAAGTTGCTCCGCGAGTGGTTGGTGAAGATGGAGAAGATCGCCAGCGAACCGGCCGGCCCCGTAAACGTATGCTTGTCTCCCACCACGTGCGGGCCGTCGTCACCCCATTGGGTGGGCCAGAACGAGGTCGGTGCCATCCCGGGCTCGACATCGGAAAGGTAATACCAAAACTTGAGTTGGTTGTGGTCGCGGCTCGCCCTCACTGTCGGGAGTAGCGAGAATCCGTCCACGTGTCGGCCGGTGCTCTCCACAAATCCCGGGTAGCGAACAGAGCAGGCGCTGCCACGCATGCAGATTTGCGTTGTTCCCAACCAGCGTTTCGCAAGGGCGATTGTATCTGGGTCCACGATGGCCTGATTGAGGCACGGCTCCTCAAACGGAAAACTGGCGTTGCGAGTCGGTATAGCGTTCGGCTCCGGTAGGCTGCCCGGAGGTGGCAGTTGCTCGGGTGGGAGATCAGACCAAGGTGGGTGGAGACGGCGCGCCGCCGCTACCAGGGCCTTGGTTTGTTTGGGGGACAGATAGCCCGGCAGGAGGCAAAATCCTTTGCTGCACAACTCGGTGAACACGCTCTCGTCCGTCAGTTTCCTCTGCGGTATCGATTCGACCATCTGTGTCATCGCGTTCCTCCCTTAAAATTGCGTAACGTTGCGTACTACGGCGTATTGCCTACCTATGTCGCTGAGAAGCTGTTGGCGTACTAAGAGATTCTAACAAAACCTGCTAGGCGATCCTCGGAACGCGGGTGTCCCGCCCGCCCATGTCATTCCCGCGAAAGCGGGAATCCAGTTTTGTTAGGGCCTCTAAGCGGCCACGTGAATATATCAAGATCAAAAGCCTCCGTCTATCGCTTGTAAGTATGGGAAATCCACGGTGACAGCCAGCCTACATCTATATGCCGATTGGCCAAAGAACCTACTGGCGATAAAACCAGCTTTGTTGCTCCTCTGATAAGCTGGCCAAAAAGTCCGCTGGGGGCTGATAGACTTTCCAGTGTGGCCCCCAGCGATAGATCAGGACGCGGCGCACTCCGGGGTTGATCCTCCGGGCCGAGCCGTGCGCAATACAGTCTACAAACAACACGGCATCGCCGGCATTCAATTCGACTTCAACCGCGGCTTCCATTCCGTCCAGAGAGCCGCCTTCTACAAAGGTCGATCCACTGAATGCGGGATGAAGCAGGTTGGACTTGTGACTGCCGGGAACGACCATGGTAGCCCCATCGTTAGGGCCGATGTCATTGAGTGCCAGAATGATGTTGACTTCACCACAGCGGAATCGATTGTTGTGGAATCGAAATTGGGTATACATGCGTCGTTTATGCGCTCCGGAGTGCAAGCGGGTAGCAACACCAGGTCCGCGAATTGAGGCAGTCGCACCTTCTAGGACCGGGGAATCCCCGGTTCTTTTTGCATCGGCAGGATAATGCGTACCTTCTGTGACAGGGGGATCCTCACTGCCGATGTATCGCTTCAGGTGTTGTGCCCAAGCCGGATGGTTGACCAATCTCAGAAAAGAGGGGTCTCTTTCTACCACATTCTCGAAAGAGGCCGAAAAAGGGGGGTCACTTTGTCGCGCTTTTTCTCGCCACCTAGCATCCGCTACTGTAAGGGGGCCACTGGTCTATGACTGCGTTCATCTCGGACAGATGATCGGCGTCAACCGCTTGTGGCAAAATCAAATATCCCTGTAAATCAAACAGGTAATCTTCCATTGCGGTCGGCATCAGATTAACCTTTTCCCCTCACAATTTCTTTACCGTGGGAGAGTGCGCCTAAATGGGAGCGCAAATCGCCCAATGCTTGACTCTAAGCCGCATTCCCCGTATCAAAGTAGCAAATGCTTTCGGCTATGTCACAATATTTCATCGGAAAGGAGTACTATCAATGGCCAAGACAGATCTCGCCGAATACCCAGTCCTGACCCAGGAGCAACGCGCTTTTTTCGACGAAAACGGCTATTTTATCGTCGAAAATGCCATTCAACCGGTTGGTCTTGAGCGCGTGCGCCAGGCGTTTGCACGCCGCGAGGCCGAAACCAGGGCCGAGTGGGCACAGTCCGTCCGCGACGGCACTTTCAGAGCCGGGAATGGCAACGGTCCCAACGCCCATACCATCATTCCAGACTTCGACAGCGATATTACTATCCTCGACCTAGCCAACAACCCCAAAGTCATCCCACTAGTGCAACAGTCCATCGGCCCCGAATACCAGGTCATGGAAATGCTCTATCACAACCACCACGCCGGTACATCCGCTCATACCAGATGGCACCGCGACTGGCCCCCTTGGTCGCATCCGACCTATTCCTTCAAGATCAAAGTCTTTTACTTTCTCGATGACCAGGACGAAACCATGGGCTGTTTCTCCCTGGTGCCCGGCACGCACAAAAGTCCCGCAGACCCTCCCAAAGATCAGTACACGAGCGAAAACCTCGAAACCATGCCTGGCTACAAAAAGATGGCGCTCAACGCCGGCGATGCCGTGCTCTGGAACGTCGCCTGCTGGCACACCGGTCTGGCCAACACCAGCACCCGCGACCGCCGTTCGGTCGTTTTTGGCTACCAGCCTTTTTTCATCAAAAAATGGGGTGTCGAGCCCCCACCACAGACTATCGTCGATTGGGCTGATACGCCGTATAAACGCCAACTCATGGGCATCCACTGCGTGCATGGCCGCCGAGCTTGGGACCGCAGCGACGTGCCCTATCTGCTCGAACACGAAGAAATCGCAATGGCAAAACCATTTTGAGCAGTTGCAATCGACAGGTTTGCCGTTAGAACATCCAACATTACCCAGCCTCGCCTGACGGATCGCACTCGCCCGAGCGGCACCGACCCCACTCTGGCAACTGTTTGAAAAAGGAGGTAGGGCGCTGGGGACCGTCGCCTAAAACCGACGGTCCCCAGCGCCGAATTGTTATGGAAATCGAGCGCCTCATCCCACCAGATGCTCCGGTCGCAACCAAACCCTTTACTGCCTGGAGCGGAAAGTGGATCTGGACGGCCGACCCCACCGAAGGGGAAGGCGATTTCGTCTACTTTCGGCGCGAGTTTGAGCTGTCGAGCGTTCCTCCAGCCGCGGTCCTGCGCAGCGCTGCGGACCGCGAATACGCCCTGTGGGTCAACGGACATTTTGTGGGTCGTGGCCTGCTTTCCGACCCACGCTTCAAACGCTACGACACCCGCGATGTCAGTGCGTTGCTGCGCCGGGGCAAGAACTGCATTGCCGCTCTGGTGTACCACGATGTCTCGATCCACCGGTGGACCGTGTGTCCCGAGGCGCACGGCTTGCTGTGCCAACTGGAAGCGGGTGAGTTTACCCTCATTAGCGATGAGGACTGGGCCGCGCGGCGCAGTGAAGCCTATCTCGCCGGAGTGCGCTTTGACGATACGACCATGGCGGAGATTTACGATAGTCGCCAGACACCCGCAGGCTGGGAGCAGATCGGCTTTGACGATACCCAGTGGCCGTGCGCTGTGGCGGTTATTGCAAGGGTACACCGCCTCTTCAGGGCCAAGAGGCCACAGGCCCGATTCTTTCCCTGGATTCACTTGGTGCCTGCGGATGTGGCCGAGCACGCGTACAAGCGCCGCCTCCCGGTCCGCGTAGTGCAGTGTGGAGAGGTCCTGCAGCGGCGGGAAGCCAGTCCGCAAGACGTCGCCGTGCGCTTGAGTCTGGAGCAGGTGGAGCCGTGCGAGAAAGCCAAGGTGGAGCACGTCGAAGCGCTGTTGGAGGATGGCGCATCTGCCGTCATCGTGCGCAATTCAGATCCAAATGAAAGCGGCGATACCTTTGATGGACTGCGCAATGCCACCGTGGTGCTGGACTTTGGTCAGCTAATGAACGCACGCCTAGGTTTTCGCCTCAAGGCACCGGCGGGAGCCAAGATCGACATTGGTTATTCCTATCGCTTGGAAGATGGTCGGGTAATACCCTATGTGTCTCTGCGCACACCTATGGCCGACCAGTACACCACTAGGGAAGGGGAACAGGAGTGGCAGACCTTTCAGTGGCGCCACTGCCGCTATGTGCAACTCACCTTCAGAGACCTGCACGGGGAGATCGAACTCTTCAATGTGTGGGCCGAGGAGGTGCGCAACCCCTTTGCGGAACGCGGCGAGTTCGTCTGCTGCGACCAACTGTTGAACCAGGCCTTTGTCATGTCGCGGCGCACGGCCGATCTATGCGTGGTGGACCACACTATGGACAATCCTTCGCGCGAGCGGCGGCAGCACGGCGGCGACTGCAGCGGTATCCTGCGGGTTTTCTGGGCTTGCTTTGGCGATGTGGCCGTGGGCCGCAAATACTTTGTGCAGCACATGGAAGGCCAGCACGGCACCGGAATACACCGGGGTGCCTATCCCGGCGTCGAAGAGGCCGAAGAGTCGCTCATGGGGCACACGCTCAGTTTCGTGCTGCGTCTGTACGAACACTACATGCTCTACGCCGATGCGGACCTGGTGGCGCGTCTGTGGCTGGGAATCGAGCGCTTGGTAGAAATGTGCCATTCCTTTCTGGACGAGGAAGGACTCATGCCGCTGCCGCCCTATGGGATCTTTTTCGACTGGGCCGATCTGCAGCGCGAGGACTACCCCTTTATCCTCAATGCTTGGTGCTGCGAGGTGCTGCGGCGCGCGGCGGTCCTGGGGGAGGCCGTGGGACGGACTGCGCAGGTAGCGCGTTGGCGCGCTGCAGAGCGCCTTCTCGCAGAAGGGCTGCGCGAGTGCTGGTGGAACGAGGAGCGAGGCGCGTTCTCCGACTGTCTGACCGACGCCAAGGCAAGCGAGCACATCAGTGAGCACGCCAATTCTCTGGCCATAATCTTTGGGATTGCCACGAGCGCCCAGACGCAGCGGATTATGGATGCGTACTCAAAGGACCGCGCAGCCTTTGGAGCGGCATCGCCGGGCTGGATACACCTGCCGGAGGCCTTTATTCGCGCCGGACGCGTGGATTTGGCCATCGACTGGATCCATCGTCATTTCTCGCGTCTGATCGCCATGGGGTTGGAGACCGTGCCGGAGGTGTGGACCCTCTACGGGGAGCAGACACCGGGCACGTGGCGCTGCCGCAATAGTCGGGCGGTGGCGCAGGGGGCGGGATTGGGGGTGCCGTGGGCGCTGTTGACGGAACTGTGCGGCATCCAGCCGCTCGAGCCGGGATTCCAGACCGTGCGCTTTGCACCGCAGCCCGGTCCACTGGAGTCCTTCAGGGGTTCGTTTCCGGGCCCGGACGGAGAATACAGCCTGGCGTACGAGAAGCGCAATGGCGAGTCCGTTGTCGAGATCGCCTTGCCCAGGGAGAAGCCGGTCGTGCTGGACCTTCCCTTTGCCGCAGCAGGGGCAATCTTCGACGTCGATGGCCGGCGACTAAAGCCCGACGAGACGATTGAGATGCCCAATGGCGCACCCGCACCGAGGTTTCATCTGCGCGGCAGACGGGAGTACCAAATCGGGGTTATAGGGCCTTAGACCGTTTTATAATCCCAGCACCCCGGAGTATAGGGTTTGCGCTGGAAAAGCTTTTGGCGATGGGGACTTGCGTCTTCCAGCCATTCGGGAGAAATGGCTTGGGTGTGCAAGTGAGGGGGACCTGCTTCTTTGAAGATAAAGTTGGTTTGCAGCCGGTATCTCTGCGGGGAATCCAGAGGTTTGGACGCCACCCCGTGAAAAACTCGGGCGTTGAGAAAGACCATGCTGCCCGGCGGCAGCTCCAAGTGTTCTATTTTGAACCGGTGCCCCGCTCGTCGGCCGTATTCCTCTGTGAGCAGTTGCTCGGGCGTGACTTCGAGCGGAGAGATCAAATGGCTTCCGGGGATTATGGACAAACTTCCATCGCCCCGCCTGAATCCGTTGAGATAGTAGAGCATCTGGATGTACCACTTGTGCCGCTCGGCGAGGTTGACGGGATTTTCGTGTTTCCAGTGGTGGTGGTCCTGGTGGAAACCAAGGCCCCCGGCACCGCGCATGTGCACATTGAAGAGCGAATGACAAAAGTGATACTCTGCGCCAATCACCGTCTGCAATAATGCGGTTACCAAGGGCGCGTCGAAGAGTTGCCTGGCACAAGGCCCCTTGTCGCTCCACGGCCGTTCGCCAAAGCGATTGGGCCTGGGCAAATTCGCGAGTTCTGCGGCGGTTTTGGCGAGAAATTCCGCGACCTGCTGGCGGCTGAGTATCTCAGCGGTCAATGCGGCAAGCCCCGCGTCGGTAAACACCGCGGGAAAGACGGCGTAGCCGTTTTCATGGAAAGCGTCTATAGCCTCTTGGGAAGGTGTTGCAATGCGAAACATAGCACCGACCATATTATTCGGAGTATTCCTTTCCCCCACCGTTTTGTGGATTGATCAGTCGCTAGCGTCCCGGGATGGTCGTCGCCGGACCCTTCGTTAGCTTTTGCGTCTTTAGGCCGTAAATCCCAAGCCTTTAGGCTTTGGATATAAGGGTTTGGCTTTAGCCTTTCGTCCCCCATACGTTCGTCCCCCATACGGAGGACGGACTGCTCTGCAATTTTCCTCTTGTGCTCGTGGTATTATTAACTGACGTTACGCAGTAGCTCTCTATCTTGTGGTTTATCGCAGACTGTTGACCCAAGATGTTGGGGTGAAATCGAGAATTTTCTGAAAAACTGCGTAACATCACTTATTAAGCTGTATCGTAATTGTTATGCCTAAAGCGTATCAATATCGGCTGTATCCAAGCAAGCAACAAGCGCGTGTACTGGTTGAGCACCTCGAAGCCTGCCGCCGCCTGTACAACTGCTTGCTCTGCGACCGAGTTCAGGCGTGGAAGGAGCGCCATGAGTCGGTTGGATACCTTGAGCAAAAGCGCAAGATTCCCTTTCTCAAGTCGGACTGGCCGCCTTTGGGAAAGGTTCATTCTCAGGTGCTGCAAAACGTGGCCATGCGTGTTGATCTGGCGTTTAAAGCCTTCTTCCGTCGCTGCAAAGAAGGTGAAGCCCCCGGCTTTCCTCGCTACAAGGGTGCAGGCCGATACGATAGCCTCACCTACCCACAACAGCCGGGATTCGAACTCAAGGGCGAGAGGTTGCGCCTCGGTAAGGTTGGCTTGGTGAAGCTGCGCCTGTCCCGTCCGCTTGAAGGGACGCCAAAAACCTGCACTGTGCGACGTAGTGCTACGGGCAAATGGTATGCCTCGATAATCTGCGAGCAGGAAGCCAAGCCGCTGCCCGAATCGACCGAAGCGGTGGGCATTGATGTAGGGCTTGAGAAGTTTGCTGCCTTGAGCACAAGGGAGCAAATAGCCAACCCGCGCTTTTTTCGCACGGATGAGTGGGCACTAGCTAAAGCGCAGCGTAAGCTGGCTCGGTGCGAAAGGGGGACGCCGGAGCGAGCCAAGGCGCGGTGTCAGGTGGCGCGAGTGCATGAGCGGATTCGCTTCCGTCGGCTCGATTTTGCTCACCAGTTGGCGCGGAAGATGGTTGAACGCTTTGGCTTTATCGCGGTAGAGGATCTTAAAATCAATGGCATGGTACATAACCATCGCCTCGCTAAATCCATTCACGACGCGGCGTGGTCGCAATTTCGGCAGTGCCTGTCCTACAAAGCGGCAGAGGCTGGTAGGACGTTGGTAGCCGTGAATCCGGCCTATACCTCGCAGGATTGTTCTCAGTGCGGACACCGACAACGCAAGGCGTTGAGTGATCGGGTGCATGATTGTCCATGCTGCGGTCTTTCTATGGATCGAGATGAAAACGCTGCTTGTAATATCTTGAGATTGGGGCTGCAATCTCAGCCGGTTGAACCGGCAAGAATCCCTTGCCTTTAGGCTTGGGAACAGTCAAACAGTCAGGGTAACGTCGTCCATTTTGACGACCTCTTTGACGTGGGTGTGGAACGCCGGCTCGGTCAGTTCGCGCGTCTCGGGTGAGAGGCGGTCGAGGACTTCCTGCGGAAACGGGTTGATACTGCCCCGATCATCGCGCCAGTCCTGAGTCTTATAGCGCAGGATGAGGAAGCGGCGATCGCGGTCTTGGGGTTTCCAGGTGAGGACGCCGTGGGTGAGCAATTCGCTCATGACCAGCATGTCGCCAGCGCGCGGGGTGATGTTGGCCAGCGCCGGGTGCAGTTCGGGCTCGCGGTCGTGGGGATCGACAAAGAATATCTGGTCGCGCGAGTCGGGGTGCTGGTGATTGTGGTAGCCGGGGCGTTCGAATTCGGCCTTGTGCGAGCCGGGCAGGACGACGATGCCGCCGTCGCCGGGAAAGACGTCGGTGAAGTACACGAAAACGATGAAATCGTTGCAGAAGATGCGGCCGTCGCGGACCTCGTAGCGCCGGGTCTGCCAGCCGCAGTCCTCGCGCGCGCAGTGCAACTGGCCGATGGTGGCATCTTCTCGGTAGCGGTTGACCACCAAGCTGCCGCGGTTGAGCCGGGGCCGGCCGCCGGTCAGTTCCTTGATGACGGGCCAAGAGGCCGAATGCATGGTCAGGGCTTCGAGCGATTTGTCAAAGGAGAAGCCGTTAGAGCAGCCACCACCGTCTGGGCCTTTGGCACAGCCGGGCGGCATTTCTTCTTTAGGGGTGTGGACTACACGCTCAACGGCCTCCTGGGCGTTGTTCAGTTCTTCCGCACTGAGGGCGTTGGGCAGATGAATGTACCCGGTTACGTCGAAGAGGTATCGCTGTTCGGGAGTCATGGGGTTGCCTCCTCCTGAGGAGTCAGGGTGATTTGGTCTTTTTTGACGATTTCTTTGACGTGTTTATAGAATGCAGGTTCGGTCAGTTCACGCGTCTCAGGCGAGAGTCGATCGAGGATTTCCTGTGGGAATGTTCCCTGGCCAGCGTACTGGGGCTGGTATCTCAGGATGAGGAAGCGCCGGTCGCGATCTTTGGGCTTCCAGTGCAGGATGCCGTGCGTCAAAAGTTCGGAGATGAAGACCACGTCGCCGGCGCGCGGGGTGATATTGGTAAAGGCCGGATGTGGTTCGGGGTCGCTTTTATCGTCGACGGGTACGAAGAGATTCGCGGGACGTTCGAATTCGGCTTTGTGCGAGCCGGGGATAACCACCAGACCGCCATCGCCGGGCAAGACATCGGTCAAATAGACGAAGGCGATAAACATATCGCAGTAGATGCGCTCGTCGCGGACCTCGTAGCGCGTACTCTGCCAGCCATACCCTTCGCGGGCGCAGTGCCAGACGCCGAAGTAATCGTGTTTGTGGGTGTTGACCGCCAAGGTGCCATTGTAGAGCCGGGGCTTGTCCGAGGTCAATTCCCTGATGATGGGCCAAGTGACCGGGTGTAGGGCCAGGGCTTCGAGGGCTTTGTCAAAGGCGAAGCCGTAGATGTATTTCTCGGGGTTGTCTCCCTTGAAGCCGGGCGGCCGTTCCTCGTACGGGGTCTGGACATAGCGCTCGGCGGCCTCCTGAGCGTCTTGCAACTCCCGCTCGCTGAGGACATTTTGCAGGTGGAGATACCCAGTTACATCGAATAGATAGTGCTGTTCAGGAGTCATTTATTTTCCTTTCTAGCGGAGGTCAGGCACCGTAGCCGAGGAGGATGCGCAGGAACATGGAATGCACCTTGAAGTTGCGGCTCTGTTGGTGCGGGTCGAGGAAGCGAATCTTCTCGAAGGTCAGGCCGGCATTCATGATGAGTTCGTAGCCAAAGTACTCGGAGCGATTGCTCAAGAGCAGGACGCGGTTTTGACGATCGAAGCTCTTGCTGGGGTCGGTCAAATCCCGGATCTGGTACTTGAGCCAGGGGAATCCCTGAATTCCACCTTTGACCGAGGTGCGCTCAGTCAGGCGGTACTCGGCTTTGAAGATGGGAATAAACTGGCGCTCGTGCTTCAGGGGAACATCGGTATGGCGGCGTTCCTTCTTTAAGTAGAGCACCTTGATCTGGGGGGCCACCCGCCAGTGTCGGCTTTCCCAGGTATAGCTGGCCTTGTGCACGCCGACCAAAAGGCGGATGCGGTCCTGGCGCTGGAAGGTGCCGTCGTCAAATAGGGTCTGGCGCTGGTCGTTGATTTCCAGCTTGATGCGGTTTGCCACCGCTAGTCTGGGCAGTCCGGTCAGGCGGGTGTTCAGGTAGGTGCGTTTTACCAAGCTGTTGCGATAGTTGAGCTCGTCGGCGATGTCGTCGGCGCCAAACTGGGGCTGGTAGTTCCCACCGCCCGCCGAGGCGAAGGGGCGGATCGTATCTTCTTTGAAGAGCAAGGTCTCATCCGGGATGTCGTCGCGCACCCGCTTGAGCTCGTGTTCCAGTTCAAAGGTTCCCAGACCGAATTGCGCCGTCCTGTAGTTGAGGCGCCCGTAGAGCATGTGGTTCCGTCGGCCACCGGCGATCTGTTCGGCGTGTAGCCGTCCCAGCATGAGCCGTAGCCGTGGCAGCGGCGCGAACCAGCCCATCAGGTGTGCGCCTTTGAGATCGAGATCGTAGGGATATTCGGGATCGAGGTCGTCCTCGCGTTCGTCCGGCACGTCGTTGTTGTCCATATCGGCCCCGTACACGTAGTTGTCCGACTCGACGTCGAACATCAGAAAAGGCTCGCGATAGTCGGGGATGTCATTGTAATTCTTGTTGGTATCGGGCAAACCATCCTGGTCTTCGTCTTTGCCCGGGAATATCCCGTCGATATCCTCGCTGTTGGGATTGCCGAACCAGACATCGGCATAGCGGTCGTGGTCGTCGTTGTCCTGGACGAGATGATAGACCGCGGATTCGTTGATGAAGCCCGTGCCCGAGAATCGCTGTTCGAGATTGTGGACGGTCAGGAAGGTCTTGTAGTCGGGGCTCATGGAAAAGAGTTCGCCCCCCAATCCCCAGCGCTCAAAGTCCTTGGTGGCCACCGCGTACCAGGCGCGCGCCTGCTGGTTGTGCCGGGCACCGTTGAGGTCGATACCGGGAAACTGGTTGTGTTCCAAGCTGGTGGCGAATTCGCCCTGGATCTCGAGACCGCGAAAGTTGACGCTAGCGTCAAAGCTATAAATGGATAGCCCTGTGGGTGCCCCGTATTTGAACTTCACCCAGCGCACATTGGACAGATCTTGGACATTGCCCCGAGCGCGGGTGACCGTGCGGAAGAAGTCGGCGCGGAAGCGCCGCTCGTAGGGATCGTTGCGGGTCGTCTTTGGCTGTACGTCGGAGATGGATATATGGTAGTCGTTCCCCATCAGGAAGCCCAACTCCACTGCCTCGATATCTGCGAGATCGCCCAGATCAAAATAGTAGACTAGATAGTCCTCGCCATCGGCGGCATGTACTTCGTCGGCGAGGAGTTGCGCCCGGCTGGTCAGGCGTGGAATGCTGACCCGCCGGCTGACATCCACGCCGTCCAGATGGTCCTTCAAATACATATAGTCGGCATAGAGCGGCAATTCCAATGGCACGGCCGCCACCTCCCAGATATCGCCGATTATTTCGCGGAAAGAACCAAATACCCTGTAGGTGGAATAGGGGGAAGCAGTGAACCGGTCGCCGACCGAAGTGCGCCCCACCGAGGTCTGCCGTGAGCTATAGCGCACTACGTCGGGACGTATATCCGGGCGTTCCCGGCCGCCAACCCACACCTTCACATCAAAGACGCGCGGCCCGCCGCGGTCGTCCTCGGGCGATTCATCGGCGATTTTGACGGCCAGAAATCGGGGTATTCGGCGGGTGTTGGGGAAGGTGCCTTTGAGGCTCTCCTCGCCCCGGTCCAGATTCGTCGAGTGAATGTTCACGTAGGTAGCGCCGAGGTCGAACACCCCCAAACTGTGCTGGGCATGGCCCCCCAGAATAAAGATCGGATTGAGCTTGTGACCGAGGCGCGAGCCGACGGTGGAAATCTGGGTGCGATCTTTCAGCCAATCGATCCGCAGGCCGTTAAACCCGCTCCAGTAGAGGGTGAGCGGCGTGAACATGGTGAGGATCTCATTGCCGTAGATGGCCCGCGCCGACCAGCCCTTGGCTGCATCGCTGGCCACGATCACGCGGTCAAAGACATTGGCATAGCGTCCCTCTTGCAGTTCGAGTTCGCTCTGGCTGCGGCCCGTGGTGGTGCGGTCTTCCTGCCACTGGACCACGTCAAAACCGCTGATGAGGCGGTCGCCCAAAGGACCGTAAAAGGTGCGGCGCGAAGAGGTGTAGGGGAAAGACGCATCGTCGTAGTTGGCAAAGGGGTGGTGGGCGTACGTACTGAATCTGGGTGCCAGGGCCAGGAGAAGGGGGTGGGTGGGGTATATCTGCTCGACGGATACGTAGTCCTCTTCCGCTTCGTCTCTGTCGCGTCGCGAAGACTGGGCTGAGGCCGCGTCTGAACAGTACAGCATGGAAAGCGAGACGACGAGCACCAGACGCCGGATCACAGGAGCGTCAATCTTCATAGCCTAGGACGATGCGCATAAACATGGAGTTGATCTGCAAATTGCGGGTGCTCTGGCGCGGGTCGAGGAACTCGATCTTATCGAAGAGCAGGCCCGCGTTCATGATGAGCTGGTAGCCGAAATACTCGGAGCGATTGCTCACCATGAGGATGCGGTTCTGGCGATTGACGCTCTGGCTCGGGTCGGTCAGATCCCTGAGTTGGTACTTGAGCCAGGGGAATCCCTGGATGCCGCCTTTGAACGAGGTTCTCTCGGTGAGGCGACACTCGGCCTTGAGGATGGGAATGAGTTGGCGCTCGTGCGTCAGGGGGACGCTGGTTTTCCGACGCGCTTTTTTTAGATAGAGTACCTTGAACTGGGGTGCTACTCGCCAGGGGCCGGACTGCCAGGTATAGCTGACCTTGTGCACTCCGGCCAGCAGGCGCACTTGGTCTCGGCGCTGGAAAGTGCCGTCGTCAAATAGACTTTCGCGCTGATTGTTGGTCTCCAGCTTGATTCTGTTGGTCACTTCCAGGCCGGGCACGGCCCGCAGGCGGGTGTCGAGATAGGTGCGGTGCACCAGACTGTTGCGATAGTTGAGTTCATCGGCCACGCGCTCGGAGCCGAACTGAGAACTGAAAAATCCGTCGCCAGCCGACTGAAAGGGGCGGTTTGTAGTCTCGCCAAAGCGCACGATCTCGTCTGCAATATCGTCGTGCACGCGCTTGACCTCGTGCTCCACTTCAAAGACACCTAAGCCAAAATGGGTCACGCGGTAATTCAAACGTCCATAAGCTACGCGGTTGTGGCGGCCGGCGGCGATCTGCCCGCTGTGCAGCCGGCCCAACATCAGGCGCAGATGGCGCCAAGGCGCTACCCAGCCCATCAGGTGGGCCCCTGCGAGATCGAGGTCGTAGGGATACTCCGGGTTGGTGTCGTCCTCGCGCACGTCGGGCACGTCGTTGTTGTCCATATCGGCGCCGTACACGTAGTCGTCCGACTCGATACCGAACATCAGAAAAGGCTCGCGGTAATCCGGCGTGAGGTTGTAATTCTTGTTGGTATCGGGTAGGCCGTCCTGGTCCTCGTCCTTGCCCGGAAAGATACCGTCGAGATCTTCGGTGCGCAAAAATCTGCCGGTTTCGCCGAACCACACGTCCGGGGCGCGGTCGTGGTCGTCGTTGTCCTGGACCAGCGGGTAGAAACCCGTGTCGTTGATCACCGCGCGGGTGTAGTCCCGGGCGGGGATGTTGGGCACATTGGCGATCAGGTAGGTTCTGTAGTCGGGTTGCATGGAGAAGAATTCGCCGCCCAGCCCCCAGCGCGCAAAAATCTTGTTGGCCACCAGGTACCAGGCGTGCCCCCGCTCGTTGAAGCGGTCGCCGGCGAGGTCGAGGTTGGGGAATTGATTGTATTCTAGGCTGCTGGCGAATTCGCCCTCAATCTCGAGGCCGTGAAAGTTGGCGTGGGCATTGACGCTGTAGATGGATAGTCCGGTGGGCGCGCCGTAGTGGAACTTTTCCCAGCGCACGTTGGACAGATCCTGGACATTGCCCGGGGCGCGAATAATGGTGCGGAAGAAGTCGGCGCGGTACTGGCGCTCGTAGGGGTTGTTGCGGCCCGCCTTGTTCTGCACCTCTGAGATGCTTATCTGATAGTCGTTACCCACTAGGAAGCCCAGTTCGACCGCATCGACTTCCTGCAGCTCCCGCATGTCGAAGTAGTAGATCAGATAGGCGTCGCCGTCGGCGCTGGCTACTGCGTCGGACACGATTTCAGCCTGCGCGGTCAGGCGAGGGATGTTGGCTCGCGTGCTCACATCCTCGCCGGCTAGGTGATCCCTCAGATAGAGGTAGTCGGCAAAGAGCGGGATCTCGCTTGGCTCGCCCAAGAGCCTGAAAACGCCGGGGGGGTTCTTGAACGCCGCGGAGTAGGGGTTGGGGGTGAAGCGGCCGTTCGCCGCGGTGCGGCCCACGCTCGTGTCCTTGGAGCGGTAGCGCACCACGTCGGGTCGGATGTCGTCGCGCCGCTCGCCGTTGATCCACACGGCCACGTCGAAGACTACGGGACCACCGCGCTCGTCTTCGGGCGACTCGTCCGACACCCTGATGGCCAGCCACAGGGGCGCTTTGCGGCTGGTGGGAAAAGCGCCCTTGAGACTCTCCTCTCCTTGGTCCAGGTTGGTGGAGTGGATGTTCACGTACGTGGCACCGAGATTGAGCCCGCCCAAGCTGCGCTCAAAGTGCCCACCCAAGATGTAGATTGGGTTGAGGTCGATGAAGGGGCCGGTGAGGCCCACCTCGCGAAAGGCGCCGCGCGGATAGCCCGGATGGCTGATGCGAGAGCTTATGACCGAGATTCGGTTCCGCTCGGTCATCCAGTCGAGGCGGATGCCGTTGAGGTTGGCCCAGTAGAAGGTCAGCGGCGTGAACATGGTCCTGATCTCATTGCCATATATGGCGCGTCCCGACCAACTCTTGGTGGCATCACTGGCGATGACCACATTGTCGAAGATGCCGTAGTAGCGGCCGTCGTGTTTGAAGAGCTGGCTGTCGCTGTCGCCGGTGGAAGAGCGGTTTTCTTCCCACCAGACTACGTCAAAACCGCTGATGAGACGGTCACCTAAAGGGCCGTAGAAGGTGCGGCGCGAAGAGGTGTAGGGGAAGTCCGAATCGCCGTAGTTGGTGAAGGGATTGTGGGCGTAGGTAGTAAAGGTAGGTGCTGGGTCCAAGAGTAAAAGGCGGGCAGGATAGACCTGCTCGACAGCGACGTAATCCTCGTCCTGCTTCAGACCTTGGCTGTAAGCTGATTCTGCGCAGTAGGCGGCGAGGAACAGGAAACTCGCGATTGTGGATCTTGTTCCTCTCATGGCGGTACTCGGCTGGACTATTTGTCGGAGCCTTCAATCGCACCTGCGGGCACGCCCCTTCCGCAGGACTCGCGCCCAGCTCCAACTCGGTGCTGGCTATACAGCTATCTATCCAAATGCCTCTGGAAGCCTCTGTCAACGGTCGATGTAAAAGAAAGGTCACGGGACTCAGGCAAGCACGGGATGTTACAACAGGCAGTGGCGATAGCTCCGGCTGGCAAAGAAATAAAAATTTGTTGACTATCAGTAGGTATAACTTTATATATAATATAGGCTGATATGTAAATGGGTTTACTGTTGCCTGCGTGTATACACGCGAAAAGGAAGACATAAAAAGCGGCATAAATAAAATTAGAACAATAAGTTGACCTATTTTCTTCCCAATCAATTCGCTTACTCCCAACAAGGAGGAGTATCATGAGAAAGTGGAACCGTGCAGTTGCTTTAGTGGGAGCCTTGGTCATCGCCAGCGCGGCAGTGGCCCAGGACGAAATAGTGCCGAGGTGGGATCCGAACAACTGGAATAGCGGCGATCCCACGCCGATGTCGCTAGAAGTGACAGAAAGTCTGCCGACTTATAGCGGCAGTGGTTCGGTGGAGATTCCCTTTACCATCGACCAGCCCGCGGCCGTGCATGTGGCCGTCTACTCCACCGGGGCCAATCCCGCGCCGCGGCCCTTCATCCGCGACCAGCGCACCTTTGGCTATGACGGCCACTGGGATGGGGTCAACCAAGTCTATGTGGGCACCGAGGGCGGCATTGCCCGCGGTGAGAATACCTTTATGGACACGATGGTGTGGCGCTCCCCGGACGAAAATCTCTACTTCGATGCGGGTTCGCACACGATCACTTGGCCCGGGATCGATATGAACAGCAACCAGATGCCGGCGGGTGACTATACATTCTACGTTCTCACCTTCAACGACCAGAGCGTCACTACCGTGGGTCGGGCGGCCGCGCAGTGGGGGGTGGAGTGGGAGATCAACTTCGACGCCGATCCGCCGGAAATCTGGGGCTGGGCCACGTTCGCCGACGGCAGTGATGCAGCCTTGAACAGTACCTTTATAAAGAGCACCATTGGCACGGACTGGCGTTCCAGCCCAGATGCGTACGAGAGCTATACAGCCGGAGAGGTGTACACCGCCATCGCCACGGCCAATGGCAACCCCGAGGGCGTGATCACTCAGTGGGGTTTCCTGATGGATCCGCGCGCCAAAGGCCGCGATTTCTACCTCACCGATTTCACCGGGCCGGCCCCGGGGCTCACTAAGGTGCGGCTGAACGACGACGGAGTAGTCGAAGCGGTTAGCGAATTCGGCGAAAACGGGTACGTGTTCCAGCCGGCGCGGACCTACCAGGTCGAGTGGGTATTTGACCAGCTCATCAATATCGACGCCAACCGGACGGATCTCGTTGACGAGGTGATCTACAGCGATCCAGATACAGGAGAGCGCCTACGCGCCCACGATTTCACCGAGGTCTTCGGCGGCGAGGTCCTGCGCGACGACGAGCCGGTTCCCTTTGTGGGCGGCATGTCCTCCTTTGCCGTCAATGAGAACGGGATCTGGGCCACGTCGCACTCGTCGCGCAGCTTCCACGTGTTGCGCGCCGATCACGATGGCAAGGAGATCTGGGTCAATGCCAACGGCGACGGCTGGATCGACACCATCTTGTGGGACCACGACGACGACCCGGAGACGGGTGTGGAAATGATCATCGGTGACCACTGCAAGGACTCGGCGGTGGGGACCTTCGACATGTACTTCTGCTCGCCGGGCACCCGCGGTTCGGGCGAGGGCAGAGTGGGGATCGTACTGGGGCCCGACGGCAGCGGCTTCGCGCGCTTGAAGATCCGCAATGCAGTCAACCTGGAATCCGAGAATTCCAACGAGTTGCAGTACCACGAATTGGGCGGCCCGTACGATGGCTGGTACAAGTCCATAGGCCACGATCCCACCAAGCGCCAGGACCAGATCGAAGCGAACGAGTTGCCCTATGAGCCCGCGCCGGGTTGGGTCGTCCACATTCCGGGTCGGATCCGCAGGGGTAGCATTGGCGACGATGGGACTGCCGTGTTAGCGGTAAGCGATAATACGCCCGATTCTTATAGCCTAGGCAACGCCTATCCCAACCCGTTCAACCCGGAGACTACCATCGAGTTCAAGCTGCCGCAGGCCGGCCACTCCGTGCTTTCGGTTTACAACGCGGTCGGGCAGGAGGTGGTGAGACTGGCGGACGAGCTCCTCGAAGCTGGCGTGTACCAGGCCAATTGGGATGGACGCGACAAGAGCGGTCAGCAGGTCTCGAGCGGCGTGTATATGTACACGCTCAAGGTCGGGGACTTCGCAGAGACCAAGCGCATGACGTTGTTGAAGTAAGGGACAGCTAATAGATGGGCGCTTAGCGCGTCCGACTTGTAGGTTATTTGGAAATCAGGAAGGGATTTGCGCAAATCCCTTCCTGATTTTTTTATGGCAGACAGATTTGATCACTTTGGGGTTAGGGTTTTGTCCAGCGGAAACGACAGGGGCCAGTACATCAGACCGATCCTGATGACGCTCTTCCTCCTTTCTGGGGGGTGTGGGCTGATCTACCAAGTGGTCTGGATGCGCATGCTGGGATTCGCAATGGGCAGTACTGTGCTCGCAGTGAGCACCGTACTGACTGCGTTCATGGCGGGATTGGCCCTGGGAAGTTTCTCTTTTGGCCGCCTTATCGACCGCCGCGCAGATGCCCTGAAGGCCTATGCTTACTTGGAAATAGGGATCGGGCTTTGCGGCTTGGCCATGCCGACATTGCTGCTGGGATTGAGTCCGATCTATGTCGGGATGACTCGTCTCCTGGGCGACTCTTATGCGGCGCTTTCTCTGGCGCGCTTTGGTCTGTGCTTTGCGCTGCTGGTGGTTCCCACGACCCTGATGGGAGGTACCCTGCCCGTTCTCAGCAAGTTCTTCGTGGCGCGCAAGGAGGTGCTGGGCTGGAATGTCGGGGTGCTCTACGCGGTAAACACGCTGGGGGCCGTAATCGGCTGTTTTGCCGCCGGGTTTGTGCTAATCGGGACTGTGGGGGTGGTGGAGACGGTCTACATCGCCGCCGTGCTCAATCTTCTCGTAGCTGCAGGAACCCTGGTGCTCAGAGCGGTTGCGCCGGATGCGGAGAGCGGCCTAGAGGCAGAGCCAGCAGGGCAAAAACAGGAGCAGCGTCCCAGACTTCCGGGCCTAGCGCTTTTAATTTTGTGTGCTTTCGGCCTTTCGGGCTTTGCGGCGCTGGGCTACGAGGTGATCTGGTCGCGGATTCTGGTATTCTTCGTGGGCAATTCGACCTATGCCTTCAGCGCTATGCTGACGACCTTCCTGTTGGGACTGGCCCTGGGTAGTTTTGTAGCTGGCAAGCTCGCAGATCGCAGGGGCGATCTGGTTGGGGCGTTCGGTGTGGTGGAGATACTCATCGGGTTATCGGCCCTGGTGGGCATGGTGCTCCTGAGGGGAACCATAGCGGCAGAGGGCCTCTGGGTGATGCAGGAACAGACGGCTTTTAGCTGGTACGGCGAGATCGGGAAGATGTTTAAGGCGTCCTTCGCGGTTATGTTCGTCCCAACCTTGTTTATGGGAGCGACCTTTCCGCTGGCCAGCAAGGCCTACGTGCGCTCCGTCCAGGAAGTAGGACGGGATATCGGTGCCGTCTACTCGGTGAACACCTTGGGAGCCATCCTCGGGGCCTTTATCTCCGGTTTTGCCATCCTGTCCTGGCTCGGCGTGCAGGGAGCGATCATCTTCCTGGCCGCGATCAATGCTGTGGTGGGCTTGGTTATCCTCTTGGTCAATCGCACTTCGACGGCCAGGCTGCGCTTCGTCGTTGCGCCGCTTCTGGGGGCTGCGGTCTTTATCACCGCCATCTTCCTTCCATCCCACTTTGTGTTGCCGAGCGACTTCGAGGGCAAAGAGGACGCCGTGCTCTTCTACCAGGAAGATCGGGCCGGCACCGTCAAAGTCTATCGCAAGCCGGATGGCCATCTGCTCATCAGCGTCGATGGCAACACCATCGGGGATACGAGGGACGATCTGGATGCCAAGCAGCGCTTGTTGGCCCATCTGCCGCTCTTGCTGGCTCCCGATCCCAAATCGATTCTAGTGGTCGGCCTGGGCAGTGGCATTACGGTGGGCGCCATGACTCTCTACGAAGAGGTCGAACTCATCGACTGTGTCGAGATCGTGCCGGGCGTGGTGGAAGGGGCCAAGTACTTCGAGGCC
Organism: Candidatus Latescibacterota bacterium; assembly: GCA_965217585.1. Lineage (GTDB taxonomy): Bacteria > Latescibacterota > UBA2968 > UBA8231 > UBA8231. The sequence continues at coordinate 6,043,798 of OZ244561.1, forward strand.
CACAACCGCGGTGTACTTAAGAAACCACAGGTGAACGTGGCAGTCGCGGACGGCATCAACTATCTGCTGACCTCCGACGGGAAGTACGACGTAATCTCTTCGGATGCCAAGCTCAATCCAGCCTATACGGGCAACGCGGTCTTCCTCTCAAGCGACTACTACCGCCTGTGCCTAGAACGGCTCTCGGAGGACGGCATGATGGTGCAGTGGATCCCGCTGCATCTGCCGCAGGACAGCTACCAGATGGTACTCAGGACCTTCGCCGAGGTCTTTCCATACGGGACGATCTGGTTCTTCCCCGGTAAACACACCATCCTGATCGGGACCCGGCACAAACTGGAGATCGACTTGGCGCGCTTGTGGCGGCGCTTGCAGGTATCCGAGGTGCGGGGGGACCTAGCGCGCTTTGGCCTGGACCATCCACTGGCGCTTCTGAGCGGCTACCGGGGAAAGCGTGCAGACATCCTCCGCTACGTCGGCAGCGGCGAATTGAGTAGCTGGAATCATCCCTACATCGAGTTCCAGACGCCGCGGGGCCTGGCGCTTGCGACGGGAAAGAACCAAGCTGGCAACCTGCGCGGGATAAGACAGATCAGAGGAGATATTCGCTCGCATCTTACCACAACTGCCGAGCATGAATTCGAGCAGATCCGGGAGCAGTTGCAGCGCTATGTCCAATCGACCGAGCTGCTCATAGAAGGTCTGGCGCAAGCGCAAGAAAGTGGCCTGCTGAGCTATGGAGAGGCTTTCTTCCGGCAGATCCTGCGCTCCCACCCGGAGGACAGGCGGGCGCAATACTGGCTGGCCCGTTCCATGCGGGAGCGCAGAGATGTCCAGAAAGCTACAGCCGGGGTCAGAGACGCTAGAGCTTATATAGTGCTGGGCAACACTTTTTTGACAGAGGGTGCCTTCACCAAGGCGCTGGAGGCCTTTGCGCGGGCAACCGAGATAGAGCCGGAGAATGCCGTGGCGCACTACCACTTGGGGGTGGTCAGCGAATACAGCGACGAGGGCCGGCGCTACGGTCCAGGCTTTGCGCGTGCCCGCGCCATTGCCGCGTACGAAAAGGCGATCTCGATTCGGAAAGACTACGTCGAAGCCCACTACAACCTCGGCGTGGTCTGTCAGCATAATGAAGAGGGGAAACGCTATGGACCGGGCGCGCAGGTCGAGCGCGCCAGCGCAATCTTCAAACGGGTCGTAGAGATGGCACCGATGCACGCCGCGGCGCACAACAACTTAGGGGCGATCTACTTTCACCAGAAACTCTATACCAAGGCGAGAGCCGCCTGGGAGCAAGCGCTCAAAGGCAATCCGAATCTGCGCTCAGCGCATATCAATCTGGGCCTTCTGGATGAGAGGGGATGGTGAATATGCAAGAATTCTTGGACATGAAGAAAACAGCCATGCTGTGCTCTATTCTTTGTAGCCCAGAATGACGCGCATGAACATGGCGCTGGTCTTGCGGTTGCGGGCGCGCTGGCGCGGGTCGACAAATTGGATCTGCTCAAATGTCAGTCCCGCATTCATAATGAGATCGTAGCCGAAGTACTCCGAGCGATTGCTGACAAAGAAGGTGTGGTTCTGGCGATTGAAACTGTTGGCTTGGTCGGTCAGATCCCTGACTTGGTATTTGAGCCCCTTGAGCGGGAATCCCTGAATCCCGCCTTTCACCGAGGTGCGCTCGGTAAGGCGATACTCGGCCTTCACAATGGGCATGAGCTGGCGCTCGTGTCCCAGCGGTACGGCGGTTTCGCGCCGCTCCTTTTTCAGGTAGAGCACCTTGAACTGCGGCATCACCCGCCAGCGCCGGCCTTTTAAGCCATAGCTGACCTTGTGTACCCCGGCCAAAAGGCGAAGGCGATCCCGGCGCTGGAAGGTGCCGTCCTCAAAGAGGGTGCGGCGCTGCTCGTTGAGCTCCAGCTTGATGCGGTTCTCTACCACCAGTCCGGCCAACGGCGTGGTGCGGCTTTCCAAGTAGGTGCGGTGCACTAGGCTGTTGCGGTATCTCAGTTCATCCGCCACGCGCCGGGAGCGAAACTGGGCAGAGTACCACTGACCCCCGGAGCTAAAGGAACGACTTGAGCCTTCGTTGAACTGCACGGTCTCATCGGCAATATCGTCGCGCACCCGCTTGATCTCGTGCTCTACCCGGAACGCGCCGATTCCAAAGGCTGCCCCCTGGTAACTGGCGCGTCCGTAGACCATGCGGTTGCGGTTCCCACCGGCGATTTGTTCGCTGTGCAGCCGCCCTAGGGTCAGGCGCAGATGCCGCAGCGGCTCGGCCCAACCCAGCAGGTGGCCTCCCTGCAGATCGCGGTCGTAGGGATATTCGGGGTCGAGATCGTCTTCGCGATAATCCGGCACGTCGTTGTTGTTCAGGTCGGCCCCATAGACGTAGTCGTCCGACTCGACATCGAACATCAAGAAAGGTTCCACATAGTCGGGAAGGGGGTTGTAGTTGCGGTTGGTATCGGGCAGGCCATCATGGTCCTCGTCTTTGCCGAGGAATACGCCGTCGGGGTCTTCTTCGCCGGCGAAAACGTCTCCGAGTACCATGCCCAGCCACACGTCTGGAAAGCGGTCGTGGTCGTCGTTGTCCTGCACTAGGTGGTAGATGCCGGTATTATTGGCAAAGCCCCACTCGTTGTAGGTTTCAAAGTCTTGCGGTATGTGGGCGAACATGGAGGTCTTGTAGGCCGGATTCATGGAAAAAATCTCACCGCCCACTCCCCAGCGCTCGGCGTCTTTGGTGGCCACCAGGTACCAGGCCCGCGCTCGCTTGTCGTGCCGGGCGCCATCGAGTCCGGGATTGGGGTACTGGTTGTGTTCGACGCTGGTGGCCCATTCGCCGGCGATATCGAGGCCGAGAAAGTTCAGATTGGCGTTGACGCTGTAGAGGGACAATCCGGTGGGTGCCCCGTACTTGACCTTTACCCAGCGCACATTAGAGAGGTCCTGGACATTGCCCGGTGCCCGGGCGACGACGCGAATGATTTCGGCGGTAAACTGGCGCTCGTACGGATCGCGGCTCCTTCCCTGCTGGTGCAACTCCGAGAGGCCTATCTGGTAGTCGTTGCCCACCAAAAAGCCCAATTCGACGGAATCGACCGCCTCGACATCGCGCATATCCAGATAGTAGATCAGGAAGTCGTCGCCATCTGCCCGGTGCACCTCGTCGGGCGGCAACAACTCGACGTTGGCGGTGAGGAGTGGGACGCTGACTCGCTTGCTCACATCTGTGCCGCGCAAATGGTCCTGCAAATAGAAATAATCGGCAAAGAGCGGAATCTCCAGAACCTGATCTGCAACCCGAAAAAGAAAACCCCTGTGAGCCTCGTTCGGACTGGCCGTAGTGTAAAACCGCGAGGCATAGGCATTGGGCGAAAATCGGCCCGTCCCGGCACTGATGCGTCCCACCGCCGTCCGCACGGTCCTGTGGCGCACCACCTCGGGCCGCAGGTCGTCGCGCCGCTCGCCATTGACCCACACCGCCATATCGAAGACCACCGGCCCGCCGCGGCCGTCCTGCGGCGATTCGTCTGCTATTTTGATGGCCAAGATGTCCGCCGGGTCGCGGCTTATGGGCAGCGACCCCCGCAGTTCTTCTTTGCCTTGGGCGACGTTGGTGGAGTGGATGTTGACATACGTGGCACCGAGGCGGAGCAGTCCAAGGGCACGCTCGGCGTGTCCCCCTAGGATATAGACCGGATTGAGGTCTCTGAACTCCTCGCCATCGTGTTCGCGGAAGGGGCCGTGGGGATAGCCAGGCCGGCTGACGCGCGAGCCGATGACCGAGATCTGGGTGCGCTCGGCCATCCAGTCCAGGCGCAGACCATTGAGTCCGGCCCAGTAGAAAGTCAGGGGCGTGAACATGGTGCGGATTTCATTGCCAAAGATGGCCCGCCCCGACCACCCGGCCGCGGCGTCGCTGGCCACTATCACGCGGTTGAAGATCGAGTAGTAGCGGTTGTCGCTCTTGAAGATCCAGCTATCGCTGCCCTGCTCCGCGGAGCGGTTTTCCTGCCACCAGGCCACGTCAAAGCCGCTGATCAGCCGGTCGCCCAAAGGTCCATAGTAGGTGCGGCGCGACGAGGTGTAGGGAGGGACCGCGTCGTCGTAGTTGGCAAAGGGCGTGTGGGCATAGCTGGCAAAAGCGGGGGCCGGGTCCAGCAGGAAGGGGTGATGAGCGGGGTAGATCTGGGATACGGTGGGGTGCTCTTCTCCGTCGGCGCTCTGTCGCAGATACTGGGCGGCAGCGGCAGTTGCGTAGCATAGCGCTAGGAGCAGGATTGTGGTCGGGCGTAGCATAGGCTGGCTTTCGGGAAGGCTTACCCAAGCGCTTTAGCCTTGGGAGCGTTCACCAATTGTCAAAGCCGATGGTGTCTTGACTCTCCCCGCCGATGGGGATGGCTTTCCGACCGACCAAGGCATCTCCCGACGCCAGGGCCCGGTCGAGTTGAATCAGGCCGGCTAGGAGCTGGCCCACATCGTCCACGGCGCAGTAGTAAGGGCGGGCGGGATGGCCGCGGAACAGGCCGTTGTAATAGAGTTTGCTGACGGCTTCTCGGCCCAGTTTTCTGGCGTCGTCGAGATAGATGCTGTCGCCGGTATGGGCGTACAGATGGACGTAAAACGAAATAGCCCTGCCATAATGCCCGGCGAAGGTTCCGTACTTGCTGAACAGCCGGGCATACAATTCGTACCAGGTATCGGTGCGGCAGCCGTTTTGCGGCGGGTTGGCGCGGATGAAATCGGCCCATTTTCTCGCGGTGTCGAGCATGGTTTCATCGCCCGTGACTCCATAGGCATAGGCATAAGTTTGCGCCGCGTAGATGGGGTACTCAGAACCGTACTGATAAGGCTGCCATAAATCGATATAGCCATAGGGGATGTTGCTGCTTCCTTCGAGGCGTTGGTCGAGCAGCGCGGGGCTGCCGTCGCGCAAGTGCAGAGCGCCGTAGAACTTGCCCGTCTGCGGGTCGTAGGCATAGCTGGCGTAGGCCTGCAGATAGGTGAGCGCATAGTCGCGGAATTTCTCTACACCGATCAGTTCATAACTCTTGAGCAAATAATAGCAGTGCAGGCCCACCACTTGATGGCTGCACAGATTGATTTCAGAGGGCTTGTCCGCTTGAGCGCGGTGCTTGGCACTTTGTGCGACCTCTGGGGTGAGGTTGGTCTCCGGGTTGCGGGCCTGCCAGTGGTAGTCGGCGATCAACTCGGCTCTATCGAGGTAGGTTTGGTCCCCGGTCTTGGCGTAGAGAAAAGCCATGGCATAGATAAACAGCCCGCCGTTCATGGCAAAGGGGGCACCGCTCTCGCCAAAATTGTGGCGGTCGTGTTCGCCGGTCTGTTTGTCATTGATGTGCCACTCCCAGATGCCCTCTAGTTCCCTGTGGGTCGCCTCTGGATCGACCTGCCACAAGATCTCCCAATTGGGGTATTTAATGGCGGTTTCGTGGGGCTGTTCATACCCGTAATTCGGCTCCACTTTTTCATCGGTGAAGACGTCGTAGCAGCGGTGGCCGCCCCACCAGAACATCTCCTTGCTGTCGACAATGCCCATGGCGCAGGATAGGGACTCGGTGGCGAAGTCGGCGTAGTTGTCGTCGCCCGTGATCTTTGCGAGTTGATACAGCGCCCGGTAGGTCGGCTGGTCTTCATAGAAATCGCTCGAGCGCGGCTTCCAGTACAGGAGGCGCTTCTCTCCGCGCCACGGCACAACCGGGAACGGCGGGTACTCGACTCTGGTGGGGTCCATGCTGTCGGCGTAGAGCAAGCGCCACGAGGCCGGGACGCGATAGGCTTTGTTGTCGTCCATCCAGAAAACCTCTACGCTCGAGACTTCCACCGGCTCGTCGAATTCGCACATCAGCCACTCGCGGGTACTGCTTAGGGCCACGCCATTTTCTGCTTCCCCGCCAGTATCCTCATCGGTATCGCGAATGTAGAGCGGCTTTGGCCCGGCGCTCGTGCGCCGTTCCCACATGAAGACGGGAATTTGCTCGTCGGCTACCGGGTCCGCGCTGAGCGTTGTCAGATTGTCTTTGAATCGACTCAAGAATGCTTGGCGATCGGCATCCGCGTCCTCGACTCGCGTGTCGCGACGGGGTAGGGTTTGTTCGGCATAAGTGGCGTTGTGGTGCTCAGAGCCGGCAATCCAGTAGGAGCCGGCTGTTCTGGCGGCCGCGACGGGCTGGCCATTGACCCTTAGAGCGGCAATGCCCGCTCCGGAGCCGAGTTGCAGGTCTACTTCAATGCACAGGCTGAGCGCTTTTATCTTGGTAAAGTCAACCCGGTTGATCTCGTTCTTGAACACCTCGTATCCATGGTCTGTCTCGACCGGCTTCCACTCGTATGCCTTGTGGTTGCCCCAGGCCTCGTCGCGCTCGCAATCCGGGCTTACACTGGCGTACGGAGTGGGGATGGAATGGGGCTTGGCTGGCGCTGTGTGCCGGAAGAAGGTCGGCTTGGCGTACGGCGTTGGGGCCGATAGGGGGGGATGCTCTGGACAAGTGCGGGTGCGCACGTCGAGGATGGTCACTAGGAGGGGCTGGTGCTTCTCCCCATAGCGATCGGTGCCGTACTCCATGAGCAGATCGGCACACTCCTGCACATAGGAAAGGTAGGATCTGCGCTCCACATCGCCGGCGGAAATACCGCTTTCAAGCGGCGCGATGCCCGCCTTCTGGGTATAGACGGTTTCCTCTTTGCCTGGGTACGTTCCCTTCATGGGTGGTTTATTCCTTTCCGGCCAGTCGTACCGTTGGAAGTTCTTAACAGTTTACATATTTTCGGCAGGTAGCCTCAAGGATTATTTTCCCCAATTGACCAATCTTAAACCAATAAAAACACAACTTGTCCGATTCTTCCTCTATAGCCCCAAGCCCTGAAGAAACCTGCTCGCAGGCTCCACCTGCAGGACATACAAGCGAAGCCCGCCCTCTCATTACGCTGCGCGGCATTGCCCTGGGTGCTCTGACTATCGCCGCCATGTTCTATTACATCGCCGAGGTGGGCCAGCGCATGGGGCTGGGCAGTTTTGTGCACTCGCAGTATCCCATGGCCGCGTTTATCCCCTTCGTACTATGGCTCTTCCTCAACCTCGTCCTCAAGCGGCTGTGGCCGCGTCTGGCTCTACACCGCGGCGAGTTGCTCACCATCTTCGCCATGACCTGGGTAGTGGGCACTATCCCGCAGTTGGGGTGGGCTACCTACTGGACCACCTCTATGGCCCTGCCGGCTTACTATGCCCGCCCCGAAAATCAGTACGCTGAGATCCTCTTTGACCTGCTTCCCTGGCACGTATTTCCCGACCCTGCACCGCGAGTGATCGACACCTTCTGGCACGGCTTGCCCGAGGGGATGCCCTTGCCCTGGGATGGCTGGCTAGGAGCAATGGCCCAGTGGCTGGGCGTGTCCATGGCTATGGTGATTTTCGGCTTCTGCCTCTTCCTGATCTTCCAGCGCCAGTGGGTCGAAGCCGAGAAACTCACCTTTCCTCTGGCGCATATGCCCCTGGACCTGACCCGTGGTTTTGACGGACCGCACCGCATGCCCGATCTCTTTCGCTCGCGCCTTTTCTGGATCGGCTTTGGCGTGGTCTTTTTGCCCATGCTCTACAATATCGGCACCTATTTTGGGCCGGGTTTGCCGACCCTAGATATCTACCGGGGCCGCATCACCATCCCGATCAGCGAACATCTTCCCCAGGGCCTCAAGTTGCGCCTCCTGCCGCTGATCCTGACTGTGGTTTATATGTGTCCCCTGGACATCCTCGGCAGCATGCTGGTCTTTTATTTTTTGACCATCCCCAAGGAGTGGCTAATATGGCGCTTGGGCATTACCGTGGGTGCCGAGGGTCAGCAGATTGGGCACCCGGAGATCTTCTGGCTGGAGAGCTATGGCGGTGCGATCTTCCTGGCCCTGTGGTCCTTCTGGCTGGCGCGCCAACACCTGCGACACGTCTGGTTTTTAGTGCGTCGCGGCCGGGGTGACCCCCGCGAAGTCAACCACTATCGCCTAGCCTTGGCCGGCTTGGTGCTTGCGGGACTCTATGTGATCAACTGGAATATGAGTCTGGGCATGAGTCTGCCGCTGGCCGTGGGCGCTTTTATGCTGATGGTTCTGGTGCACTTTGTCGCCGTCAAGTTGGTCGCCGCCACCGGCTGCGCTTACCTCTTTCCCATCCACATGGAAGGGCGTTACTTCATTGTCGATTTGGTCGGCACCACCCACCTTTCAGCGCAAAGTCTGGTGGGCTTCAAAATTTTTGCCAGCACCATCTTCTTTGGCAACCACCGCATCCCAGTATGGCCGTCGCTCATCCACATCCTGCGCATCTTCCCTTTGAACCAGCAGCCGCGTCGGGTGCTGGCGTTGGTGCTGATTGCCTTTCCGGTGGGTTTTCTGACCGCCTCCGGTGCTATGATTCATCTCGGTTACGACGAAGGTGCCGTCAATGTCTTGGCCGGAGGCGGGAGAGCCTTGGATTTCCTCGCCCATGTCTTCAACAAGGCCATGCACCTGATCCTCAATCCCACCCGGCCGGACGCGGAGAAAATCGGCCTCTGGCTCCTGGGTTTTTGCGAAGCGGCCGGTATTGCCTTTTTGCGCGCCCGTTTTCACTGGTTTCCGCTCCATCCCATTGGCGTGGTCTTCCAGTACACCTTTGCGACTTGGCTCTATTGGTTCAGCCTCTTTGTCGTGTGGATCACCAAATTTACCTTGCTGCGTTACGGCGGGGTAAAAGCCTATCTGGCCGGCAAGCCCTTCTTCTACGGTCTGTCCCTGGGCTATGTGATCGGCGTCGTGCTTTCGGGCGTGGTGGATCTGATCTGGTTCCCCGCAGAAGGCCATTCCGTGCATGGGTGGTGAGTGCCGACAAGCTGCTGGCCGCGACGGTACAGCCAGAGATGCACTGCGGCAATACCGCGAAGACGGCTATAAGGCCCATCGGCATAGCAGTTCCCTTGACAGATAGGTAATAAATGATATTTTGGAACTAATTATTCCAAAAAAGAAGTAAAAATGGAAATAAAGAGGCGATTTTTCCAGGCATCGGAGACCAGCTTCTTCCTCTTCGGTCCTCGCGGCACAGGCAAGTCAACCTGGCTTCATGCTCATTTGCAGGACGCCTTGCTCGTGGATCTGCTCGCTCCAGAGACGTATCGGCTCTACGCAGCCCGTCCCGAGCGACTGCGGGAGTTCATCGCTGGCAATCCCGCCAAGGACACCGTCATCATCGACGAGGTGCAAAAGCTTCCCGAGTTGCTGGACGTGGTCCACCAGCTCATCGAGCAGCACAGATCGCTCAGGTTCGTCCTTACCGGCTCCAGCGCGAGAAAACTGAAGCGCACCGGGATTGACCTACTGGCCGGCCGAGCCGTGCTCAAGACCATGCACCCCTTTATGGCCGCTGAACTGGGGGCTGCCTTTGACCTAGAGGGCGCCCTGCGCTTTGGCCTTGTGCCCTTGGTCGTGGACTCTGCATCTCCCGCAGAGGTGCTCGGCGCGTATGCCGCTCTTTACCTGCGAGAAGAAGTTCAGATGGAGGGCTTGGTGCGCAATGTCGGCAATTTCTCGCGCTTTTTGGAAGCCATCAGCTTTTCTCATGGATCGGTGCTGAGTGTTTCCGCGGTTGCTAGGGAATGCCAAGTCGAGCGGAAAACCGTCGAGGGGTACATCGACATTTTGGAGGATTTGTTGTTGTGTTTTCGGGTGCCGGTGTTTGCCAAGCGGGCCAAAAGGCACCTGATCGTCCATCCTAAATTTTACTTCTTTGATGCAGGCGTCTTTAGATCGCTGCGGCCGTCCGGACCGCTCGATCGCCCCGAAGAAATACACGGCAGCGCTCTAGAGGGACTGGTGGCTCAGCATCTGCGGGCTTGGAACGCGTACGGCGGCGAGCACTACACCCTATTCTTTTGGCGCACTAAGTCTGGGAGAGAAGTCGATTTTGTCCTCTACGGGCCGGAAGGCTTTTGGGCTTTGGAAGTCAAAAACACCCGCACCATCCGCCCGAGCGACCTCAACAGCCTGCGCGCTTTCAAACAAGACTATCCCGAAGCCGAGGTGTGCTTGCTGTATAGAGGAGAAGAGCGGATCGAAATACAGGAAATACGCTGCCTGCCCTGCGACGAATTTTTGCAAGGGCTGGTACCGGGCCGACCTTTGCTAGCCCACACCTATTGACCTTTCACACAGGAGTTTGCACGATGACCGGTTCCGCCTACCGCATCGCCCCGCCCGGCTTTACCGACGACGAGTGGGAAACTTTCAACCGCGATGGGATCCTCTTCTTTGAAGATGCCCTCGATCAGGAGGCGCTCGACGAACTCGCCGCCGCCATTGACCGCGTTTGCCAATCCAGCCCCAAATACCGGGAGGGGCAAACCTTCGGCTGCCAAAATATCGTCGAGCGCGATCCCGCCTTTGCCGCGCTGATTGACCACCCTCGCCACATCGGCTACGCCTACGACCTTTTTGGCGAATTGCTCAAGCTGCACCAGAGCCAGTTTTTTATTCGTCCGCCCGGCGGCGAGCGCTACAATATCTGGCATCCCGACGGTGCCCGCGCCGTGCCGTACGGCACCTTCTCGCCCGATTTGCCGCTGCAAATCAAGATCGGCTTGTGGCTGACCGACCTGCCGCGGGCCAAAATGGGCAATCTAGTGGTCCTGCCCGGCAGCCACCGCAAGCAATACGTCGATGAGTACGATAGCCACCAGCCGATCTCGGGCGAGCGGGTGGTCTGCCTGCGCAAGGGCACCATGACCTTCATGCACTCGAGCATCTGGCATCGCGTCGAGCCCAACGAGAGCGACGTGGTGCGCAAGAATATCTTCTACGCCTACTGCCCAGCTTGGGTCACCCCAGCCGACCGCCTCCAGTCCGATCCCGCTTGGCTCGCAACACTCAACCGCGAACAGCGCATCATCATGCGTTCCTACACCAACGCTTATCACAACGCCAAACCCCCGGCCTCCGACTTCCCGCTCTTCCTCGACCGCGAGACCGGCTTAGACCGCGACCCCGACGCCTACCGCGATGAGGTCGCGTTGCATCGCCGCAAGCGTCGCACTTGGGCCGAGCGCAAGCGATCCGCTTAGGCTTCGGCCCGCTTTTCAAACAGCCACATCCCGATCCCCATGGCCGCCAGTCCGACGAAGATCGAGTACGCGAGGAACATGAAACTGAGCTTGATAGACTCCGGGTTTAGTCCTATCGGCTCGTTAGAATCGTAGTCGAACCAGAGCGTTACTTCGTGTGCGCCGGGCAAGTCGAGCACATCGGGAAGGGTGCTAAAGTAGAAGTACAACACGCCTAAGACGAATGCAGTAGAAGCGAGGCCAGTAAAGCGCCGCACCACCAACTTCAGGCCGGAGGCTCCGCCGGCAATGCCCAGCATCACTGCCATCGCCGATAGGTAGAACACTCCGCTGATAACTAGGATGTCCACCGCGATGTCGCTGAACAGGGGGAGCCTATGTAGGTCGTGCTGGGCTGCGAGCGCATGCAATTCTCCGACAACGGTGATAAAACCGGCGCTGCTCAACGCGAATAAGACGATGCCGAGCGTTGCCACGGCCGCGGCTTTGGCCGCAAAAATTTGCGTGCGCGATACCGGCAGGGAGAGAAGCAGATAATGGGTCTGTCCTTTTACCTCTTGGGCGAACGAGTGGCTGAGCAAGAAAGGCAGGATCAGTAAAAACCCATAGGGAACCACGCTCCACAGGAAGTGGGGCGAGAAGTTCTCCCCCTGCATATCGGGCGACCACAGGTCGATGCTGGACCCTAGCGACCATACCGCAACGATCTCCAGAAAGACCGTCAGCAGCGGCAGCAAGACGAACAGGGTGCGATTGTCTTTTATTTCTTTTATATACAGCGTCTTCCAAGTATTCACGCTACCACCTCCTCGAAAATGTCGCTGAGCGACATGCCGCGGTTTTGCCTCAACTCTTCGATGTTGCCGCTGACAGCAATCTCGCCGTGGCGCAGGAAGGCTACCTCTTCTATCAGCTCTTCCACCTCGCTGACGAGATGAGTCGATAGCAGAATCGTCTGCTCCCCGGCACGAAACTCACTCAGCAAGGTCTCCAAGATGCGTCGGCGCGACGGCGGGTCGATCCGTCCCAGCGGCTCGTCCATGAGCACTAACTCGCTTGGCCGCGAAAAGGCGGCTACTACTTTTAGCCGCGCCCGCTGACCCTCGGACAGGGTGCCGATTTTCCGGTGGCTATCAACGTTCATCAGGCCGAGTAGTTCGCGGGATTTGTCCATGTCCCAGCCCGGAAAGAACTCGGCTAGGAATTCGAGCTGCTCGCTGACGCCCATCCAGTCGTAAAACGGATTGACCTCGGGCAGATACGAAGTGATGCGGCGCGTTTGCACACCGACCGGTTGGCCCGAGATACTGGCGCTGCCTTCGCTGGCGTGGGCGACGCCGGCGAGGATTTTGAAGAGCGTGCTCTTGCCGCTCCCATTTTCGCCGAGAATGCCCATTACCCGGCCTTTTTCGACGGTTAGGGAGATGCCCCCCAAGGCCGTCACGCCGGCGTATCGCTTCCACAGGTTCCTTACTTCTATCATAGCTTCACCTCCTCTAAGATTTCGCGCAGCAGGTCGTCGATTTGGTCGGGGGAGAGCGCCAAGTCGCGGATCTCGGCGACAATGCGGTCGCGCGCGGTCCCGGCTAGGGCGCGGCGCTCGCTGTCGATGCGTTTGGCGCTCTTGGTTATCGACGATCCCTCGCCGCGTCGCGTGGTTATGAATCCTTCGCGCTCCAATTCCATATAGGCTCTGGACATGGTATTGGGATTGACGCCCATCTCCTTGGCCATTTCCCGCACCGACGGCAAAGGGCCTCCGGCCTGATAGACGCCTTGGACGGTGCGCTTTTTCACCGCCTCGATGATCTGCAAATAGATGGGGCGGGTGGGATCAAAATCGAGCGGCATCATTTTTATCTCCGCTATTATTCGGCCGCGAGGCTGTCGCTGCCGGAGACGGAAAAGGCGACCAAGAAATCGTAGAGCCAAGAGCGCAGGTCGGCTTGTTGCTCGGGGGTAATGGAAATGTCCGCCTCGATGGCCTGTTGCAATTCGTCGCCGGCCTTGATCTTGATCGTCGGGTGTCTGTCGGTATCGGGTGCGCCTCTAGGGACGGCAGCAGCCGTGCCGACGGTGAACCAAGCGGCGATTAGGGCGAAAATGGCTACGGGTTTCATGGTGTCCTCCTCGTGTGAATGGTTGGGCGATTCTTGTGGATGGTTGTAGGGGCGACCGGCCGGTCGCCCCTACGGGGTCAAAATGCGCTTATATGGCCGAGAAGAGGAAAGGATTCGGTAGTTTGGAGGTGTAGACGACCTCTACAAAGCGCCACATCGTCCGCTCTGGATCCCAGACCAGCCGACAAAAGAAGGGCGTGCAGATCGGTCCTTCCGACCCGGCGAACTCCGCCGGCTCTTCGGTGACAAACGCGATGTCGGTGAAGACCCGCTTCTCGCCAGCCCGCAGCGCCGATTCAATCTCTTGCTGCAATTTGAACCTCGCCTTGACAATGTCCCTCGGGTAAGCCTGATAGCGCTCGTAGTGGCCCTGCATCTCAAACACCTTGAACGTGCTGTGGCGGAAGAAGGCATTGCCAAAGCGGTAGTCATAGCCTTGATCGTCGAGGACGGCGCGGTGCATGGCTTGGAACAGGTCAAAGGGCGTGTCGCCTTTGGGGATGCCCCAACGCTCTAAGGTCTCTTGCATGTTCTTCAAGGCCCTAGGGTTGTTGACGCCCTCGCGCAGGTAAAACTGGGCGGCGAGGCTGTCATTGCCAGAGACCGAAAAGGCGACGAGAAAGTCGTAGAGCCAGCCGCGCAGGTCGGCTTCTTGCTCGGGGGTGATGGGGACGCCCGTTGCGATGGGGCCCGTCGCAACGGGGATGGTCGCAATGGCCTGCCACAACTTGGGACCGGCTTTGACCTTGATCTTCTTCGCGGTGTGGATGTACTCCAGCAAGCCTTGGAGTTTGTCGAGACGGGGCTCAAAGCCCCCTTGCGGGTAATTGGTCTCGACGGCTGTTGCGCTGGAGACGGCGATCAGCGCGAGAGATAGGATGCGAATGGCTAAGCGTTGCATGATGCCCTCCTTGTGGAAGAGTGCGGGTTGTTGCTTCGGTAAGCACTACCGTATCCCTCCTTTCTGGTAGGGGGTTCATTTATTGTCCTATCGTATCAGTGTTCTATCTACATAGTACAATATTATTGTGGACAAATCAAGAGTTTTTTTGCAGCGGCTTCCCCCGCTCGGAGGGTAATTTTATAGATTGTTATTTATTAAGGACTTACGGATATTTTGCAGAGTGCGTCTTTGCCAGCCCGCACGGCGTGGTAGGCAAGTGAGAAGTTAATTACTCGCCGTTTACTAACAACTCGCCGATGGGTTGGGCCGCCTTCAGACCGTGACCCGAAAGCACGGCCACGATCCGCTGACCCGGCTCCACCAGACCGGCGGCTCGGGCTTGGCGCAGGCCGTCCCATATCACAGCCGAAGTAGGCTCCACGCAAAAACCGGCCCGGCCCAACTGGCGCAAGCCCCGGACTATGGCCTCTTCGGAGACGGCGACTACGGTACCTGCTGACTGGCGCAAGGCGTTGATGACTTCGCGGTCTCTAACCGGGCGGGGTAGGGCAATGCCCTCGGCCCGGGTGGGACGCGGAGAAGCGGCGGGGGCGACCACGTCCAAGCCGGCGTGGAAGGCCTGGTACAGCGGCGAGACGTGTTCGGCCTGGACGGCAATGAGGCGCGGCAGGCGGTTGACCAGCCCGGCCCGCTGCAAATCGACAAAGCCGCGGTACAGGCCCAGTAAGATGCTGCCGGCTCCCACTGGACAGATCACTGCGTCGGGGGCGGTCCAGTCGAGTTGCTCGGCCAGTTCAAAGGCTAGGGTTTTGAGGCCTTCTATAAAGAGGGGGTGCCACAGGTGCGAGGCGTACACGGCCCCAGTGCGGTCAATGTAGTCGAGCAGCGCCTCGGTGGCCCGGGGGCGCGGTCCTTCCACCGCAATCAGTTCGGCTCCGTACAGGCGGATCTGAACCAGTTTGCCCGCCGAGGCCGCAGCCGGACAAAAGACTTTGAGGCGCACTTTGGCGCGGGCCGCGTACGCGGCTAGGGCGGCCCCGGCGTTGCCCGAGGAGTCCTCTACTGCTTCCTCTATGCCCAAGGCGTGCAAATAGCTTATAAGCAGGGCGGCCCCGCGGTCTTTGTACGAGCCGGTGGGCAGGGTGTGGTCGCATTTGGCCAGGACCGTCATACCCTCCAGATCAAAGGGGATTAGGGGGGTGCGGGCCTCGCCGAGAGAGACGGGATCGCCCACCGGGGGTAGGGCTTCGCGGAAGCGCCACATATCCGCGAGACGGGCGGCGATCTGGTCGCGGGGGAAGGTCGGGGTGGGGTACCGGCATTCGAGGGGTGCGTCGCAGGCGAGGCAGCGGTAGGGAGCCGGGGCTTGGGGATAGGGGGTCTGGCAGGCGGAGCAGTGGAAGGTGAGGGGCATGGGTGAATTGGGGATTGGCAGTGTGTGCTGCCGCGACTATCGGTTCTAAGCGGCTAGGATTACTTTAAAATTTACGCCTTTTCATAATAATAACCACGTGATGTTTTAGTAGAATTCTTACTTGGAGGACATACCGATGGCCGCCGACGTGCAAGACCTTGAACCCACTTGGGCCCACCGCACCGACGATGTTGACACCAAGGTCGAGATTCTGCGGCGGGCGCTGCGCACAGGGAACCACGAGCTGGCTCTGGGCGTGGCCGACTCCATCAAGGACACCATCGCCAATGAGCGCATGCTGCGTGCAGACCCGGGGCCTGTCGACCTGCCCGCCACTGGGTGGCACCTGACTGAGCAGCTACCCAAGCCCTGGTCCCGATGGGCCGACGGTTGGGAGTTGTGCCAGACCGTGCGGCTTAGCGAGCCCATTGGCCAGGCGCGGCAGTCCGAGCCGCTGGACCTCCTCGTGGCGATGCCCGCGGAAAGGGTGACCGCGCCGGAACGCGAGCTGCGTGTCGCCCGGCTCGACCGCGGTCGGCCGGGCGAGGTTTGCAGCCAAGTCTATGGCGCGGTCCGTCGCGGTCCATACTGGTTCGCCCACTTGGTCTTCGAGGCCGATGTCCCCGCCGCTGGTCAGGCCGTGTTTCTCATCTTCTGCGGCAACCCCGCCGCCGAACTGCCCGACTACCCGAGCCGCCTGAGCATCCGGGGAGAGGGTGTCGGTGTGGAGGTCGAGACCCCCCACTACGTGGCCGCTCTCTCCCGGCAGATGGGCCAACTGGAGTCTCTGACACCCAAGTGGCACCTAGGCGGGCTGCGGTTGTCCACGCACGGGAACGGCCACGGCGAGCCACCCAATATCGACTGGGCCCACGATTACACCACGGCCGGTGCCTTTCAGAAAATGCGGGTGACAAACTGGGCCGAGTGTCCCCACTACGAAGTGGTGCGCGGTCCCTTGTGCGCCCGGGTGCGGCGTTTTGGCTTCCCTCACAGTCCAGTACACCCGCTATTCACGCCCAGCCGCTTTTTCATGGACCTGACCTATACCTTCTACGCCGGAGTCCCCTATTTCCTGAAGGATGGCCGCATGGAGGCGACACGCGACTTCTGTGCGCATGTGGCCCGTGATGACGAGTGGTACTTCGGCGGCCGGCCTTTCGATGCGTCCCTGTGGATGGACGAAGCCGGTCGCGTCCACGAGGGGCCGGTGCCGCCGGAGCAGATCGACCACGTCTGGGGCGTGGGCTTCTATCATCGTCAGAGTCGGGACAGCCTATTCGCCATCTATCTGGACCATCACCTTGAAGGATCGCCCACTGCCGGCCCGGAGGCGACGTCAAAAGCCAAGCTCTATCAGCACCTCGACGTCACCCTCGACCATGCCAAGCCGGGCCAGCCGCCGCACGCGTCGGTTTGGTGTCGGCCCATGCTGCGCGACAACGCTTGGCTCCAGACCGGCTTGTCTCTCGTGCAGCGCAACGCCTACCTGCTGGCACCGTATCCCGAGCAGGGCGGTGCCGCTGGGCTGGAAGCGCTGCGCGAGCGACTGTTGTCTCCTCTGATTGTCGCGGTGGACGTGCCCGCATTTGCGGACTGGAGCGACGAGGCGTCGGAAGGGGGCCAACCCCTAGCTCGTATCGGTGAGCGCCCCGCTGACTGGCCGCGGAAGCGCGCGCTGTGGGAAGCCATGCGGGAGGTTCGCGAGGACCAGTTCAACAGCACCGTGGACGCCAGCTTGGTGGACATGGGATACATCTACGACGTGCGCACGCACGGCAACGACGTTCGCGTGGTGATGACGATGCCGCACCGAGGGCGCCCGAAGTACGACTTCCTTGCCCAACCACTGCGGGCGCGGCTGGAACAGCTACCGGGCGTCCGTTCTGTCGTTGTTGAATTGACCTGGGAGCCGGCTTGGACGCCGAATCGCCTCACGGACGTCGGTCGCCGGCTGATGGGACTGGCTGAAGAGTAAGAAAGGGGCGGGTCGAAAACCCTAGACGCGATAGGCAAACAGCTTGGCACCGAGCATGCGCACCCGGATGCCGACCGCCTCGCCGGCCGCGGAGATGTTGGAGCGGCCCTGCCAGGTTACCACCCGGTCTTCGCAATCACCCGTTAGACGGTCGCAGTCATCAAAGGTGAACCCCGGTAGCGGATCGGCGTCGGGGAGCATCAACGACGGCAGCTTCTCCAGCAATTCAACCTGAATCCAGCCGCCCGGCTCGCAGCGATAGTTGAGGCGCAGCTCATCGTGGGCGCGGAAGAGAGAGGGCAGGGAGAAGCCGCCCTCGGCGCTGGCGCGCACCCCGCAGAACCGGTGCGGACGCCAGCGCGCCCAGCGAATCTGCTGCGGTTGCCGCGCAGGAAAGAGCTCGGGCACCTTGTCGGCGGGGCAATCGTGAATGACCGAGAAGGCCGCGTATGGACAGGCCCAATGGCCATCGGGCAGTTCGACGAGGCCGCTGCGCCAGAAGTGGGCCATGCATTCGTCGCCCTCGCCCTCGGCACCCAGCGGCAGGATCGGTCGGCGCTCGGGACGGGACCAGTAGAGGCCATCGCGGCTGAAGGCGATTTGCCCGTCGATGGTGCTGGCGATCTGGTGATATACGGGGATGAGCATGCCGTGCAGGTCGTCGCGGCCTGGGTACGGGAAGTAGTTGGCACCGTAAAAGCTGATGTCGGGAGGGTCTTCGGTGTCGGGGTGATGGATCAGCTTTGGAGCGGGCCAGTTGGCAAAGTCGTCGGTGCGCGAAAAGCCGATCGTGCGGATCTGCATGCCCTGTTCGAGCCTGTTGACACCAATGCCTTCGAGCAGTTCGGCGGGGTAGCCCATTAGCTGGATGTAGGCGAAGTAGTTGCCGCGATGTTCATCGTAGCGGGCCGATATGCCGCCGTTGACCGGTCGGTACGCCAGCGGCTCTGCGACGGGCGTCCAGTGGAGGCCGTCGGAGGATGTCCAAGCTAACATGTGGCCCGTGATTTCGGCTCTGGGACCGGTGTAGTTCTCTTGCTCCTGCTCGGCCTTGATGCGCCGGGACGGCTCATCGCCAGACAGCTCTTCACCGCTGTCTGGATCCCACCAGTACATGCGGCCGCCCATCGCCTTGAAGCGCTCCTTGGGGGGTGCGTTGGGGTCTTCGAAGATTCCGGTGGCCCCTTTGCATGAGTTGGAGAGCAGGTTGTTGTTGGACGAGCCGTTGAATTCGACCTCGTTGAGGACGGATCGCGTCCAGTTATACGCATCGTCGCTGACCGCGTAACACTGGCCACCCTCGCTGTCGTAGAGCAAGTGATAGCGCCCGTCCCGCTGCCAGATGTAGAGCGGCGAGACGTGGGTGCCTTCCCACTCCATTGACGCCTGCAGGATCGGCTCGGACTTAATGGCCTCCTCGATCTCAAAGCGGATGCCAAGCGGGGCGTCATAGAGTTCCAGGACACCGTGCCGACTGGAGCCACGGTGTCCTGGAAAGACGTCAATCATGTCAACCAGCGGACTCCAGGCGCCCGTGTTGAGGCGAATGCGGGGCGGGCGGCGTCTGGGAGCCTTTTTTTCGTTGCTGCGATCAGTCATCAGGGCAATCTCTCGGTGGTGGCAGTGTAGTGGACCCGGAAGACTGGCTCGCTGGTTAAGGTGAAATTATCTTACCAGTGAAGATCCGGGTCCACTTCCATGTTCGTAAAAGATATAGGTATCCATTTGCCCTTCAACAAGGCACCCGATCCTGTGCCTACACCCTACTCTGAAAGGAAGACCCCATGAAAGTCACCAATGTCGAACGCATTATCGTCGATGTCCCGTTCACGCCTAGACAGCAGGAGATAACCCGCCAGTCGGTTTACAACTGGTCCATCCTCGAGCTGTGTAAGGTCTCCACCGACACGGGCCACGTGGGCTGGGGAGAGACCGTCATTCACTATACCTACGGTCGGGTGACCGATGATGCGGTTGCACGCACAATCGGCCAAAGCCCGGCCGACCTGATGAACGAAGACAGCCTAGGCGCTGGTTTGCAGATGGCGCTGTTCGACGTGGTCGGCAAGATACTCGAAGTCCCGGTGCATCGGCTGCTGGGCACCAAAATGCGCGACTGGACGCCGATCTCTTGGTGGTGCAGTCACTCCTCACCGGAAAACTGGGCCGCCGAAGCGGCCGATGCCGTGGCGCAAGGGTACACCAATCTCAAGAACAAACCGAGGCCCTGGAACGACATCGTCGCACAGGTCGATGCCGTAAGCAAGGTGGTGCCCCCTCATTTCCATCTCGATCTCGATCCCAACGGCTCCTGGGAGAACGCGGCCAACGCCATTCCGATCATCAAGAGGCTCGAGCGCTACGAAAACGTGGCCATGTTCGAAACGCCCATCCCGCAGGAGGACATTCTCGGCAATCGCCAGATTCGCCAGGCCGTGAACAGGCCGGTGGCCATGCACTTTGGTTCGCCGCCGTTTCTCACGGCTGTGCGCGAGGAAGTTTGCGACGGCTTTGTGATTGGGGGCGGAAAATCACTGACCATGCGCCAGGGGCAATGCGCCGCGGAAGTTTCCCTGCCGTTCTGGTTGCAGATCGTCGGCAATGGGTTGACGACCACGTGGGACGCCCATCTCGGCTCGGTGCTAACGCACGCGCGGTGGCCGGCTATTAGCTGTATCAATATGTACAGCCACCATCTACTGACCGAGCCTGTTCGGGTGATCAATGGGCATCAGCGGGTCCCCGATGGGCCTGGCCTCGGCGTCGAGGTTGATGAGGCGGCGGTTGAGCAATACCGCGTGCCGCAGGAGACGCTCGATGACCATGCGCGTCAGGGGCAGCTCTACACCCACCCGAAGCCGCGGCTGATCAATACGATCGTCTATCCTGACGGCACCTGCATACACATGGACTACCCCAGCGCGCCGGGAACCTATGTGGAGGGAGTGCGCACCGAAATCTGGGAGGACGATGGCTCGCAAGAATGGCAGAACCTGTACCAGCGCGTGCAAAAGGAGAAGCAGGTGGTCAGTCGGTGGGATCGGTAGGGGCGACCGGCCGGTCGCCCCTACGTAGATGACGTTTTTCTAGCTGGTCACCGCCCCTTGGGCTGCCGACGACACCGAGCGGGCGTATTTGGCCATCACGCCGGAGGTGTAGCGCGGCGGCGGGGCCTCCCAGGCGGCTAGGCGGGCCTGCAACTCGGCTTCGTCTAGCGCTACGTCCAAATGGCCTGTCGTGGTGTCGATGGTGATGGTATCGCCGTCGTGTAGGACGGCTAGGGGGCCGCCCACCGCGGCTTCGGGAGCGGCGTGGCCGATCATCAGGCCGCGGGTGGCACCCGAAAAGCGGCCATCGGTGACCAAGGCCACGGAGTCGCCCAGACCCGACCCCACAATGGCACCTGTGACGGCTAGCATCTCGCGCATACCCGGTCCGCCCTTGGGGCCTTCGTAGCGGATGACCACCACGTCGCCGGGCTGGATGTGGCCCTGCTCAATGGCCGGCATGACCTCGTCCTCGCTGTCGAAGACGCGGGCCGGGCCTTGGTGCTGGGCGCGTTCGTGGCCGGCCAATTTCACCACTGCGCCTTCGGGGGCGAGATTGCCCTTTAGCACGACTAACCCACCCGTTTTCTTCAGCGGTTTATCGACTGGAACCACTACCTGCTGGCCGGGGGTTTCCACGGCGCGGTCGGCCTCTTGGCCAATGGTGCGGCCCGATACCGTGAGGGCGTCTTCGTGCAGCAGGTCGGTTTCTTTGAGGCGGCGGGCCACCAAGGCGATGCCGCCGGCTTTGTCCAAGTCGGGGGCGACAAAGCGGCCGCCGGGCTTGAGATCGACCATGAGTGGGGTGGAACTGCTCAAGGCTTGGAAGTCCTCGATGTCCAGTTCCAATCCGGCCTCCCGGGCGATGGCCAGAAAATGCAGCACGCCGTTGGTCGAGCCGCCGGTGGTGGCAATGGAGCGGATGGCGTTGTCGAGGGCGGGGCGGGTGATGATTTGCGAGGGTTTGCGATTTTGGCGCACCAACTCGACGGCTAGGCCCCCGACTTGGACGCCGACGGCTTCCTTGCGCGGGTCGGTGGCCGGTACCGAGCCCGAGCCCATGAGGGCCACGCCGAGGATCTCGGCTGCGGTGGCCATGGTATTGGCGGTGAATTGACCGCCGCAGGACCCGGCTCCTGGGCAGGCGTTTTCTTCGATGAGGCGCAATTGGTCGTCGTCGATGCGGCCGGTGGCGTGGGCACCGATGGCTTCGTACACGTCTTGGATGGTGATGTCGGCTTGGTTGTGGTGGCCGGGCATAATCGAGCCGCCGTAGAGCAGCACCGAGGGGATGTCCAAGCGGCACATGGCCATAATGGCCCCTGGGGTGGTTTTGTCGCAGCCGGTGAGGGCGACAAAGCCGTCGAGCATGTGACCGCGCACCACCAGTTCCATGGAGTCGGCGATGACTTCGCGCGAAATGAGCGAGGTCTTCATGCCTTCGGTGCCCATGGTGATGCCGTCGGAGATCACCACCGTATTGAATTCGAGGGGAGTGCCGCCGGCACGGCGGATGCCGGCCTTGACGTGCTCGGCTAGGCGGCGCAGGCCAAAATTGCAGGGGCCCAGTTCGGTCCAGGTATTGGCGATGCCGATGAGGGGTTTGCGCAGGGCCTCGGCGTCGAAGCCAGCGGCCCGGTACATGGCGCGGGCTCCGGCCCGGGACGGGCCTTGGGTGATGTGCTTGCTGATGGGGGTGGAGTCGGTCATGGCGTGCGCTTTCTGATGTGGGGAAGTGGAACTAAAGACGGATAGTAGCGTCTGAGTTTTACCCCGTCAACTGAGGGTGGTATCTTGTCGCCGAACTGCTGCGGATGTTGTCCGGGAGTATCTTTCATTGATGTTGCGGTATTGCCCTTCAAAGGAGGTTGTCATGTACCAGCTTCTGTCGTCTATCGCATTCCTTTGCCTGTTTGCCCTGCCACTCGCCGCCCAAGAAGAGGCCCTTCACGGCACTTGGGAGGGGACCTTTGCCGGTGATGAAATCGGCGGGGGGACCATGCGCCTGACCTTCCAAGCGGATGGCACCTTTGATTTTGATCTGTTCGTCGAGGAGCCAATAGGCCTCCCCGCCGACGGTGAAGTCCCGGATGAACTCTTGGATGAATTGACGGAAATTATAGAAATGTATTCTGCCCTAGAGGGGATCTCCTCCCACGGCGGCACATATCAAGTCTCGGGCGACAGCCTCTGGGTGCATAATGATAACGCGGTCGAATACATTGTTGACGGTGAGAGCGTCGACGTCATCGAGTTCTGGACCCCGTTCATTCGTTTCTCAGCCCGTTTTTTTGCGTCCTTTGCTGCGGCATTTGAAGAAGTCTCCGAGGAGGACTACTCGGCGTTTGAACAGGAGATTTTCGACCAGATGCTCGCTGAAATGCTCGCCGAGTTAGAGGAGGAACCGCTCGGACTCGGACTCACGCTGAGCGGCACCTACGCCATTGAGGATGACACTTTGTTCATCACTGCTACTACTACTGACGAGGATGGGGTCGAAACCGCCGAAACCGTAGAATTCCACCGCATTGATGTTGCCAGTGCTGTCGCCCAAACTACTTGGGGCGGCCTGAAAGCGGCTTGGCGTCGGTGAACTTCCCTTAGAATCTCAACGGTCAGACAGCCGTCTTCTTCAGTCGATAATTACTTTTTCGCGGCGTTGGGCGCTGTCGTACAAGGCGTCGAGGATTTGCATGAAGTGATAGGCGTCTTGGGCATCGACATCGGCTTTGACTTGGCCGGCTACGGCGCGGGCGAAGTGCTCGATTTCGTGGTAGAAGAACAGGCCGTCCGCAGGCGGTTGAGTGTGGGGCATATCCGATTCTGCGGCGGATTTCTGCTCGGTGAATTGCCCGTCTTCCCAATGCCATATAACTCCCTGAGATAGAGCACCCTCGCTGCCGTACAATTCCACGGTCGTGGGGGTGTCGCAGTGCAGCCAGCGCGAGCAATCTATCTGAATGGTCTTGTCGCCTTCTAGACCGACCAAGCCGGAAAAATAATCTTCGGCCGCGCCCTCGGGGCCGTGGTACAGCGGCTCGATGGTATGCTTGACGGCAAAGGCCCACTGCGGCTTGGGACAGCCCATCCACCACCAAGCTAGGTCGAGTTCGTGCGAGGCGTGCTGGCCTAGGGCACCACCCTTGTGACCATATACATTGGTCCAGCTTTCAAAGCTATCTGCTGGCGGGCGCGAGTTGAATTTGAGGAAAATGCGGGCGTGATACGGCTCACCGATGCGGCCTCCTTGTACTGCGACGCGCAATTTGCGATTGTGGGGAAAGTGGCGCATGAAGTAGCAGAATTGCAACGTGGTGCCAGCGCGCTCGGCCGCCGCGGCGAAGTCCAAGATGTGCGCGGCCCGCACCGCGTGCGGCTTTTGCACCAAGACGTGTTTGCCGGCGGCAAAAGCGTCCATGACCATGGGGTAGCGGGCGGGCGGATTGACGGCTAGGTACACGGCCTGCACTTGGTCGTCGGCCAGCAGGTCTTGGTAGGGGCCGTATTGGCGCGACACGCCTTCTTCGCTGGCGACGCGGCTGCGGCGCGGTTCGTCCAGATCGGCCACGGCGACGACATCGACTAGGGAGCTAGCCTGAGCCGCTTTGATGGCCTGTTGGCCGGCCCAGCCGCAGCCGACGACGCCGAGTTTGAGCAGGTTCATTATTCCTCCAACCATTGATGATAGTGCGTCAGGGCTTCTGCCTGCAGATCGTCCCACTCGGTCAGGAGCACCAAGCGAATGGTGAACGTCAGGTGTTGGCCAGCTTGGGCGTCGTCGCCGCCCAAGTGGAAGTACTGGGCGTTGTGGTAGCTGTTGTAGCCCGACAGGCCCAGGCAGTCGGCGGGCCGGGCCATGAGCAGAATGGCGTGGCCGTAGCGGTGCTCTTGCAGAGTCAGGGCATGGGCGTAGTACGGCCCTCGACGCCAGTTGAGAGGATAGCCGTCGAGCCAGCGGCCGTCGCGGAACACGGCTTCGGCGTCTTCATCGCGCGCCCACGATTCGGCCTCGTTACGGCCGTACCACTGCTTTTGGTACCAAGTGACGCCTTCGGGGTGGGTGCGGTCGTCCTGCACGGGAAAGTACGGCGTGTAGTGGGGGGTAAAATAATTGGCGATAAAGAGTTCAAAACGTTGGTAATCGGCTGCTAGGCGGGCGCTGAAGGTGGCGTCGAGGCTATCGGGTCCAGCGATGCGGTAGTGCGCCTGCAATTCGGCTTGCACCGCAGGGCAGGCCGCCCAGCGCACCGCGACGCTATCGCCTTCCTGGGCCACCAGATCTGGGGTGCGCTCGCGCGTGATTTCGAGTTGGCGGCCGTCGGCTAGGGTGCGGTAGATATTGAGCCAAGCAAAGTCGGGCCCCTCGTCGAGGTGAAAGCTGGTCAGGCCGGTCAGACGCAAGCCTTGGGGTCCGAGGACGGTGGCGATGCCTCGACCCAGAGGGGCTTGGAAAAGAGCGGGATGGGAGACGCGGGCGAAGGCCATACAATCCTCACTTTCACAGGTAAAAGTTGCCGTTCGGAGAACTCGTTCCAGCCATAGCCGTCATGCGATCCGCCTGTTCACCGGCCGGAAGCAATTGCGTTTGTAGGGTAAGTTTACATTGATTACTCAAGTGAGCAAGAAAAAGGAAGAGCTTTTACAGACCATCCCTTAAGGAATAATCCGATGAAATTCATCTACTTCACCGACATTCACCTCGACTCCGGGATAGACGCCTTCCGGGGATTTGAGTTGTGTGTGGAATCCATGCTGGAGCATCAGCCTGAAGTCCTGATCAACGGAGGCGACTTGGGCCTCACGCCCGAGGTGCTAGCGCAATACGCCCAGACCATGGAGAGGGTATCTGTGCCGGTGCTGTTGAGCCACGGCAACCACGAGATGTGCAGCGGTTATCTGCCTCGGGAGCAAGGGGGGACGGCGCACGCCAGCGCCGATATTGGCGGCGTCCATTTTGTGCTGCTGGACGTGGTGCGCTATTTCGAGCCGACCGAGGACCACCCGTCCAACTGGCACGTCTTGGCCGACGAGGGTCTGTTGGAGTGGCTGGCTGCGGATTTGGCGGAGGTGGACCGGGACACGTCACTGGTGGTGGCCAGCCACGTGCCTATATCGACGACCTTTCCCCAGCGCTCGGGTCAGGTGCCGGATATGGCCTTTCCCACCAATGAGATTGCCGGGGCGCGGCGCTTGCTGACGCTATTGCAGCCCTTTGAACGGGTGATCACCTTACACGGCCACCACCATGAAAACGACCGCCACTTCGTCGGCGCTATGGAGGTTATGACCACCGCGGCGGTGTCGGGCAATTGGTGGAAGACGGGGCTGGAGAGCCGCGGCCCGCAGGGACGCGAACCGCAGGGGTATCGGGTGGTCGAGGTCGATGCGGAAGGGGGGTTCAGAAGCCAGTACCACGCTTTCCAGCCACACCAAGACGAGGCAGTGGAATTGTGCCGGCATCAGGCTTCGGGTCGCCGTTTTGTCAATGTGTTCGATGGTTCACCGCGTACGCAGGTCGAGGTGGGGGGCTTGGGGCCACTGGCCCTGATCGATCCGCTAGCCGAGTCGTCGCGCGATCTGGCGACGCACCTGTGGGAGTTGCCAGCCGATTTTGACCGGCAGCAGGTGGAGGTGCGGGTGGTCTTTGAGGATGGGCGGGAGTGCGAAGGGGTGCTGGAGGAACGGGTGTGGGAGTCAGCTACCCAAGCCTAAAGGCAAAGGGCTTGTCCCAGCCTTTCCCAGCCGCTCTAACATCCAGCAGCTAAGGCTTTCGTAATTCCACCACAGCTTCATGGAGTTGGTGGGCGTCTTTAGCCTTGGCGACTCGTACATCGGACTTAATGATGCTGTTGCCCACGCGAGTGGCTCTAGGTATATGGATATCTACTAGTTCTAGGCCGGCGGCCTCAGCGATCGTACCCAGAAAGCGATCCGTAGGCACCATTATCCCTTGCAGGATGCTGTTGCCGATCACTACCAAGGCTGTCCCTCCTGGCTTGAGCGCGTAATGGGCTGATTCGGAGAAGCGGTAGCAATCGTTGAAGTACGAGGCAGCGTAATTAGCCCAGCCGTTGCCGCCGTACACGCCTTTTTCCGGGTGTTTTTTCCGCAGCGTCTCTAAGCATCCTTGGATTTCTGAATCATCTAGTTCAAAGCTGAGCCCCACGCATTCCTGATCTCGGACCGTTTGCCAGAATTTGCCGAAATTCTGCTCTTCCAGCGGTTTGAGGTCGCGGGGGGCCTCTGCAAATCCCAACCAGTAGAGGTGAGGCCGGGTATTGCGGTTGTAGTGATAGTTGTTCAAATAGGGGGGCGAGGTGATGAGCACATCTACTGAATCGGCGGCAAGGTGATCCTTGCAGGTAAAGAAAGACTCGGGAAATACCTCGTTGTCGGGATGTGCGCCGTTCAACTGTCCCTTCATCCACTCGATATCCTGGGCCATATCCGTGAGCTTCTGGGCAATCGTCTCTCCCACGGGAAAATCTTCAATATCAGCTTTGCCAGCCGTAGATCTGCGGCCCAGACTCGGCTCATAGGAGTAATTTGAGTAGGTGATCATGGTCGCCCCAAAGGCAACCCGAAAGAGGTCTTGCAACAGGCCGTCTTCTAGGTCTGCTATGAAATCCTGTACGCCGAGCACTTTGTGCAGCACTTTGGGGCTATAAAATACGCCTCGGGTTTTAAAACCTGGGGGTGGGGTACTGTGTGGTATGTAGGCGTCCTTGGACGCCAATTCGTAGAATGTCCAGAACTTGGTGAGCATTGCCCGCACGGTCTGTGGATCGAGGGTACAGGCGTTCAGCTTGGTCCGGCAGGCTAGCGCCGCATAGGGATTGATCTCAAATCCTAGGGCATGATGTCCTGAGAGGATGGCTTCGACCAAGGTCGTCCCTACTCCGGCGAACGGATCGAGCACCGTCCCCTGAGTTGGCAGATAGCGCTTAAGGGCGTCTTGGACAAACTGCTGAGAGTATCCGGCAATCCACGGTACCCAGCGGTGGATGGGAAGACGCTTGTTGCCGGAAAAGGCCGGGTCGCTGAAGATTGAGCCGTTATTCGCCGCGTCCTTCCCATCGAACAGCGACGCCTGTGATACTCTATGCTCCATCCTGACCCTTTCTTAGCCTTTATCAAACATTGTCAGAATCCCATGAAACCTCGTCAACCCTTGAAGGCATTTATATTACCAGTCTCGGCGGCCGACGTACAGGCTCCGATTGGTCATTGGGAGCGCGACGCGTTGCCCGCCCAACCGGTGCGATTCGATCATGCCCATCAACATCTCCTGGCTCCGGCGAGCGAGGTGAACCGGCCCCTTTGTCTCGCGGTCTGTATCAATCGCCTCTGCGATGTCCGCGATGCCCATCACCGTTCCGGTGGTGCGGGGTACGTCTGGGAACGGTACCTCTTCAAAGAAGGTGTGGCTCTTTTTGCGGAATTGGCATTCTCGGCTGTTGTTGAGGATGCGGATCTTCCCTGCGCTACCGCAGACCTCGAATTCGGGGCCGGTGCCCGCCGTGTTGTAGCCGTGGACGCCATTGGCAAAACGGACGTAGCCACCGGTAATCGCCGGATCGACGTCCAGCCGATTGCCATCCCAATCCGAATCTCTACAGACGATGGTTCCCTGGACGAAGTCGACTTCCGGGTCGCTGGCGAGGAAGAGCAGCATATCGGCGGCGTGCGTCAAGCCCCAGAGGGCCGAACTCGCGCCGTATTGCGCGATCGTGCACTGGATATTTCCGATTTCGCCGGCATCCACCAATTCGCGTACCTTGCGATAGACCGGCATATAGCGGCGTTGCGTACCGTAGTTGAATTTGACCCCGTACCTTTGGACGACATCGACCATCGCATCCGCTTCCTCCATCGAACAGCAGAGCGGCTTTTCGCAGTAGATGCCCTTGACGTCGTTTTCAGCGGCGAAGACGGTGATGTCCGCGTGCGGCCCGGGCCGGGTGGCAATGCAGACGATGTCCGGCTTCTCCTTTTCAATCATCTGTCGATAGTCGGTGTAGGCGCGCTCGGCACCGTAGCGTTGTCGTATGGATTCCGCTTTCTCGGCGACCACGTCCGCAAC
The DNA here is from genome assembly GCA_965217585.1 of Candidatus Latescibacterota bacterium. Lineage (GTDB taxonomy): Bacteria > Latescibacterota > UBA2968 > UBA8231 > UBA8231. The sequence continues at coordinate 6,072,458 of OZ244561.1, forward strand.
CGCGACGAGGTCGGTTCTGTCGCAGGCGACCGCGGCTGCGGCGTGCGAGAACGGTTGCCACAGATAGCGATCCGGACGGCCTTCGACTTCGTCGTCAATTGTCGCGCCCATCCGTCCACATCCGATCAGGCAGGCTCTGTAGGTGCGCGGCATAATTTTCTCCTTTGTCAACTACCGGTGTAGAGTTTTGAAAAGTACGGTCTAAAACCAGCAGGGCCCGGGTACCCGTCCCAGTATTGGGCATTGGCGGGCAGTTCGCCTTCGCCGCCGTTGCGGAGCCAAGCGATTAATCCAGGGTCCGTGCCGCGGCGTTCGAGTTCGTCAATTGCGGCGGCGTGCATTTGGGTGACGATCTCTGGATGCGCCTTCTCAACGCAATCCAACGAACCGAGTCGCGCCAAGCGCGAGTGTTCCGGCTTTGCGGCGACTTCGAGGCTCCAGGTTTTGTCAAAGGCGGTAAAGAGGACGAAGTTCGGATTCTGCCCGGCTTGATTCCAGCGTTCGAGGCTCCCACCTGCCAATGCGAGCTGCCGTTCGCCAGCTTCACCGCGCCGGGCGGGGGTTAAAATATCATAGCCCTCAATGCCTTCCGGTTCCGTTGCGCCGAGGAGCGCGAGGATCGTGGAGAAGAAGTCTTGCGGTTGCACAATAACATCGCTCCGTCCAGTATCGCCATCCGGCATTCGGATGAAGAGCGGGACATGCGCTTCGGCCTCGCGCACCGGTTGCCCTTTGCCAAAAGTGCCGCGCTCACCGACGTTGGTGCCGTGGTCACCGGTTAAGATGACTGCCGTGTTCCCGTCGAGCCCGGTGGATTCGAGCGCGTCCAAGAATTGCCCAAAACAGTGGTCCATCCAGGTCAATTTCGCCGGGTATTGCGCTTTGATGTGTTCCTTCGCCTCGTCGGGGAGGTCTTTGTTGTTCCGCCCGCCGAAGAGGCTGCGCGGGTCAACGCGCCCATCGTAGTCCGGCCGCGCGTCGTACTTTTTCATAAACTCGCGCGGTGCATCCCACGGTTCGTGGGGATCGAAACAATCCACCCAGAGGAAGAAATTCTCGCGCTGCGCATTGTCTTTGAGGAATTGGGCCGCGCTCCTGAACAACTTTGCGCAGTTCCAATCCTCCGGTTTTTTGCGGTTGCGGTTCGCCCGGGCGTAGGTCTGGAGGAGCCCATTTCTCGCGGTGTTTTCGCCGAGGCATGCAAACATCGGTTGGTGGTACCAGTTGTCCGGCCAAGCCGCGGAATCGTCGATCCAGTCGCGATCAACTTCAGCCCCACGGATGAACGTCCACGCGTGAAACGGCCAATCGAAGTTGTGTCCGCCGTTGACGAGGTGTGGGGTATCGTGGAGCAGTTGCGTGGCATAGCCGCGTTCGGCCAGCGTCGAGGGGAGGGTCTGTCGTTCGTGTCGCAGCGGCTGCCACGGATGGAAGGGGTCCCCGTACTGACCGGTTATGACATCAGTCCGGTACGGGATCGTTGGGAAGCTAGCGCAGAAGGCGCGGTCAAATGCCCATGCTTTCGATGCAAAACGGTCGATATTCGGCGTTTCGATCCAGGTATTGCCGTTTGCACCGATATAATCGTAGCGGAGGGTATCAATTACAATAAGCGCGATATTCATTTTTTTCAGCTCCGTTTTGCGTCAGGGGTTTCTGGATCGAGTCGCGTGCTGCGGAAGGTGTGGAACGGTAGGCGACCTGTCTCAGGTGCGCGGCCACGGAGTGGCGATGGAGAATTCCTTTGCCACCTCCTCAAGTCCCTCGACTGCTTGCGCTGAAATCGGCACGCCATCCCGGCGGTACTCGGTTTCTCGCTCTAGCTCCTTGCCGCCGGGTAGGAAGGACTCGCTGAAGCTGGGCAGTGGCTTCATGCGACTGGTCTCGTCCATCAGGTGGTCCACGTCGGCCTTGAAGGCATCGAGATCGGAAAAGCAATTCACATCCATGGCGAGGAAGAAGCCCGATTGATCTGCGCCTGTGAACTCGACGTTGCCGCGCGAAAACTCCTTTAGCATCTGCCCTCCCAGCGTACCCGACAGGATATTGCCCACGTGCGAAATGCCGATGGCCTTGATGAAAACCGGCGGGTACTTCAGGAAGGTCTCGTCGTCGATCGCGTAGTGGCTGGCGAAGTCGAGCAGGAAGGTTGGTTTGCCCTCTCCGCCCGGCATGCCGAAGGCCAAAGGTGGGCTGCCCTGGATGGAGCCCCGGATTGTCGCGTCGCGATCGTAGTGGTCGGAGGCATTGCGACCGGAGGTGGAGATGCCGATCAGGTCTGCACGCATGGCCATGCGCGCGTAGTTGCCGGTGCTGCCAAGATGAGCATGGTAGGTTGAGGTGGTCGCGCCGATCCCAGCCTCTTGGGCCTTGGCGATAGCCATTTCCATGCCCTTGGTGGCGACGAGGTAGCCGAGGCCACCGTCGCCGGAGAGAGCGGCGGTGGTCGGTCCTTCCTTGAGTACGCGGATTTGCGGATTCGGGTTGACGGTGCCGTCTTGGAATGAGCGGACGTAGCGATTGACTTGGAGGGTGCCGTGGCTGACGACGCCGCGCAGATCGCATTCGACCAGTTTGCCGGCGATGAGCCGAGCGTGATCTTCCGGGATCGGCACTGCCTCGAAAATATCGACGACCAGTTGCTCAAGGTCGGTGACGGCGACGCGGATGCCGTCGGTAGGGGGTACGTTCATAAGTGTGCTCCTTTTATTCGGTCAATTTAGCCGATATACCCTGAACGGGAAGGCGCGCCGCAGCGCCGAGTTGAAATCGTCCCGCCGAGCAGTGTGGAGTTTATATTTTGGCGCGGACTCTTCGTCGCACTAAGTTTCACGCCAGCATCGCGTCTTTGCAACCCGTCTCAATCGCTTTCGAGAAAGGTTCCTTATGAAACGCATCCTTTTGGCCAAGTTCAACCACGAAGTCGGCAGCTTTAACCCCCAGCGCACCTATTATAGCGATTTCACGATCCACCGGGGGGCAGACCTGCTAGCAGCCACCCGCTCGTCCAATTCCACGCTGGCCGGCAATATCGACGTTCTCGAAGCCCGCCCCGACGTCGAACTGGTTCCCACGTACGGGGCTTGGTGCAATACCACCGGCGGCTTGGTCGCCGGTCCCGATATGGAGCGCCTCATCGGCGAACTATTGGCCGCTATCGAGGCCCACGCCCCGGCCGACGCGGTCTGTCTGTCGCTGCACGGGGCCATGGCCGGCGAAACCGAAGTCGATCCCGAAGGCCGCGTCGCGTCCGGCATTCGGCAAATCGTCGGGGACGTGCCCATTGTCGCGGCCATGGACTTACACGCGGTCATCTCGCAACGGCTGGTCGATGCAGCCGACGCCTTGATCTTTCTCCACACCTATCCGCACACGGATATGCGCGACACCGGCCAGCGTGCGGCTCGCTTGCTATTGCGCCAATTGGACGGGCACGTCAAGCCCACCATCGCCCGCGTGCCCATCCCGCTATTGGCCCGTGGCGACGAACTCATCACCGCTAGCGGCTGCTTTGGCCAAGCCATCCGCCGCTGTCAAGAAATTGAGGCATCTCCAGGCGGTCTGGCCGCTGGTGTCGTTATTGGCAACCCCTTTACCGACGTGCCCGATTTGCAGTCCAACGCGCTGGTCGCCACCGACGACGACCCCGCCCGAGCCCAAGAGCTGGCTCTGGAACTGGCCCGTTTCATGTGGGAAAACCGCCCCTACTGGATCCCCAGACTCACCTCCCTTGAACAAGCTGTGCGTCTGGCCGAAGAGACCGAGGGGCTCACGGTGTTCTCCGACGCCGCGGATTCTACGGCCTCGGGTGCCAGCGGCGACAGCAATGCCATTCTCAAGGGCCTGCTTCAATGCAACTACAGCAAGCGCGCGCTCATTCCCATAGTCGATGCACCTGCGGTGGAAGCCGCCTACCGAACTGGAGTAGGGGGCCAGTTTACTTGGCCCTTGGGCGGTACTATCGACCCAGAGCGCTTTGCGCCGGTGGAATTGCCCTTGTACGTCAAAAGCCTGTCCGACGGGGCCTTCACCACCGAATTCGGGTATGTAGTGCCACCTAGTCGCACCGCCATTTTGACCAGCGGCAAGCTCACGCTGTTGGTGACTCAAGAGGCTGCCCCTATCGTCGGCCGCAAGGTGTACCAGAGCCAGGGGCACGATCCGGCCGACTACGACTTAGTCGTGTGCAAATCGCCCAATGGCTTCCGAACCCACTACCAGGCCATAGCCGCTCGCATTGTCGCGGTGGACGTGCCTGGGTCCACTAGCGCCAATCTCAAAACCTTGCCTTACCAGCACTGTGTGCGCCCCATTTTTCCGTTGGACGACGGGGTGGTGCCGCCTTTTGCTGAGGCCGGCTGATCTACAGGAACCCCGTGCAGATCGAGGCTCTCCCCGAGCGCGTGGACTTTGTCTTTGTAGATTTTGGCCTGCCCGCATTTGCGCCCATGTTCACCATGCTGGAAAGCCGTTTGGTGCCAGGGGCGTTCCTCTTTGTCGATGGCTGGTCCAAAGTCGAACAATGGGATCAGAATCCGGAGTGGGCCGCCTTTAGAAACCGCTTAGACGAGACTGCCGATTACCTGACCTACATCCTGTCTTTGGAGAAGTCGCACCTCATTGCCCTTAAGCTGTCCTGAACACCGAGGCCAACCGGGTACCACGGAGACATCGCCGTAGAGGCCGTCCCTTGTGGAGGCCTCACATCGCACCTGGCCCATAAGATCGCATAGGGACTGCCCCCCTACAGGTCCGATGCCCGACATCAGCGAATGTACGGCCTATGGCGGTCGCCTGAGGATCATCGCCGCCCTGAGCGCTCTGCTCAGCGCCTTGACAGTGGGCCCCCAAAGGTGCCTTATTTTGTCTATATGTAATACGGCTGGACATATGAGATGACATTGTTGAGTTGGGGTGTTATCCTAGCGAAAGATATTCACGCGATATCGAGGAATCGACATGGCTAAATTGTTTATAGACGAAGGCATCACTAGAGAAGAAATCCAGGCTGAACGGTTCGATGATATGGAGGAGGATTCTGACACAGACGCGTCGGAGCAAGAGTTCCGGGACGCCGCACTTCAGATTGTCGTTCAACGGAATGACTTCCTGCTTCCGAATCTCATCGATATGCTGAAGACTCATAAAACTATGGAGGTTTCGCCTTACTACCAACGCCGGGCCCGATGGGACACTGAGCGTAAATCCAAATTGATTGAATCTTTTTTGGTAAACATTCCGGTGCCACCAATTTTTCTGTATGAAAATGAATTCGCTAGATATGAGGTGATGGATGGCCAACAGCGGGTTTCTGCCATACTGGAGTATTTTGAAAATCAATTCGCACTTCGAGGACTTGAGATACTGGACAGCCTTATCGGAAAGCGATTTCATCAGCTTCCGAGAGAGATTCGAGCGGGTCTTGAGCGTAGGTCCTTGTCTGCCATCATTTTGTTGAAAGAAAGCACCCCTTCTCAGGAATCAAAGGTTCACCTACGAAAGTACGTTTTTCAGCGGTTGAACACGGGGGGAGTTCGGCTTAATGGGCAAGAGGTCAGGAATTCTGTGTACGCAGGCTCATTTAACAATTTGTTACTCGAATTATCTAGGCATCAGTTGTTCACAAGTATGTGGGATATTTCTCCCTTTGAGCCAGATGAAAGTGTCCAACCTAGCACGAAACTTCGCAGAAATGCTTTGTTTCGACAGATGAGAGATGTCGAGCTAGTCCTACGGGTTTTTGGGTTGCTGGATCCAAACAACATTGTTGGTGGTATGCGAAGCACGCTTGACAATGCTATGCTAAGGTACTCAGAAGCCAGCGAATCTAAACTGCATCAGCTAAAGACGATATTCTTGGACGCGCTCAGATTGGCCCATGCGATCGGTGGCGACGATGCGTTCCGCTTGCTTCCTTCTAATTCCAAACGCGGTCGCCTCTCGGCCTCTCTTTTCGATGCCATGATGGTTGCTTTGATACGAAAACTAAATAGATCAGAGCGAATTAAAACTTACTCTGCACAAATCAATGACTCGATCAAGGCGGAGTTGAATAAACCCGAGTTCCACGAACTAGTTGTTGGCAGAGCTAACACACGAGAGGCTACAATAAAACGAGCCCAATACATTGAGCACTTGATCGAATCTGTGATTGGGTCGTAAAGTGCGTTATGGCCGAGCCTGATGCAAGTAGCACTCGATGAATTTCTGGGTCAAGTCAAGTTAATCGAAGGAACTATTGAGCTTCGTGATAAGCTCGAAGCTTTCGGTCGGATATCTTCTAGAAATTTCGATCCCACAACCAAGGCGCTTCACCGCTCGGTGAGACGGATTAGACTCTCAGGTATGCAGCCGAGTCTAGACGGTTCTGTTTTGTTAATCGTAGCTGCATTTGAGCAATTCGTTTCGGATGTGATGATTGAGTTTGCGGCGGAATTGCCGAACAAAGTCTCCGTCTACGAAGAGTTACCCAATGCAATTCGGTCAGCAAACGAACGTTTGACTGGTGAAGCTCTTAGTTCCCGTCGCTCTAGGTTCGATCAATACTATTTGCAACGATTCGTTACCAACCTTAGAGATTGTCAGGCAGGTGTCGTCCCTTATGTTCTCAATGGAGAGGCGATAGCACTTAATGATCGTAACTTGACAGCAGGTAGGCTGAAAGAACTGATTAGTCGTCTCGGAGTCCAAGATATATGGACAGTGGTTGCATCCACGCAGAGTCTTAAGAGATGGTCAGGGCGGGGTGGAGCCAAAGCCGCGGAAGCTCGTGCTAAGAATCAACTTAATGAGCTTATTGGTAACCGAAACCGGATTGCCCATGGAGTTGAGAGCACGACGCTCGGGCCCGAAGTGATACGTTCGTACATACAATTTGAACGAGTCTTAGCACGGTCTTTGGTGAAAGGGCTTAAAGATCATGTTGTCTCTTTGTGATGCGGCCCACTTTTTCATCTGATGTATTCTCCCTAACACAACTATTTTGGGGTCAGGGCTACTACAATCATGCAAAGGTGCGGATTGGGAGAATCAGGACAGCGAGCTCTCTTAAGTAAGTTGTCCTGATTCTCCCATCACTGAACTCAAAATTTCCCCTCGTATATCTCGTCGAACAGAACCTGGATTCCTTCGACGATCCCCGGCTCCGGTTCTGGATTGGGCGGCCCTAAGCGGTGGTTGGGGTAGAGGCCCTTCAATTGGATGGCCGCTTTTATGGAAGCCAGCCAATTGTGTTTGATGGCCCACTGCAACCACGGCTCTTCATAGCGGTACACCAAATCCCAAGCCCCGGCCGCATCGCCGTTGACCAGCGCATTGTGGAAGGCATTGGCAATGTCGGGTCGGAAGGGTGCCACGGTGCACAAATAGGCGGGGGAGCCGAGCGGATAGCCAAAGGCGAAATTGCGCATCTGTCCGCCGCTGATCACCCCGAAACCCAAGTCTCGCGTCTGGCGGATCAGGTCGTAATACGTGTAGAATTGGTCGCCGTCGTTTTTCATGCCAATGATGTGGGGGCGCTGGGCCAGTTCCACGGCGGCTTCCAAGGGGAAGGGGGGTTGGCCGCCGGCCCACAGCAGCAGGGGGATATCAGCGGCCCCTTCCAAGGCGTCGAAGTAATTGACCAAAACCGGCGTGGTATTGCCTAGATAGGGATGGACTTGGACTTTGACGGCATCCATGCCCACGGCTTGGGCGTGGGATAGATAATCCCGCGTTTTCGCCGCCTTCCAAAAACCCGTACCGCCGATGCAGAAGGCCCGGCCAGCGCAGGCTTGGCCCACCGTCTCGGTCACCGCCCATATATCCTCGTCGTCTAGGCAGGCGAATTCGCTGCTGCCGTAGGTCAACATCAGAATGGGCGCTCCCTGTGCGCTGAGCCAATCCACGTATGTAGCCACTGCTTGGTGGTCCACTGCGCCGCTCTCGTCAAAGCACAAATTGAGCGGGACCACCGGTCCCTTCATGCGCGCTAAAGCTGCTGCCGCCTTGTCCATTGTCTATCTCCTGTGAGCGTGATTCACTATAGCTAGGCCGCCGTAGCGCCTGCGACCCGAACCTCGGTGCTAGAAAATCTTCAACGTAGATGAAATCGAACATAGCTAAATCAGAAAGCGTCGTACAGGTCGTCCAGATCGCCTTTTAGCTCTGGGTTGATTACGACGCCATCTGGACCGATCCAGACATACGAGGGCATCCCTCCTATGTGGTATATCTCCGTTGGTTTAGTCTCGTTTTCGACTTCGATTACCTGGGGCCATTCGATCCCGTTCTTCTCAACATAGCGAATCACCGCCTCGCGGCTCTTATCGTCGCTGATGCCGATGATTTCGAGGCCGCGCGCCTGCTTCGTCCTGTATATCTCCACTAGCTTTGGCGTATCCTTTATGCACGGCCCGCAGTTCGTGAATCGCATTGATCCAGGAAACGCGGGAGTCGGGGAGTTCGCGGCGCGGAAGCGTCCACAGGAGTTCCGAAGCCTGCTCTGGTCTACGTGACAAGACGATGGATTCTGCACTGAGATCGAAGATACCGTAAAACAGGATTCGGTCGGTTGGCGGCAGGCCCCTGAGACCGGCCTCGATGGGCTCCTTGCCGACCCAGCCTCGGTCTTCAAAGTCGAGCCCTGGCCAATCAAAGTCGCCGAGTACATCCTCACTTGGTCGCACCCACTGCAATGGAACGACGATCGGGTCGTCCTCGCTGCTCGTACCCATTGCCACACTAGCGCAGAAAAAAATTAAGAGCGCAAAGAGTATTGGTCTTTCAATTAAGTTTATTGCCTGAATCCACTGGACTCCCGCTTTCGCGGGAGTGACCAACGTCGTTCCCGAGAAAGCGGGCTTCACCGCGCCTTTAGAAGCTGTTGAGTTATTCGGGATACCCTACGGAAAAGGGCTGTATACTCCACGAATAATATATCTGATTTGACCGACGCGCGGCTTTGGTGCATGAATATCTATAAGTCGTTGTTTTACAGCAATTTAGCATTTTAATGTCAAATTTCATAACCTATTGTTTTCAAACGAGTTACCATTTTTCATGCAACAAAGCCCCGACGCGCAATAAAGTGGGGCGAGGCGCAATTGACCTCCACCGGCCAACTACGCCCCCCAACCTAGGCCGCCGGCAGGACGGGCCGTTCTACGTATTCGACGTAGAGGCGCTCTAAGTCGGCTTCTTGGAATTCGTCGCGGGTGAGCGTCTTGACGAGATGGCCCTCGACCATGATGCCGAGCCGGTCGGCGATCACGCGGGCGCGGAACACGTCGTGCGTGGTCATCCAAATGGCCTTGCCCTCATTGCGTAGCTCATCCAACAGCTCCAAAAACTCGGCCCCGGACTTGGGGTCGAGGCCCGACGTAGGCTCGTCGAGCAGCACGATGCGGGCGTCCTTGGCAATGGCAATGGCAATGCCCAGCTTCTGGCGCATCCCCTTGGAGAATTCCTTGACTCGCCGGTCAAACGCCTCCTGTTGCAGGCCGACGCGCGCCATGATCGCGTCGTAGTGCTCGGCGTCTTGGGGTGGCTGGCCGCTCAAGCGGGTAAAGAAATCCAAGTTCTGCCGTGCGCTAAAGTTGCCGTAGAGCATGACGTTTTCCGAGACATAGGCCACGTGCTTTTTGGCCTCTAAAGGCTGCTCGGTTATGTCGATGCCGCACAGCTTGACCGTCCCTTGGGTGGGTTCGGTAAAGCCCAACGCGACCATCAAGGTCGTCGTCTTGCCAGCGCCGTTGGCCCCGAGCATGGTGAAGATCTCGCCGCCTTCGATGGTCAGGTCGAGGTCGGTGACCGCTTTGACGTCACCGTAGTGCTTGGAAAGTCCGATGATCTCCAACATGATGCGATCCTTTCTCAAGGGGTTTTGTAAAACTCGCTGTTGAGGGCGCGGCCCAGTACCCGCCGCAACTCTTCAGCCGCGAGGATGTAAGCCAAACGCTCGGCAAAATAGCTCTGCTCGGCGAAGTTGACGGCGACCCGCTGGCGGCGGATGTCGTCGAAGTTGAGGTAGCCCATGGCGTTCTCAAACAGCTCTTCGACCGTGTCCAAACGCTGGCGGGCTACATCGGCGCGCCAGCGCAGAATCTGCGTGTTTTCCCGCCGGCTTTTCAAGGCGTAAAACGCCTCGACCACTTCGAGTTCAATCAAGTTGCGGGTCTCGTCGCGGTCTTGGCGCAGCTCGTGGAGCCGCGCCCGCTCCTCGGCCCCTTGTGCCAACCGCCGACCGCCTTGGAACAGCGGCAGCGACACGTTGGCCATCACGCGCCAGCTCTCGCCCATGTCCAGTGCGGGGTCCAAGCCCTCGCTGGCGAGCGAGCGACGACCGGATCCTACCAGCTTCCAAGTTTGGCCGTTGCCGCTCCAGTTCAAGCCGAGGTCGGTGTCTTGGAAATCCTTGGTCAGTTGCAGGCCGACGTGGGGCAGCCATTGCCAGAAAACACTGCGCGCTTGGTGCTGCTGTTCACCTATTTGCCAGACGAGTTCGGCGAGGTGGGGCCGGTTGGCGCGGGCTTCCTCGATGAGGACGGACAGGTCCTCTTCGCTGGGATCGAGTAGCTGTAGTTGCTCGTAGGGCGGGCCGACGACCTCGATGTCGCGGAGCGAGCGTTTGCCCACGAGGCCGATCTCGGTGAAGAGCTTCAGGTGCAGAGCGCGCAGCTCGCGCTGGAGGTTGTTGATGCGCGACTGCTCCTCTAATACCTCTAGCTCGGCCTCGTGCAGCTCTACGGGCCGCGCCAAGCCGGCGTCGAGGCGCGTTTGCACCCGGTCCATTTTAGCGCGGAAATAGGCGAGCAACTCGTCGCGGTTGGCGATCTCGTCGCGCGTCAGCAGCAGGCGGTAATACGCCTGGCGTACCTTGCTATCGACGTAGATGATAGCCTCGCGGTAGCGCGCCTTTTCCGCCTGCTCTTGGTGCTTGGCGACAAAGCGCGATGGGGTGGTGGCTCCGTAGCGCACGATCTCTTGCTGGGCTTGCAAGAAAAGCTCGCGTTGGTCGGCCTCCGGCGCGTTGGCGTCGGCAAATTCGCTGCGCTCGTAATCCGCGTTTAGGCCGATGGTCGGGAGTTGCTCGGCATAATCGAGGCGGGTGCGTGCCGCCATCTGGTTCCAGCGGGCGCGGGCCGCTCCGAGCACTGGGCTGTGGTGGCCCGCTTCGCGCTGGCAAGTCGTTAGGTCCCACTCCTCTGCGTGGACGGTGCTCGTCAAGCAGCAGAGGGCTGCCAAGGCCGATCGGTAAGCAGTCATCGCTTGCTCCATTGCACGGTGAAGACGGCGATGCCCAGTACGATGCTCACCAGCAAGATCACCAACCCCGTTATGCCCCAAAACGACCCATCGCTCTTGATGTTTATGTTGACGGTGCGCTCGACCGACTCGACCCACTGCCCCTTGTGCTGGGTGCTCGCGCTGGTCTTGACTTCGTAGCGTCCTATTTCGGCGCTGTTGATGGGCCGCACGGTCAGCACGGCTTCTATTTCCTCACGCGGCGGGAGCAGAGCGATTTCCTGCGGCTCAAAGACCACATCCCAGCCGGGCGGCGAGAGGGCTTGCAGGCGGATGTCGAGCAATTCAACCGTGCCGAGGTTGCGTAGCTGCCAAACGGACTGCGACTCGCCGTCGCCATTCACCGAGAGGTCGAGGTTGAGGGTGCTGAGCTCCAATTCGGCGCGGCCCGTGGGCACCAGTTGCAGTTGTTCGTAGCCAATGCCCATGGCTTGCAAGCGCTCTGGATCGGCGGCGGCCAAAACCTCTGTGTCCACGGTCTTTGGCTCGTAGGCCAGCACCGAGAACAGGAGCGGCTGATCCACCGCAAAGCTCGCGGCCTGTTCGGGGACGTACACGTTGAGTATGAGCGAGTCGCTGGAGTGGTCGCGGGAAAAGCGCAGCCGCGACAGGTTGCGGCCCCCGCTCTCAAACTCCCAGCGGAAGTCGTCTGGCAGCCCGTGCGCCATGAGCTGGAAAATCTTTTCGTCTTCCGCAAGCCGCTCTAGCTGTAGCTCGTACGCCACCGAGTTGCCCAAAGGGCCTTCTTGAGAGAACTGGGTGGCGTACACGCGCACTACGTCGCGGGCCGAAGCCTTTTCTAGGTGAATGACGTGCTCGTCCGTGCGGTTGAGGTATTGGAGTTGCACCGTAAGGTCCTCGACCTCGGGACGCTGTAAGCCGACCTCGACTTCGACTTCCTCGCCGAGAGCCAGCACGGGGATGTGGACTTGGTAGGGCTGGCCGACCATGACGTGGTCGGCGAGGATGGTGACGAAGATGTTGTTCACCTGCAACAGCGACGCGGCGTCTTGGTCGAGGCCGTTGATCTCGTAGCGCCGGCGGGCGTGATCGACCATCTGCGCCAAGTTGAGGTCTGAGTCGTTGCGCAAGGTGAGCCGCACGCGCACCTTGTCGCCCTCGACGCCGTACTTTTGGCCGTTGACGACCGTCAGGTGGGTGGCGTCGGCCAGCGAGTTGAGGAAGGCGCGCTGTAGGTTTAAGTCGGCCCGTTGCCGCTCTTGGCGGGCGCGCTCGTAGCGCTCGCGGGCCATGCGTAGCTCTTGGCCGGTGACCACGCCGCGCTCCTTGAGGCCGATCATCTGCTCGTGCTCGATTTCGACTTCGGCCTCGCGCGCTTTGGCCTGCTCTAGAATTAAGTGAGCCTCTTGGAAGTCGAGCAGGATGCGCTGCTGTTCCTTGGTCAGGGTCTCAGACTGCGCCGCCAAGGCGAACACCAGCAGGCCGAAAACATATAAGATGGAAGACATGGCGGCACTCCTTTCGGTAGCAACTCAGTTTGAAGTCGGCGTCGGTGGTTTGCCAGCCGGATAGAGCTCAACCAATCCTTCCGGCGCATCATTCGCCGCTTTAGATGCAGCAGGGGAATCAGAGGAAGGAGCGGCTCTTTCGAGCAGGAAAAGACGAAAAGGCAACAGAGTAGGGACCAACACAAACCGTGCGTGGGGGAACTTCCCGCATATAAGGGGAGGAAGATGGGGAGAGCCGAGCTTTGTCCACTTTAAGCCCTAACCGACAATAGACGAGCGCAACCAGACCAAGTACGCGGCCAGATAGGTGAACACCGCAAAGAAGCCCAGCGCAACCAGATCGACGACGGCCGAGCTAGCTAACGACGCCGTGGAGAGGTCTTCTGCAAACACCGGTATCTGCTCCAGTTCTACCTTTTGCGTGGACAGTCCGTTCTTTACGAACGGAACGTGCAGGCTGCGCGAGTCTGCCCGATCTATGGCGAGGAGACTTTCCTCGAAACGCTGTGCATAACTTCGGACTTGATCGATGAAATGACGATACCGCGGTAGGCCAGTACCTGCCATTGCCTCCATCGCGTATTGATAGGCTCCCATGGGAGAAACTCGGACGATGTTCTGTGCTAAATTGACCTGTTGTACCCGACGCCGCAGCAGGGCATTTTCTAATTCTTGGTGGTGAGTACGTTCTGACTGCAATGCGCTCGAAAATTTTTTAATAAACGTAGGATCGAGCCGATTGTCCTCCATTGCCAAGTCGAAAGCATACCCCCGAATAGGATGCCAAGTGAAAGTACCGTCGCCGTGCTCGTACACGTACTTGGTGTGTTCTAACTCATGTACCTCTTCGTGGAATAGCTCGGCTATGGTCTTCCCCATCTGCGGCCACAGCAAAACCATACTCACCCAGACGAAGAGCACCGTCGTCAGACTGACCCGCCGACTGAGACTATGCACCGATATGAGCAGCCCCAGCGAGGTACAGCCCGCTAGATAGACCCCAGAGATCAAGACCATGACAGCTATACGCACTGCGTGCGAAAAATCCAGCGACAGATCGGCGAGCGTCAATACAATTAACAAATTGAGGGTCACACAGAGGAGTAGTACCCCGATCAAGACTATCATCGCACCCCAAAATTTGCCCCACAGCAGCGTATGGCGCGGCAGGCTGTTGGCCATGACTAGCTTGAGGGTACCGCTCTCCTTTTCGCCGACAATGGCGTCGTGGGTAAACAGGAAGGCGGTCAAGCTCAGCAAGACGCCGATGATGAAGACCCAGTCAATGGTGATAAAGGTAGAGAGTAGCGGAGCATCCTTTAATTCGGTAGGAAAAGATAGAATCCACGGCCAATAAAAACCTTTATCAATGAGCTTACCCCCGATATATCCCATTAGATAGATCCCGGACGTTCCAGAATCCGCTTTGTCTGGTAATTTGTTGTCGGCGAAACCGGCACAAAATGCCAATTCACTGGGTTTTTTATAAAGCATCCCAGGACCTTCGAGCAGTAGCTGTCGCAGGCCTGCGGCACCATTATCGCGCAGCCTTTGGTGTTGCTGCGACATATTTTCTCTATATACATCTCGCTCGAATTGGTAGGTACTATGGACGAGGACGAGCGCATTGAGCACCATCAAGCCGACGCACAGCATCAGTGCTAGGCTAAACCGCAGGCTTTGGATATGCGCGATGAATTCCCGTTTGATAATAGTCGTCAGCATGGTCCGTTCACCGCATAATGTCGTAGCGAGAAAAGAGCCTTATTACGGCAAGCCAAGTTAGGCCCGCATAGATAAACAGAGACAGGAGGCCCGGCGCAATTCTACTTAGCCGTTGAGAGAGGGGTTCACGGCGCTCCGCAAAGACAGGAAGATCGCTGAGGTCGAGTGCCGATCTCTTAGCTGATCTTTCCTCGGGACTCATACTTGATGCACCTATAAATTCCATGCTCCCGAACGCCTCGTGCGCCCTTAAATAGTCCAAGAATTGCTCTCGGTACTGACGAGCCTGATTGACAAAATCGTAAAAAACGCCTGCATCCGTACCGGCCAAGCCGCCAGTAACCTCTAGATAGGCCCCCGCCGGCGTTATCCTCTGCAACTGGGCGTTTAGGTAGATGAGCGACCGGGGTCGGCCCTCCCAAAGAGAACTGCAAGCATGCCAAACTTTTTGGGCATACTGGAGGCGTAGATTCTCCCCGGCCCTCAGAACGTTTAAGAAGTCGGCTATACGGGCATCCTTCCGAATCGCTCCGATCTGGAAAGACGGCGTGCTCCCACCGCTATACCCAGACCCATTACTGACCAAGTATATCGGGGGGTAGGTACGGTCCATACCCGCCGTACGCACCAAGTCGTCAGCCTGTTTTTGGTGCTTGCTCCATAGTTCGTCTTCCATTGCCTTGGCTTGCTGGGCATCCGCTTGCCGATGGTACTGCTGATTGACGAAAAATGTAACACTGCTCGGCAGGATAATCACCAAAAAGGTCCAGATGAATAGGCTGTATATCAGACTCGTCGAAGTGTTGTGGGTGTAGCACGAAATGGCCATGCCAATCAGGTAGAATATGGCTATGTAAAACAGGGAAGCCATCCAAGTCCCGATGAGGCCTACCCAGTCGGCCTCTGTAAGCTGGACGTGCTCAGAAGCAATAAAAAAAATTACGAGACCGAGAAAGCCCAAGAAGATAGGTATATTGAGGAGCGTAATACCGCCCAAGAATTTGCCTATCACGACCTGCATTCGGGAGACGTTCGTCGTCAGCATCAGGGCTAGGGTGCCGTCTTCTTTTTCTCCTGAAATAGACTCGCAGGCAAAGAGAATGGCCAACAGTGCTAAAAAGATCTGGATGACATGAACGACATCCAATGCACCTATTATGGCGAGTAAAGGATTACCAGTGGTCGCTAGGGTATGCTTATCGGCAAGGTAGGGTATCTCGTATATCTCAATGGGCACTACGGAGCTCTTTTGCTCGGTGTCGCCTCGATCAAAGACTTCCAGCGGACTCGGCGTGCGGACGACCTTGGTCCGCAATTTGTGGTAGCTATCTATCTTGCGAAGCTCGTCGGCCGTTTCTGCGACTATGCGATCCTTCTCTGCCTGTGCTCCTTCGTGACTTGCTATTCGCAGCAGTCCAATGACCCATATAAGCGATACCACAATCAGGGTACAGTAGATAAAGCGCCGACTGGTTAGCTGCTCTAGCAACTCTTTTTTCCAGATGGTTTTTATCATTTGTCGGAGCGAAAAAAGGGGGCTTTGAGCAGAAACAAAACGCGGTTACAGTAAGTTAAAGAAGTAGGTATTTCCTACTACTATTCCTACACCAGAACTATAGAATACTTCCAAGTGATTCCATATCTTCTTGTCTTGGTCCCACATCAAACGAAAAAACGATGGTGTGCGTCCTAGTCCATTAGGTGTAATAGGTGGTGTAAACTCTGGTGGTAGTGGCGGAACTGGATTAGGTGTAAACTCTAGTGGTAGTGGCTCCTCTACAATGAATAATATATCCGCACAGATGATCTTCTCCCCTGCCTCTAGAAGTGCTGGAAGTTTATCACTTAGTCCTATCGAGTAAGAGCTATCTCCCCTAGGTAACATTCCTCGGTCAGATGCTAGACGTAAAAACGTCGGTGTCTTTTGCCCTAACTCAAACACCCTAAAGCCACTGTCGTGGAACGATACATTTTCTATAAAATACTCCTTGTTGTGATTTCTTAGCGCATCTTTATGCATTGAACGAAACAGAGGTAATGCACCTTCCTTCAAAGCGGTCTCAGCTCTCGCTCTGACATTATCAATCTTTTTTTTAGATGATTTCTCTATTTCTTCTTCGGTTAGTATAGTACCGTCTGGTCTTTGGACGATGAAGCTTGGATTTCGGGCATTTTCCTGGACTAAATTAATCAATTTCAGACTTTGAGCTATATATCTTTCCTTGTTAAATCCTGCTCTCAGATAAAAGACTGAAGCCAAGCTATCATTACCCGACTCGGAAAACGCAATGAGGTACTGACGCAACCAGTCTCTCAAGCCGCGCTCTTGCTCCAAGTCCATGGCCGTTTCCAATTTAATGGGTATAGCGTCAATCGCTTGGTCCAACTCCTCGCCTTTTTGAACCTTAATCATCTTAAGGCCGTTTATGTAGTCGTTAAACTCCTGCATGTTTTCTTGAGTAAAGCCGCCATACCCCCCTTCTCGCGCTTGACTCGGCGAGGATATCGAACTTAGGCCGATAATAAGCGCACTACAAAATAGCATTAGCGTTTTCATAGCAAGCCTCTCTATGTGGTTTTGATATGTTTGATAGAGATTAGTATCCATAAGTGAAAATCCCGCAAAATCGCCCGATTCTACTGATATTCGTTTTAGCTCAACAGCTTCTTAATTCGGTGCTAGAAAAAGCGACTCCAGAAGCTCCGCTTTGCCGAGCCGCCGCGATTGACCAAATAGCGGTCGAGGTTCTCTTTGCCGATGGGCTGGTGTACATTGATCAGGCCGTACACCCCCCCCATCAGCTTCCCGTCGTACACGTACAGCGCTACCGTATTCTCGCCATCGCGCACCACGTGGTCGCTGATATCGAGGATAAATGGCCGGTTCCACTCGTGATGCTCGCCGACCCAGTGGCCGTTGACGTACACATAGGCATCCTTATCCACTCCGCCGAAAGCCAGATGCACCGGCCGGCCCTTCTTTGCGTCCACCTCAATCCGGGTCCGGTACCAAGCCCCCTCGTCATATTGGGCATAACCTTGATTCTCCCAAGCCTGTCCAATGCTGATATCGGCCCATTCCGAATCGTCGAAGTCCGGGTTAGCGTACTCGCGGTGCCGTTGAGGGTCTAGCCCTCCCACATCGAGGCAAAATTTCCACTGCATGGGCACCTCGGCTACCGTCTGGTGGGGATAGGGGATCCGCGGGGTCCGGTGAGCATAGCTACTATACTGCACCCGTATCACTCGCGGCCAGTCGTGCCCTCTGTATACCATATCCAAGCGCCCGCCTCGATTGGCGGCGAAGTCGTCGGTCTCCACCTCGTTCGTGGGCTGATGCACATTGATCAGGCCGTACACGCCTCCCATGTTCGCCCCGTCGTACACGTATAGTGCCACGGCATTTTCGCCATCGCGCACGACTTGGTCGCTGATATCGAGGATGAACGGCAGGTTCCACGCGTGGTGCTTACCAACCAATTGGCCGTTGACATACACAAAGGCGTCTTTATCCACACCCCCGAAAGCCATGAGCACCGGCCGCACAGAATCGGCCGCCACAGTAAAGGTGGTCCGGTACCAAGCTCCCTTGTCGTAGCCAGCGTAGCCTTGATCTTCCCAGGCCCGTCCAATGTCAATAGTAGCCCAATCCGAATCGTCGTAGTCCAGGGTAGCGTAGTCGCGGTGCCGTTGTGGATACGCCCTGTCCACCTCAAGGCGGAATTTCCACTGCATGGGCACCTCGGCCACCTCTTCATGGGCGTAGGGGACCACCGGAGGCGTGTAGGCGTAGTCGTAGTACCGCTGATCCGATCCACCCTCTAAGAAGTGTCGAGGCCTAGTCCGCTCGAAGCTGAAGCCTTGCCGCTGGATGGTCTCTAGCTGTCGCTCAAGTTGTCGCTCGGCCTGCTCCATCTGTCGCGCGGCCTGCTCAATTTGCCGCTCCATCTGTCGCGCGGCCTGCTCCATCTGCCGCTCGGCCTGTTCCATCCGCCGTTGGGCGGCCTCTAACTGTCGGCGCACCTGCTCGTCGATGAACACCGAGTCGGCACCGGTGCCCCGCTTGGCCTGCTCCATCCGCCGTTTAGCCCGCTCCGTTAGCTGCTTGACTTGTTCCAGCTGCCGCTTAGTCTGCTCCGTTAGCTGCTGCTGGATGGCCTCCATCTGCCGCTCGGTCAGCTCCGTCTGCCGCTTAGCCCGCTCCATGATCTGCTGCAACTGTCGGCGGATATAGGATTCAGGGGCAGTGCGGTGGGACGGTTCCTCGATCACTGCCTCGCGCTGGTGGGTCGATCCCAGACGCCGTGCCGCCTCCGCCCCCACCTGTGGCTGGTCGGGGTACTTGTCGCGTACGGCTTCGTACGTCTGGCGCGCCTGGGCGAGCCCCAGCTTCTCCTGGCACACCCCGATGCGTAGCTGCGCCCGGGCCGCCATGCTCTCGTCTGCCTCGCCCTTCTCGTGGGCCTCAATCACTTGCTGGTAGAGGCGAATGGCCTCCTCCAGATTGCCCTCGCCCTTCTCCTGCGTGAGGGCCGCCTGATAAGTTTCCTCGACACTACTGGCCAGCAGATTGCCGGCACTCAGCAATACGCAACTGAGGAAAATCGCGATAACGCGCTCCATGATGGACCTCCTTGTTTAGGTGGGTGAATGCGCGGTTGTGCGCTCACCTTTGAACCTAAACGCCTACATTATCCGAGTTGTCATGGTTTTGTCATGGATGTGCAAAAAGATTGTACTTTTCGGTCTGCACCATCGGCGCTTTGTGCGCGAGGTCCTCGCCGCCGCCCGACCGGACTTTCAAAAGGCATCTCAGGTATATGTTTTGGTCGGCATCTCGATATACTGATCGGGTTCTTCTTCTTTGTCTTGGATGGCGAAAAAGCACCGTTCGATCTCCTTGAGTACAGCGGCATCGTAATATACCATGCCGCAGTGGAGGCAGACTTCGACCGGGGTGTTGGGCACCAACAGATATTGGCCTTGGTGACTGTAGAGGTAGTCGATTCGCCGATCTTCGCAGCGTTCGCTTTCGCAGAAGTTGCACTTAGCTTTCTTCATGATCTTGCGCTCCTCGTGTCCACGGATCGCTAAACTTTGGTGAACGGGGAATGTAAACTGTGATCAGGGAGACCTTTTCTCTGCGCCAGCCACAGACGATGTGGATAGGCAATTCTCCTGCAAAACCTACTATCAAGCAACTCTCTCCGCGCCCAGTATCGGGATAGTGCTCGAGGATTCCTCCATTTAATAGAGCTTGTTCGATCTGCACAAAGGTCAAGTCTTCTTCTCGGCGCTCAATCTCAGCGTGGTGCGTATAGACGTATTGAGAGCGGCGAATCTTGGCCCTGATTTCTTCAATAATCATAACTGACGTTACTCCATAAAGCGGTATCCGACTCCGTGTACCGTGAGGATGTGGCGCGGCTGGGCTGGGTCGGCTTCCAAGCGGTTGCGCAATTCGGCGATGTGGTTGTCCACCGTGCGCGTAGTGGGGTACACTTCGTAGCCCCACACCTGCTTGAGGATCTGCGCTCGGGTCAGGGCGCGGCCCTTGCTCTCCCATAGGAGGCGCAGCACGCCAAATGCCTTGGGGGACAGATGCACGGCCTGGCCATCCACGGTCGCCTCGTAGCGGTCGAAGTCGATCCGCGCCTTCTCGAACTCCAGTACTGTGCCTGCGGCTGATGCCAACTCTCCCCGCCGCAACACCGCTTTGATCCGGGCCATGAGTTCGCGGACGCCCACCGGTTTGGTGACGTAGTCGTCGGCCCCTAACTCTAGGCCCAGGACTTTATCGACCTCTTCGCCGCGCGCCGTGAGCATGATGATGGGCGTGGTCGCTCCCTGCGCACGCAGCCGTCGGCACACTTCGTACCCATCCATCGTGGGCAGTATCACATCCAGCAGAATCAGGTCCGGCTGCCAAGCCAAGGCCCGCTCCAACCCCTCGGCCCCATCGGCGACCGCCTCGGCCTCGTGGCCTTCAAAGATCAAATTATCGACCAGCACCCGGGCGATGGCCGCTTCGTCCTCTACGACCAGAATTTTAGGCATGGGCCTTCTCCTCGGTATGCACCGGGAAGTACAGCCGGAATACACTGCCTCCATCCGGCCGGTTGGCAGCCTCCACCCGGCCCCCATGCGCCTCGACCACGTTTTTGACTAGAGACAATCCCAATCCTGTGCCCGCAGTACTGGCCGCGTTGGCCCCTCGATGAAATTGCGCAAAGATGCGCTCCTCCTCACCTGTGGGGAGGCCGATGCCCCGGTCGGCTACTTCTACGATCACCTCAGCTCCGCGCTGTTCTACGGCCAGGCGGATGGACTTGTGCTCGGACGAGTACTTGACTGCGTTGCCTAGGATATTGGCGACCGCGCCCTCCACCGCTTCTTGGTCGGCCAGTACCGGGGGCAGTTCCGCCGCAATAGCTTCCTCCACCTCAAAGCCCTCCGCAGTGAATACTCCGCCAAAGGTCTCCAGCGCAGCCCGGGCCGCGACCCCTAGGTCGCAGGGTTGGCGCTGGTAGGTTCTGTCGCCGCGCTCAATGCGAGAGAAATCGAGCACATTATCCACCAAGCGCGACAGCCGTCGGCTCTCGTGCAGGAGGGTGGTCAGGTAGTCCTGCATCTGTTCGGCCGACCGGTAGCGGCCCATGAGCAGGGTCTCGGCGTACATGCGGATGGACGTGAGCGGGGTGCGCAACTCGTGCGATACATTGGCGACAAACTCGGACCGCAGGCGGGCGACCTGTACCTCGCGCCCGGCGTCTCGCAGAATCATAAGCCCACCCAGAACCACGGATACGGCCAAGGCGAAAATGCCGCCGCCCACCAGCCAATTGCGCGTGCGATAGTACCCGGTGGCTGCGGAGGCATCGGCCGCCCAAATCCCTAGCCGCACTCGGTCCATCCAGCGGCTGGCCGGCGCAGTTTCGTAGATGGTCTCTCGATGCGCGGACGCAAAGGCGGCTTCCGCGTCGGCGTCGAACAGGGTAAGGGCAAAATCCCGCTCCGCCAGACCCTCCACTTGCTCCTGCACTAGGGCCGTCAGCGCGTCCCAGTCGAATAGAATGCCCACGGCACCGCCTCCTTCAGCCGCTCCCAGGTACATGAGGAAACTCGTCCCATCGGGCCACACGCCCGATATATAACCCTGCTCCCGGGCCGCAGCCCATTGGTCCTCCACTACGGGGTCGAAGCGCATTGCAAAATCAAGGGCTTTCTCGATCAGGGCCAACCTCTCCAGCAGAACGGGGCGGTCCTCCATGTCCGCCAGCCGACCTTGGGCTAACGCGCGGGCCTCTTGCAGGGCCTGCTGGCTGCCCGCGTAGAGGGGATAGCGGCCTTTGAGCAGCGCCTCGGTCCAAGCCATCAGACTGGCTTGGGCTTGCCCGGGCGCGGCATAGCGCCCCTGGCGCAAGTGGCTCAGGGTGACGGGATGGGCCCCGTCGGCGTCGAAGACGTGACCGTAGAGGGCCGCCAGCGTCTGGTGCGCCCCCTCCACCATCCCCATGTCCTTTCCTTTATGAGCGCAGCGGGCAAGGGCGTTGAGCGCTTCGGCCTCCTCTGCGGGGCTAGTCGCTTCCTTCCATGCTTGGTGGTAGAGCTGCCCGCCGTCCGCCCAGTCTTGGTGGCCGAATTCGCGCTCTGCGGCCTGCTCCATCTGCGCGGCGAAGGCCGCTCGGCGCTCCTGCAAGCGCAAGGGTTGCACGGCTGGATGGCTCAGCACTCCCTCGGGATCGACGGCGAAGATTTGCGCAATCTCGGAAAAACCCGCGTACTGGCGCGGATCCATTCCGCCCACTTCGGTATATGCGGCTAGGAGTTGGGCGCGGCTGTTGATCAAGCGATCGAAGGCGTCCTGCGCTAGCACCGCCTTGGAGCGCAATTCCCGGTTCACACTGTCGTGGACATCGCGCAGCGAGCGCACGCTCAAAAAGGCCAGCAGGGCGGCTGGCACGAGAATGGATAGGAAATAGAGGACTACCCAGCGAATTCCTAGGCGCGACATGAGGTTAGCAGGAGGTGGGGAGTGGGAGGGTGCGGATCGTGAGCGAGGAATATAGCGGGCGGCCCTTCCTCTTTCAAATTTGTTCCGCGCGTGCGTTTGACATCTGTGGGGGAAGCGGCATATAGTTGCGACCGATACTATACATTACATCTAATTTGATCTTTCCTTGGGGCGAGAGAACCCACACAGCCATGAAAAGCGACTCCGTCGTGCAAAAGATCCTCGTCGGCTTGGCACTGAGCTTGGCACCCGTTGAGGCCCAGCGGGGCTACCAGCTAAGCGGCGACGAGGTGGTGGTCGATCTGGCGCAGCACTGGCAGCAGTGGAGCATCCCCGCCCATCTGGCGCACATCGACGAGGCCGGGTCCGTGCGGACGCGCCGGCTGCGGACGGTGTACAATGTCCTTGAGGATC
The DNA here is from genome assembly GCA_965217585.1 of Candidatus Latescibacterota bacterium. GTDB lineage: Bacteria > Latescibacterota > UBA2968 > UBA8231 > UBA8231. The sequence continues at coordinate 6,095,363 of OZ244561.1, forward strand.
GCACGCTCAGACGGCCGATAATCATTAACACGGACGACCCGCGCATTGGCACCATCGACAGCACCATGCAGTTCGATGTGTTTGGCGAGCCGATCCGCAATACGCTCAACGAACTGGTCTTCGACTACTGGGTGCGGCCGGGGATTAGCCGGGTGGGGTCCAATCCGCAGCTAGCAGAGCATATCCTCGACGGCGATCCGACCACGTTCTGGGAGCCGGATCCACGCGACCCCATCGAGCAGTGGTGGATCGAGGTGGATCTGGGGCGGGCCGTGCCCGTGGAGCGGCTCAAACTCCAGTTCGTCGATGAAGAACTTGGCGATCCCTTTCTGCAGTTTATCATGCTGATGTCGCGCCGGCAGAGTGCGCTGTTGCACGAGCCGAATAGCCGCATTGGCTTCCAACTGTTCATTCCGCAGGACGCGCCCAATACCACGCAGCGCGAATACATTTTTGCAAGCGAGCACACCAGCCCCGAACTGCCTGCGGCCTCCGGGGTAGTCAGCGATAGGCTACTGATAGAAGTGAGAAAGCCCTCGCCCGAGTGGACGGGCAAGAGCATTGAGACCATCCGCATTGTGATCACGGATACGCGGGGGGGACGAGCCGAACAGATTGCGCAGGAGGCGTGGGAGGCATTGTCGGCCACAGAGCAGGGGGATGTGGTTTATTTTGCGCGAGACGTGGCCGGGCGCGAGGAACCGGTGGACGAGGCGACCTATAGGGCCTTGGCCGAGGAACGGCAGGGGCGGCGGGCCTACTACCGCCGGGAGTTGCCGCGCCTGGCCGAGGTCGAGGCTTGGGGCTGGGGCGACAATATCGGCATCAACTTGGTCAAAAATGGCGGCTCGCTCGCGCTGACCACGCCGGGCAAGAATCCGCTGACGGCATTCGACGGGGACGACGCCACCTATTACGTCCACCAAACCCGCAATCCACTCAATCCCGGCGGCAATGTGCTGACCGTCGATATTGGTGGCGCGGTGTGGCTGGACCAGGTGCGCCTTACGGGGTCGGGTATGCGCGGCTATATCATGCGAGCTTCTGCTGGCGGGCGCGATGCTCGCGGCGGTCTCAAATGGCAGCGCATCAGTCCACCGGAGCGCGAGTATAGCGTGGCCGAGGCACTGCCGCGCGGCGACTCGGGCCGCTTCAGTGCGATTGTCGATCCCCAGGATCCGCCGCTCAAGGCCCGTCTCCTCGACTTGGTCGTCTTTGCCCACTTTCCCCCGGGTTTTGTCGGCGGTCGCTCCGAAAGCGGAGCTGGGCAAGGGATCCTGGTCAATGCCTTCTGGTCGGTGATCAGCGAGATCATGCTGTTTTCTCGCAGTCCGCCGGCCGAGGTGGTGCTGGAATCGGACTTGATCGAGTTGCCGGGGCTGGTGGCCTTGGGTGCGGTCCACTGGGACGCCGACACCCCGCCGGGCACGAACGTGGAAATCCGCACCCGCACCGGCGATCAACTGTTGCAGCAAATCCGCTATTTCGACAAAACCGGCAACGCGAAAACTGCCGACGAATACAAAACCTTGGCCGGTTTTCTCAAAGGGCCTTCGGATACCACGGTGGTCGTTGGACCGGGGTGGAGCGCGTGGAGCCAGCAATATCGGCAGCCGGGGGAGTGGGTGCGTTCGCCGAGTCTGCGGCGCTTTATGCAACTACAGGTGCGGCTCAAAAGCGACGGCGGCCAGCACGTGCCGGTGCTGCACCGCCTCTCGGTAGGCCTGCATCAGCCGGTGGTGCAGCGGCTGCGCGCCGAGGTGTGGCCGACGGGGGTGGAGGCAGGAGTGCTCGATACATTTGCCCTTTTTGTGCAGCCCGACTTTTTAACGCAGCCAGCCCAGGAGCGCAGCTTGGGTTTCGACGAGATGCGGGTGCGCGCCGAGCCGGGGCTGGACCTGCGGCTAGTCGATGTGGCTTTGGGGACGGAAGTGGAGTTGGCGTCCGAAACCCCGTTCCAGCGCTTTGCGCCGGGAGCCGATGGACGGCTGGTCGATGCGCAAGGGGCCGAGTTGGCCGTGCGCGCCGAGGGCGACTCGCTGTGGCTGCACTTTCCCCAGACCGTGCAGGGGGCACCCGCCGAAGCCCTCGCACCGGTGTACTACCGTGCGGTTGCTCCTGGCGACGAGGTGCCCACCGGGCTGGACCGCAATCTGTTGACCTTTACCTCGTACAGTCTCCTGCCCGAGGCCGAACAGGGCGCGGTGCGCTATTTTCGGCAGGAGGAGAGCGGCCGGCTGGTCGAGGTGGACGCGGAGGCCTACGAGGCCCTGTCCGCAGCCGAGCAGGGGCCGGTGCGCTACTTCCGCAAGGTCGTCGGTTTGGGCGATCAGGTGCCTTTTGACGCGGTGGGCGACAGCCTCGACCAGAGCCGCTACAACAGGCTGGGGGAGCAGCGAGGTTGGGTGGTGGACCGGGGCCGACTGGTGCGGCTGCGCTTTGCCTCGCGGGTGTATTTGCAGGGGACGCGCCTGGCGGTGGCGGTGCGGCAGAGCCAGCCCTCGACTGCGTGGCAGGTGGCGGACGGCGGCGATGTGACCGGGCTGAGTCCCGCAAAGAGCTTGGCCATTAGTGCGCAGGGGACCGACGCGGCCATTGCCCAGGTGGCGATCGCACCGAATCCTTTTACGCCCAACGGCGATGGGGTCAACGAGGTGGCCGAGATCGCCTTTTCTTTGTTCCGGGTGCAGGCGGAGCGGTCGTTGGCCGTGCGGGTCTATACGCTGGCGGGTCGTCGAGTGCGGGAGTTGGAGGCACTGGCCACAGGTGGGCGGCAGCAGTTCATCTGGGATGGGCGGGATGAGGAGGGGCGGGTCGTGGCACCGGGCTTGTATTTGTGCAAGATCGAGGTGGACGCGGACGCTACGGCCTTTGGCGGCCAGAGCCGAGTTCACCTCATCGCCGTGGCCTATTAGGTAGGGAAGATGCCCGATGGTCGTGAGCAGAAGACAAAAATTCGCCATACTGCTCGGCCTTGCGGTCGCCGGCGACAGCGTCGCTCAGGTCGAGTACGGCAATCGGCTGGGTTTGCAGCAAGGGGCGGAAGCCCGGCTGATGACCCTGAGTCCGGAGGTGGATCTGGCCGCGCTGGACCCGGCCGTGCGGCGCTGGTACGTGCCGCAGGAACTATACGAAGAATACCACTGGCGGCAGTGGCAGTACACCAATCGGGCGCGGCTGCCGTACCGGCGCTACGTGGAAGTCGATCTGCAGGGGGATTACTTCTACGACTTATATGGCAATTACCTGACCCAGGGCTGGCTGGTGTTCAACACCGCGCAGACGCGGCCCCAAGAGGCGGGCAGCACCCTGTTCAAGACGAATGTATTTGAGCGGTGGTTCAATCAACTGGTGATCGCCGGGGACCGGAAGGGCCAGTATCACTATGCGCTGACGGTGAGCAACAATCTGCGCACGACCCTGACGCCGCTGGCCTTTTCCAAGCCGCGCTTGAACGGATTCCAACTGGACTTGGCCATGGACAAGTATCAAATGACCTTCCTCCATTCGCTGATCTCAGGGCCTAGGGCCATCCAGGAGACGGAGCGGGCTTTTACGGACGCCACGTCTTTGGCGGGAGGTCGTTTTGTGGCGCAGGTGGGCGATTTCGTCGAGGTGGGTTTACACGCGGTCAGCGCCCATCAAACGAATAGTTTGACGGACGAACTCGTGGAGACCTTGCACAAGGGATCCTTGACCAACGAACAGAACCAGACGGTTGGGCAGATCGAGATCCTCTTGCGCGACGACTCGCCGGAGGACGGCCGCGGCGGTGCGGCCTTTTTCCCAGACGCCTCGGACGTGATCATCACCTATCGCGACGGCACGGTGGAGCAGGGCCGGGACATCCGTTTTGGTCCGGTGATTGAAGGGGGGTTGGAGCGGCGGGGATTTCGCAGCGCGGATGGCGACGAGCAGATCAGCCTGCTCTACGACTTTGACAGTGCGTCGTTTGTCAACCGGGCTGCGGCCGACAAGTCGGAGATTGTCGCAGTAGAATTTCGGCTGGTGCTGGCCAACGACTATCAGGTCTGGATAAGTTCCGATCGCCAGTTGGGGCTCCTCGATCCGGGCGAGGGGGTGCGGGGACTGGGCGAAGAGGGATTTACCCGGCTCGACGTAGCGCCGACGGAGATTCCCTTTTTTATGATGGTGTCTCAGGCACCGGGCAATGTGCAGGACATCTCCAATTTAGGCGTGGTCAGCTTTGCCTACGGCCTGCCCACCGCCACCACTGTGGCCGGCGGCACCCTCCAGGTGCAGGACCTGTTAGGGTTCGATGTGTATGGCGAATACGATTTGAGTTGGAGCTGGCGTCAATACCCCAACATCGCCGCGGAAACCCACACGGCCTCGGCGGGGATTAAAGGCCAATCCAGCGCACCGGCTTGGATGCTCAATGTGCGCAAATCTTGGGCACCGTTTTTGTTGTTCGGCGAGCTGTATTCCATTGACCCGCGCTACAACACCCAAGCCTTTGTCACCACGACCTCGGGCCTCGACTACGCCCGGCAGGGCAACCGCTTTGATCTGGTCGAAGACAACGACGATCAAGACCGTTTCCCCGATGCCTTCCGCGCCGATTTTCTGGTCAATGACCGGCAGGTCTTTCCCGGTTGGGATCTGAACAACGACTTGGTGCCCGACTTCAACCAAAACGACAACCGAGTCAAGACCAATGCCATCCCAGACTACGAAGAGCCCTTCCTGCGCTTCCAAGTGGACCGGCCCGAGTTCCTCTTTGGGGTGGACATGAACCACAACTTCTGGGTTGACCTGTATGAGAACGACACCGAGCCGGACTATCCCTACCGCCGCGATCAGGCCGGTTTCAATGTCTATGGCGGGATGGGGCTAGGTCGGCACTGGCAGCTCAAGGTGGGGGCCTTGCGCGAGGAGCAGATCTCAGCCGACCGCCAGAATCACAGCACCTACGTGCAGGTAGGCTACGAGCGGGTGTGGCCGGATTGGGGCCGAGTGCGGCTGTTTGAAATGAGCCAGTTGGTCGCGGACGACATTCCCAATCCGCTCTTGCAGTGGCAGCCGGACAACACCTTGCGGGGTGGGCAGTTGGCCCATCTCGACGATCCGCTGTTGGCGCGGGATACGTGGGTCAATCAGCTCTTTGTCGGACACAGCCTGACCAGCGAAAACCTCCAGGTGATGAGCAAGCTCAACTGGGTGCTTTTCCGGCAGTTGATGAGCGCACAGCGCCGCCAGCAGCACGACTTGGAGCCGTCGGACTTTTTCTTTGGCTTGATCAACAAGGCGAGCTACCGCTACACTTGGCGGGGCGCGACCGTGGAGCCGCGCTGGAAGAGCGAATGGATTCAACAGAGCCGGTCGCTCTTTGATCAGGAGAAGCAAACGACGCTGCTGGAGTTGGTTGCGGTGTTGTTGGAGACCCAGCTTTTGTCCGCGACTAGGGTGCAGGCCGGGGTGGAGTACGCCTTTTTCGACGATTTAGACCGAGATACAGAGGATTTTAACTCGCTGAGTTGGGCTTTCCAGTTGGCGACGGAATCGGCTTATCTAGGGTATCGAATCCAAGCCTTGGTCGGCTTTGTGGTGGAGCGCAAAGATTTTGTGGAGGCCGAGACTATCACCGCTACCCAGAGCTTTGTCTCGCTCTACGCCGGATTGCAGTAGGTCGAGTCCCTGTATGCGCCGCACGCGGAGCCGTTTTTAGCGCGGACCTTCCTCCCAAGACGGCAAGCTCAAACCGTCCTGATCCCAGACAATTTCGCCGGCCCGCAGGGTCATGCGGCCCTCTATTTTTTGGTTGCCTTGTAGGGTGCTGCGGGTGGCATCGACAAAGCCAAAGCGGCCTTCATGGACGGCCAGTACCGCGACATCGGCTTCAGCGCCTAGGCTCAGGTGGCCCAATTCGGGCCGGCGGATGACTTCGGCGGGGCGCTGCGTCGAGCGGTAGATGACCTCTTGCAGCGGCATCCCCAAGGCCAGCATTTTCGACATGGTGATGTTCATGGTGGCATTGGGCAGCAGGCGGCTGCGGCGGTGTAGGTCGGTGCTGATGGTATCGGGGGGAAAGCCTTGGGCCATGGCCGGCACGGCAATGTGGAAGCGGAAGGAGGCGTTGCCGTGGCCCAAGTCGAAAATCACGCCGCGCTCGCGGGCCTGCCAGACAAAGTCGAAAATGCGGTCGTTGTCGTCGAGCATGGGCGTGCGCATGGAATAGCAGTGGGTGTGGATGTCGCCGGGGCTGTAGCGGGCGAGCAACTCTGGGTACGTGCGGGTGGGTTTGGGCGAGAAATCGACCATGACAATGCTGCCGGCCCGCCGCGCCGCCTCAATGGCACCTCCGGTTGATTCCCATCCCGGTCCGCCAAAATGGGCCGACTTGACCCCAACGATATGCTCGGGGTAGCGCTCGACTGCTGAGGCGCAGGGGATGGGGTCCATATCGGTGGTGTCCTGTTCCGGAGGACCGGTCATGCCAGCGCCGACGATGTTGACAAAGGCGAGGACGCGGGTGATGGACTGGTCCATGATGGTCTCTTTGAAATCTGCAATATCCTTGTACCCAGCGCCGCCCGTATCGACGCAGGTGGTGACTCCGTGCGGCAGGTTGTGGGGGTCGGGGAAGAGCCAAGCATTAAAGCCGCCGTACACGTGCAGGTGGATGTCGATGAGGCCGGGGGAGACGTAGAGGCCAGCGACATTGGCTTGTCGTTCGGCGGTGCCGGGTAACTGCGGTCCCACAGCGGCGATTTTGCCGTCTTTGACGGCGAGGTCGGCCGGGCCGTCAAGGCCGTTTTTGGGGTCGATGAGGTGGCCGTTTTTGAGCAGGACGTCGTAGTGGGGGGACATGGTGCTCCTTTTGGGTTGCCGAATAGAATGCTGTCAGTCGCCGGGGAAGTGCCCTTGGTACTCCAGACCTAGTAGCTCCCGGGACCGGGCCACATTGCAGTACTTATCCGCGTCTGGGTGGCTGGCCGTGTGCATAATGTCGAAATCAATGGTCTCGGATGTGAGCGCTAGGTGGCAGGCCTGCGCCAGATCGTGTCGGCAGACCCAGCTAACGCCGCCGCGGGCGGGGTGGCCGTCGCGGCTGATCCCGAGCCTGCTGTCGCCGATGCTACAGGGCCGGAAAACGATGATCCGCAGGCCGTAGGCGTCGTGGAATTGGCGGCACATTTCCTCCTGCAGGCGCTTGGAGATGCCGTACAGGCTTCCTTCCTTGCTGCGCACCTCCGACGACAGGAAAACGCCGTCTGGATGTTGCACGACGCAGGAGCTCATGTGCACCACTCGTTTGAGTTGGTGCCGCCGAGCCGACTCCAAGACGTTCCACATCCCCTTGAGGTTGATGAGAAAGGGGTTCACATCAACCTCGGGCGGGTTCTCGTAGCCGAAGTAAGCGGCGAGATGGACGACGCCGTCCATACCTTCCAAAGTCCTGTGGACGGCGTCGAAGTCGGCGATGTCCCCGTAGTGCTTTTCTCCCTCCCAGTCGCCGTCGAAGCGGCGGTACGTCGCCCAAGCTTCGGGACTGTAATCGAAGGCGCGCACTTGGTGGCGACCGGCGAAGCTTTCCAGCACGGCTCGGCCGACCCACCCGGCGGCACCCATTATGGCGACTTTCATAAGCAATCCTCCTGGGAAACGGCATCATAGCCGGGGGGTTGCGCCCGGCGGCGACCGAGCGGCCATCTACCGAGCAGCTCCGCAGTCATTCGCTGTACACCGCCTCGATCAGGCCTCTCATGTAGCCAATGGCGTAGAGACGCTCCATCGAGTGCACATCGACGAAGTCTTCGTAGGTTAGCTGCGGGAAATGGTCGGGGCGGGCGACCCCCTCGTACCCAGTGTCGCGATAGGCCCTGACACAGGCCGCCATGTCGTGCTTGCCGTCGTCGTGGAAGGCCTCGTCGAACTTCTCCGGCGTGCCCCTGATGTCGCGGAAATGGACGAAGTGGATCTTCTGCTGCTCGCCGAAATGGCGAATGACACTCGGCAGGTCGTCGGTCATGAGGCCGAAGTTGCCCTGACAGAGGCCGATGCCGTTTGCCGGGCTGGGAACGAGATCGACCATCTTCTGGTAGTTCTCAACGCTGCTGATGATGCGGGCGATACCCTGTATCGGCGACAGGGGCGGGTCGTCGGGATGCATGGCGAGCTTGACGCCCGCCTCTTCGGCGACCGGGACAACGCGCTCGAGGAAGTATTTCAGGTTGTCCCACTGGTCCTCCTCGGTGACTTCGCCATGCTCGCCGGCGGGGTGGGTCTTGTTGAATTCCTCGAGGTCGAAGCCGGTCACCTTGGCACCGCCGCGCGTCGGGATTTCGGACGACGTGCGAATCACGAAGAGGGTCGGCATCCACGCAGGGCACCACACCGGGATGCCGACCGCCCCCATATTGCGGATGAACTCGCAGACGACGGCGATCTCTTCGTCGCGCCCCGGCTGGGCCAGCTTGATCTTTTCCATGGGTGGACGGCTTTCAATGACCGCTAGCTGATAGCCGTTTTTTTCGTACTGCGCCTTGAAACGGGCTAGGGACTGGCGGCTGAACGGCTGCGCTTCGTCGGCGATCGGTTTATCTGGTAGCGGCGCGAGGCCGAAGGTGCCGACGGCATGCTCGACGCCGCATTGGGTGCCGAAGGTCGATACGGCGCTGGCGTCTGGTCCGAGTGCCAAAGCGATTTTCATAGCTCTTCCTTTCGTTCTGTTTCGAGGATAACGGCGATACTTCTCCGCGATACAGTAGCAAGGGTATTATAGCGGGTGGCCCTTCCTCTTTCAAGACGGCTTGCCACCGCCATCCCTAGGGGTATAGATTGACCAGAGCAGTTGCGTCCTCCATACCGCACACCTCAACGATACTCAGGAGCTTGTTATCCATGACTGACCCGATCAAAGTCGCCGTGCTGGGCATGGCCCACGACCACTTGTGGGGCAACCTCAAGGAACTAGCCGATCAGGAAGGGGCCCTCCTCGTGGGCGGTGCCGACCCCAACCCCGTGCTCCAGGACCGCTTCCGCGAGCGCTCGGGCTGCGACCAAGTGTACGGCGAGTACGAAGCCCTGCTCGTCGCGCAAACCCCCGACGCAGTCTTCGTCTTTTCGGCCACCGCGCACCACGCCCCCATCGTCGAGCTGTGCGCGGAGCGGGGCATTCACGTGATGGTCGAGAAACCTATGGCCGCCACCCTCGAACAGGCCGACCGCATGCTGACCGCGGCCCAGCGCCACCAGATCTGTCTGATGGTCAACTGGCCGACGGCTTGGTCGCGGCCTTTGCACACGGCTCACCGCTTGGTGCGGGAAGGGGCCATCGGGCAACTGTGGCAGCTCACTTGGCGCGGTGGCCACTGCGGCCCCGACGAGTTGGGCTGCTCCGACGAATTCTGCGGCTTCCTCTTCGATCCCCAGCTCAACGGGGCCGGGGCCTTCAACGACTACAGCGGGTACGGTGCCAGCCTATGCGTCCACTTTTTGGGCCAGCCGCACAGTGTCGTGGCCATGGCCGGCCGCTTGCTCAAGACCCATTTGCCAGTTGACGACAACGGCATTATGGTGCTGCGCTACCCGCAGGCTCTGTGCCGCTTGGAAATGACTTGGACCGAAGCCGTGCCGCATGTACCACCCCATGACGTGGTGCTCTACGGAACGGAGGGGACTATCGTGGTGGGGAATCAGGTGACTGTGCACACCCGCCAGAATCGCGAGGGAACAGAGGTGGACCTCGACGAATTGTCCGTCTCCGAGCGCAATGCCGCCACGCATTTTCTCCACTGCATCCGCTCGGGCCAGCCGCCCCAGGGCACGACCAATGCCACCCAATCGCGCCACGCCCAGGAGATTATGGAAGCCGGCCTGCAGGCGGCCACTTCGGGCATTGAAGTGAGCCTGCCCATCGAGGGCCATTTGTTCCGCGCATAATACGCAATCCGCTCAATGCCTAACTCGACAGGAGACTACATGCCCTCTTCCCACTGGCGCAATATTCTGCACCACGACGACGAGCCCGACGAGGCCATGCAACGCATCGACGCCCAGGTCGCTCCGCTGGAGGAACTGCCCGATGCGGTGCGCCACATCCGCGCCCTGATCTCGCGCTTCGACTCGCTGACTCACTACTGCGCCTTTGACAACCTCGACCTGCTCGTCCGCGCCATCGGCGAGGGCACTTACCCGGGCCAGCCAGCCGTTGATGTGCTGACCCGAGCTTGGGAAATGGACGACCAGCGCCGGGGGCGAGCCAAGGCGTATGTGAAAACCCTGCAAGCCTGGTCCGAAGGCAAGTCTGTGGAAGAAGCTCAGCAGGTGGCGGGCGATTCGGAACTGTGCGCCGAGTTGTACCGCACTTTGGGTCCGCTCGAAGAGCACAAGGCTTGGTTGGTCGCCTCTTTAGCTCATACCCTCAAAGCCTTCGCCTATGAAGCCCAAGACTTGCTCGGCGAAGCGGCCGAGGCGGATTTCGTACGCGGGGTTTATCGCGCGGCGCTCGACCGCGACCCCTCGCACGACGACTTGCAAAACCGCTTGGCCGAACTGGCCGGTGGCAAAAGCCGGGACCATTTCATCCGCGAGGTCTTCGACTCGGCCGAAAGCCGCCAGCGCCAACAGTGGCAGGTGCTGGACAAGCTGCACACCGACGGAGAATGAGAGGAGAGCCGAACATGGGCGTTTTCCCCGATGCGGCCCTGCGCCGGATAGCCGCGGCCTTTGACGGCCGCATGGGCTGGCATCTAGAAGATCTGGCCACTGGCCAAGTGCATCAGTATAGAGCCGACGAGCGCTTTCCCACGGCCTCGGTCATCAAAATTGCCGTATTGGTCGAGTTGTTCCATCAGGCCGAGGCAGGACGGCTGTCGCTGGACGACCGGCACCCGCTGCGGGGCGATATTTCAACGCACGGCTCGGGAGTGTTGCAAATCGCCCGCGACGAGCCCGAGTTGACCTTGCGCGACTACGCCCGCCTGATGATGGGCATCAGCGACAATATTGCCACAGATTTCCTCATGGGACTGCTGGGGCTGGACCAGATCAACGCCACCCTCGACCGACTGGGCTGTGCCAATGTGCGGGCCGCCGCGACCATGGGCCGCTATCACTACCGCATGGTGGGGATGGACGAGATGCCCACCATGCGGGCCAACGATGCAGTATACAGGGAGCGGGTCAGCACTCGGGGCATTGATTACGGCAGCGTATCCTTTGGGGATTCGCTGGAAAACAACGTGGCCGCCCCCGGCGAGTTGGCCTCTTTATTGGCGGCTATATACCGCGGGCAGGTCGTCAGTGCGGCGGCCTCCAAAGCCATGATCGAGTTGCTCAAAACCGGCCGGGATACCCGCATGATCCGGCACTATCTGCAGCCGGATGTGGTGGTGGCGCACAAGTACGGCTCTAGCGGCATCATCAAAGGGGATGCTGGCCTTGTGTTTTTGCCCAAAGGGCCCTTGGTCCTGGTGGCCTTTGCCCTGGCCCGCAGCGACGGGCCCGCCGCTGCCGAGGCCATTGCCCGGGTCGCCCGCTTGGCCGTGGAGGCGCTGGCCCCCGAGTGCGTGGTGGACAATAGCAGTTAGTTTATCGAATAATGGGGGGCTACCCATGCGATTCAGTTTTCACATTAGGAGGGACTCGTGATCATCGACACGCATCTGCACGTGTGGAGCGACGACTCGGAGCGCTATCCCTTTGCCGAGGGGCGGACTCAGGTGGGCGGTGGATCCGTGGAATTGCTCAACCAGACTATGGACGAGGTCGGGGTCGACAAAGCGGTCATTGTGCAGCCGATTCACTATTTGTTCGACAACCGCTACGTGGCCGACTGTGTACGCCGCTTTCCGGGCCGCTTTGCTGCCATTGGCCTGGTCGACCCCAAGGCCCCGGACGCGCCCGACCGGCTAGAAGAGCTGGTGCGCCAGGACAGTTTTGGCGGCTTGCGCATTCACTCGTCGCGGCTCGACCACCCCTCGGAATGGGCCGCCCCCGACCAAGACCCGCTGTGGCGGCGGTCGGAGGAGCTGGGCACTTGTTTTATTGTCCACGGCCCGGCGGCTAATCTGCCCCACTTGGAGCCCATCATCGGCCGCTTTCCCGAGGTGCCGGTAGTGCTGGACCACATCGGCGGGGCACCGACTAATGAGGAACCGCCCTTGCCGCTGTTGAGCCACGTTCTCGACCTGGCGCGCTTTCCCAAGGTGTACGTGAAATTCACTCCGCAGGCGCACAAGTCCGAGTTGCCCTTCCCGCACGCGGATACGTTTCCCACCTTCCGCCGCATCTACGACGCCTTTGGGCCGCAGCGGCTGATGTGGGGAACCAATTTCCCCGGCGTAATGAAAGGGGTGGGGTACGGGCCGGCCCTGGAGATGTTCCGCGACCACGTCGATTTTCTCACCGACGACGACAAGGCGTGGCTCTTTCACCGCACGGCTTTGCAGGTGTGGAGCTTTGCAGGAGCGGAGTAGTGGCCAACTGAAGAACTTCTCGCTCCAAACGGTCAGTTCGGCACAAAGCCGACTCGGTAGCAGGGCACAGAGGCGGCCATTGCGCGTCGGTTCAATCGGTTGGATATTGATCGGGCATACTCATCCGTTAAAAACGCTTTTAAGAGGAGGAAACCGTATGAGAATGCGGATGCTCGGGCTGGCGGCGGCCCTGCTGCTGGCGGTACAAACGGTCGGTGCCGAAGACAAAAAGATTACCATCTGGTGGGCGCAATGGGATCCGGCCGCGGCGCTACAGGAGTTGGGCCACGAGTTCGCCCAAGAGACCGGGATTGCCGTCGAGGTGTACCAGATTCCCTGGCCCGCTTATCAGGATCAAGTCTTTCTCAATTTCGGCAACAAGCAGACCGACTTCGACATCGTCGTGGGCGACAGCCAGTGGATCGGCCGCGGCGCGACCAAGGGGCTGTATCTGGAGTTGACCGATTGGCTGCCCGAGGCCGTTGATATGGGCGCGATCCATCCGCGCGCCGCGCGCTATTTGTGCGAATACCCGCCGGGCAGCAGCCGGTTTTTCGCCGCGCCCTGCCAGACGGATGCCATTGGCTTTGTCTATCGCCGCGACTGGTTTACAGACCCCGCCGAGCAAGAGGCGTTTGCCGCTCGCTACGGCCGCCCACTCGCCGCGCCCGACACGTGGGAGGAGTTCCGCGACGTAGCCGAGTTTTTCCACCGCCCGGAGCAAAAGCGCTATGGCTGCTCATTGCTGACGGGCCGCGGCTACGACTCCATCGTCATGGGCTTTCAGCCCTTTCTCTGGGCTTGGGGCGGCGCTTGGGGCGACCCGCAGAGCCACAAGGTGCAGGGCCACCTCAACACCGAGGGGGCCGTGGCCGGGTTGGAGTTTTTCAAGTCCCTGTTGCAATTCACACCCGAAGGCGGCACGAATGCCGATTACTTCTTCAACCTAGAGGCTTTCTCCAACGGCTCTACGGCTATGGTCTTGGACTACTTTCCGTTCTATCCGGGGATCGTCGCCAGCATGGGCGACCAGGTCGGCTTCTTCAAGGTGCCGCGCCACGGCGACCAGCGCGTTATTTCGCTGGGCGGGCAGGGCTTTAGCATTTCGACCAAGACCACGCCGCAAAAGCAGGAATGGGCCAAGCAGTTTATTGCTTGGTTTTCCCAGACCTCTATTCAAGAGAAGTGGATAGCCTATCCCGGCTCGTTCACGGCCAATACTGAGTTGCTGGCGAGCGCGGAATTTGCCGCAGCCGCGCCGTACAACGCCGTGTTCGCCGCGTCGTTGGATCACTTGCAGGACTTTTGGAACGTGCCAGTGTACAATGAGCTGTTAGCCGCAGCCGTGCGCCACTTGGGCGCGGCCCTCGACGGGACGAGCGCGAGCGCAGATGCCCTCGACGCGCTGGCCGCTGAGCACGAGATGATCCTGATGGAAGCGGGCTTGCTAGAAATGGAATAGGGGGCGGCGTGAGGGGTAGAACGGGCCGGCACCGCGACTGGACGCAGTATGCGTTTGTGGGACCGGCCCTCATTTTGCTCATTGGCGTGAATGTCTTCCCACTGCTGTACAGCATCGCGCTCAGCTTCACCAATATGGACTTGGTCGGCGGGGCATGGAAGTTCGTGGGGGGATTCAACTACGCCGTGGCGTTCAAGTTTGCCCAATACGGTGCCGCGCTGCGGACGACCGCGCTTTTTGTGTGCGCGGCCGTGGCTGCGGAACTGGTCTTGGGCTTTGCCTTGGCGCTGGCGCTCAAAGATCGCTTCAGTGGCCGGGCGTTTGCGCTGACCGCGCTGCTGGTGCCGATGATGTTGCCGCAGGCCGTGATTGCGCTCTTTTGGAAGCTGGTGCTCAACGGGCACTACGGCATCCTCAACCAATGCCTCGGCGCGCTGGGGCTGGGCCAACCTCAGTGGATTACTGATCCCGACCTCAAGCTGCTGTCGATTTTGCTGGTTGACGTGTGGATGTGGACGCCGTTTATGATGCTGATCGCATTGGCGGCGCTCAACGCCATCCCCGGCTATTTGTACGAGGCCGCGGCCATTGACCGGGCCTCGCGGTGGAAGGTCTTCCGCCGGATTACCCTGCCTTTGTGCGCGCCGCTTTTGGGGCTGGCCGTGTTGCTGAGGGCCACGGACGCGCTCAAGCAGTTCGATTTGGTCATGGCCATCACCGGCCCCAACGACCCTGCGACGCAAACGGTGAGCGCGCTACTCTATCAGGTGGTGTTCCGCGACGGCAAGGTGGGGTTGGGCGCGGCGTATTCGTACGTGGTGCTGGTGCTGGTGCTCGCGCTGGCCAGTGTGTTTGTGCGCTACATGAGCGGGGTGCAGCGGCGCGAGGAGGCCGGGGTACAGTGAAAGCGCTGCGCATCGTCTTTGTCGGGGGCTACTTCTGCGCGGCCATGCTGCCGCTGTTATGGCTCTTGCTGACCTCGCTTAAGACGCGGGACGACAGCATTGCCGTGCATCCGAAGTTCGCGCCCACTTGGGCCAGTGAGGTCGCGGCTGACGGGATCTACTTCCGCGCCAATCTCGACGGCTACCGCCAACTGGCCGCGGTGTACGCCGGCGGGGATCACGCCTTTTTCCACTACTTGGGCAACAGCTTGATCATTGGCCTGCTCAGCACCTTGTGCTCGGTGCTGATCGGCACCTGCGCGGCCTATGGCTTTAGCCGCTTTGCCATCCCCGGGGGGCGCGACTGGCTGTTCTTCATCCTCTCGACGCGCTTTTTGCCTCCCCTCGCCGTGGTCGTGCCGGTGTTGATGATGTATCGCGAATTTGATCTCCAGAACAGCCACATGGGCTTGGTGCTGCTGTACACGGCGTTTAACATGTCGCTGGCCGTGTGGCTGATGAAGGGCTTTATCGACGAAATACCCACGGCGTACGAAGAAGCCGCGCTGGTGGCTGGCTATACCCGCTTCCAAGCCTTCTGCTTGGTCGTCCTGCCGCGAGCCGTGCCCGGGATGGCGGTAACTGCGGTGTTCTGCCTGATCTCAGCGTGGAACGAGTACGGGTTTGCCATGACGCTCAACAACCAGAAGGCCGTTACGGTGCCGGTTTACTTCGCTGGTTTGCAGGGCAATGTCTCGGGCTTGCCGTGGGCACAGATCAGCGCGGGGATGCTGATTTTTGTCGCGCCGATCATCGTCTTCACCGTCTTGGTGCGCAAGCATCTGTTGCGCGGCGTCACCTTTGGGACGATCAAGCGATGAGCCGCTGGTTGGATCGCTGCGCCCTCGTGGGCATGGTCGCCGGCGTGGGGTTGATGCTGCAACCGTTCTGGGGGGTGGGGCTGAAGTATGGGTTTTTTGTCGCGATCGTCTGTACGCTGTTGCACGTTGTGACCTCGCGTCGGCAGATGGACGAGCCATGAGCTTTCTCGAGTGCCGGGATTTGGTCAAGACGTATGCCGACGGCACCTGTGCGGTGCGGGGCATTGACTTGCGCTGCGACGCGGGCGAGTTCGCCGTGCTGTTGGGGCCTTCTGGGTGCGGTAAGACGACTACGCTGCGGATGGTCGCGGGCCTTGAAAAGCCTACGGCCGGGCAGATCCTGCTGGCCGGCGCAGATATCACTAGTCGCTCGCCCGCCGAGCGGGACGTGGGGTTCGCGTTTCAGTTTTACGCGCTCTATCCGCACCTGAAGGTCGAGGACAACATCGGCTTTCCGCTGGAGAGCATGGGGTTGAGCCGTCTGGAGCGCCGGCAGCGGGTGGCCGACATCGTCGAGCGGTTGGGGCTAGGTGCGTTGGTCGGGCGCTATCCCCGGCAGCTAGCGGGCGGCGATCAGCAGCGGGTGGCCTTGGCGCGGGCCATGGTGCGGCGGCCGCAGATCTACCTGATGGACGAGCCGTTGGGCACGCTCGACGCGGATTTGCGGCTGGAGATGCGGGAGATGATCCGCGCCCAGCAGCTCGACGCGGGGATCGCCACCTTGTATGTGACCCACGACCAAGGAGAGGCCATGAGCTTGGCCGATCAAGTAGTGGTCATGGACGAGGGCCAGATTCGCCAGAGCGGGGCCGCGGCCTTGGTGTACGACCAGCCAGCCGATCTGTTTGTGGCGCACTTTATTGGCAGTCCCAGTATGAATTTCATCACCGGGGAAGTCCGCGAGGATTGTTTTTCCGCGCCCGGCTTGGTTTGGCCACTGACCGAGCGGGTGCGGCCGGGGCCAGCGACGCTGGGAGTGCGCCCGGAGTTCGTGCGACCGGCTGCCACAGCGCGGCTGCGGGCCGAGGTGGTGCGTGACGAATACCAAGGCGCGTGCCGCTACATCCACCTACAGGCCGAGTGCGGCCGGCTGGTCATGCGGGTAGCCGATCGGGAGCGAGTGGCCGTGGGAGCGTCTTTGGGTTTGGACTTTGCTCGGGTGCTGTTGTTCGATCCGGCAAGCGGCAAGCGGCTCTAAGAAGCGGTCTGAAAACTCCCGGCGAGCCGCGTTGGGCACGGTCGAGAGGCTCTATAGGACGGTAAAAAATAAACTTGTCCGAATTTTATCCGCTAGGTATGTTTATGCAAACGTAATCATTGCTGTTTAAGGAGGCTCTCCCATGCTGCGCTTGCTTCTCATCTTCATCCCCTCTCTTCTAGTTGCCTGCTCCGGCGATAAGCCTGCGCCGATTGCGCCAGCGGGCAAGGCCATCTCAGCCGCCCCAAAGCCGGATCCGCCTACCAACCTGCGCTTTGACGATCCAACTAAGTAGGTGACAAAAAGTTCGTTTACACCAGGTTTATGACTTCAGCCAGAAATTATCAGCGTAGACGCCGGCTTTTTGCAATCGCTCCTGCGGCCTCAGTTGCCAGATATACTGGCATGCCCTATCGGCGGACTCATCGATGGAGGCGGTGGGTTGGTTGGCCAACCCGCGTCCTTTCACCCAACGCCATAAATGATCCATCGCATTCAACTCCGGGGTGGCCCGCGGTAATAGACGAATTTCCATATTCAGGTCGGCCGCCAACCGCAAACTGCCTTCCGCTTTATGAGGCGAGCCCCGATCTTCAAAGAGGACGATCTGCCATCCGCGCCAGTGGGCGCGTATGAGACGCAGAAAAATCTGGTGGGTATCTTGCGTCCATTCCTGCGAAATCAGCAGCGCGACCTCGCCACTTTTGATGTTAAGCGCGCCGTGCAGAATCCGTTTGGCGCGCTGGCCGGTGATCGGCACCTGCACCGGTTGGCCACGGTGCCCATAACAACTATACAACGGCGGCGTTTCGGTGAGAATGACTTCATCCAGCATGAGGATTACGGTGCGTTTCCGCGTCGCCAGCCCCTTTTTAACCCGCCTTTGGCTTGCCGCCAAGTCGGCGAGCGCAAGGACAAGGTATGCCGAGGCCGTTTCCATTTAATATCTAATCGAACCAGCGCTTGGCGGATACTAGACACCGAAACGCAGAGGGTATGCTCTGCGTGTAGATACTGCGCCAATAACGACGCGGTCCATACCGTTGAATTGAGGCCGAAAAGACGAGGATCGTGATCGATGACTTCGTCTAGCAGGGGCTCAATCACGCCTTTTACTTTACCCGGTCGTCCACTGCGGGGGGCGGCTTGAAGGCGCGTCGCCAGATTCGAGATCGACGATTGCTCAAACAGCCGGATCCATTTATAGATGGCTTGACGCGTAACACACAGGCGTTGAGCAACATGAGTTACCGAATCGCCCGCCGCCACCCAAAGCAGGGCTTGCGCTCGACGTAAGACCATCGCATCCGGGGTTTGGACGACCAAAGCCTCCAACAAGCGGCGCTCGCGGCGGGGAAGGGAAAACGGAGTCATAAGCGGCCTCCGGGCATACAACTAAGTTTAGAGGGCAAGGGAAAAGTGTCAACGGACTTTTTGTTAACTACTTAGCTCATCCTGTCGTGTGCGCTGGGATGCTTCTGAAGGGGCAACAGACTATGACGTAGCCTACAAAGACTCTTCTAACGAGGCCGGCTATTGGTTAAAAGAGCCGCACAAAGGGACTAGGCTGCACAATATCATTACGGAGCTTTCTCCGAATACGACGTATCGCTGGATGGTACGGGCTGGCAACACTGCAGGTAGGTCTTTATGGCAAGAAGGGCCTACCTTTACTACGCTGCCGGACAGCACGGCAGGTCAAAGGGGCGATACAACCACGGATGACGCTCCAGACGACAACTCGGAATCGATCGCTGCGCTACCCGATAGTACGTCATCGTCTGATAGCTCATCGTCGTCCGACAGTTCCTCAGCTACGTCCAGCTTGGACTCTTCGCCGTCTGATGTGGTTTTTATCCCGGATGCTGCTCTGAGGACGGCCGTAGAGCAGGCGCTAGAGAAGAGTCCCGGTGAGACGATCACGCAAGCTGATATGAATACCCTAGAGTTTTTTAAGGGAACCCGTTTAGGAATCAAGAACCTTAGAGGGTTAGAAACAGCGGAAAATTTGACATTTTTGACACTTGATCTCAATGCAATTTCAGATCTTACTCCATTGCAAAATTTGACAAATTTGGAGAGATTGCAAGCTGCAAATAATGCAATTTCCGATCTTACTCCATTGGCTAATTTAATCAACCTGCGAAGCTTATATATTGTTAATAATCAGATTTCCGATCTTACCCCTTTGCAAAACCTGACTAGTTTGAAGAACCTGGAATTTACCAACAATTACGTTTCCGATCTTACTCCCATAAAAAACTTAGATCTATCTGGATTAATTTTTAACTTTAATTACGTTTCCGATCTTACTCCATTAAGCAATATAGATCGGTTAGTTGGTCTACGATTTAGCGGGAACGATGTTTCAGATCTCACTCCATTGACAAATTTATCCTATCTACGCCGGATTGATTTTGACTGGAATAACGTTTCAGATTTATCGCCTTTGCTAGCATTGCCTCGCTTGGAAAAACTAAATGCTTGGGGCAATCCTTTAAGCGAAACCTCTATCAATGAACATATCTCAGCACTTCAAAGTCGTGACATCACTGTATCTTTTTCGTCTTTCGATCCATTTGCCGAAGGTCCTTTTAGTATCGAGTTAGTCTTTCTTGATGATTTCACCGAGAGGGAAAAGGAGATATGGCACCAGGTTGCGAAGCGTTGGGAAGCGGCGATACAGACTGAACTGCCAGATTACGAGTTCCCTAATGCATGGTCTACTGGCTCTTGGCCATGTGGCGAACACCCGATTGAAATATCTGCCGGCGAACAAATAGATGATCTGCGAATTTATATAGAGAAGTTCACTGATAAGGGTGATATAGCGGGCTATGGGAGCGCCCGTCTAAGACGTTCAAGCTCCTTTCCGATTATTGGTTGTATCGGAATAGACGAACGGCTTGATACTCGTCTAGATTATATGAGGGATGTAGGAATCCATGAAATGGCACATGTTTTAGGTTTTGGCTCTAGCTCTTGGCGCTATAACGAAAGGGTTCGCCGTTCAAATGGCGATACTTATTTCACCGGGCCAAAAGCTATTGCGGCTTTTAATCAGGCCGGTGGTACAGATTATCAAGGCGCAAAAGTCCCACTAGACCCAGGTGGGGGCCATTGGCACCATAGCGTTCTAGCCGGTGAAATTATGAATGCCTATACTAACCCCCGAGTACTTTCAGCCATAACGCTTCAAGCACTGAGCGATATGGGCTACTCCGTTGATCTTTCAGTGGCCAAGCCCTACGTGCTGCCCTCCTCAACAGCTGCGAAACCCATCGCCGACGAGGTGCCCTTCTGCTCACTTGAAGGGCTGCCCCCGCCGGTCTATGTGGACGATTGATCCAACAGAGGCGGGCGCGAAGGATGCCGCCTACGCGCCCGCTCCTTTTGCTACTTCTCTACCGGCGCGTTGACCGCACGACCAACGGCTAGGCGCAGGCGATAGCTTGCGCTTGGCCCAATTCTTTCCCAACATACGCTTTCGCATCGAAATCAAAGACCGTTCCGCCGCGCTAGTAAGGGATTGCTTTCGCACGGTCGATGTTTCCAACGAAGCGAACGCGTTCTAAGATGTCTTGGTTACAGCTAAAAGGAGTGACGCGGCGCTTTGGCAAGGCCGAGGTCCTGTCTGGCATCGACCTGTCGCTGGGGGCCGACGAGATGCTGGTAGTGCTGGGGCCGACCGGCGCAGGCAAGACCACGCTGCTGCGGATCGTCGCCGGGTTGGACGCGCCCGACGCGGGCCGAGTCGAGATGGGCGGCGAGGAGGTGACGCATTGGCCGCCGGCCGACCGCGACATTGCGTTTGTCTTCCAGCACTTTGCTCTCTATCCCGACTGGAGCGTGCGGCGCAACTTGGAATTTCCGCTCAAGGCACCGCGCTGGCAGATGGCGAGCGGCGAGATTGACCAGCGCGTCGGCTGGGCGGCCGAGCTGCTGAAGATCGAGCGGTTGCTCGACCGGCCGGCGGCCCGCCTGTCGGGTGGGGAAATGCAGCGGGTGGCCATTGGGCAGGCGATTGTGCGGCGGCCGCGGCTGTTTCTCTTTGATGAGCCGCTGACCAATTTGGACGCCAAGCTACGGGAGTCCCTTCGCCTAGAGCTGGCCCTGTTGCGGCAGGAGCTGGGCATCCCGGCAATCTACGTGACCCATGACCAAGCCGAGGCTCTGTCCATGGGCGATTCGATCGCCGTGCTGGCCGAGGGAAGGATTTTGCAGCAGGGCAGCCCAGAGGTCATTTATCGCCAGCCGGTCTCGCCCGTAGTGGCGCGCCAATTGGGTCAACCCGCGATCAACATCCTCAGCGTACAGCGGCGCGGGGATATGTGGATTGACCCGAACGGAGCCGAGCGGATGCCGGCACTGAGCGGCGGCGCGGGCGAGATGCTGCTCGGCGTCCGGCCGGAGGACATCGCGCCGGAGGGGGGGGCCGTGCCGGGTGTGGTGCGCGTCGTCGAGGACGCTGGGGCCGCGTGGATTTTATGGGTGGATTGGGCCGGGGCGTCCATTCACATCATCGCGTCTAAGGAACGGCGTTTTGCCCCGGGAGAGACCGTGTATCCGCGCATTGACGCGGCGCGGGCGCTGCTCTGGCCATGCTAACAGGAGGATAGACTTGCGAAATTTGTCGATGTGGAGCGCACTGGGCATTGCGGCGATTGTAGCCTGTGGACAGCAGGAGCCGACTGCCAAAAAGGAGGAATTACCACTGGCCGAGGTGGGCACAGAGTTGATCACGGATCGGGATATCCGCTACCTGATCGACAATGTGGCCGAGTGGGCCAAGAGCGAGCAAGAGGGCGACGCCAAGGTCCACGAATACTTGGAGTCGCTAATCAATCGAGCCCTCATTCTCCGAGAAGCGCGCGCCGGCAAATTAGACCGGAGTCCGGCGTTTGCCAGCGAGGTAGCGACGGCCCTGCGGCGGCGGCTGATACGAGAGATCGAGCAGCGCGCCGTCGAGGACCAGGTCTCCATTACCGAGGAAGAAATGCGGGGCATCTTTGCCGAGCAGAACTGGGAGCGCTGGATCAAAATAGCCCATATCGTCGTACCCACCCAAGAGCGCGCCGAGGAGGCGATGGCGGCTCTGCGGGCCGGTACCCCCTTTGAGGAAGTAGTGCGCGAATTTTCGACCCATTCGCGCACGGCCGCGCTCGGGGGCGTGAAACCCCAGTATTACAGCCGCTTCCACGCCGTTCCACTGGTGCGCGATGTACTCTTTAGTCTCAAAGTGGGGGAGATATCGGAGCCTATAGCCGTCCCGCAGGGCTACGAAATTTTCAAGGTTCTGGACGAGTTGCAAGGGTCTTACGAACAAACTAGGGAATTTCTCTTTAAAACACTGTCCGAGGAGCGGCTGGACGCCCGCAGAAAGGCGTATGTGGATTCGCTGGCCGAGCAGTTCCAATTGACTCCGGATCCGCACGGCTTGGGCATTCTAATGGAAATCTTACGCAGTGGGCGGGAGGATCCGGCGACCGGCAAAATGACGTTCCAGATTCCAGACGGTGCCGCCGAGACGCCCCTCTTCAGGTATGAGGGCGGACAGATTGCGCTCGGGGAAGCCATATTGCTATCCCCGGTCATTCGCCAAGGCAGAGACATATCCGACAGCACGAGAGTGACCCATTTTCTGGAACTCGACGTAGTAATGCCGCAGCTCATGTGGATGGAGGCAGATAAGTTGGAGCTCGACCGCGAACTCGAAGAATGGGTCAAGCGCAAGGAAGAAGAAGTGCTGATTGTGACCATGCGCCAGATTGCCACTGCTACCGACGAGGAGATAAGCCAACAAGAGGTACTCGATTACTACGAAGAAACCAAGGACCAGTACCGGACCGCCTCGGAGGTGAACGTGGTGGAGATCCAGGTGGCCAGCGAGGCCGGGGCCGAGGGGCTGCTCGCCGAGATTCGCGTCCTCTTCCGCCGGGCCTCTCCTTTGATCGATCTGCTCACTAGAATGAAACAAAAGCAGCAGGCCGGGCGGGATCTGACCGAAGAGGTGCAGGCGCTGCGGGAGATGGACGACGATCTCGAGGTTCTGGAATGGCTCCGCCAGCGGCTGGATGAGCGGGGCGGAGTGGAGACGATCTTGGAGGAAATAGCTACGGCATCGAGTCCAAAAGAGTTGGCCGAAGAGTACATCATGCGGCAACTGGCTGCCACCCGCAGCCTGCGGCCGGGCGCTAGCGAAACAGAGGGGCACTACCATCTCTACTGGTACGAGACGGCGCGCTTTGGGGATTTGGTCGCAGCGGCCTTTGAGGGGGAGCTCGGTTCGCTCATCGGTCCCATGCAGGTCGGGCCTTCCTATTCTATTGCCAAAATTCTCAGTCGGCAGGAATCAGAAGCGCGTCCCTATGAAGAGCGCGAGAGGCAGATAAGAGCCAATATCCGCAAGGAGCGCGAGAGGGAATTGTTCGGGCGCTGGTTGAAAGATCTGCGCACCTCGTACGCAGATGAGGTGCGCTATTTCGACGAGAACATCGAAAAGTTAGGTCGGGAATTGACCGCGGAGGGACGCGGATAGGATCGGGTGGGAGCATAAGTAAGAATGCCAACAATGATTCCACCCTCGCCAATCTATCGCCGCTCAAGCGGAAAAAGAAATAAAAAGCTTGATTTTCATCAGTCGAATTGCGTATCCTACCTCATAATTATACATCTATACATCACGTCGAAATCACCGCTGGAATGTTTCCGGTATAGGTGTAAATAAACTTTTAAAAATCAATGTCTTGTGCCAGAAAGGAGGTGTTCCTTTTTCGTCGGAGTAAATCAGTCTAGGTCTGGGCTAAGCCCGGACATGTCGCATTGACCTCAACCTTGGAGTTTAAAGCCATGAAGAAATTTGCCCTTATCGCTGGAGCCATTTTAATCTCCACTACTTGTTGGGCCCATCTACCCGAAGGGGTGGTGAGGCCGGCTGTTCAGTTCCCCACCGGACAGACTCCCATCATCGACAGTGATCTGTCCGATTGGGACGTGGTTACTGATCCCTATTTGATCACCCACGAGGATTTGACCGAGACGGTGACCGGATTGGGCACTCAGCGCGATGCCGCGGATTTGGCCCTACGGGCCTTCGTCGGTTGGAGCCCAGAGACCAACAAAATCTACATCATGGAAGACCGCTTTGACGATGCTGTCTGGGTGGGCGATCACAGTTGGGAAAACGCCAAAGGTAGTGGCTGTTCCGCCAATGCTCGCGATTTCCTGGAGATCCAGATCGACGGCGATCACAGCGGCGGTCAGTTCAATTCCTGGAACGACGACTCCCTAACCCAGGAAGAAAAAGACATTCTGCACGGCCAGCAGGCCCAGGGGTACGGTCTGCGCCCGAACGGACGCTACGCTTGGCACAAAACCTACGAGCACGCCTTGCCACCGTTTGGCGACGCGGCCTTCACTTGCACCAGCGGCCCAGGTGAGCCCGGCAACTTCTATGCCGAGTACATGTATACCCCGTGGAACGATCTGCGCTGGACCGACGTACCCAACAGCGTCCAGCATATTCTCCAAGAAAATGAGATCTTCGGTTTCAACTTCACGGTTCTAGATTCGGACGATGGGGGCGGCTACGATGGCTACTGGACCTTGAGCGGCGACACCAATAGCTGTCACCACGCCGATTTCCTCAGCGACTTTTATCTGAGCCCGGTTGATCCCGACATCGACTGGGCCTCGCAAGTCCGGGGGGGCACGGCGGTGGAGGAAAAGGGCTGGGGCCAGATAAAGGCCACCTTTGCCGAGTAGTTGTACTGCGCAGTGAAGGTTTGGCTGCGCATGATCGCCATGCCGCCATGCCGAGAGTTTCCTCTGGCATGGCGGCATTTTTGTATACGTGGTAGCACGGGACCGAAAGGGGTAGGAGGTGCAGATGAGGAGGGATTGTTCAATCTCGCGGATTTACCGGCCCCTGCTGGTGCCGCTCTGGTTGGTGCTGGCGGCGGCAGCGCAGGCTGCAGATACCCAAGTGATTGGCGGCAGTGCAGGCGGGGAGAGCTGGGAGGAAAGTGCCGCGGCAGCGCCGATCATTGATTTTACCAGCCGTCCCGGATGGATCTTGCCCAGCTTTATCGATACTACTACCAACATCGCCTTGGGGACGTTAGCGCGCGGTGGCAGGGTGGTTTCGCCAAATGCCCAGGCCGTCTTGCGGGGCGACAAGGAGACGCTGGCAGCAAACCTGGAGAGCATGGTGGACGGAGATCATCAGACGGCTTTTGAGGTCAAGAACATAACTGCTTCGGGCATTCTCGTGATCTTCGATCTGGGAGCCCGATTCGGGGTGAATCGCATACGCTTTTTCCCGCGCACCTCTTTTCCGGATGATTTCATGAGGGGGTATGCGCTCTTCATCAACGACGGTATTTTCGGCGCTGAAATCGTAGCCGAATCCATCGACGGGCTGCCGACCAAAAATCTCTTCGCCCAGATAGATCAGCAGACCGGCAATAGCCAGGATACTGTAAACGTGCAGTTTCCCCTGCGCTATGTGCGCTATCTCCTCTTGCAAGCCACGGACAGATCCAATTGGGAAATTGACGAGATTGAAGTCTTCGGGCAGGGTTTTGTCCCCGAGGCTGACTATTTGTCCCAGGTCTTCGATTTTAATCAACCCACGCTCTGGGGCCAACTGCACTGGGCCGCCGAGGCAGTGGGACATCCCGAAAAGTCCCGGTTTTTCATCCGCACCCGCAGCGGCAGCAGTCCGTCTCCCACAGAGGAGCCGGACGCCTGGAGCCCTTGGTCCGCTCCCTACCTTAGCGGAGATACTCCGATTCTTTCGCCGGCACCGCGGCAGTACTTCCAGTTTCGCATGGACTTTGAAAGCGACGGTCTGAGGGACGGCACCGCAGTGGATTCGCTGGCTTTTGAATTTTCCGATCCAGTAGCGGAGTCCATTGTCGGGGAAATATGGCCCCAGGATGTACCGGTTGGGGTGGATACGACCTTTACTTATGCCGTCCAAGTGGTCGGCGGCCGAGGTTTCGACCACTTGGAGATCGATAGCTCTGTTCCGGTGCATACGGTTCGGTCGCTGCACCTCGACGACTTGGAGGTGGAGAATTTCGTCGCGGAGCCCCACGAGAGCGGCCTAGCTGTGACCTTTCCCCGCCAGAGCGGCAGCCACGATCTGCAGGTGGTTTTCGACGCCGCGATTTTGCGCTACGAGACGGTTTTCAGTGGGCGCCTGCGCGACAGCCAGGCGGACGGCTTGCCCCAGGAAATTGAAGAAGGAGATGCGGCGGGATCGCTGCTCGGCGACGATTTGAGCGTGCGGGTGCCGCTGGATCAGGACCCAGTCGTCCACCGGGTGACCGTGGCACCCAACCCTTTTACGCCGAATGGAGACGGGATCAACGATCAGGCGATAATCAGCTACGATCTACTGCACTTGATAAACGACGTTCCGGTTTCTTTGCGGGTCTACGACCTAGCCGGAAAACAAGTGGCGGAATTGCCGGTGGAAAACAACCAGAGTGGGCGTCATCTGGTGCACTGGAACGGCCAGAATGACCAAGGTCGATATCTGCCGCCGGGCCTTTACATCTTGCAGGTGAAAGTGGCCACGGACAGCGGCACGGTGAGCCATAGCAGTCCTATCGCAGTCATCTATTAGTATCAATAGGGGGGCCATATGACCAGATGGAGTGCGCGTGCGGGCCGACAGCTTTTCCTCACAACTGCGGGTATCGCACTACTGTTGAGTATTGCAGCAGTACCCGACGGAGCCGTAGCCCAAGGACTCGATTATGGCCACAGATTGGGCCTGCAGCGCGGCGGCGAGGTCTCGTACGAACCAGTGGGTTCGGGCGTGCTCTTTGACGCCTTGGACCCAGCCGTGCGGCGCTGGTACGTGCCGCAGGAACTCTTCCTGCTCTATCGCTGGAAACAATGGGAGTACACCAATTATGCCCGGGACCACTACCAGCGTTATTTGAATCCCGATATAGAGGGGGATTATTTCTACGACCTGTATGGGTCTTTCATCACCAAAGGATGGCTCATCTACGATTGGCGCCAGCAGCAGCCGCAGCAGTTCGGCAGCGCCATTTTCAAAGATCCGCGGTTTGGATCGTGGTTCAACCGGCTGGTCATCTCCTCGGACCGCAGCGGCCAGTACCACATGGCCCTGACCATTGGCGAACAGATCCGCACCACGCTGACGCCCATGACTTTTTCCAAGCCGGCTTTCGACGGGGTGCAGATGGATCTCCAGTCCGACAAGTACGCGGCTACGATATTGATGTCGCGCATCAGCTCGCCGGGCAGAGCGGGCACCATAACAGTGGAAGCGACCAATAGCACCAACCTCTTCGGCTTTAGGGGAACGACTCAGATCGGCGATTTTGTCAACGTGGGTGCCACGTATGTCAACGCCCATCATTCCCAGACCCTGATAGAGAGCCTCGAAGGCGACCCCATAAGCGGATCCCTGACCGTGGGACAGAACCTCGAACCCATCAGCCAGCTCTTCGTCCGTCTGAGCGATGATTCACCCACGGATCGCGAAGGTGGAGCCGCGCTGTTTTCCCACGATATCATCATCGAGGCCGAGACCGAGGTTGTGGTTGTAACAGATGACGGCGAAGAGAAGATCGAAATTCGCAAAGAGACGGTGCGCGGCAGCGAGATCGGCTTCAGCGCCCTCATCAACGGGGGGTTTCGCCGGCGGGGTTTTCTCGCCGCCGACGGCAGCGAGCAGATCGTGCTGACCTATGATTTCACCAGCGAGAACCGCTCGTACAACGGCCCGGATCTCTCCACCATCCGCAAGGTCACCATCGAATTGGCCGTAGCCAACGACTACCGCATTGAGATGGGGTCGGATCGCCAGACCAATCTGCCCGAGCGCCAGCCGGTCTTCCTGACTCAGGCGCGGGCTGCGGGCAATGTAAAAGACGGCTCCAATCTGAGATTGGTGCGCTTTGATTACGGTTTGCCCACGGGCAACGATATCTTCGGCGGCACCATCGAAGTAAACGATCTGCTGGGCTTTGATCTCTACGCCGAGTTCGATCGCAGCCGGCGCTTCCGCAGATACCCCAATCGCAAATTCACCGAACATCTCATGGACTCCGACGAGGCTAGTGCTTGGATGATCAATCTGTCGAGGCGGGGCTATGCCTTCTTCCTTTTTGGTGAAGTCTACAGCATGGATTACGACTACGGCACTACCGGCTTGCTCACGGAAGCGAACGGGGACATTGACTACACCAACGAACGCCGGTTTTTCTACGAATTCGTCGAGGACAACGACGATCAGGATCGCACTCCCGATTGGCAGCGCGTCAACCAAAGAGGGCCGGACCGGGAAATTTTTCCAGGCTGGGACGAGAACAACGATTTCATCTCCGATTTTAACCAGAACGACACCGACTTCCGGCCGAATTACATTCCCGATTACGAAGAACCTTTCTTGCGCTACAGCGTCGATCGCCCCGAGTTCCTCTTCGGAGTGGACATGAACAACAATTTCTGGATCGATCGCTTTGAAAACGACGAAGAGCCCGATTTCCCCTACGACCGCGACCGCCGCGGAGGCAATATCTATGCAGGTGCTCACATCGTGCCTGGGATGCGGGTGACGGTTGGTCTCAAGCAGGAGCGCACGCTGGCCCGCGACCGGGATGAAAACAGCAGCTACGGGATGTTCACTTGGGATCGGGATATAGCCGGGTTGGGCCGGCTGCGGGTCTTCGACATGGTCAAGCTGGTCGAGGACACTATCCCGGACGATATCGTCCAATGGGTGCAGCCGGCGGGTACCGAGGCGAATCTGCAGCGGGTTCCAGACCTGTTGGCCGCTCCCAATACGTGGATAAATTCCGCCTATATCGGGTTTGACTACACCGGGAGTGCCAAGCTGAAACTGGTCAACAAAGTGAAGTACGATGTCTGGCATCAGCGGGAGGAGCAGGCGGACTTCCGCGACAAGTACCAGTTTTTCGGCCTCATTAACAAGGCTGAGTACCGGCAACAGTGGGGACGCTTTCGGCTCTTTCCCAAGATCAAAAATGAACTGCGTTTCGAAGCGCCCTTGCTGAGCAACGAGCCGGTGCGAAAAGAGGACACCCTAATCCTGTTCCTCATTGGCCAGACTCCTATACTGACCGGCTCGGAAGTACAGGTGGGCGTCGAGTACACCCTATTCAACCAATTCGAAGAAGACGCGAAAGCCCTAGGTCTACAGGAAGATTTTCAGGAGTTGGTGCTGGCGGTCCAATACTCCAATACAGGCGCTTATTTAGGATACGCTTTGACCACCCAGTTGGGTGTGAGAATCCGCCGCATAGACGAAAAGGGACAAAATCCCTCTACGGGCATATCGCAGTTCATTACGGTAATCGCGGGACTCGATTAACGCGCACCAGTGCGCGGCCCTCGAACGGGGTAAACCTGGAGGTAGCGGCATGAAAAGAACGATGCCGATTTCGCTGCTTGTAGCCGCTTTGGCCTTGGCCATGCTGTCGGGGCAATCCAGTGCCTTGGAGATTTTCCGCATTGGTGGCGAAAATTTCCCGCCGCCAGAGGCGTCGGATCCAGCGGTCACTTTTACCTCAGTGCCGTGGAGTGATTTTCTGGAAAAGGATGGTTTTGACGACGAGGCGTTTGCCGAGGACATCCTGCGGCCCCTCTTCCTGACTCCAGAGGACAATATCGCCCTGACCAGTCTGAGTCGCGGTGGCGGGCCTTTGTCGCGCGGCTGCGGGGGGTACCAGTTTCTCCTCGACGGTTGCAATGCTACGCGGATGGTCGATGGGGATCTTAGTACCTTTTACCTAAAGCAGCCCTACGGCTATGTATTTCAGTCCGGGGACCGCTCGAGTTGGCTCATCTTCGATTTGGGGGGGGCCTTCTCCGTAAACCGGGTTCGGCTCATCAGTACGCCGGGCACCTCCCTTTATCCAGACAAGCTCCTAGTCACTACTAGCACGATTCCCCAGATTGTAGAGCGGGGCTCATACGGCGGCGTGGATCCCGGCAGGTCGGTTTTTTCCATAGTAGAAAATACCCAGGATAGCATAGAGGCCGTCTTTCCCACTATGCGGGCCACGGAGGTGGGCCTGCTGATCACAGTGACGACCAGCAGAAACATGGAAATATCCGAGGTGGAGATATACGGAGAGGGCTTTGTCAACAGGGCCTCCTACGTCAGCAAGCTTTTCGACTTAGAGGAACCGGCCATTTTGGGCGAGATGCGCTGGCAGGGCCGGAAAGACCCGCAGGTCCGAATCGACATCCATTCGCGTTCCGGCAAGACTTTGGACCCCAATATGTACTGGCGCAACACCGGACGGGGGGACGAGCTTTCCCGCTTTGACGAGAATGGGAAGCTGCTGGATGCAAAGGGCTATGCCGGCTTGAAAACCGGCGAAGCTGCGGAAATTACCTACGATATCGAGAACTGGAGCTTCTGGTCGCCCCCCTATGAGTTCGCCGACAGCCTCGGCACTTCCGTGATCTCCCCAAGCCCCAATAACGTCTTCCAATTCCGCGTCGATTTCCAGCCCGATGCCTTGCAGGGCGGGGAGGTAGATTTCGTCGAGTTTTCGGTCACCAAGCCTCCTTTGGCCCAAAATGTAGTGGGAGAAGTTTACCCTCCCGAAGTGCCTTTGGGAGAGGTCTCGCAATTCACGTACACGATCTCTCCCACCATGACGCCGGACCACTCTGGTTTCGACCAGATCGAAATAGCGACCCCCTTTGGCTTTGCCGGTGTCGATTCGGTGCGGGCCACTGGTCTAGTCGATTGGTCTGTCCAGGTCGAAAGCCCGGATTCGACCCTCTTCTCCGTGAAACTTTCACCGCGTCGGGAAGTGGGCGATCTGGGCGGGCCGATCGAGGTGTACTTTCGCGCACCAGTGTTGCGCTACGGCACTCCATTCGACGGCTGGGTCCGGGATTCCGACCGTCCCTTGGAATTGGCGCAGCGGATCAACCCGGGCAATGCCGCGCCCGAATTAATAAGCGAAACCCTCTCGGTGCGCACTTCGCTGAGCGCGCGTCTGCTGGCGGACCTACTGGTCGAGCCTAGGGTTTTCAGCCCCAATGGGGATGGAGTGAACGATATCTCCAGATT
The DNA here is from genome assembly GCA_965217585.1 of Candidatus Latescibacterota bacterium. Taxonomy (GTDB): domain Bacteria; phylum Latescibacterota; class UBA2968; order UBA8231; family UBA8231. The sequence continues at coordinate 6,126,329 of OZ244561.1, forward strand.
CTCTTTGAATCTGCTACAGGTGACGGAAAATGTACCCTTGAGACTGGAAATTTTCGACCTGTCCGGTCGGCTGTTGAGCCAGCAAGAAGGGTTGCACGAGAGCGGCCGATTCAGCTTTTCGTGGAACGGTAGAGACGATCAGCAAGAACTAGTAGCGCCCGGCCTCTATATGTACCGCATCGTCGTGGAGGCCAAAAACGGGGACGATCAGCAAACAGGCACCATTGCAGTGGTTTACTAGATCGAAAGGGGTAGAGCATATTTTATGAACAGAATGCAAGTCGTCCTCTATACCCTATTGCTCTCCGTCACGGCCTGGGCCCAGGGCTATCGCCTCGAGCCAAATCAGTTGATCGTTAGTGAGAGCGACTGGCCGGAGTGGAATTTCCCCAAGGGCAGTGTGGATTTTGGTGACGAAGGGGCCCGGCCCCATTTTGTGCGGCGGCAGATCAATGCCTCACTGAACGCGGGTGCCTTCAGTCGCGAGGACGTGCCCGGGGGCATCCGACGGGCCGGGACCAACTTGGCGGGGGCCGCCCAGCTCATGGACGGTCAGGTGGAGACCTACTGGGAGCCGGATCTGGATGCGCCGCTGCGCGACTGGTGGGTCGAGGTGGATCTGGGTCGGGTGGTGTGGGCGGAGAAAGTGGTGGTGAAATTTGTTGCCGCAGGGTTGGGGGATCCGTTTTTGCAGTTCAAGGTGCTCACCTCCAATGGGGATGAGGCCTTCCAGGGTAGTGCAAGCTTGGACTATCGGGTGGCCGGTCGCAGCGAGGGGTTGAACAAGACGCAGCGGGTTTTCGAGTATGCTCTGCGTCCTGCCGAGTCGGCGGATCCGGATTTGAGTGGAGATCTGATCCAGTATGTGCAGATTGTGGCCACGGCTAGCGATGGCCGTCGTGGGGCGGAGGTGAGTGCGTCTGGTTGGTCGGGCTTGGCGGCGGAGGATCGGGGGGATGTGCTTTATTTTCGTCGGGAGTCGACGGGAGTGGAGCGGGAGGTATCTCAGGCGGAGTACGAGACCATAAGCGATGCCCAGTTGCAGGGTCCGATCCGCTATTATCGGTCGGAGCGTCCTCGGTTGGCCGAAGTGGAAGTGTGGACGGTGGGGGAGAATATTGGTTTGGGCTGGAAGGAGCGCGGGGGGTCGATCCAGGCCTTTGGGGGCGTGGGCGGACAATCCAATATAGTCGACGGCGATTACACCACCGCCTGGAACGCAGAAGTATCGTTTTCCGGAGCTGCCGGAGCGCAAATCAAGAACCGGGACCGAAACCTACTGTTCGACCTAGGCACTTGGTACTGGGTCGACCGCACCTTTATTGTCTACGGCAATTCCATCTTTCCCAATTATATACTCAGTCTTTCGGATGGCAGTCTGGCACCCGATGGCAGCCGGGTCTTTACCTCCGTGGTTGCGCGCGGCAGAGACGATGTCACGCTTGGCAGCGAGGCCCAAGCGCCCGCAGGGTCGCTGCCGACAGACACGGCTATGCAGGCCAATTCCTTTCCTCCCATAAAGGGGCGCTATTTCAAGTTCGACTATCGCCTGATCAACGTCGGGCGGGTAGCGTGGGGAGCCGATATAAGGCAACTGCTGCTCTACGGCTTTGGTTTTCTTCCTCAGGTCACCCTGCACACGCCGGCGATCGAGTTGGGAGACACCCCCCGCATCCTTTCCACTATCTCCTGGGAGGCCCAAACGCCGCCCGGCACCCAGCTACAGATCCGCACCCGAACCGGAAACCGACTCACCGTGGACAAGCATTTCTACGACAAACAGGGCGTTGAAGTGGACGAGGCGGCCTATCGCAAGATGCTGTCCTTCCTGCGCGGGGATTCGACGGTCGCCTTTGTGCCCGACGAGGCGGACTGGAGCCAGTGGAGCCAATTTTACGAGCAACCCGGAGCGGCCATCACCTCGCCTAGTCCGCGGCGCTATATAATGATTGAGGCCGGTCTGCTCTCGGACGACCCCCACCAATCCGCGGTGTTGCACAACCTGAATATTGGTCTGAAAGATCCATTGGCCCACCAAATTCTGGGTGAAGTAACGCCCCGCAGAGCCCAACAGAGCGGTCAACCCGAGGAGTTCACTCTGTTCCTGACGATCCCGCCCAACGAGGAGGGCCCGTCGGGTTTGGGGTTCGATCAGGTGCTCGTTGAAGTGCCCCCGAGCGCCGAAGTGGAGTTGGTGGATGTGCGGGTGGGCTTGGCCGACGATCTGGCGGCGGGGGGCGGTCAGGTGTATCGGGCGGACGAGTTGGAGGTAAAGGCCGGGTCTGATTCGTTGTGGGTGCGCCTGCCCGGGGTGGTGCAGTCGGCCGAGTCTCAGGTGATGCTGCGATTTTCGAGTGTGTTTTATCTGGCGAGCAATGCGTTTCTGGTCTCGGTGGGTCTGGGGGAGGCGGCGGCTGTGGTGTGGCAGCGGGTGGACGCGACGGCTTCGGGGGAGGGGCTGACGGTGCTGACGCCGGTGGTGGGTGGACTGTTAGGTGCCCTGGAGGTTACGGGAAATCCCTTCACGCCGAACGGCGATGGCATCAACGATGCGGTGAAATTCATCTTTCCCATATTTAAGATGCCAGGGCAGACCTCGCTGGTATTGGCGGTCTACGGTCTCGATGGGGCGCTAGTACATCGTTCGGCGCAGTCCGTAGCGCACGCCGCCGGTGTTCAGGAGGTGAGTTGGGACGGCCGGGACCGGGATGGGGTGCTATTGCCGCCTGGCTTGTATATCTGCCGGGTGGGTCCAGAGGTGGACGCAGAGGGTATCGGCGAATTCACGGTGGCCGCGGTCGTGGCCAGTGTGTACTGAGAGTATAGACGCAAATTCCTCCCGACGTTGCCGCAGCGCAGGCCGTCAATCCCGCAGGGGCTGGCGGCCTGTCGCACATTGTCCCTCTGATCCCATTCCACCATCGTCTTTCCAACCGCAGGGAAAGTACTAGCCGGTCCCTATAGCTGCTTGGGACAGGGGGCGAATACGGTTGAAAAAGAAAATCCCCGCAGAGTACCTGCAATACCTGACGAAAGAGACCAACTTGGCAGCAGATCAGCAAAGTGCCACCGGCATTCCCATGCGGGGCATATTGATCGGTGCGGTGCTCTCCTTTCTGATCAATTTCCTCGATGTGTATTGCACACTCATGATACGCGGGTCGTACCTGACCCTGAATTTCAGTACGCCGGCGGCTCTTTTCTTTTTTTTCATTCTGGTGCTGGCTAGCGGCCTAATAACCCTCATCCGCAGGCCCCTGGCGCTAAGTCAGACCGAGCTGATCACTATCTACATCATGATGATAGTGAGCTGCTGTGTCCCCAGCATGGGGTTGACGCCGGTCCTGCTGCCCCAACTGGTGGGTCCCATTTACTACGCCAGCCCCGAGAACGACTGGGCCGAGATCTACAACCAGTTCATACCCAACTGGCTCATTCCGCAGGGGGAAAACGTCGCGCGCTATTTCTACGAAGGACTGCCTCAGGGTGCTCCCATTCCCTGGGGGCCTTGGATTGTGCCCCTGACCTACTGGTACGGTTTCTTCCTCTCCCTCTGTCTGGTCATGACGTTTACTATGATTATCCTGCGCAAGCAGTGGGTGGACCGAGAAAAACTGGTCTATCCCTTGGTCCAGGTGCCGATGGAGATGATCCAGCAGGAGAGAAAGGGAATTATCGGCAAGTCCTTCTTTACCAATAAAGTAATGTGGGTCGCCTTTGCCTTTTCGTTCATTCTGATCAGCATCAACGGGTTGAATTCCTATTACCCCTACTTCCCGCTAATTGAGCGGGACTTCAGGCTGCCCATTTTCCGCGACACGGTCATTCTCTGGTTCTCCTTCAGTCCGTCTTGGCTCGGCTTCTTCTATTTTGTCGGTCTCGACATTTCCGCTTCCATCTGGATTTTCCACACCCTCACCCTGATCCAGAAGGGCATTTTCAACATCGTCGGCATCCAGAGTACGGAGCGGATAGACCACTACGCCCGCGATACGTACACCTCCCATCAGGGCATGGGGGCCATGATCATCTTCGTGCTGATCATGGTATGGGGGTCGCGCGAACACCTAGGCGATGTATTTCGCAAGGCGCTTGGACGCGCACCCGAAATAGACGACTCCGGCGAGGTGGTGTCCTATCGGCAGGCGGTGTTGGGTTTGTTCGCTTCGCTGTTCCTCTTTGGCTTTGGCCTGTGGGTGAGCGGCCTGCCGCTCTTGGGAACCCTGATGTTCATCTTTAGCGCCATGGTGATTTTTCTCAGTCTGACCCGCGTTGTGACCGAAGGTGGCGTCCCAGCCATGAGGCCGCCGGTGATGAGTTCGACCTTTGTCATTTCGGGGGGCGGCACCCAAGCCTTGGGGGCTTCCGGGCTAGTGGTGCTGGGCTTCTCCTATGGCTGGCATTCCGAAATCCGCTCTTTTGTGATGGCGTCGGTGGCCAATGGGCTAAAAATGAGCGAAGTCATCAGAGGCTCCAAACGCCCTCTGTTCTGGGCCGTGATCATCGCCATTGTGGTCAGCCTGATAGGCTCTACGTATATGGTTCTGTACTTGGCTTATAAATACGGCGGCATCAACCTCAATCCGCTCTTTTTTGGCTGGAAGGGGGGCATTGGCCCCACGGATATGGCCCCGCGCATTGTCTCAGAACCTACGGGTCCCCGTCTCGACGCTTGGCTGTTCATGGGCATTGGCGGGGCGGTGATGGCGGGATTGATGTGGGTCCGGCACCAAGTCCTCTGGTGGCCCCTCAGTCCGCTGGGGTATTTGATCAGTGCCAATTGGAAGACCAGCCATATTTACGCCAGCGTATTCCTCGCTTGGTTTCTCAAATTGGTCATCCTGAGGTATGGCGGGCCCAAGCTGTACCGCAGCTTGCGCCCGTTTTTCCTCGGTCTTATCCTCGGGGAAATTGTGGCGGCCGGAGTCTGGCTGGTCATCGATTATTTCACCGGACACATGGACAGTTTCCTCACCCAAGTATAGTTGCTCAACGTGGCCGCGCTAGAGCCTGCTTCCCCCAATGGGGCGTCTGGGCCTTCTCCATTCGAGATGGCGACGGTGCTCAGTTGCCTTTTTCTGTCGGGGGCCGCCAGCCTGTTCTACGAAGTCTGCTGGATCAGAAAGGCCGGACTGTTCTTTGGCAGTACGACCTTCGCCTTGGCGACAGTTCTCGCCGTGTTTTTCCTCGGACTGGCCATTGGCAGTGCCTTGGCCGGTCGCTTGGCGACGTCGCTGCAGCGCCCGTTGCGGATCTATGGGATCGTCGAACTGGCCATCGCGGTGTTGGGCCTAGCGAGCAACGCGCTACTGGACGTGGCCGACGACGGCTACGGAATGCTCTATCGCTGGGCCGATGGCTCGGCACCTTGGATTGCGCTGGCGCGCTTGGTCTTAGTGGCAGCCGTGATCCTCGCGCCCACGATTCTGATGGGGGCGACGGTCCCCTTGCTCGCTAAGGCGACCATCCGCCGACACCGCAGCCTCGGATTTGCCGCGGGTGGCCTCTACGGCATCAATGCGCTGGGGGCTGCCGCTGGGGCGGCTCTGGCCGGCTTTGTGACCCTGCCGGTCCTGGGGCTCGCCGCGACCATCTACTTGGGGGCGGGCCTCAATGTTTTGTGTGGCGTCGCCGTGCTGCTGGTCTGTTGGCAAATGAACTCCGCTCCGCTTCCCGACCAAGAAGACCAATCGACAGACGCGGGCAGGATGCTGAGAGTACCCGTCCTGCTGCCCTTGTTCTTTCTGACCGGGTTTGTCGGCGTGGCCATCGAGATTCTGTGGGCGCGCTACCTGCCGCTGATGATCACCAGTTCGGTGTACGCGTACACTCTGCCGCTGGTCGTGGTTCTGCTCGGCATTGGCCTTGGTAGCCTCGTCATCGCGCCGCTGTGCGACCGCAGCCGGTATCCAGTCGTCGTCTTCGGCCTCCTCCAGGCTTGCACTGGGCTGAGCGCCTTGGTCGCCATGAAGCTTCCCCGGGATCTCTGGACGGTGCTCGGGCAGGCCGCTCCAGAGCTGATAAGCGCCAACCACTTCATGGGCCTTCACGGTGCCATATTGCTGCCGGGCGCGCTGGCTTCGGGGGCCTCGTTTCCCCTCGTGGTCCGCCTGGTGTCGAGGAACGTCGCCGACGCGAGTTGGACGATCGGCCGGCTGACGGCAATCAATACCGCAGGTGCCATTGCGAGTGCGGTGATCATGGCTTGGGGACTTTCCTGGTTGGGGCTCGACCTCGCGCTGCGGACGGTCACCGGCATGGCCATTGTCGGTGCCAGTGTGGCCTTTGCCGCAGGGGTAGGCCGCCAGATGGGCCGGCGCGTCGCGGCCTTGCTGATCGCCTTCAGTATAATTGGGTGGGGACTCGCCGCGACCCTGCTCAAAACGAGGCTGCCCCACGACCATCTGTCTTCCGAGGGGACCCTGCTCGAAGTAGTGGAGGGCCAAGGTGCCAGCCTTGCCGTGGTGCAACTCGAAGACAAGGTGCTGCTCGGGATCGACCGCTTGTGGCAGGGTTCCAACAAGAAGAACCAGCAGACCTTTGCCGGCCATCTGCCCATGCTGCTGCGCGGCGATGGCAACGGGACGGATGTGCTGGTAGTGGGTATGGGTACTGGCCAAGCTGCGGGGCGATTTCTGTTGTGGGATGTCCATAGGCTCGATTGCCTAGATGTGGAAGCGGCTGTTTTCGATCTCGCCCGCCGCTACTTTGGCGCGACTTGGCTGGACGACCCTCGGGTGCGCGCCCTAGCAGAAGACGGCCGGGATTACATCCGCCACAGCCAAGCCCGCTACGATGTGATCGGCATTGAAGTGGGCCAACTCTTTCGCCCGGGTATCATTTCCTTTTACACCAAAGATTTTTACCAGCGCCTCAAACAGCGGCTAGAGCCCGGCGGTCTAGTGACGCAATTCGTGCCGGTGCGGATGCTTTCCACGCCGCAAGTGCTCGACATCGTCGCCACCTTCATCAGCGTCTTTCCGCAGAGTCAGCTCTGGTTCAATGGGCCCGAGTTTGTCTTGATCGGTCGCCGGGCGGATGCCTTTGCGCTCGACATCCCATCCCTCGAAGAGCGGCTGGGGAGGACTGAAATTCGCCGCGATCTGCATTACCGGCACCCGCTGGACGCGAATACGGGGTTGCTCAACGAGTCCGACAGCGTCTTGGGGAGCTTCCTAGCTGCGGCTGAGGATCTGCGCATCTTAGCTCGCGATGGGCGGATTCTCGCGGATGACGTGCCTAGGTTTGACTACGAACTCGATCCGCATCAAGATATCGAGGTGCGCACCGTGGGTGCCTTGCTCGAGATCGAAAAACCCTTGCGCAAGGCGGCCTCTGTCGCGCTTGATGGGAGGCGCATGGCCCGCATTGAACAAATGCGCAAACAAAATCTGTACGCCTTGGCCAACCTGATCGTCGACCGCGGCAACAAAGCCTTGCAGGCCGGGCAACTAAAGTTGGCCGAGCGGACTGCGCGGGAGGTGCTGGCCGAGGTGCCGGCGCATACTAGGGCGCTTTGGCTCCTCGAAAGGATTGAGGGCCGCGTTCGGTGAACGAAGCGGCGCTCAAAAATACCCGATGACGTTGCCGATCTTCCCGGTGAAGAAGTCTATGATCCACCACAGCCCGGCCACTACGATCTGGCCGATGATCAAACCCAAGAAAAACAGCCTGGACTTCCGGTACAGCGACGATCCACCGTATTTGAGGATGATGGTCTTGAAGAACCACGCCAGGAACACGCTGAACCACACCCAATTCATGATGTAGAACGTGCCGGTGGCAAAGCCTATGGGGTGTACGGGCCACCACACGAACCGGTACCTGACATAAGTCAACACCCCCATGAGACCCGCGCCGATTCCGGTGAAAACCCACCCGCCCCAATTGACCGGCACCGGATCGTTGATTTTAGGGGTTATGAAAGTGAAGACCGTATTCTGGGGAATCGAAACGAAAAAGAAGCCGTATAGATTGATCCCGCCATAGGTGTGCGCCAGATGCATGAGCTGCCATATGGAACTGACCAAGCTAATTAAAACGGCCAAGAACAACGCCCACACCACCCTCCTTTTATTTTTGATTTCTTCCGCCAGTTTCAGGGCGTTGGCGAGAATCGGCATGAAAAACACGCGGATATTCGCGCTCCAGATGTAGGTGAATGCCACGCCGATCAGCCCGGAGGTGCCCAGGGCGGTGGTCCCCAGCCCGGATATGACGAAATCGGCCGGCGTCAACGGGGTGCGGATCACCGAGATTCCTCCCTCCGCCACGGCCCGGGTAAGGGCGATGAAGATGACGAACGCGGCGGCCAGGAAGATCGGCACGATCCACAGGGGCAGCCCGGACTTCCACAGCCAGACTACCATCAATCCCAGCCCAGTGAGCAGACCCCAGACCGCGGTGCGATAGGACAGGATCTCGCCGCTGTCATCGATTTCGGGATCTCCTTTCAAGGCCTTTCTGAAGACCTCTCGGAGATGCTCCCGCCCCATCCACATACCGGACAGCACCAGCACGATCATGGCACCCATGGCCTGGTGCGCCAGGTACGGGCCGACCGAATTGGCAAAGCGGCTCAGGTTTTCGCTGCTGTGGATACCCAAGATATTGAACGCGCCCCGCTGCAGGGTCGACAACAGGAAAAAGAGCCAGAAGCCCAGGGCGATATCGCGATTGATCAGATAGGCGAAACCAAGCAGGGCCACGTTCAGGTCCAGGCGGAGGTAGGTACTCCCCCTGAACAGGTTTAGCTCCGTATAGGTGCTGAGGCCTGGCACGAAAGGGAAATAATTGTGCAGGGCATTGATATTGCCCATGATGAAGGGGACGGCGAACCCCGCCCACATGAGCCCGCTCTTGAAGAACGGCTTGATCCTCGGGGCCAGCGCCTCGGGGCTGCGCGCCCCTCGCGGTTCATCCTGGATCATCTCCAGGGGCACCTGGACCAGCGGGTAGATCAACTTTTCCTGTTCCATCCACTGCTTGCGCAGGATGACCATCATACACAGGGAGACCCAGAACAGCGCGATGATGAACAAGCCCCAGTAGAACAGCGGCTCCAGCCAGGCCTCCCAGGGTATGGACCCATCTTGGGGCAGTCCTTCGTAGAAGAGCTTCACCGCCCGGTAGTCGTCGACTACCATCCACCGGGGCAGGTGGGGGTGGATGAGATTGGCCCAGTCGTTCTCGGGCGTGGCGTAGTAGAAAACCCCGGTGATGATCGGTAGCACATAGGAAGTGAAACCAATGGTAGGCAGGGCCGCGGCGACCATGGCCATGATGTACACCACGGCCAGTTCGGCGCGGGCCAGGACCAGCCTTCTGCTGACCAGCCCCAGGCCCACATTGATCAGCGCCACATAAACGAAGAAGGAGAACAGAGAAACGGGTGTGCTGAAATTGTGCGCCGGCGAGGTGCCTCCCAGCATCAGCTTGATATAGGCGGAACTGATACCCACGAAAAGCGCCATCAAGGCGCCGACAAAGACAGCCCTGAAGGTAATATCCCCGGCCTCTCCCCCGGAGAACCCCGGCGAGGAGGAGGGTTTTAAATACCTTCGAAATGCTTCTGGCACTTCCTTGTCCAAACAGGCATCCCCATCTGACAAAATACAATGCAAGCGGCAGTAATATACAGCAGTAAACTGCCCCGAGCCAGCTACAGAAAAGCGACTGGAGCAGAGCAGCCCGGAATCGCTTCAACTGTGCGGGCACAGGCATTTTTCGCGTGTATCGGGCCGGTAAAAAACGTATATTCAACCTTCGGGTGGAAGTGAGATTTGGGTTTATCCCTCTCTTGCAGCGGAGGTGTTAAAACATGCACTCCCCCAGGGTGTTGCACTGGGCCAGCGCCGGGTTCGCCGTGCTGCTCTTGTCCATCCAGGTCCAGGCGCAGGCGTATCGCCTCAGCGGCAACCAGCTCGCAATCGACCGGCGTTCCCACTGGGTAAACTGGGAGATCGCCGGCGGCCTCGTCGAGATTTCGCCGGACGGTCAGGTTGCCCCTCGCTTCATCCAGAAAAACACCAATGCGGTGCTGGATGCAGAGCAGTTCGAAAATTCCACCAGCCCCGGCGGGCTCGAGGTCGGCTCCAATCCGTCGGAGGCGCGCAATCTGATCGACGGCGACATGGATACATCCTGGGGGCCCGATCCCGACAGTCCTCTGGAAAACTGGCGCTTCACCCTGCACCTGGGCCGGATTGTCATCGCCTCGAAAATCGTCCTGCGCTTTGCCGCCGAAGACGTGGGGGACCCCTTTCTCCAGTTCAAGGTTCTGGCCTGGCGCCAAGGGCCCAAGCGGGCCTGGGATCGGCCCTACACCCTGGCGGGAACGAATATCCCGAACTTCTGGGAAATCGGCCGTACCGACAAATCCAACAAGCAGCAAAGAGTCTTCGAATTCGTCGTCGAGCCTACCGAATCCACGGATGAGCTGTTCACCGGGGATCCGATCGAAGCGGTGCGGGTGATCGTCACGGACAGCGATTTTTTTAGGGCCGAAGAGATTTCAAAGGAGGCCTACGAGGCGTTGCTGCCCGAAAAGCGCGGGGTGGTGGAATACTACAGGAAGGATGCCTCGGGATGGGAAACCCTGGTTTCGGAGCAGGATTACGAGGCGATCGACGCAGCGAACCAGGGCCCGATACGCTACTTCCGCAAGGAAATCCCCCGCTTGGCCGAAATCGAGGTCTGGACCCCCGGCGAAAATATCAACATGGGTGCCACCGAGCGGGGGGGAATCCTCCATCTGGTAACCGATGCCGGGCCAAAGGACCTGGGCCGCTCGGTCACGGACGGGGATTACAGCACCGGGCACGACGGCTCGATCTTCGAGGACCAGACCTTCACCTTCTTCGAAGACCTAGGCGCTCTGTTCTGGGTTGATACCATGCAGTTCATTCTCGACGGAGTCACGAGCATCGACGAGTTCTTCTTGGATGTATCCGATGGTACCAGGGCACCCGACGGCACCATCAAGTGGACCCGGGTGGCCGCCAATCTGGTCCGGTCGAAATTCCGCGAGTTCAGGATCGAGCCGGTCCGGCTCCGCTACATCCGCACGCCCTTCCAGAACCCGACCCGGAGACTGACTTACATAGGGATCACCGAGGTGATGCTCTACGGGGAAGGCTACGTTCCGGAGGTGGTGCTGAGTTCGGGGCTGATCGAGCTGGGGGCCCGGAAAAACCTCATCGCCATCAACTGGGAGGCGGACACGCCGCCCGGCACCACGGTCCAGATGCAGACCCGGACGGGCAACCAGTTGGACGAAATCAAGATCTACCACGACACCAGCGGCAAGGTCGTGACGGAGGTGGCCTTCAACAAGCTGCCCAGTTTCAAGCAGGGCGAGATCACCAGCCTTTTTGTGCCGGGAGGGGACTGGAGCACCTGGAGCCCTCCCCATCGCCACAGCGGCGAGCTCATCCTGTCCCCCAGCCCGAGGGAGTTCATGGAGATCAGGGCGCTGCTGCTGTCGGAGCGCGCCGACGCGGCCCCCACGCTGCGATCCGTCACCGTGGATCTCTCCAATCCGCTGGCCGCCCAGCTGCTGGGAGAGGTGTGGCCCAACCGCATCGAGACCACGGGTAAGGCCGAGGAGTTCGCGTTTTTCCTGCGCCCCTCTTTCAGCGGCTCCAGGCAAGGATTCGACGAAATCGCCATTGCCGCCTCGGCCGGAGTGGCCCTGGAGGAATTGCTCGAAGTGCGCCTAGGCAGCGACGCAGATTTTCTCAACAACGAAGCGACTCTTTTGACCCCTGCTGAACTGGCGGAGTACCGAACCCGGCCCGATACCCTCTGGTTCCGCCTGTCCGATCCGGTGGGAAGGGACGTGGACATGGTAGAGATCCGCTTCCGCTCGACGATCTTTGCCAATAGCGCCTCGTTCGACGCTGCCGTGCAAAGCTCTGGCGCTGCTGGTTTCTGGCAGAAGGTCGACGGCGGCGAAGCCACGGACCTGGTGGACAGCCAGACCACGACGGTGCTGGCCCTCGGAGACAACGAACTCATCAAAGACGTGCGCCTCGATTCCAAGGTCGTGACGCCCAATGGCGACGGTGTCAACGACGCGCTGAAATTCAGTTTCAGCATCGCCCGCTTGATCCAGAGCGACGGGGTGAGCGTGAGCATATACGACCTCAGCGGTGCTCTGGTCAAAAAGCTGGCGGCAGACAAAGCGGACCCGCGCGGACAGTACGATGTGCTGTGGTTCGGAGAAAATGCCTCGGGTCAACTGGTCCCCGTGGGGATTTATCTGGCCAGAATCGAAGTCGACACCGATGTGGAAACAGGAGTGGAAACCTCGGCGCAGCACCTAGTCTACGTAGCCTACTGAGGAGGATGGAGATGAGAGATATGGCATCCGTGTTTCTCTGGGTCGTCGTCCTGCTGCTCTTCCCGGGGCGCGAGAACGCCTCGGGACTCGTCATCTACCGCCTGGGCGGCGAGGAGCTTCCACTGCCTCCGGAGGCCGGCGAACAGGATGTGGACTTCGTGCAGCTGGGCTGGTTGGAAGTGGAGGAGGCCCAGGGTGGCGAGCTCTATCAGCTCGATATGGACGCCCAGGGCATTCGGGCGCTGGAGTACGATCCGCAGGTGAACATAGCACCAACGGCCGAGGATAGAGGCGGCAAACCCATCCTGCCGGCCCTCAACGGGCAGGTGTGGGACGGGGATATCAACACGGTGTGGAATGCCACCCGCTACCTGTGCATCGAGTTTCGCGGTACCGCCGGCCACCAGTGCCGCGAGGGCTTTGCCCAGTCGGGAACGACGCAAATCATTCTCGGCGACGGCACCATGGTCCTGGACCGGGTCCGGATCCTGTCCGGCCTGAACGACCCGGCCGGGGTGGCGCGCACCGTGCGTCTCTCCATCTCCTCGCTGGCCAATATGCCCTTCATGAGCAGCCACTCCCATCCCCCGCTCAGTTCCTACATCGTCGAGGTGCACAACAACAACGATCCATATCTCGAGATACCGCTGCCGCCGCACGAAGACGGCACCTTCCTTCAGGTGGCCCTGGGCGAACACGACCACCCTTGGAAAGTCCACGATATCGAGGTCTACGCCAAAGGTTTTGTTGAGCGCTCTACTTACATTTCCAACCGCATTGATGCCCAGAAGCCGGTGGCCTGGGGCCAGCTCCGCTGGGCCGGACGCAAGGCTCCCGGAGCCAAGGTCTTCATACAAACCCGGAGCGGGGCGGGGGAAGACCCTCTGCGCTACTGGAAATTCATCGGCAATGAAAGCGAAAAGGTGGGGGTGACCCGATCCCAGTACAACAGGCTCAAGCCCGGCGAGCAGGGCGGTACCACCTACAATCGGGAGGACTGGACGTTCTGGTCGGCACCGTACGATTTCGCCGACAGCGCGGGGACGGCCATCTCGGCGAGCCCGGACCGCTTTTTCCAATTCAAGGTGGACTTTTTTCCGGGGACGGATGGCGGCGGCGAACTGGACTTTCTGGAGCTGCGCGCCGCTTGGCCCCCTCTCGCTTCCGAACTGGTGGCCGAGATCTACCCGTTCGAAGTAGAGCCGGGGGAGACGACGCGATTTACCTATGCCCTCAGGCCGGTCATTGGAGACGGGGATATCGGCTTCGACCGCTTGAAACTAACTTCGTCTTCCAACAGGATCATGTCCGTCGAAACCGTGCGGTTGGGAGGGGTGGATGTCGACTTCGCGGTGGAGCACCAGACCGAAAACGAAGTGGTCATCGCCCTGCCGGCCATAGAGCGGGAAGATACCGCTGTCCTGATCGAGGTGATATTCGAGGCGATTGCCCTGCGCTACGGATCCACTTTCGACGCTAGGGTTTTCTCCAGTCGTCGCCCTCTCGAAGTCCCCCAGGGGGTGCTCCCAGGCGATGCCACCGACGCGTCCGCTGGCGATCGGGTATCCGTCATCACCGCGATCGAAGATAAAACCCGGCTAAGGGCCGAGGCCGCGCCTCCGGTCTTTACCCCGAACGGGGACCAGGTCAACGACGGTTTCCACATAACCTACGACCTTTTCGAGATCTCGGGTTCGGGGTCCGTGACGGTCGAGATACGGGATCTGACCGGTCGCTTGGTGCGCCAGGTCTATGCCGGGGACGACCCGGTGGGTCACTACCAGCGGGCATGGGACGGAAAGGACCAGGCCGGGCGGGTGGTGCGTCCGGGCGTGTATCTGTACCGCGTCTCGGTGGACACGGACGAGGGAGAAACGGACGAAATCGGCACCCTGCACGTGGCCTACTGAACCGTCTTCTGCCTCGAAAGCGAAAAAACCTGGAGGACGAATTCCCCCAGGTTTTTTCTGTACAGGCCCAGACAACGCTGGCCTTATTTGACGAACTCAGACTTGATCCGGCCCCAGGAATCGGTCTCCACGGCCGTGGGGAACATGCTCAAATCGACCGGTGCCAGCTCGAAGTCGGCCGCGACGCTGGCGTTTTTCCAGACATTGTGGACCGGCGGGAAATCGTAGGAACCTTCGTAAGAGTCGTCCGTGTCGTAGTCTTTGAACAGATACCCGATGTGGATGATATTCCCGAGTTCAAGATCCACTATCGTGCTGTTTTCCGGGCCCCGGTAGTCCAGGAATTCCCAGGGCGTCACCTTGAACTCGTAGGTGTAGGTACCCGGCCCATCGGACTCGCCGGTGCGCGACCAGCCGGCTTCGAGGTATTCCGGACTGGGGGTGGTCTTGCCGTCCGTCAGCCAGGGGAACTCGGTATCGTGGTGGTACATGAACAGCCACCACCCGTCGATCGGCGGCACCAGCGCTGTGTAGAGCTGCATGTAAGCATATTCTATTTGCAGGCGCTCGTGGTCCGACAGCTCGTGTAGAGCGGTATGCCCCCCCTCGAACGCTTCGCCGCCGCTGTGGTCGGCATCGACCACGAAATTGATGTCGTCGTCCCAGTTGTGGCCGGACGGGGTCTCTCGTTTGTTGTGGAGAAAGTCGTCGACCACGTCGGACATCGAGTAGATCCGGTTGGTCTCTTCGTTCCAGCCGACGATGCACTTGATGTTGATGTCCGAGAAGTCGAGATCGGTCCCAATGCCGCGCACCGTCTCATAGAAGTCTTCCCCCAGATTTATGTGGTAGCTCTCGGGAACCATGTCCCAGTCGCTCAAATCGCCGTCGATGACCGGCAGAGCGTGGGCGGGGAACCCGAAGGCGAAGTAGGTTACATCGGGCGGCTCGTGCGCTGCCAGCCCCGTGGACAAAGCCGCTGTAAGACACGCGGCCAAAAGGATTTTCGATACTTTCATGGCTCCTTCTCCTCCTTGATGATATGGGAATGTTGATCATCGCTTTCGCGGTAGAGGTGGATGTGTGCCGATCGTCGACCTCCTTTCTATATCGAGAGCTTTTACCAAAACCGCTTTTTTCGCAGTCTTTTCGCTCGCTCTCGGGGCACAGGCAGATTTTCGGATAGGCCCTGATACTGGCACCTAGTCCGGACTGTCGTAGCTCATATCGTGTCAATAAAGCAAAAATACAGCTCAAACTCAAGTATTTTGACTTTTTATAGAGACGTAGAGACGCCTTGATAGCGCGGTTTTCAGCCGCTATTCCAGGCCGGCGTACACGGTCGCATAGACGAAATTGCCGGTTCGGGTTTTCCTGTTGCGCGCCGCGATCTCGAGACTGCTGTGATTGAGGCTGACCCCGAGCTGGGTAGTCAGCCGGTACCCCAGATACTCACCTCTATTGGTCAACTGCGCGGCCACGACCGTATTGCGCAGATCGCCCGTGGGCGCTCCCTGGTCCAGACTCTCTTCGTCGGCGACCATGTCCTGGAAAAACTCCTGTTCGAGTCCCGTTTCTATAGTGGTCTTCCTCATCAACGGGAACTTGAAGACCAGAAAAAAGATCCCGGACCACGACTCGCGTTCTGCGCTGGCCATCGAGTCGGGGGTATTGTCTTTTAAAAGCTCGCTCTTGAACTTCGGCTGGATGCTCAGGCGGCCCAGCTGGTATAGGTAATCCACCTTGTTGATGAGTCCGAAAAAGCGCGTGTCTCTGGCGGCACCGAGGCGGCTTTCGTCCCGGCGCGGGCGCACGGTCTTGTATTTGAGTTTGTTGACGGATCGCACCCCGACATCGGAGCGGCGCTCGACTTCCGCATAAGCGGTGTTGATCCAGGCGTCTTCGGCGAAGAGGGGATCCGCTATGGATCGCTGCGATCCGGGTGCCCCCGGGAGCTGGATCCACTGGAAAAGGTCGTCCTGGATGTCGTCCTTGGCCTTCTTGAACATGTCGAAGAGGCGGATCTGGCCGATCCCGGCGTAGTTCTTCTCAAAGGCGAAAAGCCCGTAGGTGGTCCGGTTTGTCCGGTCGTCCGATATGAGCGACTGGCGCACCTGGCCCGCAGTCAATTTCACGTGCGGCGTCAAATCGATGCCGAAGTAGATATTGTACCCTTTGTGGTCCCTCTTGTAGGGATAGTCGGGCTCGTGGTCGTTTTCAAAGCGGTCCACCCACCCGTTGTTGTTCAAATCCATGCCGAAGAGGAATTCTGGACGATCCGAGGCGTATCTCAGGAAGGGCTCGTCGTAGTCGGGAAAGTTGTTGCGCTGGAAGAAATTGTCGTTCTGGTTGAAGTCGGAGATAAAATCCTTGTTTTCATCCCAACCGGGAAAGACGGCGTCGTCGGCGAACCCTTCCGCTGATCGGCCTTCCGCTCCCCTTTCGAGGCCGGTCCTGGGGTCTTGAAAGAGCCGCTTCTGGTCCGGCAGCCGGTCCTGATCGTCGTTGTCGTCCACGAAGTCGTAGATATTCCTCGTCGGGTCTTCGTAGTCGACCCGGCCGAATCCATCCACGATGAAGGGGCTGGTGTTGTACTCCGCCTCCATATAAAAGCCCTCGGCGAAGAAGAACCACGGATGGGCCACCTTCGCCAGATTGATCATCCACGCCGCGGCCGCCTCGTCGCCCACCAGGCCCGAGGCCGCCGCGTGGGTCTCTAGGCGCCGGTTGGGATACTGCCTGTAGCGGTGGTTCACGTCAAATTCGGTGTACAGGTCAAACCCCATCAGGTCCCTCACCTCCACGGTGAGACCGACGACCTGGTTCGCCGTGGGCAGACCGTAGTCGAAGACGACCTCGGTCCTGTTCGAGCCGTTCTTGACGTTGCCCTCGGCCTGGGCCACCAGCAGGAAGACCGGTTGCGCCTCCGCGTTGGTCTGCGCGTCGGAGGTGATCTCTACCTTGTAGTCGTTGACCAGAACGAGTCGGAACCTGACGCCCTTGATCTGGTTGGCGATATCTACATCGCCGACGGCTTCGGCGAGCAGATTCAGGTCGTACCTGAGCAAGATCTGTTCGCTGCCGTCCGCCACTCGCACGCCTTCTCTGAAGACCCCGCCTTCCCGGCGGGGGAACGGGGGCGGTCGTTCGGCGAGGGTGCGGTATTTCTCCGCCAGCAGACTGTTTATCGCGCCGCCGGTGAAAACCGTGTCCCGCTCCCCGAGCATCGTGGTTATCTCTATGGACTCGGCCAGGAGGACCGCCCCCCCTTCGGCGTCTGCGGGAGAGTCGTCGCTGAGCCGGATGACGATGGACTCGATCTGGTCTTCGAGCTGTCTGGCGGTGAGGGCCCCTTTGAACAGGTTGCCTTTGAAGCTCTCCAGGGTGGCCCGGCCGGTGTGTGCATTGACCAGGGTCCCCCCCACGGTGACGTGGTCGCCTAGGTTCACCGTCGCCCGGCCCCCCAGCAGATTGGTGTAGCTGTTGAAGGAAGCTGGATTGGGGTCCGTGATAAAGCCGGGCGCGCTGATGCGGGAGGACAGGCCGGTCACGGACAAATCGTCCGAGCGAAAGTCCACCTGTATGCCGTTAAAGACAGCTTTGCGGAAAGTCATCGGCGTCAAGGTGGTGAAAATCTCGTCGCCGATAGTGATGGAATAGGCGTACTGCCCTTTCAGGTCGGAAGCTATTACGAGGTTGCCGAAGATGCCGGCGTACTCGGGGCGCTGGAGGATACGGCTGCCCTCGGAGGTGCGCGGACGCTCCTCAGTCCAGTCGTAGATCAGCCATCCTTTGGTTAGAAAATTGCCGTAAAAATCGTAGAAGTAGTCCCCCTCGTAAAAAGGATTTACGTAGCGCAGGTAGGGCCGTCTGCGTCTGGCATAGTTGGTGTACTCCCACGTCTTCCAGCGATACTCCTGGTACAGTTCCTGGGGCAGGTACCTCTTCTTCACCGCCAGATCCAGGGCACCTGTATCGAACCATGGACCTTGCGGGCGGAACGCCACCTGCCCGCCCCGGTTGTATCCCAGCCGGTTGCCGTAGTCCTGCTGCGGAAAAACGCGCTCCACAGGCGCGGCGAGTAGGAAGAAGAGGGTTGCGCCAAGTAGCGGACCCGTTCTCGTCATGGAACCCTCCTGAGGGATCGCCTGGCCGTCGCCGGTCTCTCGAAGTGCGGTCTGGTGCTTGGCACGGCGCGTCTCCAACGGCTATTCTATGCCGGAGTAAACCGTGATAAAGGTGGCGTTATTGGTCTCCGAATCGCTTGCTTTGACGATTCTATCGTTTACCCCGGCGATCACCTCGACCGACCGCCGCGTCAATTTAAAGCCCGTTTGCAGGGTGAGCTTATAACCCAGATAATCCGTGACGGTAGACCACTGCAGGGCCAAGCTGAGCTCGTTCAAGTCGCCTGTGGGGCCGAGCGTGCCCCGGTCTTCCAGCTCGTCCTCGTCTGCCGCTAGGTCGCTGAGGCGCATGTACTCCACGCCCGCCTGCAGCGACGATTTTTGCATCACGGGGAGCTGGGCGAGCAGGGAGAGGAGGCCCGTCCACTGTTTTCTCTTGTCTTCGCGCTGCAGGAAGGGCGTCTGCCGCAGGAATTCGCTCTTGGCCTGCGGCCGGATGAACAGCTCGCCGAGCCAGTAGGTGTAGTCCGCTTTGTTTATGAGCCCGAAGAACGTCGAATTGTCGCGCAGCGGGTTTCCGTCCAGATCCCTCGGGTCGTCGATCTGCTGCGAGAAGACCTCGTATTTGACCTTGTTGTGCACGTTCAAGTCGGGGATCTGGGTGTAGGTCAGACCGAACCACAGGGTGTATATCCAGGTGTCCTGGGCGGGCAGGAGATCCACGACGCGCCCGGGAAGGCCGGCCTTGAGGAACGGGGTCGGCTCGAAGCGGTCGTCGGGGATATCGTCTTGGGTCTTTTTGAGCATGTTGAAGAATCTGAGCCGTCCTACATTCGCGTAATCCCTGTCGAGGGTGAAGAGCCCGTACGTGGTCGCGTTGTCCCGCGCCGCAGACATCAGCTCTTGGCTCGTCCGGCCCAAGCTCAGCCGCACGCCGGGTGCCAGCTCCGCGCCGCCGTAAACATTGTAGCCGAGGTGGTCCCTTTTGTAGGGGAAATCGGGCTCCTCGTCGTTTTCGAAACGGTCTATCCAAGCATTGTTGTTCAGATCGATGCCGAAGAGAAACTCGGGGCGGTCCACCCCGTAGCGCAGGAAAGGCTCTTCGTAGTCGGGCAGCCGGTTGCTGATCGTCTCGTTGTCGTTCTGGTTGAAGTCGGAGACGAAATCGTTGTTTTCGTCCCAGCCGGGAAAGACCTGCCGGTCGGACCCCGGTTGATTGGGCCGCGACCAGTCGGGGAAGCGGTCTTGGTCGTCGTTGTCGTCGACGAACTCGTAGAAAAACATGGTCGGGTTGTCGTAGGTGATGTCCCCGCTCGTATCGACGGTGAACGGACTGGTGGAGTACTCGCGGTCCATGGAAAAGGCTTCCCCGAAAAAGAACCACGGGAAGGCTAGGTAGGAGAGGTTGACCATCCACCCGTCGGCCCGGAAAGAAGCGTCCTCGAAGTCCCTTTCGGCGTTGAACAGGGCCAGGTTGGGGTACTGCCGGAACCGGTGGTTGACATCGTATTCGGCGTAGAGATCGAATCCCGCGATATCCCGCGCTTCGAGGGTGAAGCCGTATATTTGATGGGCCGTGGGCAAGCCGTAGTCAAAGACGACTCGCCGCTGGTTGGAGCCGTCCTTTACATTGTCTGGGGCCCGCGCCATATCGAAGAGCACGGGTTCCCCTTCGTCGAGGACTTCCCGAGTGAGGGGGGCCTGCGGCAGCGCCGCCCGCCCCGTCTGCCGGTCGGACCAGACCTGGACGCGGTAGTCGTTGGCCAGGACTAGGTCGAACGTCACCTTGACGATCTCGGTCGGATCAGGGCCGATGTAGGCCGGGTCGGTGAAATCGTAGCTGATTATGATCTTTTGCAGTCCGCTCGCCGACAGAAAGCCCTCCTCTTGAAAACCGCCTTCGATAATCGGCCAGCGCGTCGGATCGTTGGTGAGGCTCTCCAGTCTCAGGTCCTGCCGCACACCGGTCTGGAAATCCTCGTGGACTGCGATTACGTCGTACTCGAAGAGGGCCGCTCCGCCCTCTCCGTCTTCGGGCGAATCGTCGCTGAGCACGAGCGCGATAGCGGTGACCGGCAAGCTGGCCTGGCCTTCGCCGAGGGTGCCTTTGAAGGAGGACGAACTGAAAAAGGAACCCAAGGTGGTGCGCGAGTGGTGCGCATTGAGGTAGGTGGCCCCGACCGTGACGAAATCGCCCACCTGGACCGTCGTCCTGCCGCCGACCAAGTTAGTGATATTGGTCCGCCTTTCCGGATCGCGGCGGCCGCCGACCTGGGGGCTGCTCAGACGCGAAAACAGCATGGTGGCGGCGTACTTGTCCGAGGCGAGGTCGAGTTGGATGCCGTTGAACAGAGGTTTCGAAAAGGTCATGGGGGTCAGCGTCGTCCTGATCTGATCCCCTATAGTCACGGCGTAAAAGGCCCCCCCTTTCGAGTCGGAGGCCACTATCAGCCGGCTGAACCAGTTGTTGTAGTTCGGATCCTGGTATATCGAACTGCCCAGCGGCGTCAATACGTCCTGGCGCCAGTCGTAGATGAGCCATCCCCGGGTGACGAAGTTGCCGTAGATATCGTAGAAATAGCCGCCTTCGAGCGCGGTGTTCACGTAGCGCTGGTAGGGCGATCTGGCGTAGTTGGAGTACTCCCAGGTCTTCCACCGGTACTCCTGGTAGAGTTCCTGCGGGATGTACCATCTTTTCACTGTGGGATCGAGCGCGTCGAAGAGCACCCCCGAACCTATCGGTTCGAAGGTGACGGAACCACCCCGACGCTCTCCGAGGCGAGAACTGGACGTCTGGGCGTGGGAAGGGATGGTGAAGGCTAAAACAGCGAGGAGACCCACCAGGACCTCGGCGACTACCCGGTTCTTATTCGCTGCCATCCGGTCTATCTCCTGCCTGAAAGATAAAAGGCATTCGGCTTCTAATACACCACGGCTACAGTCCCGCTCATTTCTTCACTTCCGGTATCGGTGTCGACCGCCAGGCTGAACAGGTATATCCCGGGCGGCACCACCTTCTCCGACAGGTCCGTGCCGTCCCAACGCCACGAGTACCTGCCGCTTTTGTAGTTTTTCACCTCTTCTTTGACGAGCCGGCCCGCAAGGTCGTACACCCGCACGGTAGTTCTGGCCCCGTCGATCAGCCTGGTGAGATCGTAATTAATCGTGGTGTGGTCGTTGACCTCATCGCCGTTGGGCGTGAAGACCTCGGGGCTAGCCGCGACATTGATCAGGAAGCTCCCTTTTATCGGCGCCTTTACCACCAGGTCCGCCGGATTGCGCAGGAGCGCGCTGCCGCCGCTCACTTCGAGCGCGTTGCCCCCGGTCGTCTCCTGGGGAAAGCCTGCCGGATCGTCGGGCAATGCCCTGCCGGAGAACGCCGTTCCGTTTCGCAGTACGGTGCCCTTGAAGTTTATGCGCAGGAGCGCCGGATTTCCCGCTTCTGGACGGCTGTCCCGTATCCCGGGGAAACGGATCCTGAAGCGATCGTCCGCTACGAGATCTATGCTGAATTTCCCTTTGACCAGAGGCCCGGCCAGATCGGCGAGCGATTCCTGCGAGAAATCCTCGGCCATGCGGGTCCCGTCCGCCAGGGACAACTCGACGGCGCCGATCGATGCCACCTGCACGGGGGTGGTGACTTCGAACGAACTGAATCCCAGATCGGAAGCCGTTCGTATATCGGGCACGACGGCGTATGAAAACTCCGTGATTTCCCCCAGCTCGGTTTCGCGCGGGGATATCTCGGCTATGACCTCCCGGGCCAGGGACTGGGTGGAAAAATCGAAAGACAGGGAGCCGACACCCTTGGCGGAAAAGAGGTCTTCACTGGAGAAATCCACCTTGAACTGGAAGTAGCGGCGCGCTCCCGGCGAGAGGATTTTGACGCCCCCCCGTCCGGCTTCCATCTCTTCCGCCGTCACGGCTCCGGCGGGAGAATAAGGCGGTGTCCACGGACTCCAATCCTGGATATCGTCGCGCACTAGGCCTTTTTCCGCGGTCTTCAGTTTTCTGTAATCCTCCTCGGTGAGGGCTATCTCACTCCTCTGTTTTAGGGACAGATCTTTGAACAGGACCAGGGCTTTCCGCACCCCTAGGCCGGGATGGTCGAGGAGGGTTGTCAATTCCCTTTCATCCGACCCTTCGTCGAATGCGTCCGCCTTCTTCCAGGGCACGGACTCTTGATCGAGATCGGTCCTGACGCGGTTGAATACTACGGGCGTGTCGTCCATGCCGCTTCTCGTGCTTATCTCAAAGCGCGACCTGCGGGGATCGCCCAGACTTTCCTCTACCCAGCGCAGGTTTCCCCACAGGGCCAGACGCTGGTCCCGCCCCAGCTCGAACACGTCGGACAGGTAGGACGCGACCGGCACGAAACCCTCGCCAAAGACCTGGACTTCGGCTATTTCAAAGCCGATGGTCGTGTGCGACTTGATGCGGATGAAGCGGACGTACTGGGGGTCTATCGGCAGGTCCACCACTGGATCTTCGTTTTGCAGGTCGAGCCGGACGCTGGTGAATATCGGCAGTCCGCCGCTCTGCGTCTCCTTCCTCCCGTCGTTGAGCAGGATCTCGTAACCCCTCAAGTAGTCGTCCTGAAAAGGGAGGTTGGGAGCGGGGAAATCCGGATGGGCGTTGCGCGGAAAAAAAGCGATGCGGCTCACCCCGAAGCGGGCCCCGAGGTCGAGTTGGACGACCACGCCGAGGGCGTTGATCCGCCGGATCGAGGTGCTCTTTCTCTCGAAGGCGGTACTGCCGTTATCGTCTATGGCGGTCAGCAGTTCGGCATCGAGGTTTTCCAGCAGAGTGGGCGCTGTTACCGCACCTCCTCTGTCGAGGAGTCCCAGCGCGATGTTCTCCGTCACATCCGCGCTGGTGGGGAATATCCAGTTTTCTCTGAAAGCGAAATTGACGACCCCTCCAGGGGTATTTCCGCGGCCCACTTCTTGGGGACCTGCCACGAATACGGGGGCGATGTGTCCGCCGCCCTCTTGCCAGGGCCGCCCTCCTTCTCCGCCGAGGCGGATGGTGTCTCCCCGCGCTTTGCCGATCGATCCGGGGAAACCTATCAAGCCGGTCAGGATAACCGGGACTAGACGAGGAATCAGCACAAGTCCTTTCCTTCTTGTTTGACAGCTTTCTCCATCTGGATGGCGAGTATGGCACGCCGCTTGCGCCCGGAATCGTGGATGGGTTATCGACGAACTGCATCGCGGCTCGGCGACGGGGGATGGGGGGCTCAGTCCCAATTTTGAGATAATATATATTAAGATAGTATTTATTACAGGAGCAAGCTTTTTGCGCACTTTGTCCCGCCCCGTCCGGCGGCGGCTGGACAAAGCTTTGAGGAGCCGTCTGAAAATCCCGGTGAGCCCCGAGCGCGGGCGAAAAGGTCGGCCTTGCCGGCGGGCGTTTTCAAGCGGCTGCAAAGGGAGCATCAATCGGCTCCGGCGGCGAGTTCGAGCTGGTTTTCCCGGATGGTCACCTCGGCGGCGTATTTTTCTCGCAATTCCGCCAAATACTGTTCGAATATCACCTGCTTCCTCAGCCATTTCACCGTCGCTTCGACGCGCTTTTTGACCTGCGCGAAACTCTGGCTCCCTTCCTCTCTGGAGACCACTTTGAATACTGAATACCCACCCTTTACCTCGACGGGGCCTGTGAGTTCCCCCAGCGGGGCCTCCTGGGCGGCGCGTACCAGGCGGCTGTAGCGCGCTCTTTCGAAGTCGTGGATGTGCATATTCCCCTCTTCGTCCTGCTGCTCGGCCGGCCGCGTGGAATGGGTCCTGGCCAGTTCGCCCAACGAGGCACCGCCGCGGATCTGCGCCGCCAGACTCCGGGCCTCTTCCTCTGTCTCTACGAGGATCTCCTGCAAGTATAGCTCGGGCCTCGCGAAATCGTCTCGATGGCTGTCGTAGTAGGACCGCACCTCCTCGGCGGTCACCGCGAGTTCGTCCTCCATCAATTGCTCCCGGAGTACGATCATCAAGAGCTGTTCGCGCCGTTCGTCGAGAGCCCGGGCTACCGCCTCTTCCCTGTGTATCCCGGTGCGGAGAGCCGCTTCTACGATCACGGCGTTGGCGACCACGGTGCGGTCCGCAAAGGAGACGGCCTGGGCGCTGTCGGCAAAACCGGCGAGCGGCAGTTTTGCGGTCCTGGCCGCATCGATAAAATCCTCTGCGGTTATTTTTCCGCCGGAGTGTCTGTAGAGCGTGATACTGCGCTCTGCCGCGGTCTCAAAAGACGCTTGGTCGTCTATTTTTTCCAGAAAAAGGTGCCAGCCCGCCCGGTCTATTTCGACACCGTATTCACCCCTGAGCTTGGCCGCGATGGCCGCTCTCTGGTCGGTGTATTTCTCTATGTAGAGTGTCCGGTAGATTTTGCGCAGTACATCGTCGTTGAGACCGAGGGTCGCCGCATCCGTGAGTTTGTAAATGGCAAAGCGATTTTCGCCGCGCTGCACGGGCTCCGATACCTCGCCCACCTCGAGGGAGAACAACGCGTCTCGCACGTCCGGAGGGACATCCAGCGGGGTGCTGTAAGCGCCCTCGTCGCCGCCTCTGGCCGCAGTCCGTGCGCCGCTCGAATACTTTTTGGCGACCTCGCTAAAGCTCTTGCCCGCCCTGAGTTCCCCCACGGCGGCCGCCGCTTTGTCTTCGCCTGCGACCAGTATTTCGTCGAATCTGACCGCCTTGGACAAACCTTCTCTTTCGAAGTATTCCGCCACTTCTTCCCGGGTTATTTGCACCTTTATCTCCCTCGCCTGGAAAACGGCCAACAGTCTTTTCTCTTTGAACCGGCGCATGTTCTTTAAAAAGCGGGGACTCTGGTCGATGCCTTGGTCTAGGGCCTCCAGCGCCAAAAGCTCCCTGTCGATCATGGTCTGCAGGTGGTTCCTGAAGCGTTCTATCCCCGTTTTTTCGCTCTGGAGATATTTGGGGATGTCGCGGCTGAATGCCCGAAATTGTCTTAGGGTGATCGCCCTGTCCCCTACTTGGGCGATTATCGGATCTGGGTCCGGGACCGCGGCCGACTCCTGCTTTTCTTCCGCACAGTAGGTGCCGACGAGCAAAAGCGCCGCCGGGACCAGTCCCATTCTGCCGGTCCTTTTTACGACAGTGGAGATATGGGCTATTTTTCGATATCTATTGCGTTGGTCCATTTTTCACTGACTCTCCTTGCCGCACGACGATTCTGCCGGACTGCGCTGCGCCTGAAGATATATGGCAGGTTAGGACGGAGGTCAAACCGTCGGCGGAGCCGCGCCTCAGCTCCGCCGGACTCGCGTGCCAGGTCCTGTGGGCGGATGGATTGACACGCCGCCCGTTGGGGTTGTACAATGTCGAGGTGGGCCGGCCGGGAAAGGGTGCTGCAGAACGTAGCCCAGCCGATCCCGAGACTCAGTCCCCAGTAGACAACGCAGATACCCACCAAAATTCGAGGTGATTGGATTATGCCCTCGCGCAAACTTCACCGCATAGGGGTCCTGACCTGCCATCCCACCCATCACCACATGCCGAACATCTACGGCCCCCTCATTCAGTGCGTGCCGATGCAGGAAGACTACACCCCGACTCGCATGACCGGCATGGAACTGACCCATATCTGGGACCACGATCCCCAACGGGTGGAGAGCTTCTGCGCCAAATTCGGCACGGTCCCGGTGGAACGCTACGACGATATGGTGGACAAAGTGGACGGCATCATGCTCACCAATTTGTGCGCGGGCGACTATTTCCACCTGCTCGCGGCACCTTATTTGCAAGCGGGCATCCCCGTTTTCTTCAATCGCTGTTTTACGCCGCGGCTCGGCCAGGCCCGGGAAATCGTCGAGCTTTCGCAGAAGCACGGCACCCCCATCATCGTCGCTTCCGCCTGGGAGTACACGGAAGGGGCGTACGCCCTCCAGGAAGCGGCCGGGCAGTTCGGCCTGTCCGAGATTCGCGGTATAACGGCTTATAACTCCTCCAACGAGATCACCCACGATGTCCACGGCCTGTGGCTGGTTCTGGCCGCTGCCGGTGGCGACATTGAGAGCGTTGCGGTGCACCGGAGTATAACGAGCATTTACGAGCACGGCTCCGACACTTGGACGGTCAAGTTCAGACAACGCGACGATCATCCTGTATTCTACGCCACCATACACAATACGGTCGCCTTCGGCGGCAATGCCTCGATGAGGATAAATTTCCGCAATACGGTCTACGAACAGGCCCTGCCGTGGGGCGGGACCAGGGAAACCCGTATGCAGTATTGCTTCATACCTCCTCTCCTGGCCTTCCAGCGCATTATCGAGGGGCGGGGTATGGAGCAATCGCACGACCACATCCTGGAGAAAACGGCGGCATTCCTCGCCGGGTTTAAATCGCATCTCGAGCTTGGCGGAAAAGAGGTTTTGCTCGCCGAACTGGACGACGAGTTCTATGTCGCGGGCGATCCTCAACCCCTCACATACCCCGACGCCGTGTTCGATTAGCAGGCCGACTTCTCCGGTCCGCGATCTATGACCACTGATCCGTCCGGGAACAAAAGTCGATTGTGACGATGAAGCGAATCTCAATGAATGGATTGAGCCTCATTCTCTATACCCTGCTACTCAGCGCCACGGTCTGGGCCCAGGGCTATCGCCTTGAGCCGAACCAGTTGGTCATCAGCGAGAGCGACTGGCCGGGGTGGAATTTCCCCGCAGGCAGTGTGGATTTTAGCGCCGAAGGGGTGCGGCCCCATTTTGTGCGGCGGCAGATCAATGCCGCGCTGAATGCGGGCGCTTTCAGTCGCGAGGACGTGACCGGGGGCATCCGACGGGCGGGGACCAATTTCGCCGGGGCCGCGCAGCTCATGGACGGTCTGGAAGAAACCTACTGGGAGCCGGAGCTGGCCGCGCCGTTGCGCGACTGGTGGGTCGAGGTGGATTTGGGCCGGGTGGTGTGGGCCGAGAAAGTGGTAGTGAAATTTGTCGCCGAAGGGGCGGGCGATCCGTTTTTGCAGTTCAAGGTGCTCACCTCCAATGGCGATGAAGCCTTCCAGGGTAGTGAGAGCCTGAACTACCGGGTGGCCGGTCGCAGCGAGGGGTTGAATAAGACGCAGCGGGTTTTCGAATATGCTCTGCGTCCTTTCAAGTCGGCGGATCCGGGTTTGAGTGGAGATCTGATCCAGTATGTGCAGATTGTGGCCACGGCCAGCGATGGCCGTCGTGGGGCGGAGGTCAGCGCGTCTGGTTGGGAGGGCTTGGCGGCGGCGGATCGGGGGGATGTGCTGTATTTCCGCCGGGAGTCGTCGGGGGTGGAGCGGGAGGTGGCGCAGGAGGAATACGAGACCATAAGCGATGCCCAGTTGCAGGGTCCGATCCGTTATTATCGTTCGGAGCGTCCTCGGTTGGCGGAAGTGGAGGTGTGGACGGTGGGGGAGAATATTGGTTTGGGCTGGAAGGAGCGCGGGGGGTCGATCGAGGGATTTGGGGAAGCGGGCGGACAATCCAATGCAGTCGACGGCGATTATACCACCGTCTGGAGTGCAGAAGCGGGATTTTCCACCAAGGGCTTGGGCGGTCGAGATGACGATTTCACTGTGTTGATCAAGAACCGGGATCGGGACCTCTTATTGGACCTGGGCACCTGGTACTGGGTCGATCGCGCCTTTATCGTCTATGGCAGTGCCACATTCCCCAATTATGTGCTCAATTTTTCGGATGGCAGTCTGGCACCCGATGGCAGCCAGATCTTTACCTCCGTGGTTGCGCGCGGCAGAGACGATGTCACGCTTGGCAGCGAGGCCCGTGCGCCCGCCGGGTCGCTGCCGACGAACACGTTCATGCAGGACAATATCTTCTCCTCTATCAAGGGTCGCTTTTTCAGGTTCGACTATCGCGTCGTCACTACCGGGTTGATCCGTTCTGGTATAAAGGAGCTTCTGCTCTATGGCTCTGGTTTTCTGCCGCAGGTCACCCTGCAAACGCCAGCGATCGAGTTGGGAGATACCCCCCGCATCCTTTCCACCATCTCCTGGGAGGCCCAAACGCCGCCCGACACCCAGCTACAGATCCGCACCCGAACCGGGAACCGACTCACCGTGGACAAGCATTTCTACGACAAACAGGGCGTTGAAGTGGACGAGGCGGCCTATCGCAAGATGCTGTCGTTTCTGCGCGGGGATTCGACGGTCGCCTTTGTGCCCGACGAGGCGGACTGGAGTCCGTGGAGCCAATTCTACGAGCAACCCGGCGTGGCCATCACCTCGCCCAGTCCGCGGCGCTATATAATGATTGAGGCTGGCCTGCTCTCGGACGATCCCAACCAATCCGCGGTGTTGCGCAACCTGAATATTGGTCTGAGAGATCCATTGGCCCACCAAATTCTCGGTGAAGTAACGCCCCGCACAGCCCAACAAAGCGGTCAACCCGAGGAGTTCACTCTGTTGCTGACGATCCCGCCCAATGAGGAGGGTTCGTCGGGTTTGGGATTCGATCAGGTGCTCTTTGAAGTGCCCCCGAGCGCCGAAATGGAGTTGGTGGATGTGCGGATGGGCTTGGCCGCCGACCTGACGGCGGGGGGCGGTCAGGTGTATGGGGCGGACGAGCTGGAGGTAAAGGCCGGGTCTGATTCGTTGTGGGTGCTCCTGCCCGGGGTGGTGCAGTCGGCCGAGTCTCAGGTGGTGCTGCGATTTTCGAGTGTGTTTTATCTGGTGAGCAATGCGTTTCTGGTCTCGGTGGGTCTGGGGGAGGAGGCTGTGGTGTGGCAGCGGGTGGACGCGACGGCTTCGGGGGAGGGGCTGACGGTGCTGACGCCGGTGGTGGGTGGACTGTTAGGCGATCTGGAGGTTGTAGGGAATCCATTCACGCCGAACGGAGATGGCATCAACGATGCGGTGAAATTCGTCTTTCCCATATTTAAGATGCCGGGTCAGACGGCGCTGGTATTGGCGGTCTACGGTCTCGATGGGGCGCTAGTGCACCGTTCGGCGCAGTCCGTAGCGCACGCCGCTGGTGTTCAGGAGGTGAGTTGGGACGGCCGGGACCGGGATGGAGTGCTGTTGCCGCCTGGCTTGTATATCTGCCGGGTGGGTCCAGAGGTGGACGCAGAGAGTATCGGCAAATCTACAGTGACCACCGTCGTGGCCAGTGTGTACTGAGAGTCTAGCGCAAATTCCTCCCGGCGTTGCCGCTTTGAGCAAGGGCGACCATTAAAAGGAATCGTGTGGTTTCCTCGACAGGCACCTTTCAGTACGTGGCATACAAGACGCCGGTTTTTTCGACCTTTTCCCGGTCGGCATCAACCGAAACCCGATACAGGTAAATCCCTGGCGGCACCAAGCCGCCGGCCTCGTCCCGACCATCCCACGCCCGCTCGTACTCGCCGATCCCATCCGCGCCCGAATACACTTGCCGCACTCGGCGACCCGACAAGTCCCACACCTCCACCGTCACCTGCGCATTGCCCGTAATCTCCAAGACGTGATAGAAGATGCCTATCCCGTCGTTGCGGCCATCGCCATTGGGCGTAAAAATGGTCGGCTCGACTCGCACCTGCAACAGCCTCTGCTCCTGCGCGGCGGTGACCACCGACACCCGGTTGCCCTCGTATTTCGCCGTAGCGTCCCCCGCATTGACCCCCTGCGGCACCTCCAAAGGCTGGTCGCTGTCCGACACCTGCGCTGCAAAGATTGCTCCGTAGCGCAGCACCTGTGCGGCGAAGTCGACCTCGACTAGCGTTCCCGAGTCCTGCTCCTGGAGGCGTGGGAAACTGACCGCCAGCCGATGCGGCTCCTCGGCTTCCACTGTAAAGGCCACAGGCGCATCGCCGATGCGCACTGCCTCCACCGCGCTGATAATCGAGGAGGTCTCGATTTCTAGCTGGTCAAAGCCGACATCGCCTGAGTGAATCGTCGGCCGCAACGCATAGGTGAAGGACGATTGTTGCCCTACTTTTGCTTCGACAGGCCAAACCTCGCCCACTAGGTTCGTCGCCACCGGCTCAGAGGCGCGCAACTCCACGAAACCCACCCGGCCGCCGGCGTTTTCACGGGGCAGAAAATCGACTTTGAACTGGAAGTAGCGTCTGGGGCTCGTCGATACCACCGGAGTGCCGCTGCTGTCGGCAAAGTTATAGGGTGCCGACCAAAAGGTCCAGTGGTCGAGGTCGTGGGTGATGCCGGCCCGTTCATTGAGTTTGAGACCGTTGTAACCAGCGCGACTCACCTCGGCTTTGCCGCCGCGGCCGGTAAAGCGCCAGAACACGTCCGCATCGTCGTCTAGGCCGCTACGGGTCTGGATGAGGACCTGGGCTCCGGGATCCTGAACCCCGGACCAGCACAGGTCTCCCCAGGCCATGGGCCGCTCGAAATCGATGACATCGGAAATATAGGTGGCCTGTTTGACGAACCCCTTGGCGTAGACTTCTATCTCGTTCACTTCCCAGTCCGTGTTGTGCTCGGCCAAGGCCACCTGGACAAACTCTACTGCCTCGTGCGATGGGATGGGAATGTCGAGGATTTGCTCCCGGTTGTCTCTCACTTCGATAATCCAGGGCGATTTCGGCGGAACGATGCCGTAGTTGACTATGGGTCGCGGGCCGATGTGGACGCGGAGGATGCCCACGGTTCGGCCTGGGTCGGTAAACCCGGATATCACCCGAAGCCGGTCGATGTTGTAGAGACCGCCTAGGAAGATATTGGCCGTGCCCGCCCGACTGAAATCATCGGTGCAGGCCCCGGATCTGATACTGTGTTCGGCGCACAGATACTTTTCCGCCAGCCAGAAAGTACCCGTATCACCATCCCACACTTCTCTATTTATATTGGCCCTTAAATGTGCCCCTCCTTTTTCTTCGATTCCGGGTGCTATGTTGAAGTCTGGATTGCGTTTGAGGGGCTGGATACCGGCACTATCCACGTCCAAGTCGATGATTTCCCCATGAGGTTCGGCATCGAAATCCATCCAGCTCAACTGTCTGAAGTCCACCCCGTCACGGCCTTCCTCAGGAGGTTTGGGCCGATCTTCGCCGCCGAACCGGTAAATGGTCAGACCCGAGGCCGGGCCAACCCAAAAACCGATCACCCAAGAAAAAACCCAGAATAGAGAAAGGAAGCGTGCTACTTTCATCGACGTTCACCCCGCAAATTCGGGATAGTGCTCCGCTAGTCGCTGTAAGAAGCTATGTAAAATTCCCAATGTGTCCCGACCCGAGTGGAAAAGCGGCGGATATGAGGAGCGAGGGACGCGCAGCGCCCGGATCCCGAAAGATAGTGTTGCAAGGGCGTTGTGTCATCTTTTTCTGGCCGCTAGTTGGAGGTCCCAGTCGTTGAAACCGGCTTGTGGCGATGTAGAGGGTACCCGGCCGGTGCGCTCGCGTTCGGGCCGACGGGTAGGTTTTCGGATAGGCTGTTAGTATCTTTATCGTCAGTCGTCGGTGAAAATTCAACTTGCTGGCTCAGTGGCACGGGAGAGGTGCAATAGAGCGCCCTGGACCACACCAGCGCGCTGGGTTGTTTCTCATCAGTATCAGGGGAATCGATCGTGACGCGAATATCAGTCCTTGTTTTCTCGGTAGCGGCAACCATGTATTGGGCGTGCGGCACCGCAGAGCACCCGCCGGACCAAGCCCAAGAATCGCTGCCAGACCAACCTCCGCTCCTCGGCCGCATCGACTTTCCCACTTCCGGTACACCCGCGGCCCAAGAGGAGTTCGAATTGGGGGTGCTGGCGCTGCACAGCTTCTGGTACGAGGAGGCGCGCGACCACTTTCGCAAGGCGCGGGAACTGGACCCCAGTTTCGCCATGGCCTACTGGGGCGAGGCCATGACGCACGACGCGCCTCTGCAGGGCCCCGGGGGCGTGCAGGATTCAAAGGCCGGCCAAGCGATTCTCGACCAGCTAAATGAACTGCAAGCGCAAGGAAAGCTGCAATGGACGGCGCGCGAGCAGGGATTCGTCGATGCACTGCGGCCGCTCTATCGCGAGCGGGGCAGTTCAAAGGGTCGCCGGGATTTTGCCGCGGCCATGGAGCAACTCGCCGCGCGCTACCCGGACGACGACGAAGTGGTCGTCTTCGCGGCATTGGCCCGCATGAGCGCCGCCCGGGTCCAAAGGGGATTCACTTGGGACGATTCCGCGTTTGTGGAGCCGCTCGCCGCCATTTTGGAGGAAGTGTACCAGCGCCGGCCGGAGCATCCCGGCGTGGTGCACTATCTCATCCACGTGTACGATTCGCGCACTTTCGCCCATAGGGGCTTGGACTTGGCCCGGTTCTATGCTCGCCTGGCACCGGCCTCGTCGCACGCGCTGCACATGCCGAGCCACATTTTTCGCTGGCTCGGCATGTGGGCGGAGATGGCTGCTTCAAACGAGGATTCCTACGCGGCGACCGTGCAGTGGCAGGAGCGGACGGGGCGGCCCCTGTACAAGCGCGACTTCCACTCGCTCGACTGGCTGTTGGACGCCTATCTCAAGTTGGGCCGTTTGCAGGACGCGCAGGGCGTGCTTGATGAACTCGACGCTGTGGCGCGCGAAGCTCAGCGGCGGGGCGAGAAACTGGACCTTATTCCCTACAATAAGATTATGTTCAAAAGCCGCTACCAAAGGGTCGCGCTGGCCGTGGGCCGCACCGACGTGCGGCTGCCGGTCGCAGAGGAGGTCGATGTGGCCTCCATGCCGCCGGGCCAGGGCGCGCGCTTTATTGGCTATCGCGCCGCAGTGGCGGGGCAGGACTCGCTGTTTCGCCTCGCTGTCGAACGCGTGCGAGCCTACTCGCGCATACCGACTTTAAGGAGATTCGAGAATTATCTCCAAGCGGTGGCCCACTACCTCGACTCCGTCCACGCCCGGGCGCGCGGCGAGGCCGCTGCCGCGCTGGAGTCGGCCCGCCGGGCCATGGAAGGGGAGCGACGGGAAAAAGCCCCGCCCGACATTTTGGGTAGTGAGCTGTATGCGGAACTGCTCCTAGAGCAGGGCCATGCCCAAAGGGCCCGCCCGTTGTTTGCCCAGCTTTTGGAGATGCGGCCGCGGGACCCGCTATACGTGCTCGGTCTGGCGCGGGCCGAAGCGGCCCTAGGCAGCGGGGGAGAAGCTGTGCGTTTTTATCGCGAACTCCTCGATATCTGGCGCGATGCCGATGCCGATTTACCCGCGCTCAAAGAGGCGCAGGATTACGTCCAGCAACACGGTGCTCAATGAGCCATTGACCCTCGCCCCGCGCGAGAGGGAGGAAGCAGATGAATAGCTGGCAGAAAGCGCGTTGTATCGTCGCCTTGGGCATGGCCACGGCGACAGGCCCCAGCGCTGATACAGTGATAGAGCCGCTGGCGGGAACGAATCTGGCCTTGGGCAAGAGCGCGACTTTTTCTTTAGAGCCCAACTACAGCTTGTGTGCCGGGGGCGATGAGACCGATCTCTTCGATGGCGAGTTCTGGCAGCCCGGCGACACTGGCTTCTGGACCGACAAGGGAACGGTCGGCTGGCAATTCGGCCGCAAGCCCGGCGTCCTCATTTCGCTCGATCTCGGGGATGTTTACTCCATTGATGCCCTTGGTTTTGACACCACTTCTGGGGCGTCCCAAGTCACCTTTCCCGCGGCGCTCTTCGCCTATGTGTCCGACGACGGTCAGACCTGGCGCTATGTGGCCGATCTGATCAATGAGGCGATTCCCCAGGACCAGTACGTGCGCCATCGCTTTGTCGCTCGGGGTCTGAAAACCCGTGGACGCCACCTCGCAATATACATCGCCAAGGGGGGCTTTTACGGATTCGTGGACGAAATTGAGGTGATGCAGGGCCGCGGCGACCCGGCGGCTGTTTCTTTCGCAGAGGCCGGAATCGACCAAGGCGCGATCGAAAGCGACGCTTTAAAGCGCGCCGAAGGTGCCGTGCAGAAGAATATCGACCTCTACTTTGTCCAGGCCGCCCGCGATCAGGTGATGTCCATGCAGGGAGCAGACACGGCCGCTATTCTGCGCCAACTTGAAACCTTGGAGCGCGTCGTTTTCACCGGCAGCGGTAGCGAAGAAGTGGATTACTCCAAGGGGCTGCCCCACACCGAGGTCGGTCGCAGAATTTGCGCGGCGATGGGTGCCTATTTCAGCCGCCGCGCCGACCGCGCCGCGATCATCTGGCAGCCGACCGACTCGATGTGGTCGCACCGGACCAACCCGTTTGCGCGGCCGGTAAGCGCGGTCGCGCCCAGTTTGCACGCGGATATGATGATCGGCGAGTACGAACCGGTCGCTTTCAACGTGTCGAACAATACCGACGAGCCGCTGACGGTACAGGTCGAAGTCGGCGCATTGAAGGGGGTTGGGGGAGAGGATATCTGGCCAGACGCGCAGATCACACGACATATTGCAACCCATGTCGTGGGCAGTGGATTCCTGTTTTTCGACGACGCCCTGCCTCCTCTCGAAGACGATGGCGCAATCCTGCCGCCGGGCATGACGCGCCAAGTGTGGCTGGTGTTCCACTCGCGGGGCCTCGAGCCGCAACAGTACGAGGGCAAGGTCGCGGTCACCGTCGGCGATGCGCACTTTGAGATTCCGCTCAGCGCTACGGTGTTTCCCGTGGAAATGCCAGCCGATCCGACGTATATCGCCCAGTCGTGGGGCTACTTCACCTGGACGCCGGCTCTGGGGTACGAGCAGCAGGCCGCCGTGGAACTTGAGCGCTGCTATGCCAACTCCCACGTGCTACACCACGCGTACATTCCCTGGCCCAAGGTCGATAAGGCGACTGGTGAGTTGGTCCGACCGATTGAGGTCGATTTCACCAAACTCGACGAGATGCTCGCGTACCGGCCCTACGTGAGGCAGTGGCTGCTGTGGACCGGTTTTGAATTCGGCTACATGGACCTCAATTACCACCGCGCGACTAAGGTGCCAAAGGTCGGCACTCCCGAACACGAATCCCTGTTCAAGGAGTGGGTGCGACAAATCCGCGACCACATGCAGGCGAGGGGCTATCCGACGGATAAATGGGCCTTTTACTGGGTCGATGAGCCCGGCGACAAGAGATTTGTCGAGTACATTATTCCGTCGTCGAAATTCGCCAAGGAGGTCGATCCGACGATCCTCATTTGGGAGGATCATCAAATTTCGCTGGAGATGCTGGAAAAGCACCCCGATGCCATCGACATCCACTGCTGTCCGCTAAAGTACTATCGCCAACATCCCGAAATCCTCGCCCACGTGCTGGCGGAAGAACACGCCGGCTCCCAGTACGTCGTGGGAAGTGCCAAAGCCAGCGATCCCCACCAGTATTATCGCCTGCACCACATGGCTGCGGTCGAGTTGGGGTTGGACGGTGCTGGCATGTGGGTCTGGGGAGACGACGGCGGACAGTTCAACGACTACGCGGGCCGCTATCCCAGCTACGGCATGGTCTATGCCTCCGAGCACGGGCCGATCACCAGCAAGCGGCGGGAGGCCTGGCGCGAAGGCATCGAAGATGTCGAATTGTGGCGTCATCTGGGCAGCATCGCGGCAAAAACCGGCGATGCTGGTCTGGCACAACTCCACCGGGAAGGTCCGGCCCGCTTGGTCAACAGGCAGGATGGCCGGGCCGATTTGGTGCAGGTGGACCTACACAGCGGCACGCCCGGGGAATTGCTCGAGATGCGGCTGGAGGTGCTGAAGGTCCTGGCTGAGGCCCTGGCAAAATAGAAAGGTTCGCTATGATAACCGCCGAACAGGTGGCTCACTATCAAACGTTCGGCTTTCTGGCCCTGCGCGCAGCCTTCAAGCGCGACGAGATGGCCGCCATTGGTCGGACATTCGACGAGTTGCTCGACCAGGAACGCGAGGGGTGACCTTTTGCGGGTGCCAAGCGACCTTAGAAGGGGAGGGCCGTCGATGGAGGAATGGACGCGCAGGACTTTTATCCAGCAGACGCTTGGCGCGGGTGGTGCGCTGGCCTTGGGCCTTGCGTGCGCTCGTCCAGAGAGCGACGCCGATCCCTTTACTGGCGGCGAATTGCTGGAGAATCTGGGCTTCCTTGACGGCAAGGAGCCTCTGCAACTAGGCGACGGGCTCGACGCGCGATTCCACACCGATTTGACCGCGCTCACGCCCGCCACCTTAATCACCCCCAATGAGCACTTCTTTGTGCGCACGCGCTGTTCCGACCTGATCAATTTTGCCCAGCCGTGGAAAATCGCGGTGCGCGGACTGGTCGAGCGACCCGTGGAAATCGGTCTGGACGAGTTGAAGCTCTTGGTCAAACCCATGGGCACCGTGCTGTTGGAGTGCGCCGGCAATCAGCGCCGGCCCTTTGGGCTGATGAGCGCGGCCCAGTGGTCGGGCGTCCCTCTGACCGAGGTGCTAGAGGGGCTGAACATCAAGGCCGAGGCGACCCGCATCCTGATCTCGGGCTTTGACGAGTACTCAACCAAACCGCACGCTTCGATTCCAGGGGCGAGCTGGGTTTTTACCTTTGCGGAGCTTGAGCAATACGGTGCCTTTTTGGCCACTGAAATGAACGGCGAACCGCTGTCGCGCGATCACGGTTTCCCCGTGCGCCTAGTCGTGCCCCGGTGGTTTAGTTGCGTGGACATCAAATGGGTCAATGAGATTGCGTTGGTCGACGACGGCGCAATGGCGACGAGTCAGATGTTGGAATTTGCCAGCCGTATCAACCAGCAAGGCGACCCCAAGCTCGCTAGGGACTTCAACCCCGCGCTGATCGACCAGGCGGCTCTGCCCATCCGCGTTGAAAAATGGCGTCTCGCCGAGCGGATCGTCTATCGAGTGGTCGGTCTGATGTGGGGAGGCGAGCGGTCGACCGACAAATTGATGATTCGGTTTGGCAGAGACCAAGATCCCGTTCCGGTCAATAGGCCCTACGCGCAGGAGACCAACGACACCTGGACGCTCTGGTCGCATGCGTGGGAACCCGCGAGGATGGGTTTCTACGATATTACCATGCACATTGACGACGCTAGCATCAGGACGTGGCGGCTCGATCGGGGGCTGCACCGACGGCGGATCTATATCAGACAGGTTTGATGCCTAGCCCTGGTGGGCGTGGGTCACGGCCCGATCAATTTTTTCGTTCCAGGGATCTGCCACGCGGGCCTGGTACCTGCCGTCGTTGAAGTAGGCGGCCTTGGGCATCCAGCGGTCTTCCAGAATGACCTGGCGGTGGGCCCTTTTGAGGCGGGACTTGAGTTTGGCGAGCGCGGCGGCCTTGTGGCGGGCTTTTGGTCCGGGGGACATGGCTAGGATTTCGTCGGCTGTATGCCAGCCCCGGATGAGGGTGGCGGGAA
This sequence comes from Candidatus Latescibacterota bacterium, assembly GCA_965217585.1. Taxonomy (GTDB): domain Bacteria; phylum Latescibacterota; class UBA2968; order UBA8231; family UBA8231. The sequence continues at coordinate 6,163,950 of OZ244561.1, forward strand.
AAGCGAACCAGCGGCAGATGTAGCCGATTCTCAGGCGTACGAGCGGATCCCGCGAGGCCCTGCGGGCGCGGGCGAGGATGGCCTCCAGGTCGTCGACGTCGTCCGCAGTGAAGCAGGAGACCTGGTCGTGGAGGCCGCGCAGCCCTTGGAACCAGCGACCCTGCCGAGGGCGTTGCCAGATGGCTTCGAGGCGGTCGTAGAAGACGCGGACTGCGCCGGCCGCCTTGTGGAAGAGCCGACGGAAAAATTCGTCCAGGAGCGCATCCACATCCTGGTCCGAGTCCCACCAGAGCTTGGAGGCCAGCCAGATGTGGGGGCCGAAGCCGGGCCAGTGGGGATAGGCTTCGGCGTAGAAGCCCTTGACGCCGGTGCGGTGCTGGAATTTGATGTCGTCGGCCAGCAGGTGGGGGAAGAAACGGGGCAGCACCCAGCCCAGGCCATAGTAGTCGTACTTGCAGACGTGGTCGCATTGCCGGCTCCAGGTGCGAATGAATGCGCGGTCCTTGTCGCGGTATTCGCGGTCGAAGTGCTGGGCAGTGTCCTGGGTGAGGAAGATGGCGACGTTGGGCTCCAGATGGTCGATGGTCTGGGGAGGCGATTCCACGTTGATGTAGGCCAGGCAGCCGACGAACTTTCCCGGGTGGGATTCCCGCAGCGCCCGGGCCACGGTGTTGATGTAGGTGAACCACCGGTCGGAGTAGACCGGACGGTCGCGAAAGACCAGGCCGGGCACGTCGAGTGCCCGGCAGTTTTCGCACTGGCAAAAATCCGCGTTGTCGTTCATGCCCAAAGAGAAGCAGTGGGCCTCGGGATTGGCATCGAAGTAGCGGCGCACGGCCTGGATGGTAAGGTCGATGACCGCGGGATTGCTGGTGCAGGGCTGGCCAAAGCGGGCATTGCTTTCGGCGTCGCTGGTGGGAATGAGGCGCTGCCCGTCGATGAGGGCGTAGTACTCGGGATGGCTCTTGCCGTAGCGAGCGACCGGAAAGATGCTGTAGAGGGCGTGGTGAAAGCCGGCGTAGGGCAATTGCGGTCGGCGGCGGCTGACCCGGTTGCGGCGCTCCCATTGCGCTCCTTCCAGACCGGAGATGCCGCTGAATTCGCGGTGGAGGAAATGGGGCCGCTTTTCCTCGTTTATCGGGGCCAGCCGCAGGGTGGTTTGCACGGGGATGTCCGCGAAGAGTTCTCCGGGCATGAAAAAGCGGACGCCGAGGTGGTCCTCCAGGAGCCCGTACACGCCGTAGCACGTGCCGCAGTCGCTGCCGCCCAGAATGAAGAGGTCTCTGCCAGAGGTGGCCAGGCGGTAGCCCTCGACGCCCGCGTCTCCGGCGTCCAGACCCAGGGATTGGGCGCATGTAGTGGCTCCCACGTGGAGGGCGGTGCTTCCCCGGGGTGCGGGTTTGCCGTCATCCGGTTTCATCGGAGGAGCTATACCAATGATTTTTTCGAGAATGGCCTGCAGATCCATGGCCGCTTCGCGGAGTACTTCTCCGGCATCATCGGGCAGGACAATAGCGGTTTTGGGCATGCCCTTATTGGCTAGGGTGAAGGTCTTGGAAGGGGCCATTTCGCGCCTCCTGTGTCGGCAGGGAGTACACTCGGACAGAATCATATATTTGCATTGTTCGACTGTCAAACATCCTCTGAGCGGAGCCGGTCGGCATGGCTTTCGAGGAGCGCCGACTGGGAGCACTGGTCCGAGTCCGCGACCAGCCAAGACGGGATAGGTTACACATGTTGCGACACGTGATTTTGGTCGCCGGCTTATTGTTTGGGTCGGGGATGTGCGCCCTGATCTACCAGATGGTCTGGCTGCGCGAATTCCGCTTTGTTTTTGGGGCCTCTACTCTAGCATCGGCCGCGGTGCTGTCCGTCTTTCTGGGGGGGCTTGGCGCGGGCGGGTTCTGGTTCGGGCGGCGCGTTGACCGCAACCCGCGGCCCCTAGCCCTATACGCCTACCTCGAACTGCTCATTGCGGCCTCGGCTGCCCTCACTCCATTGCTGGTGTGGATAGCGCGCGAGTTCTACGTCGCCTTAGGCGGAGTCCTGCTGCTGGGGCCGGTCGTGGCCACGCTGTTGCGGCTCGTGCTAACCGCGTGTGCGCTGGCCGTTCCGACCTTTCTCATGGGCGGAACGCTGCCCGCCGCGGCCAGAGCCGTCGGCGGCGATGAGGATGCTGGGAGACGCCGGGTCGCCGTGCTGTACGGAATTAATACGCTCGGCGCTGTGACCGGGGCTTTGCTGGCTACTTTCGCGCTGTTGGAACGCCTAGGGGCGGATGCGACCCTGTGGGCCGCCGCCGCGCTAAACGCCGTTGTCGGAGGCTGTGCCCTGTGGATTGCGCGCGCCTACCCAGCCGTCTTTGACAAGCAAGTGTCTGTTGCTCAAGCGGTAGATGGAGAGGTGCAGCGCTCCGGCTACGTGCGGATGCTAATTTTTGCCACCGCCGCGGTGGCCGGGCTGGCCTTTCTGCTCATGGAACTGGTCTGGTATCGGATGCTGGCGCCACTGCTCGGGGGCACCACCTATACCTTTGGCCTCATCCTAGCCGTGGCACTACTGGGCATCGGCTTGGGGGGGACCGCCTATGCGTTGTGGGGACGCAAGCGGACCCCCGCGCTCGCTGGGCTGGCGCTGACTTGCATCCTAGAAGCACTGTGTGTAGCCATTCCCTTTGCGCTGGGCGATCAGGTAGCTGTGCTAGCAGGTGGCCTGCGCGAGTGGGGGGCTTTGGGTTTTGGTGGACTGGTGCTCTCGTGGTCTGTGGTGGTGGGCATCGTGGTGCTTCCCACGGCGGTCGTTGCGGGGTATCAGTTTCCGCTCCTCATTGCGCTGCTAGGTCCCGGGGCGCGCCAACTCGGGCTCGACGTGGGCTGGACCTATGCTTGGAACACACTAGGGGCCATTCTGGGTGCCTTGCTCGGGGGCTTTGTCTTGCTGCCGTGGCTTTCCGCCCCGGGCGCGTGGCAACTCGTGGTAGTACTACTCGCGGTTTTGGGAGGCGGTATTGCTGCGTTTTCGTGGGCGCGTGGCAGACGGGAGGTAGAAAGCGCAAAATGGGCTGGTCTGCAGTCGGGCCTCGCTGTCGCTTTGGCCGCGATCGCCGCGTCCTTATTGTTGGCGACTGGACCCACCGCTGCGTGGCGGCACAGTCCGATTGGGGCAGGGCTAAACGTGCTGTCCAATTTGAGTGCCAACGAGCTACAGGGTTGGATGCAAGGGCAGCGGCGCGCCGTGCGCTGGGAGCGGGAAGGCGTTGAAAGCTCGGTGGCCATTCGCGTGTCCGACCGGGGGCCAGTGCTCTTTTTGAACGGCAAGAGCGAAGGATCTGCCGTGGGGGACGCTTCCACCCAGATCATGAGCGGGATGATCGGAGCCATTCTGCATCCACGTCCGCGCAATGCCTTGGTCATTGGACTTGGGACCGGATCTACGGCTGGTTGGCTGGCCGCTATCGACGCATTGGAGCGCGTCGATGTGGTGGAGTTGGAGGCGGCGGTGGTCGAAGCGGCCAGCGCCTTTGGGCCGGTCAATGTGAACGCCGTCGGCCATCCCAAGGTGCGCACTGTCGTCGGCGATGGGCGGGAGGTCGTCCTGACCACTCGGCAATCCTACGACCTCATCTTCTCCGAGCCTTCCAATCCCTACCGGGCGGGGGTCGCTAGCCTGTACACGCGAGAATTCTACGAAGGAGTTGCCCCGCTGCTGCGGGACGGCGGCCTGTTCGCGCAGTGGGTGCAAATGTACGAGGTGGACGAGCAAACTATCCGCACCATCTACGCTACCCTGAGTTCGGTTTTTGCGCACGTGGAAACTTGGCAGACCCAGCGCGGGGATTTGCTGCTGCTGTCTTCTGCCAGCCCGGTGTCGTATGATATTCCCAGACTGCGCGCCCGAGTCGCCGAGGAACCCTACCGCAGTGCGCTGGCCGCTGTCTGGCGCACCGCGGATCTCGAAGGCTTCCTCGCCCACTACGTAGCCGGTCCTACGGTGGCGCGCGATTTGGCGCGCGAGCAGGCGTTGAATACGGATGATCGCACCTTGGTGGAGTACGCCTTTGCCCGCCATCTGGGGCTCGGGAGGCATTTCAATATCGAGACGGTGGAACAATTGGCGCGGGCCCAGGGAGAAGATCGGCCCCGCGTGACGGGTGGGGCCGTGGACTGGGAATGGGTCACAGACCAGCGCCTCGCCTTTCTGATTGGCCAAGGGGAACAAATTCGCCCGGCCCGGTACCCGGATTCGACGCCGCACCAGCGATATCGCCTGAGAGCCTTATCGGCTTGGTGGGACTCGCGGTCGCGCAATGGGCTGGCGTGGTGGCAAAGTCAGCCGCGCCAGCCGCGAGGGCTGCACGAAGTGTCGGCGGTGGCTTACATGATGACGGTCAATCAGCGCGAGGAGGCCGCCCAGTACATCGAGCAGTTGCGCGACCTCCAGCCCGTTGAAGCGGATGTGATCTTGGCCATTTTGCGCACGCGCCAGGGGCGGATAGCGGAAGCAGTCGCCGCACTGGAGGCCGCTTTCGGGGGGTACGGCCGCGATCCTTGGGCCTGGCCGGCACTCATGCAGCGCGGCTTGGCTTTGGCGCTGGACCTCGGCGGCCGGGATGCGGCTCATGCCGAGCGGTTGTACGCGGCGCTGCGTTCTCCGTTTGTCATGGATTACGCGCGGGAGACGCGGCTGAACGCATTGCTGAATCTGGGCTATGAGCTCAATTTTCCGCAGAACTGCATAGAGGTGCTCAACGAGCTGGAACCGCACGTGCCTTGGAAGCGCGATTTGCTCGAAGCGCGCGTCAAATGCTACCAAGCCGCAGACCATCCCTATCTCGAAAGGGCGCGACGCGATCTCGACAAGTATCTCGCCTTAGAGGAAAAGTGACGGACCGGATCAATTAGACCACGACAAAGGAGGATAGCTCATGCAACCTGTGATGTTCATGGGACAGATTCAGGCATTTGAAAACGACGGCGCGGACTATATTATCGAGCGCCTGTGGGACGGGGGTATCAGGGAATTGGTGTTGGGCGATCTGATTTTGCGGCAAGGCGAGACTCAGGGCCCTTCCTTTGCCCCCAATGTGGATTTTTACCACGACTGTGCAAAACAGCCGCCCCAACTGCCCGCGGCCCTAGCGGCGTCGAGCCGCATTTTCGGCGATGCGGTAAAAGCCGCGGCCGACAAGGGGTTTGCCATCTATTTCCACGATTGGGGACAGTTCGGCTGGTTCGAATCGGGCTCGTGCCTGAACAATCCCGAGCAGGTGCGCTACGGCTTGGCGCGCACCCGGGACACCTTTGCCCAATATCCCGACACCGGCGGTTTTGTGCTCGACGGCCCCGAATACGGCTACGAAATTGAGCCGGGACACCGCAGTGACGTATTCACGTGTTTCTGTCGCCACTGCGAGAACAAGGCGCGGGAATTGGGCTGCGATTTCGCCGCTATGCAGGAAGCGGCCGAGCGCCTGCGGGCCCGCCTGAGCGCATTGAGTCCAGCCGTGATGCGCGGTTTTATCGAGGCGCAGACCGGGCCTTTTGACGCGGTGGATTTGCTCTTGCAGGAGCCCGCGCTCTTCGACTGGATTCGCTTCAAGACCATGTGTATCGAGCACTACGTGGGTGAATTTTACCGCGGCGTCAAAGAGATTGACCCGAAATTAAAGCTGGCCTGTGGACCCCGCATCTCGGCCTTTGCGCCGCTGACCGGATACAATTATCGGCGCTTGGGTGAAGTGACCGATTTTATTGCCCCCAAGCTCTACTTCTGGCAGCACGGTATCGACGGGTTGAAGGGGACGGTGTACCGCTACGCCCAAACGCTGGTGGAACTGAACGAGGGCGTGGACGAGGGGTTGGCGCTGGATTTTGTCTTTAAACTTTTCGGCTTCACTATGCCCGGCGTGCGCACCCTAGACGAATTGTCGGCACCGCTCAACGAAGCCTTTTTCCGCGAGACCGTACCCGGGGAAATCGCCAAGATGATCTTCCGCACCGGTCCGGTGGAGCGCCTCAAACCCTGGGTCGGCCTGCACCACGGTGGGGTGCGGATCTCGTCCAACGAACTCGAATTGCTCTTGCAGGCCATTGTCGCCAGCGGCCTGCAGAGCCTCATCTACTGGCACTACTCGGACATGAGCGAAGAGGAGTGGCAGGTACTGCAAGGATTTATTCGCTGACATGACAGAATTCTCCTTTGCGCGCTCGCGACACTTTCCCCGCACCGACCTCGCCGCAGATACGGTCTTGGTGGTGCCGGATGGCCTCCAAGCAACTCCGCCCGTTGTGCAACTACAGGGCGCTATCACCGCTGTGGCGGGGCGGGCACCCGACATTGTGCCGCAGCAGGATTTCACCGAGACGCTCTTTGGCAGTGCCCAGGTGATTGCCTGCGGCAATATGACGAACAACGCCGCTCTGCGTCGGCTCTACGCGGCCCGTTGCTGTTTTGTCGATACCTTTTTTCCCGGCGGGGACGGCTATTTTGTCAAGTCAATTTCAGATCCCTTCGGCTATGGCAAAAACTGTATCGTCCTCGGGGCCAGCAGCCGGGAAGGGTTGCTGGCGGCCTTGGCAGTGTTCGAGGACTTGGTCCGCACCAGTGCCGGAGAGCTGCACAGGGTGCATGCCGCTCAGTTCCAGCATCCTCTGCCCCCGTTTCCTACTGAAGAACAATTGGAGAAGATGGTGCAGGACGATCTCAAGACTTGGGAAGGCGCTTGGGTCTCCACGCCTTTTCGGGGCGGTCAGGTGGAGAACTACGCCTGGTATTATTATCTGACCGACCACCCAGTGTGGGGCCGTGCCGTGCCGGACATCTTCGCCGGTTCCTTGGAACCCTGGCTGGCTCAGCGGCGCGACTACCCGGAGACCTACCACTGCTTTTTTCACTTCCACAGCCTCATCCACCTCTGGGAGCTGATCGAGGATAGTCCGCTCTATACCGAGGCCGACCGCCGCGGGGTGGTGACCATGATAGGCGAGATGCTGCGTCACTTGGCTGGCCTGTTCTATATGGAGGAAAGAGTCAACCCCCCAGACCTGATTCGCCAGAACCACACCACCTATATCGCCATGGACTTGGCTGCAGGCCACAACTACCTGAGCAAGCGCTACGGCATTGGCGAATTCGCGCCCACCGAGGAAGTGGTAGAGCGGATTTTTGCCGGCCAGAACGATTGCTACAAAGCCAACGACGACGGTGGAGTGGGGTACGCTTGGCTCGTGCCCCAGGAGACGTTCTCGTACGCGTTGTTTAAAAAGAACGACTACGGGTACATCGAGAACGGCCACATTGCCGATCTATGCAAGCTCGCGGTGGTGACTACGGACAATATGCGCAGCGAGAGCAACCACGGGGATACTTCGGGGTACGCCCCTTTTTCTCCGTCCGAGGGGTGGGAGGGCCGCTTGTGGGCACCGATGATCTCCACTTGGTATGCGCGCAACCCCGAGCATCTGTGGATTCTCAACTGGCTGGGTGCGCGCAAGAAGCCGACGCTGATGCACGTGTTGCGGGGGCTTTATGCCGGCGTCGAATGGGGCGAAAATGGATTGGCGCTCGCCGACTGCGTCCCCGAGGAACCAGTGGGTCTGCTCGGTATATACGCGATGAAATTGCCGGCCCAAGCGCTGGGGTGGGTGCGCGCGTACGCCCCGGCTGATAACCAGCCCGATCCGCAAAAAGACTACTTCGACAAGCTCTCTCTGCGGCGCGACTTCGACCCGATGAGTGAGTACCTGCTGCTCGAAGGGAGCGGCACGTTCTGTCACGGGCACGAAGACAGCAATACCATTGTCCGGCTGACTTGGAACGACCGAGCTTGGTTGGGGGACGGCGACTATATCCGGGCGGCACCCAAATTCCACAATTCAATCGCCGTCATCCGCGACGGCGTGGGTGTATTAAAGCCGCCGGGAGATGGCTTGCTGATGCCGCTGCTGGCCTCGCTGAACTACCGCAGCGAAAGTGCTGCTTTTGGCTTGGTGCAGACCGAGGCTGCCGGGTACAACGGAGTTGACTGGCGGCGCAATATCTTTTGGGGGAAGGGGCGCTATTTCGCGGTGATTGACCAATTGCAATGCACCGAGGCCGGGGACTACCGCTGCTACTGCTTGTGGCGTCTGGTGGGGGAGGCCGAACTCAAAGGGTCCAGGGTGTGTCTGCACCAAGAGGGCGAACACTTCTACATCGACAATGCCGATGGATCGGCCCAGGAAATCGTCGCCGACTTGCACGAGAAAAGCCGCTGGCGCAATTATCCACACGCCGGGGACATACTCCATGTCCTGCACCAGCAAGCCGCCCGCACCATGCAGCCAGGGGAGAATCTCGTCTATATCAATCTGCTGACGCCGCATCCCGACATCCGCCTAGCGCGCCTGAATGAAAGTACCGTCGAGATCCGCGATGGGGAAGAGACGACCATTTTGGGCGTCGGCCATACCCGTCTGGGAGCGCTGGCAATTGAGGCTGAAATGTTCGGAATCTCTCTAAAGGGGGATAGCCTGACCTTGCAGGGCATTGAACGCCTAGGCTTCGCCGAGGGCGCGCATTGGACCTGGCAGGTGTTTGACGGGTCGCCTGCGACGCTCAAAGTAGGACAGAGCGAAACGGCTCAACGCATCTGCGACGCTATGAATGCCGTCGCACCAGAATCGCCCCCCGCTGCGCCGGAACCTCCCTCGCTCCGGCCGCAGAACGGCTGGACCGCCGCGTGGAGCCGGGATCTGGGATCGACCGAGATCAGCGCTGTAGCTGTTGACAGTGAATTGCTGCTCGTCGGCACGGAGGAAGGGGATGTCGTCCAACTAGGGCTCGGGGACGGTGCGGCGATGTGGTCGCACCAACTGGGCCCGGACCGGGCGGCTAGTGCCCTGCTTCTGGCCGATATCGACGCGGATGGGGTAGTGGAAGCGCTGGTGGGCACGGACGATGGGCAATTGGCCGTACTCGAAGGCCACAGCGGCGAGCAGCGCTGGGGCAGGACCTTGAAAAACTCGGGGTGGGGTGCAAAAGTCTCCGGCCTAGCTGTGGCTGATCTGGAGGGCCGGGGCCGCACGAGTGTCATAGCGTCGACCGTGGGCTGGTACATAAATGCCTTTGATGCGGATAGCACGCTCGAATGGGCGGAGTGGGTGCGCTACCATGCGATCACGGCGCTCGCTGCAGCGGATGTGGACGGCGATGGCCAAGCCGAGGTGATTGCGGGGACCGAATACTCTACCCCGCTCAATGTGCACAATAGCGATGGGTCCTTCCGCTGGACTACCTTTGAAGAGGTGGGGTCCGAGGGCAATGCCACCACGCCACGCCGCGGCATCGGCCTCACCCATCTGCAACTGGTCGATGTCGATGGAGACGGCGTGCGCGAAATTGTTTATGGCACGCAGGACGGCTGGATTTACGCGGTCAAACCGCAGGATGGGGCCGAGGTCTGGCACGTCAATATAGTCGGCGAGGTTGTGGGGCTCATCGCCTTTCCCTTTGGCCTGGTCGCGGCCAGCGAATTCGGCGAACTCTACGCCTTCAGCCGCCGAGGGGAATTGCGCTGGCACGTCCAGATCGGCGAGTGGATTCGGGCTATCGCTCCGGTGGGGGAGTACATTGTCGCAGCCGTGGAAAAGGGCGCGCTGCTAGCCTGTGATGCAGAGGGCAGGTGTGTGGGCTCTATGGCGCTGGAAGCGGAAATTCGCGGTTTGTGGCCGTGCCGCGGCGGCGTGGTGTGTAGTCTGGCGGGGGGGCGGCTTAGTTGCGTGGGACTTGGCGTTTAAGAAGCATAGAGAGCAAATAGTTTAGCGCGGTCCAGGTACACTTTGACCTTGAGCCCCCCGCGCATCTGCGAGACCATCTTCTGTTCGAGACCGCCCGCTTTGCTTCCGTCTGCGTCTTGCCGATCGCCTTTCCATTGTACCCGGTATTCTGTTTCATCGGCCGAGAAGGGTATGCAGTCGTCGCGGCCAAAACCCGGCACGACCCGGTCAAACGGATCGACTAGCTCCACTCGCAGCGAGCCGCCACTGGCGTCGGCGTTGATCCACAATGCATGGGGATCAATGTTCAGGGGAACCGTGGTCACAACTCCCTGAGTGTCCGTCTTCAGACAGACTAGGCGATCCTTTTCGATCTTCGCCAGATTGATTCCCCGCTGGAGTTCCTCGCCGCGGCGCGGGGGCTCGCCGTGCAGATCGTTCGAGCCGCCGTGATAGACCCATATCTCCTCGTCCATGACAAAGGGGGCATGCGGGGGATAGACACTTCCACAATCATAGCTGCCTCGGGGACCGCAGAGCAGAATTGGTTCGCGGTTGCCCGCCCGATGCCAAGTCCGGCCGTCCTGCGAATAGGTCAACTGAACGTCCATCTGGTTCATCCATGCGGGCATCCAGTCTTCGATCTGGTTCTGGGCGATCCATCCCTCGTGGAGCGTGTGAAACACGGACAGGAAGCCGATGCGCAAGCCGCGATACGCCAGCGAACTCATGCCGTAAAACTCGTGGTCCTGAGGGGGATCGAGTTCATCGGGTGCGACGATGATCTGGCGCGGGGTCCAGTTTTCAAAATCATTGCTCTCGGCCATGCAAATGATGCGCACGTTGGGCCGGCCCCGCAGATAGACGACGTAGCGGTGGATTTTTGCATCCCAATAAGCGACCAGATGGGTATCCGAGCCCTGTGGAATGACCGGGTTGAGCCAGTGTCGGGGCACGTCCCAATGGATCCCGTCGGCAGAATACGCCACGCAGACCGGCTGGACAATGCCGGCGAATATCATGTCGCCGCTCTGGAACATAAAGAGCATCTTGTAGCGCTTGGCCGGATCTGTTTCAATGGGATCTTTCATGACTCCGGTCCCAGCCCCCCACCTAAAAAATGGAAAGACTAGGTTATTCTCTTTGCTGCCGCCGTCCTCGAAGAGGTTGAGGACGGGTTTTTCCCAGTGGATCCCGTCTTGGGAGACGGCGTAGGCCAGTCCGTCTGCTTGGTCGCCGCGCGCTTCGCTCAGTTTTCGGCCCACGCCGTACCACATCTTGAAGATGTTTTCGTCGTCGTCGTACGTTACATTGATGTAGCTGCCGATCAGCCACTCATCTTCCCAGGCTCGATCCTTCTCGATCAGCGGTTGTGGCGAAACCTTCTTTGCGGGAACGACCCCTTGCACGACGCGGTCGAGACTTTCGATACACGCATCGTCAATGAACAAAAAGGCCGATTTATCGTCCGTCATGTTATTTCTCCTCATGAAGTGTCTGCAACATTTCCAGTAGTCCAGGTCACGGGGGGTGGATTGACGCCGTACTGTTCGGCCCAGTCGATCAATGCCTGGGGTATTTCGTCAACATTGCGATAGCCGCCCAAGAGTTGCCAGTCGATGGCGTTGGTCGTTCGCTGCAATACTCGTTGGTCTGGTGGATCGAGATATTGATCCGTCTTCATCCAGCGGTAGGCGTAGCCGTAGATTATCACCTTTGAGGTGCGCTGGCTCAAATTGGGTGCCGCCGTGTGGAAAGTACGGTTTTCAAAGAGGATGGCGTCGCCGGCGCACAATAGCGGATCGACCACCGTCGGCGGATCGACCGCGCCCGCGGGAATGGCTAGGGGCATCTCATTGCGATGCGTACCGCGGGCCATCATGGTCATGCCGGAGTTGGGTGCGGCAAAGTCGGTCAGGCAGTAGCACACCTTTACGCCGAGGCGTGGCAAGCCGGCTTGTCCCAGATCTTCGGCAATGCCAATATCGCGATGCCAGCCGCGCCTCGGAGCGGTGGTATGTGGATCTTGGGGCTTTTTGTAAATCAGTGAAGCCGAGTGGAGCTGGATATTGGGCGAGAGCAACTGCACAACTAGGGGAACGGTTGCCGAGTTGGAGACGAGCTGGTCAAACGCTTCCTCCTCGACGACGCCCTGGCGCAATTGCATCTGGATCTCTGCTGGATCGTCGAGGAACGATTGCAGCAAGCGATCGCCTGCTCTGGTCAGGCAAGCCACGGTTGCAGCATCGATGGCTTGCGGGACCATGAGAAAGCCGTCGGCCTCAAAAGCGCGGCGCTGCGCGTGGGTCAATGGGATGAATTGCATTTTTCCCCCGAGTGTGAATCACATCGGCATTCTGCTTGCCCCAAAATAGGGCATAATTACCCCTCAACCAACTTTTCCCGCAGGGAAGGAAACCAACTATGAAAATCACGGCCATCAAAACCTTCATGGGGCTATTCAGCGGCCGCAACCGCGGCCTGATCAAGGTCGAAACCGACGAGGGTATCCACGGCTGGGGCGAGGCGTATTCCATTGGCCCCGACCGGTCGATAGAGCCCATTGCCGACTACATCTTCGAAATGATCAAGGGCGAAGACCCCCGTCGCATCGAGTACATCATGCTCAAACTCACCCAGCAATTCCGCTTTCCCCCTGGCGGCGTCGGCCTAGCGGTGAGTTCGGCCATTGACCACGCCCTGTGGGACATCTCCGGCAAGGCCGCGGGCCTGCCGGTGTACATGCTGCTGGGCGGCGCCTGCCGCGACCGGGTGCGCGTGTACCAGGGTGCGGGTGGCCGCAACGGCGAGGAGGCGGCCGACAGCGCCCGGCGCCTGAATGAAGAGTGGGGTTTCACGGCGTTCAAGACCAGTCCTTTCCTCCTCAACCCGGACGTCGCCCGCTGGGGCCGCATTTGCGCGGAGGCGGCCAAATACTTTGAGGAGATTCGCCAGCACGCGCCCGCGGACTTTGAATTCGCCTTTGATCCCCACGCCAAGATCTTCGAGCCTGTCCGCGCCCTGCAGTTGGCCAATGCGCTAGCGCCCTACGACCCCTATTTCTACGAAGAGCCTCTGCGTCCCGAGCATACTGCCGCTTGGGCGCGGCTGCGCCAGCAGATGCAGATCCCTTTGGCTACCGGCGAGTGCCTCTACACCCGTTGGGAATTCCTCGACCTGATGGCGGCCCAAGCCGTGGACATCATCCAGCCGGATGTGTGCGTTTGTGGCGGCCTGCTCGAAATGCGCAAAATCGCCGCCATTGCCGAGGCCCACTACGTCACTATAGCGCCGCACAACCCCATGGGGCCGGTGGCCACTGCGGTCAACGTGCACTTTGCCTTGGCCACGCCCAACTTCAAAATTCTGGAGTACATTTCTCCTTTGAGCAACGAGTGGAAGGACTGGGTGGACGAGCCCTACTTGCCCAAGGACGGCTATCTCGAACTGCGCGACCGACCGGGCCTAGGCATCGATGTAAACGAAGACGCCATAAGCGAGGACCGATACGTCCACTGGCAGCGCACCTGTCCGGTGCGGCCGGATGGATCGACTGGGTACATTTGAGTCCCGGTGTGGTCCAGAGGCCTAGCGTACTACTACTTGTCTCACTTTGACGCGGCGCGCAGTGCCCTCCGGCCCCTGTACGGTGAGCACGACCGTGTATCCCCCGGCTTCTTGGTACTGGTGTATGGGATGTTGTTCGGCAGAGGTAGTGCCATCGTCAAAATCCCACGCCCAAGAGGTGATGGTGCCGTAGGAAAGGTCTTTGAAGGCCACTAATCTGCGGTCCATATCCACCACTTGGAATTCCCACTGCGCTTCGAGCGGCTTGCGCAAGTGGCTTGCGAGCGGCATGAGCCGAAAGGCGCACAAATTCGAGGCGTCTGAGTCCATGCGAGTCTTGTGGGAGAGATTCCAGAAACCTTCGTACGAGCTATTGCTCTCGTCGTAGTCGAGTATGGCCCACGACAGGCCGATGAGGGCATTTTCCACTAGCTTGGACACCACCGCTCGCTCGGGTCCCTCATAGGGGGCATAGTCAAAAGGGGTGATCCAAAATTCGAGCACTAGCTGGCCGCGCTCGCCCTCGGCAAAATCGTAGGAGTACGCGTGGTTGGCGTAGGGCAGCCGGCCGATCCACGGCTGACAGCCCCAGACGAAAGTCCAGTCGCGGCCCGCTCCGGGCGGCGTGAAGATGTGGTAGTTCTGTGCGTGTACCCCCTTGAACGCAAAGTGGCTGTCCCACTCATCCAACTGGGGGTTGTGTATGTTGGGACCGCCCGAGCGGTCCGCATCGACGGCGACTTCGAAGATATCCCCGCGACGGTAGTGCATGTTCCAGTAGTCATCGCGGGCTTCGTAGAGGAAGTAGAGCCGGTTCAGACCATGGACCCAGCCCACCCGCACGGCGACATCGAGGTCTTCGAGGTCGTGATTGGTGCCCTTGCCCTTGACGGTTTCTGCCAGTTCCTCGGTTCCAATTACATAGGATTGGGGTACGATCTCCCAGTCGTCGGTCCGCCCATCAATGCGGGGTATCATAGTGGGGGGAAACTGGAAGATTGGGAACTCTTTGTCGGGACGTTCAAGCGCTCGTGCAGGGGCAAGGGTCAACAGAGCCAGCCCCAGGAATCCAGCCAGATTTCGCTTCATGTTGGAAAATCCTCCAAGTGGTTTTGGGTATAGCGGCGGAAATTAAACGAAAACGCCTAAGTACACGACAGTAGAAGCGGTATGAGATGCTTCGCTTCGCTCAGCATGACAGGCCGGGGTCACAGTCCAATAACTCTTCCCGTGGTGCTCTTCGGCGCAGAGACCTGAGGATGAAATTCAAGTTACTGTCGTATGCTCCGTATTCTACCTATTTTGACTGCCAGCGAAAAATTGCACGACATCCAACTACTAGTCTACTGTTTGCAATTCACCCAAGCGAGAAAGTGCGTTTATGACGATCGTCCAATGCGCGACTTGTTCAGCATATCGTCGCCATCTCTCCGCGTGGATATTGCTGGTCCTCGGCGCGGTCTGGTCTGGCTGCGCCGACGTTCCCGATGATGGGAATGTGATCTTGAAGATCGTCTGGATGGGCCCGGAACTCGAGACCTACGGGATCTGGAAAGAGGGGTTCGAGGCGGAACATCCCGGCGTGACCATTGAACAGCAATACGTCTCCTATGACCAGGGGCCGACGTTTTACAATACCATGATACAGGGCGACAACCTGCCCGATCTGGGCTTTCTCTTCATGGGAATGATCCCCGAATATGCCGAGCGGGGCGTGCTGGAGCCGCTAGATGCTTTTATGACCGCGGCCGAACGAGACGAGTGGATCGACGTCGCCCTGAGCGCAGGTGAGTATAAGGGAAAAACCTACGGGGTGCCGCTGGTGGGGGCCAACCGGACGCTCTACGTGCGCCGGGACTGGATGCAGAAGGCGGGAGCGCTAGAAGCTCCGACGACGTGGGAAGGGGTCCGCGCGCTGGCGAATAAGCTCAACCGGCCGCCCGAGCGCTATGGATTTTGTATCGGCGCAGGCCGGCAGAAACACCTGATGCAGGATCAGATCGCAATGATGTGGGGGTTTGGGGCCCGCTTCTTCGACCGCGAGGGCAAGCTGGCGATCAACAGCCCCCAAGCCATCGCCTATGTCGAATTCTTGACCGACCTGCACCTTTTGGACCAGGTCATGCCTCCGGGCATTCTGAATTTGAACTCCAATGAATGTTATGCCGAGATGGCCGCGGGCAAGGTGGGGATGTTGTTCAGCGGACCGTGGCAGGACGGGCTGTGCCGGGATGCGGGCGTTGAATGCGAGCCTTTGATGATCCCGGAGGGCGAGGATCGGAAGATGCTGCTCATTGTCGATGTCTTCGGCATGTTTTCCACCTCGCGGCACAAAGACCTAGGGTATGAATTCATGCGTTTTATCCAACGCTTGGAAAATCGCCGGTTGATCGATATGGAAGTGGGGGGCGTGCCCATGACGAAAGACGTGGCCGCCGATCCCTACTACCAGTCGATCCCAATACAGAATTATCAGGTGCAAATGGAGTTGCTGCAATTGACGCCCCAACATCCAGAATGGACCAAGATCCAGGATGGATGGGGCGAGGCGATCCAGATGGTCTTGGCGGGTACGGCGACCCCTGCCGAGGCACTCAATACCGTGTACGATCGCTTGATGAAAGAGTTGGAAAACCCGGCGCTACCCATGCCTTGAGGCCGCATTTTCGCTCGGGAAATGTAGGGGAGTTATCGTGGAAAGAGAGAAACGCCGGCTGGCCTATTTTTACATTGCGCCAGCGGCCCTATGGCTGCTGCTGTTCATGGGATTTCCCATTGTCGAGATCCTCAAGACCAGCCTCTACCACACCTCCTACAAAGGGGAGGTCTTTGTGGGAGCGCAGAACTACACGGGCCTGGTCGGGGACGACATTTTTCTGCTGGTGCTCAAAAACACAGTGGTGTGGACGGCGCTCGCCGTACTGATGAATGTGGGAGCGGGCTTGGCCGCCGCTCTATTGTTGAGTCGCAGTACGATCCTCTGCGAATTGATTCGCAGCTCGTTGATCCTCGCCTGGGCCACGCCGCTGGTAGTGGCGGCCATCGCCTGGAAGTGGATGTACAACGGCGAGTACGGACACCTCAACGCATTGTTACTGTCGCTGCATATCGTCGATCATCCCGTGCAGTGGTTGACGAGTGCTTCTACGGCGTTTGGCGGTGCCCTATTCGCCCGTCTGTGGACGGCGCTGCCATTTACCACCTTTGCATTCCTCTCGGCCTTGCAGTCCATTCCCGTCCATCTGTACGAGGCCGCCATTATAGACGGGACTACGGCATGGCAGAAGTTTTGGTATATCACCGTACCCCTGCTCCGTCCGGTCGCGCTGGCGGTTTTGTTGATCAGTTTCATCTGGTCCTTCAATAGCTTTGTCTTTATCTACGTGATCACCGGGGGTGGACCGGCCAACCAGACCCAGATCATGGTCACGGAGATCTTTCGCCGCGCCTTTGGTTACTTCAACTTTGGCCAAGCCAGCAGTATGGCCTTTTTGGCCTTCTTGCTGCTGGTCGCCATCAGCTTGCTCCAGTGGCGTCTCTTCTACAAGGAAGAGGCTGAGTCGTGAGATCTGTTTCCACACTGCCCGTCGCGCTGTTGCGCACCACGCTTATGGCGGGGGTTGCGGTCTTCACCCTCTTGCCGCTGTTAGTCGTCGCCGGCACCTCGTTAAAGACCTTGGGGGAAGTATTTCAATCGCCGGCGACGCTGATCCCGCGCGCGTTTGTATGGCACAACTACGTGGATATTTTTGTCCGGATTCCAATGGCGCGGCATCTGTTGAACAGTCTGTTCATCGCCTTGGCTGCGGTATTTTTCAACATCATTGTGGCGGCTCCGGCGGCCTATGCCATGGCGCGCATCAAATTTCGCGGGCGCGGTTTATTCGGCATGAGCATCCTAGTGGTGCAGATGTTTTCGCCGGTGATTGTCCTCATTCCCTTGTTCGAGATGATGAAAGCCCTGCAGCTGCTGGATACGTACACGGCCTTGATCTTGGTGAATACGGCGATAACCCTGCCGTTTTCCATCTGGATGTTGCGAGGGTTTTTCAAGAACATCCCAGAGGAATTGGAGGACGCCGCCATGATCGACGGCCTCTCGAGGACGGGGATGATCTTCAGAATCGCCCTGCCGCTGACGGCCCCCGGGCTGACGACTACGGCCATTTTCACCTTTGTCAGCGCTTGGAACGAATTCATCTTTGCGCTAGTGCTGGTTTCCAAACGGACCATGCAACCGATTACCATGGCGCTCTACGCCTGGGAAAAAAACAACGTGGTGGAGTGGAATTATTTGATGGCCACCGCCGTGGTGGCCACGGTACCCACGATCTTGCTGTTTCTGCTGGTCAGAAAGCGGTTGACGGCCGGTTTGATGGCGGGTGCAGTTAAGGCGTGAGGAGAACTGTCGTGGTCGCCAACGCCCATCCATTGACCCCGTCCCCCGTCCGGCCGCTCTGGGCCTTGTCCGCGGGGACGGCCTTGAGCGTTCTAGTCGCTTTTTGGGGGCCTTATAATAGCTTGGTGGTGCGCGGTTCCTACCTGACTATTGACTTTACCACCGCGGCCGCAGTTTTCCTGCTGTTTTTCCTCGCCCTGTTCGTCAATGGTCTGCTACGCCGTTTCCTCCCCTACCTAGCTCTGTCTTCGGGGGAACTGGCCATTGCCTATGTGATGGCGGCCATTTCCTGTTCTATATGTACCATGGGGCTGACCCTGTACCTGATTCCCATCCTGCCGGCGATTTCCTATCTGGCCTCCCCCGAAAACCAATGGGCCGAACTCATTCATCCCTTTGTGCCGCACTGGCTGGTGCCCCAAGGCGAGGACGTCATCCGCGGCTTTTACGAGGGCATTGCCCGCGACCAGCCCATTCCTTGGATGGCTTGGATCCGCCCCCTGCTGAACTGGCTGCCAGTCTTGTTGGGCCTGTACATGGTCATGATCGCGCTGGCCATTCTCTTCCGCCGCCAGTGGATCGAATACGAGCGCTTGGCCTATCCCCTGGCCCAACTGCCCCTGGTGATGGGCACCCAGCAGCCCGGTCGCGCCCTCAATCCCTTTTTTCGCAGTCCGGTGATGTGGATCGGCTTTGCCGTCCCCTTCATCGTCACTTCGCTCAACGGCCTCAACGCCTACTTCCACTTCATCCCCCGCATCGTCCTCAACACCAGCGTACCCGTCTTCCACGGCATGGAGGGCCTGACCATCAACCTCAGTTTCCCCATGATGGGCTTTGCCTACCTCATTCACCAGGAAGTGGCGCTCAGCGTCTGGTTTTTCTATTTGCTGGGCTACGCAGTCAAAAACTATTTCAGCGTTATCGGCCTCACCCGCACCCTCGACCTAGATATCTACACGCAGAGCGATGGCGGCCCGATCATGGCCTTCGTCCAGTTCGGTGCCCTCATGGCCTTGGTGGGCCACACCCTGTGGATCGCCCGTCGGCACCTGCGGCAGAGCTGGAAGGCGGCCCTGCATCCGGAAATCGCCTCCAGCGACGACTTTTCGGCCCGGGCCGTTTATCTGCAACTGTTTCTGGGCTTGGCGCTGATGACCGGATGGTTTATTGCCATCGGGGTGCCTTGGTGGGCCGCCCTTACTTTTGTGCTGATGGCTTCGCTCACCTTTCTGGGCATCACCCGCATTCTCTGCGAATCGGGCTTGGCCGCCACCCGGGCTCAATTGATCACCCCCACGGTGGTCCGCAGTTTTTTCGGTACCCAGGGGCTGGGTGCCCCCGGTACCATAGGCGTGCTTTCCTTCGGCCAGGTGTGGATGAGCGATGTGCGCACCTTTGTCATGGCTGCGACGGCCAACGGCCTCAAGCTGACCGAATCGATCCGCAACAAGGGCTTGGTCCTGGGCAGCATGATACTGGCAGTGGTCCTGAGTCTGGGCGTATCGGTGTGGACGACCCTATACTACTCCTACGAGAGCGGTGCCAACAACGCCAATACTTGGTTTTTTCTTAACGGCCCCCGCTACACCGTTGACTTTGCGGCCAATTATCTGCGCAATCCGGCCGGACCAGATTATAGCGGCCTAGGCCTGATGGCTTTGGGCGGGGCGGTCATGGCCGTCCTCTACTGGATCCGCAGTCATCTGCTGACCTTCCCCATCCACCCCATAGGCTGGGCCGTCTCGCAGATGATGCTGACCCGCCACATCTGGTTCAGTGTCTTTTTAGTGTGGCTGTTCAAGGCCGTGCTGATGCGCTACGGCGGCCCCCGGGTGCTCAAGGCAGTGCGGCCTTTTTTTTTGGGGCTTATCCTCGGTCAATTCGCCGTTATCGCTTTTTGGCTGATCGTCGACCTGATCACGGGCGAACAGGGGCACGGGCTCTACTGGGTGTGAAAATGGCCCAACGCAAAAGCCCTCCTGAGCGGCAGCTTCAATAATAATGAAGAGGATCTACCAGTGGCACCCTACCTCTCCCAACAGAAAGGAGTTCGGAAATGGATACACGGCTGGGCGCGGCCAAACATGTTAGTACGCCGTGGGCCTTGCGCCGCTATCGGATGCTGGCGGAGTGGGAGCAGCGGGCGGCGGCGATTCGTCGGCACATTCTCGTCTGCGCGGGATTGTGGCCGCTGCCGGAGAAGACGCCGCTCAAGGCGCAGGTTTTTGGGCGGATTGAGCGGGAGGACTATGCGGTGGAAAAGGTCTTTTTCGAGAGCTTGCCCGGCTTTTTTGTCTGCGGCAATCTGTACCGGCCGCTGGGCGAGGGGCCTTTTCCGGCGCTTGCCTGTCCGCACGGCCACTGGGGGCTGGGGCGTCTCGAAAATACCGAGCTAGGGTCGATTGCGGGTCGCTGCATCAACTTCGCGCGGCAGGGCATGGTGGCCTTTTCGTACGACATGGTTGGCTACAACGACAGCGACCAATTCGTGCATCGGGAGATTGGGGGGCGGCGCGAGGCCCTGTGGGGGATCGGTGCGCTGAGCTTGCAACTGTGGAACAGCATTCGGGTGGTTGACTTCCTCGCCTCGCTGGCGGATGTCGATGCCGAGCGCATTGGCTGCACGGGCGCATCCGGTGGGGGGACGCAGACCTTTTTGCTAATGGCGGTTGATGAGCGGATTAAGGCGGCGGCTCCCGTCAACATGGTCTCGGCCCTTATGCAGGGCGGCTGTCGCTGCGAGAATCAGGGCCACTTGCGGCTGGACATCAACAATGTGGAAATCGCGAGTTGCATGGCGCCGAGGCCCTTGTTGATGGTGTCGTGTACCGGCGACTGGACGGCGAACACGCCGGAGGTTGAGTTTCCGGCGGTGCGCGCGATCTACGGTCTCTACGGAGCGCAGAACAAGGTGAGCGAGGTGCAGATAGACGCTCCGCACAACTACAACCAGCCGAGCCGCGAGGCGGTGTACGCGTTTTTCAAGCGCCACCTGCTCGGTGGGCAAGGACGGGTCGCCGAACAGCCGTTTGCCGTGGAGCAGGACGAGGATTTGCTGGTGTTCAACGGGCGCGAAAAACCAGCCCATGCGCTCGACTCGCAAGGGGTCTTTGCGGCCGTGATCGCCCGCAGCGAGAAGCGCTTGGCCGCGCGGTTGGCAGCAGCCCACATCCGGCGCTTCCAGCGGGAGACGCGCCCGGCGCTGGCGAGCCTGCTCGGGGTGGATGCCGCGCCTCAAGTCGCGGTGGAGAGCTTGGGATTTCGCCGCGAGGAAGGCTATGTGGCTGAGGAACTGGTTTTGGGGCGCGTGGGCCGAGGGGAATGGGTGCGAGCGACGTTTTTTCTTCCGCGTGGTCCCCAAGGCAAGGTGCCAGCGACGCTGATTGCCGATGCGCATTGGGGTGGCGATGAGCCGGGTGCGCTGGCGCAGGGCTTGTTGCAGACAGGGGGGGCCGTGCTGGTCGTCGCTCCCTTCCTGACCGATGGAGCAGAGCGGGAAGGGCACGACGAGGCGGATCCCCTGTACCACACGTACAATCAGGCAACGATAGCTTGCCGGGTACAGGACATCCTCACGGGTCTGGCCTATCTGGGCCAGCACCTGCGCGTGGGCAAGCGCCACCTCGTCGGTCAGGGCGAGGCTGGCATCTGGTGCTTGTTTGCACGGGCGCTGACAGATGGCGTCAGTAGCACCGCGGTGGACTGGGACGGCTGCGATCTGGGCGATGACGAAGCGTGGAGCGGAGCGCTTTTCGCGCCGGGGATTCGCGCGCTGGGCGATGTGCGGACGGCGCTGGCGTTGTGCGCGCCGGGGCGGCTGTTGGTACATGGGGCCGGGGAGCATTTCCCGGAGCACATCGCCAGACGATGCTATCGCGCGACAGGTAAGGGAGCGCAGCTTGTGGTTGAGGCTGAGGGGATGGGCGAGGATGCGATTGTCGAGTGGATCAACTAGTACGGATAGCTAACCACCAACAAAGGAAGACGACATGGCAGAAAAGTACCGAGTAGGCATTACCGGCTGCGGCAGCATCGCCAACTACCACATGCAAGGCTGGAACGGGGTGGACCAAGTCGAGGTCGTGGCGCTGGCCGATCCGGTGGCTGCGGCGCGGGAGGAGTTCGGCAAGCGACATGGGATCGCCCAACGCTACGAGGATTGCCGCCAAATGCTCGACGACGAGGCGCTCGACATTGTCTCGATTTGCACTTGGCACAAGTTGCACGCGCCGATGACGATTGCCGCCTGTGCGCGCAAGCCCAAAGCCGTGCTGTGCGAAAAACCCATGGCGACGAGTCTGGGCGATTGCAACGACATGCTAATTGCCGCCCGGCGCAACCAGGTCAAGTTGGCCATTGCCCATCAGCGCCGCTTCAATCCGGCGTGGACCTTGGCCAAGGAACTGGTGGCAGCAGGGGCTATCGGCGAGGTGCGGCAGGTCAATGCGCGCGGCGGACAGGGCTTGCTCAACGATTGCTCGCACCTGTTGGACATGATGCGCTATGTGATGAGCGATCCACAGGCGGTGTGGGTGATGGGCAATATCGAGCGCAAGACCGAGCGCTTTGAGCGCGACATCCCCATTGAGGATCGCAGTCTGTGCGTGGTGCAATTCGACAACGGGGCCATCGGCCAGCTTTTGCAGGAATTGGCCGGCCCGAATTACCAAGGCGGGATCTTCTACGGCTCGGAGGGTATAATTGAACTCGACGAGAGTAAGGTGCGGCTGCTCAACAGCCAGACCGGCACTTGGGAGGAGCGTCCGGGCGAGGGTGAGGACCCCAGCGTTGGGCAGCAGCGCGAGATTGTGGAGTGGATCGAAGGCAAGGTCGAGCATCGCGGCCAAGCGGAAAACGGCCGAGCGGCGGTGGAGATCATCATGGCCACGTACGAGTCGGCGCGGCTACACGAGGTGACGGCGCTGCCTTTGCGGACGATGGCTTCGCCGTTGGAGGTGATGATCGAGGCGGGGGATTTGCCGGTAGAGCGCCCGGGCCGCTACGACATCCGCGCCTTTCTGCTGCGCGGCGAGGATATGCAGCCGGAGGGCTAGTCGGTATTGGGCACTTGTTCTACCGACCCGTGCCAGAAGGCGATCCGCTCGCGTTTCCACGTATAGGTAATGGCCATGCCGACTTGGGTGGGGATGATCGCCGGATAGGAGTACTCGCCGTCGGCGGTTTCTAAGTCCAAGCGGCGCGGCCACGTCTGCCCATTGTCCGATGAGAGTAGGATCGACAGCGGGGTGCGCGTGCGCTCCACCGGGTTGCAGACTAAGGCGAGGGTGCCGTCGTGGAGGCGGGCTACGTCGAGGCCGCTGTTGTTGTTGGGCAGGTCCGTCGGATGGAGCGGCGACCAAGTCCGTCCTCCGTCTGCTGAGTCGCTGCGACCGATCCGCCCGCAGGTGCTGCGGGCCAGCAGATGCACCCGCCCCGGGGCCGATTCCCAAAGCGTCGGCTGGATCGCGCCGCGGCCGGTAAAGAGCGAGCGGTCGCGTACTATGAGATCGCTGGCCTGCCAAGTCGCGCCTCGGTCCGTGCTGCGATCGACAAAGACCTCCCACCCTTCCTTTTCCAGCGAGGCCCCGGCCAGCCACGTGCCGTCGGCGAGCACGAGGAGCTTGTTTTTGACCGGCCCGCGCCCGCCTCGGTCGCCCGGTACTAGTGCTCGCGGCTCGGTCCAAGTTTGGCCGTCGTCGGCCGATTCTATCACCCAAGTCTCCCAATCGGCTATTCGCTCGCCCACCTTGAAGAACAGATAGACGCAGCCGTCGCCGCTGGCGTGGAGCACTGGATTCCAGTGGGCGCAATCGCGCACCTTGGCCAAGCAGCGCGGGGCCGACCAACGCCCGTGCCGGCGCTCGGCTCCCCAGATCCCGACGTCCGCGTGGCTCTCGCGGGTGCCGCCAAACCACGCGGCGAGAAACGCGCCGTTTTTGAGCTGCACCAAGGTTGAGGCATGGCACTGGGCGAAGGGCTGGTCGTCGGCAAACAGGTGCTCGCGGATGTGGATCAAGTGGCGCAGGTAGTCGCCGTAGGCGGATAGATCAAGCGACTGGCCGCCGGCCTCAATGGCTTGCTGGATCGCGGCGAGGGGCGCGTCCTGCAAGTCGCGTCCCTCGCGCTGGCAGATCCGCGCCGTCGTGCCGGCCGCAAAGCCCATCTGGGCGCAGGTCGCTTGGATGCGGAAGGAACTCATGGCCATCTGGTCGCCCGCGGCCGAGCGCCCGGCCACTAGCAGATTAGCGGCTCCTTTGGGCACTAGACTACGCAGGGGGATGTGATACGGCTCGACCATGGTGGTAATGCCCGTGCCGGCGCGCTCGACTCGGTCGGGCCAGTGGTAGTCGAGATGGTAGGTGCCCACTGCCACTGAGTCGGGGAACGTGCAGGCATGGGTGACGTCCTCCTCGGTCAGGAGATATTCGCCGACAATGCGCCGTCCCTCGCGGGCACCGATGTGCCGGGAGACCGAGGCGAGGACGTGGGTGTCGAGCCGGGTGCCGCGGTAGCCCTTAGTCTGCAAGTAGTAAATCAGCCCCATCATCTGCCGCCGCGCATGTAGTTCGGCGCGGGACAGGCTCTGGCCATCGGCCGCGTCAAACCCCACGACCTTCATCTTGACTTCGACCTTGCCGGAGGGGAAGACGTGCAAGGTGGTCATGGGCAGGGCCTCGTCGTCGTCCCAAGTTGGGCAGCCCGGTGGCAAGAAGGGGGTGACGGGTCGGCCGGTGTCCCACAGCGCAAAGTAAAGGCTCATGGGCAGTTGTTTGTTGGCCCCCTCGTGGATGGTCGCAAACCCGGCCGCGTGGGCTAGGGCGCAGTCGCCGGTGGCATCGACGACCATGCCGGGCCGGAACTCGATGCGGTCAGAGGCGCAGGCAACCTCGACCGAGGCGATGTGTCCGCCGGTGCGTTGCGCTGTCAAGGCGCGGGCATGGAAGAGGATTTCGACGCCGGCTGAGGCGACCATTTCCTGCAAAAAGAAGGCGCACAATTCCAAGTCGTATGCACGGCGGTCGGCGAGCGGGTCGTACTCGGCGATGAGTTCGTGCTGGGCCAAGGTCGCGACGAGGCGGGCAAAAGGGGTGTTGACGCGCCGGCTATCGCCGCAAAAACCAGCGACGCCCCCGGCCGTGCCTTGGCCTCCCAAGACATTGGCCGGCTCGACAATGGCAACGGTGGTAGCGGGCGTTTTGGCGGCGAGTGCGGCAAAGGTGCCGGCCATGCCGCCGCCGAGGACCAAGGTGTCGATGGGGCGGGTGATGGGCATAGGGGCATCCGTTTGTTGGAGGGAATGGGAGTAATATGTGCACTCAGGAGGGCAGGGAACAGACGGCGGCGGGGTGTTTGACACTGTTCAACGCCCCGTCTTCCGTTTTTAAGACCCTTATAGAAACCGCGTAGAAAGGAGCACAACCGATCGTGCTATGGCTTGACACATACCCCTAATCGTGTGCATTTTAGTAACCACAATCGTATGTATCTTCATATTGGCTGATGTCAAAATAGAAAATGGTTCATAACCCGACATTTGATAGGACCGCGCTTGGTGCCGTGGCCCCATGTAGCGTCCAGTCCCGAGCTTTGGACGACAAGGATAACTTCATAAGTCGTTCAAAAACAGTTATTTACCCCCCCCCCCCCCCCCTCATTCTCTAAGACCCACTAGCTCCATACTGCGGCCAAGTCATATTTGGCCGCGCCTGCTCGGTTCTTTGCCGAGTACCGATGGGCCGAAGGTCGCTTCTGTTCTGCGACCTGCTATAAACGTTTGTCCTTTATTGGCAGACGTTGGCCATCCTTTTTTGCGCCTGTCCGCAAACGTTCGTTCTCCCCTTAGCACACGATCCTCACGACCGATGCGGACCGATGTGTTGGAGGTCGTCTCTGTTGAACAAACACGACCTCGGCGGGGATTGAACCGGGCACTGGCGCTCGTCAACCACCCTCTGTGAAAGGAGATTTATCGTGAAGAACTTAGATCATATCGCTTCAGCTATCGCCGAGGCCATGAGTGTACATCGGTGGCGGGAGCAACGCCGCCCGCCATCGCCGCTTGACCGCCTGCCGCCCCGGTGGGGCGGCCGTCCTTCCCCATCGACTGCATCCGCCGCCGGTCCGCTGGCGGCGCGCGCGCGCTACGCGCTGGTGGCCGTGGCGTGCCTCGGCCTCACCTGTGTACTCGCCCTGCCGGTCGCGGCTCAGACCCTCTCGGACGACGTGACGCTGAGCGCGCTGGTGGTCAACGACGGCAGCGCCGACCTGCCGCTGGAGCCGACCTTCAACTCAGCGACGGCCAGTTTCGGCGAATACTACGTGGATGTAAGCCACGATGTCGAGGAGGTGACGGTGACGGCAACGCCGAACCATTCCGGCGCGACGGTGGAATATGATCCCCCGAACGTGTTGCCCCTGGAGGTCGGCTATCAGGGCATCAGGATCTATGTGACCTCGGAAGACGGAGTTGAGGATGAGACCTACAAGGTGGGGGTGTTCCGGGCGCCGCCCGCGACGCCGTCCTGCACGCTGAACCCGGGCGACATCTGGTGCTCGCTGCTCCCCGTCACTTTGAACGATCCCGCCCTTCTCGGCGCGAGTATTGGGGCCCTGTCCGACTTCGACTTCACCTACAAGGGCTACAAGTACTGGTTCCGGTCGATCCGCCTCGATGATCGAGACGGTGAACTCCGCGTCATTTTCTACCCCCTCTACCCCTTCAACAGGCTGACCGAACGGGCCGCCGTGGGCGCTCTCGATAAGCTGTATCTGCAAGTCGAGAACGAGTCGTTCCGTTTCTCGGAGAACGAGCGGCCTTCTTGGAGTACGGCGCACCACCCATGGAGTGACAGCGGTCTGGAGTGGTCGGAAGGGACCACCGTCACGGTGCGGCTGCGGGAAAACCCCCCCGAGGTCGAGTCGGTGGAGGAGACGAGTTGGCCGCAATCGGGGGGGCACGTGTACAGGTGGGGCGATACGATCTTGTTCACCCTGACCTTCAGCGGGAAGGTGCGGGTGGAGGGCCAGCCAACGCTGGTCTTCGACCTGGGCGGGAGCGACCGTGAGGCACGGTTCTGGGGGCTGTCGGACATCGACTATACGAAGGACGGTCCGCGGCCGCGGCCGCGGCCGGAAGCGGTGAAGGTGCATTTCGGCTACACGGTGCAGCCGGGCGACTTCGACTCCGACGGCGTCGAGGTCGGGGAGCTGTCGAGCGCGATACGGCTCGGCGACGCTCGGATCCTGAGCGCTGCGAACGGCGACGAGGTGGAGCTCTCCTATGCCGCGCTCGGCCGGCTGATGGACCACACGGTCGACGGCGGGTCGACGCAACCGCCGGCGGATGCCGGGGTCACGATCGTCGATACCGACGGCAATCCGCTCGCGCAGGTGAACGGGGAGTACCGGCTGGTGATTCCCGAGAACACCTTGGGGCGCTACGGGCTGAAGCTGAACACCCGACCGACGCACCCGGTGGATTTCTCGGCGATCTATGGCGACGGCGACGAGGATCTGCGGGTATTGCCGACCTACACGCCACTGTCGATCGCGCCGGACGAGTGGGAGACCACGTATTGGATGGAAATCCGGGCGTGGCGCGACGACGACGCGGTGGACGGGGAGCGGGTCTTCCATAACCGCGTGCACAGCAAGGACCCGGTGTACAACGACCTCATCCTTCCCGATGTCCTCGTGGTTGAGGACGACGACGATGCTACGGCGTCGGCCACGGCGTTGGAGGAATCGTCGGGCGAAGATGACTTGGGAACGTCCGCCGGGCATTCGGAGCCGCAAGAGGAGGACGAGATTACCGCGCTGACGGCGAGCTTTGAGGACGAGCCGAGCGGGCATGACGGGGAGAGCGCATTCACGCTGCGGATCGCGTTCAGCGAGGCGGTCGCGATCGACGCCCCCAGCGTGGGGGTGATCAACGGCTCGGTGACCGAGGTCCGGCGCGTGGACGGACGCGACGACCTGTGGGAGATCACCGTGGTGCCGGCGTCGAACGAGATGGTGTTCGTCTCGCTCTTGCAACCGCTGGCCTGCGGCGAGACGGGCGCGATCTGCACGGCTGACGGACGGCCGTTGTCGGTGGGCATCTCGACGGTGGTGCCGGGGCCGGAGGAATTGTCGGGCACCTCCGAGGAACAGGTGTCGGAGGAATTGTCGGACGATTCGGGTGCCGAGGAGACCGCCCAGCAGCCGAAGTCGGATGATTCGTCGGGGAATCGGAAATCCACCGATGGTAACGCGCCGCGCGGTACTGCTACCTCTACCGCTGGCGGCGATTCCTCAGACGCTAGTGAAAGCGAGGAGCAACAGGAGTCCCCCAATACCGAGGAGCCGTCCACGCCCACCGTTGAGTCGGAGGAATCGTCGGACGATCCGGGTGGCGGTGGCACCTCCGAGGAACAGGCGTCGGAGGAATCGTCGGACGATCCGGGTGGCGGTGGCACCTCCGAGGAACAGGTGTCGGAGGAATCGTCGGACGATCCGGGTGGCGGTGGCACCTCCGAGGAACAGGTGTCGGAGGAATCGTCGGGCGATTCGGGTGGCGAGGAGACCGCCCAACAACCGAAGTCGGAGGAATCGTCGGACGATTCGGGTGGCGAGGAGACCTCAAAGCAAGCAGAGTCGGAGGAATCGTCGGACGATTCGGGTGGCGGTGAGCCCTCCGAGGAACAGGTGTCGGAGGAATCGTCGGGCGATCCGGGTGACGAGGAGCCGCCCACGCCCACCGTTGAGCTCGATGGCATATCCGCGAGTCATAGTTCGGTTAGCGAAAACGATGGGCCGGTGACCATCACGGTGACCGTGACGTTGGACAAAGCCGCTGCGGTTGACGAGACGATCACCCTCGCGATTGTCTCCCCAACATTAGGCAAGACGGCCAAGCAAGGCGAGGATTTCGACGCGACATTAGATGGAACCATCACCATTGCAAAAGGCCAGAGAACGGGGACGGCGCAGCTTATCCTGACGCCCAAGGACAACGCGACGGCCGATGGCCCTAGGGCCTTCGCTGTGCTGGCTACTTCGTCGAGTGGACACCAAGCTCTGATCAATATCAGGATCGACGACGACGACGAGGCCGACGGCGAGGCCGACGACGAAATGGCCGACGGCGAGGCCGACGACGAAATGGCCGACGACGAGGCCGACGATAGCGGGATGGCCGACGAGGCCGACGGCGAGCTGGCCGACGACGACGATGGCGAGGCCGACGACGGGATGGCCGACGGCGAGGACGATAAGGCCGACGACGACGATGGCGAGGCCGACGACGAAATGGCCGACGGCGAGGACGGCGAGGCCGACGGCGAGGACGATGAGGCCGACGACGAGATGGCCCTTGCTTTCGCCGGGGCGGTCGCAGACCAAGCGTACACCGCTGGTGCGGCGATTACCGCGCTGCAACTGCCGGAAGCTATGGGCGGTGAAGGCGATATAACGTACCGCGTCTTCGACTTGCCTGCTGGCTTGACGTTTGACGCGGACACGCGGACGATTTCGGGCACGCCCGAAGCCGCCACCGCTGGGGCCGTTGAGGTCACCTACTTGGCGCAGGACAGCGCAGGAGCCGGCGCTACGTTGACCTTCTCCATCACGGTCAACCCGGAGCTGAGATTGGGACTCGGCGACTCTTAACTCAAATAGGCCCTGCCCCTCGACCCCTGCAAAGCGCCCGATGTCTCCTTGGCATCGGGCGCTTTTTCATGCACTGATACCTGACACCCGACGCGAGTTTTAAGAATGCTTCTTAGGACCAGACGAAAATCGCCGGTTTGTCCTCCGAATCACGGCTAGGGATATTACAGTAAATGACGTTACGCGGCGGGCCTACTCGTCGGCTTCTAACAGGCGTCTAAAGGCTTCGAGGCTGGGCACCTGTATGGCCGCCCGATGTAACTGCTTGAGGCGCTGCACATCGTCAATGGCCTCAATGCGGTCGGCCAACTGGCGGGCTTCCTCCGGCTGAAAGCGCAGGGCCAACACTTCGAGGAGAAATTCTCGGCCCCCCTGCTCAATGCCCTGCTCCAGTCCTTCCTCAACACCTTGTTTGCGGGCTTGTTCGGTCAGGTATTGGGCAACGGGTGATTCGCGGATAATATCCATCAGGCCCTCCTTAAAAAAAATGGCAGAAACGGTGTCTGGTGCGTACACCAACCCGCTCAGCAGCGACATCGCGGCTAGACAATCGGCTTTCGTCGACCGGTCCATCGTGTGTGCCTGTGCCGTACGCACACACGCCTGGAGCCAATCCTCCGACGCTTGCCCCGTCGCTGGCTTCATCAACGGCGCAAACGGCAGCAGTCCCATAGGCCCCGACTCTAAGATCGGTTGGCCGTCCTGTTCGCTCAGCCGGATCACTTGGTACTCAATTAAGATGCGGTGGCCGGGCTGCTCTTGGAAATAGTGTCCCGGATCGCGCCGACCTGCCTCCGACCGCAGGTAGATCACGATAGCATACACCGGCAGGCCGTATTGCTCAACAAGCCGCCCGATGTAGCCGACCATCCGCCGCGGCATGGGCGGGTCGGTCCGGTCGGTGGTTTGAAACTCCGTATGAACCAACACCTCCTTGTCGCCGAGCCGCACGCGCAGCAGGCTATCAGTGCGGCGGGCTGCGACCGTGGGTTGCTCGGTGTCGAGCACGTCTAAGACTTCGATGTCGTCGCGACCGAAGGTGAAGCGGACAAAATCGTCGGGGTAGTGTTGAATCAAGTATTTGGAAATGGTATCAAAGTCAGACATCGGCATTGCCTTGAGGCCGGGGTTAGGCCGTGCCCTGTTGCACCTTAAATAGGTAATGTGTGGACTGGGGGCCGCTTGTCAATTGGCGGGGAGGCCGCAGGCCCCAGGCGGGGAAGGCCGCAAAACATCGGGCCGACGCGCAGTTCCCCTAGGACCAGACAAAAATCTCCGGTTTGTCCGCCGACATGGCGAAGAAGCAGGCTAGCACGACGCGGCGGCGCTGGCGCGTTAGGCGTTCTACTTCGTGGATGTTTTCGGTGCAGAAGAAGTAGAGATCGCCCGGCGTCAGCCGGACTTGGACGCGGGGGATGCGGCGCTCGGCGACGTACTCGGCGAAGCGATCTTCGCGCAGGACTTCCTCGACGTGGGGCTGGGTGCCCCAGCACCGATAGATAAAGGGTTCGTCGGCGCTTGCTGCATCGCCGGTTTGCAAGCACAGCACCCCGGCGAATTGGCGCTGGAAGTTGGCGACTGCGTATTCGTAGCCGGGGCGAGAGCGCTTGGCGACGGAGTCGTAGTGGGGTCTGTGGCCTTCGGCGGCGTGATACATGCGGAAGATGGCCGGTCCGTAGAGCCGTCCGTCTGGTTCGCGCGCGGTTTGTACTACTTTGCCCTCGGCTAGGTCGGATAGGGCTGCGTACATCGTGCGTACCGGATCTGCAAACCCCTCGAAGAGCGTTGCGAACAACTCGTGGGTGCCGGCGGCGTGGGCGAAGAAGGCCGCTGGGTCGGACCCGAGCCGTCCGAGGCTGGTGCCCAAGTCGAGATAGGGGCCGCCGCTTAGCTGGGAAGCTTGGCCCACGGTGGCCGGGTCGAAATAACCCCGCTCTTCAAAGCGGCGCATCAAGTCGCGGCAGTGGTCGGGCGAGTAAGCACCCCGCAGGATCACGGCGGGGACATCGCCGGCGGCTAAAGCGGTGAGAGGGCGGGGCAGGCTGTGCAGCAGAGCGGCCGTGCTGTGGGCCTCGGCGGGTGTCCAAGCGTTGGGCTGGGTCATGGGATTCCCTTATGGATAGTTGTAAAATTTCGTGTCAACTCGTTGTAGGCGTGTAGGTTATAATACGACCTCTCGGCCCGTGCGCGCCGACTCATAACAGGCATCGACGATCTTTTGCAGGTTGAGTAGCTGGCGGGCGTCCTGCATGTCCCAAGGCTCGCCGGCGCGGAGTTGGGCGATGAGGGTGGCGTCTTGGGTGTGGACGCTTCTGCCCCAGTCGTCGCCGTCGAGTTGAGGCGTTTGATCGACGATCTCGCCTTCGACATCGACCTTGACCGCAAAGGGCTCGCCGGTGATGGTGGCTCGGGTAGTGGTCAGTTCAAAGCTGTGGAAGTTGGTCACCTCGCTGCACCAGTTGCCCTCCAAAGAGTAAAAGGTGCCGTTGTCAAAGCGCACCAAGCCGCTGATGAGGTCTTCGGCGTCGTAGCGCGCGTGGATGGCGGCATCGATCTTGGGTCCGCGCTTGCCGGGGAAGAGGCGGCGGGTGGCCGCACTGACGGTGAGCGGATTGGGCGAGCCGCCGACCCACATCGCCAAGTCGAGCGTGTGGACCAGGGTCGAGGCGAGGACCCCGCCGCCGGAAGTGGCTAGGTGGTAGTGCGGCCCCCAGACGGGCGGATCGTCGTGGCAGCCCCACGCCTTGGCGAACACGGGCTCGCCGATGGTGCCGCCTTGGACCAGGTCGTGCAAGTACCGCGAACTCGGCAGATAGCGCATGTTGGTGCCGAGCTGGACTTGTAGCCCGGTCTCCGCGGCCTTGGCGAGGACGGCTTCGGCCTGCGCGGCATTCATCATAAAGGGCTTTTCGCACAGCACGCAGGCCCCGGCGTCGAGGCTGGCCAAGGACATGGCCTCGTGCGTGTTGGGCATGGTGGCGACGATGACCAAGTCGAGGTCGCCGGGCGCGAGCATGTCCCGGTAGTCTTTGGCCGCGCGGGCTGCGGGCCAGAGCTGGCAGGCGGCGGCGAGGCGCTCGTCGTCGAGGTCGCAGACGGCAGCAACCGTCGCTTGGTCCGCGCCCAATGCCTTGATGCCGGCAAAGTGGACGTTGGCTTGAGTGCCGCAGCCGATCATTCCAATGCGCACGGCGCGATCTAGCATGGATAGTTCCTTTCTTGTGGTAGCTCAACACAGGTTTTCGGCGTATAATGTCCCAGAATACGTAGAGCGAAACCCAACCGGCGTCAAGGTGCCGGACAAACGCGAGGCTTGGCTATGACACAACAGGTAGATGTGCTGGTTATCGGCGGCGGAGTCGTTGGTATCTGCGCGGCGCACTTTCTCCAGCAGCAGGGCCGCGAGGTCACTGTGGTCGAAAAGGATGTGGTCTGCGCGGGGAGCTCCTACGGCAACGCTGGGCTGATTGTGCCCAGCCACAGCGTACCGCTGGCCGAGCCGGGGGTCATCGCCCAAGGCTTGCGGTGGATGTTCGACCCGGACAGCCCTTTCTACATCAAATGGCGCTGGGACCGCGATCTCGTGGCTTGGCTCTGGCAATTCCGCAAGGCTAGCACCATGCGGCGGGTGCGGCAGGCCATGCCGCTGTTGCGCGATATGCACTTGGAGAGCTTTAGGCTCTATGAGGCACTGGCCGCCGAATTGGACTTTGCCTTTGGGCACGAGGGCCGGCTTTTGCTGTGCAAGACCGAGCAGGGGCTTGAAAGCGTCCACGAAGAGGCCGAGCTGATGCAGGAGGTGGGGATAGAGGTGGAAATGCTCGATGCCGAACAGGTGCAGCAGCGCGCTGCCACAGTGGAATTGGACTGCGTGGGCGGTGCTTTTTATGCGCAGGACGCCCACTTGGACCCAGCGCGTCTTGTGCGCGCCTTGGCCGCGCGTTGCGTTGAACGCGGGGTGCAGCTTAACGAGAAAACCGAGGTCTTGGGGTTTGGAAAAAAAGGGCGTCGCGTCCAAGTGGTCGAGACGACGCGCGGGGATTTTGCCGCCGCCGAAGTCGTGCTGTGCAGTGGGGCGTGGTCGCCGGGCGTGGGCCGCGGGTTGGGCCTGTCCCTACCGGTGCAGCCGGCCAAGGGCTACAGCGTCACCGTCCACAAGCCGAGTCAGTGCCCGCCGGTACCCCTAATGTTGGTGGAGGCCCGCGTCGGCACCACCCCGATGGGGGACAAGCTGCGCTTTGCCGGTACGCTCGAATTGGCGGGTATGGATACGTCGATCAACCGCCGACGGGTCGCCGCGATTGTCAATGCGGTGCCGCGCTACGTACCGGCGTGGACGCCAGATGCCTTAGAGCTAATCGAAGTGTGGCGGGGTCTGCGGCCCTGTACGCCGGACGGCTTGCCCTTTTTGGGGCGAGCGCGGGCGTACGACAATCTCACAGTGGCGGCAGGGCACGCCATGGTTGGGGTCTCGCTGGGGGCGGTGACCGGGACGGTGATCGCGCGCGTGGTACAGGGGGAGGAGCCGGGTTTTGATCTGAGTTTGTGCAACGTGGATCGGTTTGGATAGGAGGGTCAGATGCGTTACGCACTGGGCATTGACTTGGGCACGGGCAGCACCAAGGCCGTCCTCATCGACGAGGCAGGAGACCTCATCGCTAGAGGGCAGGCCGAGTATCCGCTCTACAAGCCGCATCCTGGGTGGGTCGAGCAGGACCCGGAGGAGTGGTGGCAAGCGCTGTGCGCGTCTGCGCGTCAGGCGCTCGCCGATATTGACCCAGCGCAGGTCGCCTGCGTCGGCCTGTCGGGGCAGATCAACGGCGCAGTATTTGCCGACAGCGCCGGACAGCCCCTGCAGCGGGTGCCGATCTGGCTGGACCACCGCTCGCAAGCAGAGTGCGATTGGGCCGAGCAGCGCGCGGGTGACTTGCTGCGGGAGCGGACGCTAATGCGGTTGGGGCCGGTTAATACCCTAGCAAAGGTACTATGGGTAAAAGACCATGCGACAGATGTTTACCAGCAAAGTCGCTGGATGCTGCTGCCCAAGGATTGGCTGCGCTACCGGCTCACCGGACAGATAGCAGCAGAGGTGTCGGATGCCTCGGCAACTGCGGCTTTTGATCTGCACGAGCGCCAGTGGTCCGGGGAAATTTTGGAGGCGTTGGAAGTCGATATGGAGCTGTTCCCGCCTTTGGTCGATTCGCCGGCCGTGGTCGGGGCCATAACCCCAGCGGCTGCCGAGCAGACCGGGCTGGTGGCGGGCACGCCCGTCGTCGCTGGCGGCGGGGACATGCCTTGCATGATCCTTGGTGCCGGGGTCATTGAGCCGGGCATTATCAGCTTGGGGATCGGCACGGCGGCGCACGCCACGGCTTTTGCCGAGACGCTGGACCCACGGGCCTTTGACAAACTCTGGCCGATGTGCCACCCCATCCCCGGCAAATACGCTTGGCTGGGCTGCTCGTTTACCGGGGGGGCCTCGCTCAAGTGGTTCAAGGAGGAGTTCGGGGGCAGCTACGAAGAGTTAACCGAGGCTGCGGCTGCGGTTCCCGCCGGTGCCGAGGGGGCGTTTTTCATGCCGTGGCTCGCAGGAAGAGCCACGCCGCGTCCCGATACCCATGCCCGCGGCGGCTTTGTCGGGCTGTCGCTGGCGCACACGAAGGGGCATCTGGTGCGGGCCGTGCTGGAGGGAGTCGTCTTCGATTTGCGGCACTCGCTCGACTGTTTCGCTGAAATCGGCTTGCCCATTGACGAGCTGCGGATCGGCGAGGGCGGCTCGCACTCGGAGGTGTGGCGGCAAATCCAGGCCGATATTTTGGGGCGCGACGTGGTGCGGATTGCCACCGACGATCTGTCGGCGATAGGGGCGGCGTTGTTGGCGGGCATCGGCGGCGAACTCTATGCGGATTTTGCCACTGCTTGCCAGCGCACGGTCAAGTTGGCCGAGACGGTGCGCTGCGATCGGGAGCGGGTCGAATACTACCGGCGGGCTTTTGAGCGCTATCGGGCGCTTTATCCGGCGTTGCGGGAGTGGTATGGGGGATCGGTCGGCGAGTGAGAAGAGCTATTCCAAAGGGAAACGATTTCGCCATGACACTGCGCCCATTAAGACTGTGGATAATTAGAGCG
Organism: Candidatus Latescibacterota bacterium; assembly: GCA_965217585.1. GTDB lineage: Bacteria > Latescibacterota > UBA2968 > UBA8231 > UBA8231. Next base: position 6,199,452 of record OZ244561.1, read on the forward strand.
AAAGGTAACATCGCATGATTACGCAAATTGAGATCGGGGGCTATCGGCTTCTCGACGAGTTTAAGGCAGACTTCAAGCCGCTGACCGTGGTGATCGGTGCCAATGCCGTCGGCAAAAGTACGCTGATCGATTGTCTGCAACTGATTACCGAGTGTTGCGATTTTCCGCTAAATACCGCGATTGGTTGGCATTATGGGGCAGCGTCCCTTCTTACCTCAGGTAACGGGAATGGGAAGCTGACTTGGAAAATCACATTTCATAGGCCCGCCACATGGGCTGCTTTTCCATTGGAGGCGGAAAAGTCCTTGGTGTACGAGGTTCTTCTCCAAGCCGATGCACAGGGTCAGATGCACTCGCGATACGAGGTTCTCAGAAACCAAGAGCCAGCACCGGGACACACGGAACCCCTCAAGTTTCTGGAGACAACCCCGTACCATCGACACATATTCGACAGAAAACAACGCCGATTGATACCGTTTGATGAAGCGCAATCTTCACCTAATCTCGTCCGCGAATCCGATTCGGCGGAAGCCACCTCGGAAAGCGGCCTGATACAGCCTGCACAACAGGAGGCTGCGTTATTACTTTCACAAATCCGATTCTTCAACGAGTTTCCCATTCCTTCCTCAGCACGCGTTCTATTGGCGAACATGGCGTTCTATCCGGGTTTCGATGTAACACGGTCTTCCACGCTACGCACCAAGGCCGACGATATCAAGCCAGTTACAACATTATCGGCTAACGGTGATAACTTAGGTACCGTGCTGCACGAAATCCTGACCCGATATGATTATCGTTCAGTAGCAGAGAAGTTGCGTGATTTTCTGCGTGTAGCCTATCCCGCATTTGAGGAAATTCATTGCGATACCACCTTTGGAACGCCTCCACAAGTGCTGGTTGGGGTGCGCGAGAAAGGCATGTCTCGCTCCATGAATCTGTGGGATCTTTCGGATGGTATGCTGCGATTCCTGTGTCTGGCGACAGCTCTGTTGAATCCGCGACCTCTACTGCTAGTGGCGATTGACGAGCCGGAATTAGGATTGCATCCCGGCCTGTTGCCAATTGTGGCAGAAATGATCAAAACAGCGGCGGAGCGCACTCAAGTGTTGGTGACGACACACAGCCCGGATTTACTCAACTGCTTCGATATAGCCGATGTTGCCGTGATGGCGCGAGATGCAGACGACGCACAGGTCACGTGGCATCGTCCTGCGGACCGCAAGACGCTTGTGCGAATGCTCAATAACGTTACTGGCGAAACGTTGGGAGACCTGCACCGCTCCGGCGAATTGGAGGCCGGCGCATGAAGATATGGATTTTTGTAGAAGGGGATTCAGAGGTTAGGGCACTGTCAGCATTGTTGAACGGCTGGAAGCAGCAGCTTAGAAAGAAGGGCTGGGGCATTAAGCTAGTAAGTCTCGACGGCAAGTCCAACTATTTCAAGAGAATTGGACCCCGTGCAGCCGAGAAGTTGGAGAATGATACGCGCGATCTCGTTGTGGGCTTACCCGATCTCTACCCAAATCGAGATTATGCGAATACGGATTACAGACACAACAATCTGCAAGAGCTTCAAGGCGTTCAAAGGCGCTTGGTGGAACAGCAATTGCGGGAGCAGATGGGAAAACGGACTGATATTGCCAGTCACATGGCGCGTTTTTATCCCAGCGCGTTGAAACACGATTTGGAAGTGCTAATCCTTGCTGCGACGAGTCAACTTCAGGCCCAACTCAAGATGTCGAACAGGCCTAGAGGCTGGCGACAACCTCCAGAAGAGCAAAATCAAGACAAACCCCCGAAGAAAGTTGTTGAGGAACTCTTTCGGAAAAATATCAGACATGCCTATAAGCCAACCACGGATAGCTACGCCATTCTCAGAAATGCAGACTTGCGAGAGGTGGCAGAACAGTGTCCGACATTCCGTGCTATGATCGATTGGATCGGCGAGAAGACCGGCGTACCTGGGTATTGAACGTGGAAGCCAAGAAGTGGTAGGGACTAAAACTATCAATGAAAAAGACGACTCGATCTCTGGAATTATTTGGCATAAAACCTCGTACAAAAAACCCCCGCTCCGGCTATGCCGGATGGCGGGGGGGCTAGAGCACCTATGCCCTAGGGGGTATGCTCCACAGAGTACATCCTGCCGCAAAGGCAGGGACTTGGGGCACCTACGTCCCCAAGGGAGTATGCCTGTAATATAGTCAATTATTAATCGTTTGAGGACACGGAAGTAGTCGGTTGGGGATTTGTCGTTGGTCCAGCACTTGTAGTTGAGACCCTAGAGCGGCATGGATTTTTGTCCTCGTCGGTTGCTTTCCGTGGGGATTTGCGTTTTTAGGAGCCTGCTTGTGCGTCCGGCGTGGTCTGGCGCGTTTAACCCTTACTTGAGGAGATCATACGATCATGGAGAACTATAACAACGAACGGGAACACGACCTGTGCCTGATTTCTTTGGTCGAAGCGCTGGACGAAGCAGCTCGGCTCGACATATTCCGAGATGCCTTTCGCATCAAAGGGGATCTTGGACCATTGAGGTGGTCGGGGCGCAGAAGAGCCTTCGATGTGGAATTGGAATTCACCAATCTATCTGTTGCGATCGAAACAAAGGTCCACTCGGATGAGAGCGGAAGATGGTGGTCGCCGTGGCAGACAGAACGCATCGCCGAGCAGCGAAGAGAAGTGGAGGGACCATGTTTCTTCATTACCTACGGAACTTCCGAATTCTACACGAAGCCCTACGAGCCGGGCCCTGCATCTCCGGAGTTTCAGCATATTCCTCTGGACAGAATGATCCATCTGGTCGAGTCATCTCTGGCGGCTCTTCCGCAGATCGAACAGTGCACCGCTTCAGTCGAGTGGCTGCGGCTTATGAGGCTCGAAAAGGAGAAGCGCGAGAAAGCTCAGGAACTCCTGCATTCGTTCGCACAGTTCCGTACGCGTTATCTCGAAGTCCATGGAGAAAACGATTTTCCGAGAGGCCGCATAGCATTTTCCGCTCCCGAGCTAGCTTTTCCCGTCTTTTCGAAACTGGTGGAGCATTGGGACGAGTCGGAGTATGTCGCTAAATTCGGACGGCTCTCGATCTATCCCATCGCTCGGGGATATTCTCCGGTTGTGGACTCGATACTCAATTTCTGGGAAATATGGGATGAGGGACCAGCACTGGCCCCGGACATCGTTGGGTCTGAACAATACCTGTACCTCGAAATCAACGAGGACTTTAATCTCAATCTGAAGCTGGACGAGGGACAAGCTGAGCCGGACGAGGAACAGAAAGAAAGGATCTGGGAACGCCTGTGCGGCGCTAGGTGGCCTTCGGGCGTGAATGCGTGCCGCCGCGACTACCGACAGAATTCTCGGGTGTTATACGAGGTAGATTTCGGTTTTCTGGCGAACGTAGACTGCCTGTCTAGAGTGGTGAGCAACCTCGGCCGCACGCTTGAAGTTATCTTTGGCGCGCTGAACAACGACCGTGAATGACCAGCGATGGGTTGAGATCGTCGGACTTGCAACGACCGTCCGCTTTGGTCAACTCGCCCACGACTAATGGCAACATTCTACCCCTCAATAAACGGCCCTTCTTCCTGTAAGCGCTTGAGGACGCGGGCGTATTCGGCGGAGCCGTCGTCGGTCCAGTACTCGAAGTTGAGGCCCTGGAGGCGGCCTTCTTCGGTGCCGGTCAGGCCGTTGATGTCAGGGCTGCCCAAGCTGTAGGCTTTGTGGCCGCCGGCAAAGTGCAGCACGCCGATATAGTCGTACCTAGGCAGATGGGCGCGGGCGGCGGCTTGGGCTAGGGCTTCTTCGTCCACTTCCACGCCTAGCCCCGGGCCTTCGGGCACCGGTGAAAAGCCCTCGACGACCGGAATTTTTGCGGCGATATCGAACTCGAACTGGTCGTCTATGTTGATGGTATGGGCCGAGGCCGTGGGCAGAACTGCGGCTTGATGCAGGGTGAGGGCTTTCATCAGGGTATTGCCGCATTGCTGGATCAGGCACTGGACATTGGCCTTGCCGTAGGCAAAACCCGAGGTCAGGGTGTCGCCAATGCGCCCGCCAATCATGTAGATATCGGCGACCCCGCGGATCACTTCTTGGATGCCGCCCAATTGGGGGACGTGCATGACGAGGGGGATTTTGGTTTTCTCGCGCAGGGTGCGCCAGCCGTCGATATCGCTCCACACTAGCGGGTCTTCGAGAAATCCGACGAGCGGTGATTTTTCCAGTTCGGCGATAATGGGTAGGATTGTGCCCAGCGTGCGGTTGTGGTTGAGATCCCAGTGCAGCTTGAAGCCGGGTGGTGCCACTTTTTCCGCCGCTCGGGTCTGCTCGATGACGTCGTAGCGGGCGTTTGAGTGCATTTTGAAGACGCAGTAGCCCTGATCTGCGGCGCGCTGGATCTCGCCGGCGAAAACGTCGGGGGGGCAGGGGCGGGTCCAAGCGGCGCAGGGGACGGCGTCGCGCACTTTTTGCCCCATTAGTTTGTACGCGGGCACGCCTACATGCTTGCCCATCAAGTCGTAGAGCGCCATGCCTAAGGCCATGTGGAAATTGTTGAGCAGATAGTCGAAAGGATTGGTGCCGATGAGCGCGTCGATCTCGGCTTGGGGTACGGGCCTGGGGTTATCTTCGTAGTCACCGTAGCCGACTAACCCATTGTCGCCGTGAACTTTAACCACTAGATGTTGATCCATATCGTACATGCGCATGCGGCCGGCGTGGTTGTCGTAGCGCTTGGCTAGGGGCATGGTGATGGGGATTTGCTCGATGTGGGCGATTTTCATGGGAAGCTCCTTATAGGAAAAGCACGGATTGGGTCTCCAATAATTGACTTGGACGGTGGCCTGTCAAGGCGGTAGCCGCGTATATTAGGGCGACACGGGCCATAGGTGTAATACTGCAATCATCCCGCATTGAGTAACTATGCTCCAACTCGCCACGTTCCAAGCCGACGTTACGCCGCCGCTGGGCCATCCGCTCTGTGCGGGGTGGTATCCTCCGGCCAAGGGTATCGCCGACCCACTGTCCGCCTTGGGGCTGATTTTAGTGCCGGACGATCAATTGCCCATCGTCTTGTGCGCCTTGGACTGGGCTGAATTGAGCAACGGCGATTACGACCGCTGGCGCGGGGAACTGGCCCAGGCCGTAGGTACCGAGGCCGAGCACGTGGCCGTGCACTGTATCCACGCCCACGATACGCCCTGGCCCGACCGCGATGCCCAAGACATTCTCGACGCCCACGGCCGTCCCAATATCATCATGGCTGGCGATTGGGCTGAAAAGGTGCGGGTCCAAGCGGCGCAAGCAGCGGGCGAGGCCATGACCAAGCTACAGCCTTGCACGGATATTGCGGTGGGGCAGGCCAGGGTCGAGCGGATCGCCTCCAATCGGCGGGTAATGGGGCCAGACGGCAAGGTGGCCGCGGTGCGCTGGACCCAGTGCACCGATCCACAAGTGCGGGACGCCCCCGAGGGTATTATCGATCCCATGCTCAAGACGATTGGCTTTTACCAAGGGGAGACGCCCTTGGCGCTGTTGCACTACTATGCTGTCCATCCCACCAGCGAGGATGGCACCGGGCTGGTGACGCCTGAATTCGTCGGCTTGGCGCGCAACCGTCGCAGGGCGGAAAGCGACGTGCCGCACATATACTTCACCGGCTGCGCGGGCAATGTCACCGCGGGCAAGTACAACGACGGTATAGCCGACAACCGGGAATTGTTCACCGAGCGCATCCACCGGGCCATGTTGGAGGCGGAGCAGGGGAGTACGCGGCAGCCGCTGGAGCGCGTGGGCTGGACGGTCGAGCCAGTGCGGCTGCCGCCGAGGGAGGATCTCGCCGAGGAAAATCTGCTGGCGCAAATCGCCTCGGCAGCCACGGGGGCCAAAGTGCACAGCAAAGCCGCCCTCATGCTGACGTATCTGCGCCGCCGCGAGCGGCCCATTCCCATCACTTGTTTGCAGCTCAATGACCGGGTGGCGGTGGTCCATTTGCCGGGCGAGATCTTTATCGAATACCAACTGCACGCGCAGGCGAGTCGTCCAGACGCCTTTGTCGCGGTAGCGGGATACGGGGATTTGGGGACCGGGTATATAACCTTGGCGAGTTCCTTTGCCGAGGGGGGATATGAGCCAGTGGACGCCTTTGTGTCGGGGCGGTCGGAAAAAATCGTGCGCGCCGCCATCGAGCAAGTCCTGATGCCGGTTTAACCAGCGCACGGCGACGACATGAGGCGGACCCTCATGACAACGCAGGCAATTGACGAGAACGGGAGAAAAAGATGATGCACGACTTACTGGCCGGAACCGGCGGTGCCCGGATCACTCCACCGATCGGCTTCCCCATGGGCGGGTACGGTGCCCGCGACCACGGGGCCGAAGGCGTACACGACCACCTCAACACCCACGCCCTGTTCCTCGACGACGGCGCGACCCAGGCCGTGATCATCGCCAACGACCTGCTCGGCATGCGGGCGGAGCAGGTCGCTCGCGTGCGCGAGCTGGTGCAGGTGGCGACGGGGGTGCCTGCGGCCCACGTATTCCTCGCCTTCTCGCATACGCACGGCGGTCCGCTGATGTACTCTGACTTTTCGGCGCTGGGGGAACAGGTCGCCACCTATATCGACGCGGTGAGCCACTACATGGCCGGCGCGGCCCTGCAGGCGGCCACCTCGGCGATGCCCGTGCGCTGGGGCACGGGGCGTCATCCGCTGCAGGTCGGCGTCAACCGCCGGGAGCGACAGGCAGATGGCACGACTCGCATCGGCGTCAACCCCGACGGAGCGGTGGCACCTTGGGTCGATGCGGTGTGGTTCGAGCGCGACGACGGCGGTCCGCTGGCGGTGATCTACCAGCACGCGGCCCACGGGACCTGCCTAGTGAACGACAACTACCTGTTCACAGCCGACTGGATCGGCTACGCCATGCAGTTGATCGAGTCCCAACTGCCGAGTGTGACGGCGCTGTTCGTCAACGGCTGTGCCGGCAACATCAACCCCCATCCGCGCGGCACCTTTGCCCTCGCCGAGCACCACGGTACTAGGGCCGGTGCCGCAGTGCTGCAGACGGTGTTGGACCGAGCCGACCTGAGACGGGGCGGCCGGCTGCGCTGTGCCCGGCACGCCTTTGAGCTGCCCCTCCAGCCCATGCCGTCGCAGCAGGAGTGCGAGCGCGAACTGGCGCAGTGGGAACCGGCCTTTCGCAAACTCAAGGGCGAGCACCACCGGAACTGGCATGTCTGCCGCCACTACTTTGCTGCAAAGGAGCGGGTCGCGGCGTGCCAAAGCGGCTCGGTGGCCACGGGCCTGCCCCTGGACTTGCAGGTCGTGGCACTGGACGACGTGGCCCTCATCGGCCTGCCGGGGGAGATCTTCGTCGAGACGGGGTTGGCCATTGCCGAGGCATCGCCCTTCTCCTTGACCCTGCCCGTGGGGTACGCCAATGGCTCCATCGGATACGTGCCGACGAGTGAGGAGGTGCCCTACGGAGGGTACGAGGTCCTCGATGCGCGGGCGTGCCACCAGGGGCGCTTTCTGCGCGACGACGCGGATCGGGTCCTGACCGCCGGTGCGTTGCGGGCGCTGGAACTGGCTGCGGCGGAGTAAGTTGCATGGATTATCTCGCAGCGCTCCTGGCCGGCGTTGAGGGCCTGAGACCGCGGCTACCGGCAATCTCGGAGGCCGCCGACCAGGTCGCCGGACGCCTTGCGGCGGACGGACGGCTACTGCTGGCGAGTATGCGGCCGGACTTTACATCGGAGGGCTTCGTCCGCTCTGGTGGGCTGATGCTGGCCGAGGAGTGGAGGCCCCAGACGAGGCTGTCGCCGAATGACGCGGTGATTCTCGGCTGGTCGGGTGCCCCGCCGGACCAGGAGTTGGAGTTGTTGCGGGACCTGCGCGCCTCGGGTGCCCTGATCGCCGGCCTCGGGCCGACCTCGTGGGCTGGGGCGGATTCGCAATTGGGTGCCGACCTATTCTTGGAGAGTTCGCTCCCGCTGCCTAGGACGGCGACCGCCCCCTTCGGCGGCGAGGACTACCCGCTGATCTCCCTGCAGAACTTAGTAGTCTTGTGGACCTTCACCGGCGAGATCGTGGCCGCCTTAACCCGGATCGGGCAGATGCCTGCCATGTATCAGAGCGTGCTGGTAGCAGGAGCGAGGGATCGCAATGCTCAGTTTGCCGGCTCGCGTTTTCACCATACACATCAAGTGCCGGCGATTCCTCTAGGACAGGTTGGCGGGGATTACCTCGACGCAATCGGAGAGATTCTGCGCGCTTTGATCGAGGAAGAGGCGGGGGCGATCGAGCGCGTCGGTGCGGTCTGCGCTCAAGTCCTCAACAATGGCCGCATCATCCATGCGGGGATGATCTCCCACTTCCCAGTGCATCAGCACGGAGCACCGGGCGATCCGCTGTACATGCGTCGCCTAGGCGCGCTCGATGGGGAGTCTCCGTCGGTGGCCGAACTCGAGCGCGAGCTGCAGTTAGGGGATCTGTTTTTCTTCCTTGGATACTATCGGCGGCCAACGCAAGCCTACCAGGCCGTGCGCCGGGCGGGTGCGCGGATCGTCGAGGTGATCACAGGGGACGGATTGGACGGTCAGCCGCCGCCGGATTACGTCATCCGGCCGAGGTGGCCCTTCGGCGATGCGGTGACGCAGGTGCCCGGGTACGACGTGGAGATCTTGCCCAGCTCCGGTATCGTGCAGGCGGCGATTTACTGGGCCGTAGTAGCGTCGATCTGGCAGGCGCTCGCCGAGCGGTCCGCGTCCACTCGTATTCTGTGAGGTAGAAATGGTGAATAGCACAGAGACAACAACAGTTCAGCTCGGCAGCGGAGAAAAGCTGACGATCGAGGTATGCGAGCCACCCTTTCCCGGCGGAGAGCACAGCCTCTGCTGGTGGGGGGATATTGCCGCTGACCTGATGGGAGGGAACCTGCGACCTTGGCTGTACACGCCCTATTACCTAGGGAAAATCGACGGAGAGGTGGTGGGCTACATGGGCTGTCAGACCCCCGCGGATACGCGCGAGGTGGGGCTCGTCGAGTTCGTCTGGACTGCCGAGGCGCATCGGCGCAAGGGGATCGCTTCGCTCTTGCTCGGCCGACTCGTGGAGGAGTTCGCGCAGGCTGGGGGGTTGGCTCTCTACCTGTGTACGGCCAACCCCCATGCCGGCAGCCTGTACGAGCGCCACGGATTCCGCTATTTCATCGGAGATGGGATGCGCTACTTGGCACCCGGTGCCAGCGACTTTGACCGCGACTACCTCGATGGCGGCGGTCCGGCCGAGGTTCGCGACGCCACTTGGGCCGATTTGCCGGGGGCTTCAGTGCTCTACAACCATCCCGAGCCGAGGTGGATCGTCAAGGACTACCTGAGCCAGAGTTTTCGCGACACCCGCTACGAGAGTCACTTTGTGAAGACCTTGCGGCGCTTAGAAGGCCGGCGGGGGTTCTGCCTAGCGCTGGAAAATGCCAGGTGCCGCGTGGTTGGTCTGGCCACGGTCGAACGGCGGGAGACCTTTGCCGAGCAGCACACGGGCATATTGAGTTTTCGCGTGGCACCGGCCTTCAGCGGCCAAGCCGCGGATTTGCTCGGTGCGGTGGTCGAGCGGTGCGCGGCTTTGGAGATCGCGGTCCTGCATGTCTATCTGGCGGACTGCGACGCCGATCAGAAGCAGCTACTCGAAGAAGCGGGATTCGGCGAAGAGGCACGATTCAAGCGGCGGCTGTGGGTCGATGGGCGGTACGTGGACATGGTCGTCTACGCCCGGATTATAGCACAGACGACGGCAGTGCTCTTCGACGAGGGTGACTACTATGGCGGACGTAAGGATTGGCAGCGGGTGCGCAGCGACGCAGACGACTAAACTATTGTTGCCGTGGATGTTAACCGATAGAGTTGATTTATATTGTACATGCACATCCGACCGGCGTGGTTGTCGTAGTGCTCGGCCAAGCGCGGATTGTTCCGCTCGATTAGCTCAAGCGATTTTATTCTTCTCGATATAATCCCAGTTGATATTCATCCCCAACCCGGGCCGTTGGGGCACGTGGACAAAACCCTGCTCGTCCATCAGTTCGCCGTGCTCGTGCAGCCAAGGGGCGGGCTCATCGAAGTCGATGAAGGGGTGCAACAGTCCGCGTTCGTAGAATTCGCCGTTGTGCATGGCGCACAGGGCGTGCAGGTTGCCCGGGCCGCCGCCGTGGATTTCGCAGCGCATACCAAACGACTCGCACAGATGCACGGTCTTCATCAGTGGGGTGAGGCCGCCCACGTCGCCCACGCCGCAGCGGCTGATGTCGCAAGCACCGGCTTTGATCCACTCGGCGCGCACGTACATTTTGCCCTCGCAGGTCTCCGGGCCGCAAATCGGCAAGCTGGTCTGCTCGCATAGCCAGATGTAGGACGACATGCTGTGTTCGTCCATGGGTTCTTCCATCCAATAATAGTCGAGCTTTTCCAGTTCCTTGGCTAGGAAGAGAGCGGCCTCGCGGTCGTAGTAGTGGTAGGGGTCGAGCATACAGGGCACGTCGGGGCCGACGGCTTCGCGCACGGCGGCGCAGGCTTCAATGTCGCGTTTGGGGTCGGGAGCGCCGGCGTAGGGCGGTTGCCAAGTGTGCAATTTGAAGGCGGGGTATCCGCGCTCCATGCACCACTGGGCGTAATTGGCGTAGTCTTGGGGAGTGGCTAAGCCGCCTTTGAGATCGTCGCCGCACATGGTGGAGGCGTAGGCTGGCACTTTGTCGCGCAAGCCGCCCAATAGTTTGTACACGGGTTGATTTAGGGCGCGTCCGGCCAGATCCCACAAGGCTAGGTCAACGGCCGTGAGCACTTGGTCGGACAGCGTGCCCAGATTGAGCCGCTGGCGATGGTTGAGGTCGCGCCAGATTTTTTCGCGGTACAAGGGGTCTTCGCCGACTATGGCGGGTTTGACAATGCTGTCTATGGCTTGGGCATTAGCGCCAAACCAGTAGCCGGAGACGCCTGCGTCGGTGTCTATTTGCAGCAGGGTTTGGGTGGTTTCGCGCTCGGGGCCGGGATGACCGTGGCCGTCGGAGTCGCGTACGGTATTGGTGATGCTTTTGAAGCGAATGGTCTCTACTTGGGTAATTTTCATACGTCGTCCTTTCGCGGATGGCGACCTCGGTCGCTGGTGATAAGCTGCCTGCTACGGTACTCCAACCCCGCTCTTTGCAATCAGTCGCCCGACAATCTCCACGGACCGCTCCATGCACTCCCGCCCGTATGCGGCGCTGGCGTCGCGCGGATCCTCGCCGCCGACCCCTTGCGGCCACACGCTCCGATCTGCAGCCAACTGCCCGAGGTCAACCAAATCCTCCTGATAGTGCATCACTAGCGACGTTTCGTTGCGCGCGGCGTGGTCCATCTGGCTTTTCCATTCCCGCGATATTTCATCCGTAACCCCCGCCAGCTTGAGGCCGAAGCGCTGCTCCCGCTCGGCCATAGCTTCGCGCCAAGCCCTGCGGCTCGGCCCGTGTCCGTCGGCGAATACGAACTTGAAACCTGCGCGCTTGATCTGCTCTAAGATCGCATCGACTAGCATCCCGAAAAACCCGTCCGACACCCAGTAGCAACTGCCGTCTAGTTGCCGGTGTGGCTCGGTGCTGTCGGCGTAGTCCATGCCGTGGAGGACTTCGCCCTCGCCGCGATCCCACGCCCGATCCGGCCCGAGGTGAATTGGCGGCATCACGATTCCGCCAAAGCGCTTGGCGCACTCGATCATCAGCCCTTCGCTCTGGATCGCGTCGCTGCCCAACGGCAAATGCTCGCCGTGCCATTCGAGCGTGCCCAGCGGCAGATACGCAACCGGCCTAGCCGCCAGCCGCTGGCGAAATTCCCACGGCAATAAATCGGAATATCTGACCTTTTCCATTGAACATTTCTCCGTCAACGTTGCGAAATCCGATAGCCGGGCCGTTCCGGCTTAAACAAATCGGGATTTAGCCTGACCCCCAATCCACTGCCTTGGGGCAGATTCACATATCCTCCGTTGATTTCCACCTCCGTGTCGATCAGGTCTCGATACACCGTCTGTATCTGCGCCCGCACGGTTTCCTGATAGCAGCAGTTGGCCACCGCCGCTCCCACGTGTAAGCCGGCAAAGAGCGTCAGCGGGCCGGTGCAGTCGTGCATGCTGACCGGCACATTATAGGTCTGCGCCAGATGGGCAATCCGCGCGGTCTCGGAAATCCCGCCGACCCAGGTCGGGTCGATCATCACGTAGTCGGCGGCTTGGTGCATCAGCACGGAATTGTAATCGGCCCGGCTCAGCAGCATCTCGCTTACTGAAATCGGCATCCGGCTCTGGCGGCGGAAGTCGGCGACTGTGTCGAGGTTGTCCATCTTGATCACGTCTTCCAGCCACAGCGGCGCGACTTCGCGCAGGGCCTCGGCAATGCGGAGTGCCGCTGGGAGCTGGAAATGCGCGTGGCCATCGACGAAGATGTCGAGGTCCATGCCCACCTTGTCGCGGATCTCGCGCAAGGGCTGCACGCCTTCCTCAATTGCGTGGTGCGGGATGCGCGCTGGGCCGTACTGGATGGCCGCTTGGTCAAAGGGCCAGACTTTTAGCCCGCTATAGCCCAGTTCGACGAGCTCCTCGGCCAGCGCCACTGGCTCGTGGAACAGCTTCCATGAATCACCCAGCGGCCCTGGCTCGCCGATGGCGCCAAAGCCCGGCCAGCCTTTGCGCCCGGTGGTGCTCGGCCCGTACTGGGGGTTGCCGCAGCTATTGTATACCAGAATTTTTTCGCGCACTGGCCCGCCGAGCAGGCGATAGATCGGCTGGTTGCAGACCTGGCCGAGAATGTCCCACAGCGCCACGTCCAGCGCCGACAAAGCGCGGAGCTCCGTGCCGCGGACGCCAAAATTCGCGGCACGCTCGTAGAGGAAGCGCCAGTGCGACTCAATGGCCAGCGCGTCTTCGCCGAGCAGCCGGCGCGCCATCCAGTCGTGCAGCATGGCCTGCACGGCCTCGGCGCAATAGTACGTTTCGCCATGGCCGATAAGTCCGGCGTCGGTGTGGATGCGCACCAGCAGCAAGTCGGGGAACAAGTCGAGCGGCTGTACGGATTCGATGGCAGTTACGGTGACTTTGCCCTCGTCAATGGGCGACGGGGGCAGGTGGGGTTTCGCCGTCATTTAGTATCCCTTAGTATCCCTTCTCTAAATCGCATACGTTTAATAGCGCTGCGCCCGCCAGATAGCGGCGCAGGTTTTCCACGAAGATGGCCTTGCGGCGCTCGATCAATTGCACGGACTCGGCTGAGGTGTGCGGTGAGATCAGCATGTTGGGCGCGTCCCACAGCGGGCTGTCGGGCGGCAACGGCTCGACCTCCGTCGCGTCGAGCGCGGCCCCGCCGATCCGGCCCGCGTGCAAGCCCTCGGCCAGTGCTTCCTCATCGACGATTCCCCCGCGCGAGACGACCACCACAAACGCTCCTTCTTTGAGTAGGGAGAGTCGTCGCCGATTGAGCATCCCCGTCGTCTCCTTGGTTCACGGGGCCGTTATCACTAGCCAATCTACCATCCCCAGCATCTCGTCCAACCGCTCGACCGGCCACACCGCGCACACCCCCGGCGGCGGCTCCATCGGCAAGATATCCACTGCGTACACTTCGATTCCAAAGGCTGCGGCCCGCGCGGCCACGCCCCGGCCAATATCTCCCATCGCCAGCACCCCCATCTTGGTCCCGGCCAACTCGATGATGCGCTGCACATAGCGCTTGGTATTCCACTGGCGGTTGCGCTGATCTTCGAGCAGTTCGGGGATCCGGTGGGCGTGTGCGAGTATCGCGGCGAAGACGTGATCGGCCATGGGCACGACGTGCGCCTCGCGCGCGTTGGTCATCGCCACGTCACCCGTGCGAAATTCCGGTATCTCGCGCACTATCGGGTCGAAGCCGATGCCGACGAAGTGGAACCACTTGAGTTCTTTTGCCGCCAAAAACACAGGCCGCTTCATCAACCCAAACACAACCTCTGCATCGGCCACCTCTTGCTCCTGCTCTGCTTCGTCATACGCTGGGTAAAAGTCCAGTTCGGGAAACGCAGTCTGCAATTCTTCGACGAAGGATTCTCCCATATCATATGTCAGTACGACCTTCACGCTGATAGTCCTTTCTCAAGGCGTTGCCATCGTGCGGATTTTTCTATTAATGGACATAAGACTGCGTAACATCGGCTAGTAAGCGACGTAGGCGCCTCTTGCTTGCAGGGCGGGGATATGTTCGTTGCGGGCTTGGTCGCTGAGGGGGTTGCCGGTCAAATATATCTCATCGCCTTCACCTAAGCCGGTGTTGGCGACTAGGGCACTTATGTCCTCAATTTGGTTGTTCTCTAAAGACAGTAGGCTCAGGTTGGTCAAATCGGCCAGCGGCTCCGTATCCGTAATTTGGTTGTCACCCAAACTCAGCCATCGCAGGTTGGTCAGATTGGCCAACGGCTTCACCTCCGCAATCTGGTTGTACGACAGATACAGCACATGCAGATTGTTCAGGTTGGCTAGCAGCTCCACCTCCGTATCCGTAATTTGGTTGTCACCCAAACTCAGCCATCGCAGGTTGGTCAAACCGGCTAGTGGCTTCACCTCCGCAATCTGGTTGTACGACAGCTCCAGCGTATGCAGGTTGTTCAGGTTAGCCAACGGCTCCACCTCCGTAATTCGGTTGCCATACAAACTCAGCGTATGCAGGTTGGTCAGATTGGCCAGCGGCCCTACCTCCGCAATCTGGTTGTACGTCAGCTCCAGCGTATGCAGGGCAGTACAATTTTCGAGGCCCGCTAAACTGCTGATAGAAGCATCTCGGGCCGAGATGCTGGTCAGGAAAGAGACGTCCTCAGGTGTCAGGTAGCCGGGCGGTCGGCCCAGTGCCTCTCGTACCACGCGCTCCAGATTGGCGTCGGCGAACAAAGAGAGATAGAGGATTACGCCTTCCTGTAGAGCAGAGCCTCCGCTAAGTACTTGTACGTTCAGAACGGTGCTTTTTCCGAGCGAGGTTTCTGCGGGCCGATACATCTGTTGCAGATGCGCCACCAGCGTCTCTATGATCTCTGGGCGGTCCAGCTCAACAGCGAAGGAGGTACTGGCGTTGAGCTGCACTGGCACTCGCCCGGTTTGATACTGCCAGTGCGCTTGCAGAAACGACGCCACCGCTTCCCAACCGATTAGCCGGGTCTCATCGACCGGCTCTAACAAAGCTCTAGCAATTGGGTCAATCTGCCAGTCGAGGGAAGTGAGTCCCGCTGGCAGGTCGTCCAATCCCGTGGGCTTCAGCATCAAGCGGAGAGAGTCGCCGTCGGACCAGGTCCAAATCAGCGTCTGACGCACACTTCCGACTGGATCGACGCAGCGAATCGCCACCAAGCTATCGGGGCGGCCTTGGTATTCGACCTGAAGACCGGCCAGCGCATCCCCCGCTTCATCGACCAAGTGCAGCCACAGGCCGCGCGGATACTGCGGCGACTCGATCAGCACGTGGCCATCGGCATTGCTTTGCGCCTGTGCCCAGCCGGTGCTATCGACGCCGGTGGCAAAGAAGAGCTCGGTCTGCGCTGTCGCCGTAGAGGCCCCAAGGGTCGCCAGTGCTAGGAGTATTCCAAAACGAAAGATCGCCGCATGCATCATTCGGTTGCCAGTCCTCCACGTTTAATTTGGAGACGCGCCTCTATCCCGATTCACTGCTAACACCATCCGAGCACGTTTGATATACCAAATATAGCCATCCTAGACCATTTATAAACGGATGCTAGGCCCAAGTTTCTTGGGCACGAGATACTTCGCTACGCTTCGCACGACAGGGAAGAGAAACGTCAAGAGCTAGCACAGAGGTAGAACTATGCGTAACTTATGCTATGTTTTCACTGCGTTTTGACTGCACTACATGGACTCAGCGGGACAGGTTTTAGAATGAGTCAGCAATGGCGGGAACGACTGGGGACGGTGACGCTGGAACCCTGCGCGCCGGTGGTAGCCGGTAGCTATCAGCAATGGACTTTGACCCTGACCGTGGGCAGCTACGGCATTGACGAGCGCGGCACGATTAAGATCGCCCAGCGCTTTGCCTGCGATATGCAGCCGGCCCAGTTCAGCGATCCAGCCGCGCCGGCCTATTGCACGGTGCAGACCAATGGTGCGGCCAAGCTGGCACCGCGCTTTGCTCCCAAGGGGCACGAGCGACCGTGGATGCGTTGGTGCGTGGTGATTGATGTGTACGATGGCTCCCTCGCGCCCGGCGATACGGTGACCGTGGTCTTGGGCGACCGCAGCGGCGGCTCGCCGGGGATTCGGGTGCAGACCTTTGTCGAGTCGGCCCACGAATTCCGCGTTTTCGTCGATCCGACCAATGCTTCGGTGGCCCGGGCCGTGGCGGATTCGCCCAAGTTTCCCATTGTCGCTGGCGAGGCCGTGGAATTGGTGTGCATAGCGCCGAGCCAGGCGGTGGTGGTGGAGACGGTGGAGGTTTTTGTCAAAGGGCAGGATATGTGGGGCAATCCGATTGAGGTGACAGGCCCGGTCGAATTGGATTGGGAAGGGGAAGGGGAGGTCGTGATCGAGGGGTACAGGGTGTCCTTTTGCGCTCTGGGTAGTGGACGGCTGATTGCGACGGCGGGCGGCTTGCGCTGTTACAGTAATCCAGTCGCCGTTTCTGCGACAGCGCCTCAGTGGCACCGCTACTGGGGGGATTTGCACGCCCAGTCCGACGCTACCGTCGGCGTGGGCACCGAAGAGGAGTACTTCACTTTTGCCCGCGACTGGGCGAGGGTGGATTTTGCCTCGCATCAGGGCAACGATTTCCAGGTTGACGACCAGGACTGGCAGCGGCTCAACGAGACGGTGCGGGCTTTTCACCGGGACGGCGAGTTTGTCGTCTTTCCCGGCTACGAGTGGTCGGCCAATTCCCCGGCCGGTGGGGACCGCAACGTCTTTTACTTTGCCGAGGGGCTGCCCATTGTGCGCAACAGCCACTGGCAGATCCCACACGTGCCCGAGGATGAGGTGTCGCCAGCGCATCCGGCCGATGTCTTTTTTGCTCGGCTCGCTCGCTTGGTGCCACGCGATCAAGTGATTATCGGCTCGCACGTGGGTGGGCGCTGGGCCGACGTCAAGGCGTATTTCGACCCCGAAGCGCACAATCTCGTGGAGGTCGTCTCGAGCTGGGGCGTGTTTGAGTGGATGCTGTTCGACGCGCTGGACTGCGGCCACGTGGTCGGGGTCATGTGCAACAGCGACGGCCACAAGGGGCGGCCTGGGGCCGAAGGGCCGGGTGCTGGCGAGTTTGGCATTGCCGGGGGCCTGACCTGCGTGTTGGCTGGCGAGTTGTCGCGCGTGGGCGTGTGGGAGGCTCTGTGCAGTCGGCGCTGTTATGGCACGACTGGTGCACGCATCCTTCTAGATGTACAGATAGCTGGTGTGCTCATGGGGGCGGTGGTGCAAAATGTGGACTCGGTGGATATTCGCGCTCGGGTTGTGGGGGCGGCACCGCTGGAGGCGCTGCAAGTGTATCGCGGTCGGACATTGATCGCCGAGGTGCAGCCGCCTGAATTCCGGGATTTGGGGCGTTCCAACAGGTTGCGCCTGATATGGTCTGGCTCGCGGATGCGCGGGCGTGGGCGGCGGGTGGATTGGTCTGGGGTTATCCGCACCACCGAGGCGACCATTGTGGAGGCGACCACGGTCAGCTTTGATTCCGCAGCCGACGGCATTACCGCGACTGAGCCGCAGGCCGTGGCTTTTCAATCGCAGACCACGGGAGATTGCGACGGGATTGAGTTGGTGCTGGACGATGGGCGGGTCGGCAGCTTGGTGTTCGAGTCGGCGGCGGGGACGACGGAGATCGATCTGGTGGGGCTGGGCCACGAACCGTTGCGCTTCGACTACGGTGGCTTGGATATGCAGTTAGTGGTGCAGCGCTATCCCGAGCGGGTGGAAGCGCTGGAATTGACGTTGGAGACTGTGGATCAGCCGCCGGGGGAGGGGCAGGCCGCTTATTTCGTCAAGGCTATTCAGTGCGACGGGGAGATGGCTTGGTCGAGTCCGGTGTATGTGTTAGCCCGTTAGTTGGTATACCCGTTTTGGCTCTATCCCTGTGGCCAGTACGTCTTCAATCTCAGGCACAAACTTTTCGGTGCCCTCCAAACGATTGATCCTAGCGATGCAAGCTTTGAGGGACGACTAATCGCCATCTATCGCCGCGATCTGCTCTTCGAGCTCCGCCAACATTGCCTGCAACGACTCCTCAGGCAAAAAGCGGCCACCGACGACCACACCGGCGATTTTCGCTGTATTGCGGATATCCTCCAGCGGATTGGCCTCCAGCAACAGCAAATCGGCGATCTTCCCCGCTTCCACCGTGCCGAGGGAGTCGACTTGGCCGCTGAATTTGGCTGGGTTAAGGGTCGCCGTCTGCAGCGCCTCCAGCGGCGTCAGGCCCGCTTCGACAAAGAGCGCCAGCTCGTCGTGCAGGGTGAATCCGGGATAGACGTGCGATACGGGCGCGTCCGTGCCCGCCAGCAAGGGAATCCCGGCCCGGTGCAACTCGCCGACATAGCCCAGGACGCGCTGCAGCAGTTCCCGGCGCAGTGCGTCGTCTGGCGGCTGCTCAAAGCCGCCCGTACTTTTTAATTGGTCGCCGAAGATATCCAATATCAATGGGGCGAGGTATTTGCGCTTGGCTTCGTCCGTCGGCGCGTCGGCCGTGCGGAAGAGGACGGAAAAAATCGAAAGCGTCGGCACGTACCAGGTGCCGTTGTCGACAAAGGTCGCATACAGGACCGCGGCTTTTTCGGCGCTGTACGAGTCCATGAGCTCTTGCCAGTGCGACAGCTTAGTCTCCTTGCCGACCCCATCCTGCGCCGCCCGTATGAATTCCTGCGCCGTCCGCATGAATTCCGCTTCCCGGGTGGAAGAGCCGACTAACGCGCCGTCTATGTGGTCAATAGCCCGCTGGCCCGCGGCCGCGGCCGCGGCTATGCTACCCACGGCCAGCGGCACATGGCCGGCAAAGGGAATGGACTGTTTTTTCGCCTCGTCGGCAATGGCGAAGTACACCTCGCGAGAAAGCAGGTTATAGACCTTTACAAAATCGGCACCGCGCCGCTTCAGGTCGACCACTGCCGCCCGAGCCTCGTCTGCGGTGGACAGGGCGATGGAGCCCGGCCAGATCGGCTCTGGGCCGTCGAGAATGGGGCCGGCCGCTAAAACGCGCGTCCCCAGCAGGTCGCCGCTGGCGATCCGCTCCCTTATCGCATGCCACTGCTCGGGCAGGACCGAGCCGCCCATATAGCGCACACCGGTGACGCCGTTGGCGATGAAGAGCGGAAAAAACCACGCCGGGTCCCCGAGTATGTGGACATGCATATCCCACAGGCCGGGTAGGAGGAATTGGCCGCTAGCGTCGATCACCTCCGCGCCCGCGGGAATCGCGGTCGATCCGGCTGGGCCGAGGGCTTGGATGCGCCTGTCCTCAATTACAACCGTCATATCGGACTCGGACGGTCCGCCCGTCACATCGATGACGGTGACGTGGGTGAAGGCGAGGGGGGCCGTAGATAGCCGCCGCTGGGGCTGGGCAGGGGTCGTGTCGGCAACGCCAAACTCCGCCAGCGCCGCTTTGGCCTCTTCGTAGTCAGGGGTCAATTCGAGCGCCCGGTAAAAGGCCGCCTTGGCCTGGGCGACATCACCGTTCTTCTGATGCGCGACTCCGAGGAAGTAATGGGCTTCGGCGTGGTCGGCGTCCAATTCGACCACTTTCCGCAAATCGGCCAGGGCGGCGTCGACATTGCCGAAGGGTGGTGGCGCCATCAGGCTGGAGGTGCCGCGTCCTAGGTGCGCAGTGATATTGTCCGGATCGAGTTTGAGGGCCGTTTCAAATGCCTCCATCGCCGCCCAGCCATAGCGGGCCATCTCGATCATGTTCTCCGCTTGGTCAGCTAGGGCACCCAGCACCATCCCTTTCTGCGCCTGCACTTCGGCGTCGTTGGGGTTTTGTTGCAGCAGGGCGTCCAGTTTTTGCAGCGCTTGTTCGTACTGTCCGCCATTGATAAGGGTTTCGATCTCAGCAAACGGCTCCGCTGCCCCGGCTGCGATCGGGAAGAGAAAGAAACAGGCGGCTAGGATCATTTGGGCGCGCGTCAAAGCATTCCAATAAGTCATTTCAAGTACCTCCATTATCGCGGGTTGATTCGGCGTCGGCGAGTTGGTTGATCTCCTCAATGCTCTTGTCACACCAAGCTATGGTCGCTTGAGTGGTCTGCCGGCCTAGGTCGAGGCCGAGCAACCAGTAGGGCAGATTGGGGGAGTCGGCGCGCTCGGTGCGCAGGAACTGTTCCATTTGCCTGCAATACTCCAGTCCGGCGACCTGTTCCCGACGGTATCTCTCGATGAGCGCGATATTGTCGCCGACAGCGACCTGGCTGGCGAAGAACAGCTTGAGCAGGAATTCGCTGCGCACGGACTCGGGCTCGGGGGGCTCTTTGAGCCAGTCGTGCAGCTCGGCCCGCCCCGCATCCGTCAGGGCGTACACGTAGCGATTGAGCTTGATGGGCCGTTTTTCCGTCTGCCGGGTGGCCAGGCCTTCTTCCACGAGTCGTTTGAGGTTGGGGTAGATCTGGCCAAAGCTCTCGTTCCAGAAATGGCCGATGCTCTGTGCGATCACCTTTTTCATCTCGTAGCCCGACATGGGACGGAGGCTGAGCATACCTATAATGGCGTACTTGCTTTTATTAGTTTTTGGCATTGATATATCTCCCAGATATATATTTGAGTATATCTAAAAGATATAAATTGTCAAGCCATAGACTTATTGGACACTGTTTTAGGTTTCATCTAGCGCCTGAATTCGGCCGGGATTTAGAGCATTCCAACAGGTTGCGCCTGATGTGGTCTGGCTCGCGGATGCGCGGGCGCGGGCGGCGGGTGGATTGGTCCGGGGTTATCCGCACCACTGAGGCGACCATTGTAGAGGCGACCACGGTCAGCTTTGACTCTGCGGCCGACGGCATCACCGCGACCGAGCCGCAGGCCGTGGCTTTTCAATCGCAGATCACGGGGGATTGCGACGGGATTGAGCTGGTGCTGGACGATGGGCGAGTCGGCAGCTTGGTGTTCGACTCTGCGGCGGGGACGACGGAGATTGATCTGGCGGGGCTAGGCTACGAGCCGCTGCGTTTCGACTACGGTGGCTTGGACATGCAGTTGGTGGTGCAGTGCTATCCCGAGCGGGTGGAAGCGCTGGAGTTGACGCTGGAGACTGTGGATCAGCCGCCGGGGGAGGGGCAGGCCGCTTATTTCGTCAAGGCCATTCAGTGTGACGGGGAGATGGCTTGGTCGAGTCCGGTGTATGTGTTGGGGTGAGGAGGGGATGTCCTATTTTGTGGGGCCGCATAGTGCGCGATACACTTGCAATTAATGAGCAATACCACATCTTCATCTTGATTGTGATAAGAAGCACACATTCCGGCCAACTTATGGGGGCAGTGCTATGGATACACACGACGATAACCTGACCGATGTTCGGACGATCAAGGCATCTGAGTTCAAGGCTAAATGCCTCAAGCTGATGGATGAGGTCGCCGATAGCGGCGTCGAGATTGTCATTACCAAGAACGGTCGCCCGGTATCGCGCCTCGTGCCTTATCACAAGGAGGCATCGAGCATGTTTGGCAGGGACCGGGACCGGATACGGATACTCGGGGACATTATTTCTCCTCTGGAATTTGACTGGGATGAGAAAAGAGAATTGGCGCTCATCCAAGGGAAGAACCCAGACAAGCCATGAATGGAAACAACGACTCTCAAACCAAACTCCCGTCACAGCTTAACTGGCTCAACTGGCTCGGGGTATCAGACGAAGACACCGCCGCTGTCGTCGAGTATCCATTTTACTCTGATGCACATATCACGAGTAAATTCACCGACGGCTTGGGTCCGTACAGCTTTCTAAACGCTATTCCGTTACACGATGGCCCCGGCGTCGTCAATTCTCCGATCATCCTGAGGGCTGCGATACACTTGCCCCAACCTCTTCCTGACAATGACAAGTTAGAGACGGACGAATCGCTTTACCACGGTGGGGATTTTGTCGACGAACTCGCAGCACTTACGTCGGTTGCTCTTGGTGTCCGAATACGTGCAGGCGACGAATCACGCCGGTTCGACCCCGGACAAGATCCGTACGGACAACCTAGAGATTGGAGGTACGAACCCCAACCTGTTGTTCGTGTCCAACCTAATCGACTGATCCTTCCATCAGTCGTTGGTACACATCCAATGAGTCAATTAGAAATAATGAAATCAATTCCTCGGATTGAGCCTGCTCGATACGTCAATCTAATTCGTGCGTGCAGATCCTACCAAGATGCACTTTGGATTGCGGAATCTGAACCGAATCTCGCGTGGCTAATGTTTGTCTCTGCTCTTGAAACGGCCGCAAACGATGTTTATACGACCGACGCTAGTCCTAGTGAACGCCTTCGGACATCTAAACCGGACCTTGGAGAGCTTCTCAAAGAACATGGAGGTGATAAACTCGTTGATCAGGTGGCTGAGTTAATTGCGGACACATTTGGGGCAACCCAGAAGTTCATCAAATTTACGCTTAGATTCAAACCAAACGAGCCAGACCAAAGGCCTGATCAGGAGTATTGCCAAGTCAAATGGTCGAACTCTGGATTGAGGGATATCCTCTACAAGGTCTATCAATATCGTTCTCGGTCTCTACATGGCGGAATACCATTTCCCGTTCCAATGCTTGGATCTCCATTCTACGCTTCCCAAGATCCGACTGCATCAGAAATTCCATTAACAGGTCTTGCTTTACATTCACGCGGTGGAACATGGATTCCGGGGGACGCCCCCATTAATCTTCATTGCTTTCACTACATTACTCGTGGAGCACTACTCAAATGGTGGGAAGAGATGTCAGAAGAGGAAAGTCAATAAAAGCGAGTATCAAACGATGAGTGAACAGTTCAAAAACGAGGCACTAGCGGCTGTGCATGAGACAGCCTTTGGACTTCACGAGGCGGGCGTCCTGAACAAAGTGACCATGAGGACATTTGACGAAATGTGCCTAACACCGTTCGAAGAGTTGACCCCGGAACAGATACGTCAAATCCGGCTACGCGAGCAGGTGAGCCAATCGGTTTTTGCTCGCTATCTGAATGTCTCGGAGGGCTTGGTGAACCAGTGGGAGTGCGGCGAAAGGCATCCGCATGGGGCTTCGCTCAAGCTGCTCACGCTTGTCGCGAGGAAGGGATTACAGGCGGTAGCGTGAAACGGAAGCAGATTGGACTCAAGTCTGCCCCACGCAAGCAACGCATCATCAGAGAGGACGGCAACCATGGCTATCCCCAATCCCATAATCAAGTTTACCTACGAAGATTACCTGAATACGCCGGAAGACAAGCGCTACGAGCTTCTGGACGGAGAGTTGGTTCCGACCCCTACGCCTGGAGAACTTCATCAGAGCATTTCCATCCTGCTAGGATCGAAACTGCTTCAATTCGCGTCTGAGAGTAGCTTGGGGCGGGTCTACCACGCGCCTTTTGACGTGGTGCTGTCGGATGTGGACGTGGTGCAGCCCGATCTGCTGTTCGTCTCCAATGAGCGCGGCCACATCATCACTCCCGCGAACATTCAGGGCGCACCGGACTTGGTCGTCGAAATCCTGTCCCCTTCCACAGCCGAACGCGACAGGACGTTCAAGCGCACTCTGTATGCCAATCACGGTGTGAACGAGTACTGGATGGTGGACACCACCGCAAAAGACATAACAGTTCTGCTGCTCGGCGAGCGCGGATACGAGATCGTGGATACCTACGGCGAAGGAGAGACCTTGACTTCGCCGGCATTGCAAGGCTTTGCGTTGAATGTCGGCGATCTATTCTAAGTGCCTGACAGCTTGAATTTCACGGCGGATTAGCCCGTCAGTTGGTATATCCGTCCTGGCTCCACCCCTTTGGCCAGTACGTCTTCAATCGCAGGCACAAACTTCTCAGTATCCTCCAAGCGATTGCTCCTTGATACCAACAAGATCACAGCAAGATTATACTGGGGTAAATGCTGTTGGTGTTCCATGTTCCGGTCCATCGTTACCAGCACATCGAACCCCTGCTCTGCTGCCTCTAGCAGATCTCCGTTGCGCATGCCGGTCCATCCCATCTCACGGACGGAACAAACCTCGTGCGCATCAGTGAATACGCGAGCTATACGCCAATTAAGTTGCTCATCAATCAAGACGCGCATCAGGTCAGGATAAAGGCTCTTGCGGTGTGCTCTCCAAGGCTTCGGCCAGAGCCAATTCGAGAAATGCCTCGGCTTGCTCGCGGCTTACGCTTGGGAAGCCGTCGAGGAATTGCTCAAGAGAATCACCGGCCTTCAGGTGAATGATAAGGCTATCTACAGGAACCCGGGTGCCCGTGAACACGGGGGTTCCCCCTATGATCTCGGGATCAGAGTGATAAATCTGATGCTTGTCCATTTTGTCATCTCACAGGGTTGTTTCTCTTTAAGATGACTCTGCACCGCACGGTAGGCAAGTGGTTTCACGGTAGAAAACAGGTCTGCTTGCCGCCCGGTTACTGATCCCTCGGTGGGCGGCCAGCTTGGTCGAGTCCGGTGTACGTTTCAGCCTGACGGAGGGACGGCCCTTTTGCAGAAATAGGGCACCTAGCAGAAATTTGTATCGGCGCATCTATATATGCGGCAAACATAGAGAACTATCGCCCGGGAGACCCCAATTAGCCCAGCGAGTTGCTCGTGAACACACGTCGTAGGTGCATCCGGGACATGATGGCGTTGGTTCGGCACCCTGATAACAATAATACCTAAGTAGGTGACAAAAAGTTCGTTTACACCAGGTTTATGACTTCAGCCAGAAATTATCAGCGTAGACGCCGGCTTTTTGCAATCGCTCCTGCGGCCTCAGTTGCCAGATATACTGGCATGCCCTATCGGCGGACTCATCGATGGAGGCGGTGGGTTGGTTGGCCAACCCGCGTCCTTTCACCCAACGCCATAAATGATCCATCGCATTCAACTCCGGGGTGGCCCGCGGTAATAGACGAATTTCCATATTCAGGTCGGCCGCCAACCGCAAACTGCCTTCCGCTTTATGAGGCGAGCCCCGATCTTCAAAGAGGACGATCTGCCATCCGCGCCAGTGGGCGCGTATGAGACGCAGAAAAATCTGGTGGGTATCTTGCGTCCATTCCTGCGAAATCAGCAGCGCGACCTCGCCACTTTTGATGTTAAGCGCGCCGTGCAGAATCCGTTTGGCGCGCTGGCCGGTGATCGGCACCTGCACCGGTTGGCCACGGTGCCCATAACAACTATACAACGGCGGCGTTTCGGTGAGAATGACTTCATCCAGCATGAGGATTACGGTGCGTTTCCGCGTCGCCAGCCCCTTTTTAACCCGCCTTTGGCTTGCCGCCAAGTCGGCGAGCGCAAGGACAAGGTATGCCGAGGCCGTTTCCATTTAATATCTAATCGAACCAGCGCTTGGCGGATACTAGACACCGAAACGCAGAGGGTATGCTCTGCGTGTAGATACTGCGCCAATAACGACGCGGTCCATACCGTTGAATTGAGGCCGAAAAGACGAGGATCGTGATCGATGACTTCGTCTAGCAGGGGCTCAATCACGCCTTTTACTTTACCCGGTCGTCCACTGCGGGGGGCGGCTTGAAGGCGCGTCGCCAGATTCGAGATCGACGATTGCTCAAACAGCCGGATCCATTTATAGATGGCTTGACGCGTAACACACAGGCGTTGAGCAACATGAGTTACCGAATCGCCCGCCGCCACCCAAAGCAGGGCTTGCGCTCGACGTAAGACCATCGCATCCGGGGTTTGGACGACCAAAGCCTCCAACAAGCGGCGCTCGCGGCGGGGAAGGGAAAACGGAGTCATAAGCGGCCTCCGGGCATACAACTAAGTTTAGAGGGCAAGGGAAAAGTGTCAACGGACTTTTTGTTAACTACTTAGTCCGTGCCCCATTGAACCTCGACGACATATCCTTAATAGAGTGCGGTGGTGTATCCAGGATTGAGAGACAGAAAGCTATTAGGATTGGGAACGGCGAGGCGCTGGTCAACAGAGAGCAGATCAATATCGATCAACTGATAGGGGTTCTCGCCATGGAGAAGGCGTAGCACTTGGGCTAGTGCCAGCGTAGCCGCTACGGTGCCTACGAAGGGTGCGCCGACTGCCTTACCAGCTAGAAGCGTAACGCCGCAGCGATCCAGCTCGCCACTTTTGAGCATCTCTTGATAGGCAGGGCGATCCGCAACCGTTTCGGAGGGTGTCGCCGACTTCCAAATATCCGCCGCCGAACGTGCCTCTGGTAGTACGTGTAGGCGTATGGTACGGAAGTTTTGTTGCCCTCTGCCAAGTCCGGCCTCGACAACCAGATCAAATCCCACTTGATCGAGTGCTTGCCGTCCTAGAGCATTATCCAGACCACACAACGCGATGGCTGGTTCTTCATTTTGGCGATGGAAGCTGTTATCGAACCGTCGCTCCTGCAACGCTGTCGCAAACCCGCGTCGTTCTGCCCAAGTAGCCATGGCACGGGTCTTTTTCTGGCCTGCCATCGCCGCGTCGCTCAAAATTGACGTGCTTTCGGTTGATGGCGTGATCTCGTCTATATCCTGCAGCACGATAGAGAGACTACTTAGCTCTTTATATGGCAGTAGCCCAAGACCCCAAAGATACGCTTGCCCTAGGTGTCCGAGCCCGATTAGCCAAAGCCGCGATGGGAGATAGGTTATCTGAGGCTCGCCTAGATCAGGCTCAAGCCAATTTATGTCTGCGGCAGGCCGCCACAGTGAGAATCCTATCGGCCGTCGTCCAGCCGCAGGACTGCCTCCTTCCACGAATAGGAAGGCTTCATTAACTGCGAGGCCAGCGGACAGCATAGCCGCCAATGGTACAGTCGGTCCTGGGGCCGGCATTAGCTTTGAGTGCGCCGGAAGGATACCACCTCGCCATCCGGCGACTGCCGTGCGTATGTGAAACCCGGGCCGCTGTCGACGAGGCCCTCCGCCAATAACAATAGTCGGCGTTCCATCGGCTGGAGGCGTAAGCGTGCCACCGAGATCTATCACAGCCTCGTGGAGTCTACACCGCAGGGGTAGTGGCACCTTCAGCGGTACATCTAAGTCGCCTTCTACGGAAACCCCACCGAGGAACACGCGACGTCCCAGTGCAACTGCTGTCAACAACGCAATTTGATTGAGTGAATTCCGCGACTCTCGGCCGTGGATGGTAAGCGCAAGGCGATAGCCTTGAAAGAGACTCTTGGCCTCGTCGAGACTCTTGGCCTCTCCGCTATCGAGTGCGTACTTGACTAAGCGGTGCAGGTTGTCGGCGTGTGGTTTGGCAGTCATGGATAATCCTCTATAAGCCGATGTGAAGAAAGGCCCTCCGGGTAGCGGGCGTGATGGTTTGCCAACGCTTCGAGCCTTGATAGCGGTAAATACCGATTTCGCGTTTCGAAAGCGGGCGAGCGGCGAAGCGCGGCAGGATTATTGCCAAATGACCTGCCTGCGCAATCATGGGATAGGTGCGATCTGACTCGCTCTGCTGTGATCCGCTTGGATGGACATGAATGTCGGCCACGACAGATAGCCCTCTCTCTTTACAAATTGCCCAGAGCGTCCCGAAGTATCGCCCGTCGAAGCGGACTATGCCGGTATCAAGGCAATGCGGATCGAGATCATCGTACAGGACGAAATCGGTAATACGGGCACGTTTGCCCTTGTAATGCCCAAGCAGAAAAGCTCCACTTTCCCTAGACTTGCCGTGACCGCGTTCCCGTAAGCAGATCAGCAAACGACGCCAGAGAAACCAGGAACAGGACAACTCATGTCGCGGTGCAAGAAGGCGGCGTATAGTCTCCGCTATGGAGAAGTTCATGGACGATCTCCAAGTATTGAACAATTCCTTCTACTGGCCGCCATATTTTTGACGGCATCTCGGTTCGCCAATTTTCATGCCCAGCAAAGCTTTCACGGTCACAAGGTAGATACAGAGCAGAGCCATTTTTCCAGTCGGTGCGAAAAACCGCTGAGACACGACCTCCTTGGCCTTGTGGCCAGAGATTGAATTCCAAGATAGTATCTTGCCCAGGATCCCATGGGCCGCCTGTAGGCGGAGCTTGCGGATATCCCTGGCAATTGAAGCGCATAACGTATTGACGCTCATCCTTCGCGGGCACGGAGATCTGGACAAAGGGCCAGTCGATGCGAATCAAGCGCCAGCGTCCTTCTACTTGCCCGAGGCGGAACGCAGCCTTGGCCACGTCCGCCTCGAATGCTCGCTGGTCAGGAGCGCTCAAGCTACGCTCCCGGTCGAGCCGTTCACCCTCTCGTCGGGGGCTAGGTCAAATGCTTGGCTGCAAGCGGGGCAATCCACCAGTGTGCCAATATGCGTCCCTGGAGTCGGCCTTTCGTGAGTACCGACCATTTGCAAAGCATACTCACCGGCGTCTTTTGGCTCCATGCCGAATTCCTTTTCGGCTGCCCAGCACTTGACACGGGCTATGGTCGCGCTTGGCCCGAAGTTGCGCTCGACGGTACGACCATTGAAGGTCACGCTGACTTTGACGAGACAACAGCGATGCAGGTGGATCTTTATATCCGTCCCCTTAACGCAATCGCTCACCTTCTCGTCTTCGTCGAGTGGATCGTCTTTGTCTTCCAAGAAGATGCACACATCGGCGGCGAGGCAATGCTTGTCGATCAGCTTGGTTTTGACAGTTGCGAATGTGGCGTCATCCTCAACTTCGACATGCTGTATCTCGCGGGATCCTTCACACTGATAAAACAGATCGAGTGTAGCCATAATACGATCCTCCTAGGCTAGAGCGAAGCTCCATTGCCCGTCTCTGCCCTTCACTCTATTAATCGGGTAGGAGGGTAGAAAGCGGAAAGTCGAGGTAGAAAAACTTTTTATGGGAGAGTCAGTGGCCCACGCGGCGTAGCAGCACAGACGAAAAAGTGCGGGCATCGCGGGCATGTTACTTCGTTGATATTAGGTGGGAATTGCCCCTTCGCAATCTCTCTCAACATCTCGTCACTTCTATCTCGTCGTTTGTTGAGCTTATTCGACGAGATCAGTACGTCATCGACCATCTCATCCATAAGATGCAGTGCTTGGACCATCGCACGAGTACCGAAATGGGCCTGACCAGCCAATCGATAAAGAGTGTAGTCGAGGCGATCATATTCATCTGTGCGCTTGCGTCCTGTTCGGATCTTGCGTAGTGAGATCTTTCCGTCCGGCATATCAGCTATTTCGTCCGGCTCCACGACCACGCGACCATTTGGAAAATCTACTGCTAACGGCTCAACCTCACGGGAACGCCGTTCAGTGCTGGCCCTGATTAGGGCCCCAACTAGTTGCAAAGCAAGGCGGCGGTGTTCGTCAGCGGAATTATGGTCGACAGGCCCATGTTTACGCCAAATTGTATCGAAGGCGGCTTCAGCCTCGGAGAGCGTCGGCTCAACTTCGCGTCGGCGCTCGGACACCCATTGGATGAGTTTGTAGAGGCAGTTATGGGTTTGAGAATAGGCAGTCGCTTTATGGATACCACCAAGCCCCAACATATGGGTGTAAAAGAAACGGCGAGGGCATTTCTCATAGGAGATGAGTGTACTATCTGTGACGTGCCATTCGGTGGATTGCGTTACTTGGATAGGCATCGGGCTCTGCATGTGGGCTGGTCTCGGTAAGACCACTGGATGGGCAATTTTGTCGATTGTCCTCTCTGGTAGCCAATCTAGAAAACGGGACGGAGATCGATTTCTGCCGTTGGAGCTTCGACGCGCCAAGTGGAGGCACAGATGGGTTTGCGCTCGAGAGAGCGCAACGAAAAACAGGCATTCCTCCTCGTGTTCGTGATTCCGCTTGGCTTCTTCCGAGACCGAAAAGCCCTCTGATCCCTCAGTCATGCCGATGGGCGGTGGGCATCGTACTCCACGGTACGAAGAGGGGAAGCTCGAAACCGTCAGGCCGGGTACATGGACTGCTTCAAACTCTAGCCCCTTACTACCATGAACAGTCATCAGCCGCACTGCATCTAGGTGGAGTGCGGCTGATGGCACTTGGCGCAAATCCCGCTCTTCGGCGAGTAGTACGAGCCGTCGGATACGATCCAGCATCCGCTGAATCGGCAAACCTGTGCCGGTCGGAGGCCTCTCGCGGACGAAGTTAAGGAATTGCCAAATCGCGACGCTCCGAATGTAGTCGGTGGTTGTCGTGGCTTGGGCCATCTCCCGCACAAGGCTAGTGCGATCAAGCAGATACGTTGAGATAAACTCCCATGCGGACACGCTTGATGAGAGCCCCGACAGATCCTGCGCGAGGCGAGCAAGTGCTGATGAGCCATCAGGCGAGATACCTTGAGCCTCAGCGAGCGTCTCTAGACCCGAAAGGGCCGGCTGATTGCTATCTCGCAGATGGTGCACTGCGGTATAGACATCTTGCATCGAAAGACCATAGCGAGGCATTGCTCCGACCCGCGCAAGGCCATTACCAAACGGATCAACCGCGAGGCTTAGAAGTGCTAGTAAATCACGCACTTCCTCGCGTTCGAACAAGCTGCCAAGATGCAAAACAGGAATGCCGTATGCCTCGAGGGCTGCGGCGATTTCATTCAGACGACGATTTGAGCGACAGAGCACGGCCTGATCACGGAGAGGAACGCCCGCGCATTCGAGGTCTCGGATGCTTCCGGCGATACCTCCGCCTTCGTCGTCGGGGGTGTCGTAGTACCGGACTTCCGGTTTTCCGAGACCAGAACCTCGGTCAGCGGCAAGGCCGAGTGGCAACATGCTCTCGGATGCACCCATCCGGGG
Source organism: Candidatus Latescibacterota bacterium (assembly GCA_965217585.1). Taxonomy (GTDB): domain Bacteria; phylum Latescibacterota; class UBA2968; order UBA8231; family UBA8231. Next base: position 6,230,338 of record OZ244561.1, read on the forward strand.
AGCAACACTGACGAAACTGGCGACGATCTGCTCTGTCGATCTGTAGTTGATGGCGAGTTGGTCAATCACTGCACCTGGATAGTCGTCGCAAAAACGAGCCATATTGGTAGGGGACGCTCCGCGGAATCGGTAAATGGACTGGCGTGAGTCACCGACTACCCACAAGCGTTTGCCATCTCCAGCGACCGCTTTTAACAAGCGTGCGCTCGCCCGGTTTACGTCCTGATATTCGTCGACGAGAAGATGGCGATGCCGTAGTTGAATAGCCTGCTTGAGTGCTGGATCGGACTCTAGGAGCAATGCGGGCTGCATGATAAGGTCGCCAAAATCGACGGCACCCTGATCGCGCTTGGCTTGTTCGTATAGATCATAGATGTCGGCAATCTCCAAGCACTTCTCGGCTGCCTTGTGAGCCTCATCGTCGTCTGCGGTCGTTTGCATAGCCTCGGCGAGCTTTCGATAGCGGATTCGGTCAACAAGTTCATCCTTAGCCCGCGAGATGGCAGGGATCACGTCTCGCAACACCATCGTCGGATCCCAGAAGTTGCGATAGTGGACAAGGGGCAGCGTCGGAAGGCTATCCTCAAGCACATCGATCGCATCACTACGGTCGAACAAGACTGGATTGGACGGTAGACCGAGGCGGTCATAGTGGCGCCGTATAAGATCGAGGCCGAAAGCATGGAACGTCCCGATCCAAATACGTGCAGCGGCTTCTGGCACTATGGCCACCAGTCGCTCCAATAACTCACCGGCAGCCCGGTTCGAGAAGGTAAGGACGAGCAAAGAAGCTGGGTCAACGCCTTCTGCCAAGAGCGATTCAACGCGTTTTACCAGTGTCCGTGTTTTTCCGGTTCCCGGCCCAGCCTGAAGAAGGAATGGGGCGTCGCGATGTGTGGAAGCCCGGTCTTGCGACTGGTCCGGACTCGGTGTATAAGACGAAGCCATCGCCGGAGCTACTTCCTCCACCATCGGAAGTAGAAGGGCATCAAATATCTGCTGTCGGACGAGCGCCTTTGGCAAGTTCATGTGCGAGGCGATAGCTGAAGCGGTCATGGCCTTAGCTATGTAGAGCCGACGTGCAAAGCTCCGGGGTAGCAGAAATTCCCGAGCGAAAACATTGGCCTGTAGTTCACGCCGTTCCCGAGTGCCATAGTCCTCGACACGCTGCAACCCAACGGGTACTACCTCAGTTGAACGGGATAGATCGATGTCATCCTTCGTACAAGCCGTCGAATCAGCGTGGATGTGTGCATGTCCAAGTTCGTGAGCCACAAGTAATGTACGGTCAATGATATCCCCGGCCATTTCACAGCAGATCGTACCGCTCTGTTCGTCGAACACCGCCCGGGCATTTTTTAGAGCAGGATCGCCCGGCGCAAGATAGACGAGTTCAAGGTCAAGGTGAGCCACAGCGGCCGTAATAAGTGCCGTAGTATCCACAGGATCAGTCCCCGCCTCGATAATCTTATCGCGCAGATGCGCTGCGGACTTTCGGATTGGCTTGAAGGCTTCCATCTGTTTAGAAACTCAGAAGTTGGTGCTGTTGGTCGTCGCTTAGCCCCGAACTCTTAACAGCCTCGACGAAGCTTTGTCGTTGGTTGCTGTCAGGCTTGTCGGCGGCCTTGTAAAACTGACGACTAGTATTTGTGCTTGGTGCAGCAAAGTAGGCAGTTACTAGGCTGATCGGAGTATTGAGCGCATCCGCAAGACACTGTAGAAAACTGCTAGGGATGGTATCCGGTTCAATTTGACGATCTCGCAGCTTGGCGACGAAAACGGTGTTTGCACCGATCCCGTCTGCTAACGCACGAAACGCTGCACGACTTAGTTCGGCGAAGGGATTGGGAGCATCTGCAACTTCCGGCGACGGAGCACGGTTGCTGGTCAGCTTGGTTGCTTGACGCACGGCGTGTAGGCGATTGTGGAATCGGCTCATTGCACGCGAGACTACAGGACTCACACGGTTCAGATCAATCTCAGCCTTTGAATCGACTTCAGGCTCGGGTCGAAGGGCATCCATAGCGAGTTCGATGGCAAACTCCGTGAGAGAATCGGCATACTTCGGGAAGCGCCTAACGAAATCGTCAAGCAGCTCTGCGTCGGGTACACGCTTCGCTAGCGAAAACTCGTACAGCACATCGCGCAACGGTGCCGCGCTGGGGGTCAAATTCATGGTCATGTCTCCTTTTTTAAGTGTGAAAGTTTCTCTGCTGCTCTTGAGAGACGATTACGAATGGTTCGACCTGAGACATTACATATTGTCGCTACAGTCACCTCATCAGGATTATTAGATTCGATTTTGTACTCCATGACATGACAGAGGATCACAGCCTTGCGCTCGTCATACGGCAAGGTATCAATCGCTTCGTATATCTCTCTTAGCAGGACAGAACTCTCTGCTGTATCCTGACTCCTCAACGCTTCTATAAGTCGGGTGGGGACCTCCTTATGGGGAGGGCTATATTCGACGTCATCGGCGTGGTCTGATGGGAACACTAATGGCTTGAGGCGGGCTTTTTCACTTCGCACGAGGTCGGTGTAAAAAGTATAGAACGCCCGGTTGAAGCGGCATTCAAAATAGTCAAGATCGTCGCGATTTTCTTCCGTGCCATCAGTGGCAAACAACTCGCCAAACTGTCCAAGTACTTCCTCCCGGACATCCACAGCAGTCGGGAGTTTGTTGGCCGGGATTTTGGCTAATAAGATTGCTTCACATCGGGTGAGCAAGACAGGAAGCACTGCCTTGAAGACGGCGTCGTTGCTATTTCGACGTGCGTCCCGGATTAGATGGACCAGACACTCAGAATATACATAATCGGGTGCCTGATGATCGGCAACAGCGAGGTGGCATAGGAGCGTCGCTGAACTCTGGGCAAGAATCTTATTGATCTGTGCCTCCACTCGATGAGGACGGACATAGAGATTTCCAGTTTTATCGCGTTTGGTCAATGGACAAACCATTTTCATTCTCCTTTATATGAAGCGGATACCGGGCATACAGATCCCTTATACTTCTATAATCGTATTAAGTTGGGGAAACCGGAAAGATGCCTAAACTTTTTCTAATTTGCAGTATCGACTGGAGCACCAGCAGCTTGTAAAGGTGCCCTAAGCTGCTGACCTGCCTCCACTTCTGGATACTCCAACCACTGCCGTCCATCGAGCGTATTCCCACCCGCTTTAGGAGTGCGCCCACCCCATTGCTTAAAGAAAAAGGCGACGCGCTGGGCCTGACACCGGTCGCGCAATGCCCGCACCCATTCTGCTTGCACCGGACGCGCTCCCGGCCCGCTCTCACCCCCGGCGATTACCCAATGAATACCCGCGAAATCCACCGCGCCGATTGGACCGAGCAACGGCTCGAAGGAAACGAAGCGCACGGAGGCATTGGTCTGTTGCAAGTGCCGGAGGCGCGTCAAAGCCGCGTGGTTTTCGACGGACACGCCGAGCCAGATATGCGAGGGAGCCGCTTGGCCCCGGCGATGCCCTGAGCTTGCCGAAGCACCAGTCGAAGGGTAGCGCTCTTGGACGAAACGGCGCATCAGTGAACTGCGCTTGGTAAGCACTTGATAGATATGCCAATCGGCGCGCTCCATGGTGTCGAATACGCGCTCAATGTACTCGGTGGGAATGTCCTTGTGGAAGAGATCGCTCATCGAATTGACGAAGATGAGCTGTGAACGCCGCCAGTGCATGGGTTGTTCGAGGCGCTTGGGGCGAAGGGTTAGATCAAAGCCCGACTCGAAAGGGTGTCCCTCGACGCCGCGGAAACGCTCAGAAAGGCGCTCGGCATAGCAATGGTCGCAGCCAGCGCTAATCTTCGTGCAGCCGGTGGCTGGGTTCCAAGTGCTGTTAGTCCACTCGATAGTGCTTTTGCGAGACATGAGAGACCTTTACGCAACCAAAAATCATAACTGAACATAATTGTAGTATTTCCCGGTCCAATGTCAAGGTGGCCTTGGGTACGGGCGACCTGCCGAGGACAGCGACCCCCTCCGCATGCACGATAATCCCGCTATCGAGTTGACAATGCTCAGAGCGTCTATCTTATTGACACATAAGTACTGAACCGCCGCCTGACGGAAGGCGCAAATTCTTTGTGGGCATTAGGTTATATCCATGCATACTGTAGTGGAATTACCTGAATATTTGCGCCGGGCAGACCGGTTGCTATCGGAGGATGAGCGCCAAGAGCTGGTCGATTATCTGGCAGAGCATCCCGAAGCGGGTATCATAATGCGCGGCATGGGAGGGATCAGGAAGCTCCGATGGGCACGCACGGGGATGGGCAAGCGCGGCGGTGTACGGGTTATCTACTACTACCACAACGAGCAGATGCCGCTTTACCTCTTAACATTGTTCGGCAAAGGAGCGAAAGACGATCTCAACTCCTCTGAGCGTCGTGCGTTGCGCGACTTCGTCCACAACTTGATCGAGACATGGAGAAGGCCCCATGAGTAGCGTTTTTGAGAGTATCAAACAAGGATTGACTGAAGCGATCGAGCACGCGGCAGGCCAGCCAAGTCAGGCGGTCGTGCATCCTCCAAAGACCACCGATGTAAAAGCTATTCGGGAGCAAGTCGGTATGACGCAAACGGCCTTTGCGGCCGCATTTGGTATTAGCCTCAGCACCCTGCGGCATTGGGAGCGAGGGGATCGGACCCCTAAAGGACCCGCACGGGTGTTGCTACATGTGGCGGCTCGCGAACCCCAGGCGGTTTTGCGAGCTTTGAAGAAAGCGAGTTAAAGACCGCTCGACATGCTTTTTGGCTCTTCTTCGCCCTCTGATTATCGGGATGAATATCCTAAAGTGACGCAAGCAGATTTGGACCGTGCGGTATTCCGCGTTGGACTCAAGCCTGCGCCACGTAAGCAACGCATCGCCAGAGAGAGGACGGCAACCATGGCTATCCCCAATCCCGTAGTCAAGTTTACCTACGAAGACTACCTGAATACGCCGGAAGACAAGCGCTACGAGCTTCTGGACGGAGAGTTGGTTCCGACTCCTGCACCTGGAGAACGTCACCAGAGCATTTCCATCCTGCTAGGATCAAAACTGTTTCAATTTGCGTCTGAGAATAGCTTGGGGCGGGTCTATCTCGCGCCTTTTGACGTGGTGCTGTCGGACATGGACGTGGTGCAGCCCGATCTGCTGTTCGTCTCCAATGAGCGCGGCCACATCATCACCCCTGCAAACATTCAGGGGGCGCCGGACTTGGTCGTCGAAATCCTGTCCCCCTCCACAGCCGAACGCGATAAGACGTTCAAGCGTGCGCTATATGCCAGACACGGCGTGAACGAATACTGGATGGTGGACACTACCGCAAAAGACATAACGGTCCTGTTGCTCGGCGAGCGCGGATACGAGATCGTGGATACCTACGGCGAAGGAGAGACCTTGACTTCGCCGACCTTGCAAGGCTTCGCGCTGAATATCGGCGATCTATTCTAAATTTCCTACCTAGTCGGCGTTTCTGCGTTCCAATCCAGTATTTCCTACAGCTCCACCCGCCGCCCGCTATGGGCCGATTCAAAAGCCGCCTCGACCACTTTGAGCGTGCCGTCGGCATGGTCGGCCATATAGGCGGGGGTCTCTTCTCCGCGCATACATTGCTGGAAAAAGTCGATGGCCGGCTGGAAAGGCGGCGTGCCAGTCTGGAAGGTCTCGCTGCGGCTCTCATTGGAGCCGCTGACCACGTCAAAGCTGCTCTCCGCACCGGGATGATACGGGGCGGGCACAACCAGTCGGCCTTGGTCTCCAGTGATGAGGGCATGAGGCCCGCCACGACCATCGAAACTGCAGTACAAGGTCGCGGTGAGGCCGTCGGGGTATTCGAGGATGAGCGAGGTGGCCACGTCCACTCCGACTTGCGTGTCAAAGCGCATATGCGCCTGAACGCCAACAGGATCGGTGCCGGCAATAAAGCGCGAGAAGGTGATAGGGTACACGCCGCCATCGTAAATACTGCCGCCGCCCAGCGCTTTAATCAGGCGGATGTTGCTGGGGTCGTTGACGACGAAGGTCATGCCGGCGTTAATGTGGCGCAGGGTGCCGATTTCGCCCGCGGCGATGATTTCCTTGAGACGGCGGCTCTGGGGATGGTGCATAAAGACAAAGGCCTCAAAGAGCAGCACGTCGGCCTTGCGGCAAGCCTCGACCATTTGCCGCCCTTCGGCCGCGGTGACGGCTAGCGGTTTTTCGCAAAAGACGTGTTTGCCCGCCTCGGCGGCTTTGATGGTCCATTCGGCGTGCAGCGAATTGGGCAGCGAGATATAGATCGCGTCGATGTCCGGGTGGTCGAGCAGGGCTTGGTAACTGCCCAGCGCCACGGGGATATCGTGGTCGCGGGCAAAGGCATCGGCGGTGGCCTGGCTGCGGCTGGCTATGGCATAGACTTGGGCACCGGGCGTGGCGCGGGCCGAGGGGATGAAGGCGGTGACGCCAATTCTGGCGGTGCTGAGGATGCCCCATTGGATGGGTCGTGAACTGGTCATTGAAGAACCTCCCGCAACCTAATTTTATGTGATTTTAACAGTATGGGAATACTATATATAGACCAAATAGCCCAACGAAGTAAATGCGGCCGGTTTTTCAGAGAGACGGCCAGAGTTCCCAACGCGATTGCGGACTGCCGCCGGGATACTATCTTGATCCAGCAACTGGATGGAGACAATCTGCATGGCAATGAAAACCACCGCTCCCCAAAAACTCTGGGCTGGTGCCGCAAAAGTCGATATCACCAATACGGCAGCGGACGCGACAGACGATCCGCTCTACGCCGGTATTGCAACAACAACCGCCAATGACCCATTATACGCCAAAGTCCTAATCCTGCGCAGTGACCATACCACGGTGGTCCTGGTCACCGTGGACGCCGTGGCGATCGGCGAGATCGGCACCATCGGCAACGACTATCTGACCAATGTGCGGGCCCAACTGCAAAAAGAGCTGGCAATCGATCCGGCGCATGTGCTGATCAACGCCAGCCACTGCCACGGCGTGGTCTGCAAAGATGTCGCAGCGCGGACGGTCCAGGCCGTAGAAGCCGCATGGCAGCATATGGTGCCGGTAACAGTCGGCGTCGGCACCGGCCACGAGGAGCGGATCATGGAAAACCGCCGGCTCAAACTCAAAAATGGCCGTGAAGCGGATATCCGCCGCGCCTACTCGCTCCCGCCCGACGAACAAATCGCCGAGGTCGGCCCGGTCGATCCGCAAATCGGCATCCTGCGGCTGGACAAGGAGGACGGACAGACCCTGGCCGTCCTCTATAATTTCGCCTGCCACCCCATCCAGGGCGTGCCTAGCGGCGCCAACACCGCAGACCTCAGCGGCTTTGCCTCCAGAGTCATTGAAGACAACATAAGCGACGGTGCCATCGCCTTCTTCTTGCAGGGATGTGGCGCGGATATCAATCCGGTGCTCTATAGGGATATCGACAACCCCCCGGATGCCGAACCTCTGGGGCATATGCTAGGCTTGAGCACCTTGCAGGCGCTAAAGCATATCAAGTGCGCGAAAGGCGACCCGCTGAAACTGGTCAACGAGACCCTCGAATTGCCCAGAGCCGACCTGCGAGAAGGCATCGAGGCCCTACGAGCCGAACAAATGCGGCTATTGCAGTCTTTACAAGCCACCAGCCTCAACCTGAAGACCTTTGTACCCCTGCTGGTCAAATACAACCTCTCCGGCGAATTTCCCTCCTATGATGCCCATCGCTATCTGCACGAGAGAAAATTCGCCAGCAAGGGCCTGGATAAACTCGACGCCGACAACAGGCGGAACCTGGATCAGTACATCGCCAATATGCACACTATGGAAGAGCTGACCCGGATCCAGATCAACTTGGACCTGCTGAAGAAAAACCAAGCTTTAAATCAGGCCGCTGGTAAACAGACCATTGCCGTCGAAGTGCTGGGTTTGAGAATTGGCGATTTTGTGCTGGTCGCCTTTCCCGGTGAGTTGCCGGTTGAAATCGGCCTCGGTATCAAGGAGCGCTCGCCACACCCTTTCACTTTTGTCTCCGGGGTGACCAACGGTTATCTCTATTATACCCCGACCGCGGAACAACTGAAGAATTTGGGGGGTGCCCAGGAGGATAGCGACTGCATTCTGGCGCCGGCATGGCAATCGTTATTTGAAGAGAAAGTCGCGGAAATACTGCAAAGGTTATAATGTCTATACCCGTCATCTTCGGCACCGATATCGGCAGCCAAGTCCAACAATAGAGAGGTAACCATGGCCCAGCGCAAAAAGATCGCCGCCATTATCACCGAATACCGCGTCCCGGCGCACGCCGACGTCATTGTCGGCAAGTTCATCAAGGGTTTTCCCACTGACGAGGGCATGCAGGAGCCGCAGGTGGATATCGCCTCCATGTACCTGGACCAGATACCCGACAATGATATCGGCCTACAAGTATCCAAAGAATACGATATACCCGTGTACCAGAGCATCCCCGCGGCTCTGTGTCTGGGTGGCGGCAAATTGGCCGTCGACGGCGTAATTTCCATTGGCGAACACGGCACTTACGCCTTCAACGAGAAGGGCCAGCACCTGTATCCCCGGCGCTTTTTCTTTGAACAGATCTGCGGCGTTATGGCCACCTCCGGCCGCTGGGTGCCGGTGTTCAGCGACAAGCACCTGTCCTACAACTGGTGCGACGCCAAGTGGATGTACGACCGGGCAGTGGAACTGAACGTCCCCTTTATGGCCGGCTCTTCAGTGCCCTTGGGCTGGCGCGACCCCTGGCTCGAACACGAGCTGGATGCCCCCATCGAAGACGCCCTCATGCTCAGCTTTGGCGGCATTGAGTCCTACGGCTATCACGGCTTTGAGGGCCTGCAGGCCATGGTCGAGCGGCGCCGGGGCGGTGAGACCGGTCTGGCGGCCGTGCAGTGTTTGGAAGGCGAGGCCGTGTGGCAGGCCGGCGCCGACGGCCTGTGGTCGCGCCAGTTGGCCGCCGCGGCCGCGGCCGTGGGCAAAACCTCGGCCGAACCCATGGAGGAGGCCTGCGAAAATCCAGCGGCCTTTCTGCTGGAATACAGGGATGGTTTCAAGGCCGCCCTGCTGCACTTGAACGGGTACGTCGAGGAATGGTCGTACGCGGCCCGCGTCAACGGCCAGGTACAGGCCACGGGCCTGCGCTTGCACGGGCCGCCCTATCCCCACTTCAGCTACCTGGGCCTCAATATCCAGGAGATGTTTCTCACGGGCCAGCCGCAGTATCCGGCGGAGCGCACCCTGCTGGTAAGCGGCGGTCTGGACGCCCTGATGAATTCGCGTCACCAGGGCCATATACGGCTGGAGACGCCGCATTTGGACGTGCAGTACCAGGCCCCTGAAAACATGCCCATCCGCCCCACCGGACCCCGGCCGCAAGGGACGAGCACAGTGCCTTTCGACGGGATTTAGGGCCACTACCAGCACAACGATCACCTCTTTCCGCTGGCGAAAGCGGCCTTGTCAACTCCGGTGTCTGCGCTTTGATTTGCTCCCTATGGATGATTCTCAAGAACAACTCGTCTCTGAGCCGCGCAAGGTCGGCTACATCTGGATCGTCTATTTGCTGCTCTACGCAGTGGCCGTTCCCTGGTACTGGCCCGAAGGGTATCGGGGGCCGCTGGTGTTGGGCTTTCCGCTGTGGGTGGCGGTGTCGCTGGGCGCGGTGCTGCTGTTGGCGCTGTGGACGGGCTGGGTGATCCACCGCTACTGGATTGAAGCAAAGGAGCAAGACTGATGGGCGGCATGGTGTTTGGTCCGGGCGCGCTCATCGCGGTGGGGCTATACCTGGTCTCGATGATCGGCGTGGGGTGGATTGCACGCACGCGCCGCCAATCCAACAGCATGGCCGACTTCTATCTGGCGGGGCGCTCGATGGGCTTGGCCGTGCTCTTCTTGACGCTGTACGCCACCCAATACAGCGGCAATACGCTCTTTGGCTACACGGGCAAGACCTACCGCATCGGCTTTGAGTGGACGGCGTCGGTGCTCTTTATGTTCTCGATCATCGTCGGCTACATGCTCTTTGCCCCGCGCTTGGTCGCGTTGGCGCGCAAGGAAGGGTTTATCACCCCGGGCGACTACATTACGCACCGCTTCCGCTCGTCGGTGCTGACGCTTTTGAGCACGGTCTTGATGATCTACGCGCTGGGCAACTACGCGCTGGCCCAGCTCAAGGCAATGGGTGCAGCCGTCGAGGGGATCACCGACGGCGCGATCCCCGGCAGCTACGGCATTATTGGCTTGGCGGTCATTATGGTCATCTATGAGACCTTGGGGGGGATGCGCTCGGTGGCGTGGACGGATGTTATGCAGGGGGGCGTGCTGCTGTTGGGCTTTGGCATCTTGGTCTTCCTCATCCCGCAGAAGCTGGGTGGGGGTCTAGGACAGGTCGTGGCCCAACTGAGCGAAATGGATCCGCCCAAGGTCCAAGCGCCGAGCTGGGAGGGGGCCAACACGTGGATCAGCTACGTGCTGCTGTTGGGCTGCGGGGCGGCCATTTACCCGCAGGCGATCCAACGGCTCTACGCCAGCCGCTCGGTCGCGGTGCTCAAGCGCTCGCTGGCCCTGATGGCCTTTATGCCGCTGACCACTACGTTGGTGGCCCTGGTGTGCGGCTTGACCGCGGCGGTGGTGTTGCCCGATCTGAGCAAGGCCGAAAGCGACCAAGTGTTGGCCCGGCTCTGCGCGCTGATTATGGGCGAATCCGCGCTGGGCTACTGGCTGGTCGTGGCGATCTTTGCCGCGGTGCTGGCGGCGCTGATGTCCACTGCGGACTCAGCCCTGTTGTCGATCTCGTCGATGTTCACCAAGGATATTTACCTGCCGTATTTCCGGCCGCAGGCCACCGAGGCCGAGCTGACGAAGGTGGGCAAGATCTGCTCGTGGGTCATCGTCGTATTGCTAGTCGCGGTGGCTATTAGCACCAAGGCGACTTTAGTGCGGCTGCTGGAGCTGAAGTTCGAGGTCTTGATCCAGGTCGTGCCGTGCTTTTTCCTCGGGCTGTACTGGAAGCGGCTTTCGGCGCGGACGGCGCTAACCGGCATGGTCTGCGGGCTGGCGGTGGCACTGGGGTTGACCTTCGTGGGCAAACCGATGATCTGGGGCTTCCACGCCGGGGTGATTGGTCTCGGCGTCAACACGGCGATCTGTGCCATCGGCACCTGGTGCAAACCGGCGACATCATAGACTAAAAGGGGACCTATGCGTCCAGCATCCAAGCAATTTCTCGTCGATCTGCTCAGTGCTCCCGGCCCTTCGGGCTACGAGGGGCCGGTGCGGGCGGTGTGGAAGGCCGCAGTGGAAAAGTACGCCGACCGAGTCGAGGTCGATGTCCACGGCAATACCATCGGCGTCCACAACGAAGCTGGCGGCCCCAAGATCATGTTCGCCGGACACGCCGACGAGTTGGGTTTCCAGATCGTTTACATCGACGACAAAGGCTATCTCTACTTTGACACCATTGGCGGCTTTGACTTACAGATCGTGCCCGGTCGCAAGGTGCGCATCTACACGGTGCAGGGGCCGGTTTTCGGCGTGTTGGGCAAAAAGCCCATCCATCTGATGAAGGCAGCGGATCGGACCAAGGTACCGGACAAACACGACTTGTGGATCGATATCGGCGCAGCCGACGCGGACGAGGCGCGGCAACTGGTGGCCATCGGCGACCCGGCGACCTACGACGCCAACTTTGAGGAACTGCGCAATGGGCTGGTGGTGTCGCGGGGGATTGACAATAAGGCCGGTGCTTGGGTGGTCGCCGAGGCGCTGCGGCGGGTGAGCCGCGCCAAGCGCAAGTGCCGCGCCGCCGTGTATGCGGTGGCCACCGCGCAGGAGGAAGTGGGGATACGCGGAGCCAAGACCAGCGCCTACGGAATCGATCCGCTGGTGGGCATTGCCGTGGATGTTACTTGGGCAACGGACCATCCAGACATCGATAAGCGCCAAGTCGGGGAGTGCAAGCTGGGCGGCGGCCCGGTCATTTTGCGCGGGGCCAACGCCAACCCGGTCGTGTCCGAGCGGCTGGTGCAGGTGGCGAAAAAGAAGAAAATTCCCTATCAGATCCAAGCCGAGCCGGGAGGCACCGGCACGGACGCCAACGCCATCCAGCTCAGTCGGGCCGGGGTGGCCACGGGCTTGGTCAGCGTGCCGCAGCGCTACATGCACACGCCGGTCGAGATCGCGTCCTTAGAGGACTTGGACCACACCGCACGACTGTTGGCGGAGTTTGCGCTAGCTGTGGATGAAAAGGAGAGTTTCATACCATGAAAATAACGTCTGTCGATATTTGGACCGTGGTGGTGCCGACGATACCCGGGCGGGTACACAGCCCGGAATGCGTCGCCGAGACCGGGTGGGACCAAATGCCCAAGCACATCGTGCGCCTGAATACGGATACCGAGTTGACGGGTTTGGGCGAGACTGGGCGCGGCGTGCCGATAGAACAGGTCCGCGCAGGGGCGGCCCAGCTCTTGGGCAAAGACCCTGAGCAACTGACCTTGCAGGATATTTTCGCCGCCCGCCACGACGGCACTGAGAAATTGCCCACAGTGGGGGGCGGGCCGGCGTATGACGCCTTTGAGATGGCGGTCTTTGACTTGGTGGGTAAAGCTCGTCAGGTGCCGGTACACGCGCTGCTGGGCGGTGCGGTACGCGACCGAGTGCGGGCCGATTACTGGATGGGGCACCTGACGGTTGAAGACGGCAAGCGAGCGGTTGAACGGGCGCTCGCACACGGATTCAAAGGCGTCAAGATCAAGTGCAAGATCGAGGAGCCGATGGTCGAAAGGCTCCAGGCCATGCGCGAGGTGGGCGGAGTGGATTTCAAGGTGACGGTCGATCCTAATGAGCGCTTCCACACGGCCGAGCAGACCATCGAGCTGGCGCAGCAACTCGCGGAGGTGGGCAACGTCGAGGTTTTTGAAGACCCGATCCCCAAATCCGATTTGCAAGGTTACGTCCAAATCCACGAGGCGATTGACCTGCCGGTAGCCATGCACGTGGGGAGCGGGCCAGCTATCATCCGCGCCATCAAGGCTGGGGTCGTCGATTGTTTTAACTTGGGCGGCAGCCTCGTGGGCTTTCAGAAGAATGCGGCGGTTGCCGCAGCCGCGGGCCTGCGCTGCTGGCACGGCTCGGGCAATGACTTGGGAATTGTCGATACCTCGTACGTCCACGCGGCCGCGGCCGCGCCCAATTGCACGATGGCTTCGGATTTTGTGGGGAGCTGGACTCGCGAGGACGACCTGATCGTCGAGCCGATCCCTTTTGTCGATGGGTACGTGCCCACGCCCATGCAGCCGGGCTTGGGCTGTGTGCTGGACGAAAAAGCCTTGGTGCGCTACGTTCGGGGGAGCGAAACCGCTTCTTGAGCGGAGCGATCCATTTACAATTCTGTGCGTCGGGATTGCTTGGCGCACTTAATCTCTATATAGGAGGAATAGTATCATGCGCAAATGGCTGGATAAAACCACGGCCCTGGTCCTGTGCAGTGCTCTGGTGCTGGCCGCCTGTGGTGGCGACGACGACGAAGCCGCACCAGTGGAACCCGAGCCGGAACCGGTGGCTGAGATAACGCCTGAAATTATCGGCTTATACGGCACGGTGGTCTCCAGTTTCCAGACGATCTTCTTCGCTGCGCTGATCCCTGGTACGACGTCGGTGCCGGGGGAAGGCGGTGGCTCGGTGGAAATCGCAGGCAACGATTGGACGTTGAATGAGTATTCACCCGATGGTGCGTTGATAGTCAACGGTGCCTTGAACGTCGGCATAGACCAGACGCCCATTCCGCTGACCGGGGAGGTTACCTTGTCTGGATCACAGGAAGCCGAGCTGGTACTCAATATGGAGCTTTCGGTTGGGACCGACGGTCTTTCTTCTACCGGGACGATAACCATTGACGGCGCAGAATTTGACGTCGCGGAACTCTCGGCTGCTGTCGCCGCTGCTGTCGCTGCTGCCGAGGCCGCTGGATAGTAGGCCGTGCCGTTTTGCTGTTTGGTCGCAGCCCTAGCCTTGTGCTGGGGCTGCGACCGCGGTCTCGATGCTGAGGCCACCGGGCAGACCGGGATCGCCGGTCGGCTGCACTTTGTCGGCGAGTGGCCCGCGAACGTGGGGCAGGTGGCTGTGGCCGTCTATCGCGAGCCACCCGCTTCGCTTGCCGATTTTTTTCGCATCAATGGCTGGGATACCGAGGTGGCGCTCGGAGTCGAGTCCTATGACTATTTCGTCCCCTTAGACGGGGAAGGCGTATATCAGTGGATTATCGTGGCTTGGCGCGAGGAGGACCAGTTCTGGGACTTCACCTCGCTTTTGGGCTGCTATCACCTACCCGAAGCCGACCGCCCCTCGTCGGTGGAAGTTGGCCCCGGAGAGGTCGCTACCGGTATCGACATTGAGATCAACTTCGCTGTGTTGGACCATGAGACCGAGCTTAGCACTGCTCTGTGTGAGCGCGTTTTGCCTGCTGAACTCTTGGCCGAGTTCGGCCGCTGATATCGTCGTCCGCGTCCTCGACGCCAGCGACCAAACCCCGCTGCCCGGCGCGACGTTGGCGGTGCTGGGAACGGAATTTGGGGGATACGCCAACGAAGAGGGCCACTGCCGGGTCGAGGGCTTGCCGCCCGGCCAATACGATCTGCTTTGTTCGCATATTGGCTATCGCTCGCACACCCTGCACGGCGTTGCGCCCGGGGAGGAGGAGCGCGTCGTCGCCCTCGAACCTACGGCCGTCGAAGTTCCCGAGCTAGTCGTCTCTGCTGCCCGCCGCTCCCAAACTTTTGCCCAAGCCCCCATTAGTATCTCAGTCGCCGATGCCGAGCGCATCGCCGATCACAACGCCTTCTCGCTGACAGGCCCCCTGCGCTATGTCTCGGGCATCAGCCAAGTGGGTAGCCAGCCCGTCGTCCGCGGGTCGAGTGGCTACAGCCGCGGCACGGGCAGTCGGCTGCTGATGCTGGTGGATGGGTTTCCAATGCTGTCGTCGGATGTGGGCGACATCAAGTGGGATGCCGTGCCCCTGCAGCAAGTTGAGCGCGTGGAGGTAGTCAAAGGAGCTGGCTCGGCCCTGTACGGCACGGGGGCTTTGGGCGGGGTAATCAACGTGCTTACGCGCGATCCGGCGCGTGAGCCGGGCACCCGCTTTCGGCTGCTCAGCGGGCTGTATAGCCAGCCAGCGCATAGCCAGTGGCGTTGGCGCGAGTCCCCGATGCACTTTGTCGGGTTTGACGTAAGCCACAATCGGGTCTTGGGCCGGACCGGCTTGGCGCTGAGTGGGGGCCACAATCGGAGCACGGGGTACCACCAAAACGGAGATAATCGCCGCTACCATCTATACGCCAAGGCAGTGCATCGCTTTTCGCCGACGAGCTATTGGCGCGTGATGGGCAATTGGGCACTGGACGACCACGGGGTTTTCATCCAGTGGCGCGACCGCAGCCATCCGCTGGCTGTGCCCGAAAGCGACGCCCCAGCCCATACCCTCTCGTGGAAGCTGCACCTCAATTCCGAGTACTACCACTTGGTACACAGCGACCTGGGCTACCGGCTCAAGCTGGGGTATTACCGCACGGATTTTACCAACAACGCGGCGGCTGGAGGCTTGGCCTCAGATGGCCACAAAATTTCGGGCGAAGGTCAGTTCGATTACACGGGGTTGCGCGGTTGGAATTGGACGCTGGGGCTGGCCTCCGTGGCCGATCTGGTGCGCTCGCCTGACGATTTCCTCGGCACGCGCTCTTTGATGACGGTCTCCGGCTACGCCCAAGGCGTGTATGAAATCAGTCCGCTAGCCGAGTGGACGACCGGGTTGCGCTACGACTGGAGTCGGCTCTCCGCCGCCTCTGGGCTGACGGGCGGGCCGTGCGGGGCACCGCCGGTCGAGAGTAAAAGTATTGGGGAATTTAGCCCCCAGGTCGGCTTTTCCTATCGGCTGTCGGAGGCGACTGCGCTGCGGGCTTCGCTCGGCCGTGGTTTTCGCGTGCCTTCGGTACTTGAGGTCTTTTCCCAGGCCGAGGCCTCTGGTATCCGGGTCTGCCCTAACCCCGCCTTGGATCCCGAGCGGGCTTGGTCTGGCGAGGTCGGGATCAAACAGGGGCTGGCAAAGTGGTTGGCCCTCGATATGGCCCTGTTTTGGAACGAGTACCGCGGGCTGATTGAGGGGCGTCCAGACCCCTATACTGGAGGGACCGTGCCCGTGGCGCGCTTCCTGAATTTGGCGCGGGCGCGGGTCGGCGGGTTTGAAAGCGAAGTCTTGGCCGCCCTGCCGCTGGGCTTGGGGGCTAGGGCGGCTTATACCTTTGTCGATGGCGTAGAGTTTCTCGATGGGGACCAAGTGCTGCCGCCTTATTGCCACGGCGACTACGGTGATCAGGCACCGCTGCCCTATCGGTCGCGCCACGTCCTCAATCTGGGCCTCCAAGGGGAGCGCGGTCCCACCAGCGGGCGGGTGAACTTCCAATACCTCAGCCGTTTTGAACGGGTATCCGGCCTCTTTGCCGAGTGCGGGCGCGACTATGTGCCCATTTACTTGCTCGACGTGCAGTTGAGCCGACAGCTAGGCCCCTTGCGGCTCAACCTGCGGGTGGACAACGCGCTGCAGTATTACTACGCGACGATCGAGCGCAAAATACGCCCCTTGCGTCGCATCTCCTTGAGCGTGGATGGTGCGCTCTAACAATCCCTATACAGCTAGTATAGTCCAGTGGCAGGCCGCCATTGAGCAGGGCCGCTTCGACTGCGAGTTCGGACGGATCTACGGACGGGACCAGGTGGCGATTTGGCGGGCCAACTACTTGGAGGCTCTGCGCCATTTTGCAGCTCGCTACGGCAGCGAGGGCCGCGTGGTCGTGGCGCGCTGCCCTGGGCAGATGAACGTCATGGGTATGCACATTGACTACGGCGGCATGCCCTCAGTGCGGATGGCCGTGCGCGGCGCGGATACGTTGGTGGTGGCGCGGGCGGCTTCCAGTCGGCGAGTGCGGCTCGCCAGCTTTTTGCGCAGCCCAGGTGCGGCCGTAGATCGCTTCGCTCCGATTGAACTCGACTTGAAGGAAATCCTACCGAAGGTCCGCGTGGCCGAGCGGCAGGCACTGATGGACTACGCGGGCCAAGTTTGCCGCCAGCGCTTAGAGCGCACGGGTAGCGCCTTGGCCAGCGACTGGTCGGCGCTGGTAGCGGGGCAGCTCGTGTACTTGGAGAGTTACTTTCGCGGTCGCGTGGCCTTGGGCGGCTTCGACGGGCTGGTGTGGAGCAATGTCTCGCCCAGCGGGGGCATGAGTTCGTCTTCGGCGCTGGTTGTGGCGACGGCGCTGGCGGCGATGGGGGTTCACGGATTGGTGCCGCGCCGCGATATGCCCGAAGCGGACTTGGTCGATGGGCTGGGCACCTCGGAGTGGATGCGCGGCACGCGCGGTGGCACGGCAGACCACGGAGGGATGATCTTGGGTCGGGCGGGCAAACTGGTCGGCGTCGGCGTCTTTCCGGCTCGCGTACAAGGCGAGGCCGCGTTGCCCGACGAGTACGCAGCCCTAGTGCTCGACAGCGGCGTCGTGCGCGAATACGACGAGGCCGTCAAGGAAGAGACGGTCATCGCCTATCCGCTCGGCGCGTTTATCGCCCGCGAGCTGATTTTGCCGCGGCTGGGCAAAGGCAGCGCTGTGCGCAAGCGCATCCGCTATCTCCGGGATATTGCGTCCGAGCCGCTGGGGCTGTCGCTTGCGGACCTGTACCGGGTCTTGGGCCAGATGCCTCGGCAGACCAGTCTGGCGGAGTTAGCGACCGCAGCGCAAGCGGCCGGAGTCGGGGAGCATTTTGACGCCATGTGCCAGCGAGAGGTCGCCGGCAAGTTCCAGCTCCTATCCGAGGACACGCCGTTGTTTATTCGCCGGCGCTGTATTTATGGATTGGCCGAACAGGACCGGGTGGCCGGTATGGTCGAATACCTCAATGCGGGCGATGTGGCCACGGCCTTGGAACTGATCCGCATTTCGCACGACGGCGATCTAGATCGGGAAGTCGGAGACGAAGTTTTGGCGCAGCTTGTAGAGCGGGCCGAGCGTGGAGAAGAGCGAGCGCAATTGCGCTTTTTGCCCGGGGGCTACGGACGGATGACGCCAGCTTACGATCGGACTGTGCGAGAGGTCAATCGGTTTCTCATCGCCGAGGGACCAACGGCGGGGGCCGTGCAGCGGCTGGGCGCGGGCTGGGGCGGCAACATCGGCGGGCTAGTCCACCGTGCGTTCGTCGATGGGAAACGCCGCGCCGCATTTGCCGATATGTTGCGCACGGAGCTGGGCCATGAGCCGGAGCTAGCCGTGGCCGTGCCCGGAGAAGGTGCGAATTTGCTCGCCGCGCCCCAAAGAGGCTGAGATGGAACACTTGTTGGATGGCGTGCGGGTGCTCGACTTGACGCGGGTTTTAGCCGGGCCGTACGCGTCTATGGTGTTGGCCGACTTGGGCGCGGAAGTCATCAAGATCGAGCTGCCGGGCACGGGCGACGAGGCGCGGGGGTTCGGGCCGTTCCAAAACGGCGAGAGCGCGTACTTTGCCAGCGTCAACCGGGGCAAGAAGAGCGCGACGATCGACTTGCGGCAGGCGCGGGGTCAGGACTTGGCGCGGCGTTTGGCCGGCGAGTGCGATGTGTTGATTGAGAATTTTCGTCCCAGCAGTATGGATCGCTTTGGGTTGGGGTACGCGGACCTGCACGCGCTGTACCCGCGCTTGGTGTACGCGTCGATTTCGGGTTTTGGCCAGACTGGCCCGTACGCGCAGAGGCCTGCGTACGATGTCCTCATTCAGGCGATGGGGGGTCTAGCCAGCATTACCGGGCAGCCCGACGGTCCGCCCGTGCGGGTCGGCTCGTCGATTGCCGACTTGAGTGCGGCTCTCTTTGGGGCCATTGGCATCCTCGCGGCCTTAGAGCGGGCGCGGCGCACCGGCGAGGGGCAGCAAGTCGATATTTCCATGCTCGACTGTCAGGTGGCCCTGCTGGAAAACGCCCTCGCCCGCTACGCCGTATCCGGCGAAGTGCCCCGGCCGCTTGGGTCGCGGCATCCGGCCATTACCCCTTTTCAGTTTTTCGCCGCCCGCGATGGGTACATCGTCATTGCCGCGGGCAACGACCGGCTCTGGCGTCAGCTCTGCGACGCCTTGGGCCTCGGCGCGTTGGCCGACGATCCGCGTTTTGCCAACAACGCGCTGCGCACCGAGAACCACGCGGCTTTGGAGCCGATGTTGGAGCCGGTGCTGGCCGAGAAAACGGTTGATGAGTGGTGCGCGATCCTAACTGCGGCCGGCGTGCCGAGCGGGCCGTTGTGCGATGTGGAGCAGGTCTTTGGCGACGAGCAGGTGGCGGCGCGGGAGATGATCGTCGAGCTGGAGCATCCGGTGGCGGGCCGGCAGACGGTGGCCAACTCGCCGCTGCGGTTTTCCGCGACTCCGGTGGAACTGCGCGGGCCAGCGCCCTTGTTGGGGCAGCACACCGAGGAGGTCTTAAGCGGCGTCTTGGGGCTGACGGAAGGGGAGATGGCGGCGTTGCGGGCTGAGGGTGTGATATGAGGGCGGGGAGTGCTTGGCTGCGCCTTGGTTGCCGCTGGATATGCTGCGACCTAACGGAAAAGTGGGCGTTAGGCTGGTATCAAATCCAACCCTAATAGCAAAGCTTCTATCTGATAAGCGGAGCCGAATTTTACATCGAACCTGCCCAACGAAATTCGGGCGTGTACCGTCAGATCGGAAAAGACAACTGTTCCTCCTTCGAACTAGTGTGATCGGGCAGTTCAAAACGCACCGGTCGCAACTTCTTGATGACCACTCCTTGCTCGACAGCCCTCTTCATCCAAATGTCGAACTGAGTCTGCACAAGGCCATAGTGGCTTTCCAACTCTGATTTTTTGCGAGGCCCGTTCGCAAGCCGTTCGCGGAGCGACTGAATGAAGTGTCCGTATAGGTCAGAACTCTGCTCCTGCGGTCTGGTGTGCTCGGGCTGTTCCGAGACGTTTCCAGCACCAGAAGGAGCGGTCCCTACTTCAGTGTCTGCATATAAGGAGTCGGCCTCTATTTGCCCTGATGAGGCGGCTGATTGATCCAAGGCACAAATCCGCTGGATTACCTCCTGCGGGGGACCTTGTGCATGATGGACGCTTAAAAGGGCCGTATTGCCAGAACCATCGCTGTCTTGGCGGACCCAGATAGGCACCCATTGTTTCTTCATGTTCTCAATGGCACCTTCCCAAGTGCCACCTTTTATACCGGAATGAACAACTAACGCTCTATCGGACAGGCAGTAGATGTACTTATTCCTTTGCATGGCCTTGCCGACGGTGAAACCTGCTTCGGGGTTAAATGGCGAGACCAGCACCAGATTCTGAGACCGCAGATAGGATCGGTACATCTTACTTGACGACGCGCGTAGCAGGCTGTCCGCAAGAATGCCGACAACAGTGCCTTCCCTGTCCAGTGCCCCGAACATCGCGGCTTGGTCAATCCCCTTCGCTCCGCCCGATACGACGGAGTAACCGGCTTCAGCCACAGCTCCGCCGAACGCCTGAGTCCAAGAAAGATCGCGCTCCGAAGCCGCTCGAGAGCCGACGACCGCGATTCCTCCAGAGCACAGCAGCGTTCGGCGACCGCAGCCGTACAGCACTGCGGGGGATGCTTGGCCGAGCCGCTTCTTTAGGCGGGCTGGATAGTCCTCGTCGGCGCTCGTCAACCACCATAAGCCAGCTTGTGCCCACCTATCCTTGGCAAGCCCCAAGGCACTTCCTCGGTCTAGAAGCCTTTTGATCCGCTCCGTAGTTCCCCTAGGGTCGGACCTGTCTCCCAAGACTTCATCCGCATTCTCCAAGAGGTGGTCTGGGGTTGCATTCTGTTTCTCGAGCCAACTCGCAAACGCCCCCCATTCTTCCGTCGTTAAAGGTTTCGCTCCGCTGTCATCAGAGCCGGAAAGGTGTGCCGTCAGGAGCAGCACCGCATCGCTGTTGCCAGATGTAGCCATTTTTCAACCTCCTATGCCCGCTGTTGCCAGTCCTACAGGATAAACCAAGCCGCTGCCGGAGCGCCGTAGGAGCGCCGCCAGAACAGTCATCGTCCAGCGTGAGTCAACTACATCGTCAACGAGTAGGACGGGTGAAGCTGGAACTTTGCCGACGACTTTGAACGCGCCGTCGAGATTTCGGCACTGATGAAAGGTGTTCTCCTGTTGTTTCTGTGGCGGGCAGTCTCGTACTTTCTGGATCACATCGTAGAACGGCAGCTTGAGCTTATCTGCCAAGCGTCGTGCAAAATCAGGAACCAGAGTTGGGCACCGAAGCGATGGAACGCAAGCAACCCATTTCACAGGCGGGTCGGGCTGCCATCGCTCTCGGATCATTTCAGCCACTGCGTGGACAAGCTCGTCCCGGAAGTGCTCAGATTCCTTGTCCTCGGCGACGAGCGCACCCCAGCCAGCATCTCCCCACTGGGACAGAATTCGCCCCTCCGATGCCTGTAGCTCCGGTACTAAGCGGTCATCAGGGAACCCGTAGGTCGGCAGCACTCCTTTGCGGATGCTCTTTCTCGGCTCAAACGGCAGTTCCGATCTGCGTAGAAAACGGATCGCTTCCACCTCTAGTGCGTGCTCGACTGTGGTTGCGATTACGGGCTTTCCTATGCAGTTCGCGCACTTGCCGCATCTACCGGCTGCGGGATCGTCCAGCATGTGTCCGAGGTATTCCATGAAGCAGTCGTCGGTATCGACGTACTCTTGGAACTCTTGCCACTCGCGGTCCCTCTGACTAGAAAGTCGATGAATGCGTTCCTGATCCAATTCGAATTCGGCTGCGGTGCGATGCCATTTTGAATCGTCCTTTATGATGGGTGAAGGAACTTCGACGCTGAGAACTTTCAGTACCTGATCAATTTGGCTCTGGCGCATGTTTAGCTGTTTCTGTAGTTCAGCGATGGACTGGCCGTCAGAGTCTTCCAAGGCATCGAGTACTTTCTCAACCGCACGTTCTGGCGGGAAGGCTGTTCGCCGAAAATAGTCGTGGATCTGCTCATCTTCCTCTCCTGCGAGCAGGATCCCAACGGCGCTAGGGATAGCCCGGCCGGCTCTGCCTACCTGCTGATAGTAGGCGACGACCGAGCTAGGAGCCTGATAGTGGATGACGAAGCTGAGGTCTGGCTTGTCGTATCCCATGCCTAAGGCTGTGGTAGCGACTAGGACTTTGATCTCGTTGTTCAGCAGCATGTTTTCCAACCGGCGGCGTTTATCGTGATCAGCGCCTGCATGGTAGGCCCGAGCTGAAATGCCATGCTGAGCCAGCCAAGTGGCAACCTGTTCGGCGTCGCGCTTGGTGAGTACATACACTATGCCACTGCCTGGGATCTGCGGAATTGATTGGGCAAGCCACGCCAAGCGCGAGGCTTGATTGTCGAGCCTTATGGTTTGGAGCGAAAGCGAGTGACGCGAGAGTGGGCCGCGCTGGATTTGGAAATCCGCTAGCTGCGTCTTAATGTCGCCAATCACCCGGTCGTTGGCAGTTGCGGTCGTGCCGAGGACCGGTGTATTGCGCGGAAGCATTCTCAGCACGTTGGTCAAGCGCCGGTAATCAGGCCGGAAGTCATGGCCCCAGTCGGAAATACAATGCGCCTCGTCCACAACCAGTAGGCCGATACGATCTGCGATCTTCATCAGTGTGCTCTGGCGAAAGTCTTCGTTCGCGAGTCGTTCGGGCGTTATCAGCAAGGCGTCGATCTGATCGTTAATCACGTCCGTGACGGTGGCGTCCCAGTCATCGCGATTGGACGAGTCGATCGATGCGGCGCGTATCCCGAGTCGCTGTGCCGCCTCAACCTGATTTCGCATCAGGGCCAGCAGCGGCGATACGATGATGGTTGGGCCGCGATCTGCGTCGCGGAAGATTCTCGTGGCGACGAAGTACACTGCACTCTTGCCCCAACCTGTCCGTTGCACTAGGAGCAGCTTGGCTCTCCGATTCGACACGGCATCAATCGCTTCCCATTGCCCAGCCCTGAATCGCGCATCGGGGTTGCCTACAGCTATCTGTAGAAGCCTCTCCGCTTGTTGTCTATTCATCCTAAATACCTCTTATAAATACCTAACGAAGCGAATAAAACAGCGTCAAGCTCAAGTCAAAGGCGGCCATCTCAGCACATCGAGATGGCCGCCCTTTTTGTTTTAATCTTAATGATAAGCAGCCTTGAGGATTTTGAGGCGAGGATGTTTGAATGGTATCTTAGAAAGCCTCATCGTCTTGCGCTGCTTGGGCTGCATTCATAATACGACCAAAGCTAGTAGCCCCATACCTTATAGTTAAGGAACTCTCAGAAGAGGAAAATGCCCCTGCTTCTACCGTAATGGAAGAAAGAGGATCATGCCTCTCAAGATGATAATACTTGACTAATTCACGGTCGCCGTCTTCCAACGCCCGCAAAAAGTCGTCGTCGCGCTTCAAGACACTAGAGGACTTTAAATAGTCAAAAGTCTGGGCGATTCCAGATAGATCTCCTGATACTGACTCATTTACAATATGTCTGAGGTTCGCTCCGTACTTGCCGTCTAGGGACTTAACAACACGGTCAAAGTCACCTCGAACAGCCTGACCATACTTATCATTCTTATTAATTTTTCCTAACCCAGTGATTCTAAGTATTCCTAACTCATCATGTACATAGACAAGATAAGAGTCAAACAGAGGATGAGGGTTCGGGGGATTATCAACGCTGTATACAGACAGAATTCCACCTATTACATTCGAGGGATCACCTAACTCTATACCTTGTAAGGGTCCCGCCTCAAGCGGAAGTCCAAAAGGAGAGGGTGCATTACTCATAACAACTCCTGTGGGTGGGTTAGTAGAACGTGAGTGCTCTACAGGGCCTTTGGGAGGGGAAGGAGGTTCAGAAGGTGGTTTGGAGGACGACGCGGGCGGTAAGTAGGTCGGACCGCTGCCAATGGGACGTAACTTGTCAAGCTCTCCACCCGGAACAACGCGACCTTGCTGTTTCATCTTGTGCAGAATACTTCGCAGAAGAGAGCGTGCTGGCAAGCGCTTGTCTAGGTGGGTCAGATTGGCAAGCACCACAAAGTGTTCCTGCGCTCTACTAACCGCGACGTTGATAAGACGCGCCCCAATATGGTCAGGCGGCACCCCCCGCACGAACTGTCCCAGATTCCTATGTGCGCCGCTTTCGGGGATTTCCAACAGCACCATTCGACGTTCGTCCCCTTGAAAACGATGAACGGTTCCGCACTGCACTAAGTTGTCGAGGCTATCCTCTTTGAGCAGCTTTTGGATCTGGCGCGCCTGCGCGGAATAAGGTGTGCAGATGCCGAGGTCGTGGTTGGTTTCTATCACACCATTCTGTCGAAGATACCACACAAAGTTCCTCACGAGCAATGCATGGAGTTTGTTGAAGCGTGAACCATTATTCTGGCTCTCGACCGGCCTAAGATCAGACGTGTCGATGATCGTGAGAGGCTTTTCAAACGGATTTGGTGGCAAACGACCGAGTACCTTTTTTCGTGTTGGGGAGGTCCTCAGTTTATCTTCGTACATTGGCCCGGAGATAAGTCCACAGATCTCAGGGTGCATCCGATACTGTGTGGTCAGCATTGCCAGGCCGGGAGCATCGGGTTTTGTCCGTTCCGTTGCGGTGAAGGAATCGATCCCTAGCTCTTGGAAGATTGCCTCCTGTTCGGTCGTCACAATAGATGGTATCTGACGAAAATCGCCCGAGATTACCACTCGCTGGCTCGCCAGACCTGCCGAGAACCATACTGCCGGCCGGATAACCATTGACGCCTCGTCAACGATAACCAAGTCAAATTGGCCGATCTCTCCTGTGAGGTATGCTGTAGTGCAGGTCGCGCCAACGATCCTCGCATCCCTTAGCACTGTCTTCCGCAGTGCTGCGGTCTCCGCCTTTGTTTCGCGTATTTCGGCAACCAACTCATCGCGTTGCTGTTTGGCTTTGTCGATGCTGGCTTGCGCATTCGTCCTGTCTTCAACAGCCTTAGCGGATCGGCGATTATCGCGCGTTTGCCTCGCCTGTTCGAAGCGCTGGCAAGCCGTCGCATACTGCTCTTTCAACTTCTGGGTATAGGCATCATTCCGTGCGATCTCTGCTTCGAGTTGACTCTTTTTTCCCTCTAGCTCGGCTGAGCGCCGCTCTGCAATCTCGTCGATTGCCACATATTTGCCATATTTGGACTCCAGTTTGTCATCGGCGATTCGACCTAAACGGACAACTTTACCCCCTTCCATGGCAGGATGTTCATGGGTAAGTGCTTCGCAAATCTTATAAAGAACCTGATCTACGGCCTTGTTTGTGTTGGAGCATATCAGTGTTCGCTTCCCGCTGTTGAACGCCGAGTGCACAATCGCGCTTAACGTCATGGTTTTGCCACAACCGGGAGGACCCCAAATGAACGTTACTGCCTCTCTAAGTGCAGTATAGTAGGCTGCACGCTGACTGTCGTCTAGTTCAGAACCGCCATTTGCTTGGATTGGATGAACTGGCCTGTTGGGCAAGACCCCTGGCTGGACCACCACGTCGGCGAGAGTGCGGTTGAGCGTGATTTCTCCTTTATTGACTGCTTCGATTTTCTCCTTGAGTGCCTCCAAAAGTGCGGTCTTATAAATCAGAAGCATGGCAGAGCGCACTTCGTCGCCGATATCCTCCTTCAGGGCCAAGACCAGATGGCCAGCTCCAATCGACACGATTGTTCCCTCAACCCGCCGCTGATCGACTTGAATCTCGACTTGATCTTCCCGCTCTATCTCGACTTGGGCTTCCCGGTCCACCTTATCGGAAAAAAGAAAACGGTAGGAAATGTCGTCACCGGCTGTCTCGATACGACGGCCTTTCTTAAGCTCATAGCGTTTCTGACCCGCCCTACTTGTCTTCATTTCTCGGATTAGCTCTCCGAGTGCCGCAATGAAGCGATCGGGAAGATCCGCATCGTCTAGGCGAATCTTGGGACGAGAAGAGACCTCAGATGGTGGCTTAGGAGGTGGCGCGGATGTCTGGCGCTTTTCTGGATTTATAGGCGGTTGGGCGGGCGTTCTCTCCTGCTGCGCTCGTTTAAGCGCTCGTTCATATGCATTCGGCAATGTCATACTTGTCTCTTTTATGATCTTCTAGATAGGCTTCCCGCCAGCGTCTCTGGCTGATGGCCGCTCAAATTCGGCTCGCAAGCCGTCGAGAAACAGCGGATTAATATAACTTGATGTGGGCGGGTATCCAGTGGCCAATCGAGCAGACGCCTAAAGGCGATGCGATTTTGCAGACCTACACGGTGCCACGGGATCGCCTATTCATAATGTGTCCATAGGCGGAGCACCTTGAGTTTTTTCTTTTTGTGCGGGTTATATCCGTTGTCACGCCCGCTCCACGTCAAACGCCGTGACATTGCGCTCGTCCTTGCTAAACTCCACGCCGATTAGGTAAATCGGCTGCTCCAAGGCGCGATACTTATCCGCATACCGCCGCTCCTGCAACTGCGCCATCGCCGCACCCGCTGACGCCATCTCGACCACCTTGAACTCAAACAGATAGACATGGCTGTTGAATAGAACCGCCATGTCTAAGCGGCCGTGGCTACTGCTGTCCTCCACCGCGATGTTCAGTCCTAGCCCTGCGAAATAGGAGTAGAACACGCTGGCGTAGTAGCCCTCGTAACGGGCGATGTCGTTGTTGGTGTACCATTCGTAGGGAATGCTAGCGAAAAAGGCGTGGAACAGCGTCTCCAGCCCGGCGAAGTCGTTGGCTTCCAACAGCCGATACAGTCGAACGCTGTTGGCCATCTGCCGAGTCGCATCCTGCACCAAGTAGCGCAACAGGCTCTCGTTGAGACTCTGTAGCACCTCTTGGTTGGGATAGCCCAATTGATAGAGCCGCTTGCCCCCCAGATCTTCGGCACTCTTGATGGTCAGGTAGCCAGTCTGGAACAGCAGGGCCTCGGTCGCTATGTCATCCACGTCAAAGGTCGAGAGCAACTCGTCGCTGCCGATCATAGCGTCGAGTTCGAGGGAACTCACCTGCCGCTTGAACAGCGTTTCGACCAGAAACGTCGGCGTGCCGGTCTCAAACCAGTAGGCCCCGAAGGTGCGCTTGTCGAACAGCAGCAGAATGTCGAAGGGGTTGTACACCTTCTCGTCGCCGAGCCAACTGTAGCCATTGTACCAGTTGCGAATCTGATCCCGGTCCAAGCCGGAGAGTTCTGGCGCGAATACCGCGTCCAAGTCGCGCTCGGTATAGCCGCAGATAGCCGAGTAGCGCGGGTCTAAAGTGATGTCGGTGAGATTGTTGAGGCCGGAAAACAGGCGCACTTTGGAAAATTTGCTGACACCGGTGATGAATGTGAAGCGGACGTGCGCGTCGCAGTCCTTGATGACCGCATAGAGGCCGCGCAGAAAGTCGCGGTTGGCGCGGGCGATGTCCGGCACTTCCAGCGCATCGAGAATCGGCTTGTCGTATTCGTCGATTAGCACGGCGACCGGCTGCCCGGCTTGGTCGTGTAGGGCCTCCAGTAGAAAGGCAAAACGGCCGGGTGCCGTAGCGTACTCGGAGACAATCCCCGCCCGGCGTTCGGCCGCGGCGAGTTGCTCCATGAGCGTGGCTTCCACGTAGCCGGACTCTTTGAAGTTGCCGCTGCCAAAGCTGAGCCGCAGGACCGGATAGCGAATTGACCAATCCCAGTGGTCGTGGATGGCCAGCCCCGCAAACAGCGGCTCGTTGCCCTCGAACAACTCTTTCAAGGTGTCCAAGAATAGGCTCTTGCCGAAGCGACGCGGGCGCGACAGGAAGTAGTGCGTACCCTCGTCGAGCAGCCGGCGGATGTAGGTGGTCTTATCGACGTAGTAGCAGTCCTCTTCCCGAATTTTGCGGAAGGTCTGAATGCCGATAGGCAGTCTGCGTTTGCTCATGGCTGTCTCCTTGGCTTTTGGGTCGGGACGTGGTTATCTGCTTGTGGCCACTTCCGCACGGACCCCTTCAGCACAGAGTTGCGCGATGGCTTTGGTAGGGCTGGCTAGGTCCTCGTATTATCTTAGGCATGGTCGGCGTTAGCGTGTTCAATATCGACGAGATTACAAAACAGCGTCAAGCCTAAGCAAGAGGAGAAGATGTCGGCGCTTACTACAATGGGTAAAGTGCGCGGGGTGATCGTCTGCGCCGTATTAATCGGGGGATGTGCGCTGATCGCCACGCCGGCCACATCCCCGGAACCCTCGCCCAAAGCCGCGCAGCTTTTGGCCACCGGCGGCTATGTGGAGGCGCACCTGATGCGCCGCTTTGCCGAGGGGCATTTGTTGGTGCGGTTGCCGGACGGAGACGTCTGGTTGCTCGACCCCAAAGAGCATTGTTCGTGGTGCTGGATCTACGTCGGTAAGAAGGTATGGGTCAAGCTGGGCAAGCACTCGGGCACGCTCCTCAACCCCAAGGGCGAGACGGCCGAGTGTTGGAACGGCGGGCAGATGAGCAAGTACTAATCAGGCCTTGAACTTCAAGTAGCGGCCCGGCCAAGTCGGCCCCAAGTCTTCGACCGCGCATCCGTTGCGGACGATGGGAACCCCGTTGACGAGGACGTGCTCGACGCCGACCGAGTACTGGTGGGGATCGACGTAGGTGGCGCGATCCGCAACAGTGGCCGCATCAAAGACGACCAAGTCCGCGTAGAATCCCTCGGCGATTTGTCCCCGTTGCGTCAGTCCAAACCGCGATGCCGGGTGGGCGCTCAGCTTGTACACGGCGTCTTCGAGCGAGAAGAGCTGGTGGTCGCGCACGCAAGGCCCCAACAGGCGCGCGGCCGATCCGTATAAACGCGGATGAACCGCGCCGTCGGGGAAGTAAATCCCATCGCTGCCCATCATGTATTTGTCGTGCGACAGGAAGGGATGCACCAAGGCGTCGTCGCCGTGGTGGAAGACGAGCAGGACCGCCAAGTTTTCCTCGATCAGCAGGTCGCAGAGGGCGTCGGCTGGGGCGTCGTCGGTCTGTTGGACGTATTCGTCTAAGGTGCGGCCGATAAAGCGGGCGTTGTCCCGCCCGGGCAGCCAGGCAATGGTCATCCGATCGAGGGGGTTGACGTAGCGGTCGAGGACGCGGGCGAAGCGACGGCGGACCGCGGGATCGTTGAGTTTGGGCAAGACGCCCAACGGGCCGTCCTCCCACACCTCATAGGGCAACATGAAATTGAGCATGGTCGAGCCGGGCAGATACGGGTACACATCGAAGCTGAAATCCACCTCGTTGACCGCGACTTGATCCACGTACGACAGCAGTTCGTCGATTTGCTGGGGCGAGGTGCCCTTGAAGTGGGAAATGTGGACCGGGACGCCGGCACGCCGGCCGATTTCGACGGCCTCCTGCACACCGGCGAGGGTGCCCTTTTTGTAGCGCACGTGGGTGGCGTAGAGGCCCTGTTGGGCGGCCATGGCGGTGCAGGCTTCGACGAGTTCGTCGGTAGTGGCAAAGCATTCGGCGATGTAGTCGAGGCCGGTCGAAAGGCCGACCGCGCCTTCGGCCATGCCGCGCGCGACCCCGGCGAGAATCTCTTCCATCTGCACGTCGTCGGGGACGCGGCGGTCCCAGCCGCAGGCCATGGCCCGCAGGTGGGCGTAGGGGAGGTGGGTGATGGTGTTTTGCGCGGTGCGGCCGTCGAGTAGCTGCATGTAGTCGGCGAGGCTCTCCCAGCCTGAGTAGTGGCTTTGCATTAGGCCGTTGAGGGCGCGCATGTAGTAGAGCCAGTGGGCGCGGGTGGTGGCGTCAACCGGGGCGTAGGAGATACCGTCGGCCATGAGGACTTCGGTGGTAAAGCCTTGGAGGGTCTTGGGGAGGAAGTTGGGCTTTTGCAAGAGCCAGCCGTCGGAGTGGTTGTGGACATCGACAAAGCCCGGGGCGACGATTTTACCTCGGGCGTCGATGCTGTGCTGTGATTCGGTGTTGCCGAGGTCGCCGATGGCCGCGATGCGGTCGGCGCGCAGGCCGACATCGGCGGGATAGCGGTCGGCGCGGGTGCCGTCGATGATGGTGCCGTTGCGAATGATCAAGTCGAACAAGGTAAGTGTCTCCTGTGAGCCGCAGTGTGAAGAAAGGTAGCCGGTCAATCTAGGCGGCTGGACGCGGCCTCGCAAGCGGCGCATCGCTGGACGGGCGCGGCCCTTTTTAGCATTTTATCGCGACCCATTTCACCGAAAGGAACCCTTCATGCGCATCATCGACCCTCATGTCCACGTATGGATTAACGATCCGGCCTTTCCTTGGCCGGTGGAAAACCCCAACCCGCCTGCCGAAGACCATACGGCGGAAGATCTACTGGCGCTGATGGACGCCAACGGGGTGGAAAAAACCGTGCTGGTGCAGGTCATCCACTACCGCTGGGACAACAGCTACGTCGCCCACGTCATCAAGCAATATCCCGACCGCTTCATGGCCGTGGGACGGATCAATCCCGAAGACCCGGCCTCGCCCGACCACATGTCGATGTGGACCGAGGAACACGGCCTGCACGGGATGCGGCTCTCGCCGTCGCAGGATGCGGCGGGCGATTGGTTCAAGGGGCCGGGGATGGACCCGATTTTCGCCCGCGCTCAGGATTTGGGGATCCCGATGTTGATCTTGACCGGGGCGAGTCGGCTGCCGGATTTGGCGCGGATTCTCGATCGCTACCCGGATGTGGATTGCTGCATTGACCACATGGCCAGCGCTCATCCCGACAACCCGGAGGCGCGGCAATTGCTGATGGATATGGCCCGTTACCCCCGCGTGTACGTCAAGATCAGCCATACTTGGTCGCTGTCCGAGCAGGGCTATCCCTGGGCCGATACGCATGAGATGGTCGAGGAAGTGTATCAGACCTTCGGGCCGCAGCGCATCATGTGGGGCACGGATTGGCCGGTGTGCCTGTCGCAGGCCGAATATTCCCAGCCCCTGACGGTGGTGCGCGACGAGATGAAGTTCATCGCGCCGGAGGACCTGGAGTGGGTGCTGGGTAAGACGGTGTTGAAGCTGTGGCCATTCGGAGAGGCATAAGATGCTGAACATCGGCATTGTTGGGGCGGAAAACAGCCACACAGCCGCCATCGCCAAGGTGCTCAACGTCGAAAAAAGAGTGCGAGGGGTACGGGTGTCTCACGTGTGGGGCGAGACCGCCCAATACGCGCAGGCCGCTGCCGCCGCCGGTCAAATCCCGCACATTGTCCGCACGCCTGCAGAGCTGATCGGCCAAGTCGATGCGGCGGTGGTCGATCACCGCCACGGCAAGGAGCACCTGCCGGCGGCTTGGCCGCTGCTGGAGGCCAAGATTCCGCTTTTTATCGACAAGCCGTTCTGCTACCGCCGGGCCGAGGGGAAGCGCTTTTTGGCACGGGCCGAGGAGTTGGGCGTGCCAGTCTGCTCTTTTTCGACGTTGCCCAAACAGGCTTCGTACCGGGACTTTGCCAAAAAGATGCGTCAGCTCGGCCCCATTCAGGCCGTGGTCTCTACTGGCCCCTGCGACATCAAGTCGAAATGGGGCGGGGTCTTTTTTTATGGCATTCACCAAGTGGATATGGTGCTGCGCCTGCTCGGCACGGATATACGCTGGGCCGAAATCCATCGCGGGGCTGGGGCCAACCACACGGCTACTCTCACGTACCGCGACGGCTGCGTCGCTACCCTGAATTTGGTGGGGGGCGCTACGCCAGGTTTCCATCTGAGCGCCATCGGCGAAAAGGGCCGCATCGACGAGCCGATCACGCCCGACGAAAGCCAGTATCTGAGCGGCGTCCGCGATTTTTGCGCCATGTTCCGCACGGGCAAAACCGACGAGACCGCGCAGACCATGCTGGGGCCGGTGGCAGTGCTGGAGGCGCTGGAGAAGTCCCTAATAAAAAAGAGCCGGGTGCGAGTGCAGCTATGATCGAGAAAACCATTCGCAGATTGAAGATCGAAAACTTCAAGAGCATTGACTCTTTGGAGGTAAAGGGGCTTGCTCCCTTTTCGGTATTCGCGGGGGCGAATGGCTCGGGCAAGAGCAATTTCTTTGATGCGCTGGATTTTGTCAGTCTCTTTGTGCGCGGCGGGCTTGAAATCGCGCTGCGCGAGCATGGGGGCTTTGCAAATATCCATTCAAAGAAACGCGAGGGGGCAGATTCCAAAACGTTCAGCTTTGAGATCGAATGCGATCTTTTGGAACAGCAGGGAGTTTACTATTCGTTGAGCATTAACGACCTCGACAGCGAACCCGGAATCAAAGAATGCTTGGAGTTCAATGAGGAACAAACTATCGAGGGGAAAGGGGATAAGGGAGAGATTGAGACCATAGGAGAACGGCCCGTTGTAAGTGAGGACCGTATCTATTATGAGGACCGTATCTATTCGAATCTATCGCTTGAGCATCGAAATCATCCGCTTACCAAACTCCTGAGAAATTTGAACGTGTACCGGATTGAGCCTACGGGTGCAAAGGAGCCAGGTAGAGCTGACTTTGATTCAACGCAATTAGGGAGCAAGGGGCACAATCTGGCGAGTGTCTTACAGCGCTTAGAGAACGATCAGGAGATACGCGAAGAAATTCAGGACTGGATGGAAATGATTGTCCCAGGGATCGAGAAGATCCAGATTGAACAGCAGAGACTGGATGGTAGAACAGCTCTACGATTCAAGGAGGAAGAGATCGAGAAACTGTTTCCAGCCCATCTGGTTTCAGACGGGACAATGTACGCGCTCTGTTTGCTGGTCGCCGTGCTCGACGCGCCTTCAGGTTGCGGCATGACGTTGATTGAGGAGCCGGAAAGAGGGCTGCATCCCAAGGCCGTCCGCAAGTTGATAGATTTGATGCGGCAGCAGGCTTCGCTTGAAAATCCCATCTGGTTGACTACTCATAGCGAGTCAGTTGTTCGAGCGCTCAAACTTAGCGAACTCGTTCTCGTGGATAAGATTGACGGTCGCACTACAATGAAGTCGGCCGATGACGGGAACATCTCCCAAGAGGATCTAGCGCCGTTGGGTCTCGACGAAGTGTGGCTCTCGAACCTGCTGGCCGGGGGAATTCCATGGTGACCGTGGGGTTCGTGGTGGAAGGGGAGTCAGAAACTCTGCTGGTCAAAAGCGAAGCGTTTCGGCAATGGCTACGTGAAGATTGCAACCTGGAAGTGGTTGATCCGGTGGTCGATGCCTCTGGGAACGGTAATGTTAACCGGAATGCCTTGGGATCGGCTGAAGGAACTTCGCGACAAAAGAGGCAGAGGACCGGGGAGAGAACGACTCGTTTTTACCAGAAAATTCATTCGCGATCACAGGTTTGATGTCAGACGAGCAGCACAACACGCCCAGTGCCCTAGTGCCCGTTATTTTCTCGAACGGCTCTGTGCGTTGGGCAACTGACTATAACGTCAACAATACAAGGAGGAAGACAGTAGTATGACCATCCAACTTAAATCAACAGACCAAACCCACTACGACGCCATCGCCCTAGGCGAAGTCCTCATGCGCATCGATCCCGGCCAAGTACCCACGGCTCGGGCGCGCACCGCCCGGATCTGGCACGGGGGCGGCGAGACTAATGTCGCCGAAGGCTTGAGTTATTGCTTCGGCTTGCGCGCCGCCGTCATTACGGCTCTTGTGGACGACGGGATCGGCCGCAACATCGAAAACCAACTGCGCGAAGCCGGGCTAGACACCGGGCATATCATCTGGTTTGACAACGGTGGTAAGGGCCAATTCAGCACCGACGCCAAGGGGACCTTGCACAACGGGATCAACTTCACTTGGGCCGGCAAGGGCCTTTTGCCTTCGGTGACCGAATACTATCGCGCCCACACCCCGGTGCGCGAAATCGGGCCTGGCGATGTGGACTGGGACCATCTCTTCGGCGCGTTGGGGACGCGGTGGTTTAGTACCGGCGGGATTTACACTTTGCTCTCGGAGAAGACGGCCGCACTGGCGTTAGAGGCCATGCAGAAAGCCGGCGAGCACGGCGCAGGCCGCTCCTTTGACCTCAACTACCGCTCCAAGGTCGAGCCGGACAAGGAGCGGGCACGCCAGATCAATCGCTCTATTGTGCCGCACGTCGAATTCCTCGTCGGCAACCAAGACGACTTTGACGACGCGCTGGGCTACGAAACCGAAAAGGTGGCCAAGGACGCCAGCTTTGATCAGTGGTTGGCGATCTACACCAAGATGCTGCACCAAGTCGCCAATGACTATCCGAACCTCAAGTACATCGGCACGCAGTTGCGCGGCGCGCTGACGGCGGATCGCATCAACTGGGGCGCGGTGCTCTTCGACGTCGAGGAGGGCGAGATCTATCAAGCGGCTGTGCGGGAGAACATCGAAATCGCCGATCGCACCGGCGGCGGCGACTCCTTTGCCTCGGGCGTGATCGCGGTGCTGCTCGACGGCCGGGGAGCAGCCGACGCAGTGCAGTGGGGAGCCGCCCACGGTATCCTGGTGCAGGAGTGCATCGGCGACACCACCATGGTCACGCGAGACGATGTTGAAAAGGAAGTCGCCCGCGCCCTCAAAGGCGGCGGCGTTTCGGCACTCAGATGAGGGAGCCTGTAGGGGCGTCCCTTGTGGGCGCCCTAATCAGTGGAGAACGAACATGAGCAGGTTGCAACGGAGTATTGGGTGGGTATTGGCGCTGGCCACGTCCACTATGGCTCAGGTCACAGTCGAGGAAATCGAGTACGAGGGCTGGGCAAACTCGATTGAAATTTCAAATCCCGATGTGCGCGTAGTCGTGGTGCCGGCCATCGGTCGCATCATGCACTACGGATTGGCCGGGGGCGAAAACATCCTCTGGTCCGATCCCAAACTCCACGGTCAGGTGCTGCCCGACGGCCAACCCAATGTCGATGAGGAAGGCCAGTACGTGTGGACCAACTTCGGCGGCGATAAGGTCTGGCCCAACCAGCAGAGCGATTTTGTCAAAATTAACGGCCACTCTTGGCCGCCCGATCACGCTTTCGACGGCGCGGTACACGAGGTTGAGTTGCGGTCCCAGGGGGTGTTGATCTACAGCCCAGTAAGCGATTACAATGGGGCGCGCAGCGTGCGCGAGATCCGCTTGGCGGAACGGGGCACGCGCGTGGAAATTCACCAGCGGATCGAAAAGCTGGCTGCTGCCAAGGTCGAGCCGTTGCGCTATACCATTTGGAACGTCACCCAGATCCAGTCGCCCGAGCAGACCCTCTATCCGCTCAACCCGCACAGCCACTTCAATCTGCGCTATCACCCCTTTGGCTTTGCCGAGAGCGCGGCGATGGGCAACTTTACCATTGAGGGCGACATTGGCATTTTCGTGCCCGACCCGGAGGAGGCGCAGAAGACTGGAGCTGACTCGGATCGCTGGCTGGCTGGCATTGTCGGCGACGTGGTCATGGCCGAGTTTTTTCGCCGCGATGGGACCCAGAGCTACCCGGACGGGGGCCTGAGTGCCGAGGTCTATACCTGCCCGGATTACACCGAACTAGAGCTGTTAAGCCCTTGGGTCTATTTGCAGGTGGGCGAGACCTTGATGCACGAGATCGCTTGGGAATTGCACCGCTTGCCAGCGGACGCGGGGACGCCAGAGGCGCGGCGGCAAGCGGCCGTCGAATGGCTCGCTACGCGCGTGGAATGAGGAGGGAATGCGTGAAACCTAAAGTGTTGGTGGATCCACATGGTTATGCGCAGCCAGAAGAGTTGGCGCGTCTGGGGCAAGTGGTCGAGGTCGTCGAACCGACGGAGCGCCTGTCCGAGCGGGCCTTTATCGAGGCGTTGGTTGGCTGTGAAGGCGTGATCCGTCTCGGGGGGCGGTTGCCCGAGCTGACGCGGGCTGTGTTTGAAGGGGCCCCCGACTTGCGGATCGCCGGCGTCAGCGGGGATCGCTTTGGCACGGGTATCGACTTGGCGGCCGCTGGGGAGCACGGCGTGCTGGCCGTGGATACCGACAATATCGCCTCGGCCGCGCCGGTGGCCGAGTGGGACTTGGCCCTGATGCTGTTTTGTCTGCGCAATGGGGCGGCGGTTTATCGGCAGATGATGGCGGGCGATGAGCAGTGGGCGCAGGCGGGCAACGACGACTTTGTCCACGGCGAATTGACCGGCAAGAAGGTCGGATTGGTTGGATGCGGGCACGTGGGGCAGCGGTTGGTCGAATTACTAGGTCCCTTTCGGGTGGATCTGCGCGTCGCCGATCCGTATTTGCCCGAGGCAGTGGCCGCGGAGTTGGGCATTGTGCGCGGCTCGCTCGACGAGGTGTTGCAACACGCCGACATCCTCGTCGTCCAAGTTCCACACACGCCCAAGACCGAAAAAATGATTGGTGCGCGGGAGCTCGATTTGCTGGGTCGCGGTCGCATCCTGATCAATTGTTGTCGCGGGCCGGTCGTGGATTACGAGGAACTGACGCAGCGGCTGGCAAGGGGCGAGCTAATCGCCGGACTTGATGTCTTCGACCCGGAGCCGCTGCCCAAAGACAGCCTCTTACGCCACCTGCCCAACGTCTTTGTCAGCCCCCATATAGCTTGGTATGCGCCCGAGACGTTTGGCCGCTATTTTTCGGTGATGGTCGATGAGTTCGTGCGATTCTTCCGTGGGGAAGGGCTGCGGTTTGAACTGACGCGGCGGATGGTGGACATCCGGCACGGGCGGATTTAGCGAGGAAAGGGGCAGGTCTGCGGCGACCTGCCCCTCGGAAAATGGTTCCTACTTGGAGCCTTTGCGGCCGGGAAAGGTCAGCTCGGCAATACCCGACTTGTCGAGGTCACCGAGGCCCAGTTTTTTCATTTTGTCGTACTGGCGCTTGGTCGCTTGGGCCAGCGGTAGGCTAAGCTTATTTTGGCGGGCCAGTGCGAGGGCGATGCCGGAGTCCTTGGCCGCGTGGTCCGCGGAAAAATAGCACTCGTGGTCGCGGATGGTCATGTCCTCGCCGTCGGTCTCTAGGACGCGCGAGTTGGCTCCAGTTTGGGAGAAGACCTTCATCAGCGTCTTCAGGTCCAGCCCGAGGGCTTGGCCTAGGCCCAACCCTTCGGCCAGCCCAGCGGTGTTGATGTTCATGACCATGTTGACGAGGGCCTTGACTTGGGCCGCTTGGCCGGCCGGGCCGATATAGCGCAAATCGACGCTCAGGGCGTCGAGGATGGGCCGGACGCGGTTGAAGACGCTGCGCTTGCCGCCGCACATCAAATACAGCGTGCCTTGGCGCGCTTGGGTGATGCTCGAGGCCATGCAGCCTTCGAGGGAGGAAGCACCAACCGCTGCCGCGCGCTCTTCGACCTCGACGTGGACCGCGGGCGAGATGGTGGCGCAGTTGATAAAGGTGGTGCCTTTGGCATTGGCCAACAGGGAGTCGCCAGAAGTGGAAAAGATCGAACGCACGGCCGCGTCGTCGGTGACCACGGTGATGACCACGTCGGAGAGGGCCGTAACTTCGGCCAGGGTTTTGGGAGCGGCGCAGCTGAGCTCTTTGGCTAGTTTGCGGGCGGAGCGGCTGTTGGCGTCGAATACGGCCGAAATGTTGAAGCCCTTGTCGTTGAGGTTAAGGGCCATGTTGGCTCCCATACGACCCACGCCGACAAAGCCGATTTGAAAGTCCTTTTTGCCCTTTTTGCTTTTGGCGGATTTTCTTTTTGCCATTTCGTTCTCCTCAGTTGAAGGGGTAAAATGTCCTAACCGCCGACCAAAGCGGTCGGCGGAAAACGAATTGTGGTGGGCCGAATGCGATGGCCCATAACATACTGAGCGCGTTAGATATATTCAATAGAGGTGTGCTATGAAAGTAGGGATCACGCAGATCATTTTGGGGAGCATGTCGTTAGAGGACACCCTGACGCTGTGCGAGGACGCTGGCTACCAAGCTGTGGAGTTGGTTTTTGCCGAGGGCAAGGACCTGGATCCGAGCATGAGCGCCGACGAGATCGCGCAGGTTGGGCAGCAGTGCGTTGCGGCCGGAGTTGAAATCGGCAGCGTCATTGTCTGGTATCAGGAGCGCGGCAATCTGCTCAGCCGCGATGCCGGCGAGCGCGAGCGGTGCCTCAAGTGCTTGCGGCGCTCGCTTGAGATCGCCGGTGCGCTGTCGGTTGATGGGGTGCTGCTGCACCCGGGCCAGCTAGCGGTCGAGGGTACCTATCAGCAGGCTTGGGATGGGTTGCGGGACGCGCTGAGCGATACGGCCCCCTTGGCCGAGGAAATGGGGGCGGCCATTGGCTTGGAAAACGTCTGGAACAAGTTCCTGCTCAGCCCGCGCGAAGCCCGGCTTTTCGTCGATGAAATCGACAGCGAGTGGGTGGGGATCTACCTCGACACGGCTAACATGATGGCCTATGGCTATCCAGAGCACTGGATCCGCGAGTTGGGGCCGCGCATCAAGAAGGTCCATTTCAAGGATTTCCGCCGCAGCGAGCACAGCTTCGTCAACCTGCTTGAAGGGGATACAGACTGGCCGGCGGTCATGGCCGCCTTGCGGGCGGTGGGATACGATTCTACGCTGATTCACGAAGTGGGCGGCAGCCGCGAAGAACTCATTGATCTTGGTGCGCGCATGCGCCAAATTGCCGCCTTGTAAACATAGGAGGAATGAGACATGGTGTACATCATCAATTGGCGCGACGTCCAACCCAACATAGCCCACCTGAGTGCTGTGCATTGGGGTGGGTTGCGCGACCGCGATGGCGATGACGACCCAGATCCGCGCCATTGCCTAGAGCGCCTGCAGGGCTTTGCCCGCCACGCGCTACAGGGCCGCAAGAATTCGGATTACCACAAGCACGAAAACCTCGAACAAGTGTACTACGTGCTCTCGGGTAGCGGCTATGTGCTCTTTGACAAGGAGCGCTTTCCCGTGCAGGAAGGCGACGCGGTGTACCTGCCGTCGGGCGTCCATCACCAGATGTTTAACGACGCCAGCGAGGACTGGCTCGAACACCACGTGATCAGCCAAAGAATCGCGGCCAACAGCGGAGAGTTTGCCATCCGCAACTGGCGCGATGTGCCGGCGATGGGCGACGGTGCGGGCGCGGTGCGCTGGCATCAGCTAGGCCCGGTCGGCGAGGAGGGAGTGGGCTTTACGCAGGGGCTGCGCTGCATCGACCGCGAGGCCGTACAGCCGCGTGGACAGACGGTCGAGCGCTGCAGCGAAGAGCTGGAGCAGGTCTATTACGTGCTGGAAAACAGCGGCGTCTTGGAAGTCGAGGGCGACGAGCAGGAGATTCGGGAAGGGGATATGATCCACCTGCCACCGGGCACGCGCTACGCGATCCGCAACCCGCACGCCGAGTGGCTTTCCTATCTCATCATGGCGGCCTGAGCTATGTCACTAGACCAATTGCACGCCACCCTGCAAGCGCTGATGGCGGCTATCGACAATCGCGAGGGCGAGTCGATTGCCACGCATCTGCGGCAGCTCGACGAACTCGGACAGGGGCTGGGTAACGAAGCCCCGCCGATGTTGCGCCACTACTTGGAGAAGCGCAGCTATACCAAGGCCCTGGACTTTTTGGAAGGGCGTGATGAGGCCGCGGCTCCCAACTGCTAAAAGCCCCATGCGCCAGGCGTTCTACGAGACCATCGCCTGCGTGCCCTACGGCAAGGTCGCCACCTACGGGCAGATCGCGACCCTGGCCGGCTATCCGGGGCGGGCGCGGCAAGTAGGTTTTGCTTTAGCGGGGATGCCCGAGGAATGGGACCTGCCTTGGCACCGCATCATCAATGCCCAAGGCAAGGTCTCGCCGCGCAGCGGCAGCAAATTTCATCTGTTGCAATACGAGCTTTTGGCCAGCGAGGGCGTTGTCTTTACAGCGCAACGCATCGACCTGAACCGGTTTGGCTGGCGACCTGAGGCGGAGGATTGAAATCTCTCGACCGTCAGATACTCCGACTCGCCGTTCCCAGTATTCTCACTGCCCTATCTACGCCGCTGATCGGCATCGCCGACACTGCGCTGATCGGCCATTTGCCGGAAGTGGCCTTTATGGGCGCGGTCTCTACGGCGAGTTTGATCTTCAATGGCATATTTTGGTGCTTGGCCTTTCTGCGCATGGGGACCACGGCGCTGGTGGCCCAGTACAGCGGGGCCGGGGATCGACGCCAGAGCGCGGGGGTGCTCTACCGCTCGTTGATCGTGGCCGTCTTATTCGGCATGGGGATCGCGGTAGCCGGCGGTTGGATCGGCCGGATTGGGTTCGAGTTGGCCGGCGGATCTCCCCAAGTCCAGTACTGGGGCATACGCTACTTCGCCATCCGGGTGTGGGAAGCGCCCCTGGCGCTGAGCGTTATGACGCTCAACGGCTTTTTCCTCGGGACCGCCAATGTCATAGCACCGCTCTGGGTTACGACCGTCGCCAATCTGGTCA
The DNA here is from genome assembly GCA_965217585.1 of Candidatus Latescibacterota bacterium. Classification (GTDB taxonomy): domain Bacteria; phylum Latescibacterota; class UBA2968; order UBA8231; family UBA8231. Next base: position 6,270,664 of record OZ244561.1, read on the forward strand.
ACATCGGTGCAGACTACGTGCTTATCTATGGCAAGTTGGGCGCTCCTAAGCTGGGCGTCGAAGGGGCGGCTTGGGCTTCCGTACTGGGCAATGCGGCGGCGCTGGCCACCGGGGGTTTTTTGTTGCTACGCGGCTACCGCTCCTATCTGCGGGAGTGGCCTACAAGGCTTTGGGACCTGCGCGCGATGAAGCGCTTAATGCAGACCAATGCCTTCCTTTTCGGCCGCACCCTATGTCTGCAATTTGCCGGTTTTTTTACGCTCGGCATGGTCTCGCGGATGGGCGAAGCACCGCTGGCGGCCAACGCCGTGATCTTGCAGGTTTGGGGGCTGACCAGCTTCGCCGTTGACGGCTTTGCCCACGCCGCCGAGACGCTGGTCGGCCGCTGCTTAGGGGGACACCTTTTTGCCGAGGCCCGGCAGCTCGCTCGGCGGATCATCTGCTGGGGCTTGGGTTTGGGAGCGGGGTTTGGTTTGGCTTACTTTGCGGCCTTGGAGCCTATTGCCGCGCTGTTTACCCCGCATCGGGAAGTCGTAGAACAGGTCGGCGCGCTCTATGTACTCATCGCTCTGCTCCAACCGTTGAACGCCGTGGTCTTTGTCTTTGACGGAATTTTTATTGGCGCTAGCGATATGGGGTATCTGTTCAAGGCTATGGCGCTGGCCACTTTTGGGGTGTTTGTGCCTTCGGCGTTGGTTTTTATATACTGGTTGGATTGGGAGTTGGCCGGTGCTTGGATGGCCTATAGCGGCCTAATGGTCGGCCGCTTTGTTACACTGTGGCCGCGTTATCGCGGCGATGCTTGGTTGCGGAGCTTTGTCGAATAGACCAACGCTGGAAAGCCAGCCGATGGCCGTTGCGACCGCGGTTGCCCAAAAACCAAAGACACGCCTAGATGTATTGGGCTGAGTACTCGGTGGCTTATGATTTCAGGAGAGAGATCTATGCCTATTCTGTCCATGTTCTACGGTATAGTGATTCGCATGTATTTTTATGACGATAAACAACACCACAGGCCCCACGTGCATGCCGAATACGCCGGCGAGCAGGCGGTGTTCAGTATTGGCGATGGGGAGATGTTAGCTGGCAGTCTGCCCTCTGGGAAAGCTCGATTGGTGCAAGCGTGGATTGAAATACATCGAGAAGAACTAATAGCCAATTGGCAACTGGCTGTGAATGGCGAAGAAGTGTTCAAGATCGAGCCATTAAAGTAGGAGAGTTGAATGTGAATCCCCATGTCAAACAGGTGCGTCCTCTAGAAGATTACCAACTGGAGGTGATATTTGAGAACGGCGAGCAGCGGCTATTCAATATGAAACCCTACCTCCAGAAGGGCGTCTTTGTTCGTCTGCGAAATCGCGCCGTCTTTCGTGCCGCCCGCGTGGTGGCTGGTTCAGTGGAATGGCCCGGCGAGCTAGATCTTAGCTATGACACGCTCTATCTGGAAAGCCAGCCAATGGCCATTGCGACCGCAGTTGCCCAAGGACCAAACGATTAGTTTGGAATAGGAGGAGACTATGCCCTTTATCAACCCCGCAGAACTTGCGGCCGTGGAACTTTTCCCCCAAATCAACAGCGGCTTGGTGGCCGGCGAGCGGCTGATGCTTTCGTTTTTGGATATGGAAGAAGGCTGCGAAGTGCCCGAACACAGCCACCCGCACGAGCAGGCCGGCTTGGTGCTGGCCGGGCGCTTCCGCTTTCGCATTGGGGCAGAGGAGCGCGTCACCGGCCCGGGCGATGCCTTCTTGATTCCGCCGAACGTGGTCCATTGGGGGATCGTCGAAGAAGGGCCGGCTAAAATCCTCGACATCTTCAGTCCGCCGCGCGAGGATTACATGGAGCAATACAACAAATACGCCCAAACCTCGGCTAAAACCGTCTGGGCTTAGGGATTAGGAGTACGCCATGAGAGCATTAGAAAAAGAACATTGCCACAATGTGTTGGTCGTAGCGATCGCGCCCCGCGATGCAGAGCGGAACATCGATTTGGAGGGCATTGGCCGCAACGCGCGCTATCTGTGCGAGCGCGGCGTGGATTTCATCATGCCCGCCTGCGGCACGGGCTTGGCATACGATGTGACCTTGGCCGAGTACGAGGCCATCGTCGGGACGTTTATGGATGCTGCGGCCGAGGCGGCGTTGGTGGTGCCGGGGATTGGGCCGGGGTATGGCCGCGCCTTGGAAATGGGGCAGATCGCGCGCTCGTTGGGCGTCGCCGGGGTGATGATTATGCCGATCGTCGGCCCCGCATCGGCCAATGGGACGGCGGCCGGATTGCGCAGTATTGCCGAAAAGACCCAATTGCCCACCATATTGTACCAGCGCCGCCTCGACATCATGCCGGTGGAACAGGTGGTCGCGCTCTGTCGGCTGGACGAGGTGGTGGGGCTTAAGTACTCGGTTGACGATTTGGAGACTTTCCGGCGCATCGAGGCCGAGGCTGGAGACGAGGCGGCTATGGTCTGCGGCATGGCCGAAGATCCCTGCATCGACTATATGGCGGCTGGGGCCGTCGGGTTTAGCTCGGGGATGGCCAACTTCGTCCCCGGCATGAGCCGTGCGCTCCTAGAGCGCTTTGCGGCCGGAGATCGCGTTGGGGCTGAGGCCATTCGGCAGCAGATGGTGCCTTTTGAGGATCTGCGCGGCGAGTGTGCAGCGCGCTACAGCACCTCGGCACTGCACGCGGCTATGGAGCGGGTCGGGCTGGCCGGAGGGCCGGTGGTGCCTTTTGCCGAGGATGTGGCCGCTGAGGACCTGCCGAGGTTGCACGCGCTCGTCGATAAGCTGGCCGAGTCGGAGCGACAAATGCAAATGCAAATGAAAGAGGTCGTATGAATCAACATGCACTGCGCGTAGGGCTGGTGGGCACAGGCGGCGTCTGTGCGGGGGTACACTATCCAGGGCTGAGGCTGATTCCCGGGGTCGAGATCGCTGGGATCTGCGAGCCAAACGAGACGCTGCGGCAAAAGCGGCAAGCGGAATGGGGCATTGCGGCCGCTTTTGAGCGGCTGGACGCGCTCTTAGACGCGGTGGCCCCGGATGCGGTCTGCATCGCCGTGCCCAACGTCTATCACTACGAACTGATCGTCCAAGTCTTAGACGCCGGCTGCCACGTGCTGTGCGAGAAGCCCTTGGGCATGGACTTTGCCCAAACTCGGGAAATCTACGCCCGGGGCAAGGCGTCGGGGCATCGCCACATGACGGCGTTTACCTATCGCTTTGTACCGGCGATGAACTACATCCGCCACTTGGTGCAGACCGGGGCCTTGGGGCCGATTCGCCACGCCCGTTTCCAGCGCCTGCAAGACTGGGGAGAGCGCGCCATTGGCTGGCGGCAATACAAAAGCCAAGCAGGTTCGGGCGAGTTGGGCGATATGGGCATTCACCGCCTTGATTTTGCCGAGGATCTGCTGGGGCCGATAGAGGCTGTGTGCAGCGCGGCCAAGCAGTTGGTGCCGCGAGATCGGACCGGCGAGGGCCAGCCGTGCCCACCGCAGGACGTGGAAGATTGGATCGCGTGGATTGCCGAGTTTGCAAGCGGCACCACAGGCGTCTTTGAGATGGGTAAGTTGAGCAAGGGCTACGGCCCGAAGGGCGACCACGACTTGGCCGAACTCAACGGGGAGGAGGCCTCGGTCGTCTATCGTCTGCACGAGCCGCACGAAGTGCTCTTCTCGCCCCGCGGCGAGCCCTATCAGAGCCGGCCCGTGCCCGCCGAGTTCCTCAAGCGCCCTAATGCGCCGCGCGACCCGTCCGTCGGCGATCCCGTACAGACCTTCCGCTACGACCAAGCTTGGGAATTCGTCAGTGCTATCCGCGAGGGGCGCGATTGCGTGCCCTCGTTTTATCACGGGATGCGGGCGCAAGCCGTTGCCGACTCCATCCTCCAGGCCGCGGCCGAGCGGCGGTGGGTTGATATTCCCGATTGTCCGGCTTAGGAGGGACGGTGATGACGAGCGAAAGTCCCAACACGGCGTATGTGCGGGATGGGTTTTACATCCACGACGCAGCCGTATGGCCTTTAGAGGCCGTCGAGCGGGCTGTAGAGGGCATGGATGCGGTGCGGCGGGGCGAGTACGATACCGGAGTGTCGCCCCGGCCCTCGGCTTGGCAGCCAGGCGACGACCCGCAGCGGTTGTGCAAAATTGAAAAGCCCCAGATCGCCAATCGGGCTATTATGGACCTGATCAAACATCCGGCCCTCGGGGCGTTGGCTGCTGAAGTCTGTGCGGCCGAGTGGGTCCAAGTTTGGTGGGTACAGTTGTTGTACAAGCCTCCGGTCGCTGGCGCAGAATCTAGCGGAACCCACGTGGGATGGCATCAGGACCGCAACTACTGGGGGGCTTGGGAAGAGGGCAGCGAGCTGTTTACGGCTTGGATCGCCTTGAGCGAGGTCGGCCCGACGACCGGGCCGATGCGCTTTGTGCGCGGCTCGCATCAGTGGGGATTGCTGCCGGGCAGCGACTTCTTCGGCCAAGAGCTAGCCGAGCAGAAGCGAGAACTGGCCGCGTTGACTAGCGACGAGTGGGTAGAAGTGGCGGAGACCCTGCCCCAAGGAGGCGTGAGCTTTCACCACTGCTTGACGCTACACGGTAGTGGCCCCAATTATTCTGCGGGCCCGCGGCGGAGCTTGGCCGTTCACAGGCGCACTGAGCGGTCCCGCCCAGTGGACGGTAAGCGGGAGGGGCTGACGGCCTTTATCGACGACCCGACGCATTGCCCGGTAGTGTTCAGGCTCAATTCCTAATTCCAATTTTTGCGGACGGCGACCAGCGTTAGCGCGAGGGCACAGAGCAGGAGCGGCCAGTCCCCGTAGCGAGTGTAGATCGTCTGTCCTTGGTGCAGGGGCACATCTATTGCAAAGGTCTCAGTGGCAAAAAGCGGCGTGCGATAGGCAATGCGCCCACTCGGTTCGATTAAGCCGGAAATGCCGGTATTGGCGGCGCGGACTACGGCGCGCCCGCTTTCTACGGCCCGCAGGACGGCCTGTGCAAAGTGCTGGTGCGGGGCCGCGGTGGTGCCAAACCAAGCGTCGTTGGTGGTGTTGACCAGAAAGTCCGGGTCTTGGGCCATCAGCGCGCGGGTGATTTCCGGAAAGATGGACTCGTAGCAAATAAAAACCCCGAATGAGGTATCGCTGCGCGGAAGCCGCAGCGCTTTGTGCCTTGCTCCGTGGGCGAAGATACCGCTTTCTGCTGTAAGCCCCCCCAAATACTGAAAGATGCCTGGAAAGGGCAGAAACTCGCCAAAAGGCACCAAGTGCACCTTGTCGGCGTAATCCACTACTTCCCCTTGAGCATTGAGGAGGAAGGCCCGGTTATAGACCGGAGCAGTGCGGTTTTGCGAATCGCCCTTGAGGCTGCCCACCAACATGGTCGTATCTAGCTCTGGGGCTAGGGCCATTATCGAATCGACATAGGTCGCGTACAAGGGGTCGCCGAAATAGAGCGGCAGGGCCGTCTCTGGGTAGATGATCAGCGCTGGTTTTTCCGCGGCCGCCAAGTCCCGGGTGAGTGCGGCGTAGTGCCGAGCCGTCCAGGCCAGCCGGTTTTCCTTCCACTTGCGGTCTTGGGGGATATTGCCTTGAACGATGCCGACCTTGAGGGTGGAGGGTGGCGAATCCGGCATGTCGTGCAGCCGATAGAAGCCCCATAGATGAACGGCGACCAGCAAGAAAAGAGGCAGGCTCAGATAGGAGATGAAAGCACGGTGCGAGAGGGCTTGGGCCAACGCGGCGTTGAATAGGACGATCAGGAAACTCAGGCCATAGACGCCGGTTATGGCAGCCCACTGCAGGAGGGGTAGGTTGAGGTACTGCGAATAGCCCAGTAGCTGCCAGGGGAAGCCGCTCAACATCCAGTTTTGTACCCACTCTAAAAGGACCCAGACGCCGGCTGCCGACCAAGCAAAGAGCGGGGAGGAAAAGTTTAGGCGGCGACACACCACGACAAAACAGGCCAGATACAAGGCCATGTATATAATGAGCAGTCCATTAGTCGCCACGGCGGTCGTCAAGGAGAGGGCGCCGTACAATTGTAGGGTTTCGGTGATCCAGTAGGTGCGTCCGGTAGCCCAAGCGAGGCCGGCGACCAGCCCGAGGGCGAAGTGGCTTTGGGCTGGCAGCCAGTGCCGAGCCAAAAAGAGCGGCAGTAGGCAAATCCAAGCGAGGTAATACTGATCAGATTTGGGGATGCTAACTACGAAGAGCAGGCCCGAGAGTAGGGCCGGGGCCAGCAGGGGAAAGAGCCGCTGCTGCAATTCAGACGCCTCGGTGCCAATCCTCGAGCCCTTGGCGCAATTTTTTTAAGCCACTCTGCTCAAGCGCAGCCATCGCGTTGCGAGAAAGGCCCAAACGCGCCGCGACTTGGCCGGGCGATTTCTTGTACTGATAGCGGAGTTGAATAACGCGCATCTCGTCGTCGGAGAGGCCTTGGAGAGCGCGGTGGACGAGCTGGCGCAGTTCTTGGGCTTCGAGACGAGCTTGGGCATCTTCAGCGACGAGCAAGGATACGAAGCGCTCGTCGAGGCGGATGCGCTCGACCGGGGCGGTGGTGGGATTGTCGGGAACCTTATTGTAGATAGGCATAAAATAAAAATCAGGGAGCCGCGAACGACTCCCTGAAAAGGTGGTAGCGGGGCTAGGATTTGAACCTAGGACCTTTGGGTTATGAGCCCAACGAGCTACCAGACTGCTCCACCCCGCAACAAGCTACAAGCTATAGGTAATTAATCTAAAGGATGGGGCAGGCAGACGCAACCCTCTCAATTGCCGGCGGAGGTCAAGCGCCGGAGTTTAACTTGGGCGATGCGCTGGCCCTCGACTTTGAGGATGTCGAGCTCTAGATGATCAACCTTGAAGACTAGACCCTCCGCGGGGATGCTCCCCAAGTGGTCGTAGATAAATCCCCCGAGGGTTTCAAAGCCCGACCTCGGCAGATCGATGGAAAGCAACTCGTTGAGATCGTCTATGTCGATACGGGCATTGGCGATGAGTACCTCGCCGGGGACCTGCCAGTGGTGCAATTCCTCTTCCTCGTCGTACTCGTCTTGGATCTCCCCGACGATTTCCTCGACGAGGTCCTCGGTGGTGACCAAGCCAGCCGTGCCGCCGTATTCGTCGAGGACGATGGCGAGGCGAATTCTGTTGGCTCTCAAGTCGTTGAGCAGGACGTCGATTTTCTTGGTCTCGGGAATGTAATAAGGCTCGTGGGTAAAACGCAGATCGCCCTCTTGCTGACTGGTCAGTAGTTGGTCTATGGGCGTCGCCAAATTAACTTCGGGCCGGGCCACCAAGATCTGCAGCAAATCCTTGGCGTACACTAGCCCTTGGATGTGGTCGAGGCTTTCCCGGTAGATGGGTAGGCGCGAGTGTCCCTTGTCCCTAATGAGATCGAGCAAGTCTTGCAGGGAAGCCGATTGGTCGATAGCGATCATGTCGACGCGGGGGACCATGACTTCGCGGACGATGCGGTCGTGGAAGCCAAAGACGCTCTCAATCATCTCGCGCTCGCTTTCCTCTAGCACGCCGGATTCGCCTTCTGACTCGACGATGCTACGCAGTTCCTCTTCCTTTTCAGCGCGAAAGTCCTCGTCGCTGTAATCAAAGCTGCCGAGGAGTTCGAGGAGGTTGGTCAAGGGGAGGAGCAGCGCGTGTACCGGCACATAGGCCAAGGCGACGACGGGTATGTGCGCTTCGTCGCCCTCTTCGTCAAAGCGAATGCGGCGGGGCGTTGCCACGATCATGAAAAGCCCTAGCGCACCCAATAAGGCCACTGCCGCCGTGAAATAGTACGTGCGGAGATACGGCAATAGGAGGGCTTCTGCGAGAAAAAACAGGGCGAGGGCGAGGACGGTGACACCGATGGCCTCGCCGAGGCGGGTCATCAGGCGCAGGCGCAAGCGCGGCTCGTAGATGCGGAGCATGGCGCGCCCATGTGATACGCCGCTTTCGGCCATCTTCTCCAGCACGGATTTGGAGAGAATGGTGAAGGTAGTCTCATAGCTAGCTACTAAGAAGAGCCAGACGAGGCTGATCGAGCCGACCAGCACGGCGCATGCGACGGAGGATAAGTCGACTTGCGGGGGTTCCAAAAAGGCTCCTTTCGGGTAACGCGGCCGGCCAAAGCCGCTTAGGGGGAGAGGGAAGCTGTGGTAAGAAAGCGATCTGTTTCGCGTTCCATAGCGGCTAGTTGCTCGGGCGTGTCGTGTGTCCAGCCCGCTAGATGGAGTAGGCCGTGTACCAGCAGGCGAGCTAGTTCCTCTAAAGGAGGGACGCTGAGCGCAGCAGCTTGCCGCTGCGCTTGGGGCAGAGAAATGTACACTTCGCCGCTGCTGTCCTGACTAGGTATGGTACCCAAATCGAAAGATAAGACATCCGTAGTGCCCTCCTTGCTGCGGTAGGTGGTATTGAGATCGCTCATATAGTCGTCGTCGACGAGGACTAGCTGGCCTGCGTCCGGTAGTGCGTGGGCGTAGGCGACCTGCGCGGCGACCTGGTGCAGGGCTGCGATTACGTCTGCATGCAGGGGGGCGAGGCCCTCGTCTTGGACTATGTGGAGGGGCCTATCTAGACGGTCTGCCATTTGCGATTGGCCTTCTGCCAAGGGTATTCCATCCGGCTGTGTAGGACGCCCATCAGCACGCGAATGAAGCTATCCTCTATTTTGAGCAAATCCCGCAGGGTCAGAGCGCACTCGTCGAGTTCGCCAGCGGTGAATTTCTGCTGGATAATTTTGTGTACTAACTGGCGCATCCGGCTAGGCGTGCGCTCGGCGAGGGTGCGGGCTGCCGCTTCGACCGAGTCGGCCAACATCAGGATACCTGCCTCTTTGGTCTGGGGCTTGGGGCCGTTGTACCTGAAATCTTCCTCACGCACGCTCCGGTCGCCCAATTCCACGGCGCGCTCGTAAAAGTACTCGATGACGGTGGTACCGTGGTGCTGAGAGATTAGGTCGCAGATGGATTGGGGAAGGCCGTGTTCCTCGGCCAATTCGAGCCCCTCGCGGATGTGCGAGGCGATGATGAGCATGCTCAGGTAGGGCATCAGATTATCGTGGGGGTTGCGCCCGCCTTGCAACCCCTGATTTTCGCTGAAGTACTCAGGCTTGCTCACCTTGCCGATATCGTGGTAATAGCAGCCGACGCGAGCCAAAAGCGGGTTGGCGGCGATGGCTTCGGCGGCGCTCTCGGAGAGGTTGGCCATAATCAGGCTGTGAGTATAGGTCCCCGGTGCCCGGATGGCCAATTGGCGGAGCAAGGTCCGGTTGGGATCCGACAGCTCCAGCAGGGTGATATCCGTGGTGATGTGAAAGATGCTTTCAAAGATCGGCAGCAGGCCGATGGTGAGGATGGGGGCGGCCGCGCCGATGACGATGCCGGGCAGGATGTGAGCGTATATCTGTTCGACCGGGAAGAAGCGCAACAGGTCCGCCGCCGAGATGAGCAGCGCATAAGAGATCGGTAGGAAGATCATGGGGCGGTAGAACTGATTGCGGTGGCGCACGTGCCGCACCGCATAGACGGCTATGGCCGCCGTTAGGGCACAGATTATGGCTACGTAGAAGTCGGCAAAGAGGTTGCCGACAAAGAGTGCTAACACAAACGAGAGCACCAAGCCAATTTGTGGCGTTAGCAGGATCGTCGCTAGCATGGCGGCGAGGGGGATCGGTACCCAGTAGGGGGAGAGGTCGTGCGTTTTGATATAGGAGGCCGCGGTGGCTATGGCAACGGTCAAGATGGCTAAGAGGACGAGATGGCCAGGCTGGTCAAAAACAGCGCGTTCGTGCGTGGCGAGGAAGTAGCTGAAGACGAAGATCAGGAGTCCGGAGATCGTCGCGGCCGCAGCTATTTGGATCAGGAGCTTGATCGGATGTTGAGATTGCTCTTGGGCGATGCGATCGGCCAGTGCGTCGAGTGCGTCGACATGCTCTTCGGTGACGGTGGCGTGCTTGTCGACGATGAGGTCGTCTTGGGCATAGATCCGCTTGATACTGGCCACGCCGCGCCGTGCCGCGTCCCTGAGGCGGGCGGTTTCCGGCTCGTCAATGGTCAGATTGGGGGCCACAAAGAGGCTTAGGAGCTCGTGTACGGCTTGGATGGCGTCGCGGTCGGCGATGGTGTGATACGTTTGGATGCGCGAGATCAATTCACCTTGTTTGAGCTTTTCTTCGCTATAGAGGGTTTCTATGTGCTGTTCCCGGTCTCCGAGGCGGACTTGGGCCGAGGGACTTAGGAGAATCGGTTGTTTGGAGGCAATAATGCCCGCGGTATAGTAATTGGCCAGAATCTGCCGACAGATGGCTTGGAAGTCGTGTACATAAGGTTCGCTGGCCGTGGAGAGGACGTTGATGAGGGTCGAAAGGGCATCGAGCGAGAGCGAACCGATGACTTGAGGGAGTTCGCGTTGGAGTTCGCGTTGCTTGAGCGAGTCGGCCATCTGGACCCGGATCCTTGGGATCATCACTGCAAAGACTGAGTCTAGCCGAGCTAGCTGCCGCTCTTGAATTAGGGGATCGCGGTGCAAGATGGTGGGGATCTCGGCGGTCTCTGCTTGGCGTTCGCGCTCCAATTCGGCATCGCTTTTGGGCACGCGAAAGAGAAAAGGGGCCTCAATGCGCTCTTGGGCGATGCTGCCGACGCGTAGCTGAGCGACATTGTAGGGACGCTGGTAGGGCGATAGGTAGGTGAGCAGGCCGATGACTAGGCCCGCCAAAGCAATATGAAACACCCATAAGCTATGCGGGTGCCAAGGTTTGGGCTGATTACTGCGGCGTGTGGAGCCAAACCACTTGGATTTAAGCGCGTTCATGAATCGGTCGAGGCGTGGGCTTCCTCATAGCTATCGTAGGCTTTGATGATCTTCTGCACGAGTGGGTTGCGTACCACATCCTGTTCGTTGAGCCGAACAAACGCCAAGCCAGCGATCCCAGTCAGAATTTTGGGCGCGACGACCAAGCCCGAGGGTTGGTCGTCGCTGAGGTCGGTCTGAGTAACGTCGCCGGTAACTACGGCCTTTGAGTGGCTGCCTAGCCGGGTGAGAAACATCTTCATCTGCTGTGGCGTAGTATTTTGGGCTTCGTCGAGAATAATAAACGAATCGTTGAGGGTACGGCCGCGCATGTAGGCTAGCGGCACGACTTCGACAATTTTCATGTCCTGCATCCGCCGCAGTCGCTCGGGTTCCATGAGATCTTGTAGTGCGTCGTAGAGCGGGCGTAAGTAGGGGTCAACCTTGTCCTCAAAAGAGCCAGGCAAAAAACCGAGCTTCTCTCCGGCTTCGACGGCGGGCCGGGCGAGCAGGATGCGAGAGATTTGCTTTTGCCGCAGCGCGGCAACGGCCATAGCCACCGCTAGGTACGTTTTGCCGGTGCCAGCCGGGCCGACGCCGAAGACCACGTCGTTGTTGTCGATGGCTGCAAGATATTTCGCTTGGCCTTCGGTGCGGGCGTAGATAGCCGTTTTATAGGTATGGGCTACGGGGTTTGGGAAGGTGCTATGGTCTCCCTTGGGTGGGGTCGGACTACAATGAATCAAGTTCTCTAGCTCGGCTGCTTCGAGGGGCGGGCCGTGGCGCATGCGTTTTATGAGGTGACTGAGGAAGCCATCGGCCTCGCGCACCGAGGCTTCGGACCCCTTAAGCGTTAGCTTGTCGCCGCGGGCGACTAGGCGAATGCCGTATCTCTTTTCGAGATGAGCCAAGTGTTGATCGTTGCGCCCGAAGAGGGAGCGGCGATCGATGCCGGCGATGGAAATGTCCTTCATAGACCTAGTAGCTGGACAAAAATACAAAAAGGGGTTTGAAATCCTTCCCTTAAGCCCGGGAAGGACCAAACCCCTTTAAGTCTTGAGATTTATTTAAATCAAGTAGTTGTTAATTACTGGGGAATTTCGAGGACTTGAGCAGGAAAAATCAAGTCTGGCGCGACGATTTGCTGCTTGTTAGCCTCGTAGATTTTATGCCATTTGCCGGCATTGTTGTAAAGTTCGGCGGCAATTTTGAAGAGGAAGTCTCCTCGGGTGACCAAGTACTGATTTTCGGCTACCCCGAACGGCACGGCTAAGACTTGGTTGGGGTAGATTAAATCCGGATCTTTGATTTGATCCTTATTCTTCCGGTAGATGCGGGGCCACATGTAGGGATCGTCGTATACTTGTTCTTTTTTGGAGATATTCCACAAGTTGTCGCCCCGCACGACCGGGTAGTCAATGACCACGGGTTGGGCTATGCGCGCTTTGAGATCGGCGAGCATCTGGTCGATGGTAGCTAGCTTGTCCATCATCTCGGGCAGGGCGGCTATGTTGCTCTGCTTGAGCTCGGCGACTCGGGAGTCGATAGCCGTGACTTCACCGCGCCGCATAATGAGCACTTCTGGAGCTAGTGCTATCAGACCTTCGAGCTGGGCGATAATAGCGTCGAGTTCACGCCCAAAGGCCATGACTTCGGATTCGGAGTGGCCCACTGCTTCGAGGATCTGGGCATTGAGGTCGAGGTTGGCCTGATCGAGCTGGGCAATCTGCATGTTAAGCCCTTCAAGCTGGGCGTTTAACTCTTCGATCTGGGTGTTAGCCGCGACCTCGCGGTTGACGAGCTCATTCCCCAGAGCCATGTATTCTTCACAGGTCATCTTCTGCTCTTGAGCAGCGGTGTTTTCGCTCGCTAGGACTAGCAGTGCTAAAGCCAACCCACCAACAGACAACTTCTTCATGGTCGAACCCTTTCTCATTTAGCTTAGTTGGCGAGGTTGTTTTTGGTAGCGGCTAGTTTGTCTTCTAGTGCTTTTTTAGTGGCTTGCCGCTCGGCGAGTTCACGCTCGAGCTGTGCTTTTTCGGCCTGTAACTCGGTTACTTTTACTTCGGCGGCCAGAGTGGCTTGGCGTTGTTGTTCTAGATATTCCATGTCTTCCTGCGACGGAGCACGCGAACAGCTAGCGACGAGAGACAAAGCCACTACCGACAAGGCGACGCCTAAGTATCTCAAATTCAAAGTGGAAAGACAGCTCATTAAGTAGTTCCCCCACCTAGGCTTAAGGATCAAACAGTGATCTTACATTAATATACGGGATATGGGCACAAATATAGGCGACCTATAGTGGATGTCAAGCAGAACAAGCGAAAATCTACCCCGCCTGTACGTTTTCAGACAGACCGAATGCCCAATTCGCGCAACTGGCCCAAATCGACGTAAGAAGGGGCGTTTTCCATCAAGCCCACGGCCTTATTGGTCTTGGGGAAGGCGATGACTTCGCGGATTGAATCTTCATTGGTGAGCAGGGCGATCAGCCGGTCAAAGCCAAAGGCGATTCCACCGTGTGGTGGGGCACCGTAATCGAGGGCTTCGAGGAGGAAACCGAATTTGGCCGTGGCTTCTTCAGCGCTAATTTCTAAGAGTTGAAAAAGGCGGGCTTGTACTGATCGCTGAAAAATTCGCATACTGCCCCCGGCAATCTCATTGCCATTGAGGACCAAGTCATAGGCGCGTGCCCTGACGTCGGCGGGGGTGCTATCCAGTAGGGCGAGGTCCTCTTCTAGGGGGGCCGTGAAGGGATGGTGCACGGCTGTAAAGCGGCCGGCTTCCTCGTCGCGCTCTAGAAGTGGGAATTGGCTGACCCAGAGGGGCTGCCAAGAATCATCGGACACTAGCGAGAGGCGCTGGGCGAGCTCCAAGCGCAGCGCTCCGAGTACCTGGGCAACCAGCTTGGGCTGGTCGGCGACAAAGAGCAGGAGATCACCAGGGACGGATTCAAGGGCCTCGATCAACAGGGCTTGAGCCGCTTGAGGGAAGAATTTGACGATGGAGGATTCGAGGCCAGCGTCGGTGTGTTTGATCCAGCTAAGTCCCTTGGCGCCCAGCCCTTGAGCGAAGGCAATTAAATCGTCAATTTGTCCGCGTGAGAACCCACTGCAGCCCTTGACATTTATACCTTTGACTTGACCACCACTGTCAAGTACGGAATGGAAGACTTGGAATTGGGAAATGCGCGCTGCTGCCGCTACATCTTTGAGTTCTAAGCCGAAGCGCAGGTCGGGTTTGTCAGAGCCGAAGCGCTCCATGGCTTCGCGATAGGTGAGTCGCGGAAAGGGATTGGGTAACTCGATTTGGCGTAGCTGACCGAAGAGGGCGCGGGTCAGACCCTCGGCAATGGACATGACATGATCCTCGCGCACGAAGGCCATCTCGATGTCGATTTGGGTGAATTCGGGCTGGCGGTCGGCGCGCAAATCTTCGTCGCGGAAGCATTTAACGATTTGGAAGTAGCGGTCGTAGCCCGCGATCATCAAGAGCTGCTTGTAGGTTTGAGGCGATTGGGGCAGGGCGAAAAACTGCCCGGGATGGACTCGACTGGGGACGAGGTAGTCTCGGGCTCCTTCGGGAGTGCTCTTGGTCAGAAACGGCGTTTCAACTTCGATAAAGCCGTGCTCGTCGAGTAGGCGACGCACGATCTGGGAACCCCGGTGCCTGAGTAGCAAATTGCCTTGGATACGGGGCCGCCGAAGGTCCAAGTAGCGATACTTGAGCCGGATTTCCTCGCCGGCATCGGTTTGGTCTTCGATGAGAAAAGGCGGGGTTAGACAGCGGTTGAGGACGCGTAGCTGATCGCAGTTGACCTCAATGGTCCCGGTGGGCAACTGGGGGTTGACCATGCCTTCAGGACGGGCCTCGACTTCGCCTTGTACGGCGATGACGTACTCGTTGCGCAGGTGATTGGCCTGCTGATAGGCGATGGGGTCGCGCTGTGGGTTGAAGACGATTTGGGTAATGCCGTAGCGGTCGCGGAGGTCTATAAAAATAACGCCGCCGTGGTCGCGGCGGCGCCAGACCCAGCCCATCAGCAGGACGTGCTGACCGATGTCTTTATCTGTGAGAGTGCCGCAATCGTGCGTGCGCTCCCAGTCCCCCAAGCCTTCGCTAGGTTCTTCCATAAGTTACACCTAACCTAAATAGTAAGATTTGGATCGCAGGTGGGAAAAAGATAAGGTAGAAGGTAGCTTGGAGGGTGTCAAGAAAGGGCGGGGTTGGTTGACATGGTGGTTTTTGGTTCTTTTAATCGAGAAGGGGAGATTTTTGTGGCTGGCCTATCGGTCGTCGAACAGATTGGCGATACGCCGCTTTTGCGGCTGAGAGATCCGGCGATTCCGCCGAGGGTGGAAGTCTATGCTAAGCTGGAGTTCTTCAACCCCGGGGGGTCGGTCAAAGACCGGCCGGCGCGAAGGATGATTGAGGACGGCGAGCAGGATGGATCACTAAGGCCGGGCAAGGTCATTTTGGATTCCACTTCTGGAAATACCGGCATTGCCTACGCGATGATCGGTGCGGCCAAGGGCTATCGGGTAAAATTGGCTATGCCGGCCAATGTCAGTCGCGAGCGCAAGGCCATCCTCGCCGCCTATGGTGCCGAAGTGGTGTACACCGACCCGGGGGAGTTGTCCGACGGGGCCATACGGGAAGCGCGGCAGATATACGAAGCCGATCCCGATCGCTACTTCAAGCCCGACCAATACAACAATCCCGCGAATTGGCACGCCCATCGCGACACCACTGCACCCGAAATCTGGGAGCAGACCCAAGGCTGCGTCACTCATTTTGTCGCCACCATCGGGACTAGTGGTACGCTGATGGGTACCGGCCGAGGTCTTAGGGAGTTCAATCCGGCTATCCAGATCATTGCCGCTGAGCCGGCCGAGCCGTTTCACGGCATTGAGGGGCTTAAGCACATGGAGAGTTCAATTGTCCCGGGCATCTACGACGAGACCCTCCTCGACTACAAAATACCCATAGATACCGATGATGCTTACGATACTGCACTGCGTCTGCCGGTCGAGCAGGGAGTTCTCATCGGCCAGTCTGCGGGCGGAGCCTATTGGGCCGCGCTGGAAGTTGCTCGCCAGCTAGATACGGGGGTGGTGGTGACGATATTTTGCGATGGCGGCGACAAGTACATGAGTACGCCTATGTGGCGGCTAGCCCTCGATGGCATCAGTAAGCGAAAGGCTGGCTGAATGCTGCGCATCGCCCACAGGGACTTTGAACGGATTTGCGCCCAAGCCTTGGCCGAGTATCCACACGAGTGTTGCGGTCTGTTGGTCGATAAGGTGCCGGGCGGGGTGTCCGCTGCCCATGCCTGTACTAATGTACAGCAACAGCGGCACGAAGAAGATCCCAAGCACTATCCCCGCGATGCAAGCACGGCCTATCTGATCGACGCAGGCGAGCAGTTACGCATCGCGGAGGCGGCTGAAAAGGCCGGTGGCTGGATCTCGGGTTGCTATCATTCCCACATTGATTGCGCGGCCTATTTCTCGACCGAAGACGAGAGGCGCACTTGGATATTCAACAGCCGAGAGGCGGGCGACGACCCGGACGACCCGGACGCGATTTATATGGTGCTCTCAGTATGCGGCGAGGAGGCGGGCAGCCAGAGGAAAGTTCAAGGTTACAAATGTTTTGCTTGGGACGGCAGCCGCTACGCCGAAACGGGTGTTGAAATAGTTTAGTAAAGCCGCTTCCTAAAAACCGATAAAATGCGGGCGGCAGGGCAGCAAATATTAACTACATTAACCAAATGGAGGATGAAATGCCGGTTACTGTTCACATTCCCACGCCGTTGCGAAAATTGACCCATAATCAGGCCGAGGTCGTGCTGGAGGCGGCGACTATTAGCCAGTTGGTAGATGGGCTCGAAGGCACCTACGAGGGCTTGGCCGAGAAACTGCTCGACGGGGGAGGCGAGATCCGCCGCTACGTCAATATCTTCGTCAACGACGAAGATATCCGCTTCCTCGACGGCAAGGACACGCCTCTCAACGACGGCGACAGCGTCTCCATCGTCCCAGCCATTGCCGGCGGCAGTTGAGGACTACCGTACCGGCTGGCGTTAGGTTTGGTACAGGATGAAACGCGCCCACAATGTGCTGGAGTTAATCGGGGCTACGCCTATGGTCCGCCTCAGCCGAGTCGTCGGGGAGGATGCCGCCGAGGTATGGGGCAAGTTGGAGGCGACCAATCCCGGTGGCAGTGTCAAAGACCGCATCGCTCTGGCGATGATCGAAGCCGCCGAAGAGGAGGGTCTGCTGGCCGAGGGCGGCACGATCATTGAGCCGACTAGCGGCAATACCGGTATTGGCTTGGCCATGGTGGCTGCCTACAAAGGCTACAAGCTCATCGTCACCATGTTCGATACAGCCAGCCGCGAGCGCCGCTTACAGATGCAGGCTTATGGTGCCGAGGTCGTGCTGACGCCAGCGGCCGAGGGCATGCGGGGTGCTATCGATAAAGCGCTTGAACTCAAGCGCGAGCATCCAGATTACTTTTTGCCACAGCAGTTTATGAACGCAGCGAATCCTGAGATACACCGCCGTACAACCGGCCGTGAGATTTTAGAACAGCTAGATGGCCGAATCGATGCCTTTGTGGCTGGTGTGGGTACTGGGGGGTCGTTGACCGGAGTCGGTGAGGTACTCAAGGAGACTCTATCTGCAGTGCGGGTCATCGCCGTCGAGCCTGCTGGGTCGCCCGTGCTTTCAGGTAGGGGAGCTGGGTTCAGTTATATAGAGGGAATCGGCGCGGGTTTTGTGCCACCGATCCTCAACCTCGAGGTTGTCGACGAGGTGCGAGTCATTACCGACGACGACGCTTATGAAATGGCCCGCCGCTTGGCGCGCGAGGAAGGGCTTTTGGTGGGGATTTCAGCCGGAGCCAACGCCTATATCGCCACCCAAGTCGCTCGAGAGCTGGGATCAACTGCTCGAGTCGCGACTATCCTCTGCGACAGCGGATTGCGCTACTTGAGTACTCGTGCCTTTGAATGAGAGGAAATATTAGGCCATCGTCTGCACGAGGCGGCTTAACCGCGACTTGTAGCGAGCGGCGGCATTTTTGTGGATAATGCCTTTGCTGGTGGTCCTGTCGACCATCGAGATCGCCGCCTGTAGAGCGGTTTCGGCCGAGGCTTTGTCCGGAGCTTGACGGACTTTTTTTAGGGCCGTGCGCATCCGCGAGCGGAGCGCGCGGTTGCGTGCGTAGGCTTTGACGCTAGTGACTTGGTGCTTTTTGGCAGACTTGAGTTTGGGCAATTTTGCACTCCTTTAATAAAATTGTTAAATATATATGAAGTGGGGAGAGGGGGCAAGGCGAGGTTTCTGAGGTCTCTTTAACTCGACTTTCATTTGTACCTCGTTCAAAAAGTCGAGATAAGACCGGTAAAAGAGGCGAGCGATTAAACCAGAACAGACCGGAATCCCGTATAAAATTAGCCCTGTGGTTTATCATGTCCTCTAGCGATCAGATGGGGTTTGATTTTGGCGAGCGGTGCTCTGCTGGCGGCAATGAGCAAATTGCCACGCACTGTGCATACTGTCGGCTAGAGATTGAGGTGCCGGCTTGGTATGAGGGCCAAGCGCAGTTGCATTTTTGCGATGCGTCCTGCCGCCTCGCTTGGACAGAGGCTATGCCCTCGTTAGAGGTTTGCTTAGGGGAGACTTCCAAACGGCGGGGGGCCAATTGGGAACTCCAAGCGCTAAAGGCGCGGACGCGCGATGGCTTCATCTGCCAGGTATGTGGGGTCAGCGAAGAGGAACTGGGGCGCCAGCTTGACGTACATCACAAGATTCCCTATCGCAGTTTCTCTTCTAATGTAGAGGCCAATAAGCTGGAACATCTGATTTCAGTTTGCCCCTCTTGCCACTCCAAATTGGAAGCCGAGTTACGCCACGATCTTCCTCTTTTTGCAAAATCTTGACCTTTCTACGCGCTAGGTGCTGATAGGCCATATAGTTTAGAAACTACCTCTTGCATCCTGGATATTAGATGCGTATTTTGTATTGAGTACGTGAAATGATCTCAGGCTTCTCTACACGCTCTTCAATTAAGCTATTGTTGTAAGGGTCGCTAAGGGAGAGGAACCATGAGTGGAGGTGGTTGTGGCCTTAGAGCGGCGAGGCGGCGGTCTAGCGCACAAAGTTGCGTTACAACTTAAACTTAAAACTTAAATCTCTCATTGGAGGGTCAATTATGAGCGGGTGTGCAGTTAGTAACAAACTTGTTTGGAATAGATCGCTGTTCTGCCTGAGTATGCTCTTTCTGGCGGCTACTTTGATGTTGGCTCCGGCGGCTGAAGCCCAGGATACGCCGAGCTTTGAGGGGGCAACGGTTGCCAACCAGATGTACGAGGCCGGGGTGGCGATAGAGGCTCTGGAGTTGCCTGCGGCTTCGGGAGGCAATGGCGATTTGACGTATGCTCTAGGGCCCTTGCCGCCGGGTTTGGAATTTGATGCGGCGTCTCGGATACTTTCGGGCACGCCTTCGGATGTTGTCATCTTCCCGGAAAAGGTCTTTTTCTTGATGACCTACGAAGTGACGGACGCCGATGGTGCTACGGCCATCTTGACATTCAATATTTCAGTAGAAGAGGAGGATGTAGCTCCGAGCTTTGACGGTGTGACGGTTGCCGATCAGATGTTCTCGGCCGGGGCGGCGATAGAGGCTCTGGAGTTGCCTGCGGCTTCGAGTGGTAACGGCGATTTGACGTATGATTTAAGGCCTGTGCCGCCGGGATTGGCATTCGATGCCGCGTCTCGGACGCTTTCGGGTACGCCTTCGGAAGTGGCTATTTCCTTGATGACTTACGAAGTGACGGATGCCGACGGCGATACGGCCACGTTGACATTCGAGATAGAAGTCGATACGATGCCGAGCTTTGAGGGGGCGACGGTTGCTGAGCAGTCGTACCAGACAGGCGAGGATATAGGAGTTCTGGGACTGCCTGCGGCTTCGGTGGGAGAGCATGAGGCACCTCCGAGATATAGCTTGTCACCGGAGGTGCCAGGTCTGACGTTTGATGCTGCGTCGCTTACGCTTTCGGGTACGCCGACCGTAGCCGGGACGTATGAAATGACCTACCGGGTAGAAGATTCCGATACCAATATGGAGGAGCGCGACGCGGAGGAATTGACCTTTACGGTCTATGTAGAGCTGACCTTCGCGGCGGTCGCTGCGCGTCAAACAACCTTTACTGCAGGCGAAGAGATAAAACAGCCTTGGGAGTTGCCAGTAGGTCGGTCCACCGACGTTCTGACGTATAGCTTGGACGGGGAGTTGCCTCCGGGGCTGACGTTTGATCCGGCGACTCGGATGATTTCGGGTACGCCGCCGGCTGATGTGTTGTATGACGAGTCATATCCGTTCACGTATCGGGCGGAGGATTCCGATGGCGATTCGGCTGAGTTGACCTTCACGATTGTGATAGCTGCTATGCCCAGCTTCGTCCGGGAGGAGGAAGATCA
The DNA here is from genome assembly GCA_965217585.1 of Candidatus Latescibacterota bacterium. Taxonomy (GTDB): domain Bacteria; phylum Latescibacterota; class UBA2968; order UBA8231; family UBA8231. Next base: position 6,290,941 of record OZ244561.1, read on the forward strand.
TCTGTACCCGGCGGGCGATGCGGTGAGCTTAGAGTTGCCGGAGGCGGAAGGTGGGAATGTGGCGAGGACGTATCGCTTGGAAGGGGAGTTGCCTGCGGGGCTGTCGTTTGATGGCGTGGCTCGGACGATTTCGGGTACGCCGCCGACGGATGTGACCTATGCTGAGGGCTATGCGTTGACGTATCGGGTGACGGATGTCGATGGCGATACTGTGACGTTGACCTTCGCGATTCGAGTGAATGGCATACCTAGCTTCGTCCGGGAGGAGGAAGATCAGCTATACCCGGCGGGCGATGCGGTGAGCTTAGAGTTGCCGGAGGCGGAAGGTGGGAATGTGGCGAGGACGTATCGCTTGGATGGAGAGTTGCCTGCGGGTCTGTCGTTTGATCCGGCGACTCGGACGATTTCGGGTACGCCGCCGGAGTTTGCGTGGTATACCTTTGACGGGTATACGGTGACGTATCGGGTGGCGGATGTCGATGGCGAAGAGCCGGCTCCGTTGGTGTTCACGATTCGGGTGGATGGTATCCCTCGCTTCGACGAAACCGTGTCGAGTCAAGTCACCTTTGCCGAAGGCCAAACGATAGATCCTTGGGTGTTGCCCTCGGCTTCGGGCGGCAACGGCGATGTGACGTATGAGTTGGTTGGGGAGTTGCCGGAGGGGCTGAGCTATGACGGCGCGACTCGGACGATTTCGGGTACGCTGTCGGCGGATGCGACGTATGCTGCTGAGAGCGAAGGGTATACGGTGACGTATCAGGTGACGGATCAGGATGGCGATGCGCCCGACGTCTTGGAATTCACGATCGTGGTGCATGGTATGCCCAGCTTCCACGCTCAGGTCGTAGACGACCAGCTGTACGAGGCGGGCGAGGCGGTGAGCTTAGGGCTGCCGGAGGCGGTCGGTGGGAATAACGGTTTGACGTATACCTTGGAAGGGGAGTTGCCTGCGGGTCTTTCGTTTGATGGCGTGGCTCGGACGATTTCGGGTACGCCGCCGACGGATGTGACCTATGCTGAGGGCTATGCGTTGACGTATCGGGTGACGGATGTGGATGGCGATGCTGTGACGTTGACCTTCGCGATTCGGGTGAACGGTATCCCCAGCTTCGTCCGGGAGCAGGAAGACCAGCCGTATCTGGCGGGCGAGGCGGTGAGCTTAGAGTTGCCGGAGGCGGAAGGTGGGAATGTGGCGAGGACGTATCGCTTGGATGGGGAGTTGCCTGCGGGTCTGTCGTTTGATCCGGGGACCCGGACGATTTCGGGTACGCCGCCGGAGTTTGCGTGGTATACCTTTGACGGGTATACGGTGACGTATCGGGTGGCGGATGTCGATGGCGAAGAGCCGACCCCGTTGGTGTTCACGATTCGGGTGGATGGAATTCCTCGCTTCGACGAAACCGTGTCGAGTCAAGTCACCTTTGCCGAAGGCCAGACGATAGATCCTTGGGTGTTGCCCTCGGCTTCGGGCGGCAACGGCGATGTGACGTATGAGTTGGTTGGGGAGTTGCCGGAGGGTCTGAGCTATGATGGCGCGACTCGGACGATTTCGGGTACGCTGTCGGCGGATGCGACGTATGCTGCTGAGAGCGAAGGGTATACGGTGACGTATCAGGTGACGGATCAGGATGGCGATGCGCCCGACGTCTTGGAATTCACGATCGTGGTGCATGGTATGCCCAGCTTCCACGCTCAGGTCGTAGACGACCAGCTGTACGAGGCGGGCGAGGCGGTGAGCTTAGGGCTGCCGGAGGCGGTCGGTGGGAATAACGGTTTGACGTATACCTTGGAAGGGGAGTTGCCTGCGGGTCTTTCGTTTGATGGCGTGGCTCGGACGATTTCGGGTACGCCGCCGACGGATGTGACCTATGCTGAGGGCTATGCGTTGACGTATCGGGTGACGGATGTGGATGGCGATACTGTGACGTTGACCTTCGCGATTCGAGTGAATGGCATACCCAGCTTCGTCCGGGAGCAGGAAGACCAGCCGTATCTGGCGGGCGAGGCGGTGAGCTTAGAGTTGCCGGAGGCGGAAGGTGGGAATGTGGCGAGGACGTATCGCTTGGATGGGGAGTTGCCTGCGGGTCTGTCGTTTGATCCGGGGACCCGGACGATTTCGGGTACGCCGCCGGAGTTTGCGTGGTATACCTTTGACGGGTATACGGTGACGTATCGGGTGGCGGATGTCGATGGCGAAGAGCCGACCCCGTTGGTGTTCACGATTCGGGTGGATGGAATTCCTCGCTTCGACGAAACCGTGTCGAGTCAAGTCACCTTTGCCGAAGGCCAGACGATAGATCCTTGGGTGTTGCCCTCGGCTTCGGGCGGCAACGGCGATGTGACGTATGAGTTGGTTGGGGAGTTGCCGGAGGGTCTGAGCTATGATGGCGCGACTCGGACGATTTCGGGTACGCTGTCGGCGGATGCGATGTATGCTGCTGAGAGCGATGGGTATGTGGTGACGTATCAGGTGACGGATCAGGATGGCGATGCGCCCGCTGCCTTGGAATTCACGATCGTGGTGCATGGTATGCCCAGCTTCCACGCTCAGGTCGTAGACGACCAGTTGTATCCGGCGGGCGAGGCGGTGAGCTTAGGTCTGCCAGAGGCGGTCGGAGGCAATGACGATTTGACGTATACCCTGGAAGGGGAGTTGCCTGCGGGTCTTTCGTTTGATGGCGTGGCGCGGACGATTTCAGGAACGCCGCCGACGGATGCGACCTATGCCGAGTCCGATGCGTTGACGTATCGGGTGACGGATGTCGATGGCGATGCTGTGACGTTGCGCTTTGCGATTCGGGTGAATGGTATCCCCAGCTTCGTCCGGGAGGAGGAAGATCAGCTGTACACGGCGGGCGAGGCGGTGAGCTTAGAGTTGCTGGAGGCGGTCGGTGGGAATGTGGCGAGGACGTATCGCTTGGATGGGGAGTTACCTGCGGGTCTGTCGTTTGATCCGGCGACTCGGACGATTTCGGGTACGCCGCCGGAGTTTGCGTGGTATGCTTTTGAAGGGTATGCGTTGACGTATCGGGTGGCGGATGTCGATGGCGAAGAGCCGACCCCGTTGGTGTTCACGATTCGGGTGGATGGTATACCCCGCTTCGACGAAACCGTGTCGAGTCAAATCACCTTTGCCGAAGGCCAAACGATAGATCCTTGGGTGTTGCCTTCGGCTTCGGGCGGCAACGGCGATGTGACGTATGAGTTGGTCGGGGAGTTGCCGGAGGGTCTGGCCTATGATGGCGCGACTCGGACGATTTCGGGTACGCTGTCGGCGGATGCGTCGTATGCTGCTGAGAGCGATGGGTATGTGGTGACGTATCAGGTGACGGATCAGGATGGCGATGCTCCCGAGGCCTTGGAATTCACGATAGTGATACATGGTATGCCCAGCTTCGGCGCTCAGGTCGTAGAAGACCAAAGCTACGAAGCAGGCGGTGAGGAGACCTTAGCCTTGCCGGAGGCGGTCGGTGGGAATGGCGCGTTGACGTATACCTTGGAGGGGGAGTTGCCTGCGGGTCTGTCGTTTGATGGCGCGGCGCGGACGATTTCGGGTACGCCGCCGACGGATGCGACCTATGCCGAGTCCGATGCGTTGACGTATCGGGTGACGGATATCGATGGCGATGCTGTGACGTTGCGCTTCGCGATTGCGGTGAATGGTATACCCAGCTTCGTCCGGGAGGAGGAAGACCAGCTGTACACGGCGGGCGAGGCGGTGAGCTTAGAGTTGCCAGAGGCAGCAGGTGGGAATGTGGCGAGGACGTATCGCTTGGATGGGGAGTTGCCGGAGGGGCTGGTGTTTGATCCGGCGACTCGGACGATTTCAGGAACGCCGCCGGAGTTTGCGTGGTATGCTTTTGAAGGGTATGCGTTGACGTATCGGGTGGCGGATGTCGATGGCGAAGAGCCGACCCCGTTGGTGTTCACGATTCGGGTGGATGGAATTCCTCGCTTCGACGAAACCGTGTCGAGTCAAATCACCTTTGCCGAAGGCCAGACGATAGATCCTTGGGTGTTGCCCTCGGCTTCGGGCGGCAACGGCCAGTTGACGTATGAGTTGGTTGGGGAGTTGCCGGAGGGTCTGAGCTATGATGGCGCGACTCGGACGATTTCGGGTACGCTGTCGGCGGATGCGATGTATGCTGCTGAGAGCGATGGGTATGTGGTGACGTATCAGGTGACGGATCAGGATGGCGATGCGCCCGCTGCCTTGGAATTCACGATCGTGGTGCATGGTATGCCCAGCTTCAGCGGTCAGGTCGTAGACGACCAAAGCTACGAAGCAGGCGGTGAGGAGACCTTGGGTCTGCCGGAGGCGGTCGGTGGGAATGGCGCGTTGACGTATACCTTGGAGGGGGAGTTGCCTGCGGGTCTGTCGTTTGATGGCACGGCTCGGACAATTTCAGGTACGCCGCCGACGGATGCGACGTATGCCGAGGGCTATGCGTTGACGTATCGGGTGGCGGATGTGGATGGCGATGATACGGCGTTGCGCTTCGCGATTCGGGTGAATGGTATCCCCAGCTTCGTCCGGGAGGAGGAAGATCAGCTGTACCCGGCGGGCGAGGCGGTGAGCTTAGAGTTGCCAGAGGCGGAAGGTGGGAATGTGGCGAGGACGTATCGCTTGGATGGGGAGTTGCCGGAGGGGCTGGTGTTTGATCCGGCGACTCGGACGATTTCAGGAACGCCGCCGGAGTTTGCGTGGTATGCTTTTGAAGGGTATGCGTTGACGTATCGGGTGGCGGATGTCGATGGCGAAGAGCCGACCCCGTTGGTGTTCACGATTCGGGTGGATGGAATTCCTCGCTTCGACGAAACCGTGTCGAGTCAAATCACCTTTGCCGAAGGCCAGACGATAGATCCTTGGGTGTTGCCCTCGGCTTCGGGCGGCAACGGCCAGTTGACGTATGAGTTGGTTGGGGAGTTGCCGGAGGGTCTGAGCTATGATGGCGCGACTCGGACGATTTCGGGTACGCTGTCGGCGGATGCGATGTATGCTGCTGAGAGCGATGGGTATGTGGTGACGTATCAGGTGACGGATCAGGATGGCGATGCGCCCGCTGCCTTGGAATTCACGATCGTGGTGCATGGTATGCCCAGCTTCAGCGGTCAGGTCGTAGACGACCAGCTGTACCCGGCGGGCGATGCGGTGAGCTTAGGGCTGCCGGAGGCGGTTGGAGGGAATGGCGCACTGACGTATACCTTGGAAGGGGAGTTGCCTGCGGGTCTTTCGTTTGATGGCGTGGCGCGGACGATTTCGGGTACGCCGCCGACGGATGCGACCTATGCCGAGTCCGATGCGTTGACGTATCGGGTGACGGATGTCGATGGCGATGCTGTGACGTTGCGCTTTGCGATTCGGGTGAATGGTATCCCCAGCTTCGTCCGGGAGGAGGAAGATCAGCTATACCCGGCGGGCGAGGCGGTGAGCTTAGAGTTGCCAGAGGCGGAAGGTGGGAATGTGGCGAGGACGTATCGCTTGGATGGGGAGTTGCCGGAGGGGCTGGTGTTTGATCCGGCGACTCGGACGATTTCAGGAACGCCGCCGGAGTTTGCGTGGTATGCTTTTGAAGGGTATGCGTTGACGTATCGGGTGGCGGATGTCGATGGCGAAGAGCCGACCCCGTTGGTGTTCACGATTCGGGTGGATGGAATTCCTCGCTTCGACGAAACCGTGTCGAGTCAAATCACCTTTGCCGAAGGCCAGACGATAGATCCTTGGGTGTTGCCCTCGGCTTCGGGCGGCAACGGCCAGTTGACGTATGAGTTGGTTGGGGAGTTGCCGGAGGGTCTGAGCTATGATGGCGCGACTCGGACGATTTCGGGTACGCTGTCGGCGGATGCGATGTATGCTGCTGAGAGCGATGGGTATGTGGTGACGTATCAGGTGACGGATCAGGATGGCGATGCGCCCGCTGCCTTGGAATTCACGATCGTGGTGCATGGTATGCCCAGCTTCAGCGGTCAGGTCGTAGACGACCAGCTGTACCCGGCGGGCGATGCGGTGAGCTTAGGGCTGCCGGAGGCGGTCGGTGGGAATGGCGCGTTGACGTATACCTTGGAAGGGGAGTTGCCTGCGGGTCTTTCGTTTGATGGCGCGGCGCGGACGATTTCGGGTACGCCGCCGACGGATGCGACCTATGCCGAGTCCGATGCGTTGACGTATCGGGTGACGGATGTCGATGGCGATGCTGTGACGTTGCGCTTTGCGATTCGGGTGAATGGCATCCCCAGCTTCGTCCGGGAGGAGGAAGATCAGCTATACCCGGCGGGCGAGGCGGTGAGCTTAGAGTTGCCAGAGGCAGCAGGTGGGAATGTGGCGAGGACGTATCGCTTGGATGGGGAGTTGCCGGAGGGGCTGGTGTTTGATCCGGCGACTCGGACGATTTCAGGAACGCCGCCGGAGTTTGCGTGGTATGCTTTTGAAGGGTATGCGTTGACGTATCGGGTGGCGGATGTCGATGGCGAAGAGCCGACCCCGTTGGTGTTCACGATTCGGGTGGATGGAATTCCTCGCTTCGACGAAACCGTGTCGAGTCAAATCACCTTTGCCGAAGGCCAGACGATAGATCCTTGGGTGTTGCCCTCGGCTTCGGGCGGCAACGGCCAGTTGACGTATGAGTTGGTTGGGGAGTTGCCGGAGGGTCTGAGCTATGATGGCGCGACTCGGACGATTTCGGGTACGCTGTCGGCGGATGCGATGTATGCTGCTGAGAGCGATGGGTATGTGGTGACGTATCAGGTGACGGATCAGGATGGCGATGCGCCCGCTGCCTTGGAATTCACGATCGTGGTGCATGGTATGCCCAGCTTCAGCGGTCAGGTCGTAGACGACCAAAGCTACGAAGCAGGCGGTGAGGAGACCTTAGCCTTGCCGGAGGCGGTTGGTGGGAATGGCGCGTTGACGTATACCTTGGATGGGGAGTTGCCGCCGGGTCTGTCGTTTGATGGCACGGCTCGGACGATTTCAGGTACGCCGCCGGCCGATTACTTGTATATTGCCGAGGGCTATGCGTTGACGTATCGGGTGGCGGATGTCGATGGCGATGCTGTGACGTTGACCTTCACGATTGCGGTGAATGGCATACCTAGCTTCGGCGATCAGGTCGTAGAAGACCAGAGCTACGAGGCAGGCACAGGCAATGTGGAAACCTTAGAGTTGCCGGAGGCGGTCGGTGGGAATGTGGCGTTGACGTATTTCTTGGATGGGGAGTTGCCGCCGGGTCTGGCGTTTAATCCCACGTCTCGGACGATTTCGGGTGAGTTGTCGCCTAATGTGTCGTATTCTCCCGAAGGGTATGCGTTGACGTATCGGGTGGCGGATGTCGATGGCGAAGAGCCGGCCCCGTTGACCTTCACGATTTCGGTGAATGCTATGCCTCTCTTTGAGGGAACTATTACGAATCAGAGGGTTCCTGAAGGGGAAGAGATGGCCCCGTTGGAGTTGCCTGCGGCTTTGGGCGGCAACGGTGAGTTGACGTATAGCTTGAATGAGGAGAGTTTGCCTCCGGGTCTGGTGTTTGATGCCGAGGCTCGGACGATTTCGGGTACGCCGGAGCTTCATGTGTCGCATCCTGCCGAGGGCTATGCGTTGACGTACCGGGTAGAAGATGAAGATGGCGATTCGGCTGAGTTGACCTTCTTCCTGACAGTCGACGGTACACCTACCTTTTTTGACGCGACCATTGAGGATCGAATCTTGCGTCAGAATGAGGCGATGGATTCGTGGGAATTGCCAGCGGCTGCGGGCGGCAACGGCGACTTGACATATAGTTTAGATATGAATGTGCCGGGTCTGAACTTCGACGCTGCGTCTCGGACGCTTTCGGGCACGCCGACGGACACAGGGGTGTATCGCTTAGTCTACCAGGTGGAGGATATCGATGGCGATTCGGCTGAGTTGACCTTTCACATAACGGTAGATGGTGCGCCCAGCTTTAGCGGGGACGTGGCCAACCAGACGTACATAGACGGCGAGGCGATTGAAGACTTGGTGTTGCCCTTGGCTTCGGGCGGCAACTTGCTCTCGCTAAATCCGGATGGCGAGGCCGTGTTCGGCGAGTTGACGTATACCCTAGATAACGTGCCGCCGGGTCTGACGTTTGACCCCAACCCCATGTCGCCGATGCTTTCGGGCACACCGGCGGAGGTCGGAACGTATACGTTGACGTATACAGCCCACGACGCCGACGACAATATGACTGCTGAGGACGCAGCTATCCTTAGCTTCGAGGTCCGAGTGGAAGAATCGGCTACGGACCGTTTTTCGGAACTCAACAAACAGATCTTGTCCAAGTACGCATTGGCTATTGCCGATGGAACGAATCGCGCCATCGAAAATCGCCTTGAGCAGATGGACAGAGTTGGCGATGTGAATAGGTCTTTTAGCTTCGCCGCCGAGTCTACCCTCCACGATATGATTCAATCCGGCCGGATCTTTGAGAATCGCCCGGTCAATATGTCACAGGTTGTGAATGGCTCGTCCTTCGCGGTGCCGTTTGGTTTCGGTAGAGGATGCATCCTTTGTCCCGGCAGTCCTACATTCTGGGGCCGGGGAGACTACGGCCAAATGTCTAGCGACGATGGTTCGCTGGATTGGGAGGGCAACCTAACCCGTGCTCAGATAGGTTTGGATGCCCGGCCAGGTGCCGAGATGCTAACCGGGTTGGCGCTGTCGTGGGCCCAAGGATCGTTCGATTATTCCGCCCCGTTGCTCGGCGAAGAGCGAGTCGACGGTACTTATACGCCCCGCATGTTGAGCCTGCATCCTTACGTCGGGTTCTCGCCAGGGCGGCTGGGGGTATGGTTGACGGCGGGCTTAGGGCGTGGCGACATCGAGATTGACGACGAACAGGGAACCGTAGGCCTGCAGTCGAGCGATACGTCGCTGCGGACTGCAAGTGTAGGGGCTAGCGGTGACTTGCTCGCCAGTGGGCCGACTCAGTTGCGGATCAAGGCTGCTGCTACTGTAGCCCAAGTCGAAATCGAGGGTGGAGAAGTCGAGGATGGAAAAGGAAACCGGATCGCCGAGGAGACGGTGAGTGCAAATCGCTTGAGGTTGGCACTCAAAGGCTCACATGCTTATGAAATGGGCATGGATGGGCAGGTGACACCCGAGCTAGAGGTTGCTCTGCGCCAAGATGGCGGCGACGGACAGACCGGGGCCGGCGTAGAAGTTGGCGGTGGCCTGCGCTTTGATAGCGGTGGCTTCACGCTGGAAGCTATGGCGCGGAGTCTGGTAAGTGACGGCGACGACGAGGTCGAGTACAAAGAATGGGGGGCGCATCTGCTGCTCCAGCGCTCGGCTGGCACCGGTGGTCGAGGGTTGTCGTTGCGGGTGATGCCAACCTACGGTACGCAGGCGAACAGCCTGACGCTGTGGGAACGCAGCGTAGCCGAGATAGCAGACCGGGGTGCTGTGAACGCGCAAGGCCAGCTCAGAGCCGAGGTCGGCTACGGTTTAGCCGCACTTGGCGGTCGGGGAGTGTACACTGTGTACAGCGGAATGACTCAAGCGCCAAAGCGAATGCAGTTGCGCTTAGGTACGCGCTTTGAGGTAGATTCGTCTATGTCAGTGAGCCTTGAGAGCACGCGCTGGCAACGCATGGCCGGTGCCGCTGAGCACGGCCTCCTGTTGCGTGGGCGTCTGGTCTTTTAATTAATTCCATACATGCAGCACAGGATACGATACACGCTTCCGGAGCTAGGCTTTGGAAGCGTGTATCGGTTTTCTCCGCTTTGTGCCCTCATCCCACCTCACTTCCACATAAGCCGGGCGAGTACATAACTATTGTGTCCGGTCTCCCTCGTTCTGGTACCTCGATGCTGATGAAGATGTTGGCTGCGGGCGGATTGCCGCCTCTAACAGACTACATTCGCGAGGCCGACGCCGACAATCCCGGGGGATATTACGAATTCGAGAAGGTCAAGCAGCTAGAAAAAGACACTGTATGGCTCGAATCGGCGAGGGGTAAAGCCGTCAAGGTCATATCCCAATTGCTCGACCAATTGCCGCTCCACAAGCCGTACAAAATCGTATTTGCCCTCCGGAGAATGGACGAGATTTTGGCTTCTCAGCGGGCGATGTTAGCGCGACGAGGACAGGTCTGCGATCGAGTTTCCGACGCCGAGATGGCCGCCGCCTTCGGTCGACACTTGAGCTCAGTGCAACAGTGGTTGGCCGAGCACCAGCAGATGGAGGTGCTCTATGTCAACTACGCCGCAGTCTTGCACGACCCGATCACCACAAGCCACGAGATCAAGACCTTTCTCGCCCTTCCCTTAGATGTGCGTCAAATGGCTAGCGTGGTAGACGAAAGTCTATACCGCCAACGCATATCCTGACGGCTTATCGAGTCCTTCTCACCAACCTTACCGACCAACTGTATAACTTGTATGGGTATCGAGCAGATTCGCAATTTCTCCATCATTGCCCACATTGATCACGGTAAATCAACGCTAGCGGACCGCCTGCTTGAAAAAACTGCGACCCTGACCGCCAAGCAGATGCAGGAGCAGGTCCTCGACAACATGGATTTAGAGCGCGAGCGGGGCATTACAATCAAAGCTCATGCCGTGCGAATGCGCTATCAGGCGGCCGACGGTAGAGTTTGCCAATTCAACTTGATCGACACGCCGGGACACGTGGATTTTACCTATGAGGTGTCGCGCAGTTTGGCCGCCTGCGAAGGGGCGATATTGGTCGTCGATGCCACACAGGGCGTAGAAGCCCAGACCGTAAGTAATCTGCTGTTGGCGCTAAACAGCGACTTAGTCGTCATCCCGGTGCTCAACAAAATCGACATGCCCGCTGCTCAGGTTGCAGCGGTGCAGCAGCAAGTGCTCGATCTACTGGGGGGTGAAGCCGAAGATATTTTGCAAATCAGCGCCAAGGAGGGGATTGGGGTCGAGGAGGTGATGGAAGCTATTGTCGACCGTATCCCACCGCCGACCGGGCGTCAGCAGGGGCCGTTGCGGGTACTGGTCTTTGATTCGCTCTACGACCAGTACCGAGGTGTAATTTGCTTCATCCGAGTCGTTGATGGGCGCATCCACAAGGGGCAGAAAATTCGCTTCTACTCCACCGGACGGCTCTACGAAGTCGAAGAAGTCGGCCATTTGGTCTTAAACCGGGTGCCGGCCCAAGCACTTGAGACCGGTGAAGTCGGCTATTTCATCGCTGGAATCAAAGAGCTGGCCGAGGCCCACGTCGGTGACACGGTCGTTGATGCAGAGGCGGAAGTGGAGCCGTTGCCTGGGTACCAACCGCTCAAACCCATGGTTTTCAGCGGCCTTTATCCCGTTGTCCCAGAGGACTATGAGGTGCTGCGCGACGCCTTAGAGCGGTTCAAGCTCAACGACGCCGCGTTCTCCTACGAGCCGGAGACCTCCCCAGCGTTGGGCTTTGGTTTTCGCTGCGGCTTCCTAGGTCTACTGCACATGGAGATCGTGCAGGAGCGCCTCGACCGCGAATACCAAGTCGAAATCATCACTACTCTGCCCAATGTGCTCTACGAGATTCTGACCAAGGAGGGTCAATTAATCGACGTGGATAATCCCTCTTTGTTGCCGCCTGCCGCTGAGATCGACGAGGTGCGCGAGCCGATTCTCGCCGTCCAGATCTTGGTGCCGAGGGATTATATCGGCGCAGTGATGAAAATCTGCACCGACCGGCGCGGGAGCTACCGCAATACCGAGTATCTCGACGGCAGCCGGGCTATCCTGAGCTTTGAGATGCCTCTAGCCGAAGTGGTGATTGACTTCTATGATCGCCTCAAGTCGGTGTCACGGGGCTATGCGTCATTCGATTACGAGCATCTGGAGATGCGGGCCGACTTACTGTCTAAGCTCGACATTATGATCAATGGCGAGCCGCTGGACGCGCTCTCAGTGATCATCCATCGCGACAAGGCCTATGAGTGGGGCCGGCAGCTCTGCACTAAGCTCAAGGAGCTGATCCCGCGGCAGATGTTCGAGGTAGTCATCCAAGGGGCGGTGGGGAGTAAGGTGATCGCCCGCGAAGTGGTCAAGCCGTTCCGCAAAAATGTGACGGCCAAGTGCTATGGCGGTGATGTAACTCGTAAACGCAAATTGCTCGAAAGGCAAAAGGAAGGCAAGAAGCGCATGAAGCAGTTTGGGAAGGTGGAAATTCCCCAGGAAGCGTTTTTGGCCGCGCTCAAGATGGAAGCCTGATTTATGAGCAAGAGGCGTACTCGCCGGCCCTGCGTCCCCTAATCCCGAAAAAGTAAATGATGGCGTTGGGTCTCTATATCCACGTACCGTTTTGCCCCCAACGCTGCCCCTACTGCGCCTTTGCTACGGTCGTTGGCCAAGGGGAGCGCCACGGTCTATATGCCGAGGCGATCTGCTGCGAAATGGAGTCTTGGGCCCATTTATCGGGGCCGGTGGATACCGTGTTCTTGGGCGGAGGCACCCCCAGCCAAATTGAGCCGGCGCTAATTGGGCAGATGCTCGAGGCGGCTCAGCGTCATTTGGGGCTACATTCAGACGCGGAAATTGCAGTTGAAGTCAACCCCGGAACCGTTGACCGCGAGAAATTCGCAACGCTAAAGGCGCTGGGGTGCAACCGCATAAGCATTGGCGCGCAGGCTTTTCGCGATGCCGATCTGCGGCACTTGGGCCGACAGCATAGCGCGGCCGATGTCGAAAGGGCGTATGCAGCGGCCAGAGCGGCCGGTTTTGCCAATGTGAGCTTGGACTTGGTGGCCAATGTACCTGGAGGCTCAGAGGCCAATTGGCACTTTAGCGTCGAGCGGGCTATCGCCTTGGCCCCAGAGCACCTTTCGGTCTATAGCCTCATCATTGAAGAAGGCACGATCTTCGCCCAACGACAGCGTCAGGGCCTGCTGGAACCCGTCGCGGACGACTGGCAGGCTCGTACCTTGGAATGGACCGACGTGCGGTTGGTGGCGGCTGGCTATGAACACTACGAGGTTTCAAACTACGCCCGTCTTGGGTACCGCTCGCTCCACAACTGGGGCTACTGGACGGGTGTTCCTTACTTAGGTGTTGGGCTCGGGGCCCATAGCTTCATCGATGGGAAGCGATTTTGGAATACACGTGATCTCAATGCCTATCTCGACGCTATGGACCAAGGCTGGTCGCCGTGCGCAGGGGAAGAGACCATAGCCTCGGACACGGCCCGCAGGGAACGTCTATGGTTGGGTTTGCGCACCATAGAGGGGATTGAATTGACCGAAGAAGAGGTCGGTCGCGTGCAGAGCAGCAGGCGCTTTGCCGATTTGGCGAAAGTTGGATATGCTGTGCTCAAAGACCAGAGATTGAGTTTGACTCGGGCGGGGTTTTTGCTGGCTGACGCCCTGAGCTTGGAGTTGGACCGGATCGTGGAAGAGGGGCAATAGGCCGTGCTTGGATCTGGTAAGAAATAAAAAGGCCGTATCCCAAAGGGAACGGCCTTTTTTAGTTAGTGGTGGGGGGAGCAGGATTTGAACCTGCGAAGGCATAAGCCAACAGATTTACAGTCTGCCCCGTTTGACCGCTTCGGTATCCCCCCGGCAGATTCTCAGGTGCCGCTAGCCAGCGTTTTAAGCACTTGGTGCCGCGAAGGATGGCGCAGCTTGCTGAGGGCCCGCTCTTTGAGCTGGCGGATGCGCTCACGCGTGAGATTCATCATGTCGCCGATTTCCTCGAGCGTCAGGGCCTCGTTGCCGTCGAGGCCAAAATAGAGCCTGATAATGCGCAATTCGCGCTCCTCGAGGGTTTCCAAGGCCGTCTCGAGCTGCTCCCGTGCCGATTCGCTCAAGATGTCGGCGTCCGGGGGTGCGGCCGTATTGTCGGCCAAGGTGTTGAGCAGGCTGCGCTCGTCGTCGTCGGTAAAGGACTCATCGAGCGAACACACGGCGCGGGCGCTGAGGATGGTCTCTAGAACCTCTTCGGCTGGGACTTCGAGTTCAGCGGCGATTTCCTCTATGTCAGGCTCACTAGCGCGATGTTGGCCCAATTTGCGCGAGGCTTTGGAAATATCCTTGAGTAAGCTGACTTTGTTGAGAGGAAGGCGCACGGTGCGCACGTGCTCGGCGAGAGTTTGGAGAATGGACTGGCGGATCCACCAAACCGCGTATGAAATGAATTTGTAACCCTTGGTGCCGTCGAAGCGGTCGGCCGCCGTGATGAGGCCGAGATTGCCGGCGCTAATCAGGTCGGATAGGGATAACCCGCGGTTTTGGTATTTCTTGGCTACATCGACGACAAACCGCAAATTGGCGCTGATCATTTCTTCGCGGGCATGCATATCACCATTTTTTATGCGATCGGCTAGTTCTACTTCGCGTTCCCTCGAAAGGGGCGTGGACTCAGCAATATCGTCGAAATAGAGTCGCAGGGTGTTTTCTTCGTCGTGCAGATTTTGCATAGAGCCTCTCATCTTTGACGTACAAAGAGCTGCCTGCGCGGCAGGTCTTCCCCTACACCATAGCACCGAAATGCTCTCGGTACAAATGGTAAGCGTAGCATAGTTATAGGCGAAACTAACTGATTATACATAAGGAGCAGCGCTGCGTCAAGTCGTTTGCAAGCGCACTTGCATGTCTTAAGCGAGATGGCGGTACTCGCCGGCTTCATCCCAATCCACTAGGCTGCGGCCGTTTAGGTCCCAGACGACGCGGCCTGCTCTCAGCGTTAGCTCGCATTCGAGTTTTTGCTGGCCCCGCATGCGTGCCCGGCCCGAATCGACAAAGGCAAAATCTCCTTCGTGCAGGGCGAAAGCCGCTAGATCGGCTTCGGCCCCGACACTGAGATGGCCTAGCTGCGGGTGCCTGATTACCTCGGCTGGTCTGTGCGTCGAGCGATAGACGACCTCTTGGAGGGGCATGCCGAGGCTCAGGAATTTGGACATGGTTATGGGCATGGTGGCGTTGGGCAGCATGCGGCTGGACTTGTGTAGATCCGTGCTGATGGTATCCGGGGGGAAGTTTTGGGCCATGGCGGGCACGGCAATGCGAAACCAAAAGGAGCCGCCGCCGTGGCCTGTATCAAAGACGATGCCGCGCTGTCGGGCTTGGCGTACGTAGTCTGCGACTCGTTTGTCCGCGTCGAGCAGGGGAATGTGGGCGGCGTAGAGATGCGTGTGGATATCTCCTGGACTCATGCGCTCGAGCAATTCCTCGTACGAGCGAGTGGGCTGGGGGGCAAAGTCAATCATGGCGATGGAATTGCTCTGTCGCGCCGCCTCGATCGCGCCACCAGCCGACTCCCAACCTGGACCGCCGAAGTGGGCTGATTTGGAACCGACGACGTGCTCGCGGTATTGCTCGAGCGCCGCGGCACAGAGCGCGGGGTCCATTTCGCTAATGTCTTGTTCGGGTGGGCCGATCATGCCAGCACCGACTATATTGACAAAGGCCAAGACTCGGGTCTGGGCGGGATCGATGATGGAGTGCTTGAAGTCGGCAAAATCCTTCCACCCAGCGCCGCCTGTATCTACTACAGTGGTCACGCCGTAGGGCAGGGCGTGTTGGTCGGGAAAGAGCCAACCCCCATACCCCCCATAGACATGGACGTGGATATCGATTAAGCCCGGGGTGACATAGAGGCCGGACACGTCGACAACCTTTGCTGAACTGCACTCGATCCGGTCGGCGACCGCAGCGACTAACCCGTCCTTGAGGGCAATATCGGCTGGGCCGTCGAGGTCGTTTTTGGGATCGATGAGGTGCCCCCCTTGGATGATGAGATCAAAGTCGCCGCTCATAATGGCCGTCCTTTCGCCCGTGGGCCGTGTGTTGGAAGCAAAGCCGTAGAATAACCAGCGGGCCACGGTGGGATCAAGGGCTGGTCTCGCATTGCACAAAGAGAATTTTTTTGGCAGATTTTCTTTGTCTAAAAACTGCCTTTAGGAGGAATACATGGTACGCACTGTGAAAGTAGCCGTCACCGGGGCGGCTGGCCAGATCGGCTACGCTATTTTGCCGCGTTTAGCCTCGGGCGAGGTTTTCGGCCGCGACGTCCGGGTTTCGCTGCATTTGCTGGAGATTACTCCGGCGCTCAAAGCTCTAGAAGGCGTAGTTATGGAGCTCGACGACTGCGCCTTTCCGCTTCTCGACGACATTGTGATCACCGATCAAGCCGAAGTGGCTTTTGACGGGATCAATTGGGGCCTGCTAATCGGCTCCAAGCCGCGTGGTCCCGGTATGGAGCGGGGCGACTTAATTCGGGAAAACGGCCCGATATTCGTCGGTCAAGGTCAGGCTCTCGCCCGAGCCGCCGCCGATGTGCGGGTCTTGGTGGTGGGCAATCCGGCCAATACCAATGGCTTGATTGCCATGAGCCACGGCCATAAGGCCGGCATCCCCCGCGACCGCTTCCACGCCATGACCCGACTGGATCAAAATCGCGCCCAAGCCCAGCTCGCCAACAAGGCTGGAGTCAAGGTCGCAGCGGTGACCAATATGGCCATTTGGGGCAACCACAGCGCCACGCAGTACCCGGATGCCGAGAACGCGCGCATTGAGGGGCGCCCGGCGCATGATGTTATAGGCCACCACGCATGGTTGCGAGAGGAATTCATCCAGATCGTCCAGCAGCGGGGCGCGGCCGTCATCGACGCCCGTGGCTTATCGTCGGCCGCGTCGGCTGCCAATGCTGCGCTCGACCACATCGTCAGCGTGGAGAGCGTCACGTCTGCGGGCGATTTTTTTTCGGCAGGCGTCTATTCGGACGGTAGCTACGGGATTGACGAGGGGTTGATGTTCTCCTTTCCCATTCGCAGCGACGGTCAAGGCCACTGGGAGATCGTGCAGGGCTTGGAGTTGAGCGATTTTGCCCGCGCGAAGATCAAGGCCACCGAAGACGAGCTCAAAGAGGAGCGCTCGATCATCGCCGACCTCTTGGGCTGATATGTTCCAAGATCCCAAGCGCTACCAAGCCAAACACCACTATGTCACCGCCGCAGGTACCGACTTGGTGGGGGTCTTGGACCCCCAAGCCGGCGAGCGCGTCCTCGACTTGGGATGCGGCACCGGTCAACTGAGTGCCCAGATCGCCGCAGCCGGGGCTGAGGTTGTGGGCATCGACTTGTCGGCCGAGATGATCGAGGTCGCCCGCGAGCAGTTCCCGGCCCTATCTTTTGTCGCCGCCGATGCGAGGGATTTCTTCTTTGCCGAGCCGTTCAATGCTGTCTTTTCCAACGCAGCTCTGCACTGGGTCAAGCCGCCGGAAGCGGCACTTGCGTGTATTGTCGCCTGTCTGGAGCAGGGCGGGCGTTTTGTCGCCGAGTTGGGCGGTGCTCGAAATGTGGCCACCATCCGCCGGGCGCTAACCGACCAGTTGGCCGCTCGGGGCTTTTATCCGCAATCGCCTTGGTATTTTCCCAGCTTGGGAGAGTACGCGCGGCTCGTGGAGCAGGCTGGGCTACGCGTTGCTTATGCCAGCCACTTTCCCCGTCCAACGCCCCTAGCGGGAGAGAGCGGGTTGCGCGACTGGATGGAGATGTTCGCTGGGACGCTTACAAAGGGCGTCCCCCCGTCGATACGAGAAGAGCTATTCGCCGCGGTGGAGGACGCCGTTCGCTCGGCATTGTACAGCGATGGGGTCTGGTGCGCCGACTACTGGCGTCTGCGCGTAGTCGCCTATAAAGAGTAAGTTTAGCCGCTATTTTATGAAGTCGAGCCACGTGATTTGGGACTGGAACGGCACCTTGGTGGACGATGCTTGGCTGTGCGTCGAGATCGTCAATGAGCTGTTGGCGCACCGCGGACTAGCGCCGACCACGCCGTGCAAATACAGCGAGGTCTTCGGGTTTCCCCTGCGGACCTACTACCAGCTCGTAGGCTTTGACTTAGAGCGCGAGGACTTTGCGGTCATGGGCGACGAATTCAACATCCTCTACAGCCAGCGCCGCCGCGAGTGCCGTTTGCGCGAGGGAACGCGCGAAGTGCTGGCCGCACTGGGCCGCAACGGGATCGGACAATCCCTCTTATCCGCCTACGACCAAGTGTCCCTCGAAGAAATGGTCGCTCACTACGGGCTGCGCTCCCACTTTGCCGCAGCCGCCGGGGTGGATAATGGCTTGGGGGAGGGGAAAATCGAGCGCGCACATCGGCACCTTGCGGACCTCAACTGCCGGGGCGATGAAGTCTTGCTCGTCGGCGATACTCTACACGACATAGAGGTGGCCGCCGCGCTAGGAGTCCATTGCGTCCTGCTGCCTTCCGGCCACCAGAGTCGGCGTCGGTTGGAGCTGGGGGAGTGCGCCGTGGTGGATGGGCTTTTTGCAGTGGCCGCTTTGCTGGACCTAAAAGGAGATATCTATGACTGAAACGTGGCGCGGAATTATGCCGATTGTGGTGACCCCCTTTACCGATAGCTATTCGCTGGATGAAGCGGCCTTGCGGGATTTGGTCGCCTTCAGTATTGAAGCGGGTGCCACGGGCTTGGTGGGGCCGGCTAATGCCAGCGAATTTTCGACCCTTTCCGATGATGAACGCCGTCGCTGGATCGAGATTGTCGTCGCCGTGGCCGATGGCCGAGTACCGGTAGTGGCCTCGATTACCTCGGGCCACGCCGTGCCGGCCGTGGCTCTCGCTCAGTTTGCTCAAGCTACGGGAGCCGACGGGATCATGTCCATGCCGCCGCACGTATTGCGCGTTGACCAAGAAGGCTGCTACGCCTTTTACCAGCAGTTGGCGGCCGCGGTTGAGATCCCGATCTGCGTGCAGAATTTCGACGCGCCAGTCGGTACGCCCATGAGCGGCGAACTATTGGGGCGGATGTGCCGCGAGCTGACTGGCGTCGATTACATCAAGGAAGAGACCGTCCCCGAGCCTTGGCAGGTCAGCCGCACATTGGCGCTGGCTGGCGCGGCCTGCAAGGGCGTATTGGGTGGCAAAGGGGGAGTCTATTTGCTCGACGAATATCGACGCGGTGCCTGCGGCAATATGCCGGGCTGTCACATGACCGACGTCATGGCGGCGATCTGGGATGCCCTTGAAGCAGGCGACGAGGCAACGGCGCGTGTGCGCTTCTATCAACTTCTGCCGCTGATGAATTACGAGCGGCTCTACGGGCTGGCGATCTACAAGTGGATTCTACAAAAGCGCGGGTTGATCCGCTCGGCGGTTTGCCGGGCACCCGTGCCCGTCCTCGACGGCGACGCACTGACCGAGTTGGAGATCATTTGGGACGGCGTTGAGCCACTTTTGCGGGGGTGAAATAGTGGATACCTATCAACAGTGCATTGAGCGCGACGGCTTTTGCGTTATCGAGCAAGTGATTCCCGAGGCCGTGGTCGGGGAGATATGCGCCGAGCTGGCGGCCGAGGTCGAGCGCAATCGCCAACATTCCGAAGCCAAGTTGGCCGAAATTCGCCGCCGCGGCCACCGGATCGGCACCCCAGGCGTGGCCCAGCTCAAACAAGTCATCAATCAGGTGCAATCCTTTGCTCCGTACCTGGCCGACCGCCGGCTCCTAGCGGTAATCGAGTCTTTTTTCGGGGCTTGGGCGCGGATTTCCTGCACCGACTGCGTGATCAATCACCCGGGTAATGCTCGGGGCTATTGGCACGCCGATTGGCCCTACAACTCAACCAACGCCTCGCACATCCCCGCGCCGTATCCAGACGCGGTTTTGCACCTTTCGACCATCTGGATGCTGACGCCGTTTGCCCCTGAGACAGGGGGGACTCTCGTGGTGCCGGGCAGTCACCGCTGGCCGCGCAATCCAGCAGCCGGGGACATGCCCGAAATGGATCGGGACGCGCCCTATCCGACCGAGTGCCAGATCGAAGGGGCGGCCGGCAGCGTCTTGGTGTACGACAGCCGGCTTTGGCACGCTGTGGCCCCCAACCGTAGCGCAAGCGATCGCGTCGCCCTCATCGTGCGCTACGCTCCGTGGTGGCTGAACCTGAATCCCACGCTCATCGGCCGGTCCGAACACGAGGCTATGGTGGTGGAGACCGGAGGCAAAAACTACGAGATGATGCCGCTTGAGCGGGAAGTTTTTGACCGGTTGCCCGCAGCCGTTAAGCCTCTATATCGCCATTGGGTTGCGCAATCTGCCCGGCCTGATGAAGTGCGCGGGCACTGACTCCCAAGACGCCGAGGAAGCCTTCGGAGTCGCGGTGATCGAAGTCGCCGATGGCCTCCATGGAAGCGGTGTCCTCGCTGTAGAGCGAGTGGGGAGCGTCGCTGGCTGCGCAAAAGGCGACGTGGCCCTTGTAGAGCGAGACAGAGATGGTCCCAGTCGCCAATTGATTAAAATGCTCAATGACCTTCCAGCTCGCTTGGGTCGCCGTGTCAAACCAATAGCCTTGGTAGATTTGCTCGGCGATAAACTCGGAGGCAAAGGTGAAGATCCGCCGGGCACGGCGGTCGAGAATGAGCTGGAGCAAGTAATCGTAGCACTGGCCGAGTAGCTCTAGGGCCGGTGCCTCATAGACGCCGCGCGACTTGATGCCAACGAAGCGATTTTCCACTGCGTGTAAGCCAATGCCGACACCGTGCCGTCCGGCGATGGCGTTGCTCTGCTCGATGGCCTCGACCGGGCCCACAGGACGGCCATTGATGGAGATCGGGACACCTCGTTCAAAGCGCACGGTAAAAACCTCTGCTGCATCCGGGGCTTGCTGTGGGAAACAGCCCATGCCGGGTGCGATTAGGCTGGTCGCGGTGTCTAAGGCTTCGAGCTGGCCAGCTTCGTGCGTCAGCCCGAGCATGTTGGCGTCCGTGGAGTAGGGCTTGTCTGGGGTGGCGGTTATGGGTAGGCCATGCCCCTGACAGTAAGCGATCATTTCGCTGCGCCCACCGAAGTTTTGCAAGAACGCCGGGTCGCGCCAGGGAGCGTACACCTCGATGTGCGGCGCGAGCATCTGCGCCGCCAGTTGGAAGCGGACTTGGTCGTTGCCGCGCCCGGTGGCCCCATGCGCCATCACTTGGGTGCCGCGCTCCTGCATGTGGGGCAACATGCCGGCCACCGTCACGTGCCGGGCGATGCCGGTGGTGTTCCAATAGCCCCCCTCGTAGCGGGCTTGGGCTTGGACGAGTTGGATGCCGGCTTGGCAGATAGCCTCTCTGCGGTCGTCGAGGATCATTTCAGCGGCCCCACAGGCTTGCATCCGGCTCCGTATGTCTTCGATGCGCTCCTCGTCGGGCTGGCCCAGACCGGCGGTATAGGCGACGACCTCTAGGCCTTGGGATTGGAGCCAATGGGTGATGGTACAGCTATCGAGGCCACCCGACGCGGCCAGCATGACCTTCTGGCCCTTTAGATCTGCGATATTCATGGTTGCTCCTTTTGTAGGTAGAGAAAATAATATAATAAATAAAAATTCTTAATCAAGAATAATTATCATTAAATATAGCAAATAAGCCGTGCTTTATCTTGACAGTTTTCACCCGCGAGAATATCATTAGCAAATGCTCATTGACGCGCATAATCACCCCAATTGGCACGGGTTTAACGCCGCCAAAATCCTGCGCAACATGGACGAGCAGGGCATCGACCAGATGTGGCTTTTCTCGTGGGAGGTCCCTGCAGATGAATACTCGCCTTCGTATCACTCGGTGTTGCCCCCTACGGGCTTGGGGATTCCCTTAGAAGACGTACTGGCCGTCGGCAGAGAAGCGCCCGAGCGCTTTGTCCTTGGCTATATGCCTCATCCCAAGCGGCCCGACGCCATAGATCGGCTCAAGGCCGCGGTCGAAATCCACGGCGTGCAGGTCGCCTCCGAGCTGAAGGTGCGCCTGACGTTTGACGATCCAGACGCGCTGCGCCTGTACGAGGCTTGCGGCGCGATGCGCTTGCCCATTACGATCCATCTCGACTATCCAATCGACCACGGCCGCGGTGGTTATCCGCGCCCCAACTGGTGGTACGGCGGCAGCCTCGACGCGCTTGAACGCGCAGTTGCGGCCTGCCCACAGACGGTCTTTATCGGCCATGCCCCCGGGTTCTGGGCCCATATTTCCGGGGACGATCGCTACGCCAAGGAGAGCTACCCGAGCGGCCCAGTGCTGCCGAATGGACGCTTGGCCCCGATGATGCGCCAGTACCGCAATCTATATGCCGATCTGTCGGCCGGGTCAGGGTTGCGCGCGCTGCAAAGGGACCGGCGCTTCGGGCGCGATTTTCTCCTCGAATTTCAGGACAAATTGCTCTTTGGTCGGGACTACTTTGACACCCAATTGATGGATTTTCTGCGCACCCTTGAGCTGCCTGCGGAAGCCTTTGACAAGATCGCCTACCAAAACGCCGAGCGCCTCTTGTCTTCCTACTTAGACGCGCCGTGAAAACGGCCACGAGCTAAAAGTCATGGGGGTATGGGAGGCAGCGGGCCTGATGGCCCTATCCTTCGCGCTGTTGGCCAAATGTGCCGACTATCTAGTGGAGGGAGCCATTGATATTGCGCACTACCTCCGCGCTCCGCCGATCTTGATCGGCATCGTCATCGTCGGCATCGGCACCACCGCGCCTGAGCTGGCGGTCTCTGTGACCGCCGCCCTTGGGGACAAACCCGAAGTGGCGCTGGGCAATGCCGTGGGGTCAGTCATTTACGACGATGGCTTGGCCCTGCCCATGGCCGCGCTTTTTGCCACTGCGGCCATTGCCATCGACCGCGTCGTGCTGCGCTCGGCGGCGATTTTTCTTATCACCGTAGATCTGGTCGCTTGGTACATGGCCTCCGACGGGACGCTGGCTCGGGTAGAAGGCGGCGCGTTGGTGGGTCTTTTTATCCTATACCTAATATATTCGTTCTGGGAGCAGAAGCGGCGGCCGCGTGCCGAGACCAGCGAGGATGAGGCCCCCCCCCGCAGCCTCTGGGTGGTAGCGTTGCTATTCGGCGGCGGCTTGGTCGGTGTGGTCGTCAGTAGCCACTTTATCGTCGAGGCGACCCCGGTGGTGGCGATGGCGTTGGGGCTGCCAGACGTGGTCATCGGCTTGGTAGTCGTGGCTTTGGGTACTTCGATACCCGAGATCGCCACCTGCATTGTCGCCGCCCGCAAGGGCCAAGGGGCTTTGGCGGTGGGCAACATCCTCGGGGCCGACATCCTCAATATCTGCTGGATCGCCGGTGCCTCGGCCTTGGCTAATCCGCTGGTGGTTCCGGCCGACGTGGTCAATTTCATGTTCCCGTGGATGCTGGTAATCGTGCTGGCGATGCTCGGGTTGATGCGCTTTGGTTACGAGTTAAACCGCTGGAAGGGCTTGGTGTTGTTGGCGTTGTGCATTGCTTATTTGATCGCGCTTTTCGCGAATAACCCCGGTGCGCTGGCTCCGGGCATTGAGAAAGGAGTGTAGTTTGGATCTGGAACTCAAAGACAAAGTCGCCTTGGTTACTGGGGCTAGCCGCGGCATTGGCAAGCGCATTGCCTCGGCCTTGGCCACCGAGGGTGCGCGGCTCTGTATCTGCGCCCGCGGTGCCGACGCGCTGGCGGAAGCGGCCGCCGAATTAACAAGTGGAGGTGCGCAGGTGGAGGCCACCGCGCAAGATGTGACGACGCCGGAGGGCGCGATCGCCGTGGTGGAGGCTGCGAAAAATCGCTTTGGTGGGCTCGACATTCTCGTAAACAATGTCGGCGGGGCGAAGTGGACCCCCTTTGTCGAAATCGACGATGCCGAGTGGAACGACAGCATCAACTTGAGCTTCCTCTCAGCCGTGCGGGTGAGCCGTGCGGCGATCCCCGTGATGGAAGCGCGTGGGGGTGGCAGCATCGTCCACATCTCTTCGATTTTTGGCCGCGAAACCGGCGGGCCTATCGCCTATAATGCCGCCAAAGCGGCGCTGATCAGCCTAGGGGCCAACTTGGCCATTGAGGCGGCCAAAAAGAACATCCGCGTCAATACTGTGGCCCCAGGCTCCATTCTCTTTCCCGGAGGAAGCTGGGAGCGGCGGATGAAGGAAAATCCAGCGCAAATCCAGGCCTTTATCGACGCCAATATACCCTTTGGCCGCTTTGGCACCCCGGAGGAGGTCGCCGATGTAGTGGCCTTCTTGGCGTCCGACCGGTCGCAATGGGTGACCGGTGCCTGTATCAATGTCGATGGGGGGCAATCCAAGTCCAATATATGAGCGGCTATGCGCGATGGATGCGTTGGTTGGCTTGGGCGGCGTGCGGGGTCGGCTGGGCCGCGGCCGCTACGGCTGATGACGTGGTGGCACTCAGGCAACAGTACAACCAAGTATCCGCCAGCATCGACACCTTGGTCCGCCTCTATGGGGGGGACAAGCTGCGCGAATTGGCAAAGCAAAAAGAAAACAACCGGCTATTGCCGGCCAATTCCAAACTAGTGCTGATTTTTTGGGCCGACGACGAAGCCGAGCTGTACCTCAATGGGCACCGGATCGGGGAGACACGCTTGACCCCGACTCGAGTCGAAATTCCCGTCGTGTACCTGCGCAAGTCCAATGTTTTGCGCGCCCATTGCTGGGACACCGACCGGGTCGAGAGCGGCTTTATGGCCGGTTTGTACCTGCAAGACGGCCGTGGCCGCTTGCGCAAGGTGCTGGCTACCGGCGACGGTCGCTGGTGGGTGGCCGGCCAGCGGGCCGAGCCGCGTTTTTACAACCACAGCCTGCCCGACATTCCCGGGGCCGAGGTCATCTGGGGGACGGCGCTTTTTGGCGAGGTCGAATTAGAGGCCCGCTTTGACGCCGCGCAATTGGCCCGAGCTGCGCGCCGCCGCCCGCTCTCCGGCGCGGCCGGTGCTACGCGACACCAGCCCCAGCCTATGGAGACGCATATGGTCGTCAGCCGTCTGGTGCATCTGCAAAAGCAACGCGATGAATTGGCGCAAAAACTTCAAGCTCGCCGCAGCGCGACACAGGACGTGCTTTATCAGGGGTTTGTCCGTGGGCGGCTGGCTTTTTCCCTCGGGAAAGCGAGTAGATTGGCCGAAGTCGAAAGCATAGACGCGGCGAAAAAACTGCTCGCTTGGACCGAGGAACTGCCCGCCGCGCAACGCGAGTTGGTTTTCCCGAAAAAACAGGCCCTCAAAGGTGCGAGCCACGTCGTGCCGCAGCGCACCTTGACCGGCGCGGCGAGCGGGGAAGCAGACCGCCGCCGAGACTACGCACCCCCGGCCGCACGCGGCTCAGCCAAAGGCGAAGGTCGCTCTACTGGATCGGGGGGTACGGGTGTACAGGAATCGTCCGCTCGGGGTATCCGCGTCGGCCTCAGTGCGCCGTGGAAACTGTGGGGGATTGCGACCGGCCTGCTGTTCTATCTGGGGGTGGCAAGTCGGCAGTGGTGGAAGCTCTTCAGCGCGAAGGAATGGACGTAGGGAATGGGCCTCTTGAACGACGAATTAGTATTAGTCAGCAGCATCCTGTTGGTACTGGCCGGTGGAGTCAGCGTTAGCTGTTTGCACTTGCGACGAGCCCGGCGCATGCGCCGGCACGACGCAGCGTACTCTCTGTACCTGCATCGCTTGCAGCTCATCGGCAGCGGCATGGGCGTGCTGACCGGGTTTACCGTCGGGGCGCTGGCTGCTTATTACCTATTTATCAACCCGCAGCCGGCCAGTGTCTTTGCGTGGATTGGCCGCTTCTCATACGTGCTGATCGCTTGGTCGGCTGGCGGCCATCTGTTGAGCTTGGCACACATTAATTTGCATCTTCGTCGCGAGGAACGGGCTTGGCAGCGGGGAGGAGGTCCCGGCCCTAATACCTTAGGCCGCAGGAGAATGGAGAAGCTAGCAGAGTTGCAGCGCCAACCCGGCAACTACAGCGACCGCAAGGACAGGGACGAGGAACTGGTGGACGAGCTTGTGGGTATTATCGGCGACCCTTTGACGCACGTGCGCCGCGATCTGGCGAGGATACCCCTGTACGGCTATTTGGGCACGGTCTGCGGCATCCTGCTGACCGCGCAGGAATTGAGTCAGATCGACGAAGCGACCCAGACCTTTAAGGCACTCAGCGCCATGGCCGAAGGCTTGGTTTTGGCCTTTAAGACCACGCTCGTCGGCCTCTTGGCCTACTTGCCGCTGCGCAAGATAGCCGACTACTTGGTCCAGCGGCTCGCCCGGCAGGAGGACGCTTGGGTCCGAGAGAGGAATAGAAGATTGTGAGCCGCTATCTCAAGCGCCAAGCCGCCGAGTTCGAAGAACACGATATTAGCAAGGAACTCTTCTTGGGGATTATGATGCTGATGCTGTGCTTGGGTATTATGATTCTCAACGCGACGCAACCGGTCTGGCGGGTACATCGCCACGACCCACAGCATGGGGATCGGGTCGTGCTATACACGAGCGCGGGCATGGGGCTGTCGCGCGATGGCTACACTATCGACAGCCCCTTGAGCGAGTGGGAGTTCCGCCGGATGGTGCGCCGCCTCGCGGCCGAACCCGAAGCCAACTTGCACTTATTTCTCAAAGGAGGCAGCCGCGAGCGGCTGGCCAAACACGCGTCGTTTGCCGACTCGCTGCTTTCGACCGACCAAGCCGGAGAAAAGGTGCGCTCGGCGGTCTATGTCCATACTTGGTGAATGCCGAGCTATTCCTTGAGTATCGCCAAGACGCCCGTGCCACCGGCCAACTCGTTGAGGAACGTGACCTGCACTCCAGCTTCGCCGCGCTTAATTTCGTAGTCATCTCCCTTCCTAAGCTTGCCGTAGTGATCAACGAGGGCCTTGACCTCGCCTGCTAGCGCGATGGTTTGGCCGATGGGCGCGACTTGGGTGCCTGGGCTGTCGCGGCGGATCTGTTTAGCCAACTCGTATTGCTTGCGGAACCCGCTGCCAAAGGGCCGGTGGGTTTTGAGATAGCCCAGCTCTATGAGCTGTGTCTCGTTGGCAGCGTAGAGGTACACTGCGTTTTGCGCTGCGGCTTGGGCCTCGTCCAGTTCGGCCTTGGTCTGGGCCAACTCTTGCTCTAGGCGACGGATGTGATCGCTCTGGCGGCGGATGCTACTATGGGTTTCCAGCAGTTCGCCATTGAGGCGGTCGGTCTCGGCACGCAACTGGGAAATGGTGTAGCGGTCCGCTTGCTTTTCCCTTCTTAGCTGCTCGATTTCGAGCTTTAACCGCGCATTGCTCTGCTTGTATTCGGTGGCCAGTTTACTCCAGTGCCGTAGCTCCTTGTTGAGCTTTTGCACGTTTTTGAGGAGCTTGTCGTTGACTTGTTGGGTGCTGTCAACCTGCGCCCGCATGTTGTCGAGCAAGCGGTTGGAGTCGTCGAGCGAGTAGGTAAGCGAGTCAATGGCGGCGTTGGCCCGGCCTATGTCGCTTTGTAATTGGAGGAGGAGCATCTCCTGCTCCTTATCGGTGCAGGCGGCGAGAAACAGGGCGATGAAAGGGATGAGGGTGCGTTTCATTGTCGGCTCCTTAAGGCGTTAGGGATGTTCCACTATATAGGCTATCAACTTGGGCCATGGTTTGGTTGAAGTCGTTGTGCAGGGCGCTCAGGCTGCGGGCGAGTGCGTCGAGTTTTTGGACCGAGAACTTTTGGGTCTCGCGGGCGGCGGCGATTTTGTCTATGATCGCCTGCTGATTGCGCTGAAAAGTCGCGGTTTGCTCTTGCAGGCGGGCCAACTTGCTGTTGAGGGGGCCGAGCTGCGCCTGCACGCTCGCCAAGGAGAGCTTGTGGGTATCGGCGAGGTTTTGGTAGCGCAGGTCTTCCTCTTGGAAGCGTTCTTCGAGCTTGCGGTCGGTATCGGATTGATAGCGCAGCCGCTCCTTGCGCTCGGCGTCCGTTTTGTTTTGCAGCGCGTTGTTGTGATCGATTTGGTTCGCTAGTTGGTTGCGGGTGCGCTTGTGGTGATCCTTTTCGTTTTGCAGGAGGGAGCGGATCTCGAATTCAGAGGCGGTCAGATTGGCTTTTTCCTCTAGCTGGCCAATGAGCCGAGTGCTCAGCTCGGAGAGGCGAGTGGAGAAGTTCTCCATTTGCGTGTCTAGCTGATGGCGGTGCTCCTTTTGCCGCTCGTGATTGATAAAGAGCACCAAGCCCATGACACAGCCGACGACGACAGTGGTGTACACGGCGAGGATCAGCACGTGTTTGCGCTCGAAGGGATCCGCGATTCGGAGCAGGCCCAAAAACCCGCCCCAAACCAAGAGGACGCCTCCTAAAATTGCCGCGATGATAACGTTCACGAGGCCTCGAATGGCGCGATAAAGAAAAAAAGAATAACTAAATATAAGTATATAAGTAATACAGCAGCCCATGGAGGCGCAACCATCACGAGAAGGAGGTGCTTATGCAGCGGAAAGTTGCCGCTATTGACGGCCGCGGTCAGGGGGTATGCCTAGAGGAAGCCATGCCCGCACTCGGCCCCGGCGAGGTAAAAGTGCGGGTGGAGGCTTCGTTGATCAGCCCGGGGACCGAGTTGGGGAGGGTTGGGGCGATGCGGGAAACCCCCCAACCCCACAGGCCACCGCGTCCCTTTGGCTACACCAACGCCGGCGTCGTCGAAGAGGTCGGGGCCGAGGTAGAGCAATTCGAGGTGGGGCAGGGCGTGGCCTGCATGGGGGGTGGGTATGCCCTGCACGCCGATTGGGCCTGTGTGCCGCAGAACTTGTGCGCGGCCATACCCGAGGGCGTTGGCTTTGCCGAGGCCGCGTCTGTGCATCTGGCGGCGACCGGATTACACGCAGTGCGCCGCATAGCTCCTTTGTACGGGGAAAATGGGGTCGTCGTTGGGTTGGGTTTGGTCGGCCAGTTCGCTGCCCAATTCGCCCAGTTAAGCGGCTGCCACGTCTCGGGGGTCGATCGCTTTGCGCGCCGTCGAGACATTGCCCGGCAGGTAGGCATCGAGTGCGTCGTCGATCCGACCGTGCAAGACGTGATCGAGCAGGCCGGGAAATTCACCCGAGGGTATGGCATGGATTTCGGCGTCATTGCCTTTGGCGGCGAGGCTAGCGATGCCTTTGCCACCATCTATCAGAGCCTAAAGCAAGCGCCAGATACGCATCGCATGGGGCGCATTGTCCTCGTGGGAGGAGCACAGGTAACGCATGGCTTTGGATCCGCGCTGGGCAACGTAGATGTGCGGAGTGCGGCACGCACCGGTCCCGGCTATCACGACCCAGCGTACGAGCGCGGCCAAGCGTATCCCGAGGTCTTCGTCGAGTGGCCGACGCAGCGCAACCTAGCCGAGTGCCTGCGCGCCATGGCCGCTGGGAAGCTGCGCGTCCAACCGCTCTATACCCACGAGTTTGCCCTTGAAGAAATCGCCGCGGCCGTAGATGTACTCGTCGAGTCGCCGGCCGAGGCGCTGGGGGTCGTGCTCAAACCGGCTCGCCGGTGACGAGGTTGCGCTTGCCCTCTGGATAGAAGGTCACCGGCGGCAGGTCGATCTCCTCGCCGGCGATCATTTGCTCCAGCAGAGCGGCGACCCCGTCCACGGCTGGCCCCACTAGGGCTTCGCCCTTGGCGCGCGTGCCCAAGGCGGCGGCCGGGTTGTCGATGGCTCCGGTCTGCACGCGCTCCGGCGCTAAATAGAGCATGGTCGATGTCTCGAATTCGTCGGCGTGCCCAGGCAGGCGTCCCCGCTCCATGTGTTGCTGCACGTGGTCGGGGTCATATACGTCCCAATAGGACTGGAAGCGGAGATTGACGCCGAGTTTGTCCTGGTATTCGTCGATACGACGCATCATGGGTTTGACATTGCCGCCGTGGCCGTTGAGCACCAAGATGTTCTCAACGCCAGCCCGCGCGAGTGAATGGCAGACGTCGAAGACGTATTCGCAGAAAATTTCCGGCCGCACGGTCAGGGTGCCGATGTGCGCCATCCAGTGCTCGGAAACGCCGATACCCACTGGTGTGGCCACCACCACTTGGGGCAGGAGCTTTTTGGCCGCGTGCTCAGCCATATAGCTGGCGTGGAAGGTGTCGTGGATCATGTGCAGGTGTTCGTTGTGCTGTTCGGTGGCGGCCGTGGGCACGATGGCGGCCTTGATCGTACCCGCTTGGATGCGCTCGCGGAATTCCTTGCGGGTCAGGTCGCCAATAAAGACGCGTTCGTCGGCCATGATTGTGCTCCTTGTCAATGGGGAAGGGTAGGGGCCGGTAGCTTAACGGCTGTCCATCCGTGCGTCAAGTGGCTGGACGCTCGGTTGACCGGGAGGGAAAAGCACACTTGAATTCACTGCATCAACAAGGGGGCCGTCATCGCCAATCCTTTCGCAGAGTGGAATAAAAACTTCGCGCTCTTGGCCGTGGCCGTGGCCGGGACGGGGGTGTTCTTCGGGGTGCAGTTGACCCTGTTCAACAACTTCATCGTCGAGCGGCTGGGCATTGAGCCACACGAATTGGGCTACGTCGAGGCCCTGCGCGAAGTCCCCGGTTTTCTCAACGCGTTCTTTCTGGCCCTGATCGTCCGCTGCGCCCCGCCGAAAGTCGCCGCCGTTGCGCTGGTGGTGATGGGCATTGGGCTTGCCGCGTACTCGGAGGTATCCTCGGTCTTCATGTTGGCCTCGTTCTCACTGGTGTGGAGCTTGGGCTTTCACTGCTGGCTCCCGCTAGAGCAGAGCATGGGCTTGGTCTATAGCCCAACCGCGGACAAGGGTCGCTGGTTGGGGCAATTGCGCAGCATTAGTAGCTTGGCTTGGCTGGTGGCGATTGGCGTGTGCATGGTGGGGTTGGATTTTTTGCGCTACGAGGGGGTCTTTGTCTTGGCTGGGGTGTGTACGGCCGCGGGTGGCTTGGCCCTGTTTTGGGTCGATAACAAGGACGCGCCCGCAGGTGAGAAGCGCTTGGTGCTCAAGCGGCGCTATCTGCTCTTCTACGCCCTGAATTTCCTCCAAGGCCTGCGCAAGCAGATGTTTATAACCTTCGCCATTTTCGCCCTGGTGAAAGTACACGAGATGCCGGTGGAGACGACCATGGTCTTAGTGATGATCAACCAAATGCTCATCTCCTTGACGGCTTCGTGGATGGGCCGTTTGGTCGATCGCTTTGGCGAGCGGTGGATGCTCACTCTAAGTTATAGCGTGTTGACCTTCGTCTTTTTGGGCTACGCGATCGTGGAGCACCGGCCGAGTCTATACGCGCTTTATTGCCTCGACAACCTCATTTTCTTCGGCGGGATCGCGCTGACGACCTACGCGCACAAGATTGCCCCCCCAGACGAACTCAAACCCACCCTCTCGATGGGGGTGACCATGAACCACGTGGCATCCGTGGCCGCGCCTCTAGTTGGCGGATACGCCTGGCTCTTTTTTGGCTACGAGGTCATTTTTATTAGCGGCGCGCTCTTGGCCTTTGTCTCGCTGATAGTAACCCAGTGGCTCGATCCAGCAAAGCAGAGCCTCATACCTATTTAATCCAACCCAATAGAAGGGAACATGACCATGAAAATCGGCACCCGCATGCCCCCGTTTTCCCACCAGATCGGCTTTGACGCCTATGCCGCGTGGTTGGCCGAGAACGGTTTTGGCGCGGTCGATACCCCGCCTTTGACCCGTCCAATCGCCCGCACCTGCGAGCAACTAGGCTTGACCCTCGGCACCTCGGACGGTGGCGGCCAAGTCCTCACCCGCGACGCGGCCAAGCGCCGCAAGGGTTTAAGCGAGATCAAGAAGAGCTTGAGCGCGACCGCCCGGCACGGCGGCCACACGCTCTTTACCGTGCTCGGCCCGGACGACCCCAGCATGTCCAAAGCCGAGACCTTTGAGATCTTTGCCAAGGTCTACCCCCGGGTCGTGGCCCACGCCGAGAAGGTGGGCGTCAATATCGCCATCGAACCGTGGCCGGGCGGCCGGCCACACTACGCCAATCTGGGCTGCTCGCCCGAGAGCCTGCGCTTGATTTTTGCGGCGTGCCCATCGCCACGGCTGGGCATTTGCTACGATCCGTCTCACTTCGTGCGCTTGCAGATCGACTATCAGCGGCTCTTGCACGAATTTGGCGACCGCGTGCGGCACGTCCATCTCAAGGACACCGAGATCATGCCGGAAAGGCTCTACGAATCCGGCAACCTAGGAGAGGCATACAGCTCGACCTACGTGTGTGGCGAGGGTTGGTGGCGCTATACCATCCCCGGGGAGGGCGAGGTGGATTGGAACTTTGTGGTGCGCCGGCTCGAAGACGTGGGCTACGACGGCGTGCTCTCAGTGGAACTCGAAGACCACTACTTCTGGCAGACGCCTGAGCTGCAACAGGAGGGCTTGTTGCGCGCCAAAGACCATATTGAGCCGCTGCTCAGGGGATAAGCAGTGGGTGCCCTGCTTCTGGTGCTCCTGCTGTCGGCAGCCAGCTATGGACAGAGCCACTTCGTCGAGGTAGCGCGCGAATTAGGGATCGACTTCGTCCACCACAATGGGGCCTCTGCCGAGAAAAATTTGCCTGAAACCAATGGCGCTGGCAGTGCTTTTCTCGACTACGACGATGACGGAGATTGGGATTTGTACTTGGTCAACAGCGGGGACATGGAGCAGGGGCGGGGCACAGCCTCTAACCAGCTCTTTCGCAACGACGGGAACGCCTTTGTCCGAGTGGACGGCGCAGCGGGCGCATCCGGTGCCTCCTATGGCATGGGGGTGACCGCGGCCGACTACGATGGCGACGGCGGCCCAGATCTCTACCTGACGGCGTGGGGGCCGGACCAGTTCTACCGGCGCGAAAGGGGTGGCTATGTCGATGCGACGGACGCGACCGGTCTCGGTCACGCGGGATGGACCACCAGCGCCGTTGCGTTCGACTACGATCTCGACGGCGACCTCGATCTCTTCGCCGCGCAATACGTCCGCTTTGCCTTGGGTGAACAGCCTTGGTGCGGACGCGCAGACATGGGGCTGCGCTTCTACTGCGATCCGAGGGTCTTTGCGTCCACTGCGGACATCCTCTATCGCAATGAGGGCCACGGCGTCTTTTCCGAGGTTGGCCGCCAAGCGGGTATCGAGCGCGAGGGCAATGGGTTGGGCGCAGTGGCTGGCGACTTCGATGGGGACGGCGACCCAGATCTGTACGTGGCCAACGACTTAACGCCCAATTTCCACTACGTCAACCAAGGCGACGGCACTTTTGCCGAGACCGGCTTGCTGGCCGGGACCGCGCTAAGCGCAGACGGGGCTAGCCAAGCGGGCATGGGCGTCGATGCCGGCGACATAGACCAAGACGGCGACCTCGACCTCTTCGTCACCAATTACCAGTTGGAAAACAACGGGCTGTATCGCAACGACGGCTCGTTTTACTCAGAGATTAGCTTCAAGGCCGGCCTCGGCGACCTCAGCCTGAACCACCTTGGTTTTGGCACGGGTTTCTTCGACTCCGACAACGACGGGTACCTCGACCTGTTCGTGGGCAATGGCCACGTCCACGACAACATTGAATCGTACGATGAATTGGTGACCTACGCGCAGCGGGCACAGCTATTTCGCAATGGGGGGGCGGGCGTCTTCCGCGAAGTGACCGCTGAGAGCGGCCCGGCTTTCGCAGCCGCCTACGTGGTGCGTGGCTCCTCCTTTGGGGACATTGACCAAGATGGCGACTTGGACATTGCCCTCGTCAACAACGGCCGCCGCTTTGCCCTGCTGCGCAACGACGGTGTTGGGGGCAACTACCTCGCGGTCTCGCTGGAAGGCCGGCAGAGCAATCGCGACGGCATCGGCACCCGCCTGTACCTATGGGCCGGCGGACGTCGGCAGTTCAGGGAAGTAAAGGCGGGATCGGGTTTCCTCTCGACCAGTCAGCGCGACCCCGTGTTCGGATTGGGAACGGCCGAGCGCATCGAGCGACTGGAAATTCACTGGCCGGCCGGGGGGGTACAAGTGCTCGAAGACCTAGCAGCGAACCAGCGGTTGCACGTAGTGGAAAATTGACGATCACCGTGCTCCCGTCTATTATTCAGCCGAATTCAGCCGACCAATCAAAGAGGAGCGAGCGATATGACCGGATTTGCTGTTGTAGGGTTGGGCATGGGGCGCAATCGCGCCCGGCAAGTGGCCGAGACCGCAGGGGCCGAGTTGTGTGTGGTCGTCGATCTCAACGAGGACTTGGCTCGCCAAGTAGGCGAGGAAATGGGTTGCTCGTGGTGTACGGCCCTCGAAGACGCCTTGGGGCGGGGCGATGTGGATGTCGTGCTGGTGATGACCCCGAGCGGGCTGCACGCGTCCATAGGCGTCGAGGCGCTCAGAGCCGGCAAGCACGTAATCACCACCAAGCCGATGGACGTCAGCACGAAAGCTTGCGACGAGCTGATCGCCGCGGCTGACGAGGGCGGCCTCTTGCTCGGCGTCGATTACCAAAGCCGCTACGTTGACAACAACTACCGCGTCGCCGCGGCCCTCAAGCAGGGCCTGTTGGGCAAGCCCATCCTCGGCGAGGTGCGCTTTAAGTGGTTTCGTTCACAGGAGTACTTTGAACACGGCGGCGGCTGGCGCGGCACTTGGGCGATGGACGGGGGAGGGTCGCTGGCCAACCAGGGGTCGCACCTGATCGATCTCCTACTGTGGTTCATGGGCGTGCCCAAAACCGTCTATGGCGAGACGGCGATCATGAACCACGACATTGAGACTGAGGATATTGGCCAGGCCATTTTGAATTTCGAGAGCGGTGCCAAGGGGGGCATCTTGGGCACGACGACCTTCCCGGCAAGCCCCTACTTTAGCGCAGAGGTCCACGGCAGCGCAGGAGGGGTGTTGCTGGATGCCGCGCTGTCGGGCGAGATGCGCGTCTTTGGCGACGGCTTGGAGGAGAAGCTGCACGCCATAGACAACCCGCTGGCCAATGTCGTCGAGGACGTGGTCTCGGCCCTAGAAAACGGAACCGACCTGCGGGTGGATGGCCGCGAGGGCCGCCACACAGTGGCGCTGTTGGAAAACATCTACCGCTCGGCGCGGGAGGGAAAGGTGCTGGATTACCATGACGGATAAAGTGTACGCGGCCCTCGTCGGGTTGGACAATCCCCACAGTCGCGGATGGCTGACCTCGCTGCAGCACTGCGAGGCCGTGGGTCGGTTGGTCGTCTGCGCGACCGAAGAATGCACTGGCGTCGATCAGGTGTATGGCAGCCTAGACGCGCTGCTGGCGGACGAGAAGCTGGGATTAGCGATAGTCTGTACGCGCAACGACCAAGCGCCAGACCTCATCGCGCAGCTTTTGCAGGCCGGCGTGCCGGTCATTGCCGAGAAACCGGTCGCACGCACGGCCGCTGACATCGCCCGCCTCAACGAAATCGCTGCCGCGCAGCAGGTCTTGTGGGCGACGGCCTTTTTGAACCGCTGTCACCCGATTGCCGGCAAGATGCGTGAACTTGTCGCTGCCGGCGTCTTGGGCCGCATCGTCTCCATTGAGGGTCGGATGGTCACTAGCACCGTCCAGCAGCGCAACCCGGACCACTGGCTCTTTGACCGTGCACAGGCGGGCGGGGGGATTCTGCATTGGCTGGCGATCCATACGGTCGATTTGGTCCGCTATATCAGCGGCTTGGAGTACGAAAGCGTCAGCGCGTACAAGGCGACGCTGAGCGGTACCGGCATCGACGTCGAGGACGTGCTCGCCGCTTCGTTCCGCATGGACAACGGCGCGCTGGGGAGCCTTCACGCGGGCTATGTCCTGCCGCGCCGCTACGGCGATATCTACTTGTGTTTCAGGGGGACCGCAGGGGATGCGACTTGGGTGATGCAAGATTGGACCGGGCGGACCGGGCGCGGCGACCGGCTCATCGTCCAGAGCCAAGCCGAGGGCTGGGCCGAGGACGAGTACCGCCAATTCGACCTGTCCGTCGGCGCGGCCCCCGGGTACGGTGGGGCGGCCGGATTGGGTTTTATCGCCGACTTCGTCGCCGCCAGCCGTGGGCAGGGTACTTTTATCACCAATGGCGACGATGCCTGGCAGGCCATGCACTTTGTCGAGGCGGCGTACGCTGCGGCTGAGCGAGGCTGCCAACTCGAACTGTAAGAGTCAGATAGACGCACCAACCTAACTTCAGGAGGCAGACCTGTGAAAGTCGTAGATGTCGAGCGGATCGTAGTCGAGGTGCCCTTTACGCAACGCCAGCAAAAAATCACGGCCCGAGAAGTGTACAACTGGTGTATCCTAGAGCTGTGCCGCGTTACAACCGATAGCGGCCACGTGGGCTGGGGGGAGACGGTCATCCACTACACTTGGGCCAGGGTATCTGATGAGGCGGTCGAGCGGGTTGTGGGCCAAAGCCCGGCGGCCCTGATGCACGACGACTCCTTGGGGGCAGGGTTGCAGATGGCGCTTTTCGACGTAGTCGGCAAGGCCCTTGAAGTGCCCGTGTACCAGCTTATGGGCAATAAGTGCCGCGATTGGGTGCCCTTGTCTTGGTGGTCCATCGATGCCTCGCCGCAGGATTGGGCTGCCGAGGCCAAAGATGCGGTGGAAGCCGGCTATACCAGCTTTAAGCTCAAACCGCGGCCTTGGTGGGACATAGTGGCCCAGATCGACACAATCTGCCAGGTCGTGCCTCCGCATTTCAAGTTGGACCTCGATCCCAATGCTACTTGGCAAAACGCCGCCACCGCGATCCCTATTATCAAAAGGCTCGAAGCCTACGACAACGTGGCCATCTACGAATCCCCCATTCCCCAGGACGACATACTCGGCAACCGGCAGATCCGCGCGACCAGCAACCGGCCCATTGCCATGCATTTTGGCTCGCCGCCGTACGTAACTCAGGTTAGGGAGGAGGTCTGCGACGGCTATGTGCTCTGCGCTGGCCAGTCGCAGCTCATGCGCCAAGCCGAGCTCAGTGCCGAGGCCGCCATGCCCTTCTGGCTGCAACTGGTCGGCAATGGTTTGACGACGACGTGGGCCGCGCATTTGGGGGCCGTGCTCACTCACGCCACTTGGCCGGCCATAACCTGCATCAATCTGTACAGCCACCAGCTTCTCAAAGAGGCAATCGACGTGGTTGGGGGGTATCACCGGGTGCCCGAGGGACCGGGTTTGGGCGTGGAAATCGACGAGCCGGCCATCGCCCGCTACCGGGTGCCGGAGGAGACGCTCAAGTCGCTGCAGGGCGCACCCTACACGCTGCCGGAGCCGAGGATCATCCGCTCGGTCGTCTATCCCGACGGCAGTTGCGTACATCTGGCCCATTCGGGCCAGGGCTACAGTTACTTCGGTGGCGGAAACGGCCCGGCCCAAGCCGAAGGCGTACGGCTCGAAACGTGGGCCGACGATGGTTCCAAGGAGTGGCAGCAGCTATTTGCTCGGGCGCAGGAACATCCGGTGCGCGATCGCTAGCAGCAGCGTTGATTTTCAATTCGTTTTGATTATCACTTTCTATAGATAACATTATGTGCGCCAAGAAAATAGCTGCTATCCAAACCTTTGAATTGTCGCCCCCGCCCCCGAGCGAGGAAGGCACCCGACCGCTGCGCGAGCAGGCGTGGCTTTGGGCACCTGAGCAGGCCACGCCGATGGATAAATTCGCGCCCGAGGAGCGGATCATGCCCAAGCCGGGTGGGGTGATTTGGGTCAAGGTCATCGCCGAGGACGGCACCTTTGGCTTGGGCCGTACGGATTCGGCCCATGCCACCCAGCCGATCATCGCCGAGTGCCTAGCCCCCCTAGTCGTCGGGCAGGAGGTGGGGGCCATTGATCGGTGCAATGATCGCATGTGGCGGGGGACGCTCTCCTTTGGCAACGAAGGGCTTACGGCGCGGGCGGTCGCCGGAGTCGATCTGGCGCTGTGGGATCTGTGGGGCAAAACCCTGGACCAGCCTGTCTATCGGCTGGCCGGAGGCCCGCAGCGCACCCAGATGGAAGTCTATGCCACCGGCAACGACGTCGATTGGTACTTGGAGTTGGGCTTCAAAAAGTTCAAGCTGGCCCGTCCGCACGGACCCGTTGATGGCCAAGCCGGAATCGACGGCACGGTCGAACTGATAGCTAAGTGCCGCGAGTTAATCGGCCCAGACGCCGACTTGATGCTCGATTGCTGGATGACCTTTGACCTCGACTTTGCCGTGCGCCTCTGCGAGGCGCTCAAGCCGTATCGGATGCGCTGGATGGAGGAAATGCTGATGCCCCACGACTGGGAGGGGCACCGGGCCCTGCGCCAGCGCGTCCCTTGGCAGACGCTGGCCGACGGCGAGCACTGGTCCACTCGCCATCCAGGTATGAGGGCCGTTCAAGAGCGGCTCGTCGATTTGATCCAGGCCGATATCTACTGGATAGGGGGCTTTACCGAGGCGATGAAGCTGGCCCACTACGCCGATTCGCAAGGCATCCAGATGTGCCTACACACTGGGGGCAACGACCCGTATGGCCAGCATTGGACGGCGGCGATGCCCAATACCCCGCTGATCGAGTTTTTCATCGGCTCTCTGCCCGGGGTGCCGTTGGCTGAGTGCTATATCGGCACGCCTTCAAAGTGGGGGCAACGACACTACAAAGTTCCACCGGGGACCAACGTGCCACAAAACGGCCTGCTCGGTCTGCCCAAAGGCCCCGGCTTTGGGCTCGACATCCCCGAGGACTGGCTAAAGGAGGTGTAATCGTGAAAATCACCCAGATCGAAGAGTTTGTCACCGCGGTGCCGCATATCCCCGCAATTGAAAAGAGTCGTCCCGGCCATTACTTGGAACAGCCCATCAGCCTGATTAAGGTGCATA
Source organism: Candidatus Latescibacterota bacterium (assembly GCA_965217585.1). GTDB lineage: Bacteria > Latescibacterota > UBA2968 > UBA8231 > UBA8231. The sequence goes on from OZ244561.1 coordinate 6,329,442, forward strand.
CCGACGAGGGTATCTGCGGAGTGGGCGAAGGGGGGCGCGGCGGCTCATTGGCCAGCTTGGAGGCCGAGTGGGTCGGCGTTGATCCCATGCAGGTCAACTTGGGCGATAAAGGAGGGGCGATGATCATGGCCCTGTACGACATCGTCGGCAAGGCCCTCGGGGTGCCGGCCTGGAAGCTGATGGGGTCCAAGCATTGGGACCGGGTGCCGGTGGGCTGGTGGTCGCCGCCGCTGGAGCCGCGCGAATTCGCCGCCATGGCCGAGGAAGGGGCCAAGCGAGGGTTCAAGACCCACAAGCTCAAGGCGCGGCCTTGGAACATCGTCGAGACCGTCAAGCTGATGACTAAAGCCGCCGGCCCGGACTACGGCATTATCGTCGATCCGAATTTTGCCTTTGGCGATTTGAGCACCAGTCTGCGGCTGGCCGAGTCCCTGGAGCCGTATAACATCGAGGCATTTGAGGATCCCTTCCAGTACTTGCCGGGCTGGTATCAGTACCGCGATTTTCGCCGGCACACCCGCATCCGGCTCGCGCCCCATTTAGGCGATCCGCAGATGGTGCTGAGCGCGATCCGCGCCGAGGCGGCCGATTGCTTCAATCTGGGCGGCAACGTCGAGAGCGCCCAGATCTGCGCCGGAATGGCCGCGGCGGCCGGGATGCCGGTCTGGTTGCAGGTCGTGGGGTTGGGTCTAGGCGTGTCGGGTGCCTACGGCACGCACGTCCACGCGACCATTCCCAACGCGACCATCCCCTCCGACAGCCTGCACTTCACGCGCGAGAACGACCTAATCGGCGGTGCGTTGACGCCGGTCGATGGCTTCGTCACCGTGCCGGATGCACCCGGGCTGGGCGTTGAGTTGGATATGGAGGCCGTGGAGAAGTATCGCGTGGGGTAGCGGTCTTGCGATGGATACGCAAACCGCGTATTTTTAATTAGATACAGCCCTGATAGAGCCTATAGCTCAGCTGGTAGAGCACCGGACTTTTAATCCGTAGGTCCTGGGTTCGACTCCCAGTGGGCTCACCAAAAAAACGGGCACTTGCGACCCATCGCAGGTGCCCGTTTTGCTTGATTTTGCTTTTGTTTAAGTAAGCCGCACTACGTCCTCCTTGACGATCTCCTTGACATGGGTGTAGTGGGCCGGGGCCATCAGCTCTATAGTCTGCGGTGACAAGCGGTCATAGAGGACTTCTGGGACCGCAGCTTGGCCCTTGAATTGGGGCCGGTAGCGCAACACCAAGGTGCGGCGCAGGCGATCTTTGGGCTTCCATTGTAAGGTCCCGTGGGCCAGCATTTCCGTCATTACCACGGCGTCTCCGGCCCGCGGCGTCACATTGACGACCCCAACAGGCAGGTCTTCCCGATGGGCGGTGACGCCGCCGTTGAACAGGCTGGGCGGCCGCGCAAACGCCGCCTTGTGCGAGCCTGGGACCACCAACAAGCCGCCGTCGCTTGGGAAGACGTCGTCGAAATAGGGGAAGATGACGAAATCGTCGCAGAAGATGCGGTCCTCGCGGGTGTCGTAGCGCGTGCTTTGCCAGCCAAAGTCCTCGCGGGCACAATGCAGGCGCAGTGGCTCGTGCTGGTGGCTATCTACCAACAGGGTTCCCCGGCTAAAAGCGGGCCGGTCGTGGGTGAACTCTTTGATGAGGGGCCACAGGATGGGGTGAAAGATCAGGGATTCGAGCGCCTTGTCGAAAGCAAAGCCGTTGGCGTAGGACTTGCCGTCGTCGGAGCGGGAAAAGCCCTCGGGTAGCTCGTCGTCGGGGGTGGCTGTATAGCGGTCCACAGCCGCTCGGGCGGCCGCTAGTTCGCTGTCGCTGAGCACATTGGGAAGGTGCAGATAGCCGTTGATGTCGAACAGATAGCGCTGTTCGGGGGTCATTTACGCATCCGCTTCCATCGGCAACATGGTCTCCAGGGTAAAAGCCGCCGCGTGTTTGTGCCCACCGCCGCCGTAATCGCGCGCTATGCGGCCCACATCCGCGGCCGCGTCCCCCTTGGAGCGCAGATTGTACACGACCCTGCTGTCGGGGCGGATAAAGAACACGGCGGAAAAGGGATGGCCATCGGCGAGGGCATTGCCGATTTCAGAGGTCAGAAACGTGGCATTGGTAATGGGGACGCGAAACCCGCTGATGGTGGTCCAACCATGGTAGCGGACGCGCGGCCGGATGAGCCGGTGTTGGAAGCGGAGAATGGCTTGGCCTTCCACGGCGAGGGCTTGCGGCCCTTTTTCGGCGATTTCGTCCCACACCGCAAAGTCGCGCGGGTACGAGGCGAGGGCGGCGTTGACGGCCTTGGAATCGGGTAAGTCCCACCGCCATAGGTCTCGGTCTTCGGTATAGGCCACCAGCCAGGGGACGTCGTCGGCACTGACCTGAGAGCGGGGATCAAAAAAGTGTTCCCAAGTCATGCGCGCCCCGGACTTGTCCTCGGCGAATACGCAGTAGTCGAGCCCAGCTAAGGCCTGCGCGGCCGTTTCGTGATGGTCCAAAACCAAGAGCGAGCGGGCGTGGTCGTGCATTTCCATGAGCTGTCCCCGCTCGTAGCTGAAGTCGAGGATGACGACGTCGCGGTCGGCCGTAGCCGGCGGGTCGGTGTTGTATTGAACCGCCTTAAACTCGGTTTGCGGATTGACGTAGCGGCGATAGATCCACGCGGCACAGAAGCCGTCGTTGCAGCCTCCGTGGAACAGGACCAGAGGTTTCATGAATTAGAGGCCCCTTCCTTGACAGGGATGAGAGGCGGGCGATATGTTTTTCTCAATATATCGCGTCCCCTGTACATCGGAAAGGCCAAAGTGGAAGACACTACTCCTGTAATAAAAGCCTATCTCAATCCGTATTGTCCTTGGAGTCCGGGAGTGCGGGCGGTACTCGATAGGGCCGGGTTACAATACGAGGAATTGGATACAACCAACGACCGCAAAGCCTTTGAGGAAATGGTCGCCAAGAGCCGACAGTACGCCTCTCCCTGCGTGGAAATCGACGGCGTTATGCTGGCCGATGTGGGGGGAGAGGAGGTTGCGGCGTGGTTGCGGCAGCGCGGCTTGCTATGTTGATCAAGACCAGGGTGGGGATATTCTGCTTGGTGGTTTTGTACGCGGTCTCCAGTCGCCCAGCCGCCGCAGAGGCCAAGCCTCTGATCCTCGACTTGCAGACCGGGTTGACTTTGGTGCAAGAAAACAACGAACGCCTGTTGCAAGCCCGCATTGACCTGCTGCGCGGTCGCGAGGAACTCCGCGTGGCGCGAGCGGCAGGTCTGCCGCAGGTCGATGCCTCCTTCACGTATAGCCGCAACTGGCTGCTGCCTTCTTTTGTTTTTGCCGGCAATGCCGTCAGGATCGGTACGGAAAACAACCTCACGGGCGTCGTGAGCATGCGCCAGCCGCTCTATGCCGGAGGCCGCATTCGCGCTACCGAGGACATGGCCCGCCGCCAATTTGCCATGCTTGGCGAGACCAAGAGGCAGACAACACAGCTCGTGGCAGCCGAGGTGGAGGAGCGCTTTTACGATCTGCTCCTAGCAGCGGAATTGCGCACGGTGTCGCATCTAGCGCTTGCATGGGCCAAGCACAATCTATCCCAGGTGGAGGCATGGGCGCAGGCTGGCCGGGCCGCTGAGCTCGACCAGTTGCGCGCTCAGGTGCAGGTCTCGAACATGCGCGCCGACTCCATCCGCGCCGAAAACAACCTGCGGCTGGCCACTATGGCCCTCAAGGATGTCGTTGGTTTAGACTTGGATCGGGCCATAGAAGTGCGGGGAACGTTTCGCACCGAGACGGCGCTCGATCTCAATGATCTGGACGCCCTCGTCGCCTTGGGGCTAGCGAAGCGGCCAGAACTGGGGCAAGTCGAGCAAGAAATAGGATGGTACGAGCGAAAGATCACCGCCGATCAGGCGTCCACCCGGCCTAGGGTGGAACTAGTAGCCACTGGGCAAACCCAGTTCCAGAGCGATGGGTTCGACCTAGCCGATCGGGAGTGGCGCAAGAGTTGGAACACCGGGTTGGTAGTGCAAATACCGCTTTTCGACGGGCGGCTCACCGGGGCGCGAGTAGCGCAGGCGCGGCAGGACCTGCGCCGGATAGAGTACGACCATCAACGGATCGCAAGACAGGTGCGGCTGCAAATCCAGCAGGCCTATTATGCCGTCGAGGAAGCCAGCGAGCGCATTGAGGCCCACCGCGATGCGGTATTGCAGGCCGAGAAGGGGCTGGAAGTCGCCGAGTTACGCTATGCGAGCGGGGTCGGCACGCAATTGGAAAATCTGGACGCGCAATTGGCCCTAGTAGAGACCCGCACCCAAAGCGCTGTCGCTCGCCGCGACAAGGCGCTTGCCCTGATGCGGCTCGAACAGACCGTGGGCGTCCTCGGTGAGTAGTAAACCACAAACACTTAACAGGAAAGGGAAGACCGCCATGGGCGATAGACAATACACGGTTAGAGCCTCGCATTGCCACCATCGGGCGAGTGAGGAAGAGATATACGAGGTCCTCAAACGGACTACCGATCCGCTGGAGCGCTCTTGGAAGAAGCTGGAAAAAGCGCGGCGGATCGCATTAAAATTCAATATGATCAAGCCGCCGGAGCGCATAGAGTACTTCGCTGGCCGCCGGAGGGAGTTGGTCGATGATGCCGTGGCCCGCGCGGTGCTGCGCCTGCTGCGAGAGCGGACGACAGCCGAGCTAATCGCCACCGACACCTACCCCTACGGCAACGGCCATGTAACGCCCGACGACTTCAACTACCGCTATATATTGGACGATTTTGACGTTCGCTACGTGGACTCGAATTTGCCTCCCTTTGCCACATACGATGTGCCCGGTGGCGGCTGCATGTTCGACCGCTACCTGCTCAATGCCATCTTTGCCGAGGCCGACGAGGTGGTATCCATCGCCAAGATGAAGAATCACGCCTTTATGGGCATTACATTGACCCTGAAAAACCTCTTTGGCCTGCCTCCGATGATTCCGCCGGAAGGACGGACGCGGTCGTATTACCACCATCTAATCCGGCTTTCTTACGTCCTACCGGACTTGGGCATGATTACCAAACCCTGCCTCAATATCGTCGAGGCCCTCACCGGCCAATGGGGCCGCGAATGGGGTGGCGAGGGCCGGATTTGCAACGCGTTGATGGCCGGCGATCATCCGGTGGCGACCGATGCTTGCGGCATGACCTTGATGGGCCACGATCCCCACTCCGATTGGCCGACCCCGCCTTTCCGCCGCGATCGCAATCACCTGCTGATAGCTGCCGAGCACGGCTTTGGCACAGTGGATTTGAACGAGATCGACTTTGCGAGTGAGGTCGAGGCCCCGTTGGCCGAATTTGACTCCGTATCTACGGACCCAGACGCCACGGTGGCCAATTGGCGGTGCACCACCTGTGAGCAGGGGCTGATCTACCAAGACGAACAGCGGAAGCTAACCGACCGCTATCGAGGGGAGTTCATCTATATGCAGGACGGCCAAGTGGTGTGGAACGGGGCCGACCCGAGCAACCTCGGCAGCCGCCGCAAACTCAGCGGCGACAGGAAGGACAGCGCCCTTTGGCTCAAGTACGTCGATCCGGAAGAGGGGGAAGGGGAGCGCTTCGAGCGCTACAGCGAGTGTTTGCGGCTGGCGTCTTAACGCAGGAGGAGCAGATGATTAGGGGCGACAAGGAACTGTATGTAGTCGGCGACCGCGTGCTCATCCGGATTGACGACATGGAAGAGCGCACGGCCGTAGGGCTTTATTTGCCGCCGACCGCCTTGGAAAAGGAGAATGTGCAAAGCGGGCGCATCGAAGAAGTGGGGCCGGGCGTTCCCCTGCCGCCGAAAACCGATGACGACGGTGCACCTTGGGAAGAGGGGGGCGAGCAGATGCGCTACATCGGCCTCCAGGCCAAAAAAGGCGACCACGCCATTTTCTTGCGCAAAGATGCGGTGGAAATCAAGTTCGACAACGAGAAGTTTATCGTCGTGCCGCAGGCGGCGATCTTGGTGCTCGTCCGGGACATTGCTTGAGGGCCGTTTGGGACCGTATGCAGGAAAGGAGAAGGAAATGGGCGTTGCTGATCTGATTCAAAAATTCCAGTTTGTCGTGGACTCTAATGGCGAGAAGCAATCAGTGCTAATCGACTATGCGGTTTGGGAAGAGCTGTTGAACTTGCTGGAGGACCTTGAAGACTCAGAGGAAATCAGTCGCCTACGCGACGCGGCAGAAGAATCCATTCCATGGGATCAGGCTAAGGTGGAACCGCTATCTGATGATAAATTCGAGGCCCTAGCCGATCAGTTGGCCGACGTTTTTATGGATTATGTTGATCCCGATTGCCCCCCATTATCCGATTACGCGGTTAGCCGCAAAGGACTTTACGAGGATCATTTATAGTCGTGATTTATCTGGTCGATTGTGGCCGTTGACCCCGAGACGGTTTAGATGATCCATCGTGCCGCTGCCCTCAGTCAAGGTCCGCTCCTCTGGTCTGGCGAACACTGGATTCTCTATCTGAGTCTGCCTGGAGCCAAAGCTGACAGCGGACAACTTAGTCTGTACAACGCGGCCTACAGTTCCGCCGGCCGGGGCACCGTGGCCTATATCGACATTCCCGGCTCTGAGGGCCTGGCTGCCGTCTGCACCGACAACTCCGACTTGGCCGATTTTATTACTGCCACCATGATTCGCGGCAGCAATAATCCATTCGACCGCGATCTGCCCCAATGGCCAGCCACCTTCAGCCGCGCTGGTCACATTGACCGCAATCCTTCTTGGACCATCCAAAGTGAGCACCACACCCTGACCGCCACTTGGGAGCAATTGGAAAGCCCCCTAGTCGGCCCGCCTACCATCAACCCCCAGATCGTCTTCACAGTGCTGGTTTTTGCGGCCGCCGGCCAGATGCAACTCGACGGCATGGCCGTACCCGGCCGCCCCTATCCCCGTGATGCCTGGAGCAAAAGTCTAGGTCAAGCCCGCAGTTCCTGCTGTTTTGCGCTGGCCGAAACCATGGTGGCCGGCCATTCGAGTGGTGGGATTTGACGGGTAGTAGGGGAAGGCGATAAGTTGGACATCGAATACCAACTTCAAGACATCAGGTTTCAGTGGGATGAGAACAAAGCCCAAAGCAACGTGCTGAAGCATGGCATCGCTTTTGAAGAAGCAGCCGAAGTCTTTTTCGATCCCTTTCATCAAACAGGGGATGCCTCCATTGATGATGAACATGAACAACGGGATTTCATCCTTGGTTACTCGTCTCGGCGACGTATTTTGCTAGTCGTTTATGTAGAGCGAGACAAACTGACACGCATCATATCTGTGCGCCGTGCGACGCGGCGTGAAAGGAAGTCATATGGAGACCCGTGAAGTCGATCTTGCGTTCCGTCCTCGTGCGACGGAAAAAGTATCCATAGAGATACCAAAGGATGTGCTCAATTCCCTCAAGCAGGTCGCCGCCAACCGAGACATGTCGGTCCAGGCATTAATCAAGTCCTATATTGGGCAAGGGGCGCGACAAATGACGTCCTTAATGTGGGCCGCCCAAGACGGCTATTTAGCGTTGGTGCGTTTTTTGGTGTCTGAGGGGGCTGATATCCACGTGCGCGATGAAAACGGCTGGACCGCCTTGATGTGGGCTGCCCAAGGCGGCCATTTAGCGGTGATGCGCTTTTTGGTGTCTGAGGGGGCTGATATCCACGTGCGCGATGAAAACGGCTGGACCGCCTTGATGTGGGCTGCCCAAGGCGGCCATTTAGCGGTGATGCGCTTTTTGACAGAGCAGTTTGCCGATATCCACGCCCGAAATAACTTCGGCGATACGGCCTTGGTGTTGGCTGCCCAAGGCGGTCATTTAGCGGTAGTACGTTTTTTGGTGTCTGAGGGGGCTGATATCCACGTGCGCGATGAAAACGGCTGGACCGCCTTGATGAAGGCCACCGTTGGCGGCTATTTAGCGGTGGTGCGCTTTTTGGTGGACCGCGGGGTTGATGTCAATACCCGAAATGAGTCCGGCGATACGGCCTTGACATGGGCTGTCCGGGGTTCCCACATCGAGGACGGCGAAAAGAAAAAGTGCTACGAGGAGGTGGTAGCCTTTCTCAGAGCGGCTGAAGCTGTCTGAGTAGGGTGGGAAAGCGTATAGGACGAAAGCCCAAGCCGTGTAAAGTGGCTTGGGCTGGGGATACCTTGATAAGATAAATTCACCAATAACGCTGAAAACAACACATCATAAGTCCTTAACAGCATCCCACACCGGCTTCAGGTGGTGTGCAATTCCTTTCACATACTCCTTCCTCGCTTTCTCGTTGAACAGCAGCTTGGACACTAATTTAAGGTTCTTGGAGGTGGGATTTCGCAGATCCAGTCCTCCATCGGCACATCGATACCAGGGCCACCACTGATTTGATTTACCACCGTTCACGTTTTCTAACGCTTCCCTGAGTCTGTTGTACTGATCTTCGTCTTCTCCTTTGTAATAATGGACGCCGAAGTTAATATCGCTGCCAAACTCAACGCTAATCTGGGCGTCTCCGCTGCCAAACGGATAGAATAGGCCGTAATACATGCTCCCTTTCGTACCCCTGACGTATTTCTCCATCGTCTCCTCAGAGAATTCGCGGTCCTTGTTCTTGTCAGCAGGCTTCTTTGAAATCAGTTCTGTCAGTGAGGAGTCAATTTCACCGTACAGTTTTTTCAGCAACGAAATTCTGACACGAATTACAGCCTCATTCAAGTCGTGGATGAGAGTGAGATTCTTGCCCTGTAAACAAAGTTTCTCTAAGTCTTTCATATATGCCTCACTGAAATCCGTACCTGTCAGCTTGCGAACGAGCTGTAGGTACTGAGCGATTGATTCCCGCAACGCGGGTTCGTCGTAAGCGCGTTTTTGACACCCTTCCAGCCAAGGAGGAAGGTCGTCCCGGTAGGAAATACTTTGGTAATAGAGATTGCCGACGCTATCCTCGGAAGGAGCGTAGCCATCAAGCGTCAGATACAGCAGAGATATGTCGTCGAATCCCCCTTTTTTTAATCTATCGTGGTATCTCTGTAATTGCTGAGGTTGATCTCCGGCCCCAATCTTGTTCTCGATCACAACCGCTTGTCCGACATCATTGGTAATCAAGATGTCGATGTTATCGCGCTCCCGATCTACTTTGATGCCGCTCTGATAAAAGTCCTTCTTGGCAACACGTCGCAAGAACTTCGTCAGGTTTTGTCGTGGTGCATCGGGCGACTTCTGGTAGTTGAGCAGCCCGTAAAGAAACCGGGAGTGGAGATTTACCTCATCGCGTTCTCCACGCAGAGTGGAGAAAATGTTGAAGGGATCCTCTCGTCCAGCCTCATACTTCTCGTATAAGTGATCTGCCCGTTCTAACAGCAATGCTGCCTGTTCCAACCGCGATTGGTCGTCGTTGTTCATGGATGCCCCTTATCAAGCTTAGTGAATAGGCAGACCAAACATCGTCGTGCCGCAAACAGCGATCTTGGTGCTCGTCCTCGACCCTTGCTTGAGGACTTGCTCAACCAGCTCTCTACTGCCCGTGTAAAAATCTTTCCCACCGTTAGAAGAACGACCTTTGTTTGAGAAACTCCACTGGCGCTTCCTCGCCCCAGCCGCGCGTGTAGTAGTCCTGCATGGTCAAGGCCAGCAGGATGCATAGCGAGAAGAAGCCGGCGACGGGTTTAGCAGGTGGTGAACTCATATTGGCAGTCCCAAACTAGCGCGAATAGCTCGGCGAACCTGAGCACAGATTTGCATAGCATGAAGAGTATCGCTGGCCGTTGCTGACTTTCCGGGATAGCGAAAATCCACTGCATGCGCGGTAAGGACTTGAAAGTCAGCCTGCCAAGAGTGCCAATCCGGCACAGTTTGCACGATCAGATCCAGCAATTCTTCCAGATCGTGAGTTCGCGGAAAAGGAAGGTTTGCTTCTTGAAGCCAAGCTTTTAGATACTTTTCGATACACTGCTGGGCATGGAAGCAGATGGCATCATGCGTCGGATTGGGTGCCTGCTGAAGCCACTGAGCCGAAGCATAATCGCCTTCGGCCTTTTGCGTCCATTCCAGCGTCAACGGATTCATAGAGTACTTGCCCTTTTTGCATAATTTCCCGAAGAAACCAGTCGTTATGCGAGACTCGGTAAGCAATTTCTTCCGGGGAACGGACGAGCAAATCCATGCGGAAGCGGCGGGGGATACGCTGCCGAATCGCCACGGCTTGGCGACGAGTCTGCGATTCTGGGATCGCCATGACCACGCACAGATCGACATCCGAGTCTTCCGTGGGGGTGCCGTAAGCATAGGAGCCGAAGAGAATAATTTTCAGGGGGGCAAATTCTCGGGCTATGTCATCACAGGTCGCCTGAATGTCTTTCGGGTCAACCATGCTTGCCAGTCCGTATAATAAAGAAAAAGGCTTGGGATCGAGGGCGGGACGTCTCCGATCCCAAGGACGCAATTCAAGATACGAGGGTCTCTCGCCTGCGACAACTCGACAATCCTCGAAGGCCCGGCGTGGGTTCAGAAAAACGATCCTTGCTTGAGAAACTCTACCGGCGCTTCCTCGCCCCAGCCGCGCGTGTAGTAGTCCTGCATGGTCAAGGACAGCAGGATGCACAGCCAGAAGAATCCGGCGACCGCAAAAAGCCCGACCAGCTTGGGGCTGTATTTCACGTGCATGAAGAACAAGATGACCAGCGATGCCTTTATCAAAGCGATGACCAAGGCGACGGGCGTATTCAAAAAGCCCATGTTGACGAAGGCGGCGGCCACCGTGAGGGTCGTGCCGAGCATCAGGGAGAAGAAGATCAGAAAGTAGATCTTGAGCGGGACGACGTGATGTTCAGAGTGATGTTCAGACATTAGTGACGGCCGATCAGATAGAGCAGTGGGAAGAGGAAAATCCACACGATATCCACGAAGTGCCAATAGAGGCCGCTAAGCTCGATCGGCGTAAAGTACTGGGCCGAAATCTCGTTGCGCCGGACTTTGGCGATCATCCACAACATGATACCGACGCCGATGACCATGTGCAGCGCGTGCATCCCGGTCATCACGAAGTAAAACGAGAAGAAAATTTTGGCGTTGCCAAGCGAGACTGTGGGGTCGTTCCACTGGAACATGCTTCCGGGGATGAGGTGCTCGTGCCACTTGTGGCTGTACTCGATGTACTTGACGCCTAAGAAGGTACATCCGAGAATAATCGTGGCGATGAGCCACCCCGTAATCGCGTTGCGACCGGCGTTGGTCTGCGCGGCACGGACGGCCAGCGCCATGGTCAGGCTGCTGGCGATCAGCACAATGGTGTTGAAGGTGCCCCAGGAGATATCTAGGTGGTGCGAGCCAGCGGTAAAGGCTTCGATATATTTGTAGCGATACACGGTGTAGGCACCGAACAACCCCCCGAAGAACAGAATTTCCTGAATGATGAACGCCCACATGCCGAGACTGGCGGTTTCGTATTGCTGCTGCGCTGTCTCGAACTGGTGTAGGTGGTGGGCGCTATGTGCGTGATCAGACAACTTCATCCTCCTTAGCGCGTTCAGGTACGGCCTCGGTGCTTGGTGCCGCTGGTTCCTCCTCGCCGTAGGGATAGGCTTCCCAAGTAACTATCGGGATGGCTTCAAAGTTGTGGGCTATGGGAGGCGAGGGAATGTCCCATTCGAGACCCTTGGCTTGGAACGGATTGGCGGGGGCCTTTTCCCCCTTGAACAGGGACCAGAGGAGATAGACGATGGTCAGCGAGAAGCCCAGCCCGAGGACCGTGGCACCCGCGGTGGACATGATGTTGAGGGCTTGCCATTCCTCGGGATAGGCGTGATAGCGCCGAGGCATTCCCAAGTAACCCAAGATAAATTGCGGAAAGAAGGTCAAGTTGAACCCGGCGAAGACGAACATGACGCCGAGCTTGGCCGCCCCTTCTGAATACATGCGCCCGGTCATTTTAGGCCACCAAAAATGCAGGCCACAGAGGAACCCCATGACCATGCCGCCCACCATGACATAGTGAAAGTGGGCGACCACGAAGTAGGTATCGTGGAGATGGACGTCTATGCCCAAGGTGGAGAGGAACAGGCCCGTCAGGCCGCCGATAGTGAAAAGGCCGATAAAGCCCATCACGTAGAGCATAGGCGAGTCTAGCTTAACCGAGGCTTTGTGGAGGGTGAAAGACCAGTTGAAAATTTTGATGGCCGTGGGTACGGCGATGAAGAAGGTGATGAAGGAAAAGACCATGCTGGCATAGGTGGATTGGCCCGATACGAACAAATGGTGGCCCCAGACGAGAAAGCCGAGGACGGCGATGGCCAGCGAGGAAAAAGCGACAAAGGAATAGCCGAAGACGCGCTTGCGCGAGAAGCAAGCTATGACTTCGCTGACGACGGCAAAGCCCGGCAGGATCATGATATATACGGCTGGATGCGAGTAAAACCAGAACATGTGCTGAAAGAGCACGGGGTCGCCGCCGTAATTGGGATCGAAAATGCCGATCTTGAAGAGGCGCTCGAAGCAGACCAGCAACAAGGTGATGGCGACCACCGGGGTGCCTAGGACCTGAATCAGGCTGGTCGCGTAGTGCCCCCAAATAAAAAGCGGCAAGCGGAACCACGTCATACCCGGGGCCCGCATCTTGTGGATGGTGACCATGAAGTTGACCCCGGTGAGGATCGAAGAGAAGCCGTTGACAAAAACGCCGACTAAGGCTAAGGAAACGAACGAAGTGGAGTACGTACTGCTATAAGGAGTGTAAAAAGTCCAACCCGTATCAATGCCCCCCATGATGATGGCCAGCACGGCGAAGGCTCCGCCGGCGACGTAGAGGTAGTAGCTCAGGAGATTCAGGCGGGGGAAGGCCACATCGCGGGCACCGATTTGCAGCGGGATGAAAAAGTTGCCCAACACCGCCGGGATCGAGGGGATCAGAAAGAAGAAGATCATCACCACCCCGTGCATGGTGAAGAGCTTGTTGTAGGTCTCGGCCTCGACCAAATCGCCTTTGGGCGTCATCAGCTCAAAGCGGATCATACTGGCGAAAAGGCTGCCGGCCAAGAAGAAGACCGCCAGCGTTATCAAGTAGAGGATACCGATGCGCTTGTGGTCTAGGGTCAGGAGCCAAGATTTGATCCCATACGTTTCGTTGAGATAGTTTCTCGGCTCGCCGTTGGCGCTCGCTGCGTGGCTCATGGCTGGGTAACCTCGGATTCGCTCAGGGATTTGATATAGGATGCGATTTGCAACAGCGACTGCTCACTGATCTGCCCCTCAAAGACGGGCATAATCGACTCGTACCCAGCGACGATCTTGGCCCTGGGCTGGAGTATGGACTCGCGGATATAGTCGCTATCGACGACGATCTCCTGCCCATTGCTGAGCGTTACCGGTTTGTCGTAAAGCCCGACCAGCGAAGGGCCGCGTCCCGTGGCCGTGGATTTGTGGCAGGTCTCGCAGCCGAGTTTCTGGAACTGGCGTTCGCCCGCCTCGACCATGGATTCGCCGCTGGACGCTCCCATCAGCCAGTCGTGGTAATCCGCTGGCTCTAAGACGATCACCTTGCCGATCATACCCGAATGTTGGGTGCCGCAATACTCAGCGCAAAACAAGTGGAACTCGCCCGTCTGCGTGGCCTCGAACCACAGGGTCGTGTAGCGCCCGGGCAACACGTCGTTTTTGACGCGGAAGGCCGGGATGAAAAAGTCGTGGATTACATCCTCTGAAGTCATGGTCAGGCGGACGGGCTGGCCCTTGGGCACGTGCAGGGTATTGATCTCGCGCTTGCCCGATTCGTGTTGGATTTTCCACATCCACTGCTTGCCGACCGCGTAGATCTCCAAAGGATCGGACGGAGGCCGCTGGAGCCGGAAGAAGACATCGGCCCCGAGCAAAAAGACAAAAAGCGAGAGGAAGAGCGGGATGATGGTCCAAGACAGTTCGAGGACGAGATTGCCGTGAGTTTGCTCGGGCTGTTCGTCTTCAGAGCGGCGGCGGTACTTGATGGCGAAGATGATTACCATGCCGAAGACGAGCAGGCAGAAGACCACAGTCAAGACGAGCAAGAATGCGTACAGAGCATCTACTTGCCAGGCGATGGTGGAGGCTTGGGCGGGAAAAAGTGGAAAGTCGGACATGCGGTTCAAGGCTCCGAACTAGTTGAGCTGAGGCTGGTGCAGATTGTTGCGGCGCTCCCGCTTGAGCATGGCGATGATAAAGATCGCGAGAGCCAGCACAGTAATCAGCCCACCGATGCGCAGGGAATTGCGGATGTAGAGACCGTATTTACCGGTCATTGGGTCGTAGCTATAGCAAAGCAGCAGCAGTTGATCGACCGGATTGCCGATGGCACCGTCGGCCGCTTCGACGAGACCCCAGCGCAAGTCGCGCGGGGGGTAGTCAATGCCGTAGAAATAGCGCGCCAGTTTGCCTTCCGGCGTCAGTACCATCAAGCCGCTGGCGTGGATGTACTGGTCGGTGTCTTCGTCGTATTCGTAGCGAAAGCCGACGGCTGCGGCTAGCTGTTCGATCTGGTCCTGCTCGCCGGTGAGGAAGTGCCAGCCCGTAGAACCATCGCGGCCGCGGTAGTTTTTGCTGTACTCGGCTTTTTTGGCCGCGGCCAATTCTGGTGTTTCCCCGGGATCGATGCTGATAGTCAAGACGTCGAAATCCGTTCCAATGCCAAAACTCAGCACGTTCATCGCCCGCAAGAGGCTGTTCAGCACTTGGGTGCAGAGCATGGGGCACTCGTAGTACGCCAAGGTGAGTACGACGGGCTTTTTGCCGAAGTATTGGCGCAGCGAGGTGCGCTTGCCGCTAGAGTCGGTGAATTCGAGATCCAAGGGGATCTGGTCGCCCAATTTCTGGTCGATGCCGATGCGCTGTTGTAGCTGCTGGGTATAACTCTGCGCCCCGGTCTGGCCGGCTAGCAAAAGCGGCAGAGTCAACGCCAAAAAGATCGCGCTCCGAGCGAATTTCGTTGTATATCTGCTCATGGTGCCGCTGGCGCGATGAGCGGCATTTTGCCCTCGCTCACCAGATCAATTGCTCGCTCGATGGGAATGTGTACTACCTTCACTTGTTGGTCGATCCAACCATAGGAATTGAGGATCGCGGCTTCGTTTTGGGCCAGCTCGAACTTTTGCTTTGGTGGGTCCACCTGTAGCCGCGGCGCGTCGCTGGCAATGCGGTTGTCGGCGAGCGGCGGGATCGGATCGTCGAAGAGCGGCTGGTAATAGGCAAAAACCTTGAATAAGACGATCATGCTGATAAAGGAAACGATGACTAACGCGGCAATAAAAAGGCCGGTCTGTGCCAGCGGCGTTACCCGCGCATCCGTCGTCTCGTAGCCGGAGTTGGTTTGATTGTGTGCTTGTTCAGCCATGATTGCTTTCGCCGCGGTAGAGGTCTGCAAAGCGGGGGTCGTTTTGTGCGATCAGGGAGCGCTTTTTTAGTTGCGCGAAGAAAAGCGCAATGACGATGCCGCCGATGCCTATTGGAATGGCTAGGTCGAGCCAGTGTAGGGTGATCCCGGTGCTGTGGAAACTCGGACCCTTTTCGGCGTGGACCTTGGTGAAGGCCGGTGCCGTGATCCAGTACAAATCGACCAAGCGCATGAAGATCAAGCCGGCGGCAATGGTGCCGAGTAGCTTGGTTTTGGACTTCATGGTGCTGGATATGAGAAACAGAAAGGGGACGGCAAAGTGAAACAGCAGCAGCCCATAGCCGACATATTGCCAGCCGCCTTCTAAACGGGTCATGTACCAGGTGATCTCCTCGGGCAAATTAGCCGACCAGATGATGATCAACTGGGAAAACGAGGTGTATGCCCAGAGCATGACGCAGGCTAGCATAAAGGTGCCCAAGTCGCGCAGGTGCTGCTCGGTGATCACGCCCTGTAGCGGTTCCTGCCGCGAGAGGGGAACGGCGATGAGGTACGTGAACCCCCAAGCCATCAGTCCCATGCCTATGATGTAGATGATGCCGAAGATCGTCGAGAACCAATGCGGCTCGAGCGACATCAGCCAATCAACGGAGGCCAGCGTCGCGGTAAGAAAGAAAATGACGATGCCCGGACCGCTCAGGACCTGCATGCGATGGGTCGGGTGGGTTGCCGTCGTTTGGTCCTGCTGTAGCGACCAGCGGTTGAGCAGGAAGGCGAACAGGCCCCAGATGGCGAAGTAGAGCACGGTGCGCACGATAAAGAAAGGCTCGTTGAGAAAGGGAGCCTTTTGCTGGAGGATGCTGTCTTCTTGCACTACGCCCTGGTGCGTCCACTCGTAGAGGTCGTGCAGGCCGAAGAAGAGGATCGGCAGCGACAGTAGAAACATCAGCGGCAAGGTGCGGGTCCCGGCTTCGAGCAAGCGCCGAATCGAAAACCCCCAAGTGCCACCGCCGACGTGGTGGATCATGAGGATGCCCATGCAGCCCAAGGGCAGGCCGATCCAGAAGGTAAAGGCCAGCAAATAAGAGCGGAAGAACTGCTCCTCGGCGGTGAAGTAGCCGACCGCAGTGGCGGCCAAGCCGACCAAGCCCACGACCAGCGCGCGACGCTGGAGGTTGTCTAAATAAGGATGTAGGGCAGCGGACTGTTGGGTAATCGACTCGTTCATTGAAGTTGCCTTTGGTCCTCGGCTGGCAATTGGTCGAATTCGAGGTTCTGACTTAGCTGTAACACCTTGATATAGGCGGCGATGGCCCAACGGTCGGCCACGGGAATGCGGGAGGCATAGCTATACATGACGCCAAAGCCGTTGGTCATGACATCGAAAAAGTGGCCGACGGGGACCTCGCGCAGCCGCTCTTGGTGATAACTTGGCGGCTGCTTAAGCCCCCGCTGGACGATCATGCCGTTACCCGAGCCGGTCTTGTCGTGGCAGGGGGAGCAGAAAATGTTGAAGCGCTCCCGGCCGCGTTCTAGTAGCTGGCGGTCAACTACCATCGGCAAGGTTTCAGCGAGTTGGCCTTGTATTTTGCCTTGGTAGAAGTGCTCGTCGAGCATTAATTGGCCCTGTGCCACGGTGCCGTCAACCTGCGAGCGGAAAGACATACCGTCGGCGAAGAAGGCTGAGGCCTCTAGCGGCTCGTATTTTTCTTGGTCGTACATGGCCTGCCGCAGCTCGCAACCGGCGGTGCCAATCAGCAACAGCACCGCTCCGAACAGGGCAACGGGCCGTCGGCTAGCGATGGTCATTTCACTTTTCAACTTCGACAACCTCATGCGGATTCAGGCCGCGCAGAAAGTCCTCGGTTTTTTGGCGGTCGAACAGGGGATCCTCGGCCTCGATGCTGAGAAAGAAGCGATCTTGGCTGGCGCGGGCGAAATTGGGCGCGTTGAAGACCGGGTGATAGGGCTGGGGCAGACCGTTGGCGATGAACATGCCAAAGGCCGAACTAAGCGCGGCAAAGAGGATGGTCAGCTCAAAGGTCACCGGGATGAACATCGGCCCGCTGTGCAAGGGCTTGCCGGCGATATTGAGCGGATAGTCTACGGCCGAGACCCAATAACACAGGGAGTAGCCCGTGATGGCACCGAGCAGGCCAAAGGCGAAAACCAGCCAGGGTAACTTGGTGCGTGGAAAGCCGATGGCCTCGCCCAAGCCGTGGATGGGCATGGGCGAATAGCCGTCGATCTTGCGATAGCCAGCGGCGAAGGTCGCCTTGGCCGCGGCCAGCAAGTCGTCGGGGGATTCAAATTCGGCCAGCAGGCCGTAGGGCGTTGATTCTTCGTGCTGCAGCATAAGTTCAATGGCTCACTTGTGGTCTCCAGCGGCCAGCAGATTGCGGATCTCGTGGATGGAAATCATCGGTAGGCCGCGGACGAACAGAAAAAACAGGACGATGAATAGGCCGATGGTCCCCGCGTAGATGGCGATGTCCCAGATTGTCGGGTGGAACATGTCCCAAGAAGAGGGCATAAAATCCCGGTGTAGACTCGTGACGACGATGATAAAGCGCTCCAACCACATGCCGACGTTGATGAACTGGGAAATGAAAAATAGCCAGAACATGCTCGTGCGGAAGTGCCTAAACCACAGGAGCTGCGGCACGATTATGTTGCAGACAATCAAGGCCCAATAGAAGGGGCCGTACGGGCCATGCATGCGGTTTTGCATCATATAGCCCTCGAAGGCACTAGCGCTGTACCAGGATATGAGTTGTTCCATGAAGTAGCCATATCCCACAATCAGCCCGGAAGCCAGCATAACTTTGCCCATGTTGTTTAGATGGCGCTCGGTTATGAAGTCGTCCAAGCCATAGATGAGGCGCATGGGGATCATCAAGGTCAGCACCATGGCAAAGCCCGCGTAGATTGCCCCGGCAACGAAATAGGGGGGGAATATGGTCGTGTGCCACCCGGGTATCAGGCTGACGGCAAAGTCGAGACTGACGACGCTGTGGACAGAGAGCACGAGGGGCGTGGAGAGGCCGGCCAGCAGGAGAGACGCCATTTCGTAGCGCTCCCAGTGAATGGCCGAGCCGCGCCAGCCGAGCGCGAGCATGCCGTAAATGACTTGGGCGATGCGATTTTTGGCGCGGTCACGCAGGCTCGCTAAATCTGGGACCAAACCGACAAACCAAAAGACCAGCGACACCGTCAAATAGGTCGAGACCGCGAAGACGTCCCAGATCAGCGGGCTGCGGAACTGTGGCCAGATGTCCATGGAGTTGGGATAGGGCAACAGCCAGTAGCAGGCCAACCAGGGCCGCCCCGTGTGAAAGAGCGGAAACTGCGCGGCGCAGAGCACGGCAAAGATGGTCATGGCCTCTGCCGCGCGGTTTATTGAGGTGCGCCACCGCTGCCGGAACAGCAGTAGAATCGCCGAGATCAGGGTACCGGCGTGACCGATACCGATCCACCAGACAAAATTGATGATGGCCCAACCCCAGCCCACCGGGTTGTTGAGGCCCCAGATGCCCACGCCCTCAAAGAGCAGATAGGGAACGCCTATCATGAACCCGTGCAGCAGCAGAAAGCCCACAGCAAAGCAGATGAACCACGCCAGCGGGGTGTTTCTGGTGAGGACGATCCCACTAATCTTGTCGGTGATCGAGGTGTACGAGGTCTGGCTCGGGCCGAGTTCCGACACTGGGGGGCGATAAGGCGTTTTCGCAGTTTCGGACATCCTAAGCCTCAGCAATTTTTGGATTGGGGTTTTTGATACCTGCTAAATAGGTGGTGCGAGGCCGCGTGTTTAACTCGGTTAGGATGCCGTAGTTGAGCGGGGACTCCTTGAGGGCGGTGACCCGGCTCTCGGGGTCGTTGATGTCTCCGAAGACGATGGCTTCGGTGGGGCAGGCCTGTTCGCAGGCGGTGGTGATCTCACCATCGCCTATGGTGCGACTGGCCTTTTTAGCCTCAATCCGCGCTTGATTGATGCGCTGGACGCAGTACGTGCATTTTTCCATTACGCCGCGGGAGCGCGTGGTGACATCCGGGTTGCGCTGTAGTTTTAAGCTCTCGGTATCACGGTCGGCGTATTGGAGGAAGTTGAAGCGCCGAACCTTGTAGGGGCAGTTGTTGGCGCAATAGCGGGTGCCGACGCAGCGATTGTAAACCATGTCGTTGAGGCCCTCGTCGCTATGAGTTGTCGCCGCGACCGGGCAAACCAATTCGCAAGGGGCGTTTTCACACTGCATGCACGGCACGGGCTGGTGCACGATCTGGGGGTTGTCGAGCGAACCCTTGTAGTAGCGATCGACGCGAATCCAGGGCATTTCGCGGCCGTTGAGGACCTCGTCCTTGCCCACGATGGGGATGTTGTTTTCGGCTTGGCAGGCCGTCGCACACGCATTGCAGCCAGTGCAGGCCCCTAGATCAATCACCATACCCCAGGCGTAGCCCGTGTATTGGTGATCTGTGCGGTTGTGCAGCGTCAAGTCATCGGGCGGGTCGTGGGCACCCTCGTGGGCAAAGTGCGGATGCTCCTTATAGTAGTCCAGCGAGGCTTGGCGTACGAAGTTGCGGCCCTCCATGGTCTGGTGATCTTGGGTGCAGGCGAGGCGATAGCCGTCGTACGAGCCGCTGACCTGTAAGCCGACGCCGCTCCACAAGGCCGCTGTAGGCCGCAGAGCATAGGCATTGAATCCCGTGTCGCGCCCGACTCGGCCACTGCGCTGCTGGCCGTAGCCCAAGTGCAAGGTGACGACGCCGTCGGCTTGGCCGGGCACGATCCAAACCGCGGCATTGATCGCGCGCCCATCAAAGCGCAGCTCGGCGAGGAATTCGCTCTTGAGCCGCAGGCGCTCGGCCGTGGCCGGGCTGACGAGGGCGGCGTTGTCCCAAGTTAGCTTCGTGATGGGCTTCGGGGTTTCCTGGAGCCAAGCGTTGTTGGCAAAGCGGCCGTCCCACAATAGAGGATCGGGCCGAAAGTGGATTTCAAGATCTTCTTCGGCGGGAAGGTTTCCAGTCGTTGCCGGCAGGCGCAGCGGACCTAGCTGCACGGATTGGGCTTGGGGGCGTGCGCCTTCGACGAAGCCGTCGTGCAGTGCGCGGCGCCAAGCAATGGCGTCCAGCCCTTGGCCCTCCCAGTACTGGCGCACGATGTCGAGATCGGGGACTCCGGGCTGGCCGTTGAGCACCGCCAAGAGGTCGTGCGCTGATTTGCTCTTGTAGAGCGGGCGGATCAGCGGCTGGACGATCGTGGCGAGGCCGTCGTGGGCGCGGGTGTCGCTCCAAGCTTCGAGAAAGTGAGATTCTGGGATGTGCCAGTGGCAGAGTTCCGACGTTTCGTTGTCGTACAGGCCGAGGTGGACGCGGTAGCCGACCTTGTCGAGCGCCGCAGCAAAGTCGAGATCCACAGGCGCGTCGTACACTGGATTGCCGCCGAGGATGAACAGGGACTCGACTTGGCCAGCGTTCATGTCGGCGACTAAAGCGGATAGCGACTCGCGCTGGTCAACCGACTCGACTTCAAGGGGTTCGGTGTAGTGTACGGTTGCGCCTGCATTGCCTAGGGCGTGGTTGATCGCATGGGCCAACGCGTGTATGGCTGGGGCTTGCTGGTCTCCAGCGAGCACGAGGCTTTGGCCACGATGGGCCTTTAGGTCGTCGACTAGAGCTGAAATCCAGGCGTTGTGGGCGGAGAAGTCGGCGGGAACGCTCGGTCCCTCCCAGCCAATGCCAAGCCCTTGGGCCACTTTTAAGGCCAAGGCTTCTATGTGCGCTGTGCCTAGTGCCAAACGGTGATCGGCTACGCTGCCCGTGGCCGTTGGACTGCTCTCGACCGCGTAGAGTCGGTTGCTGGCCTTGGAGCCGTCGCGGACCCTGCGACCGGCCACGAAGTCCCGAGCGTGGCGGACATTGCCAGCACCGCTGTAGGTAAAATCCGCGTCCAGCGATAGAATGATCTTGGCTTTGGCTAAGTCGTAAAACGCATGGACCGGCTCGCCAAACGCCATTTGGGTCCCGGCGCGAGTGTTGTCGCGATTGACAGGTTCGTACTGGTGCCACTGGGCTTGGGGAAATTTGTCCCGCAGGACCTGCAACTGGTGCCCGAGGGTCGGAGAAGTCACCGTTTGGGTCAGGATGCGCAGGCCAGCACCGCCGTTGGCCTCATGCACGCTCAGCCGCTGCGCCAGATCGGCTAGGAAGATGCTCCAAGCGCTGATGCGACCGGCGTTTTTGACTGTTTGCGAGCGGTCGGGGTCGTAGAGGTCGAGGATCGAAGCCTGTACGAGCGCATTAGAGCCTCTGCTGCCGGAGGGGTGCGCGGAGTTGCCTTCGATTTTGGTCGGCCGCCCCATGTGGCTCTCGACCAAAATGCCCATTCCAATACCCCCAAGCGAGGTGGCGGAAGCAAAGTACTGAGGCTTACCGGGAATGACGTCTTCGGGGGCCCGGACCTGGGGGACGATTTTTTCGCTGGGCTGAATCGTACAGCCCGAAAGCCCGCCCAGTGCCAGCGATGCACTCATGAGCTTGAGAAAATTCCGCCGACTTACCGGATCCTTCAACTCGGCAGCTTGCTCGGGGAACTCGCGCTGGACCATGGCGGCGAATTCTTCGGTTTGGGCCAATTGGTCCAAGCTGCGCCAGTACTCTTGCCCCTGTGCGTCTTCGAGGCGGGCGCGGATGGCCGAGAGATCGATATTTTTTCTGGTTTCCATGTTTAGCGATGGCAGATAGAGCAGTTGGTGAGTTGGCTGGTCTGCACGCCGTATTCGGCGACGAGTTGCGCACCCAAGCTTTCTTGGTCGGCTGGATACTGGTAGCTCATGTTAAAGACATGGTCGCGCGGGCGGATGTGCTGGGCGGGATCGCGGTGGCAATCGAGGCACCACTCCATATTTAGCGATTCGGCTTTCCACATCAGGGGCATTTGATCGACTTGGCCGTGGCACGACTGGCAGCCAATGCCTTGGTTGACGTGGATGCTGTGGTTGAAATAGACGAAGTCGGGCAAGTCGTGGACGCGATTCCACTCGAGGGGCACATTGTCGCGGAAGCTGGCACGCACGGGTTCGAGGATGGGGGCTTCGGTCCAGATCTGCGAGTGGCAGGTCATGCAGGTTTCGGTCGGGGGAATGCCGGCAAAAGCACTCACCTCGACGGTGGTATGGCAATAGCGGCAGTCGATGCCCATGCCAGTGACGTGGTGTTTGTGGCTAAAGGGAACGGGCTGCTCGATGGCCACGTTGACTTGGTTGACGAAGTAAATGCGATTGATGTTGAGTACGATACCGAGGATACTGGCGACTAGGACAAGGCCGACGAGGATGCTGGCCTTAGAAGCCCAGTTAGCACTGCGCGGGAATACTTGAGCCATATTTTTCAGTTTAGCTGAGGTTGTAGAAAGTCGGCCTTAGCTCTTCCGGCCAAAACAATCTTGTAAATTAGGCCAGTTTAATTTGGTGTCAACAGATGCGATAAAAAACCTAGGCTAGGCATTTGACTTTGGGTCTCTCGCAGTATAATATGAACAGCGTCCCTTCCTATAACCCCCGTAGCTCAGCAGGATAGAGCAACAGATTCCTAATCTGTGGGTCGGCGGTTCGAATCCGCCCGGGGGTAGTTCATTTCTTCGCTACCGGCTGCTCCCTAGGCAGTTACGGCCGTGTAGCACATTCCCACCTAGCAGCGAATTATATACAACTCAGGTCAATAGGTTGCGCATTGAAATGACAAGGAGCGAAGAGACGCTACAAATCGCCGGCCAAGTCGAAGCCATGCTCGCGGCCTTGGACCGGCTCTCTTCCTTCAGCCGGTTGCTCGAACCCGCCGAGAAGGATCCGTTGCGCTCCCTGCTGCGCTGTGCGCAGGCGTGTGCTGACAGGCTGGTGGCCGGTAAAGAGGCGCAGCGCACGGCGGACGAATTGGCCGCGCAACACCAGCGTTGCTCTGATGCGCTCCTCGCGGCAGCCCTCAACGGAGATTGGGGCGGTGGCGCGCCGGATTTACAAGGACTATTGCTCAATCGGCTCCTCGATGGCCAACACCCATTTTTGCGTGCTTGTGAAGAGCGATCTCCAGCAGAGGTTCCCGCCGCGCTACGTCAGGTTGCGTGCCGCGATTTGCAAAGTGCCGCGGCCTTGGCCCGTCCCCGCTGGGGGGTATGGTTGCGACTGATCGGCGGCGACGCGGAACCTTTGGCCCCCATGCCCGGGGATGGGGTGGAACCCGCAGTCGTGGGTCAACTGAAAGAGCGTTTTACCCACAGCGAGGATTGGGCTGAGTTGGCTGGGGCGCTCGGATGCTTGATCCACGAGCACGGGCGGGGTACGCTGCGCCGATTCCCGGCCTTTCGCTTGGTCGGCAGGGGGGCCAAGCCCATCTTGGAACCCATCCGCCACTTCGCGGAATTTCCCCTCGGCTGGCTGGAGGGCAACGAAGCGAGAATCCAAGTGCTTGAAGAAAACACGCGCCATCTTCTCGCTGGTTATCGGGCACACAACGCGCTGATCTGGGGACCGCGGGGTGGCGGTAAATCGACGCTGATACGGGCCTTAGTGGGGCAATTCTTTGATCGCGGCCTGCGTGCCATCGAAATCTCCCCGTCTTGCTACCATCTGTTGCCCGATCTCTTTGCCCTCGTCCGGGGGCGTCGCCAGCGCTTTGTGGGCGTGCTGGACAATGTGTCACTGGGCCGGGGCGACGACAGCCTGCACCTGCTTTCGCGGGTGCTCGACGGGGGGCTGGAAGCGTGCCCGGACAACTTGGTCTTCTATGCGACCTCCAACTACAAAGACCTAGTCGACCGGGAGGGTGAGCGCCCGCAAGGGCTGGGCCAAATGCAGCTAGACGACGAGCGCCCCAACCGAGTCAATCAAGGCATTCAGGCCGAATTCTACGACCCCCAACAACTGCAACGCCTCGATCAGGAGCGGGCGCTCGACGACCGTTTTGCCCTCAAGGTCTTCCTCGATCTGCCTAGTAGGCAGCAATATCGCGTTATGGTATTGTCCTATGCGCGCCGAGCGGGAATTGACCTGCCGGAAGAAGACTTATTGGCCGCTTTCGAGGTTTGGCGGATGCGACACAACCACGATTTGATCGGTGGCCGGACGGCTCGGGACTTCATCGATGCGTACCTACCTCAGTATGTGCGCGGCAAGGAGAAGTTAAATCAACCTTCGAGTAGTTCGATTTCGTAACCGTCGGGATCGTCGATAAAGGCCATCTTGCGGCCGGTGGGGAAGGTCGTGCGCCAATCGCTAGGCCATATTTCGATCCCGTTGTTTTCCAAGGCGTCGCAAAAGCCGATCAAGTCGGGAACCGCGATCGCGAGGTGCATGAGATCTTCGGGGACGGCGAGCTGGTAATCGGCGGAATAGGTCAGCTCTAGGGTGTGTTCATTGCCGGGCAGTTCAAGATGGACGATTTGGTTGCCGGCGGGCGAGTTATCGGAGCGGCTCCGGACCTCAAAGCCGAGGTGGGTGCAATACCACTCAATAGAGCGATCGAGATCACCGACGCGGATGCGGGTGTGCAAGAAGCGAGCCATAGGGACATCCTTTCGCGGGTTGTTATAATTAAGGTAGGGGCTGCTGCGTGAACAGGCAGTCCCTTGCGCGGGTTGGAACGAGGCGTGTAGATTAAATCAGTCAGGGGTAGAAGCGAAAAGTGGTGCCGAAGAGAGGACTCGAACCTCCACGGGGTTGCCCCCACATGGTCCTGAACCATGCGCGTCTACCAATTTCGCCACTTCGGCAAGTGAACGGCACAAATTAAGCGCAGGGCTTGCAGCCGTCAAGCCCGTTCCCTTCGTGAAAATAGGCGGGTTATGGCCAAAACGGAAAATGGTGCCAAGCGCGAGTTAATCGCCGTGCAAAACCGCAAAGCCCGGCACGACTACGAGGTGATGGGCTGCTATGAGACCGGCATTGTCTTGCGCGGCACGGAAGTCAAGTCGCTGCGCAACGGGCGTGCCAACCTCAAGGACAGCTTCGCCTTAGTTGAACGAGGCGAAATTTTCCTGCACAATGTCCACATTGCCCAGTACGAGCGAGGGAACAATTTCAACCACGATCCAGAGCGCGTGCGCAAATTGCTCTTGCACCGCAGTGAAATCCGGAGACTGACGGGGAGGACGCAACAACAGGGCCTTACCCTGGTGCCGCTAAAGATCTACTTCAAGCGCGGCAGAGCCAAGGTGGAATTGGCACTGGTCCGCGGCAAGAAGCAGTTCGACAAGCGCCAGGCTTTGGCCCAACGCCAGGCCGACCGAGACGTCGACCGGGCCCTCAAGGAGCGGCATCGGTGAGCTTACCCGCGTCCAACCGGGAAGCGACGCGCTGTTCTAGGTGCGGCGGTGGAGGCCTGTACTACGACCCGATAGTCGAGGTGGGCCGCTATGGTACGCTTCGGCTTTGCGAGTGCGTCGAGTGCCGCTGTGGGGGGAGGGCACCCTACCAGTACTGGGATGA
Source organism: Candidatus Latescibacterota bacterium (assembly GCA_965217585.1). Taxonomy (GTDB): domain Bacteria; phylum Latescibacterota; class UBA2968; order UBA8231; family UBA8231. Next base: position 6,355,281 of record OZ244561.1, read on the forward strand.
CGATTCGCGCAACCAGTGGTGTCTCTGCCGTCCCTATCGCCGCAAAATGACGGAAACCAACCACCTGTTTCGCCAAGCCGATATCCCCGAGCGCTACAAGTGGAAGTTCGTCGACGACTTCCGAATGGCGGCACCAGACGGGACGCGCATCGACCTAGCGGCCACGGTCTATCTCCGCATTCACCAAGACCTGATCGAAGCAGAGGAAGAGCCTAAGCGCGGCTATCTTCTCCACGGAAATCCCGGCACGGGCAAGACCTTGATGGGATGCATTGCGCTCAACGAACTCATGTTGCGCTGGACCAAACCGGGCCGCTTTCTCAGTCTGTCGCGCACGTACTTTCAGAAGTTGCGCGATACCTATTCAGCCGACAGCGAGCGCTATGGCCACACTTGGCAAATTCTCGAAGAGTTGTGCAATATGCCCTATCTCGTCCTAGACGATTTCGGCACCCAGCGGGGGACCGAGTGGGAAGAAGGAATGCTATACGATCTCGTAGATGCCCGCTACGGCGACCAGCGGTTCACGGTCGTGACCACCAACCAGCCCCTCGACGAACTCAAGGATCTCGCCAAGGGTCGCATCTACTCGCGCCTAGTAGAGATGTGCCAACCCATCTCCATGGATGGCCCTGATTATCGGATGCACCTCAATGAGTGAGACAAGCTGGAAGCGCAGTGATGGACGCCGGCCCGCTCAATTGCGGCCGGTGCAGATTTCCCCAAGGTACCTGAAAACGGCTGCTGGATCGGCTCTGATCGAAATGGGCGATACAAAAGTGCTCTGCACGGTATCGCCCGTCGATGGAGTGCCGCCCTTTCTGGTGGGTACCGGCAAGGGGTGGTTGACTGCGGAGTACAGCATGCTGCCTGGCTCCTCTGCGCACCGAATAGCCCGCGAACCCAATAGCCGGGCGCGGGAAATTCAGCGCCTGATCGGCCGCTCGCTGCGAGCTGTAGTGAATTTGGAGCAAATAGGCGAGCGGACGCTGTATGTCGACTGCGATGTCATACAGGCGGATGGCGGAACGCGTACAGCCTCAATAACAGGAGCTTATGTGGCCTTGGTAGAGGCGTTGCAGACATTGCAAGGCGATGTGCTCGTGGATCAGGTCGCCGCCGTTAGCGTTGGCGTAGTGGGGGATCAGCTCCTATTGGACCTGTGCTATAAAGAAGATAGTCGCGCCGAAACCGATATGAATGTCGTTATGACCGGCTCGGGAGGGATCGTCGAAGTCCAAGGCACGGCTGAGGGTTGTCCCTTTACCCGCGCTCAAGCCGTCGAGTTGCTCGACTTGGCGGCTGTGGGCATAGAGCGCCTACTGGCCGTGCAACAGTCTGTTTTAAGCGCACTTACAGAGGCGTAGAGGCTTGGAGAAATTGCTTGACAGGTTTTGTGACCCCGGCTAAGTTAATAACACATCTTTAGTTTAAAGCACGTGTAGCTTTCCTTTTCCTCCCCACTCTAAACGAAGAGGATGGTTCCATGGCGGGAATGGCTAAAGCACCATTTTGGGATATGGAAGATTGTCTCGGGAGCTATCTGGCCGAAATCGCTCATTCCAAGCCTCTCTCCCCGGCCGACGAGGTCAATCTGGCGCGAAAGATCAAACAAGGGGATGAGCACGCCCGCAATAGATTAGTCGAAGCGAATCTGCGCTTTGTGGTCAGCGTGGCAAAGGAATACCAAAATCGCGGCGTCCCCCTCGCCGATTTGGTCAGTGCTGGCAACATGGGCTTGATCACAGCCGCCGAGCGATTTGACGAAGACAAGGGCTTCAAATTCATCTCCTATGCGGTTTGGTGGATCCGCCAGGCCATCCTACAGACCTTGGCCGAGCAGTCGCGCACGGTCCGCCTGCCGCTGAACAAGATCGGCTTGCTCTACAAGATATCCAAGGCGTCCCGCATCTTGCAGCAAGAGCGCACCGACGATCCCCACCCGGAAGCCATCGCCGAGCAGCTCGATGTCCCGGTTGAAGAGGTCAAGGAGACCTTGATGTGCGGCCGCTCGATGCGGTCGCTCGACGCGGCCTTCCTCGGCGAAGAAGACCACAGTTTGCTCGACGTGCTGCCAGACGAGCGCCAAGAGTCCCCTGAAAACCAAGTGATGCGCGGCTGTCTGCGCGGGCAGATCGACTCGGCTCTGAGTCGGCTCATCGGGCGCGAGGCCGAAATTCTCCGCCTCTACTTTGGGTTGAACGGGGAAGAGCCTATGACCTTGGACCAGATCGGCATGCGCTTTGGGCTTACGCGCGAGCGAGTCCGACAAATCAAGGAGAAAGCGCTGCACCGGTTGCGGCACCCCAGCCGCTGCGATCATCTGCGCTCCTACAGCCGCGCTTGAAGCTGACCCCCAACAGGCTCCCCTGCTCCCCAAAAGTCGCAGGAGTATGCCATGTTAGAAGATGCAGTTGAGGAGGATCTGCTGAATTCCATAGACGAAGTCGACGATCAGATCAAAAATTTTCGCCAGCGGGTGCGGGCCGTTTTGGACGCTGCCCAGGCCGAGGGAACGCGGCGCAACGAAAAGGAAGAGCGCGCGAGGAGATAAGCGGCGCGTGGATTTACCAAAGAGGGGATGGCTTGGCTGTCCCCTCTTTTAATTTGTTTGCAACCAGATGGAGAGGACCGAAATGGACAAATGGGCAACAGGCATATTTACCTCTATTGACGAGGGCTTGGGGGCCGGATTGGATTCGGTGAAGGAGCTAGGGGTCTCCACCGTGCATTTGCACGCGCCGGGCCGCGATTTTCGCACCGCAGAGAAAACCGCGGAAATTAAGGACCAGTTCGCCGCGGCTGGGATCGAAATCAGCGTGGTTTTCGCCGGTTTTCCCGACGACGATTACACCACGCCGGAAATCGCCCAGCAAACGGTCGGGCTCGTGCCTTTAGATCGCCGGGAGTACCGGCTCGAAGAGACCTTGGCCATCGCGGACTTTGCCGCGGCGCTAGGAGTAGATGCTGTCGGCATGCACTTGGGCTTCGTGCCGGAGGGGCCATTGGATCCGGATTTTGCCGCGGTCGTCGAGGTTGCGCGCACGGTGTGCGATCACTGTCGGGGACACGGCCAGTATTTTCACCTAGAAACCGGTCAGGAGACCCCTGACGAACTTCTCTCCTTTATCGAGGCCGTCGACCGCGAGAACCTCGCGGTCAATTTCGATCCTGCCAATATGATCCTCTACCAAGCCGGACCGCCCCTAGAAGCATTGGATCAGGTGGGGCGCTTTGTCCGTAGCGTACACTGCAAAGATGCCGCGATCGAGCGCCGTCCGGGCCAGCCGTGGTACGAGGATGCACCGCTTGGCCAAGGTGACGTTGGCATCAGGGCATTCCTCTTGAAATTGCGCGATCTGGGATACGAGGGGCCGCTGACCATTGAGCGCGAATACGCCCCAGACCAAGTCGGGGATATCCGCGCGGCTCTGCAGCTACTCACCGACCTACGCCGAGAGATTTTGGGTTGAGTGCGTCGCTGCAGAGCTGTTTGGATTTTGCGGTAGATGCTGCTTGGCAAGCGGGCAAAGTCACCTTGCGCTACTTCCAGTCAGGCATCCAACCCGAGTGGAAGGAAGACCTATCGCCGGTGACCATCGCCGACCGCGAAGCCGAGGCCAAGATACGGGACTTGTTGGCCAAAGCCTATCCCAACGACGGGATTGTCGGTGAGGAATTTGGCCAGGTTGAGGGAAGCTCCGGCGCACGCTGGATTATCGATCCCATAGACGGGACGAAATCCTTTGTCCAAGGGGTGCCGCTCTACGGAGTGCTCATCGCGCGGGAAGGGCCGGATGGGGTTGACGTAGGCTGTTGCTATGCGCCGGCCCTTGACGAGATGGTGTGGGCCGCTAGGGGCGAAGGGTGTTGGTGGAATGGCAGGCGGGCTGCGGTGTCCGCTGTGGCCGAGTTAGGCCAAGCCTGTATCTGCTATACGTCGTGGCCGAGCTTTGTCGAACAGGGCCGCGAGCAGGGGTGGCGGCAGCTAGTCGCCAGCACCCGCCAGCACCGGGGATGGGGCGATTTCTACGGCCATATACTCGTGGCCACCGGCCGGGCTGAGGCCAGCTTTGACCCCATTATGAACCCGTGGGATTGCGGACCATTGCTGCCAATTCTACAGGAAGCCGGAGGCACCTTTACCGATTGGCAGGGAGTGCCGACGATATACGGCAAAGACGCCTTCTCTTCCAATGGGCATCTCTTCGAGTCCATCATGGGGCATCTGGGTCGGCCCCAGTGATAGACGCACTCAGGAGTCGGGTTGTCTTCTATCTAGGGGTCGGCCGCGATGCCGTGGTGGCAACGTACCGCCACGATTGCACGACCGCGGCTCCAGCTATGGCCTTTGACTTTATATTTGCCATTTTCCCGGGCATTCTCGTTCTGACAGCCCTATTGGGCTTCTTGGGCATATCGTCTGAGGATTTCATCCAAGTCCTCAAAATTTTGGGCATTGTCATCCCCGTCCCGCTGCTGGAGGCCGTCGAAGACAATATCAACTTTCTCTCCTCGCAAAGTTTGTTCGTCATCGGTTTCTTGGGTGTCATCTGGCCGGCGTCGGCCAGCATGTCCACTACGATGGTCGCTCTCAACCGAGCCTACGGCGTGCAAGAGCATCGGTCTTTCTACAAGCGGCGCGTTCTCTCGCTTGCCCTAATCGTGGTCTTGGGGATTTCTTTCGTCTTTTTCTTCAACCTCATCGTATTCGGCGAACACGTCGAGAGTTGGCTGCGGGAGTATTGGACTTTCTCGAATCATTTCTCTCCTTTAGTGGCCTTGTTGAGGCGCGCGGTGGTCGTGGTCGGCATGGTCACCACAGCCGCCTGTATTTACTACATCATGCCCGCTGTGCGTCTGCGCTGGTTGGACGTGTTGCCTGGTAGTATAGTGTCTTCTGCGCTGTCTGGGGCCATTGCCTCTGGCTTGGATTACATCGAGCGGTTCAGCTATTACAATATCATCTATGGCGTGCTCGGGGCCGCCATCATCCTCTTATTATCCGCGTATTTGCTGGCTTTTACTTTGCTATTGGGCGGCGAACTGAACGCGGTGCTCTACCGCCGCCGCCATCCATTTGACGCGCGCCCGACAGATTATTAGGTTGGGACTTGTAGTGGTAATATCTTTGAAAAATGGAGGAGCCAATGCACAAAATTTTAATCCTATTCGCACTCGTCAGCGGGCTTTTGGCCTGCGGGGGCGGCAAAAAAGATGAGCTAACCCCTTATATCCAGACCTTGCAGGGCTTGGATCACCATAGCCAACAGCTAATGCGCTATCAGGTGTACCTAACGACCGAGGGCATGACCAATCAGGCTCACGACGTCGAGCAGGTCATGCAGACCTTGCTCGACGAGTTGGAGAAGGTAGAGCCCGAAGACAAGCGCCTCCGGGCCTTGCACAACGCCATGAAGCGGTCCTTGAAGGCGGCGATGCGCAAGCTGGTCGAGCCGGACTTCCCGACGTTTGTGCCCAACGCCCAAAAGAGCATTTCGTTCGTCGAAGAAAAATTCACCAATATATATGGCAACCTAGAGCTGATGTGGGAGAGGGCCGGCAAGACCGAACCCTTCCCGCTCAAGTGGCAAGCCGCAAAATAGTTGCGTCGCCGCCCGCTGCACTGCGTAGAGCTCCCCCGGTAACAGGGGGAGCTTTTTGCGTTAAATTCCCGCGCAGAAAGAAGGGATGAACAAACCATGTTGTTCTTGTTGTTCAAATTGCTGTTGGCGACGGCAATCGTGTTGCTGTGTTACGCCGTGTACCGGCAGCTAAGGGGCCGTCCCCGCAGCGGTGCGTCCAACCAGCGCGGCAGCATCGATCCGAGCCAAGTCGCCGAGGCCGAATACTGCATATTGGACGAAGAAGAGGCCGAAAGCAAAGATCGTGGCTAAGAGAGTCAAAGGACTGAGTCCCGAAGAGCTGCTAGCCGAAATCGACAAGGGGGATGTTCGGCCCTTTTATTTATTGCACGGGGACGAGGAATACGAGCGCGAATCCTTGGTCACGTCTATGGTCGAAGCCTTGGTGCCAGCCCAGACTCGGGATTTCAATCTCGACGTCCTGAGGACCGAGCGCTTGGAGGTGCTGGATTTTTTTCAGGTCTATGATACCTATCCCATGATGGCCGAGAGCCGGCTGATTGTGCTGCGCGATGCCGAGGCCTTAACGGCCGACCAGTGTCGCGGCTTGGAACGCGTATTTGCAACGCCGGTGGCGACTAGTCGGCTGCTGGTAGTGGGCCAAAAGGTCGATATGCGGCGGAAGTTCTTTCGCGAGCTCTCGCGACAGGGTCGTGCGCTAGAATTTAGGCCGCCCTACGACGACAAAGTTCCGCAGTGGATACAGCGGTACGCCAAGCGCCAAGGGGTGCAGATCGAGCCCGCGGCCGTCCAGCTACTTAGCCAGTACGTGGGGGCCAAGCCGAGCGAACTGGTCAGCGAGATAGAAAAGTTGATCAGTTTTGCCGGGGTGGGCCAGCCAATCACCGCCTCGGCGGTCGAACAAGTCGCTGGCATCACGCGCGGGGCTAGCGTGTTCGATCTCGCCGATGCCCTCGGCAAAGGGCAGGGCAAGCTAGCCCAAGAACTGATGCAAAAGTTTCTCAGCCAGGGAGAAGAGCCGACCCGCGCCGTAGCCATGGTCACCCGCCACTTCCAGCTTTTGCTCAAGGCTAAGGGGCTAATGGGCAAGTCGCTGCCGCGCGACAAAATGGCCGCCGAATTAGGTGTTGCGCCGTTCTTTTTGCCCGGGTATTTGGAGCAGGCCAAGCACCGCCCCACCTCTTGGCTGTGGGCCGGGTTGAGCGCCTTAAAGGAGGCCGATTGGTGCCTAAAATCGCAGGGACGACGCCAGGAGCACTTGGTTTTGGAACTGCTGGTGGCCAAGTTGTGCAGGAAGCGCTAGGCTTGACAATGGGTAGTATCAGAACTATAATTGAGACACAAGGTGTTGTGTTTGTAACATGTTGAAAAGTATAAACTAACAAGCAAAGGACCTATCGTGAGCGAACCTACCGTCTTAACCGATGACAATTTCAGCGCCGAAGTCCTCAACTCCGGTCTGCCCGTGCTCGTGGATTTCTGGGCGACGTGGTGCGGGCCGTGCCGAATGATTGCGCCGATTGTCCAAGAATTGAGCAGTGAATACGAGGGCAGGGCCAAAGTGGGCAAATTGGACGTCGACGAGGCCCAGAAAACAGCGGCCGAATTCGGCATCCGCAGCATCCCCACCTTGCTCATTTTCAAAGGGGGCAAAGTCGCCGACCAGGTAATTGGCGCTGTCCCCAAACGGCAAATCGCCGAAAAGCTAGAGGCCGCATTGGCCTAATTGTGCGGACGAGAGGGCTTGGGCGTTGCCTGTCTGAGCGGGAGTGCTAAACATGCTGTCTAATCCTCTCTGGAAGCATGTCTTTCGCCGCCTGCAAGAGAGCGTAAGGAGCGGCCGCAAGGAGGAAGAGACTGCCACCTGCAAGCTCTTGAAGGAAATGCCCATTTTTCAGGAACTGAGCGGGCGAGAGCTGCACAAGATAGAAGAGATCCTCTACGGGCCGCGGAATTGGCGAGCCGGCGAGACGATTATCGACCAAGGGGATCCCGGGATGGGGATGTACATCGTCGTCTCCGGCCAAGTGCGGATCGTACAGATGGGTGACGATGGGTTTGAGAAGCAGCTAGCCACCTTGACCCGTGGGAATTTTTTTGGCGCACAGGCCCTGGTAGATGAATCGCCGCGCCCCGCTTCGGCCTACGCCCTCCAGCCTTGTAGCTTCCTCGTGTTTAGCCGCCCCGACTTACTCGAACTCCTAGAAAACAACACCCCGCTCGCCTTGAAGATGGTCGAGGGCTTAGCGCAAGCGATTTCGGCTGACGTACCCGAACTGATAGAGAAGCTCGCGGTGCAACTACGCAGCCCTGAGCGCCTGTTAAAAGGGGCGCGGCGGGCAGGTAGTATTCAATGAATTGGCAAGTTAAAGTCGTAATCGGCTTGGTGGCCGTAGCAATCGCCGGGTGGTTTCTGTACGAGATTCGCGGCATCCTCACGCCTTTTGTTTTCGCTTTCGTCTTGGCCTATATCCTCTACCCGATCGTCGATTGGATAGAGAGGAGGGGGTTGGGGCGAGTTTGGAGCACGCTCCTCGTCTTTTCGCTCGTTTTTGCCGGGTTGGGGCTGGGCGCATTCAAGGTTGGCGACAAGCTGACCGGAGAAACGGTTGATCGGGTTTTTACCATCGCCAACACCGGCGACAAACTCCTAGTCATCCAAGGGATGGCTTGGGAAGACGATTCGCGGGAACAGCCGTTCGTCCTAAGAGAAAAACACCGCTGGCCGCTAGGGATCGCTCCCATGGAGGAGTTGGCAGTTCATCTTCGCTTTGTGCCCAAGGACCACGTACCGGCTGCAAACGCGCTCTTGATTGCGTACTCGCAGGGAAAGGACGAGTACATCCAGCGCATTAGCGTCCACGGCAATAGCGGTGCGGCCACAGGAGGCCAAGCGGCCGGCAAACCGGGTTCCGTGGTATTTTCGCGTGCTGATATTGGCTTTGGCGAGGCCGGCCCCAATGTCTTGGTGGAAATCGGCGATAAGATCTTGACGGAAACCAGCGCTAGGGCTTCAAAAATTCAGCCCACGCTACAGCCCTATCTGGGGAGCGATTTCCGCCTTGCCGAGTTGATTCGGGAGTACGGCGAGCGGCTGATGGAGACCATGTTGGGGGGCACTACGATGTTTATCGGGGGCGTGATCTCGGGCCTTACTTTTGCGGTGATCGTGCCGTTTGTAGCGTTCTTTTTCCTCAAAGAGGGGCGGCGCTTGACGCGATGCCTGATTGCATTCGTTCCCAACGCCTATTTTGAATTGTGCTTAAACCTAATGTACCGAGCCAATAAACAGATCGGGAATTATATCCGTGGCCAGCTTTTAGCCGTCCTCGTCGTATCGGTGCTCTCGATTAGCGGCTTGTCCATTATCGGCGTCTATTATGCCCTGCCTCTGGGGTTGCTCGCCGGGTTGGCCAACGTAATCCCGTATCTCGGGCCATTGATCGGGATCGTCTGCTCTTCGATTGTGGCCTTGGCTACCGGCGGTGGCTTGGCGATGGTGGCCAAAGTGATCGTTATGTTCTTGGTCATTCAACTGATCGACAACGTACTCATTCAACCCACAATGGTGGCCAAAAGCGTCGAACTGCACCCTTTGGTCGTCCTCTTTGTCGTCATGGTGGGAAGCCAGTTCATGGGCATCATCGGGATGCTAATCGCCGTGCCGCTCACAGGTATAGCGAAAGTGAGCGGCCAAACCCTCTACGAAGGGGTTCGGCAATACCGGTTTAGAGTAGGTTGACAAACCTATACATATTGCTTAACTACATCCCTTATATCCCGAATTTTGGTAAGAGGCATTTAAGGCCCTTTAGGGGGTAGGAGGAATAAATTCATTGGGTAGTTCAATACACTTAGAAAGCACGGTAGTGAGCGAACTAGCTCAACGCATAGGGGACGCCCGCAAGCTCTACGGCAACGATAGTCCTTACGTCATAGGTATGATGACGGCTGTCGAATGGATAACCCAAGGTGCAGAGGGTGGCCAAGGTCTCAAGCAAGACCTGCTCGCCCGCGTTCTGGAGAGCGAGGGAAAGAAACAGCCGTCTCGTCCGCTCCCCAGCACTGCGGAGAGCAGCTCCCCAACGAACGAGCGCCGCGCCCTAGCGGAAAACACTTGGACTCGAGGCATAGTCAAGTGGTTTAACAACGATAAGGGATATGGTTTTATTTCTACAGACAGCCATGTCGATGTCTTCGTTCACTGGCGCGATATTTCATCTTGGGACCGCAGTTTGACCCAAGATGACGAAGTTGAGTTCATGGTGACCCGTACCGCCAAGGGGTTCCAAGCCATCAACGTGATGAAGGCCGGCCAAGACAAGGCCGAAGAGGAGACGGCTGAGACCCCCGACGAAACCGGGGAGGCCGAGAACGCCGCCGGCGACTCCTCTGAGAGCGAAGACAGTGCCCCGGATCCCCAAGACGATGAGGGCGGGCTGTAGGGGAAGATGGGTAAAAAAACGCCCGATATAGCCTGCTCGTTCTGCGGCAAAGGAGGCGACCAAGTCGAGAAGGTCATTCAGGGGCCCTCGGTGTATATATGCAGTGAATGCATCGGCTTGTGCAACGAGAGGCTGGCAGAGGACGACAAGCACGAGCCCAGTCTCAACGGCCGTCCTCTGCCTAAGCCGGCCGAAATTAAGGCCCATCTCGACGCGCATATTATTGGCCAAGAACGCGCCAAAAAGGCGCTCTCGGTCGCCGTGTACAATCACTACAAGCGGGTACATTCCGGCGCTGCGGATGTCCAGCTCAGCAAGAGCAATATCCTGCTCATAGGTCCCACCGGAGTGGGCAAGACGCTTTTGGCGGAGACACTAGCGCGCATCTTACAAGTGCCCTTTGCCATCGTCGATGCCACCGTCCTCACCGAGGCCGGGTACGTGGGCGAGGACGTGGAAAATATCCTCGTGCGGCTCCTCCAAGCCGCGGATTACGATGTCAAGCAAGCCGAGCGCGGGATCCTGTTTATCGACGAGCTGGACAAAGTCGCCCGCAAATCCGGCAATCCCTCCATAACCCGTGACGTTTCAGGCGAAGGAGTCCAACAGGAGCTCCTCAAGATCTTAGAGGGGACGGTGTCAGGGGTGCCGCCGAAGGGCGGGCGCAAGCATCCCGAACAGCCCTTGGTGCAAATAAACACCAAAAACATTCTCTTTATTTGCGGAGGGGCTTTCGATGGGCTGGACAAAATTATCAGCCAGCGCATTGGAACCCAGTCCATGGGCTTTGGCAGCCCCCTCGACGACCGCGAGGAATCAGACGAGTCCAATCTGTTGGCGCGAGTCGAACCCGAAGAATTGATCCAGTACGGCCTAATTCCCGAGTTGATTGGCCGCTTGCCGGTGGTGGGTATCTTGCACCCCTTCAGCGACCAGGCGCTAATGGACATTCTGATTAAACCACGGAATGCACTCGTCAAACAGTACCAGAAGCTGTTTGAAATGGACGGTATTGCCCTGCGGTTTGAAGAAGAGGCCCTGAAGAAGGTTGTCAAATTGACCCAAGAAAAGGAGATGGGCGCGCGCGGTCTGCGGGCGGTCTTAGAGACCGTCATGTTTGAAATCATGTTCGATCTCCCGGCCCGAGACGACATCGCTGAATGCGTCATTACCAAGGAGTTCATCGAAAACAAGGCACCGCCGACCTTCGTGTACAACAAGAAGCGAGCTTGATTCTAAACCGGGCGTTGAGCTTTAACCGTGTCCCTTCTCCACCAGCGCGTTCGCTGGCGGAGAAGGGTTTTTTGTGAGAAAAGCGCAATGCATTCTAGGCATTATCCATCACGGGTGCTGTGGCGGCACCAGCCTGCGGCTACAGCGGCGGCTGTGGTCGGGGAAGTGGCCGTGCGGGGGCGGCTCCTCCACCTCGCCGAAGGGCGGGGGAGAATCGCAGACGAGAGCGGATGGGTTGATTTCGTCGTGAAGACGCGGGCAGAAGGGATAAAAGCTGGAGATATAGTCGAGTTATATGGAATTGCTGCAGAAGGGGTTATAGCCGTTACTCAAATCCGTTTGTTAGCCCCTAGCGATGCGGCGTGGCGTCGGGGGGATTGGGCGCGGTTCCACTCCAACGGGCTGTGGGCGAATATGCGGGTGCGGGCCACACTGTTAGAATCCGTACGCGGTTTTTTTCGGGACGCGGGCTTTCTCGCTGTGGAGACGCCCACTTTGGCCTGCGCCTCGGCGCAGGAGGAACACATCCAGCTATTCGCCACAGAATACCAGGGTGATAAGGCGCAAGAGCAGCTTTATCTCGCCCCTTCTCCCGAGCTGTACATGAAGCGGTTGCTAGGGGTGGGCTTTGAGCGGATTTACCAGATCAGCCGCTCATACCGCAATGGGGAGATGGGGCCGCAACACAATCCCGAGTTTACCCTAATTGAATGGTATCGGGCGTACGCTAGTTACGAGGAAATCATGGCCGATGTCGAGAATTTGGTGGCCTATGTGGTGGAAAGCGTCTTGGGGCGGTCGAGTGTGGTCCGGGCAGGGCGCGAGATCAGCTTGCAGCCGCCGTGGGAGCGGCTCAGCGTCCGCGATGCCTTTGCGTGCTGGGCCGCGGTCGATTTGGATGCCTGTGCAGACGCGGAATCGCTTTTTCGCCACGCACGTGCCTTGGGCTATGGCAGCGCTAGACGAGAGGACAGTTGGGAGGACTTATACCACAAAATTATGCTGGAAAAAGTCGAGCCAGAATTGGCTAAACTAGGGGCCGTCCATCTTTTCGATTATCCTCGACAGTTGGCCGCATTGGCCAAACTAAAAGAAGGAGATCCGGCCATAGCCGAGAGAACGGAAGCGTATTTGGGAGGGGTGGAGCTGTCGAATGGCTATACGGAGTTAAACGATCCAGTCCAACAGCGAGAGCGCTTTGCGCGGAGTGCGCGGCCGGGGGGAGCACCGGCCGACGAGGCGTTTCTCGCGGCTATGGAGCGGGGCATTCCGCCGGCTGGTGGTGTGGCCTTGGGGTTGGACCGGTTGGTTATGGTCGTTGCCGGCGCGTCTTGCTTAGACGAGGTGATCGCCTTTCCGCTGGGGCATTAGTCGGCGAGGGCTGCCAGCTCTTTTTCGGACGTCAGCAGGCCGTCGATTAGGCCGAAGTCGATCGCCTCTGCGGGCGAAAGAAAGTAATCTCGCTCGGTGACCAGTTCGATGCGCTCGAGCGGCTGGCCGGTATCCTGGACTAAGATCTGGTTGAGCCGGTCGCGCCACTCGACGATTTCGCGGGCGTGGATTTCGATGTCGGCCGCTTGGCCACGGACACCTCCCCAAGGCTGGTGCAGCATGAGCCGAGAATGAGCAAGGGCGTGGCGCTTGCCCTTGGTCCCGCCGGCGAGGAGGATCGCGCTCATGCTGTACGCTTGGCCGATGCAGAGGGTCGCTACGTCGCAGGGGACGTACTTCATGGTGTCGTAGATGGCCAAGCCGGCCGTGAGGCTGCCGCCGGGGCTGTTGATGTAGAGCGAGATGTCTTTCTTGGGATCTTCTGAGGTCAGAAAGAGCAGTTGAGCGATGACGAGGTTGGCTTCGTGGTCGTCGATCGGGGTGCTGATGAAGATGATCCGCTCCTTGAGGAGGCGCGAGAAAATGTCGTAGGCGCGCTCACCGCGGCCGGTCTGTTCGATTACTACGGGTACGATTGCCATGTGCTATTCTGTCGTGAGAAGAGAGTCTATTCGCTGGTTAATGGACTATAGGCGATGCCCAATATAGTGTCAATGGGGCACCGCGCAGATTGGTTGACCTCGCTATGGAGGCACGGTACATTTTATCCCGTTCGCAGCACGTCGTTGCCCACCGAAAGTCAATCCCTTAATCCACTGCAAGGCATAGTGGTACGATTTTTTGAGTTCTGTTGCTTGGCCTTGGCTGGCCGAGGGTGCGCGTGCTCGTAGGCATTACCGGCGGCATGGGTGCAGGCAAGTCCGCACTGGCGCAGATGCTCACCGGATTTGGTGCGCTGCGGGTTGATGCCGACGAAGTGGCCCGCGAAGTGGCGACAATCCCAGCGGTAATAGAGAATCTGCAAGCGGCATTCGGCCGTGATCTGCTCGGCCCAGACGGGCGCTTGGACCGCCAAGAGTTGGGGCGTCGCGCCCTGCGGTCAGACGAGGCGAGCCAGCGATTAGAGGCGATTATGCGGCCGCCACTGGCAGCGGCCATAGAGCACCGGCTGGCGCAGGCTGTGGAGGAAGCCGGCGGTGGGATCGTGATATTTGACGCGCCGCTGATATACGAGTGGGGAAACGAGGGGAACTTCGACCGGATCGTGGTGGTCGATGCTGAGGAGGAACGATGCGTGTCGAGGGTGCAGCAGCGCAGCGGTTTACCAGTGTGCGAGATTAGGCAGCGGATGGCCCGCCAGATGGATCCACAAGAAAAAAAGGCCCGCGCCGACTTTGTCATCGACAACAACGGAGGCTTGGCCGCGCTTGCCACACAGGCGGAAGTGCTATGGGCCAAATTAGTCAGCGCCGCGCAGGGAAGAGACAGCCATGACAAATGAACGCTTGCGGCGGACGCCCCTCTATGAGGTCACCGTCGCCGAAGGCGGGCGCATGGCGCCCTTTGGCGGGTGGGAAATGCCGGTCCAGTTCGAGGGCATCCGCCGCGAACACTGGGCGGTGCGCCGAGCGGCTGGGCTGTTCGACATATCGCACATGGGCCGAATCGCCATTTCCGGGGAGCGCGGGTTGGCCTTCCTCGACAGCCTCTTGCCGGCGCGGGTCCGCGAATTGACGATCGGCCAGATGCTCTACGCACCGCTGTGCAATGAACGGGGGGGATGCGTGGACGATCTGGTGGTCTACCGGCTCGCACAGCAGGAGTACCTCTTGGTGGTCAACGCGAGCCGGAAGGCCGCTGACTGGCAGTGGATTACCGCGCACGCAGCGGGTTGGTCGGATGTGCAAATCGAGGACTTGAGCGATGAACAGGGCATGGTAGCGGTGCAGGGGCCACAGGCCGCCGCCCTAGTCGAAGCACTCGCTGGACCGGCTAGCGTGGCGCTAAGGTACTATCGCTGCGCAGTGATGGAGATCGCCGGGATACGAGCGTTGCTCAGCCGCAATGGCTACACCGGAGAAGACGGGTTTGAGATCATGTGCCCGGCCGACCAAGTCGCTGCGTTGTGGGCGAAGCTCCGCGCGGCCGGTGCCCAGCCTTGTGGGCTAGGTGCACGCGACACCTTGCGCGTCGAGATGGGTTTTTGCCTCTATGGCCACGAATTGAACGAGCAGACAACCCCCCTAGAAGCGGGTTTGGCCTGGACCTTGGACTTGAAAAAAGAGGCGAATTTTGTCGGGGCTGAAGCGCTGCGGGCGCAGGGCACGGCCGGAGGCTATCGCCGCCTGCGCGGCTTCCGCCTGCTGGAAAGGGGGATTCCCCGGCCGGATTATCCGGTTTTCGACCAGCGCGAGGAGCAGGTGGGTACCGTGACCAGTGGGACGCACTCGCCGGTACTCGGCGAAGGGATCGGACTGGCCTATTTGCAGAGCGGTGCCCAAAAAATAGGCACTCAGGTGTACATCGGCATGAAGGGCAAGCGGCAACCCGCCGTTGTGGTCAAGCTGCCCTTTGTACCTTCGGCCCTTAAAAAGGACTGAACTGCAACGTCTTCACCGCTGCCTTTAGGCAGTGCAACGGAGGTCGCATGAGCGACGAATTTGGACCTAGCGATGTTTTTGTCCGCCGGCATATCGGCCCCACGGCCGCAGATGTGGCCGCCATGCTCGCAGCCGTGGGGGCCGCCAGCTTGGACGACCTCATGGCTGAGGCCCTGCCGGCGGCGATTCGGATGCAAGGTCCCTTGGCGATGGGAGAAGGCATCAGCGAGTACGAGCTAATAGGGCGGTTGCGAGAATTAGCCGGCCAGAATCGCATATACCGCAGTTTTATTGGCATGGGTTACTCAAACTGCATAACCCCTCCGGTTATCCAGCGCAACATCTTGGAGAATCCAGGCTGGTACACCCAGTACACGCCCTACCAGTCCGAAATCGCCCAAGGGCGGCTAGAGGCCCTGCTCAACTTCCAGACCATGGTCGGCGACCTGACGGGTTTTTCCTTGGCCAATGCCTCCTTATTGGACGAAGCCACGGCCGCGGCCGAAGCTATCGCCATGTTGCGGGCGGTGCAAAAGAAAAACGCCAGCCAGCGAGTCTTTGTCTCGTCGGCCTGTCACCCGCAAACTATAGCAGTGGTCAAGGTCCGGGCCGAGTCGCGGGGGTGGGAGGTTGTAGTAGGCGATCATCGAGAATGGGATTTTGCGGCCGGAGCTTTCGCTGCCTTGCTCCAGTACCCGGCCTCAGACGGCGCTCTATACGACTATGCCGACTTCTGCGCTCAGGCTCACGCCCATCAGACGCTGGTGTGCGTGGCGGTCGATTTGCTTGCCCTGTGTTTGCTGCGGCCTCCCGGGGAGTTTGGGGCCGATGCGGCCATCGGGAGCGCGCAGCGCTTTGGCATGCCAATGGGATACGGCGGCCCACACGCGGCCTTTTTGGCGACGCGACCTGAGTTCCAGCGGCAGGTACCTGGGCGCATCATTGGCGTCTCCGCAGATGTCCGCGGCCAGCCCGCCCTGCGCATGGCCCTGCAAACCCGCGAACAGCACATCAAACGAGAACGGGCTACGAGCAACATCTGCACGGCCGAGGTCTTGCCGGCTGTGGTGGCGAGCATGTACGCGGTCTATCACGGGCCGGACGGGTTGCGGCGCATAGCCCGCCGCATACACCGCCAGGCGCGGGCGCTCGCCCGCGGGCTGGAGGAAGCCGGCTACCGAGTCGTCCACGACCCCTACTTCGACGCGCTGCGCGTTGAGGTGGGGGCGCGGGGAGACACGCTGCTGACACAGGCGCGGGCCGAGGGGATGAACTTTCGCGATCTGGGGGACGGGCACTGGGGCATTGCCCTCGACGAAACGACGCATAAGGCCGATTTGCAAGCCATCCTCGCCTTGCTGGGCGGCAAGCTCCCCACCCAAGTCGATGCAGAGACTGCTTGGGCACCTGTCCACGGCCGCCACTCGCGCTTCATGGAGCATCCGGTCTTTGCCGCGCATCACTCCGAGACCGAGATGATGCGCTACATGCGTCGGCTTGAAGCCAAGGATATGTCCTTGGTGCACGCGATGATTCCCCTCGGCTCGTGTACCATGAAGCTCAATGCGACCGCGGAAATGATGGCGATTACTTGGCCTGAATTCGCGGCGCTGCATCCATTTGCACCCGTAGAGCAAGCCCGGGGTTACGCGGCGATTTTCGCCGAAATGGAGGACATGTTGCGCGAAATCACCGGCCTCAAGGGTATTTCGCTGCAACCCAATGCAGGTTCGCAGGGCGAATACGCCGGCCTACTCATCGTGCGCAAATACCACCGGATGCGCGGAGAAGCCCAGCGGAACGTCTGCCTCATTCCGGCCTCGGCTCATGGGACGAACCCAGCTAGCGCGGCTATGGCTGGGTTGGACGTGGTGGTCGTCGCCTGTGACGCCGAGGGCAATATCGACTTGGCAGACCTGCGGGCGAAGGCCGCCACACACCGCGAGCGGCTGGCGGCCCTAATGGTGACATATCCATCAACCCATGGGGTGTTTGAAGAGGCCATTGGCGAAATCTGCGCGGTCGTCCACCAAGCGGGCGGGCAGGTCTATATGGACGGTGCCAATATGAATGCCTTGGTGGGATTGTGTCGGCCCGGGGAAATCGGCATTGACGTGTGCCATTTGAATTTGCACAAGACCTTTTGCATCCCCCACGGCGGGGGCGGCCCGGGGATGGGGCCTATTGCCGTGGCCGAGCACTTGGTCGAGTTCCTGCCCTCGCACCCTCTCATTCACACCGGCGGGGCCGAAACGCCCCATCCGCCGCCTTCAGGCGGTGAATCGATTGGCCCCATTGCGGCCGCTCCGTGGGGCAGTGCCTCGATTCTGCTCATATCTTGGGCGTACTTGCGGCTAATGGGTGGCGCGGGCCTCGCCGAAGCAACGCAGGTAGCGATCCTCAATGCCAATTACCTGAGCAGCCGTCTCGCGGATTCCTTTCCCGTGCTATACAAAGGACGCAACGGGCGCGTGGCCCACGAGTGCATCCTCGACCTGCGCTGGGCGCGGGAGTACGGCATTGGCGTAGAAGACGTAGCTAAACGGTTGATGGACTACGGGTTCCACGCCCCTACGGTATCCTTCCCAGTGGTCGGGACCCTGATGGTTGAACCTACCGAGAGCGAGTCCAAGGCCGAATTGGACCGGTTTTGCGAGGCCATGATCGCCATTGGCGGCGAAATCCGGCAAGTAGCTGCCGGGGAGATGGACCGCGCCAACAACCCGCTCGTCCACGCGCCGCACCCCTTGGATGTCGTGCTGGCCGTCGAGTGGGATCGCCCTTATTCTAGAACCGTTGCCGCCCTGCCGGCTCCTTGGCTGTTAGAGCGCAAGTTCTGGCCGGCCGTAGGGAGACTGAACGACGCGCAGGGCGATCGCAACCTGATCTGTTCCTGTCCACCTGTAGAAACGTACTTACAAAAGGAATGAGATGAGTCAGAAACGCGCCTTAATCACCGGCATTACCGGCCAGGACGGTTCGTACTTGGCCGAATTACTGCTGGAAAAGGGCTATGAGGTCTTTGGGCTAGTTCGTCGCAGTAGCACGGTCAATTTCGAGCGGATCGGCCACTTGCAGGACAAAATCGAGCTGATCTCCGGCGATCTGTTGGACCAGAAGTCGCTGGCCTCGGCGCTGCAGGCCGCGCGGCCGCAGGAAGTGTACAACCTGGGCGCCCAGTCCTTTGTGCCGGTCTCTTGGGAGCAGCCCATGTTGACCGGCGAAGTAACCGGCTTGGGCGTGACGCGGCTGCTCGAAGCCATCCGCTCCTACGACGAGAACATTCGCTTTTACCAAGCCAGCACCAGCGAATTGTTCGGCAAGGCGCAGGAGACGCCGCAGAACGAAAAGACGGCTTTCTATCCGCGCTCGCCTTACGGGGTGTCCAAGCTCTACGCGCATTGGATCACCATCAACTATCGCGAGAGCTACGGCCTGTTCGCCTGCACGGGCATTCTCTTCAATCACGAGTCGCCGCGCCGCGGGCGCGAATTTGCCACCCGCAAAATCACGTATGGCGTGGCCCGCATCAAATGCGGGCTGGACCAAGAGCTGCGCCTCGGCAACCTCGAGTCCCGCCGCGATTGGGGCTATGCGGGCGACTTCGTCCGCGCGATGTGGATGATGCTCCAGCAGGACGAACCCGACGATTACGTCATCGCCACGGGCACCACCCGCACCATTGGCGAATTCTGCGAGGTCGCCTTTGCCCACGCCGGCTTGGACTGGCGGCAACACGTGGTCGTGGATGAGCGCTTTATGCGCCCCGCAGAGGTACATATCCTGTTGGGCGATTCGACTAAGGCGCGGGAAAAACTCGGTTGGGTACCCGAGGTCGGCTTTGAGGAGATGGTACGGCAGATGGTTGACTGTGACTTAGAGCAGGTGGCCCATCAGTCGGCCCCAGTACTGAGGCCGGACTGCCCGGCGCGGCGGTGATAGCGGCGGCTGAACTTGCGGATCTGGCCGCATATCGTCTGAATCGCCCGCACATCGCGAACTTCCAAATCGACCTTGTTGAAGAAGCGGCGCAGCACTCGGCCGAAGTGATCCGGCTCGTTGTTGTACGGGGTAAACTCTATCTCGGCAAGGGCTTGCAGGATCTGGGCGTACATTTGCTCGCGCTCGCTGGCTGTAGCCAGGTGCACAGGCGGGTCCGGCGGCTTTTCGCCCACGGCCGCATACAGGCCATAGGCGAGCAGGAGCACGGCATGGGAGAGGTTGAGGGAGGGATAGGCCACGGCCGTGGGGAACCTCAGCACTTGGTGGCAGAGTGCGAGTTCCTCGTGCCACAAGCCGTCCCTTTCACGCCCGAACACGAGGGCAATCCGGCGATGATGTACCTGAGAGGCTAGTTGGGCAATCAGAGGCTCCGGCGCGGAAGTAACCGTGCGGAAGCGGCCCTGCCGATGGGTGGTGCCGACGACGATGTGGCAATCAGCCACGGCTGCCGCGAGGCAGGGAAATACTTGGCTGCCGTCGAGAATATCGCCCGCGCCGTGGGCAAAGGCGCGGGCTTCCGGCGTATCCCACGTCCCGGGATTGACCAAGGCCAACTGGCTTATGCCCGTGGTTTTGAGCACGCGGGCTGTAGCGCCGATATTACCGGGCGTCGCTGGCTCGACGAGCACGACGCGGATGTTGTCGAGAGGATTCATGCGGCTCGCCAAACTAAACCAAGAAGGACACTGCGCGCCAATGTACACCGCAGGCGAACTCACCCGGGTCCAACTCGCAGCCGGCGTCTATTTGCACTTGCATAGCATTAAGTTGTACAAGACGATCCGGGTGGACGTATGTATGAGCACACCCCTGTGTGCGCCGCGGCATTCGTTCGTGGCCCTGAGCAGCCGACTGCTGGCTCGGGGCACGCACAAGCTGCCCGATGTACAGAGCCTCAACCGCTTTATCGACGACCTCTACGGGGCGCATTACTCGGTTCAAGTCGATCGCTTAGGCGAGCATCAGTTCATTCACTTGTCTCTAGAGATCATAGACGACAACTTCCTCGGGGAGAAAGGAATATTGGTACGTGGTTTGTCTTTCCTCCGCGATGTCCTCCGCGATGGCAGTGGATTCCAGCGCGATTATCTGGAGCGAGAAAAGTATCGCCTCATGCGGCAAATCACCGATGGCTTCAACGATAAGCTGGGCTACGCACAAAGGCGGTGCAGCGAAGAGATGTGCCGGGGCGAACCCATGGGTCTGTCGCCGCTGGGCAACCCCGCGGATTTTGCCTCCGTACGGACCGACGAGCTATGGGCTTTCCATCGCGAGCGAACGGCGGCCGACCGCCTAGACCTCTTCGTAAGCGGCGATCTGCACTTGGAGCAGATTCGGCCCTTGATGGAGTCGCTCTTTACTTGGGAGCGTGCCGCGAGCCAGCCCCAGCCCCAGCCGCCGCGCCCGCGCATTGCTGGGCCGCCGCGCGAGATTTTTGAATGCCAAGAGGTGCGAGAGGCGAAAATGGTGTTGGGTTATCGCACTCAAATTGCTTATGACGCAAACTACTATCCGGCTTTGGTACTCCTAAACCTGATGCTCGGCGGCGATGGCCCATCGCGGCTGTTTAAGCACCTCCGCGAAGAGGAGGGCTTGTGCTACTACATCGCATCGCATATCGAGTCATTGAGCGGGTTGCTCTTCGTGGCCGCGGGTATTGAGGCCGCCGCGTACCCCGAGGTTCGGGATAGGGTAGAACAGCAGTTCCAAGCGCTGCGCGCCGGGGCTTTTGAACCCCGGGAAATCGAAGCAGCCCAGCGCTTGCTCAGGGCGCGGCTGTTGGGGCTGGCCGAAGATCGCGAGGGCTTTTTTCGCTATCAATTGCGGGAAGGGCTGATAGGAGGCGACCAGTCCCCGGAAGCGCTGTGGCAGCGCATCGAGCAAGTCGGCGTCGAGGAACTAACTCATGTGGCCGGTGGTATCGCCGCGGACACGGCCTTTCTATTGCACGGGACGTGAGAGCGTGATCGCGGATGTGCTATTGGGGGAAGTCGTGTACCGCAGCCGCTTAGGAGGCGGCCTCGATGTATGGGCGGTGCCGCGGCCAGGCAGTCGGCAAAAAGCGGCGGTGTTGTACATAGACTACGGTTCGGTCGATCTACATGTACGCGCCAGCGACTCCGGGCAAGTACAGACCACACCTGCTGGAACCGCGCACTTTCTCGAACACCGCCTTTTTGCCAAACCCTACGGCGACATTACCGAGCAAATCAACCGCCTCGGTGGCGATGTAAACGCCAGCACCAGTTTTACTTCAACCGTCTTTTCCCTGACGTGCATTGAGCATTTTGCCGCCCACCTAGGTTTGCTCTTCGAACTTGCGTTGGACTTGCACGTCCTGCCGGCTGGCGTCGCTCAGGAGCGCGAAATCATTGACCACGAGCTACAGATAAGCTGCGACGACCCGGAATGGGTCGGGTTTTTGCGCGGCCTCGAGGGATTGTACCAGGATGTCCCCTTGGCGTGGGACATGGCCGGCACGCAGGAGAGCATCGGGCAGATCGACGCGGCCACGCTAACCTGTTGTCACGAGGTCTTTTACCGGCCTGAATATATGGGGCTGTATTTGTGCGGGGATTTCGACGTCGAGGCCACTTGCGCGGCCGTCGAGTCCACCTTGCTAAAGTACCACCGGCCCCTCCCCGCATGGGACCGAGTGAAGCGGCCGGTGGTGTTGCCGGCTCCTCAGCCGCTCGGGGCCTTGGCACTGCCGGTCAGCCGGCCCTATACCTTGCTGTTTTTCGGCGACGACAAGACGGGCCGGTCGGGCCGCGACTTGCTCCTGCGGGAATTGGCCTTAGAACTGGCTTTGGACATTGCCTTGGGGCCGGCAAGCGACTTTTTTGCCGCGCATTACGAAGATGGTCTGATCGACGGCGACGCCTTTGGGGCCGAGGTCTATGCTGAGCCAACGTTCTGCTTTTGCACGGTGGGCGGATACACCCAGCAGAGCGAGCGATTGTGCGAGGAGATAGGTGCCGCATTGGTCGGCCTCGACGAGCGCGTTGTGGCCGCGGATCTGGGCCGCGCCAAGCGCAAGGCCTACGGCCTGCTGCTGCGCGCGTGGGAGCAAGCTGAGGATGTGGCCGATATGCTCTGCTCCGCCGCGGCTAGCGGGGCTGCGCCCAGTGTCTATTTTGACGTACACGAGCAGGTCGCGGTCGGCGACGTCCTCGAAGTGCTGGAGAGCTGCCTGTCGCCAGCGCACCTGAGCGCGATGCAGATTGTGTCCACGGGACGCGCGGAGTAATGGCCGACAAAATATATCGCTATTGGATCGCGGTGCCGAGCGGGTTGGAGGCGGTGGCACTCGACGAACTGCGCGAGCACGCGCCCGAGGTGCAGCAGGTCGAAGTCGAACCGGGCGGGCGCGTGGGCCAGATTTTCTTCACGTACAAACGCAGCCCGGGGCGGCTGCTACAGCTACGCTCGGCCGTGCAGTGTGCTGGTTTAATTGGCCAGATGCACGGTGTTACGGTAGGTCGCCCGGGCCTTGAATACATCTGCAAACGCATCGCCCGCTGCGATCTGACGCCAGTCAAAAGCCTCGCGCAGGCCCAGTCCGCTGAGATTGACACCCATGCTTTTGCCCTGAGCGCGACGCTGCGGGGTCGGTATCGGTTCAGCGCGGCCGAGCTGACCGCAGCCGTGACCGAGGTTTTGCGCGATAAGCACGGGTTGCGTCTAGGCAAAGGGCCACATGTGTTGCGGCTTCACTTACAACTGACCGGGCGACGTGCCCTGTTGGGGCTGCGGCTGGGAACGGGCGCCGCGCCGAATGCGGCCGTGGCGTATTGCTTGGCCCGCTTGGTGGCCATGCAGCCGGGGGCATGCGTCCTGTGGGCGCGCCGCGATCTTGGCGAGTTGGCCGCGCTACAAGAGGCGTTTGCGCCGCGCCTGCTAGTAGGTGTCCGAGCACGCCTAATCGCCGCGCTGGATCATCTGCCTCTTGTGGGCGCGCGTCTCGATTACGCGTTCAGCTTGGCCGGAGAAAACCTCGCCGCTGAACTGGCCGAATTGGCGCGGGTGTTGCGAGCAGGCGGAATCGCCGTGATCCAAGTCGCCGATTTCGATCACTTCATCGCCCTTTTGGAAGCCGGGGACTATCCTCTGGAAGTCTTGGCCGACTTGGAGATGCACGAGCGCGGGCGGGCGTATCGGCTGGTCGTTCTCGAACGTTTGGAAGAGGCCGAGCCTCGGCTCTTACAGGTGGAGCGGTGGAGTTGGGAAGCCTGAAGAGAATTCAGCTATTAGACAAGAGGAGTAGATGATGCGCTTTTGTATATGAGCATCCTTTTTGTCTTCGTTTGCGGCAGGTTCAGCGGCTTGTCGGCTCGGACGATCACGGTCAGCTAGGTCCTAATCGACAACATAGCCTTGATCCGATGAAGAACGTGGTAGGGACTCGCCATTATTGCGCATCGGTCGGGTTGGTCGGATATTCATTGAACTGAATACGCTTTTTTCAAGTTAACAGCTTCTGAGATGGACTCATGTCGGTACCTAGATCCGCAACAGCCTTCGCCCAAGCACAGCAGGTCATTCCCGGGGGCGTAAACAGTCCGGCCCGGGCTTTCGGCGCGGTGGGCGGTGGCCCTCGCTTTATCGACCGGGGGGCTGGTTCGCGGCTGTTTGATATCGATGGCCGCGAATACATCGACTACGTGTGCTCTTGGGGGCCGCTCATTTTCGGCCATGCTCATCCCCGCGTTGTAAAGGCTGTGCAAGAAGTCTGCGCGAAGGGGACCAGTTTCGGTGCCCCGACCGAACTGGAAATCGCGCTGGCCGAACGTATCGTAGAGATGGTGCCCTCCATCGAAATGGTGCGGATGGTGAGTTCGGGGACCGAGGCCACGATGGCGGCGGTGCGCTTGGCCCGCGGCCATACCGGCAGGGACAAAATCGCCAAATTCGAAGGCTGCTGGCACGGGCATGGGGACAGCTTCTTGAGCGAGGCCGGGTCTTCGGCCCTGACCTTGGGGGTCCCCACGAGCCCAGGAGTGCCGCAAAGCGTAGTTGATTCGACCTTGACGCTGCCGTATAACGACGCAGACGCCGTGCGCACGGCCGCGCGGGAAAATAGCGGCCAAATAGCTGCCATCATCGTCGAGCCGGTGGCCGGCAACATGGGGACCGTGCCCCCGCGCGAGGGGTTTCTCCCCGCGCTGCGCCAAATAGCCGACGAAGAGGGTATCGTCCTCATTTTCGACGAGGTCATTACTGGGTTTCGCGTCGGCCCGGGCGGGGCGCAAGAGCGCTATGGCGTGATGCCCGACCTGACCTGCTTGGGCAAGATCGTCGGGGGCGGCTTGCCGGCCGCCGCGTACGGCGGCAAGCGGGAGATTATGGAAAACGTGTCGCCGCTGGGCATCAAGGTCTCGCAGGCCGGCACCTTATCGGGCAATCCCCTCGCTATGGCCGCGGGGTTGGAGCAATTGAACATGCTGTCCGAACCCGGAATTTACGAAACGCTAGAGAGTCGCTGCGCCGACTTGGCGGACGGCATGGCCGACAACCTGCAAAAACTGGGCTTGAACTACGCGCTAAACCGGGTCGGTGCCATGCTCTGCATGTTTTTTACCTCGTGCCCGGTGGTGGATTTTGCCAGCGTCGGCACGGTCGATATAGCGCGCTTTAAGCGCTACTTCTGGGCTTGCCTAGAGCGGGGTCTCTATCTGGCTCCTTCCCAATACGAATGCATGTTCCCCTCGCTCGTCCACGGGGAAGGGGATATCGAAGAAACCCTCCGCGTTCACTTTGATGCGCTCAAGGTCGTTCATTGAGCACGGTGAATCCCAATAGGCTGTGGATGCTCGCCTGTATAGTCGTCTGGGCCGGGGGGTGCGCCGACGACGGTATCCGAGAAGACGAACGAGCCCCCGAACCCGAACCCGCTAGCCGCCGCGAGATAGTCGTCTTAACTCCGGCCGATTCTGTGGCCGCCCCAGCCGATACCAGCGATACCAGCCCGGTATTTTTTGATCCCGAAGGCCAATTCACCGTTCAAGTCGGCGTCTATCGGGACGCGAAACGAGCTGATCAGAAGGTGCGCGAATTAAAGGACGAGGGCTATCCGGCCTATAGCGTGCAGAGCGATGCCGGCGTGCGGGTGCGGATCGGCTATTTCGCCAATCACGCCGACGCCGACCGCTTCGGCCGCATTTTTGCCAAGGATCGCGGTGTCGAGTATTGGATAGACCGGCGCGCCGATGAATAAAACTCGCGTACTGTGCTGCGGCACTTTTGATTACCTGCACCCGGGCCACCGCTCCTTTATCACGCAGGCGGCTGCGCTGGGCGACGAACTGTTCGTCGTGGTCGCCCGCGACGAGAATGTCCGGCGCATCAAGGGGTACTATCCCGACCAATCCCAAGAGGAGCGCAAAGCCGCTATAGAGAAGCTGCCCGAGGTCCCCGAAGTCCGCCTCGGCCACGAGGGAAGTAATTTTTTGCGCATCGTCGGCGAGATCGCGCCCCACATTATTGCCCTCGGCTACGACCAAAGGAGGCCAGCGGGCTTGGCCGAAGCCTTCCCTCAGTGCGAGATCGTCGTTCTCCAACCTCATCGCCCCGAACAGTTTAAATCATCTCTCTTCCGGCGTCAGGAAGGCCGCGCTTGAATCCCTTGCCCCAACTCATCCTCTGGTATGGGCGCGAAGCGGCTCCGGCCTCGCCAGAGATGGCCGGGTGCCGACTGCGGACGTATCGGCCAGGCGACGAGGAGGGTTGGTTGGCCTTATTGCAGGCCAACGGCGAATTGGGCCGTTGGGACCGACAACGGCTAGAGGACGTACTGGAAGAAACCCGAGTCCAGCTCTTTGTCGAGTGCGAGGGGCAGATCGTCTCCTGTACGGGTTGTAACTACCGTACCCCCTTCCACCGCTCAGGCGTCCCGTTGAGCCCGACGGGAACCCGCGAGTTGCGGCAGTGTTGGGAAATCGGTTGGGTTGCGGTCCACCCGGACTTTCAAGGGCGCGGCTTAGGCAAGTTCATTGTCGGGGCGGCCGTGGCTCAAGCCAAAGAGCTAGGTCCGTGGCCCATATATTTGCGTACCGACGACTTCCGCATTCCGGCCCTGCGCTGTTACCTCAAGCTGGGCTTCGCGCCCAATAACAGCCATCCATCCTACCCGCGTCGGTGGGCCGACATCTTTGCCCGTTTGGGGGCGGATTATCAGGCCCTAAAACCCGAGTTCGTCTCCTCAGCCTAGTGGAGTTTTTCTTCTCTGTAGTCTATCTTGTCGGTAGTAGGTCCCCTACCTGCCTAGGCCAACGTTGACGGCTCCTATTACGTTGGCCGGACTGTGGAGCAACCCATGATACAGATGGACCCCAGAGCAGGGCAGACGGCTAGGCGCAAACTGCCCATCGGCATTCAGACCTTTCGCGAGATCCGCGAGGACCACTGCTACTACGTCGATAAGACCGCCTACATCGGGCGGTTGGTCGCCGAGGGCAAGCACTACTTCCTGTCGCGCCCGCGGCGGTTTGGCAAGAGCCTGTTTCTCGATACCCTGAAGGAGTTGTTCGAGGGTAACGAGCCGCTGTTTGAGGGGCTGGCCATCCACGATCAGTGGGACTGGTCGGTTGTCCATCCGGTGCTGCGGCTCGACTTTAGCAGCGGCAATTTCAAGGAGCCGGGCGATCTACACAAGGACGTGATGGAGCAGTTGGACGCCATAGAGAGCGAGGTTTCGGTCCGGTCCAGCTACGACACGGCCCGGGGGCGTTTCCGGCATTTGATTCAGATGCTGCATCAACAGATCGGCCAGCGGGTGGTGGTGCTGATTGACGAGTACGACAAGCCGATTCTCGACGCGCTAGAGATGCCGGAGGTAGCCCGGGCTAACCGCGACTACCTGCGTGGGCTGTATTCAACCATCAAGTTTGGCGACGCCCACCTCAAGTTCAGCTTCCTCACCGGCGTGAGCAAGTTTTCCAAAGTCAGTCTATTCTCCGGCCTCAACAATCTCAAAGACATTACCTTGGACCCGCGCTACTCGGCCGTCTGCGGCTATACCGAGGCGGACTTAGACGCGGTGTTCGCCCCAGAATTGTCCGGCTTGGATCGAGAGGAAGTCCAGCGCTGGTACAACGGCTACAACTGGCTGGGCGAGGAAGCCGTGTACAACCCCTTCGACGTCCTGCTGCTGTTCGACCGCCGCCAGTTCGGGGCCTACTGGTTTGAGACGGGTACGCCGACGTTTCTGCTCGAGACATTGCTGGCGCGTGGGATCAGTTCTCTGGCCTTAGACGACATGCTCGGCAGCGAGGAGTTGCTGTCGGCGTTTGACGTGGATCACATTGCGACCGAGGCCCTGCTGTTTCAGACCGGCTACCTGACCATTCGCCGCACCGAACCGCGCGGCGGGCGGATGTATTATCGGCTGGGCTACCCGAACCGGGAGGTGCAGCAAAGCCTGAATGAGAGCCTGCTGAACCACCTGACGGGCAATCCCTCGCGTCAGGCCGAGCATAGCGCTCGGCTGTACGACCTGCTGCTGGTCAACGACTTCGACGGCTTGAAAACGCTATTCGAGGCGTTCTTTGCCAGCATTCCGTATCAGTGGCACACCAACAACGAGATTGCCAACTACGAGGGCTATTACGCCAGCGTGTTTTACTCCTACTTCGCATCGCTGGGGCTGACGATCACGGTGGAGGACAGCAGCCAAGCGGGTCGCTTGGACATGGCGGTGGAGTTTAATGGGAACGTGTATCTGTTTGAATTTAAGGTGGTGGAACAGGCATCGGTGGGGGCGGCGCTGCGGCAGTTACACGAGCGGGACTACGCGGCCAAGTATCGCGGTCGCGGTGAAGCGATTTTCCTAATTGGGGTGGAGTTCAGTCGAGAGACGCGCAACGTGGCCGCCTTTGAGGTGGAACGGGCGTGAATTTCTGACCTCGTTATCCGTTTAATTCTTCCATCACCGCTTTTGTTATCCGCTTAGCGAGTCTGATCTCCTCCAGCTTTTTTGTCGATAGGTACAGGTAAAATTCTTGCAATTCTCTGCCCTTTTCCGTTTGCATTTCTTCTTCATATCCTATCAAGTCCACTAACTGCGTCCGCAACGCTTTTGCAATTTTATAAAGTGTTTCTAGGCTCGGCGTTGCCCTCCGGCCCTCGATCTTCCTGATCCCGTCCACGCTAAGTCCTGCCAGTTCGGCCAGCTTCTCTTGGGTTATCCCTGCCTGCCGGCGCAACTGCTGTACCCTGTAGCAGACTTCATTCCTGACATCCATACCAGTCTCCCCGTCAAGCTCCACTTCCCCTCAAGCAACCAATTATTTTCTAAATTGTTGTATTTATTGGATTAAAGACAGGTATTATAAGGCATGTTATTATATTACTTATTGACTTCTATACATGTTTTCTTTATTCATTTACGACTAAAAGGCATTTTCGCCGGCCAGACCCCCTCGATCTTAGATGCTTTGAACCGAGTGAGAGACCGCAACCCTATTATTAAGACGCCTCTTGGAAAGGAGAGTTGATAGCCGAACAGAATCAGTCACAGTCAATTCGCAGTCCGACAACTCTGGCCTTTTGGATCGGAGTTATTTCATACATCAATATCAGTAAAGAATACCACTGCTTTCGTCGCCTGTTTCGGTAATCAGTTGAAATGGGCAATCACACCGCCAAAGGGTGGTTACTTGAAAATCACTTTATTGGCAAGACTTAGAGGAGGCCTACTTATGGCTACGTTTAACGGGGGCCGAATGGTTACCCTTTTTCTTTCCGTGTTGTTTGCTCTGAACGTGTCTTTCGCTCAGGATGACTGGGAGACAGTTGTTGTCTATATGGTGGATCCTATTGATGAGCAACTTGCCCCGGAAGTGGAGGAGTATATAGCCAAATGGAATGACCCTTTAACTTGGGAGACTTTTGAGGATGATTTTACTCCAGCGAGGGAAGGTCAAATGGCTGAGGTGGCTCGGGACAATGAAGCGCGGATTCAAGCAGCTAAGGATTTCTTAATGGACGATCTGAGGGAGCGAGGAGATGGTACAAGCAGTTGGTATCCGTCTTGGATTCCTTTATCTGCTGCTAAGGCTGCGGAGGACTCGCTTTTCAAGAATATTCTAAGCCTTCCGGGGAGGACGTACGATGCCGGTGGAAGGGTTGGCCAAGCACAGCTCCTGGAAGAGTTTTTCGAACTGGACGGAGAGGAGCCTTACGGACTGAATGCTGATGGCTCTCAAAAACTTCGGTCCTGTGAGGATAGAAAGCGGCGCTGTCGCAAGGAGTTTTATAGAGATTTCAGGGTATTGGTTGAAATCCACGACGCGTCCCAAAGCTCAGAGACTGCTCCTCGCCTTATTTCGTTTACGATTGAGGTGAAGTCTTCTAAAAGCCGCACACCTACTGAGGGTGGTGGTTTTGTGGACGAACTAAATGAACAAGAAAGCGCGGAACCAGGGGTAGAGACTACGTACGCGGAATTTCGCTGGGAAAGTATTCGGCTTTTGCAGCCGGCGGTTATGGACCCAGATCCTTATGTGATTGATAGTAGCCCTTATAAAACGCCTGCGGCTAAGCCTGTCTCTTCTGAGACTTCCTCTTGGGGCCGTATCAAGGCGACATTCGCCGCCGATTAACCTGTGTGATAAGTCCCGGCTGGGCAATAGGTCTGGCCGGGACTTAATAGCGCTCAAAGGCCCGTTTGCTGCTGCCTTTGAGCGCATACAGCATCGCCAGCTAAGCTAGCTCCATTCCTTCCCCTCACCATCTCCCTAAAAAGCGATGGACGACTCAACTCAAACTAGAAGTAATTTAACCCGAACTCACGTTAGATAGGGAGATTCTTTTATGAGATTTCTAATGCTATGTCTGATGGGCTTGATGCTTTCTGTTCAAGCGAATACGGCGCAGCAATCCACTGTTTCCGGGCAGGTGCGGCTTGCCGATGGGCGGCCAGTGGCCGGAGCACAAGTGACGCTCTTTGACTTGGCTGATTTGCATCGAGGCGCGGTGGCACGGGCGATGACCGATGAGTCTGGGTTTTTCGCGCTGCCGCTGGCGTCGTTGGGCGGGCCGGCATTGCCGCAGGGATTTGCCCTGGGACATAATTACCCCAACCCATTCAACCCTTCGACCCTGATCCCCTATCAACTGCCCACGGCTACGCACGTGCGGCTCGATGTGTTTAACGTGTTGGGACAGCATGTTGCGACGCTGGTGGACGCGGAGCGGCCTGCCGGTTTTCACACGGCGAAGTGGGATGCGACCGATGCGGCGGGACAGGCGATGGCAGCTGGGGTGTATCTCTATCGGTTGACGGCGGGTGGACAGCAGCAGATCCAGCGGATGGTGCTCATTGACGGGCAGGCGGGGATCGCGGCGGGGGCTTCCTCGTCAGTGGCGGCTATGTCCACGGACGCGGTGGAGCGGAAATATGGCCTCGTTGTTTCAGGCGAGGGCTTGACGACCTACACGGATGCAGCGTTTGGAGTGCGAGTGGGGATGGCAGCGGTAGAGTTGGTCGTGGATGCGGCACCGTTGACGAGTGGCAACGCGCTGGCAGAGGACATTTTGGGAGATGTGAATAACGATAGACAGGTGAGTCTGGAAGACGCGATGCTTGTGGGGGTGTCCCGCTCCAATCCGTCGATTGCCATGCCGAACAACGGCAGTATTCTCTTGGGGGATGTCAACGGCGATGGGGCAGTCAATGGGACGGACGTGCTGGTGATTATGAGGTATGTATCGAATCCGTTGGATGGGGCACTGCCTGCGGGGATCGGTCAAAGGATAGCGAGCGGGAAACGGGTTTCGGACGGCTCAGATGTGCTCAATCTGACCAACCACGAGAAGGCGGATAGGCAGCCTGCTTGGTCTCCCGATGGCCGCCAAATCGCCTTCTCGTCTAATCGCGACGGCGGTGATGGTGATATTTACGTGATGGACTCGGACGGCAAGAAAGTGCTCAATCTGACCAACCACGAGAAGGCGGATAGGCAGCCTGCTTGGTCTCCCGATGGCCGCCAAATCGCCTTCTCGTCTAATCGCGACGGCAATTTTGATATTTACGTGATGGACTCGGACGGCAAGAAAGTGCTCAATCTGACCAACCACGAGATGACGAATGAGCAGAGCCCTGCTTGGTCTCCCGATGGCCGCCAAATCGCCTTCTCGTCTAATCGCGACGGCAATTTTGATATTTACGTGATGGACTCGGACGGCAAGAAAGTGCTCAATCTGACCAACCACGAGATGACGAATGAGCAGAGCCCTGCTTGGTCTCCCGATGGCCGCCAAATCGCCTTCTCGTCTAATCGCGACGGCAATTTTGATATTTACGTGATGGACTCGGACGGCAAGAAAGTGCGCAATCTAACCAAACACGGTAGGCGGGATCATCAGAGCCTTACTTGGTCTCCCGATGGCCGCCGCATCGCCTTTTCGTCTAATCGCGACGGCGGTGATGATGATATTTACGTGATGGACTCGGACGGCAAGAATGTGCACCGGCTAACCAAACACAAGAAGGAAGATATACTTCCTGCTTGGTCTCCCGGCGGCCGCATCGCCTTCTCGTCTGATCGCGACGGCAATGTGGAGATTTATGTGATGGAAGTGGACGTGATGGATGGTGACGGCGATGGGGGTACACCCAGCTTTGAGGGTGAGCCGGTTGCCGATCGGACGGTTGTTGCAGGGGAAGCGATGCCCCGGCTGGAGTTGCCTATGGCTTTGGGTGGCGACGGCGATTTGACCTATAGCTTGTCGCCGGAGGTGCCGGGTTTGACGTTTGATGCGGCGACTCGGACGCTTTTGGGCACGCCGACGGAAGCCGGAGTCTATGCGTTGACCTACCGGGTGGAGGATAGCGACGGCGATGCCGATGAGTTGACCGTCACGGTGACCGTCACGGTGACCGTTGATGAGGAGCCGATGTTCGCGGTCGCGGACACGGTTGCGGTTGCCGATCGGACGGTTGTTGCAGGGGAAGCGATGCCCCGGCTGGAGTTGCCTATGGCTTTGGGTGGCGACGGCGATTTGACCTATAGCTTGTCGCCGGAGGTACCGGGTTTGACGTTTGATGCGGCGACTCGGACGCTTTTGGGCACGCCGACGGAAGCCGGAGTCTATGCGTTGACCTACCGGGTGGAGGATAGCGACGGCGATGCCGATGAGTTGACCGTCACGGTGACCGTCACGGTGACCGTTGATGAGGAGCCGATGTTCGCGGTCGCGGACACGGTTGCGGTTGCCGATCGGACGGTTGTTGCAGGGGAAGCGATGCCCCGGCTGGAGTTGCCTATGGCTTTGGGTGGCGACGGCGATTTGACCTATAGCTTGTCGCCGGAGGTACCGGGTTTGACGTTTGATGCGGCGACTCGGACGCTTTTGGGCACGCCGACGGAAGCCGGAGTCTATGCGTTGACCTACCGGGTGGAGGATAGCGACGGCGATGCCGATGAGTTGACCTTTACCTTGGAAGTCGATGGCATACCCAGCTTTGAGGGTACGGCGGAGCTTCTAGGGGGTGCGTCGATGGAGTTTGTGTGGATCGAGCCGGGGGTGTTTCAGATGGGGTCGAATACGGGTCGGAAAGATGAAAGTCCGGTGCATGAGGTGGAGATTAGTCGTGGTTTTTGGTTGGGAAAGTATGAGATCACGCAGGGTCAGTGGAAGTCGGTGATGAATGATGAGCCTTGGTCTGGTCGGGACAAAGTTGAGCCAAATCCATCTCATCCGGCGGTGATTATTTCTTGGGATGAAGTGCATGAGTTTATCGGTCGTCTGAATGAGGAAGCGGGCGAGGATTTGTATCGTCTTCCAACGGAGGCGGAGTGGGAGTATGTGTGTCGAGCGGGGACGCAGACGCGGTGGTCGTTTGGGGATGACGAGAGCCTACTGACGGATTATGCGTGGTATCATGGTAATAATTATCCTACTAAAGGAGCAAAAGCGGTAGGTGGTAAGTTGCCGAATCCTTGGGGCCTGTATGATATGCACGGGAATGTTTGGGAGTGGGTTTGGGATTGGTATGACGAGGAGTATTATAATAGGTCGGTTCGGGAAGACCCTCTGGGACCTACATCCGGCCTTGGTCGCGCCATCCGGGGTGGCCATTTCGGCCATAACGACGGTGTGCGGTCGGCGTATCGCCACTTCCACTCGCCCGACTCCCGCAGCTATACCATTGGCGCACGCCTGCTCAGGATCGCGGGGGATTAATTGCCTATTGCCACCAACCTAAAAAAACCGGCCCTAAAAAGCGATGGACGACTCCAACTAGAATCGACATTTCACCTCCTTGACAAGAGGGCATATAGGGGACAAGAAGGGAAGTACCTTCATCTCTTCGCGGCAGATCAACTGAGCCCTCGGGCGGCCTTCGCGGCGTCCAAGGGGTCTTTTTTTAGAGTCCTAATAAAAGGCGGGGTCTGCTCCTAATTCGATTCGGGCGTCTGCCCGACCAGCGGGCGAGGCGCCCGCGGTAGGGGCAACCTTTGTGGTTGCCCACATCTCGACCGAACCTCCGGGGCATCCACTAGGGGTCCCCCTACTCAATCCAAATAACCCAACCTCCTCAGCCGCTGCTCTAACACCTCGCGGTCGGCGTCCGGGGAGAACCCCGCTTGTACATAGCTAGAAGCCGTTCTGAGTGCCGCGTACGCTTGGTGGTATGGGCGCGTGTCCAGCGCCGCGAGTGGCCGCTCGCTAAACGTTTCGACCAAGGTCTCGCGCTGGGTCGATTGATCACAGGTGAATTTGACGCTGGCATCGAAGAGAGACCATTGGCGGCCGTGTTGTGCGGCTGGGCCGGGGTCAATTTCGGCTAAGTAGTACTTGGGTGGGGAAGGGGTGCGGATGTCGCGGGCAAAGCCGTCGTAGGGATAATCCAACTGCAACAGCGATAAAAAAGTCGGGAATAGATCCATCAGCGAGATGAGGTTGCGCCCGACAGGTTCTTCCGAGGGAAGTCGGTAGTACAAAGGCACCCGTAGCACGTCGTTGCACAAGGTCTGGCCGTGATAGGGTTCGTCGGCTCGCCAGCTCTGGCCGTGGTCGCTGATGATGAAAACGGCCCACGTGCTCAGGTCCAAGGCGGCCAACAGCCAAGCGATGTGCCGCTCAAAGAGCTGTTCAATGGCAGCGCGATAGCGCGTCTGCACCGCGTCAATGCGCCCAGCCGCTAGTAGCTGGCCCACCTCGCCAAAGGCCAACCCGTCTGCGGCGCCGTAAGGGGGATGAACGCTCCAGTAATGAACAAAGAGAGCGGTCGGCTCGCGGCGTTGTAGCCAGCCGGCGAGTTGCTCGTCGGCTGGCAAGGGGGCGATGTGGTCGGCGTAGCTCAGGCCGGTGAAAATGTCCGGGGCCTCTGAGAACGCGCCGACCGCATAGCCGGCTCGACGGCAAAGGGCGAAGAGGTCGGCAAAGCCCTGCCGCATAGCGGGCGACTGCTGGCCTTCGATGCCGTGTTCAAACGGGTACAGCCCGGTAAAAAGCGAAGTGTGGACCGGACGAGTCGCCGAAGAAACCGAAAAACAGTGCTGGCAAATGCGAAAATCGCTCGTCAAAGCGGAAAATCGGGGCGTGCGCACGGCCGCACTGACGCCAGGGGCAAAATCCAAGCGCAGGCTATCGACCGAAATCAACAGCAGGTTCATGGTTGGTGTTGGACGATTCTGCTCTTTACGGCGTTAGAGGGTTTTAAGGTCGGGGTTTTGCGCCTGGGGATTGCGATGGTCGCACCGGCTTTGGGATTGCGGCCGGTGCGCGGTGCGCGCTCCACGACCTTGAAGGTGCCAAAGCCGCGGATTTCGACGTGGTCACCCGCTTCCAACGCTTGGGCTATGGCTTCGATGAAACCCTCGATAACGGCCGTGGTGTCCACTTGGGAGAGTCCAGTGCTCTGGGCTAGCTGCTGAGCGATTTCGGCTTTAGTCATGTGCTTTCTCCGTTGTGGTTAGTCGGCATCAGCGCAAGAGGCCCCGCGCCGAGATGTCCCATATTTTCTCCACGCGCCCCTTGCGGATGGCGACGAAGTAATTGTGGAGGAAAGTTGTCGAATCCGAATAGCCGACGAGCAATTCGATCCGCTCGCCCAAGGCCGGCCCGGCTTGGCCTTCTGCGATGTCGAAGATGCCGTGTTCAGCAGACAGGCCGCGCAAGCGCAGATCGTCTCGACCCAGCACCTCCGGTGGCTGGTGGCCGGAAGACAGCGTCTTAAAGCCGGCATCGACGACGACTCGGTCAGCCGCGCGACTGGTGACCGAGGTGAGCACCGTTAAGGCGGGGGTGAGCGCTTCGACGTGACATTTCCGGCGATACATGACGTCCATGAACACGCCACCGCCGGCTTGGAGTTCAGTGACCCCGTCGTGAAGGGCGCTGAGCTCGTATGAGCCCGTGCCGCCGGCAGTGACGATCTCTACCGACATGCCATTGTCTTCCAATAAGTTGCGCGATTCCACTAATATATCCAGTGCTTGGTAACAGGCCTTTTGCTTGGCCGGGAGTGGCCAGCAGTCGAGCACGTGGCCCTCGTAGCCCATCAGGCCCCTGAACGCCAGCCCAGGTTGGTCGCTAATGGCTTTGGACAAGGCGAGAAGAGGGGGGCCAGGCTCCACGCCGACCCGCTTCATGCCAATGTCGATCTCCACGACCACGGGGATGCGGATTCCCTCGGCGTCGGCGGCTGCGGCCATAGGTTCAACGACGGCGATATTATCGACTGCGGCAATGACTTCGGCTTGGTGTTGCAGGCGGGCTAGGGCGGCGAATTTCACCGGACTGACGATCTGGTTGGCTAGCAAGATGGAGGATACGCCATGTGCGACCATCCACTCGGCTTCGCTCAATTTGGCGCAGGTGATGCCACAGGCCCCATTAGCCAACTCGATGTGGGCTATGGCCGGGGATTTGTGTGCCTTGCTGTGGGGCCGCCATGCCTTGCCGTTGGCGCGGCAATACGCGGCCAAGTGCCGCACATTGGATTCAAAACGCTCGAGATCGAGCAGCAGCACTGGGGTCTCTAAATCGTCAATTGCTTGGCCAGGTGCGGGTATATTCACGGTGTAGATAGCCTCCAGTTGCCGGGGTTGAGCAGGGTTGAATCCGCGACCGAGATTGCGCGCACGGCTGCTACTATATCGGGTGGTAGGGGACCGGCCTCGACCGCGCGGATATTGGCTTCGAGTTCGGAGACACTCGTAGTGCCGAAGATAGCTGAATGAGCGCCGGGAGCAAAGGCGGCAAAGCGCAAAGCCAGTTCGGCCAGCCCCATGCCTGCGTCCTGTGCTAGCCGTAGCAAGGGAGCGGCCAAGGGGGACAGACCAGCCAACGTGGCCGGGAGCGAGTCGAGCCGATGAGACAGGACGCCTTGGAGGAAGATGGAGCGCAGGAGGACGCCCGTGCCCTGCGCTCGGGCGCGGGGGAGCACCTTGCGTTCCATCCGGCGGTCGAGCGCGCTATACGGTATTTGCAGCGTGCAAATTAGCTCGGGATAATCTAAGGCATCGAGCGGTGCCTCTTCGCCGTACGTCGTAACGCCCCAATAGCGCACCCAGCCGCGTTGGCTGTACTGCGCTAGTAGGTCCAGCAGTTCCGGGGTTGCAAAGCGCGTGTCGAGGCTGTGCAACTGTACGAGTTCGAGCACATCGACGCCGAGCGTCTGCAAGCTCTGGCGCAGCGACTGCTCGACGGACTGGCGCAACGCCTGCCCGGTCAACAGCCGAGCGCTGTCGGCATCGCGGATGGAGAGCTTGGTCGCAATCACGGGCCGCCGCTGCAGCCCGGCACACGCGCGGCCCACGAGACTTTCACTGCGGCCGTACATCGCGGCCGTGTCGATGTAGTTGATGCCTAGCTCCAGGGCGCGGCGGATCAGGCCAATCACACGGTGATCCGGCGGCGGCGGCTGGTGGTCCCAGCCATACGCCATGCCCAATTGCACGGTGCCAAGGCCCAAGGCGGACAGGCGCAAATTCGTGCGGCCTAGGTTTGCGTATTGCAAGGGGCTGCTCCGGTAGCGAGGGTGGCGGCCTTGACGCTCCCACCGCAGGCATCGAGGAGATGCTGTGCTTGGGCGCGATCGAGTTGGCACAGTTCCATGACCAGCGCCAGCTTCAAACCGCCTTCGGCCGCTTGCAATCGGGCGGCGGCCACTTGCGGCGAGGCCCCGGTCAGCGTCGCAAAGATGCGCTCGGCGCGGTCTCGCAGCTTGGCATTGGTGGGTTGCAGATCGACCATGAGGTTGCCGTATGTCTTGCCCAATTTCACCATGGTGCCAGTGCTGATCATGTTGAGCACCAGCTTGGTCGCCGTTCCGGCCTTCATCCGCGTCGATCCGGTGATGACTTCCGGGCCGACCTCGGGGACGATCTTGATCGACGCTGCAACGGATTCGGCGGCTGTGGGGCTACACGTAAAAAAGATCGTCGGACAACCCTGCTGCGCTGCGTACTCCATGCCGCTGATAACGAAAGGGGTTACGCCGCTAGCGGCAATGCCCATGACCACGTCGGCCGGTCCCAAACCTCGCCGGGCCAATTCGCTGGGTGCGGTCTCGCGGTCGTCCTCTGTGCCTTCTACGGCTTGGTACAGCGCCGCTGGCCCACCGGCGATCAGGCCCTGCACCAACTGGGGGTTCGCACCAAAGGTTGGGGGGCATTCAGCGGCATCCAACACGCCGAGCCGACCGCTGGTACCCGCGCCGAGGTAGAACAGGCGGCCTCCGTTTCCGAGTTGGCTGGCCACCAAGTCAACCGCCTCGGCGATGGGGGCCAATTGCGTGGCGACCGCGGCCGACACAAGGGCGTCTTCTCGATTAATGATCGCCAGCATCTCTAGCGTCGAGACCTCGTCGATGTGCTCAGTGGCTGGATTGCGCTGCTCGGTTTGCAGCTTGGACCAGTTGCCCATATTGCATCGCCTAGCACCAGTAAAATGAATTGGACACAAAATAGACAGCCGAGCGCGGCGAGCAAAATTGTCAGAGCAGGGGAAAGGGTTATATTTTTCACCTTCATATTAAACATAAGGATAAGGACGCGGCATGACGGAAGAATTGGCCAAGACGTACGATCCCGTGGCGATTGAAAAAAAATGGTATGATTTCTGGGAGCAAAACGGTCTTTTTAACGCGGGGATCAACCCGGATAAGCCCCCCTACTGCATAGTGATTCCTCCGCCCAACGTGACGGGCGAGCTGCACATGGGCCACGCGATCCAACACGCCATCCACGACCTAGTGGTGCGGTGGAAGCGGATGCAGGGCTTTGAGACGCTCTGCCTGCCCGGCACCGATCACGCGGGCATTGCCACTCAGATGAAGGTTGAACAGGAGCTTTTGCAGGTCGAGGGCAAGAATCGCTACGATTTGGGGCGCGCCGCCCTGCTCGACCGGATTTGGCAGTGGAAAGAAAAGTACGGGGACGCCATCTACCACCAATTGCGCCAACTCGGGGCCAGCTACGATTGGCGGTGGGAGCGGTTCACGCTCGACGAGGAGTACGTCGAGGCCGTATTGCAGGCCTTCGCACACTTTGCCGAGAAAGGGTGGATTTACCGCGGCACCCGCATGATCAACTGGTGCCCGCAGTGCCGCACGGTCATTTCCGACCTAGAGACCGAAGAGCGCGAGGTCGCCAGCCACTTGTGGCACATTCGCTACCCGGCCCAAGAGGGCGCGCTGCAAGTCGTGGTCGCCACCACGCGGCCGGAGACCATGCTCGGGGACACGGCCGTGGCCGTCCACCCCAACGACGACCGCTGGCGCGAGGCCATAGGCTTGCAAGTCGAGCTGCCGCTGACGGATAGAGCCATCCCCATCGTCGCCGATGAATACGCTGATCCCGAGCTGGGCAGTGGCGCGGTCAAGGTCACGCCGGCCCACGATCCCAACGACTACGAGCTAGGCCTGCGCCACCACCTAGCGCAAATCCAAGTCATCGGCTTTGACGGAGTCATGACCGAGGCGGCCGGCCGCTTTGCCGGATTGGATCGCTACGCGGCCCGCGAGGCCGTGGTGGCCGCGTTGGAAGCCGAGGGGCTGCTGGCAAAAATAGAGGATCACCAACACGCCGTACCTCACCACGACAAGTGCGGCACAGTCGTCGAACCCCTGCCGATGGAGCAGTGGTTTATGAACATGAAGGAGCTGGCGGCCAAGGTGAGGCCCGTGCTCGTGCAGGAAGAGATCCAATACGCGCCCGACCGCTTCCGCCACTATGCCATCGAGTGGTTGGACCAAATACGCGATTGGGCCTTGTCGCGGCAGATTTGGTGGGGGCATCGCATCCCCGCTTGGTATTGCACCCATTGCAGTGCCGATGGGCTGATCGCCATGGGCGACTTGGACCGGGAGCAGGCTCTGCACGAGGGCAACTTCAGGGTCTCGGTGGCGGCCGGTGCCAAGCCCGTAGTTAGCGCGGCTAAGCCAGCCGCCTGCGCCGAATGCGGCGGCCGGGACTGGGTGCAAGACCCAGACGTGCTCGACACGTGGTTTTCTTCCGCCCTGTGGCCCTTTGCCACCCTCGGCTGGCCGCAGCGCCGCGACGCGCTGGAGTACTTTTACCCCACGGATTTGCTCATCACGGCCCGCGACATTCTCTATTTATGGGTTTTGCGGATGGCCATGACCTCGCTAGAGTGCGTGGAGAAGATTCCCTTTAAGACGGTGCTGGTTCACCCGACGATTCTGACCCAAGATGGCCGCCGCATGAGCAAGAGCTTGGGTACGGGCCTCAACCCGCTCGACTTGGTCGCGCGCTATGGCGCGGATGCGACGCGCTATTGTCTGTTGGCGCAGGCCGGGGCCGTGCAAGACGTGCGCTTCGATGCCGCGGTCGCCAACAACCAAGTGCAGGCTTCGGCCAGCGCGGAGGCCGGCCGCAACTTTGGCAACAAGCTGTGGAATGCGACCCGCTTCGTGCTGATGAATATCGATGGATACGAGTCAGGCTCCTGCGAGCGGAGCGAGTTGGCCGACCGTTGGATCTGGAGCCGGTTGCAGGTGGCCGTGCGCGAGATGACCGAAGCCATGCAATCCTATCGCTTCAGCGACCTGACGCGGGCGATCTACGACTTAGTCTGGCGCGACTATTGCGATTGGTACCTCGAATTGGCCAAGGTGCGCTTGCAGGGAGGCGACCCCCAAGCACGGCGCGTGGCCCAAGAGCATCTCGTGCGGGTGCTCGAAACCGCCCTGCGGCTGCTGCACCCCATTATGCCCTTTATCACTGAGACCTTGTGGCAGGCCCTGCCGCACGGCTCGTCGGCTAACAGCATCATGGTTGCGGATTGGCCGGAATGCGATGCCGCGTTGATAGATCAAGAGGCCGAAGCACAAATGCAGTGCCTGCAGGAGGTGGTGACTGGGGTACGGATCATTCGCGGCGAGATGAATGTCCCACCAGGGCGCAAAGTCGAGGTCTTGATTTCGGCCGCCTCGGACGAGGTGGAACAGACCCTGCGCCAAGCCGTACCCTACATCGCGCTGTTGAGCCGGGCCGCATCAGTGCAAGTCGGCCAAGGGCTCGTCCGGCCGCCGGCTTCGGGTAGCGCGATGACGGCCGCGGCCGAGATTTTCGTTCCCTTAGAGGGGTTGATTGACCTAGCCGCAGAGCAGCAGCGGCTCAAACGAGAAATCCAGAAGATGGACGGTCTGCTCAAGAGCCTAGACGCCAAACTAGCCAATGAGCGCTTCCTTACCAAAGCCCCACCCGAAATCGTCGCCCAGGAGCGCCAGCGCCAAGCCGAATACCGCGCCACCCAGGAGAAACTGAACGCCAGCCTCAAGCTCGTCGAAGCCTAGATGGCGTTTGATTACTTCACCATTCAGGCCCTCGCTCAGGAGCTGCGGGTGCGCTTGCAAGGGGCGGTCATCGAGCGGGCCTATGCCCAGCCTACGGAACTTGCCTTCGCGGTTGACGAGGGCGATTGGCTGTACGGCGCGAGCGGCAGGGAAGGATTGCTCTGCCTGCGGTGCGAGGCTTGGCCGCGGCCTTGGCGGGCGGGCGATGGCCCGGAAAAGTACTTGGTGCAGGCGCGGATCGTGGCCGTCGAAGCCGAGCGCCACGAGCGCATCTTGCGCTTGCGCCTAGAGCGCCGGGACCGCGACGGTCGCGCGAGCTTTGGCGTCTTAGTGTGCGAACTCATTCCCAACAAAGTGCGGTTTATTCTCCATCGCCAAACCGATGGCACGATTTTGGGCTACTGGGGAACAGCCAAGGACAAGTCACCCGTGGGCGCACCGTACCAGCCACCCGAGCCATCCGGCCGACTGCTGCCCGGTACGGACGCACCCAGTGCGTGGCGCGACCGGCTGGCGAGCGCGGATGCGGTCTTGGAAAAGGCAGCGAGGCGCTGGTTGGCCGGAGCAGACGCCTCGCTGGTGCGCGAGTTGATCTTCCGCAGCCAGGAGTGCGGGGCGCTTCCTGTCAGCAGTATTGCTGACACAGACGAGCCGGCCACAGCCTTGTGGACCGTGGCCACGGAGGCGTACACCAGCGCGGCGGCTGGCCGCAGCTACGTGTGGCAAGAGGCGGGCCGGTTCCACTTTTCCGCCCTTGAACCGCGTCGTTTACAAGGGGCCTACGAGCAGTTTGACGCGGTCAGCGCAGGGATATGGGCGGCGTGCCAAAAGGAGCGGGCACAGCGCCGGGCGCAGCGGGCGCAGCAACAGATCCGCAGGCGGCTGGTCCAAACTTTGAAAAATGCTCGGCGGCGTTTGGCCGCCATGCAGGTCGAATTCGACGAGGCCACGCGTGCCGAGGAGTACAAGCGAAAGGGCCACGCGCTATGGGCCAACATGGGGCAGCTATCCGGTCGGCCCGCGCAAGTAGAGTTGGCCGACCTCTTCGATTCAGAGGGGGAATCGACCCTGTCGATTGACTTGGATGCAAACCGCAGCTTGGCGGAAAACGCCGCATCCTATCTAAAGACCGCGCAAAAATACGAGCGTCGCCAACAAGTCCTGCCGCAGCGCTTAGCCGAGCTCGGCCGCCAGTGTGCCCAATACGAGGATTGGATCGGCGCGGTGGATGCCGGTACTTGGGAAACTAACGACGCGCTACAAAAATGGTTGGAGAGTAAGGTGACAAGCACCGGCAAAATGGCAAGCAAGCAGCCCCAGGCCCATCCCCGGCGCTATAGGACATCTACGGGGTGGTCGGTGTGGGCCGGGCGCAACAACAAGGAAAACGACGTGCTGACGCACAAAATGTCCGCCCAAAACGATCTGTGGTTTCACGCCCGGGGGTACTCAGGCTCGCACGTCGTCCTCCGGAGCGAAGGCCGCAAAGAAGCCCCCAGCAAGCAGACGATTGAAGAGGCCGCGGCCTTAGCCGCGTATTGGAGCAAGGGCAAGACAGCGAAAAAGGTCTCCGTGGCGTACACCATGGTAAAACACGTCACCAAGCCGCGTGGAGGCGCGCCCGGGCAGGCGCTGTTGCGCCGCGAGAAAACAATCATCGTGGAGCCGGCCTTGTTAAAGAAAGAATTAGCTGAATAGTCATATAATCTATAATATGTCAAATAAATCTCTCATCCTAATCACCGGACCCACCGCCACAGGCAAAACAGAAATAGCCCTCAAAACAGCCCAACACTTGCCCAAAGTGGAAATCATCTCGGCAGACTCGCGGCAAATCTACCGCTACATGGACATCGGCACGGCCAAGCCAACCGCTGAACAGCAGAACCAATGCGCCCATCACTTGCTCGATGTGCTCGGTCCCGAGGAAAACTACAGCGCGGGAGCGTATGCTCGAGCCGCGCGGCGTATCGTTGGGCAGATTTGGAACAGGGGGGGGCTGCCCGTCATGGTGGGAGGGACGGGCCTGTACTGGCAGAGTGCATTGGACGGCTGCTTTGAGACGACTTCACCGCGACTTTAGGCGCGACAACCGAATACGCGCCGATCCGCGCCGAATTGCAAAATCGCCTGCATTGCGAGGGTCTTGCATCCCTATATGAGGAGTTGGGTCGTTGGGATCCGGTGGCGCAAGCGCGTTTGCAGCCGGGCGATGCGCAGCGGATCCTGCGGGCGTTGGAGGTAGCGCTGGCCGGAAAGAGCACGCTCAGCGCACTATGGCGGGAACGCAAAGGGCGGCCCCTTGTGCAGCAGCCGCAGATGATCAGCCTGACCATGGCGCGCAGCCGGCTCTATGAGCGGATCGACAAGCGGGTCGAGCAGATGGTGGAACGGGGATGGGTCGAGGAAGTCCGCGCCTTGCGTGAAAAGGGATACGATCCAGGTGCCAGCGCCTTGGGAACCCTAGGCTATCTCGAAATGTGCAGTGCGCTGGCAGGGCATTGCCCTTGGAAGGAAGCCGTTGAGCGAACCAAACAGCGCACCCGCCACTTGGCCAAACGACAAATGACCTGGTGCCGCCGCGACCGTCGCTTGCGCGAATTAGACCTCGACGTATGGGGAAAGGCCGGCGTCGTCCAGCGCATCGTCGTCGGGTGGGAGTATCGATGGGGCAGTAGGCTGGGTTGACAGCGGTTGGGGCCTCTCCTACCTTAGGACCGCAAAATTAGCGGGAGTAGCTCAGGGGTAGAGCGCAAGCTTCCCAAGCTTGATGTCGCGGGTTCGATTCCCGTCTCCCGCTCCATAATCCGCCTGGCCAACTTGGTCGGGCGGATTTTTTATTTCTTCCCAAGGTATTGCCGCCAGCGTAATATCCATATACCTTTACCGATAGAACATCTTGCCCCACACTATGATACGTAGATTAATTGCTTAGTTCACTATGGTTGTCGTAAAACAGATTGAGCCCAACAGCCTCGGCGCACGTGCGGGATTTTGCATTGGCGATCGCATTTTGCGCATCAATGGCGA
The DNA here is from genome assembly GCA_965217585.1 of Candidatus Latescibacterota bacterium. Taxonomy (GTDB): domain Bacteria; phylum Latescibacterota; class UBA2968; order UBA8231; family UBA8231. The sequence continues at coordinate 6,399,301 of OZ244561.1, forward strand.
AGAAGTGCGCGATTTGATCGACGTTCAGGTCAGCAGCGCCGAGGAAGTGATCTGCGTAGAAATCGAGCGCGGCAAAGATCTGTACGAGGCCGAAATTGAGCGCCGGAGCGGCGAGTCCTTAGGGCTCGTCTTCGAGGATATGCGCTTGCGTAGCTGCAATAACAAATGCGTCTTCTGCTTTATCCACCAAATGCCCAAGGGCATGCGGCGCAGCCTGTATTTTGAGGACGACGATTTTCGACTCTCCTTTCTCCACGGCTCGTACGTGACCCTGACCAATGTCCGCGAAAGCGATATTGACCGCATCATTGAACAAGGGCTAACGCCGCAATACATCTCAGTCCACGCGACCGACCCCGAGCTGAGGCAAGTCATGCTCGGGCGCACGAAGGCGACTGTAGATATCAACGAGCGCTTGCGCAAACTAGCCACCAACGGCATTGAAATGCACACCCAGGTCGTGCTCTGCCCGGGCTGGAACGACGGGCCGCACCTAGAGCGCACGGTGGCCGATCTGTCGGCGTACTATCCTGCGGTCCGCTCGGTGGCACTCGTGCCGGTGGGGCTGACCGATCATCGGCACAAGCTCGTCCAGCTCGATCCGGTGACCCCGGCTAAGGCCGCTGAGTACGTGGCCGCAGCCGAAGCGTGGGGCTTGCAATTCAAAGCGCGTTTTGGCGAGCGGTTCGTCTATCCGGCGGACGAGATCTTCCTGCTGACGGGTCGGCCTCTGCCAGAGGCGTCGTATTACGATGCGTTTCCCCAGCTAGAAAACGGCATCGGCATGGTCCGCTCCTTTCTCGACACTTGGGACGGGGCCAGCAAGAGGCTGCCGATCCGCACTGCCGAGGCCGTGCGGATCGGCCTGCTGACCGGGCGCTTGGCCGAGCGAATCCTCGTGCCCCTAGTGGCTAGGCTGAATGCCATTGAGAACGTACAGATCGATCTCCTGCCGGTAGATAACGACTTTTTCGGCCACGGCATCACCGTGTCGGGCCTGCTGACGGGCCGTGATATGGTGGCGAGCGCGCGCGACGGAATCCAGCGGGATTTGGTCTTGCTGCCGCCCAATTGCGTCAATGGCGAGGGCCTGACGCTGGACGACATGACCGTGCCTCAACTTGCGGAAGAGGTCGGCGTCCCCCTCGCGGTAGGGGGGTACGACTTGGTCGAATCGCTCGAGCGCTTTTGGGCTGATCGGCACGTGAAAGTGCAAGGGGAGGGGCGGCAGCTAACCGAGCTGGGTTATTACATAGGGCGCGAAAAATGAGCACCCAAACCGTCGAGAGCCATCGCCGGCCCATCGTGGCGATTGTCGGGCGCCCCAACGTGGGCAAATCGACCCTTTTCAACCGCATCTTGGGGACCCGGTGGGCCATAACCGACGGCCAGCCCGGGGTCACGCGCGATCAGATATTCGCCGCGGCCGAATGGGGAGGGCGGTCCTTCACTTTGGTGGATACGGGGGGCTATATGCCCAGTGCCAAAGATGCGCTATCCACGGCCGTGTTCTCCCAAGCGGCAAAGGCACTGGCAGAAGCGGATATAGCGATTTTTCTTTGCGACGGGACCACGGGAGTGACCGATCTCGACCAAGAGATGGGGGCCATGCTACGCAACGGAGGTGGGAAGTGCTTGCTGGTCGTCAACAAGGTCGATGGGGTGGGGCCGGTTGCTTCGCTCGACGAATTCTATCGGCTCGGCTTGGGGGATCCCCTGCCGGTTTCAGCCGTTACCGGGCGGCGTTCCGGAGACCTACTCGACGCGCTCATTGCGCTCTTCGACGAGGCCGGGGTTTATGGGTCGGAATGGGACGAGGAGGCGATTCGGGTCGCTTTGGTCGGTCGGCCCAACGTGGGCAAATCCACGCTGATCAACCGCCTCGCAGGCTATCAGGTTTCCATCGTTCACGACCGGCCCGGTACGACCCGGGACCCAACCCAACTGCGCTTGGCTTGGCAGGATAACCACCTGCTGTTCGTGGATACGGCCGGTTTGCGGAGGCGATCTAAGGTCGATGATCCGGTGGAATTCTACAGCACGCGCCGGGCGGCCAACAGCATCACTCAAGCCGATGTGGCGGTCGTTCTCCTAGATAGCGCCGAGGGGTGGGTCATGCAGGACGCCCGCATCATGGAGCAGGTGATAAAGTCTGGATGCGGCTTGGTGGTGGCGATCAATAAATGGGATTTAGTCGCCGAGAAAACCGCAGCCGAGTACCGCCGCGAGCTGCGCGACCGCTATCCTTTTTTGCGCGACTATCCGGTGCTGTGCATATCGGGCTTGACCGGGCGGCGGGTTCATAAGTGTCTCGAAGTGGTGGCCGCGGTGGGCAACAAGCGCCGGACGAGGATTCCCACCGCGCGCTTGAATAAGATCATTCAGCAACTCTCCGGCGAGTACTTGGCGACTCAAGATGGCCGAGATATCCGCCTACTTTACGCCACCCAACACGCGATCAACCCGCCGGCGTTTACAATCTTTACGAATCTGCCCCGCTCCGTGCCGGGGAATTATCGACGCCACATCGAAAATCGACTGAGGTCGGAGTTTGATTTCGAGGGAACGCCCTTACGCATCGTCTGGCGTCGTCGCAAGGGGTACAGGGAAATGCGATCGTGAAGAACCCATTGCAAAACAAGCTGTATTACAGCATCAGCGAAGTCGCAGAACTCACACAGCTGCAACCCTACACGCTCAGGGCGTGGGAGAAGGAGTTTGCCTGTTTGCGGCCGCGGCGAGCGCGCGGTGGGAAAAACAGGGCCTATAGGGAGCGCGATATAGGGATCATCCTATTGCTCAAACGCCTCCTCTACGAGGAGCGCTACACGACGCAGGGCGTAAAGAAGAAGCTCAAAGACGAACCCGAGCTCCTGAGTCAGGTCGGAGAGCAAGTACCTGTTTTGCGCGCTAAACAGCAGAGCAGTCCCGCTCCAGTAGTGGAGCGGACGGACCTCGAAACCGCACAGAACCGGGAGGCCGCATTCAGAATGATCAAAGAGGCCAAAAAGGAGTTGCGCGAGATTTTGCGCTTTCTCTAGCGTTGGCATTTGGCGGGGGCTGTTAAGTCGTCTTGCCTAAATCAATATAATCCCATATTTTATAATCCCAGAGTGGGCGTCATAGCCCACTTTTTTCTTGAGGGAGAAAGCGCGTATTTCCGCCGTAGATAAATTCGCATTAAAGGCCGATATAGTAGTTCTTGTCGAACCCATTATCCGCGAGCACGAGGCTGAACTCGTCGATATCGAACTCAGCGGTGCCCAAGGCAATCAACTAGTCCGATTATTGGTTCACAAAAACTGCGGCATAACGCTGGCCACCTGTGAGTTAATCAGTCGCGAAGTGGCCGATCTTTTCGACATAGAAGATCCCATTGCCGGACGGTATCGACTCGAAGTTACCTCGCCGGGATTGGACCGGCCCCTAGAGACCGATGGGGATTTCACCCGTGCCCGTGGCCGTTTGCTAAAAGTCGTGCTCACGTCCGGCCGAGTTGTCAAAGGTCGGCTGGTCGCTTGGGAAGCCGACCAGATTCAGCTCGACAGCCCAGCCGAGTCCGTGGCGCGGGCCGATATTGCTAAAGCCAACATCGAACCAGAATTGTAAGCAGCGAAGGTCGAGCAAAAAACATGAATAACGCGAACATTGTCGAAGCCTTGGGGCAGATTGCCCGCGAAAAAAACGTCGACCGAGAATTGGTGGTGCAAACCCTCGTCGACGCCCTGATTTCCGCCGCCAAGAGGCACTACGGCAATACCGAGAATTACGAAGTTGACATCGACGCGGCCCAAGGCAGGATGGCCGTGTACGCCCGCAAGACCGTCGTCGAAGAAGTGGTCGAGCCGTCCATGGAGATTCTCCTCGCCGACGCCCGCGACATCGACCCCCATGCCCAACTAGGCTCCGTGCTGGTGCAGCAGCTCAATTTCGCCGACTTTGGCCGCAACGCCATACAGACCGCAAAGCAAATTCTCATTCAGCGGGTCCGTGAAGCCGAGCGCGAGCGGATATACGACGAATTTATCAGCCGGGTTGGCCTCGTCGAATCCGGTACCGTACAGCAGATCAGCCACGGCGACATCGTCCTCAACCTCGGACGGGCCGAGGCGGCCGTTCCATACAAAGAGCAAATCCGCCGCGAGCGTTACCGCCAAGGCGATGCCGTGCGGGGCTATATATACGAAGTGCTCAAGTCGAGCCGGGGGCCTCAGGTCTTACTCTCCCGCACTCGGCCCGAATTCCTCAGGAAGCTCTTTGCCACGGAAGTGCCGGAGATAGCCGAAGGTATCGTCGATATTCACGGCGTGGCCCGCGAGCCAGGTGAGCGGGCAAAGATCGCGGTCAGTAGCAGTGATGAACGCGTCGATCCGGTGGGGGCCTGTGTCGGGGTGAAGGGGTCGCGGGTGCAAGCCATCGTCAGAGAATTGAGCGGCGAGCGCATAGATATCGTTCCTTGGATCGACGAGCCGGATATATTCATAAGCCGGGCGCTAAGCCCGGCCACTGTGGTGCGCTGCATCACGGATTCGCGCCGCCGGCACGCCGTCGTGCTCGTCGAAGAAGATCAGTTATCGCTGGCCATTGGCAAGGGCGGACAAAATACCAAACTCGCCAGCCAGCTCACGGGTTGGGGTCTCGATATCATCACCGACGAGCAATACCAAGAGCGCCGCGCCAAGCAGGAGAAGTACCAGCAAGTATTCCGCCAGATAGATGGTATTAGCGAACTGATTGCCCTGAGTTTGACCACATCCGGTTTCGACTCCATTGCCTCGGTCGCCGAGGCCGATTTGGAGCTATTGCAGACCGTGCCAGGCCTAGAGCTAGCCGAAACCGCCCACGGGATAAAGGCGGCAGCAGCAGCGTATCTTGCCGAACACGGCGAGGTCGATATCGAGGCATTGGTCGCTGCTGAGGGGGAAGAGGCCGCTGAGCAAGAGAAGGAAGAGATGGCTGAACAAGAGGGGGAAGAAGTGCTCGCCACGCCCGCTGCGGGCACGAGTGGAGAAGATGAGGCAGACCAAAGGGCCGAGTAGCTGAGGGAGTAGGTTTTTGGAAAAGCGCCGGGTTTATCAAGTAGCCAAAGAACAGAAGCTATCCAGCGATGCGCTCATATCCATGCTCAAGGGCATGGATATGGAAGTCAGAAGCCATATGAGCGTAGTTACGCCCGAGATGCTGGAGGCGATCAACCGCAAGCTGGCTGAAGAGAAGAAGAGCTCGATAGAGGAAGTAAAGCGGCAGAAGGCCAAAGAAGATAGCCGCAAACAGGCCGATGGCTCCCGGCCCGAGCGCCGCGAAAAGGGGCCGGGGACCCGCAAAAAGAGCACCGGGGAGGTAGCCGGGGAGCGCACCGCGCCGCTGCCCGATAAGGCCGAAGGAGGTCGTCGTCGCGGCCGCCGCCGCGGCAAGGGCCAGGAAGGCTTGGAAAGCGTCCGCGAGGAATTGGGCGAAAAGCGGGAAGTAACCGCTCAGGCCAATTTGCCTGGAGCGCCTACAAAGCGCCGACGGGGGAAGCGGCGCAAAGGGACGCCCGACGCCAAGGCCGTCCAAGAAAGCGTGCGGCGGACCTTGAGTCAGCTCAACGAAGGCCGGGTGCGCCGCCGCTATGAGCGCGGGCCGCGTGAAGACGGCGCCGGGGAAGATGGTGAGATTCGCCAGATCAAGGTCAGCGAGTTTATCACGCTCGGTGAATTTGCCGAACAAGTCGGCGTCAAGGTCAGCGAAGTGATCGCCCTGTGTCTGCAAATGGGCGCAATGGCGACCATCAATCAACGCCTCGATATGGACACCATGCAGACGCTGGCCGACGAGTTGGGCTGCGAAGTGATCCCGCTGGAGGCCGAAGAAGTCGAGTTGGAAGAGATCGTCGAGGAGGAAGAGATCGGCGAACCCGAGCCGCGTCCGCCGGTCGTCACCGTCATGGGCCACGTCGATCACGGCAAAACCTCGTTGCTCGACTACTTGCGCGAAAGCAAGGTGGCCGAAGGCGAGTCTGGAGGCATTACCCAGCACATCGGGGCGTACGTGATCAACATGGAAGACGGTCGCGGTGTGACGTTTCTCGACACCCCAGGGCACGCGGCCTTTACGGCGATGCGGGCCCGCGGTTCAAGGGTAACCGACATCGTGATTTTGGTGGTGGCGGCTGACGACAGCGTTATGCCGCAAACCATTGAAGCGATCGACCACGCCAAGGCTGCGCAGGTTCCCTTAGTCGTCGCGATCAACAAAATAGACTTACCTACGGCCGACCCAGACAAAATCAAGCGGGAGCTGGCAGAAAGGGGGGTCTTAGTCGAAGAGTGGGGAGGCCAAGTTCCCTGCGGCGAAATTTCCGCCAAGACCGGACAGGGCATAGATCACTTGCTGGAAATTCTCCTCATCGTGGCCGAGTTGCTTGAGTTGCAAGCCAACCCCTATAAGAAAGCCCGTGGGACGATCGTCGAAGCCCACCTCGACAAGGGGCGGGGCCCCGTGGCTACGGTCTTGGTGCAAGAGGGGACGCTCCGCGTCGGTGAGCCTTTTATTACCGGAGTCTACAGCGGCAGGATTCGCGCCCTTCTCGACGAGCATGGTCAACGCGTCCAAGAAGCGAAACCCTCCGTGCCCGTCCAGGTGCTCGGGTTGCCCGGGGTCCCGCAAGCTGGGGATGTTTTCGCCGTTGCCAATTCCGAGCGCGAGGCCAAGGACCTGAGCCAGCGGCGGCAGCTCATCAAGCGCGAGCAGGATCACCGCAAGCTGCGCACGGTCACGCTCAGCGATTTACATGATCAGATCCAGCAGGGCCACATCCAAGAACTGCGGGTGGTGGTCAAAGGCGATGTCGATGGGTCGGTCGAGGCCATAGCCGAAGAGCTGGGCCGCATAACCCACGAAGAAGTGCGGGTTAACGTCATTCACAGCGCGGTGGGGGCCATCTCGGAATCGGATGTGCTGCTGGCGGCGGCCTCCAGCGCCATTTTGCTCGGTTTTCACGTAAGCACCCAACCCTCTGCCCGCGACCTCGCCGCACAGGAGGGCGTGGAAATTCGCAACTACCGGATCATCTACGAGGTCATCGAGGATGTGCGGGCCGCCTTGGCTGGCCTCTTGGCCCCGACGACCGAAGAACAGGTGGTCGGTCGAGCCGAAATCCGCCAAATCTTTACTTCGTCCCGCATGGGGACTATCGGCGGTTGTTTGGTGCAAGACGGCACCATCGCCCGCAGCAATCAGGTGCGGATTTTGCGCGATGGCCAAGTCGTCTTTACCGGGGAGCTTACCTCGTTGCGGCGGTTCAAGGACGACGTGCGGGAGGTCTCCGAGGGATTCGAGTGCGGTATGGGCTTTGCGGGGTTCGACGACATCGCAGAAGGCGATATCGTCGAGTCCCTTGTTGTAGTGGAGACCGAGCGGACGCTCTAGCGGCGGTTGACTTGTTTTGATCGTTATGAGCTGTGCGGTGCAAATCTATATCGGCGATAGCCATTCACTCAAAGACAAGCGGCGAGTCCTCAACAGCCTCAAGGAGCGCATCCGCAACCGCTTTAACGCGGCCGTGGCCGAAGTAGATGACCACGCGCTTTGGCAGCGGGCGGTGCTGGGGATTGCCGTGGTGAGTTCGGCCGTTGAACACTGCGACGAGATGCTAACCAAAATCGTCAACTTCGTCGAAGGCGATCCCCGGGTGCATATCCTCGACTACCAAATGGAAGTACACTGAGCGCAGGTGGCCTCCCCTCAACGAATTAGCCGAGTGCGCGGGCAGTTGCTACGCGAGCTGACCGACATCGTAGGGCGGATGAAGGATCCGAGGCTGCTGCTGGTCCAAATCGTTGATGTAGAACTCTCCGCCGACATGAGCTATGCCACGATCTTTGTCAGCACACTCGGCAACGCAGACGACAAAAAGCAGGTGCTCCAAGGAATGCACCGGGGCTTGGGTTTTATGCGCCGAGAAATCGCCCAGCGCATGCGCTTGCGCTACGCACCCCAGTTGCGGGTTGCATACGATGACACCACCGAGCGCGCCGCGCGCGTCACGGCCCTGATCGATAGCCTCGGTGGAGCGCAGCATGGCTGATCCGGCCTTGACCGGGGTTTTGGTCATCGACAAAGCCAAAGGCCCCACTTCCCACGACGTAATCGCCTCGCTCAGACGCCTATTGCAGTTGCGGCGCATTGGTCATTGCGGCACGCTGGATCCTTTGGCCAGCGGCGTCTTGGTCGTTTGCCTGGGTCGCTATACCCGGCTCAACCGGTGGCTCAGCGGCGCGGATAAGGAATACGAGGCCGAGATTTGTCTGGGAGCTATAAGTGCTACGGGCGATGCTGAGGGTCCGATCCGCCACCAAGCGGATTGCGCGTCTCCTACCGACCAAAGCGTGGCCCAAGCCCTGAGCGATTTTACGGGTGCCATAGACCAAGTGCCGCCGGCGCATTCAGCGGTAAAGGTAGCCGGAGTACGCTCGTACAAGCGGGCACGTCGAGGGGACAAGGTCGTTCTCAAATCCCGCCGGGTCCACATTCACGCAATGGAGTTGCTCGGCTACGATTTCCCCAGATTAGGCGTGAGAATCCACTGCTCGGCGGGAACGTACATTCGCTCGTTGGCTGCCGATATGGGACGCGCCTTGGGGCCCGGTGCCTACTTGGCTGAATTGCGTCGACTGCGCGCCGGTGGTCTCGGGCTGGACAAAGCCCTGACGTTGGAGCAAGTAGCAAGCCTTAGTAGAGCGGGCCAAATTGAAAAAGCCCTCGTCCATCCGCGCTTGGCGTTGAGCGAGTTGGCGGCTGTCGAGCTGAACGAGGTCAAGCTGGTCGACTTCGCCCATGGGAAGGTGATCGAGTACCCGGCTGGTGCAGGCCCGCGCGAGGTTTGCGCGGTTTTTGACGCCACAGAAACCTTGTTTGGCCTCGCACGGTGGGAGAAGGGGGCGTTGCGGCCCCTTTGCGTTCTGCGCCAACCTTAGATGGCGGGCGCTGGCGTTCATTTTTCCGGCTGCGTCACGAGGGGCCAAGGACGCGGTAGAACACTAGGGTTTCCCACTGCGAATTTGCTGCCCCAAGGCGGTGAGCCTTTGCCGCAGGGGGTATTTGCTGCCGCAGTGCAATACCCCGGCAGTCGGGTATTGCAGGCCGTGGCCCATATCGGCCCCCGGCCCACATTCGCCGAAGCAGCCCTAGTTGTCGAGTTGCACATACTCGATTTTGCCGGCGACCTCTACGGACAAGACCTACAGGTCGCCCTCGTAAAGAAGCTGCGCGACCATCGCGCATTTGCCTGTCCAGACGAACTGGTAGGGCAAATCCGCAGAGACATTCACCAAGCACGTGCCCTGTTCGCCTCCAGTGCTGAAGGCGGAAAACGCGACGCGAAATACGGAGGTTGAAGGTGTCAATAACAACTGAACGCAAGAAAGAACTAATCGAAAAATTCGGCCAGGAGGGTGGCCCTGGATCCGCCCCGGTGCAGATTGCCATTCTCACCGAGCGCATCCAGAACCTGACCGAACACCTCAAAGACCAGCAAAAAGACTTTGCCACGCGGCGGGGATTACTCGTACTCATAGGCAAAAGGAGGCGATTGCAGAACTACTACCAAAAGAAAAACCCGCAGGAATATGCGGCGTTGATCCACGAGCTTGGATTGCGTCGCTAGCTCGTACTGAGCTACTCACCGCGGTGTCCGCTGGCGCGGGTGCTGCACAGAATTCAAAACCTCAAAGGAAAGAGCAAAAGATATATCTAATGAATAAACTCGAACATGAAATAGGTGGACGGACTCTGTCGATCGAAACGGGCAGAATCGCCAAACAAGCCAACGGGGCCGTGTGGCTGCAATACGGGGAGACCGTAGTGCTCGTCACAGCCTGTCGGACCAGCACCCCGGAGGACCGGGGCTTTTTGCCCTTGATCGTCGATTACCGGGAAAAGGCCTACGCTGGCGGCAAGATACCGGGCAACATCTTCAAGCGCGAAGGGCGCCCCTCTGAAAAGGAGACCCTGAGTGCCCGGTTAATAGATCACCCCATTCGGCCGATGTTTCCCAAGAAGTTCCCCTATGAAATCCAAGTCTATGTTTCGGTGTTTTCGTACGACGGAGAAAACGACGCCGATGTCTTGGGTTTGCTCGGGGCCTCGGCAGCCCTGAGCATCTCCGACATTCCCTTTGCTGGCCCCATGGGGGCCGTGCGGGTCGGTCGGATCAACGGCGAGTTCGTCGCCAATCCGACCCTCTCCGAGCTAGATGATTCCGACCTCGAAATCATAGTCTGCGGCACGGCCGATTCCATCGTCAGCGTCGAAGGGGGTGCCCACGAAATTGCCGAGCAAGATCTGGTGGATGCGTTGGCCTTTGGCCACGAGTGCATCGCCGAGTTGGTCGAGCTACAGGAGCGGCTGGTCGCCGAAGCCGGCAAGGAGAAGATCGCCCTCGAGATCGAGGAAGCCGATCCCGAGCTGGTCCATGCCGTTGCCGAACTGGCGCAAGAGCGGATCGCAGAGGCCAACAGAAACCCGCTCAAAGAAGAGCGGCAGGAGCGCATTGACGCGATTAATGCCGATGTCTTGGAGGGCTTGGCCGAGCGCTTCCCAGACGCGGAAAAGTTCATCAAGGCCGAGCTGGAGGCGCTGCTCAAGGCCGACATGCGCACCATGATCCTCCAGGATAAGCGGCGCATCGACGGCCGCGCGCTCGACGCCGTGCGCGCCGTCACCTGCGAGAGCACCGTGCTGCCGCGCACCCACGGCTCGGCGCTTTTTACGCGCGGACAGACGCAAGCGCTCTGCGTGGCGACGCTGGGCACCAAGCTCGACGAGCGCATGGCCGACGACCTGCAGGGCAAGCGGTTTAAGTCCTATTACTTGGATTACAACTTTCCCCCGTATTCGGTCGGCGAAGTGCGCTTTGAGCGCGGTCCGGGGCGACGGGACATCGGCCACGGCCATCTGGCCGAGCGCGCCCTAGAGCCGGTTATCCCATCGGTCGAATCCTTTCCCTATACGATTCGGTTGGTGTCCGATATTACCGAGTCGAGCAGCTCTAGCTCCATGGCCACGGTGTGTGGCTGCTCCCTCGCCTTGATGGACGCTGGAATTCCCGTCAAAACCGCAGTGTGCGGTACGGGCGTGGGCTTAGTCAAGGAAGGGGACCAGTACGAGCTGCTAACCGACATCCGCGACGCCGAAGATTTTCTCGGCGACATGGACCTCAAAGTCGCCGGCACCAAGGACGGGATTACCGCGATCCAGATGGACATCAAGATCCAAGGCTTGCAGCTAGACATTCTCAGGGAGGCCCTCGATCGCGCCAAGGAGGGCCGTGACAAGGTCTTGGCCCTTATGAACGAATGTCTGAGCGCGGCGCGTCCCGAACTCTCGCGCTGGGCACCGCGCATTGAGTTTATCAAGATCGACCAGAGCAAAATCGGCGCAGTCATCGGCCCGGGTGGCAAGACCATCCGCGAAATCGAAAAGACCGGTGCCACGGTCAATGTCGATGAAGACGGTACGATTACCATTGCCTCGGTTGAAGCCGGCCCAGCCGAAGAGGCGCGGCGCATGATTGAGGGAATCACCGCCGACGCCGAGGTAGGCAGGGAATACGACGGGGTGGTCAAGCGGGTCATGCCCTTTGGGGCCTTCGTCGAGATCCTGCCCGGCAAGGAGGGCCTGTTGCACATCTCCGAGTTGGCGCATCGGCGCGTGGACAAGGTCGAGGACGTCGTTGGACAAGGGGACAAAATCGCCGTCAAGGTCCTCGAAATCGACACCGGCGGCAAGATGCGGCTCAGCCACAAGGCCCTACTAAAGAAGTAAGGACGGTCTTGAGCCACAGAATGAGAAGGCTATCGAGGCTATCTCGATAGTCTTTTCTTATTATATGGTATATGGATGAGCAAATGGAGTCGATTCAGGTGGCTGATATCGGCCGCTATGAGGGCCGAGAAGTGGTGCTGCGAGGTTGGTTGTACAACAAGCGATCGAGTGGCAAGCTGCATTTTCTGCAGCTACGCGACGGCAGTGGTGTGGTGCAATGCGTTGTTTTTAAAGGGGATGTCGAGGCCGAGTTGTTCGAGCGCTGCGATCACTTGCCGCAAGAATCTTCGCTCGTAGTCCGCGGTCAAGTGCGGCGGGAGGCGCGCTCACCCATCGGCTATGAGGTGGGAGTCCGCCACCTCGAAGTCGTGCAGGAGGCCGAGCCATATCCCATCACACCTAAGGAACATGGGGTGTCCTTTCTCCTAGACCACCGCCACTTGTGGCTGCGGTCTATGCGGCCTGGGGCCATCCTCAAGATCCGCAGCGAAATCTGCAAGGCTTGCCGCGACTTTATGGAAGAGCGCGACTTTGTCCTCGTGGATGCGCCGATTTTTACACCCGCGGCCTGCGAAGGGACCTCGACTCTGTTCGAAACCGCGTATTTCGACGACACGGCTTATTTGACCCAGAGCGGTCAGCTTTATATGGAAGCGGCCGCTATGGCCTTGGGTAAGGTCTATTGTTTTGGGCCGACGTTCCGCGCTGAAAAGTCCAAGACCCGTCGGCACCTGACCGAGTTCTGGATGATCGAGCCGGAGATGGCGTATTGCGATCTAGAGGGTGCCATGGCCTTGGCCGAGGACATGGTCTTGTACGTACTCGACCGCGTGCTCGACCGCCGCCGCGAAGAGCTAAAGCTGCTCGACCGAGATACCGCCAAGCTGGAACGGGTCAGCCGGCCCTTTCCGCGCATGACCTACGGTGAGGCTACCGAGCGCTTGACAGCCCTCGGTAGCGACATCGCATGGGGGAGCGATCTGGGTGGGGACGACGAAACCGTCCTCACCTCCGAGTTCGAATCGCCAGTTTTCGTCCACCGCTATCCCAGCGCGGTCAAAGCATTCTACATGAAGGAAGATGCCCAAGACCACCGTTTAGCCCTGTGCATGGACCTGTTGGCACCCGAAGGATACGGGGAAATCATCGGGGGCGGGCAACGCGAAGACGATCTGGCCGTCTTGCAGCACAAGATCGCCACGCATCAATTGCCCCAAGAAGCCTTTAGCTGGTATCTCGACTTGCGGCGCTACGGCTCGGTTGAGCACGCCGGCTTTGGCATGGGAATCGAGCGGGTGGTCGCTTGGTTGTGCGGCGCCAAGCACGTGCGCGAGACCATTCCATTTCCGCGCATGATGCAGCGCCTCTATCCATAAATGTCTTATAAGGATTTTTATGTCAACCGAAACAAAAAAAGGCCAATACAACTTCCAAACCATCGAAACCAAATGGCGATCCTGTTGGGAACAGGAGAAGACCTATCAAACGCTGGGACCGGGGGATCCCGGTTTCGATGGCAGCAAACCCAAGTGCTACATCCTCGATATGTTTCCCTATCCAAGCGGCGCGGGGTTGCACATCGGCCATCCCAAAGGGTATATCGCCAGCGACATCTACAGCCGCTACAAAAGGATGCAGGGATTTAACGTCCTGCATCCGATGGGGTTCGACAGTTTCGGGTTACCGGCCGAGCAATACGCTATCGAACACAACATTCATCCAGCGACCGTTACCGAGCAGAATATCGATGCAATGCGCGGCCAATTGCAGTTTCTCGGGCTGTCGTTTGACTGGGCCCGCGAAGTGGTCACGTCGCGGGCGTCGTACTACCGCTGGACCCAGTGGATTTTTGTCCAGCTATTCGATAGCTATTTCGACGCAGACGATATCTGGGAAGACAGCAATGGACGCCAAATAAAGGGGCGGGCCAAGTCCATCGCCGATTTAGAGGCCCAATTTGCTGCTGGCAGGGCGTTGTCGGCAGCAGATCGCCAAAGTCTTGGCACCGACGCGGCCTGGTCCGCACTAACCGCGGCTGAGCGGCAAGCTGTGCTGAACAACTACCGGCTGGCGTACCAGCAAGAAGCCGTCGTCAACTGGTGCCCTGGCTTGGGTACTGTGTTGGCCAACGAGGAGGTGACTAGCGAAGGCCGCAGCGAGCGGGGCGATTTCCCTGTGTATCGCAAACCGTTGCGGCAGTGGACGATGCGCATAACAGCCTATGCCGAGCGGCTCTTAGAGGATTTGGACTTCGAGCTGGAGGACCGCAATGGTGAGCCTTTCCGGCTCGATTGGCCAGAACCCATCAAGCGGATGCAGCGCAACTGGATCGGCCGCAGCGAAGGGGCCGAAGTGTGCTTCGATGTTCTCAATCCGCAAAGCGACGCGGTCGCCGAGCAGTTACCCGTGTTCACGACCCGGCCCGACACGCTTTTTGGGGCGACCTTTATGGCCATTGCCCCTCAGCATCCGCTGGTGGATTCCGCCAAGGAATCCTATTTGGTCCCTAGTGATTGGCCCGACGGGACGCCTGAGCAGTGGAAGGGGAGAGGGGGTTCTATCCGGGAAGCCGTAGAACATTACGTAGTTGGGGCTGCTCTCTCCACTGCGGATGAGACCAAGGAGAAAACGGGCATCTTTTCCGGCATCTACGCCCGTAATCCAGTCAATGGACAGAAAATTCCAATTTTCGTCGCCGATTACGTCAGCATGGACTACGGCGCGGGAGCCATTATGTCCGTGCCGGCCCATGACGAGCGCGATTTCGCCTTCGCCACGGCTTATAACTTGGATATTGTGCGGGTGGTTGATGGAGGCGAAGGGGAGTCCACAGGATGGTATGCGGGGGAGGGGACCGCGATCAATTCGCCTTCAGTACTGAAGGCGGACAACGCGCCGGCCACCGGCGATAATCCATACGCCATCACTGGGTTGGCAACGGCCGCGGCCAAAGCCCAGATCGTCGCTGCCCTCGCTGCCCAAGGACGAGGCCAAGCTGCGGTAAACTACAAACTGCGCGACTGGACCTTCGCTCGGCAGCGCTATTGGGGAGAACCTTTTCCACTGGCTACGCATCCCGATGGATATTCCATCGAGGTCCCGCCTCCGGTGGAGCTGCCGGATCTAGAGGATTTCAGGCCAGAGACCTCCGACGATCCCACCCAACCCGTTTCGCCGCCACTGCACCGGGCCGGAGCGGAGTGGACAACGGTGGAAATTAACGGGGTGGCCTGCCAGCGCGAGCTCAACGTCATGCCCCAATGGGCTGGTTCTTGCTGGTACTATCTCCGCTTTATCGATCCGCACAACGAAGAAGCCTTCTGCGACCCGGCCAAGGAAGGCTACTTCATGCCTGTTGATCTCTACATTGGCGGCGCGGAACACGCGGTGTTGCACTTGCTCTACGCTCGGTTTTGGCACAAGGCCCTCTACGACCTGGACCACGTATCCACACCCGAGCCGTTTAAGAAGCTGTTCAACCAAGGCATGATGACCGCCGATGCCTTTCAGGACGATCGCGGCGTGTATATCGACATCCGCGAGGTCGAGTTCCGCGACGGGGAGCCTGTTGAGATGGGGACGGGAAAGATGCTGCGCCGGTCCTCCGGCAAGATGGGCAAACGCTACAAAAACGGATTGCCGCCCGAAGAAGTCGGCGAGGAATTTGGCGTGGATACTCTGCGGCTGTACGAAATGTACATGGGGCCGCTCGAAGCGAGTGCGCCGTGGAGCATGGAAGGCATTCGCGGGATGCAGCGCTTCTTGCAGCGCGTTTGGCGCAACTTTGTCGATTCAGATCGACTCGTAAAAATAGGGGAGCGCGCTGCGTTGACGACGGATCTGGAACGCAAGCTGCACCAAACCATCCAAAAGGTAACCGATGACATAGAGGGGCTGCGGTTTAATACGGCCATTGCCGCCTTGATCGAGCTAAACAATCTGTTGGTGTCCTTAGAGGAAGTGCCGCAGGCCGTCGCCAAACCCTTCTTGATCCTGCTAGCACCCTTTGCTCCGCATATTGCCGAGGAGCTATGGGAAATGGCGGATTGGGGGACGGGAGACCTCAGTCACCAAAGCTGGCCGAAGTGGGATGTAGCTAAGGCCGCCGAGGACATGATCGTAGTGCCCATTCAGGTCAATGGCAAAATGCGCGGCCAAGTCGAAGTACCGGTCCGTACTGGAGAAGACAAGATAAAGTCCTTGGTGCTCGACATGGAGAGCATCCAGAAATACGTGGCCGATGAGACAGCGATAAAGCGATTTATCTGGGTGCCGAATAAGATCGTCAATATTGTGGTGTAGGAGTGCTAGGCTGCAATGGGACTTGATCGTTTCAATAGGAGAAAAAAATGACTTGCTACTATACAAACAGATATAACGAACAATTCATACAAATTGAACATTACCGACGATATCCTCAAATGATGCCGTTTGTCGGAAAAGAATATGAGGCAGGCGGCATACTTTTATTGTTAGAAAGCCACTATCTACCCGAGAGAAGTCGGGTTCATCTTGACGCAGATCATTGGTATAGCGGAAATTCGGATTCACTTAGCGAGGAAGAAAAGATATGGATACATACTAGAAATATAACCAACGATAAATTGCATTGGGAAGATGGAAGAGGATCCATAGGAAAAATAAATTTAGCATTGATAGAAGCGTTAGGGCAAGAAAGGGAAGAGAGGGATAATATGTTTCAATAAATGTCTTATAATTTTTAATATGTAAATAAAAAAACAAAAATCCTCAACTACCAATCCCAATATAATCAGACGCATTATCGAGCAGCCTCTCGCGGTTTTCGTAGTAACGCATCGTCGTCTTTAGATCCTTGTGGCGCAAATGGGCTTGCACTTGCTGAGGTTTAGCTCCGCCTTCAATCGCCAGAGTGCAGCACGTGTGGCGGAACATGTGCGCGGTGACGTTTTGCGGAAGGCCGGCGCGCAGGGCGTACTTCTTGACGATGTGATTTACCGATTGATCGGTCAGCGGCTGGCCGCGCGAATGGTTGCGCGACAGGCTGATGAAGACCTTGCCGGTCGTCGGCCAGCCCGCCACCTGTAGTTGTTGTTTGTATAGTTCGAGATGATGTAGGACGACGCTTTGTAGTTTGATCTCCTGCGCCACGCCCGATTTAGTCTGGGGCAGGTGCAGGATGTAAAAGACGCCCTCCAAGGATATATCCTCCCAGGCGACGCCCGCCACTTCGGAGCGGCGCAGCCCGCCGAAAGTGAGCAACTGAAAGATGGCCGCATCCCGCGTGCGGACCAAGTCGTCTTTTTCCTCGGCAATAGCTTGCTGCATCTTGCGCAGCACCTCATTGGAAAGCGCTTTGCCGGCCAGTGTTTCGTCCACCTTGTAGCCACGCACCAAGGTGGAGTCGGCGGGATTCTTCTCGATGTGGCCTAGGGCCACCAACATCTTGAACAACGATTTCAGGCTGGACAATTTTCTGTTGATGCTGCTGCGCTTGTAGCCTTCGCCGGCGAGCTGATTTCTAAAGGCGACCACATGCTCAAAGGTGATTGACTGTAAGACGGCGAGGGAGACGTCATTTAGCTCTAGGCCGATGGATAAAAAGAAATGCTGGAGATCGGCGTAATAAGCGCGCCGGGTGCGCTCGCTAAGCTGGCCGCTGAGAAATTGTTCCAAGGGATCGTCCGACACCAACGCTGGTGTTGGCGTCAGCCTGCGGACGACCGGATTGAGTGTTTCGCTCATAAATACTCGCTGGGGCTTAATTGGTATCTAATGTCCCAAATATAGCGAACATCGCGACATTTTGCCGCTGCATATCACATGGGATTCGCCTAGTTTTTATACTATTGATAATGCCTGTTATCGTTAGTATAATGACCAAAATTGAAGAAACTAGAATTTTCGCAATAAACGCTCCATATCGCTCAATTTCATCCTCGCCATAATCGGCTTGTCCGTCGGGCTTATGTGCGGCGAGTCAACCTTTAGCAATTCGTTGATTAAGTGCGCCATTTCCTCGGCGTTCAGTTTCTGCCCCTTCTTGATGCTCGCTTTACGCACGTAAGCCAAGACGAGTGCTTCGCGCCAAGATCGGCCCGAATGCTGGCCATCCCGCACGTCGTTCAATAGCTGATAAAAAACATCGCCTTCGCCCCAGCGATCCAATTCGGCGGGAACAGCTTCCACTAGCACCGTCCGCGCGCCAAAATCCCGCACCACAAAGCCCAGCTTGGCAATGTCAGCCCGCACTTGGTTGAAGACCGCAAAATCCGCTGCGCCCATCTCTAGCTGTATGGGAAAGAGCAATTGCTGGCTTGTCTCGCCAAGGCGAGGTGAAGCGCTGGCCACGCCGTCCATTTGCGCCATAGCCCGATCGTAGTTGATGCGCTCGTGCGCGGCCTGCTGATCGACGAAGAGCAAGCCATCGGCTACCTCGACGAGGATGTACTGGTTGTGGACCTGCCACATCGCGGCGTCTTCGGCTAAGGCGACTTTGGCCGCGGCTGGTGCGACGAAGGCCATCGCGAGTTGGTCATCTGCATCATGGGTTGTTGTCTCGGCCGCTCCGGGCGCAGGCAAGCTGTGCAACACCGGCGACGTCGGTTCGCCCACCCGGACCGAGACCGGCGCGACGCCCGCAGCACTGCTGTCATAGACAAAGGATTGCGTATCGGGCAGCCTGAGCTTCTGCCGGACGCTGTTCTCTATGGCCGCGATGACCTGCCCTTCGTTGGCCAAGCGAATCTCCCGTTTTGTCGGATGGACGTTGACGTCGATTTTCTTGGGATCCATATCGATCCAGAGCATGAATACCGGATGATGCCCATCGGGCAGCAGTCCCCCAAAGCAGCGCTGTACAGCACTGGCCATGAGCCGCGAATAAATGGGCCGCCCCTGAACGATGAGGTACTGCTTGCCTTTGCTCCGACCGCAGTGTTCGGGGCCAGCCAAGACCCCTTCGATTTTGAGGCCCTCCTCCTCGTGAGCGAGATCCAACAGTTCGGCGGCTGGAATGCCCAACAACTCGGCCGCCCGTTCCCGACGAGATGCCGGCGTGTAGCTCAATACCTTGCGATCTTGGTGCTCTAGTTCAAAGCTGAGGGCCGGGTAGCTGGCGGCTAAATGGATGATGGTCTGTGCCACATGGCGGGCTTCCGTATCGACGGGCCGCAGGAACTTACGCCGCGCCGGCGTATTAAAAAACAGGTTCCTCACCACGATGGTCGTGCCGCGTGCTCGACCCATACTGTGCATCTCTCGCTCTATCCCCCCTTCCACGACCAAGCGCGTCCCGGCTTCGTCTTGCTGCGCGCGCGATTCTATCGCCAAGTGAGCTACCGCCCCAATACTGGCTAGGGCCTCGCCGCGAAACCCCAGCGTCTGAATGTGAAATAGGTCGGCCACCGAGGCCATCTTGCTCGTGGCATGACGGCGCACGCACAAAGCAATATCCTCTCTGTTCATGCCCGAGCCATCGTCGGTCACGACAATCGACTGCTTGCCGCCGGCCTTGATTTCCACGCGGATCTTAGTGGCACCCGCATCGATCGAGTTTTCGACCAATTCCTTCACGACCGAGGCCGGCCGTTCCACTACCTCACCGGCGGCGATTTTTCCAATGAGACTTTCGTCGAGAACGCGAATGGTACTCGCCATATATCCTCACAACTCGGCCCAGAGCCGCTCGGCCTGCTGCCGGAATTCGGCTTGGGTAATTTTGCCTTGTTTGAGCGCGGTTTCGAGGTCGCGCAAGCGGCGGCGTGGCCCCCCTCCCCCTTTAAGATCCAGCCGTATTTGGGACCAGATGTGCCACCCCCCCACGCCGAGCAACAAGGCGATAAAGACCGCACCACCCCACCACGAATCATCTTGCTCTTGGCGCACCACTCCCCCCTTTTGTCGCCAATCTTCGGCCACGGCTGGGTCGGGCTCGGCTAGTGCGATCCGCTTGGCCATCGTCGTGCCGTTGGTCCCTTGGACGCGCACGGCCCTTTTGAGCTGCCAAGTAAATCCCCGGGGTTGCACGATTAAATGCTCGATGAGATCGGCCTCTCTTATCTGATCGAACTGCTCCTTGGTAACCGGCACAGCCATAGGACTGAGCAAGTTGAACAGCAACACGATCGCCAACAAGAAAGATGCTAACGAAAGAGCGAAGTACGTGGGTGGTGTGGATGGTTTGTCCATATGTTTCTTTTATTTTTTATTTACATATTATATTTTATAAGACATTTTATTTTGATTGTCTGCGGTTCAAGACCGCGTCTTGTCTTGCCGACGTACGCATCCATTCCAAGAGACGATAGCTTTCGGCCACCTCTCCCAAACCCAACAGCGGCTGGGCACGCCCTTGGATACAGGCGACGAAATTGCGATAGTACGCCGCCAGATCGTCCGCTTTCCATACCCAAGGCCAAGACGTATCGACTATTTCGTCCTGTGCATACGAGCGGATCCGCAAAGCCGGGGCCACAGCCGGAAAGTCGAGGAGCGCAATCGAGCCTTCGACGCCATTGCGCATCCTCAGCAGGGCGACCGACACGTCCTCCATGCGCCCGTGATGAAAAAAGTTGCGCATCCTGCTGTACAGCACATCTACCGACCCCCAAGTGCTCAGTAGCAGGTCGCATACGTCCAAGGCCGCTTGATTGCAGATCGTCTCGCGATCAATAGGATCGAATAAAGCCGAATCAAAAGAAAGTTCCAAGGAGTAATGCGCTACACCCTGCTGGGCGGCCAGAGCCGTGCAAAAGTGCGTATGTCTCCCTAAGGACAGCGCACACGCATTGGGATGGCTATTTGCAAACGGCTCCTGTACGGGATGGGTCGCCATAACGTGCAGACCGGCCGCCACGGCCACGCCCATCCAATGCGATTTATCGTCCACGTGTAACAGCACCAGCCCATCTATTTTTTGTTCCAAGATCGCGGCGCAGTCGGCTTGGTGTACGAGCTGGATATCGCGGCAGTTCCGCAAGGCATCCCGATGGGCGGCCACCTCGCGGGCATGGCCTGCCACGCCGAGCGTCATCATGGTTTCTTGCTCGCCTTAATCCGCTCGCGGAGCCGCTCGCTAAACGCATGTGCCGCGTATTCCCCATCCAAGCGCAAGAGATAATCCATCGCTATGGTCTCGGCGAGTACCGTGATATTTTTGCCGGGAAACAGCGGTATGAAGACCTCGGGCACCTCGACACCGAGGATTACCACCTTGTTGTCTTCGAAGCCAAGGCGTTCGTAGGCATATTTTTCGTCCCAATCGACTAGGTTGACCAATACCTCCACCCGCTTCTGCCGCCGCGTCCCCCACACGCCGAACATCTTTTTTACGTCTAGGATGCCGATGCCGCGAATTTCGATGTGATCTTGGAGCATCTCCGAGCTACGCCCCACCAAAATGCCTTGGGGCTTGCGATTGATGATGACCATATCGTCGGCCACTAACCGATGCCTGCGCTCGACCAAATCCAAGGCGACCTCGCTTTTGCCAATGCCGCTGCGACCGCGAAAGAGCAGCCCTACCCCAGAGACATCGACTAGCGTTCCATGCATGGACACTTGGGGTGAGAACACCTCGTCGAGGTAATAGCGGAGGAGATGGGTAAATTCGGCCGTATTGAATCCAGACTTCAAAAGCGGAACCGCGCACTCATCGGCTAGCTGCCGTAGCTCGGAGTGTATGCGCCCCCGACCGGTCAACACCACGCATGGAATATCGAATTGATACATGATTTTGAGGGCTTGTCGCCGTCGGTCTGGGGACAGACTGCGCAGGTACTCCATTTCGGTATTGCCCAAGAGCTGCACTTGATCCAAGGTAAACAGCTCGACGAAGCCCGTCAGAGCCAAGCCGGGGCGATGGATGTCGCTGTTGTTGATGGTCCGCTGTAGCCCCTCGGTGCCGGCGATGAGCTTCAGCCGTAGTTGCTGCCCGTAGGTCGCTAGTAGATCCTTGATGGCCAGTTCACTCATCGTTACTCAAGCTTTCGAAGATGCGCCGGTACCCTTCGTAGCGCACCGATGCCACACGACCGGCAGCCACAGCCGCGCGAACCGCGCAACCGGGTTCGTGCAAGTGGCTGCAATCGCCGAATTGACACTGGCCACGCAGGGGTTCTAGCTCGGGGTAATACGCCGCTAGCTCAGCGGGTTTTACCCCCCACAAGCGGAGCTCTTTAACCCCTGGTGTATCAGCCACATAGCCGCCTTGTTGCAACTTGAACAAATGCACGACCGTGGTTGTGTGCCGACCCCGGTTGTGGCGCTTCATTATTTCCTTTGTCTTGAGTCCCAATCCCGGTTCGATGCCGTTGAGCAAGGTCGATTTGCCGACCCCAGACTGGCCGACCACGGCCGTGCTGCGATTGATCAGGGCTTCTTTGAACGCGCCCATGCCGTCGCCTCGTAGAGCACTGGTGCGATAGATTGGATAACCGAGGACTTCGTAAGGCGAGGTCAGGGTGCCCACGGCCGCTGGGGAGACTAAATCGACCTTATTGATGCAGATCACGGGCTGGAGATTCCCCTTGATCGCCATGACAATCGCTCGGTCGATAAAGCCGCGGCGGGGGCTTGGTTGGCAAGCGGCCACGACGACGACCAATTGCTCCATATTGACAAAGAGGATCTGCTCAAATGGGCGTGTCCCACTGGCTCCACGCGAGAACTTGGAAGATCGGGGATGCACCGCTTCGATGACGCCCGTCCGTTCGGCCGTAGGCACCACCTCGACCCAGTCGCCGGCGACAACCGGGGAGCTGGTCTTGCGGCACCCGGCCTTGAGACGGCCCCGAATCTCGCATTGCCAGTGGCTTCGCCCGACCTCGACGAGGCACCGTAGCCCAGAAACTCTGATGATGCGGCCCTGCATGCGCGCCCGCCCCTGCCTACTCCCCTTTAGCGAGGCGCTCGGCTAGGTAGTTGGGGTAGCCGAGGTTGTCGATCTTCTGTTGGGTCAGCTTGACTGGGTATTCGACGCGCTGGAGTTCGATCCATTGTTCGTCGGTATCCCACAGGGTGTACGCCGACCGCCAGTCGCCATCGCGGGGTTGGCCGACGCTGCCGACGGAGACCAAGTATTGATGATCCCCTATGGCGGCCGTGGCCGAGGTCAGGGGCATGGGCTTGTCGCGCATCTTGCAGTAAATGCGCGCTTCGTGGGTGTGGCCGACAAAAGCCAATGGCCATTTGAGGTGGCTCATGCACCAAGTGACGCGATCGTACATGAGTAGGGGCTCCCATTCTTCGGGTTTGAGGGGATTGGCATGGGACAACGCCGCATTGCCCTCCACGCGCCGAAAGACCCCTTGCCGCAAAAAGTCGCGTTCTTCCTCCCCGAATACCTCACATGCTTGGTAGAGCGAGGGACGAGCCAGCAGGTTAAAAGACTGGATGCGCACCGGCTCCAATACAGCTTGGTCGTGATTGCCCAATACGATCTGTGCCTCTACCTCCTTGAGGCGATAGAGGCAGCCCAAAGGATCGGGACCGTACCCCACGATGTCCCCCAAGCAGATAATGCGCTCGGCACCGGCGTTGGCCGCAGCGATCAATACGGCCTCTAGCGCTTCGAGATTGGCGTGGATATCGGCGAGCACTGCGATCTTCAAAGGGCCCCGCCTCAGTTGAATAGTGCGCTAATGGAGGTTTCTTCGTGGATAGCGCGTATGGCGCTGGCAAAGAGAGAAGCCACAGAGCACACCTGCATCATGGGTGCGCGGGCGTCCGCCGGCAAGGGAATCGTATCGGTGATGGCGAGGGCTTGGAGGCTGGATTGATCCAGCCGCGCTATCGTCTCCTTGGTTAAGGTGCCGTGGACGCAACCAGCGTAGATTTTGCGTGCCCCGCGCTCCTTGACGGCGGCGGCGCCCTTGAGGATGGAAGTGCCGGTAATGATCGCGTCGTCGAAGAATACGACATCGCGGTCGGCTACATCGCCAATAACCCTGTTTTCCCCGGCGCCCTGATCAACCACGACGAGGGGCAACCCCAACCGCTGGGCATAGGTCTCGGTGACCTTGGCGCGGCTGATGTCTGGCGCGGCCGCGACCAAGTTGTCTCGGTCGAGGTCGGCGTAATAAGCGCATATCGCCGGGACGCCACTCAGTTGGTCCACTAGGATCCGGCTAAAGCCCATAGTCTGCGGGCTGTGTAAGGTCATGGTGAGAATGCGGTCCGCCCCGGCTTCGGCGATCAGATCTGCCACCAAGCGGCCGGCCACGGAAATCCTCGGCTCGTCCTTGCTGTCGGCCAGAGCATACGGATAGTACGGCAAGACGGCGGTGATGCGGCCAGCCGAGGCGTATTTTAGGGCGTCGAGGGCTATGAGTAGCTCCATCAAGTAGTCGCTAACGGGCGGACACGAGGTTTGAATAAAGAACACATCGCGGCCGCGCACGTTTTCACAGATCTTTACCTTTATATTTTCGTTGCTAAAGTCGATAAACTCGATGCGCCCTGGCTCAATGGCCAGCGACTGGTAAATGCCCTTAGCCAATGTGGGATTGCTCCGCCCGGCGAAAACCTTGAGATCCGTACTACCCATCAATAGGCCCCTTAGAACATGGCTAGTGCGGCGCGGGCTTGAGCGGCAATCGGGTACTGGGTGAACGTGCGACTGACCTCTTTGAGTAGGGCCTGTTGCTTGTCGCTCTCGCCGGCCAACCCATATATGCGAGCTGCTTCCATCCGCGCCATGGCCTCGCGGATGGTACCCGCTTGTTGGGCCGCATAGGATTCGTAGTGCTGGGCCGCGGCCAAGAACTGCCCTTCGGCTTCGAGACAGGCACCAAGACCGCTCTGGGCCGCGTAGGCCAGGACATCCAAAGGCTCGTAGTTGTCCAAATAGCTCTGGTAGTAGCCCCGGGCCTCGACATAGCGGCCCTGTGCGTAGTGGAGATTGGCCAAGAGCACGACCCCTTGGGCTGCGGCCGGGGTCCCGGCATAAGAGGACACTAGCTCTTCGGCCAAGCGGATTGCCTCGGTCGGCTCTCCGCCCTGCTCGACCATCAGCACATCGCCGAGTAGGGCCGCAGCTTTGAGCCTATTAGCCTCTTTGGACTCGATAAAATAATTGATGGCCATAATGACCACTATCACTGCGACGACCCCACCGCCAAAGAGATTGGCGCGCTCTTTGACGTACTCGACTGCCTGCATGATCCATTCGACGAACTCGTCTTCGCGGAGTTCGCTCTTGCTCAGTTTACGGCGTTCACTCGACATGAAGGTATGGCGTCTCCATCGTTTTGGGTTCTGGTTTCAATAGACGATAGCGCTTTCCAATTTGTACCCGTGCAAGAGGTCGCGGCCCGACAGAAAGCTCAACTCAGCCAAAACGCTGATGCCTGAGATAACAGCCCCTAGTTTTTCGAGCACTTGACACGTCGCCGCCAAGGTCCCACCGGTGGCCAAAACATCATCCACGACCAATACCTTTTGCCCCGGTGCGATGGCATCGGTGTGTATTTCTAAGGCCGTCTCACCGTATTCGAGCGCGAAGTCGCGGCGCAGCGTGGCCGCCGGTAGCTTACCCGGCTTGCGCACCGGCACAAAACCGCATCCCAATTCGAGTGCTATCGGCGTCGCGAACACAAATCCGCGGGCCTCTATACCGGCTACTAAGTCCACTTCGGCGTCCGCAAAGGGTTCGAGCATGATTTGGACCGCGGCCGATAAACCAGCGGGGTCTTTGAGCAGCGGCGTGATGTCTTTGTATAAGACACCGTCTTGCGGGAAATTGGGGATTTCGCGGATTAGGTCTTTTAGGTTCATTTTACATATTATATTTTATGAGTCTTAAAACAGCGCATAAATAAAGGGGGCCACGGCCGACCCTTGGGTTGTGACAATTAACAGCCCTAACAGAATCAAAGTAGCGAATATCGGCCCCAACCACCACTTTTTGCGAACCTTCATAAAATCCCATAACTCAGAGAAAATACTCAATTTACTTGGCATTACCTAGCCCTCCCACTCAATCAAGCGGCTCACTGATTCGCCGTGGTGAATGGCTTTGATCGCATCCCCCAACAACCGGGCGACGCTCAACACGGCGATTTTGCGCCTCGGCTTGCCCGTGGGTAAGGGAATGGTATTCGTGGTGGCGAACGCCTCCACCGAGGAAGCATCGATCCTCTCTAGGGCGTGCCCGGAAAAAACGCCGTGCGTACAGCCGGCCAGTATTCGGCGCGCGCCCTTTTCTTTGAGGACCCGTATCGACTCCATCATGGACCCCCCTGTCAGCACCTCTTCGTCGAAGAGCAAGGCGTCGCGGCCTTCGACCTCGCCGATCATGTTTTTGATTTCGGCCTTTTCGTCGTCCGCGTGGCGGCGCTTGTCCATAATGGCCAGCGGCAAGCCGAGCCGGCGCGCATACGCGCTGGCTTCATCGGCACCCCCCACGTCGGGCGACACCACCACGGCGTTGCTGAGATCTTTCATCCGCATAAAATTGCACAGCAGGCTCGTAGCCCACAGTTGGTCAACCGGAATGCGTGAGAACGCCACGATTTGCGGGCTGTGCAAGGTAATGGTCAAGATCCGGTCGGCCCCGGCCGCTTGGAGTAAGTCGGCGACGAGGCGGGCGCTAATAGAAATGCGGGGTTCGTCCTTTTTGTCGGCGCGCACATAAGGATAATAGGGTAGTACGGCCGTAATCCGGCGCGACGACGCGTACTTAAGTGCGTCGATTAGCAGCAGGAGTTCAACAAAATGATGGTTGACCGGGGATGCTGACGTCTGGATGACGAAGACGTCGTCTTCGCGCACGTTTTCCTCAATTTTAACCTTTATATTGTCGTTGGGCTCGCGGACGATCTGGCGGCGAGTGGGCACAATGGCCAAGTAATCACATATTTCCTGGGCCAGTTCTGGATTGCTCGAACCCGACAATATTTTCAGGTGATTTTTCATGCTCTAATCCCAATTGTAACATTAAAGACCGGCCCAAACTAAGGCAAGAGGGCCGCCTTGACAGCCTGTTGGTCCAAAACTAACTTGGCGACTTTACGCCCGCTTGTCAGACGTAACGAAAGGGGCTTTATGGCGCGCGTAAATATCATGCTGCCGGACGATCTGCTCGAACGCATCGATCAAGTTGCGCAGCAGGAGGGTGTAAGCCGCAGCAAACTCCTGCGTTTGGCCTTTATGGCGTACTGCCAACAAAGGGAAGCAACATACGAGTCCCAGCAGAAACAGGCGGCTATCGAACACGGAATGACGCTCCAAGACAGTCTGCGCCAAAAGGCACTGCCTTGGGATCCGCTCAAGATACTGCGCACGGAACGGCAAGCGCGGTGATCCGCTACGCGCTAGATACCTCCGTTATGCTGAGGTGGTTTTCTCCAGTGCACGAGGTGGATTCCCACAAGGCCCTTGGACTTCGCCAAGAGCAGCTAGCGGAAAGGGTCGAGCTAACCGTGCTCGACCAATCTATATACGAGCTAGCCCATGTCCTCAAGGAAAGCCAGCAATTCGAGCGGACCCATATAGACGACGCCTTGGCCAGCTTGGAGTACATGCACTTGGATATCGTGCCCTACAACCCCGAAATTACCCGCAAAGCCACGCAAATCGCCTTTGAGCATTCCATCAGCATGTACGCCGCCGGTTTCATTGCCTTAGGTGCCCATCTCCGCTGCCAAGCCGTGACCAGCGACAGCGACCTGTACCGCAAAGTCGCTTCCCTGCCTTGGACCGTGCTTTTGGCCGACTTGAACTTCTGATCCCTTAGACCTCCGCAAGCGCCCTCTCTATATCGCCGACGAGCTCAGCGGCGTCCTCGATGCCCACTGCATAGCGCACCAATTGGTCGGTGATGCCGATGGCCAGCCGCTCCCTCCGGCTCAAATCGTAATAGGAAACGGTCGCCGGATGCGAGACCAGCGTCTCCACCCCCCCTAAACTCGGCGCGATATAAGGCACGGCTAGACGATGGACAAAATTCCGCGTCTGCTCGAGGGTGCCGTCGATGTCAAAGCTGATCAGCCCGCCAAAACCGCGCATTTGCTCTTTGGCGACGCGGTGATCGACGTGGCTTTCGAGGCCCGGGTAAAAGACCTGGCGAACCTTGGGATGAGCTGCTAGGAACCGGGCTACCGTCAGGGCTGTATCGTTTTGCCGCAGAACACGTAATGCGAGTGTCTTTAATCCTCGGATCAATAAATACGAGGTATTGGGGTCAACGATCCCGCCGGTGATTCGTTGGTATTCGCCAATGGCCTCGACTAAAGGAGCCTTGCCGCAGACTACACCCGCCATCAGATCGTTGTGCCCGCCGAGGTATTTGGTGGCACTGTGGATGACCAGATCAACCCCGAAATCGAGCGGCCTTTGATTAACCGGCGTAGCCAAGGTGCTGTCGATGAGAACCTTGAGACGTCGCTGTTTGGCAAAAGCGACGAGCTGTTCCAAGTCGAGGACGTGCAGGTGGGGATTGGTCGGGGACTCAGTAAAGAGCAAGCGGGTCTCCGGGCGCACCGCAGCCGCCAACGCATCCATATCACCGGGTTTAACTAGGGTGGATTCAATACCGAATCTGGCCAAGACCTCGCAGAACTTGGCCGTCATGCGATAGCAGTCTTCCATGAGCACCAAGTGTTGCCCACTGCGCAGCATCGCATAGAGCACCGAGGTAATCGCGCTCATGCCCGACGGAAAGAGCAAGGCGGCTTCGGCATTTTCCAAGGCGGCTATTCTGCGTTCGGCTGCTCGCTGGGTCGGATTGCCATAGCGCCCGTATTCATAGAGCGATTTTTCTCCCGCCTTAAAGGCGGCAAATTCATCTAGATCGGCAAAAGTATAGGTGGCCGTCTGGGCAATGGGGTCGATGAGGGACTGGGCAAACTTATCTCGTTCCACTCCCCCGTGTACGGAACGGGTCGATTCGCCTGCAAAACCATCGTCGGTGCGGTTCATTGTGTTTGCTCTTTCAGTGGCGGGCACTGGCCAGCGTCCGCTGCTCTACGGCCTCGAGGACGGCCCGATGCACGGCCTCGTATTCAGCTTCGACCTCAATGGGCAGATTGCGATGCCTAGGCTCAACGTGGAACTCTCGCAATTGGTCTTCGTGGTATTTCACTTTGAAATCTGGAAACTTCAGTCCGTGCGCCGTGGATATTACGATCACCCGACTCTTGGGATCGACGTGCCCGGCTGCGATCATTTTGCTTAGAGCTGCTAAGGCGACGCCCGTGTGCGGACAGGTGAACAGCCCATTGTGGTCGGCCCTTGCACAGGCGTTGGCCAATTCGTCTTCCGTGGCCTCTTCGACGATGCCGTCGAAGTGCTGCAAGGTGCGAACGGCCCGCTCCCTGCTTACGGGGTTGCCGATCTTTATGGCACTGGCTAAGGTGTCGCGGGCCGTTTGCGGCTCAAAGGTGCGGAACCCGTCGAGATAACTGCGATAGAGCGGATTGGCCTGGGCTGCTTGGGCGACGGCAAGGCGCGGCAGCTTGTCTATAAGCCCCATCTTCTTGCCCTCGATAAACCCTTTCCCCAAAGCACTAACGTTGCCCAGATTGCCGCCCGGGATAATGACCCAATCGGGGACCTCCCAGTGAAATTGCTGTAACAACTCAATCGCTATGGTCTTCTGCCCTTCAATGCGGAGTGAATTCATCGAGTTGGCCAGATAGATGTGGTCGCGGCGACAGATTTCCTGCACCAAGGCCATGCACCCGTCGAAATCGGTGCGCAGGGCGAGCGTCAGCGCGCCGTTGGCTATGGGCTGGATGAGTTGGGCGGTGGAGATCATATTTTTGGGCAACAACACGATCGCCGGAATGCCGGCGGCTGCGCAATACGCGGCCAACGCCGCCGAAGTGTCCCCGGTTGAGGCGCAGGCTACCGCGGGTATAAACTGGCCCTCGGCAATCATCTGGTTGACCATGGAAACCAATACGGTCATGCCCAGGTCCTTAAACGAACCCGTATGACTATTACCGCACTGCTTGATCCACAGATCCTCCATGCCCAGTTCGGCACCCAAGCGCTCGGCCCACAGCAGATTGCTCCCCCCCTCGTACATAGAGACCACGTTCTCGTCTTCGACGAGAGGGCAAACCATCTCTTTTTTGCCCCAAACCGAACTCCCATACGGATGCACCGAACTCATGTAGCGCTGATCAAATAGCGTCCTCCACTCGCCGCCCGAGCGCCGCTGTAAGGTTTCCATATCGTGGCGTACTTCGAGCAGCCCCCCACATTTTTGACAGTGATAGACTATTTCGTTTAGCGGATAGCGCTCGTCGTCGCAATCGATACACTGGAACCAGGCATTATAGGAATAGGGCATGCCAACTCGCTCTATTGGGGTGAATCAGGGCTTGTTCAGCCAAAAAGGGCATCTATTTCGTCCTCGTTTTTCGACTCTTCTTCATCGCTTGCCGGTTTGCTTGCCTCCTCTTGCTCGTCGCCGTGCAAGGCCTCAATGTTTTCCTCGGCGTCGGCATGGGTGTCATCGGACTCGGGTGCGGCGATTTCTCCTACGACTTCCGCATCGCTCTCTGCTGTGATAAAACCTTCGTCTTCGACTTCCCGCTGTAGAAGCGCCTGTGCCAATTCCACAAAATTTTCTTGGACACCCTCCCCTGCAGCGAGTGCTGGGGCATTTTGGCGCACGAATTCGACGACGTGATCCATCCCGGGAAAGGCATCGTCAAAAACCGTCAAATAGGCTCTTATTTTCTCGTCCTGTATCTGGTTCTTGACGTAATCGAGCCATGAATTTCCAAACAGCTTGGCCAGCGACTCCAAGGCTTCGAGCCGCTCCGCCACGTCGCGCAAGTCATCCGCGTTCATCCTTGCTGCCTCTGGAGATATTGAACATCGAAAAAAATATTACTAATGTGGAACCCCGCTCTTTTCGGGGAGTTTAATCTATGCGAGCCATTCCGGTCATGGTTCGTATCCCTCCCAAGCGGTCAGGCGCATCCAAGGATGCCCTGGCCGCTACTTTTTCATTTTTTAGTTCAATCTCTGCACTACGATATAGCCCATGGGTACTTCCACGATTGGACTCAGTTCCCCAACCTTCAGTTTCACTACGACTTCCTCAATTTCGGGCATGAGCTCACCCAGGCCAAAAAACCCCAAATCCCCGCCTTGATTGGCGTTGGGCGCAATGGAGAGCTGCTGCGCTAGCTGGGAAAAATCGGCTCCTTGAGCCATTTTTTCGAGGACTTTGAGTGCGGACGCTTCTGTTTCGACCAATATGTAGCGCGCCCGCATCTCACCGGCCATAATCGCCTGCACCTCTTCGATTTTGGCCGAGATCGCCTGGGCTAGGTAGGGATCCTGCGCCCGATCTTTAGCCAATTTGTAGTACTCGAGCGCTTCGGGATAGCGCTCGGCTCCGGCGAGGAGGAACGCGATGTTGTTGTAGGCTTCGACATTCTCCGGCGATAATTCCGCCAACTTTTGATAGTATTCAATGGCTCGATTTACCGAGTCCTTTTGCGCGTAGTAATACCCATATAGGCGATAGGCTTCCGAGTTTTTGTCGTCCAGTGCCAAGGCCCGGTCGAGGCGTTCGCACGCCCTTTCGCTATGCCCGGCCTGCATGTAGAGATAACCGAGGGTGCTGTGGACTTTAGTTGAGGAAGGGGCTAGAATACTCGCTTGTTCAATGTAAAAAATAGAAGAATCTAGCTGGCCCATCGCCAAAAAGGCATCCCCCAACGCCGAATATACAGGTAGCTGCCTAGGGTCTTCTGCGAGCGATTGTTGCAGCGATTCGGCCGCCTGCTTATAGCCGCCGGTCTGCATGTAGAGGCTGGCCAAGCGATTGAGAAACATCGCGCTGCCAGCGCCCAGTTCGCGGGCCTTTTCGTATTCGGCTAACGCCAGCTTAGGCTGCCCTTGCTCCAATAGCGCATCTCCGCGCTGGACCGCCTCGACGATGTCTTGGCCGCTCGCCGGAGTTGCTATCCCTATTACAGCGGCGATCAGTCCTATAAACCTCATACTCCCTCACATCGCGTACTGAGCTAGCGCAGTTGGCGCAGGACTTCCTCGGTAATCCGCTCGACTAGATCGCTTTCTCCGGCCGGCTCACAGGACGGCCGATCTCCAATCCCAAAGCGCTTCCTCAGGTTCGTGAGATCTTCTACATCTTTACCCCCAAGCGTGCGTATCCCGCCGAGTTGGTGCGCCACCAAGGCGATTTGGGCAAAGTGTTCGACGGTCTCCATCTTGAAATGGGCGTCCATGACGTGTTGGCCCACGGTTACCACCCCGTGATTGGCCATTAGAACGGCGTCGTATTGTCGCAAAAGTGGCTTCATCGGCTCGACGATATCAGGGCCGCCGGGCGTGCCGTAGTCCGCCAGCGGAACGCCCCCGAGGCTGACGATCACTTCGGGCAACACGCACTGAGTCAGCTCAATGCCAGCGACGGCAAAACCGGTCGCTGTCGGCGGATGCGCATGGACGACGGCGCGGACATCGGACCGCAACTTGTAGATTTCGAGGTGCATGCGGATTTCCGACGATATTTTCATCGCGCCCGCTACTTGCCGGCCCTCCATACTGCAGGTGGCCAGCATGTCTGCACTCAGATAGCCCTTGCTCACCCCAGTCGGCGTACACAGCACTAGGTCGTCCTCTATGCGGACGCTGATATTGCCGTCATTGGCCGCTACGTACCCGCGCTGATAGACCCTGTGCCCTACTTCGCATATTTCTTTTTTAATCGCATACGCCGAATTCATAAGGCGACCTTTCCCATCGTCCGCAGTCGGCGGCTACCAATCCACAGCCATCCCAAGCCAGCCGGCAAGCACACATTAGAGGCAAAAATCAGGATGCTGGCCACAAAAGCGGGTTGCGGCTCTAAGCCGAGGCTGCTAAATACCAAGATGGCCGCCGCCTCGCGGACCCCTAGATCCAAAAACCCCAAGGGCAACAAGGTTTTCAGGGCAAATATCACCGGCACCGCCAACACAACCGCTGAGTCGGTACCCACGCTGGAGGTGACCAAATAGAAAAATTGCGCCATGAATACCATGTTGAACAAGACGGATAACCCGACGATGGCCCCCCATGCAACCGGCCCGCTCGCTTTCCGGCGGCACCAGCCCCAATACAGCAGCGGGCCGAGGAAGCAGAATAGCAACAGCAAAAAGCCCCTGAGATGGGGCCATAAAATCCATGCGGCTGCGGCCCCCAATCCCAACGTGACCGCGGCAGAACTCAACTTGTCCACGGCCGTCAGCAACGCGGCCTTGGTCCGGCTCCGCCCCAAGAAAACGCCGCGCCCCAGCTCACCTAAACGGCTGGGTGTCACCAGACCGAGGGCTGCGCCACCCAGCAACGAATAGAGCGCATCCCGCCCATTGACCTCGGGGATTTGGTTGCGCAACAACAACTGCCACTTAATCCACTGCACGCCGATGCCTACTAGGGCAATCGCCCCGCAGATGAGCACTTTGTCCCTACCGACCTGCCCAGCGGTCGCAAGCAGTGCAGCCGGTTCGAGGTACCATGCGGCCCAGCCGAGCAGGGCCGTTGCCAAGATGATTTTTGCCCAAATTAACATGCAGTCGCTGGGGGGCGGATTAGGGGCAACGCAGCTTCCGTGCTCTCATGCGGCCGGGGAATGATACTGAGCGCAACTATTTCACCCGCGCTCGCCGCGGCCACGGCACCAGCTTCAGTAGCTGCGCGCACAGCGGCCACGTCTCCGCGGACGACGACCGAGACCAGCCCGCCGCCTACTTGCTGCCAGCCGACCCCCTCGACCTCAGCGGCTTTGACCATCGCGTCTACCGCTTCGACCATAGCTACCCAGCCGCGGGTTTCAATCATGCCCAGGGCGCGTCCCATTGGTCTGTTTCACTCTTGTTTAGACGGCAGAAGATAGGCGACCTAACACCTTCCGTCAAAGCACAAAAAAGCGTCCCCCAAGACGGTCTGGGCAACGCCACTGTGTTAAGCCTAGCGCTCCGCGCTTTCTTCTGAGCCTCAAGCCTTAAAAAGGAAGGTGATGACGTCCCCATCGGCTACGGCGTAATCCCGGCCTTCACTCCGCAATTGCCCGGCCGCTTTCAGCGGTGCCCATCCCCCCATAGTAAGTAGCTGATCACAAGAGACTAGTTCGGCGCGGATAAATCCCTTTTCCATGTCCGTGTGGATCCGCCCGGCCGCTCGCGGTGCCTTTTCCCCACGCCGCAACTGCCAAGCCTGCAGCTTGCCGTTGGCGAGCGTGTAGAAGGTAATCAGATCCAGCAGCTTGTATCCGGCTTGGACTAAGCGCTCTATTCCCCCCTGCTCCAGCCCCAATTCCCTGATGAACTCCGCTCTCTCCTCCCGGCTCAGACCGGCCATCTCCGCTTCGAACTGTGCCGAGACGACCAGCACTTGATCCGCTCCATAGCGTTTGACTAGCCAATCCACCCATGGCCCTGGCGCACCGGCTTCCGCTTCCCCGACATTGGCCGCATAAAGCACCGGCCTTGCCGTCAGCAAGCGATACGGAGCGAGCGCGTCTTTTTCTTCCATAGTCAACCCCATCGCCGCCGTGCCCGTTCCACGCTGCAATCCCTCTAAGACCTTGACGCAGGCCGCTAACTCGTGTGTGCGCGTGCTCCGCGGCTCAGAGCGAACTACTTTATCTAAATAGGGCACGGCCTTTTCCATGATCGCCAAATCCGCTAGCAGCAACTCCGTTTCAATGGTCTCAATATCGCGCAAGGGGTCTATCGCCCCATCTACATGGCTTATTTGCGCGTCGTCAAAGCAGCGCACCACATGGACTAGGGCATCGGCATCTCTGACGTGGGAGAGGAATTGATTGCCCAACCCGGCACCTTGGTTCGCGCCCCGCACCAGCCCAGCAATATCGACAAAGTGGATGCTCGTAGGCGTTGTGGATTCCGGCTGTGTAACCTCGCTCAGCCGCTCCAATCGCGGATCTGGAACCTCGACGGTACCCACATTGGGTGCCACTGTGCAAAATGGGTAATTAGATACCTCGACTCCATCTCCTGTTAGCGCGTTGAAGAGCGTTGATTTGCCTACATTGGGCAAGCCGATTATGCCGATGGAGAGAGCCATATCTCATATCGCAAATAAATTAAGTCCCTGTAAGGCAAAAGCTCACAGGGACTTAATTCGTGGTCGGGGTGGCCGGATTTGAACCGGCGACCCCCTGCTCCCGAAGCAGGTGCGCTAGCCGGGCTGCGCTACACCCCGACATGGACAAGCAAAAGCTGCGATCTCTATACTACTATTATAAAAATGGTCGGGGTGACTGGATTTGAACCAGCGACCTCTTCCACCCCAAGGAAGCGCGCTAGCCGGGCTGCGCCACACCCCGACTCAATTATCCGACCATACTCTGGCGACAAAATGGTGAGCTAACCAGGATTCGAACCTGGGACCTCCGGTTCCGGAGACCGGCGCTCTATCCAGCTGAGCTATTAGCCCCTTAGCCTAGATATTCTTCTTCTTGTGTCGATTTTTGCGCAGTCTCTTCTTGCGCTTGTGCGTAGCGATCTTATGCCGCTTTCTCTTCCTGCCACAGGGCATCTTTTTTTTCTCCTGGACCTTTGTCCTCTACGTTTTCCCCATTGACGCGCACCCGCAATTCCTTTGAAGGCTTAAATGCCGGGGCCTTGCGACCGGCGATTTTCACTTCGTCACCCGTGCGTGGATTGCGACCTGTGCGCGGTGCCCGCTCGACGACTTTGAAGGTGCCAAAACCGCGAATTTCAATGTGATCTTCCCGTTCCAAAGCCTCGACTACGGATTCAATAAAGCCATCGACGACAGCCGCAGTATCCGTCTTGGTAAGCCCAGTTCCTTCGGCGATGAGACGCACGATATCAGCTTTCGTCAAGACCGTACTCTCTATTTGGGTGAATTGAAATCGCGTTAACTATCACGCCAGCAAACAGTTTTAAAGGATATGGCACGGCTCATGCTCTGTCAAGGCAAGCAGCGCCTCCTCAGCCTGGGCCGCGGTTTTTGCCGAGTACGAAAACCTCTTCGAGTACAGAAAAATCCACGATCGACTTGAGGATGACTCGTAAAAAGACTGGAGCCCGTTTCTCCTGATTCACCTCCACCACTGTGCCAATCGGTATGCCCTTGGGGTAGCGCCCGCCCAACCCCGACGACACGACCAGATCGCCCTCCCGCACCAAGTTGCTCGCTTCGACGAATCGCAACTGGAACCGGCCGTCGACCCACGACACAATGCCTTGGGCACGCGTCACTCGGATCAAAGCACTAACTCTCGTGCGCATCAACAACTGCACGACCGAGTCTGATGCACCGACTTGGGCAATGTGACCGACGAGCCCTTCGGGCGTCACCACGGGCATATCCTTATCTACGCCGAGGTCACGGCCAGCGTTGATAACGATCGTGTCGTAAATGTGGTCGGGGTCTCGGCCGATCACTTCGGCAGAAATAACGCGCGTGCCTTCATCTATAGGCCGAAAGGACAGGGCCTTGCGCAGGCGCACATTTTCCCATCCAGCCTCCTGTAGCTGCATGTTGTCGAGGGCTAGGGCTACGTTTTGGGTCAGGAGAAAACGGCTCTTTTCTTCGCTGCGGGCAGAGCGGATGACTTGCGAAAACAGTGCTTGACCTGATGCCAATAGACCGACCTGGCACCGCTCGGCGATGTAGGTCTTATAGGATTGAGGTAAGCTCATCAAGATCAAGGCGCAGGCAACGGCCAGCCCAATGACGAAGAGCTCCCGGGTATTGGCCATAGTCGATTAGAGCAGAACTTGGCGGTAGTTATCAAACTCTTCAAGAATGCGGGCATTGCCCCGCACCACGGCCGAAAGCGGGTCTTCACTATCGACATAAGTAGGCAAATTCGTCGCCTCAAGCAGGTGCTCCTTCAGCCCTCGCAGCATGCTCCCACCGCCGCAGAGCACCATGCCTCTATCGAGGATATCCGCCGCCAATTCGGGTGGCATCCTCTCCAACACTCTGCGCACGCTGGCGACGATTTGGGCTACGGAACCGGCTAGGGATTCTCGTATCTCAACTGAGTCCACTTGTAAGACTTTGGGTAGCCCGGCTACGGTATCGCGACCACGCACCGCGATACTCTCTTCTGTATCCAATTCCGTCGCCGACCCGATTTTCCACTTGATGGTCTCGGCACCTTGGATGCCAATAAGCAGGTTGTGCTTTCTACGCATCCACTCGGTAATTGACTGGTCCATGGCCTCTCCAGCCACCCGCAGCGACTCGTGTTCGACTAGACCTGAAAGGGCGATTACGGCGACCTCCGTCGTCCCGCCGCCGACATCGATGACCATTGAGCCGACGGCTTGATCGACCGGCAATCCCATGCCGATGGCCGCGGCCATCGGCTCGCTGACCATATGGACTTCTCTGGCCCCCACGCGCTCGCAGGAGTTTCGCACGGCCCGCTTCTCTACTTCAGTGCTGCCTGCCGGGACCGCCACCACGATCTTGGGCCGCACGAAAAGTTTGTTCTTTTTAACTTTGCGGATAAAGCTGCGAATCATCTCTTCGGTAACTTCAAAATCGGCTATGACGCCGTCCTTCAGGGGGCGAATTATTTGAATGCCGGCGTTTTCACGCCCCATCATCTCCTTGGCCTCTGCACCGACGGCAATGACTTTTTGGGTGGCGACTTGGCGGGCCACAACCGAGGGCTCGTTGAGGACGATTCCCTTGCCTTTGACAAACACCAAGGTATTGGCGGTGCCCAAGTCTATGCCTATTTCATGCGAAAAGAAACGCGATAAAACGCTCATTCTGTATCTCCATCCAAAAAGTTAAATCTCGACTCTGTAGCCTTGGTTTGAGCACCCCGGCATTGAGAGCATCCGCTATTGCCTATCTATAATAAGTAAGGTGATTTGGATTTGCCAAATCACCCGCCCCCCTTATATTTTCTAGCGCTAGTTAATTCTGGACACACTGCACGCAAATTTCAGGGAGGCAGCGCATTCGCTATGAACAAGGCCGCGCGGCATGTACTGCGGAGATTAGGCACTGATACTAGCTTGGACCACGAGCGCCAACAGCGCCTTTCACGCGAGGTCCAAGAAGAGCAGCAAAAACGCCGGGAACAAGGGGGCGATCAAGATACCAGCTTCGAGGCCATTCCCGAGGAAATGCTGACTGAGTCGGAAAAGCGCCACGAGAAGTATCGCCGCCAACAGGCCATGGCCGGGCGGTTTACCCCCGCTGCCGAGCGCCTGCCCATTATGACGGCTGAAGAGCGGGCCGCCCACAACAAGGATCGTCCCAAGTGGCAGCAGACTTCGTTTGAGGGACCGATTGAAAAGCTAATCGAGAAATACCAAGACCTAGAGGAAGTACAACGCCACCTGACCTTGGGTCAATCCATGAAGTACGAGTTTACCAGCGACGGCCGCGTCCTCGACAAAGAAGGTAATCTGATCTTCGATGGAGAAAAGGTCGTCGGCAAACTCTAGGTTGGCTGGCTTGCTCCCCTCTTAAGACGCACAAGTGGCTGCTCGCCACAATCCGACTTGATGCCTCGTCTTTATCGATTGCTCATCGGGCTTGGCCTGTTGAGCGTCTGTGGCTGCAATCTCAATTACTATTGGCATCTGGCCCGCGGCCAAAGTCGCGTGGTGTACAAGCGCATACCCGTCCAAAACCTCCTCGCCCGACCCGACCTAGCCGAGCAAACTCGGACGCAACTAGAGCTGATCCAAACCATTCTTCGCTACGCCGAAAGCGTGGGTCTGAAAACAGACGACCATTACACGGCCTTCTACGATACGGGCGGCGACCCGATCAGTTGGAATGTCAGCGCTTGTCCGCCCGACCGCTTCTCGCCCTATACTTGGGATTTTCCGTTCGTCGGCGAGGTCCCCTATAAAGGTTTCTTTCGCCGCGATTTGGCCGACGAGCAGCGCGATGCCCTCGCCGCCGCAGGGTATGACGCAATCGTTCGCCCGGTCAGTGCCTACAGCACCTTGGGCATTTTCTCCGATCCAATCCTCAGCTCAATGCTCAACTACGCGCCCGACCAACTAGCCGATTTGATCCTCCACGAACTGACTCACGCCCTCGTCTATGCCCCAAGACAGACCGATTACAACGAGAGCTTGGCGACCTTCGTCGGCCGCCAAGGGTCCCTGCTCTTCTTGGCGCAGCACTTCGGCATCGATACCCCGCTCTTGCAACAGGCTGAGGCGCACCGAGCGGACGCGGCCCTCTTTCGGCACTTCATGGCCGAGACCGTCGCAGCACTCGACAGCCTCTACTCGCTGGGCCTGCCTCGCAGCGTTGTTCTGCGCGACCGACATATCGTTTTTGCTCAGCGCCAGCGCGATTTCACCCTCATCAGAACGCAGTTTACCCACAACCAGTACGATGGGTTCCTCCAATGGGAACTAAACAATGCGCGGCTCCTATCTTATCGTCGCTACAACTCCAATCTAGCGCTTTTCTTTGATGTTTATCGCACCCGCGGCGAGGACTTGGCCAGTGCCTTGGAGATTTTTGCGGCCTGCGCTGAAGACGGCAACCCTTGGCAGTGCCTGCGCGTTACAATAGAGCCTGAGGAGGAGAGGAACCCGTCATAGCCTCCTCTTAGCCGATTTCTTGGGTCCGAATGGTAGCTAAACACCTCTTGACAATGCTCTTGCTGGCGGCCCTCGCCTTTGGTCCGCTTGGGTGCGCCGCTAGGTTGCAGTCCGCGTTAGTGGGGTCGTTGATAGAAGACGTTAGTGCGGCCACAGCCCGTCACGACGATTTGGATTTGGTCGCCTCGGGCGTGCCTACTTTCCTACTCTTATTAGAAGGACTGCTGGTGGCCAATCCCCAAGACCCGCAATTGCTCTTAAGTGCTGCTGAGACCTATACTTCCTATGCTACTTTGGTCGAAGTCGACGATCCCCAACGAGCCAAGCACCTGTACCATCGGGCCAAGGTGTACGGTCTCAAAACCCTCTCTCTGCGCCTTAGTCAACCAGGCTTACTCCGAGCACCTTATGCTGAATTTATCCGCGTCACCGATGACCTAGAGGCCTCAGATCTGCCGGTCGTGTTCTGGGCCGCTTCGAGTTGGGGTGCTTGGATTAGTGCCAATATTGAATCCATGGCGGCACTGGCTGAATTGCCCAAAGTCATTAAACTCATGCAGTGGATCGTGGCCCAAGACGAGACCTTTCAATACGGGAGTTCCCATGTCTTCTTGGGGTCCTATTACGCAGCCCTACCGCCGATGTTGGGCGGCAACCCGGAAAAGGCCGCCGAGCACTTCGACCGAGCGGTGGCTATCAGCAAAGGACAGGTGCTCATGGTTTACGTAGCCAAGGCCAAATTCTATGCTCGGAACACTTTTGACCGGGTGCTATACGAATCCCTGCTCAACCAAGCCCTAACCAGCCCAGCGGACGCCGTACCGGAGCTTACCTTGCAAAACATCGCCGCCCAAAAACAGGCGCAGATCCTGCTAGATCAAGCCGATGACTTCTTTTAAGGGACTTTTTGCGGTCGTCGCCGCTTTCATAGCCAGCTCTGTCGCGGCCCAACCCAATCACCTCCTCAAAATTGCGACCCTCGCCCCGGAGGGCAGTGGCTGGGCCAAGGTCCTCCGCACCATTGACGCGGACGTGCGGCGAGAGACGGGCGGCAATGTGGGATTCAAAATCTATCCTGGCGGCGTCCAAGGCGACGAGAAAGTCATCTTGCGCAAGATGCGCATCGGCCAGCTCCACGGCGGTAATTTTGGCGGCCTAGGCATCAGCCAGACCTTTCCCGATGTCCTCGCGCTGGAAATGCCCTTCCTCTTCGACAGCTATGCCGAAATAGATTACGTGCTCGAGAAAATGGATGCCTTTTACCGGCAAGGATACGAGGAACGAGGCTATGTCTTTCTCGGTTGGGTCGACATTGGCTTTGTCCACATCCTCTCGCAGCAACCCGTAGCTACCGTCGCGGACATGCGCACTCAAAAGGTATGGCAGCTACCCGATGAACCGATTACCTCCGTGCTTTTCCGTATAGCCGGCGTTACCTCAGTTCCCCTCAACATCCCGGATGTCCTCCTCGGGTTGCAGACCAACCTAATTGATGTAGTGTACGCCTCGCCGTCCGTGACCATCATTCTCCAATGGTTTACCCGCGCAAAATATGTCACCCAACTTCCCATCAACTACACCCTAGGCGCTCTCTTGCTCGACAAGCGAATTTTCGCCAAAATTCCCGCCGCCGATCGCGAGCGCATCCACCGCATAGCGCAGCAGCACCTAGCCGCCTTGGGACAGCGCAACCGCCGAGAAAACGACGAGGCCATGGCTGTGTTGCAGGCCAATGGCCTGTCGCTGGTCGAGGTTGGCCCTAATGATGTAGAGACCTTCAAGGGCCTCGTCGCCAGCGCCGAAGCCGAGCTCGTGGGCCAGGCCTTTTCTAGTGCAGCTCACGAACAAATAGCGCGACACCTCCAGGAATTTCGCCAGGCTTCCCCTTGAGCGGTCAGCACTTCCTCCACCGACTCGAGACCGGCTTCCTCGTCCTTTTGGTAACCTGCTTGCTGGTGCTGACCTGCGGGCAGATTCTCATGCGCAACCTGTTCTCCATCACCTTCTTGGGCACCGAAAGTCTCGTGCGGCACCTCGTGTTGTGGATTGGGCTAGCCGGCGCTTTGGTCGCCACCCGGCTCGACAAACACATCCGCATTGACGCTGCGTTGCGCCTGCTACCCGCCGGGGTGCGAGCTATTGTCTTGAGCTGTGCAGACTTTTTTGCCGCTGCCCTTTGCGCCTATTTAGCGTATATCGCCGGATGCTTCGTGCTCGACGAACGCGCATTCGGCACGATGGCTTTCTTGGCCGTCCCCGCTTGGATCGCCCAACTGTGCTTTCCCCTCGTCTTTGGCTTGATGGGGTTGCGCTTCCTCTTGCAGGGCGGGCGACGCCTCCGCGCCCCCGCAGATCGCTCGTGAGCAGCCTCCTAGCCACCCTAGCCGCCCTAGCCGGGGTCCCGCTCTTTGTGGTCATCAGCGCGATGGCCCTTTTGCACTTCTCCTTCGCCGAGATCGATTTAACCGTCGTTTTCATCGAGATGTATCGGATAGCCGAAACACCGACCTTAACGGCTATTCCGCTCTTCGCTCTCACGGGTTTCATCCTCGCCGAAAGCGGCGCACCGACTCGTCTGGTGCGCTTCTCCCAAGCCTTGCTCGGCTGGCTGCCAGGGGGTCTGGCCATTATGGCCATTATCGTCTGCGCCCTCTTTACTGCTTTGACCGGGGCTTCGGGAATGACGATTGTCGCGCTCGGCGGGCTGCTCTTGCCCGCTCTACGACAACAGCGCCTGCCCGATTCGTTTTCCCTCGGGCTGATTACCACCTCAGGCAGCTTAGGGTTGCTCTTTCCGCCGAGCCTGCCGCTAATCATCTACGGCATCGTATCCGAGACGCCGGTAGACCAGCTTTTTATCGCGGGCATCGCCCCCGGCTTGCTCTTGGTCGGTGCGCTGTCCTGCTACAGCTTGTTCCAAGGCCGGCGCTGTGCCGCGCCCGAGCGCTCCACCGGGTGGCGCGAATTGCCGCAAGCCTTTGTCGCTTGTAGTTGGGAGCTTCTTTTACCGGTGGTGATCTTCGGGGGGATCTACGGGGGGATAATCGCCGTCAGCGAGGCTGCGGCTTTGAGCGCCCTATACGCTCTGGTAGTGGTGGTGCTGATCCGTCGCGAGGTCTCCATCGGGCAACTGCCGAAGATCATCTGCGAAAGCATGGTGCTAGTCGGCGGCATTTTCGTCGTCTTGGCCGCGGCCATGGCCTATACCAACTACCTCGTCGATGCGGAAGTCCCAACGCGCTTACTCGCCTATATAGAGACTCATATCAGCAGCCGCCTGCTGTTCTTGATTCTCCTCAATGTGTTTCTGCTAGCGGTTGGCTGTATGATCGACATGTTCTCTGCCCTCCTCATCGTCGTGCCTCTGATCCTGCCCATCGCCGCAGCATACGATGTGCACCCCATTCACCTCGGGATCATTTTTTTGACCAACTTGGAAATCGGCTACTCGACGCCGCCGGTTGGTCTCAACCTATTTATTGCCAGCATTCGCTTTGAACAGCCCGTACATCGGCTCTACCGAGTCTCTTTGCCTTTTCTGTTGATTCTGTTGGCTTGTTTAGTTGTGATTACCTACTGGGCTGATTTGAGTTTGTTTCTCGTTGAGTCTTAAGTTTTTTTGCTGGATATATTTACATATTAATTTTTATATGGCATTTTCTATTTTGCGGATCACGCGTTGGCCCGCTTGCTCTAGATCCTCGGCTTCGAGATCGTACCCAAGCGCCTGCACAGCCACTGGGCCGACCTCGAACTGCTCGTCCATGTCGCTGCTGGGATAGAGCAAAAAGGCCCGACGTGCCCCTATCTGCACCGCATAGGCAACCACCTGTTGCACATCGCTTTCCACGGGGCCATCGGCCTTGTACTTTGCATCAATTACCGCCAGCGGCTGCCCGGTTATCGCTGAAAACAGGGCCATATCCAAGCGGAAGGAAAGCCGCTCTGTTCCCTTGAGTCGCGTGTGATACTGGGCTTTGAGTTCGACCTTGTGGTTTAGCTTGTGGTCGATAAACGCCGTGCAAAACCGCTCGAATAAGGTTGGCATGTGCAGCAGGTACGCCGGGCCTTCTTCGGCTCCCAGCCCCCAAGCCGGGCTCCGCTGTTGGAGCAAGGGATAACACAGGGCATGCATGGGTCGGTAGTCCTCGTTTAGCCTGTGGTACGCTACGCCGAGGCAATCTGCGGGGCGAATGTGGCGGTAATTTAGCTCGCTCAGTGCCCACCAAGCTCGACCGACCATTTGCCGAATGCTTTCGCGGCGAAAGGCAAAGCGCCTCAGGCCGTACAGCACATTGGCCAAGATGCGGTTGTCGAGGATATCTGGCGTGTGCTCTGCAAACCGACAGTAGGGATGGACGCCTATATAGCTGCGCTCGGGGTACATGCGCCCCCGCACCCACCGACTGGGACCTTCGCGAGTTTGGTAATCCCAAAACAACCCGCGCCGCACCCGTTGTAAGACCTTGCGCGCGAGTACCTCGGCCCAAAACTCGTAGATATCCCCCATGGCGGCCGGGGCTTTGTGCGCGCTGATTTTGGGCAACTGATAGGCGTATTCTAGCATGGGCATGAGCAGCGAGCAGCGTATTTTGGGATTGATTTCCAAGGCGGCATCTGTGCCCAATGGCACCACGCCGACATAGCCCCGCGACCTGAGCTGATAACACTGGCTATTAAGCGGGCTGGGGAAGCCGAACTCCAGCTCTTTTGGATATTGGGCGTGCAGGTGCAGAGCCTGTTCGACCGCAAGCTCGGCAGCCGGAATCGCGGCCACTTCCTCTTCGATCAACTCGTAGCGTCGCACGCCCAATCCTGCAAACGCCCGGAGACCTTGGACCAGCGAAAGCGCGCCATCTGGTCTGGGCGATCGAAAAACACTTCCTCCAGATACGGCTCGACCTCGCCTTGCCAAATATGCGCCAGCGCCGTCGCGAGATCAGCGACCATAAAAAAAGAAATGCCCAGCTCACAATCCTCGTCCCCAATGGATTGATTTACTTCTTTTAGTAGAGCGACCAATTTCTCCGGGGGTAAGCCCTTCTGCTCGAGATAATTTGCCAAGAGCTGGTAGTTGGGGCGCAGGCGGACAAAGCTGAATCGCCGCCGCATGGCTTGGTCAACCAAGGCGATCGACCGGTCAGCCGTGTTCATCGTGCCGATGAGATAGACATTGGCGGGGATCGAAAACTCGGGGCCGCCACCGGCCAGCGCGATCGGGCGGTGGCGGTATTCCAACAGGTACATTAGCTCGCCGAAAACGCGCGCGAGATTTGCGCGATTGATTTCGTCGATGATCAGCACACAGGGCTTTCCCCCGGCATGGCGTGCCTTGGCGCAAAACCGCAGAAAGTGCCCAGCGGCCAATTCGTAGTGTAGTGCGCCCTCTACCACCTGTGGCCGAATCCCCTGGACGAAATCCTCATACGCGTACGAGGAGTGGAATTGGACGAGTTCGCTAAAACCGCCTCCATCCACCAGATAGCGCGCCAGGCGCTCGGCCAAGTACGTCTTACCGGTGCCGGGCGGTCCATATAGGATGAGCTGCTGCTTGCGCCGCAGTTGGGCAACCCAGCCCTTTAGCTGGTCGGA
The DNA here is from genome assembly GCA_965217585.1 of Candidatus Latescibacterota bacterium. Lineage (GTDB taxonomy): Bacteria > Latescibacterota > UBA2968 > UBA8231 > UBA8231. Next base: position 6,444,237 of record OZ244561.1, read on the forward strand.
ACTATAGCCGGTCTCCTCGGCGAGGGCTTGGTCGTCGTAGTTCTTCTCCACACGGGGGGAGACGGCACGGCCGCGGTCATGCCGCTCTACGGTCTCTTGTATCTGTTCCATGCGCCGCTCGAGTTCGCTTGCTAAAATGACCGGCTGCAATTGCTCGACCTCAAAGGGCCTAACGCGCAGGTGCAGGCCCGTTTGACGCAAGAATTTCGGTTGGACGGGGGTGCAGCGATACACCCTCAGCACCGTCAGCCAAATGTCCCGCTCAATCCCCGCCCGCCATGCTTCGACGGCTTGAGCCGTCCACGGCGTCAGTTCGGCCGCCAGCGCGCCGACCCAGGCGGCATTGGGCAGCTTGAAGTAGCCCACGGGCACGGCCAGCGCATTCACCAGCCCTTTCTCTGCCCAGCGCTCGGCTTGCTGCGCGTTGCTAAAATCTTCCGGCGACCACCCGGTGCCCTCCGTGCCCTTGGCGTAATAACACGCGGCCGTGCTTTCCCATAACGGCATGGCTTTCAGCAGCCGCGTGCCGCGAATGATCACCATAGCTTCGCCCGCTGCCAGTGCGGCGACTTCGGGACCGGGGCGGCGCAAAAGCCGGTCGTACGGCCCGGTCAAAGGCTTGTCTAAGCGCAGACGAATGGACTTCAGTTGAGTCATTGCACGTATCCTCTATGCACAATAATAGGCTTAGGCCGCTCTTTCCAAAATTCAGGCCTTTTTTATTTTCTCCTCCACCTCAAGCCCTACAAGGTCCCTTGCCCCGCCGACTCTCTCTGACCGTGTCCAAACTAGCGCCCAAACAATGGGTGGGCTTGCTATTGGGTATCGCGGCCCTCCTTTTGGGCTTTGCCGCCCCTTTGGCCGCGCTGCCTAGCCCAGTGCAAAACGCCCTTGGCATCGCCCTCTTTGCCCTGTTTTTTTGGACTACTGAACCCATACCTATCGCGCTGAGTTCGGCGGGGGTGCTCGTCCTGATCCCGGCCGTTGGCCTGCTGAGCTTCGAGCAGAGCCTAGCCCCTTTCGCCTCCAAGACGGTCTGGCTCGTCCTCGCCGGCATGGTCCTGAGCTTGGGGGTGGCCAAAACAGGCCTCGGAGACGCGCTGGCATCTTGGCTTCAGTCCCGTCTGTCGCAACGCCCCTTCTTCCTACTCTGCCAATTGCACCTGATCGGGCTGGTGGTGGCCTTCCTGATCCCGTCCGGGGTAATCCGCGTCCTGTTCTTGATGCCGATTGGCATCGCCCTCGTCGAGCACCTGCACGTTCGCCCATCGCCGCATCTCAAGGCCGCCGTCCTGCTCTCCCTGCTTTGCAGCACGTATTTTGGTGGTTGTGGGCTTTTGACCGGCTCCGTGCCCAATTTGGTCTTGGCTGGCCAATACGAAAAAACCCAAGGCGCACCCATATTTTGGGCCACTTGGCTGTATTGGATGTTTCCGATCATCGGCTTTTTGCGAACGTTGGTATCGCTCGGTGTGATATGGATGCTGTTTGGCCGCCACCTCGACGGACATGTCATCCAGCAGGCCCCTCCCCCAAGCAGCACACCGCTGACCCGCGTCCAGCGGCGCGCCCTGTACATTCTCTTTGCGGGAGTGGGCTTGTGGGCCACGGACCTCTTGCACCACATCCAACCCGCCTATGTTGGCTTGGGCCTAGTGGTGTTGTTCGTCTGGCCGCGCTGGGGGCCGCTCCATTTTGGCGACTTGCTCAAGGTACGATTCGCGCTCCTAGCCTATATTGTCGCTCTGCTCACGTTGGGCCACGCCTTAGACGAGGTTGGATTTAACCACCTGTTCATCGCGGCTTTTGGCGAGCATCTGGCGTTGGCGGAATACGGCTGGCTGGGCAAGCACCTGTCGCTTTGTTTGGTCGCCCTGCCGCTCGATTTCCTGATGGACATCGCCGCGGTGGCCGGTGTGGCGACCATCCCCCTGATGGAGTTAGGTGCCCAGCACGGGATTGCGCCGCTGCCGGCGGCATTCAGCGTGGCTATGGCCACGACCTTGGCCTTCTTGCCCTACCAGTCGGCACCTTTCATGGTAGCCTATGGTTTTCGGCAGCTCTCCATGCAGCAGCTCGTCTTCGCTCAGGGCCTCATTTCCACGGCATCCTTGGTCTTGCTCTGTCCGCTCAATCTGCTCTATTGGCGGTGGCTAGGGCTAATCTGAAGCGCCATTGGCGTTTATGATTAGCAATGCTTATGATAAATCGCGTCATGCCTACAGCCATTGCCAATGTCCTCGCCCAGCGCTACGCCAGCCAAGCAATCCAAGATCTGTGGTCTGAACGCGGTCGCATCGTCCTCGAGCGCGAACTGTGGATTGCCATCCTCAAAGCCCAGCGCGACCTAAAGCTCGATATGCCCGCCGCAGCCATAAGCGCCTACGAGCGCGTCAAGGATCAAGTTGACCTCGCATCCATCGCGCGCCGCGAAGCCGTTTTGCGGCACGATGTCAAGGCGCGCATCGAAGAGTTTTGCAGCTTGGCCGGCTGCGAGCACATTCACAAGGGGATGACCAGCCGCGATCTGACCGACAATGTCGAGCAGTACCAGATTCTCCGCTCCTTGCAGCAAATGCAGATCAAGTACGTGGCCCTCCTCCTACGTCTAGGCCAGCGGGCGCTGCAATGGAAGGATCTCGCGGTCGCCGGCAGGACCCATTACGCGGCCGCGCAACCCACGACGCTCGGCAAGCGCCTCGCCATGTTCGGCGAGGAAATGCTGGTCGCCTTTGACCGCCTCAACGAGCTAGTCCAACGCTATCCCCTGCGGGGCCTAAAGGGCGCAGTCGGCACAGCCGTTGACCAACTGACTTTGCTCGCCGATGACGTCGACAAGCTCGGCCAACTCCAAAGCCGCGTGCGGCACCACCTCGGTTTCCAACGGGAACTGGGAGCCGTCGGCCAGATCTATCCCCGCAGCCTCGACTTTGAGGTGCTGAGCTGCCTCTACCAGCTGGGGGCTGGCATTGCCAATCTGGCCCGTGCGATCCGCCTGATGGCCGGCCACGATATGCTAACCGAGGGCTTTGCTGCTGGGCAGGTCGGCTCTTCGGCCATGCCGCACAAAATGAACAGCCGCAGCAGTGAGCGGGTCAATGGGTTGCAGGTCGTCCTCGGCGGCTATGTCCACATGCTGGGCGCGCTGGCTGGCGATCAGTGGTTTGAAGGGGACGTCTCCTGCTCGGTCGTGCGCCGCGTAGCCCTCCCCGATGGGTTCTTCGCCTTTGATGGCATGCTCGAAACCACGCTCCACATCCTCGACGATATGGGGGTCTATGAAGCGGTAATTGCCCGCGATCTCGACCGCTATCTGCCCTTTCTCGCCACCACGACGCTGCTGATGGAAGCCATCCAACGCGGTGCTGGCCGCGAACAGGCCCACACCGCACTTAGAGAGCACGCCTTGGCCGCGGCTATCGATATGCGCGAACAAGGCCTAAGCACCAGCGAGTTGGCGCGTCGCTTGGGTGCAGATCCTCGATTTCCGCTCAGCGAAGAGGAAATCGCCGCCACGGTCTCCCACAGTCGTCGCCTCACGGGCGCGGCCACCCAGCAAGTCGAGCTTTTCGTAGGCCGGGTAGAGGAATTGGCCGCAGCCCACCCAGAAGCGCACGCAATCGAAAAGGGGCGACTGCTCTGACCTCCATGCGATACCAGCGAGTCCTGCTCAAGCTGAGCGGGGAAGCCATCTCCGGCACGCACGACGTGGGCTTTGCTCCCGATTCCCTAGAGCACATTGCCGACGAAGTCCTCAACTTGCACGCCTGTGGGGTCGAAATATCCATCGTCATTGGCGGCGGCAATATATTCCGTGGCACGCTCGCCAGTCAGTGGGGTATTGAACGGGCCGAAGCCGACAACATCGGCATGGTGGGGACGGTGATCAACAGCCTGATGCTGCGTGGGGTCCTCACCTCTAAATCCGATGTCGAAGTCCGGGTAATGAGCGCCATTCCCATCAACACGGTAGCCGAGCCTTTTATTCGGCTGCGCGCGATTCACCACCTAGAGAAGCACTACATCGTCATCTTTGCCGCCGGCATTGGCAATCCGTACGTCACTACGGACTACACGGCGGCTCAGCGCGCGATTGAGACGCGATCTCAAGCCCTGCTTTTTGCCAAGAATCAAGTCGGCGGCATCTTTACCTCCGACCCCCACGCCGATCCCCAAGCGAGGTTGTACCGGCGGATGCACTACAACACGATCATCCAACAAAACCTCACCATCGCCGATCAATCCTCAGTCCTGTTGGCGCGTGATCACAAGATGCCCATGCACTTTTTTGACTTCTCTGACAAGGGAACCATATTGCGTATCTGCCGCGGCCAAGACCCGGGTACCTTGGTGACGGATGTGGATAAAAACATCGTAGAATAGACAAAAAGGCCGTCCCAAAGCAGGACGGCCTTTTTTCTTATACGGGGCTTTCTTTGCTGTTAGAATTCATAGGCAAAGGAAAACCGGTGCGCGCCATTGGTCTCGGTCAGATCCAAGCCGATGTCATAGGCATAGTCGAACATCAACTGGTTCCACTGATAGCCCAACCCCGCATTCAACCCCCCACCGGCGTCCTCAGACAACAAACGACGACCCCCCGCCCGCAACAACAACCCCTCCACTAACTGCGTCTCCCCCCCAACAACCAACCCCTGATCCGATCCCTCCCCCGTCAAATCCCGACGCACGTATTGCACCGACACCAACGACTGACTGCTCAGACGATACCCCACCCCCACATGCACATCCATGGGCAACATACCCGCATCCGCGTCTCCTTCAACCTCACCATACGCCACATTCGGCTGATTGATATTCTTCAACAACACCCCCACCTGCGCCCCTTGCACCGGACTCTGCCACAGCAAACCCAAATCCACGCCTACGTTGCCTGCACTCTGGTTTGACAGCGGGTCGGGACGCCCATCATCGTCGGGAATTGCCCCCACACTCCAAAACAAATACTTGGCCGACACCCCCACCTGAAGCCGACGCTGCACCTGATACGACAGCGACACAAACGCCCCGTTCTCGCTCATCAGCGACGAGCCAATCCGCTCATAGCCCAAGCCCAAGCCCATCTTGTCGCCCAAAGGCTGCGCATAGGAAACCACGTGCTGACCCAGATCGTCGCCTTCGATGCCCGCATACAGCAGCGACACGTTGGTGTAGGCCACCTGACGCTGCGCCACCTGACCTAACCCCGCCGGATTGGCAAACACCGCATCCGCGTTGTCGGCCACCGCCACAAAGCTGTTGCCCAACCCCTGGGCCCGTGCCCCCGAGCCGACATTCTGAATGTTGACGACCCCCTCGCTTGCAGTTGCCAGCAGGGCCGCACAGATAATGCCAATCGCAATTTTCATACGCTTGCCTCCTCCACTTAGTGAGATGCGCTTGTATTGTATGTCATTTAGTATAAATATATAAACTATTAACCGTCAATCAAAAATAGCCCCGCTCGCGCGCTGCCACTTCCTTGACCAATCAAGGCCGTATGGTCGTTATTATTTTTTAAAATTTATCTCTAAACTCACGAGGTGAACTTTGACCGCTATCAAAGCGACCAATATCGTCCGACACGAGGGCCATGTCAGCCGCGAGAAACGCGAAAGCCTGTTGCACCAACAAGGGGTACTACTCTGGCTGACGGGCCTGCCGAGTTCGGGCAAAAGCACGATTGCTTATACTGTCGAACACGCCCTAGCCGCCCGCGGCCATTTGGCCTATGTGCTAGACGGCGACAACATCCGCTTCGGGCTCAATAAAAATTTAGGCTTTTCTGCTGACGATCGAGCGGAAAATATCCGTCGGATCGGCGAGGTAGGAAAGCTCTTTGTCGATGGGGGCTTCCTGACCCTCGCCAGCTTTGTCAGTCCCTATCGATCCGACCGCGATGGAGTGCGGGCTCTTATGGCTGAGGGCGATTTCGTCGAAATTTTCATCAGCACCCCGGTTGAAGTATGCGCCGAGCGCGATCCCAAGGGCCTCTACAAAAAAGCACTAGCCGGTGAAATACCTAATTTTACCGGTGTTTCAGACCCTTATGAGGATCCAGAAAACCCCGAACTGGTCATCGAAACCGACACATCAACCCCCTCTGAGGCGGCCGCGCAGATCATCGGTCTACTAGAGCAGATGGGCAAAATTCGACCCACACAGGCTTGAACAAACCTACCCAGCCTCTTCCTTCCGTCATACACTAGGGGATCGCCAGATCCCCTGTTTTGCGTTTGCAAGCGCGATGCACAAGATACTAAAACAAGCCCTCCAGTATGGGCTAAGCCTAGGCTTGATGGGGCTTTTTATCTATTGGGCCTTTGAGGGAATAAACCGAGGGGAACTCTGGGCTGCCATGACTGGCATTTCGCCAGCTTGGGCCGCTATCATGTGCGTCGTAACGCTGGGGACCTTGGTATTGCGAGCTTGGCGCTGGCAAGTCCTCATGCGGCCCTTTGCGCCGCAAGTGAGCAACCTCAATGCGTCGCTCGCCTTGGCTATATGCTATGCGGCCAATGTGGTGGTGCCGCGTTCGGGCGAGGTTATGCGGTGCGTCAGCCTCAAGTGGACCGCTGGGGCGAGCATCAGCGCTTTGATGGCTACGATAGTGGTGGAGCGCATTCTCGATCTGTTCTGGCTCATCGTCTTGTTCTGGCTCATCGTCTATGTAGATATTGCCCTGCCCGTGCTTTGGATGCCGGTCGGTGCAGATCGAGACACCATCGGTCTGTTGGCCCTAGCCGGCTGCTTGGTCGCGCTGAGTGCCTTGGTCTTGGTATCGGTTTATCGAGAAAAAATTTTAGCTGGAATGCGCTCGCTGCTCGCGCGGCTCGGTTGGGGACGCGGCGAGCGAGCTCTCAAAATCCTCGAGACCTTCATCGGCGGGCTTTCCGCCCTGCGGCAACAGCCGACGGCGTACTTCGAAATCCTCGTCAGCTCGATCCTGCTCAACGCGGCCTACGTGTTCATTATCTACGCGGCTTTTATCGGCATGGATTTAGACCAAACATACGACCTCGACGCAGCAGCGGCGCTGGTAATCATGGCCATATCGTCCATAGGAGTGATCATTCCGACGCCCGGGGCGATCGGCTCGTATCACCTCTTCTTCAGCGAGGCCCTGCACCGCCTCTACACCGTACCCCTCCCCACCGCTTTGGCCTGCGCCACCTTGACCCATGCTTTGGCGAACCTGACCTACGTCCTCCTCGGCGGCCCGACGCTGCTGTGGCAGTGGCATCGGAGCCGGCAGAGGTAGTTCAGAAGATCCAAACGATTAGGATCGATCCACCCACGTAGCCGAAGGCCTCTATCAGCCCGGCCCCCACATTCGGCTGCTCCTCGATCTGTTCGGCACCCAAGCGCACACCGGGCGCCAAGAGCACATCGGTCAACTTGTGGATGGCGTAGAGCGCGACAAAACCAAAGACCACGTCCATGCCAAAAATTTTGAGGCTTTCGATCCACCCTGTGTAGTCGCCAGCCACGGCGATGCTGACGATATTGCCCATGCCCACCAGCACACCGCCGAACGCCAAGCCGACCGCGGCATTGTCGCGCTCTAGTTCGCGGTGCACCGAATGTGGGGTAATCCACTCGTAGAGCAGTCCGGCCACCACCAACACCACTTGCGCCAAGAGCCAGAAAGCCACGCCGCTCCACAGCGGCCCCTCGCCCTGCACGATAGCCAGGACAATCAGGCCATTGGCAATGTGCATCCCCGCCTCGACAAAGGCCGTCCCCACATTCTGATCCTCGACGACCTCCTTGCGGTTGTCAAAGTGGGGTAGGAGCACCCGTTCGCAGAGCACGCCGGCGACGAGCATCAAGACAATCGCCAAGAGGCCGTACTGGGCAATGCCAATTAGGTCGGCTTGCCAGCCGAGCGAAGGGCCACTCAATGCCCCCCCCAGCGCCAGACAAATCCCAAAGCAATAACCGCCCACCGCAACGGCCATCGCGTGGTTGTTGCGGCCGTAGAGTTCGTCCTTGAGATTGACCCGGCGAAAAACCCGGGCATAGACCTGCTTGGCGACAAAGAGCAGGACGAAAGCCTCTAAGAGATAGACTAAGGTCTGGGCCATCTGCACTATATTGTCCACTGCGTTCCCCCTATTTTCCGAAGCGCGAGGCGCCGCGTCCCCACCCGGACGTGGTGCGCCCCATGCGGTTTTTGGCCTGATTACTAAAGGCCTGACGGCGGCTTTGCTGACGCTGGTAGAATTGCGGTCGCGTCTTTTGGGTTTGCGAGCCGCGCGACCCAAAAGTGGGACGCCCGCCTTGCACCGGCCCGTAGTGCGGGCGACCCCGTTCTCGATTGCGGCGGTAGTCCTCCCAATCGCCGCGCCCGACCCGCCAGCCCCCCCCCATTAAGTCGCGCATCAGCGCGTACTGGCCGTAGAATTGCCAGAAGCCACCGCCTCCCCAAAATCCGTACTGGGAATTGCCGACGTATTGGTAGCCGGGTGGGTGCGCTTGATTGGTGCCCGTGCGACGGCCGTCTAGCGACTTGGAGGCCACGACCATGCCGACGTAGTTCTCATAGCGGTAGAAGGTCTTTTCGCCGACTTCCATCCAATCGGTGCGGCGCTCCTGATAGACCATGGTATCGCGCCCGGCGACGCGCTGTCCCGCAGCGGTCAACACCTGAAAGCGGAGGGCGTAATCGGGGAAAAACGAGTGATCTTCGATGCGGGTATCATCGACGATCAGAGAGTATTCGGGATAGCGATCAAGGTCGCGCACCAGCTCCTTCACCGGGTCTTTGGAACCCCCACAGGCCGCGAGTGCGAATAGGGATAGTGAGGCCATAAGCCGAAACATTTTAGGCTCCCTCCTCCACCGGCAGGATGTCGGTGAATTGGTATTCCTCTACCTCCAAGCCCGCGTACGCGGCAAATTCGCGCTCGCCCCATTGGCTGATGAAAAGCACCTTGCCTTCTGCTGCTTCGAACGACCAATTGACAAATTCGCGCTCCGCATCGGTGCCGTCTTTGCGGTACAGGCCCGCTTCGCTCGTGCTCCCCGCGTATTCATCGCCCGCAAACTGCACGACTTCAGGCGGGTCGCCGTCGGCGATAATCGCCGCCGCAATATCACCGTCGATCTCGTCGATGCCAATAGCCCGCGTCAAGGTCCAATAGGCTTGGCCATCCTCGACCGCGCGCTCGAGAAAATTCACCTCTTCATCGGCTCGCAACTCCCACTCCTCGGTCGCATAGCCGTCGTAATCATGGGTCCCATAGCCCGTGACTTGCCAGGTTTTGAGGTCGTAATCGACCAGAAAGCCCACCTTCATGGTACTGAGCGAGTACTCTTGATAGGTCGGTTCTTCCTCGTCTCGGCGGCCACCGAACCACTTTTTAAACCCCATTTCGTCTTCCTTTCAAAACTGAGTACCCCAACCCCGTCGATAATAACGCGCCAGCACCGGCCTATCAAGTCGGTTGGCCTGCACGGGCAAGCGGGCCATATCGCCGTCGAAGACCGCGAGGGCACCCCAGACTTGTTGGTCAATATAGCGCGTGGGGACCGCGAAGGCGACGGCCGTCGGATCCAGCCCAGCGGATCCAGCCAAGTGGAACCCCCACTCCCCAAACGAGGGCACGTGCAAGTGATAGGAGTGGACGGCAAAGCCCGCTTCCTCCAGGGCGGCGGCAATGCTCCAGTACGCCTCGCGGACGTGGTACGGGCTGGAAGCCTGGGTCGCCAAGACGCCTTGTGGGCTGAGCAACTTGCGGCACAGCCGATAGGCTTCGACCGAATAGAGCTTGGCCAAGCTCTCCTCACGGGGGTCGGGTAGGTCGATTAGTATCGCGCCATACGGCACGTGCTCGCGCTGCAAAAAGACAAAGCCATCTTCGTTGACCACGCTCACTTGGCGACGGTTCAAGGCGTTGTCGTTGAGTCGGGTCAGGTAGATGTTGCGCTGGGCCAACTGGGTCACTGCTGGGTCAAGATCGACTAAATCGACGTGCTCGACCTCTGCGTATTTGAGCACTTCCCGCGCCGTCAGGCCGTCCCCTCCTCCGATGATGAGCACCCTTTCTCGGGAGGGAGCCAGCGCCATAGCTGGATGGACTAGCGCCTCGTGGTAACGGTGCTCGTCAATGGAGGCGAATTGCAAATGCCCGTTGAGATAGAGCCGCAGGTATTCGTCGCGCTGGGTCAGGACGATTTGCTGGTAGGCCGATTGTTCGCTGTGGACGATGCGGTCTTCGTAGAGATCGCTTTCCCACCGCGCCCGCAGTTCCTCCCCCTGCCAAGCCAACGCCCCTAGCGCCGCAATAACCGCAAGCGCTTGCGCCCCTAGCGAGCGGAAAGCACGCTGCTCTAACAACGTCCCCTTAAACGCAAGCACCACGCCGAGACCAAGAACCGCGTTGACCAAGCCGGCGACCAACGCCGTATGCAGGCTGCCGAGGAAGGGCAACAGGATGTACGGGAAGAGCAACGAGGCCAGTAAGGCCCCCAGATAATCGAGGGACAAAACATTAGATAACGCCGCGCGTAGCGTACCGTGACCGCGCAAAAGCCGAGTGATCAGCGGCACTTCCAAGCCGATCAACACGCCAATCGCCATGCTCAAAGCCAACATGCCGACCCTAAAGTGGTCGGTGTATCCGTAGAGCACGTAGAGCAGGCCCACCGAAATCCCACCCAAAAGCCCCAGCCAAATCTCTAGCTGGGCCAGCCGCGTCAACAGCAAGTGGTCGGCGACAAAGCGCGAAAGCCAAGAGCCAAGCCCCATCGCGGCGAGGAAAAAGCCGATCGTCAGGGAAAACTGCTCGACGCTATTGCCGAGGAAGTAGGACGACACGCTGCCGATGAGTAGCTGATAGACGATGGCACAGACTGCGGCCGAGAAAATGGCCACCAGCAACAGCAGCGGACCCAGCCTAGGCATCCTCAAGCCCTCCCAGTGAGGAGGAATACGCCACGCCGAGGCAGTCCATGGCCTGCTCCGCCGCCAGAATGCCGGAAAATATAGCTTCTCCGCACAGGGGCAGCCCAGTCGCATCGCACGAAGCAAAAAATATCCGCTCCATTGGCTGCTGCCGACAATCGGCCGTCGGCCCCCACAGCGACCCAGGACTGGGCCGCATCATCCCGTGCCCCCAGCGATACAGATCGATGCGCTCTACGAGATCGTCTAGCTCTGGGTGGACGCGGCGCAGATCGGCCATGATCTGTGCGGTCCAGAATGAATGATCCTGCGCGAGCAAGGAGCGTCGGGCGTGCTCAAGTTCGTTGACAAAAGGCCAATAGTACAGCAACACGCGGCCTCCCTCTCCCTGCTGGTGGTCGGCGACCACGTAGCCCAACGACGGACTGTCGTACAAGACATTGTCCCAAGTCGTCTGCTGGGCAGCGAGCGGCTCTTTGAGAAAAATCGCCGCCACCAACCAAGGGCTATACTCTATGGCCGCCATAGCCTTAGCTTGTGCATCCGGCAGGCCCGCGATCGCGTAGGGAGCCGTGTGGAGCTTGCCGGCGTACACCACCGCCCGGGCGGTCAGTTGCCGTTTCTCCCCGGTGGCCAAATCGATGTATCCCAACCGCACCTGCGACCGCTCTTCGGCTAGACGAGCCACTAGAGCTTGTCGCTTTATCTCGTTCTTCCCCAACCTATTAGCGAGTTCCGCAACTAGGTGCCCATTGCCCTCGGGCCACGTCAGCGTGTGGGCTGGATACGCCTCCTCGATCCGGTAGTCGTAGAACCTACAGGCATAGTAGTGAATCCCGGCCCAAGCCGAGACTTGGGCTGCCGTGCTGCCGTAGTCGTCGCGGCAGGCGTAATCGACCAGCCAGCGGAGCCGCTCGTCGTGCCATCCCTCTTCGCGGAGGTACTGGGCCATACTGATCTGGTCCAAACGCCGCACCCGGACATCGGCCGTGCTGTAGCGCAAAGGCATGGCAAAGGCCCGGCGACCATCCCGGCCGCGATGCAAGGCCCAGCCGAGCATCGCGTCTTCAAAGCGCAATAACGCTTCGCGCTCCCGGCCCGATGCGTCGGCAAACGGGTCCAGCCCGGCGACCCAGCGACCCCGGTAGAAGAGCCGCTCGTGTGGCCAGCGCAGCATGGCCCCAGCGGCGACCATCGGCTTATTCGCTGCGTCGTAGCCGTCAATGACGCCGATATCTTGCAGTATTTCGTGGATGCAGTCGGCTTCGGCAGGAGGGATGTTGATGTAGTGAGCACCCCAGGGAAATACCTGGTCGCCCCATTGGCCACTGCGACTGGTGCCCCCTAGCTGGTCTTCGAGGTCGAGGAGGACGATTCGCTCCACCCCCGACCGACGCAACTTCCACGCCGCAGCCAAGCCGGATATCCCACCGCCGACAATGGCGATATCACATGCGTGCTCAGCCGCGGCAAAGTCTGCCCAAGAATGCACATCGCGCAGCAGGTGCCCACGCGGCGGTCCCTCGTTGACGATCCGCCCGGGGATCGACCGCGGCGGGGCGGATGAGCAACCGCTCCAGGCGGCCCAGCCACCAGCGGCGGCGAGCGCGCCGAAAAATTGCCTGCGGCTAAGGGCCTTCATCCCATCAGCCACGGGCGGCAGCCCTTATTTTGCCACCTTCATTCTGGCCTTGAGCTGGGCCAGCGAATCATCGACCTTGACTCCCTTGCTGTCGGCGAGGGCCTTGTCAATCTCGTCGTCAACGGCCGTCGCAGCGTCTCCCATATCGCCATAGGCTTCGGCGAGGGCTTCCTGCTCTTCGGCCTTTTCCTTCATCCGTTCGAGCAGGGCCGTGGTGCCCTTTGAGTCGATGTTAGCCAAGTGCTGGTTGATCTTGCGGGTGGCGTTGGCGGTTTTGGTGCGCGCCTTGAGGGTTACCAGATCGTTTTCGTACGAGGCGATTTTCGACTTCAGGTCGTTGACATTGCTCTGTAGCTTGCTGGCCATCGCCTGTTGGGCTTGGGCCTGTTGGGAAGTTTCTGCGTGCCGACTCTGGGCCTCCTCGACTCGGGCCAGGGATTCGCGCGCCAGGCGATCGGCTTCGGCTTCCTCCATCTGGCCGGACTCGGCCTTTTGCAACAGCAGCATGGCCTTGCGCTCGTAATCTTCGGCGCGCCGCCGGTGGTCTTCGGACTCGCGGCTGAGCCTGATGGAGATCGCCTTGACCTCGGCGAGTGCCTTGAGGCTCTCCTGCAAGTCATTTTTTAAGTCGCGGACCGCTTGCTCACTCATCTTGATTGGATCTTCGAGCTTATCCACTAAGGAGTGGGCCTCGGCCTGCCCAGTTTTAAACAAGCGTTGAAATATACCTGCCATGTCTTATCCTCCCTCTTTGACGGCAAATCCCAGTAATTCCTCCCCATGCTCGACTAAGCCGAGACCGAGGGAGTTGATCGTGCTTTCCAGTTCGTTTAAGTCCAAATTCTCCAGCGCCAGTGTATTGCGATAGAGCAGCGAATCGCCTCCCTCGTTGAGGACAAAGGCACCAAAAACCAAGTCTCGATTCATCTGCAAAATCCGCTTATACGTCTCGGCGGCTCCAGCAGCGACCTTGATGATAAGCTGCTCGATCACCAGCACCGTATCCTCGCAATCAACGACTAGGTTTTGCACCCCTCGCTCCTCGTCGTTGACAATGATGATTTCCTCTTCGGGAATCTCTTCGGCGATGGCAAAGCCAAGCTCGAGGACGTACTCCTTTACTGTGGCAAAATCAGCCATAAGCTTCCTCCAATGCTAGTTTATAATTAATGGGTCGTCAGGGACTTCTCCAGCTCTTTATAGGCGTGCGTCAACTGGGCGCACAGCGCGTTGGCAACCTCGCGCTTGGCCGGCTCCTGTGCGTGGCGGTCGGGGTGGTACTGCTTCATCAACCGCTTCCACGCCGCCTTCACCTCCTCCAGACTCGCCCCATAGGGGAGCTCCAGATTGGCGTAATACCCAGCGAGGACCGGGTCTTCGGCAGGTGCGGGGGCCGTCGCCGGGGGCCGCCAGTGCCCGTAGGCATCGCTCGGCCGACTGGCCGCAGTATGCGCCCGCACGACGCGGAATATGCGCGCAAACAAGTCCATAAATGGCGAAAATACAAGGGCTAGTGGACCTTGTCCACCCCCTCAATAGGCGAGGGAAGAGACGGCCTTTTTAATCATCGCTAGGGCGGCGCTGAACATGCCGATCAGTGACATGCCAACCCCGAAACCCACGCTCAGAACCATGGCGTAGCGTCGCCATTCTTGCTTGCCGTACTGCTTCCAAAAATAATGCCTAGCCAGCAGGGCACCGATGATTTGCGGAATGAGAAAATGCGGAATGCCGTTGACGCTTTGGACGTATCCCCAGACCAGAAAAATCGGCATTCCCAGAAAGGCCAAAGTGAAATACGCCGTCAGACCGAATCCCGCGCCGCCGAGGATGATGGGCCACTTCTTGCCGTCGAGGGGATGGTGCGTATCCTCGTCTATCAGACCGTCGCCGTCGTCGTCAACGTTGTTGAGCAATTCCTCGTCGAGGCCCTCGATATCCCCCGCCCGATAGGCCAGCCCCGGTTGGACAGGCGGCGCGGCGGCCACCCATCCCTCGTGTCGGTCCCCATCCCGCTCCCATTCGACCAGCACCGCTGCCGCCGTCTCTTCCACAACCGCGGCAAAGGCGGCAACCACCTCCTCGCTGCGCCACGTATCTTGGTCAATGCCTCGACCATTGACCGTCATAAGGTGGTCGCCGGCTTGCAATCCCAAGCGGTGCCCCAGCCCCTCCCCAGCCACGATGGCGACGCGCACTGCGTCGTATTCGGTCCACCCCTCGACAAATGAAGTGTCCGCCGCAAACTCAAGTCCCAGTTCTTCTTGTGGCCGGCGCACCACAACTCGACGCATGGTTTTCTCATCCCGTTCCCAAGCGACAAACACGGAGTCCGCGCCCTGGGTAAAATACCGGTCGATCCGCCCGGTATCCCATTGGGGCACGCGGAGTTCGACGCCGTTTACTGCGAGCAGGCGGTCGCCTTCCGCCAGCCCGAGCTGGCCACCTACCCCCTCCGACTCCACGCCAGCGACGATGGCCGCGATATTGAGATCGCCGTCGTCGTCCTTGCGGTCGCCTGTAAAGCGCATATCCCGCCACAGGACCTCAAAGAGCAGGGGTCGGTCCGAGGAGCGCTGCAAAAACTCGCCGTCAAAGCTAGACAGGCGATCCACTTCAAAATAGAAGTCAACCGAATCGCCCGGAGCCAGATCAACCGAGATCCGGAAGTTGGGGTTCGGCGTGGCAAGGGCCATGCCGTTGGGAGGCCAAAGTAGCTGGGGGCCAGCCGACGGCTCAGCGGCGGTCTGCTCGGCGGCTTCCGGGGGTGGCGGAGCGCCCTCGCCGCCGAAGTTGGTGTAGAAGTACCCAGTCTGCGACCAAGGGCCATAGGTTCGCTTTACCGGATCGGGCACGCCTAAATCTCTGGTGGTGCTCGCCCGCCAGTACCACCAGCGGCCGTCCTGCAAATTGCTCGGGCTCCACACGGCTTGGCCACCGGGCACAACATCCCCTTCCAACTCCTCCCCAGCGCGCCACATTTTGCTGTACATCGTGCTGGATAAGTAGAGCGCTTGGTCAAAGGCCCGCAGCGGCCACATTAGCTGCGCGTACGGGTAGCTCTCCGAGGGGATGGGGGCCAAGCGCCAGAGGAAAGTCCAGTACATCAGACTCACCGCGAAGACGATGGGCAACATAAAGAGCTCGGCCTTGAGCAGGCTGGTAAACTTCATCCCGGTCAGCTCGACGACCCTAAACCCCTCGGCGTGCCCGCCGAAGTTGCGGGCTGGAAAGGGTACGAACCAGATTTCGACCCCGCGAAAGCCAGTCATAAAGCGGATGGCCTCATCGACATAGGGGATCGCAATCTCCTTGCCGACTAAGCCATCGAGCCGGGCGCTGACAAAGGACAGAATCGGCGCATAGACAAAGGCGATGAGCACGAAAACTACCAGCAGGCCGGTGCTGACCAAGGTGGGAAACAGGGTCTTGGCCAAGACGATCGGATAGATCGCCGCCACGCAAAACAGCGCGGCACAGACCCACATATTGAAATCGCCGCGGCCGAGGTGCTTTAAGCAGTATCCCTTCACTTCGGCCGGGTGGTTGCAGTCCGAGTGCTTGCACACCGTGGGCTGGCCGGCCCCTTGGAGCTGGAGCTTCTCCCGCAGCTCGGCCTGCTTCTGGCGGCCGGTGCTAAAGAGTTGGTAGAAGCTGACGATGGTGACGGCGATGGTGATGCCAATGGAAAAGGCGCGCCAAAAATCGATCCCGGTGGCGATCTGGGTGCGGATGGTGTCCATGCCGACTTCCCAGCGCGGTAGATAGCCCAATTCGTAGAGAAAGGGGCTGACGGCCGTGTGCAACACCACTCCGGAAAAGGAGCCAACCACCGACCAGAAGGGCATGAGCAACCCAGAGAATATCGGCCCCAAGTGCACGGCGATCCCCAGCGGCGTGGCAGGGAGGATGTTGCCGAGATAGGGCGTCAGATCCCAGAAGGGAATCGGCAAGATCTCCACTTTGGACCCCCAGAGCTGGGTGACCACCGGCACCCCTACGTAGATGGCCCCGAATGACGCACCGATGGCCGCGCCGATGCTGAACACCGGCCACTTCCACGTCTCCTGCTCAGCCCCGGAATCCTCGGCCAGCGCCATGGCGGCCAGCGCCGACATCGGCGCGGTCGGAAAGGGCAATTGCTCGCGGTCGGAGGTGAGCCGAAAGAGCATGTAGCCGGAAGTAAACCAAGCGATGCGGCCCATGATCGTCCCGATCACCAACAGTAGGATCGGGGCCAGCCAGTCGCGATGGATAAAGGTCCGCTCGGCAATAGCCTCTGAATCGGGCGGGGGTGCCCACCACCACGGCAAAATGCGTGAGATTCCGAATTGCTCGGCTTCGGCCGAGCGCACGAAATACTGACGCCAGAGCAAGTCGAGGAACGCGCCTTCCTCGCGGGCAACCAAGGCCGAAGCCACGTACACCAGCAGGTAGATTTCCTGGCGCTTGAGCGAGGTAAACGAGCGCTTGGAAACCTCTAAAAAGAGAATCACCGTCACCCATTGCGCTGCCGCACCCACGCCGCCACCCGTATATAGCCCGAGAAACATCTCGCCCGGGGTCATAATCAGGGAGATAAAGAGCACGCCGATAATGGTGCGGATCGTAAAGCCATCCTCAAAGCGGTCGGGGGCTTCGAGCAAGGCTCGGTACTCTTCGACCTCCGCCCACTGGCGCTGCCTTTTTTCTTCTTGACGCCTTTTCTTTTTGTCGTCGTTCATCAGCTGTGCTCAGTTTCTGCGGGTGCAGCCAACATCTTCTCTGCGACCCCGAGGTGGTGGGCCCTGGACTCCGCGGCCAGCGTGTGCCAGAGCAGGAACTCTTTCCGCAACCCATTGATAAAGCGGTGGTTGACCCGCTGCCAGAAGGTGTCCTGACCACTGATCCGCTGAATGTAAATCTCCACAGTATAGACGGATTTGACCTGGGCGGGCAAAAATTCGAGCTGCATGAACTGGCTCACTCCCATGTCGAACGGCGCCAGCCAGAGCAGGAGCTGCACTGCGTACTCCGGCCCGCGCTCGCCGTCTTCTTGGACTAATTGGACCTTTTCGGCGTAGAAGTCGCCGATGGACTCTTCGCTATAGGCGCTGAAGTAACCAGCCAAGAATCCGCACAGACCCCGCACTTCCCCCTTGCTGACCATAAAGGGGAACTCCATTTCCCAGCGGTCTCCGCTAGGGGCCGGCGGTACCCAGCGACGGACCGTATCGGGCACGGCCGTGCGGGCCGCCACCCTAGCCGGATATATAGTCGAAAGCAAGACCACGGCCATCACGATCAGCGACGAGACAATCGCCGCCATAGACGAGTAATTGAGGCTCAGTCCCTGCAGCAAGTCCAACGCAATGAGTGCTTTGCCCAAACTCTGGCCGAGAATATAGCCCAAGGTAACGCCAATGATCGCATAGACACATGCCTCGGCCACAAAGAGCAAGGCGATATGCAGCGGTGCCAACCCCACCGATGAGTAAATGCCGATCTCGCGGAAGCGCTCATAGACGGCCCCC
Organism: Candidatus Latescibacterota bacterium; assembly: GCA_965217585.1. Lineage (GTDB taxonomy): Bacteria > Latescibacterota > UBA2968 > UBA8231 > UBA8231. Next base: position 6,462,301 of record OZ244561.1, read on the forward strand.
ATCATCGCGTTGAGCACAATCAGCGCAGCGATAAACATCGGTATCACCAAGGCCCCCAAGCCCTCGACATTGGTCAACCCAATTGAGGTATAGGAAAACACCTTGGTGGCGGCTTCGCCCGGCTCTTTTAGGCCGGCAAAGAGCGTAATGGCCAGGCGCAGGAGAAAATCCTCGATCAACTCCTGCCCGAGCCCTCCATCCTCCAGCCGCACCGCCACCGAGCGCAACATGCCCCCCGACTCCCGCAACGTCCCATAGGGCAAGACCAGCACGTTTTCGGATTCTAGGTGGATGAAGGGACGAATATCGAGCGCCGACTCATCTAGGGCGATGCTCATATTGTCCTGGGTTACCGGCCCCAGTGCTTGGGCACTCGACATCTGGAAATCCGCCGGCGTCAGCGACTCGTCGTCGAGGTCGCGGATCGCCTCAAAGAGGTCGGGGTCGAACACGCCCCGCACCACCAAGTCCCGGCCGAATACCCGCACCCTCGCCGTGCCCAGTTCCGCCGGCCCTATGCCCAGCGCCTCGGCCATGCCCGCGGCCATCAGGCAGGACGCCTCGTCCTCGCGCGTGAAGAAGCTGCCTGCCACCAGCGCTTGGTCAATGCCGGTGACGCGCACTTCCTCCGGCATCAGCCCCAGCATTCCAGTCGCCCGCACCACCGAAGTATCGCCGAAGACCTCGATGTACTTTTTCTGCTCGTCGTCAAAGGCGACATACCAGTTCCGCGGCACGACCACTCCTTCGGTGGCGAAGTGGGAACGGGCATAGTCGAGCGTCGGGCGATTTAGCACGTTCCAATTGCGGTCGCGGATCAGCACCCCTTCGTAGGTCCCCTCGTGGTCCATCGCAAAGGCCATATAGCGGATCTGGGTATTGAACGAGGTGAAGGAGAGCACCGTAAAGGTGAGCAGGACCAAGGTCAGCAAGGTCAGCCCGGTGCGCAGCTTGCGCCGACGCATATTGGAAATGCCGAGCATAAAGGCCGCGTAGCTAGCACTGGCGCGGCTGATATCGGTCTCGTGGACGTGGGCTTCCCTCGCCTGATACGCCTTCATATAGCTATTGAAGCGAGTGCTAATCATCGCCATGACAAAGGCCGCCATCGCCATGATTGCAAAGGCCAGCAAAATCACCAGCGGATGGGCGATGGCAAAGGCCGGGTGAACCTGGGAAATGGCGATCCAGATCAAAAGCAACAATCCCCCAAACCCCGCTAGCTGCCTGCGAATATCGGCTGCCGCAAACAGCAACCGCTCCCCCAGAAAGGCCGTTGGGATGACTAAGGCGAGAAAAAACACCATGCCGCTGATGACGTCGTTGAGCGTCTGTAGCACTTCTGGGTACGCGCGGGCCGTCACTCCCAGCGCGGCCCGGACGTGCTCGACATAGCGCTCCCAATCCCTGGCCTCTTCGGCCTGTCGCGCCTGTTCGATCAGCCCCTTGCCGCGTTGGTGCAACCGGGCTAGGCGCTGGTTTTCAATGGCGTTCTCGCGCAAGGTGTGCAGCCGCGCCTCGTTGAGCTGCCACATGTCCTCGACGGCCAGCATTCCCGTGCGGACCAGCGAGTCCCGCCTTAGCGAGTAGCCCCGCCCGCGCGCCTGCGCCACGCTTTCTGTGCCTTCGCTGTTGAGTAGGAGCAGGCGGTTGTCGACGATCATCTTGATGCCCTCGTCCTCGTCGGCATCCTGTGGCCCAAAGACCACGCCAACGGCCTCGCCCTCGTCAAACCCCCGCGCCAACCCGAACTGCCGCGGCTGCACCCCGTTCTGATCGACGATCTTGATCCCCTTGAATGACCGGAGATAGCGCGGGTCGATCATGCTGTAAAAGGGCCGCGAGATACTGGGAAAGACGACGATGATCTTTTCGTTGGTATTCCAGCGAATTTGGCTGTCGATCATCCACCCATTCACGATCCCGCCGCTGAACTTTGTCGCCCTTTCCGAAAGATCGGGCGCAAATGCAATCCCTCCGGTGCTCGGATCGACTTGGTAGGCCGCCACCGGATAGGCTCCAGTCCGCAAGCCGTCGATATCGGCGACGCCTTGGTCATCCGTGAGGTGGTACTGCGCCCCGCGCACCCCCTTGTGGGATTTGTACCAGGGATCGATTACGACAACCGCGTCGGCGATCGGACGGTCCGGCACTTGGCTGCGGCGCGGGAACGTGCGCACCTTGACCCGCAGGGAGCGCAATTTGTCCTTGAGTACGGGATCAAAGTCTTCGAGATCGGCAAACAGGGCCTCGTCGTTTACTGCCCGCGCCAGCATGGCGTTGAGCAGGCGGCTTTGGCGGGACAAATTTTCGATATTCATCCGCTCAGGCGTATCGAGCGGGGTATCGACGATATAGCGAGCATCGTTGACAGTAACAAACGACAGCGAGACGATCCCAGCGGTCAGCGCATGCTCCCCACTGACCGAGACCCCGCCCGGCACGAAGGTCGACCAGTCCATGCCGCGAATCGGGCTGATCCCATTGGCCAGCGGCCGCTCCTGCTCCAGGCCCAACCGAGCGGCTTCCTCCTCGGCATAGGCCGTAAAACGCCGCCCAAAGGGCACGAAAAATCGCTTGAGATCATAGCTAAAGGTATTGTTCCAGATTCCCAGCCCAGCGGACTGGCTCGTCAGATCAATGCAGATGAAGAGCTTGGGCTTGAGTGGTTCTTCCATCCGCTCGGCGTAGTGGGGATGGCGGCGGGCGTGGCGCTCGAGGAAGTGGACAATCCCCTGCTGAGCTTGGAAATGCGCGCCTGTGGCCACCAGCACGACCGGCCGGCGCGGGGGATGGCGCACTAGATGCTCGGCCAGCGCCAGCAACGCGGCGATACCGCTGGTCGTTTCGGCCGCCGGGGCCAAGGCTGGCACCACCGACATGCCGTCGTAGTAGCTTTCGATGATAATGGTCTCGTCGGCCAGGTCTGGATCGGTGCCGGGGAGCCGGCCCCAGATATTCCAAGCCGTCTCGCGCTGCCAGTCCATCCGCCCCTTGAGCACTACGGAAGTCGGTTGCTGGAGCAGCCGCTCTTTTAGCCGCAGCCCGGCCGCTCTTGCGATCCAGAAGCGCGGGATGTCCAGCGGCGCGGTGGAGTACTTGGCCGTGGCTTGATTGCGCGTAGTCTCCTCTGGGGCGATAAAGACGATGGCGCGCGCGCCCAGCGAAGCGGCCTGCAACCAGCGGCTCCAGCTATTGAACTCCATCAGCACCACCCGGCCGTCGAGTTCGAGCCCCGCGTACTCCTCCCACTCGCCGTCCCCGCCGTAGATCATCTCGCCCGCGTACTCGGGCAGGGTCGAGGTGCGGACTAAGTTCGGCCACAGGCTGTAGAGGCCATAGCGCTCCCCACTCTCTGTGAGGAGTAACTCGCCCCCGTGGTCGATAGGCACGGTGACCTCAAAGGATTCGCGCGCGACCTGTGCAAACCCAATCTCGCGCAGGCGTTGCTCGACGTAATCCGCGGCCGCGGCCGCTCCGGGATAGCCGCTCACCCTAGAGCCGAGCGAGGACAGGTAAGCGACGGTTGCGCGCACCCCGTCCTCGCGCGCCCAACCGCAGTTTGCGGTCAGCACGAGGGCGCAGACGATGTAGTAAGCCGAGTGCTTCATGCCCAAAAAATAGAGTTCCCCACTTTTCCCGTGAAGTAATCTATGACCAACCAAAGTCCATTACACGAAACCTGCCCGCAGATCAGCCCTAGAAAAAACATCTGACTGCGGCGGTACAAGGCCACCCCGCCGAAGCGCATGATCATCTTCTTGATAAACCAAGCCAAGAACACGCTAAACCACACGTGGTTGAGCATGCCGTTGGCCCCAATGGGAAAGCCGATGGGATGCACGGGCCACCAAGGCAGGCGCTGCCGCGCCCACATCATCGCCACCATCACCAGCCCGCCACCGGACAAAAACCCCAGCCCCGGCCAGTACGCGCCCGCCGGCTCCATGTTGCGGAGCGCGTTGTTGTAGGCGGTTTCAGGTGCGCCTTTGAAAAACCAACCGTTGAGGTTTACCCCGCCGTGCTGATAGGCCATGTGGAAAATCATCCAAAACGAACCGAGGGCCCCGATGAACAGCGAGAGAATAATAGCCCAAAACACCAGCCGCCGCAGCCTCGGCTCCATCTCCTCGATCAGCTTGAGGGCGTTGGTGCAGGTTGCCATGACGAACACCCGTATATCCGCGCCCCACATATAGGCCAACGACAAGTTCCACACCCCAGTCCGGCTCACCAGATCGGTCCCCAACCCTAGGATCACCAAGTCGGGTGCCGTCATCGGGGCGCGCACGGCCGCTAGGCCGGCTTCGGCGACGATCCGCGTAATCCCCAGAAAGACGAGCAGGGCCAAGACGACAAAAACAAACGCCACCCACAGCGGCGTCCCCATGATCCACAGCCACCACGACATGACCAAGACCCCGCCCACAGCGCCGAAAAAAGACCAGCGATAGGACATGATCTCATCCCCATCCTCCACCTCTGGTGCCCATCCGAGGGCCTTTTTACACACATTGCGAAAGTGTTCCCTCCCCACCCACAGGCCAACCCCGACCATGGCCAGCAAGGCACCGACCCCTTGGTAGGCCATCAGAGAAACGTCGGCTACACCGAAGACGACCTTCTGCTCGGACGTCACGCCGGCCAGCGCGAAAAGCTCCTTTTCAAACTTGGCCAAGAGGTGAAAGAACCAAATACCAGCGGCGATATTGGCATTGATGAAGTACGAAAAGCCGACCATGGCAAAGCTGACGGTCAGTTGCAAGGTCTGCTTGCCCACCAAGGAGATCGACGAAGTCAGGGAGAAGACCGGAAAAGCCGCGTCGTAGCGGTGCAGTGCCTTCAAGCTGCCAAAAAAAATCGGTAAAATAAAACCGGCCCACATCGCCGGCTGGCGAAAAAAGGTATTGATCTTAAGCCCGCGTTCCTCTCCGCGCACCATCGCCAGCCCTACCTGAGTAATGGGATAGGGCAGCCGCTCGCGTTCCATCCACTGCCGGCGAACGATAACCGCGACCGACACCATGGTAACGTACAGTGCCAAGAGAAAGATCGCCCACCAGCACAGAGGCTCGACCCACGCCGCGTAGGGAATCGTCTCCTCAGGTACCAGCCCTTCGTAAAAGGTCTTGCTGTCGTGCCCGTCGTTGACGAGTACCTGACGCGCGGAAAAATGGGGGAAAAGCTCTTCCTGCCACTTGTTTTCCGGCGAGGCAAAGTAAAACACCGCCGTGATCATCGGCAGAATTTGTTCGCTCAGGCCCATGGTGCAAAGAGCCGAGACGATCAGCAGCATGACGTACACGAGAATCAGCTCGGCCCGATTGAGTACCAAATTCCGCCCGGAAAAGACCAACCCCATATTGAGCAGGGACGAGGCGAGGATGAAGGTGGCAAAGAAAAAACCGGGGGCAAAGGGATCGAGGGGAGCCACCCACCCATAGTAGAAGCTGTAAAGCGCACAGGAGATCAAGGCCCAAACCACTGCGCCCGGCGGGCTAGCGGCGACCTTGAACAGCACATTGAGCAGCCCGATGAGCACTAGAAACAAAAAAATGGCCCCCGGTGTACTGAAGTCCAAGGCCATGTAGGAGCCGCGTATGATCATGTTGCCGTACGGAGCGCCGACAGCTAGGAAAAAGCTGAGAAATGCCCCCACCCAAAACGCACGCATGGTTAGCTGCTGGGTACCGGGCGGCGCAAGAAGGGCTTGGTCGCGCCCGGCGAGGTGGTTCAGGTAGTGAATCGGCAAGTGTCTTAGCAAGTGGAGCCCCCGCTGTATCGTGCTAGCTTGTTATAATAAGCTGCTTAACCGATTGGGACAACGCGAGTTGACGGCATTGGTATTGGGGGGTTTTTTCCTAGGTATGGAATTCGACTTCCTCCAGCTCGCCCGTCCGCTCATCCGCGCCCCCACAGCCCCTTTCCACGAGCATTTTGCCTTCGGCATCGCGCGCTCATTCGCAGCCGCGCGGCCTCTAATCCAAATGCTCCACGACCGCTGTGGTAACAGCTTGCTGCTCTACGACGGCGGAGGCCAACAGGAGGAAGACGAATTTATCGTCTTGACCGCTCATCTCGACCACCCCGGCTTAGTGTGGAGAACCTCACAGAGGCCAGGCCGAGCGCTGTTCGAAATCCTCGGCGGCGTTGAGCTAGAGCAGGCTCTAGCGACGGGCGTGCGCATATTCAACCTGAATCGCCCGGCTACCCAGCGCGGCACCTCCGGGACCATCGTCCGAACGGTGGAAGACGAAGGAGCGCGCTATCCCCTAGTTGAAGTGGCCGCAGCACGCGATAGCTTCCAAGGCCCGGGGACCTTTGCGATGTGGGATTTGCCGGCTTTTAGGGTGCGGGGTCGGCGCTTGAGCGGGCGGGCGATCGACGATTTGGCCGGTGCGGCCGTGGCTTTGTGCGTCTTGGATTCCTTGGTGCGCCAGCAAGCCTCGGCCCGCGTCGGCGTCTTGCTCACGCGTGCTGAAGAGGTAGGTTTCGTCGGCATGCTCGCCGCGCTAGAGGCCAAGTTCTTGCCTCGACGCGCACTCTACATCAACATCGAGTGCTCTAGCGTGGCGGCTGGAGCGGTGCTGGGCGCGGGGCCGATCTTGCGAGTCGGCGATCGGCTCTGGGTGTTCGACCCGGACATCAGCAGCGGGATGGCTGCACTGGCTGACGAATTGGCCTCCCAACAGCCCTCTTTCCACTACCAACGCAAGCTGATGGATAGCGGTGCTTGCGAAGCCACCCCGCTGATGCAGGCCGATTATCGCACGGGCGCGGTTGCGCTGCCCCTCGGCAACTATCACAACTCGGGCCCGGGCGCGCAATTGGCCCCCGAGTACATCGACCTCGACGACGCCAACAGCCTGGTGCGCCTCCTCGTCCACGTGGCCCAACGCGGCATTGGCACAGGGCTGGCGCATTCGGCCGCTGCGCTCGACTCGATGCTCGCCGGCCGCCTAGCGCAATACCGCGACCGCCTACTCCCCCTGTAGCAGCAGACACTCCGCCGCCTTCCTACTGACGTGAAGCGATAGAAGCAAGTCGCCAGAGCAGGACCGTGCCATCCCATGACCCGGATGCCAGCGTGGAGCCGTCCGGAGAAAATGACACGGAAGATATCCAAGCCGCATGTCCTTGCAGAGTGGCTAGTTGACTTTCACTCCATACATCCCAAAGGATCACATCGTTGACCCAGCCCCCTGACGCCAGCATGGAGCCGTCCGGAGAAAATGACATGAATTCAACCCTCTCCGTATGCCCTTGCAAGGTGGCCAACTGACTGCGACTCGACACATCCCAAAGGATCACGTTGCCGTCCCGTCCCCCGGATGCCAGCATGGAGCCGTCCGGAGAAAATGACACGGATTCGACCACAGACCTATGTCCTTGTAGGATGGCCAACTGACTACGACTCGATACGTCCCAAAGGACCACGTTGCCGTCCACTTTCCCCAACGCCAGTATAGAGTCGTCCGGAGAAAATGACACGGACCAGACTCTATCTGTAGACCTTTGCAGGGTGGCTAGTTGACTACCACTCGATACATCCCAAAGGATCACATCGTCGTCCCGTCCCCCGGACACCAGCAGCGAGCCATCCGGAGAAAATGACACCGGCCCTCTCCCTTGCAGGATGGCCAGTTGCCTGCGACTCGATACGTCCCGAAGAACTACGCCGCCCCCCCTTCCGGCTAACGCCAACACAGAGCCATCCGGAGAAAATGACACCAGACTGCCCCCGTTCAGGGTAGCCAGTTGCCTGCGACTCGATACGTCCCAAAGAACTACGTCAACCCCCCCTCCGGCTGCCAACACAGAGCCATCCGGAGAAAATGATACAGATTCGACCCTCTCCGTATGCCCTTGCAGAGTGGCTAGTTGAATGAGACTCGATACATCCCAAAGGATCACATCGTCGTCCCGTCCCCCGGACACCAGCAGCGAGCCATCCGGAGAAAATGACACCGGCCCTCTCCCGTTCAGGGTAGCCAGCTGACTGCGACTCGATACGTCCCAAAGAACTACGTCGGATCCCCCTCCGGACACCAGCACGGAGCCGTCCGGAGAAAACGATATGGATTCGATCCGCCATCTATGCCCTTGCAGAGTGGCTAGCTGACTTTCACTCCATACATCCCAAAGGATCACCGTGCCGTCCTCTGCCCCGGACGCCAGCACGGAGCCGTCCGGAGAAAATGATATGGAAGAAACCATCTCTGTATGCCCTTGCAGAGTGGCTAGTTGACTATCGCTCCATACATCCCAAAGGATCACCGTGCCGTCCTCTGCCCCGGACGCCAGCACGGAGCCGTCCGGAGAAAACGATATGGAAGAAACCCAAACCGCATGTCCTTGCAGGGTGGCTAGTTGACTACCACTCGATACATCCCAAAGGATTGCCTTATCCCATGACCCGGACGCCAGCACGGAGCCGTCCGGAGAAAACGATACGGAAGAAACCCCAACCGCATGTCCTTGCAGAGTGGCTAGTTGACTACCACTCGATACATCCCAAAGGATTACCGTGCCGTCCTCTGCCCCGGACGCCAACATGGAGCCGTCCGGAGAAAACGATACGGAAGAAACCCCAACCGCATGTCCGGAGAGAAGCGCCAGTTCACGGTAGGTCGCCACATCGTACAGCCAGATACCAATGCTGCTAGCCACCGCTAGCACCTGCCCATTGGGCGAGAACGCCACAGCCTCAACCCTTCCTTTTCCCAAGCGGGCGAGGGCCCCCTCCGGCAAATGCCTCGTTGTATAATCGGCGACATCCAAGCCATCTGTAGAAGAAATCTCGCCGCCTTCCTCCCGAAGCTCCATCGCGTAAATTTTGCCGTCGCGCCCAGAATCAAAAACGATGTGGCGGCCATCGGGCGACCAAGAGGGAGAAAAGTCCCATGCCGTGTGGTGGGTCAAGCGGGTCGGGTTGCTGCCATCAGAACCCATCACGTAAATCTCCCCATTGCCGTCGCGCTCGGATACAAAGGCGATGCGGCGGCCATCGGGCGACCAAGAGGGAGAAAAGTCCCATGCCGAATGGTCGGTCAAGCGGGTCGGATTGCTGCCATCAGAACCCATCACGTAAATATCGAAGTTATCGTCGCGCTCGGATACAAAGGCGATGCGGCGGCCATCGGGCGACCAAGAGGGAGAAAAGTCACCGGCCGGGTCGTCGGTCAAGCGGGTCGGGTTGCTACCATCGGAACCCATCACGTAAATCTCCCCATTGCCGTCGCGCTCGGATATGAAGGCGATGTGGCGGCCATCGGGCGACCAAGAGGGAGAAAAGTCGTCGGCCGGGTCGTCGGTCAAGCGGGTCGGGTTGCTGCCATCGGAACCCATCACGTAAATCTCCCCATTGCCGTCGCGCTCGGAATAAAAAACGATGTAGCGGCCATCGGGCGACCAAGAGGGAGAAAAGTCGTCGGCCGGGTCGTCGGTCAAGCGGGTCGGGTTGCTGCCATCGGAACCCATCACGTAAATATCGAAGTTATCGTCGCGGCGGGACATGAAGGCGATGTGGCGACCATCGGGCGACCAAGAGGGAGAAAAGTCCCATGCCGAATGGTCGGTCAATCGGCGTAGGGCCCCGGCTACCAAGTTTCCGCCACCAACCGCCTGCCCAATCCCCATCGGCAGCGACGGATCGGACGGATTGGCACTATAGGCCGCAATCAGCAGCACGTCGGCGGTCGTAAGCTGGCCGTCGGCATTGACATCGCCGAGACTGATATCGCCGTTATTCGGCGGCGTTATAGACGGATCAATAATGTACAATGCCACCGCCAGCGCGTCGGCCAGATCAACTTGGCCGTCGGCATTGACATCGCCCAAAATGCCGCCGGTCAGCACCTTCGCCCGCAGCGCACTAGCCAGCGTTTCCACCACAATGTCTACCGGTGCCATCCCTACGCGAAAATCCGCATCCACGTAGGTCGCCAGTCCCGCACCCACAACGGCGAGACCATACTTCCGGTCCGCTGCTTCGGTTGAGAACGTCGCCGCTGGAGCCGCGCCGGCCACCACCCCGGCCTGTCCATCAATGAGCACCATCCGCCGCGTATGCCGCTCCCCACCCGCTGTCAGCCGGTACATATACACCCCGGCGGCCACCGCCTGCCCGGCCGCATTTGTCGCGTCCCAAACCGCCGCGTGAAAACCCGCCGGCCGCTCCTCATCCACCAGCGTCGCAACCCGCTGCCCCAGTACATTGAACACCTCCAGCCGCACCTGCGCGGCAGTCGGCAATTGATACGGAATAATCGTCGAAGGATTGAACGGATTCGGATAATTCTGCCCCAGCGCAAACCCCTGCGGCCGCGCAGGGCCACCCAACGGCGCCAGCGCGAAATAGCCCGCCGCATCGGTCGTCGCCCGCGCCACCGGCCCGCGCTGCAAATCCGTCAGATCGAACAACAGCACCTGCGCCGCTGCCGCCGCTTGGCCTGCAGAAAGACGCACCCGTCCCTCCACCAATGGCTCGGCGACAGCAGGGGCCGACAACGCCAGCCCGACCAAAACGGCGACTGATGTCTGCATCATCTAAGCAACGCGATCACTAGATGATGGTCCATCCCCCATCTACCACGAGCGTGTGACCGGTGATCATCGACGCGGCATCCGACGCCAAAAAGATCACCGGTGCCGACATTTCCTCCGGCTCGGCCAAGGCACCACGCAGCAAATTTTTGGTCTTCACCGCATCGGCGAAGGCCTGGCTTTCCCGCATCGCGGTTTCGGCCAGCGGCGAGCGAGTCACGGTCGGCGCGACTGCGTTGACCCGTATCTGGTACTCGGCCCATTCCGCGGCCATAGTTCGCGTCAGGTTGTTGACGCCTGCTTTGGCACCCGAGTACGGGCCACGCTCCGGCGCGCCGACCACGCCAGCTTGGGACGAGATATTGACGATATTGCCCCCCTTCCCTTGGGCGATCATCTGCCGCGCGGCGACCTGGCTACAGAAAAACACATTCTTCAGATTGGCATCGACGATCAAATCGTAGAGTTCCTCGTCGTAGTCGAGGATTTTGCCGACCTTGTTGTAGCCGGCATTGTTGACCAGCACGTCAATCCGCCCGAAGTGGGCTACGACCGCGGCCATAAAATGCTCAATGGAGCTTACGTCCGTCACGTCGAGCCGGTGGTAAAAGCACGTCCCTCCCGCAGCCTCAATCTCTGCGGCCAGCGTTTCCAACTCGGCCGTAGTGCGGCTGCCAACGGCAACGCGCGCGCCCGATTGGGCGCATTCTAAAGCAATCGTCCGGCCAATCCCCCGGCCGGCCCCCGTGACAATGACGATTTTGCCCTCTAGACCAAAACGCCCTAGCGGTGGCATTCTTTCTCCTTTAGAATTTGGGATTCCTCGTATAAACCGAGGGCAACCACAAGGGTTGCCCCTACTATTTAATAACTGGCGTCGTCGGCCCGTTGTAGCGCGCCAGCCGGAAAGACCGATACTTTCGCGCTAGCCCCATGGTATTTTTCCAATTCGCTCAATACGGCCTCCCAAGTTTTGCAAAAAATAACCCCCTCGCCAAAGAGCGAGGCTGCATCCCACTTGTTGACCCCAGGCGAAAATAGAATGGTGCGCCGGGCGGGCGGCCCGGCCTTTCCCCGCAGCGCGGTACCCGGGCCCAACACCGAGTGCCAACCCAGCCCCTCCGGGCTAGCCGAGCACATGACGGTAGTCGCGTTTTCGTTGAAGGGGTTTTTCTTGGTGCCGCCCAACGGCGTCATGGCCAACCCAGCTTGGCACAGTTCCGTATCCTTGGGGAAGGCACTGAACACCCCAATGTCGAAGGCGTCGGGCACTTGGGTTGCGTACTGCTCGCGCCCCAATTCGCAGCCCCGCTCAAAGGCCGCGTCCGTGTCCCCAGCGACTAAGGCCGAGATCTCCAAGTTCTCGTTGAGCAGCGGGTTGACGATATAAGTGACCCCAGCCATCTTCGCGACCTCGGACAGGTGTTGGCGAAAATTTTCGTGTACGTGGCGGTGATTGAGCATGATCGTCTGTTGCCCACAAGCACCGGGGATGAGCAATTTGGCCCCGCCGCCGAACATCCCCCCGCGCGGCGTGATCATCCCCAAGGCGATGCGGACCTCGCAAGAGGTCATATCACGGTTGACCCAAATCGGTACCCCCCGGCTGGAGTAGCCGAGAAATTCCAAGTTCTCGTAGGCATTGTGGTTGAGCACCTGCATGGTATCGACGATGTCCAACCCGACCTTCTTGACCAAGTCGTCGCGGGTCATCGGGCGGTGGGCCGCCAGCGCGCAGATGATCTTTACGGCATCGGCCCCAATCCCGGCCGCAGCCAGTTCCTCGAGGACATAGGGCAAGAGCCGAAAAGCCGGCGTCGGGCGCGAGAGGTCGTCAACCAAGATGGCCGCCGAAGACCGGCCGCGGGCGAACTCGCGCAACGGCGGAGCGCCGATGGCCTCTTGCAGTGCCCGGCGAATCCCGGCGTCGCCGATGTCCGGCCCGCCACGCATGTGGTGCACCGCCACTTCCCAGTGATCGGGAAACTCCATCTTGAACGGAGCCTTGCCGTACCAAACGGCCCAAGGAACGAGTATTTCCTGCATGATTTTCCTCCTAGTCCAAGCCCATAGCCCGCAGGTTGCGCAGGCTCAGACCCAAGCTGTCAAAAGGGTCGCCCGGGCAGGTGTCTTGCTCGATCAAGTACCATTCGATCTGTGCTCTTTTACAGACCGCGAGAATAGGTTCCCATTCCAAGTTCCCCTCCCCTACTTCGGCGAAGCATTGCTTAGAGCCATCCATGCTCAAGTCTTTGAGATGGACGATGTGCATGCGGTCGCGGAACTTGTCCAACCACGAGACTGGGTTGCCACCGCCGTGTTGGATCCAATAGGTGTCTATTTCAAAGGAAAAGACGGCTGGGTCGCTCTCCTCGCGGAGAATGTCCAGTCCTGTGCGCCCCTCGAAGCGCTCCAGTTCAAAGCTGTGGTTGTGGTAGCTAAAGGTCAGGCCCGCGTCAATGAGCGGACGCGCCGCCTCCGAAGCATCTGCTGCAAAGAGGGCAAAGCCCTCGCGGTGCCGGTATTCCTGGGGCAAGCCGCCAATGGCCACGTGGCGGCACCCCCACATCTGATGCTCCTCGACGACGGCTTGCGGCTCATCGCAGATGCGCTGGTAGCTGGTGTGCGTGGCAGCGATCTGTATTCCCTCGGCCTTGCTTATCCCGGCTAGTTCGGCCGGCGGGATCGCCCCTAGGGCCGAGGCTTGCACGGCCTCGTAGCCGAGTGCTCGCACCTTGGCGAAGGTCTGGCGAATGTCATCCGGGGTTTTGGTATAATCGCGCACTGTAAACAACTGGGCGCCAATCGCTGAAGTAGGCATTTCGTCTCCTGTGTCTTGTGAACTCCGCGCAATATAGCCGCCGTCCTTCCTAGCGTCAATTCAGCGGCAGCTAAAGTCTATTAGTCGTTTGCCAGCAGATGCAGAGACCAACCGCTGGCGTACGATCCCACTCGCATCGGCTCCGCCCTCGCGCTCATTCAAGCACCAGTTCAAAGGTCTGCGAACTATACCCAGCGAAAATCCCGTACCCGTTTTCCACGTTGCTGTACACGCTTACCGGCTCGGCAAACGGATTGCTCTGAGTGGATTCATGGAGCCTAGCGCTCTTGAGATACTCGTAGTACGTCTCGCTCACGTGTAAAACTTGGATGTAAAAACTCGTCTGCTCGGGTGCATTGTAGTTGCTGGACAGTTCGATCTCATGGGTTTGACCATCGAACAGGGTGTCTTTGAAAAAGGGTGCGGTCCCGGAGAAACCTTCGTTAAACGGTTCATCAGCGGCGTTGTCCGCAATGATGGATGGGTCTTGTGTTGAGAACGATCCTTCGTACCTCTCAGAACGAAAAAAAGCGAACGCGCGGATCTGGTAGTAGTTCGTCTCGCCGGGTGGATCCTGAATTTCGAGTTTGATCGATAAATCGCCTTTGATCGCGGATTCAGAGCGGGTGGATGTATTGGTGAGATGCGACGCAATTGCTGTCGGCACGGGTCTGGGAATCGCGTCGGTGGCCTGGATCGTTGCAAAGCCGGGGGCCGATACCCGCAAAGAGTAGGATTCCCCCGCTTGCAGGGTGTTTTTTTCGAGCGCATACACCCTGTCCCTCCAGAGAAACTCCAGCCGGTCGATAACCCGGTCTCCCGCCAGCAGCTCCACCGTGGCATCGGCGACCGGCCCACGTTCCGGCAGGGACTCCAGAATCCCAGCGGAGCGGCCGACAAAGGCGGCCCAAGTGCTGTCGGGAGTAAAGAAGGCTTGGAGCACGAGGCGGGGGGTATGCTCGGGCAGGTCCGGCTCGATGATCTGTTCGCAAGCGGATAATGCGCAGAGGATCGACATACAGCCAAGTGCGCTTTTCATGGTCAAAATTTGAACCGGTAGTTGAGCCAAGGAAGAAGCGGGAAAAGACTCACCTGTTTGGCGCGGCGCTTTATGTCGGTGGTATTGGGGTCGTAGTCGTCATCGAAGTAGATGAAGTAAGGATTCTTGCGATTGTACGCATTGTACACCCCGAGGCCGAAGCCGTGTTTGTCACCAAAGTTAAAACCGAGATCGAGGCGGTGGAAGGCGGACATGCGGTAGCTGTTGCGGTCTCCGTAGATCTGGGTTTCATAAGGCGGGATATCGGGTATCCAAATTTCGCGCCCCCCTACGGAATGTCCGCGGTAGCCGTGGTAGCGGGCGACGGGAAGGGTGGCGGCATTGCCGGTTCCGTACACCCACGTGAGAGAGAAACTGGTGGATGGCGTCAGTTGATATGAGAGGACCAAAGCGAGGTCGTGCCGGCGGTCGTAGCGATAGGGGAAGGTGCGCCCCTGATTCAGCCGGTCGAACCGCCGCTTGGTCCAGGAAAGGGTATAGCCGATCCAGCCGGTGGTGCGCCCGCGCTTTTTCTGCACGAACAGCTCGGTGCCGTACGACCACCCCCGCCCTATTTCCACTTTATCTTGCCAGTCTTCGTTTTCGCCAAAGCCGACTAGAAAGCTCGCGCCTTCCCGATACTCGATCAGGTTAGTCATGGTTTTGTAGTACCCCTCCAGACTAAATTCGTACTGGTCTTTGAACTGACGCGCCAGCCCCACGCCGAACTGCCGCGACCATTGGGGGCGCACCCGCTCGGTAGCCGGCAGCCACAGGTCGGTCGGCAAGCCGACGGTGCTGTTGGAGAGCAGGTGAATGTACTGGCGCATCAGGGCATAAGAGGCTTTCACCGCCCAGTCTGATGGCAGCAGGTAGCGCGTTGAAACCCGGGGCTGCAAGGAGGTGTAGAACTCGTCGTTGACGAGGAAGCCAGAGGTGTGCAGTCCCACGTTGGCCTTCAGGCGGTCAGTGAGACGGACATCGTCTTCTCCGTACAGGCTGTACTCCAGCGCATCAGTGATCTGGGCGGCAAGGGTGGTATCCTCGGGGGCACCGTCGGCCGGATTGACCTTGATCTGCGCCGCTCCGGGGCTGTAGGTGTGCAAGGTGCTGCTGCCGCCAAAGCGGATGTAGTGGGCGGGGTTGGGGATGTAGTCGAAGTCCAGCTTTAAGCCCCAGTCCCGGATTCCCGACCGATAGCGCAGCCGCAAGGTATCGGTCTCCCGTTCTCCGTCTAGGGTGGTAGTGGAGCGGTGGTCAACAGCGGTGGAGAGTTGGTAGCGACTGTAGATCGCGGTCAGATTGCCGAAGAGCTGGTTGCTGAACAGGTAGTTCCAGCGCAGAGTGGAGGTTATATTGCCCCAGCCGAAATTCGCCGCGATGGCATCTTTCTCGCGGTAGTTGTCCCCCGTGTCCTCCTCCTCTATGTCACTCCAGAAGCGGTCATCGCCCCCGTACACGTTTAGGAAAACCCGGCTGTTAGGCGAGAAGATATGGTTGAGTTTGGCATTGAGATCGTAGAAGTGGTAGCCGCCTTTGTTGTTGCTGGGGAGAAAGGGGCGAATCAGCAGGTCGATGTAGGTGCGCCGGGCCGAGACAATGAACGAGGTCCGGTCTTTGCGCAGCGGCCCTTGCAAGGTTAGCTGGGAAGCGATCAAGCCGACCGAGCCTTCGCCTTCAAAGGTCTTCATATTGCCGTCTTTCATATCGACTTCCAGCACCGACGAGAGGCGGCCGCCGTAGCGCGCTGGGAATCCGGCTTTGGTCAGTTGCACGTTCTTGATGGCGTTGGCATTGAAGACCGAGAAGAAGCCGAACAGATGCGAGGCGTTGTAAACCGGGGCACCGTCGAGCAGGAGCAAGTTCTGATCGGGGCTGCCACCGCGCACGTACAGGCCACTCATGCCCTCGGCCCCGGACTGGACTCCGGGCAAAAGTTGCAGGGTCTTGAGTACATCGACTTCGCCCATGAGGACGGGCGCATTTTTGATTTGCTGGATCGGCACCTGCACCACGCTCATCTGGCTCTGTTCTTGGATGGGATCGAGCCGCTCGGCCTCCACTTGCACGGCACCCATTTCTAGGGGAGTGGGCTGGAGGGCGATGGTTAGCTGAAGGTCTTGGTCGAGCCGAGTTGCGAGGGTGTCGCTTTGATAGCCGATGTGGAAGACGACCACCTTCAGCGGCCCCGCCGGCAGGGTCAGGCTGAAAAAGCCGTAGCGGTTGGTCGTGGCACCCTTTTGCAGAGTAGGCTCGTACAAAACGGCCCCGATCAGCTTCTCGCCGCTGGCGGCATCTTCGACATAGCCGCTGAGCGTATGCACTGGATCGGTTTGCGCCCAGACGCCATCGGCGAGGCTGAGGAAGACTAGCAGGAAGTATTGGCGAACTCTGTATAACATAGGGTTTAGAATAGCTCAGTCGCTCAGTCTTTTAACCCCTAAGCCAGCCAATCGCGTCACTGCCCCCACGCAATATAGCCGCCGTCCCTGCTAGCATCAATTCAGCAGTAGCTAAAGTCTATAGTTAGCTTGTCGTGACTACTCCCACCCTACAGACGTTGGGCTTCTTGCCGGTATTCTGGCTGAGATTGTAGTACAAGGACAATGATGTATTCGTTGCGCCAGCGTTTTTCGGCGTCGATGTCCACACACTGGGAGCAATCTTGCGAGGTATAGGCCAGGTTGACGGCGACCAGGATCCTACCAGCTTCTTCTGCTTTGTAGGACAGGCTCTGCCGGAACTGCGACCAAGAGGATTGACAAAGTGTCGAAGCGGAAACAGGAGGTGGTAGTAAACTTATTTTTGTCGGTGTACGCGCCGGCCCTGATCCTGTCGGTCTGCCGGGGCCTACTATTGCCCGTCCTGCCTTTGTTCGCCCGCTCTTTCGAGGTATCGTACAGTCTGGTGGGCGTGATCCTGGCCGCGGACGGAATCGGCACTTTGCTGGGCGATGTGCCCGCGGGAGTGGTGGTGCGGCGGGTGGGCGAAAAGCGCGCCATGCTATTGGGGGTGGGGTGCGTCATGGCGGGGATTTTCGGCCTGCTGCTGGCCGCTGATCTGTGGCAAGTGAGTGCCTGCCGCCTAGTGTCGGGGATCGGTACGGCCCTGTGGAATATTTCGCGCCATACGTACCTGGCCGGGGCCATTCGGCCGGCACTCCGGGGACGGGCCATTGCCGTGTTCGGGGGCATAGGACGCATCGGCTATTTTGCCGGACCGCTGCTCGGCGGCCTGGTGGCCGGGGCGTACGGCTTTCGGGCTGCCTTCCTGTTATACGGGGGGTTGGCGACGGTGGCTTTGCTGACGGTCTCGCTCTGGGTGGAGGACCGCGGGATCTCCCCGGGAGAAAACCACCGATCCAGAGGACGGGTCGGCGATGTTGTGCGCGGCCACTATCGCATCCTGCTCACTGCCGGCTCGGCCCAATTGTGCGCCCAAATGGTGCGCACGGCCCGCATGGTCATCGCGCCGCTCTACGCTGCCGATGTCCTCGGTCTAGGGATCGAGGAGGTGGGGGTGATCATATCTATTGCCGCGGCCGTGGACATGCTCATGTTCTATCCGGCGGGCATGATCATGGACCACTGGGGGCGCAAGTACGCCTCGGTGCCCAGTTTTTTCGTCCAGAGCACGGGCATGGCCGCCATTCCCCTAGCGCAGGATTTTTCGGGCCTGCTCCTGGCCCTGGTGGTAGTGGGCCTGGGCAACGGCATAGGGTCGGGGACCATGATGACTCTGGGCGCGGACCTGGCCCCGGACGACGGGCGGGGGGTGTTTTTGGGGCTGTGGCGCTTTGTCGGCGATCTGGGCGGGGCGGGCAGCCCCCTGGCCATGGGCTATATCGCCGATTGGGTCGGCCTGACCGAAACTCCATTGGCAGCCGCGGGCATTGGCCTAGTCGCGGCCCTCACTTTGTGGCTGGGGGTGCCCGAGACCCTGAAAAGGGAAGACCATCTGTGAGCTGCACGTGTTCGCTGCTCGTTTTCGAGGAGCAGGATGGCTCAGCGCAGCACTGGGTCCGTCCAGCCCCAGGCATTGTCGCGCACTGTGACGCGCTCCTCACAGCCGATGGCGCCGCGCTCGGTTCGGTGGTAGAACCAGTTGTGCTCGATCACGGCCTGGTCCTCAGGCGTGCCACGGATGACCACAGCGCGCCGACCGGGAACGCGGAAGGTGTTGTGGTGCACGTGCATCCAGCCGCCCGCCACATTCGTGCCGTCCTTGCGGTCGCGGCCGCCGTGCATGTCGAAGCAGTGGCTCAGGCTGCGTCCCATCTCGACGTTGTTGCGCGCCTCGTACCCCGAGCCTCTGCGCCCGGAGCCGGCAATGGAGTGGCGGTTGGCGTCGAACAGGTTGCCCTCGATCAGCGTTTCGGCCTCGTCGAGGCAGACGCCGTACCCGAGCCCCTGGTACTGGTTGTGATGGATGAAGCAGTGCTGCACGAGGTGCCCGTTGCCGTCCACTAGGTGCACGGCACCGAGGCTCCAGCCGGCCAGCTCGCAGTTGTCGACGCGCAGCCGCGGGTGTCTCGCCTCGATGCCGGCGGACGTGGGAAATCGGTAGTAGTAGCGGTGTCCGCCGTGGCCTTCGCGGAAGGAACGGGAGTGGTGCTCCAAGCACTGGCGGGGGTTCGGTCCCTGCAGGCGGATGCCGGTGAGACGCGCGTCCGGGCCCGTGACCCGGATGAGAGGGTTCGTGGCGAAGGTGTCGGAGCGGATCAACCCGCCGGTCGCCCCCTTGACGCCGCGATCACTGGCCAGGGTCACACCGCCGGGCAGCTCGAGGACCAGCTCCTCGACGTAGACCCGTTCCGTGCACTCGATGACGGCGTCGCCGGCGACGTACACAGTGTCGCCGGCGCGGGCTCCGGCTAGGGCCTCGATCAACTCGTCGAGGTGGCACACCGGCGAGCCGGAGAGCTTGACGATCTCGGCGTAGCCGGAGCCACCCCCAAGGGGGTAGCCTCGGGCCGCACCAGCGCCACAGGCGCGATGGCCACGGCCGACCCGCGTCGGGCCTCGAAGGGTGGAACGGGCGTTGAACACGGGTACCTCCTTGAATCGGATGGCAGGGGCTTGTAGTCGGCTATTCGTTGGTTCCGGCGCTGGAATTGTTCGTACGCGTCCTGGGCTTGGAAGACGAGTTCCATGCGCTGGCGCAAACTGTTAGCGCTTTCCCCGGGCTGTTGGGCAAAGTCGTTGGCCGTGCCGTTGACGGTGATGTTGGCCGTTGAAGTACATGGGAATCCTCCTCGGTGGGCGGGTCTAGGAATTGGCGCTGCGGCAGGCCCCGCAGTCGGCTCCGGGCAGCCAATAGGCCGCAGGAGGCGGGCCAAAGTAGCGCTGGTACAGGGCCAGGGTCTGGTCGAATTGGCTGTTGTTTTCGTCCTCCATGCCCCCGGGTTGGTGGTGGATCATGCGGCCAAAGTGCCGGCGGCAGAAGGCACCGTAGATGCGGGTGCAGAGGATGAATTCGTGCCAGGGCCGCGTGATCCAGGGCGTCGGGGGAGAGAGCTGGGGGCATGGGGAACACCTGTGCTGAAAGGGGTGGCACCAAGATGAAGGGCCCGCCCCTCTTGGGCGCTTTTGAGCGCAGCGAAGACCATGGTCATGGATTGCACAGGTGGTCCTCAGCATTGCACTCGGGAGCGGGCCAGGGAGTGTCGTCATTGCCCATCGGTGAAGTAAGCTTTGGTGCCCTTGGCTTGGACGGCGTCGCCGATCCGGTTCAAGGCGTGGACATACGCCGCAGTGCGCGGCGAGATATTCTGCTCTTGGGCAATGGCCCAAATGCGCTCGGTCTCCTCGACCATCATCTCCTTGAGCCGCTGGTTGACTTCCTCTAAGGTCCAATACAGACCCTGGCGATTCTGTACCCATTCGAAATAGCTCACGGTCACGCCGCCGGCGTTAACCAAGATGTCGGGGAATACGACCACGTCCCGCTGGCGCAGGATCTCGTCGGCACCCGGCGTGGTGGGGCCGTTGGCCAGTTCGTACACCGCCTTGGCCTTAATCTCGCCAGCATTGGCCTCCGTGATCTGATTTTCCAAGGCCGCCGGGGCTAGGATATCGACGTCGAGGGCGAGCAATTCCTCGTTGGTGATGGTCTCGTGCTCGACGATGTTGCATACCGTATCCTCGCAGTACACCGCCTTGAGGGTGCGGGTCGAATCCTTGAATTGGCGCACGCTGGGAATGTCGAGTCCTTCACGCCGATAAATCCCTCCCTTGGAGTCGCTTACGGCCACGACCTTGTAACCAGCATTGAAGAGCAGTTCGGCGATGATGGCTCCGGCATTGCCAAAGCCTTGCACGGCCACGGTCGTGGTGGCAGGCGAGCCGCTTAAGCCGAGCTTGGGCCAAGTCGCCTCGATGGTGAAAAAGGCTCCCATCGCGGTCGCCGTATCGCGCCCTAGACTGCCTCCCATGGTCAACGGCTTGCCGGTGATGACCGCAGGCGTGATCTGCCGCTTGATAATGCTGTACTCATCCACCATCCAGCCCATGATCATCTGATTGGTATAGACATCCGGCGCTGGAATGTCGATGTCTGGGCCAATGAAGTCGGCCACGGCGTCGATATAGCCCCGGCTGAGTCGTTCTAGTTCAAAATAGGACAGTTCCTTGGGATTGACCGTGATGCCGCCTTTGCCGCCGCCGAAGGGCAAATTGGCCACCGCGCATTTGAAGGTCATCCAAAAGGCCAGGGATTGGACCTCGTCGCTGGACACGTCTTGGTGGTAGCGAATACCGCCTTTGGTGGGGCCTCGGGTGTCGTCGTAGCGCACCCGGTAGCCCGGAAAAATGCGCAACTCGCCATTGTCCATGCGCACTGGGATGGAAACTTTCAAACTCGACTTGGGCAACTTGAGCCGCTCGATGGCATCCTCGGAAATGGACGCGTACTCGAGGGCTTCGTCGAGCCGTTGGCTGGCGTCGCTAAACAAAGACTGAGACATGGAGTATTCTCCTTTAATTAGGTAGGATCAACGCATTTGCAAAGTAGATAGGCTGGACGAGCCGTGCAATTGGGAATCCGTCCAAGCCTATCTCTTACCTAGAAACCCCCGCACCAAAACCGCCGTTCCCACAGTCCCCAACCCCGCCAGCAGCGCCATGACGCCCACGGCTCCTTGTGCTCCCCAAGCCTCGGCCAACGCCCCGCTCTGCAGGCGGCCAAAGGGGCCGACGCCAATGGCCACGACCAAGGTGCTCATCGCACGGCTCCGCATCTCGTC
Source organism: Candidatus Latescibacterota bacterium (assembly GCA_965217585.1). Taxonomy (GTDB): domain Bacteria; phylum Latescibacterota; class UBA2968; order UBA8231; family UBA8231. Next base: position 6,483,949 of record OZ244561.1, read on the forward strand.
CGAGGATTCGACCAAGATGATGCTGCTCTGCATAATGCTAAAGCCCGCCTGCCCCAACCCAGAGCAAAACAGCATCAGCAAGGCTAGACCAAAGGTCCCGCTCAAGGCAAAGGCGGAGATTCCCATGCACGAAAGCAACGAGCCAGCGACAAAGAGCCATTCGTTGCTCAGCTTGCTGCGGCTCAGCTGGACCGCGGCCAAGCCCACAATCGCCCCGCTCCCACTAGCCGCGCCCAACCACCCCATGGCCTCCGGGCCGCGGCCGAATACGTCGCGCGCGAAAACCGGCAGCAAATTCATGTAGGGAAAAGCCCAGACGTTCATAAAAATCGTGATGAGAAAGACGCCGAATATCGGAGCAGAGGCCCGCATACTGGCCCACCCCTGTCGCCCGGCCCACCCCGCCGCCCACGCACCCGCACTAGGCGCTTTGGAGTCTGTCTTGAGGCCCGCCAACAAAAACAGCGCCAGGGTACCCAGCCCGACCAACACCAGCAGGGCACCCAAGCTGCCATAGGCCGCTGTGACATAGCCCGCCGCTAAGGGGCCAGCAATGCGCGTAAACCCCTGGATGACGTTCTCCAGCACCATGGCATCGACCGTGCGGGCCTTGCCAACTAGATCGGGCACCATGCTGCGCCGGGTCGGCCAATCCAACGCCCAAGAGGCCCCCAATGCCAGCGACACCACCGACAAATGCCACAGCTCGAGCCGCCCCCAAAAGAGCAAGAGCGCCAAAAGCCCCGTCCCCAGCACATTGACCAACTGCAGGGTCCAAACGATGTAGCGCCGCTTAAAGCGATCGGTAATCACCGCGCCGAACAAACCCATAATCAGCAGGGGGATGGCTCGGTAGAAGCCGATGACCTGGACCCACCACGGGGAGTTAGTCAGCTCCAGGGCCAACCACCCCAGCGCCAGCATCTCCATCCACATGGCCTGCCACCAAAGGCCGTTGGCCAACCACAGGCGCACGAAATCGCCATTGGCCAAGGGTTCGAGGACGCTTCCTCTGACGGATCTCACGCTGTGCATCGCTCTCTTGCTGGAGGCATTAGGTGCCCTATATTACTCGCGCCAACCAGCCCTAAGCCATGGGAGATTCAACATGTCTGTGGAGGAAAAACTAAGAGACCTAAACCTACAACTGCCCCCTCCGCCTCAACCAGCCGGCAGCTATACCCGCGCCGTGCAAAGCGGCCCTTTGATCTTCGTCTCAGGTCAGTTGCCCCTACTAGACGGTCGGATTCAATACGCGGGAACCGTGGGCGAGGATTTGGATGTCGAAGCGGGATATGCCGCCGCCAAGTTGTGCGCCCTCAACGCCCTGAGCGTGCTCAAAGCCGAAACCGGCGACCTCGACGCGGTCTCCATTGTCCGCTTGGGAGGATATGTAGCTGCGGCACCCGGTTTTTCGGCCCACGCCAACGTGGTCAATGGCGCTTCCGATCTGCTGGCCGCAGTCCTCGGAGATAAGGGGATACACGCGCGCTTGGCCGTCGGCGTCGCCAGCTTGCCGCTGGGAGCAGCCGTCGAGTTGGAAGTCATCGCCGCCGTGGGCTAGGGGGTCTCGCGCTCTTCCGACCGCGGGGCATTGCCGTTGGCCTGCGGCTCGGCGGCGTGGCTGCCGGGCGACGCCTCTTGCTTGGGCCTAGGTGGAAGCTCTATCTCATGCTCTGCAAGCAAGTTGCGCAGTTGGTCGCCATCCATAACCTCGTTCTCGAAGAGTATCTCGACGACATCTTCCAGCGCTTGCCGATGCTGGGTGAGCAGGGCCTTGGCTCGCACGTACCCCGCGCCGATGATGGCCTTGATTTCTTCGTCGATGAGCTTGGCTGTTTCATCGCTGTACGCGCGGTCGGCCGGGGGCATACCCAGCAATTGTTGCGAGCGGTCCGTTCGGTGGGCCACCAAGCCAATCCGCTGGCTCATGCCGAACTCTTTGACCATCCGCTCGGCCATTTGCGTGGCCTGCTGCAAGTCGTTGGCCGCGCCGGTGGATATTTCGCTAAAGACGATCTCCTCGGCCGCTCGGCCGCCCAAAATCGCGGCCAAGGAATCCTGCAGCTCCTCCTTGGTCATTAGATAGCGGTCCTCCAGCGGCATATTCAGCGTGTAGCCCAAGGCGGCGATGCCCCGCGATACGATGGAGATCTTCTGCACCGGATTGGCCTCGGGCAAAACCTCGCCGACTATGGCGTGACCAGCCTCGTGGTACGCGACGATCCGGCGCTCCTTCTCGTTGAGCACGCGGCTTTTGCGCTCTAGCCCGGCCACCGAGCGCTCGATCGCCTCTTCCAGCTCGGACATGGTGATGGAATTTTTATCTCTCCGCGCCGCCAAGAGGGCCGCTTCATTGACGATATTGGCCAAGTCCGCGCCGGCAAAACCCGGAGTGCGCACGGCCAGTTTGTGCAGATCTACGTCCGGGGCCAGCTTGACTTCCTTGGCGTGGATCTGGAGGATGGCGGTGCGCCCCTTGACATCGGGCCGATCCACGGCCACAGTGCGGTCGAAACGGCCGGGGCGCAGCAAGGCTGGGTCGAGAATTTCCGGCCGGTTGGTCGCCCCCATGAGGATCACGCCGGCGTTGGTGTCGAAGCCATCGAGCTCAGCGAGGAGCTGGTTGAGCGTCTGCTCGCGCTCGTCGTGCCCGCCAAAAGAGCCGGCCCCCCGGGCCTTGCCCAAGGCGTCGAGCTCGTCGATGAAGATAATGGCCGGAGCGTGTTTTTTGGCCTGATCAAAAAGGTCGCGCACGCGCGCGGCCCCTACCCCGACGAACATCTCGACAAAATCGGAGCCGCTGAGAGAGAAAAAGGGCACGCTCGCTTCGCCGGCGACGGCCTTGGCCAACAGCGTCTTACCTGTGCCCGGAGAACCCACAAGTAAGACCCCGCGCGGAATTCGGCCGCCGAGGGCCTGAAATCGCTCGGGGGTGCGCAAAAACTCGACGATCTCCAGCAGCTCTTCTTTGGCTTCGTCAATGCCCGCCACGTCGTCGAAGGTAATGCCCGTCCCTTTCTCCATGTACACCTTGGCCTTGCTCTTGCCGATCGACATCAAACCACCGGCCCCTCCGCTCATGCGACGGACGATAAACAGCCAGATCCCCACGAAGATCAGCGCCGGCAGAATCCACGACAAAAGCTGCGTGAACCAATTGTTGCTGGGCTGGCGGGTAAACTCGACTTGGTGTTCTTCGAGCAGGCCGATGAGTTCGGGATCGTCTATGGTAGCGGTGCGGAAGCTAATCTCTTGGCCATCGACATTGGCGCGGCCGTGGATGAATTCGCCGCTAAAGGTACACTCAGTGACCTGTCCGCTTTTGATCCACTCCCGGAACTGGCTGTACGGGAGGGTTTCAACTTGGTTGGCGAAATAGTTTTGCAGGCTCAGGAGCAGGAGCAGCGTAAGGACGGCGTACGCAATGGAAAGCTGGGTCTTTTTCTCGAATTTCATGCGTTATTTTCCGATGCTAGGACGCGCTCTTCCACCCCTAATGAATAAGGGTAAAAGGGGCACATTTTTGCGGTTTTGAAGATAACCGGCGGCCTAGATGCGGTCAAGGTGAGGGGCTGCTAGCCGAGCAAGCCGGGCGTTTCCAGGACCTCCTTGAGCCGCGCGAGGAATCGGGCACCCAGGGCGCCATCGACGACGCGGTGATCAGCGGCCAGCGTCAAGGTTAGCTGCGGGCGCACGGCAAATGCGTCTGCCCCCGAAGCTACCACCCGGTTTTCTATGGCCCCAACGGCCAAGATCGCCACTTGAGGAGGATTGATGATCGCGGTAAATCGGGAGATGCCGAACATCCCCAAATTCGAGATGGTAAAGGTGCCGCCCATCATGTCGTCGGGGCGCAACTGGCCGTGGCGCGCCGCGTCAATCAGCCGCGTCCCTTCTAAGGCGATTTCCTCGACTGTCTTTTCGGCCGCGTCGCGAATGACCGGAACCACCAAACCCTGCTCAGCCGCTACGGCAACGCCGACGTTGACTTGGGAGGCATAGCGGAAATGACCATCCTCTTCCAAGCTGTTGACGCGAGGGAATTCGCTTAAGGTGCGAGCCGTGGCTTTGACGATCAGATCGTTGAAGGAGATTTTTTTGCCCTCTAGCTGGTAGCCGGTGCGGAATTGCTGCAACCACACGGCCGATACGTCCATACTAAGGTGGATGTGGGGGATCTGTTGGTAGCTGGCCGTCAGCCGCTCGGCGGCCACTTGCTCGGCCCGGCTCAGCTCAATCAACCCTTCGGCGACCGGGGCTGGAGCCGGAGCCGGGGCGAGGCGAGCTTGCTCGACCAAGGCCAGCACGTCAGCGCTGACGATCCGGCCACCGGGGCCACTGCCGTTGATGCCGACCAGATCAAGGCCGTGCTCGGCAGCTATCTTGCGCGCTTTGGGCGAAGTCTTATGCGGCCGACGCCCATCGGAATCAGCGGAGGGAGCTGGAGCCTGTGGGGCCGGGGTTGGTGGCGGAGCAGTAACAGGAGTTGGAGTTTGCGAAGCCGGGGCGCTCGGAGGAGCGGCAGGAGCAGAAGCTGGAGGCGATGGAGCCGGGTCGCTCGGAGCGGCGGCGACGTACGAGCCGATGTCTTCGTCCTCGGCGGCGATGACGCCGATCGTCGTCGATACCGGTACTTCCTGTCCGACCGGCACCAAGATTTTGCGCAGGATTCCATCGGCCTGTGCCTCGACTTCCATCGTCACCTTGTCAGTGGCGATTTCCAACAAGGCTTGGCCCTTTTGCACTTCCTGGCCCTCTGCTACCAACCAAGCGCTTATTGCGCCGCTTTCCATGGTCAACCCCAACTTGGGCATGACGATCTCAGTAGCCATATCACTCTCAGTCTAAAAAGAATGCAAAGTAAGTCTTGTAAAATAATTGGCGAGCAGAGTTGGTCAATGCAGCGCGCGTCTGTCGCGGGCTTTCGTTCCACCAAGCGACCGGCTATATTGACTCTCCGACGCGCTAGGAACTCCGTTGCTTTCTCCTCATCACATGTACAACGAGCGGATCTTGGCAGCAATTACCCGCGACTTTACGGCGACGACCTTTGTCGTCCACGAGGGAGCCACCCTCTTGCTGTGGCACAAGAAAATGCAGGCTTGGCTGCCCCCGGGCGGCCACATCGACCCGGGCGAACTGCCCGAAGAAGCCGCCCTCCGCGAAGTGCGCGAAGAAACCGGACTGACCGTCGAGTTATTGGGCCGCCAAGAGCAGTGGGGGCGGGTCGCCGTCCTGCACCGTCCCGCGTGTATCCTCCTAGAGGATATCGAACCAGGCCATCAGCACATAGACCTGATTTACTTCAGCCGCGTAGTAAGCGGGCAGGCCCGCATCAATCCCCGCGAGGCCACGCAATTGCGCTGGTGCGACCACGCGGCCTTGGGCGATGCGGCAATCGCCGAGGACATCCGCATCCTCGGACGCCGCGCCATTGCATCCATAAGCGCAGGAGAAGTGGTAAGCTGTGGCTAGAACAGCCTTGATCTACCACCCAGACGCCTTGTTGCACGACACAGGCGAGGGACATCCAGAGCGCCGCGCGCGGTTGGAGTTCATCGTCCAACACCTAAAAGATCGCTCGCTTTGGGACGAGGTTTTGCACTTGCAGCCGCAGTTAGCACCGCGTCGCGCCCTGCTCAGAGCACACTCGCCGGCCCACTTGGACCAAGTAGCGGCCCTCGCACAAGTCGAGCGACCCATCTATGTATGCCAAGACACCGCAGCCTCTTCAAGCACGCACCGCGTCGCCCTGCTAGCGGCCGGAGCCCCTTTAACCGCCATCGACGCCCTACTCGCCGGCCGCGCCGACCATGCCTTCTGCTGCATGCGACCCCCGGGCCATCACGCCGAAGTCGAGGAAATCATGGGCTTTTGCTTCTTCAACAACGCGGCGGTGGCCGCTCACTACTTGCGGGCCGAATGTGACTGCGACAAAGTGGCGATCATCGACTGGGACGTCCATCACGGCAATGGCACGCAGCACATCTTTGAGGAAGACGGCTCGGTTTTTTTTTGCAGCATCCACCAATCTCCCCTCTATCCAGGCACCGGTGCGGCCGACGAGCGCGGGCTGGGAGCGGGCCGTGGCCAAACCTTGAATATCCCGGTCCCGGCCGGCAGCACCGATGCCGATTACCTCCGCCATTTCACAGACACCATCGTCCCTGCCATAGACCGGTTCCAACCCGACTTCATCCTCCTGTCGGCTGGTTTTGACGCCCATCGCAGCGATCCCCTAGGGCAGATCCTGCTCAGCGCAGAGTGCTATGGCAAGCTAACCGAGTTGGTGCTCCAATTAGCCACCCGCCACTGCGAGGGCCACCTCGTCTCCCTGCTAGAGGGCGGATACGACTTAGAGGCGACTGCGGCTTCCGTGGCCGCTCACCTAAGCGCGCTGCTGGCGGCTTGAGGTCCGACGGGAAGTTACAACCAGAGATGCGTCATGGCCTGTCTCGTCTCCTGTTTCGTCTTCATCGCTCTTTTCGTCCTCTCCTGCTCGAAAGAGCCACTCCTTGCACCTCCTGAAGGCAGCGTAGCAGACGTTTCCTCGCACCAGCCTAGCCCCGCTGCGCCTGCGCCCAAAGCCGCGACCGCTGCTGAAGACCGCGCTACGCTGGTCGCGTTCTACCATGAGACGGGCGGAGACAACTGGCGTAGAAAGGACAATTGGCTTTCCGATGAACCCCTTGGCAAATGGTATGGTGTCCAGACGAATGATCAAGGACACGTCGTTACTCTGCGCCTATCGTACAATCAGTTGAGTGGATCAATACCTCCTCAGTTAGCCAACCTTTCTAACCTTGAACACCTGTCCTTATCGTACAATCAGTTGAGTGGATCAATACCTCCTCAGTTGGCCAACCTCAAATATCTAGAGGCTCTGTCGCTCTGGAGGAATCGGTTGAGCGGCTGCATACCCGATAGCCTGCGGGAGATATGGTTCAATGACCTAGGCCTACTGGGCCTATCCTTCTGCCAAGAAGACGACTCGTTCAACATTGAACTCGTCTTCTTGGACGAGCAAGACTTCACAGCCTCTCAAAAAGCACTGTTCCAGCAGGCGGCCCGGCGCTGGGAGTCGATTATTACAGCCGGCCTCAAAGATATAAACTATAGCGACAACCCGCATAACCACTGGAATACGGAGTTAGGGGCTTGGATCCGCGTCAACGACACCGTGGACGACCTACGGGTCTTCGTGAAGGCTCAAGAGCTCGATGACAACTACCTTGCGGCGGGTGGGCCACTTTTGGTACGGTGGGAAAACGGCCTGCCGATCGCAGGAGGGATAGTGATTGATAGGAATAGCCTTCAGCTTCTGGAAGATGAAGGCTTTCAGCTGAAGGTCTTTCTCCACGAGTTAGGACACGCCCTAGGGTTCTCACCGTGGTTTTGGGACGCATTCGACTTCGACGTATTCCAAAATCCGTCCCACGCCAACCCTTCTGCCGACACGCACTTTTCCGGTTGGCAGGCGATTCAGGCATTCAATAACGCGGGCGGTGGACCATACCAAGGAGCGAAGGTCCCCTTAGAAAATGGCGGCGACGATTCACACTGGAGACAGTCGGTGTTCGGCCACGAACTGATGACTCCCACTTGGGTATGGCCCTATGCGAAATCACTCAGTGCGATCACGATCCAAGCCCTCGCCGATATAGGCTACCAAGTCGATGTAAGCCAAGCAGATGCGTATCAATTACCCCCTCTAGGCAGCGCAAAGCTCGCGGCCGACCCAAGCCGCCCAAGAGGGAACTGCCAAATACACAATGGGCCGATCTATGTCACCGATGAGCAAGGCCGATTGGTCCAACCCATCCAGCCGTGAGCGTGCAGTTGACGGCCTACTTCCGAAGCGCCCTGCTCGCGGCTTGAGGCTTGGTGAAGACGTAGATGGCGACTTGGTACTCGACTGAATTCCACGTCTCGACTCGCGTTTCCCGCCGCTGACTATAGCCTTGGGCGACGAGCCGGGAGACGAAGTCGCCGGCATCCTTGCGCTGCGGATCTCCGAGGTAAAATCGACCGCCGGGCAGCAGCAGCTTGCGCAGGATGCGCTCGAGATAGCGGTGGTTCTTCTTTTCGTAGATGATGTCCGACCCCACCAAGCACTCGTACGGCCCCCCCACGGGATTTCGCCAGTCCAAATAGGCGACCCGGTGGTTGTGCTGGACCCGGTTGAGCCGGGCATTGTGGGCGGCGAAAATCAGCGCATCCTCGACGAAATCGGTCGCTTCGACGCGCCAACCGAGCCTGGCTAAGGCAATGCCTACCAGCCCCAAACCGCAGCCGAGTTCGCAGGTCCAACCTTTGGGAATCGGCTCCTCGGCGCGGCAAAACCACTGGGCCATGGCCAACGCAGTCGGCCACAGCTCAGCCCAATAGGGAAAGCGGTCCACCCCCTGGAACCGCCCTTCGCGCTCGATCATGCTGTCCAACAGGACATTTACATCGCCGACTTCTGTCATCTGCAGATCGTAGCCCGCTGCTAAGGAGCGACGCACCTGCAGAGTGTCGTACTTGCTCAGGGTGCGGCGAATCTGCCGCTCGCCGTAGCGCTTCACTGCTGTCGGTCTATCCGCTGCTTAACCTCGGCGATGCGCTCTTCGTTCATGGCGACGGTGTGATTGTCCTCGGCGGAGAAAGTGCCTTGTGGATAATAAGGCTGTCTGTACAGGGGGTACGCCTCGCTGCGCAGGTGGGCCAAGGTGTGGTGGCCGTTGCGCCGCTTGCGAACGTGCCGCAAGGCACCGATATCGACCTCGGATACGACGATTTTTTCCCCTGGCCCCGGATCGGCTTGGGCGAGGATGCGGCCGTCGAAATCGACGACCATCGAGCCGCCCGGCCAAGAAAAAGGAGGATAGTGACTCAACTCGGCCCCTTGGTTGGCGGCGAGCACATACGCCGTATTTTCCAGGGCACGACAGCGATTGACCGTCGTCCACCAATCCATCGGCGGCGTCGCACCCCAAGGGTCCATATAGGCCGAGACGCGGACGAGGATTTCAGCGCCGTGGGCCGCGAGCTGGCGCAGCGGCTCGGGAAAGAGCCAGTCGTAGCAAATCGCCGCGCCAATGCAGCCGATGGGCGTCTGGGCCACCGGGAACAGTTCTTCTTCGTAGTCGGCCAAGTCGTGGGGGCTGGTGTGGACTTCCCAAGGAATCCAAGGGTTGACCTTGCGGTACTTGTACCACAGCCCTTCCGGCCCGAGCAGGCAGGTTGTGTTGAACACCTTGCCCGGCCATTGGGGATCCTCTTCGATAAAAGTGGCCGTTTGGATGTACACGCCTAATTCGCGGGCCTTTTCCGCCAAGCGGGCCGTGTGCTCGTTGGGAACGGGAACGGTCAATTTGGCCAGCAAGCTCTTGGCGGTGGGATAGATCGGCGCGGCGTGGCCAAATTCGGGAAAGGCCAAGAGCTTGACGTCCATAAACGGCCCGTAGCCTTCAACGGCCATATCGACCATTTCGACCATGTGCGCGGTGTTGCGGGCCATTTCAGAGCGGTTGGTGGGATTGGGTTGGGAGACCTGACAGGCGGCCACCCCGTAGCGCAATTCATCCCCCATGGGTTTTTCTCTTCGTCTTCCACACTTTGGGCGTTCCGCGCCGGTGCTCGATCAACTCGGCGACGACGCTGACCGCGATCTCGGCCGGGGTATCCGCCCCTATGTTGGCTCCAATCGGCGCAAAGACGGCGGCCAAGCGCTGCGGGTTTCCGCCGCGCTCGGCGATCCGCTGCCACAAAATGAGTTTCTTACGCTCGCTGCCCAGCATCCCAATGTAGCGCGCCGGCGTCTTGATCGCCGCTTCGACGACGATTTCGTCGTGCTGGTGGCCGCGAGTGGCCGCGACGATGTAGGACTGGTCGTCGATGGGCAAATGGGCGAACACCTCCTCCATGCCGGCGACTAAGCACTCGTCGGCCTGCGGATGTCGCTCGGGATTGGCAAACGCTGGGCGGTCTTCAATGAGGACGACGCGGAAGCCCACGTTTTTGGCCAGCGCGCAAATCTGCCCGCCTACGTGGCCCCCACCGAAGACGTAGAGCACGGGTTCGGGCAAGAACGGCTCGATAAATACTTCCGCGGCCTCTCCCAGCTCGGCGCTCGGGTCCAGCGCGCAGACTAGGCCGCGCTCGCGCCCGAGCACTTCGGGCAAGTGCTCCTCCACCTGGCGATCGGCTGCGGGCGTGCCCAGCGAGCCGCAGGTGCTGCCGTCGGCCCCTAGCCACAGCCGCCCCTCCCCAGCGGAGTCAAAACGGCGTTTGAGCAGGGTCGCCAGTGCGCAACCGCTGCGCGCCTGACGCGCCGCTAGCACTTGGTCATAGAAGTCGGTAGCTCCGTCCGGCTGGATGACTTCGGTGTAAATCCGCACGCTGCCGCCGCAATTTAAGCCACTCTCCCCGGCTTGTTTTTCCGTCATGGTGTAGCGCAGGAGTTGGTTTTCTCCGGTCTCTAGCGCGGTGCGGCCGGCGTTCAAGACCTCGGCTTCGAGGCATCCGCCGCCTATAGTGCCGACGACGGCCCCTTCTTCTGCAACGATCATTTTGGCCCGCCCACTCATGGGAATCGAGCCGGTACTCCACACCAGCGAGGCCAACGCCATTCGCTCACCCCGGTCCTTGCGCCGGACAATTTCGCTGAGGATGTCGTCCATAATTTACTCTGGCCAGTGGTCCAGCTCGCGCTGGTAGTCGGCTGGCGTGTCCATGTCGATCAGGATAGCGGCCTCTGCCACAGGCAACTCGCACGTATCCTCGGGATGGCCCCGGGTCACCGCGTTCAATCCCACGTCCAGCGGCAATCCCAGAATTTCCGCCCGATAGGCGTTGCGGATCAATACAGGATGACCCCTTCTGTCGCTGGCAGTGGGTATGATGATGCCCTCACTGACCTGGTTTCTCGCCTGCAAAACCTGCTCTACTACGGCTCCGCTCAGCCGGGGTTGATCCCCTAGGCAAATCAAGTAATCGGCTGCTTTATCCACGGCCCGCACCCCGCACTGCACCGAAGAGAGCATGCCCGTTTGATAGTCGGCATTGACGACCCAACGGACTGGATAAGCGGCCAATACCGGGGCAATCTCCTCGGCGCGATGACCAAGCACCACCACCACCTCATCCAACCGGCGACCCACGACCTCGGCACTCCATTCGATGGCTGTCCGGCCCCCTAAGGGTAATAGCTGCTTGAGCGCGCCCATTCGGGTGGACATGCCCGCCGCCAAAATGATGCCGGCCACCCGGCCTGTCTCATCTTCTCGCATCTATCTCAATCTACGCCTACCGGCAAATCGCGCCAGTGCTCACGATCCCAACCGGCGACCAGCGAGAACGCCGCTAGCCCAAGCCCATTGAAAGTTAAATCCTCCCAAGTCGGCGTGAACGTCAATCATCTCGCCGGCAAAGTACAGGCCGGGCACCAAAAAGGATTCGAGCGTATCGGGATTGATGTCCTCAGTGCTCACGCCCCCGATCGTCACTTCGGCGTAGTCAAAGGGCCTCGGGCCGCTGACCGCGATCGGCCAATTCGTCAGGCGCTGGGCAAGCTGCCAGCGCACGCCCTTGCCGAGCTGATCGACCCGCTGCGCCGCGTCAAACCCCAGATGGTCCAAGAGGGGCCGCACCAATTTGCTGGAAAGCAGGCCGGCGAAACTCAGCTCGAGCGAGCGATGGGGATGGCGCTGCCAACGCTCCTTGAGCAATTGACTGATCGCTTCCGGGCTACGGCCGGGGAAGAAATTGACCCGGAGCAAGGTGCGCCGCGACCCCAACTCGGGCACCAAGCGGGCGCTGAGGTTTAATATGGCAAACCCGGAGACCCCGTATTTTGTGAAGAGCAAGTCGTCTGTATCAACGGCCTCGCGCCCTCCTTTGAGCGCAACGCGCACCTCGACCCGAACCTTAAGCCCCTGCATGCGGGCGACGTATTTTTCCGGGCTGATTAGCGGCACCAACCCCGGCTTGAGGTCGGTGAGTCGGTGCCCCATGTCCACGGCCAAGTCCATGCCCGAGCGATCGGCCCCCAAGCGGGCGAGGCTGATGCCGCCGCTGGCCAAGATCACGCGCGCTCCGGTATAGCACTGCCCTTCGGCGTCGTGCAGCTCAAAGCGAGACGAGCCGGAAACGCGGCCCATGCCCACCACCCTAGCATTGGTTTCGACGCGGACGCCTAGGCAGCGCATGCGGTCCGCGAGCAAATCGACGACCGCCTGCGCTTGATCTGACATCGGAAAGAGGCGCTGCCGTTTTTCTTCGCGGAACTCGATCCCTAGATCGGCAAAAAACGCCAGGGTCTCCTCTAGGCGGAATTGGTCCAGCGCGCTGCGGACAAAGCGCGGATGCGTGCCGTGGTAGTGCCTGAGGTCGTCCGCCGCCCTATTCGTCAGGTTGCAGCGACCATTGCCCGAAATCAATATCTTCCGCCCCAATTTTCCGCTGCCTTCGAGCAGGGTGACCCGCTCGCCCGCCTCAGCGGCGACAATGGCCGCTAGCATCCCGGCGGCCCCACCGCCGACCACTATGCTATCCCTTGATTTCAAGCTGGTTCCTAAATCACTAAAGCTATTATAAAAACAATAAGATAGAACGGTTTTAACCCCTGGTCAAACCAATCGCCTTTAGCTTGACATGCCCTCGTTTATTCTCTATGTTGTTTAACTTTGGAAAATATTAAAAACGCGCTGAGTCAGGATATTCCATGACAGACCTCACAGGGGCGGCGACGGCTCCGGACGAGCAACGGCTCGCGTCCGCTAGCCAGAGCCAATCCTCGATGTATCCCGCGCTCCACGAAGAAGTCGAAACCTCGATCCGCAAAGAGGGTATTTCCTTTGTCTTTGAAAGCCGCTCTGTCTCTGCCGTCGTCCAATTTATCTACACGCCAATTGATGGAACCTTCGCCGATATCGAGCTAGAAGTCAACAACAGCGACCCAATCAAACCGGCCGAAGACGGCGGGATTGCCGTGGAAATGGGCGGCTCGATTTGGCCGGCTGACAGTGAAGAAGTAGAGCGGCACTTCATCTCCTGCGAGCAAGTCGGCGATTGCGTCGAGGCCCGCTGGCAGTGGAAGCTAGGGGAGGAACAAGCCAACTTCCTCTACCGGTTCCGCATCAGCGGCAAATCCCTCGTCGTGGAAATCGAGGGCGGGCACGGCAAGGGCACCGGCCTCTCGCTCGGCCGAGTCACCGGGGCCTTACATCCGCGCCTGATCACAATCCCCTATTTCAACTTCGGCGACAACTACCCGCGTATCCTCTGCACCGCGGGCTACTTCTTGTCTAGCTTCGTGGATTGGCACTACTCGCGTGCTTCCACCCTGTACGCCCCGCCCGAAGAAGAGTCTCAGCGCCTCGTCCAGCTCAACGGCGGCTGTAGCTACGCCAGCCAAGGCGACGGCAAGCGCAGCGATCTTCAGGAGCGCTGGCTCATAACCGTCTCCACCCAATACGAGGAAGTCCTCCCGGCCTTTTCCACGGCTGAGGCCGGGCAAAGTGAAACGCTAGCCGATTGGGCCTGGTACAACATCCCCTATATCGACGCATCCCAAGAGAGCTACGTCGAGCTATACGAGAACATGCGCCTGCTCAAGCTGATGGGCGTTGATCACCTGCTGATCAACCACCCCAGTGAGACTTGGCACGATGGCGACGGCGACGCCACGCTCGTAGTGGAAGGAGCCGAGGCTAAAGGCGGTGAAGACGCCCTTGGCGAGTACCTAGATGCCCTGTCCGATCTGGGCTACAAAGTCAGTCTCCAGGTCAACTATCGCCACATCGCTCCTACCAATCCCTGCTGGCGGCCCGAATTGGCGGCCCAACTCTCCGATGGCACCCCGACCCCGACCGGACCTGGGCTCTATTTGCTCAAGCCGTCCGAAGCACTGGCGCGCGCACCCGAACACGCGCGCACCATCATCGACAAATACCCCTGCGACGCGCTGTACGTAAGCGAACACGCCGAGGTCCCGCCTTGGGAATTCAACGACTTCAGCGACGACGCGTCAGCAACCGGCCACTTGGCGAGCAGCTATTCCCTGCAACAGAGCGTCCTCCGCTCCCAAGCCCAAGCCGGCTTGGCCATCGGGAGCGGAGGCAACCACTGGTTCTACGCCGGCGTCCTGACTGGCCACCTCGCCCGCATGGTCGGGGCCGACCCCAGCCGCATCCCGCCGCTGGTGGACTTCGACCTGCAAAACCTCCATACCATTGAGACCGACGCGGGTCTGGGCACCATCGACCAGTACTTTGCCGGGCACATCCCCCAAGGTGAGAAACACAACCGCAGTGCCTATCTCGACCGCTATCTTGCCGCTACCGCGGCCTTCGGCCACGCCTGTCTGCTCCCCGACCAGCTAGAATGGGGCATCGCGTCTACAGTCAAGTCCTATTACATGCTGCGCGAACTGCAAAAGCACTATCTCCGCGTCCCTGTTCGCTCCATCGCCTACTGCCACAACGACCAGTTCTTGGCCACCAATGACGCGCTACTTTCCGGCGCCTTTGCCCAAGGACAGGTGCAGGTGACGTACGACAATGGCCTTGAAGTCTATGCCAACCTCGGCTGGGAACAGCCTTGGACCGTCCACCGGAGCGATGTGGCCTACCACCTTCCTCCAGGCTCGTTTTGCGCCTGGAAGGACCCATCGCTGCTAGTCTATTCGGCCGACGCCGGCTCGGGACGCATAGACTACGCCTCTTGCGAGGACTATTTGTTCGTCGATACCCGAGGGCAACGGGGGCAATTTGGCCCTGTGGAGCTCGACGGCGCCGTCGCCATTAAAGAGCGCAAATGGGAAATTGACGTAGTGCCCTTTGCGTGCCAAGCCGATATAGTAATCGACGTAGGCCAGTACTGGCCAGACCGCAAACTGCCCCCGTTGCGCCTTTTGGCCTTCAAGTCCGAGGACGAGGTGCCCGACATCTACCGGGCCGACATGGAAGGGGACCGCGTCCGCTTCAAACCGCTGGAGGATGTGGTCACCTATCGCATCGCCCTGCCCGAGTGGATGGTCGAACCCGGTCGCTAGCGCTTTGTCCGATCCGTCTGCCCCCTTTCTCCAAGCCTGTCGGGGCCAAGTGCCGGCGACTCCTCCCATCTGGATCATGCGCCAAGCTGGCCGCATCCTCAAGCCGTATAGAGAACTGCGCCAGCGGCACGGCTCGCTACTCACACTTTTCAAAACCCCCGAGCTCGCCGCTGAAATTACCCTCATGCCGGTCGATCTGCTCGGAGTTGATGCGGCCATTCTCTTTACCGACCTAGTGACGCCCTTAGAGGCGCTCGGCTGCGAGCTGGCCTACGCGCCCGGCCCGGTTTTCGCCCGCCCGATTCGCTCGGCTGCCGACATCGACGGCCTCCGCAACCCCGTCCCCGAGGACGACCTCGCCTACGTCTTAGAAGCCGCGCGGCTAGTGCACAACGCCCTGCCGCCAGCCGTCCCGCTCATCGGGTATGCCGGCGGGCCTTTTACCTTGGCCACTTGGCTAGTGGAAGGAAGCCATGCCAAGGACTTCCCCGCCTTTCGCCGCATGTTCCACAGCAACCCCGCTCTCGCCCACCGGCTACTCGACCTGCTCAGCGACCTCGTCGGCCGCTTCCTGCGCGCCCAGATCGAGGCCGGTGCCCAAGCCGTCCAAATTTTCGACACTTCCATCGGTTTGTTGTCTCCGGCGCAATTCAACGAATTCGCCCTGCCCTATGTACAGCGGGTTTGCCGCAGCCTCGCATCGCTGAATGCTCCGGTCATTTACTTCCCGCTCGCCGGGGCGCAAAACCTGTCCTGCTTTGGCCGCGTCGGTGCCCACGTCCTGAGCCTCGATTGGCGGATCGACTTAGATGCGGCTTATAGATTGTTCGGGGATACCATGCCTTTACAGGGCAACCTAGATCCCTGTACCCTCTACGGCTCGGAGGCGGGCATTGCCGCTGCCGCCCAGTGCATTCTAGAGCAGGGCCGGGGTCGCCCTCACATCTTCAACTTGGGGCACGGCGTCTATCCAGACACGCCCTATGAAAAGGTCAAATTGTTAGTGGATGAGGTCCACCAGTTCGCGCAAACTTGAAAGGGTACGGCGGATGGAAAGTATGGAAGGCAAAGAAAAAGGCATGACGCGGCGGCACACCTTTTTCTGTATCAACAAAGACCGGCATACGGCTTCATCCAAGGTCATCGACGCCCAGCGCAAGGAGATCAGTGTCTTCGGTCAGCGGGTGCGCGGCTGGATCGTGACCACCGAAGAGCCGGTCATCGACAAGGGCATCTCTCTCGACGAATCAACGCAAGGCGCAATGCCCCACCGCGACCCGGAATAAGGGCGCTAACCCTCAGCGCCCCCAAGAGAATTTGTTTTCCAACCAAGTGCCGATTTCCCGCGGCGGATCGTTCCACTTCTCACCTGGACCGAGAAATTGCCCGCGGACATCCTGGTTGGTGTCAAAGTCCGACCACAAGTCCGGGAACTCGTCGCGGATCAATGCCTCTACTTGGTCGCTTATGCCCTGCGCGTGGTAGGAAATCACATCGTCGGCTTCGCTCTTGCCCAGCTCTTCGGTCAGATGCTTGGCCATCCCGCTACTGGCGACAAAGGTAAATTCAATTGCCGAGTCTTCGGTCAGCTTTAGGTCGATGCGGTAGGCCGGATAGCTCAGTTTTAATCCCAATACGGACAGTTGTAACTGCAACCACTTGGCTTCGGTGACTTCGCGCGTGCTATTCAGGGTGGCCCAGTCCAATTCAGCCCTAACCACTAGGGGGCTTAACAGGACCAACGCGAGGAGCGAATATATCGCCGTGCGGCTCAATGGCATTGCACAACCACCTTTCCAAAAAACTGGAGCTAGCCCGACGGCCTACTCCCTCAAGCTGCGGAGGAAAAGTTCTCTTCGATAAAACGGACGATGTACCTAAACGACACCAAGCCAACCGGGCGATCGTCATCGTCCAACAGCGGCACGTGGCGGAAGCCGTGGATGCTCATCAAATGCAGGGCGTGCTGCACGGCCGCATCGGCTTTGAGCGCGGTAGGCCGCGGCGTCATTAGGCTCTCGACCGCGATCTGTTCCAGATTGCTGATCAAGCCCGCCACCCGATAGAGGATATCGCGCTCGGTAAATATGCCAATTAGCTGTCCGCTCTCGCCGGTCACCAACACGCAACCGACGTGCCGCTCCTTGAGCAGTGAGATGACCTCGGCCAACGAGGTGGTCGGCGACACGCAGACCATCTCCTGCGGATTGAGCGCGGAAAGCGGCTCGGTGAAAATTTCCTTAAACTCTCCGCTTCCCCAATCTTGGTACGCTTCACTCAGGCTCTGGCCGCACTCCTTGCAGAGGTCCACTCCAGAGATATTGTCGTGGGCACACGAAGGGCAAATCAATGGCTCTTCTCCTATTCGACGACCCAAGTATCGCCCGTGCCAAACAGAGCTGCGAGGTCGCCCGCGCCCCGTTGTTGGGTCGTCGCGGCGATTTGGTCGAATAGCAACTCGGTATAGGTTGGCCTGTCGAGGGCACGCAAAACGCCAAAGGGCAGCGGCATCGACGGGTATTCCATCCGGCTGAGCATATAGGCGTAGCTGGCGTTTTCGCGCCCTTCGCGATGCACGACCAGCTCGTCTGGGGCCACGTCGTTGAACGCGACGACTTCGGGCTCGGTGCCGTTCATGCGGATGCCTCGATCCCGATCCTTGCCAAAGACGAGGGGCTGTCCCTCTTCCAAAAACACGATATTATCGTCGCGCACGTCCGAATCCGTGGTGTGCTCCCAAGCCGTGGGATTGAGCACGACGCAGTTTTGGTAGATCTCGACAAAGGCCGCGCCCTTGTGTTCGGCCGCTCGTCTGAGCACGTAGCTCAGGTGCTTGGTATTGGTGTCCTGCGAGCGGGCGACAAAGGTCGCTTCGGCACTCAGCGCTACGGATATCGGATTGAGCGGATAGTCGATCGACCCCATGGGGGTGGACGTGGTGCGGTGTCCTAGCAGCGAGGTCGGCGAGTACTGGCCCTTGGTAAGCCCGTAGATGCGGTTGTTGAACAGAATAATCTTCAGATCGACATTGCGCCGGAGGCTGTGCAGGAGGTGATTGCCCCCGATCGAGAGCCCGTCGCCATCGCCGGTGATGACCCAGACGCTCAAATCCGGGTTGGCCGTCTTGATCCCCGTGGCGATCGTGGGCGCGCGCCCGTGGATCGAGTGAATGCCGTACGTATTCATGTAGTAGGGAAAGCGGCTAGAGCAGCCGATCCCGGATACGAATACGATGTTTTCCCGCGCGATCCCCACTTCGGGCAGCATCCTTTGCATTTGGGCCAAAATCGCGTAGTCGCCGCACCCAGGGCACCAGCGGACCTCTTGGTCGGAAACAAAATCTTTGCGGCTCAACCCAGTTTCTACAACGGCTTCGGCCATCTCGATCTCCCTGCTTTAGCTTAGCACTTGGTGAATTTTGTCGGCCACTTCCCGAATTTGGAAGGGGCTGCCCTGGACCTTGTTCAGCTTGACAACGCGCACGGGGAAGTGCGCTTGGAGCAACAGGACCAATTGGCCGAGGTTTAGCTCGGGTACCAACACTTGCTTGTAGCGGCCGAGCAGGTTGCCGAGGTTGCGAGGAAACGGGTTCAAGTAACGCAGATGTGCGTAGGCCACGTCGAGGCCCTCTCCCCGCACTTGCTCAACCGCTGCGCGAATGGCACCATAGGTCCCCCCCCAGCCCAAGACCAGCAGATCCCCTTGGTCGGGACCGGTCACTTCCAACTCGGGAATGAAATCGGCAATGCCGCGGATTTTGTCGGCCCGGACGTGGACGATGCGCTCGTGGTCTTCGGGCGCATAGGAGACATTGCCCGTCACATCCTGCTTGCCCAAGCCGCCAATCCGGTGCTCCATCCCTGGCGTCCCCGGCAAGACCCAGGGCCTAGCCAAGGTCTGCGGGTCGCGCATGTAAGGTTGGTAGTCATCGGGATCGGTGTACGGCTCGGCATCAATGGCCGCGATAGAATCCGGGTCTGGTATTTTCCACGGCTCGGAGTTGTTGGCCACGTACCCGTCGGACAGGAGAAAAACCGGCGTCATATAGCGCACGGCAATGCGGAATGCCTCGATGACCATGTCGAAGCATTCGCTTGGGGTCGCCGGAGCAATGACCGGGATCGGGCTTTCGCCGTTGCGTCCGTAGAGCACCTCCAGCAAATCAGCCTGCTCGGTCTTGGTGGGCAAGCCCGTGCTAGGACCGCCGCGCTGGACGTCAATGACCACTAGCGGTAACTCCATAACTACGGCCAAGTTGATCCCCTCGCTCTTGAGCGCGATGCCCGGGCCGCTGCTGGCGGTAGCCGCGAGGCTACCGGCAAAGGCCGCACCAATCACCGACCCCATGGCTGCGATCTCGTCCTCGGCCTGGAACGTCCGCACGTCGAAGTTCTTCAGCGCCGCCAAGCCCTCTAGGATGGTGCTGGCCGGCGTGATGGGATACGAACCATAAAAGAATGGTTTGCCAGCCTTTTGCGCAGCCGTGACCAGCCCCAAGACAATCGCCTCATTGCCAGTGATCCGCTTGTACACCCCCGGTTCGACAATCTGCCGCTTCGGCACCGAGATCTGCGTCTGAAAGGTCTCGGCCGTTTCGCCGTAGTAGTAGCCAGCTTTCAAGGCCCTCGTATTGGCCTCAACTACCTGGGGCCGGCCGGCGAACTTGGTCTCGTAAAACTTGAGCGTGTAGTCGAGCGGGCGGTCGAACATCCAGAACACCAAGCCCAAGACAAAGGCATTCTTGCACATGTCCTTTGCTTGGTTGCTCATGCCCTCGATGTCGGCGAGGGCATTGCGGGTCAGGGTGGTCAAGGGGACCGGATGCACGTCGTAGCCGCTGAGGCTGCCGTCTTCGAGTGGGTTTTTCTCGTACCCAGCCTTGCGGAGGCCATTGCGGTTGAACGGATCCGTATTGACGATGATGGTCCCGCCCGGCTCGAGATCGGGCAGATTGGCTTTGAGCGCGGCCGGGTTCATCGCCACCAACACTTGGGGCGAGTCACCCGCCGTATAGAGATCGTTGGCGGCAAAGTTGACCTGATAGCCACTCAGCCCGGGAATGGTCCCGGCCGGGGCGCGGATTTCGGCGGGAATGTCGGGAAAGGTACTGACGTCGTTGCCCACCACGGCCGAAGTATTGGTAAACTGCCCGCCGGTTAGCTGCATCCCATCGCCCGAATCGCCGGAAAATGAGATGACTACAGATTGGCGTTCTTCTTGCGAGTACTCTCGCTTGCCCGTAGGTGCCGCTGGGGCCACGATTTCGGCCATGCACACGACCTCCTTAAAAAGAAAAAATCTTCGCTCCGCAGCGCATGCTCAAGCTCCCTCTTTGGTGCGGGCTATGCGCTCGGGGTCAGGCGGCAGGTTGTAGATGTCTTCGGGAAACTGATCCGTGAGAAAGCGGATGACCTCGTGTTGGGGCAAATTCCCCTTTATGTGGCCGTTTTCATCTACAATCGGCACGTTGCGGTAGTCGCCAGCATTCATCAGCCGCAGTGCGCTGCTAATCGGCTGCTGGGCATCCAAGCTATGAGGGTCGCGGGTCATCAACTCGGCCACCGGCCGCGTCCAAGTCGCCGGCTGGTCGGCCACCTTGGTGAGCGCATCGCGCTCGGTAAAGATCCCCACCAAGCGGCCATCCTCTTCCACCAGCATGGCGCTGACGTGTTGGTGGCGCATTTTCTTGAGTACTTCAAGGACCGACTCCTGCGGCTCGCACACAGCGTACCCGTCTAGGTCCAAATGGCCGATGACCTCTTCTTGTAACTTCTGCACGACCGTCATTAGAAAGCCCCTTTCTCGGGGCTTGGATACCGCATTATTCACCTCGTTTACTTGAGCATCTATATCCAAGTTAAGATAGATAGGAGCGATGCATCTCGCAAGGTGCTATGTTACAACGACGTTGCGACTTTTAGCCCGCTAAATCCACCACCCAATCCGCAGCCGCCCTCACCGTTGGATGCTGGTCGGCGACGACGACTGTGGCCCCCCGATCCACCAGCCCCCGCAAGGCCGCAACCATCAAGCGCACATCTTCCAGATGATCGCCGCTGGTCGGATCGTCAATCAGCACCCAAGTGCGCTGGGAGGCTCGCGTCGATTCGAGCGCCAGCCGCAGCCGCAACCACTCCCCTCGCTCCAGCCCCTGCACCTCCTGCCCCAGAAGCAGGTAGCCGAGGCCACACTCCACGGCCGCCTCTAGGCGCGGGCGAATTGGGGCGTGCCGGGCAAAGTGGATACGAGCCTGTTCCAAGGTCATGCCCAACACATCGGCAATGCTCGCGCCACGCAGGGTCACCTCGCAGATTTCGTCTCGGTATCGGCGGCCCTCGCAAGCGGCGCACACGAGCGCTATATCCTCTAGAAACTCCAAATCGAAGTAGCATTGGCCGCGGCCTTCACAGCTCGGACAACGCCCCCCTGGCCGATCCAACAAGAAGGCATCGCGGGCCCAGCCGCGGGCCGTTGCAGCCGGCGATGCGGCGTACAGATCGGCGATGCGCTCGAAAAGGCCTAGCCCCTCCAAAAGCGTGGCCTTGCCGCTCGGGGCTTCCACCGTTGTGACTCGGCTGTTGCGCGGCGCACCCGCGGCGACGTACTCGACGGGCCGCCCCTTGAGCAGTGGCAGCAAGACCTCGTGCAACAGCCGGGTTTTGCCGCTGCCGGAAGGCCCGCATACGCAGGTCAGCACTCCGTGCGGCAGCTCGATAGCAAGCGGCCCGACCACACCGCTCCCGCGAAGGACCAATGCCAGCTTAGCTTGCTCGGCGACCCGCCTTCCATCCACTCCATCTAGCTCTAACTCAGTCGCCTCCCCCATCCGCGCTCGCCCCTCTGCAAATGCCCAGACCTCGTCCGCGCTCGCTACGAGTTCAGGCGTGTGATCCAACAATAGCGCGGTATTGCCGCCAGCGACCAGTCGGCGAAGACCCGCCGCAACCGCGTTCAGTATTCCCCCTGACAATTGGCTGCCCAAACCCTCCAAAATGTAGAGGATGCCCGTCAGGCCGCTGCTGAGACAGGACGCCAATTGCAGGCGCTGCCACTCGCCAGCCGCCAGCGATTCGAGCCGGCGGCTCAACGGCAGGTGCTCCAGCCCCAAACCGCAGGCCTCGGTGAGCGCACCCTCTACCTTGGCGCACCCCTGGCCCATTTTGCCAGCAGCGGCCAGCCAATCGCGCAACGAGCCGAGGGGGGCCTCCATCAGCTCGTGCATGGTGCGGCCATGCAGGGTCACCTGGCCAGCCAAGGGCTGGCCCGCGCCGAAGTCGGCTGCGGCCAGCGGCTCGTACTGGCGACCGCACTCGCCACAGGTCGGCTGCTGGTTTAATTGCATCATCTCGCTGGCCCCATCCACCAAAACCACCGTCCGCCCCGATGAAATAGAGCGGCTCACGCGCACTGCTTCCAAAAATCGCACGCTAGCGTTCGGGTCTGGCACCAAGCGGTCCACCACGATGTGTACCTCGTGTTCGCCGCTCGGCAACGCTGGCCCGTCGCCTTCCAACCGCTGGATCTGGCCGTCGATTGCGACCCGGGTAAACCCGGCCTGCACAAGTTGTTGCCACATCCCTGCGTTCCGCAGGGTCAAAGGGGCCAATACCAAACAGCGAGTGCCTGGATGAACGCGGGCAATCTCTCGCTCTACCTCATCGGCCGCATAGCGGCGGCAGCGGCCACCGCATTCGAGGCAGTGCATCTGTCCGTCTTCCAATATGATCTGCGCCAAAATCCCGTCTAGCTGCAAGTAGTCCCCGACCGTGCGCCCGCGGCGCGGTGCCCCCAAGTAAATGGCCGGCGGCAAGCCCGAGACCTCGTCCACATCGGCGCGCGCCGTCCCGCTGACGCCCTCGCGTTCGGCCGGAGACAGGGCCTGCATGTAGCGCCGGCGGCTCTCCGCGTAGAGGATGTCTAAAGCCATGGCGCGGCGGCCGCTGCTACTGCGGCCGGTAAAGCAAATAACCCGGCCCAGCGGCAAATCCATATCGACATTGGCGAGACCGCCCGCCCGGGCGCCGCGTACACAGAGGGTCGCTTTCAAGGATGGGCCTGCGTCATGGAATCGATTTTCGCCTGCAAGCGCGCGTCAGCGGGATTTCGCGTGCGCAAAAACGCCCAGTGGGCTTCTGCTGCGCGGGGACGCCCCAAGCGCAACAGTACTTCCCCGCGCCGGTAGTGCGCTTGGACGTGGTTGGGGTCCAGTTTGAGTGCCCGAGCAAAGGCATCCACCGCGGCTTGGTCATCCCTCTGCTTAGCATACACCAAGCCGAGATTGAAATGCGCTCGGGCATAGCCGGCGTCGAGCGCGAGGGCCTTGTGGAAGTGCGCGGCGGCCTCGCTCCATTGACCGAGGCGATAATAGCACAGACCGAGGTTGTTGTATAGGCCGGGCGCGGGCCGGGCGCGGCTAAAGGCCGCAATCGCCGCCTCGTATTCCCCCGCGCCGAAGAGCTCTAACCCGCGCCTAATATCCGGGTCGCCGCCTTCTTGCTGCGCCAACACGGCTGTTAGGCCAGCGGCGGCGGGCGCAAAGGACGGGTCGATGCGCAGAACCTCGCGGAACATGTTCTCGGCCGCCGCCCAATCCCCTCGGCGTTGGTACAAAGCGCCGAAATTGTAGTAATCGACCCGTTTGCGGGTCAGCCGCTCAGCCCCGGCATCCCGGTAGTTGATCGGCAGCGCGACTAGGGCCACCAAGAGGCACGACCCTAACAGCCGGCGATGCGCACCGCCCACCACCCAAACCGCGGCGTTGGCAATCCAGCAAGCGGCGTAGAGCAGAATCACCGGCACGACGGGCAGACGATATTCCGAAGACGTAAAAAACAGCAGACAAGCGGCCAGATAGGTCGCCAAGTACAGGTCGAGGAGGGACGAGCGGCGACTAGTAGCCCAGCCCACGACCGCCAGCGGGGCTACCAGCCCCCACCCCAAAACGCACCAGCGCAACAGGGGCACAAAGTCCCGCGCCAAGTACAGACTCAGGTTGTTTTGCGCCTCGACCCCGTTCCAGAACATGTAAAGTTTGCGGCCTTGTAGCGACAGATACGCGAGGGGATTTTCCACGGCAAAGCGCAAGCCGGCCATAAGCCAAAATCTAGAGGCTTGAGCCGGGGTCAGTTCCCGGCCCGTGCGCGCCTCGGCCTCGCGGATAAACGCCTCGCGCTCCAAGTCCGGCTCGGCGCTGGGCAGGAAATCGACCTGCGCGTAGATGCCGTTGGCTTCGGGGTGGTTGCCCACGTAGAAGTTCATCCCGGCTGAGGACGTGGTCAGCAGCCACTCCCCTCCGACGAGATAGTTGCGGCAAGCCACCGCGCCCACTACGAGGCCGCAGCCCACGACCACCACCACCCACTGCCGCCAATCGCGCCGCCCCCACTGCGCGACAAACCAGCCCGCGACCACCGCGACAAACAGCAAGACCATGGGCCGCGCCGTAGCCGAAAGCCCCAACAGCAGACCCGCGGCCAACAGCCAACGCGCCGAGCCTTGCGCGTGCGCTAAGCAATACAAGGCCGCGAGATTCAAAAAGGTGATCGGCGTGGCGGTCAGCAGCGCCCCGTCGTAGAACACATACGGCTGGTAGATCGCCGCCATGCCCGCGGCTAACAACCCAATTTGCGCGCTCCACAGTTTCCGGCCCAGCGCGTAGATCAAATAGCAACCACCCGTTCCCAGCGCCGCCTGCACCAAGCCAACCCACCAATATTCAGCGCCCAACAGCGCGTAAATGGTGGCCAAGAAGTAGGAGTAAAACGGATTCATAAAGAAAGGCTGGTCGCCCAGCCAATCGCCCGCGATAATGGCCCGGGCGCGGCGGTCGTAGAACTCGGAGTCGATCAGGAGGACGTCGAAGAGCGGCGTATCAACCGCTTGGTAGAGATAGGCTAGGCGCACGCCGAGGGCGGCGATTAGGATCGCCCAGAGGATGGCTTCCTCTCGCCTCAGCCGCGCCGCGCCGATACCTATGGTCTGCATACTATCAATATAGCCGGAATTCCCGGCGCTGGCATGGCTCCTGCTCCCTTGACTTGGCTACTGCGCCGTCTCAAGCTATGGCCCTGCTCAAACCGCAAACAAAAGGCCCTGTTTACATGCGATTGTCTTGGAACGAAATCGGCGCCCGCGCCGCCCGATTTGCTCAAGAATGGCAGGACGCAGGCTACGAGAAGGGGCAGACCCAACTTTTCTACCGCGACTTTTTCGACATCTTCGGCGTGCCTGTGCGCCGAGTGGCCGCGTTTGAGCAACCCGTTAAGCTGCTCGGCGCTAAGCGCGGCTTTATCGACCTGTTTTGGAAAGGCGTGCTGCTCGTCGAGCAGAAAAGTGTCGGCCGCGATCTCACCAAGGCCAAGACCCAAGCCCTCTCTTACTTCCCCGGTCTCAAGGACGCCGACCTGCCGCGCTACATCCTGCTGAGCGACTTTGAGACGTTTGAGCTATACGACCTCGACGAAGACGAAAGCGTCGCCTTTGCCCTCGCCGACTTACCCCAACACGTCGAAAAGTTCGGCTTCATCTTGGGCGTGCAGAAGTGGACCTTCCGCGACCCGTTGCTCATTCCGTCGTTCGATTCCGCGATGCGCCAGCGGCTCATCGACGCTTGCCATTTCAATTGGTCCGACATCTCTCCGGCGATCTTTGGCTCGCTCTTTCAGTCGGTGATGGACAAGAACGAGCGCCGTGCTCAGGGGGCGCACTACACCACCGAACAAAACATCCTCAAGGTTATTGAGCCGCTGTTTCTCGATAAGCTGCGTGTGGAGTTCCGCCGCCTCCAGTCGCGCCGAGACAATCGCCGCATTCCCGAACTCATTGCCTTTCAGCGGCGGCTTGGCCAGTTGCGCTTTTTTGATCCGGCCTGTGGCTGCGGCAACTTCCTCATCATCGCCTACCGCGAGTTGCGGGCGCTGGAAATCGAGGTACTCAAAGAGATTCGTCCACACGGCCAGCTCGACGTTTTAGCCGAGCTGCTTTCGGTCGTCGATGTGGATCAGTTCTACGGTATTGAGTTGGGCGAGTTTCCAGCGCACATCGCCGAGGTAGCCTTGTGGATGATGGACCACATTATGAACAACCGGCTGAGCTTGGAGTTCGGCCAGACGTACACGCGCATTCCGCTGGAGAAGTCGCCGCACATCCGGCATGGCGATGCGCTGAAGACGGACTGGAGCGAACTGCTGCCGCCGGAGGAATGTTCCTACGTGCTCGGCAATCCGCCGTTTGTGGGCGCGAAGTTCCAATCGCCCGAACAGCGCGCACAGGTGCGCCGCATCGCCGCGCTGGGCAAAAGCGGCGGCACGCTCGATTACGTCACCGCTTGGTTTATCAAGGCGGGCGAATACGTGCAGCAGAGCGCGGCGCGGATCGGCTTTGTGGCGACCAATTCCATCACACAGGGCGAACAAGTAGCACAGCTTTGGCCGATTTTGTTCGACCGCTGCAAGCTGGACATCGCCTTTGCGCATCGCACCTTTGCCTGGGGATCGGACGCTCGCGGCATGGCGCACGTTCACGTCGTCATTATCGGGCTGGCCAAACGAGGCGAGGCACCGAGGGAGAAACGGCTGTTTTCCTACGACGCAGCACCCAAGGGCGAGCTACACGGAAGCCAACATGCGGCCCTCTCGCCTTACCTGTTCGACGCCAGCGGGCTGGCCGATTCGCGGGTTGTGGTAAAATCGGAACACCGGCCGATTAACGGATTCCGGCGGCTAAAGACCGGCGTTCAGATGATCGACAACGGGATTCTGACCTTCAGTAAGGAGGAAAAAGAAGCGTTTCTCGCGTCTGAACCAACGGCATCCAAATTCTTCCGTCGCTATATAGGCGGCGACGAGTTCATTAACGGCTTTTATCGCTGGATCCTTTACCTGCGAGAAGCTACCCCAACAGAACTGAGGCAACTGCCGATGGTCGCCAAGAGGATTGCGGAGGTTCGCGCGTACCGAGCAGCGAGTAAGCGTGTGAGTACGCAGAAAATGGCTGACTATCCAACTTTGGTCGGTGTTGATGAGCGGCTAAACGCGGATTACTTGGTCATTCCCAATACCAGTTCGGAACGCCGCACTTATATCCCTATCGGCTGGCTCGGCACCGATGTCATTGCAAACCAAAAGCTGCGTATTCTTCCAGAGGCAACTCTTTGTGATTTTGCCTTGCTCACCTCCACCATGCACATGGCTTGGATGCGGGCGGTCACAGGGCGTCTAGAGAGCCGTTATATGTACTCCGTAGGCGTAGTGTACAACACCTTCCCCCTACCTCCCGGCCCCGCAGAACGCCTACAACGCCTTGCGCCCCACGCCGACGCCGTCCTCGCCGCCCGCGCCAACCATCCCGACGCAACGCTGGCCGACCTCTACGACCCCGACCTCATGCCCGCCGACCTTCGCAAAGCACACCAAGCCCTCGACCGCGCCGTCGATAGACTCTACCGCCGCAGCGGCTTCACCTCCGACCGCGAGCGCGTCGAACATCTATTTGGACTGTACGAAAAAATGCTAGTGCCGCTGACGGCCAAGGCCAAGCCGAAGCGGCGACGGAGGGCGTAGGGGAAAGGCTAGTGCCGAAGGTGATTTTTTAAGAGGTTATTCCCAGTTGTTGTTTGATCAATTTACACAAACTTTCCTTAATCTCTCGATGTCTTGGTACTGGAGCCTGCTTACCATTTTGAATATTGGCATAAATATCATGCCTGCTGCCATGCCTTTTCAAGTAGCACCCTTCATCGGTCAGGTGTCTGATGAAGTCCCTCCGCTTCAAGGTACTTCCATATTTATATCGATTGAACTGTATTCTTCTACAGGTACCGGCATAGCCTCTTGTGCCATGAGCTGGTAGGCGTCTTTGATATTCACTTTCAACTCTTCTAAACTTTCCCCTTGGCTGAACACTCCAGGAACTTCACGGAGTTTCCCAATGTACCAACCATCATCTACCCAAAAATCCAAGGTAAAACTTCTGAACATATCCCTGTCCTCTCTTACGATGCACTTACAAATTCTATAAACGTGAAGGCGATCACTCTCAGATGTTCAAATAAGTTAAGAGAGATGTCAAGCTACAACCTCCTCAGTTGCAACGCGGAGTCACCGCTGCACAACCCAATAGTGAAACGAAACAATCGGCCGCAAATCGCCGCCAAAGTGGATCGGCTGCGTCTCAATCTCGACGCGGTCGCTCACATCCGAGGCCGGTATCTGGCCGACGGCCAGTTCGAGCCACTGACGGCCCCGCCCCCCCGGCAACTCCACGTTGGCGATCTTCTTTCCATTGGCGAACACCGCAAAGTGCTGAGCGATACCCGTAACCGTGCGCATAATCACAGCCGCCGGTTGGCCAGCGTTCAGCGCAACCTCCATCCGCTCGCCTCCCGTTATCGTCCGGCCCCCGTCGATGTACACGGCCTGGGGATCATCGGCAGCACTCAGGGCCAGCAGCAAATTCGCCTCCCCGCTGCCGGGGACCCACACCGCGGATTGGTAGCCGTGCCGACGTTCGTTTTCCAAATCGGCGACATCCACTTTATCAACCACCCGCCAGCCTTCCTCTAAGAGCGTCTGGTTGCGGATGGCCTCGCCGCTGAGACCGGCGGCCCAATGCGCCTGATACAACACCTTCTCCGCATCTATAATCGACGGCTCCAAGACGCGGATGCGATGCAGCGGCTGCAAGAAAATCCCTTCGGGGAAATTGAACCAATTGGGAAAAATGGCGAAGTACTGAGGACGCTGGCCCGGCGGCATGGCCTCCAGCCGCTCGAATAGCGACCCGCTCCCGTGCCGCCAAGGCGCGCTGTTCCCGGCCGTGGTCAACCCAACTAAGTCGATGGTTCGGCGGCGGCTGAAGTAGCGCAGGGCACCGGCGTCGTTGACGGCGATGCGCGCATCGGGCGGCAACTCGTCGTCTATAAAGCGCGCCATCTCGACCTGCTGGTTGCGGATATCGCTGCAATTTTCCCCGTACGCCACCGCGAAAAACCCCGCCGACATCAACCCCCACAAGCCGAAAAAGCAAGCCAAGCCCCGCGCCAGTTTGCTGCCCCATTCCCCCCCGGCCGCGTCCAAGCGCCCCAAGCCCAAGGCGGCAAAGAGAATGTAGAGCGGCAAGAAAGGCTGCTGGTAGCGGTTGAAGTGGGCGTCGTATTCGACGAGGGTGCAGGTTAGTAGAACGCCGCCGACAAACCACGCCCCACCCAATGCCGCCGCCCCGAACTTCCTCTCGGACAACTCGCTCCAGAGCCGATAGCTTAGCTCGGCTATAAAAAAGAGCGCCACAAAAGGGGCAAACACCACACGGCGGTAGTTGCCGTCGTACGCGTATAAATTGGCGCTGGTCTGATGCCCCAGCGACCCGGTGAGAATCCCTTTGACAAATTCGGCGAAGTCGAAAAAGACGGCTCGGATCTGCTCGGGCAATGAGCCGTGGGGTTCGGCAAAGCGCCATTTGGCCTCGACCCCAGATGCCCCGGCCTCCCCCGTACACCAAGCCAGCAGCAGGGCTTGGAGCGCGTACACTCCCAAAGGCACCCCCCACTGCCAGTTCAACGCCCGGCGATAGGCGACTAGCGCCAGCAGCAGCAAGACCAAAGCGATCCCCTCGGGCCGCGCCAACGCCAGCAAGGCCGCCGCTAGCGGGGCGCGCCGATCTCCCGTTAGGTACAAATACAGGGTCAGCAAGATGGAGAAGGCAAAGAGGCCGATGGCCATGCCGCTGTAATAGCCCCACAGCAGCGGACCGCACAACAGGAACATCAACGCGGCCACCCAGCCGCTGAACGAGCCGCCCAATCTGCGGCCCAGCAGTAGGAGCAGCCACGCGCTCAACCCGAGCCACCCAGCCCCCAACGCCAACGCGTACAGCGCAATCCCCATCCCATCCAGCCCCAGCCAAAAGCCCGGCACCAACAGCAAGGTGTACAGTAGGCTAGTCGCACCGGCCGTTGGCTCAGCGCCGGTATTGTATTCGAGGAAGTGCCCTTGGGCTGCTTGCCGCGCGTATTGGAAATAGATGAAGGAATCGTCCAGCGGCAGGGCCAAGCGGCCGCCGGTGTGGTAGAGCATGGAGGCCGCAAAGACCAAAAGCCACAAAAGGGCCAAGCCCCAAAGGATGGCCCCCTCTCGTCGAATTGCGTTCATCACCTATTCGTCCGCACGCTTGCCAATCGCATCCGCTAGGTGGTCCATCAAATCATCCAGTGCCTGCCGCGATGCGCGACCACGCAGCGCTTTGAGTGCCGGATCGTCTGTCGCCACCATCCATTCCTCAAGCGCATTTCTCAGACCCTGAATTTCATTGGCATAGCTGGGATCATCAATCAGGTTGTTCAGCGCATTGGGGTCGTGCTCAAAGTCGTAAAATTCTTCCACTACGCGATACGTAAACAAATGGTTGCGCGCCGCCAATGCTGGATCGTTGGCCGCTGCTGCTTCCATCGCCTGCCAGGACCGGCCACTCTGGGACTCATTGCGAAACGCTCGCTCGCCATCGGACCAGGGGTTGAAAATGTAACCGAACCGCGCATTTTGCACGCACCGCATGGGGTAATTGCGCCGCGCCGAAGTCTGGTGAAATTGCGTGAACACCTGCTCGCAGCCAGCCTGCTCTGCACCCCGCAACACCGGCAAAAGCGATTTGCCATTGACGCCGTCTGGAATATCCACGCCCATTGCATCCAGCACGGTAGGCAGGTAATCGATCCCAGCAATAAAATGCTTGGTATCCACGCGCCCGGCCTGCATAACCGCTGGCCAGCGCACCACCCAAGGTGTGCGCGTACTGTGCAAATAACAATTGGTCTTGGCAAATGGAAATGCCATGCCATTATCCGACAAAAACATCACTAGGGTATTCTCCGCCGCGCCCACCGCATCCAACACATCGAGCAATCGCCCCACCGTATCATCGCAGCGGCGCACAGAATTGTAATACTCGGCTATTTCCAGCCGCACATCCGGTATATCGGGCAAAAACCCGGGGACGATCACCTCTTCTGGCGCAAATGTGCGCGAGGGTGGCACGGCCGGCGGATCGAGTTTGCCATACCACTCGGACTTGTCATTGCCGTAAAACGGACGATGCGGATCGTGGGAATTTGCCATTAAAAAAAACGGGCGGTCGCCAGCTATGGCATCCTGCACAAAATTTTTCGCATACCGATAATACACCTCGGGATTTCGTCCCTGCCCCAAATGGATCTGCTCAGGTGCCATATCCCATTGAAATGCCTGGTATGGCGTCGAATGTGTCACTTTGCCCAAAATGCCCACATCATACCCCGCAGCGCGCAAAATAGCGGGCAGAATGGGCACGCCTTTGCAGCGCAAACGATAAAAGCCCTCGCCCCCACTCAGATGCGGATAGCGCCCAGTCATCAACGCCGAGCGGCTCGGTTGGCACACCGCAATTGTCACATGACCGTGCTTAAATCGCAATCCCGCTGCGGCCAAGCGGTCGATATGGGGTGTTGTTCCCGCGGTCGGACACCCAAATGTCCCCACCGCATCCCAGTTCATGTCATCTGCCGTAATTAGCATAAAATTTGGTCTATTCATAAATTGGTTCGCCTCTCTAATCCATCCTAACCCATTGGAAAAACCATGCGCTCACTTTATTTCCTACTCTCGTGGCTGCTCGTCCCGGCCGCCCTTTGCGCAGCCGCTCCTTTTGATCACAGCTCCTTTGACCAAGTGCTGCAAGAATACGTGGATGACCAAGGCTTGGTCCGCTACGCCGCCCTAGCCAAAGACCGCGCTCAGCTCGACGCCTATGTCGATAGCCTCGGCCACTCCAGCCCCGCAAGCCACCCCGACCGCTTTCCCACCCGTGAACACGAGCTGGCCTACTGGATCAATGCGTACAACGCCTTTACCCTGCGGGGCGTCATCGACGCCTATCCCATCGCCAGCGTCAAGGATGCCTTTGTGCTCAGCGGCTTTTTCAACCGCCAAACCTTTGTCGCTGGGGGCCGTGAGATGACGCTGGACCATGTTGAAAACAAAATTATCCGCCCCAACTACCGCGATCCACGCATCCACTTTGCGGTCAACTGCGCGGCCCTTAGCTGCCCGCAACTGGACAACCGGGCCTTTACCGCCCCCGATCTCGACGCCCGCTTGGAACGGGCGCTAACGCGCTTTGCCCAAGACTCCAACCACGTGCGCCTGCAAGGCAAGCAGCTCTACCTATCCAAACTTCTAGACTGGTACGGGGAAGACTTCTCGGCTTGGTTCCCACCCGATCGCCCCAATCCCGAGGACATGCCCACCATCGTCAACTACCTGCGCCCGTACCTTCTCCCGGCCCTAGCCGCTGGACTGACCGAGGATATAACTGTCGAATACAACGACTACGACTGGGCGCTCAACGAAGAAAAAGAAACGGGAAGCCCCCGCCCAGCGGCAGACTCCCCGTAATCATCGTCCTAACGCCATCTTGGCGTTTTATAAGAAAAACGGATTGTGCTCCCGTTCTTCCCCCACAGTAGTAGCTGGCCCATGACCGGGAAAGAGCGCGACGTTTTCGTCTAGAACGAGTAGCTTCTCGGCCACCGCTTGGCGCTGCATCCGGTAGTTGACCACACTGCGAGTGCCCCCGAGAGAACCCGCGAAAAGCGCGTCCCCGACAAAGGCCATTTCCTCGTGGACCAAGCTGATGCCGCCCGCCGTATGTCCGGGCGTGGAGCGGACCTCAAAGCGCAATTTGCCGACGTGCACGACTTCGCCTTCTTCTAGCTCGCCTGCGATTTGATCGGCCAAGCTGCCCATGAGGGCCAAGTCGCCGCGGTGAATCCGCGCTGGCGCGGCCGTGGCGCGACCAATCTCGGCGAGAGCGCCGATGTGGTCTTGGTGGCCGTGCGTCAGCAAGATCTGTTCAACCGTCAGCCCGGAGGCGGCCAAGCGCTGGAGAATTTTATCCGCGTCGAACCCTGGGTCGATGACCGCAGCTTGGCCCGTTGCCGCACAGCCGACGATGTAGCCGTTCATCAGAAAGCCGCTGCCGAGCACCATCATCTCCACCTGCGCCCCGGCAAGCGGGTGGCCCGCTGGATGGCGCGGGAAAAACGCCTGCGCCGCGCTCGCCTGCAATTTGCCCGGGTGCAACCCGAGAGCTTCGGCCAGTCGCTCAATGGTGTCTGCGGCCGGGATCAGCTCGTAGTCTTCGACCCTGGCGATATCCCCGGCAGTCAATCCCACCCGGTCCGCCAGTGCTGCGGTCGCAATCTCCTGCCCGCGCCGGGCCTTGGCGATGATATCGCCGAACTCATCTTCTAATTGTGTGTACATGTTCCCTCAGTATTCAAGGTTCGACTGGGCGGCTTGCAAGCTACCCAAGAATTCATCAAAGCTGGCGGCCCATTGCTCGATGGTTTGGGCCGGTCCAGTCATCTTGAAAAACACCATGCCCGAGTGGTGGACGGCGATGGCCCCGAGCATCCGGTACCCGGCTTGGGGCTCCGCATTCCCCATCCCCATGCCGGCGGAGAAGGTGCCGCTGACATCAACTCCGGTTATCTCGATGTCCTCCCCCACCTGCCGCGTCCAACGCCGCCCTTGGGCCGGCTGGCCGTCCTCCTGTTTGAACTGGCCGAACCAGCGCTCAATATTGGCCTCTACGCTTCCGCCTTGCCCTGGGCCAAAGAAAAAGATGCCCAGCGTCGCTTCTCCGGCTGGCCCAGAGAGGCCGTATTGGGCCACCCGCATGGAGCTCGACGGCTGCTGCGCCACCCAACCCTTGGGAGCCACCGCGCTGAGCGGCCCCAGTGCCTGCCGCTCGCCCGCTTGACCCAAAGGGGACGCTGGCGTCGCAGTGGTTGGCGTTGGGGAGCGGGCGGTGAATCCCCGCTCGGCCATGGCCGCCGCCGGCTCTTGATCGCTGAAATTTTGGCTGCACCCGATAGCCCCAAAGACCCAAGCGCATATCCATATAGATTGGCCCCAAGGCCAAAAATTGTCCTTTAGCATCACAGATTTCCCCAAGCAATGAAGGCGGCGAGGGCCGCTAATACGACCAAACCCCCCAAGTACAACCAAACCCTGTTTCGCGCGCGCCGTTGCGGTCTTTTAAGCGGTTGCCGCCTAGGCCGATTGAGAGCCAGCGTCCCCACTTGCAGCGTCGGCGACTTGTGTTGGATATAGTGGGCCATTCCCTCGTATATGCAGCGGATACTATGGGCATTCTCGGCCTCCGCGTAATCGGCCAGATGCGATAGCGGCAACCACTGCACCGGGGCGATGTCTTGGGAAATGGGGAATTCGATTTGCGCTTTGACCCGCGCCTGTTCGTAGCCCAAGAGGCGGACGTAATAGCGCAGCCGACAGCTATCGAAATCGACCAGACAACAGCGGTAGCCAACCGCGCATAGCTGGCGCAATCCCTCCTCCACATCGCGCAACAAGCCCAAGTCGCGTGCCTGGCGCGCGTTCACTAGCTGCTCGCGCAGCACTTTGACGGTTGTTGGGGTGCCTTCGTTCATCGTCCTACTGCGAACTTAGAGCGCGAAAATAAGGCCGTTTTCGCATAGGTTGTCAACTTTCTTCCGGCGTGCTTGCGCATGCAGGCTTTGGTTTGACAGACTAGCGCTGCATCGGTTAAGATAGCGGCCAACTTGTACCCGCCTTGCCCTTCTCAGCCATCTTATGTTGCGCTACAGCCGCCCCTACTTCCCGTTGGGTTGGATCTTCCTGCTTGCGGTCCTTTTGCTCCCAGCCGGGCACGCGCACGCCGAGGACGACCTGCGGCGCATCCACCGCATTGTCATCCTCGGGCTCGAGCGCACCGACGAACGGGTCATTCGCCGCGAATTGCTCTTTGCCGCAGGCGATGTCCTCGACTCCACCCGCGTTGCCGAGACAGCGCGCAACCTGCGGCGCTTGCTCTTTATCGGCGAAGTACATATCCGCTTGCTCGACCGCGGCGACGGTATCGAGGTAACGGTCTCGGTAGAGGATCTCTACTCTAGAGCCTTATCTCCCTTGCTCTCAGGACAAATCGACGAATTGAGCTTCGGGGTGGTTGCGCTCGACTACAATTTTCGCGGCCGCGGCCAACGCCTGCGCTTGGGCCTCGGAAACCAAGCCATTTCCGGCCCTTGGGCCGAGTTGCTCTTTGCCGCGCCGCGCCTCGGCGGTAGCCGACGCACCCTGGCGGTCCAACTCGCCACAGATGCCGAAGGCCATGCCCATGCCCTAACCTTCTCGCGCCCCTTTGCCACCCTAGCCGATCGCCGCGCCTATGGCTTTTCCCTATCCAGCCAAAAGGCCGTTCGGCGCCTGTACTCGGGGGGGCGGCTTGAAACGCGCTATCAAGACGCGCTCGACGGCGGTCGCATCTGGCTGACCCGCTCCTATGGCGCACAGATCAAGATACGCCCCTCGGTGCAATTGCGCGTCTCTCGACGCCGATTTACCGCGAGCACGAGTCACGGGTACGCACCCTCCGACCGGACGCGGATCGTGCCGAGCGTCGGCCTCCTCGTGTGGCACCCCCGCTATAAGCGCGTCCGCTACATGCGCGACTTAGGCCCGCTAGAGGACTTGCAAACGGGCAGTTGGCTGTCGCTGCGTTGGGGCTTCGCCCATCGCTCCTTGGGATCAGATCGGACCTTTTCCTTTTATCAAGCCCAACTGGCCCCCCGATTCGAGCCGACCAAGCGCAGCTACGCCGAGCTGACCTTGGTCACCAGCACGTACCTAGGCGAGGGGAAATTTTACAACACCTTCGCCCAGGCATCCGCAACCACGTACTTCCGGCTGGGAGCGGTTCATTCGCTTGCCTTGCGCGCCTCTTGGGAAGCACTGCACCGCAGCGAGGACGCCGACCAACTCCTCCTCGGCCTAGTGCGCGGCTTGCGCGGCTATGCCCCCCGGCGCTACGATGGCACTAGGCGCGTACTGTTCAACTTGGAAGCGCGCCCTACCTGGGTGCGCCGACCTTGGTACACCCTCGCCAGTGCCGCCTTTGTAGATTGCGGCGCGGCTTGGACACCCGACCGCGAGAGAGCAAATTTGGTATGTTCCCCCGGCTTGGGCATTCGCTTAGGCTGGCCCAAGGTGTACAACACGCCCGTGTTTCGCGGCGATATCGCCTGCGGATTAGAGGAGGGTACTTATGTGTTGTCCGTGGGATTGGGGCAGTACTTTTAGAGAGAGCGAATCTTTTGGCACACTTGGAGCGTTTATAAAAAACCCAACGCAAAAGGAGGAGCCATGAACGCCAAACTACTCATTCTGACCGGCGCGGCCTTGTGTGTGCTTAGCATTCAAGCCAGCCACGCCCAAAACCACGCCCAGGCGACGTTTGCCGGGGGATGTTTCTGGTGCATCGAAGCGCCCTTTGACAAGGTCGAGGGGGTCGTCTCAGCCGTTTCCGGCTACACCGGCGGCGAGCGCGAAAACCCAACCTACAAGCAAGTCAGCTCCGGCGCGACCAAGCACATAGAATCCGTACTGGTCACCTTTGATCCCGAGATTATCTCCTATGGTCAACTCCTCGACATCTACTGGCGTCAATTCGACCCCACGGACCCAAGGGGCTCCTTTTACGACCGCGGCCATCAATATACCTCGGCTATATTTTACCACGACGAAGAGCAACGCACCTTAGCCGAAGCCAGTAAACAGGCCCTCGACGAGTCGGGCCGCTTTGACAAACCCATCGTCACGCCTATCCGCCCAGCCACCACCTTTTATCCGGCCGAGGAGTACCACCAAGATTACTACCGAAAGAACCCCCAGCACTACAAGCGCTATCGCCGAGGATCGGGCCGTGACCGCTTTATCGAAGAGACGTGGAGCAAAGACCTCCCGGCACCAATGGCCAGCGGCCAATACGCCAAACCTCTCATCGACACCTTGCGCACCCAACTCACGGACTTGCAATTTCAGGTCACGCAGGAAGACGCCACCGAGCGGCCCTTCCGCAACCTGTATTGGGACAACAAGGCCGCGGGCATCTACGTCGATATTGTTTCCGGCGAACCCCTCTTTAGCTCGCAGCACAAGTTCAAATCCGGCACCGGCTGGCCCAGCTTTACTCAGCCCTTAGTGCCGGATCACATCGTCGAGCACACCGACAGTTCGCTGTTTATGACTCGCGTAGAGGTTCGCAGCAAATACGCCGATTCGCATCTCGGACACGTCTTTGCGGACGGCCCGGCCCCCACCGGGCTGCGCTACTGCATCAACTCGGCTTCTCTGCACTTTATTTCCGTCGAGGATTTGGCCGAGGAAGGCTATGGCGAGTACGCGGCCCTGTTTGAGTAAGCGCGGGGCCTTTGCCGCATTGCAGAAATGCAAACGGCCGGATAACCTCACCCAGAATCGGGATCGGTTTATCCGGCCGTTGTCTAAGTGGCTCCCCGTATGCTCAACTCACCTCATCCAGGATAGCGCGCGAAGTAAAAGACTTTGAGCGGCTCTTCTGTATCGTTGATGAGACTGTGGCCCGGATTTGAGGGCGTGACGCAGATCGCATCTCCCGGCCGCTGGCGATAGACGTCCTGGCCCACCACGTGGATGCCGCTGCCCTCCAGCATGTACCACACCTCATCCATATTGTCTTCGTGGCCGTGCGTGTCGGGCGTCTGCATGGCTTCGATGCGCACGACTAGATTATTGTGCATGACCACGAGCCCGTCCTCTCTGCTGAAGATCGGATGGACGAGGTGGGTCCAGTGCCCTTGGGCGAGGGGGAGTTCCCGGTAGTTGCGGATGAGTGCCTCTGTTCGGGAAGCCTCCACACCGTCGCGAAGCACCTCCTCCAGTACGAGAAATTCGAGCGGCGTGTCCACCTCGTTGGTCAGCACGTGCTCCAAGCCTGGCGGCACAATGATGCCGTCGCCCTCGCGCACTGTCTGTTTGAGCGCGCCGGCCGCGAAGGTGCCCTTGCCATCGACGATATAGAGGACCAGTTGGCGGTCGTCGAGCGTAGTTGGCACCGAGGCGACGCGCGGCTCGAGATAACAGCGCGAGAAGCTGTCGACAAAGTTCAGGATAGCCCCCTCTTTGGAGAAGTCGCTAGGGTCTTTTTTCGAAAAGATCTCCCGCTTGATAATGTTGCCGTGGGTGATGCTCGAGGGGCACTGTAGCCAGTTTCTGATGCGCATCTGGACTTATCTCCTATCTGCGTGTGGTATAATGGTTGTAGCTATGGCCGCTGGCACCCGCTACGTCGCCACCGCCACAGCTAACAAATCGCCCTAGTAAACCACCGACACCCCCCACCGCACCTTCTCCACCCGGGCATCTCCCTCCATGTGCAGTTCCAGCAGATACAGCCCTGGCACCACCAGCCTGCCGCTGCTGTCCCGCCCATCCCAGATCAGTTCCCGATGACCGGCCAGCCCCTTCCCTTCGACCTCCCCGAGCAAACGCCCGGAGAGATCGAACACGCGCATCCGCAGCGGCCGCTGCTCCAGCACATTGACCAGATCGACCGAGACCACCAGCACATCGTTGCGCCTATCTCCGTTCGGTGTGAGCACCCGGGTATCGAGCTCCGCATTGGCGAACAGGCGGGCAGAAACCGGCAGACTCACCACGTTGGTGCTGCTCTCCACCGCCGGAGCCGCGTCTCCAGGCTCCACCGCCTGGCGGCCTAATTCCTCCTGCCCGCTGTCCACCAGAAAGACATCGAAGCGCGTCGACTGCAAAAAGACCGAAGACGTGAAGCGCAGCTCCACCAGCTCCCGCTGCCGGATCGGGCGCGGAAACTCGACCTGAAATCCCTCCCCGGTTTCCTCTACCTCCGCTTCCGCCGGCTTCTCACCGACCAGCACCTCCCTGAACTGCATCGGCGCCGAGGCCACCACCATCAGCCGGTCGAATCCCGACGTCCGCCCGGGCCGCACGAAGTACGAAAACTCCGTCGCCTCGCCCGGCAGCACCTCAGTTGGGAAGATCTCGCCCACCACCTCGTCGGCCAGCGGCTCGTAGAACTCCACCTCAAGATAGTCCAGGGACGCCGCCCGGTCCGGATTTTCGGACACCAGACTTACCTCCAGCTCCATATAGCGGCGGGGGGAAGGGGACTGGAATCTCTGATCCGGTGCCAGATAGACATTGCTCCAGGGGCTCTGGTCGTCTCCCGGCACCGAAGTAGTATCCACGGATCCTCGGAAGCTGGGGATCAGTTTGTCCCACTTCCTTTTGGTCACTTGCTTGCCGTTCTTGTCGTAGTAGGTGATGTCGTACCGCACCTCGTTGCTCGTGCGGCTGCGCACCTCGATCCGAGCGTCCGGTGAGGTATCTGCCCGCCAGCGGATGGCGCTCACCTGTTTGTTCCCTTTCAGGTCAATCAGCGGGGAGCGGAAAGTCACCCTGGCGGGATGTCCCTCGCCGAAGACCTGCAACTCGCGTGTACTGCCATAGAAATTGCAGGGATTTGCTACACTGCTGGCCCAGAGCGCCGCGCAGGCAGCGTCGAAATACACCCAGGCGATGCGCACGTACCGGGTCTGAATGAGTTCGAAGTGGTGCTCGGCGAAAGGCCAAAGTTGGTGCTGGGCGGTACTCTTGCCGACGAAGTGCCGGTGCCAGATGCGGGTCCCATCCGGTGCCAGGGAGCCGGCCGAACTTAGCACCTCGTAGGTGTCGAAGTCGAAATAGCTTCGCGACCTGGGACCCAACAGGAAATGGCCCACGATGCGCACCAAGTCCACCCAGTACACGGCGCCCAGATCCAGCGTCATGTGTGAGATGACGTTGACCTGGCTGTTGATTCGGCGGGGCTGGAGCCATGCGGAGAAGTTCCCGTCCGCGATGGACATGGCATTGCCTAGGGTAACGGCGTCGCTGGCACCCTCCACGTCCAGGACGATCTCCAGTCCTCCCCCTCTTTCCAGTAGACCCAGCGTAATATTGTCGCCGATGGCCTCCACTTCCACTTCCACCAGGCGCGCTCCGGCAACGTGGAGCAGCGACTCCACCCTCAGGAACTGGACTGGCGGTTGTTTGGCCAGGTCCAGGTCCAGGGTCACCCGGTGTCTTTTGTTCTCCTTGAACCGTTCCCGGAAGCGGTAGATCAGGCTGCTTTCGACGATATTGCCGACCGCGTCGATGGCCGATTCGCCCGTCGACAGGAAGAGTCTGAAAAGTTCAAAAGGCGGGGCTTCTTCGTCGAAAACCAGGGTCACTCCCCTAGCCGCAACAGCTCTGCCCAGATCGATCTCGATGAACCAATCTTCGGGGGAATCATTCGGGTCCAGGCTCCAGCCGGTGGCCGGATCGCCATCCATGACGAACGCGGCCTGTCCTGAATTCGAGCCAACGCTGCGGATGCCGCCGCCGAAATCCGCGGCGTTGAGCGCGGCGTTGATCTCCTTGCGGATGCGGACCGGACGGATCGTGCCGTTCTGTGTGAGTTCAACCGCACCGAGCGGGAGTTCCCATCGCCTCCATTCCGACGCCGTGTCAAAGCGCATCTGCTCTCCGTATCCCCCCAGCGCCGTGCATCCGCACAGTGCCAGAGAGCGAAGAACCTGGAAACGGACTCGATTGTCCATAGCGAAACTCCCGCACTGGAACGGCTGGTGGGTTCTATGTTTGCTATGTTCTGCTATGTTAGGCGTGGCA
Source organism: Candidatus Latescibacterota bacterium (assembly GCA_965217585.1). Classification (GTDB taxonomy): domain Bacteria; phylum Latescibacterota; class UBA2968; order UBA8231; family UBA8231. The sequence goes on from OZ244561.1 coordinate 6,524,569, forward strand.
ATAATAAACCATTATCGCCGTAACTGCCACATCACGACCATGACGCACGCAAGCGATCTCGGCTGCGCTCACTACTATGAGAACGGTCACAATACTCCAGAGCACGCCGGCACCTTTGGTAGAAAGAGAAAGGTCCCCGAACAACAGCCACGCTGCAAGAACCAAGGCACCACAGAGGTTAATCACAATCGCTCCACCAAGCCCAAGACCGCGTCCGCGAACGCGGTCCGCCCGCCGCTCTATCCAAAGCGCGATGCCAATGCCAAACAGCACGGCACCAAGGATGCTGGGATAGAACGCTGAGGCGGGTTGAGGAATCCCCAGGAAGGAGACGAAGTCTCTTGGGAACACAATCAGGAATGCGCCCAGTCCAAAGTTGATGAAGCCGTCGATACCAATCAATAGCGAGTGTCTCATGGATCATCCCATCAATCGCATAGACCCTTGTAGCGAAGCCGTCACACCAATTGGACCCCATGTTGAATTTGCGAACCGGAGAATCGAAAAGCATGTATGAGGGGGCGCAACTCCTCGATAAAGCGCCAGATACCAAAAGACCCCGATAGGCTCTGCCATCGGGGTCTAGTGTCAACTAACGAGTCGCCTAAGTTGGCGGCCAAAAAAATGGCTCCGCGGGTAGGATTCGAACCTACGACCAAGTGGTTAACAGCCACCCGCTCTGCCAGCTGAGCTACCGCGGAATGAACAAATATACTAACGAAAAATCGGGCAAAAATCAAATAAGGCCAAGACGCCAGCGGCCTTGCTCACCCACTTTTCTCACCCCGCAGCAGCGGATAATTAGTCCGCGTAGTACTCCTTGAGAGAGTCGCAACGAGCGGGATGGCGGAGCTTCTGTAGGGCTTTTTCCTTGATTTGCCGCACCCGCTCCCGAGTGCGCCCTACGTAAGCCCCGATCTTCTCCAAAGTCATCGGCTCGTGCCCATCCAATCCGTAATACATCTTCAAGACACGCGCCTCGCCCTCGCTCAGGACGTGCATGGCGTTGAAAATCTCCGCTTTGAGCTCGTCGCTGGAGAGGACCTCGTCGCTGGAAGGCTGGCTGTAGTCGGGAAGCAAATCGCCGAAACAGCGATCCGGTTCGGATTCGTCGCAGGGCATCTCCAGCGAAACGGGTCTTTGGGCCAATCGCAACAGGAGATCCATGTCTCCGGGTTCGACCTCTAGCTCTTCGGCTATTTCATCTACTTCCGGGGGACGCCCCAGTCCCTGTTCGAGCTTGTTGAGCACCCTGTTGATACGCGTCAACTCGCCGATGCGGTTCAGCGGCAACCGCACGATGCGCGACTGATTGGCCAACGCTTGCAGGATAGACTGGCGGATCCACCACACGGCATAGGAAATGAATTTGAAGCCCTTCGTGCCATCAAAGCGCTTGGCGGCGACGATAAGCCCCAAGTTCCCCTCGTTGATCAGATCCGAAAGCGGCAAGCCCAGATTCTGATACTGCTTCGCCACGCTTACGACAAAGCGCAAGTTGGCTTTGACCAGATCGGATAGAGCCTCTTCATCGCCCTCTTTTATTTGCTGAGCGATGGCCACTTCGTCCTCGGACGATAGCCCGACAGCATCCTCGATCTCGTGGAAATACTGATCGACGATAGAATCGGTCTGCAAGGTAGTCATAACTTGACGCCTCCTGTTGCTAATGAGCCAGCATGGGGACTCGTGGCTGCATTAAGCTATGATGGTACCTAATGTGGTATGGCTGGGAGTTTCGGATGTGGGGGAAATACATCCGAAAAGCAAAGCGGTTTAGATAAACCGAATAGGAGAGGATGAAGGCTAATATAGGGCCTAAATGTTATATAATCAACTCTTTTCGTTCTTTTTTGTTCCTTAACTGTTTGGTGTTTGGCTCAATCTATGCCGATGGCTTCTTTGGCTAGCCGGACACAACGCTCGACATCGTAATCGCGCAGAATGGTGATTTTCTGGGTTTCCAGTGAGCCTTCGGCGTGGATGGCCAGTAGCTCATTGTAACCACCAAAGGTCGAAGCCGTCAGGTCGCGCACCAAGTTGATCGCCTTCAGCCGCGTCTCGGCATCAACCCCGCTCCCACCGCCCAAGAAGTGTTCGATGTAGTCCTTGGTCTCGGGATTCGCCAAGTCCTCTTCCGACGGCCCGGTGACCACCAGCCCTCCGGCGATGTCCTGGACCCAAGACACGGCTTGGTGATAGTTATTGGCGAAGTGAAATTTGGCCAAGTTAGTGAAGACGACATTGGGCACGGCCGTGCCGTTTGCCGCGATGCGGCAATCGTGGGCCGCGGCCAAGGTCAGCCCTCGGACGGTCTCGGCATAGGTGATGAGCTTGGTCAGTTTCTCGCGCACATGGCTGGCCTTGGCGATGCCGTTGTACTGGGCTAGGAGCGCCGCCGCCCCGATAAAGAGGTCGCAGAGCGGCGGTTTGTAGGAGGCGGCCGTAAAGCGGTGAAATTCGACGAACGCGTTGGCCAGTGGCCCGGCGTATTGCCACTCCCCCTTGAGGAAGACGCGCTCGTTGGGAATAAAGACATCGTCGAAGATCGTCAGTGTGTCGATCATGCGGTGCTCAGAGCTGACCGGGTGGTGGAACTGGCTCACCGGAGGCGAGCCAAAAGGGCTGGCGATCAGCTTAATCCCCGGGGTATTGACCGACGTGGCAAAGGCAACAGCATAGGCCGCGTCCGCCTCCTTGAGCGCGCGAGTCGGCAAGACGATGAGTTCATCTACATATGGGGCGCATGTCGTATGGGCTTTGGCTCCGCGCACCACGATCCCATCGCTCCGCTCTTCGACAATGTGGACATAGTAGTCGGGGTGCGCTTGCTGCGAGGGCAAGAGGCTGCGGTCGCCCTTTACGTCGGTTTGGGCCACGGCCAAGCTCAGGTCGCGCTGTTTGCACTCGCGGTGGAAGGCTTGTACGCGCGCATTGTATTGCCTACCGGCATTTTGGTCCAAATGGTCGGAGACCAAGTCGAGGGCGAAGAGCGCGTCGGTGCCAATTTCCTTGATTAGCAACACCACACTGCTGCAAAGCCGCGTCGAACGCTCAATCATCTCGCGCCGGTTGAGCAAATCCGCGGCATCCGTCGGCGTCTTAAAGTAGCGACTGACGGGTTCGCCCAGTTCTTCATCCATCCAAGTCATCAGGTCGCGGTGCGCCCGGTCCTCGGCCAGTTCAAAATCCAAGGCGACGTGATCCACCCCAATCCCCAAGTCGTCATGCGCGGTTACGTCCTCGACCCGCTCTCCCCGATGATACACCTCGCGCCCGTCGCGCAAGCCCTCTTTAAATTCGGCGGCGCTACGCAAGCCCATAAGGCCCCCTTCCCTTTCAATTTCTCAGTGGTTTACCCGTGTGCAGCATGTGTGCGATGCGCTGTCGCGTGCGCTCGGTGCCGCATAGATGCAGAAAGACCTCGCGTTCCAAATTGAGCAAGTGGCGCTCCTCTACTTCCCGGCGCGCCCCACCACCTCCTGTAAGCACCCGCGCCAGACCGCGCCCTACGACCACATCGTGCTCGCTGAACTGCCCAGCAGCCCGGCCTTCATCTAGGCGCTCGTGCAAAAGCGCTAGCCCTTCGGCTCCAGCGACCTCTACCCCATCCGGCGCACCAGCGCAGTAGCCTGCGGTGAGTAGGCTGTGCAATTTGGCTACGGCCCGCTTTAAGAGCTGGCCCTCGGCAAAGGCAATCTCGTCCTCAGCGCCTAGAAGGTTCCACGCTCGGGCCTGAAAGGCGTTGTCGCTGAAGTTTCCGGTAAAAATCGTCTCAAACGCGGATGCTATATCGCTTGTTCCCCTTCGTGCCATCTCCATACAGCCGCCGCTGCCGGGGATCAGGCCGACCTTGGTCTCCACCAAGCCCATGCCTAATTCAGCCATCGCCACGCGCGCATCGGCACCCAAGGCGAACTCGCACCCGCCTCCCAGCACCAAGCCGCGGAGGGCCGCGACGACCGGAAAGGGCGCGTAGCGCAGCGCTTGCACGGCCTCTTGGAAGGCGGCGACAAACGCTTCCAGCCCCGGCCAGTCGCTCTCATTGACGAGCTTGGCTACGTGCTTCAAGTCGGCACCGACCGAGAACCAGCGGCCAGCTCCAGCGAGCACCAAGCCAGTAAAGGGGGCCGCATCCACCGCGTGGTGGACGGCTTCTAGTGCCGCTGGCCCCAAGGCGTTCATCTTGCCGCTAAAAACCAATGCCCCCATTCCCTCGTCCAACTCGACCAAGTAGGCCCCGGCATTGGACCAGATGGCTCGCTCGGAAGCTAGCCTAGCCCAATCGTCTGCTGGCTGTTGCCAGCTTTCGCGCCGCAACCGGGTCGGCGAGAAAGCGCCCTGCTCTCCATAAAAGTGCGTTTCACCTGCGGCGAGCAATTGGACGGCGAGGTCGGGTACGCGCTGTTGGTTGGCTTCCAGAGAGGAGACGACCTCTTCGACGCCGAAGAGATCCCACAACTCAAAAGGCCCTAGCTCCCAGTTAAATCCCCAGCGCATCGCCTGATCGATTTGGACGATATCGCTGGCTATGTCCCCGGCGTGCTCGGCGGCGTAGGCTAGCACGGCCATGAGATGCGCCCTCCCGAGTTGGCCCCACGGGCCTGGATCGTCCCATAAGGCGCGGAGGCGGCGCGCTGGGGAGCGCTCGCTCAACGCCGATTCCAAGGTCTCCACCTTTTGCACGGGTTGGTAGGCGAAGGTATCCAAGTCGAGGGCCTCGATACCCGCCTCAGCCTTGCGGTAAAACCCGGCATTGACCTTGGCCCCGAGTAAGTTCTCCTCCAACATCCGCCGATAAAACGCCGGCAGCGTAAAAAGCGACCGCCACGGATCCGCTGGCAACCCCTTGTAGCTGGTCTCGGCCACGTGCGCGACCGTGTCCAAACCCACGATGTCGCAAACGCGCAAGGTCGCGCTTTGGGGCCGCCCCATCAGGGGGCCGGTTAGCGCGTCAACTTCGGCCACACCCAACCCGTCCTGCTCCATCCTCTGCAGCATGTCGCAGACGGCAAAAATCCACAGGCGATTGCCGATAAAATTAGGCGTGTCTCGGCCGCAGACCACGCCCTTGCCCAACTCCCCGGCGAGGAAATCCACCATCTGCTGGACGATAGCTGGCTCGGTGTCAGGCCCGGGTATGACTTCGACCAGCTTCATGTAGCGCGGCGGGTTGAAGAAATGTACCCCAAGGAAGCGGCGGCAAAACTCCGGCGACCGGCCGTGGACCAAATCGGCGATGGATAGCCCCGAGGTATTGCTGCTGATGACCAATCCGTCGTGTAGGTACGGCTCCAAGCGGGCCAGCAACGACCGCTTGGGCGCGCTTTCTTCTACTACGGCTTCAATGACCCAATCGGCCGCTCCAACGCATGTTAGTTCCTCCATGCTTCCCAGCTCGATGCGCTGGGCCATCTCCTCTAGATAGAAAGCGGGAGGTCGGCTCGCGAGGGCCTTCTCCAGCCCCTGACGCGCGCGGCCCGCCCCATCGCCTGCCAGCGGCAGGTCGAGGAGGCGCACCTTGTGGCCCGCACAGGCGAGTAGGGCCGCGATTTGCCCTCCCATGACCCCAGCGCCGAGCACCACTACGTTTGTCACTTTTTCATTCTCCATTTTCCCCTCCCGTCGGGAAGAGGGAGAGTTGATCTGGATTGGACGGCGTCGCCCTACCCCGCAAGAGCGCCGGTCCCTCGTGGTACAGGGCCAACCAGCGCTCGATCTCGCTCAGGCGAAATCGCACTAGCTTGCCAAGTCTATAGTGGGGAATCTGGCCTCGACGGACCATGCGACGCACAGTGGAGGGCGAACAGCGGAGATAGGCGGCGACCTCTCCGGCGATCATCATCCGTTCCTGAACCATAGCTCTGCACCCAAGTGCTCAGCAACGCAGAAGGCGCTCGGCAACAAAGAAATTGTTGTCGGTTTCCTGGATGGAAACTTCGATGTGGTACTGATAGCCGCGCCGCGGGAACAGCCCCTGTAATACCTCGACTGCTTGGTCAAGGCAGTACTCGGCCACGTTTTCCACACTCGGATTTTCGCCTGGAATGACCACGACCCCCTGCGGATCAAAGAGCTTAGGGTCGAGAAAGGTCGCATCCCGAGCGGCAACCAGCATTTTGTGATCCAAGAATTTGAAGATGTCCTTGAGCGCACCGAAGTCAACGGTCATGTCCAGTTTTTCGAGCCGCGGAAAGCGCTCGGTGCGGACGACGAACACGCCGCGCCAAGTATGCCCGTGGACGTAGGCGCATTTGCCGTCGTAGTCTAGCTGCCGATGGGCGGCGTGGAATTTACCTCGCGCCTTAATGGTCTCCATGCAAGTTATCCCCCTCGATCCCTGCCAGCACTTTCTCCAAGCGAGTGCGGTAGTACCAAGTCCCCACCGACGTGAGGGCCTGCAACGCGATGACGTAGTAGAGTACCTTGCCAATCGCGCGCACCCACTCCGCTGTCGAGATCGTGGTTAGGATGATGATGAGCGCAAAAGCCGCGAGTATGACCCCGGTGTTGATGCGGAGCATCTTCTGGCATAGCGCCAGTATTTTGTGCCGTGCTGCGTTGGTGTCTTCCGCCATAAGTTATCCCGCCTGTCCAGCGACCCACTCCCGGGCTAGCCGCCGTGCACAGCGGTCCTCGTCTAATATGGATTCGAGGGAAACCGCCTCCTGCGTGCCGCAGCGTGCAAGCACGTCGCGGTTCAGGTCGGCGATGTCGAGGAACCCGATTTTCCGCGCCAAAAAAGCCCCCACAGCTTCCTCATTGGCCGCGTTGAGGGCGGCTGGAAAGGTCCCTCCATTCCGGCCGGCTTCGTAGCACAGATCCAGACAGGGAAAATTCGCTCTGTCCGGAGCGGCGAAACTCAGTTGGCCCACTTGCTTGAGGTCGAGGCTGTCGAGAGGCACCTCCCGCCGCTCTGGGTGGGTCAGCGCGTATTGGATCGGCAGCAGCATATCGGTCTTGCCCATGTGCGCCAACAGCGATCCATCGGCAAATTCAACCAGTGCATGCACAACCGACTGGCGGTGGACGACCACATCCACTTGTTCGACCGCCACGCCAAAGAGCCAAGCAGCCTCGATAACTTCAAAGCCCTTGTTCATCAGGGTTGCCGAATCCACGCTGATTTTGGGGCCCATTTTCCAAGTGGGGTGATCGATAGCCTGCTCTGGGGTAATGTCGCGCATCTGCTCGCGACTGTGCCCAAAAAACGGCCCCCCAGAGGCCGTGAGGATGATCCGCTTCAGGCTTTTGCGATTTTCGCCCTTCAGGCACTGCCAAATGGCATTGGGTTCGCTGTCCAACGGCAGCACGGTCCCCCCGCCGCGCTGGGCTTGCTGCAAGATTAGCCCGCCGGCCATAACCAAGGGCTCCTTATTGGCCATGGCCACGGTCTTGCCCTGCGCCAATGCCGCCAGCGTCGGAGCGAGGCCGACGGCACCGACGAGCCCATTGACCACTATATCGGCCTCCGGCATGGTGGCGAGCTCACACAGCCCCTCTTCGCCACAAACCACCTCGACCCGCGGCAATGCGCTCTGCACCTGTTTTCTAGCCTCGACATCTAGAACGCAGATTTTTTGCGGTTGCCAGTGGCGCGCGCGCACGATCAGCTTTTCGACCTTAGAGCCACCTCCCAAGCCCACGACCTCGTACCCATCTCCCAAATTTTCGAGGACCTTGAAACACGTGTCTCCAATGGACCCGGTGCAGCCGATAACGACGATTTTGGGGGGGTCGTCAGCCATGTTCAGTTGGGGCGAATCTAGCTGCTGTCGCCCCCTCTGCGCCCCCCGTTGCGCGGCCGACGACCGTTCCCATTGCGGGCGCCGTTATTACGCCGGTCACCGCGGCCCCGTTCGGTATGGCGCACCACCTGCGTCTGGCGCACGACCACGACCTTGACTTGACCTGCAAAGGTCAATTCGGCCTTGACCCGCTCGGCTACATCGAACGCCAGCATCTCAGCGTCTTCATCCCCGATCTGCTCACCGCAAACCATGACGCGGATTTCGCGACCAGCGTTGATGGCGTACACGTCGTTGACGCCCCCAAACGACGTCGCGATTTCTTCCAAGCGCATGATGCGGCGGGTATAGCCTTCGAGGTCTTCGCGCCGCCCCCCGGGCCGTATCGACGATATAGTATCCGCTGCCTTAACCAAGAAGCAGATCGGCGAAAGGCGCTCGTGGTCCTCGTGGTGCTCGGCGATGACTTCCTTGACGGTCAGATGCTCGTCAAATCGCTCGCCGAGCTTAATGCCCAATTCGACGTGGCCCCCTTCCATCTCCTTGCTGACGGTCTTGCCGATATCGTGCAAGAGGCCCGCCCGCTTGGCCAACGGCACATCCAATCCTACTTCGGCGGCCATCAACCCCGATAAATGGGCGACTTCTAGGCAGTGCTGTAAAAGGTTTTGCCCAAAGCTAGCGCGATATTTGAGCATGCCCACGTAATGGGGCAAATCGGCGTGGTATTGGCTAGCCCCAATCTCGCTGAGGGTGCTCTTGCCGACCTCGACCATGTCTTTGTCTAGGGCCTTGCGGCACTCCTCTACCACTTCCTCGATTTTGGTCGGGGTGAAGCCACCGGCACCGATTAGCTGATGCATCGCACGGCTGGCCACTTCGCGCCGCGCTGGATCGTAGGACGAAAGCAACACGGCGTCGGGTGTATCATCGACCACGACTTTGACTCCGGTCGCCGTCTCAAATGCGCGCACATTGCGCCCTTCCTTGCCGATAATGCGACTTTTGATTCCCTCGTTGGGCAAGGGCACCGTCGAGGTGACCAAATGGACGGTCTCTTCAACTGCACAGCGCTGAATGGCTTGGGCGATGATTTTTTTCGCTTCTCGATCCGACTCTTCCTTCGCCTTGGTGCGCTCGCTGCGGATCATGGCCGCCGCTCGCCCGCGGACCTCGCTGGCCAGATGCTCCATCATCTGTTCGCGCGCCTCGTCTGCGGGCAGCCCACTGGCCAGCTCTAGACGTTGCTGGTACTCGATGCGCATCTGGCCCAGTTCCTGTTCTTCCTCTTTTAAGGTCCGTTCGCGTTGGCCAATCCGCCGCTCCTGATTTTTGAGGCGGTTCCACGCTCGGCTCTGCTCTTCTTTTTGGCTATTGAGGTCGCGCACAAGCTGTGCCAAGCTCTTATCGCGGCGGTCCAAATCGGCCAATTGATCTTCTAACTCGGCCTCTTGGCGGGCTTTGGTTTTATACCAGTTATCCCGCTCTTCGAGTAAGCTCAGCCGTACCGCGCGCTCTTCTTCGGCCAACTGCTGCCGCACTCGGTCTTCTGCCTCTCTCTCTACTTGGGGCAGGACGCCCCTTTTTAATTGATAACTCAGCAGAAAACCCAGACCTCCGCCCAAAGCGAGCAGGCCCAAGCCCGCTAATGCTTGGATCATATCTGGATATTCCATTGCTGTAAGCCTTGATGGTCTTGTTTAATTGTTGCTAATAGATAAGGCATACGAGTCCACAAGGGCAAATGCCGGCCCTTGTAGCTTCCCGCTCGCTACGCTTGGATAGCGGCCTCTAGCGCCGCTTGCCGCATGGCCGCGCGTTCGGCCGGGTCGCTCCAGCGCTGGACGATCAGCGGGTCGAGCGCATCTAGGGGATCGTAATAAAAGAAGAACTCGCCGGGCCGCACGGCCGGACTGGTAAATACGGCGATGCCCGTCTGGCGATCGTAGTGTTCGTAGGAGTGGACATCGCGTTTCCCACCGCCCCCCATAGTGTCGAGCACAAAGGCCGGCGTATTGAACCCAGCGGTCCGCCCCCGAACCGACTTCTCCAAGTCGATCGCCGTCGCTAAGGTCGTGCGCAGCTCTTCGACCCCGCGAACCATATCGTGGACAAAGGTGTAATACGGATGCACGTTGAGGTAGCTGAGCCGCCGCACGAGATCCTGCATGGTGTCGACGTCGTCATTGACGTCCTTTTGCAAGACGGTTTGGTTGCGCACGCAGATGCCGCGCTCCATCAATTCGTCGAGTGCGAGGCCACTGATGGCCGTGATTTCGCGCGGGTGGTTGAAATGCGTGTGCAGCGCGACTTCCTTGTGAACCTTGCGCCCCGCTTCGACAACTCGTGTAAGGGCATCGACCCACTCTCGGTCTGTGACGAGTTTCTGCGGCATAATCGCCGGAGCCTTCGTCGCGTAGCGCATCCGCCGCACATGCTCAATGTTGAGCAAGCGAGTACCGATGTATTCGATGTGTTCGGCCTTGAGGTTGGCCACATCGCCGCCGCTGATGACGATGTCTTCTAACTCGGGTCGCGAAGAGATATAAGCAAAAACCTGCTCCCACCGCTGGACAACAGCCCCAAAATGCACTTTTTCCACATCCTCGGTATCCAACCCTACCGCATAAGAGCGGGTGCAGAAACGACAGTACACCGGACAGGTATCAAGCGTCAGAAACAGCGCCCGGTCGGCATAGCGATGCGTCAGGCCCGGCACGGGGGAATCCATTTGTTCGTGCAGCGAATCTAGGGCGAGCTCCGGGTGATCGGGCCGCATACGCGACCCCATGGGCAGAAACTGAATGCGCAGCGGATCCTCGGCTGGCTCCGACCAGTCGATCAAGCTCAGCAGGTACGGGGAAATCCGCAGGCTCATCGGCGAGCGCAAAAGCCCCTGCTCGACATCTCGATAAAACGCCTCTGGAACGAGGCTACCGAGCACCTCGCGCAGCTTCTTCAGGCTCGTCACGCTATTGCGGCTCTGAAAGCGGTGCTCGTGGAACTCATCTGCACGCAAATCGGCATAGGCGGGGATAACGCGCCAATACTCGTCGTCGCGCAAGTCCCAGTGGGATATATCGAGTACCGCGCTGGTAGGCGGCGTCAGTACCTGCTCTTGAATCTCAGACATGGGTTTGTCCCGTGCTGCTTCAATTTTTCTTGATTAAATTGAAAAATTCCTCGCGCACTATCGGCTCGGCAAAACGGCCCCGGAGCGCCGAAGTGGTCGTCACCGCTCCAGGCCTTTCCACCCCCCGCATCTCCATACACAAATGCCGGGCCTCCATTACGACGATGGATCCTTTGGGTGCCAGCTTCGCTTCGAGGAAGTCCACAATTTGCTTGGTGAGACGTTCTTGAAGCTGGGGCCGGCGGGCATAGAATTCGACGACGCGCACGATTTTGCTCAAGCCGACGATGGCGTCCCCAGGTATGTAGGCTATGTGCGCCTTGCCGAAGAACGGGATCATGTGGTGGGAACAAACCGAAAAGAACTCAATGTCCTTGACGATCACCATGTTGCCGTAGCCATCGCTATTGGGAAAGCAGGTAATCTCCGGTTCGCCTTGGTCGTCCAGTTCCCGAAAGATCTCCATGTACATCCGCCCGACGCGGTCTGGGGTACCCCGCAAGTGCGGATCGTTCAAGTCGAGCTCCAAAACCTGCATGATTTGGGCGAAGTGACCGGCTATTTCGGCAGCCTTGGCCTTGTTCTGGCCCTGGAGCCAGCTCGGGGTATCTCGCTCGCTAAGCGGCCCTGTCGTCGCATCTTCCATTGCGTGCTTTCCTTTGCGGGCACTATAAACAGTGGGGCAAAGCCGTTTGTGCCTTGCCCCACTCTACTGCGAAAACGAAGTGCTTCAGTTGAGCGATTGCAAACAAGCCCTGATCGCCGCAAAATCTGGCAGGACCTTGGGATTGTCGGACACCCAAGCGTAGCGTACGGTGCCTTGCCCATCGACGACAAAAGCCGAGCGCTTGGCAACGCCTCTGAAGCCCAACAAGTCTTCGTGCTGGGCACCGTACGCAGCGGATACCTCCTTGTTGAAATCGCTGAGCAGCGGAATCTCAATGCCTTCCTTTTCGGCCCAAGCGCTGAGGCTAAACGGACTATCGACGCTGATTCCCAAAACTTGGGCATCGAGCTCCTGGTACGCATTGATTCCAGCGGAAATCTCGCACAACTCCTGCGTACAGACGCCAGTGAAGGCCAGCGGCACGAAGAGCAAGACGACGTTTTTACCGGCGAACTCTCCAAGGCTTACGTCCTCCATGTCCGCATTCTTGAGGGTGAACGCAGGCGCGTTGTCTCCTACTTGAATCGCCATCTGCTAACTCCCCATCGCCTCGGCAAAGCGGCGATTGACTTCGTTCCAGTTGATGACCTTGGTCCAAGCCTCGATGTAGTCGGGGCGGCGGTTCTGGTAGTTGAGGTAATAGGCGTGTTCCCAGACATCGATGCCGAGGATGGGCACTCCGTCGCCGGTCATTAGGGGATTATCTTGGTTGGCAGTGCTGAGGAGGTCTAGCTTGCCGTCCTTGACTACGACCCAAGCCCAGCCGCTGCCGAACCGTTTGGTTGCGGCGTCCACGAAGGCTTGGTGAGCCTCGTCTTGGCTACCGATTGCGGCTTCCACGGCAGCCAGAAATTCGGCCGAAGGCTCGCCGCGCTCCCCTGCTGGAGCCATGATCTGCCAAAACAGGCTGTGGTTGGCATGACCGCCGCCGTGGTTGCGCACCGCCGTGCGGATGCTCTCGGGGACGGCGTCGAGGTCACTGATGAGGTCTTCGACGCTTTTAGCGGCCAAGTCATCGTGCCCTTCGAGCGCGGTGTTGAGGCTGGTCACATAGGTATTGTGATGCTTGGTGTGGTGAATCTCCATGGTGCGGGCGTCTATGACAGGCTCTAGCGCGTCATAGGCATAGGGGAGATCGGGAAGAGAGTGAGCCATGGTGCAATCCTTTCGGCTTGAGGTTAAAATGCAAGAGTAAATGCGTTAAGAGATCGTATTGGCTTGGTAGTTTTTCACTAAGGCCCGAGTCGCATCAGCGGCTAATTGGGCGGCGTGGCGCTTCATGGGTGGTAGCCCTCCTAGCGCCTCTTCAATAGCTGCCGGCTCTAGCTGGGCGGCGTCCACCAGCAACAAGTCTGCCAGCAATTCGGTGAGCACCGAACCAGCCGCGACCGAAGGCGCGCAGCCAAAGGTCTTGCAGCTAGCGCGGACGATGCGACCGTCTTCGACGCGGGCAAAAAGCTGCATCGCATCGCCGCAGGCCTGATTCTCAGCTTGCCCCGAGGCATTGGCATCACCGATTTGCCCAGCGTTGCGGGGATGCCGGTAGTGGTCGAAAACTGCTGCGCTAAAGGAGGTCATTTACTCGCTTCAACAGCATAGTGAAGAGGTCCGAGAAACGGGTTGTATAATACTTGGGACCGAGAGGATTGTCAACCACACATCCCCCTGAACTGCAATCTATACAACGAGTTAGAGCCACCGTATCAGGCATTGAGGCCACCGGAACCACCCGGACCACCAGAACCGCAATCCCGCCAGTAGGTCCGCACCATCTGCAAGATGTCCCAGAGTATGGTATCCTTAGCTACTTGATCGATCAACACGTGCAGCCTCGCGGCCTTCTCAGGTTCGATCAGCCCCAGTCCGCTCATCATCGTCAGGTGGTGGATCAAGCCCGTTTGCAACAACGTTCGGTTCATGTCCGAAAGGGGGATACTGCTTTTGTTGGCGAACTCCTCTTCGAGGCCGGCATAGAGTTCGGCCAAGCTGTGGGAAAGTGTGGTCTCGACTTTGTAAACTTTTTCCATGCGCCTCTTGCCCGTGTGGGAGCCTCGGTTAATATACCCGGCGCGTTCCCACTGTCAACAAGACTCGGCCCGGAGGACGCGGTTGGTCATTTGGCGGTGATTCGGTATTTGCGGAGCAAATGTCGAAAGCGATCGTAGGTCAAGCCCAATTGCTGTGCCGCGTCTTTCTGCCGCCCTCCCACTTTGGCGAGCGCACCGTCGAGCAAGCCCCGCTCGACGCGCGCGACTTGCTCATCGAAACTGCCCCCATCGGGAAGGGCAACGCCACTGCCGCCGCGTACTTCCGGGGGCAAGTCCTCCACGACCACTTCATCTCCTTGCGCGACGCAGAGGGCGCGCTCGACGGCGAATTTGAGTTCGCGCACATTGCCCGGCCAAGTGTAGGTCTCGAGCGCGGCCAAAACGCCTTCGGCGAACGGGCGTCGTTCAATCGCAGGCACCTCGTCGCATAGCTGCTGAGTAAAGTAAGTAACCAAGGGCCGGATGTCCTCGGGCCTCTCCCGCAAGGGCGGTAGCTGGAGCACGCTAAACCGCAGGCGGTCGTAGAGGTCAGCGCGAAATTGCCCGCTAGCTATTTCCCGCTCCAGATCCGCGTTGGTTGCCGCCACGACGCGAACGTCAACGTGGATCGTCTGCGTCCCACCCGTGCGTTCAAATTCTTGGTATTCTATAACGCGCAATACGTTTCTTTGGAAGTCCAGCGAAGTGTTGCCGATCTCGTCGAGAAAGAGCGTGCCGCCATCGGCGGCTTCAAAGCGGCCGTGGCGCATTTCGGCCGCGCCCGTAAAGGCCCCTTTCTCGTGGCCGAACAGCTCGCTTTCGAGCAAGGTATCCGATAGCGCCGCGCAGTTCATCTTGACAAAGGCCCGCTCGCGGCGATTGCTCCCGTAGTGCAAGGCGGCGGCGATCAATTCCTTGCCAGTGCCGCGCTCGCCGCAGATCAACACGGGCCGCGGTATGGAGGCGATTTGTTCAACTTGCTCTAGCAGGTCCTGAATCAGGGAACTGCGGCTAACAATCTGATAGCGCTGACCTAGCTGGGTCCGGTAAAAGGTATTGTCGCGGTCGAGAGTCTCGTTCTCAGCTTTGAGGCGAGCATTTTCGCGCAATACCGCCAACATCCGCTCGACCTTTTCCATCTCCACTTCGAGCTTGTCCTCAACGTACAAGTCCTTCTCGATAAAATCCGCCGCCCCGGCCTGCACCGCTTCGACCGCCAAGTCAACGCTTCCCTTGCCCGTGAGAATGATAACCGGCAGCTCGGCCCACTGCTTTTTGATCTCTTTCAACACTTCGAGGCCATTGGGCTGGCCAGCGCCAAAGTCAAAGTCCAGCACCACAAGTTCGACGTCCATCGGCCTAGCGGCTAGATGCCCGAGCAACCGCTGGCCATTGGAAAACGAGATGACTTCCTTGCCCAAACTGCTCAGCTTCTCCGCCAACATCTCGCGCAATTCCCGTTGGTCATCAGCTATTAAGACGGCTTTCTGTTTTTTGCCTACCATGACCATCCTCGTTCAATCACTGAAAGGCTAGGTCTGGCCGCCCGCGAAATTGAGCGGCAGATCGAGCCGAAAAACGGTCCCATGTCCCTTTCTGCTCTTGACGCGCAACACGCCCTGATGGGCCTGGGCAATGCGGCGCGCAATGCTCAAGCCATAGCCATTGCCCTGCTCCCTAGTGGTAAATCCAGGCTCGAATATCAATTCCAAATGCTCTTCCTCAATGCCTGGCCCATCGTCCTCGACCTCAATAAAGACCAGCGATTGCTCCTCGTCGTAACCAGTGCCCAGCACCACCCGGCCGCCGCGGTTTTCTTCGAGGATTTCCAAGGCGTTTAGGCAGAGGTTGGTAATGGCCTCGCGCAGCATCCGCTCGTCTGCCTCCACGCGCGGCAAGCCCTCTTGGACCCGCGTCTGGATCGCGGATTTCCAAGTTTGGCGATCAAATCCGGCGGCCACTCGTCGCACCAAGCGCCCGAGATCAATCACCGCCGGGTGGATTTTATCCGTTTTCATCGCTTCCAAGAACCCCACCCACTCGTCGTACAGAGCCTCGTATTCGCCCCCTAAGCGATTCAATTCCCCCCGCTGCGCCTCTTCGGCCTTGCGCCCCAACCCCCGCAAGCGGCTGCCGATGATCCCCATCAGGTTCTTGATGCGATGCCCCTTCGTATAAAACCCCTCGTACACCTGCTCCTTTCCCAGCTCGACCATTTCCAGCGACAGACGCGCGAGGACTTGCGGAGCGCTTTGCTCAAATTCCTCGCAGATATGCTGGTACTCTTGCTCTAATTCAGGGGGTTTTACATGGCGAAAGAACAAACGGGCCAAGTTCGCGTACGGCTGACTGAGCTTGGGGTCGAGTTGGATGGCGACCTTGAATTCCCCCATCGCTCCCAACACCTGGCCGCCTTGCAGTAAGAGTTGGCCTAAGCTGTTGTGGCCAACTGCCGAAAGCGGGTTGAGCGCCAGCCCCTGGCGGAACGCGCGGATAGCTTCTCCACGCCGCTGCGGATCTTCGTTGTATTGACTGCCAAGAGCGAAAAAGACGTGATCGAGAGCTGGGTATTCGCGTCCCTCCTCGGCCGCGCACACGATGGCTTCAAAGTGCGCCAGCGATCGCTCGCGGAACCGGGCGTTCCGCCGCCCTTGGCGCATTGCGAGCAAGCCGAGTTGGTAGTGGCTTTCTAGATGCCCGCTCGACGCGGCTGCTTCCAGCGCAGTAATGGCCGCTTGCTCGTCCCCCAGTTCCAACAGACAAAGCCCTTTGCGATGCTGAAGCTCCAAGTCGTCGGGCTCCTGCGCTAGGCCGCGCTCGCACCACTCCAGCGCCTCGGCCCAACGCGCACCTTCACCGGCCTCTACAGCGCAGTCGAGCCAATTCACGGTCTAGCCTTGCTCTCGCGGGTCTTGGCGCTCCCAAGGTTTAGATTCTGCCCCGTCCATATGGTCGATCTTTTCGCTGAGAGCGATCATCACGTCCTGTACCTCAGTCAGCCGCTGCTCGACTGCGGCCAATCGCTCCCGTAGCTCGTCTGACTCAATACCCTTGTCCTCGGATACAGTCGCCTTGAGCTTGAGGTAGTCGGCAACTTTGGCGATAACAAAAATCGCCACGGCAGCCAACAAGAGCGGCGTCAGAATGACGGGGCCCATCAAACCATAGGGGCCGGGGTGGCTAGAAAACGCAGAGTAAAAAAGAACGCACAACGCGATACCAGTGAAGAATCCGAAGACGATCCCCTTATTCTTGTCCATAATTTAGCTCCTTTCCCTCGCCTCCAGCCGGTCGAATTTCTCGCTAAGGGCGATCATTACGTCCTGTACCTCGGTCAGCCGCTGATCCAGAGTGCTTACCCCGTCTCGTAATTCTTTCGCCAGCGATTTTCTAATGGCCTCCTTACCTGACCTTTTACCTTCCATTTTAGGTACTCGATAATTTCGACCGCGACCCAACCCGCTATTGTGATTGCCGTCACCGGGACTAAGTATTCAGTAGCCGCGACTTTACCTAGCACAAATGCAAAAGCCGCCAATCCAATGAGTGGTATCAGCAAACCTATCCCGCCCAGAAGAACTACGACTGTCA
This sequence comes from Candidatus Latescibacterota bacterium, assembly GCA_965217585.1. Lineage (GTDB taxonomy): Bacteria > Latescibacterota > UBA2968 > UBA8231 > UBA8231. The sequence continues at coordinate 6,541,735 of OZ244561.1, forward strand.
TCTCTCTTTTATTCATGGTTTAGCCTCTCTTTTCGTTCATCTTTCTCTTCGTCCCTACCCCATCCATATAGTCGATTTTCTCGCTGAGGACGATCATCACGTCCTGCACCTCGGTCAGCCGCTGCTCAACTCGCTCTAGCCGCTTGACGATCAAATCCTCTTCCTCTTTGGCTTTTTTGTCTCGTCGCTTGCGGCTCGAATAATACTTGTTGCCCCAATTGACCAATCCACTGCACAGGATGATGAGACATACGCCAATGGCGACCTGCAAAAACCAATTCATTTGCTCCCTCCCTGTCTGAGCTATGCACGCCCCAGCCGTGAGCGCGTACTATTGAATTGCGGCAAAAATCAGTTCACTCGCTCCCTCCTCAGCCCGTTTGTATCAGGCGCTTTCGACGCCCCGACTCCAGTGTTTTTCGTGCGCGAAAAGCACTTCTGGAAAGCGATAGACGATCAGGCCCGAATCGGTTATTTCGACCTCGACGAACCCCCCATCGGCCAAGCGCTTGAGAATCTCCGCAGCTTCCTCGACCGTCAGTCCGGTATCGGCCGCAGTTTCGGTCACCGTCAGGCGGCCACTTCTCTTCTGGGCCAAGCGCACTACGCGATTTTGTTGACGTCGGTAGCGGACCAAGTGCGCGGCCGCATCGAGCTTTTTGGCCAGTATCCAGAGTAAGCTGCCGAAAATGGTCTGGGTGACGCCAATGGCAAAAAACTCGAAATGGGAATCTGCACCATCGGCATGGAGGATTTGAAACAGTCCGTAGAGCATAAACCCCAGCCCTATCGGCACCATCGGCACGGCCATTACCTTGAGAAAAAGAGCGCCTAGGCGCTTGAATCCCCCTTCCATAGCACTTCTTACCTCGCTTTTTGCCGCGTTGGGCGGTCTCATCGTCATAGCCGTTAGTTCTCCGAATTCAGCAGTCGCACAATATGCTGCGGGCCATAGGGTTACTTATCTTTTTTCATCTTGTCCTTTAAAGCCTTCAATTCGTCGTCAACGCTGTGATCTGCTTCGATTTGGCGGATCTCCTTCTCAACGTCTTCCATCTCGCCCGAAATCTCCACGTGCGCGGCAGCCTCTGCCTCGCTCTCTTCTACTTTCTGCTCAAAGCGCTCAAAACTGGAAAAGGCATCCTGACCCAACCCGGAAATGCTCTGGGCCAGACGCTTGCGGGCCTGGGCAGCTTGGTGGCGAGCGATCAACGTGCCCTGTCGGGTCCGTGCTTCTTCGAGCTTGGTCTTTAGCTCGCGTAACTGCTCGCGCAATTGCTCGGCCGTCTGCCGACTCTCCTCCACGGCCGGAGCCAGATCCTCAGCAGCTTTAGCAAACACCGCTTTGCGCTCCAGCGCGCGTCGCGCCAGCACATCCTCGCCCGCTTCCACCGCCCATTCGGCCTTGCGCTGCCATTCGGCGACCTGGCTTTGCTTGTCGTTGAACTGGCGCTCGAGCCGCTTGTGATTGGCCACAGCAGTCCCTACCGAGGCCGTGGCCTTGCCGACTGCCTCTTCCATGTCCCGCACCATTTGGCGGATCATCTTGTCCGGCTCTTCGGCCCGGTCGAGCATTTCGTTGATATTGGACTTGAGGATATCACTTATCCTCGCAAAGGCTCCCTTAGCCATCATACACCTCCTTGATTGAGTGAAGCTTATCATGTGCTGTTTCTAACTTGCAAAGGCCGTGCCAAAAGTGATAGCGCACTCATAATTTATTACAGCCCAACGTATTATATAAAAAACATAGATCGAATTATTACTTGATTAATGGCCAGATTCGCCACTTGGCTGGCGTCATTGGCCATTTTCGCTCCTTTAGTTATTATAACAAATCTTCAAAAAGGATCTTGCCATGGCCAATCCATTGGTCTTGATCGGCTTGGGTGTCTATCTCGCGGTGATGCTCGGCGTTGGCCTATACGCTGGCCGCCGCGTCCGCAGCTCGACCGACTTCATCGTCGCCGGCCAACGCCTGCCCCTGTTGCTCTGCACCGCAACTCTTGCTGCGACGTGGTTTGGCGGTGGAATCTGCATTGGTGCTGCAAGTGCTGCATACAAGGGCGGCGTCCTCGCGGTCATTGCCGACCCTTTTGGCGCGGCTTTGTGTCTGTTTATCGCCGGCCTCTTTTACGTGCGGATGATGCGGCGCATGGGCTTGATGACGATCGCATCCTTTTTTAGCCGCCGCTTCGGCCCGCGGGCGGGCCTGCTGGCCAGCCTTTGCACCATTCCCGCCTATGTTGGCTGGACCGGCTCGCTCTTGGTGGCCTTTGGGCGAATCCTGCAGAGCCTCACCGGCATCGATCCCGCCATCGGCATCTGTGCAGCCGCAGTCATCGTGCTGATCTACACTTGGGCCGGCGGCATGTGGGCTGTCACGCTAACCGACTTCATCCAAGTAACCGTCCTCGTACTAGGGTTGTTTATTTTAACGCCGATTCTCCTCGGCGACATGGGCGGCTGGGAGGCCCTCGTCGCCCAAATCCCGGCCTCCCGCTTCGATTTCTACCCTCGCGGCGACGCGGCCAGTTGGTTGGCCTATGCGCGCGACTGGCTGGTCATCGGCCTCGGCAACCTAGCGGGCCAAGACCTAATCCAGCGCAGTCTGTCCAGCCGCGACGAAAAGGTGGCCTACCGCAGCGCTTACCTCGCTGGGCTGCTTTATATAACGGTGGGGCTATTGCCCGTTTTTCTTGGCATGGCGGGTGCGATCGTCCTTCCGGATTTGGCCGATCCCGATCTAGTCATGATGGCCCTCGCACTAAAATATCTCCCGGATCTAGCCTTGGTCCTCTTTATGGGTGCCCTCGTCTCAGCCCTCCTGTCCAGCGCCGACAGCGCCCTCCTCGCTCCAGCGAGCGTCATTGGTTGGGATCTCCTTCACTACTTCAAACCCGATGCCGAAGAGCGGTCGTCGCTGCGCCTGACGCGCTTGTCCGTCCTCCTCTTGGGCGCGGTATCTCTACTGTTGGCCCTCCAAACTACTTCGATTTACGACTTGATGGTCGACTCTTGGTCCGTGCTCCTCGCCTCGCTATTCGTCCCACTAACCGCTGGCTTGTGGTGGCCCAAAAGCAACGGCCCCGGGGCCTTAGCTTCCATAGGGGTCGGCCTGTGCGCCTGGCAGGTCCTGAGGATGCTCTCCGCGGATTTGCCGGCCGACCTTTTGGCCGTGCCCTTTTCCGCCCTCGCCTTAGTAATAGTCAGCTTACTAACCCAAAAACAGGCCCCGCCACAGCCCTTACTCGATGCCGAGGGACGTCCCCTGCCCTATAAAAACCGCTTGGGCATTTAATCCGAAACTCGCTTGACAGGTATAAGCTCGCGCTTAACTTGTTGGAAACTTACCACGACCACCTTAAAAAGGAATTTAACCATGAAGATGTACATCGCCGGAGAATGGGTTGACAAAGCCGCAACCATGGACGTCGTCAATCCCTATGACGGCTCGGTCATCGACACCGTCCCGAGGGGCGACGCCGCAGACATCAACCGTGCCATTGACTCGGCCGAGCGCGGTGCCAAATCCATGGCCGCAATGAGCGCCTATGAGCGCTATCAGATCATTCATCGGGCGGCGGATCTAATGCTAGAGCGGCTCGACGACCTAGGGCGCACGATTACCCTCGAAGAGGGCAAGGTCCTAGCCGAGGGCATGGGCGAGGCGTCCCGTGCCCAAGAGACCATCGTCCTCTCCGCCGAGGAAGCCAAACGCCTGACTGGCGAAACGCTCGACCTGAGCGGAGCCTCTAACGGAACGGGCAAATTCGGCTTTACGCTGCGGGTCCCCTGTGGTGTGGTAGCCGCTATTACGCCCTTCAACTTCCCGCTCAATCTGGTCTGCCACAAAGTCGGCCCAGCCCTCGCGGCTGGCAATGCGATCATCATCAAACCCGCTAGCGACACTCCGCTTTCGGCACTCAAACTGACCGAGATTTTTGTCGACGCGGGCCTGCCGGCGGAAGCCATTCAATGCGTCACGGGTTCGGGCGGCGTCATTGGCGACGCAATCAGTTCCAATCCCAAGGTCCGTAAAATCAGCTTTACGGGCAGCCGCGATGTCGGCGAACACATCTGTCAGGTCGCCGGCCTGAAGAAAGTGACGATGGAGCTAGGCTCCAACGCCCCGCTGATCGTCATGCCGGACGCCGATCTCGAAAAGGTCGCCGCCGCTACCGCCAATTCCGGCTTTGCCAACGCGGGTCAAGTCTGCATCTCGACTCAGCGAGTATTCGCCAGCAGCGAGGTGTACGGGGATTTTATAGACGCCCTCAAACCCGCCGTCGAAGCCTTAACGACCGGCAATCCCCTTGACGGCGACGTCAAGATGGGGCCAATGATCCGCGCCCAAGACGCCGAGCGCGTCGAGTCTTGGGTACAAGAAGCCGTTGGGTCTGGAGCCAGCATCGTCACCGGCGGGACCCGCGAGGGCACGATGCACGCCCCGACCATCCTAGCCGATGTAGCACCAGAAATGAAGGTCTCCTGCGACGAGATTTTCGGTCCGGCGCTCGGCGTCAGCCGGATCGACGATATCGACCAAGCCATCGCCATGGCCAACGACACCAACTATGGTCTCAGTGCCGCGATTTTCACCGAGAACCTCAACTGGGCCCTCCAGTTTGCCCAGCAGGTGGAATCGGGCAACATCCACATCAATTGGGGCACTCAGTGGCGCGCTGATCTGATGCCTTACGGCGGCCTCAAGGAAAGCGGCATGGGCAAGGAAGGGCCCAAATACGCGATCGAGGAGATGACCGAAACCAAGATGGTCGTCATTCATTAAAAACCTCTAGCAACAACGCAAAAAGGGGGGGACGCGCCGACTGGGCGTCCCCCCTTTTCATGTATCGTACCCGCTCCTTTCAGGTCGAATCCAGTGATTCCAAAAACGCGGCGCGGATCTGCCGCGTAATCGTCCCCGGCGTCCCATCGCCGATAACAGCGGTATCGATTTGTACTACCGGCATCGCCTCGGTGGTAGTACCGGCGAGAAAGACCTCATCGGCGGCCTTAAATTGCTCCAGCGTGCAAAACTCTTCGTCTATAGGTATGCCGAGCTTGCGAGCCAAATCGAGGAGAATCCCTCTGGTGATACTCGGCAGGATATGAGGGCCAATAGGCGTAGTGTACAATCGCCCCGCCTGTATGCAGAAGGCACTGGTCGAAGCCCCTTCAGTGACCCGTCCTTCTGCATCGACCAGCAGCGCCTCAAAAGCTCCCACTTGCGCCGCCGCCTGTTTAGCCAAGATGTTGGGCAGTAAGGCAATACTCTTGATATCGCAGCGCTTCCAGCGCAAGTCTTCGGTACTAATGACCTCGACTCCGCAGTCGTAGAGGTCGTGCGGCAGGCGACGCAATTCCTTAAACGTCATTACGACGGTGGGAACGACCGGGACAGCGGGAAACTCATGCCGCCTAGGGGCGACCCCGCGCGTAACTTGTATATAGATCAACGTCTCGCCAAAACCGCTCCGCTCGACACCCTCCATCAGCTTGGCCTTAAGGCCGTACTCGCGGATATCCAACGGCAGGTGTAGCGCTTCTAGGTTGCCCTGGAGGCGCGCCAAGTGCGGCTCTAAGGCATAGGGGCGACCGCCGTAGGTTGCGACAACCTCGTACACGCCATCGGCGAACTGATAGCCCCGGTCCTCGACCGACACCACGGCTTCGGCCAGTGGACAGAAGCGGCCATTGACATAGGCAATCTCAGGCATTGCCCCCCGCTCAGCGTTTGGCGAGGGCCTGCCACAAGGCCCGATAATAGCGCATCAGGCGCAGGGGATCCGGACTTTCGGGGATTTCGGCGAGACAATAACCTGCGTAGCCGCTCTGTCGCAGCAGGGTAAAGAGCCGCTCCCACGGGTAATCGCTCCACAATTCGGTAATGTGGACCAAGGCAATGGCGTCCTGCAAAGAGGCGAAACTGCCGTCGATGGAGCCGTCGACTAGGTCCGTCGCATTGGAATTCCAGCATACAAAGACGTTGTCGTAGTCGGCGTAGTCGATGATCTTGCGGATGTTGGCTGGATCCGAGGTCGTGCGGCCGTGGACCTCCAAGCGGATCTGCACCCCTAGGTCGCGGGCAAATTCGCCGCACTCGCGCAAGCTGACGCCGATCTGCTCCAAGGTCTGCCCAATGGGGATCCCCTCATCTACGTGTACGTTGTTGGGACGCACCTTGACTCCGCTGACTCCGAGATCATGGGCCAAGCGCACGTATTCTTTGGTCCCGTCGATGTGCCTTCGGAGCACCTGCGGATCGACGGCGTCGTATTCAAAGGCGCTGCCCAACCCTACCAACTCGACCGCCGAGTCGGCAAAGCGCCTTTTGATCTCGGCTCGTTCAGCAGCACTGAGGCCGACTTCGACCCCATGGGCATGCGTCGTCCGCAACTCAACTCCGGCAAAACCGGCTTCTTCGCAGCGGGCAATCAGCGTCTCTAAATCCCAATCACGGCCCAAATTGTAGGTCACCATGCCGAGCTTCACGTTGCATTCCTCCCTGTTTGATCACCGGCGAAGAGTTCCCGGCGAAAGAGTGCCTTTTGTTGTTGGAGATATTCGCCCTTACTCATGTTGGGCGCATGGGTTTGCAGGATGCCCTGGGCCGCAGACGCATCGCCGTACAGCAGGTCGATGGCCATCATGGCCAAGATTTTGGCCGGGGCGAGGTACCCAGCGGCTGGGTCGGCGATACCCCAATCGGGTCCGTGGATCGTGCCGCTGGCCCCGATCATGGCCGGGTGCAGCACGGGCATGATCTGACTGAGGTCGCCAGCGTCAGTGGAGCCGCCGCCGTGGGGGTAATCCCGGTACTGATCGGGGCCGAAAATCTGCGTAGCGTTGTCCTTGAAAAGCTGCCCTAAGTCGGGATCATTGCACAGCGGCAGATACCCAGGCACGGTTTCGATCTCAACTGAGCAGCCGAGGGCGACCGCAGCGCCCCGCAGCGCCCGATCGACCTTGTGAGACGCATCGAGTATCGCCTCGGAGGTGCGGGCACGGACGTAGGTTTCCAGCCGCACGTCGGCCGGGATGATATTGACTAGATCGCCCCCCTTGGTGATGATCGGATGCACCCGCACGCAGTCCTGGTCGCGGAAGGTCTCGCGCTGGGCGTCAATCGCGCTGAGGGCGAGTGTCGCCGCGCTAAGTGCATTGACGCCTTTCTCCGGCGCGCCCCCGGCGTGGGCAGCCCGGCCAATGAAACGCACGTTCTTGGCCAAGAAGCCATTGGACGAACGGGCGATCCCCACTGCTCCCTCGGTTTGGGCCGCACTGCTGGTGTGGATCATCACGGCCATATCTACGTCGTCGAAATGCCCCAATTCGACCAACTCGGGCTTGCCGCCGAGAAACGCGATCTTGCCTTCTTCGACAAGTCCTAAGCGGTAGTCTATCTCGACGTATTCTTCTGCCGGCACGGCGAAAAACGCGATATCCCCGGCCAGTTCCTCGCTAACGCCGGCCTCTACAAGCCCACAGGCGGCCCCTACCATCCCGGCGATCTGGGCATTGTGGCCACAGGCGTGTGCCGCCCCGGTTGCCGGGTCGGCGCGTGGGTGATCGGGCACGATGAGCGCGTCGAGTTCGCCCATCAGCGCCACTGTCGGGCCTGATTGCCGCCCCTTGAACCGGGCCTTCACGCCGGTCAGCGCTAGTTCCCGCTCGTACTGCAATCCGAGATCGGCAAAATTTTCGCAGACGCGGCGGGCCGTCTGTTCCTCCTTAAAGCCCAATTCGGGCTGGTCCATGATGGCTTCACCCAGCCCGATGATCCGCTCGCTCTGCCGATCAATAGCCGCGCAGACAGCCGCCTTTAATTCCTCTTTGCTCCGCATAAATCTCCGTCTTTTTAGGTCGGCCAGTATAGCCGGCGTCCATGAGGTTGTCAAGCTATTCCCTGGCTTGCGCAGGTTTAGTGCACCCCTTAATTTTTTAGGTCGTAAGCCTTCGTCCGGCCCCAAACCCGCCCAGAGCTATTGCATTGTACAAAATCCTGATCATCGACCGCAATGCCATATTCGGCGCAACCCTCGCCGGGCTGCTCGAGCGGGCCGGTTATCAGGTCGAAGTCGCCAACCAATTGACCGATGGACTCGACCATTACCGACTCAACGCCCCGGACTTAGTCCTCCTCGGCGTCGAGGTGGACGATCCCACCCCTTTTGTCTCAGCAAGTCGCTTGCTCGACAACACCAAGCTCATCGCCTTCCTGTCGCGCCAAAGGCGCTCATCCGACGACCTCCAAGAGGTGCTGCAAGCTCTCAAGGGCTGCCCCATTTTTTATAAGCCCTTCCGCACCGAGGACGTCCTTGCCGCTATTGCCGCAGAATTGGTGCCGCACGAGACCTGAGCCTCAGCCGTGTGGCAGCACCCCGATGTCCTCGCCGCGCTGATAGTTAAGGGCATCGACCATCATCCGCACGATGTCGCAACTGGGGCTAAACCCTAGATATTCCTCGGCCTTGCGCAGGTTAAATTCGTAAAAGGTGGGAGTAGCCTTTACAGCCGCTTCGACGTGGGGCATGTCGCGCAATTCGGCGAGCCGGTAACTAACCTCGTCCCAAGTGAAAGGACGCGGCCCAGCTAGCTGAAAGGTCTCGCCCAACGCCCTTTCTTTGCCCAAGGCGCAAAGGCACCCATGCACGATGTCACGCACATCGGCGATGTGCTTTTTGAAGGGACGGTCGCGCTGGTCTTTTAGCAGCACCGCGCACTCCTCGCCCTGCCACAGGGCAGCTAGCTCCGGGTGCACCTCCTTCATCTTGCTCAGGTAGAACTGTGGGAACTGCAAAATTTCATCCGCCGCCCGCACCATGGCGAAACGCAAGATCGTCGTCGGCACCCCGTAGCCCTGCCAATAGCCGTTGCACAATTCCTCGCCCAGCGCCTTAGTCAAAGCATAAGCTCCCTTGGGCACGCGCGGCGTGTGTTCGTCAATGGGCGCACTCATGCCGCCGGGAACGTACTTGTCGTAGAGTGCGTCCGAGCTGGCGAACAGGAATTGGCCCATCCCCTTCACTCGACGCACGGCCTCTAGCATGTTGAAGGTGCCGCGCACGTTGATCTCAAAAAACTCCTCGTCGGTAAAGGGGCCACCACCCTGAAAGGCCGCCCCCAAATGATAGACGGCCTCGATCCCCTCGACCGCCTGCTCGACTGCGGCCGGCTCAGTCAAACTTCCCTCGACTAGTTCGACCTGCATCTTCTTGAGGTTTTCCACCCGCGGATCTCGGGGCCAGACCAACCCGCGGACCTGGTGCTCGCGCTCGACAAGCTGTCTGGCCAAGTTGGCACCAATGCGGCCGGTAATCCCAGTAATCAATATCCTCACGCAAACCTCCCGGTTGAATCGCCAACAACAAACCGCACCGCACCGCCGCTGGCAACCCCACCGTGGCGAGAAAGAAGGCTGGAAAAGATGACGGTCTGTCTTATATTTAATGGATAGTACTTCCCGAGCTAGTCCTTGGCTTGACGCCTTACAACGAAGATGTCACCTGCTCAACTTCGCATTCTGGTCCCTCTCGAAAACCCGCACCAAGAGCACAATCTCGTCGACTTGGCCGCGACCCTCGCCCCTTCGCCTTGGAGCGAGTTGCACTTAACTCACATACTTACGCCCGACTCTACCCCCCAGCCGGACATAAAACAGGCACTCCAAGTTTCGGCCGACCGGGCCATGGCCCACGACATCGGCGCTATCGCGCATTTGGAAAAAGACGAGGACGTGACGAGCGGAATTCAGCGGGCTGTCCGCCGCTGGAGCTGCAACATGATGCTCATGGCCTGGAATGCAAATGTCGAGCGCGACGCGATCCTATCCGCGCCCAACCGCGCCCTGACCAAGGACATCGACGTCGACACCTTGATTTTTAAAGAAAAGAAGAGCGGGCCGGTGCGCCGGATTCTCGTGCCCTTCGGCGGCGGCAATCACGCGCTGGTAGGCGTGCAGATCGCCTACGATCTGGCCCAAACTTGGGGCGCTGAACTGGAAATTCTCCGCATCGTCCGCGACATCCGCGACCCCTCCGACCCGATACTCCAGCGCTACTGTTCGCAGCTAGCCGCAGACACGCGCTTGCAGCTAGAGCTGCTGAAGATCGACGCGCCGTTGACTGTGGTCCCAGCCGTCAATGTGGTTCCGGCCATCGTCGAAAGAGCGCAAGGCCACGATTTGATCGTACTCGGTGCCTCAAACGACTGGCGCCAAGAGGAACATCTTGCCGGCTCCATCCCGGACGAGATCGCCTATCAGGTGCCATGTTCGGTGCTAATGGTCCGCTCGGCCGCGGCCAACGACTTGCAGCTAAGTCGCATTTTCTGGGAACATACCATCCGCTTGGATCTCACCCCTAAAGACAAGTGGGATGCCATCGCTCAGATGGTCGATGCGTTAATAGAAGAAAAACAAATCCCCGCCAGCGAACGCCAGACCGTACTCGAGGCTGCGCTCGACCGCGAGCACAAAGGCTCGACTTCCCTAGGGCACGGCACGGCTATCCCCCATGCGCCCATCCCCGATCTGGACGGGATTATCGGCTGCTTGGGGATTTGCCGACAGGGCATCGAGTTTGAAGGCCCTACCCCTGAGCCGGTACACTTCATCTTCCTGCTGTTGACCCCGGAACAAAACTACCGCAGCTATATCCCGATCCTCGCCCAGATCGCGACCTTGATGCACGCCGACACCACCCACCGTGACATGCTCGCCTCGCAGACGCCGACGGAAATAACCGCCGTCCTCAAGCGCCTGCCGCAACCACGCCGCTAAGTCCCCTCGATCTGGCTGGCAAAATAATCGCAATGCGGCATGAGTACGCACTCGTCGCACAGGGGCTTGCGTGCCTTGCACACGTAACGACCGTGCAAAACCACGCGCTGTCCAAAAGCCGTCCACTCCTCGGCCGGCAGTAGCTGCGCCAAGGCCATTTCGACCTTGACTGGATCCTTTTCTGCGGTCAGCCCCAAGCGCCGACTCACCCGACCCACGTGCGTATCTACCACGATGCCAGGCACGCCATACACGTTGCCGAGGATGACATTGGCACTCTTGCGACCAATGCCGGGCAAGCGGGTCAAGGCGTCCATTTGCCCGGGGACTTGGCCGTCGTGATCGACGATGAGCATCGCCATGGCTGCACGGATATTTTTGGCCTTTTGTCGGTAAAAGCCAGTCGGGCGGATATCCTCCTCCAGTTCCTCGGTCGCCACCGCCACGTAGTCGGCTACGCACTGGTATTTTTTGAATAGCACTGCGGTGACTTCATTGACCTTGACATCCGTGCTCTGCGCCGCGAGCACGGTGGCCACCATCAGCTCCAAGGCATTGTCGTAGTTGAGTTCCACTCTCGCTTCGGGAATGGTCCTCTTTAATTCCCTATAGACGGTCTGTGCCCGCTCGACTTCGTGCTCCTCCACTTCGACTTCCTTCTTCAGCGCCGGGACGGCTGGGATAGCTCGACGCCGGTGCCGGCACCGCGCACGCGCCGACCCCATAGGTGGATGCGTCCCTTCCAGCGAAAAATCCCCAAGCATCCCAAGCTGCCGACCAAAACTACGTGCAAAGGCTGTAACAAGGCCCAAAAAGGAAAATAGCGGCGCAACTCGCGCCGACCCGATAGCACTATTCCGCCGTTAAATACACCCCACTCGCCCCACACTTTTGCCCCCACCGCACCCAAGGCCCACAGGGGATCTAGCAAGCCGGCACAGCACAGCAAGGGCACCATTAGCATCGCCCAGCTCAAAACGTATGTGAGCAACATATAGCCGAAAAAGAGCGGATCTAAGCGGGCTAGGGTCGGGGCATTGGAGGCCCAGCGGCTGCGCTGGCCGAATAATCCGCCCCAAGACGCGGCCACCGGGTGCCGCACAAAGGTCGCCGGCTGGTTGGCAAAAACAATGGACCACCGGCCTGAGCAGCGCATGGTCTGCATGAGCAGCACATCGTCTCCAGAAGCCCGGTGCATGACTTTTTCATAGCCACCAACGTCAAAAAACGCCTCCCGCAAAAAGGCCAAATTCTGCCCAGAGGCCGCCATGGGGTGGCCCCACCCGGCGCTGCCCCATATACAAGCCATCAAGCAGGTGAAGTCAACGGCCTCATATCCCTGACGCCAACCCTTGATCTCGGACGGCGAGCCGATTTGCGAAAAGCCGATGACCATCCCCACCCCGTCGGCAAAGTGCGACAACATGCCGCGAATCCATCCCGGAGCGACCTGGCAGTCGGCATCCGTGGTGAGAATCACCTCCCCCCGCGCTTCGGCGATCCCTAAGCTGAGCGCGGCCTTCTTGGAACCCGGCCCTTCGGTTCGCAGCAATCGCACAGCCGCAGTCTCCCCGCTGAACTCGCGCACGATGTGGCCCGTGCCGTCGGTGGAGCCGTCGTCAACGACGATGATTTCGTAGCGATCTTGGGGGTAATCCTGCGCCAGCAGGGCGCGCATACAGCAGGCGATGTGCGTAGCTTCGTCGCGGGCGGCGACGACGACCGAGGTCAAGGGGACGCGCTCGACATTGGCATTGCTGGGACGGCGGCGCATCCCGATAACGAACCAACAAGCCCCCAGCAAGTAGGCCAGCGCACAGAACGCCAAGAGGTATTCGGGCGCGTACAGCGCGGGCATTAGCCCCTGATCTCCTTGATCAGCGAGAACATACCTCGATAGCCTTCGGAACAGTTGCGGCACATGTCGAAGCTATTGCGGTCGGCGAGGACCTGACCGCGAAAGTCCATATAGGCCCGGCTGCGCCAGATCTCGTCAAAAGAACGGCCGTCGAAGGCCTGTCCCATGGCAAAGTCAACGTCCTTGTCGAAACAACAAGGTGCGACCGCTCCGTTCCAATTGACCATCGAGCTGTACCACAGCACCTTGCAACCCCGCGCGGGCTGCCCCTTGACCACCAGTGCGTCCTCCGCGCTCTCGTAGCGGCTGTACTGTTCGTCCTCGGGCAAGAACGCCTCGGCGTCCTCCGCGGTGTAAACCTGGGCGGTCTTGACCAAGAATTTGTCAACGCGCAGATCCTTAGCCAGCGCTTCGGCCGTGGCCATATCGCGCTCGTTGTGCTTCATAACGATGAATTGCAAGTTGATCTGCGGCGTCTGCGACCCGAGCGTCTCTTTGGCTGCGACCAGCAGGCGAACTCCTGAGAAGACGCGCTCGATCTGGCCGCCGACCCGATACTGTTCGTACGTGGCTTGGTCAACCCCGTCCAGCGAGACGATCATCTCGTCCAGCCCAGACTCAACGATAGCCTGCGCCTGCTCTGGGCTACGGACGAAGTGGCCGTTGGTGCTGGTGAAGGTAAAGATGCCGCGGTCGCTGGCGTAGCGCACCATCTGGTTGAAGCACTTGTTGATATATGGCTCGCCTTGGTTCCACAGCATCATCATAAAGACCTCGCCGCCGAGCTCGTCAACCAGCTTTTTGAAATCCTCCAAGCCCATAGTCCCCCGGGGGCGGCGCATCTGGCCGTTGCCCGAGGGGCACAAGGGGCACTTGAGGTTGCAGAAGTTGGTCGGCTCGACCATGAGCATAAAAGGACGCCCCCACACGATGGGCCGGCGGGTCATCCACGACAGCCCCATGGAGGCCAAAACGGCGAGAAAATTAACCAGCCGCTTCCAAGAAAATACGCGGGCGTAGCGCCGAACGTAGCTCGGCAGTGCTTTGGGCGTGATTAGGTAGGCCAAATCAGCTCCTTTATCAGGTTTTCCAGCGAAACCATCCCCAACGGCCGAGGATCGTAAAAATCAGCACATAAGGAATATATAAAACTTCCGCTAGCGGCAAATAGCATAGGTGCGTGCGCTCCTCGGGCGCGGCCATCCGCTTGAGTAACAAAAAGTCAACAACCCAGCGCATAAACCACGCGCCCGCGACCCATCCATCCCAGCTTTGCGTCCATAGCATCTGCACCAGCCCCCAAGCGAGAAAGCCGTGGAACAGATAGACACCTACGGCCAAATAGAATGCGCGGCCCTTGTAGTGGCCTCCTTTGGCAGCATGCCGCAGCTTTTGCTGCACCGCGTCCGCGAGCTTGGCCGGCGGCGGCTGCGAGAGGACGACGGCCCGGCTGTTAAACGCCATGGCCCACCTCCCTTGGGCACTCAACAGGCGCATGAAGTACACATCGTCGCCCCCGATCAGATGCCCGATTTGCGCGAAGCCACCTAGCTCGTCGTACACTCGGCGACGGTAGCCCAAATTGCGGCCTGTACACGACAGTGGGTGCCCCATGCCAAAGCTGCCCGCCCCCAGCGCCCCGACCCCGATATTGTCCACGGCCAAGACCTTGGCCAACACGCCGGAGACCGGATCGGGCCGCGCGTACCCGGCGACTAAGCCAACCTCTGGCGCAAAGTGAGCCACCATCGAGCGGACCCAGTCTGTAGGCGGGCGGCAATCGGCATCGGTAAAGAGCAATATCTCCCCAGTGCTCGCTGCAATCCCCTCGGCTAAAGCGCTTTTCTTCGGGCATTTAAACCGCCCGTCTGGCGCGGCCTGCACGCCCTTGAGCGTCGGCCAAGTCGCCGCCTTTGCGGCAATGAGGTCCCAAGTTCGGTCGCGCGAGCGGTCGTCCACGACGATCACTTCAAACGCCCCCTGATAGTCCTGACGGGCGAGAGCGTCCAAGCAGTGCGGCAAGGTCGCCTCCTCATCGCGCGCCGCGACGATGGCGCTGACCGAGAGCCGACCACCGACTAGGGCCGGGCCGGGCCGCCGCCCGCTCAAGCCGCGCCACAGCCAGAGAACGCTGCCCACGTAGATCGCACCGCTCAAGAGCAAACCCGCCTTTTGCAGATCCACAAGCTCCATAAGGCGGCCTCAGAAGTAGTGGAAGCGCAAGTCAAAGCGCAGGTGCTGCTGGCGGCCATCTCCGGAGCCGGAGCGCCACGCCAACGGCACAGCCGGACCCCAAGCTGGGGGCAGCGGCACGCCTTGGCCCCACTCCTGCGCGTATTCGGCCTCCAACTGGAGCTGGGGCAAAACCCGCCAGTGTAGGCTGGCGGCCAGCGCGGTCCGCCGCACCTGATGCCCGTCGAGGAATTGCTTGGTCTCGCGCTCGTCCCCCGGCCGCCAGCCATAGTGCATATCGCCGCCGACATTGCGAATGGTGCCGTCCGCCCCTAACTCGTTCTCCCCGTGGCGGCTGCGCGTGACATGTACCGCAAATTCCACGTCTCGGGTCGCCCGCTTGGTCAGGCCCAATTGCCATTGGTCGCTGTTGGGTGCGAGAGAGTGCCCCAGCGGCGCGTCGAAGTGGCGAAAGGTGTTAATGGGAAACCGATGCGAGTAAAGCCAAGGTTCGATGCGCACGTACTCGACCCGTAGCTCCGCATCGACCAACCCCAGCGGATCGACCCATAGCATCCCGGCCTGCAAGGAAAACTTGTTGGCAAAATCGTCGGAAAAGATGCGGGCCTTCTTCAGGTCATCGACTACGTACGCCAGATAATAGCGCCGCCCGCGCCCCGGATGGATGTCCAAGTCCACGCCCATCAGGAGGTTGTCCTTGTCGCCTAGGTGGCTCTGGGCGGCCCAGTAGAACATCAGAGGGTTGACGTAGCTAGGCTCTAGCCCCCGATCGCCGTACACTACCACCTCCTGAAAACCCACGTCCAGCCAAGGGGCCAGCGCGACCTCCAAGCGGTGGGC
Organism: Candidatus Latescibacterota bacterium; assembly: GCA_965217585.1. GTDB lineage: Bacteria > Latescibacterota > UBA2968 > UBA8231 > UBA8231. The sequence goes on from OZ244561.1 coordinate 6,557,412, forward strand.
CGCTAAGTATTTTTGGCGCTCCAACAGGCGCACCATACCATTGGCTACATACGTCGCCGCTGAATCGGCCGTCCCCGCACAAAGCGGCGAGTCGGGCCGGTTGGGACACGGGCGCAGTTCGGCGGAGATGCTGACCAGCTTAAAGGCCCCAAACTGCGACTGCAAGCGGATCATGTTAAACGACGGCGCGTTGTTGCTCAGCCCCAAATTTTGCTCTGGGGCCGGCCCCCACAATGCCTCGTCTTTGCCCAATTGCATGTCCACCGGCCCCACTGCGAACTTGACGTACGCCGTGCCTTCGTGAAAATCGGCCGCCTCACCCTTTAGCTGGGGCAGGTCAACTCGCCGCTCGTACAGATCGTGGCGATAGAGGTAATGGCGCGAGCCTTGCTCCCGCACCTGTTCAAAAGCTATGCGGAAACCCACGCTGCGGCCTAGGTGCCCGCGGACGATGCCACCGCCGCGATGGCGGTACACCACCTCGGCCGCCGACCGCCCCCGGCCGCTAAAGCGATCGGTTTGCTGGCGGGCGAGAAAGTCGGCGAAAACGGCCCCTTCGCGGGCGCGATAGTGGAGCATGGCTCGCTCGTGTACAAACTCGCCGCGCAACAGGTCCAGTTCGTCCAGTTCGATCGGCGAGAGTCCGGAGCGATATTTTTTGTCAACCGCGTCAAGTAATTCTATTATTTTATTGCGGCTGTATGGTTTAATGCCATCCCCGACGCCGTTGGCTCGCCCTTGGGCTTCGAGCCGTTCGACAAAGCGATAAACCCAGTGCTCCAAAGGCACGTAAACCGACGAATCCGCGACGGCCGCGACGGTGCCCAACGGGATCAACAAGCCTAGTAGAACCTGTGTTGACAGTACTCTCAAGGGCTTGTAGATTAATTGTTTATGTCTTTTTTTACTCATCGCTTGAAAGCCGGAAATCCCATGCCAATTATCGCCGATGTCCACGCCCGCGAAATCCTCGACTCCCGCGGCAACCCCACCGTCGAAGTCGATGTGCGCCTCGCAGACGGCCATCTTGGGCGAGCGGCGGTTCCTTCGGGGGCTTCCACCGGCGAACACGAAGCCGTAGAGTTGCGCGACGGCGACCCAGCCCGCTATCTCGGCAGGGGCACCCGCAAAGCCGTGGCCAATGTCCGCCAAGAAATCGCGCCGGTGCTCAAGGGCCTAGACGCGACCGATCAAAATCAGATCGACCAAGCAATGATCGACCTCGACGGTACCCCCAACAAGGCCCGCTTGGGTGCTAACGCCATACTCGGCGCATCGCTGGCCTGCGCTAAAGCGGCCGCCCAATTTTGCGGCCTTCCCCTCTATCGCTACCTCGGCGGCCCCGCGGCCCACACGCTGCCGGTGCCCATGATGAATATTCTCAACGGCGGCGCTCACTCTGACAACAACGTCGATCTGCAAGAATTCATGGTCATGCCCGTAGGGGCGCGCTCTTTTGGCCAAGCACTGCGGATGGGAGCCGAAATATTTCACCACTTAAAAGCCGTGCTAAAAGAGAAAAAGCTCCACACAGCCGTCGGCGACGAGGGCGGCTTTGCCCCGGACCTCGACTCCAACGACGAGGCCCTCGACATCATTGTCGAAGCCATTCAACGCGGTGGTTATCAGCCGGGCGAGGACGTGCTGCTGGCCCTCGACGCGGCTGCCAGCGAGTTGTTTGCCGATGGCAAATACACCTTGCACTGGTCCTCGGGCCAGGAGCGCAGCTCCGAAGACATGGTCGCTTTCTACGCCGAACTCGCCGACCGCTATCCCATCGTCTCCATCGAAGACGGCATTGACGAGAACGATTGGGACGGCTGGGCGCGGCTGACTGCGGCCTTGGGCGACAGCGTGCAGCTAGTGGGCGACGATCTTTTCGCGACAAATACCGAGCGGCTCAACCGCGGCATCCAAAAGGGCATCGCCAACTCCATCCTCATAAAGGTCAACCAGATCGGCACCCTGAGCGAGACCCTCGCCGCCATTGAGTTGGCCAAGCGAGCGGGCTACACGGCCGTCATTTCGCACCGCTCGGGCGAAACCGAAGACACGGCCATTGCCGACATTGCCGTGGCGACTAATGCCGGCCAGATCAAGACCGGATCGGCCTCGCGCACGGACCGCGTAGCCAAGTACAACCAACTTCTGCGCATTGAGGAAAGCCTCGGACAACAAGCGCTCTACCCGCAACAGGCCGCCTTTTATAACCTACGCTGCGGATAGTCTGCCCACTGCCCACACCGCGACGACCTGCATCAGCTGCTGTCCCAAGAGCGCGGCCGCCAAAAGGGCCGCTCCTTGCCCGGCGGGTAGGACAGTCGCCAAGCTCAGAGCGATGACCAGCCCCAAGTCGTCTAGCTCCAAAAGCTGCCTTGGCCCTACGCCGGTGTGCTGATGCACAGAACGGTCGAGCAGCTTCCCCATCCCATGCCACACTCCTAACCGCATCCCCGGCACCACGGCGACCAAGGCCAAGAGGACCCAAACGCCAAACGCGAGTTCAAAGCCGCCCTCGACGAGCGTCGCCCCAAGCACCCACCCCGCGACCCCGGGCAACACCGTCCGCACCATGTCTTGGCCCTGCTCCAAGGTGCGCAAAATATCTAAGCGGCGCATCGTCGCATTGACCAACCAAATTCCAGCCACTGCCCCCACCCATAGGGGTTCCAAGCCCAACGCGCCGGCCATGCCGCTGCCCAGCAGAAGTCCGGCGGCTATCATATAGTACAAGTGTCCCCTACTGACGCCGCGGGTCGCTAAGTCCACAATCAAGCCGACTAAAGCGCCCAATACTAGGCACGACCCGCATTCTGCCCACGTCCCCTCAACGACGACGACCGAAGGAAAGCCCAGCGGCAAGCGCACCTCGAATCCCCCCGGGCGCAGCTGCATAAGCCCCACACCGGCCAAGAGCAAGCCGGCCAGTGCGCTAGCCGAGGGCAACCAACCGGCGCTCTTTTTCTTTTTGCTGCCTCCCCTGCGGCTTTGGCGCATCCAGCAAGCGGCACCCAAGCCGTAAACTCCCCATAATGCGGCCCTATCCACCCCCCCCTGAGAAAAGCCATAGCTCAGCGTCCACAAACCCAAGCCCAACAAGACCAGATAGCCGATTTCCAGCAGCAGGGACCGACTAAATTGCCTGAGCAGGCGCAACTCAATGCTACACCCGATCACCAACCCGAAAATCCCCACCAAAAACGAGGTGGCCAGATTGGCCGCCGCACCGAGGATGGGCCGCATGTCCAACGGCGTGAGCAAGCCAAAAACCAACCCGGCCAACGCGTACTGTACACGGGCAGCTAAAAGCTCGGCCAAAAGGGGCGAGTGGGAAGCCCGCAACCTACAGAAGCGCACCGCTGCGTAGATCAACCCCACGACGGCCAGCCCCACGCCAAAACTCAGGAGTACTTCGGCGTCAGCCATCGCCTGCTTCGCCCGTGTATAAATCGGGATTGCCCAACTGGGCAAAGCCCTCGTCAAACCCCTGGTAGAACCTTTCCACAGCTGACTCGCCCAGCCTGACGACCTTCTCGTAGACTTGGTCTGAGGGCAACAGCGGACGAGCTAAGGCCGCGCCATCCTTAAAGCGGGCCCAGTGCTGGAGCCAATCCCCGAGGACCTTGCTCCCTAGGTGGGCAAACGCCAATGTACACAGGGGATTGGGGCGGTGGCCGGCCACGCGGATGTGCCCTCCCCACCAGAGAATTTTGGGAATTCGCTGGAGCCACCGGGCGGTGGCCTCCTCCCCTCGTTCCAGCAGGCTCTCGTCGGCATCTCGGCCGTAGAAAGCCTCCCCCACTGCCCCTAACAAGCTGTGGCCATCAGCGCGGCGGGGAAAGTGCAAGCGCGCGTTCCACAGCCCGTCCATCCCCTCGCCGGCCAGCAAGCGGCAATCAATCCCCCATTCCAAGCGCAGGTGCCACAAATCGGGCGAGGCCGGCCGGGTGCCCTCGCTGAGCAAGGCGGCCACGCAGTCCTCAACCCAAGGATGCACGGCCATATCTGTATAGACGTGCAATCCCCAACCCGCGGCAAACGCCCGCTCGTTAGCGCTGGAGGCCCCTTGGGTCAGGGCGCGCAAAAAGTCACCGGGCCGCTCCAGATGCGCGCGATGCGACAAGGCCGCGGGGCCGCCGGGGAAAAAACCGATATCCGGGCCTACAGAACCAGCGGCAAAGGCCGCCGGCATCTCTACCTCGCCCGCGCAGTCGCCAAAAACTAGGGGAAAGACGCGCTCGGCCAGCCACAAGTGGAAGAAGCTACCCGCCAAACTCTAGAACGGCAGGTCGTCGTCATCGCCACCCGGCGGCGGGGGCGCGGCGGGCTGAGTGCCAGGCTGAGTGCCAGCGCGATCGCCGTCATAGCCCGAACCACCGCCAGTGCGCCCATCGCCAAAGTCCGAACCGCCGCCAGCACGACTGCCGCCCTCGTCACCATAGCCCGAACCACCGCCCTCGCCGCGAGAATCGAGCATCTGCATGTCGTTGACCACGACCTCGGTCATATAGCGCTTCTGGCCGCTCTGGTCGTCCCAAGAACGAGTCTGCAACCTGCCCTCGACATAGATCTTAGCACCCTTTTTGAGGTACTGCCCGGCGATCTCGGCCAGCTTGCTCCAGAGCACGAGCCGGTGCCACTCGGTCCGCTCCTGGCGCTGGCCATCCTTGTCGTTCCAAGACTCGTTGGTCGCCAAGCTGAAATTGGCTACGGGCGCGCCATTTGGCGTGTATTTCACTTCGGGGTCGCTGCCCAAATTGCCGATCAAGATTACTTTGTTTACCCCACGGGCCATATATTCGCTCCTTTTTGCGGGCGCGCCGCAAGCGCGTACGCACCCATTAATGTTCGCAATTTCGCTTATCTTAGGCGCAAGCCTTGGCCCAGTCAAGGCCAGCCCCAGCCCTCCGGCGGGCTTGACTTTCTCCGATGGCTTCCCTATTCTTCCATATCCTTAATTATTTAAGTGCTTACGGTGGGCCGACTTCCCCCTTTGTCTGGCGTTGTAAGCACTAGTAATTTGGGGTCGAGTGCCCCAATCCGTCGCATCACTGCCGCTAGACGGTAGCCTTTCTCCCCCCAGTACGTCCTCGCCTTGCTCCTGCTGCGCTGCATTTTGCGGCTGCGCTTAGAAAGAAGGTACGCCGACCATGGCTGGATCCCCCGTCGTCGTTCTCGATGTTGGTGCCTCAAAAGTTCTATGCCTAGTCGGCGAGGTGCAAAACAATTCCCAAGTCAAAATCTTGGGCCTAGGGCAAAGCCCCTGCACCGGACTGCGCCGCAGCACCGTCATCGACATGCCCCAAGTAGCAGAGTCCATCCGCGCGGCCCTCGCCGAAGCCGAGCGCTCGACCGGCCTCAAAATCGCCGGGGCCTACCTGGGCATGGCCGGCGAAGGCATCAGCGCCCAGACGAGTCCCAGCACGGTAGGCATCTCCGGCTCCTCCAACCCCATCTCCGAAGAGGACCGGGACCGCGCCCTACTCGCCGTCGCGCAGGAACAGATCGCCGAAGACCAGACGGTGATACACCGCTTCGTCCAGAGCTATGCCGTCGATGGAGAGCTGGTGCAAAACCCGCTCTGGCTGCACGGCAACCGCCTGTCAATCGAGGTGTTGACCGTTTCTGTGGCCGAACATCTATGCACGGCCTTTCGCCACGCTGCCTCCAAGGCCGGCGTTGAGATCGCCGGCGTCGTCCTCGAAAGCGTCGGCGTTGCCCACGCCATTTTGTCTCAAGACGAGCGCGACATGGGCGTCGCCCTGCTCGATCTCGGTGCCGGCACCTGCGACCTAGCCGTTTTCCAAGGTCCAATGCGGCACGTGGAGGAAATTCCGCTGGGGGGCGACGATATAACGCGCGATCTCTCGGTCGTTTTGAGCATCCCAATCCGCGAAGCCGAGCAGCTCAAATGCCGCTTCGGCAGCGTTAGCTGTCCCGGGGAAGACGGCGATGAGACCGTCACGTACCACACGACCGCCGGCCGCGCCTGTACCTTAACCAAGCAGCAGGTCAGCATGGTCATCGAAGCCCGGCAGCGCGAGATTTTTGAGTACGTGCGCCAAGCCCTCGTCAATACCCCATACAACGACCGCTTGGCCGCTGGCATCGTGCTCACCGGCGGCGGGGCCGCACTCGAGCAGATCGCGCCGCTCGCCGAGGAGGTGTTCGGTCACCACGTCCGCATTGGCGTCCCCCAAGACGTGATCGCCCCGATCGCGGTCAACGACCCCAGCTATGCCACCGCGATCGGGCTGTTGCGCTTTGTCGCCGATGGACACAGCGCCCCGGTCGAGTCGCCCGACGCCGACCGGACCCGCAACAGCGTTGCCCACGCGCTGGGCAAACTGTTCAATTTCTTTTAATGCGCAGCGCGGACCGGGGCGGTTCTTGACACCGTAGCTGGCCTCGCCTAGTTTCTTCTTCACAGCATGGCCGCCATAGCTCAGTTGGTAGAGCAACTCACTCGTAATGAGTAGGTCCCCGGTTCAAGTCCGGGTGGCGGCTCCACAACGCAACGAGGGCTTGCGCACTAGTTCGGCCCCAGTACTGAGGCCGGACGGCTCGCAAGCCCTCGTTTACATTGACCCCTTCCCGCTCAGCCTGTGTCTGTTCTAGATCTCCCCACGCTAAACGCCTGCCTCAACACCTTGTGCGTGTTCCTGCTCGTGCGCGGCTTCCTGCAGATCCGCCGCGGTGCGCGCCAAGCCCACCAAAAGTCTATGCTAGGTGCCCTCGTCTGCTCCGCGCTCTTCCTCTGTTCGTATTTGGTTTACCACGTTCAGGTAGGTTCGGTGCCCTATCCCCACCACGACTGGACCCGCCCCCTGTACTTCGCCGTGCTCATACCCCACGTGGTCCTCGCTGCGCTGATGGCTCCTTTCGTGGCCCTCGTCGTCTGGCGCGCTTACAACCAAGATTTCGCCCGCCACCGCCGGTTGGCGCGCTGGGTCTGGCCGGTGTGGATATTTGTCTCGGTTAGCGGCGTGGTGGTCTATCTAATGCTCTACCGGCTCTGAAATCAGGGGCCACGACTGCGAGCCACCATCCAAGCGGCCCCGGCGGTCGTCAGCACTGTCCAGCCGCCGGTGACCAGTAAAGCGCGCACAAACGCCGCGTCGGCTATCAGTTGGGCCGGTGACAAGTAGAACGCCTTGCGCAAAACGACCAGCGCGTAAGTCACGGGATTGCACTGCATCACCCACTCGAGCCAAGGCGCGGCCCCTTCAATGGGAAAGAGCGCACCGGAAAGAAACCACAAGGGGATGAGCACGACGCTCATCACCGCGTGGTAGCCAGCCACTGAATCCAACTTCCACGCGACCATGAAGCCCAAACCCGTGAAACCCATGCCGATCAGCGCGCAGAGGGCCAAGAGCGCCAAGATCATCTCCACAGCCAAGCCAATGCCGGCTACCGGCGCCAGCAGCAAAAATACAAGCACCTGCAAGAGGGCGATGAGCGTACCACCGATTAGCTTGCCCAGTGCTATGCTCAGGCGTGGCACCGGGGCTACTAGCACGCCTTGTAAAAAGCCGACGCTGCGGTCTTCGATGAGGGTGATGGTGGAAAAAATCGCCGCGAATAGCAGGAGCATCAGCACGACGCCCGGATAGAAGAATTCTCCGTAGCTCAACTCGCTGCCCCCGCTGATGAAGCTATCGGCAAAACCCGAGCCCATGAAAAACCACAGCATCAGCGGCTGCACCAAGCTCCCCAGAAGCCGAGAAGGCTGACGGAAAAAGCGCAGCACTTCGCGCTGGGCCAGAATCCAGACGCCGTTCAAGCGGCGTTTCCTTCCTCGAGGTGCTGGCCGGTATGGCGCACGAACACATCGTCGAGCGAAGGAGGGGCCAGTGACAGCGAGCGGATCTGGGAGCCGAAGCGCTGAAATACCTCGTCGAGGCTGATGCCGCTTTTGAGTGGGACGCGCAAGTCCTGATCGACTACTAGACCCTCTAGGCCCATGGCGTGACGCAGTGCGGCTTGTAGCGCGACCGCATCGTCGCTGCGCAGCGTGAGGATTTCACGCCCCAATTGGCGCTGTAAGACCCTTGGGGGACCGCAGACGAGTAGCTGCCCTTGGTGCAAAATGGCGACTCGATCAGCGCGCTCGGCTTCGTCTAAGAGGTGGGTCGAGACCACGACCGTGAGCTGTTCATCCGCCCTGAGAGCCTCCACTTGGTGCCAGAAATCTTGGCGCGCCACTGGATCCAACCCGGCCGTCGGCTCGTCGAGCAAGAGAATCGTCGGCGTTGGCAGCAGCGCTTTGGCCAATTCAACGCGCCGCCGCATGCCTCCAGACAGCTTCTCCACTCGTTCGTTGCGCCGCTCCCACAAGCCGACGGCCTCCAGCAGCCGTTGGCTGCGCTGGCGCACGGAGCGGCGGCCCATGCCGTAGAGCAAACCCGCTGTCCACAAGTTTTCGCCGACCGTCATTTTCCCATCGAGTGCAGGATTTTGAAAGACCACTCCCAATTGGCGGCGCACCGCCGACGGATTTTGCCCCAAGAGCGCATCGCCGACTCGCACCGCGCCCGAGGTCGGCACCAGTGCGGTGGTCAGCACGCGCAGGAGCGTGGATTTACCACTGCCATTAGGCCCCAACAGGGCCATCGTCTCCCCGGAATGGATGTCGAGATCGATCTCTTGGAGCGCACGGCGGCCCTTTCTCTTGCGCGTACCCGCATAGACGTGAGAAAGCTGCGAGATGCTGATGAGCACTTGGGGGTCCAACGGAAATCTCCTGAAATCGAAAGGGCTGGGCGCGTTGAGGCTACAAGACAAAAAATTGGGAAATTAACCGATTCCTAGCCAGCGTCAAGAAAGCGATACAGATTGACACTGCTTGCCTTTTCGTATAAATTTTCGTCTTCAGTCTTGGTTGTAAAAAAATTTCCGATCCATACTTTTGCGCTAGACCTTAAGTTCGCAGCCCGCGTCCTCTATGGATGGGCGCGAAGCTCGGCACACCCGAATCACTTTTTTAGGTAGGGCCGACAGTATGTCAACTCAAACCAAGTCTGCACGCTGGTACCGCACACTCTTGCTCGGCGCGGCTATCGCGCTGGTGGGAGCGGCGTTGCCGCTTGGGGCGTTGTGGTATTTGAACCAACCGACCTACGAATACCCAGCGCGCCAGATCCACATCCCCCAAGGCGCGAGCGCCCGCTGGATCGGCCAGTTGTTAGAGCGGGAAAACCTGATCCATAACGCGCACGTTTTTGCCTGGACCGTCCGGCTCAAGGGCCTCGGGCATCAGCTCAAGGCGGGTACCTATCAGCTCGACGGCACCGGCACGACAGCCGCCATTGCCCAATCCCTGCTCAAGGCCCCCATCCAGACCCAGCCCGCGACGATCCCCGAAGGCCTGAATCGCCACCAGATCGCGGGCCAGCTACAGGCCGCAGGCGTGGCGGACTCCGCCCGCTTTATCGCCGCCACCGAAGATTCGCATTTCATCCGCCAGCTCGGCGTGGACGCGCCCACTCTCGAAGGCTACCTCTTCCCCGAGACGTACTTCTTCGACCTAAACGTCGATGAACGCGCCATCGCCTCCCTCATGGTCAACCAGTTCCACCGCGTATTCACCGACTCTCTGCGCCAGCAACTCAAGGCGCGTGGTCTTTCGCTGCACCAAGCCGTGACGTTAGCCTCGATCGTCGAGCGTGAAGCTGTAGCCGTCGAGGAGCAACCCATTATCTCCGGCGTCTTCCAGCGCCGCCTCAAGCTCAACCGCCGCCTCGAATCCTGCGCGACCGTCAACTACGCTCTCGGCACCTCCAAGAAGCGGCTGACCTATGCCGACTTGGAGGTGGATTCGCCCTTCAACACCTATCTCCACCACGGCCTGCCCCCCGGACCCATTAGCAATCCCGGCCGCACAGCCCTCCTCGCCGTACTCTACCCCGAGGAAACCGAGTATCTCTACTTCGTCTCCCGCGGCGACGGTACCCACATCTTCAGCCGCACCAACAAGGAACACGAGCGCGCCAAGCGCCGGATCAAGCTAGCCCAGCGTATGCAGACGAACTGAGGATGTCCATACTAGACGCCCTCAATCCAGAGCAACGCCGCGCCGCCGAGACCGAGGGCGGTCCGCTGTTGATCCTCGCCGGGGCCGGTTCGGGCAAAACCCGCGTGCTCACTCATCGCATCGCCTTCCTCATCAAAGAAGTCGGCGTGGCCCCGTGGCGCATCCTCGCCGCGACCTTTACCAACAAGGCCGCGGGCGAAATGCGCGAGCGCATCGAGCAGCTAGTCGGATCGGCCGCCGCCGATCTATGGATCGGCACCTTCCACTCGATCTGTGCACGCATCCTCCGCCACCAAGCCGAAGGGTTTGGTTTAGATCCCAACTTCTCCATCTATGACGAAGACGACCGCCGCGCCACCATCCGCCGCGTCCTCGACGCCCACCAGATCGACGAGCGCGAGCTCGCCCCGCGCGCGGTCGTCAGCCAGATCAGCCGCGCCAAGAATGCCATGCTCGACCCGTTGGAATTTGCTCACCAAGCGAGCGAGAACCAGCGGCAAATCGCCGAACTCTACGCCGACTACGAGCGCGAGTTGCGCCGCAACCAAGCTCTTGATTTTGACGATCTGCTCGTCGAGGTCGTGCGCCAGTTCGACCGCCACCCGGACATTCTGCAAATCTACCAAGAGCGCTTTGAGCACCTGCTCGTCGATGAATACCAAGACACGAACCGACCCCAGTACTTGCTCTGCCGCCAGCTAGCGGCCCGCCACCGCAACATCTGCGTGGTCGGGGACGACGACCAGTCGATCTACCAATTTCGCGGTGCCGACATCCGCAACATCCTCGACTTTGAGCGCGATTACCCGGACGCCCGCAGCGTGAGGCTGGAGCAAAACTACCGCTCCACCGGCCGCATTCTCGCCGCAGCCAACGCCGTCATCAGCCACAACCAAGGCCGCAAAGGCAAAGAGCTGTGGACGGCCGGCCCCGAGGGCGACCCGGTCGCGGTCGTCGAATGCGACTCGGACCGCCGCGAGGCCCGCCACGTGGTCGATGCCATCCGCCGCTACGACCGCTTGGGACGCTACGGCCTCGGGGACGCCGCCGTGCTCTACCGCACCAATGCCCAGTCGCGACCCTTTGAAGAGGAGCTACAGCGCGCCGGCCTCTCCTATGTAATCGTCGGGGGTATCCGCTTTTACGATCGCCGAGAAATCCGCGACGTGCTATCCTATTTGCGTCTGTTGGTCAACCCGGCCGACGACATTGCCCTGCGCCGCATCGTCAATACGCCCCGGCGCGGCATTGGCGACACCTCCCTCGACCGCTTGCAGGCTTTCGCCCAAGCCAAGGGCTGGAGCCTCTCCACGGCGCTCGAACACCTCGACGACGTACCCGGCCTCAGCGGCCGCGCGCAAAAGAGCCTCGCAGCTTTCGCCGCCCTGATCGGCGAGCTGATGGCAGCCACCGAGGCGCTCTCCCTGCCCGAACTAGGCTTTGCCGTCGTCGAAAAGAGTGGGTACCGCGCGATGCTCGCGGACGAAAACACCCCAGAAGCCGAGGCGCGCTTGCAGAATCTCGACCAGTTACTGGCCGAAATGACCGAGTACGCGGACGCGAACCCCGACTCGACTTTAGCGACCTATCTCGAAGAAAAGTCGCTGCTGACCTCGGCGGACGAAAGCGACAGCGATGGCAACGCCATTACCTTGATGACTCTACACAGCGCCAAGGGCCTAGAGTTTCCCTTGGTTTTTGTCTGCGGCCTCGAAGAAAACCTCTTCCCCACGGCGCGGGCCGTCGGCGATCCCCAAGCCATTGAAGAGGAGCGCCGGCTCTGCTACGTGGGCATGACCCGTGCGCAAGAGCAGCTCAGTCTCACCTACGCCCTGCGCCGCTATGCGTACGGCTCACTGCTAGCGACCGAACCCTCGCGTTTTTTGGGCGAAATCCCTGCCGAGCTGACGGCCCAGAGCTACGAGTTGGACCGCGGTTTTGCCCGCTCGCGGCAGCGCGTCGACCCGCCGCGCCGCAAAAAGGCTCCCGAGGGGGTCCACTACGAGTGGGACGCCGAGCGGGAGCGGTCGCCTGGCTTCGACGAGCTTGTCGCCCAAGACGACTTCCTCGCCGTTGGCCAGTGGGTGCGCCACCCCCAATGGGGTCGCGGCCAGATCGTCAACCGCGAAGGGCACGGCGAAAAAATGAAGCTCTCGATCCGCTTTCAGACGCGGATCAAACGCATCGCCGTCGCGTACGCCCAGCTCGAACCTGCCTGAGCGGCCCATTGCCCCAGAGAGGGTCGATCTTTAGTTTTTATAACTTATCTCATTTCCTTGTTCTCGACTTATGGGCACTCTAACATCCGCAAACACGCGCGTGGCTCTGCAAAACGTGGGTTGCAAGCTCAATGCCTACGAGGTAGAAGCCCTCGCCCACCGCCTGAACGAGCACGGCTATGCAATCGTGCCCTTCGGCTCTGAGGCCGACGTGTACGTGGTCAATACCTGCACGGTCACCGGCGCGGGCGATGCGGACTCGCGCAAGGCCGTGCGCCGCGCCCGGCGACGCAATCCAAGCGCGGAGATCGTGGCTACCGGCTGCTATGCCCAGCGGCGGCCAGCAGACCTCGCAGCGGCCGGTGCCGACTTGGTCGTGGGCAACGGCCAAAAGGCCCAACTCGTCGAGCTGCTCGAAGCGCATCTAGCTGGCGTCGAGCCCCCCGCGCCTTCGACAACGAGGCCGCGCACCGAGCAATTTCTCGCTATTGACGGCGCGGTGCCCCAGGGCCGCACGCGCGGCAGCCTACAAATCCAAGACGGCTGCGACGAACACTGCACCTATTGCATCATCCCGGCGGTGCGCGGGCACAGCGCGAGCCGCCCAGCTGCCGAAGTCGTCGCCCAAGCCCAGCGCATGGTCGCGGCCGGCTACCGCGAGCTCGCCCTGACCGGCGTCCACACGGGCCGCTATGGGTTCGACCACGGCCAGCCCGAGGCCCTCGTCGAGCTGCTTGAAGCGTTGGAGCAAATCGACGGCTTGGCGCGCATCCGCCTCAACTCCATTGAGCCGGGTTATGTCACCGACGCGCTGATCGACCAAGCCGCGGCTTCCCCAGCCGTCTGCCGCCACTTCCACGTGCCTTTGCAAAGCGGCGATGACCACATTCTCAAGCGGATGGGGCGGCGCTACACCCGCGCCTATTACGCCGAGCGGATCGCGCGAATCGCCAGCCGCATCCCCGATTGCGCCATTGGTGCCGACGTCATGGTCGGCTTCCCCGGGGAAACCGACGCGCATTTTGCCCAGACCCGCGCCTTGTTGGCCGACCTGCCGCTGACGTACCTCCACGTCTTTTCGTACTCCCTGCGCGAAGGCACCCCGGCCGAGCGGCTGCCCGAGCACCAAGATGCCGCCGTCAAAAAGGAGCGCGCCCAAGCGCTCATCGCCCTCGGCGCGGCCAAGCGACTCGCCTTCCACCAGCGCTTTGTCGGTCGGTCGCTCCAAGTCCTCGCCGAAGGGCGTTCAGACCCAGCCACCGGCTTGCAGGTCGGCTTGAGCGACAACTACGTCAAGGTCCTCTTCGCCGGCCCGGCCGCACCCAACGAGTTCGTGGCCGTGCGGATCGAGCAAGCCCGCGAAGAGCTAACTTTTGGAGCGCGCCAATGAACTTGCCCATCCTCGAAACGCCTCACTCGCGCCCGCAGGGCGGGCCAACGACCGAATATCAGCCCGTGGCAACGCGCCCCGGTCCGGCGGGCCGACGCGTGTACATCGAGACCTATGGTTGCCAGATGAACGTGGCCGACAGCGAGCTGGTGGCCAGCATCCTCGCCGACGCGGGGTTTCAGATTACGGAACGCGCCGAACGCGCCGACATCATCCTGCTCAACACCTGCGCGGTGCGCGAGCACGCCGAGGAGCGGGTCATTGGCCGCGTCAGCCAGCTCAACGGCCTCCGCGCCCACCGCCCCAACCTCACTTTGGGCATCCTCGGCTGTATGGCCCAGCACCTGAGCAAGACCCTGCCGGCCCGCGCCCCTTTCGTCGATTTGGTCATGGGACCGGATTCCTACCGCCGCCTGCCCCAACTCCTCGCCCAATCTAGCGACGACGCGCTATTAGACGTGCGCCTCGACCGCTCTGAGAACTACAGCGGCGTCCACCCCCAGCGCACAACCAGCACCAACGCTTGGGTGACCATCATCCGCGGTTGCGACAAATTCTGCACCTTCTGCATCGTGCCCTTTGTGCGCGGCCGGGAGCGCAGCGTGCCCGCCGACGAGATAGTGCGCCAAGTTCAACACATTGCTGCCGAGGGATTTAAGGAAGTCACCTTACTTGGCCAGACCGTTAATTCCTACCGCGCCGGCAGCGTGGATTTCGCGGATTTATTGCGGCAAGTCAGCCAAGTTGAAGGCATTGAGCGGGTGCGCTTCACTTCGCCCTATCCGGTTGATTTTACCGACCGCGTGATCGACGCCATGGCCGAAGTCGGCCCGGTATGCCCGAGCCTACACCTGCCGGTCCAGAGCGGCTCGGACGAACAGCTCGCCCGCATGCGTCGCGGGTACACCGTCGATCAATACCGACAGCTCGTGCAGAAGCTGCGCGCCGCCCTGCCCGACCTCGCCCTAACCACCGACATCATCACCGGCTTTTGCGGCGAGACCGATGCGGACTTCCGCCAGACCTGCGATCTAATGGGAGAGATCCGCTACGACTCGGCTTTCATGTTCAAGTACTCCGAGCGCGAGGGCACGTACGCCCACAAGAAGCTGCCCGACGACGTTCCCGAAGCCGTCAAGGGCGAGCGCCTCCAGCACATCATCGCCCTGCAAGAGGGGATCTCGCGCCAGATCAACCAGCGGCAAGTCGGCCGCACGGTCGAGGTCCTCGTCGAAGGCCCATCCAAGCGGCCGGCTGCCGATGGCCAGCCCCGCTACTACGGCCGCACCCCGCAGGGCAAGACGGCGATTTTCTCGCAAGCAGCAGCGCGCAACGCGCTCGTATCCATCCGCATTTCCCGCGCCACCTCGCATACCCTCTTTGGCGACCGCCTCGACGACGCTGCATAACATAAACCCGCTAGTAACCTGTTAGACAAAGAGTTACGGGTTTCGTCCTAGGTCGAATAGCTCCGCCAACCTGCCGGCTTCTGCCGCTCGTTTTTTGCGCCAAAACGTTTTGCCGTCCTGCGGCAACGTATTGTTTTATATCGTTTTATAAGGTTTCTCATTATCTGGCCAGTGGTAGAGAGAGACGATACTGGGCATCAGAAACCCTAACTCCAACTCACCCTTGGAGAGTTCGGGCTGGTTTTCGGTCGGGTGGTGGCGCGTGTGGTATCTGGAGCGATGCTATCGACAATGCTTCCTCTGTGGTGCGCATTTATCGGGGGGAGATCAGCGCTCGCCGAAAAGTCGAAGCGACTGCGTCCTCTGCGACCGCGTCGACTTTTCACATCGCTATCCAGATTCGGCTTGAACCCACTTGACCGCTTGACATTTTACTTTTAATTGCACACATTATATGTTCACTTTGAGGGGGAATTATGAAAGCATCTATTCTCGATTTAAGACGACGCATGAAAGATGTTTTGCTCGCGCTCGACCGCAACGAATCGGTCACCATTTTTTATCGCGGCAAAGAAAAAGCCATCCTGTCTCCCAGCCAACAGCGAACAAACAAATCTGTAAAAGACCATGAGGCTTTTGGGATGTGGCGAGACAGAAAAGATATGACCGATGTCGATGCTTACGTCCGCAATGTGAGAAAAGGCCGCTTGAATGATTTTTGATACCGATATTGTAATATGGGTTTTCAGAGGCCACGAAGGGGCTGCAAACCTCGTTGACAGTATCGCTGATCGTCAGATATCAATTGTTACGTATATGGAATTTATCCAGGGTGCGAGAAATCGGCAGGAGTTAAAAAAGATCAAGAATTTTCTCACGGATCACGCCTTTCAGACCGTACCTCTCGCTGAAAATATCGGCCACCGAGCGACTGTATATATGGAAGAATATACCCTCAAGACAGCACTGTATCTGGCCGATGCCTTGATTGCCGCAACAGCTATTGAACATCATTTAACACTTTGTACAGCCAATAGAAAACACTACCGCGAAATCAACGAACTCAATCTAAAAATCTTTCGGCCCTGACCCTAGGTATTATGAGGACTCTCTTTGTAGTAAGCATCCTTCTCTTTGCTGTGCTCGCTGCCCTTTGCTCCACTGCCTACGCCGACCCGCAAGCCACCCGCGACGACATTGAAATCCGCCGCATCCTCGGCGTCTCCCAAGGCACCATCCGCATCGCCAAGGATCCACGCGATGACGCGCTCTATATCTTGCGGCAGGACGGCGCAATCGAACGCATCGACCGAGCGGCGGCCGAGCGCGTCCCAGCGTATTCCAACAGCGACCACGGCATCAGCAGCGGCTTCACGGGCTTTGCCATCGGGCCGGATGGCTCGTTCTACTTGGCGTCCAATCGCCACGGCCCTCGTGATAGCGGCCAATTTGCCCTTGCCCGCGGCATTTTGCTCGACGCCGACACCGGCGAGCGGCAGTGGGAACAGCTCGACCCGGACAACTTGCCCGCTGACGTTCCCATCGACCACATCCTCGCCGCCTCCATCTTTGGCCGTGACCCCACGACCGACAACCGCTACGTCCTCAAAACCAATGGCGACATCACCCTTGTCCCTTCGAGCACAGTGTACACGGCCGCTGACCACGGCTTCAGCCGCCCGAGCGCCCTATTTATCGACGACGCCGGCACCTTTTACCTCCTCAAACGCATTGACCTGTCCATCTACAACATCGCCACCATCACTAAAGGCGAAGTCGATTCGAGCAGTGGCGAGCGCACTTGGTTCACCCTCGCGGAAACTGCACCCTATGAGCGGTGCGACTGCATTTACAACCACGAAGTCAACGCGCTAGTCGTCAGCCCCGACAATCGCTCGCTTTTTATCAACAGCGGCTCGCGCACCGATCACGGCGAGATCCAAGATGGCGATGGGCACTTCCCCGGGCTGCGCGAGACCGCGCTCACCGCCGTCATTTTGCGCGTCCCGACCGATGCCCGCGACCTCGTGTTGCCCAATAGCCGCTATAGTCTCCTCGACCAAGGCTTCCTTTTTGCCGAGGGGCTGCGCAACGCCTATGACTTCGCCTTCGCGCCCAACGGCGACCTCTTCACCACGGAAAACGGACCGGGCCGCGACATGCCCGAGGAACTCAACTGGCTGCGCCAAGGGCGGCACTACGGCTTTCCCTGGCGCATGGGACTCGACGACACCCCCCAGCAATTTCCCGATTACGACCCGGCCACCGATTTCCTCCTCTCTCCCCGCTCCACCGCCGTGCGCGAAGGCTACTACCACAACGATCCCACGTACCCACCACCGCCGCGCGATTTCACCGATCCCGTGATCAATCTCGGTCCAGACGCCGACGCCTACCGCGACCCAGCCGACGGCCGCATCAAGGACGCCAGCGAAGAGGGTGTGCGCTTCGGCACCTTCACCGCGCACCGCTCGCCGCTCGGACTGGTATTTGACGTGGACCATGCCCTCGCCGAGCCGTTCCGCGGCGACGGCTTCACGCTCAGTTGGACTCGGGGCGACCCGGACGGCGACAGCGTCAACGGACCGTTCAACGACCCCAGCCAAGACCTGCTGCATCTCGATTTGGCGAAAGTCGGCGACAACTACGAAGCACATGTCACCCGCATCGTCGGCGGGTTTGCCAACCCCATCGACGCGGAAATCATCGGCCATCGCATCTATGTTATCGAATGGAGCGGCGAGCGCGGACTGTGGGAAATCGTCCTGCCACCGGAGGAGTTCCCACCCACGAGCTTGGCCGACGCGCAGGTTTTCAGCGACCTAGGCGCACAAACGCCCGCGGCTGGCGTGGTGCCGTACGAAGTCAATGCGCCGTTTTGGTCGGACGGAGCCACAAAAACCCGGTTCATTCGCCCCCCACCCGGTGAGCGCATTGCCTTTGCCAGCAGTGGGCCTTGGGGCTTTCCCGACCAGACCCTCCTGATTAAGAACTTTTACCTCGACTTGGTGCGCGGCGATCCGGCCAGCCGGCGCATCATCGAAACGCGCTTCCTCATCAAGCGCGTGGATGCCCCGGGCTGGGACGGCTATAGCTATCTGTGGAACGAGGCCGGCACCGACGCTGCCTTGCTCGCCGACAGCACGACGGTTACATACGTGATTGACGACCCCCAAGATTCGGTAGGCTTTCTCTTGCAGGAGTACTACTTTCCCTCGCGCCAAGACTGCGCGGTCTGCCACACCAAGGGCGCGGGTTATGTCCTCGGCGTACACACGGCCCAGCTTCACACGGGCGCGACGCAAAACCAGTTGCACACCCTCGCCCAACAGGGCCTTTTCGCCGAGGAGTTGCCAGCCGACCTGTCTTCCTTACCCCGCCTGCCCAATCCCTTCAACCCCAGCGTTCCGCTCGACCAGCGCGCCCGCTCGTACCTGCACGTCAACTGTGCACCGTGCCACCGGCCCGAGAGCGTCGGCCGCACCATCATCGACCTGCGCTACGACACGCCCTTGGCCCAAACCAATACTATCGACGCCTTCCCCACCCTCGGCGATTTGGGCGAGCTAGAGGCCCTCATCCTCACCCCCGGGGCACCCCAGCATTCCACGCTCTACCTGAGGATGCTGACGCTGGGCACCTTTCGCATGCCCCCGCTTGCTTCGTCAATCATCGACGAGCGCGGTGCCGACCTCATCGCCGAGTGGATCGCCAGCATGGGTACACCGACGGCGGTAGCCGCTCTTGCAGAGGCCACACCGGCCACCTTTGCCCTCGATCAGAACTACCCCAACCCCTTCAATGCAACCACGACCATCGAATTCCAGCTAGCGGCCCCGGCCGCCGTCGAATTGGATATCTACGACGCGATCGGTCAAAAGGTCCGCATCTTGGTCGCACGGCATCTCGCCGCCGGCCGCTACCGCACCCAGTGGGCCGGACGCGACGCCGCCGGCCACACGGTCGCCAGCGGCACCTACTTCTATAGGTTGCGAGCCGGGGCCTACCTAGACACCAAGCAACTGACCCTGCTCAAATAAAAATTTACTGGGATGCCGCTGTTTTCTCTGCATCAGCGATTGGCGAGCGCGTACTTGGCGAGCGCGTCGCCGTTGATGCCCCATGCACTGCGCCACTTGCGCCGCAACTGGAGGTTGAGGTCGCGCAATTCGCGCTGCTGCTTTTCTTGGCGGGCCAAGTAGTGGGCCTTCTGTTGGCTCAAGTCGTATTCTTGCACTCGCTCGGGCCGGCGCTGCAAGACCTTGAAGATCGAAAAGGCCCTTTCCAAGGAACGGGGCTCGCGCAGAGAAGACGGCAAGGGGTTGACCAGTTCAATCGGGCCTTGCAATTCCCTTTCGGGCGCGGCTATGGCCGCGTCCATCAGCTCCTTGTAAACGATCTTTTCAAATGCGCGCAGCGCGTAGAGGCCGCCGTTTTCGTCCGCGTCGCGCCGGATGCTGTGCTTGGTCGCCAGTGCGCCCATGTCGGCCCCGTTGCGAATTTGCTCCAGCAGTTCTCGGGCGAGCGACTCGTCGGCGACCATGATTTCTTGGACGACGATTTCCTCCGGTGCCCAGTACATCTCTGGATGCGCCTCGTAGTGGGTGCGCGCTTCCTCTTCGCTCACTGCTAGGGTGCCTTCGAGCAGCTCTTCCCACAGCCCTTGGAGCAGCCGCCGCTCCTTTTCGGCTTGCACCTTCTCCTGCACTTCGGGCCGCTCGGCGTAGCCGCCACGCTCGGCTGCCAAGCCTAAGAGTAGGTCCGGTGCCCCACGGCGGCGGATTCGGTCGTCGAGCAAGGCGCTGTCGATTTGGGCGCGGCCCAACCGCGTATTGTGCAGCAAATAGCTGCCCTGCTGCATGGTGATGACGCCGCTATCGTATTCGTAGAGCGGGGCGGCCCACTCCTCGGGCGTTAGCTGCGGCGCGCCAGGCTGTTCGTTCCAAGCCGCGACAAAGCGCCGCACGTGCTCCCCCACCGGGTGCAAGCCGCTCTCGGCAACTAGCTCGGCGATGTGGTCGCTGCGCAAGTCCCCGATTTTTTCGAAGAAGGTCGCCCGCTGGATCACCGAGCGATACTTCTCAAAAGATACCAATTTCTTATCGACGACCTTGGCGATCTCCCAGCCTTGCGGCGTGCGGAAGGGCGGGCTGACCTCGCCTTTATCCAACGAGAACACGCGCTCGTACACTCGGTCTGAGACCCGGTCGAAAGCATAGTATGAGGCAAACCAGCCCCTATCGGCCGCGGTCGCCGCGTCCAGCGAATGCTGGCGCGCCATGTCCTCAAAGGTGGCCCGACCGGCCTCGATCTCCGCGTAGATGGAATCGGCGCGGGCGCGGCTGTCGAGCAGGATGTGTGCGCCGCGCACGGCGTGGCGAGCCGGATGTGCATCAAAGGTGGCCCGCAGCTCGTCTGCGGAAATCTCGATTTGCAGACCGATCTGCTCGCGTATATAGGCTTCGACCATGGCCTTGTGCCGGGCTAGGTCCACAGACTTGGTCCATTCGGGATTTTTGTCCAGCCCCCGCGCATACGCTTCGCGCACCATGAGCTTGATGTCGATCAAACTCAGCAGATGCTCGCGGTGCTTTTCCACGCCTTGCGCTAGCGAGCGGTGCTGAGGCTGGATCCGGGCTTCGTAGCGGCGGAATTCGCGCTCGTCGATTGGGTCGTCGCCGACTTGCGCCAAGGTGGTGCCCGGCACCGTTAAGCCGCCCCTCTCTGCGGCTGGGGTCGGGTCCGCCGGCTCTTGGGCGCAACAAAAAAGGAACGCGCAGGCCATAAGCCCCGCCCATTTTCTCGCGTTATTGGTCATCTTTTTGCTTTCTAATCAAGGCGTCGTGGATCGCTGCGCAGCCGCTCGCGGTAGCGCTGGATATCCCCCCTCGACCTGCTTGATCTTTTCGTAAGCAGCGAGGGATTTTTCTCCGGCCGCGCCACTGCGGTGGACGAAATCGACCCCAGCGGATTGCGCGATATCGACAAAGCGCGATTCCGCCGCGGCACTGCAACACAGCAGCAGGACCATGCCGTAGTGCGCCTTCACGGCCCCAGCCGCGGCACCGGCCCAAACCCCTCGGCGACAAGGCCTGCGCCGCGCCGGATGGTGAGCAGCCGGTTGCCCGCCACCCCGTCGATGCGCTCTTCCACCCCATCGGGCCAGCGCACCACGAGGTAATCGGCCGCGGTCGCCTCCCCCAAGCCGAAGTGCAGCCGCAGATCGTCCTGCGACAGATACCCTGTGCCCGCGCGCACTTCCCGCATCTGCACCGCGCCGCCCACCGCGACAGTAACTCGTGCGCCAATGGCGTCTGTATTGCCCCCGGCGGCGAGCAGCCTCACCATCAGATAGTTGTGGCGATTGCCTCCGTCGTTGCGCAGCAAGGTCGGCGTGTCGTCGATGTTGACGACCGCAATGTCCAAGTCGCCGTCGTTGTCCAAATCCCCGAAGGCCGCGCCGCGACTCGACTTTTCCACCGCTAGGCCCGGGCCCGCGGCTGCGCCGACCTCGACAAATGCGCCGCCGCGATTCTCAAACAGGTGGTTGCGCTGGGCGTAGCGGGTGCCTAAGTCGCGGTGGTCAACGGCTGGGTACACGTGGCCGTTGGCGACGAACAGGTCGTCGTCGCCATCGTTGTCGTAATCGCAAAAACCCGTTCCCCACCCCAAGGAGCTAATGCTCGCGCGGCCTAGGGTCGAACTGAAGCTGGCGTCGGTGAAAAATCCCCGGCCATTATTATCGTAGAGCGCGTTGTTGTCGTGAGAGAAGTTGGTGACGAACAGGTCGAAATCGCCATCGCGGTCGTAGTCGCCGCCCGCCAAGCCCATGCCGCCCTGTTCGCGGCCGTCCTCGCTGTACGCAGTCGCCGATAGGAGCGCTACGTCCGCAAACGCACCCCGGTCGTTGCGGTAGAGCACATTCGGCGTCGAATCATTGGCAATGTAAATGTCCAAGTCGCCGTCCTCGTCCCAGTCGCCAGCCAGCGTGGCAAAACCATAGTACTCGTAATCGGCAATGCCAACCGCCGCGCTGGCCTCGGCAAAGGCCCAATCCGCGCTGGGGCCGTCGTTGCGGTAAAACAGATCCCGCTCGCCCGGCATCCCACGCGGGCCGCAGAATACGTCCAGGCCTCGCCAAGTGCAATAGCTCGGATCGGCCGGGCGAAACGCCGGGTCAAAGTCGATGTAATTGGCCAAGTAAAAGTCCAAATCGCCATCTAGGTCGTAGTCGCCAAAGGCCGCAGACGAGCTCCAGCCGCCAAAATCCACGCCCCGCTCGGCGGCCACATCGACAAAAGTGCCGTCGCCGTCGTTTTCGTACAGGGCATTGGGGCCGTAGTTGGCCAAGTACAGATCGGGCCATCCATCGGCGTTGTAGTCGGCCGCCGCAGCTCCCATGCCCCAGCCCACGTGGGCGACGCCGGCCTCTCGGCCAACGCCTGTAAAGCGCCAAGCGCCGTCGTTGCGGTACAGCTCGGCGCGGGGTTCGCGGCCCGGGGCGTACCCGGCGAGGCGCGCGCCGTTGACGATGAAAATGTCCACATCCCCGTCTAGGTCGTAGTCTAAAAGGGCCGTCCCGCCCGTGTTGCATTCGACGATGTGCTCTTTTTGCGGTGTCCCGGATACCGTGCGTAATTGGACCCCCGCTTCGGTGGCCACATCGACGAAAAGGGGCCGGGCCTCCTCGCTCCCGCACCCTGCCAACGCCCAAATCGCGGCTAGTACAAACCGCATTTACTGTTGCGCCCTCAACGCGGCGGCCTCGGCGCGGGTCGCGCGACCCTCTGCCACGCGCCCCTGCTGGATCAGCGCGGTGCCCAAGCCCTCGAGGGCCGAGACCATGCCCCCGTCGAGGGCCAAGGCGCGGCGAAACGCGGCGGCGGCCTCTTCGTACTCGCCGAGGGCCAAGCTGTTGTTGCCTATGTTCTCAAAGGCTAAGGCGTAGTCGGGCTTGTGGCGCACCGCGCGCAGTAAAAAGGGCCGGGCGACCGCGTGTTGCTCTTGTAGCGAATAGATCACCCCGATGTTGTGGCTGGCCTCCGCGTACGTGGAATCGAGGGCTAAAGCCGCCTCGAACTGCTCTAGCGCAGCCGCCAACTCTCTTCTGCGCAAATAGACCAATCCCAAGTTGAAATGCGTGGCCGCCTGCTTGTCGGTCGCCAGCGGCACGGCCTGGCGATAGAGCAAGCGGCGGTAGTGATCCTCGTCCATCGTCGAGCTGCTCAACTGCTGGAAAAGCTCAATCATCCGCGACCCCTCGGCGACGCGCTCCATGCGCGCATAGAGCGTGCCCAAGCTATAATAGGCCGAGGTGTAACCCGGGTCTGCGGCAATGGTCTGCTCCATGGCCGCCATGGCCTGCGGATCGTCCTGCAAGCGCAAGTACACCAGCGCCAAGTAGTAGTGGGCGTGAGCCAAGCCGGGGTCGAGTTCAATTGCCTTCAGCAGCGCGGTCTTGGCGTTTTCATTGTCGCCGCGTGAACACAGCACAAAGCCCAACACAAAGTGCCCATAGCCGCTCTCTGCTGCCAGTTGCAGCCCTTCTTCGGCCGTTGCAAGCGCCTTTTCATACCCGTCGCCGCGCTCGTTGTACAGCAGCGCCAAGGCCCAGTACACCTCGGCAAAGACCGGTGCCTTTTCGAGTGCGCGTTTAAAGGCAGCTATGGCCTCGCTTTTGCGGTGCTCTTTGGCGAGGGCAACCCCGAGATAGTAGTGGGCGTCCGCGTCGTCGGGTGCGACCGCAACCAGTTCGGACAGCACGGCGGCGGCACGGCGCGTGCGGTCCTTTTTCAGGTAGAGCCACCCCAAGGCCCAGAGCACCTCTGGATCTGCGGGGTTTTGCTCGTAGGCGCGCTGGTAGAACGCGAGGGGCTGGGGCGTGGCAGGCTTTTTGAGGACGTGGCGCTCTGGGGAGCCACAGCCGATCCCTCCGAGGAGGCCGACTAGCCCTATCCACGCCATGGCAAGGCGCATGTCCATAAAACGATGCAGAGGCGATAGATAAAGAGAGATGAAGTCGCCTCCACCTCTCTTTATTTAAACTACGCCCAAGGTGCGAACTAGCGAAAGACGCTAGGGTGCGCTTTATTGGGCCATATAGCCTTTGATCCGACCCCAGCTATCGGCATCGACAGCCGTCTCGCCGCCGCTAGTGCCGCCCGTAGCGCCTTCGGTCTCCACCGTGATGAAGTCCGAGCCGTTCGAGTTATCCTGGAAGGGGCCGTTGACCGGCGTAGTGCCCGGCTGCTTCTCGCGGCCCATCTCGGGATTCTCGGTCTCGTCAAACCGGAAAGTCAGACCGATGATCTGGTCGGGGGCAAAGTTGTGGCGGGCGCTGCCGTTGGGACCCGTCTTGTCGTGGAAGGTCCACACGGCCTGCTTGACCTCGTAAGTATAGGTCACTGAACTACCAGCGGGCTGCTCCAGCGGACGAGCGTCCGGCGGATCGAGGGTCCACTCATAGACGAACCAAGGACGCTCGGTGGACCACAGGATACTCTCCTGCGGCACGTTGAAGATCCAAGTGTCCTTCTGACCAGCGGCGGGCAGGACGCGGATGCCGTACTGCTGGCCGGAGGTCATTTCGGTCTCGACGAAGTTCTCGCTCGAGTGGTCGGCATCGACGATGATTTCCAGTGAGTCGTCCTTCCAATACTCCTCGGGGTTCTCGACGAAGAGGCCCAGCGAGTCATCGGTAACCCGAGAAAAGTAGTAGAGCGAATTGTCCGGTGCCGAGCTCCAAGCCACGTAGAGAATGCAGTCCCAGTCGTCTTTGGCCGGGGGCCACTCGCTGCCGAGGATCTCGTACATGGTGTCCGGGTTGATGGCAAAAGCCAGATCGATCCAGCCCCAGTCGTCGTCGTTGCCATCGATGACCATATTGTCGGGGTTGGGAATCTGCGGCATGAAATAGTTAGCCTGATGCGCGAAAGCCGCCGAAGCAGCTATCACCGCGACCAAGGCGAGAAAACAAAGTCTCTTCATTAGTAACGACCTCCAAAATAGGATGGAATGGAGACGAAAGCGCCGATTTATAGGCTATTTGCATACCTGTCAAGGAATTTTATTAGTTAGTAGTTATATTTATTAGCTTACGTTGCCCCCGGCTGCTGCATTGACAATCCCGCGTTTTTTTACTTGGCCCTTTCGCCTCGCACCCTCAACGGGTTTTCCTTGCGCGATCTATCTACAACCATCGCCGTCCTCGCCCTGATCTTGGTCGGCTGGTACGCTCTTAACCAATGGGGCTTATCCGTCTATCCAGACGACCCGTCCGCCGGCGGCGAGTACACCGTCATCCGCTGGGCCTCCGACCCCAATCCGGCGCGCACCGAACAAATGGCCCTCTTCAACCGGCTCTATGAAGACAAGAAAGTGCGCGTCGTCCTCGACCCAAGCGCGGACGTGCAAAAGATCCTCACCCAGGCCGCGGCCGGCTCCGGGCCAGACGTCTTCGACATCTACAGCTATGCGACCTTCGCGCTCTACGCCTCCAAAGGCGTCATGGTCGAGTTGAACGACTACATGCGCGAGGCCAAGCTGAGCCTCGACGATTTCTGGCTGCATCGGCGCAACGCCCTCGCCGTGCCAGTGGCCGGCGCGCCGGTCGAGGCCGACGAATACGAACGCTTCCGCATCTACGCCGTCCCCAACAATGTCTCCACCAGCGTCACCTTTCTCAACCGCTCGCTCTACGACGCGGTCGCACGCGAGCGCCAAGTGCAGACCTTGGCCATGCCGCCCTTGCCGTGGAACCACTGGACTTGGTGGGACTACGTCCTCTTGTGTCAGGCCCTCACCAAAAAGAGCGCCGATGGCCGGCGCTATGAGACCTTTGGCTCGGGCGGGCCGGGCTTTGGCGGGGGGCTGAACAACTTCATCTACCAAGCCGGCGGCAGCCTCCTCAACGACGACGGCACTGAGATTGCCCTCGATTCCCCAGCCGGCGCCGCGGCCGCTCAATATCTGTACGATCTCGTCAACACCTTCCACGTCGTGCCCTCGGCCGAAGACCAGTCCGCGCAAACAGGTGGGGGTGGTTGGGGCGGGCAATCCATACTGGGGCTGTACGCGGCGGGCAAGCTGGGCACCATTCTCATCGGCCGCTGGGGGCTGATCAAGGTGCGCCGCGAAGCCCGCTTTACCACCGAGATTTACCCCATGCCCCGCTACGTGCCCTACGAGGGGTGGGAACGCTGGATGAGCGACCCCGAGATGCGTGCCAACCCGAGCCTGCGCGACGGCCCTTGGGGCGAGGTCAGCGAGACTGGCCGCCATCGCGGCAAGGCCGCCGAGATGGGCGGGCGGGTGACGGCCATCCGCAAGGGCACCCAGCACGAGCGGGAGGCTTTTTACTTTTTGGAATACTTGTCCAGTCCGGATTTCAACAACTTGTTGACCAAGGACGCAGATGCCTTCGGCAGTCGCAAGCAGTTCTCGGTGCGCTATTTCTCTCAGCCCGACCCCGAGTTCCCCGACGAGGACCAACACCGCTCGGCCCTGCTCGACGCCATGGAATACACGGTCGCAGAGCAGGCCACAGCCTACGGGGCCGCCTTTAACATCACTCGCTTGCAGGGCGCACTGAGCACCAACCTCATCAACGCGGCCTACCAGCCCGCCGACTCAACGGCCCGTCAGACCTACCGATTCCTCGGCCGCATGCCCGACCAGAATGCAGTGGGCAACCCCACGGTCGGCCACGCCGCGGTCGCCGAAATGTCCGCCCGCATGCGCGAGTCCTTGGCCAAAGCCAAGCGCAATCGCACGCTCTCCAGCCGCAGCCACGCACTCGACCTCTTCGGGATCGCGGCCCTCCTGTTGGCAATCGGCGTCGGCCTGGCGTTTTACGTTCGGCGGCAACGCGAGGAGATGGACGCTTGAAACCCCGCGAAAAGAGAATTCTGCGCTGGGCGCTGATTTTTCTCGCGCCCAATCTGACCGGGTTTTTGATCTTTACATCCCTGCCGGTGCTGTTCTCGTTTGGCCTCGCGTTCTTTCAGTGGGACACGTTCTCCGCGCCCCGCTTCATCGGCTTCGACAACTTCATTCGGCTGCTGACCGATCCCAAGCTCTGGTTCTATCTCTACAACACGGTCTTTCTCATGGTGGGCCTGCCCCTGTCTATCGGCGGCTCGCTCCTGTTGGCCATCGTCCTCTCGCAAAAACTGCGCGGCATCATCGTCTATCGCACCGTCTTCTACCTCCCCACCGTCACCAATGGGGTTGCGCTGTTCTTGCTCTGGAAGTGGCTCTACAACCCCAAATACGGCCTCGTTAACTCAATCCTGTTACCCGTGCTCTCTTGGCCCTACTTCTCGCTTGCCGTGCGCATCGCGATCCTCGTGCTGATAGGCTTGGTCCTGCAATCCCTCGCGCGCAAAGCCACGTCCGCGCGATCGGCCCAAATCCTGTCCGCGCTCCTTGCGGCCGCCGCACTCTACTGGGTCGCCAGCGGCCTATACGAGTACGGCGGCCCCTCGGCTTGGCTGTCGGGGCGCATGGCCCTGCTGTCCGGCCTCGACAGCATCGACGACTTGCCCAACTGGCTTTCCAGCAGCGTCGATTTGGGCTGGCTTTCTTGGCTCGGCCTAGAGCAAGCCGCCTATTGGGCCAAGACGGCCATCATCTTCATGGGCATCTGGGCCTCCATGGGCGGGGGCAACATGATCCTCTACCTCGCGGCCCTCGCCAATGTGCCCGAGGAGTTGTACGAAGCCTCGGACATCGACGGAGCTTCGAAGTGGCAGCAGTTTTGGCATATCACTTGGCCGATGATCGCCCCGACGACCTTCTTTATATGCGTCATGTCTATTATCGGCGGGCTGCAAGGGGGCTTTGAGATCGCCTACTTGATGACCAATGGCGGCCCGGGCAAAGACGGGGACAACACGGTCACGCTCGGCTACTACATCTACCGCTCGGCCTTTGAAAACCTAGAGTTCGGGTACGCGGCCGCCGTGGCTTGGTTCATGTTCGTCATCATATTCTCTATCACGCTGTTCAACTGGCGCTTCGGTCGGGGCGCGGTCAACTGAGGAGGAAAGGCGCATGGCCAAAGTCGCGCACACGACCGCGATCCACTCGCTGAGCCACTGGCTGCTCATCCTCTTCGGCTTCACCACGCTGGTGCCGTTCCTGTGGATGGTGCTCACCTCGCTCAAGAGCGAAAACGAGGTCTTCCAGAGCCATGTATGGCCGCAGGAGGTGCGCCTCGGCAACGAAGGCGATCTGCTGAAGACCCGCGATGGCCAACCGCTGCTCGACGCCCAAGGCGAGCCGATCCGCATCACCCTCGGCAATCCGGTGATACTCGGTGCCCCCGGCGACCCGATCCGCGACCAGCAGGGCCGCCTGATCTACGACCCGGAGGGCCAGCCCATCCCCGGCAAAAACGTCGAAGAGCGCGGCGGCATCGCCGTGTACAAAAACCGCTGGAACCCGGTCCTCGTCGAAGGTGCTCCCCTGCTGCTGACCCAAGCCCTGCGCGACAAGTGGCAGAAGCGGCTCGTGCAGCAGCGCCAGAGCTGGCGCACGGCCGAGCAGCTAGCGCCGGCCTCGGTCGAGCTTGCCGACGGCACCCCGCTGTTGCGCACCGACGGCGAGGCTTATACCTACCGCGACATTTCTTGGGATCGCGTCGGGGACCCGGTTTTGGATGTCCACACTCAAGAGCCGATTCTCGACGCCGATGGCAACACTATTCCCTTTCGCTCGGCCTTTCCCCTGCTCAGGAGCGACGACGACCCGCTGACGGAAAAAGCCGGGGGCAATGTCCTCTACGCCCGCTTCCCCGGTGAAGACCAATTGCGCATCGCGTACGGCAGCGATGTGTTGCAGATCAGCGAGCCGCGCTTCATGTGGTCTAACTACATCCGGGTCTTGCGCGACAAGGACATCAAGTTCTCGCTCTACGGCTGGAACAGCCTCTTTGTCGCCGTCTGCGTGATGGTCGGCCAAGTGACGACCTCGGCCATGGCCGGTTTTGCCTTTGCCCGCCTCGAATGGCGCTACCGCGACGCCGTCTTCCTGCTCTACTTGGCCACCTTGATGGTCCCCGGGATCGTCACCTTGCTGCCCAACTACGTGATCCTCAAAAGCCTCGGCTGGCTCGACTCGTTCCAAGCGCTCATCATCCCGGCCATGTTCACCGCTTTTGGCACCTTTATGATGCGCCAGTTTATGACCGGGCTGCCCAGGGGGCTCGAAGAAGCCGCTGAAATCGACGGTGCCAACCTCTGGAAGACCTTCTGGAGCATCGTCATGCCCCTGTCCAAACCGGCGTTGATCACCCTCTCGATCTTCTCCTTTATGGGCACTTGGCAGTCCTTTACCTGGCCGCTGATCGTCACCCATTCCGAGCACATGCGAGTCTTGCCGGTAGCCCTGCGCTACTTCGATTCCTCGCAGGGGACCAACTACTCGCTATTGATGACGGGAAGCGTTCTGATGATGCTGCCGATGATCGTGATCTTCGTCTTCGGCCAGCGGTTCTTCGTGCGCGGTATCCAACTCGGCGCACTCAAAGGTTGACCGCCCTCGCCTCATCCACCATGAGCATGGCGAACAGGGTAATTGCAGCGATCATAGGCGACATACAAATATATTCTTCCGTTATTGAGAAGTTAAAAGCGTAGCGTTGCTCTGGCCGACAAGCCCCTTTGGAGATCTGGCACCAAGCCGAAAGATACGCGGGGACTAGGCCGACGAAATTTTCCGAATAGCCACTTGAATGGATTGGGATTGCGATACCGCTTGGGGAGTAGCCGGGATAGCTCCGATGCCATTATTGGGGACCCCATAGCAACCACCAAACTGGCCTTTGCGGTCGTCCCTCCCATCTTCACGCCCAGAATCACAGACCCCAGAGCCAGACCATACCCCCCTACGTATGTCATCCAGAAGGAACTCTCCACCGGATCGGCCAAATACACGCCAAGCGGGTATCCGACAACTAGCCCGACAAAGAAGTATCCGGCCTCCTCAGGCCACAGAACCTCCTCAGGCTCCTCTCCGATAAAAGGTTGTGCCACTATTATGGCTAGGAATCCTGTCCCGACTGCCGTCAGCACACCTAAGCCCGCCTTTGTCGGAATCCTCGTAATCGCCCTATCGTCTAGGAAGTACGAATCCACCGGCTCAGCCTCCACGGCCAATGAATCCACCGGCTCGGCTTGGACCGACTGAACCAGCAGTTTGAACTGGCCACTAGCGCGACCAGCATCTACCTGCGTACTGTCGCTAACCATCGCTCTTGAGGAAGGCCCTGCATTGGTCGCCGCTTCGACCGTCCCGTCGGCCTTCGCTGCCCCCATGGAGGAGAACAGGGTCAGCGCAACGATTACAAAGGGCATAGTGGGGCCTTCTCTCGTGAAATGGTCAAAAGCGGAGTTGGGTAACAGCGGAGAGTCCGCCGTTGAGGGTAGGGGCTAAACCAAAGGAGACGCGGCGATCTTGAGGAGGCTTGCGCGATTTCTCTGACGCATGGAGTGAAATAATAGGGCCGAATAAGGCCACCATTCCTCCTATAGCCGGGCTCCCCCCGACTTCTACCAAGGCATAGCCAGCCAATCCAGGCATAAGACCGCCCATGAGTGTCGCGACGAAAGAATCGTGAGGATCAACTAAGGTCACACCAATCGGGAATCCGACCATACTGCCGACAAGAAGGCCTTGAACAAAAAAGACTATCCCTTCCAAGCCGTCACTGGGAGTATATGGATCTGGATCCTCCCATCTTGCGGCCTGAACACCCGTGCCTATGATTCCCATAATAAAAAGGGGATTTTCTACCCTTACGATGTATCCCCATCAGGTCATAGGTGGAAGAAAGAGAATCAAAATCGGCGATTCCGGTAACCAACGTCCCTTCGTCAACAGCCTCTAACAGAGCCGAAACCACCGCCTTGTGCCCTCCACGGATGGAGATCGTGATTTCTGCTGGCTCGGTTTCCGCATACGCATCGCCCATCAGCAGTACGGCGAACAACGCAATGACGACCATTCTATACGTTATCATTGTTGTGCCCTCCATCGGTGAAGTCCTCCACCGTGTCTGCCACGCTCCCCACAAGGCTCCTCCACCGCGCCCAACTACTCGCTATTGATGACGGGGAGCGTTCTGATGATGCTGCCGATGATCGTGCTCTTTGTCTTCGGCCAGCGATTCTTCGTGCGCGGTATCCAGCTCGGCGCGCTCAAGGGCTGACCGGAGTCACAGCTCTGCTTCGGGAAGCTGCTCCCACTCCAGCTCGTCCTCGTCGATATCCCAATCGTCGCGCCGCGCCGCCGGCCGGTTGCAATAGGTGTGAAATTCGCAGCGCTGGCACTCGCCCTCGTCGTCGGTTTTGGCGTACGCATCCGCGTCTGGGAGGGCCTCGATGGAGGCGATCGCCTCTGACAAAAGCGCACGTGCCCGCTCGTGCTCAGCGGCCGAATAGGCAATCGGCTGCAGGGCCTGCGGGTACTGAGCGTGCCAATAGACCAACACCACATCGTCGGGTGCTAGTGCACGGCCCTCGTTCAAGACCGCGCCGGCCTCGACCAAAACGAAGCGATAGACCAGCGTTTGCCAGCTTTGGGCATAGGCGGCTTGCTCTGGCTTTCTGCGGCCGGTCTTCCAGTCGAATATCCAAGCGCGGCCATCGTCGGCTAGTACCACGCGGTCGAACTTGGCGACGAGACGCCGACCGGCTAGGGGTACGGAAAGCATGGTTTCCCCGAACACCGCCCCCGTAGGCACAACCGGTGGCTGCTCGCGCCAATTGCGCCACCAAGCGGCCAACAGCGGATCGCGGCTGCGCTGCACCGCGTCTTCCACATCCATGCCCAAGCTCTCCTGCAACACAAACTGGTGGAACGCCCGCCCGCGGCCGGCTGCGGCCTCCCACTCATCGAACTGGTCGGTCAGCGGCGCTGGCCACGCCAACCGCTCGACATAGCGCAACAGGAACTGCCGCCGACAGCGCTCAAAAGCCGTCAGGCTGCTCTGGCTGTACTTGAATCCTTGCGGTATCATCGGCTCTGCTGCTCGCAATAGAGTTGCAACTGGTGGAAGACCTCGGCCATGGGCACGGGCTGCGTCCGCGTGGCGCGCGGAATCTGGCGACTCCAGCTCAGGACCAAATAGCGCCGCGCACGAGTAATGGCGACGTAGAGTAACCGCAGCCGCTCGGCGATCACTTCGGCGTGGGAGCGATCGGTGGCCGACAGCCGGCTCGACCCGATTTCGCCGATCAGGTCCAACAGCTCGGCCCGCGCATCCTCGCAGGGATCGCCGCCGAGAAACTCGTACTCGCCCAAAAACCGCGCGTCGAGGTCGTGGGGAAACCAATCGCCATCAACCCCCATGACATAGACTAGATCCCACTCCATCCCCTTGGCTTTGTGCATGGTCGTCAGGAAAATCCGCCCGGGCTGAGGCGCCAATGCGTCCTCTGCTTCGGCGAGCGCCCCCGCCCGGCCCTGTACGGCCTCGCTCAGCTCGCGCACCAACTCGGGCAATTGCCAATCTGCGTTTTGGTCGGCGCGGGTGCGCACATAGACCGCCAGTTGCTGCGCCCGCGCCATATCCTCTTCCTTTAACAAATCTTGGGCAACCGTCATCAGGAGCTGATCTACCGGCAACGCGACCGCCCGCAGCCAGCGCCGCAGATAGCCACACAGAAGGGCGATGGCCTCCAAATCCTGCGGCTCGATGCGATCCAGCGGAGGCAGGGCCGCTTCCATGCGCTGGCCGGCCTCCGGATAGAGCAGTGCTTCGGGCCGATAGCAACTGCGCAGCAGCATGGCCACGGCCTCCTCGTTCCCCGGCCCACTCGGCCCGGGCCAAAAGCCGACCAAGGCGCGGTAAGCCCGCTCTAACTGGTTGCGCTGCAAGGGCTCGGCGAGAAAGCCCAGCACCTCGCATAGGGCCTCGCCCACCCGCCGCGCCGAGCGCGGGCTTTGCAGCACCTCGTCGAAGTCCGCTCCGGCTTGGCGCAAGCGCTCGGCCATATCGTAGCCGATGCGGTTGGTCGGCACCAGCACCGCCACCGTCAAGTTCGGACTGCGCTCGGCAAAACCCTTGGCCCGACGAGTGATGCTGTCGAATTCATCGAGGCGGTTGTTGTACTCGCGAAACCTTATGGCACTGTCCGCGTCCGCGGGGTTTTGCTGGGGATCGCCGCGGTCGGTGGGCTGCATTTGCTGGGGCCGGAAAGCGCGCTGGCGCACCTCGGCCAGCGGGTGTTCGACCGCGGCCCACTCGACCAGAAAGTTGGCCAATTCCATGACCTTAGGGGCGCAGCGGCCGGAGATCGTCATCTCCGCGACTGCGACATCTTCGCGCTCCAAGAAGCGGCGCAAATAGCGAGGATCGGCTGCGGTGAAGGTGCTCATAATCGCCTGATTGGGATCGCCGACCCGGAGCCAATTGCCGCCCGGCCCCACCAACAGCGCGATCAGCTCCTCCTGCAAGGGGACGCTGTCTTGCGCCTCGTCCTCCAAGACGAAGGGCCAACGCCGCCGGTAGCGGCTGCACAAATCCGGGTATTGCTGCAACATATCTACAGCCATCCACACCAAGTCGTCGAAATCGAGGCCGCCGATGGTCTCGACTTGTTGCTGGTAGAGCCGGTAGATTTCCGCGCCGATCCGCAAAAACGGGTCGCCATCTTCCCGGCCGCCGAGCCGCGCCAAGAGATCCTCGGCCCGCAGCCGGCGGTTCTTGGCCGTGGTGATGACCGTGCGGGCCACTTTCCGCGCAATGTCGCGCCACTCCTGCTCCCACTGCTGATCCACGTATTCCCCAGGTCCCAACCGGCCCCACACCCCCTTGTTGTCGTCGTTCCAGGTCCGCACCGCCTTGTCGAGCAAGCTCTCGCTAGCGCGCTCGTCGAGCACCATAAATTCGGCTGCGGCCCCCACCAGCCCGGGATTGGCTTGGACGATGCCGTAGGCCAAGCTGTGCAAGGTCCGCACGTCGTAGCCGACCGGGAGCATGTCCATCTCTTGCAAGCGCTGGCCGATCCGGGCGCGGACATTGTCCACGGCCGCGTTTTGGTAGGTCACGATTAGCACCTGCCCCCCCTCGGTGCGCCTTTCGGCGATCAGCCGAGTCGCCAAGGCGACAATCGCGGCGGTCTTACCGCTGCCGGGCACCGCTGACACGCCGAGCAGGCCGCCTTGATAGGCCAAAATCTCGCGCTGTCCCGCGCGCGGCTCAAACCTCACCCGCGACCCTCCTGCAAGACCTGTTGCACCGCCATCATCAGCGGCCCGTCCTGTGCCGAGCCGCGGCCTTCTGAGTCGCTGGCACAGAGGTAAATCCCGTCGCGGCAGCGCAGGCACAGGCCCCGCACTAAGCGGTAGAGGTTGCGGTTGCGGATCGAGTAATCCACGGCGTCGGTCCAGCGTTCTTCTGGGTTCCAGCGCCGGGTCAGCACGTAGTGGTTGGTCAAGGGCTGGTGCAGTGGCTCCCACCAAGTCGCCGAGCCAATGTCCAGCCAGAACTGGTAGCGCGCCACATGGCCGGAGAGCAAGTAGGTATAGACCGGCGCGACGAGGGCAATGGACTCTGGGGCCTCGTCGAGATCGACATCGGTCAGGTATTGGGCGGCGACGACCCCGGACCCTATCATCTCGACGTAGCGCTGGCCAATGGCCGCACCCTCTAGCGCCATAGCCGGAGCCACCTCGCGGAATGAGGCAGCCGAGGCAATCAGCTTGCTGTACACCTCGGCGTCTTCGGGCTCCAGCGCGGCGTGCGACAACACCTCCCCGAAGAGCCGGCGCAAAAAGTGATCCCAAGGGTCGGCCGCGCCGCCGCGATACGCCTCAATCCAAGCGCGTAGAGCCTCGTAGCGGGTGAGCGCAGCCCGGCCTATCCGCTCGCCCATAGCGGCATTCAACGCGCGCGCGGGTATGAGCTGGCCCGAGCGCGGGTCGTACAAGTGCCGCGCCATCAGCTCGGCCCGCAGCCGGTCGAGGGGTTTGAGCGCCCGCTCTAACGCCCCGGACAAATCGAAGAGCGAGAGCCGCTGTCCCCAATTGGGATGGGCGAGAATGGCCAGCGCCAGACAGGCGCGCACCACCGGCTCTTCGCGCAGCGTCTCATAGCGTCGCACGATCGCAAAGGGGATGTCGGCGGCGCGAAAGGTCTCAGACAGGAGGAAGCGCAACACCCCGTCGGCGTGCGGAGCCACGACCGCGATTTCGCCCGGGGCTATCCCCTCGGCTATTTTCTGGACGATCCGCTGGGCTACGGCCTCGATCATCTGCCCTCGGTAGCGGGCCTGCACTACATCCGCCACCGCCAGCCGAGGCGACCCTCCCGAGGCTCCGTGGGTTGCCTGACCCAACTGCGCGCCCATGCGGTCGGCAAAGGCCACCATGTTCCGGGTGGCACACGCCTCCGGTGCCACAGAGATCGCCTCCGCGCACCGCTGCTGTAGCTCCGTGGCACCAGGCGCATCAACGCCTAAAAAGATGCGAAAACCAGCTTGCGCGTCCCCGCCCAACAGGGCTGAGTCGCACCTCGGCAAGAGTCGCTTCACCAGATCGCCGGCCACTGGCACCAGTTCCTCGGCTGAGTCCACTAAGAGGTGGCGATAGCGCTCGGTGAAGTAGCGCCAGAATTCCTCTTGCGCGATTAGGTGGCGGTTGCAGACCTCAAAGACCAGCGACGCGTCGAGCAACCCGTGCCGCAGGCAGTGGCTACGGTAGCGTTCGATGCACGTCTGCACCTGCTCGTACACGCGCAGCCGCTGCTCTTCCCCAGCCCAAGCGCGACTCAGACGCGGTGCCACTTCCGCGAGCGCGAAATCGGCTACGGCCGCCTTGTTCAAATTGTCGAGTAATTGGGAGAGAATGCGCTGGGGCCGCAGGTACAAGCCCTCGAAATAGCCCTCGGCGAGCAGCGGCTCGACCACCTGCCCCATCAGATATTGGGCGGCCTCGTAGTTGAGGAAAACCGGCGGCCGCGCTGGTGCAGTAAAGCCGGCCTTGCTAGCCACCAGCGGCCAAAACAGCCGCACCAATCGACTCGCCAGCCCGTAGTACGTCTGTAGATCGACGGTGCTGTACGGACCCAAGTCGAGCCGATCTACTGCTTGGCGAAAGCGCCGCGCGGTTGCCCGGTCGGGCAGCAATACCAAGATCGCGTACCCGGGCACCCCTGCTGCGAGCAAAACCCGCAGCCGCTCGATCAGGGCCTGCCGCTGCCCCGCTACGAGCGGCCCGGCGAGAAAGCAAGAATGCCGCTCAAATAGGGGGGCGTGCACCGCCCTAGTGAATTCTGGAACCATGATTTTTGCGCTGCGCTCAGCCCGGGGGTGGGTTGCGCGTGAAAATATCGACGACCTCGGCCGCATCAGCCGCTTGCAGCAAGCTCTGGCGCACTTCCTCTTGCTGCAAGCGCTGCGACAGAGCCGCCAGCAGCGCCATGTGCTGTTTTTGGTGTTTCTGGGGCGTGACCAACAGTGCGATGATGTGGACGGGCTGGCCGTCAATCACGTCAAAGTCAATGCCGACCTGCGAGATGCCGATGGCTAAGAGCTGGCGCTGGATCCCGTCCTCGTGTGCGTGGGGTACGGCTACGCCCTTGCCAATGCCCGTGGAGGCCTGTTGCTCGCGCCGAATCAAGGCCGCGAGCAAGCGCTTCTGGTCGGGCACGACCTCGTCTTGCCACAGCACGGTGGCCAATTCGCGGATGGCATCGAAGTTGCGCTGCGCCGTGAGGTTCAGAACGACCTTATTCGGATCGAGTATGCGTCTTAATTTTTCCATAGCGACCCTCAGCGGCGTTAAAGGGGAAGCAGCCACAGCTTATATACCCGATCAAGGCCCCCGCTGCAACTCGCCTGCTTTTTGGTTCCAGCGACGCGCTTCGTCATAGCGACCCTGTTCTCGCTCGATACGCGCCATCAAGCGATAGGGCATAGGCTGCCAAGGGTCGATGGCCGCCGCGGCTGCCGCATGCTCCATAGCGCGATCCAACTCGCCAACTTCAAACAACTTAAGCGCCACGTTAAAGCGCGTGGTGCGCGAGTCGAAAGCGAGGGTCGCCGCCTGCGAGTATGCGGCTGTGGCCCCGGCTCGATCCCCAGCCCACAGGCGCTCCTCGCCGGCCATAAAATAATAATTGCTCTGGATCTTCCGCACCCACGGGTCGCGGAAAAAGCCCGTGGCCAACGCGTTGCCCATCTCGATCTGCGGGGCCAGCCCAGTGCGGTCGTCGGGTGCTTGCAGGCGATAGACCAAGCCCGCAGGCACAAACACCCACTCCGCCAGCGGCGAGCGGCGTGGGACCAAATAAAAAAGGGGCTGCCCGCCTCGGGCCAATGCGGCCTCGCGACGCCAGCGCAGACGCTCCCGCCTTAGCGGCGGCAGCGCGTGCTCGCTCCAGCCGAGCACATCCGTCCCCCGTCCCATGCGATTGTACAGGGTTACATCCGGGCGCAAGCCCTCTATCCGCAACAGGTAGTCGAGCACAAAGGCCGCATCGTCCCCCTCGGTAATCAGGATCGCGCCCTCGGGCAAGTCGGCGAGAATGTCGCGCCCATAGCGGTCGGCGACCCAATTTCCGCTGCGGTCGGATTCCTCGTAGTGCGCGGTTAGCACCAAGGCAACCACGAGCGCGGCGACTGGAATCGAGACGGCCGGCCGCACCCGGCTGGCCAACGCGTCCAACCCCATGCCCAACCACACCGCCAATCCCACTATGCTGAGCAGGTAAAACACCGGTAGGCCATTGGGGTCGCGGTGGTAGTTGAGCGCGGCGATTAAATTGCAGGCGATTGCCCCCCCAACCAAGACAAATGCACTGCGATCGCGACGCCAAGCCACCCACCCCCCCCAAGCGACCAACGGCACTAATGTGAAGTGGAACTCGCCTGCGGCCTGCGCCAGCCAGCGCTGGGTGTTGAGCAGCATACCTTCTAAGGGCAACGAAAAAAACGACGAGCGATACAGCGCACCGCTCAAGTGCTGCCACAGGGCCGCTAGGTCGTCGAGTGGCCCCCAGTGAAACCCCGTGCCCCGGCCATTGCGCAGCGGCAGGTACGCCACCAAGCTGTACCCCCCCAGCGCAGCGAGCATCCCCTGCGCCAGCAACAAGGGCCGCCGCCAAAGCGCGGGCCAGCGCCAAGCCAAGACCGCGACCACGCCCGGCCAGACGAGTACCTGCATTAAGTGAGCCGTGAGCCCCAAGCCCATCAGCCAGCCCAAGAGGAGCACTTGGCGCGGCTCCTTGCTCTCACACGTTCTAAGGGTTTGGGCCAGAACCAAGACCACCAGCAATAAAGCCAAGCCATAGACTTCGGCGATGACGGCCTGGGACCAAAAGGTGCGCGAAAACGCCAACGCTAAGGCCGCGGCCAAAGCCACCACGGGCCGCACCCCGCGCCCATAGAGCAAGCCTGCCAAGGCCCAGCAACAGGCAGCGGCAAACAGAGCCGACGCGGCATTGATCGCTAGGGCCGGACTAACCCACGGCAGCGCCAGCGCGAGCAAGCGGCTGCTGAGGCAGAACAGGGGATATCCGGTCGGATGCGCCGTCCCCAACCCGTAGGCCGCGCCGATCAGCTCGCCGCTCCCCTCTACGTACACGGTCGGACACAGCGTCGTCCCATAGACCACGAGCGCGGCAACCCCTGCGACCAGCCCGATGCTCCTGGCCGTCACGACCCCAACCCCAACCTCAGGCGTTCGAGCCACCCGCTCCACAAAGGCCCTTGCGTGGCTATTGCGTGGAGCACGAAAACCAAGGCCCCTAGCACGGCCAGGACCTTCAACTGCGCCCCCGCATCTGCCGGCATATTCTCCACCGGCGGCAAGATCAGCCGCCGGCCACCCCAAGCCAACCCCAGCCAGAGCGCGGCCGCGGCCACGCTGACTAGCAAGCCATAGCGGAAGCTATCCGGCTCGTACGAAAAGACGACCTCGCGTGCCCCGGCTGGGACCACTACGGCGCGGAACACGTGATTGGCGCGGAGGATCGGGTGCTCGACCCCATCGACAAAGGCCCGCCAGCCCGGATAGTGGGTATCGCTCAAGACCAAAATTCCCCCAGCCGAGTCGGTGAGGTCCACGGCGACTTCTTCGTCCTCGTAGCGGACGATCTGTGCCGCGCCGCCCAGGCCAATCGAGGCGGCCGGCGCTTCCTCCAAGACGACTTCGCTCCGCATGGGAAACCCGCGTGCCATATAAGTCAGCCCGGCCCGCGGACTAGTGGCGAGGTGGAATTGGCCCACCACGTACGCGCGGGGCAAGGCCGCAGGCAGACGCTGCACATCAATGTCCCCGACGCGGCTGTAGCGCACCGCGTATTCCACGCCAGCTAAGGCGGCAAACGCCGGATAGCCGCGGGCGAATTCTCCGTGGCGATACAGGTGTAGCGGACTCCATCCCGGCAGCGCGTTGGCTATCCCATACAGCCCCCCCGCATACATCCGCAAGGTCTCGTTATAACGCCGATAGGACTCCAAGTCATAGGCCCATCCCCCGTGCCAATCAAAGGGCGAGTTCCGCTCGGAGACCAAGCTGACGATTCGCGGCGGCGCAGCAGCCGTGTGGTCGGCCAAAACCTCGCGGGCCGTCTCTGGGGTCTCGGTGTACGCAGCCGGTTCTATGGTGCCGTTAAAATCCGCGCCAAAGCTGTACAGTTCGGCAAAAATGACCACGGGCGCAGCCCACGCTGCGGCTCGCCGCGCCCGCCGGCCGAGCAGCCACGCGCCGATCGCCAATGCCCCTACGAGCCGCAAGCCGTCGCCGCGCAAGTGGTGGATGTAGCGCGATTCTGAGCCGTCGGCAAAGAGCGCGACTTCGCTGGCCCACAGCAGGCCCGCACTGGCCACGCCGAGGATTGCAGCCAACAGCCAGCCATTCGCGGGCCGGTGCCGCTGGCGGCGCAACACTTGGTCGAGGCCGAGGCCGCAGAGCACGGATGCCCCCACGGCAAACCACAACAAAAAGCGCGTCGGGATGCGGAACAGGCTAAACCCCGGAATTTCATAAAAAAAGGAAAAGATGGCCGTGTATTTGCCCAGCGCGAGCACCAACCCGGCGAGGGCGAGGACGACGAAAAAACCGACTTGGCCATCCCGCCGCTCGCGCAGGGCCGCCCAAGCCAACAACAGGGGCACCACGCCGACGTAGGCGCAGAGCTGGATGAAGAAGCCCACCTCCCGGCTCCCGTACGTGCCGTGGGCCGAATTGCCGAAGAAATTGGGCCACAACAAGCTCACTAGCCGCTCGGGCGGCAGCGACATCGCCACAAAGCTGGTCCACGACAAGCCGGCCCCGCGATTGGATAGCTGCACTAATTCGGCGGTAGGTACGAGCTGGACAGCGGCTAGGACCGCACCCAGCACGAGTGCGCCAGCCAGCGCCGGCCAAGCGATCCACCCCGCGCCCTGAACCCAACTCCGATAGAGCCAGTAGCCCGCGACTGCGACGGCTCCGTACAGGGCGGCTTGGGGGTGGCCAGCCAGCAGTTGCAAGCCAATCGCCAAGGCAAAGAGCAGCACATAAAAAAAGTGCCCCCGGTTCAGGATGCGATCGACGAGCCAAAACAGCAGCGGCAACCAAGCACATACGTCGATGAAGTTGGGCGACATGGCCCGCACGACCATGTAGCCGCTCAGGGCGTAGCAAAGCCCGGCGCACAGCGCGGCCGGCCGCACCGCGCCAAAAGCGCGCACCAGCGCGTACATGCCCGCGCCGGCCAACCACAGGTGCAAGACAATGTTCCAGTTCAGCGCGGCCCAAGTGGGCAGGAGCAACGCCAAAATCACATTGGGCGGATACAGCGGCCCGGCTTGGCCTTCGGCAAACAAGGGGAAGCCGCAGTTGATGGCCGCATTCCACAGCGGCAATTGGCCCTCGCGGAGGGCGCGGGCGAAAAACTCGCGGAACGGGTGGTTTTGCACCATCACGTCCTGCACGAAAAATGCCCCCTCTAGCACCGCGGCCGGCCAGAAGAAAATGGCGACCGCCGCCCCTATCAGCCCCACAGCACCGAGATCTTTGCGCCACTCCACGAGCTAGGGCCTCCGCAGATGCGCGCAGAGCCGCTCGGCCGCCAAGGCGTGGCCGGCCGCGTTCCAGTGGCTATCGCGCCAATACAGGGTTTGGGTTTGGGCCTTTTTCCTGAACTCGTCGAGCAAGTCGATCAGCACGAATCCATGCTGCTCGGCAAAACCGGCTAGCTCGGCATTGGGCTTGCGCAGGTCGAACTCGCCAATCAGGCCGTACAGCTCGCGCTTGGTGCGCCAATTGTCCTCTTCTACCTGGACGATCGACGGCACGTACACGACGGTCAAGCGCGCGCCGCGTCGCTCGACGCTGCGCTTAAAGGCCGCGAGGATGCGGCCCGTCAGCTCCCAGGTCGGGGCAAAGCGCGCGTCCGCGCCGTACAGGCCCGAGTAAAAATCCTGCTGCTGCCCGCGCGGCACCTCCGGCTGCCACGCCTTTTGCACCAGCCGGTACAAATGCCAGTGCTGCGAGAAATAGCGCTGCAACCGCACCGCGAGGGGCAACGAGTCTGCGGACTGTCGCCAAAAGCCCGATTCCTTTACCGGGACGCCCGCGAGTGCGAGCCGCCCATTGACCCGCACCCGGAAGTAGGGCTTGAAGCCCCGCTCGGCACCAATGCCCCGACGCGAAGCATTATTCCACAGGTCGTTGCCGTAAAAAAAGAGCACCACCTCATCGGCCTCAAAGCGCGGCCCTTGTTGTTCGAAAAACAGCAGCGCTTGGTCGGTGCCGTAACCAGCCACCCCGAAGTTGGCCACCTCCACCGCAGCCCCCTCTCGCCGGAGGCAGGTTTCGAGTTGACGGCTGACCACGGCCTCTATGGGGACGCCCCACCCCTCGACAAACGAGTCTCCGAACAGGGCTACGCGGCGGATGCCCGCTTCCTTTGTGGCGGCGAACTCGCGGTCGCGCAAGCCGATGCTATTGATCCGCATTTCCACATCGAATTCCGGAGTGACCAAGCGGCCGACGCGATTTGGGATGTGGCTCCAACCCAGCTCAGGGTCGTAGCGCCAGACGGGGGGCCGGCGGAAGAGCTGCGGATGCAGGAAGCTCAACGCCAGTTCACACAGCGCGATTCCGAGGACTAAGCTGACCAGTGCGAGGGCAATCTTGGGCGCGTAGCGCATTCTCTGTTTCGTCCATTCAATATTTATTGTGATCCCTCAAAATCCACACAACAGCGATTTGCTGTCAACCGCGACGCGCTTGGCCGGGATACCGCGCCTTATCTATATTGCACCGGCACATGACGAGATGCTCACGAACCTCTTCAACAAGATCAAGGACAATACGAGCGCGGATATTACCGCCACCAGTATCGTAAACAACCCCGTAAACCGACACCCTAACCCAGAACTAATCATGTCCGAACAAACCACGTACGATTTGCCTGATACCTGCTTGTTGCGGGCGCTGGATGACGCTCACGAGAAGGGGTTCCGGGATTTTCTGCGCCATAACAAGCATGACGAAAGATGCGAAGCACATCTCAAGCAGGCTGCTGATGCGATGATAAATCT
Source organism: Candidatus Latescibacterota bacterium (assembly GCA_965217585.1). GTDB lineage: Bacteria > Latescibacterota > UBA2968 > UBA8231 > UBA8231. Next base: position 6,600,005 of record OZ244561.1, read on the forward strand.
AGAAAAAGTAGTGACAGGGAAATTTGTTCCCGACTATTATGATTATGATGACTCGTATCTGGCTGCTGCATACCTAGTCAAATACCACTTGAAACACTGCATCCTAGCGTCCTGGGCGTTTAAGAGCATCTTTGACCGAGTTGGTGTTCCGAATACGCTGTATGTTTGTGACGTGGGAGCGGGTACTGGGGCCGGTCGTGTAGGTTTAGCTCTTGCCCTGTCCAAGTATGGTAAACAACCCGAGATCTATTTTGACGCTCAGGAACCGGCAAAAGCAATGCGGTCCGCAGGTACTTTTTTCTGGCGAGCATTTCGATGTTCCGTGCCTGATTATTTTAATTATCGCCAATATCCTACTCCGAAAAATCCGCCCGAGCTTCCGGCTAATACGGTGCGTGTGGTTACGGCATTCTATTTGAGTCTGCCTTGGGATAACAACCAATGGTCCTCGTATTGGGAAGAAAGTGTAAAGCCTGCCAAGAATACCCTAGAAGAGGTATTTCGTATAGTTAGCCCTGATTTAGGGATTTTCACCATCCCTAATACAAAAAAGAAGGCTCTGTATAGAGTGGTAGACGATTCCTACGATTGGGATAAGGAATTCGGAACTGATATAGATATTCCCAAGGATCCTGATAATCCTCAGGATCCTGGCAGATCCCATTTTTATACTAACTGCGCAGTTGATTTTGGCTTTGAAGTACCTGAAGCGGAAGGAGACACAATTAAATCTGTTCGTCGCAGGAGCCGTTATCGATTCAGTTCGCCGAAATACAGCATGTTGTCCTATCGCGTTTCATCTCGTCGTGCAGAGTTGTTGAGGCAGGGGCGAAAAGAGGCTAAGAGCAAAGCTGCCGAGCAGGAAAGACTACAGGAGTGGAAAAAAGCTGAGGCCAAGCGCAAGATCGACGAGCAAGGCGAGAAAGCTGAACGCTATCGAAGAGCACTCCGCCTGTTAAAGCCGCTTTCCTAAGGAGGTTTTGCAATGACAGATTCTATACAGCAAGACCTGTTTGATTCCCTTGATCCCGGTGTGTCGCAGGACGTTTCCGGCCCCGATAAAACCGGCAAGGCTGACGTGACGTATGTCCAGACGGGGCAGTTGCTGACGAAGCCGACCGGGTTTATGAACGCGTATGATTTTACGCTCAACCCGTATAGCGGCTGCTCATTTGGCTGTACCTATTGCTACGCGGCGTTTTTCAGCCGAGATGCCGAAAAGCGCGACACGTGGGGCTATTGGGTTGATGTAAAAGAAAATGCAATCGAGCTGATGGATAAGCGCCGGAAGTCGCTGGACGACAAGCTCATTTATATGAGTAGCGTCACCGATCCTTATCAGCCCATCGAGCGAGAGTTGGAACTCACTCGCCGCCTGCTGGAAATTATGGCCGAGCGGCACAAGCCCAAGTTAGTCGTCCAAACCCGCAGCCCACTGGTGGCACGGGATTGCGACCTGTTCCAGCGCATTGAGAATAACGGCGGACGGGTACAGGTCAATATGACGGTCACTACCGACGATGAGGACATCCGGCGGACTTTTGAGCCGTTCTGTCCGGGTAATCACCGCCGACTAGAGGCCATCAAGGAAGTACAGGCGGCCGACATTGATACCTGCATCACGATGACGCCCCTGCTGCTGGTCAATAACAACCGTGACTTTGCCGATGCCCTGATTGATACCGGAGTCGAGAAATTCATCGCCCAGCCTTTTCACTTCCGGCAAGGGAAATTTCTGGCCGGCACGCGGGACGGGGCGTACGACCTGATGGCGCAGAAGCTGGGCTGCGGGCGCAGTGATTTTGAACATGAGTATCTGGAACGCTATCGGCAATTCTTCGGAGTGCTCGACAACAAACTGCGCGATCGCGGTTTGCCGCCTTTAGGTGAAGGAAAGGACGGGTTTGCGCCGCCGTTTTAGCCATCGACCTACCTCACCCCAATCTGGCCGATAAGGTACTCTATGACTTGATGCATACGTCATTTTGACGTATGATTTAAGGATGGAAAGAGTCCTATTTGACAAGGTGAGAAAAAATCTGAAATAGAAGGCGATGAGGTTAATTCTATTCAAGTTGAGGAGATCAATAAACATGATTACTAAAGGACAATATGGGATTTCTAATTTGGAGAGAGACTTTGGATGTCTGACATTTGGAAATGCTCTGGCAAGCTATCGAATAGGAGAAGAAAAAAGCCAGAGAGAGTTTGCTATTTTTTTGGGTATTTCACCTCAAAGCCTTTGTGATATTGAAAAAGAAAGAAGAATTCCAAGTCCCAGTAGGGCCGCTAAAATTGCCGGAAAACTTGGCGAACCAGAAAGTTTTTGGGTTCAGCTTGCATTACAAGATATGCTGCGAAAAGAAAATTTGAACCTTGTTGTTTCCATCGGTTGATGAAAAATGCCGTACTGTGTAGCGAAGCACCCCGTCTTCAACTCATGCGTCACATTCTAGTCACAGGCGGTGCTGGCTTTATCGGCTCGCACACCGTAGATCGCCTCGTCGCCGCGGGCTATCGCGTCCGCATCCTCGACTCCCTACAGGAGCGGGTCCACCCCGAAGGCTGGCCCACCTATCTGCCCGCAGGCGTAGAAAAGATGCGCGGCGACGTGCGCCAACGCGCCGACTGGCTGGCTGCGCTCGACGGCATCGACGGCGTCATCCACCTAGCGGCCTACCAAGACTACATGCCGGACTTCTCCACCTTCCACCACGTCAATATCGTCGGTGCCACCCTGCTCTACGAGCTGATCGTCGCCGAGAAGCTGCCCGTGCGGAAAGTAGTCCTAGCCTCGTCGCAAGCCGTCTATGGCGAGGGCAAGTACCGCTGCGACGAGCACGGCATCGTCTATCCCGACGCCCGTCCCGACGCGCAGCTAGCCAGCGCCGAGTGGGAAGTCCGCTGCCCTCACTGCGCCGCTCCCCTCGAACACCAGCCGATCACCGAAGACACCGTCAACCCTCACACCACCTATGGCATCTCCAAATACGCGGCAGAGCTGACCTCCTTTAGCCTCGGCCGCAAATACGACATCCCCACGGTCAACATGCGCTACTCCATCGTCCAGGGGCCGCGCAACTCCTTTTTCAATGCCTATTCGGGCATCGGCCGCATTTTTGCCCTCCGCGTCCTGCACGGCCAGCCCCCCGTCTGCTACGAGGACGGCCAATCGCTGCGCGACTACGTCTATGTCGGCGATGTGGCCCGCGCCAATGTTCTCTGTCTTGAAGACGAGCGCGCCGATTTCCGCTCCTTCAATATCGCCGGGCAGCGCGGCACCACCGTCCGCGAATACGCTCAGCTAGTAACGCGCATCGCCGGGCGGGCCATCGAACCGCTCGTAAGCGGCGAATACCGCTTTGGCGACACCCGCCACACCGTCTCCTCCGGCGAGGCCCTGCAAGCCCTCGGCTGGCAGCCCGAGGTCCCGCTCGAACAAACCATTGGCGAATACATCGAGTGGGTCAAAGGACAGCCCAACCTCGCGGACTTCTACGCCACGGCCCAAGCGAACATGCGGGCTGCCAACGTCCTTCGCAGGGCTAGCGCGTGAAGGCGATGATCCTAGCCGCCGGGCGCGGCACGCGCCTGCGCCCACGCACCGACGCGATTCCCAAGGCAATGGTCCCCTTTGCCGGCAAACCCCTGCTCGAATACGTCGTGCGCCTGTTGGCCCGGCACGGATTCGACGACCTCATCATCAACCTCCACCACTTGCCCCACGTCATCACCGACTATTTCGGCGATGGCCGGGCCTGGGGGGTGTCGATTACCTATTCGCTGGAGGACGATCTGCTCGGCACCGCCGGCGCTGCGTGGCAAGTGGCCGACTTCTTCGACGGGCCTTTTTTAATGTACTACGGAGACAACCTGACCAACTTCGACCTAGGCGACTTGTGGCAAACCCACCAACGCGAGGGCGAGATCGCCAGCACCGGGCTCCTGTGGATGGACGACCCGACCACGCGAGGCATCGTCGGCCTCGACGCGCGCGGCCGCATCGAGCGCTTCGTCGAAAAACCGCGGCCCGACCAAGTATTCGACAACTATTGGGTCAACGCCGGGATCTACGCCCTACAACCCGAAATCCTCGATCGCATCCCGCCCGACACTCCCTGCGACTTCAGCGAGGTCTTCGCCGACTTGCTCGCCGTAGGTCGCCCTCTGCTCGGGCATCCCATGCGCGGTCAACTCCTTTCGACCGATACACCGGAGCGCTACCACCACGCCTGTCAGTGCGTGGACTCGGGAACCTTTGCCCTTCCTTGAAACGAGGCTAGTTTGATCATCACCAGAGCGCCGCTACGCATTCCGCTCGGTGGCGGCGGCACCGATCTAGCGTCCTATTACACCCACTACGGAGGCTTTGTACTCAGCGCTGGCATCGACAAATACGTCTATATCCAGCTCAATGACCTCGAGGTGGAAGACTTCATTCGCGTCAAATACTCGCAAACCGAAAAGGTCGATGCGCCCGACCAGATCCAACATCCCCTGCTGCGCGAAGCCCTGATCTACGCCGGGATTGAGGGCGGGATCGAAATAAGCGCGATGTCTGACGTACCGGGACGCACGGGTTTGGGGTCGTCGGGCGCGTTCACCGTGGCGCTGCTGGCCGCGCTCCACGCCTATAAGCACCAACAGCCCTCTCCTCAAGAGCTAGCGGAGGAAGCCCACTATATCGAAGCGGTGCGGGCTGCTCAGCCAGCGGGCAAACACGACCACTACTTGGGCACTTTCGGCGGCCTGACTTGCCTCGACATCGATACCAGCGGTCGCGTCGCAGTCGCACCACTGGCGATCTCCGCACCCACCGCCGAGGCCCTAGCCGCCAACATGCTGATCTTTTTTACCGGCATCCGGCGCGAGAGTTCGGACATCCTCGCGCAACAAAACCAAGACACCCAACAAGGCGACGACCGGGTACTAGACAGCCTGCATCAGACCAAGCAGATCGGCTACCAGATCAAGGAGGCGCTCGAACGGGACGCGCTCGACCGCTTCGGCGAATTACTCCACGAGCACTGGATGACCAAAAAGCAGCGGGCGCAGCAGATATCCAATGCGGATATCGACCGCTGGTACGCGGCCGGCCGCGCCGCCGGTGCCCTCGGCGGCAAGCTGCTAGGGGCCGGCGGCGGTGGCTTCCTCATGTTCTATTGCCCGACTGAACACCACCCCAAGCTGCGCGCCACCATGGCCCAAGCGGGCCTGCGCGAGATGCGTTTCCGCTTCGATACAGAAGGCGCTAAAGTCCTAGCCACCCTCTGATGCGTCGCTTGCAACTAGGCGAGGCCGAGGCCGTACACCTGCCCGGCGGCGACTTTCGACTCGACGGAGGGACTATGTTCGGCGTGGTGCCCAAGGCCCTATGGCAACGCGAGTGCCTCCCGGACGAGCACAATCGCGTCCGTCTATCGTGCAACTGCCTGCTCCTGAAAACGGGCCGTGAGTTCGTGCTGCTCGACGCCGGGTTTGGCGAGCGCTTCTCCCCGCGCGAGCGCGCCATGTACGGCATGGACGGCACACATACGCTACGCGGCTCGCTCGACGCCGCCGGTGTGGCCCCGGAGGCGATCACCATGGTCGCGCTCACCCACCTGCACTTCGACCACTTCTCTGGCTGCCTCATTGAGCAAGGCGGAGAATGGGCACCACTCTTTCCCAACGCCGTCCACGCGGTGCAGCGCGGCGAGTGGGACGACGCCTTGGCCGGCCGCAGCACCATGCGGAGCAGCTACCGACCCGAGGAACTGCACACCCTCGCCCGCCAAGTCGAGATGCGCTTCCTCGACGGCGACAGCGCATTGGTCCCCGGGCTGACGGCCTTTGTCACCGGCGGCCACACCTGCGCCCATCAGGGCTTTCGTCTTGAGGCCAGCGGCCGCACCCTCGTCTATCCCGGAGAACTGGTGCCGACGCGCCTCCACCTACGGCCCTATTGGAACATGGCCTACGACATGTTCCCCTATCAGACCTTGACCCGCAAACAGCACTTTGCCGCCGAAGCCGCCGCCCAAGGGTGGATTGTCGCCTGGGACCACGATCCCGACTCGCCGTGGAGCCGCATCGTCCAAGACGGCGAACGCTTTGTCGCCCGCGATGTGGAATTTTGACCGAGATTAGGCCATGCGTTACTTTTAACGCCACTATGTCCTTGGAAGTCATTGAAATTCCCGCCGCGCACCGCGACCTGCTCAACCGCCTGTCCGAGCTGATTCCCGACCTCGAACCAGACTCGCCGCAGAGCTTGCAGCGGATCTTCGGCTTGGGGCTGATCGCTTTAACCATGCAGATCGCCAATAAGGCCCGCGCCCAAGATCAAGGCGATCTAGTCGCCGAGTTGGGCGACCTCGCCAAGTCCATGGTCGAGGCCGAAGGCTGGGCTTCACTATGATGATCCCGCCCTCCTCGCTCGACCTCTTCAGCCTCAAGGGGCGCACGGCCTTGGTGACGGGCGGCAGCAAGGGCCTCGGAGAAGCCATGGCCTGCGCGCTGTCGGCGGCCGGTGCCGACGTGGCCCTCACCAGCCGCAATGTGAAAGAAGCCGACGCCGCGGCTGCGCAAATCAGTGCCCACACCAACGGCCGCGTGCTCGCCTTCCAAGCCGACGCGGCCGACCGCGCCCAAGTGGAAGCCTCGGTCCGCCAAACCAGCGACGCCTTGGGCCCTATCGACATCCTGGTCAACAACGCCGGCATCAACATCCGCAGCCCTATCGTCGAGCTGCGCGACGAGGATTGGGACGCGGTCATCGCCATCAACCTCACCGGCCCGATGTACTACTGCCGAGCCGTGGGGCCGCAGATGATCGAGCGCGGCTACGGCCGCGTCATCAACCTCGGGTCCACGGTGTCTCAGGTCTCAATCGCCGACCGCACCCCGTATGCATCGAGCAAGGGCGGCATCGTCCAGCTCACCAAAACCCTCGCCCTCGAATGGGCACCGCACGGGATCACCGTCAACGCCATCTGCCCCGGTCCCTTTACCACCCCGATCAACGCCATCCTGCTACAAGACCCAGCCAAGGCGCGCGAAATGATTGCCAAGGTCCCCATGGACCGCTGGGGCGACCCGGCCGAACTGGCCACGGCCGTCCTCTACTTTGCCTCAGAAGCATCTGGCTTTACCACCGGGGCGACTCTAGTCGTCGACGGCGGGTACACCGCTCAGTAGCGCGGTCTAAAGCCGACGGCAGACCCTCTTAAAAGCGAATCGCGTCAAGCGAGGCAAGTGCTGGCGCAGCTTGATCAGCAAATGCGCGGCCGCGTCTGGGACGCTCTTGTGCTTGCCCGCGGCTACGGCGTCTGCGATGGCCGCGGCCACTTCCTCCGCCGACTTGGCGAACTTTTCCTGCACCGGCAGGTGCTTAGTGCCGGCTCGCTCGGCAAACTCAGTATGCACCAAGCCCGGCCCCACGAGGTGGACGCCAATGCCCTGGGGTGCCAGCTCGTAGTCGAGGCTTTCGGCCAAGCCGTTCACCGCGAATTTCGTCGCGCTGTACACGGCGTGCTTGGGCACGGGGAATTCGCCGGCAATACTCGATATGAAGACCAACCGGCCCCGCCCTTGTGCTATCATACCCGGCAGAAAGGTCCGGGTGCAGTAGATGACGCCGAGCAGGTTCGTCTGCACCACGGCCGCGCATTCGCGCACATCCGCGTCGGCAAAGGAGTTGTAATGCCCCCGACCCGCGTTGTTGATCAGCACGTCGGCTCCGCCCCATTGCGCCTCCACCTCGGCGTGCAAAGCGCCAACTTGAGCCAGATCGCCTACGTCGCACGGCACCACTAGCGGTCGGCGACCACCACTTTCTTCAATTGCCGACCCTAATTCTGCTAGAGCCTCGGCGCGGCGTGCCACCAAAACCAAGCGCGCCCCGCGCTCGGCCAGCACGAGGGCCAAGGCACGGCCGATGCCGCTGCTGGCTCCGGTCAGCACGACCCGCTGATCATCCCAGTCCATCATCGCCTCGTTTTTTCATAATGAAAATATCACCTGTTTATTGTATTTTAGAGAAAATTTTATAACTCCATATTTTTCATTCACTTATCTGTATTATTTTCTTCGTTTTTGTGGATATATTATCATTATGGTAATCCACTCGTTTATTACTTTGAGTCCAGTACGGCGTAAGTTCTTTATAAACAAAACCATAGCAAAATTTTTGTCCTTTGGCACGAAAGTTGCATATAGCATGCCATAGCCATTTTACCCATAAAAGGAGGAGTCAATCATGGCCACCATCAATATCAAACCCCTCGCCGACCGCGTGCTAGTCAAGCGTCTCGACGAGGTCGAAGAGCAGAAGGTCGGCGGGATCATCATCCCGGACACGGCCAAGGAAAAGCCCCAAGAAGCCGAGATCGTCGCCGTCGGTCCAGGGCGCATCGAAGACGGCGAGCACGTCGGCTTGGAAGTGAGCGTAGGCGACAAGGTCCTCATCGGCAAGTACTCGGGCACCGAGGTCAAGATTGAGGGCGAAGAATTTCTGATTATGCGCGAAGACGACGTCCTCGCCATCGTAGCCTAAGGGAGGATACAATACCTATGGCTGCCAAACAGATTGCCTTTAGCAAAGACGCCCGCGACAGCATCCTCTCCGGCGTCCAACAACTCAGCAAGGCCGTCAAGGTGACGCTTGGGCCTCGAGGCCGCAACGTCGTCTTGGCCAAAAGCTGGGGCTCGCCCACCATCACCAAGGACGGCGTTACCGTCGCCAAAGAGATCGAACTGCCCGACGCCTATGAGAACATGGGCGCGCAGATGGTCAAGGAAGTCGCTTCCAAGACCAGCGAGGTGGCCGGCGATGGCACCACCACCGCCACCATCCTCGCCGAAGCCATGTACACCCAGGGCTTGCAAGCCGTTACTTCAGGCTACAACCCGATGGAGATCAAGCGCGGCATCGACCAAGCCGTCGCCGAGGTGGTCAAAAGCCTCGAAGCCCAGAGCAAGACCGTCCAAGATCACTCCGAGGTCGAGCAAATCGGCACCATCTCCGCCAACGGCGACGACGACATTGGCCAGCTAATTGCCGAAGCCATGGACAAGGTCGGCAAGGACGGCACCATCACCGTCGAGGAAGCCAAGAGCACGGACACTACCCTCGACGTGGTCGAGGGCATGCAGTTCGACCGCGGCTACCTGTCGCCCTATTTCGTCACCGATCAGGAGAGCATGGAAGTCTCCTTGGACGACTGCTACCTGCTGATTCACGAGAAGAAAATTTCCACCCTCAAGGATCTCCTGCCCTTGCTCGAAAGGGTCAGCAAGGCCGGCAAGCCCCTGCTGATCATCGCCGAGGACGTGGAGGGCGAGGCCCTCGCCACGCTGGTAGTCAACAAGATCCGCGGCACCTTGCAGGTGGCCGCGGTCAAGGCCCCGGGCTACGGCGACCGCCGCAATGCCATGCTCCAAGACCTCGCCACCCTCACCGGCGGCACCGTGATCACCGAAGACTTGGGCATCACCCTCGAAAGCGTCCAACTGACCGATCTCGGCCAGTCCAAGCGCATCACCATCGACAAGGACAACACCACCATCGTCGAGGGCGCGGGCAAGGGCGCTGACATCAAGGGCCGGGTCGAGCAGATCCGCAACCAGATCGACGAGACCACCTCGGACTACGACAGCGAAAAGTTGCAGGAGCGGTTGGCCAAGCTGGCCGGCGGCGTGGCCGTCATTGCGGTCGGCGCACCCACCGAGACCGAGATGAAGGAGAAGAAGGCCCGCGTCGAGGACGCGCTGCACGCAACTCGTGCCGCGGTCGAGGAAGGCGTGGTGCCTGGGGGCGGCGTGGCCCTCGTGCGCTCCATCGCCGGACTGGACTCGCTCACCGGCGAGACCGAGGGCGAGACCACCGGCGTCCGCATCGTGCGGCGCGCCTTAGAGGAGCCGATGCGTCAGATCGCCGACAACGCCGGGCACGAAGGCGCGGTCGTCGTCGAGATCGTCTCCGAAGGCGAGGGCGCGTACGGATTCAACGCCCAAACCGAAGAATACGGCGACCTCGTGTCCATGGGCGTCATCGACCCGACCAAGGTCGTGCGCACCGCGCTCAGCAATGCCGCTAGCATCGCTACCCTCTTGCTGACCACCGACGCCTTAGTGGCCGAGGAGCCGGAAGAGGAAGAAGAAGCGGCCGCCGGCCACGGCCACGCGCACCCGCACTAAGGGACGCCTAGTAAACGCGCAAAAGCGGGCGGGGTGTTTCATCCCGCCCGCTTTCTTTTTATTTAAATTTTGCAAAATGAATTGCTGAGTTGGATGCGCGCCTTCAATCCACTAATTCCTTAAGGACTACAGATGCCCACCCTGTATCAACGCCTAGGCCTGCGCCCTTTCATCAACGCCCGTGGCACCATCACCACGCTCGGCGGCTCCATCATGCCCGCGCCCGTGGTCGAGGCGATGGCCGAAGCGGCTCGCCAATTCATCCATCTCAACGAGCTGCACGAAAAGGCCGGTGCTCGCATCGCCGCGCTCACCGGTGCTGAAGCGGCCTTTGTGTCTTCGGGCGCGGCCGGCGGTATGCTCTTGGCCGGTGCAGCTTGCCTGACCGGAACCGACGCTCGCGCCATTGCCCAGCTTCCCGATGTCGGGGATCGGCCCAACCAGTTCGTCATCAGCTTGGTCGATTCGCATTACTACGTCCATCAGGGCTTTCGCCTCAGCGGCGGCGAGCTGGTCCGAGTCGGGACCACAGCGGCCGTGACGCTCGACGATTACGTCGCTGGCATCGGTCCCAAGACCGCAGCCGTAGTGTATTTCCTCGGCAGCCAGCCTCTGTCCGAGCTGCCCGCACTCGTCGCCGCGGCCCACGAGCACAATGTGCCGGTCATCGTCGATGCGGCCGCGCAATTGCCGCCGCGCTCCAACCTGACCGACCTGCCGGCCATGGGCTGCGACCTGTCGGTTTTCAGCGGCGGCAAGGGCCTGTTTGGGCCGCAGTCATCGGGCCTGATCTTGGGCCGCAAAGACCTGATTGCGGCGTGCCACCTCAACTCCAACCCGCACTCGGCTATCGGCCGCGGCATGAAGGTCGGCAAAGAGGAAATCTGCGGCCTGCTCCGCGCCGTCGAGCTATTCTTTGAAATGGATGAAGCAGCGCAAGTGGCCGAGTGGCAGCGCCGCTGTCGAGTCGTCGCCGAGGCTGTCGAGGGCATCGCTGGCATTAAGGCTAGTTTTACCAGCGCCTATGAGAACAAATTTCCGCCGGCCGAGCCGCTGGTGCATCTGCACTTTGGCGACGAGGCCCCCCTCTCGGCCGGCGACGTAGTGCACGCGCTCGAAGCAGGCGAGCCGTCGATCTTGGTCAGCGGCGGCGACACCGCGCTCAGCGTTGGGCCGCAAACCCTCTTAGACGGCGAAGCCGAAATCATCGCCGACCGCCTCCACCGCATCTTAACCGCCTAACTATCTCAACGAGGAGTCAACCGCCATGACCGAAGACAAAACCACCCTCAGCGCCGCCGAAGTAGATGCCGAATTGCAAACCCTCACAGGTTGGCGTCGCGACGGCATCATCATCTCGCGCGACTTCGTCTTTGCCAACTTCAAGGACATCACCTCGTTCCTCAACCACCTGACCCGCACCATCACCGAACAGAACCACCACCCCGACTTCTCCTTGGATACCGGCAAACGCACCATTGCCGTCTCGGTAACAACTCACAGCGAAGGGGCCGTCACCCGCTCGGATATCCTCTTCGCCCGCACGCTCAACGAGTGGCAGCCGGGGAGCTGAGTCTCAGAAGCGTTCTTAAAACTCGCGTCGGGTGTCAGGTGTCGGCGCATGAAAAAGCGCCCGATGCCAAGGAGACACCGGGCGCTTTGCAGGGGTCGATGACAGAGCCTACTTGAGGTAGAGCAGGCGCTGAGTCTGCATCCCGCCCGGATAGTGCAGCCGCACCAAATACATCCCCGCCGACACCAACGCGCCGCGCCGGTCGCGCGCATCCCAGCGAACCTTATAGAAGCCAGCGTCCTGGTATTGATCGACCAGCGTGCGCACGGGCTGCCCGAGGAGGTTGTAGATCTCCAGGCGCACGGGGCCGTCCACGTCCAGGCGGTAGGGGATGAGGGTGCTGGCGTTGAAGGGGTTGGGCGCGTTGGGCGCGAGGCCCGGCGGCCCGTCCGCGACCGCCGGCTTGGACGCCGGGGCCGCCGGCGTGTCGATGTGGAACCAGCGGGAGCGCTCGCTCGTTCCGGCCCCGTTGATGGCCTTGATGCGGTAGGTGTACGTGGTGCTGGCCGCCACGGTGTTGTCGGTGTAGGTGGTAGCGGCCGTCCCCGTGTCCGCCACCAGCACATCGAAGTCGCCCCCGGTGTCGTTCACGCGCACGCGCCGCAGGATCACGTAGCCGGTGATGGAGTCGTCGCCGGGATCGTCCCAGGTGAGGGTCACCGAGCCGTGGGTCGCCGTGGCGGAGAGCCCCGTGGGCTGGTCCGGTGCGGAGGCTGGCGGACCGGCCACCGTCGCCGAGATCGTCTCCGACAGCGCTTGGCCGTCCTTCGTGCAGACCGCCGCCGGGGTGCCGCAGGCCGCCCCGGCCGCGAGCGTCACCGTCACGTCCGCCGGCGAATCCGGCTCGACCGTCAACTGCCACAGGTCCCTGCGCCGGTTCACCCGGCCGGCCGCCGTCGCCCGGCCCCCGGCTACCGCCACGACGTCCTCCCGCAACCGCCGGCCGTTCATCAAGCTGAGCGGCTCGCTGAACGCGATCCGGAACGTGAACGCGCGCTCCCCGTCGTGCGCCTCCGGCATGTCCACGAAGCTCGCCGTCAACGGCGGCGGCTCGTCTGGCGGACCCGCCCGGCGCAGCGACACCGCGACCCGGATCCCATCCGACGCCCCGCCCTCGTAGCGCGAGTATTCGGTACTTGGTTGTGGCGTGTGGCCCATCAGCATCGGCGGCGACTTGCCACTGTTACTTGTATACGCTTCCAGCCCCGAAATCCGGTATCCGTTCCAGTACGCCACCAAGCCCGACGCGTCAGGTCGCGTCGAACCCGTCGCCAGCCCAAACACTCCCCTCGAATTCACGAGGAACGCATCGATTACGTAAGTCGCGCCGCCGTCCTCGAACGAGGTGACGTCCATCTCTCCGAACGACTCGCCCCGAACCCGGCCGTACCCCGCGACCCATAAGGGGAACTGATGCCAACCCAGTGTCATCGTCGTCGACAATAGCTCCTCCTCGCCGTCTTCGAGCGGCGGATTGGCGGGTGCCGACCACACCGGCGCCGTCGCCGCGTTCGTTATCGAGCCATCGCCGCTCTCGACCCGCACCGAGAGCCGTGCGCCCACGTCCGCCACCGTCACGACATAGGTGCTCGCCGTCGCGCCCGCGATCACTTCCGATCCGCGCAGCCACTGATACGCCAAAGCGCCACTCGCCGCTCGCCGCTTGCCGCTTGCCGCTTGCTGCTCGTCGAACGACACCCTCAAGGTGTTTCCAACCTGCGGTACCCCGTCGATCCGCAGCATCGACACAACCGGCGATTCCCCGTCGGAAATCGTACCGGTCGCCTCGGCGTCGGCAAGTGTCGCGCCCGAGGCGTTGCTCAACCGGAGCGTGAACGTTTCCCCGCTGTCGTCCTCTGCATCATTCAGAACGGCGATGCGGACCGTCTTGCCCGTCTCCCCGGGCCCGAAGGTGAGCGTCCCGCTGGCCGCGGTGTAGTCCTCGCCCGCAGTCGCAGTGCCGTCGACGGTTGTCCAATCGACCGTCACGGTCTCGCAATCGTTCCTGGCGTCGAGCGTCACCACGAAATCAACCTTTGCGTCGGTTCCCTCAGTGGCGCTCGCGTCCCCGACCGACACCTTGCGGTTTCGCGCGATGTGCAAGGGCTCGGACGCGGTGTTGGGATTTCCCACCTCGTCCGTAGTGATGCCGGCTGGAAACGTGATAGTCGTCTCCCCACCCGCTGGCTCCGGCTCCACACTGAATGTATAGATCCAGCCGAACGCGAGCCGACTGCTGATAACCAACCACAACCGCGGAAGGCGGATGTTGTTAAACTCGATATCGTTCCTACCGAATCCCCCCAGGACCGGTTCGCTGATTTCGATATTCACCTCCGTCCTGCTGTCTGAATCCGGCGTCCCGTCCCCGCACATCACCGACACGGATGGCGGGGTGGTATCAGTGACCAACGTGAACGACGCGGTGTGCGTCGTCCCCGGCGTGCCGCCCAAATCCGCCTCTGGATAGGGCGTAGCTCTGAGCTGATAGCTCCCTGCTGGCAGGGAGCGGCCAATTATGTCCTCGAACAGCGTGTAGGGCGCAGTGTTGTCGGTGCGTGATATGTTTTGGGGACCCGTGAGCTCCAATCGCACGCTGCCGATTCCCGCCGCCGCGGACGAGTAGGTGCGAAAGTTCACTTTCTCCCCGGCGGTCACGCCCACACCCGCCAGGGACCCGCCCACGCCCATGAGCCCGTAAGAATGTGCACGCCTCGCTTGCAGCTCATCGGAGAGTCCCTCGAGACCGTCCCTGATGTTGGGATCAACCAACATGATCGCCATGTCGGTGATCGGGTCCCATGCAACCGACGACGATCCATCGTCGTCAATGATCGTGCCGGTGGTCTCGGCGTCGGCAAGTGTCGCGCCCGAGGCATTGCTCAGTCGTAGCGTGAAGGTTTCGCCCCCGTCTCCTACCGTGTCGTCCAGAGTGACGACGCTGACCGCCTTAGTCGTCTCCTCGGTTCCGCCGTCATCGATGAAGGTGGTCCGCACCTTGATGGTCTTGCCTTGGTCGGCGGAGACCAGTGTGTAGCTAGCCTGCGTCGCATCCGCGATTTCCGTGTCTGTGGTCCCGTCGGATCTTATCCACTGGTAAGTGAACGTCGCCTCGCCTAGGCCGTCCTCGTCCGCAATCTCCGACACCGAAGCCGTCAGCGTCTCCCCGACCCGTGCCATCCCGGCAATCGAGGGCACTCCGGTCGCTTGAGCGTCGACAGCCGGAGCAAGCAGTAGCAAAATGGTGATAACCCCAAGTTTAAGATGGGAAGTCGCCACTACGCCCTTGCACGGAAACCGCATTTCCATGAGTTGCTCTCTTGCAACATAGCGTCTTGCTCCGTGGGCTGGGCTAACTTGTCGGAGATGGAAACGAGGCACAGTCATGGCCTCGGCGATAGCTGAAGCGATATGAGCTAAGTTCTTCACGATAAATCTCCTTTTAAAGAGGTTTGTGGGGTGATTCCCCTTTCACAGAGGGTGGTTGACGAGCGCCGGTGCCCGGTTCAATCCCGGCCGAGGTCGTGTTTCTTCAACAGAGACGACCTCCAACGCATCGTTTCGTATCGGTCGTGAAAATAGCGTGCTAAGGGGATAGCGAACGTTTGCTAATAAAGGACAAACGTTTATAGCAGGTCGCAGAACAAGGGCGACCTTCGGCCCCTCGGTCCTTGGCAAAGAACCGAGCAGGCGCGGCCAAACAGACGTTGGCCGCAGTATGGAGCTAGTGGATCTTAGAGAATCGGGGGGGGGGGGGGTAAATTATTGTTTTTAAACGACTTATGAAATTATACTTGTCGTCCAAAGCTCGGGACTGGACGCTACCTGGGGCCACCGCACCAAGCGCTGTCCTATCAAATGTCGGGTTATGGACCATTTTCTATTTTGACATCAGCCAATATGAAGATGAATACGTGTGAGGCTGCTATAATACAACATAAATCGAGGTTTGTGTCAAGCACGCAGCACAATCGGTCGTGCTCAGGCGGAGTGTATCAGCGCATCGCCCCACCGATTGCATCCCTCTAGGCAATGCCGCGCTATACGACGCTTCTAACCACTAAGCCAGCACGGAAATTTTAACTGATGTTACGCGGTCGGCTTATCCCCTAAAGGTCTCATTTATGGGTTGTGCCCGATACAGTCTCACTCTGCACAGCCCCGTCCGTCCCGCTGCACTTGGCCTTGGCATGGATATTGCAATTAGGAATCATAAATAGACCCAACCGCCCCCAGTTCGGACGGCTTGGCAAGCTCTAATTCCTAATTCTCAATTCTCAATTCCTAATTCCCGATGGATCGCCATGGCCGAATTCGACACGATTTCTAAGCACCTCATCCACACCTACCCCCACGACTTCGCCCGCTTCGCTCTCCAGCAAGACGACCTTGAGGTGCTCGACGTCATCGACACCGAACAACCCACCGTCGAAGCCCACCGCACCGACAGCCTCATCCGCGTGCGTATCAACGACGAGGAGGCGTTGGTTCATCACGAATTTCAAACCACCGACAGCAAACCACCCATGCCGCACCGCATGGCTGGCTATATCGGGCGCGGTATCGAACAACACGGCCTGCCGATCTATTCCAACGTCATCTATTTGCGTCCCGACGCCGGCCGCACCGATCCGGGACACTACCTCCAAGAGCGGCACGGCTTCCGTGTCCTGGTGCAATACCAAGTGATTCGGCTGAGTGAACTAGACGGCCAACGCATGCTCGACGCGGGGCACTCGGGCTTGCTCCCCTTTGCGCCGTTGATGCAGCGGCCAGTGGGGGTGGATGCGGCGGCGTGGTTGCGCCAGTGTGTGAACCGGGCGCAGCAGGTGCCGATGGACGAGACCCTCAAGGCGAATTACTTGGCCGATCTTGCCATTCTAAGCGGTTTGGTGTATAGATTAGAAACGATTATGACCATCATATCGGAGGCGACCATGTACGAATCGTCGGTAGTGCAGTATTTCACGGAAAAGGGCATCGAGCGGGGAGGCCGCGAACGCGCCGTTGAAGATCTGCTCGACGTGCTAGAGATTCGCTTTGGGCTGGCCGCGTCGGATCCGTTGGCCGACCGTATTGGGGCCATTGACGATGTGCAGCGTCTCAAGCAGTTGCATCGGGCGGCCATACAGGTGCCGAGCCTCGAAGCCTTTAGCAACCTGTTAGATACCGCCGAGTAGGGGCACGGCGTAACGTCAGATTTTAAGAACGCTTCTCAGAGGCTGTCTGAAAACCCTTGCTGTAGCCCGTATTTGAATCGGCGTACTCATCGGGCCATATTCAGGTTTCGCTACAAAATCTGAACAGAAAGGCTCGTATGATGAGTACGCCTAGTGGCCAATATGCCACCGATGTAACCGATGCGCAATGGCGGCGGATCGAACCGTTGCTGCCGGCTTCGACTTGGCAACCGAACGGTCCGGGTCGGCCGCCGCGGGATCAACGCCAGATGGTCAACGGCCTTTTGTATTTGACCAAGACCGGGTGTCCTTGGGCGCTGCTGCCTTCTTGCTTTGGGCCGTGGAAAACGGTGTATGATTACTTTCGTCGCTGGAGTCTACAAGGGGTCTGGCCACAGGTATTGGATCGACTCACCCAGCGAGAACGCCGCCTTAACGGACGGGCCCCTCAGCCGTCGGCTGGTTGTGTCGATAGTCAGACGATCAAGACGGCAACCCACGGTAAAACAACCGGTTATGACGCCGGCAAAAAGATCCAAGGACGTAAACGTCATCTGTTGGTCGACACCTCGGGCTTGCTTAGAGAGGTGGTGGTCACCGCCGCCGATGTAGACGATCGCGACGGCTTGAAGCAGGTGTTGACCCGCTATAGTACTCCCGACGTACCCCGGTTACGCAAACTGTGGGTCGATGGCGGCTATCGAGGCGATCCGATCCGAACGTGGGTGGCCAACCTAAAAAAGACGCACAAAATAGACTTGGAAGTCGTCGCCAAACAAGGCGGCGGATTTACCGTAGTCAAACGTCGTTGGGTCGTCGAGCGCACGTTTGCGTGGTTGATGAATTTTCGCCGCCATGCCCGAGATTATGAGGTGTTGACCCGCCATAGCGAGGCCTTGATTCAGATTGCCATGATCCACTTGCTACTCAAACGGATCAAATAGAAAAAATGGAGTTTTCAGACAGCCTCTCAGAAGAATATCTTGTGCAGCAGGCGCAGGTTGCGGCCTGGCTCGGGCAGATACCCCAAGGCCGCTCGACCGCTCTTCCTCAATTATATCCCTGTGGCGTTTGGTCAATTGCTCGTTTTCATCGGCCAGCCAAATCCACAGGTGAGTATCCAGAATAATCACTTCAGCAGTTCCCAGTCCTCTTTAGCTACTGGCTCCGTCGGATCCAGATATTCTATGACCTTACCTCGCAGCGGTGACGGCGTCCCGGGATGGTGGACGGTTTCCTGCGACAATATAATTACCTCTACCTCATCCCCTTCTTGAAAAGGAAGGGCATTCAGTTTCAGTTCACCGTTTGCGGCGATCTTTTTTTCTACGCGATAGGCTTTCATCACTCACCTCTCTAAAGATTGGCTACGACTAATCTAGCCGAAGATAGAGTACATAATCTGGATCGCAATTTCAATTACCGATCAGCGACCGTCCCTCCTTCACTACCGAGGTCACGGGCCAGATCTGTTTGGTGTGCTACACCCTGTGCAATCCCATCGTCCAGTGGGTGAATCCAGACGAATTCTCAGAAGAATATCTTGTGCAGCAGGCGCAGGTTGCGGCCTGGCTCGGGCAGGATCTCTTTGACGCGGTTGAGGTGGTTGCGGTACACCGCGCCAGTGGCGTTTTCCAAGGTCAGAGAGAAGGTATGCAGCCGTCCCCCCCACTCCGCATAGTACTGACTCGAAAAATCCAGCACCGCGTAGCCCTCCGTAGGCTTTTCAAACTCGCCGATCTGGTTCTGCTCCGCCGCTAGGCGCAGATATACCGTCGCACTCAGCGCCTCGGTGGGTTCGCAGGTCAGGCCTAGGTGCCCTTGCAGGGGCGGCAGACGCGACAGGGGTTCGTCGTTGAGGTCGATGAGACGGCCGCGCACATAGCTGAGGGTGCCAGCCACCTTCCAAGGCTCCGCTAGATGCCAATCGAAGTTGGCTTCGGCACCGTGCATGAGGACGCGCTCCCCCACGGTCCGGTAGAGGAAAAGATCGGCGCGCCGCAAGCTGCGCTCGCCGCTGTTCTTGGGGAAAATGTACCCGTCAATGGCGTTGCGAAAGACGGCCAAGTGCAGATGGCCTTCTTCGAGGTGGTAGTCGGCGAACAGTTCCAGTCCCAAGCCGCGTTCGCTGCCGAGGGCACCATTGCCCACCTCGTACGAATAAGCGGCCAAATGCGGCCCTTCTGAAAACAACTCTTCGATGCCGGGCGCGCGAAAGGTGCGCATCAAGGTCGTGCCCAGCGTCAGACCCGAGCTGGCGCGGTAGTGGTTGGACAGGCCGGCAGACATACCGGCAAAGTCGCGCGTCTGGATGCGGCCGACCCGCCGCGAGTCGCGTTCCTCGTGCGGCTCGATGCGGCGGGCGTCAACGCGCAAGGCCGCGTTGACCGCCCAAGGATCCTTCTCCCACTCTTGGTACGTGAACAAAGCGCCGGCGTATTCCTCGGCCGGCGGCGTGAAGTTAAGCCCGGCCGCGGCATAATTGCGGTACTCGTACCACAGGCCAATCGCGCCGTTTGCAAAAGGCCCCATGCGATCCAAGTGGGCCAGAGCGCCGCTGTTGTGCGTGAGCACGCCGAACTCCATCCCCAAGTCGCCACTAGCTTCGAATTCGCCGTGCTGATAGCGCGAAAACGAGTGATGCAACTCTAGGCGCTGAAGCCAGTCTGGCCCGGTGACAACTTCGCCGCGCCCTTCGAGGTGCTGGCGCTGAAGATCAATGGATACACCGTCCGGGTGGCCGCCCTCCGGGTCGGGAGGAATGCCGTAGTCGGAATCGTACAAACTGCCAGACGCGCCCACATGCCCCCAGGGACGCACCAGACTCAGGCCGACCGAAGCATTGCCCGTGCGGATGTCCGTATTGGCGAGTTTCCCGTGCGGCGTGGCGATATCGTCGGCATTGCGCAGACTGCTGTCGAAGCGCAAGGCCAGTGGGCCGAGCCCCTGTTCGAGGGTTAGGCCGCCGGACAAACCTCGGTTGACGCTCTCCCCCTGATAGGTCACCGAGCCTCCCAAGCCATCGGGCCGCTCGGAGGGCACGTACCCCCGCACCACGTTGACGACCCCGGCCAAGGCATTGGAGCCGTAGAGCAAGGTGCGGGGGCCGCGCACGACCTCGATGCGCTCGGTGGTCATCGGCTCAATGGCCACCGCGTGGTCCGAGGAGGTACCGGACAAATCGCCAGTGCGCTCGCCATCTTCGACCACCAGCAAGCGGTCGCCGCCCAGCCCGCGCAGCACCGGACGCGCGGGAGCTGGCCCCATCGAGCGCTGGGCAATGCCCGGCTCGTAGTCGATGGTCTCGGCGATGGTGCGGCTCAAATTCTGCCGCAGCTTGCTGCCGCTGAAGACAACTTCGGGTGTTTGGAGTGGAGAAACAGGGCTCGTGCGTTCGCCTTCGACGAGAATCTCCTCTACGTGCAGGGCCCCGTGGCCGATAACCAGATCGACATGGGTGGTATCTCCGGTGACGACCTCGACTTCAAAGCGCGCTTCGTGGTAGCCGACGTGTAGGCTTTGCAGGACGTACGCGCCGGGGGGTACGTTGGCGAAGAAGAAGTACCCCTCGGCGTCGCTCATCCGCGCCCGTTCGAGCCCCTCAATGACGACAGTAGTCCAACCGACGGGTTGGCCGCTTTCGGCGTCAATCACGTGGCCGGCTAGCGAGCCAGTCTGGTTATCGTTACCGGAGGCGGGTCCTACCGCCAAGCTGACGAGGACAAGGGATAAGAAAACGTAGAAGCGCAAGCCCTAGCCCTCCTCGTCGGCGTGGGAGTCCTCAGAGCCCGGACCGCCTTCTTCGACGTGGATTTCGATTTCCTTAGAGACGAAGTCGGCGTGGCCTCCGTGGCTGATTTTGATGACGATGGTGGTCTGGCCTTCCTCCAAGCCGACGATGTGAAAAGCCCAAGCACCGTCTTCCTCGTGATGCTCGACTTCGGCAATGCTCTCGTCGGCAATTTCCCAATCGAGAGCGAAACCATCGTCTTCGTCTGGAGTGAAGAGGTCGCCGTCTTCGGCGATAAAGCGCACGGATAGCAGGGCTGTTTCCAGGCCGTGGCCCACTGTAATTTCGCCTTCTACTTCTCCGTTCTCGTAGCGGACGATCTCCTCGCCGCTGCTGCGAATAATCAGGCCAACGGCC
The DNA here is from genome assembly GCA_965217585.1 of Candidatus Latescibacterota bacterium. Classification (GTDB taxonomy): domain Bacteria; phylum Latescibacterota; class UBA2968; order UBA8231; family UBA8231. The sequence goes on from OZ244561.1 coordinate 6,621,084, forward strand.
TCGGCGTGTTCTTCTTCGTGCTCGGTATCGACGGGGTTATCGTCGCCACAGCCAGCAGTAAAGAGGGCCAGGGCGAAGATGCTCAACGCGGATATGCTTTTAAACATGGTGCTAGTCTCCAATGAGTTAGGCCGTCCACGCACACACCCCTAGGCGTTGCGCGCAGAACAGGGATAATGGTACGCGAAATGGATATAGAGAGGGGCACCCACGCACTGAGCGGTTTACAAGCGTGGATGCACTAGCACCGAGGCGGGCCTCGATTGAGATGAGTAAAGCGAGGGGTAAAAAGAGGTAACGGTACTGTGCACAGAGCGGACGGACTTGGCTCAGAGGCATTCAGCGCCACGAGCACGAGCACCAAGCTCCCAAAAAGGAGCGATAGGCCGCTCTGCAACAGGTAGGCCGGGCAGTGCTCTGGCTCGACGAGGCCCTCGTGGAAGAGCTGGTGGCTGAAGGGTAGTCCGCCGATTACAGCCGCAAAGAGCACTGTCAGCGCCAGCAGGGCCAGCGGGTATGCCGAGCCTATCGGGATGTCCGTTTTGCGCGTTAGCATGACCTTGGATTTTAGTATAGCGCTCCCCCTAAAAAAAGCAAATTCAAAAACTCGGGCCGTAGAGGCTTAGATGACCGCTTTACCCACTACGAGATAAGGGCCCCCTTCACCGGGACCATCATCTACAAACACATAACCCAAGGCGAAGTGCTCAAGGACGATTCCGAAGCCTTCATCGTGGCCGACCTGCGTTCAGTGTGGGTTCTGTTGACGGCCTATCAGAAAGACCTGCCCTTCCTGCGCATCGGCCAAGCCGCTTTCCCGATGTCTCGCCCAACCTAGTCCAAGTATTCACCGTCACCGAGGGCTTGGCTCCCGAAGAAATCGAAACCTACGTCACCTATCCCATCGAGACGGTGATGAACGGCCTGCCGAGCATCGAGAACATCCGCTCCGTGTCCAACTTCGGCCTCTCGGTCGTCAACATCTATTTTGCCGACGGAATAGACATCTACTTTGCTCGCCAGTTGGTCAACGAACGACTCCAAGAGGCCCGAGAACAGATCCCGGAGGGCTTTGGCGAACCCGCGATGGGGCCGATTTCGACCGGCATGGGCTTGGTGCTGTTCTACTACCTCGAAGACACCACCGGCGAGCACTCGCGTCCGGCCCAGCCTAGTGGTGGCCCTGGCCATTCCCTTTTCAGTGCTGTTCGCAACCCTCGGCATGCACTATTTCGGCCTCTCGGCCAACCTCATGTCCCTCGGCGGCTTGGCCATCGCCATTGGCATGATGGTGGACGGGACCATTGTCGTGGTCGAAAACGTGGACCGCATTCTGCGCCAAGCCGAACCAGACGAGGGACGCATCCAAGTCGTAGCCCGCGCCTGCGTGGAAGTCGGCCGTCCCATTGTCTTCGCCATCGTCATCATCATTCTCGTATTCCTGCCCTTGTTCACCCTGCAAGGGGTAGAGGGCAAAACCTTCCGCCCCCTCGCCTACACGGTGGCCATGGCCATGTTGGGCTCGCTGATTTTTGCCCTGTTCCTAGCCCCGGTGTTGTCGAACCTGTTGCTGCGGGCACCAAAATCCGGGCGCGAAGGCACCCAAGCCAGCGAAGGCTGGATGATGCGCCGCTTGGTGGCTGCTTATCGACCCATTGTCACGCGCTTCGTTGCCCACCGCTTCTGGGCACTCGGCTCAGCCGGCATCCTCCTGCTCATCGGGCTGGCGATTTTTCCGCGCCTCGGATCGGAGTTTACCCCGGCCCTGCAGGAAGGCACCCTAGTCCTGCGGCTGACCATGGCCCCCTCCATCTCGCTCAAGGAAAGCACTCGCATCACCATGCTGGTCGAGCGCCGTCTATTGCAGATCCCCGAGGTTACCGGCGCGGTTTCGCGCATCGGTCGCGGCGAAATCGGCGCTCATACCGACCCCATCAACAACGCCGAGATGTTTTTGCTGCTCAAGCCCAGGGACCAGTGGCGCACGGCCCGCGACCAAGAAGAGCTACGCGAGATCATTCGCGCCGAGTTGGGGGAAATTCCCGGTGTGCTGACCAACTTCACCCAACCCATTGCCATGACTGTGGATGAATTGCTCGAAGGGGTGCGGGCCGAACTGGCGGTCAAGCTCTTCGGGGACGATCTGGACGTGTTAAAACAGAAGGCCGACGAAATCGCCCAAGTGGTCAATGCAGTTACCGGCGCGGCCGATGTCCAGGTGGACCAGATCAGCGGCACGCCCCAGCTACTCATCCAGGTTGACCGGCAGGCGATCTCCCGTTACGGCGTCAATGTGGCCGATGTGCAAAAGGTGGTGCAGGCGGCCGTGGGCGGCGAGACGGTGGGACAAGTGTTTGAAGGAACGCGCCGCTTCGACATTGTGGTGCGCTTCGCCCCGCAATTTCGCAGCAGCCCCGAGGCCATTGCCCAAATCCTGGTCCAGTCCCCCAAGGGCGTCCAGCTCCCGCTGGTTCAGTTGGCCCAGATCGAAGAAGTGGTCGGGCCGCGCCAGATCACCCGCGAAAAGAGCCAGCGCTTCATCACGGTTCAGTGCAATGTCACCGACCGGGATATTGGCTCCTTTGTCGCGGACGCGCAAAAGGCCATCGCCGACCAAGTGGACCTGCCGCCGGGTTATCTGGTGACCTGGGGCGGCCAGTTCCGCCTGCAGCAAGAAGCCAACAAGCGGCTGGCCATCGTCGTGCCCATCACCCTCTTCGTGCTCTTCTTGCTGTTGTTTTCCAGCTTCAATTCGCTTAAAAACGCGACCCTTATCTTACTCAATATCCCGCTGGCGCTAGTGGGCGGAGTGGTGGCTTTGTGGCTGACCGGACAAAACCTGTCCGTGCCATCCTCGGTCGGTTTCATCGCTTTGTTCGGCATTGCCTTGGAAAACAGCATGGTGCTGGTGACCTACTTCAACCAGCTCGTCCGCGATGGCGTGGACCTCGACGAAGCCTCAATCCAAGGGGCCTGTCTGCGGGTGCGGCCGGTGCTGATGACCGCCCTGACGACGGCCCTTGGGCTGATTCCGCTGCTGTTTTCCAGCGGCACCGGCAGCGAAGTACAACGACCGCTAGCTACGGTAGTCGTCGGAGGCTTGGTCAGCTCGACCGTGTTGACTTTGCTGGTGCTGCCGGCGCTCTACAAGTGGTTTGCTGTGCAACTGAATCACGGAGAAGCGGAAGCGCTATTGGCGAAACGAGAAGAAGTGACCTTCTAATCAGGCGTCTCGACCAAAATTTCGGCCCAGCGCCGTCTATAGCCTTATTCTTATATTTATAGCATTATAAGAGTCTTGTCGCCTTATCCCAATGATGCCCAGGAGGCTATTGAGTGACCTTTGAATTTCTTGGGATATTGACCAGTTTTTTCGACTTCCTCTGGTCATCCTTCCTGTTGTTAGCGCCCATGCTGTTGCTGGGGCTGTTCCTTTCCGGCCTGATTCATGTGTTCATCTCCCGCCAGGCCATACTCCGCTGGCTCCGCGACGACAGTCTAAAATCCGTAACCACAAGTTCGGCCATCGGCGTGCCCGTGCCGCTGTGCAGTTGTTCGGTCGTGCCGGTAGTCGCTGAGATGCGCCGGAAGGGCGCGTCTCGTTCGTCCTGCATGTCCTTCCTGATAACCGCGCCGGAGACAGGCGCAGACTCGATCCTAGTCACCAATGCGTTCTTCGGCTTCGTCGTTGCCATTGTCCGGCCCGTCATCAGCTTCATCACCGCGGTCGTCGCCGGGATCTTTTGCATCGGCCTCATAAAAGACGACCGCGACGAAGCCAAGGCGAGCGACCCCGACCACTGCCACGACTGTGACCACGATCATGGCTCGCATCAAGCACTCATAGCCGACAGAGATGATTGCTACGTCAGTCCGTCGCAACTAAAGGTGTTATTGGTCAACTGGTTGAAGGGAAATGCCACCAGCGATCCTTCTCCGGGCGATGTCTCCACAGACGATCAGGATCTAGATTTCAAGAAGCTGGTCAAGCACGTCTTTCGCTATGGCTTCATTGAGATAGCGGACGACATTCTCTTTGCGCTGCTGGTGGGCGTTGCCTTGGGAGGCGTGCTTTTTCTGGCGATTCCAAGCGACCTGATGTCAAACGAGTATGCCCGCTGGCTATCCTATCCGGTCATGGTGCTGATCGGCATTCCCCTCTATATCTGCGCTTCCGCCAGTACCCCGATCGCCGCCGCACTAGTTGCCAAGGGGGTCAGCCCCGGCGCGGCGCTGATTTTCCTCATGACCGGACCGGCCACCAATACGGGCACCATCGCGATCATCGTCAGCCAGTTCGGCTCCCGCTTCGCGTCCATCTACGTCGTCGCAGTCATCGCGGTTACGGTCATTCTCGGCATCGCCATCGACGTGCTGCTTCTGGCCGCTGGTCTGACGATTTCCGTGAACCTCGACGCCTCCCATGCGCCGGCCATTCAACTGCTGCAATGGGGAAGCGCTTTGCTCCTCATTGCCCTGATGGTCTGGCGCTTCCGGGCCGGTGCCCTGCGCAACGGCTACGAGGATATGCTGTTCAATCTTCGTTTCCGGTCCAGCACTAGCGACCGGTGAGGGGCCCCCTGATCCGCAGTCGTTTCTTGCGGGGCATCATCTTCCCACCACACCAATCGGTCCACTTCTTCCCGTATCTACGTTTCTGACCCCAGAAACTGCCGGATGTACTCGCCTTTAGGTGTCAGCAGGGTAGAGACGTCGATCACATTGGGCACTTTATCCATTATCTTTTCACGGATCTGTTTAACGACGACGTACCCTTCTTTTCGCAATCAGCATGGGGCTGTTCAGGCGTATGCCCTTGCGCCGGGTCACGCAGAAAAGTATTTCCTTGGCAATCACTGAAATGACGATCACCCCGCCGACGAGAAAGAACAAATGACCTAAGCCCCCTTCGCCATCCTCTATGGGGTGTTCTTGGTCGTGGTCGTCGGGGTCTTCTATCCCATGGGTTTCCGCTTCTTCCACAATAGCTGTGGACATCCCATGATCGTGATCGTGATAGCCGAAAGCATCCATAATCAGTTCCACACTCACAAACGCGAGCAGGAACGCGGCAAAAAGCGCCAGCAGGGTTTCGATGCGACGGCGGCCGTAATGGAACTTTACATCCTCCCCCTGTTGCTCAGACTGCGATCCCATCCGCACGGCGACCCAAGCGACGACATCGGATACAATGTCCGACAGCGAGTGAACCCCTGAAGCAGTCAGTGGCAGGTACCCGGTAACGCTGCCGAGGACGATTTTTACGACTCCCAGTATGCCGTTTGTAACGCCACCTGCAGCGATGATGGCAGTAGCTTCTTGAAGTCTCTGTTTTTCGTTTGATTCTACGTGCATGTGCATACCACTTGCCCTCCTGTACAATGCCGTGGCGACGGCTCATACGACTTCTGGGTGATGTGTTGGGGATTGGGATCTGTTAGCGCGGGACCTCAGCAGTGGAGGGTACTGAGCTCAACCGCAACTTTGTATATAATAAACTCCTCTCGCACCTAACAAGGTCGCGTGGTGCAATACACAACCCGACATCGCCAAGGGGAAAAGCAATGACGTTGCAAGAAACCGCGATCGCCGGCTGCCCAGCTAGTTTCCGGTTATAGCCATCATGGATTCAAACGCTCTACTGGTTTTGTCGGCCTACTCAGCCGCTATCCTTGCTGCTTCCCTTCTCGGCGGGAAATTGGCGGCCTTGGGTACCATGACGCATACGCGTACTCAGGTCGTGATGAGTCTGGTGGCCGGCTTCATCCTCGGCATCGCCATGTTTCACCTGCTACCCCACAGCCTCAATCGCATTCCCGGGCCTGACATGGTAGAAAAAGCCGTGGGATGGATGGTATTAGGCATGGTGCTAATGATTTTCCTGCTGCGTATCTTTCACTTTCACCGGCATGACTTCAGCAGCGAGGCGAGCGATCTATACGATCAACACGACCACGGTGGTTCCGGCATCCATTCGCGGAGTTTGTTCGGCGTTGCCATCGGCCTAGGGGTACACACCGTGACCGAAGGGATCGCGCTGGGCACTAGCATGAAGATGGGGCCGCCGCATGAAAACGACGTCGCATTAGCAGGCCTAGGGGTATTCCTCGCCATTCTGCTGCACAAGCCGCTCGATGCGTACTCCATTATCGGCATGATGAAGTCCGCCGGTCACAGCCAGCGCGCCCGAACATTGGCCAATGCCGGATTTGCCATGCTGTGCCCTGTGGTGGCTATAGCGAGCTTTGGGGGTGTGGAATTGCTTGGCCCGGAAGAAGGGGCGATAGTCGGCTATGTGCTGGCCTTTGCGGCGGGCGCGTTCTTGTGCATTGCCTTGAGCGACCTGCTGCCGGAGATCCATTTCCACAGCCACGATCGCGGCAAGCTCATCGCATCCCTCCTCGTGGGCATCGGTCTCGCCTACGCACTGTATTACGTTGAATCCAGCGCCATCCACGGACATGGGATGGAGCCGCACGAGGGGCATTAGCTATATCGCCACCTTATCCCTCTTCTTCACCGATTCAATTTCCTTCAAACACAATAGCAGCGAGTTCCGCGCACTCTGACCACCCAGCTCCTGCGACGCCCTGCCGCGCGCGATCGCATCCACCGCTTCCTGCAACTCGCCGACGAAGCCATCCTCGCCCGGCAGGGACGGCGTGCAGACCTCGCCGTCCTTGGTCAACAGTTGCGGCGGCTGGCCCCAAGAGGAGTTGTACTTGAGCGTGGCCTCCTCAAAGTACACGTCATAGCCGTGTTCAAAGGGACAGCCCTGTTGCGCCAACCAGCCGCCTTCGGCACTGATGGCCATTGGGCCGTCGTACTGGTAGTGGGTGTTGATGTACTCGACCGTCTCACCCCGGCCAAGGTACCCTTGCGCGCTAACCGCCGTGGGCATCCCGAACAAAAACTGCACGAAGTCCGCGTCGTGGATATGGAGGTCAATCGCTGGGCCGCCGGTGCGCTGCAAATCTTCTGGTGCCCACCACGCCGGGCGCGAGATAATCCGCTTGAAGTGGGCGGCGAGCACCGGGCCGTGCTCCGCGTCGTCAACGATCTGTTTGATCAGCCGGAATTCTGGGAAATACCGCAGGACGTGTGCAACCATAAACTGACGCTGGTGTTCCTCGGCCGCCGCCACGATCCGGTCGGCATCGTCCAAGGCTACTGCAATGGGCTTTTCCAATAGCACGTGCTTGCCCGCGGTTAGTGCACGGACGCTGGTCTCGACGTGCATCGTCGTCGGCAGGCAGATATCCACCAAGTCGATCTCCGGATCGGCGCACAGCTCGTCCAACGTTTCGTAGCACCGTATTCCCGACAAGTCCTGCTCCCCGCCACTGTCGCCGAAATTGCCCTGAATGTCGCGCCAATCTCCCGCGCGCTTTTTGGGGTCGCGGGAGACGATGGCCGCGACCTGGCTCCCTTTAACTTGGGCTATAGCCTTGTAATGAGTCATGCCCATGAAACCTATGCCGACAATGCCGATATTGACCATTATTTCCTCCTTGTGTGGAGCTGCTAGAATAGGCTTGGGGTCCGACTACTGTCAAGCTAACCGTGCAGTACGGCCAGTTTGCCGACTGGAAGTGATGCGATGCCGGAGTCCTCACGCCACGCTGAATTGAGCGCTAGCTGGAACGACGAGAGGCGACGCTACAGGTCGCGCAAGTGCTGTGCGTAATACAACGGCCAAGTCTCAACTACACCTCCCCCCTCACCACCAGGACCGCCGATGAGTTTAATGGCGCACCGCGGCCGGTAGCGCTCCACGTAGGACCGCAAGCTGCGAGCGTGGGTACGGGTACCGCTTTTTACCTCGACAGGGATGACTTCTCCATCGCGGCCGCGATGGAGAAACTCCACTTGGGCGTTGGCCTGCTCCCATCCGAACGTGGGATACGCCACGCGTACACTCAGTTCGTTCTGGACGAAGTTTTCCGCAATGTAGCCCTTGAAGCTAAGGCTCTGCGCCCGTTGGTCGGCATATCTCAGACCAAGCATGTAGCCAAGCAACCCCACATCAAATAAGTAGAGCTTGAAAATGTTCTGCCGCGCCTGTGCCCATAGAGGGGCTTCGGGCCTTCCCTTGATGGGATAGCACTTCCGCACCAGCTTGGCTGTCTCCAACCAGTCAATAGGGCCGCGCAACTCTTGATAGCGCCGCTTCCGCTCGACTACATCCCTGAACCTAAAACGCTGCACGGAGTCGTCCTGGCAGGCGGCCAGTTGACGCGGTACGCTCGCAAACACTTCATCAATGTGTTGCGCGTGGAGCTTGCCAGCATACTTCCCAAAATCGCGTTGGTAGCCCACGATGAGATCGCGGTGAATTCGCCCGACCCGCTCAACCCGCTCGCGGATACTGCCCTCCACAGCAAACCACTCAGCCACCGCTTCCGGCATACCACCGACGAAGTAGTACGCGAGTAGGAAGGGCCATAGCTGTTGGTGAACGGCCTGTCCGCGCCGTTGCGCTCGAAATGCCTGCAAAAGCCTCGGCTGCTCGGCGGCCATCAGAAATTCCTCAAAGCACAGCGGGAACAGCTCTAACTGCTGGACCTTGCCGACCGGAAACGAGTCGAGCAGACCGATATTGGAGCCGGAGGCGCAGACGAACGTTTGGGGGAGATCTTCGGCAAAATACTTGAGCGAATCGACAGCGGCTTGACACTCTCCCACCTCGTCGAAGAAGATGAGATCCTGCTCAACATTGATGTCCACATTGAAGCGCAGCTCGATGTTTGATAGCACGGCCCGCGGGTCGAGGCTATCAGCGAACAACTCCGCCAGCCCCGGCTCCAGCCGGAAGTCGAGTCTATGCACTTGGCGGAACTCCTGCGGCCCGAAAAGCTGTTCGATCAGGTAGGTCTTGCCGACTTGACGTGCGCCGTCGAGCAATACTGGCTTGCGCCCCGGTTGACGTTTCCACTCTACCAGCTCGTCAATCAATAAGCGTTGCAAAGAATTGCTCCTATTCGATGGGAAAACAGCACTTTTATGAAGATAAAAATACAATACAACAGCACTTTTATGAAGATAAAAGTGCGAATTCCGAACATTTTTTTTAGGTAAAGAGGGAACTCACCCGCCAAACTCCACTAACCGCTACGCACCCTTTTGGCGATCATTTGCAGGGCTGTTATACTATCTCGCGTACCGGACAAGCTACCGATGCGGCACTAGACACCAACGAGGAACTATCCCATGCCCGCTGAAACCTATGGCATTCTGCTGGTCAGCTTCAGCAAGCACAGCCACCAGCAGCACTTCATCCCCCTGTACCAAGCCCATCCCCGCCTGCGCATCATCGGCGTCGCCGACCACCCCGACATCGACCCGGACTTGCGCCGCTACAATCAGCACTGGGCTGGCCAACTCGGCGTGCCCTACTCAGAGGACCTCGACGAGTCCATCGACAACCCGGCCGTCGATATTGTCAGCGTCGGCTGCGAGATCGAACGGCGGTCCGCGCTCATCGTCCGCGCTGCCGAGGCCGGCAAGCACCTGTGGATCGACAAGTTTCCCGGGGCTACCCTCGCCGAGTCCGAGGCGTCCGCAGTCGCGGTCGAGCGCACCGGCGTCCGGGCGATCATCCCCGGCTACGCCTACGGCACCCTCGCCCAGCACACCCGCCACGTCCTCACCAGCGGCGACTTAGGCACCCTGCTCGGCGTTCACGTCGATGTGATGTTCGGCAAGGGCTGGCCGCGCCCGATAACTCAACGCCGCGCCTTTGTTGCACCCAATGGCCGGTGGAAATACCCCGATATTAAAAGAGAACTGCTGACGGTGGGCGCATACGCCGTCGGCCTGATCCAGGAATGCCTCGGCCCCATCCGCCACGTCGTCGGCCACGCTGGAGCCTTCTTCTTCCCCGAACACGCCGCCCACGGCTGCGACGATTTTGGCACCCTGACCATGACCGATGCCGACGGCCGCGTGGCCACCTTGTGCGGCGGACGCATTGGTGCAGCTTCCCATCCCCAAGGCGGACCATCGCGGGCGTACTTAATCGGCACCCGCCAGAGCGCCACCATTGATGCCAAAAGACCAGCGCTGGACGCCTATCTACGCGACTACAGCACCGGCTACGACTATCGGCCCGATCCCCAGGACCCCATGCAGTGGCACGGAGGCCCACCCGTCCCAACCGCTTCCCTATCCGAAGACACAGCGGGCCTGGCAGCCGGGCTCGACGATTTGGTCGCCGCCATCGACGACGACCGCCCACCCCGCTATGGCGTGCGCCAAGCGCGGGATTTGATGGAAATTATCCTCGCTGGCTACCGCGCTGTCGAGTGCGACGCGGCCATCGACCTGCCGCTGGAGCAAGAGCTATGACGATCGCCCTCAGTGCCCATCCCGCCCTCGATCCACTCGTCGGCCAACTCGCCGCCGCCCTGCCGATCAAGGGCCTGTACTATCCAGCGCGTCGGCACCCCGACACCGCCCTGCCCTTTTTTAGCGACTTGCCGGCCATGCTCCAGGCAACCAACCCCCGCGTCTGCGCTTTCCTCTCGCCTTATGCAGACCTCCTCAATGATGTCCGCACCTGCCTCCAGGCCGGCGTTGCCGTCCTTTGCGCCGGGCCAGTGCCCAAGGCCGACCTGCCCATCGCCAGCGGCGGCGTCCATCGCGGGTCGCCCCTGTTTGCCAAGGCGCTACAGCAGCGACGCGACCCCTCGTTCGCCGAGCCGGTCTATTTGCGCCTCGTGGCCGGCGTCCAGGGGCCGGGCTTGCTGTCGGCGTGGTGGGCCGCTTGTCGCCAGCTAGCCTTGGCCAGCGACCTGCTGGGCGAAACTCCCTCCCAGGTACATCTTTGCGCCAACCGTCACGGCCGCGCCTACCAAGTAGTGCTGACCGCCACGGCTCCCAGCGGCGCGGCGCTCCAGCTAGTCGTCGCTCCTCAGCCTGCGCTGGCCGAGTTGACCTTGCTGGGCCGAGGCGGCGTGATCTCGGCCAGCGCCGCGCACAGCGGGATCGCCCTATCCAGCGCTAAGGGAACCCAAGTCGTGCCGGACGCGACAGCCCCTCCGGCCGAACTGGCGTGGTTGCGCGATTTTTGGGAGAAAAAGAATCCGCCGAGCGAGAACTCAGGCGACAACAGCGAAGCCCTGCTCAGCGGCCTGCGGCGGGCGCTGAGGACGCGCCAGCCGGTCTTGGTCAATCTCTAATCACCGACGATAGAGAGAGTGCACTCCGGCCAATTGCGCTTCGGCCCTTGAGCTACACCGCCGACCGAATACCTGTCTGCACGAAATCGTCGCCCTTGAACAGCAGAGGTAGCTGTCGCGTCGTAGCCCCCATCGTTTAGCATCGCATCGAGAAAGTCCTGATGCTCCTGTTCGTCCATTAGCACGGCCATTAGCGCGGAGGTGTCGGCTACCATCATTTCGGCAGCCCCTGCTCGTCGTATAGCTCCTCTTGCCAAGTTTTAGACGGTGGATTGTCGTCGTCGTATTCGTCAGGGTGTTCCTCACGCCAGCGGCGGCCAGCTTCGCTTAAAATTCTGTACTCCGCAGCGATCTCCTCCGGCGTCATCTTGAGCCTCAGTGGAGGAACTTTTGCGTCTAAGTCATCCAAGGCCATTTTCAGCACCCGCTCGTGAGCATCGGAGTCAGTAAACGCCAACCGTTCCGCCAATGCCTCGACTTGGGCCTCCATTTCCGGTTTCAGGGTCTTAGGCATAGAGTACCTCTTCTCCTAAATTTTAAGAAGCGCCTTGAGCGCGAAACTCCGTCAGCAAGCGCTCGGCTCGCTGCTTGGCTTGGACAGCCGACGCCTCTTTTACCTGCTCATACCCGCGAATGTCGTCCGGCAACTCGGCGATTTCTACGGCCTGCCCATAGCTTTCTTCGGCCAATACCGGCAAGACCTCTTCAATCAACCCGCAGTACCAACCCACCAAGGCGCGCTCCAAGCGGCGTCCCGCCGTGTACCCGAACGGGTCCAGACGCGTACCGCGCAACCCCTTCAGCCGACTCAGCAGCACCAGCGCCGGACGCAGGCCCTTGCCAAAACCGATCTTGCCCTTGAGCAAGCGCCGCAGCGTGGGCGGATGCAGTTGCCGGACGATTTCCACCTCCCCGTCGAACAGGGCGCGCATCCGCTCTTCGCTGCCGTTGTGCGTCGCCAACCGCGCGACTTCGTATTCGTCCTTGTATGCCATCAGCTTGTACAGGCCCCGCACCACGGCCCGCGTGAGCTGCAAGCCGCGTGAAAAGCCTCGATCGACTTCCCACACTTGGTGCACAAACTGTAAGTACCGCTGGGCATAGGCGACGTCCTGATACGCGCACAGCTCGGCTAGCCGCACCCCCAGTTCTTTCTGTCCCTCCGCATTCAAACCCGCCAACGCCGCCAAACCCTCGTCGAGCAGCGCCCGCGCCGCCGCGTCAGGCGCTAGCCGTTCCTGCACCTCGGCCAACGTTTGGCCCGCGGACACTTGCTGAGTCCCCAACGCCCGCTCCACCCGCGCCGGATCGGCCACCGCCAAGCGCCCCCAGCGGAAAGCCTGCACATTGTTTTCCACGGCCTGCGCGTTTAGGGCAATGGCCCGCTCAATAGAGGCCGCTTCTAGGGGCAACACTCCGGCCTGATACGCAGCCCCCAACAGGAGCATATTGGCGAAAATTGTATCCGAAAAGAGCCGCTCGGCTAGCCAGTAGGTATCGAGGTAGATGTTGTCCTTGCCCGTGCAGCGGTCGATCAGAGCGCGCAGGCGGGCCGCGTCGGGAAAGGGCTGCGTGCGCGGGTTGCGATTCATCGCTGCATTGGCGATTTCAGCGGTGCAGACGAGGGCGCGAGTGCGCTGGGGCGCGGCGTATTTGAGATTGTCCGGCTCAGCCGCCCGCAGCAGGTCAAACCCCAAGTACAGATCGACTTCCCCAGGGAAGAGGCGGTTGAACACAGGCTGTTCGGCGGCGCTTATCACAATCGGCGCTTCGACCGGCCCGCCCTTTTGCGCCAAGCCGGTGTTGTTGGACAAATACATGTATTTGCCCTCCATCATGGCTGCGTACGCAATGAGATGAGAAATCGTCACCACGCCCGTCCCGCCCCGTCCCATAGCGAAGATCGCGTACGGCCGGTCCAGCGGGCACGCTGGCGGCTCTGGAAGTTCGTCCAAAGGCTCCGGGCGACGGCGGCGCAAGCGCGTGCCCTTGGCCGGCTTGACCACGGCAAAGGACGGGCACTCGCCGTCGATGCACAGCCCGTCTTGCGCGCACTGGGCCTGCCGCACCTGCGTCTTGTCGCCAAATTCGGTCGCTACGCTGTAGAGCGCGGCGCAGCCTTCGGACTGAGCATAACAGTCGCCGCAGCCCTCGCAAATGGCCTCGTCGATGAGCACGTATTCGTCGGGTGTCAAACCTTGGCGGCGGCGGCGACGGCCCTTCTCGGTGGCGCATTCCTTGTCGAGGATGAGCACAGTCGTCCCGGCAATTTCCTTAAACTGCTCAAGGGCTTCGGCGTGGCGCTCCAAGCCGAACACCTCGATCCGCTCCCCATCCAAGTGGCGATAGCGCGCGGGGTCCTCGCTGACGACCCCCACCTTCACGACCCCCAGCCCCAAAAGCTCCTGCACGACATCCGACACCGGCCGCTCACCCCCGGGCGTCTGCCCGCCAGTGAGCGCGACCGCCCCGTTGAAAAGCAGCAGAAAGGTAATGTTCACCTCGCCTTGGATGCAGCTTTGGATCGCGCCGCGACCGCTGTGGAAATAGCTCCCGTCGCCCAAGTACTGGTAGATGTGCTGGTTGCCGTTGAAGGGTGCCCAACCGCTGTAAATGGACCCACCCGCCCCCATCGTGGGGATGTAGAGAACGCCGGAGTCGTAGGCTTCAATCGCCCGGATGGAGGAGCAGCCAATGGCCCCTCCCGGCTTTTCGCGCAAGTCGCGGAAGGTGTTGTACGGACAGCCGCCGCAGGACATGGGCGTGACGCGGGGCACGGACGGATAGGTGCGGTCGAGTACGCGCTGCAGCTCGGCGAGGCGCTCGGGGGCCACCCCCAGACGCGGGCCGAGCTTGAGCGCCAATTCCTCGGGATCGACTTCGCCATGCGCCGGAATCAGCGGCTGCCCGTCCTCGTCCCACTGGCCGTACACTGCCTCCACAGCCGTTCCCCACAGCGCGGCTTTGACGCCCTCTTCGACAAAAGGACCTGGCTCCTCGACCACGTAGATGCGCCGCAGTCCACGGGCGAATGCACGCACGATTTCGTAGTCGAGCGGGTAGCTCACCGCGAGGTGCAACACCGGCACCCGCAGCCCCAAGTAGGAGAGGGCCTGCCGCACGTCCGCGTAGCTCTTGCCCACGGCCACGATGCCGACCCTGCCGCCCGCGTCCGCATCCACGATGCGGTTGAGGTCGTTGGCGCGGACATACGCTTCCACCAGTGGCCACTTCTCCTCCACGAGTTGCTGCTGCATGGGCAATGCGCCCGTAGCCATGACGATCTGGTTGAAGCGCTTGGCAAACGCGCGCTCGGGCAAGGCGATGTCTGGCCGCACACGGCCCAAGTCAACCGTACTCGCGCCATCGCACACCGGCGTCGCCAGCTTGAGCGCGGTTACCACGCCCGCGTGGCGCGACAAGGCGACCGCGTGCAACCCCAAGCGAATGACGTCCTCGACGCTGGCCGGATAGAAAATCGGCACCATGCTGCTGCGCAACACCCAATCGCTGGCTCCGGGCGAGACCGAGCTTTTGGAGCGGTGATCTTCTCCCGACAGCAGGACCATGGCGCCGCGTGCGCCGGTGCCGCTGAGGTTGGCCAACCACACCTCGTCGGGAATCCACATCGTGCCGTGCGCCTTGCCATACCAGAAGGCATCCACGTCCCCACTCGCCGCAAACTGGCTGCCCAATATGGCGGAGGCCGCGGTTTTTTCGTTGATGCCGAACTGGTGCACCGTGCGCCCTAACTCGTTGAGCACGTCGAGCTGGGCGACTAGCTTCAGGTCCAGTCCCCCCAGCGGCGACCCCTCATAGCCGGTGAAATAAGTCTGGTTGACGTGGCCGCTGGCTTGATCGCGCTCCTGTTTTTCGCGCACCAGACGCACAATCGCCTCCATGCCCGTGAGAAAAACCCGGCCATCGCGCTGTAGAAATTTGTCCTGAATGTCTAGCTTCATAAGAGGCTCTTGAGGCTACGTCCTCCCGTAGCTCTTGTCCGTTATGCTATATTCTATAATATAATAGACAACAGCGCCGCAGACGCACGCCAACCTTTAATCCACAACGTAGAGCTAACAATGGCCGAAACGATTGACGAACTCACCATCCACTACGAGGAAGACGGCAAAGTCTTGCGCAAAGAAGTGGCCAAGGAAGTGCTTAGCAAGGGGGCTTGGTCGACGATCATGTACCTCTACCAAGACCTCAATCGCCAAACCGGCGAGTACGGCCCGCGCAAAATATCCATTCGCCGCTACCAGAAGCACGACGGGACCTTCCTGCAGCGCAGCAAGTTCGATGTATCAAGCCTTGCCCAAGCGCGCGCGATCTGCAGCAAGATACAGGACTGGTTCCCCGCAGAATAGACGCGCCGCTCACCCTGCTGTGCTAGCGACCTTCACTGGCACGCGATGCCAGCCCGTGCGGCCATCGTACAGATCGGCTCCGGCATCGGTCCTCGGCTGCACGTCCCCCGCGCTATCCGCTGCCCGCGCGACGATCTCGTACTCGCCCGACGCGGGCAATTCCCATTCGTAGGCCCACGTGACCCAAATATTGGGCAAGCGCTGCGTGGTAATCTGCGCCTCGGCCCAAGATCGCCCGCCATTGGTGCTGACCTTGACCGATTCGATCGTGCGCTCGCCGGCCATGGCGATCCCGTGGATGACAAAAGGGCTGCCTTCGACCCCGCGAATGGTTTGCAGCACCATTGAAACGCCGCCGTTGGCCGGGTCTTTCACATCGTCCCACACCGAGAGGGGTGCGTCAATCCGCGAGTTCACAGTCGCCACGGCCGGGTCCGACCACTTGAAGGACTTGTTCTCGGGCTTGCTCTCCCAGTAGCCGAGATAGGCTTCGTCGATCAGCTCGATGCGGGTGATCCATTTGGGCATCTTCTGGCCGTAGTGCCCGGGGTTTATCAAGCGCAGGGGAAACCCGTGCTTAGAGGGCAGCGGCTCGCCGTTCATTTCCCAAGCGAGGAGCACCTCGTCGCGGAGCGCGCGCTCCAGTGGAATCGACGTGGTATAGCCATCAACGCTGTAAAACTTGACCCGGATCGCCTCGCTCTTGATCTCGGCTAGGTCGAGTACCTCAGACAGCGGCGTGCCGCCCCATTCGGCATTGCCCACCAACGGCCCGCCGATCCAGTTGCCAATGCACTGCATGGTCAAGACCTGCCGATTCATGGGCAGCGCGGTAATATCCGCGTATGTCCAGCCCGCGTGGACTTGCTCCACCAACCCATCCACCACCAAGCGCCAGCTATCGGCCACCAAGCCCGGATCGTAGTTGGTCCCTTTAATCGACTGGAGATAGTGCCGTGCATTGGGAGTAATCGGCGGCAGAGGTAGCGCCCCTTCCTCGGGCATCTCCTCCATATCCATAATGTCCATGTCCGGCCCGGTCGGCATGCTTTTAAAGCGCACCTCGTTGCTGTCGCAACCCCAAGTGGGGAGGATCGCGGTGGCGATAACAGCCCCGCTCGACTTGAGAAACTGACGCCTAGTTGATCTGTTCATGACAACTCCTTCAGCGAATGAGGGCTAACCCCATGCCCAACGACGACCCGGCCCCAATGTTCTCGCCCTTGAAAACCATCTTCCACAACAAGTCAATCCACAGCGGGCCAGCCACCTGCACGGCCACATTGCCACCCACTTCGGCGAAATCGCCTTCCGAGACCTGCACTACTCCGACTAGCCCACCCTCCGAGTCTGCCGCGAGGGTGTACACACTGGCGACAAATCCCTTGGCGAACAGCCACGGAAGCGGCGTGGCCCCTAACTCGACAAAATAGGACACCTGGTTGGAAAACGGGCCGCCGCGCAGCTTGTACCCCACCTCACCACCCGCGTAGAGCGGCAGCGGATAGAGCGACAGCCCCGCCAAGAGTCGCGCGCCCTGTTCGGAATAACCGGTACCAAGGGCCGGGTCGTACTCTCGGTCGTACCCGCTAGGAAACGCGACATCAACCTGCGGCGACAGCACCAGCCTACCCTCGGTGAGTTGGTACTTCGCGCCCAGATGCACGTCGCCCAGCCCCCAAGTGATGCGCTCGACAAAGCTATCCTCAGACACCAGCCTCCCCGCGCCGACCTGCCCGGTCAACGTCAGCCGCTCGCGCAACCCGTACTCGCCATATACGAGGAGCTGGCGAGCGCGGAATTGGTTGTCGTCCATGCCCATAGAGGCGCGTTTGCCCATATCGTTGAAGACCTCGGCGGTCGAGTAGTGGATCCCCGAGAGCTTGGCGTAGTAGCCTCCGCGGGGCTGGCTCCAAGCCCCCGCCCATACCTCCCCTGCCCAACACAGGGCCAACAGGCCCGTTGCTAACCAACGCATTTCCCGACCCCTTTCTGCGGTACAATCCGCTCGTAGAGTGCTAACAGTTTCTCGGCCTCGGCTTCCCAGTTAAAATGCTCTTCAGCGGCTCGCCGCGCCTGCGCCCCCTTGGCCTGCGCTGCCACCGGATCGTCGAGCAAGCAGCCGATGGCGCGCGCGTGAGCGACCGGGTCGCGCGGATCCGCGAGCAGGCCCCAATCCGCGACCTCGTGAAACCTGCGTATGGAAGGTAAATCACTGGCGACTACGGGTAAACCGCAGGCGAGGTACTCAAACAGCTTGGTCGGCACGAAGGAGGCCAAATTCTTGGGCGAGATCTGCCCCGGCACCAAGCCGATCTGGCACGCGGCGATCGCCGCCCCCAATTCGTCGTACGGCACGCGCTTTTCACTGTAGTGTATCTGCTCTTCCAGCCCCCACTCGCGCCGGCGGGCCTCAAACCGCTCCCGCAGCTCCTGCGAGTGAAACGCCCCGACGCTCAAAAGGCGGGCCTGCGGATGGGTCTTGGCCAGTTCGCGCATGATTTCGAGTAAGAACAGTCCGCCCCGGTCTTCGGATAGCGAGCCAATGTGAACCAGTGCGCAAGGCCCTCGCTTGCCGCGGCTAGGAGAAAACCACTCCAAGCGAGGGTAGTTTTTCACTACCGCAAAGGGGCGGCTGGCAAAGCGCTCGCCTTGCTCCTCAACCACCCCGACCACGGCCGTGACAAAGTAGCGCGCGAGCAAGCGTTCCCCCCAATCAACCAACCGCGAGAGGGGCTGCCGCAGCCGCTCGGGCACCCACGGCCGCACCATGGCCACCAGTGGGAAGTGCTCGTGTACGTCGTAGATGACCCGACGACCGCAGAGCCTGAGCACCGCACCCACCGGCAACAACTCGGGGTCGTGGAAGTGGAAGCAATCGGCGTTCGCGCCCAGCCCAGCCCGCAGCAAGCGCCACAGGTTCAACAGCCGCTGGCCGACCCCTCGCGCCACTGGCACGGTTTGCACGCGCACCCCGGCCCGCGCCCCACACCACGCCTCCGGCCCTGGCCCCACTACCGTCACCGCGTATCCGGCACGCGCCAAGGTCTGCGCTTGCTTGTAGAAAATCCGCGCGTCAAACGGGCTGTGGACATTCGTCAGGTGGTACACCTCAGGCGCAGCCAAAAAGCACCTCCCTGCTTTGCGGGCCGCAATTAAAAAGCAAATCCAACACCGACATCTCGGCGACAAAACCCGCCTGACACTGGGGGTACACCGGGTGTTCAAACTCGGTAAAGCGGCATTCAAGGCCGGCCGCGGCAAATGCCTCAGCGTCCAAATACGCCTTCGAGGCCCCTTCTCCCGCTAGGTACACCTGACAGTCACACGACTTGGTCATATCCACCAAGCGCAAGGTCCGCTCGTTGCGCAGGTCCATCTGCGAGCTGAAGCGGACTTCGACCTCCAAGTCCAAGAGCTGTAACAAGTGGCGCAGCAGGGCCACGTTTAAGTCGATCAATTGGGTCCACGCACTCGCGTAGAGGGCCTCTATGGCTGGGGCGTACGCGTCGAAAAAGGGCGCGTGGCCGTAGTGCCAGCGCAGGGCTTGGCAGTGCTTGCGCCGCCAATCGCCGTCGGGCTGGATCTGGACATCGCATATTCGCTGCTGGCCTCGGCCCCGCGTCAGCACCGGCACGGTCAGCCATTGCCAGCCGGAGACCGTGCGAATGCGGTTGCGGTTGGTCAGGCTGCCGCGGCTGTATTGCACATCGTCGGCCAAGACCCACACATCGGCCTGTCCCACCTTGTAAAACAAGCCCAGCCAAGGCAGAAAGTTGGGCTGATGTGCTGCCAACACCCGGCTCATCAGCGCACCCACCTGAGTACGTCAAACGCCTCGGCGTACTCCACCATAATCTGCCCACCCCTGGTCCGCGCCCAGCTCCATATAAAATCCTCTTGGGTGTACGAACGATGCTGCTGCGACTGGTAGCAGCGCAGCGCGGCGACCTTGGTCTGCACGTGCGCGCGGGTGAGTATGCAAAAATGTCGGTAGTCAAAGCTCAAGTTGTTCCACGGCAGCTCGTAGCCGAGCACTGTGACCGTCTTGAAGGCGCGCAGGCCCTCAAGGTGAATGGTCTGGTGGTCTTGGTGCAGGTCTTGGGCGCTGGGCAAGAACACGGTTGCTGGGTCAATTTCTCTTTTCATCCTCACCAGCTCTTCGAGGATTTCTTGGCGCATGTGGGGCAGGTGGCGCACTCTGTACTTATAGACCAGCAGGTTCGCCGCAGGGATCCCGAGGACCTTCGTGCCCTCACGCACCTCCTTCTCCAGAATGTCCGGCGGAAAGGGCGGCGGCACCGACTCGGCCGCCGTGGAAAAGGCCGCGTAGTACACCTCGCGGCCCTCTTCCACCATGCGGCTGATCGTCCCCCCACAGCCGAGCTCGCCATCGTCCGTGTGCGGCGCGAGCACCAAGACTCGGTCATTTATGGGCACAGGTATCTCCTTCCTCCTCGGCCAATACTTCCGCCAAGCCGCAGCACACCCTTTCCACGGCCTCGTCGCTCAATCCCGGGAACATCGGCAGGGTCACTATCTGCGCTAGCACGGCCTCAGCAACGGGAAAATCCCCGGGGCCATAGCCCAACTCTCGCTGGTAAAACGGCGTCAGGTGGCACGGCGGCCAGTACACACTGCCCGCTTCAATCCCCCAGCGCTCGCGCAACGCGGCGACCACCTCTTCACGTCTTTTTCCGGCGGGCAAGCGCACGGGAAACTTGTAGTACGCGTGTACGCGGCCGGCGAATTCCGGCAAGAGCACATCGCCGCACCCCAAGCGTGCGAGCGTGCGCCGGTAGCGGGTGGCGAGGCGGTTGCGCGCGGCTGTGTGCTCGGCCAGCCGGGCCAATTGCCGCAAGCCAAGCGCCGCGCTCAGCTCGGGCAAGCGGTAGTTGTGGCCCAAGCGCTCCAACAAGCGGCCCTTTGCGCTCACCCCGTGCGTGCGGAAGCTCCGCGCAAAGTCTGCTAAATCGCGGTCGTTGGTGCTCAACATGCCCCCCTCGCCCGTCGTCAGCGGCTTGGTCGGAAAAAAGGAAAAGCCCGCGGCATCGCCCAAACTCCCGGCTGGCTGGCCGTCGGCTCTAGCGCCGTGGGCGTGGGCCGCGTCTTCGAGCAGCAATAGCCCGCGCGCGCGGCAAAACGAGCGAATGGCCTCGATGTCGGGCGCAATTAAACCGGCG
Source organism: Candidatus Latescibacterota bacterium (assembly GCA_965217585.1). GTDB lineage: Bacteria > Latescibacterota > UBA2968 > UBA8231 > UBA8231. The sequence continues at coordinate 6,641,817 of OZ244561.1, forward strand.
ATGTGGACCGCGACTACGGCCCGCGTCTTTTCCCCGACCTGTGCCTCGATCTGCGGTAGGCCGCTCGACAGAGTCTGTGGGTCGATGTCGCAGAGGACGGGCCGTCCTCCGGCCAGCAGCGCGGCGTTGGACGAAGCAATAAACGTATTCGTCGGCACCACCACCTCCCACCCTTCGACCCCCCAATGGCGCAAGGCCACCTCCAACGGCGCGGTCCCCGAGCTCATGCCCACGGCGTGTTCCGTGCCCACATACGCGGCAAACTCCTGCTCAAACCGCTCCAAGTAAGGCCCCATCGTCAGACGTCCGCTGCGGAGGATCTGGGCAAAATCCTCGAGCAGCGCGGCCACGTCCTCTTCGGGGATACAGGGCCTTGTCTGGGGCACTTTAGCAGGCGGCACGGTCGCGCCCATCTCCCTGCGCCAGCGACGGGCCTAGCGCGCTCCCCACCAAACCACCGACTCCTAGCACCAATATCTTCACCGCAAAAGCTCCTCAGTCAATTGTGAATGCACTGCAACATAACACAAATACACAAGCGCGTTTCCAGCAAGAGAGACGCGCTACGCCTTCTTCCTTTGACAAACAGGGCCTCGCGTTTAATTTTTGGAGCATGAATCCAACGACGAGAAATCTCACCCGCGAGGTGCAAATCGGCCGCACGACCATCGGCGGAGACTACCCTATTGCCGTGCAAAGTATGGCCGCTACCCGCACCCAAGACATAGAAGCCACAAGCCGCCAACTCCGGCTCTTAGCCGAGGCCGGGGCGGACGTCATCCGCGTTGCCGTAGATAGCAAAAAAGACGTGGAGGCCCTCGCCCAAATCGCGCCGACTGTTGACGTGCCTCTGTCCGTGGATTTGCAGGAAAACTACCGGCTGGCCAGCCGCGTCGCGCCGCATGTGCAGAAAATTCGCTACAACCCCGGCCACCTCTATCACCACGAGCGAGACAAGCCGGTCGCCGACAAGGTTGCCTTTATTGCCGACGAGGCCGCTAAGCACGATTGCGCCCTGCGCGTGGGGGTCAACTGCGGCTCAGTCGATCCGGCCCAAGCCGAGCGCTTTCCGGCCGAGGACTCCATCTCGCCCATGATCGCCTCGGCCCTGCAGCACTGTGCCCTGCTAGACGACTTGGGCTTTACTCGCTATTGCGTCTCGCTCAAGGACTCCGATCCCGCCAAGGTCATTGCCGCCAACACCCGCTTTGCCCAAGAGCGACCCGATGTGCCGCTGCACCTCGGCGTCACCGAGGCCGGGATGCCTCCCGAAGGCGTAATCAAGACCCGCATTGCCTTTGAACAGCTCATCAGCGCCGGCATCGGCGACACCATTCGCGTCTCGCTGACTTTGCCTTTTGACGACAAGGGCGAGGAGGTCAAAGTCGGGCGGCAGATTCTCGATGACATCTACTCGGGCCGCTTCCGCTCGGTCCCCAAGTTGCTCCCAGCCGGGCTGAACATCATCTCCTGCCCCTCCTGCTCGCGAGTGGAAAACGAAGCCTTCATCGACTTAGCCCACCAAGTGCGCGAGCTAACCGCGTACGCCCGCGACCACCAGATCACCATCGCCATCATGGGCTGCCGGGTCAACGGCCCGGGCGAGACCGACGACGCCGACTTGGGGCTTTGGTGCGCCCCCAACTTCGTCAACCTCAAGCGCAAAACCCAACTCATCGGCCAATTCCCGTACGACGGGGTCCTCGACGTGCTCAAAGAGCAAGTCGACGAGCTGATTGCCGCCGACTAGGCCCTCTTGCCGCGCTCTTAGCGGAGCGGGTGCATCGTAGGAAATATCAAAAATAGCTATGCAATACAGTGTCGTCATCGAAAGGACCGGTAACGGCTACTCAGCTTATGCGCCCGATTTGCCGGGCTGCATCGCCGCCGGAGATTCGCAGGTCGAAGTGGAGGAATTGATCCGCGAAGCGATCATCATGCACTTGGAATCGCTACGGGAGCACGGCGACCCAGTACCTGAACCGCAAACTTCCGTCGCCCTAGTCGAGGTATAAGCGTACACAAATAAGCGAAAGGCGTGAAGGTGCCGGAAGCTGAGCGCGTAGAAGTTACCAACGATACCCTGATGGCGGATCTCTCCGACGGACGGACCATCTCTGTTCTGTTGGCTTGGTATCCCAGGCTAGTTCATGCGACGCCCCCAGAAAGACGCAACTGGCGGCTTATCGGTGTAGGTCAGGGTATCCACTGGCCCGACCTAGACGAGGATATCAGCGTGGAGGGCTTGCTAGCGGGTAGGCCCTCCGGGGAGAGCCAAGAGTCTTTGAAGCGGTGGTTAGAAGCGCGGCAGACAGGGTTGCGATGAGAGCGTTGACTATGGAATACGCCGTCGTCATCGAAAAGGGACCGACTAGCTACGGTGCTCATGTACCGGATTTTCCCGGGTGCGTGGCCGCTGCGGAGACCAAAGAGGAAGTATGCTCGCTCATCCGCGAAGCCATCGAACTCTACGTCGAGACGCTTGAGGAAGATGGCCTCCCCGTCCCTACGCCACAGCCGTACGAACTGATCGAGGTATAACAGAAGTATGCTAACCTCTCGGTCTCCTCATCTTCATTGAAAGACTGAAATAACATGCTTTACTACCATGTACGTATTAGGCTTAAATCCGATCGACTTAACCCTATCGTTAAGTTAGACCTCTCCAAGGAAGACCTAGAATCACGCATCCTGATCCCGTATCGCAAAGGATCGCCGCTTGCTATTCGGGGACAAATAGTATCTCTGGACGACATCAAACTCATTTTTATAAACAGTACCGAACAAAGCGCCGAACTTTTTCGTCCGATTGTAGTGGCAGAACTGTCTCAGAAAGGTTCCTCCACTCGTTCATCATCAGTAGATTTGTCTATCGCCGCCTCGGGTAAGGATGTCACAAATGACTTCATCACTGGCCCTCCTGGCGGAGAACGAGATGCCGATTCGCCCGATGAACAACAACGCCGACCGGCAGCGGATGCAAGGGACGTTTTTGTCGTCCACGGACGAAACGAGAAGGCCCGTGTGGCACTCTTCGATTTCTTACGGTCAATCAGCCTACATCCCGTGGAATGGTCCGAGGCCGTTCTGTCTACGGGCAAGGCGTCACCTTATATCGGGGACATCCTCAATGCGGCTTTTTCACGAGCACACGCCGTCGTCGTTCTGCTAACGCCTGACGACGAGGCACGACTCAGAGAGCCGTGGCGAGGTAAAAACGAGCCTCCTCACGAGGTTGAACTATCAGGACAAGCTAGGCCAAACGTGCTTTTTGAAGCTGGTATGGCAATGGGTCGAGACGAAGACCGGACCGTGCTTGTCGAGATTGGCGACATACGACCGTTTAGCGACATTGCGGGACGTCACACAGTACGGCTTAATAACACCTCTAAGCAACGTCAAGAGCTTGCAAACCGCCTGAAAGCTGCTGGCTGTCCGGTGAATCTGAACGGAACTGACTGGCACTCCACCGGTGATTTTGACGCCGTTCTCAAGTTGGATGAGACGTAGATGAGATTGACACCGCGATGCGGGAATTGCATAGGAGGGCGCAATGACCACGACTCAACTGAACATCACATTTGAGGGGCCACAGGTTAGCGCGGAGGGTGTGGCGGTGGACGACTTGCAGCCGGTGCTGGAGCGGATCCAGCGTGCGGTGCGGCTCATGGTGGAGCACCTAGCGCGCGCCGATGGGACGCCGGAGTTGGCGCGAAAGCACAGCGAACTGCGTCCGGTGCGGATTTCGCCGGGAGCGGCAAACGTCCAACTCAAGCTGGCTCACGCGCCCAACGGACAGCATTCCCATGAGGAATACGGTCCCCGTGCGCTGCGGGCCATTCTGGATTGGCCGAACAACGCCAGTCCGGCACTGCCGGAGGATGTCTCCAACCAGCTAAGCAGCATCGGTGAGGGGCTATCGCCTGAGATCAGCGTGGTCTGGCTCGGAGATCCGAGCAGTGGCCGACGTCTGGAGTTCCGACGTGCTGGACTAGATCAACCTCAGCAGGTCCCGGACGCTAAGGCACTCTTGTACGGCTGGCTGAAGGAAGTGAACTGGGCACAGGGCACAGCGCAACTCCACGAGCATGAAGACAAATACGTACAGTTGCGGTTCGATGCCGCACTCAACTATGAGATGCGCCGCCTAGCGACCCAGTATGTCGAGGTCAGAGGTCGCGGTCAGTTCAACAAGGACGATAGCTGGCACACCGTTCAGGTGGAGCAGATCAGCGAAACGCGCTCGTGGCGCGAACCCTTCGACTTGGAACTCTTTCACAACAACCCCAACCCGAAGATATTCGACCCCGACAAGATGGTCACCATCGACCTGACGGATGAAGAGTGGGAGTCCTACAACCGCGCCATCCGTGAAGGCCGGAATGCCTGATGGTTAGTTATCCCTCATCCATAGTCCTAGATACTTGCGTCGTATCGTTACTATTCAAGGGAGACGAACCCGTTGCCTATTATCGGGAGCGGATTATCGGGCAGCGGCTTCTGATTTCGTTCCAGACGTTGGAGGAATCGTGATCTCCGCAAATCTCCGCAGCGAACGAGAGAAATCAGGACGCAGGCTGAATACGGCAGACGCTTGGATCGCTGCAACAGCCATCATGCTGCGATGTCCACTAGCGTCTAACGACGGAGATTTCGGAGACATGTCCAAATCTGCAACTAATTAGAGCACCGTCCTGATAACCTCCTACTAAGCTCAACGAACCCGGGTGGACGTTTCCTTTTTAGCACACAATTTCATCCCTAAACTACTAGGTATCCCATGCAAAACCCTATCAAAGAACAACTTGCTGCTGGGCACCCTTCCATCGGCTCCTGGCTCAACCTAACCTCTCCGCTGGCCGCCGAAGTCATGGCTGCGGCCGGCTTCAAATGGCTAGTAGTCGATGCCGAGCACTCGGCCTTTGACCTCGGCCACATCGCCCACACCTTCCGCGCCATCGAGGCGCGAGGTGCCCTGCCCCTGGCCCGCGCCTGGGACCACGACCCGACCACGGCCGCCCGCCTGCTCGACGCCGGGGCCTGGGGCTTGGTCTTTCCCCACGTCAGCACCCCAGAGCAAGCCGAAAAGCTGGCCCAAGCCGTGCGCTATCCCCCACGCGGCAACCGGTCGGTGGGCACGGGCCGCTGCGTCACATTGGCCCCGGACTATCGCCAGCGCTTTGACGACGCCGTCCTCTGCATCCCGCAGATCGAGGATATGGAAGGTATTAACAATGCCGAGGCCATCGCCCGCGTCGAAGGCATCGATATCGGCTTCCTCGGGCCGGGCGACTTAGCCATGTCCATGGGCGTCGCCGCCGGCCACCCCGACCACGAGGCCGCCTTGCAGACTTTTCGCGTCGGCTGCGCCCAAGCCGGCAAACCCAGCGGTATCCCGGTCAAGGACCCCGCCGAAGTCAAACGGCGCATCGCCGAGGGCTTCCAGTTCATCGACTTCAGCAACGATATGCGGTTTTTGGAAGCCACGGTGCAAGCTGCCTACCGCGAAGCAACGGCTGGATGAACATCCTCAACTTCGGCTCGCTCAACATCGACCTCGTTTATCAAGTCGAGCACATCGCCCGTCCGGGCGAGACCATCGCCAGCTCGACGCACCAAGTCTTTGCCGGTGGCAAGGGTGCCAATCAATCAGCGGCTCTTGCCCGCGCTGGCGCGCGCGTCTTTCACGCCGGCCAAGTGGGGCCAGAAGGTCAATGGCTAGTCGATAAACTGGCTGGACTGGGCGTGGATGTGCAGCACATCCGCGTCGGCGACGTACCTACTGGCCACGCCATTATCCAAGTTGACCGCCAAGGCCAAAACAGTATCGTCCTCTTTGCCGGGGCCAATGCCCAAATAGACAAACGGGCCATAGACACCGCACTATCCCATTTTGACCGAGGAGATATCCTCCTCTTGCAGAATGAGATAAACGACATTGCTTACATCATCACCTCGGCCGCCGAGCGGGGCCTGACGACATGCTTAAACCCCGCGCCCTTTGGCCCAGAGGTCCGCACATATCCCCTCGAATTGGTCAATTTGCTCATCGTCAATGAAACCGAGGCCACCGGCCTTGCCGGCACATCCGAGCTCGCTGCGCTAGCCGAGCTCTGCCCCCACGCCCAGATCGCGCTCACGCTAGGGGCCGCTGGTGCCCAGTACCGCTCCTCAACTGAGGAATTCCACCTCTCAGCACCGCATGTCGAAGCGGTAGATACTACGGGTGCGGGAGACACCTTCATCGGCTATTTTCTCCAGGGCCTGACCGCCGACATGACCGCGCGAGAGGCCATGACCCGTGCGGTGCAGGCCGCAGCTTTATGCGTTACCCGCCCGGGAGCGATGGATTCAATTCCAGCCGCAGACGAAGTAGATTAAACCATTGCAGTAGAAAGGAATACGTATGCCGAATATCATGCTCACTGCCCAATTCGCCAACGCCGAATTCGCCTCCAGCGAGCGCGAACAGGGCCTCGAACACCTTCGCTCCCTGGGCACCCTCATCCCGGAGCCGGCCGTCCTCACCGCCGAACACGCTCCCGATCTGATCGCCTCCATCGCCAGTTCATCGGTCTATACGGACGAATTTTACGCGGCGGCCGAGGATTTGCGCATCGTCGCCCGTTGGGGCGTGGGTTTTGACAAGGTCAATATCCCAGGGGCCACGCGCCACGGCGTGATCATCACCGTGACGCCAGTCCACATGGACGCCGTCGCCGAATACGCCATCGCCCAGTGGATGGCTACCCTCAAGCGGGTCTATACCCTCAATCACCTCTCCCATCGGGGCGATTTCTCCATCATCCGCACCTATGAGGCCCAATATACCACCCTCGGCCTGTACGGCTGCGGTCGCATCGGCCAAGAGGTAGCCAAGCGCGCCGTGCCGCTTCTAGGCACTGGCGGTCGCTTGCTCATCTATGACACCCGCCCCGACATCGCCGACATCGCCGCCCAATACGGAGCTGAAGTCGCCGACTCGCCTCAAGCACTGTTCAGCGAGTGCGACACCGTCTCGCTCCACGTCTCGGGTGACGACACCATCGTCCACTACGACCTGCTCAGCCTGATGCAGCCCCACGCCTCGCTGATCAATCCCTCACGGGGCAATCTCGTCAACGACGAGGACGTCCACCGCGCCATTGAAGAGGAAAAGCTCTACTACTACGTCGTTGACGATCCAGTCAACGACACCCGTGCCATTCACAAGGATCACCCGCGCATTATCTGCACCAACCACAACGCCGGCATTACGGTCGAATCCACCATGCGCCTCGACGCCAAGGGCATCGAGCAAGTCGAAGCGGCCATCACCGGCCGCCAGCCCGAACACATCCTCAATTCTGAGGTCCTCGACCACCCACGGGTCAAGGCGTGGCTGCGATGAAAATAACCCGCTTCGACGTTACGCCGCTCACCAATCGCGGCCTCTTGCTCCAAGTCGAAACCGACGCCGGCCTCACAGGTATAGGCGCGCCCATGAACTACGAACACGGCCGCACCGTGGAGCGGGCCATCCTCGACATGGGTGATTACCTGATTGGCCGCGATCCCCTGCAAATCGAAGACCACTGGCAGACCCTCTACCGCTCCAGCTATTCCCGCCAGATGCCGATCCTGTTGGCGGCCCTCAGCGGCATAGAAATGGCCTGCCTAGACCTGTTGGGTAAAACCGCTAACTTACCCGTGTGGAAGCTATTAGGTGGATCAGTGCGAGAGAGAATCCGGGTCTATGGATCAGCCGGGGGGCCCACTCCCGAGCAAGCCGCCCAAGCCGCCCGCCAGCGCGTCGCAGAAGGCTTTACAGCGCTCAAAACCACCCCCTTCCCCGACCCTGTGCGCCCCATCGAGACCCCAGCGGGGGTCGAGCGGGTAGTGTCCCTGATTGCGGCCATGCGCGAAGCTGTCGGCCCAGCCATCGACATCGCCATCGACTTCCACCGCGCCACCAGCCCGGCGTTGGCCAAGGTACTCCTGCGCGAACTCGAGCCCCTAAGGCCGCTCTTCGTCGAGGAGCCGACCCGTTCCACCGACAATATCGGCCCCCTGCTGGAACTGACGCGCTCGACCTCCATTCCCATCGCCACCGGCGAACGCTGTGCCACTCGCTGGGGCTTCCGCGAATTGTGCGAGCGCAAGGCCGCGGCCATCATCCAGCCCGATATCCGCCACTGCGGCGGCCTGCTCGAAATGAAGAAGATTGCCGCCTTAGCCGAAGTCCACGAGATCGTCGTCGCACCCCACAACGCCGCCGATCCCCTCGGCATCGTCGCCTCCGTACACGCGATGGCTGGCACCCCCAACTTCCTCATCATGGAATACGGCGGCGGTGGCGGCGAAGGGTTCTTCACTGCCCCTTTGAAAATGAAGAATGGATTTGTGGAATTGCCCCGAGGGCCGGGGCTAGGCGTGGAGATCGACCCAGAGGGCTTAGAGGCAGCTACCCACCAAGGCCCTTGGCGGCAGCGGACGATGCGCCGCCACCCAGAGGACGGCTCTTTCGCGGATTTTTAGAATTGGAGAATGGATAACGGACGCCGAAAAAACCACAGATGCCGTGGCTATCCTTTACAGGCACTATATTGGGGGCAAGCCGGAATCAGTAATGGTAGCCTTTTTCGCCAAGACCGAGTTCTTTGCGGAGCTCTTCTACGGAAGAAGGCGACAGCACCCGGCTCTGTGCACGGTTGACAGCCGCGAGAAGGCGTTGGGCGTTTTTGGGCGATCTGAGGAGATGAGCCGTCTCGAGGAGGCTAGCTAATTCGTCCGCTGAAACCAGCGCGACGTCTTCGGCATTGCGCCGCCGTATAATCACCGGCTCTCGCGTGGAGGTGACTTCGTCGCATAGCGATGCGAATTCGGCTCTGGCTTGGGTATAAGTTGTAACGGTAGTCATTTGATTTTCCCTATGATATGTACAGCTTTAACGTACATATTGTGAACATTTTGTCAAAGCATCTCATGTACTTAGAATATTTTGTTCAGGCGCACCAGACGGAAATCGGCCGCCGCTAAAGCGGCATGTATTCCAGCTCAAAGACCCGCTCGACAAACCAGCCCAATCCGAAAAGCCCAATCACAGCCGACACCACCAAGACGACCGGGCGCTGATAGGGCCGCCGGCTGAGCCAAGCGACGAACGGAAAGACGAGCGCGACAATGGCTACTTGGCCGATTTCCACGCCGGCGTTGAAGGCAAACAGCGAGGCGACCAATCCGCGTGTCGGCAACCCCAACTCGCGCAGCACATTGGCGAAGCCAAACCCGTGCACCAGCCCAAAGGCGAAGGTGATCATCCAGCGGTAATCTGTGCGCTTGAGCCAGAAATTCTCCACCGCGACATAAACAATGCTCAAGGCGATACCCGCCTCGATCCACTGGCTTGGCAGGCGGACGACTTCGAGTGCTGCCAAGCAGAGGGTGATGCTGTGGGCAACGGTGAAGGCCGTGACGACTTTGACCAAACTGAGCAGCCGACCGCCCACCACGATCAGCGCTAGCAGAAACATGACGTGATCGTAGCCGAGGAAAATGTGCTCCACCCCGAGCACTGTGAACTCGTATAGATGGTCCCACAGCGACTTCTCTCCGGCAAAGGTCTGCTGCGGCGCTGAGGCCGAAAACACGGCTTGGACGAGCGGCTGCCCGGGCAACATGATTTTGGCCAAGTTTTTGTGCGCGTCCCCAAAGCGCTCCGGCCAACCGATCCAGACCTCTAGCTCGCTGACCGGATCCTTCAACTCGGCACTGAAGTACAAGTCGGCAAACATATTGCCCTTGTTATCCGGGGTGATGTCCCCCCTGTCGCGCACGAGGGTGAGCGGCTGACCGTTAGCCCGCAGGCGCATCTGCCCTTCGACAAAGGCGAATATGTCGTCGAGGCCGGCCGCCATTTCTTCGTAGAACAGCAGGCTGTCCCCGTCTTGATCGATGCCGATCTTCAGGAGGTCGAAATCGTCCATGCGCACGCGCACTTTGAGCGCGGCGTCCTCGGCGATCAAATTCGTGTAGCTGGTGTTGAGCTTGTGGGCACGGACTATGCTGGGGAAGGCAAAAAACAGCAGAACGAGTGCGAATGTGAGTGTCGAACTAAGGCGTGTCTTCATTTTCCTTCTTTAGCAAAGAGCGGATATAGGCGGCAATCTGCTCGCGTTCCTCCGCCGAGAGATGTCGATAGCCCGGCATAGAAGTACCGGGCATTCCCTTCTGAATCGTTCGGGCGATAGCTGCCTTGCTGTGGCCGTTTTTGTAGGCTGCGGGATCGCGGAAATCGCGAGGGGGCGGCCGGAGCGTCGCCGCGATCTGGCCATCGCCGCGACCCTCCGGGCCGTGGCACACCGCGCATCCATTGCGGGTGAAGAGGACCTTGCCCTGTACCACCGCGCCTTTGGCGTCGTCGCTCTCGCCAGCGCAGCCAGCCGCCAAAGCGACCAACGCCCAGCGCCATATCGCGGCCTTAGGCACCGCGGCTCTGCAACTCAAAGCTGAAGGTCGTCCCCGCCCCTAACTTGCTCTGCACGGTCACTTGCTCGCCGTGGACCTCGGCAATGTGGCGCACGATGGCCAATCCCAAGCCCGTGCCGCCGAGGGCGAGCGAGCGCCCCTTGTCAACCCGGTAGAAGCGTTCGAAAATCCGGCCCAAATCCTCGGAGGGGATGCCAATGCCGGTATCTTCGACGTAAATCGTTAGGTGATCGGCACCCTCTACGGGCCGCGTGCCAACGCGGACTTTCCCGCCAGCGGGCGTGTATTTGACGGCGTTGTCGAGCAAATTGATGAGGGCGTGTTCAATCAATTTAGGGTCGCAGATCACCTTGACAGACGGCGGAATGTCGCAGTCAATGGCGATTTGCTTTTGCGCGGCCGCTTGGCTGACCGAACCAACGGACGTATCCACCAAGGGCTTTAGCTCACAAGGGACCAGCTCGGCCTCCAGTTGATCGGACTCCAGCCGCGACAGGTCGAGCAAGTCGCCGAGCAAGTGGGTCAGACGATCGGCGTGATTCTCGATGATGCCGGTGAAGCGGCGGGCCGCCGCCCGGTCGTCGAGCGCGCCATCGGACAAAATCTCGGCATAGCCCTTAATGGCTGTCAACGGCGTACACAGCTCGTGGGACACATTGGCCACAAAGTCGCGGCGCATCCGCTCTAGTTGGCGCAGGCGCGTAATATCGTAGAGGACCGCTACCGCGCCGATGCACTCGCTCCCTTCGAGGACGGGCGCGACCTGCATGTCCAAATGGCGCTCCGGGGCACCGGTCAGCTCCACTTCCATTTCCCGGCTCCGACCTTCGGCCAAACACCCGGCCAGCGCGTCTTGGATGACCGCGTAACGCACGACCTCGGCGGTCAACAGCCCCTCTAGCGGCGGCTCTAAGCCAAACAGGTTGGCCAGCGCCTTGTTGGCCAGCACCACCCGGCCAGCGCGGTCGATGACCAAGATGGCCTCGGTAATGCTTTCGAGGATGACCTCTAAGCGGCTCTTTTCGCTCTCTAGCTGATCGACGCGCTGTTGAATGCGCCCGGCGAGGTCCTCTAGGGCGCGCGCCAACTCGGGATGGAACACCTCCACCCAAGCCGGGTCGCCGAGGGCCGCTTCGTCGAGCTGGCGCAACCGCTGTCCCTGCCGGCGGGCAGTGCGGCCCCAGAACCAGACTTGGCCGCCAGTCCAGAGCGCGGCCAGCACGAGCGCGAGTGCGATGTGACCACTCCACCAGACGAGCACGACCAAAAGCGCGTTGCTCAGGAGCAAGATCCACCCGAGGCGCACCCTAGCGACCCTCTCTGCGAAAGCGATAGCCCATACCGCGCACGGTTTCGACCATCTCGGCTGCCGTCCCGAGCTTTTCCCGCAGGCGACGGATGTGCGTGTCAACCGTGCGGCGATAGCCAATGTACTCGTAGCCCCACACCACCTTGAGCAACTCCTCCCGCGACTGCACCCGCCCGCGCCGCTGCGCAAGGGTCGTCAAGAGCTTGAACTCGGTCGCCGTCAGCTCGATGGGGTCGCTGTCGAGCTGAACCTGACATCCCACTAGGTCGATGGCCAAGGGACCGGCCATGATCTGCGCGGCTTCCGCTTCGCCGCGACCCTGGACGCGGCGCAAGATGGCGCGGATGCGCAAGACGAGCTCGCGCGGGGAAAAGGGCTTGACCAAGTAATCGTCCGCACCCAATTCCAAGCCGACAATGCGATCGACCTCTCCGGCGCGTGCTGTCAGCATCAAGACCGGTATGTCCTTGGTGCGGGGGTTTTGCTTGAGGAGGCGGCAGACCTCTAAGCCGCCGATGCCCGGCAGCATCAGATCCAAGACCACGAGGCCGACCAGATTTTGCTCAATCGCGCTTAGGGCCTGCTCTTCGTCCTCGGCTGGCACGACGGCAAAACCGGATTGTTCTAGATGGTACGAGACCAACTCGAGGATGTCGGGCTCGTCCTCGACGACTAGGATTTTGTCGTTCATGAGTCTTTTTCCTCCCACCAGCTTTCTTTTTGGTGCCGCACGATGCGCCCCTCGACGAGGAACACCACGTTCTCGGCGATGTTGGAAGCGTGATCGCCGATCCTTTCGAGGTGCCGCGACACCAAGATCAGGTATATACCACGGTCGATGGTGTCTGGCCCAATCGACGGCGCGTGCATGTACGTGAGCAGCTCGCGAAAAATCTGGTCGCGCAACAGGTCGAGTTCCTCGTCGCGCTGACCGACGGCGCGGGCCAAGTCCACATCGCGGCGCACGAACGCATCGAGGGCATCCTTGACCATGCCCTGGGCCAATTCGGACATCCGCGGTATGTCGATCAGCGGCTTGAGCAGCGGCAGCTTGTTGAGCACCTCAGCGCGCTGGGCGATGTTGACGGCTTGGTCGTTGATCCGCTCTAGGTCTTCGTTGATTTTCAGGATGCAGGCCAACAGCCGCAGGTCGCTGGCCATCGGCCCTTGGGTCGCAAACATCTTCAGGCAGGTCTCCTCAACGCCGATTTCCCAATCGTCGATTTTCTTTCCGCCTTCAATCACTACCTGTATTAGCTCGTCGTCGCGATCCACGAGGGCGCGCACGGCCTGCTCAATGGACTCCTCGACGGCCCCGCTCATTTTTAATAAGTCCTGTTTGAGCTCGTCTAATTGCTGGTCGAATCTTCGTTCCATGGCACCTTTCTGCCTCAGCCGAAGCGGCCGGTTACGTAGTCTTCGGTCTGTTTGCTGCGGGGATTGGTGAACATGTCTTCGGTCTGGCTGAATTCGATCAAGGAGCCTAGATAGTAGAAGGCCGTATAGGTCGAAATCCGCGCCGCCTGTTGCAAATTGTGCGTGACGACGATGATGGTGTAATCGGACTTCAGCTCGGTGATCGTCTCCTCGATCCGCGCGGTGGCAATCGGGTCCAGCGCCGAGCAAGGCTCGTCCATCAGCACCACCTCTGGCTCGACGGCAAGAGTGCGCGCAATGCACAGCCGCTGCTGCTGGCCGCCGGACAGGCCCATAGCCCCGTCCTTGAGCCGGTCTTTGACCTCGTCCCACAGCGCGGCGGCCTTCAGGCTCTTCTCCACGGCCTCGTCGAGCATCCAGCGGCGATTTTCCCCAGCGATCCGCAGGCCGTAGGCCACGTTCTCGTAGATGGACTTGGGGAAGGGATTGGACTTTTGGAACACCATGCCCACCCGCCGCCGCAAGTCGATCACATCGCAATCGGGCGCGTAAATGTCGCGGCCGCTGACCCGCACCGCGCCTTCAATGCGCGCGGATTCGATCAGGTCGTTGAGGCGATTGAGGCAGCGCAAAAGCGTCGATTTGCCGCAGCCCGAAGGCCCGATAAACGCGGTCACCTCGCGCTCGGGAATGCTCAGGTCAATGTGGTGCAGGGCCTGAGTCTCGCCGTAGAACATGTTCAGGTTTTCCACTTCGACGATGAGGTTTGCATTGGTCGGGGCTGGGGTCTTGCTCATTGCATCTCCTAAAAGGCCGACATGGCGTATTTCCTGCGCAGTTTATTGCGGACGACAATCGCCGTCAAGTTCAAGAACAACACAATGGTCAACAGCAGCAGGGCCGTGGTGTACACCATGGGCCGGGCCGCCTCCACGTTGGGCGACTGGAAGCCCACGTCGTAGATGTGGAAGCCCAAGTGCATAAACTTGCGCTCCAAGTGAAAAAATGGCGCGAACGCATCGAGTGGTAAATCCGGTGCCAGCTTGACGACGCCGGTGATCATCAGCGGAGCGACCTCACCGGCCCCCCGCGCCGTCGCCAAGATGACCCCGGTGAGAATACCCGGTAGAGCACTGGGCAGCACCACGCTCCAAATCATCTGAAACTTGGTCGCCCCCAAAGCCAGTGCGCCTTCGCGCATCTCCCGTGGCACCGCAGCCAAGCCCTCCTCAGTGGCAACGATGACGACCGGAACCGTCAGCAGGGCGAGGGTCAGCGAGGCCCAGAGAATGCCGCCGGTGCCATACGTAGGCGTCGGCAGGGCATCCGCGTAAAAGAGCTGGTCAATGCTGCCGCCGATGCCGTACACGAAGAAGCCCAACCCGAACATGCCAAAGACAATGGAAGGCACGCCCGCCAAGTTGTTGACTGCAATGCGCACGAGGCGCACCAAAAAGCCCTGCCGGGCGTACTCGCGCAGGTAGAGCGCCGCGAGAATCCCGAAGGGCACGGCCGCCAAGCTCATCAGCACTACCATCATCACCGTGCCAAAGAGCGCGGGGAATATTCCGCCCTCAGTGTTGGATTCGCGCGGCTCGCCCGCCACGAACTCCCAGCCCTTGGACAGATAGGTCTGTACCTTGGTCCCGACGCTCATCGAATTGGGGCGATAGGCGCGGACGATGGCCGCCACGGCAACGCGGCGCGGCGCGCCCCCAGCCAGCGCGACCTCCACCTCCCAGCGCTGGTGCTGCGCCCGTAGCTCGTCCAAGCGCCCCGACAGGGTCTCGTGTTCGGCCCACAGGGCCTGGCGGCGCTCCTCGTTTGCGGCGAGTTGCGCGTCGTTTTTCTCGCGTTGCAAGCGCCGCTCTCGCAGGCGCAAGTCCTCTATTGCGCGGTTGAGCTCGCCGATTTCTCCGCGCTCCAAGGCGTGGATGCGCTCGCCCAACTCGCCGGCTTGGTCCATCAGTTCCTGCAGGGCCTCCCAGACCCCCTCCCCTTTTACCAGCAGCCGCTCCTCCTCGTACAAGGCCGTGATAAAACCGTGCATATCGCCCCACTCAACCCGCTCAAAGACCACGGCCTCGGCTGGCGTTTCGCGCTCGGCAATCGCGTCTTCATCCACCCAGCGGAAGTCTTGGCCATACACATCGCGGTTGCCAACCTTGAGTTGCACCCGATAACGCCCTGCGGCCCCAGGAACGGGCTGGCGATCCACTAATTTGCCCATGATCGGCTGGCCATCTTTGAGGCGCAACAGGGTCAAATTCTGCGGCCAGAACGCGCCCGCGCCGTGATAGACAATGATCCCCACCAAGCCGGCGATCATCGCCAAGCACAGGGCCAATGCCCCGCCCGTAAGCCAGATAAAAGGGTCGCCCCGACGCCAGAATTTCATCACAGTCGATTGTATTTGTCCCGCAAACGCTGGCGCACAATTTCGGCCAGCGAGTTGATGCAGAAGGTGGCCATAAACAGCAGCAGGCCGCTGAGGAAGAGCACTCGGTAGAGCGTGCCTTGGTGCGGCGCTTCGGGTAGCTCCACGGCGATATTGGCCGAGATGGTGCGCATGCCGTTGAAGATGTTCCAATCCATGATCGGAGTATTGCCCGTGGCCATCAGCACGATCATGGTTTCCCCGATGGCGCGACCGAGGCCGATCATGGCCGCCGAGAAAATGCCCGGCAGGGCCATGGGCAACACCACCTTGATCGCCGTTTGCCAAGGCGTGGCCCCCAAGGCCAGCGAGCCGGCGCGCAAGTGGCTGGGCACGCTGGAGAGCGCGTCCTCGCAGATGGTGAAGACCAGCGGAATGACCGCAAAGCCCATGGCAAACCCTACCACCAAGCAGTTGCGCTGGTCGTAGCCAACGCCCGCGTCTTGCCGCAGCCAGCGCAGGAAGTGCCCGTCAAAGGCCAGTTCCTCAAAGGCCGGCCCCAGCGCGTACGCCAACCAAGCGGCCAGCAAGGTCACCGCGCCGAGCAAGTACATTTCCCCCACCCGCGCCACCTGACGCACCCAAGCCTCTGGAGCGTATTGCCAGACCCAAGCCGCGGCCATGACCACGGCCGGCACAGTCGGCAGCAGCAGCAAGGTCCCCAACAAGTGCGATTCGAGCAGTGGGGCCAGCCACAAGCCGGCGAGAAAGCCCAAGATGACACTCGGCAACGAGGCCATGACCTCCACGGACGGCTTGACCAAGCCCTGCACGCGCGGTGAGGCAAATTCGGCCGTGTAAATCGCTGCTAAAATCGCCAAAGGCAGGGCGAAGAGCATGGCGTAGAGCGTGCCCTTGACCGTGCCCAAAATCAGCGGCACCAAGCTGAGCTTCGGCTCGAATTCGTCCGTGCCGCCGGTGGACTGCCACACGTACTCGCGGCCCCCGTAGCCCTCGTACCAGATAGGGGCAAATAGCACGGCCGCGCTGATTTCGGGATGGGGATGGTCGAGGGTAAAGCGCCGCAACCACCCGTCTTGGCCGAGGGCCAAAAATCCGTCGGCTTTGGGCGCGAAGACCAACGCGGTCACCGGGGAGTCGCTCGGCTGTTGAAAGGTCGTCTGCTCGGAGGTCAGGTGGTGCAGGGCAATAGCCCCCTCAGCATCGGCGGTGAGAAACTGCTTGTTGCGCGCGGAGGCGGCAATGTGGGTAACGGCTGCCGCATGGGGAGCAAAGGCGTGGATTTTGCGATACGACCGCTGCCCAGCTTCCTCGACCTTAAACCAAGTGCTGACGTGGCCAGCCGCGTCGCCGACGACCAGCGAAACCTCGCCCAAAGCGTACGCCAGCGCCGAGACCGCGACCTCCGAGACGGCGATGCGCCCCGCAAACGCAGGTGCTTGCTCCACTGCGCCCAGCCGCCACTCGTACACCTGCCCCCGGTCCGTACCCACGAGCACTTGGCGAATGCGACCGTCGAGCAGTACCTGCGTGGCCTTGCCGTCGAGGTCGGCCGTTAAGTCGTACTGCCTTGCTTGGCGCTCGCCCGGCCCCAATAGGCCCAGCTGCTGCTCGGCCACCATCACCACCAAGCGGCCGCTCGCCGTAATCGCCGCCGCGGCCGAGCGACCGTCGTCCCCCTCCCGAAAGGCCACCTGTACCAGCGGCTCGCCCGCCAGATCGACCAGAACGAGACGCTCGGCCGCGAACTGGGGCACCACCTGCCGCTGGCCGCTGCTGTAATCGAGCCGGAAGCGAACCTGCGCCAGCAGCAGGTGGCCGTCGTTCGTTCCCAGTGCCAAAACGTCGTTTGGCGCGCGCTGTGCGGCCGTTACTTCGCGGCCCGCCAGCTCGGATGGCCGCTCGCGGCTGATGACTTGGCCATCGTCCAACCGCAACAAATCCACCCCTTGGGGACCGACCGCATAAGCGGTCTGATAATAGGGGTCGAGTCCAATGGCGAATGGGCCGGCCGCTTGGTGCGCCTTTTCTGCTTTTAGCTCCAAGGCGCGGAACAGCGGCCAAGCCTCGGCGAGGACGAAGACGAATATCCCCAAGACGGCGGCGATAATGCCGATGCCACCAAAGGAGATGAAGCGACCACCCAGCCAGTCGATCACTTGTGCTCGCGGCGTGATCCCGCGCTTATATGGCTTTTGGCTCACTTGCTCGCGCTCTTAGATACCCAATTTGGCCAATTCGGCTTGGGCGACTTCAAACGGTACGGGCATGTAGCCGTCTTTGACGACAATTTCTTGACCCTCTTTGGAGAAAATGAACGCGCAAAACTCCCTCACTAGCGGATCCATGGCTTGGCCGGGGGCCTTGTTTATATAAATGTATAGGAAGCGACCGAGGGGATAGGAGCCGTTGAGTACGTTTTCCATGGAGCCTTGCCTAAACTCCTGTCCCTCGGCCTTGGCCAACGGCACGACGCGCACGCCAGAGGTCAGATAGCCAATGCCGCTGTAGCCTATGGCGAAGCGGTCCTCGGTAATCCCCTGCACGACGGACGCCGACCCAGGCTGCTCTTTGACCTCGTCTTTATAGTCGCCTTTGAACAGGGCCTGCTTCTTAAAAAAGCCATAGGTGCCCGAGGCCGAGTTGCGGCCGTAGAGGCTGATCCGGGCTTTGGCCCAATCCCCTTCCAGCCCCAACTGACCCCAAGTGGTCATGTCATTGGGGAACTCGCTGCGGCGGGTCTTGGAAAAAATCGCATCGACCTGTGGCAGGGTCAGGCCCTCGATGGGGTTGTCCTTGTTGACAAAGACCGCCAGCGCGTCCAGCGCAGCCCGCAAGGGCGTTGGCTTATAGCCAAAGGCGCGGTCGAATTTGTCCTCCTCGCTCGACTTCATCGGCCGCGACATCGGCCCGAACTGGGCTGTGCCCTCGATCAGGGCCGGCGGTGCCGTGCTCGACCCTTTACCTTCGATTTGGATCTTGACGTTAGGATAGTATTTGCGAAAAGCCTCCAACCACAGTGCCATCATGTTGTTCATGGTGTCCGAGCCAATGCTGCTGGCGTTGCCGGACAGACCACGCACCTTCTCGTAGGGTGCGATCCGCTCATCTATGGCGATTATCTGCGCTTGGACGCCAGCAGTGAACACCCAACACATCAGCACCACTCCGATCCATTTTTTTTTCATTTTTTCCTTCCCCATACCATTCTTAAAATATGGTCGCTTTGTAAAATTTGCAGGATCTATGTTACATCCGTGTGTCTCACGGATGAAACCTAAGTTACAGAACTGGCTAAAATTTGTAGAAAAAGGTCAGCTGTCCTTGGACGTTGGCAGCACGGCCGGCGGGCGACTCGATGAGCACATTGGGCATCAGGTGAACGGCTGTAGCTGCGGAGTAGTCGAGGCCGGCGATGAAGAGCAAATCGGTGGTATCCTCGGCGTCGTGGGTGCCCACATCGAACCGGCCAAAGCCCTTGAACACGGCATTTAGCGGCAGCGAGCCGAAGGCCGAGACCCCGGCGATGACATGGTCCTCGCCGTCCTCGCCGGCTAGCTCGTTGGTACGCGAGAAGACCTCTAACCCCGCACTGCCCCGCACTCCCTGCCAGCCGACGAAGCCCTTGAAGGTCCGCTCGTTGCGACCGGCTGGCCGCGCATTAAAGTCCGCATAGCCTTCCAATATCAATCGGTCCGCAGCCTTGAAACTCAACGAACCATAGAATTTCTTGCCGTGGTCGTCCTCCGGCCCCTGTCCGGTACCATTGCCGACCATCAGGTGGTAGCTCAGCCGGCCCGCTGCGCCTTTGAGAGCTGCGCCCAAGTCGGCCGAAGAGCCGATTTTATTCCAATCGAGCGCGGTCTTGGCTACCGAGCGGTAGCCCCAGACCTTTTCGGCAACCGCCCAGGTCGGCGTCCCCGAAAGCCCTAGGTATATGTCCGCATCGCCTAGCCCCCTCTTCCACTGTAAGTAGCCGTGCTTGACGAAGGGTTCCATCTTCGCACCTTGGGCAAACCCCGCGTCCTGGGCCTCGAGGCGAAAGCGAATCGCAAAGTCGGTGGCGATATCATCCTGGTATGTGAGGTACAGACGGCGGAACCGGAAAGCATTGCGCTTGGGGGAGTGCTTGGTGTCGGCCTCGTCGGCAGCCAATACATAGTAGTAGTCGCCAAACATAAGGCCCTTGACCTTGCCCGCTTGGGCTGCGGAGACCAAGCAGCAAAGCAGCACTGCGATCAGCGTCATTTTTTTCATCTGTGTTACAATTCCCCCTCATTCGATGTCTTTATGTGTCTTTTCTTGTCCCAGAGTACAATAATGGCCTCGCAACATGACGCTATTATTACAGAATTGTTACGAAATGGTGACAATACTCCCCTTCATCCTTGCTAGACATACTCCCTCCGAGGCCTCTTGGTACCGGATTGTAATCTTGGAGTAACCGCTTCTCAACACAGCCTCTCTATCATATTTCATTCTACTCAGATTGGCATAACCTGCGATATTGAGGGTCGGTTTCAGCTTTTCGACGTCCCGACCGGGTCCTACATCGCAAGATGACTTTGCTCAAATAGTACCTGCACACAGGACAAAAAAAGAGGGACGGGTTTGCACCCGTCCCTCTTTTTCATTTTTTAGTACTCGCCCCACACAAGGGCAACGCCTGCGTTGCCCCTACAATCATCTCCTAGTTCCAAGGGGAAGGCCTCGGTTCTTTCCACAACCGAACAGTGAAGCGGTACTCTTCTTCGATGAGGTCGGGATCCGTGCCGTTGTGCTCTTGCATACCCCGAACAATCCTTCGTGGCACACCAAGCTCATTGGCCTCAATATATCGGTAGTCGCGCATAGTCTCTTTGAGCAACTCGTTTCGAGCTGCTCGACATCCGTCGCGCATCTTTTCTACCGTCACTGAGTTCGGCAACCGCCCAGGCGAAACGACCTCGATCCGGTCAGCATAGATAGAGAGTTCAATATCAGTACCGATTATCGTGTAATCGCGATGCACAACCGCATTGACAACCGATTCTCGAATGGCCGGCAGTGGGTAGTCCCAGCGTTCAACGCGCCTTGCGCCTTCGAGCCACGCCTCTATATCAATAGCGCGTTTTACGAACTCCATAGCCTGTTCAACGACCCCACTTTCCACCTCTTCCCCACTTTTCGAGAACGTTTCCGGCAGAGGTGGATATGGCCGCAGGAAGTCCGCGTTCGGCAGTGTAAACAGCGAAACTACGGGGCCGCGCAGCATGGCTCGGGCCTTCGCGTCGTAATCTTTCTCGGTGCCAGAATACGCGGTAGCAGTGATGCCAGCTTGTTTCAGATGCCTATTGGGGTTCTTGCCGAAGAGCAGCAAGCCGCCAACAGTCCCCATGGCGTACCCTCGATCCCAAACCATCAGTTCCGTATTCACCAGCAAAGTTATCCAAGATTCGGGATCATCCTCCGCTGGGTGTTCCTGTTGGCGAATATCGCGAAAGTAATTGACCAACCTACGCAAATCAAAGTCCTCAAAAGACGAGCCCGGCAGCACCTTGCGGTCATACTGAATGCGCCCAGACTGCATGTACAGCCGCATCTCCTCCTCGTCGCTGGCGTCGCGTGTCGTCGATCCCGCCCGCACTTGCGTAACCCAAGCGGAGCCGCGCTTTGCCTTGTAGGGCTTGTCGGGAGAGTCCGCAGGAAGCGACACAATACCTATGATCTTCCCGTCGCTCCATGCAAATGTTTCCCAAACGGGCATTGTAGCTGGTCTAACATGGACACGCGCAATTTCCATAACCCATTCTTCCGCCTTCTTGGAATCGCGAGTCAGTCCCGAGACCGTGAAATCGTCTTCCACACCAAGAAGAATGTGTCCGCCTTTCAGATTCAGCAGGGCGGCGATCTCTTTGGCCAGTTGCTCCGGTTGTATGTCGTCCCGCTTGAATTCGACGCCAGAGTTCTCGCCATTGCGTATCAATTCTGCTAGTTCGGTTCTATTCATGCTCACCCTCAGAATCCATACTTTAGTCGCCGCCGCTTGAAAGCCGCCTCTCCTCCTTCGAGAATCTCCTCAACCAACTTTCGCACTGAAGGCGTATCGATTGAGCCTATATACTCGGGAGCGATGCGTGCCTGCCCTTTGTCGGCCTCACCCGCAGCGGTCAGCCCGAGAATCAACTCGGCGTCCCCCAAGACCGGAATGTTGGCGTTGTGAGTCGAAAAGAGAAACTGGCGACGACGTTTCCCTTCGCGCATCCGGGGCACCACGCCCTCGGTGATGAATCGGTTATCGAGATCGTCCTCCGGCTGGTCCACGATTAGGGGAGCCTCGGATTCAAGTAGCAACAACAGCAGGACGGCGGTGGCCTTTTGACCTTTCGACAGATCCTCAAGCGCCTGCCAAGAAGGCGGCTTGTCAGCGGGCGCAGTGTTGAGTTGGGTCGCCGTCGTTGGTGGCAGCTCCAACTCCTCAATCTGCATCAGAACATCAGGCGGGGCTTTGGCGAGACGCTCTGCCTGAGTCGACGGGATTGCGTAGATTTTCTGAACCTCCTCCGCACCTGTCATGCACCAATTGACGAGCTCCGGCAACGAGAGGTCTGGCACCTCCCTAATCCTTTCAATGGCCTCGGAAAGGCGACCGCCAATTTTCTCCTTGAGCAGATTGACGAGCGGTTCCCTGTTGCCTGCTGCGGTTACTTCGACATGGACACTATCACTGAGTTTAGTGTTTACTACCTTTGCGGCGCGGTTCACGAGCCTGAATTCCTCCGCTTTGACATCCTCCCACTCCGCAAGTAACTCACGCCGTCTCTCTACAGACTCTTTTTCCAATCGTTCGAGCAGGGGCAGGCGCTCGCACAGCGGACGTAGACTTTCAATCTCGCGCCGCAGGCGCATGAACTCCTCCCCATCCACGGCCGATTTCTGAAGCTCGCGCAGTATCTTGTTGTAAGTGGCTTCGACCTCGTGCTTGTGCTTGCCCCAACGGCTGCGAATTTCATCAATTCCTTCATCAGCCCGCTTGAGAGCTTCCTCAAGTTGTCGCGCCACCTGCTCTATATCATGGCTCAAGCGTTCGAGTACCTTGTCCGCCCCGGCGATAATCTCCCTGCTTGGCAGCTCTTCGAGGGCCTTCGGCGACAAGAACACCCGATCAATCGGCAACTCTTGGCGGAACACCTCTAGGCACTCTCGCAACGCTTTCACTCGCTCGGGGATTGAATCGAGCACCTGTTCTTCCCGAACGAGGAGACTCTGCTCACGCAGACGCTCTTCGAGTCCGGCTTCCTGAAATCGCTTGAGCGTCTCCTCAAGACCTGGCAGCGTCGACAGTCTCTCGTTGATCTGCTGAAGCTCGGAGCGAACATCCATGATGGCCTGTTTCGTCTTCCGAAGCTCCCGTCGCAAGTCAGCCTTGCGCCGGTCGAGAGACTCGTCGCGCTCCACAAAGCGATATAGTAGCCGAGTTAGCTTCTCACGACTCTTGGTAAGTTCCGAGATCTCGTGCTGTCCATACACTTCGACACGGGGAAGAATCTCCTCGGGGAGTAGATTCGATATCTGCCCGTTCTCGTCGCGAACCACAGGCGGATTCGGAATGGTTCGTTCAATCAGGTACTCCCGCTTCGCTGGGCGATAGGAGCGTACACGGATCGAGATTTTTGTCCCGCTCCGCAGCACCTGACGCACGATCCCCTCGTAAGCCTTGCGGGCCTCCTCGCCGATGGGATCAAGGCCGAGTACATAGCGCAAGCTTTCAATGATCGTGGATTTTCCAGCACCACGCCCCCCAATGAGGACGTTCAGGTTCGGGTTGAAGTGGATAGCAGCACCATCCAAGAATCCACCTTCCCACGCCAAGGTGAGAAGCTCTGCGTGATCTTCCGGCATGGGATCGCTGTTCAGACGAATCCGCGAGTCCGGGTCGAGGAAGGCTTGGCGCAGGCCTTCAATAGTAACCTCGGACATCTTGATCCAGCACGAAGTGCCAGGGTCCTTTAGGTGGCTCGGATCGCTGACGTCTTTCGCATTGAGTACCGCCACGGGGTGATCGCGCCGATACTCTGCGTTTTTGTTTTGGAGAATTGGTCGCAGATCATCAGGAGAGTCGCCGACTGGACCGGGCAGAGAACAGGCCAGCAAGTTGGGTGATTGCCAAGCGTTGATACGCGATTGTCCCGACAGCTTGCGGAGAAGACCGCCGTCGGAGGCGACATGGGCGGCGATGCAAACCGCCCCCCAGCTCTGGGACTCGGATAGGAACTCCATGACATAGTACCGCCCCGTGGGCGACTCTTGGTGCTCTCGGTGGATTCCACAATCCCCTAAAATCCGCTCCAACTCGTCGAGGTTCGTTTTAGGGTCAAACAGACAGAGCAGATGAACCCCATCCTTAGTCACCGCCTCGAAGCCGGGAAACGCCGTAATCCCGGCTGCCTTGGAATGCTCAATCAGGCTCGCCGCAGAGCGGACGCGATAGTGATCCGTCACAGCAATTGCGTCGATCTGCTGCTCGTGGCAGGCCTCAATGAGCGCTGCGTTATATTCGCTCTCGTTTGTAAACGACGAGGGTTTGTCATGTGCGGCGAGGTATTCAAACGGATTCACTTGTAGCGCACACTTAAAGAAATGCGCTCCCGATGGAAGCTGTCTCATGTCCGTGTCATTCATGGTTCCCTTCATCTCTATACGACTCTCATTCCTCGTTTTTTGTTCACGTTTTTGTTAGACAACAGTACCCGACGGAATCACCGCGTCCTTAGGCACAACCACAATCCCGTCGCGGATGTAGTAATTTGTCTCATCGGCCTCGATGCCTCGGTCCTTGTTGATGATGCAAACCCGCTCGCCGATGCGCGCATTTTTGTCGATGATCGCCCCGGTAATCGTGCTGTTCGCGCCAATCCCCATATCCGGGATTCCTTGGGCGGCATTGCGCACCCGGTCGGCCGGCGATTCTTCCGAGTCAGCACCCATGACGATGGTATTGGCAATCTGGCAATTTGCGCCAACCATCGAGCGGATCCCGATCACCGAGCGCTCGATCCGGGCCGACTGTATGGACGAGCCTTCGCAGATGATCCCGCGCTCAATGTGGCAATTCTCCAGCCGCGTGCCAGCGAGGAAGCGCGCGTGGGTATAGACCGGTGCGTCCGCCCGGTAAAAGTCAAAAGACGGCTGCCGATCCGTCAGGGCCAAGTTGGCCTCGTAAAAAGAGCGAATGGTGCCGATGTCTTCCCAATACCCTTCAAAGGTGTGGGCAAAAACGCCGATCTTGTCGATCGCGCCCGGGATGATGTGCTTGCCGAAGTCGTCCTGATCGCTGCTCATCAGTAGGCTGACCAAGACTTGGGGTTCAAACACGTAGATGCCCATGGAGGCCATATAGCACGCCTCCGGGTCGGCCGCCGCCGGCAGCCGCAGAGCATCTAGCTCGGCCTCATCTTGCGGCTTCTCGCGAAAATCCACGATCCGCCCCTGAGCATTTACCTGCACGATCCCCAGCGAGGGCGCGGCTTGCCGCGTCACCGGCTTGACCGCAATCGACACGTCCGCACCTCGCGCTCGGTGTTCTTCGACAAAGGCTCGGTAATCCATGCGATAGAGGTGATCGCCCGACAGGATTAGCACTTGGTCGGCCCGGCGCGAGAGCAAATGCCTGAGCTGTTGGCGCACCGCATCGGCCGTACCCTGGTACCAATCGACGCTGTCTTGGGTCTGCTCGGCAGCCAAGATCTCGACAAAGCCATCGGAAAAGGAATCAAAGCGGTACGTCGTGCTGATGTGGCGGTGCAGCGAAGCGGAATTGAATTGGGTCAAGGCGAAGATGCGGTTGATCCCGGAATGCAGACAATTGCTGATGGGAATGTCGATTAAACGGTACTTGCCGCCAATCGGCACGGCCGGCTTGGAGCGCAACTGAGTTAGCGGGAAGAGCCGCGTGCCCTGCCCGCCCCCGAGGATGGCTCCAATGACGTTCCTCATAAATGAAAACTCCCGATTTCTAAAGTTCGGCGTAGCTCTTCTAAGCGGCCTTATACTTATAGATTTTCCCCAATTTAGCAAGTATGAGCCACCGCACGCACGCATTGGGTCGCCGCGCAAAATGGCATATGTTCTGGTCTAACCTTCAGGTCAACAGCGAACGGGGAAACGAGCAATGACGGGAAAACTACAGCACAAGACCGCATTGATCACCGGCGCCGGCCGGGGCATTGGGCGAGCCATCGCCGAGTGCTTTGTCCGCGAAGGTGCACGGGTGGCCGTCGCCGATATCGACTCAAGCACTGCCCGCGCCACGGCCGCCGAGATCGGCGCGTTGGGATTGGAAATGGACGTGTCGTCCAAAGCCTCGGTCCTCGCTGGCACGAGTCGCGTGCTCGACCAATTCGGCCAACTCGACATCCTTGTCAACAACGCCGGCTATTTGGTCTATACCACCTTTGAATCGTGCAGCGAAGAGAACTGGGACCGCATCGTCAATGTCAACATGAAGGGGCCCTTCCTCTGTGCCCAAGCGGTCATCCCCCATATGAAGGCGCGCCGCCAAGGGGCTATCATCAACATGACTTCCCTAGCGGCCAAGACCGGTGGCCTAGCCGCTGGCCCCCCCTACGCAGCGGCCAAAGCCGGCGTCCTGACCTTAACCATTGGTCTAGCGCGCGCCCTAGCCCCTGCCCAAATCCGCGTCAACGCCATCGCGCCCGGCGTCATCGACACTGCCATGACCGCCGCCCCTGAACACGACCAGCTCAAGGCCTCCATCCCCCTCGGCTGCCCCGGCCAGCCCGAAGACGTAGCCAACTGCGCGCTCTTTCTGGCTTCGGACGACGCGCGGCACATCACCGGCGAGACCATCGACGTCAACGGGGGGTTGTACATGGATTGAGGTTAGAAGCCTCAGTTGCGCCCAGTAGCCAAGTCGCGCAATAGGGCGGCGTAGTCCGCCTCCCCTTCCCGTTCCCAGATCTCCAGTAGTACCGATCCGACGATGCCGATCTCGGCTTGGCCCTGTAGCTGGCGCAAATCTTCCCCGCTGCGGAGGCCGAAGCCGATCCCCAGCGGCAAATCGGTCGCCTCGCGACAACGCGCGATAAAGCGATAGAGTTCATCGTCTAAGTCAGTATGGCGGCCGGTTACGCCCTTGCGCGCCACCGCATAGACAAACCCTTTGGCTTGGGCACCGATCTGCTGCAGCCGCTGCTCGGTGTTGGTCGGGGTCATCAGTACAATCGGTGTTTGCTCGCACTCCGCGCTTGCCGCCCACAGGTCGCCGTATTCTTCGACCGGCAAGTCGGGCAGGATAAAGCCGCAGGCCCCGCTTGCTGCCAAGCGGCGGCAGAACGGGCCGTGCCCCAAGCGAAACGCCGTGTTGTAGTAGCCCATCATCAGATGCGGAAAGGGAAAAGCCGTGGTCGCGCGCTGCATTAGGTCGAAGTACTGATCGAGGGTAAGACCGCTTTCGAGGGCCTGCTGGTTGGCTCGCGCAAAGGTCGGCCCGTCGGCGATTGGCTCGCTAAAGGGCATCTGCAATTCGACCAAATCGACCTCGACCTCGGCCATGATCTCCAACATCCGCCAGTTGGCCTCTAGCGAGGGGAAACCGGCGATCAGATGCGTCATTAGCAGAACCTTGCGCTCTGTGAGCCGCTCTTCGATATGGGCTTGCAGATTCACGACTGGGCGGCCTTTTCCACGAGGAAGTGCTGCCAGTTTTCGTCCTCAAGAGCGCTGGCGATCGTGAAAATGTCCTTGTCGCCGCGTCCCGACAGACCGATCAGCACGGCTTGGTCGGGCGTCATTTCGCCCACTTCGCGCAGGGCACCGGCCAAGGCGTGAGTACTTTCGAGTGCGCCGATGATCCCCTCGCTGCGCATCATTCGCTTGAGGGCCTCGATCACCTCCTGGTCGGTCGCGGCCTCAATGCGCACCCGCCCCACCTCGGCCAAGTGGGCGAGAATCGGGCTGACGCCGATGTAGTCTAACCCCGCCGCCACTGAGTGCGTGTGCCGCATTTGGCCTTCGGCATCCTGGAAGAAGAAGGTCTTGTAGCCCTGGGCGACCCCGGGCGTGCCGACGCGGCCAGCCAAGCGCGACGCATGATCGCCCGTCTCCAGCCCCCGGCCCCCAGCCTCGATCCCAACCAATTCGACGGCTGCGTCGTCGAGGAAGTCCAAGAATATGCCCGTGGCATTGGAGCCGCCGCCGACGCAGGCGTACACCCTATCGGGCAGGCACCCCACTGAGTCCAGCATCTGCTGACGGCTCTCCTCGCCGATGATCCGCTGGAAATAGGCGACGATTTGCGGGAAGGGATGCGGGCCGCAAGCCGTGCCGAGTACATAGTGCGTGTCGGCCATGGAATAGGCCCAATCGCGCAAGCTCTCGTTGATGGCGTCCTTGAGCGTGGCCGAGCCATCGGTCACGGGTACGACCTCGGCACCCAGTTGCTCCATCCAGAACACATTGGGGCGCTGGCGCTCGACATCGACGGCACCCATGTAGATGGTGCATTCCAGTCCCAAGCGGGCGGCCATCGTCGCCGTGGCCACGCCGTGCTGGCCGGCACCGGTCTCGGCGATGACCCGGCTTTTGCCCATGCGGCGCACCAACAAGCCCTGGCCCATGACGTTGTTGACTTTGTGGGCACCCGTGTGGTTGAGGTCCTCGCGCTTGAGAAAGATCTGCGCCCCGCCGACCTCGCGGGAGAGGTTTTCGAGCAAGGTAATCGGAGTCGGCCGGCAGGAATACGTCCGCATCACCTGCTTGAACTCCGCCCAAAAGGCAGGATCGCGGCGAGCGTCCTCAAAAACTTGGGTCAGTTCGTCGAGGGTCGTGCGTAGAATTTCGGGGATGAAGGCCCCACCGTACTCCCCGTAGTACCCAGGGCGCGGGTGGTTAAAAATGGCATCGGCCAGCCCCATCTCAATCGGTCAGCTTGGCGCGCCGGAGCGCGTCGAGCATGGCGCTGCTGCCCTGCGCCGCTTCCTGCTCCTGCTGCTGCCGCTGGCGGAACTCGGCGAGATGGGCCTTGGATTCGAGAGCATCGACCTGGGAAATCGACAGGCGCAACCGCTGGCGGCGGACATCCACTTCGAGCACCACCACCTTGACCTCTTCCTCGAGCGAGAGGACCTCGCGCGGGTAGCTGATGCGGCGGTCGGCGATCTCCGAGACGTGCACCAGTCCACGCACGCCTTCGGCCAGCTCGACGAACGCGCCAAAATCCTCCAGCCCATCGACCTTGCCCGTGACGACCGTGCCGACTGCGAACTGCTCTTTTATCTCTTCCCAAGGATCCTTTTCCAGCGCCTTGATCGAAAGCGATATCCGCTCCTTGCGCCGCTTGCCCAAGTCCTTGGTGCGCAACACCTCGACTTGGATCTGCTGCCCCACCGCGAGCACCTCCTCGGGATGGCCGACGCGCCGATGACTGATTTCCGAGACGTGGACCAAGCCCTCCACCCCGGAACCTAAATCGACAAACGCGCCAAAATCCTCCAGCCGCGTCACCTTGCCCGCCAGTTGCGCGCCCTTCTTGAGCTGGCTGCGCACCAAGCCGGCGGCCTTGTCCTGCTCGACTTCGAGCAAGGCCCGGCGCGACAGGACGATAACGCGGCCCTGGTGGCGGAACTCGATAATCTTAAAGGTCAGGGTCTGGCCGCGGTACTCTTCGGCGTTTTCCACGTACTGAGTATCGACGTGCGAAATCGGGCAAAAACCGCGCACATCGCCCTCGATGGTCACGCCCAACCCTCCCTTATTGACCGCGTCAACCCGACCCTCGACTGGCAGCCCGGCCTTGTATGCTTGATAGAGCAAGTCGGCCTGGGCGTCTTGGCGACTCAACCCGCGACTGATCTGGACCTCGTCCCCGACTGCCACGACAAACGCCGCGATTGGGTCGCCGACCTTGTAGCGCACTTCCCCATCGGGGCCTTTGAGCTCGCTGGTGCGAATTATGGCCTCGTCCCGACTGCCGTACTCGACAAAGCTGTTCTCGTCCTCGATCTTGACGATCACACCGCTGATCTCGTCGCCGACTGAGACCTCATTGGTGGCTGGGGCCGGTGGTGCCCCTTCGGCGTCGAGCATCTGAGCAAAGTCTGCATCTTGTGCAGCGCGATCTACGACCGGGGTTAGTTCGTCCTTTGAATCTGCCTCTGCCATCGCCTACCTCCTTCGCTACTTCAATTCGGTATGAGGACGACCTTGCCGGTCGTCTTGCGCCCCTGCAAGGCGCGGTGGGCTTCAGCTGCGTCCGACAAGGCGAACTGAGCGCTGATGCGCAGCGCCAACTCGCCGCTGGCGATCCATTCCAACACCGCGCTGGCGCGTTCCAATAGCTCCTCGCGGGTCTGGATATAGTGCAGCATGGTCGGCCGGGTCAAAAAGAGCGATCCCTTGGTGCTGAGGATGCCGGGGTCAAAGGGTGGGACCGGGCCGCTCGACTGACCGAACAACACCAAGTAGCCCAAGGGCCTGAGTACGTTCAAGCTCTTGTCAAAGGTCGCTTGTCCCACGGAATCGTACACCACATCGACCCCGCGCCCCTCGGTGAGTGCCATGACGTCCTGTTCAAAATCGCGCTCGGTATAGCGGATAACTTCATCGGCCCCAGCGCCCCGCGCCAACTGCTCCTTTTCCTCAGTCGAGACTGTGCAAAACACCCGCGTTCCACACCGCTTGGCCATCTGAATCAGGAGCAGCCCCACACCGCCAGCTCCGGCGTGGATCAGGGCCGTGTCTCCGCGGCCCAGCCGATAGGACCCATGGGCGAGGTAATGCGCCGTCATGCCTTGTAGCAAAGCGGCGGCTCCCACCTTATAGGAGGCTGTGTCAGGCAGAGGGACCAAGCGGTCGGCGGGCACGGCGGCCTCTGCGGCATACGACCCCATCGCCCCAGCATAGGCCACGCGATCACCCGCTTGCACCCCCTCTACGCCCTCGCCGACGCGAGCGACGACTCCGGCAGCTTCCATGCCGGGGATGCAGGGCAACTCGACTGGGTACAGCCCTTCGCGGTGATAGGTATCGATATAATTTAAACCGATGGCTTTGATTTCGACTACGGCTTCGCCCGGCCCGGCTGTGGGCGCGGGCACGTCCTCATAGGTGAGGACCTCAGGGCCTCCGCACTGGTGGAAACGCACTGCTTTCATCGTGGACCTTTGCGTGGGATAGGGGCCGCTGGCGCGGCGGCATCTTATCATTCAGTGATAAGCGTCTTAAGGTAATCATAAAGCTCCCTCAAGACAAATTTGTAAAAACGGTAATTCGTGCATTTTTTATGAGGCAAACCTGTATTCGCAAAGGAACGCAATGAAAGTAGCTAAATTCGGCGGCACCTCCCTCGCGTCAGCCGAGCAAATAGAGAAAATCTGCGCCATTGTCACTGCTGATCCAGCGCGCCGGCTCGTCGTGGTCTCGGCCCCGGGCAAGCGCGACCGGGCGGACGCCAAAGTCACCGATCTCCTCATCGAGGTAGTCCGCGCCCAGCTAACCAACCAAGACGGCCACACCGCGCTGACGCGCGTCATCGATCGCTATGCCGCCATCGTCGGCGACCTCGGCTTGCCGGACACAGTGCTCGCGCCCATTGTCGCCGACTTTGAGCGGCGGCTGGCCATGAGCACGAGCGACGAAGCGCTCTACACGGATGCCATGAAGGCCGGCGGCGAGGACAACTGCGCCCGCCTAGTCGCCGAATACCTGCGTCACAGCGGGGCCGAAGCTCACTATCTCGACCCAGGCGAGGGTGGCCTAATTCTCTCGGAAGAGCCGGGCAACGCCCGCGTCTTGCAGGCTTCCTACGGCAAGCTGCGCCAGCTCAAAGACCGTCCGGGCATCACCATCTTTCCCGGATTTTTTGGCTATTCACCCACGGGCCGAGTCGTCACCTTCTCACGCGGTGGCTCGGACATAACCGGCGCGATCCTCGCCGCGGCCGTCGATGCGGCTGTGTACGAAAACTTCACGGACGTGGACTCGGTCTTTGCAGCCAATCCCGCGCTCGTAGCCAACCCGGTCGCCGTTACTGAGATTACCTACCGCGAGATGCGCGAGCTGTCCTACGCGGGGTTTTCCGTGTTTCACGACGAGGCCCTCGAACCCGTGTTCCACGCCGGGATTCCGGTCGTCGTCAAAAACACCGACAACCCGCAGGCACCCGGCACCCGCATCGTCCCCGAGCGCGCGGTCGGCGACCATCCAGTCGTCGGCATCGCCGCCACCGACGGGTTTTGCAGCGTGTACATCAGCAAGTACCTGATGAACCGCGAAGTGGGTTTTGGCCGCCGCTTGCTGGCCATTTTTGAGGACGAGGGGATCTCCTTTGAGCACACGCCATCGGGCATTGACAATATGTCGGTGATCGTGCGCGAGTCGTATTTCAACCACGCAGCCGAAGAGCGGGTTCTGCGCCGGATTCGCACCGAGCTAGAAGTAGATGAGTTGTCGGTCGCCCGCGGCCTCGCCTTGGCGATGATCGTCGGCGAGGGCATGCACCACACCATCGGCTTGGCCGCCCGCGCTTGCAGTGCCTTTTCCCGCGCCAGCGTCAACCTAGAGATGATCAATCAGGGGTCGAGCGAGGTCAGCATGATGTTCGGCATCAAGGCCGCAGACATTCCCGCAGCCGTGCGCTCGCTTTACGGAGAGTTTTTTGGCGCTTGATTGGGCTACGTCGCCGCCCAAATCACCAACCGCAACTCGCTATCGTCAATTAGGCTGTACTCGGGGAGACGGCCCGCAAGCTGCTGGCACTCTGCGCGGATAATCGGCACGCCATCGCCGCGCCGGTCCATCAAGTGCGTCCGTCCAAGATCAGCGGGTGCGCGACAACGCGCCAACAGAGACACTATAAGTGATGTTACGCAGCCGCTAGGCTTTGGTTTATCTTTTCTGTCATGGATAAAAAACTGTTAGACCTCTATAGTGACTATCTGTTGAGTTCTTTTGGCGCGACGACCGCCACCGGCCTTTCGTCTTTGTTAGATGGCCAAATCAGCCACGACCAAGTGACGCGGTTTTTGTCCCAAGCCGACTACACGTCGAAAGAGCTCTGGCATCAAGTCAAATCCGTGGTGCGCACCATCGAGCGTGAAGACGGGGTGCTCATTTTCGATGATACGATTCAGGAAAAGCCGCACACGGATGAAAATGAGTTGATCTGTTGGCACTTCGATCATAGTAAGAACCGCTCCGTCAAAGGCTTGAATCTGCTCAATTGTATCTATCAGGCCGGCGATGTCAGTGTGCCGGTGGCCTATGAGTTAGTGCGTAAACCGATCCTGTTTTGCGATCGGCAAACGCGGCGAGTCAAACGCAAAAGCGAGGTGACCAAAAATCAGTTGCTGCGGCAGATGCTACGCACCTGCCAACAGAATCGCTTGAGCTACCGCTATGTCTTGGCCGATAGTTGGTTTGCGGCCAAGGAAAACCTGTTGTTTATCCGCCAAGACCTGAAGAAACACTTTATCGTCGCCCTCAAATCCAACCGGACGGTCGCCTTGAGCCCCCAAGACAAAGCCCACGGCCGCTTCGTGCGTATCGATACGCTAGACTGGTCAGACCCCACGCCGGTAACCGCCTGGATCAAAGGACTCCCTTTTCCAGTCTTGCTGCATCGGCGAGTCTTTACAAACAAAGACGATTCCACCGGCCTTTTGTATCTGGCCTGTAGTGATCTCGACCAACACGGAGACGCCCTTGAGATGATCTATCAAAAAAGATGGAAAGTC
Organism: Candidatus Latescibacterota bacterium; assembly: GCA_965217585.1. GTDB lineage: Bacteria > Latescibacterota > UBA2968 > UBA8231 > UBA8231. The sequence continues at coordinate 6,675,100 of OZ244561.1, forward strand.
GAAGTCTTTCACAAAACGCTCAAGTCCCATGCCGCGTTGGCCAAGTCGCCGACCAAACGGGTCCGTACCCAAAGCAATCACGTCTTTATGGCCATCTATGCGGCCTTCTCGCTAGAGTGGCTGCGCATCAAGCATCGGATGAATCCGTTTGCCCTCCGATCAAAACTCTATCTCAAGGCCATTCGACACGCCTTTGACGAATTACAGCAGCTAAAGGCTGCGTAACATCACACTATAAGTTCATTGCGGTTGGATTGCCGCAGATGCAGGCTGTCCGGCGAGAGCGTGTTCGCCAAGGCACCGGGGACGTATAGCTCAAGGCGATCTCCGAACAGATGCAGACGCACCCGAGAACCCCCATTGAATAGTCCCGATGCGCCACGGCGTTGACGAGTGCCTCAAACACGGCCCGCTCGCTGAACTGCGGAAGATCGACCCGGGCCGTTATTTTGGTCGCTCGCACTAGCATATTCCGCCGCACAAAGTGCAACGCTTCCGCAACCTGCTCGTCGAGTGGTCCTTCAATATCGCGGGCATCGGTCTGATAGTTGACATCCGTCCGCTCCCCTGCATAGCTGACGGCTTGTACGTATGCGTGGGGCATCCATTGTTGCGGCTCCCGCGTACACAGTAGAACGCCGGCGAGAGTGAGGCGCACGACGTCTTCCTCGTCGGCAGCGACTATGCGGAGCTTGTGCAAAGTGTCCTCGGTCAGCTCGGCGTCTTCGCGGAGGAACCGGCGCGTCAGTTCCTCATCGAGGTGCTCTGGCGAGGTACGGGGAACAACTGATTCGTCGAAGCGGTGGCCGGACGCGGACGGCGAGAGCCGTTTGAGTTCCAACGTCGAGTCCTCATGGAGCCGGATGCGGTGAGTTAGATTCGTATCCCTCATCTCGGCTCCTATTGTTGACTTGCGGATTTCGGCAATCTGTCTGCAAGGATGCCATGCCAAATCGACATCGCAAGACCTATCGCCGGAGGGTAAATTTGGAGTCGTGCTCATATCGTTTCTTCGTTGTGCCAGGCCTAAAGGCATTCGTCTGACGATTCTTGATTTCCGTAGTTACGCTGGTACCCATATCATAGACATCGAAGTTAGTTAGACCAGTCCTAAGAGATTCTCTGAGACCATCAAGCAGATCGTCCTTGCCCAAGCTAGTACCACCAATCCGAACCACGATCACGGCATCCTCTTTCAGTAGGTCTGCGCACCCCGACCAACTCTCAGCCAGAAAGCGCCAATATTGTTCTGGGCTTCTATATCGATCATCTCTTGCCGCCTTGGCCGTAGGGCGTTCAGGGCCACCTAAGAACCACAATCTAAGCCACTGGTCCTCGGCATAATGGGTCGTGTTAAGATATGGTGGAGAAGTGACTATGAGGGAAACCGATCTGCGGAGTTTACGGAAGCTACGTGATGCCCTACGAGCATCACAACATCTCACCGAACCGCGTAGCTTCGGTAAGGAATGTCCCAGCCGGTAGGCCGCGACACGTTTTAACACCTCAAATATGTCTCTTTCCGGTGCCGTATATCCGTTCTCTGTCCACCAACGCACGGAATAGTCTGGATTCGTACTGATCGTTCGCGGCATTCGATTACTGATACAGTTTCGAGACTTGTGGGACTCTCCGTGAAGACAGCCAAGCAATACGGCAGCAATGAAGCGATCAACACGGGAGTGCGACCAATCGAGTTGCTCCCGCAGGAATAGCAGTTGTTGGAATGTCCGTGGGTGAAAACAAGCAGAAAAGAAATCGTCCCGTGGGGCCTCAAAATCACCCGCTTCCTTCTGTAGACTTTCGAGTGATATAAGCCTTCTTCCTACCGAGGCTAGTATAGGCGGGTCTGCTTTAGCACCAGATATACACGCCGCGACTGGATTGATGTCTACTCCTGCTGCCGGACGTCCATTCAGAAGACTCTCGAACACAGTCGTTCCGCGGCCACTGAAAGGGTCGAAAACGGTGTCGCCTGGCTGCGTGTAGGCGTAAATCTGCTTAGCGACGAAATCCTCGGGGAACACGGCGAAGTATGGACATATAGAATGCAATGGGTGTCTCATGCCAACTCCGTCAACCTAGGATTTCACATGTATCATTTACCCACGTCTCAACTTCGCTGAACTGGTCACGACCGTCAACCAAACGTGTTGTTTCATCATCCGTACGCAGACAGGTGTCGGCGAAATAGGCCACTCGGCAGCGGTCAAAGACGATACCATATCTCCTCTCTTCATAAAGAAATCTGTTCTTCAGCGTCTCGTCGAACGAGACATCTGGATCATCAGTCAAGTCCCGATGCAGCGTGAAAGGAATGAACATCGATGGCACATAGTGGGTGGCGGGTAGCTCACTGAACCAACCATGAAACTGCTGAATATACTCAAGGACGGACTTTCCCTTCCAGTTACGTCCTGATGCGCATTGGCCGAGAAGGTAGATCTTCCCAGGCATGCGGTCGGGATGATGCTTCCATGCGATGACGTCAATTCCACCGTCCTTTGTCGAAGCCGGAAAACCTGACGGTATGGCCGTTTTAACTGTGCCAGCCCCGAACCTCCGGTATGTATCACGAAGTGCGGAAAGAAAATCTGTGCCTTCTAGACGTGGAAATCCGAATGAAGCTACATCTCCGGCGATATAGCCGCCCGCCGCAAGGCAAGCACAAATTTGAAACAAGTTGGGTATTCTGCACCGGACAATCTTCGTCAAGTCGGGAGATTGAATCTTTTTCTCACGAATAGCGGATACGAGGAGACAGAAGACGTAAACAGTGCGTCCGGGAACAGAAGAAACATCAGGCACTCGTTCGATTCGGAGATGGTCTGTATTAATGGAGAAAGGGTATGATTTGCCGAGAATTCGTTCTCTATACTGTAGTTCGTCAAATACGACGTCGACGAGTCTATCCCGTTGACTTTCGAGAATAGACTCATCGAGCTCTTCCCCTGTTTCTTCATCAATAGAAGATGAGTTTGCGGCAGTGTCTTCAAGGAAGTCTAGCAATCCGTAGAGGTCTCCTGATGTCCATGTCCCACGAGTGGATAGGAGAGCCTGTAGCTCCGCCCAATCAGCCTGGGTACTCCGGGTATCGTCCGTTCCTGGGGACAGGATAGACGCCGTCATCATTGCTGGTCCTCCTCGCGCGATTTATCTCGCATAACGACGACCAGACTATGAGTTGTTCTGTCTATCCCTTCGGCCACACGTAGGAGCGTCGCGTCTCCATCGTAAGCTCCAGAAAGGGCCATCGCGTCCTCGCACTGCTTGGCCGCCTTCATCAGAGCATCTTCGAATCTCGAGGATGGGGGTTCGATACGCTCGAAGGCAACTTGCAAGTTGCGCTGGGCAATCAGCATCCGTCGCGCTTCGGGATTTCCGAGCACTTCACTAAGACGATTCAAATCAGGATTCTGGCTCTGAATCAGAGTCGGCTCGTTCCGCTGTTCCTGACCATAGAGCCAGGACATCAGTGTCTGCAACTTTTCGCGATTCTCCGGGGCAATCGGGTTTTCCTTTGGCGGAGCCGGGAGATCCTCCGGGGTCAACCCTAGGAATTCCCTTACCGATGCACGGGTAAGTGCCGTGTACAGATGGGAAAATGCGAAGCGCTTCTTGGAACGACGTTCTCTTTCGAAACCATCTTCGGTAGCTTGCTTCAAGGCATACCAGCCATTGACGATTCGGCGGACAGTATTGTGGTTGTCGCCGAGCGTACGGCTGATCGTCTCGACGGCCCCACCCTCTTCAAACCACTCCGCCGCGAATTTTGCCTTAGCAAGCGCATCCCATTTGAATGGGCCGTTGATGTGCTTGAAACCAACAAAGGCTCGGGCGTCTTTCCTGTCTTTGACCCACTTTACGCGAATCTCGTCGGGAAGCGGCTTCGGCTCCGAAACGTCAGGGAGGGTAACTTTCAACCTTCGCCTGAGGTTTTCATCACTCAGCAAACGCAATGCTGCTAGTCGTCGATTTCCTTCGAGAACAACATTCTTATTGCGCAACACAACTACGGGCTCGAAGTCGACGTATCCTGTGGATCGAATCGACTGCAAGAGCTCGTCGACATCTACTTGATCTACCAAGTATTCCACGACCTCATCCTCCGTCGCAAATCCGCTGTCGAGAAATCGAGGATTCTTCATGTCGAACTTAAGCTCTGACGGTGCGATAAATTCGATGTCGCTCTCATTCCTAGGCATATCTTCACTCCTTAAGGTTGATCCTATCTCTCCGAATAGCCCACCCTGCTCATCCAGCACCTTCTGCCGCTACCAACCGGGGGATTTCGGGCCAGTTCTGCACTAGGCCGTTGTAAGAGAGGGCTTAGGCGGCGCTTGACTCGATCTTGTTGTGTAGCTGGCTTCGATAAACTTATTCAGCGTTTGTGCGTCGTTCAAACCTCCATATCCTTGGGACCAAGATGTCCCGCCCTCATCTCCCTACACCAACTCGCCCAAGACCGCCAAAAACCGCTCCGCATCGTCGCTATTGTTGTACAAATGCCCCGAAACCCGCACCCGCCCGTATTCCCCCCATACCAACACCCCCCGATCGGCAAGGACCTCGCACAGCCGATGCGCGTCGTCGTCCGCAAAGCAGGTATTGCCCGAGCGCTGCGGCCGCGCACTCGGCGAAATGACCTGTCGCCCGAGACGCGCCAGCCCGGCGCTGATTTGTTCGGACAAGTCGCGGTTGTGCTCTTCTATCCGCTCAATCCCCACATCCAACAGCCGCCCCAAGGCGTAGTCGAGGTAGAGCACCGCCACCATGGCCGGATTGCCCGGCTCCATTTTATCGGGCATCGGCTTTTCGTCGGCGTCCGGTGCGCGCACAGCCCCTTGCGCCGGCCACACCGCCAAGTTGCGCCAGCCAAAGGCCGTGGAGCGCACTTGCGCCTCGGCCCGTTGGCTCAGATAACACGGCGCAACCCCGTGGGTCGCCAACAGCCATTTGTAGCACGAACTGACGCACAAGTCGGTACACGCCGCCGGTACGGCGACCGCACCCGCGGCATGGGTTGCATCAACCGCCAAGAGCGCGTCGCGCCCGGCAAGTCCGGCCGCAAGCTGTTCGACATCTAGATTTTGCCCCGTGTAGAAGCTGACTTGACTCACGGCTAAAACCTGAGTGCGCTCATCGACGGCCGCCAACAGATCTTCCTCCCGCACCAACCAGTCGCGGTGCGGCACCAGCCGCAGTTCGACCCCTTGCTGGCGCACATTGCGCCAATTGTACGCCACCGAGGGAAATTCCAAGTTGGTAGTGACCACGTTGTCGCCCGGCCGCCAGTCCAAACCCCGCGCCAACCAAGCCATGCCCTCGGCGGCCGAGGGCACAAAGGCGATCCGCTCGGCCGGAACGCCCCATAGCTGCCCCATGCGCTGGCGGCAGCGGTCGCCGCGGGCGTAGATGGCGCGCCGGCCGCGGTCGCCGCTGCTTTTTTGCTGCGCGAATTCCGCGTACACCGCGCTCTGCCCTTTTAGCCAAGGAGCTTCGCCCCCCGTACAGAGATGAGTCACCGCGTCGAGCCCGACGAAATCCGCGGGCGGAATGAGGCTTTCGCTTTTCATAGTATGTCCTATTCGCTGGCTACAATTCGTATGGCTTCTTCGCGCGCGCTTTGCAGTAAGTCCCCGTCGGCGAGCAAATTCGCCGCCTTAAATGTGGGCATCCCGGCCTGGCGTACGCCGAAGAACTCGCCGGGGCCGCGCAGTTGTAAATCCTTTTCCGCGATCTCAAATCCGTCTTGGGTGCGCTCCATGGTCTGGAGCCGCTCGCGCGAATCCGCCAACTCGGCCCCGGCGTGGGCATAGCTGATGAGGATGCAAAACGACTGCTCGCCACCGCGCCCCACGCGACCGCGCAACTGGTGCAATTGTGCCAAGCCGAAGCGCTCGGCGTGTTCGATAATCATCACCGTGGCATTGGGCACATCCACGCCGACCTCGACGACCGTGGTGCAGACCAAGACTTGGACCCGGTTCTGCTTAAAATCCTCCATGACCGCGGTCTTTTCTTCGGCTGCCATGCGCCCGTGCAGCAAGGCTACCGCGAATTCGGCCAATGGGCCGTGGCGCAGCTCGTCGTAGGCTTCGACCGCGGATTTGTAATCCGCCTTTTCCGACTCTTCGATCAGCGGATAGACCACGTACACTTGCCGCCCCTGGCGCACCTGATCACCGGCAAACTCGAAGATCGCCTCGCGGCGCTCGCTGCCGCGCAGGGCCGTGCGGACCGGCTTGCGCCCCGGGGGCAGTTCGTCGATGACCGACACGTCCAGCTCGCCGTACAGGGTCAGGGCCAAGGTGCGCGGGATGGGCGTAGCCGTCATCACGAGCAAATCGGGTTTCGCGCCCTTCTTGTAGAGCGCGCCGCGCTGCACGACCCCAAAGCGATGCTGCTCGTCAATGACCGCCAGCCCTAAACGAGCAAATTGCACTTGCTCCTGTATCAGCGCGTGGGTGCCCACCGCAATGTGGGCCGCGCCGCTTTCAATGGCCGTCAACAGCTCCTGCCGGAGGGCCTTGCGCTGGCCGCCCTTGAGGAAGATCACAGTCAGGCCGAGAGGCTCGACGAGTGCTTGGATGTTGAAAAAATGCTGCTCGGCGAGGATCTCGGTCGGGGCCATCATCGCCGCTTGGTAGCCGTTCTCCACGGCCATCAGTATCGCGCTCAAGCCGACCAAGGTCTTGCCCGAGCCCACGTCGCCTTGGACGAGGCGATTCATAACTTGGGGGCGCTGCATCTGCGCGGCGATCTCAGCGACGACCCGGCGCTGGGCGCGCGTCGGGTCAAACGGTAGGGAATCCCACAGAGCCGACACCAGTTTTTCGCTGGGCGCAAAGGCAATGCCGTCGGCCTGCTCGCGGTTTTTTTTGCGCCGCTGCGCCAAGCGCAGTTGGAAGTCAAAAAGCTCGCCAAAAGCCAAGCGCTGGCGTGCGCGTTCCGCTTCTGCGAGGCTAGCGGGAAAATGCACTTGGCGCAGACTAGCGCCTAACTCTGCAAGACCCAAGCGCTGCCGCAAGGCTGCGGGCAGATCGTCTTCGATCTGCCCGGCAAAGGCGTCCAGCGCCCCGCTTACCAAGCGGCGGAACCCCCGGCTGCGCAGGCCGCGCTCCTTCAGGTCGGCACTGGTCGTATAGAGCGGGACGACGACGCCCGTGTGGAGCCGCTCCTCCCCGAGTATGAATTCGTACTCGGGATGGACCATCTGTCGCCGCCCCTGGAAGAGATCGACCTTGCCGCTTATGGCCAGCTCATCGCCGACGGCAAAGTTGCGCTGCAAGTAGCGCCCCCCCTGAAAAAAGGTACAGGTGATATCGTCGGTCGCGTCGGCGACCACCATCACGAAGCGGGGCCGCGGCCCGGGCATGAAGCGCGTCTGGCGCACTTGGCCGATGAGGGTCACCTCTTGGCCGATTGGTGCCCGGGCCATGGGCAAAATCTGCGTGCGATCGAGGTAGCGGCGCGGCAGATAGTACAACAAATCGCCCAGCGTCAGAATCTCTACATCTTTGAGCGCGGACGCGCGTTTGGCCCCTACGCCTTTGACTTTTTCAATGGGAATGGACAGAATTTCCATGGTTGGCTATGCGTTGACGCACCTGGGCTGCAGCCTATCTTTGACCGCATATTGCCATGCCCAAGTCTACTGCTTTTGCCCACTATCTAATGGGGCACGCGCCGTTTAAACGCGCGCCGTTCTTCTACGCCTATGTCGGGATGTGGCTCCACCTGCTCATTGGCACGGGGATCTTAGCACTATCTACTCCAAGCGACTGGCTGTCGATCTTCGCGGTGCTGGTCGTCGGCTCGTTATGCGTGGGGCTCGTGCTCTACGGCCTGCTGACGGAGACGTACCGCCTGTTGATCAACATCGGCGCGTATGCTGCTAGCATAGCCCGCGCATTCTCGACCGATGCCGTGGTCCTCACCTGTTTCATCGCGGGCCTCATCGCCGCCCTCGTTTCCGGCTATAGTATCTTGGTGGCTGAGTACGGCCGCTATCAGCACGAAGTCCACCGCCAGCCTGCGCCGCTCCCTGCGTCTGCGGCCCTCCTGCTAGGCGCTGCCATCGTCATCCTCTGCGTCTATGGCCTCTTAGCAAACTAGCGGATCTTGAGCGTCGCCAAGCCGCACAGCGCCAAGATGCCGGCCACGATCCAGAAGCGAATGACGATCTTCGTGTCAGCCAAGCCGCGCTGTTGGAAGTGGTGGTGAATCGGCGAGCGGGTGAAAAAGCGCCGCCCCAGCCACCGGATGCCGATCTTTTCCTGGATTACCACCGACAGGGTCTCGCCGACGAAGATCCCCCCGACGATTAGGAAGAGGAACTCCTGTTTGACCAAGACGGCGACCGTGCCCAACAAGCCGCCTAGCGCCATGGACCCGGTATCGCCCATGATGACGTTGGCCGGATAGGAATTGAACCACAAAAAGCCAAGGCAGGCCCCAAAGACGATGGAGCAGATCACCGCGACTTCCCCCACGCCTGGCATAAAGGGAAAGATGAGGAACTCCGAGATCTCGGCGTGGCTGGACACATAGGCGAACACACCAAAGACAGCCACGACAAAAGAAGTCGGCACAATGGCCAAGCCGTCGATCCCGTCGGCGAGATTGACCGAGTTGGAGATGGCCGTCACCGTGAAGGCGATAAAAGGCACATAGCCCCACGAAAGGTCGAGGACCGGATTTTTGAAAAAGGGCAAATAGAGCTGGGTCGCCAAGCCAGCCGACTCCGCTGGGAGGGCTTGGGTGACGTACGCGGTGCCAAACGCCATCCCAAAGGCTACTTGCAGCGCCAACTTGGCCTTCTCGGACAGCCCGCGATCGCTAGAGCGATAGCGCACCTTGAGGAAGTCGTCGATCCAGCCGAGCGCGGCAAACCAGACAATCGCCCCCACGCAGAACAGGACGAAGAGGCTGTGCAGCTTGCACCACAGGCCGATGCTGATCAAGATCGCGGCGACGATTAGACCGCCGCCGTAGGTTTTGGCTTGGTTGCTGGCGGCTTCAAAGTTGAGATAGTCGCGAGGCATGTCGCGATGCCCCCGACCGTAGAAGTAGAGGATGGCCCGTCCGCCGCAGAGAATGGTGAGGATCAGCGAGGTGATCGCGCCGCAGAGCGCGCGAAAGCTGATCGAATCGACCAAGCGCAAAAACGACAGAGCCTCGGCTGCCTCTTGCAGGTAGATTCCGAGGTAGTAGATCATCGCTGCGAAGCCACCAGGGGCCGGCTGGCGCGCACGAGATCGGCTAATTCGCGCAGGTGTGTGCCGAGGGGAAACTCCGGCTTGAAATAAGGCATCGAGATCAAGACTTGATCGAGATCGCGCTCCAATTGCGCCGGCTCCAAGACGCCGCGCTGCAAAAATTCGATCAGCACCAGCACGACCTGCTCGCGGATCTGCCAATTCCGGTGCAAGTAGAAGCGGCGCAGCCGCGCTAGCAGGTCGGGATTGTGGCTTATTTTTCTGAGGGCACCCAGGGCTTGGACGACCACTTCCGGTGCGCTATCGTCGAGTGCCGAGAAGAGCGTGCTTTCAATCGCGTCATCGACTGCAAACAACTCGCCGAGGGCCCGCGCCGACCACGCCCGCACCTCGAAGTAGGGATCCGCGGCCAGTGCGTTCAGCAGCGCGGCCCGGGTTTGCGCGTCGGTCTCCCCCAAGCCGCGCAGGCCGTGTTCGACGACATTGCGGCGCACAATGCCCCCGTGGCGGAAGTCGCCACCGCAAAAACGGCGCGCCCACCCAGTTGGGGTGCGGTCGGTGAGGATGTGCAGCAACAAGGGCAGCCGCTTTTGGTAGTTTAAGACTGCAACGAGCTTGACGCCCACATTGCGCCGCCCCAGCGGGATTTCGCACCAACCCTCGGACGTGAGCAGACGATCGGCTTGAAAGCGCAGATAGGCGAGCTCGTTGCGCTCCATCGCCTCTACACCCCCTACCTCCTTGACCCGCGCTTGTACCCAGCGCAACAGGGCATTGGGGGCGTTCGGCAAGCGGCCTTTGGCCGGGAGTAACTCCAAGCTCAGCGCCGGTGGGTTCTGCCCGGCGATGAGGCCGTCCAGTTCGGCTGTGATGAGTTCGAGGCTGTTGGCCTTGGGCAGGGTCTTGGCGGCCTCACCCATAGCCTGCAAGCGCTCTTCGTCGGCGCACAACGCGAGCACCTGCTGCGCCAATTTTTTGCCGTCCAGTCCGCTGTGGATGCTGGCGTTGTCCCAAAACGCCTCCTGATAGAGCACCTGAGCGGCCCCGATCCGCTCCATCTCCCGAGCATTCAGCACCTGATGGTCTTCGGCTGCTGTGGGCAGCGGCACAATCAGCGTGGGCGTCCCGCTAACCGCCATCTCAGTCAGGGTACCCGCGCCCGACCGACAAATGACCAGATCGGCTGCCGCAATCAGATCGGCGATCTGATCCGCGTAATCGAGGCGGCGGTACCAGTCGGACTCGTCCTTCATCCCCATCGCGGCCAAGGCAGCCTCGGTCTCAGCCACAGCGTCGTAATCCGGCCCCTTGTAGCGACCGGTGACGTGGATGACCACCAGCCCGGCCGCTTGCCATTGGGACAAGGCTTCGAGTACGGCCTCGTTGATGGCCTTGGCACCGCCCGACCCGCCAAAGGCCAGAACGACCTTGCGACCTTGGGCAATGCCCAACTTTTCCCGCGCAGCCAGCCGGTCGAGATGCAAAAAAGAACGGCGCACCGGATAGCCAACCACGGCCACCCGCTTCACGTCGAACCAGCGGCCCGCCTGCTCAAACGCTACACCAATTCGCTGTGCCAGCCGCCCGGCAACTTGGTTCAAAAGTCCGGGATGGGCATTCGGCTCGTAGAGAAAAACGCGAGCGCGGGAAAGGCCGACCTTAGCCAACGCTCCATGCGCGAAGAGGATCGGCGCGCTGACGTAGCCACCCGTGCCGATGATCAGTTGAGGCCGGTAGCGCAAGAGGATGAGACCACCCTGGACGACCCCCACCAAGAGCGTGCAGGCGAATCGCAACAGGGCCACAAGGGAGCGCGTGCGGGGGAAAGGGCTGGCGCGGACAAAGCGGATGGGGTACCCCTGCTCGGGCACGACCCAAGCATCCAGCTTGTCTCGATGACCCACGTAGAGGAATTCGGCGTCTGCCCGCGTCTGCCGAATTTCGTTGGCAATGGCCAAGGCCGGGTACACGTGACCACCCGTGCCGCCGCCGGTGAGCAAGTACTTCATTAATTTTTTAGAAGTAAGGTTGTTTAGACTAGTAGAAGCGATCCCCGCCTGTACTCCAGAGGGGCCTATGTCCCTAATATAGAAGGTGTTAGTCTGGGTGTCTAACCCTACTGGTAGGACTCGGTGCGGTCGCCGCCATTGACGCTTATGTGCTGCCCTGTCACGTAGCTGGCCGTCGGTGAAACCAGAAAGACCACGACTGCAGCCACCTCTTCGGGGCCACCGGCTCGGCGCATGGGAATACTGCTGAGAAACTGGGCCCGCACTTCCGGCGTCCGCCGCGCCAGTGCCCCGCGCCCCATCCCCGCGTCGATGATCCCCGGCGACACCACATTGACGCGGATGCCGTGCTCGGCTTCCTCTTTGGACAACACCTTCGTCAGGGCCACGACTCCCGCCTTGGTAGTCGCATACGCGGCCGAACCGCCCGGCAGCGTGTTGACCACATTCGAGGCGATGTTGACGACCGCGCCGCCGCCTCGCGCCCGCATCAGCGGCAGAGCGGCCTTACACATATAGAGGACGCTATTGAGATTGACATCGAGCACCCGGTGCCAGTCCGCCAGCGCCATATCGGCCACGAACTGCCCGCCGATGGTGATGCCAGCGTTGTTGACCAAAATATCCAACCCACCCAACTCCCCAGCCACGCGCTCAACCAGCGATTGCGCAGCCTCCGCCTCGGTTATATCGGCCGCAAAGGCAGCCCCGCCCAGCTCGGCGGCGAGCGCGTGGGCAGCGTCCTTCTGCGTGCGGTAATGCAGGGCGACTGTAGCGCCCTCGGCGGCCAAGGCGCGGCATATCGCTTGGCCAATGCCGCCAGCCGCGCCGGTTACTAGGGCGATGTGACCGTGAAGAGACGTGCTCATAGGGGTTCGATCTCCGACAAAAGGATTTCTGAAAAAAAACGGCGCATTCCGCTGTCGTCCACGCGCCCCGGAGCGGATTCAGGCTCGTTCGGCGCGGTGTTGGGCGACCATTTCCGCCATGCTTTTAAAACGGAAATCCGGTTCCACCGCCTTCTGTGGTGGTGCTGTCGCGCCGCCACACTCTGCACGCCGGTCAATCCATGCCGTCGTCAGTCCGATTGCCTTGGCCGGCACATGGTCGTGGAAGAGGCTCTGCGCGACATGCAGGATGCTGCCGGGAGCGCCGCCGAAGCCCGCGGCCACCCGTGCGAGGAGGAATTCAAAATTGGCTGGCGACGGTTTGTATGAACCTATTTCCTCGGCGGTAAGGACCGCGTCCCAAGGATCGCCGAGGCGAGCGGCGCTCCCCCGATAGCTGGTGCGGTCGCAATTAGTGAGGGTGATCAGCCGATGGTGGCGTTTCAGATAGGCGAGCGATTCGGCCGCGTCGGCAAAGGCCGGCCAATCCCCGACCGACTGGCCGAAGCGGATGCTCTCGGCATCGTCGGGTTCGACGCCCCAGTTCCGGGCCAGCGTGCGGTGGGTGGCTGCCAGAAGATCGGCGTAGAGCAGGTCGGGAGTGGCCGCTTGGCAGGCGGATTCCACCTGCGCGAAGGCTGCGAGGGCCGCTTCGCGAGTCGGTGGATCGGCTATACGCGCGCAGAGCGGTTGCAGCGCATCCCAGATGCCCGTCTCCCAGTCGATCAGGGTTCCGTAGGTGTCGAAGGTCAGTATCGGAAAGTCGCAGAGGCGCATGGGCGTTCTCGCAGGGCTATGGCGTTGGGAGTGGTTTCAATCAATCTGCGACCAATCGGTAGGAAAGATTTTGGTCGTAGAGGAGTCTCATGCCGAAGAAATAGACATAAGCCGGCGCTCCCGATCCGCAGCAAAAGCCAAATTACCCCCTCATCTTCGCGAAGGCTCCTGCCCTCTCATGTTCCAGAATAGCTGCCGTCCTCTCCAGTTCAGCCACAACCTCATCGTCTGCCTTCTCGTCTCGAAGGCGGCACCCGAGTTTCGTCCAACCCCGGACCCCTGTCCATCCGCTCCTGTAGAACAACGCGAAGCATCTGCGCCTGCAGGCCGACAGTATCCCGCGCACCCATCTCCTCGAAGCGCAAGGCAAGTTCATCCACGTTGCTCCGGTCACCCAAACCACTGCCTGCCTTGAGTTCCATCAACGCCTCGTCAAGCAGTTCACCGAACTCCCGAAGCTGTGCATAGATGTCTGAATACAATCCTGTGGCACTCATTCGCTCTCGTCCTCTTCTTCACTGCTGAAGTCCAAGGCATCCTCATCGTATTCGCTGGCGTCCTCACCGATGTGGATCCATGTGCCCGGCCGATAAAAAAAAGATGCCCAAGGCTTGTGGAAAACTTCGGTCACTCTGCCTCTGAGCAAGCACGAATACCGCTTTGTAATCCATGGCCAGTGGCGCGATGATCCGCGACCTCAACGCGCAGTCTCCGCCTCATCAGACAACGAATCGTCTGCGCCCTTTATGTCGTAGGTCGTTTCCGTATAGGTTATGACCTTCACGCTCCGCCCCGTCCTCTCATTGACGATACGACAGCTAGGACAGTTCGGCCCTGTACGCTCGATCCGATGCGGCGTCAGTATTCCTTGGACGGCCTCGTAGTCCTCGTATGTCGTCGTCCAAACAGGGGGCCGCCGGTGATACTTCTGGCGATAGTCCCTTTGTTCGGCAGCGGTCAGCCCGTCTCGCGTGGCTACCAACAGTCCGGTGCTGCGCGAAAAGAGCGCGTCGTAATAGTTTCCGTACAGGGCATCGTCCACCCGGATGACGTCAGTCAATCTATCGCGGAACCGTTCCGTCTGTATGTATCGCAAAACGACCCCGTCGCCGAAAAAACGGTCGATAAAATGCCAGCGGCGCATCTCGCCCATTTGGCGCGATTGACGGCTTGCGGGTGTTAGGAAGTCCCACCGCAGATTGAACAGGCGGTAATAGCGGCTCAGCGACTCGGCTGGGTTGCGCATCCCGCCCCCCCTATCGGCGGCAACGGCCTGCTCCCTTTTTTCCTCTAAGGAGATGTCGGTAACTTCGCCCCATCCTTTGTAGTGCCGGTTGGAAACGGGATGTAAATAAGGCTTTACCTGCAGGACCTCCCGACCCGTCCGGTGATCCCAGGCCTTGATCGACATTTTAACCCGAGCCCCCTTAATGGAGGCCAAAGCACGGCGCCCCCCCATCGCGGCGATAGCCCGCTCTACGATCTCTTCGGCGCGCTGGCGGCTCTTGTATGCAGCAGTTCCCGGCGTTACGGCCGCAACGCGAAAGCGCACGTATTGTTCCGCCTGTTTCGCTCGCTCGCGCACAGCGCGCAACGCCAGTTCGTTGAGATCTGGCATCTCTACGGGCGGCGCTTGGAACTCACGTGCCTTGGCTGCCACTTCGATAGTATCTATCGCCAACTCGGCAAAGGGCGTGATGATGGGCAGTTTCCCGACGCCGACGACCTCGGGAATCGATTCGGGCGGATCGGGACTCTCGGGGCCCGCCGGCAACTCTAGGCGTTCTAGGCGGTGCTGCAATAGCCGCGGACTATCCGCTGTGAAGGCAGCGGGTTTGGGCATCACCAGAACCGGCGGCGGCAGCCGCAACACTTGCACCTTGAGGCCCGCTGTGTCGCGCCCAGGCGGAACGATCCAGAGCAACAACAAGTGCAATGCCGCGGACAGGACGAAAAACGGAACGATCCGCCAGCGATTCTTGGGTGTTCGACGATCCATTTATCCAATCGCGATCCGTTAAGAGGTGCCCTCTGATCAAGGTGTTCCGCCGTGCCCCGCCGCCAAGTAATCCTTCAGCAGTTGCGCGATTTTCTCGGCTGCCTCTTGGCACAGCGGGGCCATAGGCTGCTTACCGCCCAGAGTAGATTTCTGCACCGACACGCTCAGAGGAGGGATCTGTTCAAAAAGAACTCTTCTTTCCGACAGACGAATTAACCACACGCTGATTTCGGCGACGCTAGTTGCCTGGGGTCCAGCACCGTAAGTGTGCCAGAAATTGAGTGCCGTAATGTCGAAAACCAATTTGTAGTCGCCTCTCCAAGGAAAATGCCGCATGGGCGACTCGCCAATCTGCTCGACTAGTGCGGACACCAGCGACTGGTGGAGATCGGCCGTCTGCTCTCTTATATACGATATATCAAGCGTGCCGAAATAAGCGAAAAAGGGACTGTCGTGCAGCTCATCCCCTCGGGCGGTAAACCGTTCCAACTCCCGTTCGAGCTGATGGGTACTGCGCCCCGCAATAAGAAGCCCCGACTCCGCTGGCACTTGCGCGACGAATTCGCTATTTCCCGCAGGCAGCGGTGGTGGCATGCCGCCGCCCTCAGGGGCGGCCTCGGTCGCATCGTCGGCGACAACCGAGTGCAGGATCGCCCGGTGTGTTTCCTCCAATAAGGTCTGCGCTAGGACAGGCATCTTCTCCTCGGGGAACGACGCTGCACTAAACGAATACCATTTTTCTACAATCTCTCCGCTCCTGCGATCCTTTAGCTCGTAGCGCGCCATAAGACCGCGCTGGCTGACGATCTCCCGCTTACTCGTTTCCGCTACCCATGCGGGAACGGATACATCGACAAATTCTTTGGCCATTATGCTCTCCTTCTCATGGCGAGCAAACCAAGCCCCGTACATATTTAGCTCGTACGCCGGCTTTAGGTTGTAGGACAGGGGATCTTCGTAGCGCGTGACGTGTTCAAATAGCCCTAGACCCTCCGCTTCCTTCAACAGTTTCCACTCCAAACCATTGGCCTCCCGATTCGTGAGTGGGGTAAAGGCCCTCTCGGCTCCACGCCACGAGTACGGATCGGAATCCCTTGCTAGGACCAGAACTGCTATGTTCCTTTCGTTCAGGTCCTTGGGCGTTCTACCGCCGCCGCTTATAGCGCAGCCGTACAGACAACAAACTGCAACCGCCAAAAGGACGATCAAATGGCCGTATCCTGCATGGTTGCGGTGCCACGAAAACAAAGGCCGCATAATTGGCATCTCCGATTGGCATCTCCGATAAGTGAATAAGACGTTTGAACAAAGCACGTCTACGAGCAATCCTCCACGGTCGTAGGATTAGTAGTAAGTACATATTGCAATCTGCGATGTATTGCAAACAGCCTCTGCTCAACTATCCACTCGCGGGTTGCCAGAGCCGATTCCTGCCGAGCGGCTACATATCCTCGTTTTCCTGTTGACTCTGAAATACTCATGAGTATTTTAGAGTATAATCTAAAATAATAACACAACAATCGAGAAAGTCGGCAGGGATGGAGCAGCGCTATATCAAAAATAGTATTGAAGCAGATATTGCGGACAGGATGGTATTCATCGGTGGGCCACGCCAAGTTGGCAAAACGACCCTCGCACTATCTCTACTGGATCGAGGCCAAGACGAGTCGTCGCCAGCTTATCTAAACTGGGATGTGTTGGCCGATCGCGAGGATGTCCTGGCAGAACGACTTCCCGCTGGTCAGACCCGCGTCATTTTTGACGAGATTCACAAGTACGCACGCTGGCGCAACCTGATGAAGGGATTGTTCGACAAGAACAAGAGCGCCGTTTCCTTTATCGTCACTGGCTCGGCGCGTCTGGATTACTATCGCAAAGGCGGCGACTCCTTGCAGGGACGGTACCACTACTACCGGCTTCATCCGTTCACGGCGATGGAGTACGGGCGGTCACCCAATGATGCGCTCGTGGAGCAATTACTCAGGTTTGGCGGTTTCCCCGAGCCTTTTCTCAGGGGCGAGGTCCGCTTTCAGCGTCGGTGGCTGCGCGAGCATTCCGCAAGAGTCCTCTATGAAGACCTCCGCGATCTGGAGAATGTCCGCGAGGTGTCCATGCTAGAACTGCTGCTGTCGCACTTGCCGGCGTGCGTGGGCTCCCCTCTTTCGGTCAACAGCCTCAGCAAACTGCTACAAGTGGCGTACGAAACCGTCGAGCGCTGGCTGACGATCTTTGAGCGGCTGTACCTGTGCTACCGCATTCCGCCGTTTGGGGCCAAGCGGGTCCGGGCTGTCCGCAAGGAGAAGAAGCTGTATTTCTGGGACTGGTCGCGCGTGGCCGATCGGGGTGCCCGATTCGAGAACATGGTGGCTGGCCACCTGCTGAAGTACTGCCACTATGTCGAGGACACCGAAGGGCATGAGATGGAATTGCGCTTCATTCGCGATACCGACAAGCGCGAGGTGGACTTCGTCGTTCTCCGCGATGGCAGGGCGGAATTCGCCGTAGAGTGCAAAAGCGGTGAGCAAAGCGCTGCGCCCGCCTGCCGCTACTTCAGGGAGCGGACCGATATTCCACGGTTCTATCAGGTCCACCTCGGCACAAAAGATTTTGGCAACGCCACCACCAACACGCGCGTTCTGCCGTTTTTAACCTTCTGCCGCGAAGTAGGACTGCCCTAATTCGGTGTCCCAAGGCTTCCTCGTCCCTGCGATGTCAGGTTCGATACCGCCGTCTCCTGTCGCCCCACATCCTGACGTTCATCGTCAGATCCTCTCTACAGGATAATCGGGAAAATACTTATTCCAAGTCGAGATATTGAAAACGCCACACTTAGCAACGATTTTCCGTTTCCACTGCTTTTTTGCAGGTTCGGGCAGCGCTTCGGACAGCGGAAGTTTCCTTTTAATGGCTTCGATTCTAGGACCCAGATGCGCTTTAGTCAGTGCTTCGCTAGCAATAAGGATCCAGTAGTCGATTGGTTTATCGACCCTCTTGCATGCCCACTCGTAGAGAAAGGAATCGCGAAATTTATAGACCAGATCATGATCTAGGCACTCGTTTTGAAAATCTTCAATGAGCGCTTCACGATTCTCACTTGGCGCACGAGGATGCTCGAAATCCTTGATTTCGATGAAAGACACCCGATCTTCAAGCTCAACGATAAAGTCCACAGCCTTCATGCAGTAGGATAACCCATGCGACTTGTCATCGAATTTCCTGACATTCACGCCGCGAGGAAATGTGATCTGGAGATTGCCTTCCGTTAGAATCGTCATTCTTCCTCACCCCTTATACTGCGCTCAATCTCGCGATCGTACAGGCTATCGAAGGCTTGGGCGATGGCATTTGGATGGATATCCAGATAGGCTTCCGTTGTATGTAAAGCGATCTGACCGTTTTCCAATTCGCGATAGAGCGAGTGGAAAGCGATTTGGTCCTGCGAATTCATCCGCAAATCCAGCTCCTTGAGGATCACGTAGTCGTGGGTGGCGATAAAAATCTGTACGCCCATGCGCTGTAATTCGAGGAGGGTTTCGACAAGTGGCCCAAAGAGCTTGGGGTTGAGGTTTGTTTCAGGCTCATCCCAAAAAAGGATAGAACCTTTGGACATCGTTCCGTTCCGGATCAGTCTCCACAGAAGTCCGAGCTTGCGCATCCCCTCAGCGAGGAGCATAAACTCCAGGTTCCCTTGCTCGCTGCTGAGGAAGAACTCTTCGCCCTCGGTCGTAACTTCCCCGCCGATTATCTCTTGTAAATCCGCAAGCAATCTGTGATCATGGTCCGTCGGATCACGCGGGGGGGGCAGGTAGGCACGATGAAGAATATCGGCGTAAATTTCCTCAAAGTGAATTTCGCGCTGTGCATACAGGGAGAGAAAACCGGGCGCATTCGCGAGCATTTCCTTCACCGGTATATAGACACTTTTGACGGGATGATCGCACCATTCTTTTGCACTGGCGATCGCGGCATCGCCGAAATGCATTGCAAGATTGGGGAAGTAAGCATGGATCGACAGGGCATCATCGCGGAAAATCCCGATATGACAATCGATATGATCATGTGAACTCGTTTGCTGTCGTCTGGCTAGTCGGCCGAGGTGTTTAAAAGACGGCATGAATACGCTAACGAGCTTTTCCGCGAAATCTGCTTTTGTCTTGCTGATGTCACACGCCGCGTAGGCGACCTTCATAAGATGGGTCTTACCGGTCCCGTTGGCACCTACGAGCACATTGATGCCTGGAGAGGCAATGAAATCAAGCTCTTCAAAAGCTGTAAATTGACTAAACCGCATTTCTGTGATGGCCATGCGTCTTCTCCTCTAGCCGCTTTGGCTCCGCGATGGATGTATAGGCAGTATAAAGGGCCTTCTCGCCGTTGGTCAAGCAGCCTTTCCGGGAGGCCGTATTAATGTGGGTTCGGTTAAAAGAACGCAAAGCCTCCCGCGCCAGCGCCTCTTACGAGCCAACAGAAATCGCGCGGCTCAATACCTTTCTCGACTGTTGTCATGATTACCCTCCTATAAATCGGCGTTCCATCCTGCATCATTCCGGTCGGACAGCGTATAGGGCAAATACCAGACCCCGAGATGCGACCGGCTACGCAGACGATGGACGACGCAGGAACACACCGACCCGTCCCACTCGCTCAGGCGGCGAACGCCAACTTCGGCTCAGGATCGGGCCGCAGCCGCCGACGTCTCGCCCTAAGCAAAAAATAAGCCCGCTACCGCCGGCTTATTGACTTTTTCCAAGCATCCACGTTCTTTGATTTTGTTCCCCTTTGACCAACAGAAAAAGGTTCTACTATGTCGACGACTAACTCTAAAAAACGCAAACTCTTCAAACTTTTAGCCCCGCAGGCGGAAAGCGTTTACTTGGCCGCCTCCTTCAACAATTGGGACCCACAGGCCCGGCCGCTAAAAAAAGACGCCCAGGGCCTGTGGAAAACTTCGGTCACTCTACCTCTGGGTAAGCACGAATACCGCTTTGTGATCGATGGCGAATGGCACAATGATCCGCAGTGTCAGGAGCACCTCCCCAATCCCTTCGGCACCACCAACTGCATTTTGCACGCCTGATTCATCGCGCCTAAGGGCGTGACTTCACCGCGCCTTCAGGCGTGACAATCCTTCTGCATTTCGACGGGCACGGCACGGGACTCCCCTCGCCGTGCCACGTGCAGGCTTGGCTTATTCGCCGTCGCGAGGCCGGTATTCGCCGCGAGCGTTCCAGCCGGGATACTGCTCTTCCAAGGCGGTGAGCGTCTGGTGGGTGTAGTAGGGGTGGTCGGGCGGAGGGAAGCGGAAGAACTGGCGATCAGCGGCAGTGAGGCCGGCGATAAACTCGCAAAAGTGCGGGTCGCGGCCCACGTGGGTGTAGTGCTCAACGCCTTCCCAATAGTGGTCGGCGCGACCATAGGCGAATTTCCAGATATAGCGCTGGCCGTCGGCACGCCGATAGTCGCTGGCGGCGTGCCAGGAGTAGTTGTGGAAGATGGCTACCGAGCCGCCAGGGGCGACCATTGGCTCGGCTTTGGTCGGGTCTTGGTGCTGGCCGTCGCCATCGGCGACGAAAAGAGTCGGGGCCTGATCCTCGTCCACGTCTTCGAGACAGAACCAGAAGTTGAGTTGGCTGTGGCGATGGTCGGATTCGGTGGGCGGCAGCAGCGAGTTGTTGCCATTGTCGATGTGGAACGTCCTACCCTTGCGGCCCGGATAGGTGACCAGACCCAGTCCGGGCCGGTAGTGGATTTGGTCGGTGCCGAGCCAGCGTCGGGCGAAGGCGATGGCTTCGCGGTCGACGATGGCGCGATTGAGGCATTGTTCGGGATAGGGGAAATAGTAGGAGTCGATGCGATCGTCGGGCGGATCGTCCGCGATTTCATCCCAGGGTTTGAGGATGCGGCGGAGGGCAGCGGCCATTGCGGCGCGTTGGGCTTCGGGGAGGTAGTTGTGGACGATGACGTAGCCGCGTGTGGCGAGCGCTGCGAATACTTCGTCGTTTAGTTTTTGCTCCTGCATGATGGGTTCCTTTAGGCGATGTATCTCTGAATACCGACGACGAGTGCGATGCTCAGGGCCGAGATCAGCGCGACACCGACGAGCGTGATAGTCAGAATCTTGCCCATAAGGTAGATCCCCAAGCCCATCAGGACGGTCACTACTCCCATAAGAAAGAGCATCAGCCCTGTCCAGCGAGCCAACCCGTCCTTATCGGCGACCCGGTCTGGGTTGAGACCGGAGATCAAACCGACGCGTTTCTTAACCCCGATCAGATAGGCGATGACATAGAGCGGCAGGGCGCAGAGCAGCATGACGAGGAAGATAAATAGGCCTGAGTCCATCTGGGTATCCTTTCATGGGTTGGGAGTCGTCACGACGGAAACGGCACGGGAATCCCATCGCCGTGCCACGGAAAGGCGTAGCTTGGCGTATTGCAGAAGCGGTCTAACCCGGCTCCGACGCGAATCGCCGTTGACGGCGGCAGTTCCACCGAGAAGTACTTCCCTTCTACAGCAGCTACAACCTCGCCATCCTTCCCTGCCGCGCGGTATTTGAGCTGCGTGAAGCGGTGCTCGCCAAAGGCACCAGCCTGCACAATGAGGCGGCGCGTCTCGTGCCGCGACGTGTTGACGAGTTGGATGCCGACCACGGCCGGTCCTAGTTCATCCACCAAGGCAGCCACGTCTAGGGGTAGCCCCGGACGCAGGCGGTCGGCGTCGAAGTAGCGCACCGTAGCGCGCAGCAGGCCGCCGTTATAGACCGACTGCGGCGCTCCCAACGCCACTTGGGTCAAGCCCTTGGTCAACACCGGCTGCGACGGGAGTCGATTAGTCGCAATGATCTCCAAGGGACTGCGTTCGTCGGCGCGCATGGCCTCGTAGGTCTCCAAGGCCTGCTGGTACTCTGCCCGCAGAATCTGCTCCGGCCAGCCCGGGTTCTTGCCATCGTAGTACTGAAAGCGGGCGAATTCGGTATTGCCCCAGTTTTTCTCGCCCAAGGATGCGCCTACGTCGTTCCAGTCGCGCTCCACGTCCCCATCGCGCACCAAGGTAATCAG
The DNA here is from genome assembly GCA_965217585.1 of Candidatus Latescibacterota bacterium. Lineage (GTDB taxonomy): Bacteria > Latescibacterota > UBA2968 > UBA8231 > UBA8231. The sequence continues at coordinate 6,697,051 of OZ244561.1, forward strand.
CTCGTAGTCCTCTCGGGCCATAGAGGCGTGGTACAGGTGCATGATGTCCTGGCCCCGCAGCGGGGTGGGTTCCAGCCAGTAGCCCCGCATCTCAATGCCGTCGCTTACGTGCAACCCCGGCGCCGGATTCCAGTCCCAGCCGTCCGGCCCGTAGCGCACCGGTACGAGGAACTGCCCGTCCTCACGCTTCCTGCCGTTATCGACTTGCAGCTTGATTTGCGAGCGCAAAAAATCGAGGTAGCCGCTGTCGCCGGTGAGCAGTTGGGCGCATTCGACCGCGATGTTGATGCCGTGGAACATGATGTTGTAGCCCTGGTAGTGGTTCCAGCCGTACTGGCCGCCCCACCACACGCCCTCGCGTCCCCCACCGATGACGCCTTTGGCATCGACATTGTCCGGGCAGATACCACCGTTTTTCTCCGTGCGCTCCATCCACGCTTCTGTGTAGTCGAGGACCCACTGTTTGTACTTGTTGTCGCCGGTGTACAGATAGGCATTGGCCACCAGCGCGGTGGCCGCCAAGCTGTTGGGCGTGTCGCACTGCAAGACGAGGCGGTCGAACAGATCGACGATCTGCTTGCGCCGCGCTGGATTTTCAAACCAGCGAGTCTCCAAGTTTTTGACGATGGGATACAGACTGGCGCGCACTCCGTAGTAGTTGGCCTGGCCCCCCAGACCGCGCCCGGCCAGCAGCATGGTGTTGGCGTATTCCGCGTCCGCGTGGAGCTTGGGGCCCTGGCTCGAATGGAAGGGCGAGCGCAGGATGCGGTATTGGGGATCCCAGTTGGGGGCTTGGGGATCCTCGCCGATGAACATGGCCGCAAAGCTCCGCGACCGCCGCATGTTTTCCGATACCGTGGGGTCGGCCACCCCAAAGTCGTAAAAGGCCATATTGCCCTCGCCCAAGTGGTGCCACTCCATGGCTTGTTCGAGGTTCCAAAATTCGTTGTGGATGGACGGCCGGAAGACCTTCTTATGGTCGTTGTAGCGCGTGCGGTGATTGATGCGCTCGTCGCTGATGCGGGTGACTGCGTTCCAGTTGCGGAAGTGGAGGTCGAGTAAATCGTCGGCCGCGCCAATCGCGTAGAACAGGCCAAAGTTGTATAGCTGTTCGTAGAGATCATCGACATCCTCGGCCAACAAGGTGCCGCCGCCGCGCTCAAAGTACTGCCGGGCGAACAGGCGACCCGACTCCTCCATTAGTGCGATCAAATTTCGCTCCATCAAGGCCCATGCCGGCGGGGCCGCAACCTCGGTCGCCTCAATCTTGGTCATACTATTTGCTATCATCGCCCACTACCTCCTATGCGCGGGAAAGGGTCGGACGTAATTCTAGGCGGCAGCCCATGCGCAGGCAAGCGGTTCGTTTTCAGCCGCTAGCGCGTTGGTCCGCTTGGCCGCTCCAGATGCATCCTTTACCTTAAAACTCCATGAACAGTAACGACTATCTACACGCCCTCTTCGGCTGCCAAGGCCGCAAAGCCATCGTCACAGGTGCCTCCAGCGGCTTAGGAGCCGAAATGGCTCGCGTCCTCGTCTCGGCGGGTGCCGACGTCCTCGCCGTCGCCCGCCGCCAAGAGCGCCTCGAAGCGCTAGCCAACGAATTACAAGACCGCGCCGGAACCATCCATCCACACTCGGCTGACCTAAGCGACAGCACCGCCATCGCCTCCCTACCCGAGCAGGCGCGCGAGCAACTCGGCGGCTGCGATATCTTGGTTGCCAATGCCGGCACAGCCACCCGCGTCCGCCTCGAAGATATGGCCGAGCAAGACTTTGCCCGCGTCGTCGATTTCAATCTCAAAGCCCAGTGGCTACTCGCCAAAGCCTGCTTTCCCTTGCTCCGCCAATCTGAAGCCGGCCGCATCGTCAATATCGCCTCGATCTACGGCTTGGGGGCCTCGGTAATCAACGGCCTGAGTGCCTACACCGTCAGCAAACACGGGCTCGTGGGGCTGACGCGCTCGCAGGCAGTGGAATGGAGCAGACACGGCATCACTGCAAACGCCATCGCTCCTAGCTATTTCCCCACCGAAATGACCGAGACCGCCCTCGATAACGAGAAGATGAGTTCCCGCCTGCGTGCCTTTACTCCGCAAGGGCGCTTCGGTCAGCCCGCAGAGCTAGCCACCGCCCTGCTCTTTTTGTGCTCAGAGGCCAGTGGCTACGTCAATGGGGTCGTCGTGCCGGTGGACGGCGGCTGGACGGCGTGGTGAGCGGAATTCGCATGACGCCTGAGCAAATCATAGCCCTAGTCGCAACCGGTGAGTCCGAGACACTGGAGTTCAAGGAGACTACCCGAAGACGCCGCGAAGCAGCCCAAACGATGTGCGCCATGCTTAACCATCGCGGTGGGCGCGTCCTTTTCGGCGTCACGCCGGAAGGATCTGCACTCGGCCAGCAAGTGAGCGACCACACGCTCGAAGAAGTGAGTGCAGAGATCCAGGAGATCGAACCGCCGGTATTTCCGGTAGTAGAGCGGGTTCCCGTGGAGGACGGCCGAGAAGTGGTCGTAGTAAACGTCAATCAAGGTCCTATGAAGCCTTATAACTACAGGGGAATCGCCTACCGTCGGGTTGGAAATACCAACTTGAAGATGTCGCCCGACGAGTACAACCAGATGCTGTTTGAACGGATGCACAGCGAGCAACGCTGGGAAAATCAGCCCGCTACCGGATGGTCGGTCAGCGACCTCGACGTAACTGAGATTGGGCGCACGATTGAGGAGGCGATTCGCCGAGGGCGTGTCAAGGATCCGGGCACTCGTGAACCCGAGGCATTATTGCAGGGCCTCAGTTTGATCAAAGATGGCGAATTGTTGCGGGCCGCGGTCGTATTGTTCGGAAGCACCGACCGGATCGAAGCTGAGATGCCTCAGTGCCTGCTCCGGGTCGCCCGTTTTCGTGGAACCGCCCGCACGGAATTTCTCGACAATCGACAGTTTCGCGGCAACGCTTTCGTGCTGCTCGCAAGTGCAGAGCGTTTTATGCTCGAAAACCTGCCAGTAGCCGGCCGCATTGTCCCGGATCTCTTCGAGCGGATCGATGACCCACTCTATCCGCCTGCGGCGTTGCGCGAGGCACTGGCGAATGCGTTCTGCCACCGGGATTATGCGATCGGCGGCGGCTCGGTAGCCACTGCAATATACGACGACTGCTTGGAGGTAACCTCAACGGGCTCGTTGCATTTTGGACTGACCCCAGAGAAGTTGTTTGCTCCACACGAATCGCTGCCTTGGAATCCTCTAATCGCTGATGTGTTTTACCGACGCGGCATCATTGAGCGATGGGGGATCGGCACGATCAATATGGTAAAGTGGACGACGGCTGCCGGCCTGCCACAACCCGAGATCGAGGATACCTCTGGTTGCGTGACGGTGCGCTTTCGGCCCAACCGAAATGTGATGCCTCAGCGCGTTGAGAGGGACCTGACCGAGCGGCAACAAGCGACGCTAGCCCTGCTGGATCAGGCTGGTCGAGGGCTAGCACTGCGCGAGATATACGCACAACTAAAGCCGCTGGCCAGCGAGCGGCAGGTGCGAGAAGACTTGGCTATTCTGAGGACGCTTGGGCTGGTCGAGCCCACGGGACATGGGCGAGGAGCACGGTGGAACCGCCTGTAAATCAAAATTATGGCTTATTCACAGGCCAAGTGGAAGGAGTAATTCAGCAGCGGTTAGATTTTAACCGCTGCTGAATTACTGACCCGCCCTTGTCCCAACGTTACAGCAGGACAAGGGCGGGTTAGATTTTAACCCTTAACAGGACATGACACAATACGTGCCGGTTGCGCTACTGAACGACAGAGAAACGCTTTCTGATTGGACTAAGCCTGATTTTCGGCCTCGCCGTTGTGATTCTGCTGAACAATTCGTGCGCCGGGATAACCCCCACGCTAATCATCGAAACAACGCCGTGCAGTGATGTGAACGTAGAAGGGACGTGAGGGCGCGAACATAGCTCCGGCAATGTGCAAGCCGTAGGCATATCCCGTCTGCGGGGGTGTGTTGTTCTTCTCAGTTACGTTACTCTCGATTCGGATGGGGAGCTACTCGAAGAGAGTAGCCAGCTACATTCCATCATCAGCGTAGAGCAGTATTCTGATTGGACGCGTTACACCCCTATGCGTTTAGAGAGCGGACAGGATACGCTCGAAAGTGTAGGTGTGGAGATTCTGTCAGACGGTGCGCTTATGCTCTGAACTGAACGCTTTGAGAGACATGAGTAATAGAATACGAGCATTAGTTAAATTTTAACTCTTCACTGAACAGAAGCATCATTATGATGCAGCTACTTGAAAATAAAGGTGTTGGCTTATTATGGCTTATTATGGCTTATTCACGGCCAATATGATGCAACTACTTGAAAATAAAGGTGTTGGCTTATTATGGCTTATTATGGCTTATTCACGGCTTATTATGGCTTATTCACGGCTTATTATGGCTTATTCACGGCCAATACGATGCAACTGCTTGAAAATGCCATTCACCACTGAAAGTTGACACTATGAAAAAGCGCATCCTCGACCGCACGGGCCTAACCGTGGGCGAACTGTCGCTCGGCGGGCTTTTCGTCTCGTCGTATGGCGCGACCTTTGAACAGAGCAAGCAGGCCCGCTAGCAGTCCTCCTGGTAGTGGTCGGTGGCCTGTGCCGATCCCCGCCCACAGGGCCGAGGGGGTTGAGCCTGATCACTGGCCACTGGCTACTAACCACTGCCTCTCAGACCGGCGGCGCTTCCAGAAAAACGCGCACCCCCATATCGGTATAGCGCGACCGGCTCTCGGCCGTGCCATTGCGGAAACAGACTGCGGTATCCGTGCCCTGCAAGGCTTCGACCACGTGGCGCACGCAATCGTCAACGCTTTTGAGCTGGGGATGGCCTCGGTGATTTAGGTCCATTTGCAGGTCGGTAGGCCCAAAAGAGAGGCAATCAACCCCAGGCCGAGCCAAATTGAATGCACTGGTCGCGGCCGCCACCGATTCGACTTGCAGCCACAGCACCCCGTACTGGTTCCACCAATCCGCATACGCTTGGGGGCCGCTGCTCGTATCGCCGACGCGGGCACCGCCGCCGTGGCTGCGCACCCCTTGCGGCAAGTAATAGAAATTGGCCACGGCCTCCTCAGCGGTCGCCACGGTCTCTACCTGGGGCACTTCGATCCCCGCAGGCCCCAAGTCCAAGCAGTTGCCGATTAGGTAGGTGTGACGGGTGTGCTTGATGCGAAAGTGCAGCGGCAAGTCGAACTCCCCAATCATGCCCGCCAACGCGACCAAGCGGTCTTCGCTATAGGGCGAATGCTGGCTATCGACAAAGACAAAATCGCACGCGCCCAACTCGGCGATTCGCTTTAATGCGTCGCGCTCGATATCGCCGCGGATGCCAAACCCCACCACCATTTCGCCCCGCTTGATCTTCTGCTTCAAATTCGCTGCCATGCTCGTATCTCCTTTAAGAGAGTGCCAACGCCTCGGTTAAGCGTATAGCCCGAATACGCTAGCCGCCAACCAGAGCAGGGTGTTGATCTGCAAAGGTCGATCACTCCAGACGACTGCCGTCGGGTCGCCCCCTTGCCCCCGGTGGTACACTAGATAGAGATAGCGCAACACGCCGTAGAGCACAAAAGGGATCGTCCACTGCAGTCGCGCGTCTTCTGCATCGCCCACCCCCATCGCGTACAGCACGTAGCAGACCATGGTCACGGCAGTGAGCGCGGCAATCATTTGATCGAGAAAAGGCACGCTGTATTCTTCGAGGATGGCGCGGTGATCCGCGGCCGCATCCGCCAGTTGCACGATCTCCTGTCGGCGCTTGACTACAACCACGAAGAGCACGAGTGCGAAGATACAGACGATAAACCAAGTGGAAATAGATACCTCGATGACTAGACCGCCGCCAACGGCGCGCAGCAGATAACACGCGGCCACGATCAGCACATCCACCAATACCACGTGTTTGAGCCGGAGAGAGTACGCCGCGTTGAGCACCGCATAGAGCGCGGCCACCCACCCCAAATGAGGGTGCAGCCAAAACGCGCAAGCCAGTGCAAGGACCAACGCGACCAAAGCCGCCCCCCAAGCTAACGCGACCGACAGATGGCCGGCGGCAATCGGCCGGTGGCACTTCTCGGGATGCAGGCGGTCGTACTGCCGGTCGAAGATGTCGTTGAACAAATAGACGCCCCCGCTCAGTAGGACGAAGCAGAGGGCCGCCCCTAAGCTGCGTACTAGGTAGGGAATTTCAAAGAGATGTTCGGAAAATACGAGGGCAGGTAAGACGAAGACATTCTTGATCCACTGCCGGGGACGCATGGACCACAGGATGTAGTAGAGCGACAAAACGGGGCTATGCTTTGGCACAACCGGAGAGCAGAGGCCGTTTAGACCTCCATGATCTCCTTTTCCTTGTTCTCGATGATCCTGTCAATGGAGGCTACGTATTCAGCGGTCAACTCCTGCACCCTTTTCTGCGCGCTGCGCGACTCGTCTTCAGAGATGTCCCCGTCCTTTTGAGCTTGCTGGAGCAGGTCTATCCCGTCGCGCCGCGCATGTCGCACTGCGACCCGCCCCTCCTCGGCTCGGTGCCGGGCGACTTTGGTGATTTCCACCCGCCGCTCCTCGGTCAGTTCGGGAATGGGCAGCCGGATGAGGGTGCCGTCGTTGGCCGGATTAAGGCCCAAGCTCTTGTCGGCGAGGATGGCCCTTTCAATCACGGGAATCAGGGCGGCCTCCCAAGGCTTGATCGCCAACAAGCGCGGCTCGGGGACGCTGATCGTCGCCACCTGGTTGAGCGCCGTCTGTTGGCCGTAGTAATCCACCCGCACGTTGTCGAGCATGGCGGCCGAGGCCCGCCCCGTGCGGATAGATGATAAGTCGCGGCGCAGAGACTCGATGGCCTTATCCATGCTCTCTTTTACTTCTTCAATGATCTCTTCCAACATGGCGGCCCCAATGTGTTTTTAGGCGTCTTCTCCCAAGACAAACCGCTCAAAGCGCCGCACGGTAATCTTCTCGCCGATTTTGGCGGTTATCTCGGTGACTAATTCGCCAATGGTCTGGTCGGGATTCTTGACGAAGACCTGTTCCATCAGGCAATTTTCCTGATAGAACTTCTCCATGCGGCCCTCGACGATTTTTTCGGCAATGTGCTCGGGCTTGCCCTCGTTTTTGGCCTGTTCGAGGTAGATGGCCCGCTCCCTTTCCACGGCGTCGGCGAGAACGCCCTCCCGGTCGACCGCCAAAGGCTGGGAGGCGGCAATGTGCATAGCCACGTCCTTGGCAAAGGCCTGGAAGTCGTCGGTGCGGGCGACGAAGTCGGTTTCGCAGTTGACCTCTAGTAGCACGCCGAGGCGGCTGCCCTGGTGAATATACGCTTGGATCAGCCCTTCGCTGGCGTCGCGGCCAGCTCGCTTTTCCACGGCGGACAGGCCCTGCTTGCGCAAGTACTCAATGGCCTTTTCGCTGTCGCCGCCGGTCTCTTGCAGGGCCTTCTTGCAATCCATCATGCCCAAGCCCGTCTTCTGCCGGAGCATTCGTACGCTTTGTGCGGTAATCTGAGTCATCGTCGTTTGCTCTCAAAAGTAGTTGATCTGTCTATGCTGTGGCCTCGGCCACAGCCGGGGCCTCTTCGGCTTCTTTGGTCTCTACGGCCTCTTCGGTCCCTTGCTTGTCGTCGCGGGCTGCCCTCTCGGCCTCGGCCTCGGCCTTGCCCTCAATCGCCGCGTCGGCGATGAGGCGCGTGATGAGACCGATTGAGCGGATGGCATCGTCGTTACCGGGGATTGGATAAGTCACCAAGTCGGGATCGCAGTTGGTATCGACGATGGCCACTGAGGGAATGCCTAGCTTGGCCGCCTCGCGCACTGCGATGTGCTCCTTCTTGATGTCTATGATAAAGACCAAGCCGGGCAGGCCGCCCATGTTGCGGATGCCGGCCAAGGTTCGCTGGAGCCGGGCGCGCTCTTTTTCGAGCAGCAGGACTTCTTTTTTCTTGAGGTTCTCGTAGGTACCGTCGGTCGAGATGCGGTCGAGATGCTCTAGGTGCCGGATACTCTGGCGGATGGTCTGCCAGTTGGTCAGCATCCCGCCGAGCCAGCGCTCGGTGACGTGAAACATGCCGCAGCGCTCGGCCTCCTGCCGCACGAGATCAGCGGCCTGTTTCTTCGTGCCGACAAAGAACACGGCGCGCCCGGCGCGGACTGTCTGGCGCACGGCTTCGCAAGCGGCTTCGACCTTGCCAACCGTCTTTTGCAGGTCGATGATGTGGATGCCGTTGCGCTCGGTGAAGATGTAGGGACGCATTTTGGGGTTCCAACGCCGGGTCTGGTGCCCGAAGTGGGTCCCGGCTTCCAGCAAATCGCGGATGGTGAAGTCAGCCATGATCGCTCCTAAATGTTAGTTGGGCCTCCGCCTCCCTCATCTACACACAGAAGCCCCGCAGACGCCGGACGCCCACGGGACACTCTCTGCTGTGCATCGGGAAGCGTGTGTATTGGGATGAGACTAGCGCTTGGAGAATTGGAAGCGCTTGCGCGCGCCGGCCAATCCGTACTTCTTGCGCTCTTTCTCGCGGGCATCGCGCATCAGAAAGCCGCCCTTCTTTAACACCTCCCGCTTCTGCGGGTCGTACTGCAGCAAGGCGCGGGCAATGCCCAGGCAGGCGGCACCGGCTTGGCCGCGCAGGCCGCCGCCACGGGTGGAAATGTGGATGTCGAAGGTGTTCCGAGTCTCGGTCAGCTCCAGAGGCTGCACGAGGATCATCTCTAGGGAATCTCGGCGCAGGTATTCGCCGACAGCGCGATCGTTCACGTAAATACTGCCATTGCCGAGCTGCAGGCGCACCCGGGCTACCGAGGTCTTTCTGCGGCCGGTCGCTTCGTAACTTTCTAAGGGCATGGACGCGTTGCCTTTGGCTTAAAGTTCGAGAGGCTGGGGGTTTTGCGCTTGGTGCCGGTGTTCGCCGCCGATATAGACGCGGAGCTTCTTGAGCTGCATCCGGCCCAACTTGGTGTGGGGCAGCATGCCCCGCACGGCCTTGCGGATTATCCGATCGGGATGCCGCTCGGCCATGCGGCTATAGGGAGTAACCCGCAAGCCACCTGGATAGCCGGTGTGGCGATAATAGACCTTCTTTTCGGCCTTGTTGCCCGTGACTCGCACCTTGTCGGCATGAATCACGATGACGTGGTCGCCTACATCGGCATGCGGGACGTATTCGGGCTTGCCCTTGCCGCGCAGCACTTGGGCAATTTCCGAAGCCAGCCGCCCCAAGATCTTGTCGGTGGCATCGACCACGAACCACTGCCGCTCGATTTCGCCCCCTTTAGGGGCGTAGGTAATGTCGTTCATTAGTCTTTTCTCGGATTAATTATATTAATATAGAAATGGATTAACCTAAGCCCTCTATCCGTACTTGTCAAGACTGGCCCACCCGCCGCTTGCGCCGCCAACGCCAGAGCAGCACCGCCCCGACCAAGCACAGCATCCCCACCAATAATTTGTTGTATTGCGCGAGCAACTCCGTGACCTGTTCCCAGTTCTCGCCCACCAAAAATCCTGCGTAGAGCAGCAATCCGTTCCAAACCGCCATGCCGATCGAGCCGCAGAGTGCAACGGTTAGCCAAGGCATGCGCCCCAGACCAGCACCGATGGCGATGACCGACCGAATGCCGCTCAAAAACCGGTTGCCGAGAATGAGCGCGACGCCGTAGCGATTGAGCCACCGCTCGGCTTGGGCCAGCTTTTTCGCGCCTCGACGAGCCGCGAAAAAGGCGCGCCCCCTGCTATAGCCCAGATAGTACATGACTAAGAAGCCCGCCATGCCCCCGGTACAGGTAGCAAGAAAAACCGGCCATATATCCAAGAGGCCGCGCCCCACCAGATAGGCGCTAAACACCACCACCGTATCGCCCGGTATGGGCGGCACGATATTTTCTAAAAAGGCACTAAGCAACAAGAGACCATACGCCCACAGCGGATCGACGCCCGACAGAGCCGCGAGCAGAGATTCCAAATAGGCCGCCATGCTTTAGAGCGCCAAAAGGGCTACGGCTTGGGCCGCCATCCCCTCCTCGCGCCCAACGAACCCCAAGCGCTCGGTCGTAGTCGCCTTGAGCGAAACCTGCCCCACATCTAGACCCAAAGTCGCAGATAGCGTTTGGCGCATCGCTGTTATGTATGGCGCGAGTTTGGGCTGCTGAGCCGCGACGACGGCGTCGATGTGCAGGACCCGTGCCCCTCGTTCCGCTATCAGAACGCCGACTCGCTGGAGCAGCACCAAGCTCGATATGTCCTTGTACTGCGCGTCCGAGTCGGGAAAGAGCTGGCCGATATCCCCGGCCGCCAAGGCACCCAAGAGCGCATCAATTATCGCATGTGTCAGCACATCCGCGTCCGAGTGGCCCGCCAATCCTCGTGCAAAGGGCACGACGACCCCGCCCAAGATTAGGGGCCGCCCTTCCTCCAAGCGATGCACGTCGTAGCCCTGTCCTATGCGCAAGCCCATAGCAGGCACCTTTTCCATTGCACGCACTCGCCACTCGGCCCAAGCCAGATCCTCGGGCGTGGTTAGCTTGCGGTTGTCGGCTTCGCCGGGCACGACGCAGACCGCGTGGCCCAGCCGCTCGACCAGCGCGGCGTCGTCGGTGGCCACCGCATCGGTCCCGGCCGCGTGGTATGCCCTCAGGAGCAGCTCGCGGTCAAAGCCCTGCGGGGTCTGCGCCTGCCACAGCCGCTCGCGACGCGGCGTGCCGACGACCCGACCGGCCACCACTTCCTTGATCGTCTCTACCACCGGCAAAGCGGGTAGCGCCGCTCCGTGCTCGCGGGTGGCAGCGACCACTCTCTCTAGCAGCTCCTCCGAAACAAACGGCCGCACGGCGTCGTGTACCAAGACCATATCGGCGCGGGTCTCCTGCAGGCCCCGATACACGGATGCGCTGCGCTGCGCCCCCCCAGGCACGAGGGTGGCGACTTTGGCAAAGCCTCCGCTCGCGCTCAATTGGCGGCGACAATAGTCCATGTCTTCGTGCCGCACGACCAAGACGATATCGGAAACCAGCGGGCTAGCTTCGAGCCGTGCGAGTACGTGCCAGAGCACGGGTCGGCCCCCTAACGGGAGATACTGCTTGGGCTGATCTCCTCCCATGCGCTGCCCCCGACCGGCGGCCGGAACGATGGCAGTTATGCGTTCCACGGCGTCACACGATCATCATGGCATCGCCATAACTATAAAAGCGATAGCCTCGCTCTATAGCCTCGCGGTAGGCGGCAAAAAGCCGTTCCCGCCCGACGAAGGCCGCCACGAGCAACAACAGGCTTGAACGCGGCAAGTGAAAGTTAGTCACCAACCTATCGACCGCTTTGAATGCGTAGGGCGGATAGATAAACGCATCCGCAAATCCCCCGCAGGCACACACATTGCCCTCGGCATCGGTGCTCGACTCCAAGGTCCGCACCACGGTGGTACCGACGGCGACGATGCGCCTACCGGCCGCGCGACAACGCCTGAGCGCGGCCGCCACCGACTCGTCGATTTCGCAGTATTCGGGCTCGAGCAAATGCTGGCGCGGATCGGCACAACGCACCGGCTCGAACGTGCCCGGCCCCACGTGCAAGAGCACCTTCAGGACCGCCACGCCCTTAGCCGCGATCGCAGCGATTAACTGAGGGGTAAAGTGCAGGCCAGCCGTAGGTGCGGCAACAGCCCCCGGGCGCACCGCATAGATGGTCTGATAGCGCTCCCGGTCCGCGGCCTCAGGCGGACGGCGAATATAGGGAGGCAGCGGTATTTCTCCGATCTCTTCCAGCCGCGCCAGCACGTCCTCGACGGCAAAGCGCACGCGGAACCGGCCCGGTGCAACCTGCTCGACAATGTGTGCTTCCACCGCTCCGTCGCCAAACTCCAACCGCGTCTTTGGTTTTAATCCCCGCCTAGGCCGCCCCATAGCCAGCCAATCGCCCGCAGTTAGCGGTCTGAGCAGCAGCAGTTCAACCCGGCCTCCGGTAGCAGCTTTACGGCCCCTGAGCCGAGCCGGCACGACCTGTGTCTGATTCAATACTAGGGCGTCGCCGGGCGCGAGCTGATCGACGATGGCACCAAAGTGCAGGTGCTGCAATGAGCCATCCACCCGGTTCAAGAGCAAGAGGCGCGCTTGATCGCGCTCGGGCGACGGGCGTTGGGCGATCAGGGCATCGGGCAGGTCAAAATCGTAGTCTACTAGTTGCATCGAGCGGTGCCAACCTATCCCCTAGACCGCGTAGGACGCCACCACACATAGCGGAAAATAGTCCAGAGAATTTTGTATCCGGCCCGCAGCGTACCGGTGAGCGTGCCGGTGATCTTGGAGGTGCCGATGCGGCGGCGGTAGCGCACGGGCACTTCGGCTGCGCGCAGGCCCAGCCGAGCGGCTTTGACCTGCATCTCCGCAGTCCAGCCAAAGTTGCGGTCCTGCATCTCCAGCCGCATGAGCGCGTCGTAGCGCAATGCGCGGAAAGGCCCCAAATCCGTAAAAGTGACGCCGAACAACAGGCGAATTAAGAAGGTGGCCAACCAGTTGCCAAAACGGGCTTGGGGCAAAAGAGCACCCTTTTCTCGCTGGCCCAAGACCCGCGAGCCAATAACCATATCGGCGCGGCCGGCGACGAGCGGGCTTACTAAAGCTGGCATGTCCTCGGGGTAATCGCTGTAGTCGCCGTCGAGGAAGACGACGATATCCGGGCACTTGAGATGGGCCATGCCCGCCAGACAGGCCTGGCCGTAGCCGCGGCGCGGCTCGCTGACGACACAGGCACCCAAGCGGCGGGCCACCTTGGCGGTGCAGTCGCCCGAGCCATTATCGACGACGATGACCTGCTGTGCAATGGCCGGGATGTCTTGCAGCACCTTGCCGATGGCTTCTTCTTCGTCGCAGGCGGGAATGACGACGGCAATGGCCGGAGGCGAGTCCATGCGCTGGGCACCGCAGGTGAAGTACTTACTTAGAGGTTTTCCTCCAACCAGAGAAAGAACAGGTCCTGCGCCTCGACGACATTGTCGAGCAATTCAAAGCCGTGGTAGGCCGAGTCTGGAAAAACGCGCAGATCTTTTGGCTCGGCCGTCAGCGCCTCTAGGCTGCGAGCGAAATCGGCATAGCTGAGAATGACGTCCCCGGCCTGAATTTGATCCTGATCGCCCGCCATAAAGAGCATGGACCGCGGGCCAAATGACTCGAGGCCAGTCCCGATGACCAACGGCTCTAGCGAAGAGGCCCCCCACAGCCCGGGCGAGAGGGAGACGCCGGTTTTTATTAGCTCGGGGAAAATGCCCGAACTCACGTAGGCCACATTCCCCCCCGAGCCAGTACCCACTACCGCGATGCGGCTGACATCGACTTGGGACTGGCTCGGCAGCCAGACCAGCGCGGCATGGACATCGAGGAAGCTCAGTTCCAGATCCACCAATTCCAAGACCTGCCGATCATCGGGCAGCGGGGTTTCGCCGTGCCCGCGCATGTCGATGGCCAAGACGGCGTAGCCACGCTCTAGCAGGGCCACGTACGTGTCGGTGTTGTTCAACCAGTCGGATTTGCGCCCCCCTAGATCGTGCAGGAGGATCACCACCGGCAGCAATTCGCCGCCCTGCGCCGTGCCAAAAAGCGCGCTCACCTCGACGCCGTCGTTGGACGGGAAGCTAACTGCTGAAATGGGATAGGCACGGCCCGGTCCCTGGGGCAGATCGGGGCCGACGATCCGTAGATCCTCCTCCGAGTCGCTGCACCCCGCAACCACAAGGGCGAGTATCCAAACCCACCTGCACAGTATCTTGCTCATAAGATCATAATCCTCGCCCAAAAGCGCGTTGCAAGCGCCCTCTATTGGCAACGCTCCTGATTTTCGTAACTCCTTGAGTTTGAATAAACAACCTCACTCTCTAGCTGTCAACTTGACGCCTTGACGGCAAAATTCTTTTGCCGTATGCTGCCGCTTTATGATCCGCGTCGAAAAACTCAGCCTTAGCTATCGCGGGGGCCTAGCCGCCTTGCGCTCCATCGACCTCCACATCAGCCCCGGGGAAGACATCGCCCTCATCGGTGCCAACGGATCGGGCAAAACCACCCTCGCCCGCTGCTTAAATGGACTACAACAGCCCCAAGAGGGCCGGGTCCTCGTCGATGGCATGGACGCCAGCAATCCGGCCCAACTCCGCTCCATCCGCCAGCTAGTCGGCATGGTGTTTCAAAACCCAGACGATCAGCTAGTCGGCACCACGGTCGCCGACGAATTGGCCTTTGGCCTGGAAAATATAGCCCTAGCCAGCGATGAAATTCGCCACCGCGTCGAAGAAGCGCTCGCCGCTTTCGACCTCGAAGCCTATCGCCGCTATCCGCCGCACAGGCTCTCCGGCGGCGAGAAGCAGCGCGTGGCCATTGCCGCAGTGGTGGCGATGCGACCGCGCTATCTCGTCTTGGACGAATCGACGGCCCTGCTCGACCCGGGCGAAAGACAGCAAGTAGCCGAGCTGCTCCAGCGGCTGCGCACCGCTCACGGCATCGCGACGATACTCATAACCCAGTCTCCAGAAGAAGCCGCTCGCGCCGACCGCGCCATCGTCCTCCACGCGGGTCGGGTCCATGCAGACGGCCCCCCTGCCGCGCTCTTCGCCGACCCGCCCAAGCTCCGCGCCCTCGGCCTCGACCTCCCCTTCGCCAGCGCCCTTGCCGTTCACCTGCCGCTGGCCGAGACCCACTTGGCGCTAGACACCTTATCCGACGCGCTGGCCGCGCTAAAACCTCAGACGCCCCTAGCGCCTTGGACGCCGCCGCCGCCACCGCCGCCCGCTCCGAGCAAACTAGCGGCCGAAGGGCTGACGCACCTCTACGACGAGTATCTGCCCACCCAGCGTCGCGGCATTCGCGACATTACCATGGATGTCCCCACCGGTGCCGTACTGGCCCTCATGGGTACCAATGGCTCGGGAAAAACCACCCTCGTCCAGCACTTCAACGCCCTGCTCAAACCCTCGCGCGGTCGCGTACTCCTCGACCGCTGCGACATTGGGTCCCAGCCCCCGGCTCGCGTGCGCCAGCGCGTCGGCTTGGCCTTCCAGTTTCCCGAACTCCAGCTATTCGCCGAAACCGTGGCCGAGGATGTGGCCTTTGGGCCGCGCAACCTCGGCTTTGCTCCCGAGCGCGTCGGTTGCCTCGTAGCGCGCACACTCGCCTTGGTAGGCATGCCGCTGGGAGAATTCGGGCCGCGCCAACCCCTCTCGTTGAGCGGAGGCGAGAGGCGTCGCGTCGCACTCGCCGGTGTCCTCGCCATGGACCCAGAGGTCTTAGTGCTCGACGAGCCGACCGCTGGCCTCGACCCCCGGACTACGGCCCGCTTGTGCCAGCTCTTCGCCGAGCTGAGTGGCCAAGGCCGCACCCTCGTGATGATCAGCCACGATATGGAGCTAGTCGGTCACCTAGCCACCCACGTAGTGGTCCTGCGCCACGGCCGCATCGAGTTGCAAGGGCCAGCCCGCGCCGTGCTCACCCATCCCGAATTCGAGTCTATTAGTGGGCTTGTGCCCCCTACGTCCGTGCAGTTGGCCCGCCGCCTGCGACAACGCGGTCTAGCCCTAGCCGGCGACCCATTGACCCTGCGCGAAACCATCGACTGGCTAACCCCACTCGTCGCCCTCTCCCATGTCTAAATTTTCTGCCGACTTGCTCGTCCGCCAAGGCCGCCTGATCGACCCAGCCAACGGCACAGATGCCCTAGGAGACATCCTCATCCGCCGAGGGAAAATAGTCCAGTCGGCCCCGAGCCTCCCGGCACCTCCAGACGCACCCATCCTGACGGCCGCCGGTTTGGTCGTCGCCCCAGGTTTTATCGACATCCACACCCATCTCCGCGAACCGGGCTACGAACACAAGGAGACCATTCAGAGCGGCACCGCAGCAGCGGCGGCCGGCGGCATCTGCGCAGTAGCCGCCATGCCCAATACCAACCCTCCTCCCGACAGCAGCGATCACTTGCAGCTAGCGCTGGAGCGAGCGCAGACGGCCGCGGTGCGCTACTATCCAATCGCCTGCGTGACAGTGGGCCGCCAAGGCCGCGGCGCACTCGCCCCCCTCGCGAAATTGGCTGCGTTGGGCGCGGTGGCCTTTTCCGACGACGGCGATCCCGTCGAAGACGAGGCTTTGATGCGCCGCGCCCTCGAAATCGCCCGCGACCTCGACCGGCCCATCTTCCCGCATGAAGAGGTCAAGTCGCTTACGACCGGCGGCTGTATGCACGCAGGAGAAGTGGCAGCGCGCCTCGGCGTCAAGGGTATGCCAGCAGCAGGCGAGGAGGAAATGATCGCTCGCGACATAGAACTTGTTCGCCAGACCGGCGGCCCTTTGCACATCGCCCATATCAGCACAGCCGGCACCGCGCAATTGGTCCGGCGCGCCAAAGCCGACGGCCTACCCGTGACCTGCGAAGTGCTACCCCACCACTTCGTACTCACCGACTGTGAGGTCGAGCGCCAAGGCACGGCCGCCAAGATGAGCCCTCCGCTGCGCGAGGCCGCCGATGTCGAGGCCATGCTCGCGGGGCTAGCCGATGGCACCATAGAGGTCATTGCGACCGACCATGCGCCGCATACGGCCGCGGAAAAAGCCCAATCCCTAACCCAAGCCCCTATGGGCATCGTCGGTCTAGAGACGGCCGTCGGCCTCACCTTGACCTATTTGGTGGACCGCGTTTTGCCCCTCCACGAAGCCATCGCGCGCTGGACCTGCCACCCAGCGCGCATCTTGCGCCTGCCCGGGGGAGCGCTCTCCCCGGGGATGCCCGGGGATCTAACCCTCCTCGACCTAACGCGCGAATGGGAGGTAGTCCCCGCGCACTTCCGCTCCAAATCGCGGAACACTCCCTTTGCTGGTTATCGCCTAAAGGGCAAGGCCATGGCCACCATCGTCGGCGGCCAGATCGTCTATAGCGAGTTGGCCACTTAGTCGAGGAGCTTAAACGCGTCCGGCCAATGCTCAATCTCCGCGTCGGCCGCGCGCAGCCACACGGCGAGCACGTCGAAACGGCAGACCGTATCGGCCGCGGCGCGGTATTGGATATAGTGCTGGGCGGCCCGCGTCAGGCGCTGCCGCTTGGCGCGATCCACCCTTTGTTCGGGGCGAGACGCGCGCTGGCTGGCCTTTACCTCGACAAAGACCAACTCGCCCTTCTCTTCGGCCACCAAGTCGATCTCGCCCCCAACGGCGCGATAACGACGCGCCCGGATCCGATAGCCCCGTTCTTTTAGATAAGCCTCGGCCGCCGCTTCACCCCGCCGCCCGATGTCCCCCAGCCTGTCGCGCTGCTCCTGATAAGCCCCTCTCAAGGCCGCTAGCTCATCGGTCGTTAAATCGTCCACGGCCTCTTTGACTAACTGTCCCAACCTCTCTAGCTCGGCGAGGTTCGCGCAGTCGTATATGCCTTCTTCAAAACGGAGAAAAAGCTCCGAGCGCGGCTCGGCGACTAGCGCGGCCACCGGGCCGAAACTGCGGCGGTGCAGCGGGCAAGGACCATGGGCGTCAAGCGCGGCTAAGTGCGCGGCACTGCCGTAGCCTTTATGCGCGGCAAACCCGTATTCGGGATAGCGGACGTCGCATTCGCACATCAGGCGGTCGCGGTGTACTTTGGCCACGATCGAGGCAGCGGCAATCGACAGCGAGCGGGCGTCTCCGTCAATGATGGCTTGTTCGGGATAGGGGCTACGCGCCGGCAGGTGTCCGTCGATCAGCACCCGGTCGGGCGGGGCTTGCAAATTCTCCAACGCCAAGCGCATGGCCTTGAGCGAGGCCTGTAGGATGTTCAAGCGGTCGATCTCCGCGGCCTCTACCTGCCCTATCCCCACGGCTAGGGCCTTGGCCGCGATCTCCTCGTACAGGGCTTCGCGCTGGGTGCGCGACAGCTTCTTGGAATCGTCGATCTTGGCGATGACACAGTCCGGCGACAAAACGACGGCGGCGGCCACCACAGGCCCCGCCAAGCAGCCGCGCCCAGCTTCATCGACGCCAGCCACTCGGCGCACCCCCTGTGCCCAAAGGTGCCGTTCAAAGTGCAGCAGCCGCTCGCGCCGCTGGGACTCCGCCTGCTCCCGCGCATCGCGGCGACGCCGTTCGACCACCAAGCGCCGGACGCCGACGCGGCGATCCTTTTCGAGCAAGGCCCAGCCCGGATCGCCGCTTTTCCACTCCGCCACCTGTGCGCGTATCTGGGCGATCGTCATTCTAGCGAGTTCGGCCGCGGCCTCGCGTTCGCAGGAACGGTTCATACCGGCAGACGTCTCATCTGTTGACATGGGGTATCGACCTCGTATATTTGCAAAAAGCTACCAAGAGGAGCCTTAACATGAAGCGCAACACGGTGTTAGTCGCCTGCTTTTGCCTCGTTTTGCAACCCGTCTTGGCCCTCGCCGAGACGGAACCGGAACCTATCGCCGGGGCAGACACCCGACTCTATCTGGCCGATGGCAGCTTGGTGGAAGGCAATTTGATCGAGAAGGCCCAAGATCTTGTCATCATGCGCATCAATGACAAGATCTTCACTTTCGACAAGACCGAAATCGACAAGATCATCACCCTCGAATCGCTGGGCGGGGGTGCCCAGACGATCTCGGTGACCGAGTTCCCCTACATCAGTTTCCTCGGGGGAGCCCTTGCCTTTAGCCTGCTCTCTTGGCTGCAATTCGACCGGGCTTCCGACAACGAAGCCGAAGCGGAGCTCAACCGCCTACACGGCCAGGAAGCCCGCGCCCAAAAGCTCGACGACAAAGCCGATCGCGCCCGCCTCTATGGCTGGTCCACAGCCGTTTTTGCTGCCGGCAGCTTCGGGGTCGCCCTGATCCCGCGCAAAACCACCCGCCGCGTCTTTCCCGAACTCAGTTTCCGCGACGGCGAGCCGCGCATCGGCGTATCCTACGTCTATTCGTTCTGAGAGCCTTCCGCACCCCTCAGGTGATGCACCAAAGCCTCTAGCCCGAGCACGTAGCTAAAACTGCCAAAACCCGCGATTTGCCCTAGACAGACGGGCGCGATAACCGAGTGCTGGCGAAACGCTTCCCGGGCGTGAACATTAGACAGATGGACCTCGACGGTCGGCACCCCCTTGGCCGCCACGGCATCGCGCAGGGCAAGGCTATAGTGGGTGAAGGCACCCGGATTGAACAGCAGGCCCTGCGCTTGGGTTTGGTGCAGGGCGTCGATTAGCGCACCCTCGCAATTGGATTGGTGGCAGCGCACCTGCACTCCGAGCCGCTGCGCGTGGTCGGCGATCAATGCGTCGATCGCGGCCAAGGTCTCCCGACCATATACCTCGGGCTCACGCGTTCCCAGCAAGTTGAGATTGGGTCCGTGTAGGACTAGGATGCTAGTCAAATTGACCTCCACAGTTTCGCGCTATCACGCAGATCCACGTCCCTTTTGCCAAGATGGTATCGACCTCCAATTTAGCTTCGGTGACCCAGCGGCAAAAAGCCGCTTCTTCCCGCGCCAACAAACCCGAAAACGCGACTCGTCCATCCGACGCCAACAAGCCGCGCAAAGGGGCCAAAAGGGGCTGTAGTACGTGGCTTTGGATGTTGGCCAAGACCAAGTCAAAGGGCCTTTCCGCGACTGCCTCCACCCCCCCCAGTCGCACCTGGACCTGCCTAGCGCCGATGCGGTTGTGCGCCAAGTTTTCCCGCGCATTGGCCACGGCTTTCTCGTCGACATCCACGGCGAGCACTGGCCCCGCCCCCAGCAATGCGGCGGCAATGCTGAGAATGCCGCTGCCCGTTCCCAAGTCCAAACAGCGCGCCCCGGGGCGCAGATAACTCTCCAGAGCCTGCAAGCAGAGTTGGGTCGATTCGTGCGCACCCGTGCCAAAGGCCATTTTGGGGTCTATGCTCACGGCGATTTGGCCCTCGGCTATCTCGACCGGAATCCACGAAGGGTGGACGACGATCCGCTCGGTGGGCCACACTGGCGCAAAGAACCGCCGCCACTCGGCCTCCCAATCCTGCTCCTCCACGCATTCGGTGCCTATCGGCGACGCCAAGCCGAGCGCGGCGAGCCTATGCATCAGTTCGCGCCGAACCCCAGCCAAATCGCGCACCGGCTCAGCCGCAAAGTACGCGCTCAACTGAGTCCGCTCCCCTACTTCCTCGGCCTGGAGTCCACAGCTACCCAACTCGTACGCCCACGCGCTCACATCCTCGGCGCAAGCCGCAGGCACCTCTAGCCGCAAGCAGTGCCAAGCCCGTTTATTCACTGGATTCCCAGCGGCGTAGTTCGGCGACTAGCCCATCGCCGATTGCGGCGAAAAGGGGATCGGGCGCGGCCCGTCCTTCATCTCCGCTCTGGCGGATTGCAGCCGAGAGGGGCAGCGCACCCAAGAAGGGCAACCCCAACCGCTCCGCGGCCGCGGCCCCCCCGCCGCACCCGAAGATCTCGTGGCGCTGGCCGCATTGGCTGCACAGGTAGTAACTCATGTTTTCGACTATCCCGAGAATATCCACCTCGACCTTGGAAAACATGGCGATGCCCCGCTCCACATCCTCCAGCGCCACGCTCTGTGGAGTAGTCACGATCAAGGCACCGGACAGGGCTACGGCCTGGCTCAAGGTAAGTGGCACATCTCCGGTGCCGGGCGGCAGATCGATCAACAAATAGTCGAGTGGCCCCCACTCTACTTGGTTCAAAAACTGCTGCAACGCCCGCGCCAAGAGCGGCCCCCGCCACACCACGGGCGCGTCCTCGCCCGCGATAAAACCAATCGACATCAGGGCAACTCCGGCCTTGTACACCGGGCGCATAGTGCCCTCCAGCCCGGTAGCGGGCTGCTGCCTAATACCCATCATCAAGGGAATGCTTGGGCCGTAGATGTCGGCGTCGAGCAGGCCGACGCGGGCCCCTTGGGCCGCCAGACTCACGGCCAAGTTGATACTTACAGTTGATTTGCCCACGCCGCCCTTGGCGCTGGCAATGGCGACAGTATGACGCACTTGGGCTAAGGGGCCGGTTTGGGGAACGGACAAGTGTACCTGCTCTTAGGACCGGAAAGCCTTGCGCATTTTGGCAAAGAAGCTTTCGCCTTCTTTGGCGACGCGCTCTTGTTCGAGCTCGGCTAGCTCGACGAAAAGTTCGCGCTCTCGTCGGCTGAGGCCCTCGGGAGTCCACAAGACGACCTCGACTAGCTGGTCGCCGACACCGCGGCCGTTGACGTCCGGGATGCCCCGGCCGCCCATGCGGAAGACGCGCCCGGATTGGGTGCCTGCGGGTATCTTCAACATGGCCTTGCCGGACAAGGTCGGGACTTCTACCTCTGTGCCTAGTGCGGCTTGGCCAAAACCCAAGGGCAATTGGTAGATAACGTGGTTGCCATCGCGGATGAAATAGTCGTGCTCTTTTTCCTCTATAAAGACCAAGCAATCCCCGGCCGGCCCACCGCGCGGCCCGACTTCGCCTTGGCCGCGCAATGGAATGTAGTTGCCCTCTTGGACGCCGGCGGGAATCCGCACCGTCAGGGTCGTTTGGCCGCGCTCGCGGCCCTCGCCCCGGCACTCTGGACAGGGATTGGATACAATGTGGCCCTCCCCGTGGCAGGTCGGACACGTCACCACAGTCATCGACGGCCCAAAGAGGGTGCGTGCCATCTGTTGCACTTGGCCCCGCCCACCGCAAGTGCCGCAGGCCTTGCGGCCCGCTCCACTGGCCGCGCCGGTCCCTTCGCAGCTTTTGCAGCGCTGCAAGCGCGTCAGGGCGATGTTCTTTTCCACGCCCGTGGCGATTTCCTCTAAGGTCAAGGCCACTTTGATCTTCAAATCGCGGCCTTTCGTCCCCCTCACCGACCCTCGCGACCGCCGACCCCCACCGAAGAAACTCTCGAAAATATCGCCGAAAATGTCTTGAAAATCGCCAGCGTGCGAAAAGTCCGACCACTGAAAGCCACCGCTGCTGAAATTGCCCTCAATGCCAGCGTGGCCAAAGCGATCGTACGCGGCCTTCTTCTCTGGATCCGAAAGCACCTCGTATGCTTCGGATGCCTCCTTGAATTGCTCCTCGGCCGCTGTGTCTCCGGGATTGCGATCAGGATGGTACTTCAGCGCCTTCTTGCGGTAGGCCCCTTTGATCGCTCTTTCGCTGGCGTCTCGCTCGACGCCCAGTACCTCGTAGTAGTCCCTTTTGGACATTCGGTTCCTCAGTTCTCCGCGCTCGCCTTGCTGACGACGACGCGCGCGTAACGGACCACCTTGTCATTGAGTTTGTAGCCCTTCTCCATCTCCTCAATGACCGTGCCCGGGGGGTACTCACCGTCTGGGACTTCGGCTAGAGCCTCGTGGACTTGGGGATCAAAGGGCTGCCCCACCGCCTCGATTTCGGCTAGCCCATAGCCTTTGAGAACGTCGTTGAATTGGCCGCAAATCAACTCGACGCCCTGCTTAAGTGAATCGACTTCTTGGGTCTCCTGACGAAGGGCGCGGCGCAAGTTGTCCAAGACGGGCGCGACTTGCAGCAAGACATCGCGCAAGGTCTCATCCCGCGCTTCCGTGCGCATCCGCACCGTGCGCTTGCGGTAGTTATCCAACTCGGCGACCGCCCGCACATAGCGGTCGTAA
Organism: Candidatus Latescibacterota bacterium; assembly: GCA_965217585.1. GTDB lineage: Bacteria > Latescibacterota > UBA2968 > UBA8231 > UBA8231. The sequence continues at coordinate 6,719,651 of OZ244561.1, forward strand.
TTAGCCGCCACCTCGGCGCGAGCAGCCTCGAGCTCGGCCAGCCCATCGGCCTCAGACTCTGCCGCTTCTTCCTCCTGCGGCTCCGCTGCTTTCTGTGATTCCGCCGCTACTACTTCCTGCGACTCCGCCGCTTCCTCCTGCGGTTCGACGACACCCTCCGCGCTCGCCTCGTCCACTGCGACGCGGTCCTGAGTTTCGCGCTCGCTCATCGACGCTCCTTACTCTTATTTGTGAATTAGATTGGGACAAAAACCCGTTAGCAGATCAGATTCGCCGCTCGGGAGGCCGCGCAATTGACCAAGTTCACCAAGGGCCTGTAAGGCATGCGCGTCGGGCCGATCACGCCGATCACGCCGATCACGCCTTTGGCCCCGGCGACCTCGTAGCTGGCCGTCACCATGCTGCACCGCCCCATCGCCCGCGGCCGGTGATCGGAACCAATGGTGATGACCACGCCACGCCGCTCGCTCATAAGCTGGGCGAGGATGTCCTTTTTCTCTACCAAATCGACCAAACCGGCCACTTGGCTCGGATCGTCAAATTCGGGCTTTAGGCAGAGATTGCGGGTCCCCGAGACGTGGAGATCGACACCGCGAGTGGTGGCCAAGCCTTCGATCTGCCGCACGACGGCCTCCACAACCGGCCGCGGGATTGGCCCTAATTCGGCCATTCGCTCCTCGACCGCGTTTTGGATTTCAGCCATCGTCAACCCGTGTAAGCGCTCGTTAAAAAGCCGGCTCAGCGCCTCTAACTCGCGCTGCGACACCGCACAATCTACTTCGACCATCAAGCTCTTTGTCAGGCCTCCACGAATCGTGACGACGAGCAACAGGCGACGCTCCCCCAAGTGCCAAAGCTCCAGCTTGTGAAAGATGCCCTGATTAAAGCGCGGAGCCAAAACCAACCCGAGTTGGTTCGATAGATCGCCGATGGTCCGCGCCAGTTGATGCAGGATCTCCTCGTAATTACCCTCCTGTTGTGCGGCCTCCATCTGCTGCCGCAGGGCCATCCCGACTGAGTCCAAGCCATGGTCTGCCGTCGTCATGCAGCGCTGCACGTAGAATCGGTAGCCCTTTTCAGAGGGAATGCGGCCCGCCGAAACATGGGGCTGGGATACGTAGCCCTTTTCCTCTAGGCAGGCCAAAGTGTTGCGTATGGTAGCCGAACTGACGCCCAGATCCTCGTGCTGGCTCAACGTCTGCGAGCCAACCGGGACGCCGTGGGCAACGTGGACTTTGACCAAAGCAAGGAGAACTTGGATTTCGCGTTTGGATAGTGGGATAGTGGCCATGGCCGAGAAGCATCTCAAGCGGCATAAACGCCAGATAAATACTGACTTTGAGATATAATAAAAGCCGCCGATTGCTTGTCAAGGCTCGCTTCCCGGCCTTCTTGACAGCCAATTTACAGGATCGTACTATTAAACCTTCATTTTTGTCTCAAACCACCCTAAAGCACTATTCGACGCGAGAAAGGAATTCTCATGGCCAAAGCCAAGGCTAAAGCCAAAACGAAAGCCAAAGCTAAAACGAAGTCATCCGGGCCTAGCGCGGTAGAGTCTGCGCTGGCCCTAGCACGCGACCAACAAGCACAGATGGTCGATTTCAAGTTCGTCGATCTGCCCGGCACTTGGCAGCATTTTACCATGCCCATTGCCGACTTGGAACCCGACCTGTTTGACGACGGCCTCGGCTTCGACGGCTCCTCCATTCGCGGATGGAAGGCCATTGACGAATCCGACATGCTCGTCGTGCCCGATCCGACCACCGCCGTCATGGATCCGTTCACCGAGGTGCCCACCCTGTCGCTGGTTTGCTCGATTGAAGACCCCATCACCCGCCAGCCCTATGCCCGCGATCCCCGTGGCGTCGCCCAGCGTGCCCAAGCCTACTTGCTGCGCACCCAGCTGGCCGACACGGCCTTCTTCGGGCCGGAAGCGGAGTTTTTCATCTTCGACAACATCCAGTTCGACCAGCAAGCCCATCAAGCCTTCTATGCGATTGACTCAGCCGAAGGCCGCTGGAACAGCGGTGCCGACGAAGGGCCCAACCTCGGCTACAAGCCCGACTACAAGGGCGGCTACTTCCCCGTCCCTCCCACCGACTCCCTGCAAGACATCCGCACTGAGATGGTGCAGACGATGCTCGACTGCGGCATCGACGTGGAGATTCACCACCACGAGGTGGGCACCGCCGGCCAAGGCGAGATCGACATCCGCTTTTGTCCGCTGCTTATTTGCGGCGACCGGATGATGATGTATAAATACATCGTCAAGAATGTGGCTCATCAGCATGGCAAGACCGCCACGTTCATGCCCAAGCCGCTGTTTGAGGACAACGGCACCGGCATGCACACTCACCAGAGCCTGTGGCAGGGCGACCAGCCGCTGTTTGCCGGCAGTGGCTACGCCGGCCTCAGCCAGATGGCCTTGCACTACATCGGCGGGCTGTTGCACCACGCACCGGCGCTGTTGGCATTCACTAATCCAACGACCAACTCCTACAAGCGGCTGGTGCCCGGCTACGAGGCCCCGGTCAACTTGGCTTACTCCCAGCGCAACCGCAGTGCCTCGGTGCGCATCCCGATGTATTCACCCAGTCCTAAGAGCAAGCGGGTGGAGTTCCGCTGCCCCGACCCGTCGTGCAACATCTACTTGGCGCTGTCGGCGATGCTGATGGCGGGGTTGGACGGGATCGAGCAGCAGATGGATCCGGGTGAGCCGTTGGACAAGAATCTGTATGATCTGTCGGCGGAGGAGCGGGCGGGGGTGCCGCAGACAGCCGGCTCGTTGGAGGCGTCGTTGGATCACTTGGAGCAGGATCGGGACTTTCTGTTGCAGGGGGATGTGTTCTCCGACGACCTGATCGACGCGTGGATCGACTACAAGCACACCGAGGAGGTCGATGCCATCCGCTTGCGGCCCCATCCCTATGAGTTCGCCCTCTACTACGACATCTAAACAACTGCTAACTACGGGTACTCACGGCAAGGGAAGATTTCCACTGGGGGAATCTTCCCTTGCTCTATATACACCCTACGGCCACACCTCGTGAAACTCGTCATCGGCAGCCGCGGCAGCCAACTCGCCCTCGTCCAAGCCCATGAGGTCCGCAACCGCTTGCTAGCGCTGCACGACGGGCTGGACATTGAGATTTCAATCATCCGCACCACCGGCGACGCGGCGACGGGTTCGCTGCGCAGCTTGGGGGGCGCGGGTGTTTTTACCAAGGCCCTCGAATGCGCCCTGCTAGCCGAGCACATTGACTTAGCGGTCCACAGCCTGAAAGACCTGCCGACCCAGATGGACTCCGGCCTCGCTCTCGTCGCCACGCCCGAGCGCGAAGATGTGCGCGACGCTCTCGTCGGCCCCGGCATATCCTCGCTGGCCGATTTGCCGGACGGCGCGCGGGTGGGCACAGGCAGTCTGCGCCGCCGCGCCCAACTCAAGGCCCTGCGACCCGACTTAAACATTATAGATATCCGCGGCAACCTAGATACCCGCATCGACAAGGCCATGCGCGGCGAGTGCGATGCCGTCGTCCTGGCCGTTGCCGGACTCAACCGCCTCGGCTGGCAGGAGCGCATTGGCTGCTATCTGCCCCTGCATCAGGTACTGCCCGCGCCCGGCCAAGGCGCTTTAGGGCTGCAAATGCGCGCCGATCATCCTGCGCGTGCCGCTGTCGCAGCTCTCAACCACGCCCCGACCTTGGCCTCGGTGCAAGCCGAGCGCCACCTACTACACACCCTGCGCGCCGGGTGCCACGCACCCGTCGGTACTTGGGGCCGCATCGAGGGCGACCTCCTCGCACTCGACGGCTTGGTGGGCCATCCCGAAGGCACCCAGTTGCTGCGCGCCGAACAGCGCGCACCCCGTGCCTGTGCCGAATCCCTAGGTGCATCCCTTGCAGACGCCCTGCGCACCCAAGGCGCCGATGCCCTCTTGCAGATGCCCTGATGTCCGCTGAATACGCCACTCCAGGTACCGTGTACATCGTCGGGGCTGGTCCCGGCGACCCCGGTCTGCTGACCCTCAAGGGCCTGCGTTACCTGCGCGAGGCCGGCGTCGTCCTCTACGACGACCTCCTCGACAGCCGCTTGCTCGACCTAGTACCCAACACATGCGAGCAAATTGCGGTCGGCAAACGCGGTGGCCGCAAAAGCCCCTCCCAAGACGCGATCCATGCGCTCCTCGTCGATCGCGCCCGCCAAGGCCATGTCGTCGTCCGCCTCAAAGGCGGCGATCCGTTCATCTTCGGCCGCGGCGGCGAAGAGGCCCTGCACCTGCGTCAGGCCGGCATCCCCTTTGAAATCGTCTCTGGCGTCTCTGCGGCCTCTGGCGTCTTGGCCTACGCGGGCATCCCCCTGACTCATCGCGGCACGGCCTCGGCCGCGCTGCTAGTCACCGGCAACGAAGATCCGGCTAAGCCCGACGCGACCATCGACTGGGATCAACTAGCGGCCTTTGACGGCACCCTCGTCATCTTCATGGCCGTCCGCAAGCTCGCCAGTATATGCCAGCATCTCGTCGCTCGAGGTCGGCCGGCCTCGACGCCGGCTGCAGCCATTGAATGGGGCACTTGGCCCGACCAGCGCACGGTCGTCGCCGATCTCCAACACCTGCCAGCCCGCGCCGTTGCCCAGCAAATCCGCTCGCCAGCCCTCATCGCAGTCGGCCCAGTCGTCGCGCTGCGCCAAGAGCTCAACTGGTTTGAGAGCAAGCCGCTCTTTGGCCGCCGCCTGCTCGTCACCCGCAGCCGCGAACAGGCCGGTCCCCTCCAGCAGCGCCTCGAAGCCGAAGGGGCGGCCGTATCGACGCTGCCCCTCCTGCACATCGGCCCACCCGACGACTGGACGGCTGTGGATGCGGCCCAAGACCGGCTCGGAAACGCTGCTTGGGTCGTCTTCACCAGCCCCAACAGCGTGTCCTTTTTCTGTGACCGGCTCTACCAGCGCGGCCTCGACGCCCGGGCCTTTGCCCACACGCGCATCGCGGCCGTCGGCTTGGCTACGGCCGCGGCGCTGCGCCAACAGGGCTTAGTTGCCGACCTCGTGCCCCCGAGCCAATCACAGGCTGCGCTAGCGAGGGCCTTTGCCGCATTCGATGTGGCCGGCCAAGAGATCCTCTTACCGGCCTCTTCCATTGGGCGCACCGAACTCGCCGATACCCTCGAGGCACGCGGTGCCCAAGTTTATCACCTAACGACGTACGTAAATCGCCTGCCGGACCAGGTCGAGCTCCCCACTGCGCTGGCCGAGAACAAACTCGACCTCATCGTCTTTGCCAGCCCCTCCAGCGTCCACAATTTTCATCAGGTTCTAGGATCAGAACGCGCGGAGGCCGTATTGGCCCGCACCCACATCGCCTGCATTGGTCCCACCACGGCTGCAGCCGTGCGCCAACTGGGGTTTGCCGTTCACGTGCAGCCCCGCGAAAGCAGTATCCCCTCGCTCGTCCAAGCTATCATCGCCTTCTACGCCCCGTGAAAACCTATCCAGCCGGCAAGCTGCCTCCCGCTGAATTAGGCCGTCTGCTCGCTGCCTATACCCACCGCCACGAACGCCTGCTCGTGCCGCCGACCGTAGGCGAGGACGCGGCGGTCATCGACTGCGGCGACCGCTTGCTAGTGGCCAAGACCGACCCCATCACCTTTGCCAGCGACGAGATTGGCTGGTACGCAGTCCACGTCAATGCCAACGACATTGCCGTCATGGGAGCGACGCCCCGCTTCTTTCTCAGCACCATCCTCCTCCCCGAAGAACGCGCCACGCCCGAGTTGGCGGAATCCATTTTCCGCTCCATCCACCAAGCCGCCGACAGCTTGGGCATCGCCGTCTGCGGCGGCCACACGGAGGTGACCTACGGACTCGACCGTCCCTTAGTCATCGGCCAGATGCTCGGGGAAACCACGCGCGACCGCTTGGTGCGCTCCTCGGGCTTGCGGCCCGGCCACGCCCTGCTCCTGACCAAAGGCTTGGGCATTGAAGCCACCGCCATCATCGCCCGCGAAAAACGCGCGCAACTACGAGATCGCGGCTGTACGCCCACCTTTTTGGACGCCTGCGCCGACTTCCTCCACACGCCCGGCATCAGCGTCGTGCGCGATGCCCAAGTCGCCGTCCAAGCCGGACGAGTTACCGCCATGCACGATCCGACTGAAGGCGGAGTCGCCACGGGGCTGTGGGAATTGGCCACCGCATCTGCCGTAGGCGCAGAAATTGACTACCACGCATTGCCCATCGATTCAGCCACAGCGCGCCTCTGCGCGGCCTTTGAACTCGATCCCCTCGGAGTGATTTCTTCGGGTGCGCTACTGATCGGCTGCACGACTAATTCCGCCGACGCTATACTCGCGGCCCTACACGACGCCAACATAGCCGCAGCCCACATCGGTACGGTCCGTCCACCTTCCTTTGGGCTTCAGCTACGCCGCGACGGCCACCTGACACCATTGCCCACTTTCCCGGTGGACGAAATAGCGCCCCTCTTTGCCTAAAGTCACGGCATGGCTATCATTATGTGCGTATCGTCGTAGACACCAACCTGCCCGATGGCACGATCAGGCACCATGCCTTCCATAGCTACACCATGAAGCAGGCGATCCAGGCGAAAATCGCTGGTGGGACTTGAAGATATCAGGCCCATCCCTTAGTTTGCCACCGCCTTCATTTTTGAATCACCTTTCAACTGCCCGCGACATCACTTCAACGATGTTCCCTCGGAGGGTTCCTTTGTCTGAAAAAATGCACGCGAAGGCATGGATTCAGCAGCAGTTACTCCATGACCTATGCACGACGTTCCCACCGCAGCCTGACCACGAGATCCACCGTGACCATCATCTCGAGACCTTCGAACGTGTGTTCGTTGGTCCTGTTGATCTGCTCGTACTTGAAGGAGATGAAGGTATCGGTAAGACAACACTCTTGTCGCAGTTCGCGAAGCGCTACCCAAACCGAACAATCTCCTCATTTGTCACACCCATGCGGTACTACGGCTACGACACCAAGTCACTTTGGCGAGACTACTCAGCACAGATCCTGGCCATCGTGGATCCTCGGGAATCGTTCTCATCTGAAGACGGGGGCGACGGCGTATTACAGAGTCTCATTCAAAAGCTCAAACAGCGGCATAGAAAGGACACCTATTACTTCCTACTAGATGGATTAACAGACATCGCCGACCCGATCATGAGAAGAGAAGTCGCCAGCCTTCTTCCTATTGGTCATGGTTTCCCAGTAATCGTCTCCGGTGAAGCGAGCCTACTCCCACCCGAGCTCAGGGATAGTCCACGGACAAAGACGACGCAGGCCGTCAACTTCTCTTTGGCAGAAGTCCAACAGTACTTTTCTGATCTCGGGCTAAGTGACGCCAATATCAGGCAAATATACCAAGAATGTGGAAGGGGGGTCCCGGCCAATCTTGCAAGCGTCCGGCGTAGCTTGATTGCTGGCGTGGACTTCAATCACTTAAGTGGAAGGGGAATTAGAGATCTTTATGAACAGGAGTGGCGGAACGCTGTAACAGATGAACTCGCTGAGCAGATCGTCGCAATCGTAGCACATTCGGGTCACCGATTAACCTTGCATTCCCTCTCTGATATCTTGGGAGTCGGGGATGACGTTGTCTCCGAGCGACTAGACCAGATTCCGTTCCTTCAACTTGATCCTGACGTCTCCTATGTTTCCTTCATCTCCCGATCGTTCGCGGATTTCGCGTCCGAAAAGCTGTCGGGGACTAAGGCCAACGTTATCGACGTGCTTGTTGAACATTTAGAGAGGGGCACAGATGAGGGCCCGGAGGCTATTGACAGTCTTCCGGGTTACCTACAGGAGTCAGGACGGCTCGATAAGGTTATTTCCTTTCTCTCACCGGATTACTTCTCCAGCATGCTGAATAGAAGCGAATCGCTTATTCCGCTTCGAAGGCAACTCCAGATTGGCATCGACGCAGCAGCAGAACTTCGCCAGGACGGTGAGCTTGTGCGTTTCGGATTAGAGAGTAGCGCGATCAGGGAGATTGAAACTGCACAGGTTTCTCGCTTTGAGATCGAGGCGTTGGTAACGACTGACCAAGTGTCAGAGGCTCTCTCCTTCGCTGCCAACTGCTCACTACGGGAGGATCGGCTTCATTTGCTAGGGGTGATCGCTCGGTGTCAGAAAGAGCGAGGGACGCCCCCTAGCGAGGAGATTCTCGATCAGATCCGACAGCTCCACGGTCAGATTGATGCGAAGTCTCTTGGTGATAAAGCCATAGACATCGCAGCTGATCTCTTTCCGTGCTGTCCAGACCTAGCGGTTAGCTTGATCGAGCAAAGTTCTTGGGCGGACGGCGACGAAAACGAGTTGGACATCGCGTACGTTCGTCTTTCCATAGCGACGGCTGTACACGGGACAGTGCCGAGAAGTGATCAGGACGACCTTGAGACGATCCAAAAACGGATAAGAAATCCCAGGTTACGCGGTTTTACCTCTGCTCTGTCCGGGAAAGTCCAATCGGCGGCCGAGGTAATCGCCGAGGCAGAGAAGCTTGGGACAGCTTCTGATAAGTTGTACATCCTGAGGGAATGGGCTATAGAACATTCGACGAGAGAGGATGCGCTGGATGTGGCGGAGTACGGCCTTAGGACAGTTGTGGAGGCTACGGGATACGCTCCTAACGTGCGGGTTCTTCGAGAACTCTCATCCCCTTTGCTCCATGCCAAGGATCTCGCTAGGACACAGTCATTGGTAAGGGCCTTCGACGGACAGCGCACGACCGTTGAGGACCAAGGACCAACGGAAGAAGTAGTCAGGCTCCAGTTGAACCTCGCGGTTGCGGAATCTCTTTTTGATGAGGAAGCGTGTGTGAACCGGCTGGTGGAAGTCTTTCTGAGCGTGCACGAGTTGGCAGATCTTTCGACCAAGTCAAGCTGTCTCGCAAGGCTATTATCTGCGCTACGAATTATTGACTCGTCTGGGCGAATCGAGGATAAGGAGCACCTAACGTCCCTCTCCACCGAAGAACTGGACACGGCGATATCCAACTTGTTGGCCCACACGGCCCAACAAGTCGATGTCACCCGTAGGATCATCGACGCGCTAGGGGCCTTAGACGTCGGTCGCAGTATTGCCCTCGCAGAGAACCTGAATACAGCAAATCGTCGGGAGCAAGCTCTACTGTTGGCCGTAGACGCCATCCTGGAGAGCGATTCGGACCATATCGACCTGAAGCGTCTTAGGGAAGCGTGCAAAAACCTTCGAAAGCGCGAGTCTCTAGATCATGTTGCAGCAGCAGTAGCAGAGTACCTGGCACGGCGGGACTCAATTGACCAAGAAGCAATCGTAGAGTCTGGATTCCAGCTCTTCCAAGATCTTTTCTTCTCCGTTTCCGATCCGATGGAGCGATGTCGGGTGCTATGTCTGCTCTACGGCTTGGGAGAGCAAGGCCTATCGGCATCAGAGGCCATGCTTCTTGATCTGTTAAAACGGATCGAGGAAGCCATTACAGAGGTTGAGGCGGGGTGGGGCCGAATTGACGCAGGATTTCGAGTCGCTCGTTCCTTTGCTAACCGGAACCCGACACAGGCGAAGAGGTATCTCGATGACGCCGAAGATGAGCGCAAAAGGACTGCGCTTTCCTCATTCTCTTCTGAGTGGACTTATCAAGCATGTTTGCGGTTGTCAATCCGCGCGTTCTCAGGTCAGCTCGGTCGTGGATATGATCCCGAGGACGATATGTCGAGACTAGGACGGTTAATAGACCAGCTCCCAAGCACGTCTCTGCGAGTGCAGCTATGGGGTGAACTTGCTATGCACCTCTTTCTGCAACAGCATTCCGATGCCGGCAACCGTGTGGTGAGCGAGCGCGTCGTCCCGCTGATAGATTCCATGCCTAAGGGGCCGGCAAAAGAAAGCACTATCATAGGCGTTTCACCCGCGTTGTACCGAAATCACAAGACTACCGCCCTTCGGCTCTTCGAGGCCATAGAAGGCAATCAGCGGGATAGAGCACTCATGACCTGTGCTAAGTTTATACTGGAGCAACATATTCCCTCGGATCCATACGAGGAACACGAAAACGGGTACGATATCATATACCAAGACGCCGTCGATGTAGTTGAACTGGCGAGCGAGCTTAGTCAGGACAATATGGTATATATACTGATCGTAGCGCTCGCTGATACTCTCTCATCATCTCAGTTTTCCATTACCAGGCAACAAGAAGCGGAGCTTGTTCGACGTATTGAGAACCTTGTCGCTGACAAGTTCCCCGATCAAGACAACATCCAACATGACGGGTACGGAATCGCAAGCGAAGCGCAGTTATTGCGGATCGGGCGACATAAACGCCAATCTTGGCTTAACGTGATAAAACGCGCACAGTCAATCCCGAATATGTCTGATCGAGCTTTTGTGTTGGCCATTATCGGCCAAGTCCTACCGGCTCGGGAGGGGACCCATCGGGAGCGCGTGTTCGAAGAGGCTATACATGTCACGGGAGCCATCCCTTGCACCTATGATCGACTTATGCGGTTAAACGATCTGGCCGGAATGATGGCACAGAAGTGTCCCCGTCTGGCACGGAAATGCCTCTCTGAGGCCGTCGGGAGATTTCAGTATGCTGAGGATGGCCCAAATGTCCGTGTCTTTAGGGATGTGATTGACACTGCCTTCAAATTCGACGCAGACTTCGCTGCGTCACTTGTTTCTCTTGGGGATGACGACCCTGCTCGGGCGATGGGCCGACACGAGATGAAACGTCGCCTAGAAATGCTGCGCGCAAAAAAAGCTATAATCGACGGACCGGAGTCATGGGACGAGTTCGGACCAGAAAACTCAGACTTTCCTCGCTCCACTTGGCTTGCCCTGGGATCACTGAACGCTGGACGGGTGCATACGGCATCGGTAGATCAGCTCAGGCTGGCGCTTCGCGCCGCCGGACAGTTTGCGCTTCACGACGGATTTCCCATCCTAGCCTGGGTTATCGAAAACGCGGTACGCCGATTTTCCGGAACTTCTCAGTCACGGTCGATGATTCGTGTAATCTTCGAGGGTGCGATGCGTGCAACGGAGTTTGTGGAAATAGCGGGGGCAAGCGCTTCGGCCACAGTCCGGCGCGGAACCTTAGCGGAAAGTACCCCACCGAGCGAAGAAAGCATGGTGGTAAAGGTCGGTGAAAGAGACCGCGCAGTGGAGTTCTTGCGGCGGTGGTTGCAGCAAACGGAGTTGGAACGCCTCTATATCTGTGATCAGTACTTCGGCCCGGCGGAGCTTGCTCTTCTGATGTTAATTCAATCAGAGGTTCCAGATATAGAAGTGGTAGTCCTCACCAGTCGACATTGCCAGGAGCAGCGCCAGATAAAATCCCTGTATGAAGCCTATAGAACGGGCTGGCAGAAGATCTCTGATCAGAATCCGCCGAAAGCAGAAATCGTTGTCGTCGGATTGGAGGAATCAGGGAAATCGCCTATTCATGACCGAAGCATTTTGACTGAGCAAAGTGGGATTAGCCTTGGGACCTCGTGGAACTCACTTGGCTTATCGCAGGATTCGGTCATTAGAGTGCTGTCCGAGAGGGAAGCGTCTGATCTGTTTGAACACGCTAGTCAGTTTCTCCTAGAGAGAAGGCGTGAGTATCGCGGAGAGCGATTACGCTACGAAACGGTAACACTGTAACTTGAGAGACATCTACCGGGTTTTATAACCGGACGATGCAGAAGATTCTGCTGCCGGACGAGGACGCCGAGGTCGATCCGGTGCCGACCTCCGGCGGGAGTCGCCGAAGCTAGTAGGAGCTGGACCGGCTGTCGAACATCCTCAAGGCGTTCAACGACCTCTTCGGCGACATTGACTGGGAAGACGCCGACCGAGTGCGGCAGCTCATCATCGAGACCATTCCTTCCCGAGTGGCAGATACCGCCTTCCGCAACGCGCAGCAGAACTCGGATCGAGAGAACGCCCCCATCGAGCATGACAAAGCGCTGCTGCGGGTGATAACCTCCGTGATGAAGGACGACACCGAGCTGTTCAAGCAGCCCGGGCTTCGAGCGCTATATGGCTGATACGATGTTCGACCTTGCCAGCGAGCAGGCGGTCGCGGGCTGAGCCCACTCACCTTCCTTCGGACTTCAGCTACGCCGCGAAAGCCATCTGACGCCATTACCCACTTTCCCGGTGGACGAAATCGCCCGCCTCTTTGCCTAATCGCGGCCCGGCCAGTTATCTTGACATCGGCTACGAGAGCGGTAACGCAGCGATAGAGTAGGGAGGAAATGCAATGTATAGGGAGCCTTGTAGGAGATCGGGACAAGCAGTAGCCATCACGGCGCTGGCGCTTGGAATGGCCATGTGCAGCCTGTCCCACGCCAATCTCTCCCCCCCGGCCGTGGTCTGGTGGTCGGCACCGATCCTGCCCGGTGAAATCGTCCTCCTGCACGGCGGGGACTGGGGCGGCGATCCCAAGGTGCAGATAGCGTCGATCCGCGACGCCGAGCCGGGCGAGGCGGCTACGGGGCGTGCACCCATCATCGGTGATGTGCGCGTCCTTGTCCCCATCCACCGCACAGAGACCGGCCTCAGTTTCGTCCTGCCGGAGACGCCGGAAGGCCTGCATATATGTCGGGTCATTTCGGGCGTGCGCGGGCCCTCAGCGCCTTTCGTCCTGAACGAGCCAGCCCCGTGGTGGGTCCAAGGTGATCGCGGACGAGCGGCATCGCCCGGCGGATGGCTGCGTGTCTTCGGTCGCTGCCTCTCCTTCGACGCAAAGGCGCAGATGGCCCTGAAGCGGGGCAACGACCACATCGAACTGCCCCTTCAGCAACAGGACTCGTGGTCGGTGACGGCCCCCCTGCCGACGAAGCTGACGCCGGGGGCATACGAGGTCTTCGTCCACAATGGCTACGGCGGCCCGGCCGGTTGGCGCCGCGCGGGAACCGTGGACATCGCCGTGCACGAGGAGGTCTGGGAGGATCGGGTCTTCGACGTCGTCGATTTCGGCGCCGTGCCCAATGACCGGGGCGGCGACACCCAGGCCCTGCGCGCAGCCCTAGCGGCGGCTGGCCAGAACGGCGGCGGCATCGTCCACCTGCCGCGAGGCCGCTACCAGATCCACGGCACCTTGGAGATTCCCCCGTTCACTTTGCTGCGGGGCGAGTCCCTAGAGCTGAGTCAGCTCTACTGGCCGGACGCGCAGAAGCCACCGGCGGCGTTGATCAAAGGCAGCCATAACTTCGGAGTGGAAGACCTGTTCATCACGTCTGGGAACTATCTGAATGGCATCGTCTCCGGTCGTCTAGCCGACCCCACGAGCGGGCGGGTCCTCATTCGCCGGGTCCGGATGCGCCTTTTGCGGGATCAGTACGTCAGCGCCGAGGAACGCCTTCGTCGCCATAGCCTGCCGGGCCACGCCCTAGACCTCGAAGGCGAGTTCGTCCGCGTCATCGACTGCGACATCGCGACCAGTGGCCGCGGCGGGAGCTTTGCGCTGCGCGTCCGCTACGGACAGGTCGCTGGCAACCGGTTTATCAACGGCGGCAACTCCATCTCCGGCTCGGAGAACCTGATCTTTGAGAACAACACCGTGACCGGCGGCGGCGTCAGCGCGACCCCTGCGCCGCTCTACCAGCGCAACATCTACTTCGCCAACAACCGCCTAGAGCGCAACTTCGCCCACGACCGCGAGGCCATGACCCTCGACGGCGGTGCCCACACCTATCTTGGTGCCGTGACTAACGTGGCAGGTACCCGCCTCGTGCTCGCCGATGAGAGCATGACCTGGCGCAATGGTGCCGATCACTGGATCAACGGCGGCATCATGATCTTCGCCGGCCGAGGCGCGGGCCAGCTACGGCGCATCCGCCGTATCGACAGCAGAACCGTCGAAGTGGATCGGCCTTGGATCATCGAGCCCGACGACAGCTCCCTGATTGTGATCTCCTACTTCCGCGAGCGCCACCTGTTCGTCGGCAACCGCATCGAGGACGCCACCATTGCCCTGCAGCTCTACGGCTCCCTCATCGAAGGGATCGTGGCGGGCAATACGAGTGCCCGGGCCGGTGGGTTCCACAACTTCGGCATGTGGAAGGGCGGCGGGCCCGAGCCCTCCTGGTACGTCCAGTATCTCGACGACGAGATCCTCGAGGGGAATGCCTACCGCGGCCCCATGAACGAGATCCCGTCGCTCGACTCGCATCTGGCCATCCGGGACCGCGGGTACTCGCAAACGGACTACTCTTTCACTCGCACCTGCCTGGCTCGGCGCTGCATTCTGCGCAACAACGCCCGCATCGAGGTGCTCGGCAACGGCATCGCCGACAACGTCCTCATCGAAAACTGCTTGGTCGAAAACGCCGACGTCGGGCTGCACGTGGATTCGCGCGCCCAGGGCGTGATCCTGCGGGGCAACCGCTTCGACAACGTCCTCCAGCCCATGACCGGCGCTATCGAGCGCGCCGTCACCCATCCGGCCGATTGCGTACTCGCCGCCCTGTCCGGCACCCAAGCACAGCTCGGCGCAGGGGCACCCGCCGCCTGGGCCCGAATCCAGAGCAAGCTCGCAACACTTGCCGTTGAGGGGGACCTAGCGTCCAAGGCCACGGCGGCAAAAGCCAGGGCCTTCCTCGCAGAAGCAGTCTCTGCACTAGCGTCCGACGGTTCAGAGGAATACACCGCTGACTTGATGCGGACCCTGCTGGGCATCGACGTCGCGATTGAGACGGACGCCCTCGCCTCCGCCGCGACGACGGGCAAGGCGACCTCCGTGCCCGCGCAGGTAGCCGTCCCCCCATGGTCGCTGCCGGTGTCGGTTGCGCTGCGCGTCGATCCGTTTCCCGGGTGGACGGTGGAATCGGGCCCGGCCCAAGCGGTCGAGCCGGGCGGAACCGCCCATTTTGCCCTGCAAACCGCCGGCCCCAAGCGACCGGCCGGCCCCTTCGACCGGCCCTTTACCTACGACGTGCACGGCGACGGCTGGCGGTTGTCATTCACCGACCACGCCGGGCCGGCACGGCTCACTGTCACCGACTGGCTCGTCGTGGGGCCCTTCGAGAACGAGAGCGGCGGGGTCATCGACAAGACCGTGCATCCCCCAGAACTGAAGCTGGACGTAACCGCCCGCTACGAGACCCGGGACGGCGTGAAGGGCTGGAAGCCAATCCACACTACCGCCGACGGGAGGCTCGATCTGGCCGCCCATTTTGCGGACGCGGATCGGGCCGTCGCCTACGCCGCGGCTTGCGTGCGCGCGGCCCGTGACACTCCGGCGATGGTCACCTATGCCGGCATGACCTCCACGGACGGGGTCATGCTCTACGTCAACGGGCAGCGAATCGGCACGCGCTGGCGCTTCAACCAGTGGGGCCCGACGCTGCTGCGACAGGGAGACAACGTCGTCTTCGCCGTGCTTTCCAACCTCGACCGCGACTGGCGGGCAGGCATGCAGGTGGAACCGATGGCTCCCCTCGCCCCCGGCGAGCTCATCGCCGTCCCCGCCGACAAGCTCTCCGACGTGGCGGCCCTGAAGAGTGCAGTCGAAGCGGTACCGGAAGGCCGGGCCCGTGGACTCGACTGACAGCGCGGCGGCACCAAGTTCGGATCGTTGCACAGGTTTGTGGTAATGGATCGGAAGACGTTTTTTGTCTGCATGAATAGACTCTTCTAGGTTAACGAAGTATGATGATAAAATTCACTCTTTTACTTTTGACCTTATACTTGGGCACATCACCTGTTTTTGCACAGGAAACGCAAGCGGATTCTACGCGGAGTGAACGGCCGACATTTTCGCTGACGCCTACCTGAGTGGGCTGACCTGGCGAAGGCGCACCACTCCGGGGGAGTGGTATTCATACGAAATTTGCACTTTCGGGGCGGTATGTAGATACATCAATGGACCGTCCGCAATGGCGGTTTACCGCCAATTACCGCCTGCATCAACGCCTGCAAGTTGGGGTTGAGTTGAATCCAAAAGCAAAAGAGGCAGGACCTCTTGTGACCCTGTTTTTGCTAACCGAGACAGAGACGCGTCCGGCGCTTTTTTTGGGCACGAGCTCAGATCGAATTGGTTCGCCGGCGGGCGAGCAGTCTTACTTCGCGACTATAAGTAAATATATACCTCGGTGGCGCACTTCTTTTTACGGCAGTTTGAATTATTCGGAATGGGATGGGAAGTTCAATATTCCCTTTGGCGTGGGGGTTGAATTGGGCAAAGGCTTTTCATTGCGACCGATGTATGATGGCGATCGGGGGCATGTGATGCTGAATTATTTCGCCACGCAATACGGTGTCAGTTTGATGTATGTGTGGCTTGAAACCATGGGTATTTCGTTTTCTCTTGGATTTTAGTGTGGAGGATCAATGCGTTATTGTAATTTTTTATTTCTAATTGTTCTGGCAAGTTCGGCTACGCTTATAGCTGAAGCTCAGATTCCCGCTAAGGCACTTTGTAGTGTCTGTGCATTAAAGGGCGGCGAGACAGAGTTGGAAAAGGTCAAGGCCCATTCGGAACACGATGGCAAGGCGTACTATTTTTGTTCCGAAAACTGTAAAAAAGAATTCGACTCAGATCCCGTGGCTTATTTACCACCGGTATTTCCACGACCTGCACCAGCCTGCGTCATTGAAATGCTGGAGGGCGGGGACAAGGCGTTGGGGGATTTGCAGGACAAAGTTGTGCTCGTAGATTTTTGGGCGACATGGTGCGAACCTTGTCTTGAGACAATGCCCCGGTTGCAAAAACTCTACAGCGCTTATTCCGCTAAGGGTTTTGACGTTTGGGGGGTGTCTATAGATGAGGACAAAGATCGGGTCGAGAAGATCAAAAAGATGGTGGACAAAATGGATATTTCTTATCCCATCTTTGTAGATACGAAACAGACGCCCGCTTGGTATCAGTTTAAGGTGAAAGCGATTCCTGCGATGTATCTTCTCGATGGAGAAAGTCAGATCGTAGCGCAGTGGACGGGAAAGATAGATTACGAGGAAGTGGAGAAGGAAGTCTTGCGACGGTTAGAAAAAAGGCTCAAAGTTGAAGGGCCATGAGCGAATTTGTTGCGAAGAATACTCAGGCGACTGGCGCGCCCACGAGACTCACTACCGCAACCACCAATGCAGCACATTGGTCATGTGTTCCTCATAAGCGTGAGAAGCCTGAATGAGCAATCGTTCAGCCTCGGCTGTATGCGGGTTCCTGACGATCAGGTTGTTGGAGTAGGCGCCAGCGCCCGCTTCGCCCATGCGAAGATAACGGCCGGCGTCCCAACTCACTCCATCATGCGAGGTATAGAGGACCAAGTGATTCCTCCCCTCGCCTTGGTTGCCACTGCGGCCGTGCAGAACAAAGGCGTCCTTGAACGCGGCCATCTGGGGATTGCGAATTTTCTTCGCCATGAAGGCCGTTTGCACGGTGCTCCACGTGCAACCACCGTCGTCGCTGGTCGCGTAGTCGAGATGCTTTTCGTCATTGATGTTGTAGACATAGGCGATAAGCCGGCCGTCGGGCAGAGTGGCCATGGTCCCGTAGCCGCGTCCCTGAACGTCGAAGGGAAGGATGCTGCGTTGGGAGAAGGTAAGACCATTGTCCTGGCTGACATGGAGAGCATAATGGTGCTCCGGCAGGTTGCCGTACCAATGGACTGTGCTGTCGTTGCATAACTCCAGGACGAGAATGCAGCCTTCGTGAAGAACTACATCCCAGATGCGTGCGGGCTCATCGCCCATGGGTTTTGCCGGTTCCCAGGTGAAACCGCAATCGGTGCTGCGCAGATAGGTCGGAACCGCCAGTGGCTGCCAGCCCTTGCCCCGGCACTCCAGGTTGAACAGGAGGATCGCTCCATCGTCGGTTCGCAGCGCCTTTTCGCACATGACCGAGTGCCCGACACCTTGGTCGTAGGTCTGCTTTGAGTGCGCAAGAGCGGCGGGCTCGCTCCAAGTACGTCCGCCGTCCTCGGAACGCTTGAATTCCATCCAGCCATCCCCGCTGTGGCCCTGCTGAAAATCGGAGCAGTTGGCGTAGAATGCCAGTATCTTACCCGGCGCGTACTCGACTAGGGCATGACCCAAGTGACCACTGCGACCGGCCTTGGCATGATCCACAAACACGATCCCCTGATTGGGCGGCTCAGGTGGTTCAACTACAAACCTGTCTATATCAGTGTCTTTGCGATCCATTGCAGATTCCTTTCGCTTAATGAGTCTTAAATTAACTCGCCCAGCCAATATGGCCAGTGGCGCGGTGTGCACCCGGGGTGCCCGACACCGAGGACTGCCCTGACTCTTGCCTGCGCTCAGCGCCTTGACAGAGAATCCCCCAAAGGGCCTTTATTATACCCGAACTTCGCTCCCGAAACCCAGTAAATCCCATGACACAAATAGTCTCTACTGTCGACTTTGACCGCGATGGCAAGCAAATCGGCTGGTTGCATGTGCCGCATTCGGTCACTCGCAGCGCCTACGGGGTACTGCCCATCCCCGTCGCCGTCATTCGCAATGGCCCCGGGCCGCAGGTCCTGCTGACAGCCGGCAACCACGGCGACGAGTACGAGGGCCAGGTGGTCCTGACGCGCTTGATCCAGGAGGTGCAGCCCGAGCAAATCCGCGGCGGCCTTATCATCATACCGGCGCTGAATCAGCCAGCCGTGCTAGCGGCAGCGCGGGTCAGCCCGCTGGACGCAGGGAATCTGAACAGGGTCTTCCCGGGCGACCCCAGGGGCGGACCGACGTGGAAAATTGCGGACTATGTCGAACAGCATCTGCTGCCGCGGGTTGAAGTGGTGGCCGACTTCCACGGCGGCGGGGCCTCCCTGGACTACCGACCGCACGCCAGCACCCACTTCGGCCCCGACACGTCCTCTGAGCACAAGCGCCTAAGCCTAGATTTGGTTTCCAAGCTAGGTGTGCCGCACGTAATGGTTTTCGAGAACCGCACTGATAAGGGAGGGCTACCCGATGCCGCCATCCGGCAGGGCGTGATCTCGCTGGGCGGGGAATACGGCGGCACGGGTAGCGTATCGCGGTCCGGGGTAAAGCTGGTGCAACAGGCGGTTGACCGATTGCTGGCAGCCCTGGGGGTTAAGGGTACGCTGCCGGACGACCTCGAGACGCCTCAGGTCCTCCACATCTTCGGCCCCAACGCGTACGCTTATGCACCGGAACCAGGCCTGTTCGATCCGGCCACCGATCTGGGCGACGAGGTGAGTGCCGGCGATCTGTGCGGTCAGGTCCTGTTTCCGGAGAATCCTTCGCGGCCCCCCGTACCCGTCACTTTTCGCGGCGAGGGTACGGTGGTCTGCAAACGGCACCTGGGCAGGGTGGAAGCCGGAGACTGCGTCGCCCATCTGGCAGCCCCTGTAAGCGACTGACCCTAAACCTCACTCAATCTCATACACCACAGTGACATTCACGGTGACAGTGAGTTCACCTGCGACAATGGGAGTGGCAGTACGCGCGGCATCATCGAAGGCTTCTTCTGCCATCGCAAACGGGATTGGCGGACCTTCGAAATAGGTACTTTCAGTGATAGTAATAGGTTCTCCTAGCGTTACACCACTTGCTTCCGCTAAGGTTTGTGCTTTCGCTTCAGCATCCTTTACCGCCAAACTACGTGCCTGGGTTTGTAATGGTGTGGTATCATCAATCATAAATTGAATAGAGTTAATGACGATGCTATTCCCTCCCGCTGCGGCAGCAGCATCTATGACATCGCTGAGGGTTGCCAATTCTCGGATCTTCGCCCGAACGGTGTTGTTTACTCTGTAACCACGAAGTATGCGCCCATTGTCTGTATAGTCGTACTGGGGATGGATACTGAAATTCTCAGTTTTAATGTCTTTTTCAGCAACGTTGTTCGCTTTCAGAGAAGCGATTAACGCTGTCATCGCACTCGCAGCTTCTTCACGTGCTTCTGCGACGGTCTCTTTCTCAACAGACACACCTAAATCGAGCGTTGCAATATCTGGTTCACCAGTAACTGAACCACTCCCGGTCACATGGATAGCTCTGTCAGTTGTTGAGGACGATAATACCTCCGAGGCAATATTCACATCACAGGCAGTGAGGGCTAAAATCAGCAATGTGCCGATCGCTAAAAACCAATAATTATATCTTTTCATTTTTCCTCTTATAAATCTCGACGAAAACTACACCGCTTGACCTACCCCCCTAAAAGACCCTTTATAATTCCTATAGTGGGGCTCTTTATTGATACCCTCAATCTGTTTATCCCCCAGTGGTTTGTCAACAAGAGAGGAGATCATTCGTGGCGTACAAGTTTCAGCCGGGCGTGATGTACCTCATGCCCACTCACTTCGGACCAATGACGGGACCGCGGCGCGGCCCCGACGGCAAGGGCTATGCCTGCATCGACACCCCCAAGGGCACCAGCTACTCGGTCAGCTTCCTGACCAACGCCGCACAGCTCGAGGAGCTGCTACCGGAGGGGTTCGCGCTGCACGGCGAGCCGGTGGTGACGGTGTCCCAGACTCACATGAAGGAGATCGAGTGGTTGGCCGGACGCGGCTACAACATGATGGGCGTGACCTTTCCGGTGACCTACACCGGCAAACACGACCGCGCAATGGGACCGTTGCTGACTGTCCTGTGGGAGAACATGACCGAGCCGATCCTCACCGGCCGGGAACAGCTCGGGTTCTCGAAGATCTACTGTGAGCTGCCGGACCCAGCAGTGTGCCGAGGCGAGACCCACGTCACAGCGCACTGGCAGGGGTTTCGCTTCTTGGACATGAAGCTGACCAACATGCGCGAGGTGGCACCCGCCGACTATCCGGAGCCGGCAGCGCCGCGCACCGACGGCGTGTTGACCGGGCAACTCCATTACAAGTACATCCCCCGCACCGGCCACTGGGGCGAAGCGGACGCGGCCTACGCCTGTCTTACCTCGTCGGAGGGCAGCAACAGCCGCCTGACCGGGTTGTGGAAAGGTGACGGGACGATCGAGTTTCATCCGGCGCGCTGGGAGGACATGCCGACCCAGTACATGATCGTCAACGCATTCCACAACCTGGAGATCAAGGAATTCCGCGGCGGCACCATTAGCAAGACCGTGGGCAGCAAAGATCTCAGCGACCAACGCATGCTGGTGTAGGACCGCAGGCGGAGCCGAGGCCAGCGCATCTCTCCCGGGCGTAGCTGCTGTCCCCCGGTGGGGGTGAAGCTAGCGTCGCACCTGCATCGACTGCCCAGTCCACGCCAGAAGCGTACGAACGTAGTCCATAGTGCCACGCTACACAGAGGGAGCACGGAGACCTGGGACGGCGTACCGATTTCTACACTTTGGCCGGAAGAGGTTGGATAGTGATTTTGAAATCATGCCCCAAGATACCGAGGATATTGAAAAGTACATCGAAGCTAATTTTTCCGATCTTGGTCCTATTTTCAATCTGGGCAATGCGCGGTTGGGAGACGCCGACCATCTCGGCCAATTGGCCTTGCGTCAAGCCAAATCGCTTTCTACTCTTCACGATCTTTTCGATGAGCTGTTCTTTCTGGCGTAGTTCGTTAATATTGACGCCGAGTTCCTCTGCCCATTGCTCAATGTTTACCTTTTCCCAAGGCATTTTCAAATCTCCTTCAGTCTTCTGAGAATCAGCCGTCTATCCTTATCGGGAATGGTTTCGGTCTTTTTTTGCAGCACATGAACCAGATAAATTGCATCCCCGCGCTTGATGAAATAGAAAACTCGATAGATACTGCGCCGTTCTTTGAAGCGCAGTTCGTGTAAACCGAGAGCAATATTGAACAGCGGCTTGCTCAACGGCATCTCCAGGCTTTCCCCCTGCTTCAACCGATCAAGTGCCAAGAAGAAATCCTCCTGTAGGCTTTGAGATAATCCCTCGACAAATTTCTTGATCGGCGAATTGCCTGAAGCAGTGGTATAGTAGAGGATTTCCATACTTTAAATATAATCTGTAAATTATAATCGATCAACAGATTCTGCTATAACTGGAAGGGGGCTTCCCGCGCGAAAGGACTCCGCGATCCAGCGTTTTAAAAGGTACATATTGGCAAAGTATGAAGAGTTTGCTAAATTCTTACTATAAAGTTGGATTATCCAAAAAAGTAGGAATCAACCAAAGGATCGCGCGATGGTTGTCGCCAAACTAACCTCCAAAGGACAACTGGTCATTCCCCAAGCCATACGCCAGCATCTGCACCTACAGCAGGGCGACAGCGTGGATTTTATCATCCAAGACGATGGCGAAGTGGTCGTCAGACCGGCCACCCGGGATGTGCGAGAACTAAAAAATATCCTGCCGCAACCCAAGAAGGCCGTATCGCTAGCGGAAATGGATCGCGCGGTGCGCGAGGGCGCGGCAAAAGCGCTGTGAGGGGGCTGGATACCAATGTGCTGGTGCGCTATCTGGTGCAGGACGATGCGGTCCAGGCGCGGCGCGCGGCAAAAGAGATCGAAGCGGGATCGGATGCGGGCGAGATCTATTTTATTGCCGACGTCGTCGTCTGCGAACTGGTGTGGGTGCTCGATCGGGCCTATGGATACAGCCGGGCGCAGATTGGCGACGCGCTGGAGGGTATTTTGCAGACGCGCTCATTTCATTTTGTCGACAAAGACCTGCTCTGGCAGGGGCTAGGCGATTACAAAAAGGGCAGGGGCGACTTTGCCGATTATGCGATTGGGCGCGTGGGCGAAAAGTCCGGGTGCGAAAAAACGCTAAGTTTTGATCGCGCTTTAAAAGGCGATGTACGATTTGAAGTGCTTTAGGAAAATCCGCATGGAATCAATCTGTATATAGGGTTATAGAAACCGCTTAGAGGGCAATGCTCTGCGCCCAGCGCCCGAGGTGACCTGTGGCACGCAAAGATAGAAAAATCATCAGCAACGACGACGGCTGGATCATGAGCAACATGACCGGTCCCGTAACGCCGCAGACCATCAAAGAGCGCATGATCGACACCTATTCCGGTGCGCCCATTGGCGCGGTGTCGTGGTGCGTCGGCAATAGCGAGACCTACGAATACGAAACAGAAGTGGGCGAGCGCACGGGGGACGGCTACACCCATTTTGCCGACGAGCGCTACGCCTGGCAGCAGCGGAACCTCCACAGTCTGATCGCCTCGTGTGGCGGCCCCTTGACCGAGATCGCGCGCCAGTTCCACGAGGCCAAGATCGACGTCCTGCCTTCGGTGCGCATGAATAGCCACTACGACATCGCCTACGACTCGCCGTCCCACGGCCAGTTCCGCCGCGACCACCCCGACTGGCTCATCGGCCGCCCCCACGAGTACATTCCCCATCCCACCCTCGAATACGCCATTGCCAGGGGCCTCGACTACAAATATCCCGGCGTCCGCGCGCACATGAAAAAAATCATCTTCGAACTCTGCGAAAAATTCGACGTGGACGGGGTCGAACTCGACTATTTCCGCCACCCGGCATTCTTCCGGATCGAAGAAGCTTATACCAATCGCTATCTCATGACCGACTTTATCCGGCACATTCGCCAGCACCTAGACGAAGTCGGCGCGCAGCGCGGCAAACACCTCGACCTGCTGGTCCGCGTTCCGCCGACGCTCTACGACTCGCAGCGCATCGGCCTGGACGTCGAGGCCTGGATCGGCGAAGGGCTGGTGGACATGGTCGCGGCGGGCGGCGGCTTTATGCCCTTCGAGCAACCCATTGGCGAATTTGTCGCGGCGGCCGCGGGCACCGGCTGCCAGATCTACGGCAGCTTTGAGGCGCTGCGCTGGACCCTCGACGAGGAGGTGCTCTACGCCTTAGCAGCGCGGTTCTGGGACGCTGGCGTCGACGGCCTCTACCTATTCAACTATTTCAATACGCCCAACGAGTGGAAGAAGCGCGTACTCGGCAATATGGTCGACCAGGACCGGCTGCCGCGTCTGCCCAAGCGCTACGAACTCGATCATTCAGACCGCATCAACAGCAAGGAACACCATGTCGGCGCGTTCAGATACGCCGTGCCCTGGGCCTCCTTGCCGGTGTTCATGGAGGAAACGCAGTGCGGCGGTGGCTCCGCGCTTTTTATGGACCTCGCCGACGATGTGGACGGTGCCCGTTCCGCAGGGGCCCTGGGTGGCTGCACCCTGAGCCTCGGGTTCGACCATATCAATGACGACGACGAACTAGACGTCCACATCAATGGTGAGCTCGTACCCTGGGACCAACGCCAAGTTTCCCAAGACGGCTGGGGCTATACCGTCTTCGACGGCGTAGTCTACCACACGACCATGGCGACGGAGCGCGTCGAGGGCACTCTGATACAGTTTGATGTGACCGGTCTGCCGATCAAGAAGGGGAGGAACGAATTGCTCGTGCGGCTCATCAAGGGCGCCGGACCGCACTTTGAACCGGTGACCCTGACCGAGGTGCGGTTGGCGATCGATTATCGCTGATACCGCAAGGCGCGATTTAAGAAACTGTCAAAATTCAGTCTATAGGGAGGGATATCCCATGCCACTGCACGAACCCTTTACAGAAGAAGAACTATCGCCGATTCTCGAAGATTTTTACAAAAACGGTGCGGCCATCATCCGCAACGTCTTATCCCGAGAAGAATGCGAGCAAATATGTAGACGCGTCGACCAGATCTTCGCCGAACCTTATTTCACCGAAATGCGGAACGTAAAAATAAGGCCAGAGCTCAATGACAAAGCGCCCATCGTTGTACATCGGCTATTTGAATGCGACCGGATGTTCCGCGATCTGCTCGTGCGCGAGCCTATCATATCTATTGCCGAAACAGTCCTCGGCCCACAGTGCCATTGCATGGCGCAGGGATGCATCTTGAACCGCAGGGATCTGGGCATTAACCGCTTTCACGTAGATGACAGCCTAGAGTTTCCAATTGCGGACGACAATATCAGCAGTCATGACCGGCGTCTGCAGATGCCCGTTTTTCGCATGTCGTTCCAGATCGCCCTGACAGACCAAGACGAAGACCAGTATGGCCCCAGCCAATTCGTGCCGGGCAGCCACTATGCGGGCAGACACCCCAACGATCCAGAAAATCCAACCTTCGATGGTCAAGGCCCCACCTCCCTGCTCATGCAAGCGGGAGACCTCTACCTCCTCAGCAGCCAAACCTGGCATCGCGGCGCCCCCAATACATCGGATCGCGTCCGCTACCTCTTTCACCAGGTCTATGGTCAGCGCTTCGTCGCCCAGCGATTCTGGCCCTATCTCAACTATCACATGCCCGATTACGTCCTCGAAGACGCCGACGAACGCCTTCTGCGCGTTCTCGGGCAACACCCCGAAATGGCCTATGGATAACCCGCCACGCAACATTAGGCGTAAAATTCACTTGAAAAGGGATATAGATGCTTACCGAAAAGCAGGTTGAAGCGTATAAACGCGATGGTTATGTCAAAGCCGAAGGGCTTTTTACCCCGGATGAGGTTGAAAAATAGGGGGCAGGAGCCGAAGGTGACGTACCGTTGAGTTGAACAATGTATTTTTTGCAAAAGAAATCGGCGGCGCATCGTACCTTTATGATGGCACAGGTAACACGCGAATGAGCCGCCCTATTCGACCGCAACCAGCCGGTTGAGCGCGTCGAGCGGTTGTTTGATATCACTCCACTTCAAGCTCTGTCCTCCTGCTTCTGCCTCCTGAATACCTAACCGGCCACAGGAGAATCACTGCGGCGTCACGTCTCCCGCAAAGGGTCCGTACATGCCCTTCCCCCATTCGATCCACGCCGTTTCCACATTTGCGACAACTTTGGGGTCGGCCGGCGCTGATGCGATCTCTGCACCATCCTGGGCAATCGCGATCCGGTCACCATCCGCGATGAACTCAAGTGTGGTTTCCCCCTCTCTCCAAGCCACTGGACCCGCGGCGCATCCCGGCTTGCGCATTCGGTGCACAGTCCGATACTCGTTCCAGACTTCGTCGTCGTGCAGAAACTCCATTCTCATGTCCCGTTCCGGACAACCCTTCGCGCTTGTCGAGATGAAGAGCGAATCGTCCATCGGGACCAGACCCGTTGTTCGATTGCCCCAGCCGTTCCAGACAATCTCCGCGCCGTGAATCTCGTTGTAGCCAACGACCCGATCTTCCCAAGGGTGGTTCATCTCGTCCGTGACTGCGGGATGCTCGAACATCCTGCGGACAAAGTGCCATTCGGCACCGTGGTGATCATAGCGCCATAACTCGGCCCACGGCCAGACCCCCACATATACATCTCCCCCGAACAGGCAGGTTGTCTGCGCCTCGCGTACGGCGGACGAAACACCGGGCATCACCGGCGGCCAATCCTCCAAGTGACGCAGCGCCGTCCCCTTTTTCACGTATTCCAAGAGGTTCCCGGTCGGATAGTGGCCGATCAGCATTCGATCGTACCAGTCCAACATCGAATAGAGCTGGTGACTGACGCCCTTCTGCGACTGGCGAATGATCCTCCACGCCGAGCCGTCGAAGGCGTAGACTCCTCCGACGTTCGAGGACTGAATGATCTCGTCGCCCAGTTGCCCGGCGGCGAAAGAGGTTTCGCCCGCATAGCGCAGATCCAGCGTGATCGCCCTATCCAGATCGAGCGGACCGTCGCCCGGCCGCCAGGGAACCGCATGAAGCTTGCTCCATTCGGGGTCGTTGTTCTGATAGAAGACGAGGTGGCCGTGGGAGTAATAGAAATGATGGTAATGGCCCTCGTCGGGCTTTATCAGGATCTTCACGCCGTCGTACCATGCCTCGCCGCCCTTGAACTGGAGCAGTTTTCCGGCCAGGCGCATCATCCCCTCGCCGCTTGTCGTCTCCTTGACACCAAACCTTTCATCGACAACCCAAGCCTTGGATTCGTCATCGTACCATCGCGCGGTGCGATCAAGATGATTACTGCACTGGTAAACCTTGCCGTCAAGGTCGAACAGATAGTTGCCACCGTCGTCGGATGGAAACGGCAGCTTCTCGTAAGTCACCTCTCCACCGTCGTGACGAACGAAAAACTGCAGCGTCCATCGGTCCAGGCGGAAGTGCGTGTTGAAAAGCCCCATGAACCCCGCGCCAAACAGCACCTGACCGTTGCTATCTCGGGCTTCAAACACGGTCCCCATGTTCTGCCCGAGATCTTCCCCGAAGTTCACCTTCGCAGTGATCTGCATGCCTATCCTCGTCCTGGTCTAGCTTCTGGTTGTCATGCGGATTGTTAAGATGTATAGATCATAGGGATTATAAAAGGCCTTTTAGATGTGTGTCCTCCTATCGACCTGTTGGCTGCTGGGGCTGCTCGCCCTGACCCCTCAACATCTGCACTACGAACGGACGCCTGCTAGGTCGTCTTATGCCCGTCAATGCCGACAAAAAGCGGTTGCTTGGTGCGGCGACTTTTCGTATCCCTAGATATGTTAGCCTCCCGTGTAGATGGTGCAGGATGTCATGCCTAAACCATACAAAATTCAGTGGATTAGCCTAATTGCGCTGCTAAGCTGGTTCGAAGGGACCGGAGCGCAGCAAGCCGGGCACCGCATCGCCGACTCCCAAATCATAGTCAACAGCTCGCGTCATTGGAAAAACTGGATATTCGCTCCGGGCACGGTGGGGATCTCCCCGACCGGTGAGGTGCGACCCAATGAGTTGCGCAAAAACACCAATGCAACGACCCAAATCGTAAAATTCCTCCGCTTCCACCCACCGGACAATCTGACTGACAAAGAACCGGAGGAGTTGAGCCTACTCGATGCCATTGAGGCTGGCTCGAACCTGGCGGATGTAGTCAATGTGCTCGACGGCGACCCTGCTACCTACTGGGAGCCGGAGGCACTGCAGGGCACAGCGGATGTAAGAGGCCAGTGGTGGTTCGGCTTGGATCTGGGACGCCTAGTCTTCGCCCATAAAATTGTCTTGCGCTTTGTCGAGGAAGGTCAAGGGGATCCCTTTCTGCTCTTCGATGTGCTGGTATCCGAAGGCTTAAAGCCGAGTCGCCTGCAGGGCGGGGACGCCCTGGCTTTCAAGACGGTGCTGCGCATGGTGCAACCCAATAAAAGCCAGCGCGTTTTCGAAATCGATCTGCGGAACGCCAACCGCGAAGTCCAAGGCGAGCCTTTGCGCTTCGTCCAGGTGGTGGTAACCGGAACCGATTCGACCCAAGGTCGAGAAGTCTCTCTCGAAGAGTACGGGCAACTGGCCGGGGCGGACCGAGGTGCCGTCCGGTTTTTCAAGCGCCAGCCCGACGGTCGAGAGGCGGCGGTGACAGAGGCCGTACACCAGCAACTGGATGAAGAGCGGCGAGGGGCCGTGCGCTATTTTCGCCGCGAGCGTCCTCGCCTGGCCGAGCTGGAGGTGTGGCACGAGGGGGATGAGATAATAAGCGGCATCGTCGCACGAGGCGGCTCGATGGCCCTCTCGGCGAAAGAAGTGGTTAATCTGGGCGCTTTTATCGATGGCAATGTGGACTCTAATTCGGGTGTGCTTATCTCTGGAGCCCAAGCCGTCTCAGACCCCGAGCGATTTTTGTTTTTCGATCTGGGCAGCTTTTACTGGATCGATGCCCACCGCCAAGCTTATGGCCGAGGTTCGTACCGGGGCAGCTTCGCCAATTACCGACTCGATTTTTCAGACGGCTCGCTGGCTCCCGACGGCAGCCTCTGGTGGACTAGGGCCGTAGAACGAGACCAGCCGCGGGTGTCGGGACGTCCCTATGAAGGCAACCGCTTCGATCCGGTCAAAGCCCGCTTCTTCCGCATCCACTGGTCGATGCAGGTGCGCGGTCTAATTGTCGCCACACTGGCGGAGGTCCAGCTCTACGGGGAGGGTTTCCAACCGGAGGTGATCCTCGAATCAGATCTGATCCGGCTGGGCGGGACCCGCAACCTGATCTCGGTCGAGTGGGACGCCGATACCCCCGTCGGCACCCAAGTCCTGGTCCAGACCCGCACCGGTAACCAACTGGGCGAACGCCTGCACTATTTCAAGAAGGACGGTACCGAGGTAACCGAAATCGAGTACGGCAAATTGCTCTCGCTCTTCAAGGGGGATACCGTCGCTGAGCCGGTGCCCGGCAGCGACTGGAGCGACTGGAGTTATCCCTACGAGAATAGCGCCGGCAGTCCAATCACCTCGCCGTCGCCACGAGAATTCTTAAAGATTCGCGCGACGTTGACTTCGAACGACCCGCAAATCAGCGGCGCGCTCAGGTCCATTCGCCTCCACTTCGCCGACCCGGTGGCCCAGGATCTGGTCGGCGAGGTCGCGCCCGTCGAGGTAGATTCGCTGGGCGTGGAGCGCCCCTTCTCCCTCTATATCCGGCCCCAGTTCGTCGCGACCGATCCCGGATTCGATGGCTTGCTAATGGTCGTTCCCGCCGATATGCGACTGGAATTTAAGAGCCTCTACGCCGGGAAGGCTACCGATTTTGCCGAGCCTACCGCCGATCTGTCCGCGCTCGTTCAGGACCAAGTCGAGATTCTGGCGACGGATGGAGACACCCTGCGTCTGGCCTTCCCCATAATCGGCCCCGCAACGGGTGTCGAAGTTTTGCGTCTCGACTTCGACACGGCCCTATTCTCGGCCGGAACGATTCTGCGCGCGGCGCTGAGCAACAGTGCCTCAGACGAACAAGCCTGGCAGTGGCTCAGCCCGGGTAATGCACTCGATCAGGTGGAGAGCAATACGACCACTATAGTCGGAGCGGTAAAACGCAAAGAATTGATCGGCCAACTGTCGCTACGCCCCAGCGTATTGACCCCCAATGGCGACGACATCAACGACCGGATCGAGATCGCCTTTTCGGTAGTCCTAGTCGGCGACGACAGTCCCGTCCGGGTGCAGATTCGCGATTTGCGCGGCCGGCGGGTGTGGCGCGCCGTCGAGCACAAAGCGGTGGCTAGGGGGCATTACACCATGTCTTGGGATGGCAGAGACCAGGCAGGGAATTTAGTGCCCCCCGGCCTCTACGTGGTCGAGATCGACGTCGTGGCCGAAACAGAGCAGACCGGTATCGCGCGCGGCAATGTGCTGCGCGCCGTGGCCGTCGCCTATTGATTGGATATCTCATGCGATTGCGGCTTTTCCATTGCGTGTTGGCGATTCTCTTACTCGGTTTTGTCCGCCCTAGTGCTAGTCTGACGATCTTTCGCCTCGGCGGCGAGAACCTGCCCCGTCCCGAGTTGGACGGTCCCTATGAATTCGTCCAGCTCAGCTGGAACGAAATCGAGGCGCGGCGCCACGGCAGCGCCGAACGGCTGGACTTTGACCCCGATTTCATCCGTCCGCAGCAATTGGACCCCAAGGTCAATCTCGTCCCGCTCATCGAGGAGCAGGGTGGGCAGATCTTCAATCTGACATGGCATGGTTGGGTCTCGCCCCATCAGGAAGATTTTCTCATGTACGACGAGGATCCCGACACCTTCTATCTGGGCGATGGCCGTTTCGCCGTGCACGGACCGCCCATCAAGTTCACAATCTTCGATTTCGGCGCTCGTCTGTGGCTCGAACGCATCCGCTTTTTTCCGCGCCAGAAACACCTCACCGATCGCTTTATGCAGCGTTTTAGAATTGGCATAAACGATGGCGATCCGTTCAAAGACGGCACGCGGGAACTGACCGTGCGGCGCGGGGACGGCTTTTCCGATTTCGACATTGCCTACCAAAGAACAGAAAATACCGAAGCCGTTGTCGACGTCGAATTGCCCGCCGTACCCGTGCGCCGTCTGCTCTTCGAGGCCTATGAGAATACGCGCGGCGTCTGGGAAATCGCCGAACTCGAGATCTATGGCAACGGCTATGTCCCCTTCACCAGTTACGTCTCCAACGTGACCGATCTGGGAGGCCCCGCCAGTCTGGGGCAGCTAAGCTGGAGCGGCCATATCGACGCGGGGGCCCAAGTTGACCTGACCATGCGCAGCGGCGTTGACGACGATCCCAACACCTACTGGCGCACCACCTTCCGCGGCAGCGAACGCACCCGCTTCGACAGCAAAGGCATACCGCTCAACCGAGCCTCCTACAACAAGCTACAGCGCGGCGAACAAGACGACATCACCCACGACACCGAAAACTGGGTCTTCTGGAGCGCACCCTATGACTTTGGCGCTGGGACTGGCGTGATGCTCGGCGATGGTACCCGGCGCTATGTGCAGCTGCGCGCCGATTTCACCTCTACCCAGACGGCCGGCAGCCAACTGGACTACGTCCAGTTCGCCGTGTCGATCCCGCCGGTGGCCAGCCGCGCCCTAGCCGAGATCGTCCCGGTCGCCGTGCTGCCGGGGCAGGTGACGTCCTTCACCTACAAACTTCGTCCGACCATAGAATCCGAGGATTTGGGCTTTGACAGCATAGGCATCGACACGCCGACCGAGGCGAGAAGCGTCGACCAAGTGCGAATCTCAGGGGCCCCCGTGGCTTTTGCGGTGGTGGAAATGAATGAGGCCGGCTTTGTAGTGCAGATCCCGCGCATCGACATCCAGCGCACCACGGAGCTGATCGAAGTGGATTTCCAAGCCGAGGTGTTCAAGTTCGGTACGGTGTTTGCGGGGCGGCTCTTCGATAGCCAGCAGCCGTTGGAAGTACCACAGAGCGTCGCGGCGGGCGATGCCGACGAATTGGAAGACAGCAATAGGCTGAGTGTGGATCTGGTGCGTTTCGGCGAACGCGCGATCGGCTCGTTGACCCTCGACCCACCGGTGTTCAGTCCCAATGGCGACGGCGTCAACGACGCGGTGCAGATCGGCTACGATTTGCTCAATCTAGTGGGCGCGGTGCCGGTGCAGGTGGAGGTTTTCGATTTGTCGGGTCGCTCGTTGGGCGTGGTGTTGCAGGAACAGGCGGCGAGCGGTAGCTTTTCGGTCGCCTGGGACGGGCGCGACGGGGATAATGCGTTATTGTCGCCGGGCCTCTACCTAATACGCCTGCGCGTGGAGTCCGACAAGGCGGAAGACACCCAGCAGGCTCTATTGTCCCTCGTTTACTGATGAATACTTCAACTCAGGATATGACGGCTCTCGGCCGCTAGCCTAGGGCCTCGAATGCCATCTACGCCCTGCCCCTAAAAGGCCCTTTGGAATGGAAAAACTCGCCAAACTCGGCTCTACCGACCTCGAGGTCAGTCGCCATGGCTTCGGTGCGGCGCGCATCGGTGCCGGCGTTCCCCTCGACCAGCTAGAGAGCCTGCTCGACAGCCTCATCGATCTAGGCATCACCTTCATCGACACCGCTGACTGCTACGCCCGGAGCGAAGAACTCATCGGCCGCTATCTCGGCAACCGCATCGGCGAGTTCGTCATAGCCACCAAGTGCGGCTGCATCACTGACGGCGATGAGGGAGAGGCGTATTCCCGCGCCGTTATCGAGCGCAGCATCGACCGGTCGCTCAAGCGGATGGGTCTCGAGTGTCTCGATCTCGTTTTCCTACACACCTGTTCGGCCGAGATATTGCGCGCCGGCGAGGCGGCGGATGCCCTACTGCGGGCGCGTGACGCCGGCAAGGTGCGCTACCTAGGCTATAGCGGCGACGATGAAGATGCCATGCAGGCGATTTCGCTGGGGATTTTCGACGCGCTCCAGGTGACCTTCAACATCCTCAATCAGGATGCTCTCGATGAGGTGCTGCCGGCAGCCGCAGGCACCGGCATGGGCGTGGTGGCCAAACGCCCTATTGCCAACGCTAGGCTGCTGCCCAAGGACTCGCCGCACTACCACGCTGGTCCTTACTGGGATCCCGTGCGCTCCTTGCTGACGGACGAAGGGACATGGGACGATCCGCTGGCGTGTTCTTTGCGCTTTACCTTGTCACATCCGGTAATCACTTCGGCCATCATCGGTACAACCGACCCAGTGCACGCGCGGGAGAACGCCAAACGAGCCCAGGCCGAACCGCTCTCGCCGCTGTTGCTAGAGGCGCTCCACAAGCTGCGTCCGGGAGACTAACTCAATGCCGGTTCCCCCCGCCTATCGAATCATCTACAACTGGGATGGCGCGCCCCATGGATATTCTCCGGTGCCGCAGTCGCTGGAGGATTTTCTCGAAAAGGTGTATGCCCCCCTCGAAGACACCCAAGTCGGCGCCCTGTTCTGGAGCGCGGGCGGCCGGGGTTCACGCTGGCCCAGCGAGGTGGTGGAATTTATCGGCGACGCTCGGGAGCGTCCCTACTCCAGTGCCGCAGCGTACAACGGTACTGAGAACATCCTGCAGATGTACGACCGCGGCGAAGATCCTCAGAAGGCCTTGATCGCGCGGGGGCACGAGCTCGGTCTCGATGTTTACGCCTCCGTGCGCATGAACGACAACCATTTTGGCGGTGCCCAGGTCGCCGACTTGAACGCGCTGTACAAAGCACACCGCGTCGAAGCCTTGCGGCATGAGCACCCGGAGTGGGTGCTGGGGGAACGCACCTCGGAGTGGTTTGCCCTGTCCTGGAACATGGCCGTGCCCGAAATCAGACAGCGTCGCTTCAACCACGTCGAAGAGATCTGCCGGCGTTATGACTGGGATGGCGTCGAGCTCGACTGGCAGCGTCACGCCTTCCACTTCCCCGACGACGAAGGATACCGGCTGCGCTACCTGCTTACCGATTTGCAGCGAGCCATCCGCCAGATGACCGAGGCTCTAGGACGAGAACGAGGCCGCCCCGTTTTCCTAGCGGCGCGAGTCTCTGGATCACTCGAGATGTGCCGCCGCATCGGTTACGATATCCCTACCTGGATCGAGGAGGGACTCGTCGATCTCCTCATTCCGGCGGGTAACGCCGTCACGGACGCCAGCATCGACGTCGCGGGGTTCGCAAAGCTGTGCGAGGGAACGGACGTCGCCGTCTATCCCGGCTTGGACAGCAATCTTCCCGATCCCTTCGTCGGCCCGGAAGAGCAGGATGAGAAGGATCGCCTGCGCACGCGCGCCATCGCCAGCCGCTATCACCGTGCGGGTGCTTCGGGCATATACGTCTTCAACTGGCACGCCAACCGCGACTCGAAGCGGCCGCTGCTGACGACGATAGGATCCCTTGAGACCTTGGCCGCTACGGACAAGATCTACGCGGCCACCCATCGCTACATACAGCGAGAGGGGGCCTGGCGCGGTGCCTTCCGCAGCGACCGGATCTACGGTCAGGTGCCGGTCGACCTCGTCAGGACGCTGACCGGGGAGGGGCCCACTGTCGCGCTCGAGATCGCCGAGGATTTCGCGGCCCACATGCCAGCTTCGCTGCAGCTGCGACTGCGCGTGAACGAGTGGACGAACGGGGACTCAGTGCAGGTATGGTGGGACGGAGTGGAGCTCGAGCCGCCGCAGATCGACTATTGCAGGCTCGAGGATCCCTCGCCCCCTGGCGGAGCCTTTCAACCATTGCCGCGCTGGCGAGACCTAGCTGAAGTGAGCAGTGCGGTTTGGCTTAGCTGGAACTTCAGCGAGAGCGGAGTGTCGGCGGGTGAGCACGCGGTCCGACTCGCGGTTCAGGAACGCAATCCGCAAGTCGCAGCAGGCCTGACCCTCACTGACGTCGAATTCGTCGTGCGGTACTAGAATTTCGCAACCGCAAAGAGCCATTTCAACGGAGAGGGGGCGATCAGACTTTGAAGGTCACCGACATCGACATCCACCGGGTAACGCTGCAGTACGACGAGGCCAGGGCCTATGAGCTCATTCACTACCACGACCTGACTCAGCGCACCATTTACGTCGCCCACACCGACAGCGGCCTGACTGGCCTGGGGGAGTCGGAGGGGGTCGAAAAACAGGAGGTGCTGGACCAGTACATCGGCTCGAATCCATTCGACTGGTTAGGCGACGAGACCTCCCTCGGTTTGGGGACGGCGATGTACGACCTCATGGGTAAAGCCGCCGGCGTTCCCGTGTACAAGCTCTTCGGCCAGAAGTATCGCTCCTGGGTTCCTGTCGCGGCGTGGACGGTGAGCACGCATCCCGACCGCATGGCCAGAGCCGTGTTGGCCTACGCTAGGCAGGGCCACACGTGGATGAAGTTCCATCTGTCCCCTTTCGAAAACGTGATCGATCAGACCGAGGCCATGCAGGAGGTGGCACCCAAGGGGTTCAAGCTGCACTACGATTTCACCATGCACGGCACCGAAGACTACATGCCGGGTTTGCTCGACAAACTGTCCGAATACGAGATCGCCGGCTGCTTCGAGGATCCTCTGCCCGGCGAGAACGTTGACGGTTACATAGAGCTGCGCCAGCGCTCGCGCCGGCCCATCGTACTGCACCACTTCCCGACCGGGGCCACCTATGAAGTCTATCGCCGACCTGCTGACGCCTACATGCTGGGCCATTTGAAAATCGGCGACGCGGTGCGCAAGGCCGGCCTGTTCGCGGCCAGCGACAGCCCTTTCATGCTGCAGAACACGGGTAGCGACATCATCCGCGCTATGAACGTCCACATGATGGCGGCCTTCCCCACAGCGAACTTCCACTTCGTCAACGCCACCACCGAAGTATCGAGCGAACGTTTCGTCACCGAACCCCTGAATCCGCTCAACGGCTCCATTCGCGTGCCCGAGCAACCAGGTCTCGGAGTCGAGTTGGACATGAATGAGGTGAAGCGCCTCGAGCAGATCCGGCCAAGGTCGAAACCGAAGTTCATCATCGTGTGCAAGTACGACAGTGGGGCGACCCTCTACACCCGCCCCGACCCTGAAAACCCGCATTTCATGGTCCGGCCGGACTGGAGCCGCACGTTGATGCCGGTGAGCTTCGTGGCACCGTTGCAGACCGAGTACTGGGATGACGACGGCTCAGCGGACTTCAACGCCATGATGGCGCGTCTCGAGCGAGATGGGGCCGTTTTGGAAGGTTCACGGGCTGTCCAAGCTTTTGCGGACGCACCCCTTTGAACATGCGATCATCGGTGTCGCTGCCATTGTGCTGGGCAAGCCGCTTGTACGGGTTTGTGCCTGTCGCCATCAGTTCGAGTCCGAACAACTGCCTTCGTTCGGGGGTATTCAATTGGCCCGCGGCTTCCAATGCCACCGCTGCCTCGATCGTCACCCCCGGCTGCTTCTGGTAAAAGGGACAGTAGAGCGTGAGCACGCACCAGCGGTCCCGGTCACCGGTATTGGGCAGGGTGGTGTGCCACAGCCGGGTGTTGAAGAGAAAAGCGCTGCCCGCCTTTGCTTCAGCGGCTACCATATCCGGCATATCCCTCTGATCCCGAACCTTGGTCGCCTGATCCGCGCCTCCACCCATGCCCTTGAACGCGAGGTGGTCCGGCTCGTGTTCCCACAGGTGTGAGCCTGGCACGCATGCCGTGCAACCATCATCGGAACCGACGTCCGTCAGATAGACGAGAACCTTGGTGTTGAGTGGCCGCCCCATGAAGCGCCATGCTTCATCGTTTCTGTGATCCCGATGCCAGTTGACGTAGCCGCCTTCCTCCTGCGCGTCTTGTGAGCTCTGCGGCTCTAGGACGCGGACCTGTATGGTCGCGGTCTGCACGTCTTCCCCGACGGTGGCGCTGAGGAAGGGGAAGAGGCGTGGATGCGCGATCATTTCCACGCAGGCGTCATCTTGTTCGAGCAGATGAAGCGGATAGATGTCGAAATACTTCCTTCCGTGGAAAGTGCCGGAAGCGTAATACTCGCCGTTTTCCGAAACCCCCCGGCCTTTGGCCCGGCCCTCTTCCCAGTCGACCCGGGTGACCGCCTGCACCCGGTCGAAAGCGGCCTGTACGCGGATCAACTCATCGCCCTGCAACACGTCCTCGATTATGATAAAACCGTCGCGCTTGTAGGCCTCCACCTGATTTTCGAGAGCAGTGAGCGAAGCCGATTCATGAGTGCGTCGGGTGTCAGTAAATGCCGTCATGACCGCTGTCCTCTCTCATTCCGGATGTTCCGCATGCACAGTGGAGACCTGCTACAAGGGGGTGGGTCCACGGTGGAGCGAAGGCTTGGGGCAAGTCAATCTCGCAGTTATTCGGTGTTTTCCGGACTATTATAACCAAATAGTGAAGCACGAGGGACCTTCATCCCTTTCCAGTCTCTCGGCCTTCAGCCGCCCGACCCGTGGGCAGACAGGCATGGATCGCCCTTACCATTTGCTTTGCAAATGCAGGACGCTCATGCCGTAGACGATGAGGCGCGGAATGGTGAAGCGGACGTTTGATCCGCTCTTTTCGTGCTCGAGCGCAACCGGCTCTCGCATCTCCGGATAGTGCCATTCAACCCGCTCTACCTGCAAGCCGTCGGGCATTTCACACTCTGCCTGGAGCGGCCCGACCGGAAGCGGTATTTCGATTGCGGCCTCCTCATCCTGCTGGTAGTTGATCCAGTGAATGACCACCGCGTCTACATCCTGTGGGTGCCATGCCCGCACCCGCACGAACCAAGGGGCATCGGTGACCAGCCGGGGCCGGCCGACGAACTGTTCCAGCTCCAACAGAAACCGTTGACCGAAGGTATCGTCTTCGAGCTTGGGAAAAATCGGCATCTCTTGCGGGATTCCCTTGATCGGCATCGTCTCCGGAGTCCAGGGTCCGTCGGGAATGTACATCCCCCCTCCCATGCGGCCGGCGATCGATCCTGCGGCCGGCGATGCTCTCAGAGCTTGAAGCAGCGGCTCCTCGTGCGGCGACCCATCGACGTCGAGACGGCCACTATTGCCTGTAAACACCAGACGGCCTCCTGCGCGGACGAACGCTGCTATCCTCTCGCCTTCCGCCGCACCCAGTCTCTGTATTTCCGGTAAAACGAGAACATCGTAGTCACCGGCGCGCTCCATCAACTGCTCATCGAGGATGATGTCGAAGAACCAGTGGCCGTCCTCCAGATGTTGTCCGAGTCGCTTGAGCGCGTCGAGACAATCCATCTCCGCTTGCATCTCGGCTCTCTTGGGATAGACGAGGGCGATCTGAGACCACGGGGTCGCCGGGTGAAGCAGCTTTTCGTGGTGGAACATGAATCGCTGGTAGCGAATGACGGGGCCGTAATAATCCTCCGGCGCAACATTGACGCTTTCTTCCTGATCCAGGCGCGGTGGTCCGGCGTGAAAGGCCAGCGCCGTGCCGTGATGGGCCAGCGCCTCGGCAGCCCAGATGCGCCAGCGCTTGTAGTCGTACTTGTTTATGACGAAGGGTCTGCCACCCCCGGCGGCGTACATGAAACGGGATGGCAAACCCATGTCAGCGAGATACCCCTGAGCGAGCGAGCTGATCGCCTTGGATGGCCCCTGGCTGTACCAGATATAGTCCTCCCCCCTCGCCCACAACGCCTGCGGCAGCAGACAGCGCTCGTCGTGCGGTCGGAAATCGTATTTGTGATTCCACTGCGCTAGGAGCAGGTCCGGTTTGAGCGACCGCCCGTATTCAATGAAAACTTCGTCAAAGGACTCTTTGCGTTTCAGGTCGGACCCTTGGGCCAAGACGAACTGCAAACGGGCTGCCAGCTCTTCCGAGCAGTCGGAACTCGCCGTGAACACGTCGGGCACTTCCCCTAGGTCGGCGATTCCGAAAATCCCCTGAATCTCCTCTGTGGTCAGTCGCGTGCCCAGAAAACGGCGCGCATAGTCGGAGCAGTATTGGCAGTGGCAGAGGGACTCGTAGTGATGGGTGGCATTGAAGCCGTCGAGACCAAGCTCGATGCCCTTGTGCACCATCGCCTTAAGGACCGCCAACCACTTTGGATTGCTCATGCAGCCGCGATAGGTGCGATAGGGTCGGCCCGGTATGGTGCGCCACTTGAGCGATCCATCGGCATTGCGCTGCAGGCCCTCTTCAGCGGCAGCGCACGGCGGCGGGCCCAGCAGATCGTCGGTCCACATGCGCGCCCACTTCTCGCCGAACAGGCCGAGTCGCTTCTCGTGATCCCCGAAGTGCATGGTTGTCGACAACTGGCCGGTGACGAGTGCGCCGGCTTCCTGTATTTGAGGAATGACCTCGGCGGCCAAGTCCAGGTTGGCCTTCGCACTCCGCAAGGGCATGCCCGACCACGACGGTTCGATATTCTCATCGCCGACAAGCGAATAGAAATCGACTCCAAAGTTCCCCACCTGCACCAACTGGATCCTAGCTCGGCGCACGTGATCGACGACCTGAGACGCGGCGGGCAGGGTCCAATGCTCGATGATGCGGCTTATGCGGCGATGTGCATCCATTTTCCACCTCGCTTGATTTCACATTGAGATGCCCACAGTTTACGGTGCGCTCGACGATTCACAAAATGCTGCAATTGCCTTAGGGAGACAGGTATATGATTAAACTGG
This sequence comes from Candidatus Latescibacterota bacterium, assembly GCA_965217585.1. Lineage (GTDB taxonomy): Bacteria > Latescibacterota > UBA2968 > UBA8231 > UBA8231. The sequence continues at coordinate 6,758,758 of OZ244561.1, forward strand.
GTATGATCGGCTGTGGCGGCATGGGGGGTGCCCACATGCGGCGGTTTCACACCCTGAGTGATCGGGTCGCATTGGCCGCGGCGGTCGATGTTGTTGCCGAACGCGCAGCAGCCGTCGCGCAGCAATTTCCAGGAGCCTGTGTGGCGACGGACTATCGCGAGATTTTAGACTCGGTAGATGCCGTATTGCTCGCGCTACCCCACCATCTGCACTCTTCCGTCGGACAGGCGTGTCTCAATGCCGGCGTGCATGTCTTGCTCGAAAAACCCATGGCCAATGACGAAGTCGCCTGCCAAGAACTGATTGCGGCATCTGCAACCTCGGGTAAAGTGCTGATGATTGCTTATTGCATGCGCTTTCATCCAATTGTCCAGCGTCTGCAAGCATTGTTAGATGAAGGCGCGTACGGCGATGTATTTCAAGTGTCGATCTGGACCGAGCAACTCACTCGCTATCCCTCCGATCACTGGGCTGCGAGCCAAGAGCGCTTGGGCGGGGGGCAGTTGTTTAGTCACGGCTGTCACTACATCGATTTGCTGCTCTGGTTTTTGGGGCGACCCGTGCGCGGCATACACATGGGCACCAATTTTGGTACGCCGTGGATGGAGCGCGAAGGCACCAGCAATGTGACGATGGAATTTGCCGATGGACGCCTGGGATATCACTTTGGCACCTGGGGGGCGCGGGGCACTCGGTTGCGTTACTCAATCCACGCGCATTGCACAGAAGGTTTGCTCGATGCCGATATCTCAGGCGGCAAACTCGTGCATATCCTACGCGGTCAAGAGCAAGTTTTGTGCGAAGCAGAGCCGGGCAAACACACGGAAAACGAGATGGCCCATTTCCTCGATTGCATTGCAACCGGGCAAACGCCGCTGACCGATGGCAAAAGCAGCTTGCAGGGCTTGCGCGTGATCTGGCAGCTATATGAAGCCGAGCAAGCAGGGCATATTGCAGATTTGACGGGCTTGGGTTTGGACGAGGCCGAATGAATTAGACGCCTACGAACTGTATTGCTCAATCTTCGCTTCGTCTACTTCAACGCCCAGTCCTGGCCCCAACGGCAAGCGGATTTTCCCATTTTCAAACTGCAACGGTTCAGCCAGCACATCATCCGTCAGGCCGTGATAGCAGGTGTCGTTCGGCCCGGAAAAATTGGGGGTTGCTGCCGCAATGTGCGTGATGGCGGCGGTCTTGAGTCCGAGGTCGTGCGAACAGTGCATCAGGCACGGCACGTCATACGCCTCGGCGACGGTAGCGACTTTCTTGACGCGTAGCATACCGCCCGCCGCCGGGGTGTCTGGCATCAGCATATCAGCAACCTCGTTGGCGAGCAGGGTCACAACGGTGTCCGCCGTGCCAACGCCCATGTTCACCAAGATACCCATGCCGATTTCCGCGCGGAACCGGATCAGCGCGTCGAGGTACTCGGGCGAGCACGGGTCTTCAAAATAGCGAATCCCGAGGTCTTTCATTTTTCGCAGTGTGGCTTCTGCATCTTCGGGGGAATACCCGCTATTTGCGTCTGGGCGGAGTATGGCTTTGTCGCCCACAGCGGCCTGTATCGCCTCGGCAATCTGCAGGTCCTGTTCTGGGTCGTCCCCCGCTTTTGTTTTCAAGAAGCGAAACCCCCATCGGTCCATGTACTCGCGGGCGGTTGCGGCAGACTCCGATGGTGCCTTGAGTCCCATGCAGGCGCAGAAGTCCACTTCCTCCCGCACCACGCCGCCGAGCAGTTTACAGACCGGCAAATCCGCGCCCTTGCCCATGGCGTCCCAAAGTGCCATCTCAATACCAGACATCGGGCCTTTGCTGATGCCCCCTGCTTCCAGCGCTGTAATGGCCCCTTCGATGTTGGCCACATCTTTGCCAGCCAGAATTGCGTTTGGGTCCGTTTCAAACCTACCCGTTCCTTCGCCCCAACCCACTACATCCGTGTCTGTCTCAACTTTCACGATAAGTCCCGCTGCGCCCAAAGTGCCACTACTACCACCACGCCCAACGTAAGGTCCAACAGGCGCAGCGTATGGGATTGCGACGTTGGTTCCTGTGATTCGCTTGATTTTCATTTTGGTACCTCTGAATGAGATTTGTGATTTCCACTTGGCGTAGCCTAACTCCCTTTGTGCCTTGTTGTCAATATAATAGATAACGCGCCTTTGGCAGGCTGTTGACGAGTATGCGGGGGGCGTTACCTTACGGCAGGCTCGCAACCAACCTTCTTACGGAGGTCAATCCGCCGGTTATGATGATCTCGGAAAAAGACAAAGAGACGTACGCCACGCAGGGGTTTCTCATTCTGCGGCAGGCCTTTGCGAAAACCCGCATCGAGGCGCTGCTCAAAGGGATCGAACGCCTGATTGACAAGGGGCTTGCGGGAGAGTGCGAGATAGGCTGGATCGACCGCGAGCGCCGTCTGCCGGGACGCACCGGCCACCTGCTCGACCCCGACAAGTACCACCCCGCCTTTGCCGACTGGATCGACGAGGATCTCGCACCTCATCTCGAGGCCCTGGTCTGCGGCCCGGGGGTGCGCCACAGCCTGTTCGGCATGCTCGCCAGCGGCGGAGAGAAGCCGTACACCCAGAAGTGGCACCGCGACCTCTGCCGACCGGGAGACGCGGAGGAAACCGCGTACTTGCGTCGGCACGAGGGCCGCTTCGTGCAGTTCAACACCCCGCTCGTTCCCGGAGACCGCTTCCTCCAAATCGTCCCCGAGAGTCACCGGCGGGCGTCGACGGCAGCGGAGATCGAAGCGTCCCGTAGCGAATCGGGGGAAATGCCGAACGCCCACATCGTCGACCTCGAACCGGGAGACATCGCCTACTACAACGCCAACCTCTGGCACCGGGGCTGGAACCCGGAGGGGCGCAAGCGCTGGACCATGCACTGCGCCTTCTGGAACGCTGGGGCGACGGTGATGGCTCACGAGTACGGACAGCGCAAGCAACTGACTCAGCAAGGGCATCTTGAGCAGATGCCCCCCGTTACGCGGAAGTACATCCAGAGATACCTCGACAACTATCCCGCAGGGAACCCGTCCTCCCTGTTCGACCTGTAGCCATGCATAACTCGAAAGTCTTCGGAGATGAATGGTGATGAACGCAAAATACGAATGGTCCTGCGTCACTGAAAAAGCTGCATTCGCGGCTCGCGATGGCGCTGGCGCGCTAGTGTTCAAGGATAGAATGTGGCTGCTGGGCGGCTGGAATCCCGGGGATAAAGTCCACTTCCCGCTGATCTGCAACAGTGAGGTCTGGTCATCGGCCGATGGCATCGCCTGGACGCTTGAGAACCCTCATGCGCCCTGGGAGGGGCGGCATACGGCCGGATATGTGGTGCATGACGGCCGGATGTGGATCGTCGGCGGCGATTGCAATCAAGGCCATTATCAGAACGATGTCTGGAGCAGTGCGGACGGCATTCATTGGGAGCTGGCGCATGATAGCGTGCCGTGGGCTCCCCGAGCGCTCCATTATACCCTAACCTTCGACGGCCGGATCTGGGTGATGGGCGGGCAGACGCTGCCCGAATTTGCCGGCGCTGATGAGGTCTTCCACAACGATGTGTGGAGTTCGGAAGATGGGATTAACTGGACTCGGGTTATCGACAGCGCTCCGTGGGTGCCCAGAGGGATGATCGGGGGAGCCGTTGTGCACGACAACAGGATGTGGATTCTGGGTGGGGGCACATACGATACGCCTACAACTCCTATCCGCAAATTCTACAATGATGTGTGGAGTTCGGAAGATGGGGTGAATTGGGAACAGCACACGACTCACGCTCCGTGGACACCCAGGCAATACCACGAGGTGGCCGCGTTCGATGACCATATGTGGGTGTTAGAAGGCTATGCGGCAGAGAGCGGGAATCGCCGCGACGTGTGGTATTCACCCGATGGCGTGGACTGGACCGAATTGCCCGATACCCCCTGGGCACCCCGACATGCCGGGAGCGTGTTCGTGTACGACGGGTCGCTGTGGATGGTGGCGGGGAATAATATGGAGCCGGATGCTTGGCGGCTTTCGCGCAAGGAATAGATGTCTTATGGACCGAAGAATGGCAGAATACCGCGCTCAAGGTTATACAGTATTCGAGGGGCTGTACGACGAAACCACCATGCAGACCTGGCGCGATGAGCAGGATCGGCTGCAAGCCCTCTCCACGAAGGGACCCGATGTACGAGAACCGACCACTTGGTTCGGCAATATGCTCGAACGAGCGCCGGAGCTGATGTGGCCAGCAGTGGCTCATCCAGTCATTCTCGACTTTGCCGAGCAGGTGGTGGGGCCTCTCGTGCAGCTCGACAACCTAACCTTAGCCGCCTTCCCCTCCATGGATCCAGAAGAAGCCGCCGGCAAGGCCAGTGCTTGGCACCGAGACCGCTGGGCTCGCATGCCCAGCGGCGCGTACGAACGCCCTCTGGCCTTTAATGCCATCTGCTATCTACAGGATCTGGACGACGAGTACGGCCCGCTCAGGGTGCTGCCCAGTTCTCACGTCGAACCCATTGCCTTAGCCGAGGAGGAGATCAGCAAGCCGCACCAAGACGAGCTGTTGATCTACATGAAAGCCGGCGATGTGGTTTTGACCCACAATGGCCTGCTGCACTCGGGGACGCCCAATACCTCGGGACGCAAGCGCTACTTCTTCAGTGTGTACTACAATATCTCCTGGCTCAAACACACGGATACATTCACCGGTCCCAACGGCCAACAACTCATCAATTGGGCCCGGAGCCGACAGGACCACCGGGCCCTGCGCCTGTTGGGTCAGGACGAGCACTTGCAAGGCCGCGCCAACAGCGGTTTCCTGCAGCCCGACGAAGTGTGCTGGCATCAGTGGACCCAAGCCGACCAGCGCGCTCTGGAAGAGGCCGCCAGACGGGAATAGTGCCCACGTGGACAGCGCGGCGGTTGTCGACGAGAGCGGAAACGCGGCGGTGGAGTAGGAAGGAAATGTAATGTATAAGGAGCTTTGTAGGAGATCGGATCAAGCAGTGGCCATCATGGCGCTGGCACTTGGGATGACCATGTGAAGCCTTTCCCTCGCCGATCTCTTTCCCCCAGCCGTGGTCTGGTGGTCGGCCCCGGTCCTGCCCGGAGAGATCACCGTCCTGCACGGGGGGACTGAGGCGACGACCCCAAGGTGGAGGTGGCATTGATCCGCAACTCCGAGCCGGAAGAGGTAGAGGATATAGTTGAACTGTCAGCGGATTTGGCTCGCCAGCCAATGCCCCTTCATCTCCCTCATCTTGACGAGTACGTTTTAATCGCATTTCGGAAAGCAGCACCACAAAGCCATATCCAAACCAACCGAAAAATACCTATTACGCTCAATCCCACCTCACCGAACAAAAACTCTCTCTTAAGGTTAGCATACGCACAATTGCCAAGAACATCCCTTAAGTTATCTGCATAAAGAAATATCTTGGCAGGTGTATATACACAGAAATCCCAATACTTCCCAGAAGACACCTCCTTTATCTCATCAAATTCGGCCCAAATGAATGGTATAGCATTGAGAAGAAAATATCCCAAAAGTAACAAACTAATAGGTCGAATCCAAGACGTATAAAAACGAGAAGATATCCAACGCCATCCCAATAAAAGCCAATCTTGCCACCCTCGCCAACTCTTATACCACTTACTATTTTTTACTCCTGCATATTCAATTATAGAAATATAACTAGAGATAATATTTTCTTGTCCTATATCACCTCTCACATGTGCTAAATTTTTTAATCTAACAAATAAATCCTTCATATCACGAAGTATTTCAATATATCTTTTGACATAACGAGTATTCAACCATCCCCATCCAATCTTTTCACTACGCTCAAAAGATATACTTAACAAATTATACTCATGAACATCATCATATTTTACAATCTTACCAAGATGACCAAATTTTCTACGGTCAACTAATTGATTCCACTTCAAAATATCTATCTCATTACCGCCAACAAAATGGCAATTTATTGAGTACTCAAACGGGAAGGGGAAATCTAAATCTAATTCCCTAAATTTATTTCTCTTAAACTCCAAATAAATACATTTCATTTTATTACTATCATTACCATCATTTCTTCTAATAATAATATCGGTGAAATTATTTTGATCAAAAACTACACTACTCCCACTCGGAAAAGAAAACGAACATCCTCCTGTATTCTTATTCCCTACAAAATACAATGATTCTCTATGATAAGAATCATCAGATACAGGAAAAAATTTTATGCCATCCTCATCAATATTGCTACTCATAAGAAAATGACAATTCTCGAAATGCAAATTCGCTGGCATACTTGAAAGTCCATATCTTACATCAACCTCACTATTAGAATGATTTTTATCACTATTATCAGTAATTTCGATTTCAAGATTTTTTAAATAAAATATTATAATATCCCAACCTCCCTTATCATCGAAACTAGTTGCAGAATACCATTGAATGCACCCCTCCAATGCATTTCCCTCACTCTGCGTTCTCGCACTCTCTTCTACACCCTCAAAACACAAAATACGCGATAACTCATCACAAGACACCTTTTTTCTTTTCTTAACAGGTTTTTGTTTCAACATATCGTAATTCCCCTATGAAAAATACTGATAACACCCATCCTATAATCATGTGCTCAAAACCGTGAAAACTGTGCCCCCAAATTTGGTGAACCACCCATTTGTGATGACTCACCGAGCCAAAAGCCTTATCTTCTAAACCAAAATACCGCCTCATGTAAATGCACAATCAACTCCTCTCGCGCTCAGTCAATCCACCTCAACTCGCCTCTAGGAGCATCGGCAAAGACCGAAGTTCTTGTCTCAGAGTATCCAGAACATAATCCAAGTCTTCAAGAGTTACAACGTCTAGAAGATTGCTATCGCCGGGTTCACCAAAAACCCGATACCCCTACCCCGACATGCGGTGAGCGTGTTCGTGTACGACGGGCCGTTGTGGGTGGTAGCGGGAAATAATATGGAGCCGGATGTCTGGGGCTTTCGCTAGGGAGTAGCGGGAATTTTTATAGCCGTTGCGATCACGCATTGCGCATCGAGCTCAACTCAGCTTAAGACATCTCCAAGGCGCGCTTGACCGCTTTGGGGTCACGGGCGATTACGCGCAGGAGCGTACGGGCCGCCTGATCCGGCTGGTAGCGCCCCTGTTCCCAGTCTCGCACCGTCGCCAAAGAGAGCTGAAATGTAGTGGCGAATTCGCGCTGAGTTAAACGCAAGGCTTTGCGGATCGCCTTAGTGTCAGGAACGCGCTCGAATGCTTCGAGTTCCTCATCCGTCAAAGGCGGATTGTCGGGATCGGACAACGCGGCCTGCTCAATCTCCTCGTCACGCATGGAATCAAGACGTTGCGCCTGGGACTTGCTCAGACGCGGTAGGTTCTTTTCGTCCAGCCTAAATTTCGTGGTATTTTCTTCGCTCATGACGCGTTGCTTTCCGGGCAGAGATGATTCGAGTTCGTGGAAAACGTTCTGTGTAGACTACGAGCAATACGCGATCATCGACCATGCCAATGACGCGACGGCGCACTTCCTCCTCGTATTCTATCAGCTCCTCTTCTTCTAATCGGTAGGGATCGAGGAACACTCGCGCGGCGTATTCAAACGGAATCCCATGTTTGGCCAGATTCGTCGCCGCTTTGTTCTCATCCCATTCGAATTCCATAAGACGAATATACGGGATTCCCGTAGTTATATCAATGAAGGCTCGGGCTACCGACCCGGCCCTCGCCGGTTACCTTGACATCGGCGACGAGCGCTAGCTACTTTCCCTCCTGCACTCATAAGATTGTCCATGCCCTTCCAAACATAGGACGCGATGTTAGCTTTCAAACCACCTAAACCGAGTGTGGCAACGATTCAAATTATACAAGCCCTGATACCGCTTGCGAATCGCTTGTATCTGAAAGGGTTAACGCTGGATGTTGATGCAGAGTCCATTGCTCGGTTGGAGGCGATACGTGGGCATTCTACAGTCTTAGCCCCTAACCATCCGGCGCATGAAGATCCTATGGTTATGTTTCTCTTGTCAAAGCGGTTATCGCAACCGTACTACTATATGGCAGCTCGGGAAGCCTTCGACAGGGGTAGATTCGGGGCTATCCGATGCTATCTGATGCAGCGGGTCGGTGTGTATTCGGTGGTGCGCGGCACTGTAGATAGAGATGCCTTCCGCATGACGCGGGAGCTTTTGTTTAAGGGCGACTGGCCGATTGTCATCTTTGGCGAAGGGGAAATTTCGCGCCAAAATGATACCGTCATGCGTTTTGAGAGAGGCATTGTCCAGATGTGCTTCTGGGCGTTGGACGATATGGAAAAAGCGCAAGTTAGCAAATCGCTCTACGCTGTGCCCGTCGGCATCAAATATCATTATCCGCGCGACATGTGGAATTCTATTGATGCTGCTCTCACGAGGTTAGAACGGTATATCCTCCCGCCTGCCGAACAGACGCCAGTAGAACGCTACGATCGGTTGCGCCGCATCGGTGTCGCGATAGTCAGGACACTTGCAGCGGAATATCAGTATGAGATGGACGAAACTGTGTCTCTTGATGTACATATCGAAAGGTTGAAAGATGCGATCCTGTCCCATGCCGAAGGGATTATGGGTATCCACCCTGAAGCCGACATACTCACAAGGACACGTGCGTTGAAAAACATAGTCGATGCCGAAATCTATAAGGATATTGAGCAGATGACGGAGTACGAACAGAAAATACATGGAGAGCAGCTCCAGAAGTTCCAACAATTCTATCCCGATCTGGAGCGGTTGATCAATTTTATATCAATTTCTGACGGGTATGTTGCTGAAGAACCATCGCCAGAGCGGTTTCTCGATGTGATTCTCCGTCTTGAAAGAGAAGTCTTTGGTAGGTCAGAAATGCGAGGGCCGCGGGTGGCATCAGTCCGCGTCGGTGAACCGAAAGATCTCCGGGAATATTACGACACCTACAGAACTCAAAAAAGAGAAACGGTAGAACAGATAACCCATGAACTTGAAACATCGGTTCAGAGTTTGGTCGGTGGATTATCCTAACTCTATGCAGGTAGGTCCTCCGGTTTTCGTAGCGCCCCCGCCGGCCATCTTGACATCAACGACGAGCGCTAGCTACTTTCCCTCCTGTACACAGAGGATTGTCCATGCCCTTCCAAACCCACTTCGACTTCCGCCATCCCACCCGCATCGTCCACGGCCCCGGGTCTATCGCCTGCTTGGCGGATTGTTTCTCGCCGGCTGACAAGGTGCTGATCGTCTCCGACCAGGTCTTAGGGGAAATCGGCACGGTGGAAGCGGTCGTCGCCGCCCTCGGCGACATCCCCCATGCCGTCTATCTCAAAGACGGTTCGAGTGAGCCGACCGAAGAATCTGTCGAGGCCGGTGCCCAGACTTACCAACGAGAACGCTCCACCGCCATCATCGGCCTCGGCGGCGGCTCGCCCATGGACGTGGCCAAGATGATCGGCGTCCTCGCGTCCAACGACGGCCGCATCACCGAGTATCTAGGCAGCGGAAAAGTCGCCAACGACCTGCCCTACCTCGCCTGCGTCCCCACGACCTACGGCACCGCCAGCGAAGTCACGCCCTTCGCCGTGCTGGACAATCCCGCCAGCGGCAACAAAGATCCGGTTATTAGCTGGAAGATCGCGCCCCAACTCGGCGTCCTCGATCCCGACCTGTCGGTCGCCCTGCCCGCCCCCATCGGCGCGGCTACCGGCATGGACGCCCTGACCCACGCGCTCGAATCCTATATCAACTTAGCGGCCACGCCCATCACCGAAGGCATCGCGCTGCACGCCATCCGCCTCATCGGCGACAACTTGCGCCTAGCCTGCGCCAACGACCACGCGCTAGCTGCCACCGAAAACATGCTCATCGCCAGTATGCTGGCCGGCGTCGCCTTTTCGCAAACGCGCCTCGGCAATGTCCACGCCATGTCCCACCCAGTCGGCGCACATTACCACGTGCATCACGGGCTGCTCAACGCCATCTTGCTGCCCTATGTCATGGAGTTCAACTGGTTCGCCTGTCCCGGCAAATTTGCCGCCATCGCCGAGGCGCTCGGCGCGCACATTTCCGGGTTAGATCAACGCCAAGCCGCGCAAGCCGCCATCGCCGCGGTGCGACATATCAACGCCGACTTAGGCATCCCTGCCAAGCTAGGGGATGTCGGCGTCGATACGGCCCGCATTCGCACTATGGCACACACCGCCATGCAGAGCGGCAACATCGCCGTCAACCCGCGCAAGACCAGCCAGCGCGATCTCGAAGCTCTATTCCAACAAGCCATTTAGGAGGTCCACCATGTCCCTACCCCGCATGCTCCGCGTCCGCCAGCATTTCTCCGCACCCACGGTCGATGACATTCCCGCGGCCGTGCGCGCCGAGGTCCAGCGCCTCGACTTAGGCCCCAAAATCAATCCCGGCGAGACCATCGCCATCTCCGTCGGCAGCCGCGGCATTGCCAACATCGCGCTGGTGATCAAAAGCCTCGTGGCCGAGTTCAAGGCCCTCGGCCTCCAGCCCTTCCTCGTCCCCGCCATGGGCAGCCACGGCGGCGGCATTGCCGAGGCACAACAGGAAATCATCGAAGGCTACGGCGTCACCGAGGAGTACGCCGGCGCACCCATTAAGTCGTCTATGGAAACCGTACAAGTGGGCGCGACCGAGGACGGCGTCCCCGTCTTTTTCGACAAATACGCCTTTGAAGCCGACCACGTAGCCGTCGTCGGCCGCGTTAAGCCGCACACTAACTTTGTCGGCGAAATCGAAAGTGGCCTGCACAAGATGATGCTCATCGGCTTGGGCAAGCACAAAGGCGCGGCCCTGTACCACCAAGCCATTGTCCACTACAGCTTCGACCGCATCATCCGCTCGGTCGGCCAAGCCGTCATCGACCAGTGCGGCGTGCTCATGGGACTGGGCTTAGTCGAAAACCAGTACGACCGAACCGCGCTCATCAAGGGCGTGGGGGCCGACGAGTTCGTGGAACGCGAAAAAGAACTGCTAGTCCTCGCCAAGCAATGGATGCCGCGCCTGCCCTTCGACGAAGTCGATTTGCTCATCGTCGATGCGATCGGCAAAAATATCTCCGGCGCTGGCATGGACACCAACGTCGTCGGCCGCAAGTTCCACGACAACCACGCCGCCGACAAGGAGTACCCCAAGGTCACCCGCATCCTAGTCCGCGGCCTGACCGAGGAGACCCACGGCAACGCCTCGGGCATCGGCACGGCCGAATACGCCCACAAGCGCGCCATCGAGCAGATGGACCGCGAGATCACCTACATCAACTGCATGACCGGCAATCACCCCTCGGGCGCACACATTCCGCTCTACTTCGATACGGACCGCATCTGCATTGAAAAGGCCCTGGAGACCGTCGGCCTAGTCGAGCCTGAAAAAGCCAAGGTCCTGCGCATCCACAACACCCTAGAGCTAGGCGAGCTCCTCGTCTCAGAAACCTTTCGGCCCGAAGTCGAACAGCGCGAGGACTTGGAAATCATCGCCGAGCCCGAGGAAATGCCCTTCGACGAAAACGGCGATTTGCCGCTTGCGTTCTGATTGGGATACTGGCGTACTGGGCTGAAGAAAGCCTTGAAAAGGAGAGAGCATTGTGATCCAAGAAAATTTCAACCTCGAAAAATCGCAACTGCAATTTCTCGACGAATGCCGCTCGTATGGATTTGAAGATAAAAGTGCCGTTGTGCGGATGGCCCTTGATCTTCTGCGCCGAGAGATCGCTCAGCAACGGTTGCAAGAGTCGGCAGACCTGTACTCAGAAAGCTACGCAGAAGACGAAGAAACCCAAGAACTGACGGTAACCGCGCTGTCGGAGTGGCCAAAGTGAGCCAATTAAAGCGAGGAATGGTCATTGACGTTAATCTTGATCCCACGAAAGGATCGGAAACGGGAAGGATTCGCCCCTGTGTTGTCGTCACCAACAATACATACAACGAGCGAGTTCCTGTGATCCAAGTTGTTCCGATTACTGCCTGGAGTGCAAAAAAAGCAAGAATCACTACCAATGTCGTCATTGATCCGTCCCCACAGAATGGTTTGACTAAGAGGTCGGTTGCTGATTGCCTCCAAACACGTCCTATAGACCACCGATCTCGCTTGGTCCGAGTACGGGGGAATCTCGGAGAGCCACTTATGACTGCAATTGACCGTGCCTTAAAAATCGTCTTTGCTCTTCTCTAGCACATGACCAAAAAATCGCGGGGCGTGTCCCCCATTTTCTTGGACGAGAAGCCGCAGCGTTCGGCTACCGTAGGCTATACGCGCCGCCGCATTGTGTTCGGCTGGTACGGAGGGAAGTTCTCTCACCTCGACTGGCTGTTACCCCTGCTGCCGGAGTGTCACCATTACTGCGAGCCGTTTGCTGGTTCCGGGGCCGTACTCATCAACCGAGCACCCGCTCCTGTCGAGACCTATAACGATCTCGACGGTGAGATAGTAAACTTCTTTCGAGTACTGCGCGATCAGCACCAAGAGTTGATCCGCGCTATCGCCCTGACGCCGTTCTCACGCGAGGAATACTACTATGCCATCTACGGCAACACGGAGGACATCAGTGCCTTAGAACGCGCCCGACGTTTTTACATTAGAGCACGGCAGACCCGCACTGGGCTAGCGCAAACGGCCTCCCTCGGCCGTTGGGCCAATTGCAAGAATACGAGCCGTGCTGGTATGTCTGGCGTGGTCTCGCGCTGGTTGGGGGGTGTAGATGCGCTCGACGAGATTGCACAGCGTCTGATCCGAGTTCAGATCGAAAACCGACCCGCTGTCGATGTGCTTCAACTCTATGACAGCCGCAAAACCTTGTTCTACTGCGACCCCCCCTACTTACACGCTACTCGTGGCGATGCCAAAGCATACGGCTTTGAAATGGACGAAGCCGAGCACCGCACGCTGGCGGAAGTCGTCAATGCGTGCGAGGGCAAGGTGGCCGTGTCTGGCTACCGTCATCCCTTAATGGACGAGCTGTTCCCACCCGATCGCTGGTTCAAGACAGAGGGACCGGATAAGACCATCCATTCTACCAAGGACAGCCGGCGCGAAGTGCTGTGGACTAACTATGAGCCGGAAGTACAAAAAGAGTTATTTGGATGAAACTAGAGGACATCCTGCGTGGCATTTACGAGCGTGCTGAGGCTGCCTTAGTAGATAAGTCCGTTATCCCTGATATATACATCAGGGAACGCGCTGCTTATGTCTGCCACTGCACGAGCAACCGCGCCGGGGTGCGCCTGCTTATGTCGTGCCTGCTAGGAAAGCTAGACAAGCCCAACGTTGATCCACGCAAACCCTATACTGAAATTGGCGACTCAGACAGTTTTTCTGGCCGCACCTATGATGAACAACACCTAGCCCCATTCATCAATGAACACCGCTTGCCCGTCAATCAGACGACAGCCTTCCTCACACCAACACTGAGAAACATCGATCATCCGCTGACCACGGATCGCGAGCTTGTTGGCAGGCCGCGCGACCTGTATAAAAAGACCCTTGAACTACTCGAAGATGTGGCCGAACAGCGAGTAGCCGCTGATGTACTATTTGTCGAAATCGTTCGTCTTTTTCTTCAGATGCGCGACGAGAAATTGGCTCGTATAAATTCACTGCTCAAAGGATTGGAACAAACCGAAGGGGCCTTGCCCCTATCGTCAGAGGCCATCGTCACCCTGCTCAAGCAGCACTTGTCGTGCAAACATGCAAGCCGCTTGCCAGTCCTCGTCGTAGCAGCGGCCTATCAGGCAGCCGGAACGCGGCTTGCCGAACGCATATTGCCGCTAAACCCACACAATGCCGCCGATCTGCAAACCGGCTCATTGGGAGATGTGGAAATTTGCCTCGTTGGAGAAGATTCTGTTGTAACGGCTTACGAAATGAAGGCGAAGCGAGTCGATTACACCGACATCAACGCAGCACTAGCCAAGATCATCGGAGCGTCGCATAGGATCGACAATTATCTATTCGTCACCACGGATGTAATCGATCCAAGAGTAGCCGAATACGCAGCCGGATTTTACGAACAGACCGACGGAGTCGAGATTGCTATTTTGGACTGCATCGGATTTCTGCGACACTTCTTGCATCTGTTCCACCGCATCCGCGCTGACTATTTGAACGCCTACCAAGAACTGGTTTTAAACGAGCCGGATTCAGCCGTAAGTCAAACACTCAAGGAGGCTTTCCTAGCCCTGCGCCAAGCGGCTGAAAGCGACGAATAATGGACGACCGAGTCCAAGACTACCTATTTGACCTCCAAGGTTATCTAGTCTTAAAAAATGCCATCTCGGCGGCAGACTTGCGCGAGATAAACCAGTGGATAGACGACCACGAATCGCATGTAGCAGATCCATGGTCAACCGATGGTGATTCAAAGAAAAAAGGCCGCTGGATCGGTCATGTAGAAACGCATACCTACAATGAAGAAAATGGCGTCAACTTCCAAAGCATCATCGAGGGTGGCCCTGTTTTTGAGCGCTTGATAGATCATCCCGCTTGGATCGACTTGGTCAAAAAGTACATTCACTCTTCAGTAAATGGCCTTTCCATTCACGAGAACTTTCTCAACGTCCGCGGTCCGGGTGGTTACATCCACATTCACTGCGGCGGCCACGTTCCGCTCAGTTATCTGACATTTCGCCAGAACAACACCGGAGAATGGATGGTCGGGCAGATTAACGTACTAATGGCCCTCAACGACATCGGCGAGGGCGATGGCCCACCTGTCCTTATTCCAGGCAGCCACAAATGCACCGAAATTCACCCTCGGCTAGCAGTGGATGGTCGGGGCTTAGTTTACGACGGCGTGAGCGGCAAACCCGCCGGGACCGCCATCGCCGTGCAGGAAATGTACCTGAAGGCAGGGGACGTCTTGTTATTCACGGATGCGATAACACACGGCTCGGCGGAACGCACCAATCCCGGCTATCGGCGGACGATTGTCTATCGCTATTCCCCAAGATATGTGCGCGAGCGATTCAACTATCAGATTTCGCAAGGACTGTTACAACGTTTGACCCCAGAAAGACGGGCAATTATTGAGCCCATTGCGCCGCGGCAACCGTCATCCTCATAGCGTTCAAGAGCTGCTCATTAGTAAACCACCGCTACGCACGCCATCCGCTCCTCGCGCTGCCGATTCGTCTCCACCGCCACCCTGACCAAATACAAACCCGGCCCGACCAACCGGCCCGATTGATCGCGGCCATCCCATAGCACGGCGTGGCGACCGGCCTCCCGTCCACTTGGGCCGGAGCGCCATAGGCAACGGCCGCGCAGGTCAAACACCTCCACTACCACCTCGGGTGCGCCCAGCACCTTCAGCAGTGTATAGCCGATCCGCACCTCGTCGTTCACCGCGTCTCCCTGCGGCGTAAAAGCATTCGGCTCTACTTCCATTGCGGCCAACACCGACCCCTGAGCTGTGGCCACGATCCGCAACTGATTGGTGCCCATTTCCTCGCTCACATCCCCGGCCACTACCAACTGGGGAAAACCCGCTTGGCCGCGCTGCTGGCGCGGGGCGTGGGGCGTCACCGGGCCTATGGCTATGGTATGTTGCTGCTGCGCTCGCCAAACCAACCTGCACCCGAGCGTTAAATGCTTCTAGAGGACCGGACCTGTCAATGGGTGTCCGGACGCGAGTGTGGGATGTGCTGTCAGAGTGGTGGTCAGCATTGGGGAACGGGTCAATCTGGTTTCCCCTGCACGGGCGGGGATAGACCGACATAGGTCTGGTCCGTACATTCCATGACCCGGCTTGGGCTTGGCCGGAAATCACCCTCCGAGATGAAGTAGAGACCTACCATGCGTTTCTTTTGTACCGCCGGCCCCGTCCGCAGCGAAGATCACTATTGTTTGCCGCCTCTTGGACGTCTAGAACTCAATGAGGTGCTGGCACTTATAGACCAACAGAAGTACTTCGTGCTACACGCGCCGCGGCAGACGGGAAAGACGACTTGCCTGCTGGCGCTGGCGGAACACCTCAATCGCGCCGGAAAGTACCATGCGCTCTATTGCAATGTGGAGCTGGCGCAGACGGCTCGCGAGGATGTTCAACGGGGGATGCAAGCGATTTTCGGCGAAATGGCTTCGCGCGCTCGCGATTTTCTCGACGATACCTTCTTGTTTGAGCAACAGCGCACCTTGTTTGAACAGTTTGGTGCCGACGGCGTCCTCAACGCCGCCATTACCGAGTGGTCGAAAGCAAGCACCAAGCCGATTATCCTGTTGATTGATGAGATAGACGCGCTCGTCGGCGATATGCTGATTTCAGTGCTGAGACAGTTGCGCGCCGGATACGACAAGCGTCCGCGACACTTTCCCCAAAGTATCATTCTCTGCGGTGTGCGCGATGTCAGGGATTATCGCATCCACTCCACGCAAGAAAAGGCCGTCATCACCGGCGGCAGCGCATTCAACATCAAAGCCGAATCCCTGCGCTTAGGTAATTTCCAGCGACGGGAAATTGCCACGCTACTACACCAACATACGGATGCGACAGGCCAAGGCTTTGGCGACGACGCCTTGGAACGGATTTGGGACCTCACCCGCGGTCAGCCGTGGTTGGTCAACGCACTCTGTTACGAAGTCTGCTTCAAGGCCGCAGAAAGCCGCGACCACACTCAGCCAATTACCTCTGCAATGATTGAGACGGCCAAGGAACAGATCGTGCTGCGCCGCGAGACCCACATTGACCAATTAGTAGATAAACTTGCTGAACGCCGAGTGCAAAACGTGATTGAGCCGATCTTGGCGGGCATTGAAAGCACGGCACTAATTCCGACCGATGACATTCTCTACGTCCGCGACCTAGGACTGATTCAAACGGACGAAGGTCAATTGAATATCGCCAATCGCATCTACCAAGAAGTGATTCCACGCGAACTGACCTTCAGCACCCAGTTGACCTTTGCCCATCAACCCGCGTGGTATATCCAAGCCGATGGTCGGCTCGACATGGATGGACTCATCGCCGCCTTTCAACAATTCTTCCGCGAACACTCGGCCGGTTGGCTAGAGCGCTTCGATTACAAAGAAGCGGGGCCTCACCTGTTGATGCAGGCATTCTTGCAGCGGATTATCAACAGCGGCGGCCGGGTCGAGCGAGAATACGGGCTGGGGCGCAAACGAACGGATTTGCTGGTCATTTGGCCTTACAAAGGTCGCCTCCAAAAGGTGGTAATTGAACTGAAAATTCTGTATGGTTCCCTGCAAAAAACGGTCGCTGAAGGTCTGGGGCAAACCCTTAACTACATGGATCTGTGCGCGACTAACGAAGGGCATTTGCTCATTTTTGACCGCGATGTGAACAAAGCGTGGTCGGAGAAAGTGTTCCGGCGTCCCGAACTCTGTCGCGGCGAAACCATAACCGTTTGGGGGATGTGAAACCTGCTATGACCAACGCTACCGAATACATCGGCATGACCCGCGACGCCATCGACACCCCCGTCCTCTTGGTCGATCTCGACGCGCTCGAATACAATATCGCCCAGCTCGCCGAGCACTTCCGCACGGTGGGCAAAAACCTCCGGCCGCACACCAAGTCGCACAAAACCCCGGCCATCGCCCACCTCCAGCTCACAGCCGGCGCGCAGGGGATCACCTGCGCCAAGGTCGGGGAGGCCGAGGTCATGGCCGACGCCGGCATCCAAGACATCCTCATCGCCAACGAAGTCGTCGGCCGCCGCAAGATCGAGCGCCTCATGGCATTGGCCGCTCGTTGCGACATCATGGTCGCGGTCGACGACCCACAAAACCTCGCCGACCTCAACGAGGCCGCCCACGCCTACAAGGTCTGTCCCCGCGTACTCGTGGAGGTCAACATCGGCCACAACCGCTGCGGCGTCGCGCCCACCGCGGTCGTCGATCTCGCCCGCGCGGCCTCCCAAGCACCGCGCCTGCGCTTCTGCGGCCTGATGGGCTACGAAGGCCACGTCATCGACCTCGAAGACAAAACCGCCCGCGACGACGGTGCCCACACCTGCCTCCAGCGCCTAGTCGATGCCCGCGACGCCGTGGAACGCGCCGGTCTCGACTGCTCGATTTGCAGTGCCTCGGGCACGGGCGATTACTACATCAGTACCTCCTTCGACGGCATCACGGAGGTTCAAGCCGGCTCGTACGCGCTGATGGACGCGGCGTACGCCAAGCTGGACTTGGGCTTCAAAAACGCCCTCAGCGTGCTGACCACCGTTACCAGCCGCCCCGCGCCCGAGCAGGTCATCACCGATGCCGGCCTAAAAAGCCTGACGCCCGAGCACGGCTTCCCCCTCGTCAAAGGCCGCTCCGACTTGGAATGCCATGCTCTCTCCGAAGAGCACGGCCGCCTCAAGACCCTAGCCGGCCCTTGCACCGACCTCCACCCCGGCGACCTGCTCGAATTTATCCCCGGCCACGGCTGCACCACCGTCAATCTCCACGACCACCTCTACGCGCTACGCGCAGGTCGCTTAGAGGCGATTTGGGAAATTGCTGGCCGCGGCAAAGTCCGCTAACCACCCAAGAAGCTGCTGTTGTTCATCGTCTCTTCCTAGCCACCGCAGATTCCCAGCTAAGGTTGCGGGACCGATACTGCATCAGCACGCTGCGCCGGTCCTGCTCGCCCATCCACGGATAGGCACCATGAGTCTGAGCACCGGCGAGAAAAATAAGCAGGTCCCCCGCTTCCATGCCGATGTGTCGAATCATGTCCATATCGCGATCGGCGGACAGCACCCCTTTGGGTATGGGATAGACCCCCTTGTGGCTGCCCGGAATACAACAGAAACCGCCGTCGGCCGCCGTCACATCCCGCAACTGCCAGGCGACGTTGATATACTCGCTATAACAGCGGCCATTGCAAAAAGTGTAGTGATTGGTCTCGGACGGGGTGACGCCGCTGGCATGCAGGTGGACCCCCGCCCCGCCGCGCTTACTGCAGAGGACTTCGCACTTCGTCACCTCGTAGCCGCTGCCCATCATCCAGTTGAGGCGTTTGATAATCTCCGGATGGGCAATCATCCGCCGAAACGGTTCGCCGTGAGGCTGGGGCAGACTCCACGCATCCTCGAGCTTCGACCGATGCGTCCCCCGCAGACGAACGCAATCCGGCTCCCCCTCCGTCGATACCGTATCGATCCAATCCGCGTTGGCGTCGATCGCCTCGTTGGCCGCGGCCAGCCACGCGGCGTCCATCGCTCCCTTGACCACCAGATGGCCACACAGATCCCAGTAGTAAAACTCCTTATCGTCAATCGACGGATCGGGATTGCGAATATAGATTGAGGGGTGATGGATAGCCGGCTCCGGTTCCAGACGGCTGGTCTCATCGTCCGCCCGCACGACTACCGGAGCGCCGCTGCGTTGGGGATCGTGCAGTACTGCTCGTTCCGCCGCCGGCAGATCCCCCGCCCACTCGTAGCAGTCGTCCGCGTCCAAATTGGACCAGTCGTGGGGCCTAACGTGCTTGTTGACGAATCCGTACGCCAGCGTCCGCTGCGGTTCGGTTCCGCGCCACGTCCGCACCCCGCGCACCAAGGCATCGGCGCAGAGCAAGAGGTCGCCAGCCTGTAGCCTCGGCTGCTCCGGCAGGTCCATATCGTCGGCACCGGTCAGCACCTCCTGCGGTGTTTCCACCTCACTGTTATGGCTGGCCGGAATCAGCACTAGGCCGCCATCGCCCGGGCCGCCATCGTGCAGCACCCACAACGCGGCCAGCCCCTGACAGTGGCGGACGCCGTTGCGGTGAAAATAGGCCCGCGACCAGTCCATCCACTCGCTGCCACCGCTCAGCCGCTCATCGGTCTTCCCGCCCGCCCCCAGCAACGTCGGTCCCGCGTCCGGTCGATAGCCCTCCCCGCACAAGGCCTCCGCATAGCCGGCCAGGACCGGGTGGTCGCGCAGTTGCAGCAACGGGTCGCAGGATCCGGCCATAGGCAACTGGTCGCCGTCGCCGTCGAGCATCTGGTCAATCGCTTTGTTGTAGGTGGCCAATTCACCCGGCGACAGGACGCCGCGCACGACGATGAAGCCGGAAATATCGAATCGGTAGCTTTCTTCGTCGTTCATAAGGCATGTCTCCGGGTCCTGGGTCGGTGGTGATCTTACTGCCGCTTGCTCTTCGGTATGTGAAGCTACGGTTGGCCGCCCTCAACCTCAAGGAACGGACAATACTGGCGGCACTGGGGCGATCTCATGCGTCACCGAAAGCGCAAACGAGGCGCTCGTCACCTCCTTGGGGCGGTCAAAAGCATCTACCCGCAAGACCATATCCTCGATTTCGACGGTGATCGCTCGCACCTTGGCATGCAGCGGCGCAAATACCACCTTGCCGCTATAGGCGTCCCCCTTAAACACAAAGGTGTGCCGCCTGAACAACGCCTCCCGCACCAAGCCCATGCGTTCCTGATAGTAGTAGTCTTCATTGCCGCCCTTGCCGCGCCGCTCCATGTAGTAGCGCTCAAAACTGTTGTCCGCGTCGCGCTTGAGCACGCCCCAGTATCTGTACTCGCCGCCTCGGTCGGTATGTAGCACCATCTTCGCCGGATCGACCATCACCTTGGGATAGCTCTGATTGACCACCGTCATCTCAAAGACGGTAAAGCGCAGCGGCGCATAGCCCCGATCCAAGTCGCGGTCCTCTCCGTAGGTAAAGGGATTCAGATTCGGCTCGCGGAAGGTAAAACGGGCGTACTCCCGATTCAGGGCCTGATCGCTCAGGTGCCGCAGCTTGAGGCGGAATCCTTCCTGCTCGAAGACTGTGGTACTATCCTCCGGGTCGAAGTAATAGCGACCATCCTCCAGCAGGCTCTCCTGCGGCACAACCCACAGCGCGTAGCGCAAATCCGGCGGGAACCGAATGCAGCCGGCCGCCACAAGCAGCGCCAGCATACTCCATCCCCACCTCTTCATTCCGCCGCCACCTCGCCTAAGTACGTGCGGCCGATCACCTCCCGATTGCTGCGGGCAAACTCCAAGGCGCGCCATTCTTCCTCTCTTCCCTCTAACGCCGCGACAGCCTCCTCATAGGCTAGAGCGGCCAAGCGCCAGTTGTCCATCTGGTAATAGGAAACCCCGATATTGCACCGCGCCGCGGCCTCGCTGGGCGTGTTGGGGTAGCGCACGATCACCTCCTCCAACACCGCGATGGCCCGCACAAACTCGCCCTCGTCGTAGAGCGCCATGCCCTCGCTGTAGAGCGAGTCGGCCTCCGCGTCTGCCAGATAGGCCAACAACTGGCGCGCTTGTAACGCCTCCGCCGTCTCGGGGAAGCGCTCCACCACTTGCGCGTAGAGCCGCGACGCCTTGAGGAATTGGTGGCCGTTGTAGTAGTAATCGCCGATGTGCATAAGCCCCTGATGGGCGCGTTCGTGCTGGGGATAATCGCGCGCCAAGCGCAAAAAGAGGTCGCGCATCGGCTCGATCTGTTCAAGCTCCAACTGACACCAAGCCGCCCCGTACAGGGCCTCGGGCGCGTCCTTGCTGTCCGGGTAGGTGCCCAAGACTCGCTCGTAGGACGACAACGCCCGCTCGTACTCGGCCTCCCCGTAGTGCAGTTCCCCGATCAGCAACTCGGCCTCAGACGCCTGCGGCTGATCGGGATAGGCCGCGACCAACTCCTCAAAGGCGATCTGCGCTGCCGCCTTCTCACCCCGCGCCTGGAGACTGTGCCCCAAGTAGAACAGGGCAGCAGCCCGCATCGCACGGCGCGGTGCCACCTCCAAGACCGCGCCAAACGCCCTCTCCGCAGCCTCGTAATCACGCTCGCCTAAGGCCACGCTGCCTAGCTCAAAATGGAATTCGGCGGCCTGAGCCGGCACTGATATCCGCGCCAGCCCCTCTTCCAAGACCGCCCGCGCTGCGGCCAAGCTATCCTGAGCCACCAACGCCCGGCCCAGCAAAAGCCACGCGCGGTCTTCGTGCGCCAGCAAGGGCCGAACTTGGGCCGCGGCCTGCGCCGCCTCACCTTGATCCAAATACCACTGCCCCAGCCCCAACAAGCCCTCGACGCGGGTGGCTTCACTCGCGGCCATGGCGCGATAGACTGCTTCCATGCGCTGGCTATCCTCCAAGGTCTGGGCACACGCGCTCATGGCCTGCAACAGGGCGCGCCGCTGGTCGCCAGCCAACACACCCACCTGCCAAGCCGCCTCCCACTCCTTCCACGCAGCCTCGTAATGCCCAGTCTTGTACAAGCTCCAGCCCAACCCTACCTGCGCCGCAGCCGCCGTAGCTCCCTCCAACTGTGGCAGGGCCTCGCGCAACAACGGCAGGGCCTGCTCGTGCTCGCCGCGCCGCTGGTGCAACAACCCCAACTGCGCGGTAAGCTCGGCATTCGGGGTCTGCGCGACCTGCCGCGCAATCAGATCTATGGCCTCATCGGTCTTTCCCTCCTCGACGTGCAGTTGCGCCAGTTCCAACTGGGCGTACGCGTACTGGGGCTGGGTCGGGGCGATGGACTCCAGTACCCGACGCGCTTCCTCGCCGCGCCCGGCCTGGCGGTAGCGGCGACCCAACACCAGCGCGGCCAATCCACGTACATCTTCGTCCGCACATTGGACCAAAATCTGTTCGTAGAGTGCGTCGCTCTGCTCGTGGCGCAGGCGGGCGACCTGCAACAGGGCGCGGCAAGCCAGCTCCGGGGCGGCCTCCCCGGCCACGACCTGCTCAAACTGCGCTACGGCCGCGGCCGAGTCGCTGAGGGCCTGATGGATCGTCCCCTGCCAAAACAGGGCCTCCGGTGCCAAGTACGTTCCCACTTCGCCGTACAGGGCCAGCGCCTCGGCAAACCACACTTCGGCACTGTCGGCGACCGCACTCTCCTCCCCCATCAACCGCAGACACTCCGCCTGGCGGAACACGGCCTCGTCAACGGACACCCCGGCTACATTCGCAAACGCCCTGTAAGCCGTCAGGTAAAGTCGATGCGCCGCCAGCGCCTCCTCGTAGCGACCCTCGTCAAACAGCAGGCTCATCAACCCGGCCTGCATCCGCGCCCTAAAAGCCGGTCGCTCGGCCTGCTCGGCCGCATAGCGATACACATCCAAGCTGGCATCCACCCCGTGCGTCGTCTGGGCTAAAAGGGCCTGCCGTACCCAAGCCTGCTCGGCAAGGTGCGGCTCCTGCGGAAAGTCCCGGCTGACCTTCTTGTACGCCGCCAGTGCCTCCGCATAGCGGCCCAGCGCCTTTAGCACATCCCCGCGCTTAATCCACGCTTTGGCCGCCAGCGAACGCCGCGACTGTCCTTCGCGCAATCCGGCCAAAGCCACCGCCCGCTTTTCCGCATCGGCCATATTCGCCGGATCATACGCATCGGCCAACGCCCCAAACGCCGCTAGGGCCTCCTCATAGCGCCCCAACGCCTCCAGCGCCAACCCCATCTGCAACCGCGCCCGATCCGCCCGCATCCCCGCTGGTGGGTCCTGCAAATATGCCCGAAAGGACTCCACCGCCTGCGCGTATTCCTCCTGATAAAACCACGCCCATCCCAAGGTATAGCGCGTCCGCTCGGCATAGCGCCCCTTGGGAAACAAGCGCAACAACACCTGACCGGCCGCGGCTGCCTGCGCGTACTCCTCGGCCTCAAAAAAGCACTCCACCACGAGGTACGCCGCGGTCTCGCGCAATTCAAAGCCATCCTCATCGCGCAGCACAGCAAACCGATCCGCGGCCGCCTGCAAGGACGCCGTGGCCAGTCCCCTCAGCGAATCCGCCTCCACGGAATCGGCTAACGACGCCTCCTGCCGCCACAACTGCGCCTGCTTGCGGCCCATGTTGGCCAACTGATAGCGCGCGGCCGCTTGGACGCCCACTGCGTGCTCATCCACGACCACGCGCACCGCCGAGGCGCGCATCAGCGCCCCATCCTGCACGGCCAACACGCCCTCGTACACCTGTCGCGCCCCGGCAAAATCGCCGGTGGCCAGCAGCTTTTGCGCCCGCACAAAGCGCTTGCCCAAGTCCTCTGGATTGGTCACGAACTGGCTGCCGGCCACCAAGCCGGCCAGCACCAAGGGAAGCCAAATAGCCATTAGCGATCGTATCCGGCGATGACCGAGATGAAAAACCGCGACACCCCGCCGTCGCGCGTCCGCGACACCGCCGGGTCGGCAAATTCCTCGTGGCGCAACTCAATCCCGGTGTTGGAAACAATGGTGTAGCCGATGTACGTGCCCCGCACCGTGAACATCAGCACCGAACTCGCCGAGCGCAGTTCGCGCTCCCGATCCACCCGGTCAATAAAGCGGAAGGCCAGCACGGGCAACAACGTGCGCGTAAACGGCACCCCCATCCCCTGCTGGCCAAATTGCACCAACGTATTCTCCGTCAGCGTCCAATCCACGCGCAAGATGGGCGCGATCTGGTTCCACGACTCCACCGCCCGCCGTCGGTCGCTGGCAGTGACGTGCTTGTACAGATGCTTAATCATGGCTTGGACGCGCAGACGGGCCAACTCATAGGTGTAGTCGGCCTTGTTGACCATCGTGAGGGTCTGCACGCGGGCATCCGCCGCCAACTGCCGGTTCAAGATCCACTGGGCGTTGTTTTCAAGGTGGAGCTGGTCCAGCCGCGCCAAGCGGGTGCCGACAAACGAGGTGTGCACCCACGAGTCGGCCATCAGCAAGGCATCGGGCGTGGGGGGCTGGTTCGGGTTATTGTTCTCACCGGCGCGGAACACATACACCGAATCCGGCACCGTGTCCTCGACCCGCTTGCTGTCGTGGTCGAGCTGGACTTGCCCCCAACGCGGCACGTCAAAGCCATAGGACACTCGCCCGTAGCGCGACACGGCCCGCCCCGGCCCGGCGATCTCGTCCTGGCGATAGTAGCCCAGCCCAGCCGATAGGCCGCGCCAACCCGGCAGGGCGACAAACCCGTGCAGGCCGCGCCGGTCGCGGTCGTAGGGGTAGTCGGGCTTGTTGTCGTTTTCGCGCTCGTCAATGACGCCGTTGTTGTTCAGGTCAATGCCATAGACAAACTCCTGCGGGTCGGAGTAGTAGAGCAAAAACGGCTCCTCAAAATCGGGCACCCCATTGGCGTTTTTGTCGTCGTCGGGGATGTTGTCGTTGTCCTCGTCTAGCCCGGGAAATACGCCAGACTCGGTCTCCGAGCCGTTGGGATAATCGCGCAAGTTGTCGTCGGCGTAGCGGTCGTTGTCGTCGTTGTCATCGACCAAGGGAAACTCGGACAACATCTGCTGGTCTTGGCTTTCCCCGCCCAAGTCCGTGTAGAGCCGCACCCCGCCGCGCCGACTGTCGTACCCGCCGCCGTAGCGCGGCCCCATGCGGAAGAGTTCCCCACCCACTTCCCAGCGACCGACGTCCTTGAGCGCGTTGACGTACCACGCGACCGCCCGCCGTTGGTCGCGCTGGCCGCGCAGCACCGGGAAGCTGCGGTAGAGCAGGTTGCGCTGGTATTCGGCGCGCACCTTCAAGCCGACAAACGTGGCCTCCGCGTCAAAGCCGAAAATCGTCTGGCCGGTGGAAAAGCCATGCTCAAATTCCACGGCCCGCCGATTGGAAAAATCCCGCACCTCGCCCGTCGCCCGCGCCCGCGTCTCAAAGGGTGTGTTGCGCGGCGTGAACTGATTGCGCAGCGCGTCGAAAAAGGGGTGCTGTTGCGCCACCTCAATGCGGTAATCGTTGGCCACCAGCGCCCGCACCCGCGCCCGGCGCGGCGCGAAATCCTCTGGTACCACAAACAGGTATTCCACCGCCTCCTCGCCGCGCACCTCCCGGAAGCCATCGCCGCGCCGCCCGCCCAACACTTGCGGTTGCAAACCCGGCGCAAAGTGGTCGTCGGCCGGGTCGCTGCTGATTGTCACCTCTCCCTCCGGCCCTTCCCCTTCCAACTCAAGGACAATGTCGTACACAATGGCCCCGGCCTCATCGCTTTGCGGCGAGTCGTCGCGCACGCGCACGGTAATCTCGCTCGGCGGCTGCATCGCCGGATAAGGGATACCACCGCTCAAAAAGCCGCCGGAGCTGCCCCGAGCCGTGTTGGCCTGATGTTGGTTGACAAAGGTCGTGCCAAAGCGTAGCACATCGCCCAGCCGGGTCTGCCAGTGGCCGGCGATATTGTACACCGGGTTTTCCTCTGTCCGCTCCAAGTAGTCAATGAGCGATCCCCGTCCTTGGGCCACCGGATCGGAAAAGCTGTTGAGCGTGGGGAACAGCGAAGAGTCAAAGCCGCGCGTGGTCAGCAAGGTGATCTTGTTAGCCGGAAAGATCACATCCCAGCGCAAGCCATTAAAGCCGGCCTGCCGCAACGTCAACGGCGTAAACTCCGTGCGCACCTCGTCGCCCACGGTCAAAGACCAGTGCCACGGGCCGTAGCTGTCGTGGGCGACGATCAGGTTGTTGAGCGAGCGGTAGAGCCGGTCCTTGCGGATGCGGCTGCCGCCAGGACGCTGCTCATCCAATTCATAGACGAGGAAGCCCTCGGCGAGGAAGCGGCCGAGAAAGTCGTAGCGCGGGGCCAAGCGGATCTCGCGGCGATAGGGCCGGTACAGATCTTCGCCGTAATTGGTGTACGCGCTCAGGGGCGGGCGGCGCAAAAAGTGACGCGAGGGTTGGGCGTCGGGCAGATCGGCCGCTAGCGGATGCCCGGACAACAGCAAGGCGAGCAAAAGAATCCAGCATCGGATGTTCATAAGAATCTCCTTCGTAGGGGCGACCGGCCGGTCGCCCCTACGGCATCAATACACCACCCCGACCAAACCCGTCCACACATCCCCGCGATCGGCGTCAATTTCAACGCGCAGCAAATAATGCCCAGGCGCGACCAGCCGCCCGCTGTCGTCGCGGCCATCCCACGCCAAGCGCTTGCGCCCCGCCGCCGCCTGCCCGTCCCACAGCACCCGCCGCTGCCGTCCCGCCAAGTCGTACAGGGCCACCGTCAACGCCTGCGGGTGCTGCACCTTGGCCAAGTCGATCTGAATTTGAGCCGCACCCGAGGCCGCGTTGAAGGGATTGGGCCGCACCGACACGCCAGCGCGCGGCAGGGCGCGGGAGACCACCCCCTCTCCTACCAAAGTCCAAGCATCTTCCTCCACCGGCCGTGCGTTCTGCCAATCCACGCTATCGCCCAAGGCCACCGCCGCCCGCACCGCCAGCGTCGGCCGCAACAGCACCGACGCAAACTCCACTTCGAGCCGCCCCGACCGACTCACCTCGTGCTCGGCCCCCAACACCAACCGGATGCCTTCGTCGTTCCACACCGCCTCATACCCATCCTCCGGCAGCACCAACCCATCGAACCTCACCTCCTGCACCACGCCCGGCAGGCCGATATGCACTCGATCAAAGCCGAGATCCTCCGGGCCGATTTCCACGTCGAAGGTATAGGTGAACACGGTCTCCTCACCCAATATCGGTCGCAGCGGCGTAATGGCCCCTGCCACCGCACGGGCAAAAAGCTGTTCCCCAAAGGCGACTGCCACCTGCATGAGCCTCGGCGCACTAAGCGGATCGCGCGTTTCCATAACCGCCCGATACTGCAAAAATCGCGCTGGCTCCGGCTCGGTCAGAGCCACGCCATCGCCGACTTCCGCTAAGTCCCAAGCTGGCACCCGGTGCCACTCGGGCCACGCCTCTCCATCGCCCGACGTGCGGAACTGCACCTGCAAAACCGTGCCCGGCGGTGTCTGTCCTGCAAACCACGCCTTGCCAAAGTTGGCTGGCTGCCCCGCGTCGAACACCTCCGACTCAAACGTCCCCTCGGCGCGGAAGCCCTCGCCGAACACTTCCACCTCGCCGATGGAGACCCAGTTGGGCGGGTCTTCCCGCGTCAGCCGCAAGCGCACAAAGCGACCCAACACCGGCAGCGCCCCCCCGTCGGCGCTGGTCTCGATCCACGTTGAATCCACCGACGTATCGACTGTCGGACGGGTGTTCTCCGCCTGTTGCGCCACCAATATCCAATCGTCAGGCGTGGCCTCCCGAGCTACTTCAAGGCGATAGCCTTTGACGAAAAACAGTGGCCGTTGGGTCACGGTCTTGCCCGGCAGAAGGCGCACTTGGCTGACGCCGCGATCACCGCCCAAGTCGAGCCGAATCCACTTGCCCAACACTTCGACCTCGTTTTCAAAGCGCCACTCGGTGTCGGTATTGCCGTCGGTAACGCTGCGGCGACCGCTCAAGGTGTTCGGCCCGGACGAAGCCACCGCATCCAAGGCGAGGTTGACCCCGCGAAAGGAGGCCAGCGACACCCGCCCCAAGCTGTCTATCTCCGTGCCAGCAAAACGTCCAGCCGAGAAACTGTCGGCCCCCTTTTGTACCCACTCTCCAGCCATTGCTGGAGCGCAGCTCAGTACGACCATGCCGAGCCAATAACGCATCCTACTCATCATCTATCCACGCCTCCAAGCCCCAAATCTCCAGCGACCTCTGTATGGAGGAAGGGAGCTGCTGAAAGCGCAACGTCAGACCCAGTTGTCCCAAACGGATCGCGTCTCGCCCAAGCAATGGATTGAGGCTCCGCACTTCGTTCGCCACGATGCAGACCTTCTCTACCCCCTCTTCGCCATACGATTTCAGGCACTCATGCAGGATGTCGAACTCCGTCTTATTGATATACCCCATGAGTTCGAGGGTTAAGGTTTTGCCACAGCGATGCAATGTATTAATGCGTATCACACTGACTCCCTCCTACACCACAATATTACCTCCAAATTATAGACCAACGGCTCCTCTGCAGTGGTGAGAAACGAGCTGTTGGCTACGTTATTCACCAAAGCCCAATCTGACTCCTGCTTGGCGATTCCCGCTCAGAAATCGGCGTAGCATCACCTCCATATTTTGTCCTTTACATTCGGCTGCTCGTCCTCAGTAGCTTTTCTACGAACTCAACCTTGTCGTCTAGCTGGAGTTCGCGGTATAGTTCCAGTGCTTGCCGCCACTGAAGTAAGGCATCAAAAGGAGCCTGATTCGATTCATAGACCCTTCCCAAGCTAACTCTAACGTCGGCTACGGCCTCCAAGTCCGACACTTTCTCAAACAGTTGCACCGCCTGCCGATACGCCTCCTCAGCCGCCTTAAAGTTTTCAACGTCCATATAGACATTGCCCAAAAGAGC
The DNA here is from genome assembly GCA_965217585.1 of Candidatus Latescibacterota bacterium. GTDB lineage: Bacteria > Latescibacterota > UBA2968 > UBA8231 > UBA8231. The sequence continues at coordinate 6,787,839 of OZ244561.1, forward strand.
TGCTTGTATCCCCCCGCTTTTGTTGTCCCCGATCTCGCCAAACAGTCCTCTAGCCTGCTGGAACAACGCCGCAGCTTCTCGCGTGTCGCCTTTCTCCCCGAGCACCTGCCCCAGACCGCTCGTGGTGCGGGCTTCAAACAGTCTATTGCCCAATTTTTGTTGGGTGGCCAACGTCCGACGGTACATTTCTTCTGCCTCATCAAATCGACCCGCCTGTCTATATACGCCTCCCAAGACGCTGTAATGATGAGCCAACCCCTCGTCGCGCTGGAGTTGCTCTTCAGCCGCAATGCCTTTTTTGAGGATGGCTTCGGCCTCGGCTAAACGATTCTGTTCGAGATAGGCCATCCCCAGGCCCTGATAGTGGCCGGAAATACCCGGCATATCGCCGAGTTCTTGGCACACGTTCAGTCCCTGCTGGAAGTAAGCTTCGGCCTCCTCTGGTTTGTTCTGCTGGAGTGCCAACTGGCCCAAGTTGCCGCATTCTTCGGCCCAATAGGCTCTATTTCCCAACGCCTCGTGGAGTTGCTGAGCGCGCATGTGGAGTTCTTGCGCCTCTGCGACTTTTCCTTGGAGATGGGCGACAAAGCCTCTGTTGCTATAGCTGACGGCCAGACGCTCCTCATCGCGGCGATCCCTATTGATCTCAAAGGCTTTATTGAGATAGTCAACTGCCTCATCCATCTGCCCCATGACTTGGTACATAAGTCCCAAGCCGCTACACGCATCGGCTTCCATCTCCCAATCCTGCCACTGCCGTGCTTTCGCAAGGGCTCGTTGATACAGGACTTCAGCCTTGTGGAGTTCACCTTGTTCCTTGTAATAGCGGCCCAAAAGGAGACAAGCCTTCGCTTGGGTGCGTACATCGCGATTTTGTGCGACCCGCGCCCGCTGTATCTCTATGTCTCGTTCGGGAATTAACGGAATGATTTCCATACCTCGCAGTGCCCTCCTCAGTTATAGTATCACGACAAAACATCTCTCAGTCCGCATCGACTAATTGCCGTGCCAATGATCCCTCGCGCGTCAACGCATACACCACGAGATTCACGCCGAGGTCATAGACCGGCAACTCATCCGCCCCCGTGACAAAACGACCGCCGATAAAGCTCTCGCGGATCCGCTCGGCCTCGCCGGCGAACAGGTCCGCGTAGTTCTTTTGTGAGTAAACCCCCACGATGCGGCCATCCACCTCAATGCCCTCCAAGTAATTGGGCGACAATTCAAAGCGATACTCACTATGCCAAAACCAGATGTCCCAGAAGCCGCGCGGCAGAGAGTCCACGTCGTAGAAGCAATGGTAGAGCGGGTGCTCGGGCGGCAACCGCACAAAAGACCAATCTTTGTGTTCGGCGTAGTCAATCTGCTGAAAGGCTTGGCGAATGAAATCGCGCAACGCCGGCAGGTCGTGCTGATAGCTGCCAGCGAGAGAGACAGGTTGGGAGATAATATCCGCATAGAGGAACCCACCCGAGATTAGATAACGGCCCAGATTTTTGGCTTCGACTTGGGTGAAGGAGACTTCGCCCCGAACCGTCAGCAGTAGAAACGGCACCTGCATCAGCAGCGGGTCATCTAAGGCGACGCCGTCGAGTACTTCGGTATGCACGCCGGTGCGCTCGCTCATTTTGTCGGCTAGGTTCTGCAGCATGCGCCGCTCGGAAATGCTGCGCGACCACCCCCCGCTGCGCTCCGAACGCGAGCTGGCGTCGGCGCGTTCGAGTGCTTCGCTGTGGATGCCCGATAAGTAGAGAAAACCCTTGAGTTTGCGCCGGTCTTTTGGATCAACCACTACCATCGCCCGGTGCCGACCCGTATCCATCGCCTCTACATCCATCAGTTCCAAGGACAAGTCAATCTCGTCAGCCCCCTGCCGCGTTCCTTGCAACGCCCCAGCGCGCAGTTGCGGCCCAATGTGCCGAGCGGGGAAATCCGGCACTGGCAGCACCAGTCGATCCGGCAGTGCCGCCGTCGGCAGCCGCAGAGCCGATGACTTGAACACCGGCAACGGACGCGACGCCGAGGGGGCCGGCCGCACGGCAGCCACCGGGGCAGCTTGAAGGGCGGGACGGCGCACCAATGGGCGTTGCATGGGCCGTTGGCGGCGGGTGAGGGTGCGCTGCGGCGGCGGACGCTTGGTAAACTTGAGCATGATCGGCGGCAGCACGGGGTATTGCGTAACCTGCTCGCGGTGCGTGATGCCGAAAATCACCAGCAGATGCAAGGCCAGCGACAACACCAAGCAGCTTTGCAGCTTTCTATTCTTTCGGAACGGGACTTTCCACGGCCGTTTCATCTGCTTATGCCCTCTCTTTTCGGCAGAGTCACCCATTCAATCGTCCGTCTTTGTCTGGTTGGACAGAATCCGCCCGGTCAAAGACCACCTCACTGCCCTGTCGGACGTGTGGCAGACCGCGACTCAGGTTGCGGTGGAGCAAGGTGCGGAGCTCCTCGACGCCGAGGTTGGCCGGGGTGCTCAGGTTGAGGTAGTGGAGAAATTCGGGCTCGGGCATCCGATAGGCCGGCTCGATCTGGTGAGCGGAACGCTGGGCGACAAAAAAGGCGTCCACTGCATCGGCCGCGGCCTCGCCCCCATCCAATTCTCCAATATGTGCGGCAAGGGCTTGGCAACGCGGAGCGAATTCGTCGCTCCGAGATAGAAGATCGTCTATGGCCTCTAACAGGGGGTCCATCTGAAGAAACTCATCCCAGTTGAGCTTGCATCCCAAGCCAAGGTCGCGCACTCGGTTGAGGTGGTACTCCTCGTCCAACTTCTCGGGAGTGCCGATCACGGGCACACCTTGGCGCAAAGCATGGTAGATGGAACCAATGCCGCCCACACCAACGAAGAGAGCAGCACGTGCCAACACCCAAGCCGCCGGCACAAAGTCAACGACGCGGATATTGGGAGCCTCTATTTGTCCTGACCAACGACCGGCCGTGGTCACCAAGACGCGGTAGGGCTTGTTGGCCATGCGGTGTAGTGCCTCGTCGAGAAAGCCGAGATAAGCACCGGTGCTACCGCAATTGAAATAGACCAGCGGTAACGGATCGTCCCAATCGTCCAATTCCGCGATGGGGCGGGGCGGCGGCGACTCGATCAGTGGCCCCACATAGCAGTAGGAAGGAGTCTGTTCGCCCAGTGGATGGAATTGGGGCACATCGGCGACCAAGTGGAGGGTATGGTGCGGCTTGAAGGTTGATATGTTGTCGCGAGCGTATTCGTCGAATGGCTCGGTGCCCAAGGAAAAGGTGGTGGGCAGGCGAATGGGAAACGGATAGTCCGGTTGGTTGTAGGCCGCCTCTATCAGGGCTATATCCATCCCCTCAAGAGAGGCGGTGAGCGGCAAGGTGGGCCGCATGTCTGCCAGCGCGAGGGCGGGGCAAAGTTGCCGGATAAGGGTGCGTTCGGCTTGCACACAACGATCTATCCACTCCGCATTGTAATAGCCGTAGTCGCCGCGGGCCACGTACTCGTCCATGCGGCTTTGCGGCATGGTTTCTACTTCGTAAACCTGAAACCCTTCGGCGGCGATCCGGTCTGCGTGAGGCCCCACTCCCGCGAATTCCACGGGATACCCGCGCACTCGTAGAGCTCGTCCTACGACCAGAGGGCGGATGGTGTGGGCCAAGCTATAGCCGTGAAAAAAGATCAGTACTGGACATTCGTGGCGCGGTAGGCCCTCAACCGTGCCGACCCGTTGCAGACGGACGCTCAAATGTTCCAAGCCAGCCGCTAGGTGTTGGCGCAATTTCTTCAGCATGTCCACTCCAAGCTCGTGCGTCTATTCGAGTTTGACCATCTTGCGGATGCGCGTCTGCTCGCCTTGGTGTAGCCGCACCAGATAGACCCCAGCGGCGACGGATTGCCCCTGTGCATCCCGACCATCCCAAGCCAGTCGGTGTTCGCCCGCCGCCAAGGGGCCATTCCACACTTGATGCACTGGCTGCCCCAAGACGTTGTAGATCGTTAAATCCACATCGCCAGCACCAGCCACCACCGATACGGGGATGGTCGTGGCCGGATTGAACGGGTTGGGATAGTTGGCACCAAGGACAAAGGCTGAGGGCGTGGTCGCCGTCTCGGCGGCGATAGCGGTAGCGGCTGGTACGCCTTGGTTGAGAAAGACGAAGGCCCCGCCATCGTCACCTTCCACACTCTGCCCCAACACCACCAAATCGGTCGCCCCATCGCCGTTGACATCGCCCGCGAGCACTTGATCGCCCATGCCCGGCAGGGGGTAGCGCCCTTCGACGACGGGCACCCCATCGCGCTGACCGACCAAGACGATCAGTGCCGGACCCGTCGCCGGGTTGATATCGACCACGGCCAAGTCCTGCAGACCATCGCCGGTCAGGTCACTGGCAACGACCCCACCACCACCAGAATACGGATTCGACACGAGCACCTGCGGACCGAGCAGGGTGTGGCGTTCCACCTCGCCCGAGGCGTCCACCCGCCACAGCACCAAACCGTGGTAGGTGGTGCGAAAATCAAAGTCGAAGAATAGATCGCGCTCGGACGTCCCAACCAACTCCACCGCCCCATCCCCATCCAAGTCGGTGAGCAGGCGCAGGTCACAGAGATTGACCTCGGCGTCAAAAAACAGCGGCGGTGGCTGGCTGGCCGCCCACGGCTGGGTCAGACGCCAAGCCCCCTGCTTGCACGATCGGGTCCACAACACGCGCACGGGCTCGCCCTCCGGTTGCCCTGCCAGCAGCCAAGGAAAGAGCTCTTCTTCGGTGTCGAGGTCAAACCGATCGCTGTGGGCAAACCCAGCCGCGCCGTCATTGACCCACATAGTCACGTTGGACCATCGGTCGTCGAGGTCCTCGACGACCACCAGGTCCACATCGCCATCGCCGTCGCCATCGACTAGGCCACCGAACGAGACGTCGGATAGCTGCAGGATGGTTTCAAAGCCATTCTCGCCTCGGTTGTGCCACAATTCGAGGGCCAGACCTTCACGAAAGGCCAGATCAAGCAGCCCATCCCCGTCCAAATCGCCCCCATCAAGCTCCCGCAACCTGCTTTCTGATAAAAGCACCTGTCGGGTGGGAATCAAGCCGCCCAAACCGTCGCTGGACGCTACCGTCCAGCCCGATTGGCCCGTCCTCTCAAACGTCTCTTCGGTCACTTTGACGGTCGTGAAGTATAGCCAGACCACCACCAGATCGGCATCCCCATCGCCGTCCACATCGCCCAAAACACCTTGCGATAGTCCCTCACCGATACCCCGGCCCAGCACAGAAAAACGCGGGGCAGCGAACAACGCCCCGGGCAACCCGGCCGCGGCGTGTTCCCGAGGCTGCAATTCCCCCAGCAGCAACTCTTCGGCCCCCTCCAGTTGAATCCAATCCACTTCGACAAAGGCCGGATGATCGGCCGGACTCTGTGGGTTTGAGTTTAACACGAGCTTGAGTTGCAAGTGGAAGAGGGTGTCTTGCCAAACGAGCGCGGTATCCGCCCAGATGGTCGCAATCGGCTCTTGTCGTCTCGCTTCCAAACCGGCTTCCAAGGCGCGTATATCTATGGTGATGTTTTCCCATTCGATGGGATAGTATTGATAACGGCCCGTATAAAGCCCCGACAGGTCGGGCATTGCGCTTGGGTCCGCTTCCTGCTTGCGGCGTCTGGACTCGACATTGGACCAGTGCATCAGGAGGGTTCCCCCGGTAGGGCGATCATGGATGATGCGCAGCCGGAGGGTGACCCGGTCGAACAGGGCCGAGTCTTCCCCAATCAGCGGCGAGAGCAAGTTAATGGCCGGTCGTTGCGCGTTCGGCACCGGCGCAATGCGCCAGACGCCGTCTTCTACTTCGCTGTACACCGCGGTGGGAGTACCTCCACTGAGACTGCCTAAGTCGCTCTCGTGGGCGGTCCAGCCCCACGTGGTGCCCTCGTCAAAATCCCACGTTAAAGCCAAGGCTCCCAGCGGAGCCGACAACAATCCTATTGTAATGAGCAAGCAGCGCATAATGCACCTCCAGAGTGAGGGGGTGGATGTAGTCGCCGGTCTAACCCCCTACTTCTATGCGCCCGACCAACGCAGTAGAACAGAAGCCAAAAAGCCCATGTGGTACCCGGCCCTAGAAGTGCCACATGGGCCATACGTCTCAGCATGTACTACAGAACCACCCTCCTATTTGGACAGCCGCGATATACCCGGATGGTCCTGCGAGTATGGGATACACCTCCTTTCTGGTCGTAGGGATGATAGACTCGGGTCGTCTATTCAAGTTTGACCATCTTGCGGATGCGCGTCTGCTCGCCCATCTGCAACCGATATAAATAGACCCCGGCAGCGACGGATTTCCCCTGCGCGTCCCGGCCATCCCAAGCCAGCCGATGCTCACCCGCCGCCAGCGGACCATTCCACACCTGGCGCACCGGCTGCCCCAAGACGTTGTAGATAGTTAAATCCACATCGCCAGCTTCGGCAGGCACAGCAAAGGGGATCGTCGTGCCTGGATTGAATGGATTGGGATAGTTGGCACCGAGGACAAAGGCCGAGGGCGTGGCTGCTGTCTCGGCCGCGATAGCTGTGACTGCTGGAACACCTTGGTTGAGGAAGACGAAGGCCCCGCCATCGTCACCTTCCACGCTCCGCCCCAACACCACCACATCGGTCGCCCCATCGCCGTTGACATCGCCCGCGAGCACTTGGCTACCCATGCCCGGCAGGGGGTAGCGCCCTTCGACGACGGGCACCCCATCGCGCTGACCGACCAAGACGATCAGTGCCGGACCCGTCGCCGGGTTGATATCGACCACGGCCAAATCCAGCAGACCATCGCCGGTCAGGTCACTGGCAACGACCCCACCACCACCAGAATACGGATTCGATACGAGCACCTGCGGACCGAGTAGGGTGTGGCGTTCCACCTCGCCCGAGGCGTCCACCCGCCACAGCACCAAACCGTGGTAGGTGGTGCGAAAATCAAAGTCGAAGAATAGATCGCGCTCGGGCGTCCCAACCAACTCCACCGCCCCATCCCCATCCAAGTCGGTGAGCAGGCGCAGGTCACAGGGATTGCCCACGACGTCAAAAAACAGCGGCGGTGGCTGGCTGGCCGCCCACGGCTGGGTCAGACGCCAAGACCCCTGCTTGCACGATCGGGTCCACAACACGCGCACGGCCTCGCCCTCCGGTTGCCCTGCCAGCAGGAGACTACTGAACTCTTCTTCAGTGTCGAGGTCAAACCGATCACTGTGGGCAAACCCAGCCGCGCCGTCATTGACCCACATAGTCACGTTGGACCATTGGGCGTCGAGGTCCTCGACAACCACCAGGTCCACATCGCCATCGCCGTCGCCATCGACTAGGCCACGGAACAAGACGTCGGATAGCTGCAGGATGGTTTCAAAGCCATTCTCGCCTCGGTTGTGCCACAATTCGAGGGCCAGACCTTCACGAAAGGCCAGATCGAGCAGCCCATCCCCGTCCAAATCGCCCCCCGCAAAATTCCGCAGCAACCCGCTTTCTGAGAAAAGCACCTGTCGGGTGGGAATCAAGCCGCCCAAACCGTCGCTGGACGCTACCGTCCAGCCCGATTGGTCCGTCATCTCAAACGTCTCTTCGGTCACTTGAACGGTCGTGAAGTATAGCCAGACCACCACCAGATCGGCATCCCCATCGCCGTCCACATCGCCCAAAACACCTTGCGATATTGGGCCACCGATACCTTGGCCCAGCACAGAAAAACGCGGGGCAGCGAACAACGCCCCGGGCAACCCGGCCTCGACGATTTCCCGAGGCTGCAATTCCCCCAGCAGCAACTCTTCGGCCCCCTCCAGTTGAATCCAATCGACTTCGACAAAGGCCGGATGATCGGCCGGACTCTGTGGGTTTGAGTTTAACACGAGCTTGAGTTGCAAGTGGAAGAGGGTGTCCTGCCAAACGAGCGCGGTATCCCCCCAAATGGTCGCAATCGGCTCTTGTCGTCTCGCTTCCAAACCGGCTTCCAAGGCGCGTATATCTATGGTGATGTTTTCCCATTCGATGGGATAGTATTGATAACGGATCGTATAAAGCCCCGACAGGTCGGGCACTGCGCTTGGGTCCGCTTCCTGCTTGCGGCGTCTGGACTCGACATTGGACCAGTTCATCAGGAGGTTTCCCCCGGTAGGGCGATCATGGATGATGCGCAGCCGGAGGGTGACCCGGTCGAACAGGGCCGAGTCTTCCCCAATCAGCGGCGAGAGCAAGTTAATGGCCGGTCGTTGCCCGTCCGGCACCGGCGCAATGCGCCAGACGCCGTCTTCTACTTCGCTGTACACCGCGGTGGGAGTACCTCCACTGAGACTGCCTAAGTCGCTCTCGTGGGCGGTCCAGCCCCACGTGGTGCCCTCGTCAAAATCCCACGTTAAAGCGAAAGCTCCAAGTGGTGCCGACAACAATCCTATTGTAATGAGCAAGTAGCGCATAATGCACCTCCAGCTGTGGGGGGAGTGTGAGCCTATCAAACGCCCTACCTCTATTCGAGCGACAGACGCAGTAGACCAGAGGACCATTAGCCCATGTGGCACCCGGCCCTAGAGTGCCACATGGGCTATACCTCTCAGCACTTACTGCAGAACCATCCCCCTATTTGGATAGCCGCGATATCCCCCGGATGGTAGATCACGGAGGACAGGTACAGGACGTATCCTTGACTACGCATCCTTTATCAGGATGGTGGGCCCATTTCTTGTCCAACGAATTTGTAAGGATGTGATGGTGATCCCAGTCGCATATTACGTTGGAGCAGTGCCAGCCTTCGCTGCAGGGATCGGCCTGCGCCCGCTCGGTGCAGCGTCGCCAGCCACGTCGTACCCGCTGAGTCGGTGGCTGCGTCGTACACCCGCCCTATGGGCTGATCCCCAATAGTCGTCGTACGCTCTACGCACCGATCCCCAACAAACCAGCCAATCCCCGCGCCGGTCAGGACCTGTATCGAGCCATCAGTCTGCGGTTGCAGGCTCAAAATGTCGTTGCAGGGCAGCCCGTGCTCGATGGTGTACACCTGAAACCCACGCGGGCCTAAGACAGCCAGTCCACCGCCGAGCGTACCGAAGAGGAGCCGTCCGTCTGTGTCCTCGGCAACGGTCATTACCGTCAGATGAGGTAGCCCCTCCCCCAAGCCAAAGGTATCGAAATGCTCCCCGTCGAACCGACTCACCCCACCGTCGGCCGTGGCGATCCAGAGCAGCCCCCGGCGGTCCTGATAGACATCTTCCACTTGCATGCCGGCCAGCCCATCAGAAACGGTGTACCGGTGCCCCAGCACATGATTAAAGGACTTTATTTGTTTCGGGTTCTGTTCGGCTTGGCTCGTCTCGTCCACCACTGCCCTCTCTCTCCCTATCTATGTTTTAAAGTTCTACCGCATCGGCCTTGCTCTCTTGCTGCTGCGCTGCTGAGGAGATATAAACACATTGTAATAGGCACATTCCGTGCCAAAAATTAGGGTGCCGACAAAAAAATCCTTTAGGACACCCTAAAGGATTGAAAAACATACGACTTAAAATATGGTACGGGTCTTTATATAATGCGTGGCCTCGCCATCAGCACAAGGCAACATACGATTTTCCGTATCCTCAATACGATTTTCCGTATCCTCAATACGATTTTCCGTATCCTCAATACGATTTTCCGTATGCGCCGAGGCCCAGCCATCCCATTTTCGCTCCACAGCATCGAGGCGGATAGAAGGAGCCGCGGGATAGACATAAAGTAAAGCTGTCCGCTTTGAAGACTTGGCTTTTGAGTTAGACGCGCGCTAGCTCCGGCTCCTGTAAGGAGTTGCCCTCTACTTGCCCGTGCTGGGCTTTTTTGGTCGTCGCAGTCCATAGTAGCGCATGCGAGAGCGCAGCTTCTCTGGGTTCATGCCCAACAAGCGCGCCGCACCCCGCTCGCCATAGATCATCCAATTGGTCGCTTGCAGCGCCTCCACAAGCTGCTGCTTTTCGTCCAAGCCTTCGCCAGCCGCTGGCGCTGGTGCCACTGCATCCCCAGCCCACCGACCAACCGACGGCAGCAGCAAATCGCCAGCGCGTATCACCCTGCCCTCGCACAGCAAAACCGCCCGATGGATCAGATGCTCCAGTTCGCGCACATTCCCCGGCCAAGCATACGCCTGCAAGTGCGCGACCACCCCGTCGTCTATCGTCGGCACCGGACGCCGCAGGTGCTGAGCATACCGCTCGGCAAAATGCGCCGCCAAAGTCGGGATATCCTCTTGCCGCTGCCGCAGTGGCGGAAGCTCTAACGTAAAAACGCTCAAGCGGTAGAATAGGTCTTCGCGGAACGTGCCTTCCTGGATGGCCTGACGCAGATCGCGGTTGGTCGCCGCGATGACCCGCACATCCACGCGTACAGGCTGCTCGCCGCCGATGCGGGTCAGCACATTCTCCTCTAAGATGTTCAGCAACACCCGCTGAGAGTCCAACGGCAAATCGCCGATTTCATCCAGAAAGAGCGTGCCGCCATCGGCCAGTTCAAAGCGGCCGAGCTGACGGCTAGCGGCGCCGGTGAAGGCCCCCTTCTCGTGGCCGAACAACTCGCTTTCGACCAATCCAGCCGGCAGCGCCCCGCAATTGACTTGGATGAAAGGCCGCTCGCGGCGGGTGCTTGTTTCGTGGATGGTCTGCGCCAGTAAGCCCTTGCCGGTACCGGTCTCGCCTAGCACCAGCACGGTCATCGCTGTCTCGGCGACGCGCACAGTCTGTTCCAGCACTTGGCGCATAGCCCAGCTCTGACTATGCACGACGTGGTCAGTAGTTCGCAGCACGTTTTCAAGGGCGTGGATGCGTTCGGTTTTGGCGTCGGGGAGGACTCGAATCTCCACGCTGGCCACCTCGGACAGCAGACCATCGCGGTCCATCGTCCGCACCTCAAAGCGGTACTCGCCCACCGGTAGGGCGCTGTATGCGACGGTATTGGCGGCCGTAAACGCGCTCCACTGTTCCACCGGACCGTGGCCTAACAGACGATGGCTGTAGCGCATCTGCCCAGCGCCGGTGCGGAAGCTGATGCCTTGAAAGTAAATGCGGATTTCAGGGGTACTCTCTGGGCAGGATACGGCTTCGGGCGCGTCCAAGAGCGTGCCGGCCATCACCTCGCGGATGACCAAGCGCGGCGGCGTGTGTCCCGGCTGGTAAGCGACCAGTCCCGCCCGCGTCCCAAACCACAGCCGGCCGCGACGGTCGCACAGGACGGCTTCGACCATGTTTTCGAGAGCGGATGGTCCCAAGCGGATGCTCTGGAAGGTCTGGCCGTCGTAGCGGAGGACGCCGCCGCCGCTGGTGCCCATCCAGATATTGCCCTGCGAGTCGGCCGTCAGTGCCAAGATGCCATTGGCCGACAACCCAAACTGCTCGGCGGTAAAGTGACGCACCTTCCGCGACGCGAGATCAAGGGCGAAAAGTCCCTTGGCCGTGCCTATCCACAGGGTGTTTTGGTGCTCCCACAAGACGTTGACATAGGCGATAGACTCTGCTTCGGCCATATCCGCCGGGCGCAAGTGCCCATCCTCGTAACAGTAGAGTGCCGGCACTTCTCCGTATGAACCGAGCCATAATACTCCGTCTCGGTCTCGCAGCAGCGATCCGACCCAGAATACCCTGTCTTGGTCTTGTAGCAAGGTGCCGCATTCATCAAGGAGAATAAAGCGATTTTCCTCTATCCAGCCGAAGCGACCCTCGGACGTGCCGACCCAGATACGCCCTTGCCCATCTTCGCATAGCCCAGCGATTTCTTCGGGATGAGTCTCTTCGGACACTGCGATCGCTTGTGGCATTTGGCCCTCCCACTTGTACACCTTGCCCGCATCCCCACCGCTCCAGACCTGCCCCTGGCCATCCACCACCATCGCCCAGACGATTTCCCTTGTCTCGACCGGGTGGACTTGACCCTCTTCCATGCAGGCCATGCCCCCCATCGTGCCGATCCACATCCGTCCCTCGGAATCTTCACCCAAGTAGCGAATCTCGCGGTCGGGCAAACCGTCGGCTTCCGTGTAGCGACGGATGCTAGTCGGGTCACAAAAAATCAGTCCGCCACCCCAAAGCCCAATCCAAATATTGCCCTCGCGATCCCCGTACGTCAGACGCGTAACCGAAAAGTCAACATCCGGCAAAGAAGCAGAAAAGGGATGCCACTCCTGCCCGTCATGCACCACCACGCCCCGGTGGGTCAGCCAGAGCCAGCCCCTCTCGTCAGTCCGCACGTGCCGCGCCCCGCTCTGCGCCACCCCTTCGTCGCCCTTACCCACATTAATGCACGCAAAATGTTGGTCCCGTGGATCGTAGCGGCCGATCAAGACTTCGCTACCTGAGTAACTGAAGGCGATCCATAGATGGCCGGAGGGATCTTGGGCGAACTTCCAAGGCCATTGGCCCGCCCCCTCGCCGATACCCATGCGCTGCCCATCCAAGCTGATAACGCCTCGGCTCATCGTCGCCAGCCAAGTGGTACCAGCCGCGTCGGTAGCCATATCGTACACCCGCCCCAACGGTTGGCCACCAATTTCAGTTATGCACTTTATACAGCGGCCTCGGCAAAACCAAGCTACGCCCGCGCCAGTCAGCACCAGAATCGAGCCATCCGGCTGGGCTTGCAGACCCAAAATCTCGTTAGAAGGCAGGCCGTGCTCGGTGGTGTACACCTGAAAGCCGCGCCCATCGTAGGCGGCAAGCCCCCCGCCGAACGTGCCGAACAGCAGCCGTCCGTCCGCCTCCTCGGCAATGGCCATGACCGTCAGATTGGGCAGACCGTCCTTGAGGCCAAACGTATCAAATCGGGCACTGTCGAACCGGCTGACGCCGCCGTCGGCCGTGGCGATCCAGAGAAAACCCTGGCGATCTTGGTAGATGTCTTCCACGTGCATCCCAGCCAGTCCATCAAAGACCGTGTACTGGCTGCTCAACACATGCTCAAAGGATATGTCGCTCATACTCGTCCTTCCGACGCTTTGGAGGTCCGGCCAAACGCCTCGGCTTACTCCACCGCCACCAATCGCTAGATCATGATCCCTTTCCGCGTCAAGGCGTAGGCCAAGATATTAACACCGAGGTCATAGTCGGCAACTCCTGGACCCACTCGCCAGCCATCGCTGGAGCGCAGCACAGCACGGCCAAGCCGAGCAAATAACACATCGCACTAATCATCTATCCAAGCCTCCAAACCCCATCTTTCTAACGTGCTCTGTATGGCAGGAGCCAGTTGCTGGAAGTGCAACGTCGGGCCCAGTTGTCCCAAACGGAGCGCGTCTCGCCCAAGCAATGGATTGAGACTCCGCACTTCGTTAGCCACGATGCAGACCTCTGTTACCCCCTCTTCGACATGCGATTGCAGGCACTCATACAGGATGTCGAACTCCGTCTTATTGATATATCCCATGAGTTCGAGGGATTGGATAAATAGAGAAAGCCTTTGAGGTTGCGCCGATCTTTTGGATCGACTACTACCATCGCCCGGTGCCGACCCGTGTCCAGCGCCTGCACATCCATTAACTCCAAGGACAAGTCGATCTCATCCGCGCCTTGCCGCACCCCTTCTAGCGCCCCAACCCGCAGTTGCGGGCCAATGTGCCGAGCGGGGAAATCCGGCACGGGCAACACCGGCCGTTCCGGCAGCGCCGCCGTCGGCAGCCGGGGAGCCGATGTCTGGAACATGGGTAGCGGGCGCGCCGCCGAGGGAGCGCTGCGGTGGCGGGCGCTTCGTAAACTTCACCATGATCGGCGGTAGGACGGTAAAGTGGGTGACCCGCTCGCGGGGCGTTATCCCGAAAATCACCAGCAGATGCAAGGCCAGCGATAACGCCAAGCAACTTTGGAGCTTTCTATTCTTCCAGAGCGGGACTTTCCATGGCCGTCTCATCTGCCCACGTCCCTCCCATGCCGTCTTATCTTCGTTCGAGTTAAATAGCTCAACGAAACTTACCCATTAGGGCAGCTTGGTCGTCTTCTTGGCTTCTATCAGTCCGTCCACCTCGACCTTATAGATATACACCCCGGCGGCCACCACCTTGCCCTCCTCGTCGCGGCCATTCCACATAAACCGATGGCTACCCGCCCCAAGCGGCCCATCCCACAACTGCCGCACCCGATGCCCTAACACGTCGTAGAGTGCCAAGTGGACCCGCTCCTCGTCGGTAGCTAGGTCGAGGGGAATGACCATCTGGGGATTAAACGGATTGGGATAACTATCGCCCAGCCGATGCTGCGCCGGCCGCGCATCCGCCGACGTCAGCACGGCGGTCGCAGTCGGCTGTTCAGCCTCCGAACAAGGGGTGGAGGAGCACCAGCAATCTAACCAATAAACGTTGTCATCGTCGTCTTGGTACGTGGTGCAGTACCGGTACGGCTCGGTCGAGTTCAACTCCGCGCAATCGTCGAAGTAGCTGCACTCAGTCTTTAGAGTGAGGTCGAGGCAAGGGACGGTCTGCATGGCAGTCGCGAACGGCTGCTCAGCCTCCGCACAGGGCGTGGAGGAGTGCCAGCAATCTCCGGTTATGTAGAAGTTGCACTCCCAGTCCAAGCCATAGGTGCAGTAGAGGTATTTCTCCGTCGAATCCGCCGGTGCACTATCGAAGCAGGGGTTGGAACTGGGGCTACAGCCTATCCAAGTGCTCGGGCACACTATGTCGTCTTCGGATTCCCTAGCGTCGGCGAGGATCGCAAGCCCCGCGAGGACACTTACGACCCACACGAGCCCTACTAGCCCCTGCCGAGCCGGGACCAAGCCGCTGGACGAGCCAATAAATTCACGCAACCTGTTCATCTCTTGGTCTCCTTAGTTGTCCAGTACACCCACGGCCCGGTGCCGCTGCGGTGCTGGGAGTGGAGGTTGGGCAACGACCGATACGAATTTGTAAGGATGCGGATCATGCTGATACCTCTAAGCTCAATCCGCGGCGATTAATTGCCGTGCCAATGATCCCTCCCGCGTCAACGCGTACACCACGATATTGACGCCGAGGTCATAGACCGGCAACTCATCAGCACCCGTGACAAAACGACCTATAAAGTTGCGGGCCCGATCCGCCTCGCGGATCCGCTCGGCCTCGCCGGCCAACAGGTCCGCGTAGTTCTTTTGTGAGTAAATCCCCACTATACGGCCATCCACCTGAATGCCCTCCAAGTAATCGGGCGACGATTCGGAGCGAGGATCAAGATACCAAAACCAGATGTCCCAAAAGCCTCGCGGCAGAGAGTCCACATCGTAGAAGCAATGGTAGAGCGGGTGCTCGGGTGGCAACCGCACAAAAGACCAATCTTTGTGTTCGGCGTAGTCAACTTGCTGAAAGGCTTGGCGAATGAAATCGCGCAACGCCGGCAGGTCGTGCTGATAGACGCCAGCGAGCGCGATAGGTCGGGAGACAATATCCGCATAGAGGAACCCACCCGACGTGAGATAACGGCCCAGATTTTTGGCTTCGGCTTGGGTGAAGGAGACTTCGCCTCCAACCGTCAGCGACAGAAACGGCACCTGCATCAGCCGCGGGTCGTCCAAGGCGATACCATCGAGCACTTGGGTGCGCACGCTGGTGCGCTCGCTCATTTTGTCGGCTAGCCCCTGCAGCATGCGCCGCTCGGCAATGCTGCGCGACCACCCCCCGCTGCGCTCCGAACGAGAGCTGGCGTCGGCGCGTTCGAGTGCTTCACTGTGGATGCCCGATAAGTAAAGAAAACCCTTGAGTTGACGCCGGTCTTTTGGATCAACCACTACCATTGCCCGGTGCCGACCCGTGTCCATCGCCTGCACATCCATCAGTTCCAAGGACAAGTCAATCTCGTCGGCCCCCTGCCGCGTTCCTTCCAACGCCCCAGCGCGCATTTGCGGCCCAATGTGCCGAGCCGGGAAATCCGGGACCGGCAGCACCAGTCGATCCGGCAACGACGCCGTCGGTAGTCGAAGAGCCGATGACTTGAACACCGGCAACGGACGCGACGCCGAGGGAGCGGGACGGACCGCGGCGACCGGAGCGGCTTGCAGGGCTGGGCGGCGCACCAACGGGCGTTGCATGGGCCGTTGGCGACGGGTGAGAGTGCGCTGCGGCGGCGGACGTTTGGTAAACTTCAGCATGATCGGCGGTAGGACGGGAAATTGAGTGACCCGCTCGCGGTGCGTGATCCCGAAAATCACCAGCAGATGTAAGGCCAGCGACAACACCAAGCAACTTTGCAGTTTTCTATTTTTTCGGAACGAAACTTTCCATGGCCGTTTCATCTGTTCACATCCCTTCGCAAAAACACAAGGCACTCACGGCGCAGCAGGCCCTCAACCGTGCCGGCCCGTTCCAGACAGACGCTCAGACGCTGCAAGCCACCCGCTAGGTGTTGGCGCAATTTCTCCAGCATGTCCGCTCCAAGCCCTATCGTCTATTCGAGTTTGACCATCTTGCGGATGCGCGTCTGATCGCCCACTTGCAACCGATACAAATAGACCCCGGCGGCGACGGATCGCCCTTGGGCATCCCGACCATCCCAAGCCAGCCGATGCTCACCAGCCGCCAGTGAACCCGCCCACACCTGGCGAATCGGCTGTCCTAGGACGTTGTAGATGGTTAAGTCCACATCGCCAGCTTCGGTGGGCACGGCCAAAGGGATGGTCGTGGTGGGATTGAATGGATTGGGGTAGTTAGCACCGAGGGCAAAGGCCGAGGGCGTGGTCGCCGTCTCGGCCGCGACGGCGGTGGCTGGGACGCCTCGATTGAGAAAGACGAAGGCCCCGCCGTCGCCTTCCACATTCCGCCCCAGCACCACCAGATCGGTCGCCCCATCGCCGTTTACATCGCCCGCGAGCACCTCCCTGCCGATGCCCGGCAGCCGGTAGCGCCCTTCGACGACCGGCACCCCATCGCGCTGGCCGACCAGCACCACCAGCGCCGGACCCGTCGCCGGGTTGATATCGACCACGGCCAAGTCCAGCAGGCCATCGCCGGTCAGGTCACTGGCAATGACCCCCCTATCAAAATGCTGCGGAGACGGTACGAGCACCTGCGGACCGAGCAGGGTGTGGCGTTCCACCCCGCCCGAGGGATCCACCCGCCACAGCGCCAAACCGTGGTAGGTGGTCTTAAAATCAAAGTCGAAGAATAGATTCCGCTCGGGCGTCCCGACCAACTCCACCGCCCCATCCCCATCCAAGTCGGTGAGCAGGTGCAGGTCACAGGGATTGACCGCGGCCTCAAAAAACAGCGGGGGCGGCTGGCTGGCCGCCCACGGCTGGGTCAAACGCCAAGGCCCCACCGGCTCGGAGCACCCTCGGTTCCACAACAGGCGCACGGCCTCGCCCAACGGTTGCCCTGCCAGCAGGAAACGACCGAGCTCTTCTTCGGTGTCGAGGTCGAACCGATCACTGTGGGCAAAACCGGCCGCGCCGTCATTGACCCACATAGTCACGTTGGACCATAGGTCGTCGAGATCCTCGATCACCAACAGGTCCACATCGCCGTCGCCGTCGCCGTCGGCTAGACCAACGATCCAGCCGACGGATAGCTGTAGGCTGGTTTCAAAGCCATCCTCGCCCCGGTTGAGCCACAATTCGATGGTCCGACCGTTACTATAGGCCAGATCGAGCAGCCCATCCCCGTCGAAATCGCCCCCCGCAATCATGCTGAACGCCGACTCGTCTTGGCTTAGGCGAAGCACCTCTCCGGTGGGAACCAAGCCGCCCCAACCATCGCTGGCCGCTATGATCCAGCCCGCAGAGACTTTCACCACCAGATCGGCATCCCCATCGCCGTCGAAATCGCCCAAAGTATCTTGCAATCTCGATATTCCCTCACCGATACCCCGGCCCAACACAGAAAAACGCGGTTCAGCGAACAATGCGCCGGGCAACCCGGCCTCCACGGCCAGCGCCCGGGGCTGCAATTCTCCCAGCAGCAGCTCTTCGGCCCCCGTCAGTTGAATCCAGTCTACTTCGACAAAGGCCGGATGATCGGCCGGACCCTTTAAGTTTAGGTCTAGTTGCAAGTGGAAGAGGGTGTCCTGCCAAGTGACCGCTCTCCACTTTTCTTCTGGGTTCGCTTCCGCAGCGGCTTCCAAGGCGCGTAAGTCTATCGTGATATTTTCCCATTCGATGGGATAGAGTTGAAGCCGGATCGTATAAAACCCCGACGGGTCTGGTAGGGCGCCTTGGTCCGCTTCCTTCTTGCGGCGTCTGGACTCGACATTGGACCAGTGCATCAGGAGGTTGCCCTCGGTGGGGCGATCGTGGATGATGCGCAGCCGTAAGGTGACCCGGTCGAACAGGGCCGAGTCTTCCCCAATCAGCGGCGAGAGCAAGCGAATGGCCGGTCGGTGCCCGCCCGGCACCGGCGCAATGCGCCAGACGCCGGCTTCGACTTCGCTGTACACCGTGGTGGGAGTAACGTCACCCAATCTGCCTAATTCGCTCTCCCGGGCGGTCCAGCCCCAAGTCGTGCCCTCGTCAAAATCCCACGTTAAAGCGAAGGCCCCCAGCGGAGCCGCCAACAATCCAATAGCAACGAGCAAGCAGCGCATAATAAACCTCCAGAGCTTGTGATCGTGCGGTTTAGACCCCTCATTTCCAAGCCCTATCGTCTATTCGAGTTTGACCATCTTGCGGATGCGCGTCTGATCGCCCACTTGCAACCGATACAAATAGACCCCGGCGGCGACGGATTGCCCTTGGGCATCCCGACCATCCCAAGCCAGCCGATGTTCGCCAGCCACCAGTGAACCCGCCCACACTTGGCGCACTGGCTGCCCCAAGACGTTGTAGATGGTTAAGTCCACATCACCAGCTCCGGCGGGCACGGCCAAGGGGATGGTCGTGCCCGGATTGAATGGATTGGGGTAGTTGGCACCGAGGGCAAAGGCCGAGGGCGTTGCCGCCGTCTCGCTGGCAACGGCTGTGGCTGGAACGCCTTGGTTGAGGAAGACGAAGGCCCCGCCGCCCCCTTCCACACTCCGCCCCAGTACGACCAGATCGGTCGCCTCATCGCCGTTTACATCGCCAGCGAGCATCTCGTTGCCGATGCCCGGCAGCGGGTAGCGCCCTTCGACGACGGGCACCCCATCGCGCTGGCCGACCAATATTACCAGTGCCGGACCCGTCGTCGCGTTGGCATCGACCACGGCCAAGTCCAAAAGGCCATCGCCGGTCAGGTCACGGGCAATGACCTGACCATTATACACATACGGATTCCGCACAAGCACCTGCGGCCCGAGCAGGTCATGGCGTTCGACCCCGCCCGAGGCGTCCACCCGCCACAGTGCCAAACCGTGGTAGGTGTTGCGAAAAAGAAAGTCGAAGAACAGATTCCGCTCGGGCGTCCCGACCAACTCCACCGCCCCATCCCCATCCAGATCGGCGAGCAGGTGCATATCGCAGGGATTGACCGCGATCTCAAAAAACAGCGAGGGCGGCTGGCTGGTCGCCCACGGCTGGGTCAGACGCCAAGGCCCCACCGGCTTGTAGCACGGTCGGTTCCACAACAGGCGCACGGCCTCGCCCAACGATTGCCCTGGCAGCAGTAAATGACCGAGCTCCTCTTCGGTGTCGAGGACGAACCGATCGCTGTCGGCAAACCCGGCCGCGCCATCATTGATCCACATAGTCACGTTGGACCATAGGTCGTCGCGATCCTCGACCACCAACAGGTCCACATCACCGTCGCCGTCGCCATCGGCTAGGCCAAGGAAATAGCTGTCGGATAGCTGTAGGATGGTTTCAAAGCCATCCTCGCCCCGGTTGTGCCACAATTCGAGGGTGGAACCTTGATTAAAGGCCAGATCGAGCAGCCCATCCCCGTCAAAATCGCCCCCCGCAATCTCCGGAAAAGCCTCGCTTGGGAGGAGGACCTCTCGGGTGGGGACCAAGCCGCCCACTCTTCTTCTGGGTGCGCTTCCGCAGCGGCTTCCAAGGCGCGTATATCTATGGTGATGTTTTCCCATTCGATGGGGTAAAGTTGATCACGGCCCATAGAAAACCCCAACGGTATTATGGAGCGTTGGCTGCGTTGGCCCGCTTCCTTCTTGCGGCGTCTGGACTCGCCATTGGACCACGCCATCAGGAGGTTCCCCTCGGTGGGGCGATCGTGGATGATGCGCAGCCGTAAGGTAACCCAGTCGAACAGGGCCGAGTCTTCCCCAATCAGCGGCGAGACCAAGCTAATGGCGGGTTCTTGCCCCGTCGGCACCGGCGCAATGCGCCAGACGCCCTCTTCGACTTCGCTGTACACTGTGGTGGGGACACCACGGTCAGTTCCTAAGAGACTCTCGTGGGCGGTCCATCCCCAAGTAGTGCCCTCGTCAAAATCCCACGTTAAAGCGAAGGCTCCAAGTGGAGCCACCAACAACAAAATTGCTAAGAGCAAGCAGCGCATAATGAACCTCCAGAGTCAGGGAGGGAGTGTTAGCCGATCGAATGCCTTACATCTACTAAGTGAGGTGTGGAGCAATAATGCTGCTGTGTCCTGCCTCGCCTTCAACGACGATATATGCAGGTTGCGTGCCAACGATCAGGCCATGCACAAAAAAATCCTTTAGGATACACCTAAAGAATTGAAAAACATGATACTTAAAATTATGGGACGAGTCTTTCTACGAGGCACCGCCTCGCCGTCGGCGCAAGGCTTTCCACGATTTTTCGTGTATTTCCACGATTTTTTCGTGGGTCTCCACGACTTTCGTTGGCCGTTGGCCTCCTGTATAAGCTCTTGCGTCCTGCGCTACTTCTTCGGGCGTCGTAACCCGTATTTCTGCATGCGGTAACGCAGCTTCTCCGGGTGCATACCCAACAACGCGGCTGCACCGTGTACGCCATAGATCCTCCAGTGGGTCGCTTGCAGTGCCTCCACAATCTGCTGCTTTTCGTCCACATCTTTGGCCGGCGGCGTCGCTTCGTCCGCGTCTTCAGTTCGTCGTTCAGCCGACGGGAGTTCCCCATCCCCGGCGGGCGGCGCAACCGACGACAACGACAAATCCTCCACCCGCACCACGCCGTCCTTGCACAGCAAGACGGCGCGTTGAATCACGTGCTCCAGCTCGCGCACATTCCCCGGCCAAGCATACCCCTGCAAGTGCGCGACCACCCCGTCGTCTAAGGTCGGCACTGGTCGCCGTAGGTGCCGAGCATACCGCTCCGCAAAATGCGCCGCCAAAGCCGGGATATCCTCTTGCCGCTGCCGCAGTGGTGGAAGCTCTAGCGTGAAGACGCTCAGGCGATAGAATAGATCTTCGCGGAACGTGCCGTCTTGGATGGCCTGCCGCAGGTCGCGGTTGGTCGCCGCGATGACCCGCACGTCCACGCTCACAGGCTGCTGGCCGCCGACGCGGGTCAGTGTATTCTCCTCTAAGATGTGCAGCAGCACCCGCTGAGACTCCAACGGCAAATCGCCGATTTCGTCCAAAAAGAGCGTGCCACCATCGGCCAGTTCAAAGCGGCCGAGTTGACGGCTAGCCGCCCCGGTAAAGGCCCCTTTCTCGTGGCCGAATAACTCGCTTTCGACCAACCCGGCCGGCAGCGCTCCGCAGTTGACGCGGATAAAGGGCCGCTTGCGGCGAGTGCTTGTTTCGTGGATGATCTGCGCGAGTATGCCCTTGCCCGTACCGGTCTCGCCCAGCACCAGCACGGTCATCGCCGTCTCGGCGACGCGCACGGTCTGTTCCAGCACTTGGCGCATAGCCCAACTCTGGCTGTGCACGACGTGGTCGGTAGCCCGCAAGACGCTTTCAAGGGCGTGGATGCGTTCGGTTTTGGCGTCGGGGAGGATTTGAATCTCCACGCTGGCCACCTCGGACAGCAGGCCATCGCGGTCCATCGTCCGCACCTCAAAGCAATACTCGCCCACCGGCAAAGCATTGTACGCGACGGTATCGGCGGCTGTAAACGCGCTCCATTGTTCCACCGGACCGTGCCCTAACAAGCGGTGGCTGTAGCGCATTTGTCCAGCACCCGTGCGGAAGCTGATGCCCTGGAAGTGAATACGGATTTCAGGGGTACTCTCTGGGCAGGCTACAGCTTCGGGCGCGGCCAAGAGGGTGCCGGCCATGACCTCGCGGATGACCAAGCGCGGCGGTGTGTGTCCCGGCTGGTAGGCAACCAGCCCCGCCCGCGTCCCAAACCATAGCCGGCCGAGATGATCGCATAGGACGGCTTCGACCTTGTTTTCGAGGGCGGATGGCCCCAAGCGGATGCTCTGGAAGGTCTCGCCGTCGTAGCGGAGGACGCCGCCACCGCTGGTGCCCATCCAGATGTTGCCCTGCGAATCGGCGGTCAGCGCCAAGATGCCATTGGCGGACAGCCCAAACTGCTCGGCAGTAAACCGGCGCACCTCTCGCGACGAGAGATCAAGGGCGAAAAGTCCCTTGGCCGTGCCTATCCACAGGGTGTTTTGATGCTCCCACAAGACGTTGACGTAGGCAATGGTTTCCGTCTCGGCCACTTCCGCTGGACGGAACTGACCGTCCTCGTAATAGTAGAGTGCCGGCACCATTCCGTATGAACTAACCCAGAATACTCCCCTCTGGTCTTGCAGTAGGGCGCGGCATTCTTCAAACATCCAACCGGCGAGAGGGGTGAAGCGATTTTCCTCTATCCAGCCGAGGCGGCCCGTAAGCTCGGTGGCCCATATACGCCCTTGCCCATCCTCGCACAATCCCGAGATTTCCCCAGAGTGGGGATCTTCGGCCACTACGATCATTTGCGGCGTTTGCCCCTCCCACCTGAACACTTTGCCCGCGTCCCCACCGCTCCAGACCTGCCCTTGGCTATCCACCACCATCGCCGAGACCATTTCACGAGGTCCTACCGGAAGAATCTGGTCGTCTTCCATGTAGGCCATGCCCCCCATCGTGCCGATCCACATCCGATTCTTGTGATCTTCGCCTAAGTAGCGAATCTCGTGGTCGGGCAGACCGTCGACTTCGATGTAGCGACGGATGCTGGCCGGATCGCAAAAAATTAGACCACCGCCCCAAAGCCCGATCCAGATATTGCCCTCGCGATCCTCGTAGGTCAGGCGCGTATCCGAAAAGTCAATATCCGGTAGGGTGGCGGAAAAGGGGTACCACTCTTGACCGTCGTGTACCACCACACCCCGATGGGTCAACCAGAGCCAACCCCTAGCGTCAACTCGCATGTGCCGCGTCCCGTTCTGCGCGGCTCTGTCGGTTCCATTGCCCACGTTAATGAACGCAAACTGCTCATCTTTCGGATCGTAGCGACCGATCAAAACTTCAGTACCCGTGTAACGGAAGGCGATCCACAGATGGCCAGAAGGGTCTTGGGCGAATTTCCAAGGCCATTGGACTGCCTGGTTCCCGATACCCATGCGCCTTCCATCTAAGCTGATGACGCCTTGACCCGTAGTCGCCAGCCAAGTAGTACCGCCCGCGTCGGTAGCCATATCGTACACTCGCCCCAAAGGTTGGCCGCCAACATCGGTTATACACTTCACACAGCGGCCCTCGGCAAACCAAGCCACGCCCGCGCTGGTCATCGCCACAATCGAACCGTCCGGCTGGTCTTGTAGGCCCAAAATCTCGTTGGAAGGCAGGCCGTGATCGATGGTGTACACCTGAAAACCGCGCCCGTCGTACGCGGCAAGCCCCCCGCCTAACGTGCCAAACAGTAGCCGCCCGTCCGCATCCTCAGCAATGGCCATGACCGTCAGATTGGGCAGACCGTCTTTGAGACCAAGGTTATCAAAATGGGCGCTGTCGAACCGGCTGACGCCGCCGTCGGCGGTGGCAACCCAGAGAAAGCCTTGGCGGTCTTGGTAGATGTCTTCCACATGCATCCCAGCCAGTCCGTCAAAGACCGTGTACTGGCTGCTCAACACGTGCTCAAAGGATATGTCGCTCATACTCGTCCTTTACGACGCTTGGGAGGTCCGGCCAAACGCCTCTGCTCACTTCACCGTCGTCAATCGCTGGATCATGATCCCTTTCCGCGTCAAGGCGTAGGCCAAGATATTAACGCCGCGGTCATAGCCGGCAACTCCTGCACCCACTCGCCGGCCATTGCCGGAGCGCAGCACAGCAGGACCAAGCCGAGCCAACAACGCATCGCCCTAATCATCTGCCCACGCCTCCAACCTCTGGATGGAGGAAGGGAGCTGCTGGAAGCGCAACGTCAGACCCAGTTGTCCCAAACGGAGCGCGTCTCGCCCAAGCAATGGATTGAGGCTCCGCACTTTATAGACCAACGACTCCTCGGCAGTGGTGAGAAACGAGCTGTTGGCTACGTTATTCACCAAAGCCCAATCTAGCTCCAGCCCGCATCTGCGGCCCATCTTCGTTCAAATCAAATAGCTCAACGCAATGTTCTCTCACGGCAGCTTCGTCGTCTTTTTCGCTTCCACCCGCCCGTCGATTTCGACCTTATAGATATACACCCCGGCGGCAACTCCCTTGCCCGCCTCGTCGCGCCCATCCCAAGTAAAGCGATGTGTACCCGCCCCCAGCGGTCCGTCCCACACCTGCCGCACCCGACGACCCAACACATCGTACACCGTCAGCGACACCCCCGCCGCGTCCATCGCCAAATCGAGGGGAATCACCACTTGGGGATTGAATGGATTCGGATAGCTGTCGCCCAGCCGATACTGCGCTGGCCGCACGGCTGCGGTCGTCAGTACCGCGGTCGCCTGCTCGCCCAACGAACTCTTGAGCACATGCACCCCACCCAAGATCGGATCCAACGCGACCAAATCCACATCGCCGTCCCCATCCATATCCCCCGACAGCACGGTGGTCGCCCGGCCCTCCAGCCGATGCCGCTCCCCGGCTTGAGTAGGACGGACACTGCCGCCCCATTCGACAAACACCCCAAAGCCCGAGGCGCGGTCTCCCCCGATAAACACCCAGTCTTCTACCCCATCGGCATTCAGGTCGCCCATCGCCACGGGCGAACCGCGAAACAGCCGCTCATCATACAGCACCGCCGCTTCTACCCGATCCCCGGTGCGCTTTTGCTGCAAGGCCAGCCCCTTGCTGCCTTCCATTCCATCAAAGATGAACTCCGTGAGCAAATCCACCTGACCATCGCCATCAAAATCGCCCACCCCCAAGAGCCGCTTCCACTCATCGAATTCAAATATCTCGCCGCTTTGCAGATCCTCGCCCAAGGTAGCCAGAATCAACCTGTTCGCCTGACCAGCGATCGGCAACCACAACACGTCGAGTGCGCCATCGCCGGTAAAGTCGCCGATGGTGTCGGCCGAATGCGTTTCGGTCACCCCGACCTCTTCGGCGGTCCACACGCCCTGTGCTACATCCCAGACCTCTAAAAGGCTTCCCTCCAACGTCGTCTTCCCGACAAATAATTCGACCCGGCCATCCCCATCCCAATCCGCCACATCCCTAGGCGATCTATCTTTAATCTGTACAAGCACCTCGACTTGGAGTTCTGGATCGATAGACCAAACCTCTGTTACATGACCATTATTGATTGTAAATAGCACGATTTCGTCTTGCCCATCGCCCGTCAAATCAGCACCCAGCACCGTTAAGGCCACCCATGAAGATGCCGCTACCTCCTCTATGTGCCTAAGTTCCAAGGCCCCTTGCCCGTCATTGAGCGCCATGAGCCAGCCCGTCGTAGGCAACCTCCCTTGATAGTACTGCCAGACAGCAAACAGGTCTAAGTCGCCATCGCCATCCAAGTCCGTCAACACGCCGACCTGCTCTGGGCTTAGACCTTCTCCTAGGCCCGACGCAAGCGGATAGAACACCGGCGGGGCAAAAACGCCCGTCTCATCCCAGCGAAAATAGTCCACGTGAGGAGGGGCTAATTCCCCCTGTAAGAGCTCTTCCACGCCGGTCAACTCGATCCAGTCGATCTCAAACCACTTGACTAGCTCGCCCAACAGCGGGGCTTCCGCTCTATCCACCCTTGCGTCGTCCCATCGTCGAAATCCCACTTGATCGCCTCGGCGGAACTGCCCAATAGCACGACGCCTGCAACAACGGCACACATAGCCCTAATCATCTATCCAAGCCTCCAAACCCCAGCTTTCTAACAAGCTCTGTATGGAAGGAGCGAGTTGCTGGATCATACTGATGCCCTCCAATGCAAATGTCAATCTGCGGCGATTAATTGCCGTGCCAAGGATCCCTCGCGCGTTAGGGCATACACCACTATATTCACCCCCAAATCATAGACCAACTCTTCTTCGGCACTGTCGCGAAACGGACTATTGATCACATTAAGCGCCATAGCCCAATCCCGCTCCTGCTTGGCGATTCCCGACCAAAAATCGGCGTAGCCCCGCATCGAGTACACCCCCACCAACTGCTCCCCTACCATTATGCCCTCCAAATAGTCAGGAGTTGGCGGCGGTTTATTTTCTGTTATAAAGTGCATATCGCGCATCCCGCGCGGGAGGCTGCCTACATCGTAGAAGCAATGATAGATCGGATGGGTTATCTCTAGGCGGGTAAACTGCCAGTCCTTCCCTTCTTGATAGCCTACCGACCGCAAGCTAGCCCGAATCAGGGAACGCACCGCGGGGATGTCTAATTCGTCGTCGCTGTAATTGGGAATCAAAAAGCGCACAATATCCGCAAACAAGAAGCCGCCCGAAGTCAAATACGCCCCTAAATTGGCCGCCTCCGCCTCGGTAAACTCAAAGGGCGTATTCGCCGTCAGCAGTACAAAGGGGACCTGCAAAAGCTGCGGATCGTCGAGTGCCACCGCGTCGCGCACCTCGACATGGACCTGTGTACTGGCGACCATCTTATCGGCCAACCCATGCAGCATCCGCTTTTCCGCCACTTGGCGCGTCAGGTAAAACCGGCGCGCTTCAATGCCGATTTTTCCCTGTTCAGCTCGCTCGATGGAAGGGCTATGGACATTGGACAAATAGAGAAAGCCCTTGAGCTTGCGCCGATCCGCTGGATCAACTATTACCACGGCCCGATGCCGACCCGTGTCCAACGCCTCCACATCCATTAGCTCCAAGCCCAAGTCGATCTCGTCCGCGCCCTGCCGCACCCCTTCTAGCGCCCCAACGCGCAGTTGCGGGCCGATGTGCCGAGCGGGAAAATCCGGGATGGGGAGTGCTTGCCGTTCCGGCAGCGATGCCGTAGGCAGCCGAGGGGCCGACGATTGCAATACTGGCAACGGGCGCACTGCCGAGGGAGCGGGTCGCACAGCAGCAGTCGGGACAGCCTGAAGGGCTGGACGACGCACCAAGGGGCGCTGGAGGGGGCGTTGGCGGCGGGCGAGGACGCGCGGCGGCGGCGGGCGTTTCATAAATTTTACCACGGACGGAGGTAAGACGGGAAATTGAGTAACCCGTTCGCGGGGCGTTATCCCGAAAATCACCAACAGATGTAAGGCTAGCGATAACGCCAAGCACCCTTGGAGTTTTCTATTTTTCCAGAGCGGTACTTTCCACGGCCGTCTCATCTGCCCACGTCCCTTCCTCACGGCAGCTTGGTCGTCTTTTTCGCTTCCGCCCGTCCGTCCACCTCGACCTGATAGATATACACCCCAGCGGCCACCGCTTTGCCCACCTCGTCGCGGCCATCCCACACAAAACGATGCCTACCCGCCCCAAGTGGCCCCTGCCACACCTGCCGTACCCGACGACCCAACACATCATATACCGTCAGCGACACCCCCGCCGCGTCCGTCGCCAAATCAAGGGGAAGCACGACAGCCGGATTGAACGGATTGGGATAGCTATCGCCTAGCCGATACTGTGCCGGCTGCGCTGCCGACGACGTCAGCACCGCCGTCATCTGCTCGCCCACCGAACTCTTCAACACTTGCACACCGCCCAAGATGGGATTTAACACCACCAAGTCCACATCGCCGTCGCCATCGACATCCCCCGGCAACACCCGTACTCCCTCGCCGGCCAAACGATGTCGCTCCACCTCCTTAGCTGGATTCAAGCCCCCACCCCATTCGACAAACACCCCCAAACCCGAGGCGCGATCCCCGCCGACAAATACCCAATCATCCACCCCGTCCCCATTCAGGTCGCGCACCACTACCGGCGAGCGTACAAACAGCCGATCATCATACAGCACCGTCTCCTCCACACCACCCGTTGGTTGGCCTCTCCATAGGAGCAGGCCCTTGTTCTGTTCGAAGAGGTTGTGTTCGACCGCCCTGAGCAGGTCCACCTGCCCATCGCCATCAAAATCGCCCACTTGGAAAAGACGAGAAAAAGGAATACTCCTCAGATCGGCTTCAAAGAGGGGGTCGCCCTCCCCAGGCGCGGCTTCTAAGTCCGTCACTATCCACGTGTTGTCCTCGCCGGATAACGGCTCCCACAGTACCTCCAACCCCCCATCGCCGGTAAAGTCGCCTATCCGATAGGGCGCATGGTTTTCGGCCACCGCCAACCGGGTAGCCGTCCACTCCCCATGCTCGACCTCCCAGACCTCTAACGCTCTTCCTCCGACCACTATATGGTCTGAAAATAACTCGACATCGCCGTCCCCATCCCAATCCATCAAGCCTACGGGTCGGCGGTCAAGTAGCTGCGTGAGCACCTCAATCTGAAGATCCGGCTCGATGGACCAAACCGCTATGTCTGAGGTAGCGAACACGATCTCGTCGGTGCCATCGCCGGTCAGATCGCCACTCCGCACACTCAAGTAAGTCCCCGATCCGAGCGCCTCAGTGCGCACCGTTTCAAAGGTCCCTCGGCCGTCATTGAGCGCCATGACCCAGCCGCTTATGAAAGGATTCGGGCCGGTTCCTATAACATCCCAAGTGGAGAACAGGTCGAGATCGCCGTCGCCATCCAAGTCCGTCAAGACACCAGAGCCCCCTAAACCCGGCGCAATCGGAGAGAAGACCGGCGGGGCGAAAAGCCCGACCCCCTCAAAACGAAAATACGCTACCAACGGCGGGGCTAATTCCCCCAATAACAGCTCTTCCACGCCGGTCAACTCGATCCAGTCGATCTCCAACCAACCAACCACCTCCGCCGCTGACCGGGGCACATCTCGCTCACCCCAATCCAAGCTAAAACTCAGCCGAATATCCCGTAAAAGACCCTCCCACACCTCCCGGTCGTCCGGGGCGACCTCCCCGTCCGATTCGGGCAGTGTTACCTCTACTTCCTGCCACTCGGTGGTATAGACAATGCCGGCTTGTCCGATCAGCGAAAACCGGTTGCTAAACAGACTAGCTGGATCTCGACCTGGAGCCGTGCGGTTGTGCTCATTGGTCCAAGACAGCCGAAAGGCACCAACCGTAGGACGGTGATGGACCGTGCGAAGCCGAACCCGGACCCGGTCGAACAGACCCGAATCGTAGCCTATGGTCGAAGAAATCACTTGGACAAGCGGATTGGGATACTTCTTGCCGGCCACTGACGGCGACACATCAATCGTCCACACGCCGTCTGTGACCTGCCCTGGAAACAGGTTAAACTCAGCCGGACCACCCGCTGCAGCACCTTGTTTGGCGGCCCATCCTTGGGTCGTCCCATCGTCGAAATCCCACGTGAGCGCCTCGGCGAGGCCGCTCCATGACACAACGAACACAACAACGGCGAGCTTCAACATGATATCCCCTCCATAGAGAACGTCCCGGCAAGACCGCATACTTGGCTCCATCTCCTCACGGCAGCTTCGTCGTCTTCTTGGCCTCCGCCCGTCCGTCCACCTCGACTTGATAGATATACACCCCAGCGGCCACCGCTTTGCCCACCTCGTCGCGACCATCCCAAGTAAAACGATGCGTACCCGCTCCCAGCGGCCCTTGCCACACCTGCCGCACCCGACGACCCAACACATCGTACACCGTCAACGACACCCTCGCCGCGTCCGTCGCTAAATCAAGGGGAATCACTACAGCCGGATTGAACGGATTGGGATAACTGTCGCCCAGCCGATGCTGTGCCGGCCGCGCTACTGCTGGCGTCAGCACCGCCGTCATCTGCTCGCCCACCGAACTCTTCAACACCTGCACCCCGCCCAAGAGGTGATTTAACACCACCAAGTCCACATCGCCGTCGCCATCGACATCCCCCGGCAGCACCTGTACCCCATCGCCGGCCAAACGATGCCACTCCACCTCCTTGGCCGGATTCAAGCCCCCACCCCATTCGACAAACACCCCCAAACCCGAGGCGCGATCCCCGCCGAAAAACACCCAATCATCCACCCCGTCCCCGTTCAAATCGCGCATCACTACTGGCGAGCGCAGAAGCAGCCGATCATCATACAGCACCCTCTCCTCTACACCGCCCCCTAATCGGCTACTCCGGATGACAAGGCCCTTGCGAAGTTCCCACGTGTTGTGTTCGAGCGGCGTGAGCAAGTCCACCTGCCCATCGCCATCAAAATCACCCACTTGTAAGAGGTAAGAAAGAATACCCGCCGTATCGGCTGCGGCTTCAAAGACGGCTTCGCCCGCCTCCGGCGCGTCGCCCAAGCGCGAGACCATCCACCTGCCCACCCAGCTTCTCGGTGACCACAGCACATCCAACTGCCCATCGCCGGTAAAGTCGCCCAGCCGCAAGGGAAAATAGGTTTCGGCCACCGCCAACTGGGTAGTCGTCCACCCCCCCTGCTCAACCTCCCAGACCTCTAACGCTCTTGCTTCCTTCACCCTCAGGTCGGCTGTAAACAGTTCGACCCGACCGTCGCCATCCCCATCCACCAGATCTACCAGCCCGCGATCCTGGATCTGCGTGAGCACCTCCATTTGCAGATCCGGCTCAATAGACCAGACCGTTATTTCCCAATCTTCTCCTGTCACGATCTCGTCTTGGCCATCGCCGGTCAAATCGCCGACGTGCAGATAATCGAACCCCTCTCCGATTTCCTTTTCGGAGCGCGCCGTTTCAAAGGCCCCGCTCCCATCATTGAGGGCCATGACCCAGCCGTTTACGAAAGGATTCGGGCCGGTTCCTCTATCACGCCACGTGGAAAACAGGTCGAGATCGCCGTCTGCATCCAAGTCCGTCAAGACGCCAACCTTCCTTCCTCTAAAGACGAGGGAGCGCCCTAACCTCGGCCTAATGGGCGAGAAGACCGGCGGGGCGAAGAGCTTGGCCCCCTCAAAGCGGAAATACTCTACCGACGGCGGGGCTAATTCCCCCCCTAACAGCTCTTCCACGCCAGTCAACTCGATCCAGTCAATCTCAAACCACCCGACTAGCCCGTCCGCCGACCGAGACACCCCTATCTCGCCCCAATCCAAGTGAAAACTCAGCCGAATATCCCGTAAAAGACCCTCCCACACCTTCGCGTCGTTCGGGGCGACCTCCCCGTCCGATTCGGGCAGGGCGAACGCCACTTCCTGCCATTCGGTGGTATAGGCGAAGCTGCCTTGTCCAAAAAGGAAAAACCGGCTGCTACTCCGCTTCTCTGGATCTCGACCTGGAGCCGTGCGGTTATGCTCATTGGTCCAAGTCAGCGAAAAGGAACCGACCGTAGGACTATGATGGACAGTGCGGACCCGGGCCCGAACCCGGTCGAACAGGCCCGAATCATAGTCTATGGTCGGCGAAATCACTTGGACACTCGGACTAGGAGACTCATCTCTGGCCATCGAGGGCGACACATCTATCGTCCACACGCCGTCTGTGACGTGCCCTGGAAACAGGTTAACTTCAAACGTGCCGCCCCATCCATTGCCTGTTTTGGCGGCCCATCCTTGGGTCGTCCCATCGTCGAAATCCCACGTCATCGCCTCGGCGAAACTGCTCCATAGCACAACGCATACAACAACGGCGAACTTCAACATGACAGCACCTCCATACCGAACTCCGCAGGACGGCTTCCTCACAGATTTTCCTCGATTTTCGCCACAACCTCATCAACGTTCCATACCCCCAAACGATCCTCCACAATCAGCCCTTGTGGATCCACCAGATAATACCGAGGAATGTCGAACACATTATAGGCTTGCGTTACCGCGCCGTCCGAGCGCACGTGGACGCCTTTGATTTGGTGTTTGGCAATGGCTTGCTTCCAAGCTCCTTCATTCGCGTCCAACGAGACGTTGAGGAAGACGACCGGCTGAGTGGCCTGCTATTGAAGGGTGTTTTTCTATTAAAGGGTTTGATGCTTAATATGCGCCCCAAGACGCCGTTTATAGACGAAAACCGCGTATAGGAAATCTTCTGATTGGCCCACTTGTAGTTGAAGAAGGCCGTCATATAGTCGATGAATCCCGGAGAAAGCGCGTATTGCTCGCGTCCATCGGCTAGCAGCGCAAATTCATCCCGACGCCGCTGTTCTGCTTGGCGTGCAAACTCTTCGGACTCCAGCGCATAGTCGGGTTCGAAGGCACTATGTTGAGGCCAGAACTCCGCTAAGAAGCGATTGTTGTCCGCACCCCGGCCGTTAAAAGTCAGGGAGTAGGAGGGAGGCGCTTCATCGGCGGCACTGTGCAAACTGTCGGGTTCCACCGCCGCGGAAGAGTCGGTCTCCGTCACCTCGGCGAAGGTTACGACCGCGTACAGGCTGTCACCGGGTTCGACAAAGAAAGGGAAGTGGATGTGTTGCTCGCCTTTGTAAGACCCAGTGACGAAAATTCCTCTGGGAATGTTCAAGAGCAGGGCAAAGCGGTTTTGCTCGTCCAAGACGATGGGGTGTTGGGACGGCCCGGGAGCGAGTAGCGGTTCGTGGCCGAACTCGACTTCCCGCGACGGAGCGTTGTGTACCTCACCGGTGACAATCGCGGCGTGGGGGGCTTGGGCTAGCCCCACACTCGCTGTACTGAACAGGGCGACGAGGATGTAAAGGCATAGATGCATGGTCTTTCCCTTCTTAATGGTCTGTAAAAGCTCCCCCTTATGGGAGCTTAGTCGTCTTCTTGGCTTCTATCTGTCCATCGCTGCCAAGCCGAGCAAATGACACATCGCACTAATCATCTACCCACGCCTCCAAGCCCCAACACTCCAGCGACCTCTGGATGGAGGGAGGGAGTTGCTGAAAACGCAACGTCAGACCCAATTGCCCCAAACGGATCGCGTCTCGCTCAAGCAATGGACTAATGCTCCGCACTTCGTTAGCCACGATGCAGACCTCCCTTACCCCCTCCTCGACATGCGATTTTAGGCAATCATACAGGATGTCGAACTCCGTCTTATTGATATACCCCATGAGTTCGATGGTTAAGGTCCGGCCGCAGCGATTTAATGTGTTAATGCGCACCATGCTGATGTCCTCCGTGACCGTCTCATCTGCCCATGTCCCTCCCTCAAGGTAGCTTGGTCATCTTCTTAGCTTCTACCTGTCCATCCACCTCGACCCGATAGAGATACACCCCAGCGGCCACCCCCTTCCCCGCCTCGTCGCGGCCATCCCAAGAAAAACGATGGCTGCCCGCCCCCAGCGGCCCTTGCCACACCCGCTGCACCCGCCGCCCCAACACGTCGTACACCGTCAGCGACATCTGCGCCGCGTCTGTCGCCAAATCAAGGGGGATCACTACAGCCGGATTGAACGGATTGGGATAGCTGTCGCCCAGCCGATACTGCGCCGGCCGCGCTACTGCTGGCGTCATCACCGCGGTCGCTGACGCTCCCACCGAACTCTTCAACACTTGCACGCCACCCAAGACGCTATTTAACACCACCAAATCCACATCGCCGTCCCCATCCACATCCCCCGGCAGCACCTGTACCCCTTCGCCGACCAAACGATGCCGCTCCACCTCCTTAGTCGGATTCGCGCCCCCACCCCATTCGATGAACACGCCAAAGCCCGATCCGCGGTCCCCGCCGACAAATGCCCAATCCTCTACGCCGTCGGCGTTCAGGTCGCGCGCTACCACCGGTGAGCGCATAAACAGCCCATCATACAGCACCCTCTCCTCTACACCGCCCCCTAATCGGCTGCTCCGCACGACAAGGCCCTTGGGCCCTTCCCACCTGTTGCGTTCGAGCGGCGTGAGCAGGTCCACCTGCCCATCGCCATCAAAATCACCCACTTGTAGAAGGGAAGAAAGAATACCCGCCATATCGGCTGCGGCTTCAAAGACGACCTCGCCCGCCTCCGGCGCGTCGCCCAAGCCCGCTACTACCCACCTGCCCACCCGGCCTCTCGGCGACCACAGCATGTCCACCTGCCCATCGCCGGTAAAGTCGCCCATCCGCGAGGGAAAATAGTTTTCGGTGACCGCCAACTGGGCGGTCGTCCACACCCCCTGCTCGACCTCCCAGACCTCTAACGCTCTTGTTTCCTCCACCGTAAAGTCGGTTGTAAATAGTTCGACCCGGCCGTCGCCATCCCAATCCACCATATCCACCAGCCCACGACCCTCGATCTGCGTGAGCACCTCCATTTGCAGATCTGGCCCAATAGACCAGACCGTTATTTCCCAATCTTTTCTCGTCGCGATCTCGTCTTGGCCATCGCCGGTCAAATCGCCGACGTGCAGATAATCGATCCCTTCTCCGATCCTCTTTTCAATGTGCACCGTTTCAAAGGTCCCCCTCCCATCATTGAGGGCCATGATCCAGACGTTTACGAAAGGAGGCGAGTGGAAATTCTCCCAAGTAGAGAACAAGTCGAGATCGCCGTCCCCATCTAAGTCCGTCAAGGCGGCAGCGCTCCATCCTTTTAAGAAGGAGCGCTCTGACTCCGATATAATGGGAGAGAAGACCGGCGGGGCAAAAAGTCCGGCCTCCTCAAAGCGGAAATACTCTACCGACGGCGGGGCTAATTCCCCTGCTAACAGCTCTTCCTCGCCGGTCAACTCGATCCAGTCGATCTCCAACCACCCGACTAGCTCGTCCACCGGCCGGGACACCCCCATCTCGCCCCAATCCAAGTGAAAACTCAGCCGAATATCTTGTAAAAGCCCCTCCCAGACCTCCCGGTCGTCCGGTGCGATCTCCCCGTCCGCTTCGGGCAATGTGAACTCCACTTCCTGCCATTCGGTCGTATAGGCGAAGCCGCTTTGTCCAATAAGAAAAAACCGGCTTCTACCTCGTCTATCTGGATCGAGACCTGGATCTGTGCGATTGTGCTCATTGGTCCAAGTCAGCGAAAAAGAACCGACCGTAGGACCGTGATGGATAGTGCGGACCCGAGCCCGGACCCGGTCGAACAGGCCCGAATCATGTCCTATGATAGGCGAAATTACTTGGACACTCGGGCTAGGAAGCGGATCTCCGGCCATCGAGGGCGACACATCAATCGTCCACACGCCGTCTTCTACTACCCCCGGAAACAGGTTAAATTCAAACGTGCCACCCCATCCATTGCCTGTTTTGGCAGCCCATCCTTGGGTCGTCCCATCGTCGAAATCCCACGTCATCGCCTCGGCGAAACTGCTCCACAGCACAGCGCATGCAATGATAGCGAACCTCAACATGATATTACCTCCATATTCTCCGCGATGGTCGCGGCGTGTGGTGATTGGGTCAGCCCTATACTCGCGGTACTGAGCAGGGCGACGAGGATGCAAAGGTATGAATTCATCGTCTTTTCCTTTCTAATTGCGCTATGGACAATCCGCGCCTCGCGCGCTATCAATGCCGTCAAGCCAGCTTTGAAAGTCCGCGTCCACCGGCGCACAAAGCCCTGGGTCGTCGAACCAAAAAGTCTCCAGCCGCAACAGCTTCGTCAGGCTCTGCGGAAGCGGGCCAGTCAATGAGCGATTAGAGGTAAACCTCAGGTTTGTAAGGTTGGACAAATTGCCCAACGACGACGGAATCCCGCCCGACAAAGCATTGAAAAAAAGACCCAGTGTCTCAAGGTTGGACAGATTGCCCAAGGACGACGGAATCTCACCCGACAGAGCATTGAAAAAAAGACCTAGATACTCAAGGTTAGATAAATTGCCCAAAGCGTCTGGAATCCCACCCGATAGATTATTTGTCCCAAGATGCAGGTACTCGAGGTTGGACAAATTGCCCAAGGCGTCTGGTAGCTCACCCGACAGACCGTTTGAACGAAGATCTAATTCCGTGACATGACCGTCGATAACCCTGACGCCGTGCCAAGCAAGACCATGGTCGGTCAACCAATTTGTATTCATCGTCCAGTTGGGACCATCGGTCGCCTCGTAGAGCGCGACTAAAGCCTCGCGTTCGTGCGCGACTGTCGGTGCCACCGGCTTGACGACGGTGACCTCAAAGGTCACTTCGTTGCTCTGCTGACCGCTGGCATCCGTGGCGGAGACCGTGATCGTCGTAGTACCCACCGCAACCCCTGTGAGAGTAAGGATGGCTCCGTTCAGGGAGGCGAGGGCGACCCCGGTATGGTCAGACGAGACCCGTAGCGCATAAATGTCCTCGGAATCGGCATCGATAAGAATGACCTCTACCTTCACTTGGCCACCTACATCGACGATCTGATCGGCGATAGCCTCAATAGAGGGCGCGTTCACGGGATTGTCACCGCCACAGCCGACGAGGCAAAGCGCAAGGCCCAAAAGGGAGAGTACGGTAACACAGAAAAATCGCGTAGCGCGCTCCTGGAGTCGCATGGGATTTCTCCTTTTGCTGGCTGCACAACGCCGCCTACTCGTCCTCGTTCGGCTCGTGCATGTTCCCTAGTGGGGGGTGTCCAGATGAACGGCTAGCCCCATCCCCTCATGGGAGCTTGGTCGTCTTCTTAGCTTCTATCTGTCCATCCACCTCGACCTTATAGATATACATCCCGGCGGCTACCCCCTTGCCCGCCTCGTCGCGGCCATCCCAAGTAAAACGATGCGTACCCGCGCCGAGCGGCCCGTCCCACAACTGCCGCACCCGACGACCCAACACATCGTACAGGATCAGCGACACCTGCGCCGCGTCCGTCGCCAAATCAAGGGGGATCACTACAGCGGGATTGAATGGATTGGGATAGCTGTCGCCGAGCCGATACTGTGCCGGTCGAATTATCGTCGGCGTCTGTACTGCCGTCGGTTGCTCGCCCAGCGAACTTTTGAGCACATGTACCCCACCCAACAGCGGATCTAACACAACCAAGTCGAGAGCGCCGTCGCTATCGACATCTCCAGAGAGTACTTCTACCCCATGCCCCTGCAGGCGATGCCTTTCCACTGCTCGGGTTGGATTTACGCCTCCGCCCCATTCGACAAACACCCCAAGGCCCGAGGCGCGATTCCCGCCGATAAATACCCAATCCTCGACCCCGTCGGCGTCCAAGTCGCGCACCATCACCGGCGAGCGCAGAAACAGCCGATCGTCGTATAGTACCTCCTCTTCTACTACGCCCCCGGCTCCCCCTCTCTGTACGACCAAGCCCTTGAGACCTTCGTATCGGACGCGGACGAGCGACGTCAGCAGATCTACTTGCCCATCGCCATCAAAATCGCCCACTCCTAACGTCCTCGCCTCGGCATCGAATTCAAACATCTCGCCGCTCTGAAGCTCATCGCCCAAGGCCCCCACGATCCGCGTGTTCGCCTGCCCGTGGATCGGTTGCCACAGCACCTCCAGCATTCCATCGCCCGTAAAGTTGCCGATCTGAGCGGCCACATGGTTTTCAGCGGCAGCCACCTCGGAAGAGATCCACATCCCATTCTCTATATCCCAGACATCTAACGTGCTTCCTTCTAACGTAGCATGCCCTACAAACAACTCGACATCGCCGTCGCCATCCCAATCCGCCATATCCCTCAACCAACGATCATCTATCTCGATAAGCATCTCCAGTTGGAGGTCCGACTCGATGGACCAAACTTCGGTCACGGCACTGATACGCCTATTCCCGCGTTCATCCTGCGTCACCTTGGCGAGTCGATACGTCACTATTTCGTCCTTGCCATCACCGGTCAAATCGCCGGCAAGCATCTCTATCGTCCCAAGAGAGACGACCTCCTCTGTGAGCACGGCCTCAAAGGTACCCTCGCCGTCATTGAGGGCCATGGTCCAGCCACTTTCTTCTATGACCCTATCCCAAACACTATCCCAAGAGGCAAAAAGGTCTGCGTCGCCATCGCCATCCAAGTCCGTCAAGATGCCGGCCCTCTCTCCATAAGCTCCTACTCCCGGCGTAATCGGATAGAAAACCGGCGGCGCAAAAAATCCATCCCCATCAAAACGAAAGTACTCTACGTGCGGCGGCGGGAGTTCACCCTGTAGGGATTCTTCAAAGCCGCTCAACTCGATCCAGTCAATCTCAATCTCCCCAACCACATCGTCCTCGTTCCGATCTAGGATAAAATTCAGCCGAATATCCCTTAATAAATCCTCCCACATGACCTCGTCTTGGCCGACAAAGGAAAACTCTACTTCCTGCCACTCGGTGGTGTAAACGAAGTCTGTTTGTCCTAAAAGCTCAAATCGACTTTTGGACCGATTATCTGGGTCCTCACCCGGAGATATAAAGTTGTGCTCATTGGTCCAGGTGAGCCAAAAGGAACCGACCGTAGGGCTGTGATGTACGGTGCGGAATCGGACCCAGATCTGGTCGAACAGATGCGAATCGTGCCCTATGGTGGGGGAAATCAATTCGGCACTCGGCCTAGACCAATCCCCAGTAATAGAGGGTGAGACATCGATCTTCCACACGCCGTCTTCGACTATACCGGGAAAAACGTCAAATTCACGCGGCCCACCCAATGTAAGAGGATCTTTAGCGACCCATCCTTGCGTCGTCCCATCGTCGAACTCCCAAATGATCGCCTCGGCGAGGCCAGGCCACAGCGCAATCCACACAACAACGGCGAGCTTCAACATGACGGAACCTCCATACCGAACTCCGCAGGACGGGTTCATCACAAATGTTCCTCGATTTTTGTCACAATCTCATCAACGTCCCATACCCGCAAAAACTTTTCCACAATCAGCCCTTGTGGATCCACCAGATAATACCGGGGGATGCCGCTCACATTATAGGCTTGCGCTACTTGCTCCGAGCGCACGTGGACGCCTTTGATCTCGTGTTTGGCAATGGCCCTCTTCCAAGCTCCCCCGTCCACGTCCTTCGAGATATTAAGGAAGACGACCGGCTGAGCGGCCATTTGTTGCTTGATCTTGCGGAGGGACCGAAAGTCGGCGATACAAGGTCCGCACCAACTCGCCCAGAAATCCAGCAAGACCACCTTGCCCTTGAACTGGCTCAGCGATACGGGCTGGCCGTCGAGGTCATTCAGGGTAAAATCGGGAGCCGGTTGCCCCGGTTGCAGCGTCAAGAGCTTGTTCATTTCTGCTTGGAGCGCCTCGGTGTATTCTGGGAAGGGATTGCTCGCCTCAAAGGATTGCCAGCGGGCATCCACATAGGCTTCATAGCTGCGCCTAATTCCATGCATCAACTCTCCAGCCAAAAACCAGTAGAGCACCCGCCCTTGCAGTTTTTGCTTGGCGAGGTCGTATCGTTCTGCACCTTCTCGGGAGGCATGAAAACTTGGTCCGGCAAGGACGGAGTCGAGTTGGGCGTGGACAGCCGGCGATAGACCCAAGGCCGCTAAATCAATCCCATGGGACGGCTTGAGCGGTTGACGGTTTTGGTACATGGAGTCGAGTTGGGCTTGGGCGGCTGGTGATAACTCCAAACTCGACAAGTCAACCTCTGCCGATAGCGGGCGATTGTGTGTGTATTCAAACCACTCGTTGAGTTTGGCCCGTAGTATATGGAAGGTCAAACTCCCGCCCGTCGTATCGATCCTCGTGGTATCACTGATGTGAATACTATGCTTCTCATAAGAGTCGAGTTGGGCTTGGGCGGCTGGCGATAACTCCAAACCCAACCAAGCGGCCTTTTCGGACGCACTGATCTCTTTGGGATCTTCGTACATGGAGTCGAGTTGGGATTGGACGGACTCTGACAGACCCAATCCCGCCATATCGATCATTTGTGATAGCTTGGGCGGATTGTTCGCGTCGTACATAGAGTCGAGTAGGGCGTGGACGGCCGGCGACAGATCCAACCCCGACAACTTGTACCTATCGGCAAGTCTAGGTGGCCTGTCCGACTTCTTCGCCAACTCTAGGATGTTCACCAGAAACCGGCGATACTCCTGCACGCCAATAGCCTTTTCATCCATCAAGGCGATTTCTTGCAGGAAGTCGTAGTAATCCGAGGGAACCGCTCTTCTGTCGGAGGGCTTGACGTTGACCCTGCCCACTACGCCGTTTTTAAACGAATACAGCGGATATTGGGTCATCTGCCTAGCCCACTTGTAGTTGATGAAGGCCGTCATATAGTCGATGAACCCCTGAGAAAGGGCGTGTTTTTCGCGGCCCTCGGCTAGCAAGGCAAATTCATCCCGACGCTGCTGTTCCACTTCGCGTGAAAATTCTTCCGGCTCCAGTGCAGGATCTGAGCCGTAACGATATTGGGGTCGATCGGCTAAGAAGCGATTGTTGTCCGCGCCCCGGCCGCTAAAAGTCAGGGTGTCGGTTTCCACCCACATCGACGAGTCGGTCTCCGGCACCTCAAAGGTTACGACCGCATGCAGGCTGTCGCCGGGTTCGACAAATAAGGGGAAGTATTCCCCGTCTTTGTAATACCCACTGACCAAAACTCCCTTGGGAATGTTCAAGAGCAGGGCAAAGCGGTTTTGCTCGTCCAAGACGATGTAGTGTTCGGACGGCCCGGGAGCGAGTAGTGGTTCGTGGCGGAACTCGATGTCCCGCGATGGAGCGTTGTGGACTTCGCCGGTGATGATCGCGGTGTGTGGTGCTTGGGCTAGCCCCACACTCGCTGTACTGAGCAGGGCGACGAGGACGCAACGGTATGGATTCATCAGGCTTTTCCTTTTTAATGGTCTGTAAAAGACCTCCCTTTATGGCAGCTTGGTCGTCTTCTTGGCTTCCTCACAGATTCTCCTCGATTTTTGCCACAACCTCATCAACGTCCCATACCCTCAAACGATCCTCCACAATCATCCCTTGTGGATTGACCAGATAATACCGAGGGATGCCGCTTACAT
The DNA here is from genome assembly GCA_965217585.1 of Candidatus Latescibacterota bacterium. Taxonomy (GTDB): domain Bacteria; phylum Latescibacterota; class UBA2968; order UBA8231; family UBA8231. The sequence goes on from OZ244561.1 coordinate 6,828,617, forward strand.
TATAGGATTGCGCTACTTGGTTCGAGCGCACGTGGACGCCTTTGATCTCGTGTTTGGCAATGGCCTGCTTCCAAGCTTCGGCGTTCGCATCCAACGAGACGTTGAGGAAGACGACCGGCTGAGCGGCCACTTGTTCCTTGATCTGGCGGAGGAGGCCCAAGTCGCCGATGCACGGTCCACACCAACTCGCCCAGAAATCCAGCAAGACCACTTTGCCCTTGAACTGGCTCAGCGATACGGGTTGGCCGTCGAGATCATTGAGGGTAAAATCGGGAGCGGGTTGCCCCGGTTGCAGCGTCGAGAGCTTATTCAGTTCCGCTTGGAGGGCCTCGGTGTATTCGGGGAAGGGATTGCTCTCCGCAAAGGATTGCCAGCGGGCATCTACAAAGGCTTCGCAGCCGAAGCTAATTCCAAGCATCAACTCCCTAGCCAGAGACCAATAGAGCACTCGCCCTTGCAGTTTTTGCGGGGTGAGGTCGTATCGTTCTGGAGTCCCTGGATAGATTCGAAAACTCGGTCCGGCAAAGATGGAGTCGAGTTGGGCTTGGACAGCCGGCGACAGACCCAAGGCCGCTAAGTCAATCCTCTGGGACAGCTTGAGCGGTGGACTGTCTTGGTACATGGAGAACATGGAGTCGAGTTGGACTTGGGCTGCGGGCGCTAACTCCAAACTCGACAAGTCAATCCGTGCAGACAGCGGGCGATTGCGTGTGTATTCGTACCACTCTTTGATTTTTGCCGATGGTATATTGAGGGTCAACTCTCCACCCGTCGTATCGATCCTAACAGTATCCTCCCTACTGTGGGCCGTAATATACTCCTCATAGGAGTCGAGTTCGGCTTGGGCAGCAGGTGATAACTCCAACCCCAACCAAGCGGCCTTTTCAGAGGCACTGATCTTTTTGCGGTCTTCGTACATGGAGTCGAGTCGAGCCTGGACGCTCTCTGCTAGCCCTACCCCCGCCAGATCGATCCTCTGCGATAGTTTGCGGTGGATGTGGATGTCCGCGTTGTACATGGAGTCGAGCCGGGCGTGGACGGCCGGCGACAGACCCAACCCCGACAACTTGTACCTATCGGCAAGTCTAGATGGCCTGTGCTCCTCCGCCTCCAACGCTAGCGCGTTATCCACCTCCAAGTCTAGCGCGTTCACCACAAACCAGCGGTACTCTTGGACGCCAATCGCCTTTTCATCCATCAAGGGGATTTCTTGCAGGAAGTCGTAGTAGTCCGGGGGAACCGCTCTTCTCTCGGAGGGTTTGACGTTGAATCGGCGCATCCAATGGCCGTCTCTAAACGCAAACATCGGATAGGAAATCATCTGATCGGCCCACTTGTAGTTGAAGAAGGCCGTCATATAGTCGATGAACCCCGGAGAAAGGGCCTGTTTTTCGCGCCCCTCGGCCAACAAGGCAAACTCATCCCGACGCCGCTGTTCTATTTGGCGTGAAAACTCTTCGGGCTCCAGCGCATTGTCTGGATCGAAGGCACTATGTCGAGGCCAGAACTCCGCTAAAAAGCGATTGTTGTCCGCACCCCGGCCGCTAAAAGTCAGGGAGTAGGGGGCCTCATCTGCGGCACTGGGCAAACTGTCGGGTTCCACCGCCGCCGAAGAATCGGCCTCCGTCACCTCGGCGAAGGTAACAACAGCGTGCAGGCTGTCGCCGGGTTCGACAAAGAATGGGATGAGGAAGTATCGCTCGCCTTTGTAATACCCGGTGACGAAAATTCCTTTGGAAGTGTTCAAGAGCAGGGCAAAGCGGTTTTGCTCGTCCAAGACGATGGGGTGCTCGGACGGCCCAAGAGCGAGTAGCGGTTCGTGGCGGAACTCGACTTCCCGCGACGGGGCGTTGTGGACTTCACCGGTGACAATCGCGGCGTGTGGTGATTGGGCTAGCCCCACGCTTGCTGTACTAAGCAGGGCGACGAGGATGCTAAGGTATGGGTTCATCAGGCTTTTCCTTTCTAATGGTCTGTAAAAGACCTCCTCCCTTATGGGAGCTTGGTCGTCTTCTTGGCTTCTATCTGTCCGTCCACCTCGACCTTATAGATATACACTCCAGCGGCCACCCCCTTGCCGACCTCGTCGCGGCCATCCCAAGTAAAACGATGGCTCCCCGCCCGCAGCGGCCCGTCCCACAACTGCCGCACTCTACGACCCAACACGTCGTAGAGTGCCAAGTGGACTTGCTTTTGGTCCGTCGCCAAATTGAGGGGAATCACCATTGTGGGATTGAACGGATTGGGATAGCTGTCGCCGAGCCGATACTGTGCTGGTCGAATTATCGTCGGCGTCTGTACTGCCGTCGGCTGCCCGCCCAGCGAACTTTTGAGCACATGCACCCCACCCAACAGCGGATCTAACACGACCAAGTCGAGAGCGCCGTCGCTATCGACATCCCCGGAGAGCACTTCTACCCCATGCCCCTGCAGGCGATGCCTTTCCACTGCTCGGGTTGGATTCACGCCTCCGCCCCATTCGACAAACACCCCAAGGCCCGAGGCGCGGTCTCCGCCGATAAACACCCAATCCTCTACCCCGTCGGCGTCCAAGTCGCGCACCATCACCGGCGAGTTCAGAAACAGCCGCTCGTCGTATAGAACCGCCTCTTCTACTATGCCTCCGGTTCCCCCTTTCCGTACGACCAAGCCCTTGAGACCTTCGTTTCGCGTGCGGATGAACGACGTGAGCAGATCTACTTGCCCATCGTTATCAAAATCGCCCACCCTTAACGCCTTTGCCTCGGCATCGAATTCAAATATCTCGCCGCTCTGAAGCTCGTCTCCCAAGGCTCTCACGATCTGCGTGTTCGCCTGCCCGTGGAACGGTACCCACAGCACCTCCAGCATTCCATCGCCCGTAAAGTCGCCGATCTGAGCGGGCAAATGGTTTTCAGCGGCAGCTACCTCGGAAGAGGTCCACATCCCGTTCTCTATATCCCAGACCTCTAACATGCTTCCTTCTAACGTATCCTTCATTACAAACAATTCGACATCGCCGTCGCCATCCCAATCCGCCACATCCCTGAGCCAACGATCATCTATCTCGGTAAGCATTTCCAGTTGGAGGTCCGGCCCGATAGACCAAACCTCGGTCGCGGGTCCACTGACACGCATGTGCCCGCTTTCTTCATCCTCCGTCGCCTCAGTAAGTCGATGCGTCACTATTTCGTCCTTGCCATCGCCGGTCAAATCGCCGCCAAGCACCTCTATCTGCCCATAGCCGACCTCCTCTGTACGCACGGTCGCAAAGGTGCCATCGCCGTCATTGAGGGCCATGGTCCAGCCGCTTTTTTCTTCAATAGACAGCATAGGAAACTCACTATCCCAAGAGGCGAAAAGGTCTGCATCGCCATCGCCATCCAAGTCCGTCAAGATGCCGGTCCTCTGTCGTCCATAACCCTTCCCTATACCCGGCGCAATCGGATAGAAAACTGGCGGGGCAAAAAATCCAGCCCCATCAAAGCGAAAGTACTCTACGTGCGGCGGAGGGAGTTCACCCTGTAGGAGTTCTTCAACGCCGCTCAACTCAATCCAGTCAATCTCAATCTCCCCAACCACGTCGTCCTCGTTCCGATCTAGGACAAAATTCAGCCGAATATCCCTTAATAGACCCTCCCATACGACCTCGTCACGGCCGAGGAAGGAAAACTCCACTTCCTGCCACTCGGTGGTGTAAACGAAGTCCCTTTGTCCTGAAAGCATAAATCGACTTTTGGACCGATTATCTGGGTCCTTACCCGGAGATATAAGGTTGTGGTCATTGGTCCAAACAAGCCAAAAGAAACCGACTGTAGGGCTGTGATGTACGGTGCGGAATCGGACCCAGATCTGGTCGAACAGACGCGAATCGTACCCTATGGTGGGAGAAATTAATTCGACATTCGGACTAGACCAATCCCCGGTGACAGAGGGCGAGACATCGATCTTCCACACGCCGTCTTCGACCGCCCCCGGAAACAGGTTAAATTCAGGCGGCCCACCCGATGTATGAATTTCTTTAGCGACCCATCCTTGCGTCGTCCCGTCGTCGAACTCCCAAATGATCGCCTCGGCGAGGCCGGGCCACAGCGCAATCCACACAACAACGGCGAGCTTTAACATGACATCACCTCCATACCTAAAGTCCAAAGGACGACTTCCTCACAGATGTTCCTCGATTTTTGCCACAACTTTATCAATGTTCGATACCCCCAATAGACCCAACCCCGACAGCTTGTACCAATCGGCAAGTCTAATTGGCCTGTCCAACTTCACATCCAAGTCTAGGGTGTACTCCAGAAACCCGCGATACTCCTGCACGCCAATAGCCTTTTCATCTATCAAGGGGATTTCTTGCAGGAAGTCGTAGTAGTCCGGAGGAACCGCTCTTCTGTCGGAGGGGTCGGAACTGAAGCGGCGTACTAGTGCGCCGTTTTCAAACAAAAACTGCGGATAGAGAGCCATCTGTTCGGCCCACGTATAGTTGATGCAGGCCGTCATATAGTCGATGAATCCCGGTGAAAGCGCGTATTGCTCGCGTCCCTCATCTAGCAAGGCAAATTCATCCCGACGTCGCTGTTCTATTTGGCGTGAAAACTCCTCGGGCTCCAGCGCATGATCTGGTTTGAAGGAAAGATATTGAGGCCAGAACTCCGCTAAAAAGCGATTGTTCTCCGCGCCCCGGCCGCTAAAAGTCAAGGTGTAGGAGGGAGGGGCTTCATCGGCTGCACTGTGCAGACTGTCAGGTTCCACCGCCGCTGCAGAGTCGGCTTCCGTCACCTCGGCGAAGGTTACAACAGCGTGCAGGCTATCGCCGGGTTCAAAAAAGAAGGGGAAGTGGATGTGTTGCTCGCCTTCGTAATCACCGGTGACGAAAATTCCTTTGGGAATGTTCAAGAGAAGGGCAAAGCGGTTTTGGTCGTCCAAAACGATGTGGTGTTGGGACGGTCCGGGAGCGAGTAGGGGTTTGTAGTAGAACTCGATTTCCCGCGATGGAGGGTTGTGGAATTCGCCGGTGACGATTGCGGCGCGGGGCTGACTTTGAGCGCTTGTTGCATATAGACAGAGGATCAGGGCCATTAGGGCTGCGGAATATACGCTCATCAGATTTCCTCTTCCGTTGGGGTTTGAGGAGGACCACGCGGTGCGCGGCTGATGAGATATAAGGCACATTCCGTGCCAAAGATTGGGCCGCCGACAAAAAAATCCTTTAGGAAGACCCTAAAGGATTGAAAAACATGATACTTAAAATAATGTAGTGGAGCGTCCTACGATGCGTGGCCCCAGCCGTCACACAAGACTTTCCACGGCTTTCCGTGGATAGTCCACGATTTTTCGTGTCTTTCCACGACTTTCCGTGTTCGCCACCTACGACTTCTTCGGTCGGCGCAACCCGTACTTCTGCATGCGGTAGCGCAGCTTCTCCGGGTTCATGTCCAACAAGCGCGCCGCACCCCGTTCGCCATAGATCATCCAGTTAGTCGCTTGCAGCGCTTCCACAAGCTGCTGCTTTTCGTCCAAGCCTTCGCCAGCCGCTGGCGCGGGTGGCACCACATCCCTGCGCCGTGCAGCCGACAGCAGCGGCAAATCGCCCGCGCGTATCACCCCGCCCTCGCACAGCAAAACCGCTCGATTGATCAGATGCTCCAGCTCGCGCACATTCCCCGGCCAAGAGTACGCTTGCAAGTGTGCGACCACCCCCTCGTCTAGCGTCGGCACCGGCCGCCGCAGATGCTGGGCATACCGCTCCGCAAAATGCGCCGCCAAGGCTGGTATATCCTCTTGCCGCTGCCGCAGCGGCGGAAGCTCTAGCGTGAAAACGCTCAGGCGGTAGAACAGGTCTTCGCGGAACGTGCCCTCTTGGATGGCCTGCCGCAGGTCGCGGTTGGTCGCCGCGATAACCCGCACATCCACGCTCACAGGCTGTTGGCCGCCGACGCGGGTCAGGGCATTCTCCTCTAAGATGTGCAGCAGCACCCGCTGAGACTCCAACGGCAAATCGCCGATTTCGTCCAAAAAGAGCGTGCCGCTATCGGCCAGTTCAAAGCGCCCAAGTTGACGGCTAGCTGCGCCGGTAAAGGCCCCTTTCTCATGGCCGAACAACTCGCTTTCGACCAATCCGGCGGGCAGCGCCCCGCAATTGACGCGGATAAAGGGCCGCTTGCGGCGGGTGCTTGTTTCGTGGATGGTCTGCGCGAGTAAGCCCTTACCCGTGCCGGTCTCTCCCAGCACCAGCACGGTCATCGCCGTCTCGGCGACCCGCACAGTCTGCTCCAACACCTGGCGCATGGACCAGCTCTGACTATGTACGACGTGGTCGGTCGCTCGCAGTACGTTTTCGAGGGCGTGGATGCGTTCGGTTTTGGCGTCGGGGAGGATCTGAATCTCCACGCCGGCCACCTCGGACAGCAGGCCATCGCGGTCCATCGTCCGCACCTCAAAGCGGTACTCGCCCACTGGTAAGGCGCTGTATGCAACAGCATTGGCGGCTGCAAACGCGCTCCACGGTTCCGTCGGGCCGTGGCCTACCAAGCGATGGCTGTAGCGCATCTGTCCAGCACCAGTGCGGAAGCTGATGCCCTGGAAGTGAATGCGGATCTCAGGCGTGCTCTCTGGGCAGGATACGGCTTCGGGCGCGGCCAAGAGGGTACCGGCCATCACCTCGCGGATCACCAAGCGCGGCGGCGTGTGCCCTGGTTGGTAGGCGACCAGCCCCGCCCGCGTCCCAAACCAGAGCCGACCGCGACGGTCGCACAGGACGGCTTCGACCTTGTTTTCGAGGGCAGATGGCCCCAAGCGGATGCTTTGGAAGGTCTCGCCGTCGTAGCGGAGGACGCCGCCGCCGCTGGTGCCCATCCAAATATGGCCCTCCGAGTCGGCGGTCAGCGCCAAGATGCCATTAGCCGACAACCCGAACTGCTCGGCGGTAAAGTGGCGCACCTGCCGCGACGAGAGATCAAGGGCGAACAGCCCCTTGGCCGTGCCCACCCACAAGGTGTTTTTGTGTTCCCGCAAGACGTTGACATAGGCGATGGACTCCGCTTCGGCCATATCCGCCGGGCGCAAGTGCCCATCCTCGTAACAGTAGAGTGCCGGTACTACTCCGTATAAACCGATCCAGAATACTCCGTCTCGGTCTTGCAGCAGCGCTCCGACCCAGAATATCCCGTCTTGGTCTTGCAGCGCGGTGCCGCATTCATCAAGATGGATAAAGCGATTTTCCTCTATCCAGCCAAAGCGGCCATTGGACGTGCCGACCCAGATACGCCCTTGCTCATCTTCGCATAGCCCGGCGATTTCTTCGAGATGGGTCTCTTCGGGCACTGCGATCACTTGTGGTGTTTGGCCCTCCCACTTATATACTTTGCCCGCCCCCCCGCCGCTCCAGACCTGCCCCTGGCCATCCACCACCATCGCCGAGATGGTTTCCCCCGTCTTGACCGGGCGGATTTGGCCCTCTTCCATACAGGCCATGCCCCCCATCGTGCCAATCCACATCCGACCCTTATGGTCCTCTCCTAAGTGGCAAATCTCGCGGTCGGGCAAACCGTCGGCTTCCGTGTAGTGCCGGATACTAGTCGGGTCACAAAAAATCAATCCGCCGCCCCAAAGCCCGATCCAGATATTGCCCTCGCGGTCCTCGTATGTCAGACGCGTAGCCGAAAAGTCAATATCCGACAAAGAAGCAGAAAAGGGATGCCACTCCTGCCCGTCGTGTACCATCACGCCCCGATGGGTCAGCCAGAGCCAGCCCCTCTCGTCAGCCCGCACATGCCGCGTCCCGTTCTGCGCCACTCCTTCGTCGCCCTTGCCCACGTTAATGCACGCAAGATGTTGGTCCCGTGGATCGTAGCGACCAATCAAGACCTCGCTACTAGTGAAATGGAAGGCGATCCACAGATGGCCGGAGGAGTCTTGGGCGAATTTCCAGGGCCATTGACTCACCCGGTTGCCAATACCCATGTGCTGCCCATCCAAGCTGATGACGCCTCGCCACGCCGCCAGCCAGGTAGTACCGCTCGCGTCGGTAGCCATATCGTACACTCGCCCCAACGGTTGGCCGCCAATATCGGTTATGCACTTTATGCAGCGGCCCTCGGCAAACCACGCCACGCCCGCGCCGGTCAACGCCAAAATCGAGCCATCCGGCTGAGCTTGCAGACCCACGATCTCGTTGGAAGGCAGGCCGTGCTCGGTGGTGTACACCTGAAAGCTGCGCCCATCGTAGGCGGCAATCCCCCCGCCGAACGTGCCGAACAAAAGCCGCCCGTCGGCTTCCTCGGCAATGGCCATGACCGTCAGATTGGGCAGACCATCCTTGATGCCAAACGTATCAAACCGGGCACTGTCGAACCGGCTGACGCCGCCATCGGCCGTGGCGATCCAGAGAAAGCCGCGACGGTCTTGGTAGATGTCTTCCACATGCATCCCAGCCAGCCCATCAAAAACCGTGTACTGGCTGCTCAACACGTGCTCAAAGGAGATGTCGCTCATACGCGTCCTTCCGACGATTGGGAGATCCCGGCCTTTAATACAGGACCCATCCCTAAGATACGACTGCCGACGTCCTAAATCTGATCCTAAGCTAGGATTGCCTCAAGTTGAATTTCACCAGCAGCGCACGAGGGGACGGTACGATGCGCAGCTTCAGCCGTCAGCGCAAGGCTTTCCACGACTGTGCTGTGACCTACGACTTTTTCGGGTAGTGATTACTTTTGGATTTTGCGCTTGTGGACCGATAAGGCAGGATTGGTGCGGAAGGGCGCGTAGGAGCGGCTTGAGGACCGCCCCTACGGACGAGGCGAGATTAATGATTTGATCCGTCCCCACGACTGGGACTCGACGCTCGTCGCAGTAGTAGAAGGGACGACAGGTTGCCAAACGGGATACTCTCCGCCCAAACCGTTGGTCAGATTGACCAAATTGCTCCCGTCTATATCGACAGCCCAAATCTCCCCCGTGTCGGGGTAATAGGAGTAAGAAGTGCCAGAACTGTTGAAAATGGTGTATGAGGTGAAGGCTACCCTCGTGCTGTTGGGTGCCCAAGTAATGGGAAAAGCAGTAGAGGCCCAAGAATAGCCGACATCCACATCCCTAAAAAAGGAATCAACAGGTTGGCCGGACGGGAGCATGACCGTGACCTCGTCTGAACCGATCATAGCAGGTTCTTCACGGATCAGGATGAATAGATCCCGGCTCTCTTCGTCATCAGCTTGGCCCTCTTCGTCACCATGCAGCACGCCGACGTATGCCCGTTTGGTTTCGTCTGGAGAAAGATAGCGATGGTCCCAGAAGCGGCGGATTATCAAAGCCGCCTCCCTCCATTCCACACCTCTCCATTCCACAAGTGAAGATCCGCTGCCGTCCGGTGCCACGGCGAACAGCTCAGAGCGATCCCACACAAAGTAGAAAATGCTTTGGCCGTCTTCAGACCAAAACAAGTCTTCTCCGCTATTAAGACCTATTTTTTTAATATGGTCTGTTAGCTGCTTTCGATTGCCGCCGTCGGCGTCCATCACCCAGATGTCCCTACCGGAATAATTCCTACGGGAATAATCGGCACCAACGTCGAGATAGGCGATCTTCGTGCCATCCGGAGACCAAATCGGGCTAGCGCAATACTGTCCTTGGGTTAGGTTCACGGGGTTGCTCCCGTCCGCATTCATAATCCACACGTCATTGTACCCCTCGCGATAGGAGAGAAATGCTATTTTACCGTCGGCTTGCCCCCAGCCTGAGACGGCCAGCCCCAGTGTTGCCAAGCAGACTATCAGTATGGATCGATAGTTCATAACATGCCTCCTTGCATAAAGGCTATGAATAAGATGGTTAAAGGTATGTCATGGGACTGAAAGCAGCGATTTGATATGTCCCCACGACTGGGTTTCGACGCTCGTCGCAGCCGGGGTCGTCGGCTGCCAAGAGGGTTCGCGTCCACCTAAGCCGTTGGTCAATTCGACCAAGTTGCTCCCGTCTATATCAACAACCCAAACCTCCTTGTCCCCTTGCTCGCTAGCGGCAGAGAAGGCGATTCTCATGCTGTCAGGCGACCAAGTAGTTGGGTCAGCTATTCTCTCCCAGCCGGGTTCAAGTTCAGCTTGTTGATAGGGTAGATCGGGAAGGAGAATCTCCGAGAAATCTTCTATCTGTTTAGAAGGCTGCGGCCCCTTACTGGGAGCGAAGCTAACTAGGCGTAGGTAGGCATTGCCCTCGTCGTCCTGCAACACGACTTCTGCTCGTTTGGTTCCGTCTGGAGAACGACCGCGATTATCGAGGAAACGGCGGACTATCCCAGCCCCTTCCTTCCAATCCACGGGTGAGGAGCCACTGCCGTCCAACTCCACCACGAACAGTTGTTCATTGCGGGACCTCCTATAGTAGTAAATGCGACTCCCGTCTTCAGCCCAAAAGAACTCCCCATGTCCGGGATCTACTAGATATCCCACTTGTTGCGGATTGCCGCCGTCGGCGTCCATCACCCAGATGGCACCTTGGGAATAATCGACCCAGATGACACCATCGGAATCGAAATAATCGTCAAAGGCGAGATAGGCGATCTTCGTGCCATCCGGTGACCAAGCCAAGTTAACGCAATGCCGATGCCGGCCTTGGGTTAAGTTGACGGGGGCGCTCCCATCCGCATTCATAATCCAAACGTCGGAAGGTCTCTCACGATAGGAGAGAAATGCTATTTTACCGTCGGCTTGCCCCCAGCCAGCGACGGCTAGCCCCAGCGTTGCCAAGTAGGCGATCAGTAGGGATCGATAGCTCATAACGTAGCTCCTTTCATATATGGATTCATCGGTCTTTCCTTTTAACAACTAAAAAACCTCTCTCCTTATGGGAGCCTGGTCGTCTTTTTCGCTTCCACCTGTCCGGCCACCTCGACCCGATAGATATACACTCCGGCGGCTACTGCCTTCCCCGCCGCGTCGCGGCCATTCCACACAAACCGATGGCTACCCGCCTGAAGCGGCCCCTGCCACAACTGCCGCACCCGACGACCCAACACGTCGTAGAGTGTCAAGGAGACCTGCTTTTGGTCTGTCGCCAAATCGAGGGGAATCACCATTGTGGGATTGAACGGATTGGGATAGCTGTCGCCGAGCCGATACTGGGCCGGTCGAACTGTCGTCGGCGTCTGCACTGCCGTCGGCTGCTCGCTCAGCGAACTCTTGAGCACATACACCCCGCCCAAGATCGGATCTAACACGACCAAGTCGAGATCGCCGTCGCTATCCATATCCCCGGAGAGTACATGTGTACCACTTCCTGGCAGACGATGCCGCTCCCCTTGTTGGGTAGGATGGACACCCCCACCCCACTCGACGAACACCCCAAAGCCCGAAGCGCGATCTCCGCCAATAAACACCCAGTCCTCAACCCCATCGGCGTTTAGATCACGCACCATCACCGACGAGCGGAGGAACAGCCGATCATCATATAATACCTCCGCGACTTCTAGGCCGCCTCCGGCGCTCTTCTTCAAGACCAGCCCCCTGCGATCTTCAAATGGATCGCGTGTGAACTCTGTGACGAAATCCATCTGCCCATCGCCGTCAAAATCTACCATTTCTTCGCCTCCCACAATCAGCGTGTTCGGCCACAATATGTCTAGTAATGACCCTTCGCCGATAAGGTCGTCGATCTCCACCTCCTCGTAAGTCCATACGCCCTGTTCTATATACCATACTTCGCCTTCTCCAGAAGCAATATCTTCTACATATAATTCACCCCGGCCGTCGTCATTCCAATCAACCACAGCCACGAGCCAGCTATCCTCGATCTGTACCAACACCTCGACTTGGAGTTCCGGCCCGATAGACCAAACTTCTATCATCTCCTCCTCCTCCCCATCCCAGCGGGGATATCTCACGATTTCGTCTCGGCCATCGCCGGTCAAATCAGCACCTACCACACCTAAGTATGACCTATGGACCACTGTTAAGAAGTCGCCTGTGGCCTCTACCTCTATAGGCCCCAGTTCCAAGGCACCTTGTCCGTCATTGAGTGCCATCAGCCATCCAGCTTTATGCTCAGACGTCCCCCGGGTATAATCTGTGTGATAAAAGAAGGCGAAAAGGTCTAGGTCGCCATCTCCATCCAAATCCATCAAGGCACCAGCCACATCACTCGCCAATTCTCCCCCGATACCCCGCGCAATCGGATAGAAAACCGGCGGGGCAAAAAGTCCGGCCCGATCAAAGCGAAAATACTCTACGGGTGGCGGAGGCAGTTCTCCCTGTGCGAGCTCTTCCTCACCGGTCACTCAATCCAGTCGATCTCAAGCCATTCGACCATCTCTGCCGACGGGCCTCTTGAAAAACTGAGCTGAATATCTTTTAACCAGCCCTCCCAATTGTCTTGACCCGCCAACGAGAACATTACTTCCTGCCACTCGGGGGAGATATCGACTGTTTCTCCGGAGGAGATTGACCGGTCGCTAGGTAGCTGTTCCGAATCCCCCATGTTGTGCTCGTTAGTCCACTCCATCCAAAAACCACCATGAACGACCGTAGAGACGATGCGGAACCGGATGCGGACTTGGTCGAACAGACCCGAATCGTACCCAATGGTAGGAGAAACCAATTCGACACTCGGCCAAGGGTAGAAACTCTTGGTGACGGAGGGCGCGACCGCAATCCTCCACACGCCCGCTTCGACCTCCCCTGGAAACAGGTGGGTTTCACGCGTACCACCCGACAAAAAAGCTTCTCTGGCAGACCACCCTTGCGTCGTCCCGTCGTCGAACTCCCAAGTGATCGCCGCGACAGGACCGCTCCATAGTATCACGCATACAACAACGGAGAACTTCGACATGACATCCCCTCCATAGAGAACATTCCGGTAAGACTGCGTAGTTGGCCCCACCCCTCAAGGCAACTTGGTCGTCTTCTTGGTTTCCGCTCGCCCATCTACCTCAAAGCGATAGAGATATACTCCGGCTACCACCCCCTTGCCGACCTCGTCGCAGCCATTAACGAGTACCTGTTGAAAGCAGCGCTTTGATCTGTCCCCACGACTGAACCTCGACGCTCGTCGCAGTAGCAGAAGGGGAAACTGGTTGCCAAGCGGGATTAGCTCCGTCCAAACCGTTGGTCAGATTGACCAAGTTGCTCCCGTCTATATCAACAACCCAAACTCCCATGTACCCTTGCTCGTTATTGGCAGTGAAGGCGATTCTCATGCTGTCAGGCGACCAAGTAGGGTGGAGATCCACTTTAGACCAGCCGGGTTCAAGTTCAGCTTGTTGATAGGGTAGATCGGGAAGGGGAACATCCCATAAATCTTCTATCTGGTCAGAAGGCTGTGGCCCCTCAGTGGGAGCGAAGATAACTAGGCGTAGGTAGGCATTGCCCTCGTCGTCCTGCAACACGACACTTGCTCGTTTGGTTCCGTCTGGAGAGCGACCGCGATCGAGGAAACGGCGGACTATCCCAGCCGCCTCCCTCCAGTCCACGGGTGAAGAGCCACTGCCGTCCAGTGCCACAACGAACAGTTCATAGCGGGGATACTGCACGTAGTAGTAAATGCTACTTCCGTCTTCAGCCCAAAAAAGCTCCTCAGATCTGGGCGGTGTTAGAGATGCCACAGATCTGGGCGGTGTTAGAGATGCCACTGGTTGCGGATTGCCGCCATCGGCGTCCATCACCCAGATATCGGCAACGGAATAATCGACCCAGGCGGAATCGAGATCGACACTAAAGGCGAAATAGGCGATCTTCGTGCCATCCGGAGACCAAACCAAGTCAACGCAATAAGCATGCCGGCCTTGGGTTAAGTTGACGGGGTCGCCCCCATCCGCATTCATAATCCACACGTCATTGTTCCCCTCGCGCCACGAGGTAAATGCGATTTTACCGTCGGTTTGCCCCCAGCTAGCGATGGCTAGCCCCAGCGTTGCCAAGCAGACGAGCAGTAGGGAGCGATAGTTCATAACGTGCCTCCTTGCATAAGAGATCTATTCTATAATTATGATATGCACATTTCGTGCCAAAAACTCGAGCACCGACAAAAAATCCTTTAGGAATACCCTAAAGGATTGAAAAATATAATACTTGAAATATGAAACGAGTCTTTTTACGAAGTGCAGCCTCAGCCGTCGGCGCAAGGTTTTACACGATTTTTCGTGCAATCTGAACGATTTTTCGTGTTGGCCGCCTACGACTTCTTCGGTCGGCGCAACCCGTACTTCCTCATGCGATAGCGCAGCTTCTCCGGGTTCATGCCCAACAAATGCGCCGCACCCCGCTCGCCATAGATCATCCAGTTGGTCGCCTGCAGCGCCTCCACAAGCTGCTGCTTTTCGTCCAAGCCTGCGCCGACCACTACCGCTGGTGCCACCCCAGCCCCAGCCCGCCGACCAACCGACGGCAGCAGCAAATCACCAACGCGTATTACCCCGTCCTCACACAACAAAACCGCCCTATTGATCAGGTGCTCCAACTCGCGCACATTCCCCGGCCAAGCATACGCCTGCAAGTGCCCGATCACCCCCTCGTCTATCGTCGGCACCGGCCGCCGCAGGTGCTGAGCATATCGCTCCGCAAAATGCGCCGCCAAAGCCGGGATATCCTCTTGCCGCTGCCGCAGCGGCGGAAGCTCTAACGTAAAAACGCTCAGGCGGTAGAATAAGTCTTCGCGGAACGTGCCTTCCTCGATGGCCTGCCGCAAGTCGCGGTTAGTCGCCGCAATGACCCGCACATCCACGCTTACAGAATGCTCGCCGCCGACGCGGGTCAGGGCATTCTCCTCTAAGATGTGCAGCAGCACCCGCTGAGACTCCAACGGCAAATCGCCGATTTCGTCCAAAAAGAGCGTGCCGCCATCGGCCAGTTCAAAGCGCCCAAGCTGACGGCCCGCCGCCCCGGTAAAGGCCCCTTTCTCATGGCCGAATAACTCGCTTTCGACCAACCCGGCCGGCAGCGCCCCGCAATTGACGCGGATAAAGGGCCGCTTGCGGCGAGTGCTTGTTTCGTGGATGGTCTGCGCCAGTAAGCCCTTGCCCGTGCCGGTCTCGCCCAGCACGAGCACGGTCATCGCGGTCTCGGCGACGCGCACGGTCTGTTCCAGCACTTGGCGCATAGCCCAGCTCTCGCTATGCACGACGTGGTCAGTGGCTCGCAGTGCGTTTTCAAGGGCGTGGATGCGTTCGGTTTTGGCATCAGGTAAAACATGGACCTCCAAACAGGATACCTCGGACAGCAGACCATCGCGGTCCATCGTCCGCACCTCAAAGCGGTACTCGCCTACTGGCAAGGCGCTGTACGCGACCGCATCGGCGACCGTAAACGAACTCCACTGTTCCGTGGGATCGTGGCCTAAAAGGCGATGACTGTAGCGCATTTGCCTCGCGCCAGTGCGAAAGCTGATGCCTTGAAAGTGAATGCGGATTTCAGGCGTGCTCTCTGGGCAGGATACCGCTTCGGGCGCGGCCAAGCGGGTACCGGCCATAACCTCGCGGATGACCAAGCGCGGCGGGGTGTGTCCCGGCTGGTAGGCGACCAGCCCCGCCCGCGTCCCAAACCACATCCGACCGCGACGGTCGCACAGGACGGCTTCGACCTTATTTTCGAGGGCAGATGGCCCCAAGCGGATGCTTTGGAAGGTCTCGCCGTCGTAGCGGAGGATCCCGCCGCCGCTGGTGCCTATCCAGATATTGCCCTGCGGGTCGGAGGTCAGCGCCAAGATGCCATTAGCCGACAGCCCAAACTGTTCAGCGGTAAAGTGGCGCACCTCCCGCGACGAGAGATCAAGGGCGAACAGCCCCTTGGCCGTACCCACCCATAGGGTGTTTTGGTGCTCCCACAAAACGTTGACATAGGCGATAGACTCTGCTTCGGCCATATCCGCCGGGTGGAAACGACCATTCTCGTAACAGTAGAGTGCCGGCACTCTTCCGTAGAAACCAACCCAGAATACTCCGTTTTGGTCTTGCAGCAGGGCATGGCACTCGTCGATTAACCATTCGTCGAAGGGGGTGAAGCAATTTTCCTCTATCCAGCCAAAGCCAAAGCAGCCCCGGAAAATGCCGACCCATATACGCCCTTGCCCATCCTCGCACAGCCCGGAGACTTCTCCGAAGTGGGCCTCTTCGGCCACAGAGATCGCTTGCGGCGTTTGGCCCTCCCACCTATACACTTGGCCAGTGTCTCCACCGCTCCAAACCTGTCCCTGACCATCCACCACCATCGCCGAGACGACTTCACGAGTTCCTACCGGGAGAATTTGGCCCTCTTCCATGCAGGCCATGCCCCCCATCGTGCCAATCCACATCCGACCCTCATGGTCTTCTCCCAAACGACGAATCTCGTGGTCGGGTAGGCCGTCGGCTTCGGTGTAGCGGCGGATGCTGGCTAGGTCGCAAAAAATCAGCCCGCCGCCCCAAAGCCCGATCCAGATATTGCCCTCGCGGTCCTCGTAGCTCAGGCGCGTATCCGAAAAGTCAATGTCCGGCAAGGAGGCGGAAAGGTGGTACCACTCCTGCCCGTCGTAGCAGATCACGCCCCGGTGGGTCAGCCAGAGCCAACCCCTCCCGTCAACTCGAATGTGCCGCGTCCCATTTTGTGCAGCCCTCTCAGCTCTATTGCCCACGTTAATGAGTGCGAACTGCTCGTTATGTGGATTGTAGCGGCCGATCAAGGCTTCGCTACCCGTATAATGGAAGGCGGTCCACAGATGGCCGGAGGGATCTTGAGCAAATTTCCAAGGATCTTGGATTGCTCGGTCGCTGACACCCATGCGCCGTCCATCCAAGCTGAGGACACCTTGGTCCCAAGTCGCCAGCCAAGTGGTACCAGCCGCGTCGGTGACCATATCGTACACTCGCCCCAACCGTTGGCCACCAACGTCGGTTATGCACTTCATGCAGCGGCCCTCGGCAAACCACGCCACGCCTGCGCCGGTCAACGCCAAAATCGAGCCATCCGGCTGAGCTTGCAGACCCACAATCTCATTGGAAGGCAAGCCGTGCTCGGTGGTGTACACCTGAAAGCCGCGTCCGTCGTACGCGGCGATCCCACCGCCGAACGTGCCGAACAAAAGCCGCCCGTCTGCTTCCTCGGCAATGGCCATGACCGTCAGATTGGGCAGACCGTCCTTGAGCCCAAACGTATCAAACCGGGCGCTGTCGAACCGGCTGACGCCGCCGTCGGCCGTGGCAATCCAGAGAAAGCCCTGGCGATCTTGGTAGATGTCCTCCACGTGCATCCCAGCCAGCCCATCAAAAACCGTGTACTGGCTGCTCAACACATGCTCAAAGGAGATGTCGCTCATACGCGTCCTTCCGACGATTGGGAGGTCCCGGCCTTTAACACATGACCTACCCTAAGATACAACCGCCAATAAAAAATCCTTTAGGAGGACCCTAAAGGATTGAAAAACATAACACTCAAAATATGAGATGATTCTTTTTACGATGCGCAGCTTCAGCCGCCAGCGCAAGGCTTGCCACGACTTTCCGTGTTGGCCGCCTACGACTTTTTCGGGGCTTGTGGACCGACAAGGCAGGATTGGTGCGGAAGGGCGCGTAGGGACGGCTTGCGCTCCGCACCGCCCCTACGCACGAGACACGATTAACGGGCACCCGTTGAAAGCAGCGCTTTGATCCGTCCCCACGACTGGGACTCGACGCTCGTAGCAGTAGCTGAAGGGGAAACCGATTGCCAAACGGGATACTCTCCGCCCAAACCGTTGGTCAGATTGACCAAGTTGCTCCCGTCTATATCAACAGCCCAAATCTCCCCAGTGCCGGGGTAAAAGGAGAGAGAAGTGCCAGAACTGTTGAAAATGGTGTATGAAGTGAAAGCTACCTTCATGCTGTTGGGTGCCCAAGTAAGGGGAAAACCAGTAGAGGCCCAAGAATCGCCGACATCCCGATAAAAGAGATCGACGGGTTGGCCAGACAGGAAAATGGCCGGGACCCTGTCTTCACCGATCACAGGGGGTTCTTCACTGATCATAATGAAGAGGGGTTGGCCATCTTCGTCACCAGCTTGACCATCTTCGTCACCATGTAGAAAGCCGACGTATGCTCGTTTGGTTCCGTCTGGAGAAAGATGGCGGTGGTCCCAGAAGCGGCGGAGTATCAAAGCCGCCTCCCTCCATTCCATACCTCTCCATTCCACAAGTGAGGATCCGCTGCCGTCCGGTGCCACGGCAAACATCTCAGAGCGATCCCACACAAAGTAGTAAATGCTTTGGCCGTCTTCAGACCAAAACAGGTCATCTGCGCTGTTAGGGCCTATTTTTTCAATATGGTCTGTTAGCTGCTTTCGATTGCGACCGTCGGCGTCTAGCACCCAGATATCCCTACCGGAATAATCGGCACCAACGTCGAGATAGGCTATCTTCGTGCCATCCGGGGACCAAACCGGGCTAGCGCAATGCTGTCCTTGGGTTAGGTTCACGGGGTCGCTCCCATCCGCATTCATAATCCACACGTCATTGTACCCCTCGCGATAGGAGAGAAATGCTATTTTACCATCGGCTTGCCCCCAGCCTGCAGCGGCCAACCCCAGCGTTGCCAAGCAGACGATCAGTAGGGATCGATAGTTCATAACGTGGCTCCTTTCAGAAGGTTAGGAATGGGATAAAGCGTTGTAATAACGCACTGTACAAAACAGACGAAATCGCGACCCACCTACAGCAATTTGATATCGCTCTTTTCCTTCTTTTTTACGGTCGGATCGGCTATTCGAGCTTGACCATTTTTCGGGTGCGTAGCTGCTCGCCCACGCGTAGCTGATACAAATAGGCTCCAGAAGCGACGGGTCGGCCCTGCCCGTCTCGGCCATCCCAAGTCAGCCGGTGTTCGCCCGCCGCCAACGGCCCCGACCACACTTGGCGCACAAGCTGTCCCAAGAGGTTGTAGATGGCTACATCCACAGCCTCGGCACCGTCAGGCACCGATAGGGGGATGGTCGTGGCCGGATTAAACGGATTGGGATAGTTCGCACCCAAGACAAAGTCCGACGGCGTAGCCTGCTCAATGGCGACGGCTGTGGGCGGACTGCTCTGGTTGATAAAGACGAAAGCCCCACCAGGACCGCCTTCCACATTCTGCCCCAACACGACCAGCTCGGCGGCCCCATCGCCGTTGAGGTCACCGGCGAGCACCTCGCTGCCTGTGCCCGGCAGCCGGTAGCGGCCTTCGAGGACGGGCACGCCATCGCGCTGGCCGATCAAGACGACCAAGGCCGGACCCGTTTCCAAGTTGCCATCGACCAAGGCCACGTCCGGCAGACCATCGCCGTTGAGGTCGCTGACAAGAGGGCGACCTTGCACGTGTACCTGCGAGCCGAGCAGCGTGTGGCGTGCCACCGCGCCCGAGGGGTCCAGACGCCACAACGCCAAGCCGTGGTAGGTGTGTGCGGTTAGCTCGGTGATCCCAACTAAATCCACCTGTCCATCGCGACCGACCTGTAGCAGGGTGGAGTAACAGGGGTTGACCATGAACTCAAAAAAAAGCGGCGGCTCCGCGCTGACCGCCCACGGCTGGGTTAGCCAAACCCCCATCGGTCCAGCCTCTTCGAACTCCCAGCACGATCGGATCCATAACAGGCGCACGGCCCCTCTCGCTCCCAATGATTGCTCGGCGGACCAAAGCCTAGGCCAGAGCCTGTCCTCGCTGTCAAGGGTGAACCGATCGCTGCGGACAAACTCTGCGTCGCCGTCGTTGAACCACACGGTCGCTTGGGATGTCCCCTCGTGGTTTTCCAATGACTCGTCGTCATACTCCATGACCAACAGGTCCACATCGCCGTCGCCTTCACCATCGGCTAGGCCAACGAAACCGGTATTGGGCAGTTGCAGGATGGTGGCAAAGCCGTCCTCGCCCCGGTTGTGCCACAGTTCGAGGTTCAATCCCTCCTCAAAGGCTAGATCCAAGAGTCCATCCCCGTCGAAGTCGTCCCCCCAGATACTAATGATGGGCGCGCTTCCTTCTCCTGCTTCTCTTTTTCCGTGCATGACGTCGTGGGTGGGGACCAAGCCACCCAGGCCGTCGTTGGACGCCACGGTCCAGCCCCAGTGTGGAAAATGTTCTCCCGAGGCTCCGTCGTCTGCATATACGTGTGGCGACCAACGATTCCAAACTGTCACGAGATCCAAATCCCCATCGCCATCTACATCGCCCAAAGCGCCGGTATCATCATGGAACCCCATGCCGATGCCCGGGCCAAGGGTAAAAAAGTCGGGTTCTACAAACAACGCGCCGGGCGAGGCAAAAGCCCCGTATGGAGCCGCCAACAGCAAAATAGCTACGATAAAGCGGTGCATAGTTACCTCCTAAGTCGAAGGGTGGGGTTGGTGCAGAAGGGCACGTAGGGACGGCTTGCGCTCCGCACCGCCCCTACGCACGAGGTGCGACTAACGAGTACCTGTTGAAAGCAGCGATTTGATCCGTCCCCACGACTGGGACTCGACGCTCGTAGCAGTAGCTGAAGGGGAAACCGATTGCCAAACGGGATTGCGTCCACCTAAGCCATTGGTCAATTCGACCAAGTTGCCCCCGTCTAGATCAACGGCCCAAATGAGCGGAGGGTGAGTGAGAGAAGCGAAGGCCATTCTCATGCCATCGGGTGCCCAAGTAGGGCGAGTTCTCCATGTGGCGTCGGACACGGTCGCGTTCCGGGGTAAGCTAGGCAGGGGAATAACCGAGTGCTCATCTTCACCAGCATCGCTGATGTAGAGGCGGGCGGGTTTCCCTGCGTCCCCTTTGTCGCGTAGCACGATGAAAGCTTCTTTGGTCCCGTCCGGGGAAAGGCTAGAGCGGCGGAAGTGGGGTGCCTCTCTCCAGTCCACGGACAAGGAGCCACTACCGTCCAGCACCATAACGAACGTATCAGGACCGTCCCTCCGATTGTCCGTATCCGGCGGGGTATAGACGGTATAGTAAATGCTACGCCCGTCTGCAGACCACGAAAGCAATAGTCCATCGACGGAATCGTCTGTTAGCTGCTGTGGATTGCCGCCGTCGGCATCCATCACCCAAATCTCCCCACCGTACCGATCATCGTCAAAAACGTCGCCGATATAGGCGATTTTCGTGCCGTCTGGAGACCAAGCCGGGCTAGCGCAATCCCGCCCTTTGGTCAGATTTACGGGGTCGCTCCCATCCGCATTCATGATCCACACGTCAAAGCGGTGCCCCTCGCGGTCGGAGATAAATGCTATCTTACCATCTGCTTGCCCCCACCCAGCGACGGCCAATCCCAGCGTTGCCAAGCAGACGATCAGTAGGGATCGATAGTTCATAACGTGGCTCCTTTCAGAAGGATGAATGAGAAGGTTAGATGTATGTCATGGGGCTGAAAGCAGCGATTTGACCCGTCCCCACGAGGTCTCGGCCACAGCCGTCGGCTCCCCATCGGTATAAGACGCGATGTCCATCACGTAAATCCCCCAGTCGCCGTCGCGGTTGGATTCAAAGGCGATGTACCGACCATCGGGAGACCAAGACGGAGACCTGTAGTTGGCCGAGTGGTCTATCAGGCGGCGGGGATTGCTCCCATCCGATCCCATCACGTAAATCTCGGCCCTGTCGTAGCGCTCGGACTCAAAGGCGATGTACCGACCATCGGGAGACCAAGACGGAGCCCTATCGTCGGCCGAGTGGTCCGTCAGGCGGCGGGGATTGCTCCCATCCGATCCCATCACGTAAATCCCAGCCCTGCCGCCGTGCTCGGACACGAAGGCGATGTGCCGACCATCCGGAGACCAAGACGGAGACTCGACCTGCTCCGGGTGGTCGGTCAGGCGGCGGGAGTTGCTCCCATCCGATCCTATCGCGTAAATCTCAGCCTTGCCGTAGCTACCGCGCCGGGACACGAAGGCGATGTGTCGGCCATCCGGAGACCAAGACGGAGACCAGTCCCAATGCGAGTCGTTGGTCAGGTTGCGGCGGTCGCTCCCATCCGAGCCTATCACGTAAATATCGCTGACGCCGCGCTCGGACACGAAGGCGATGTGCTGGCCATCGGGAGACCAAGTGGGAAGCGCGGCCCAAGCTGGGTGGTCGGTCAGGCGGCGGAAGTTGCTCCCATCCGAACCTATTACGTAAATCTTAGCCCTGCCGTCGCGCTCAAACCCGAAGGCAATGTGCTGACCATCGGGAGACCAAGTGGGAGAACTGTAGCTGGACGAGTAGTCAGTCAGGCGGCGTATGGCCCCGACGACCCAAGCCCCCTCACCACTGCTCGTCACCGCTTGTTCAATCCCCGCCGACAGTTCAACATCCTCAGCGTCGGCTTGCCCCCAGCCAGCGACGGCCAGCCCCAAGGTTGCCAAGCAGACGATCAATAGAAATCGATAGTTCATAATGCATCTCCTTTCAGAAGGTTAGACTTCATCCCTTATGGCAGCTTGGTCGTTTTTTTCGCTTCCACCTGTCCGTCCACCTCGACCTTATAGATATACACTCCGGCCGCCACGGCCTTGCCCTGCTCGTCGCGGCCATCCCACACAAACCGATGGCTACCCGCCCCAAGCGGCCCGTGCCACAACTGCCGCACCCGATGACCCAACACGTTGTAGAGTGCCAAGTGGACCCGTTCCTCGTCGGTGGCCAGATCGAGGGGAATGACTATCGCGGGATTGAACGGATTGGGATAGGCAGTGCCGAGTCGATGCTGCACTGGTTGGCCCGCTGACGGTGTCAGCACGGCGGTCGGCATCGCCTGCTTGACCTCCGAACAGAGGGTGGAGGAGCAGAGACAACTTCGCCACCACATGTCGTCGTTGAAGTGGTACGTAGTGCAGTGCCGGTACGGCTCGGTCGAGTTAAACTCTGCGCACTCGTCGGAGTACCAGCAACCAGTATCTTGACTGGTCGCGGCCGTCAGCACCCACTCTGGCACGGCCTCCGAACAGGGCGTGGACGAGTACCAACAGTTTTTTATGTAGAAGGAGCAGTCCGCGTCCAAGGCATAGATGCAGTAGAGGTATTTCGCCTCCGGCTCCACTGGATCTGTATCTGCCCGCGCGCAAATTGGATGCTCGGAGTTGGCGCTACAGTCGAAACACTGAATCCAAGTGTTCGGGCACGGTATGCAAGTAGGCGTCGGCGTCGGGCACAACCTGTTGGCTTCGGCTTTATTGATCCCAATCAGGCAAGTAGGCGTCAAGCACACCGGGTCGGCTTCGGCTTTGTTGATCTCGATCAGGACCGCAAGCCCCGCGAGGACACTCAGCCCCAGCCGAATCGGAGCCAAGCCGCTGGACGAGCCGATAAATTCACGCAGCCTGTTCATCGCTTCGTCTCCTTAGTTGCCGGTACGGTCTCGCAAATGCCTCTTGATCTGCCCCCACGAGGTCTCCGCCGTAGCCGTCGGCTTCCCGTCGACATAAGACGCTATGTCCCAGAAACGCACCAAGTAGGATTGACCCGTGGCGCTGGCCAACGTGCGACCATCCGGTGAATACGCCACGAAGTCCGCACGCCCTTCGAGCGTATTGAGGAGTTCGCCTGTCGCCGCATCCCAAAGATGGATCGTGTGGTCATTAGTACTGACCAACATGCCTCCATCCGGTGAATACGCCAAACCATCACCACATTTACCGAAATGACCTAGCCCTTCGAGCGTATTGAGGAGTTCACCCGTCGTCGCATCCCAAAGACGTATCGTTCGATCTCGACTCCCACTGACCAGCCTGCGCCCATTCGGCGAGTATGAAACACTCACGACACCATGCGTGTGCCCTCTAAGCGTGTTGAGGAGTTCACCCGTCTTTACGTCCCAAAGACGAACCGTTTCGTCGGAACTCCCACTGACCAGCCTACTCCCATCCGGCGAGTATGAAACACTCAGGACACTCTCTTTATGCCCTGTAAGCGTATTGAGAAGTTCACCTGTTGTCGTGTCCCAAAGACGTATCGTTTTGTCGAGACTCCCACTAGCCACTGCGTCCCCTCCCGGCGAATACGATACGCTAAAGACGTTATCCCTATGCCCTCTAAGCGTGTTGAGAAGTTCACCCGTCTTTGAGTCCCAAAGACGAACCGTTTCGTCGAAACTCCCACTGACCAGCCTGCTCCCATCCGGTGAATACGCCACATCCCAGACCAAATACGTATGCCCTGTAAGTGTGTTGAGGAGTTTACCCGTCGCCACATCCCAAAGACGAACCCTTTCGTCGAAATTCCCAGTGGCTACTACGTCCCCGTCTGGTGAATACGCCACACTAGTAACCCAGCTTGGTAGCCCTTTGGAATAGCTGCTACCCCCTTGGGAATAGCTGCTACCCGGCAGGCCAAAAGCTATCAAGCAGGCGATTAACACGAGACGGGTTTGATGTACAACTCGCGTTTTCATGGGAAATTCCTTTCGGTGAGTTTTGAGGACTCTTCCACACGCCATTTTCAATCATTCCTTATGGCAGCTTGGTCGTCTTTTTCGCTTCCACCTGTCCGTCCACCTCGACCTTATAGATATACACTCCGGCAGCCACGGCCTTGTCCTGCTCGTCGCGGCCATCCCACACAAACCGATGGCTACCCGCCCCAAGCGGCCCGTGCCACAACTGCCGCACCCGATGACCCAACACGTTGTAGAGTGCCAAGTGGACCCGTTCCTCGTCCGTCGCCAAATCAAGAGGAATCACCATCGCGGGATTGAACGGATTGGGATAGGCATCGCACAGCCGATGCTGCGCCGGCCGCGCTTCCACCAATGTCTGCACGGCGGTCATCTGATCCTGCTCGGCCTCCGAACAAGAGGTGGAAGAGCACTCGCATTGTCGCCAAAAAATGTTGCCTTCTGCGTTATAGTAATTAGTGCAATATCGGTACGGCTTGGTCGAGTCCCTCCCCTCGCACCAGCGGTTATCGCACTCAGTCTCTTGATTGAAGCAAGCATTGGTCGGCCCTGTGAACGCGGTCGCGGTCTCCGGCTCGGCCTCTGAACAGGGGGTGGAGGAACACTCGCATGCTTCTGTCCCAAAAACGTCGCCGTTTGCTTTGTAGTAGTTGATACAGTATCGGTACGGCTTGGTCGAGTCCCTTCCTGCGCCGCACCACCGGTTATCGTTATCGCAATCAACCTTTCGGGTCAGCACAGCGGGTGCGATCCCTTGGTCGGCCTCCGAACAGGGAGTGGAGGAGTTCCAGCAATCCACTGTGTAGAAGTTGCAGTCCGCGTCCAAACCATAGGTGCAATAGCGATACATCCCCTCTGCCGACGCACAATCGGAGCCGGCACTGCACACGGTCCAAGTGTACGGGCACTCTGTGTCGGCTGCGGAGCCCCTTGCGCCGAAGAGAATCACAAGCCCCGCGAGGGCACTTACGACCCATCCTTGCCCCTGTCGTATCCCCAACGTTGCCAAGCAGGCGATCAGTAGAGATCGATAGTTCATAACGTGGCTCGTTTCAGAAGGTTAGGAATGGGGTGCCTACGGAGGAATATATGCACATTCCGTGCCAAAAACACGGCCGCCGACAAAAAAGCCTTTAGGAATACCCTAAAGGCTTGAAAAACATAACACTTAAAACATGAGACGAGCCTTTCTACGATGCGCAGTCTCAGCCGTCGGTGCAAGGTTTCCCACGTTTTTTCGTGGAATCTTCACGGTATTTCGTGGATTTTCCACGACTTTCCGTGTTGGTCGCCTACGACTTCTTCGGTCGGCGCAACCCGTACTTCCTCATGCGATAGCGCAGCTTCTCTGGGCTCATGCCCAACAAATGCGCCGCGCCCCGCTCGCCATAGATCATCCAGGTACTCGCCCACCGGTAAGGCATTGTACGCGACCGTATCGGCGGCCGTAAACGCGCTCCATTGTTCCGCTGGACCGTGGCCTAACAGCCGATGGCTGTAGCGCATCTGCCCCGCGCCGGTGCGGAAGCTAATGCCCTGGAAGTGAATGCGGATCTCAGGCGTGCTCTCTGGGCAGGATACGGCTTCGGGCGCGGCCAAGAGGGTGCCAGCCATCACTTCGCGGATGACCAAGCGCGGCGGCGTGCGTCCCGATTGGCCGACAGCCCAACTGTTCGGCAGTAAAGTGGCGTACCTCCCGAGACCGCGGTGCTGCATTCATCAAGATAAGCTAGGGCTGCCTCAAGTTGAATTTTACCAGACAAATATGCTTCTTCATATATCCTATGCAGCCCATTTCTTCTCCATCCTCGCCCCTCTTCCCCGGCTTTGCCGAATACCGCCTCGCCCTCGCCGACCAAGTCGAAATGGCGTATCTCGACAATGGCGGCGGGGACCACCCCCCGTTGGTGCTGCTACACGGCGTCTTTGACAACAAAGCCACGTGGTTCCGCTTGGTTGCCCGCCTTCCCGACCGCCGCATCATCGCACCCGACTTGATCGGCCACGGGCACAGCAGCAAGCCGACCTTTGCCGCCCGCCCGGCGCACGAGCGCTACTCACCCGACATGCAGGCTGGCTACCTCGCGGCCTTTATCGCCGCACTGGACTTGGACGACGTAATCCTCTTGGGCAATTCGCTCGGCGGAGGCTTGGCCCTGCGCCTGTACCTCGACTTTCCCGCGCTCGCGGCCAAAGTGCGCGGACTAGTGCTCATCGACGCGGCCGGCTACCCGCACCAACTCCCCGTGCACGTGCGCACCCTCGGCAGCTATCCGGGCAAGCTGCTGACCCATGCCCCGCTCCACGCCTTGGCCCGCGCATCCGGCCTGTTGGGTTTGGCTACTTGGCGCACCTTCCGGCGCTGCTTCCACGACCGCCGCAAAATCCCCCCCGAACTCGCAACGGTCGCCCGCGCCGCACTCGAGACGCCCAACGCCGCGTATGCCTACCACTACTCAGCGCGGAACCTCGTCCCCCCCGACATAGCAACGTTCCACCGGCGCTTTGGCGACATCACCTGCCCGACCTTGGTCTTGTGGGGACAGCAGGACCGCGTCCTACCGGTGCGCTCGGCCCAGCGCTTCGTCGCCGCACTTCCCCGCGCCGACCTGCACGTCTTCCCCAATTGCGGACACGCGCCCCACCTCGAATACCCCGATGAGACGGCCGCCTACATTGAGCGGTGGATGAAAGGACACACGATGCTCTAAGTATTTGTTTTAATGGATTAAAGAAAATTTATCCGCGCCCCATAAACATAACTGCAACTATTCTCCACCACCGGCGTCTAAGCTACAGAAAATCTGTTGACAAGGAGCGACAACATGCCACTGTATCGCCACGTAGAAGCCTCGGGTGCCCCAGACGAGATCATCGTGATCGAGGATCGGGGAATGCTCGGGCGTGGCCAGCCCAGTTTCGAGTTTATCGACTCGCGTACCATCAAGGCTCATCCCCTCATCGTCGAAGCCCTAATCGCTGACGCCGAGCGTTTGTGGACCCTTGAAGAAGTGCTTGCCGACGTAGAGGAGTGACGCGCTGTTCGCCCCCACAGCGCGCCACTGAGTAACACAAAAACACCTGTAGACTATCCCCCTCCTCTTCCTCTCCCCGGCAAAAATCCAGTCCATCCCCTAGCGCGGTCGCGCCTTGGCCACATCTTCGACCTCTTCACGGGCTAGCGTAATCCGGCCCGCCGACCGGCCCCAGCAGCGCGCGATTTTCCTCGGGCGTCTCCACCTCGTCGAGAAAGTCCACCAGCGCCTTTTGCATCCGCTGTGCCACCGCCGGATGCTCACCGATCACATTCTGCTGCTGCTGAGGGTCGGCCTGCATGTCGTACAGCTCGGGCGCGCCGCCGTGCTCCCCATACGCCAGGTAGGTCCAGCGCTCGTCGGTCACGGTCGGCCCGCCATTGCGGATAAAGGTCGAGCTGAAGGCGTACTGCCGCGGCCACGCTGCCGATCCGGTCAACAGCGGCACGAGCGAGTGCCCGTGCATCGCTAGGTCGCTCTTTTCCACGCCAGCTAAAGCCATCAGCGTCGGCAGCAAATCCACGGATTGCGTCAATGCGCTCACCCGCCGTCCGCCCGCGACCTCGGGGGCGGCGATCATCAGCGGGATGTGGCTGATCTCTTCGTACAGGGGCCAGACGCGCTCGTCCTCAGCGTGGATGTTGGACTTGCCCGTGCGGTTGTGCTCGCCGACGAACATGCCGTGATCCGAGGTAAAGACCACCACACTGTTGTCGAATAGCCCGAGCTCTTCAATTTTGTCCAACACGTAGCCGATCCACTTGTTGACCAAGTAAATCTCAGCCGCGTAGTGAGCTTGGAGATTGGCCAGCTCTTCTTGGGTATAGGCGGTCGCCGGGCCGTAGTTCGGGTGGATCATCGGCGGGCCGTCGTATCCCGATGAGTCGTAGCGGCCCACGAGATGTTCCGGTGGGTCCCACGGCTCGTGCGCGTCGAAAAAATCCACCCACAGCAAGAACGGCTCGCAGCCGCGATTTTCCTCCAGCCAGCGGCTCGCTGTCTGCGCCGTGCGCACGCAGAAGCGGTCCTCCTCCCAAGCCCAGTCGCGGTTGGTCCACGCATGCAGGGTCGCCAAGTTGCCAAAGCGCGTGTTCGCCAGATGCGGATCGACGCGCGTCTTCGCCCCGTCCACCTCCATGCGCGGCGGCAGATCGCCCTTCAACAGCGGCTTGTCCCCTTCCTGGCCGCGAATCCAATACGCCCCGTCAAACCCCCGGTCAAAATGGTGGACGCCCTTCATCAGATGCGGCGTGTCGCAGATAAGCTGGCTCTGATAGCTGTCCGCACCAAAAATCGTACTCAGCACCGGGATACCTGTGTCGAGGGCTTTCCAGCCGTGGAACGGAAAGCTGTAGCGGCCAGTAAAGAGGTCGGTGCGGTTGGGGATGGTCGGAAAGCTCGACAGATAGTGCCGGTCGCAGCACACCGCCCGCTCGGCAAAGCGATCGAGCGCCGCCGTGCCGATCCACGCATTGCCGTTGCACCCCAGATAGTCGTAGCGAAAGGTGTCGCTGACCAAGACGATGATGTTCATAAGAAATCTGCTCCTTGTATTTTTGCGCCTCACTGCGTCAGCGTGTGGCGCAACGCGCCCTCCAATTCAGGGTGCGCGAACTCGAAGCCCGCCTCCAACAGCCGCGTCGGCCGCACCCGCTGGCTGGCCAGCAACCCCTCCTCGGCCAACTCGCCCAAGAGCAGCTTGGCCGCAAACGCCGGCAGCGGCAACAGCGTCGGCCGCCGCAACACGCGCCCCAGCGTCCGCGTCAGCTCGGCATTGGTCACCGGCTGCGGCGCGGTCAGGTTCACCGGCCCGCGCAAGGCGTCGTTTTCCACGGCGTAGATCAGCGCCGCCACTGCGTCCTCCAAGCTAATCCAGCTAACGTACTGCCGGCCATCGCCGATCTTGCCACCCACCCCTAGGCGGAAGGGCAACAGCATCTTGGCCAGCGCCCCGCCCCGACGACTCATGACGATCCCCAAGCGGGCCTGCACGACGCGGATACCAGCCTCGGCGGCCCCGGCGCTCGCCCCTTCCCACGCTCGGCCCAACTCGGCCAAAAATCCCTCACCAGTGTCGCTTTCCTCGTCCAACTCCTCGTCGCGCCGATTACCGTAAATACCGACGGCCGACGCGCAGATCAGCACCTGCGGCGGCGCGGCCAATTCCGCCAAGCGCGTAGCGAGTAGCTGCGTCGTCTGCACCCGGCTCTGGCGCAACTGCGCCTTGACAGTTGCAGTCCAGCGCCCGGCGGCGATGTTCCGCCCCCCTAAATGCACCGCCGCCTCTACCCCCTCCAAGCCCTCTTGCTCCAGCTCGCCGGCTTCTGGATCCCAGCGCAACTCTCCTTGCGCCGCCTGCCGCCGCACCAAGCGCACCACCTCGTGCCCTTCGCGCTCCAACTGGCTACAGAGCGCCGTACCGATCAAGCCGCTACTGCCCGCTACCAATATCTTCACTAGCTCCTCCTCTTGGAATCACTGCTACTAAAACGCATCCTTGCGCCCGATACAAGGGTTGCAGGGCTAGGGGAGTCGCAGCATCACCATGCCCCTACACCGCGGCCTTCAGTCCGGCTGTCGCCAATGGCTTCGAG
Organism: Candidatus Latescibacterota bacterium; assembly: GCA_965217585.1. Classification (GTDB taxonomy): domain Bacteria; phylum Latescibacterota; class UBA2968; order UBA8231; family UBA8231. Next base: position 6,858,542 of record OZ244561.1, read on the forward strand.
TACGCCGCTGGCGGGGTAGATGCGGATTAGGCTGAAATTGCCTGCCCAGCCGCCGACCTGCACTGGCTGTCCCCGGGCCGCTAAGCCGCGCGCGACCTCTGCGGGCGTGCCCTCCTCAATGGCCAGCCGCGCTTCCTTTGACCTGAGCTTGGGCCCGTGATAACGCCAGCGGGGCTCGGCCACGGCTGCGGCCGCGGGCATGTTGCCGTCAATCATGTTGGTGATGACCTGCAAGTTCCACTGCACCTGCCCGTAATCGCCCGGGGTGCCGCCCACCAAGATGGGCTCGCCGTCCTCGACCAAGATGAAGCTGTTGAGGGTAAACAGGGGTCTCTTGCCGCCGGCCAGCACATTCGGGCTGTGCGGATCCAAGCTGAAATCAGTCATCCGGTTGTTCATGAATATCCCCGTACCTTCGGGTATGACCGCGGCCCCGAAGCCGTTCCACAAACTCTGCACAACCGAGACCAAATTGCCCTCTCCGTCCGCCACCGCGTAGGTCGTGGTATCGCCGCCGCGTTTTTTAGGCTGCCCCGCGGGAATTCCGCCCAAGGTGCTGCGCATGGATATATCCGCACGCCGTTCTTGGGCGTACTCCTTGGACAGCAGACGCTCCATGGGCACATCGACGAAATCCGGGTCGCCGGCAAAGGCGTAGCGGTCGGCAAAGGCCAACTTCATGGATTCCACCAAGGCGTGTATCCCATCGACCGAACGCGGTCCCATTTGCGGCAGATCGTAGCCCTCGGCGATGTTGAGGGCTTCGAGGAGCAGAAACCCCTGGGATACCAGCGGCTGCTCGTACACAGTGTAACCGCGGTACGTGGTCGCGATCGGTTCCATGAGGCGGGCCGGGTACTCCCGGAAGTCTTCTTCGGTGAAGTAGCCGTCACCTCGCTGCGATTGGGCCAAGATCGCCGCGGCGATTTCCCCACGATAAAAGCTATCTCTCCCCCCTTCGGCTACGTGGCGCAAGGTTCGCGCCAAGTCGGGTTGGCTGAAGGAAGCGCCGATCCCCGGTGGCTGGCCCCCAGCGCCGGCCAAAAAGCGCGCTACTGATCTGGGGAAGATCGACTCGAACCCAGCATAGCTCTTCACTCTCCGGGCAAACCAGGGCGCCACCGGCATCCGCTCAGCCAACTCAATGGCCGGCTGCAGCACTTGGCGCAGCGACATGGTGCCGTATTCCTCGAGCATCAATGCATAGGCATCGATTTCTCCCGGCACCAAGGCCGCCGCCATCCCGCGCTGTGGCACGCCCTCCGGCACAAAGTCCTCCAACTTGGCCTTGCTGGGGGCCGGACCGGTTCCGTTGATGGCCATCACTTTGCCGCTTGCAGCGTGGTAGAGCATGATGAGGGCATGGCCGCCCAGATGGCTGTTGTCCGGTTCTACCACGTTCATGGCCGCGCCCACCGCCACCGCCGCATCAAAGGCATTGCCGCCCTCCTGGAGCACCCTCATGCCAGCATTCACGGCGAGCGGATCATTGGCTACCACGGCTCCCCTAGTGCCAAAGGCCACGTGGGGATCACTGCCTTCACAGACCTGAGGTGCGACGGACAGGCCGGCGCACAGCCAGAGCAGGGCCAGCAAGTCCGGTCTTGCATTGCGCAGGTTCCACTCCCGGTTCATTCCCAACTCCTAATTTTCAGTTTTTTCCAGCCAGCTCATGGCCTTCAACACTTGGTCGAATACCTGGACATTGGCGCTGTACTTCTCCCTGAGCGCGTGGACGAATGCCACCCGTATACTGTCCTTCTGCGCGCTCTCCAGCATCAGCTTGGCACGGAGCTTTTGCTTTTTGTCCCAAGCCAGTTGCTTTCTCTCCCTAGAGAGAACCTTGAACACAGAATAGCCTTCCTCGACCTGTACCGGTCCCACCAGTTCCCCAATCGGGGCCTCCCTGGCGCGGCGAGCCAGTTCACCAAACCTGATGCTTTCGATGCTGTGGAAGTGGAACACGCCACCCTTTCCCTCGCTTGTCTGGCGCTTTGTGTACTGGTCCGCCAGTTCGCTCATTTTCTCTCCGGCATGGATTCGCGCTTTCAACTCCAGTGCCAGTTCCGCCTCGGCGACGAGAATTTCCTGTACTGTGATTTCCGCCGCCGTCCGGAACCACTCCGGGTGCGTTTCGTAGAATCGCCGCGCCTTCTCGTCATCTATGGGACGCGCTCGCGATAACTCTTTGGCCAGCATGATTTCGACCAGTTTCTCTTCGCTGCGTCCCCGCAACTCGGCTGCGATCGCACTTACCATCCCCTTGGTCTCGGCCTCCTGCAGGATCAATAGCTGGGGGACGACATGGCTCTCCAGCAATTGTGCGACTCTAGCGCTGTCCGCGGGCCCTCCGAGATTGCCCTTGGCCGCTCCTAGCTCAACACAGGCCTGTCTCACGGTCAGGGTATCTTTTCTTATCCTCAACACCCCCGCATCGCCCTCCGCGCCTCCATCCTTGGAGCTTCTACAACTGCCGGCAGCGTCGTAGCACAGAGCATTCCAGCCCTCTGTAATAGGCTCTACATCGCATTTTTCGCGCAAACTGTCCGCCAGGGTGTGGAAGACCTCCCTCATCCTTCTGGCGTAGAGTTCCGCGTAGACATCATCCCGCACCGCGGAAAAGCCTGCTCGCCTAGTATCGACTGCCTGGTACACCCCGTACTTGCCACCCAGTTCAAATACATCGGAGACCTCGAGTTTGTCCAGTTCGCCGGCCAACCACCTCACCTCAGGGCGCATCCTGTACTGGACGATGTAGTCCCTATTGTAGTGGCACTCTCCACCCTCCAGTTTACCCGCGACTAGCTCATTTCCGCCGGTGCAATCCTCCCACTTAAATTCGCCTTTGAACAACGCCTCCCGGTAGCTTTGCGCCGCGCTTCGCGCAGTGAAGAGGAGCACGCCCAACTGCACTGCCCTGTCGCACTGAGTGCTCTCGCAGTAGCGACGCAACTCCGCGTCGCCAATTTCCAGCGCCGGCCCCGCACTGGCCTCCACCACCTTCCAAATCGCCGGATTGTGCACGGTCTGTCGGTGCCACCTCAGGTAGTCCAGATCGTCCTCTAGGTTTCTGGCGCGGGCCTCGTGCACCAGTAACTTCCGGTCGATCAGAGGCTGGAGGTATTCGCGCGGCCGATCCCCGGCCGCTCCGGAGACCCTCAGCTCCTCCGGCAGGTTGTGCACGTAGCGCCGCACCTGCTCCGCAGTAATCGGCTCCTCGAAAACCCTCGCCGCCACATTCTCCTGTGGCATATTGCGGCTGCAGGCGACCGTGCTGAAGAGCAGCAACATGAGCCTGGACAAGACCATTTACTCCAAACCGGCAAAGATGCGCACGAACGCCAGTGCATTGGCCTTGCGCCGGCCGTCTTTGAACTCCACGCCCTGCCTCATACCCACTTCGGAGATCAGGCGGTAGCCTTGATAGTCGGATGCGGAGGTGAATTGCACCACGTAATTGAAGGCGCTCAGATCATCATCCTCTTTGCCAAAGTCCTGAAATATCAGGTACTCCATGCCGGCTTCAAGGCGGCTATTATCCAGCGCGGGCACCCTTGCGAGCATGGATACAATTTCCTGTAGCTCATGCCGTTCTCGCGCGCCTTTTTTGAAGCCGGTATCATACAAATACATGCTCTTGATCCTCGGCTCGACGGCCAGACCGGCGCCGATAGGTAGGGTGTAATTCGCCCGGTTGACCACTCCGAGAAAGGTCGAACGATCCTGCAGATCTGCGAATTCTCTCCTCTGGTTGTAGACCTCGTACTTAAGCCGATTCTGCAGACGGAATCCCGGAATCACATTGTAGTCGTTTTCCAGGTACAGGGTATTGACAAAGGTATCCCTCGCTGCCAACGGGTCATCAAACGGAACCAGTGATTCCTGGGCATTCGGCTCCTGGACCCACTGCAGCAGGTCGTCCCGGATATCGTCTTCGACCCACCTGGCCATGTCGAATACGCGCACCTCGCCCCATTGGGGCAGGTCTTTTTGGTAGATAAACATGGCATAGGAACTGACGGCATTTCTGGCGGACGAGATGGTGTTGATATCGGCGCGTCCCAGCCACAACCTGCCCGAAGGCAGAATCTCGATGGACCAATTTACATTGAAGCCCTGGCGATCCACCTTGTAGGGATAATCGGGCAATTCGTCGTCTTCAAAGCGGTCGACTACGGTATTGTTGTTCATATCCATGCCAAAGAGAAAACCCGGCGGGTCTACCCCGTGTCGCAAAAAAGGCTCCACGTAATCCGGCTGGAAATTTCGATTCTGATTGAAATCCGAGACGAAATCGTTGTTCTCGTCGAGGCCCGGGAAAATGCCACGCCCCAAATCCCGGTCATTGCCCGCTCTCTGATTCACGGACCTTCGGCGCCAGTCGGGGAACCGGTCCTGGTCGTCGTTGTCGTCGACGAACTCAAAGACTGCTGTACTGGCGTCATCGAAGAACAGCTCCCCCCGGTCATTTACCAGAAAGGCGCTCGTCGAATAGCGATCACCGAGGCTGTAGACCTCACCGTAGGCCGACCAGGGAAAGGTATTGTACTCGGCGATCAGGAAGAAGGCTTCTGATTTGTCCGTTGCCAGCTCGTGCTCTGTGGGCCCGATCTCGGGGTCGGGATTCGGAAATCTCCTGTGTCGCCGGTTGAAGGCGATTTCTCCCTGCAATCTGACCCCCCCCAGATCCACCAAGTCCAGGGTTGCGCCGAACACTTCGTTGCCTGTCGGAAGTCCGTATTCAAAGGCCACGACCCGCATATTGGTGCCATCGCGCACATTCCCCTTGGCCCGTGCCACCTGGAGAAAGATCGGATCTCCTCTTCGATTCAACTGCACATTGGAACTGACCGCGACCCTGTAGTCGTTGGCCAGCACCAGCTCAAATTCGACCTTCCTGAACGAGATGATGTCCACGACCTGATCCTCGTCGTCGAAATAGGTGAATTGACTCAAGTCGTATATGAGCAGGATCTGCTCTCCGCCGCTGGCCTCTAGCCTTCCAGACCGCCTAGTCCCACCGCGGATGAGCGGCGCAATTTCCGCCCTGCGGCCATCGACGATGATCTGCTCTGAAATCAGCACGCCGCCGCCGCTGCCGTCCTCCGGCGAGTCGTCCGCTATCCTGACGGTGATTTCACTGGCCCGGGTGCTGTTCTGGGCTTGACTCAGAATGCCCGCAAGAGAGTTGTTCGACAGGTCCGCCACCGAGTTTGCCGTGAAGCCCGATACATAGGTGGCACCGAGCTTGAGAAAGTCGCCGACCTGAGTCGTCCCACGCAGACCGAGCAGATTGCCGAAATCCGAGGCGGTTTCGGGGGGTGCGAAGTCATCGAAACGTATGAGACCCGGATCACTGGTTCGGGAAAGCAGCAGGGTGAGTTCGTATTTATCGGCAAGGAAGTCCCACTGGACCCCGTTGAAGGTGGGCTTGGAAAACGTCAGGGGTGTGAGCGTAGTGCGAATCTCGTCACCGATCGTAATGGCAGTATGGTACTGCCCTTTCGAGGTCGCCGCGACCACCAGACTGTTGAACCACGCATTGAACCTCGGATTCTTGAAGACCCGGCTGCCGAATTCGCCTGCGTGCTCCTGTTCCCAGTCGTAGATCTTCCATCCCCGGGTTATGTAATTGCCATAGGTATCGTAGAATTGAAACCCTTCCAGATTGATGTCTACGTACCTCATGTACTGTTCTTTGGCGTAGTTGCTGTACTCCCATTGCCGCCAGCCGAATTCGTAGAACAACTCCTGCGGCCGGTACCACTTCCTATGGTAGGGCTGCACGGCCCCGAATTCTACGGTAGGGCCGATCAATTCAAAGCTGCCTTTCGGGCTTCGGGGTTGAGCCCAACTCGGGGTTGATAGCAGCGCCAATGCCAGCGCGGGGAGCATACTTGTCCTAAGAGGGCTTCTAAAGGCGAGTACCATGAATCCACACCTTTCTCATTTGGGCCGGCCAAACCTCTGCCGTCGCAACACTTAGTACGCGACCCCGACGGTTCGCACCACCCTGTCGTCCCCTTCATCTCCCTGTACATGGACCTCGCACACGTACAAGCCCGGACTGACCAGCCTGCCGCTGTCGTCTCTCCCATCCCACACCACCCCTCGGTACTCACCGGCTAGGCCTCCCTCGCTGAATACCTCTCGCACCACAGCGCCCGAAAGCCGGTACACTCTGACCCTGATCTGGCGGGGAATCATCACCTTTACAATGGTGAAGCTCAACTCGAGATCGTCGTCCACTCCATCGCCATTGGGGGTCAATATCCGGCGCGAGAACGCCACATCCCTTATGAGATCATGGCCTTCGGCCACTCCCTCCAGGCGGATTGCGAGGGCATCTTTCAACGCTTCGTCCTCCAGCACCCGTTGCCGCACCCCACTACCCAAGGTGCTGTTCTCGGCCCAGACCTGGATTCGGGAGCCGTTCGCGAACACCTTGCCCGACAATACCACACGCACGGATTCCCTGCGCACGACCCGGTCGAAGCGCACCCACAGGGAGTCTCCAGCTCCACTGAATTGTAAGGCCGCAATTGCTCCGCGGTCCCGGTTGACCTCGACGAATTCTGGTTGCCAGACCCCCCGTATCAACACGCCATCGAGTCCGCGCGCGGCCCCTCCTGTCGCCTGCTTCAAGGTGACGAAAAAGGTATCTCGCTTTCCGGGCACGACGGCTCTGGGCTCAATCTGTCCTTCGATCTTCTGCGCCAGGGCGGCCACCGTGTTTAGTTCGATGAAATCGAGTGCCGGACTCACGGCCGGATCGGTGGAACTCAACTGAGCTTCGATCTGGACGAAACGGCGAGGACTCGGCGACAGGAACTCGCCCCCGGAGTACTCGTAGGGTTCGCTCCAGCCGCTCCAGTCGGGTCCCGGAGAGATTTCTTCCACTATATCGCCCCGGCGAAACTTTGGGGTTTGCTCATAGACGGCCTGCGATACTTCCTCTCCGTTCTTTTTGAAATAGTGCGACGTTTTCTCTACGCTGCTTCCCGATCGAGTCCGCAGGCGGAAAGAGGTTCCTGCGGGCTCGGTCCCGCCCCAAGTTAGGGAGGATATGCTTTCCTGCGTGCCCAGATCGATGATCGGCGAGGTCAAAGTCACGCCCGGACTCCTGCCCTCGCCAAAGATCTGCATCTCGAAAATCAGACCTCCATTACCGCCGCGCACAAAGTGCTGGTCCTGCGAGGTAAAGCCGTAGAAGTGATGGAGGAGGAGGTAGCGCACCCGCCGGCGCGCAAAGCCGATGTCGAATTTGAGCAAGCGCGGATTGTTGGCGTTGTTGTTCACATCGGCGACCTGCTCCCATTGCAGATCCCGACCATTCAGGCGCCACACCGAATCTGCGGAGCGGGTCGTGGTGGTGCCGTCCGAGACGTAGAGGCGGAAGCCGTCCATATCCGTCCTCACGGCCTCCTTGGTACGTCCCAGAACTCTGATCGAATCGACCCAGAACTGGCTGCCGAGATCCCACTGCAGGAACGAACCAACCCAACCACCCACACCCAAGGGACCGGGCTCGGCCCATGGATCGCCCCTGAGCGGTGTCTCCCAGCTCGTCCAGAACAGGCCGTCGAATAGATGACTCCCCGGCTGTGCCTTCTCGCCCGATATGGTGAAACCACCCCGTTCCTTGGTGGCGAGGGCGATATTGTCGCCGATCGCATCGACCTCTATCTCGGCCAGCGCCGCGTTTTCCGCCTTTTTGAGGAAGGCGATGCGGATGTACTGGACGACCTTCCCCATTAGTGGATCACCCGCCCGGTCGCGCTCTTCTAGGTCTATCTGAAACAGGTTCTCTCGATGGTCCTTTTTCGTCTCGTATATCAGCTCAAAGAAGAGATTCTCGAGCTGGCTGAACTCAAAGCGCTTGCGTCCATCGGAAACAAATATCTTGAACTGCGGGAAAGGAACCCGGTCTGCGGGAAAGATCAGCCTCAGCGCTGTGGCCGTGACAGCCCGACCCAAGTCCAGTTCCAGCCACCACTTCTCCACATCGTCGTCTGGGTCGGGTGCCCAGTAGGTGGAGCGTTGTCCATCGATGAGGTTGCCGGCGTCTCTCGGGTTGCTCCCCACCTCGCGAATACCGCCCTCCTGCGGACGGCCGCCGCGCTCGTACGAGAACTGGGTTGCGTTCAGCGCCGCGTTGATCCCTTTGCGGATTCCATCGACCTCGATCCGGCCGTCGGGGGTTATCCTGGAAACACCTGCGGGGATGTCCCAGGTCTTCCACTCCGCGGCCGTGTCCCAACGCAGTTCCGCGGCACCGGCATATCCCGCCCACAGGACGCCTCCCACCCAGGCGTAGAGGCAGAGCATGAATAGATACAGAGGTTGATTCGCGTTGCCGACCATTTTGCCACCACCTCTCAGTACACAAGCGCAACCGACACTACCTCCACAAAGGTGTCCGTCTGGCTATCCACGCGGACAGAGCAGAGGTACAGGCCCGGGGGCACTAGGCGGCCGGTGTTGTTCCGCCCATCCCATTCCACCCGGTGACTTCCCCTGGGCATGGCTTGGTTTAGCAGTTCGCGCACTTTTTCGCCGCTGAGGTCGTAGATCGCCAGCCGCACCGGAATCGCCTCAAAGGCTTGAAATATCGCGAAGGAAATATCCGCGCTATCATTGACTCCATCCCCGTTGGGTGTGAACGGGTTGGAGCCGATCCCGACATTGCCGAGAATGGTGCCGAGGGAACTCTTCTTGGCCTCTACCAGCAACTCACCGCTCCTCGCCTCCTGTACCTTTTGGCCGAACGCGGCTTGCTCCTCCGAGGCAAATACCTCGCTGGAAAAGGTGTGGCCGAATTCCAAGAGCGCACTGGTGAAGATCACCTCCACCGAATCGCTCTCCTCCGACACCCTTGAAGCGGGATCGAGGAGCTGAATACTGATAACCCCGTCTTCTTGTTCTATTTTCAATTCCCCCACAGGTACCTCGGTCTGTCCCACCCGCACTGTTGTCACCTCGGTGCCTGCCGAGGTGGCAATTTGCACCATGTCGAATCCCACATCCCCATCCGCAAATGTGGGGCTGATGGTGTAGCGGAACTCTGTTTCGGCGCCGAGTTCCACATCCTGGCGCGGCGCAATACGGCCCATCAGTTGCTGCGCGAGGAGGGGATACTGAAACTGGATCCCCAAGGAATCCATGGCTGCTCCATAGTCGGGTGACAGGGTTGTCATGGACGCCCGCACCTGGAGGAATCTACGCGGCCCGAGGGTCGCAATCCGCCCGCCGCTGTGGGCGTATGGGAGCGACCACGTGGTCCAGTTTTCCAGATCTCCGCGCACGCTTCCCCGCGCATCGGTGGGCAGCTCTTCCCATTCATCCTGGGCCTGTGCGTCGGTGGCGGCCTGGATCGGCACCTCCACACCAAACTCATTGATGCGATTGTACACCCGGGTCGTCCTGTCTTCGCCGACCCGGGTCTGTATGCTCAACGCCGATCCCGGTTCCAGATTGCTTCCCCAAATTATGTCGCCGAGATTCGCCACGGCACCCAGATCCAGCACCTTGGAGAGGAAAGATCCCCGCTTCACGAACCCGCTACCCCTGACCTCAATCTGGTCGATTTCAAAGGGCTGGGCAGACGAACTCCTCAGTTTCAGGAAGCGCACATGCTGGGCTGCGAATTGCACGGTGGTCTCTTGATTGACGTTGCGCGGTACAGCGCGCACCAGACTGTAGATCGGCAGCCCCTCCTCGTTCAGGGTTTCCGGCGACCCATCGTTTACGGACAGCTCGAAACCCTTCATATACAGATCGCGGTGGGCGCCAAAGCTCAGGGGATAGAACTTGAACTCGTCGACTGGAAACGCGCTTCCGAGGTCGATGAAAATTATGACCCCGTTGTTGTTGCGCTCCCGGTTGAAGGCATTGAAGGAGGTTGAGTCGCGTTTTCCATCGGCGACCCTCAGCAGATCAAAATTCTCACCAAAACTACCGTTGGGTGTCCAGATTCGGGCATCGCCCGGCTGGAAATCCGCACTGGTGGGATCTCTTCCGGCAAATAAACGGCTGTCATTAAACAGCCGGTTCAGGATGTTCTGCTCCTGTTTCGTCCTTTCCAGCTGAATCCACCCCGGAGTCGTCGCGTCGTCCAGGCCCCTTAGCTCTCCGTCTTCGATCCAGGCCCGCCCGCCCCCGCCGACCACGAGGGTATCCACGACGGCGACGGCGGGCCGGACCGCCAGGAAGCCAACGCCAATCAGGATGGTCCCCGATTTTATGAATTGCCGCCAATGAGCGACCATTCTTTAACTTTCTCCACCTCGCGCTCAAACCTGTACACGGCATTCAGGGTACGGGTCGGCCGGCCCGCATAATCGAAGCGGACGACGATATCATTTACGAAGACGGTTATCTGCTGGACCTCTTCGTGCAGCCGGGGGAATACCACAAAACCGCTGTCTTCCTGCCCGCTGAATACCGGCTCCTTCTTGTACAGGGTCCGCCGTAGGAGATCCACCCGCCGCTGGAACAGACGGTGGAAGGCATTCCCCGCATAGCCCTGGGCGAGCGGATAGTAATACTGCTCGAGCAGCGCCAGCGAAAACGGCTCGTACATACGGCCACTTGCCGATCTGACTCCGATATTCAGCGGATCCACGATGACTTTTGGAAATTCGTAGTTCTTTACGCTCAGCAGCAGTACGGTGAAAAGACCGGGGGGTTCCTCCCGGTCCGGTGGTTTGAAGTCCCCCAGGGTGTACGGATTGGAGGACTTGTTGCCGCTCCTGGAGTACTGCTCAAACTGCCTGTTCAATTCCCGATCGGTGAACACCCGGACCCCCACCTCCAGCCTGCCCTCTGTGAAGATCACCGTTCCGTTGTCGAGGACATTGACATCCGCGCTCTGGTGCTTCGAATCCACCGGTTGCAGAGCGCCGAAGGAAAGCTGGTACGAGCAGCCCGACAGCAGAGCGGGGACGAGTCCACAGTAGAGAAGTTTTTTGAGTTCCATCCACCGTACTCGCGGTCCAAAATAGAAAACGGCAGGCGGGAATAGCGACGTAAAACCCCGTGTCCCACCTGCCGTTTATTGGTTGTGCGGCTTATTTATTCAGAGCCGAAAGCCGCCTTGATCCGTCCCCAGGTCCGCGCTTCGGTCGCGGTGGGGATCTCGGCCTCGGTGTCGGCTACGGACACTAGGAGCACGTCGCTGGCATTTTCTCCCTGGGTGGCCAGATCCCCGAGCCGCCAGGCCACCTCGTCCTTGGGATCCTCGGTGTCCTGGTCCTCAATGGTCATGCCGAGACCAATCACCTCGCCGGCAGTCAAGGTGTGCACTGCGGAGGCGTCCGGGCCGTCGAAGGACAACTCGTCGTAGGTGATCTGGGCGATCTCAAAGGTCCAGTCGTTGTCTATGGTTTCCCCCGCCTGGAACATCTGCGGCTCATCCGTCACCCACTTCAGCGGACCTGGTTCGACGCCAGACCCCTCGATCTGCCAGAACACGACGATTTTCTCGTCCGGGGTCCAGCCAAACTGCTGGGCCCTCCGGGAATCGTTACCCTCCTGGCCAAAGTCGGGGTCGGCGCTGTGGTCGGCGTCCAAGAGCCACATGTAGTTGTCTTCGGCGAAGGACACCGAGTAGTCCTCTGCCCGCGAAAACTGCAGGTCGTCTATGATGCGACCTACGTGGTAGAGCATGTTGGTTTCGGGGCTCCAAGCCAAGAAGAACAGCACATCGAAGTCGTCTCGCGGGGTACTGCCGCTGGAGACACCGTCCGATACTACGCCCGGCCATGGACTGCTCATGGTCCAGGTGAAGGTGTCGGGCATCCAGGCCCAGTCCGAGATGTCGCCGTCGAACTGGATCTGCGCGAGCTTGTCCGACGGAATCCCAGCCGCAAAGGCCTCGAATCCAGCGGGAGTGTGCGCCGCACTATGGGTGACCCATCCCGTCAGGATGAGCATGGCGATACTGAGTCTCATGATGGCCTCCTGTGTCGTTGAGTGCTGCGTATAGTTCCAACCTTATCCACTGCCACTTATTTTCATTTTTTTTCGGCTTTCACCCCCTTTCTATCATACATGAGATGGCGCTTGTACATGGCTCCCTGTTGTCTACAGGACTCGCTCCATGATGTATCTATCGACCGCTCCCTCAGGGGTATCGTTGCGCACCCGCACAATCACGTTTCCGTCCACCCGCACAATTATGGTTTCGTCTAGCGTCGGATACACGCTCAGTCTTATGCTGATCTCCATGCCGCCCGGGAGCACTCTGCCCAGCAGGTCGTGCCGGGCACCGGGGGCCGGCACCCTCTCGTACACCAGTCTCTCGGGGGGATTGCCTTCCACCTGAGTGCTTATCACAATGCCTCCCAGTCCCCCCAGTCCCTCCGCACTCTGGTCAAAAATCAGAAAAACGCTCCCGTCCTCAAAACCGGCACCGGCGCTACTCGAGAAACACCCGTAGCTCATGCCCAGCAGAACGACGGCGACAGCGCCGACCCAGGTCTGCCGTGGCCCCGATCTTAGGATGCCCTCATTTTGCGCTCTGTTTCGACCTGCCAAAGGACCACGGCCCGTGACCTTTCGACGCATCTACTGACTCCAGTGCATGTACCGCGGTTCACGTTTTCTTAGATATTATACTGTCCTCCCCAAGTCGCAACAAGGCCAATATTCTATATATGATATGGTGTTAGAGTTGTCGCGTTATAGGCCAAAACGCATCCTCGCGCCCGACACAAGGTCGGCAGTCCGTGCCTATCCTTTGAGGGTGGTATCGGCTCCACGCTCGTGCGCTTGACCCGGTCTTTTTCCCTTGTTTTTCTCTTATAGAAGCGAGTAAGCGATCCCACCTGCTGGAGTGGCATCGAACCCCACTACTCAGAAAGTACGCATCATGCCTGATGATTATGGAATCACCACTGCAACCTGGGACAACTCCAAGGGGCACGTTTTTATCCGACATGGTAAGCAAGCTAATGACACAGCCTTTTGACGCAGCGAATTGGCTCGGCCGGCTAGCAGCAGCGCTTGAGGATGTTGCGGCAAACGCGAGACCCTCTTTCCCCTTTTCGCCAGAGACCCCACACTATGGCCCGCTAGACGAATACTGGTCGAGTATCCGCCGACAATACCGGGATCTCGCCGCTCGCGCAAAACACGATCCCGCCGCCGCGAAGATCTTCGCAGAATCCCACCTCTGGCTCAAGTCCGATCCTGCAGCAGCAAGGGCAATCCTACGGGAGCATCCCTTGCTACGACCGGGACTGATAGGTTTTGGAAAACGCGAAGGGGTCGGCTTCACGCTTTCCACGCACGACTGGTTCTACGTCGATCTGAAGTCCCTCGTATCCCATCTGGCCAAACGCGCTATGAAGGATAGCGGGGAGCAGACAGCGAAACTGCTGCACCGCTACCTGACGGCCGGAGAGGACACAAATCTCCCGGCATCCGAGATCACGCTCTTGCACGGCTTGAAACTCGACCGGCGCTTCGATCTTGGCAGCGAAGCCTATCTGGCACCCTACGAGGACGCCAAGGCGACGTACGGCCTGCCCGACGAACCCGAGAAGCGGCTTAACGACGCTGGCCGAAACCCAAGTCGGTCGAACCGTCCCGTGAGCACTACTGTGCTCGTGCGTGGTCTAAGTTGGGGGCCAGGCGTCGCACCCCCTCCGGACGATGACGATTCTTCCAATAAGTCCCGCCGATCTTGCGCCCCGAAAGTCAAGTACCGCTTTCCCGGCGACTACGAGATCGACCTTGCGGATCGATTTCCCGACGACAACAAAGTCCTAGTGGATCTGCTGTCGATCGCAACGAGGAGTCCGCTGATCTCCCACACGAGCTTTGTCCGCGTCGCCAAGTGGGTAGAGGAGCTTGATCCCAACTTCGCGTTCAGTTCTCGTAGCGCCTCCGCCTCCTTGCCCGACGCATCGCCCAAGGAACACCAACTCTGCCAGCATGACGCGGCAGCTTTCGTTACATTGGCCAGCCGCTGGTGCGCTTATCGAGGCAGGCGCGATGTTATCGACATTGCGATCCGTCGGCTCGCCGCCTCTTTCGCCCGGGTCGGCGGGCCATTTAGTACGGAGGACCGAATCCTCGACGTCTCCATCGCCTTGGAGATCATGTACGGTCCAATCAAACAAAAACTGACCCACCAACTGGCGACCCGGGCAGAACGACTGCTCGGCCCAAGCACCGACCAACGCGGCTGGATATCCAACAGAGTAAAGTCCTTCTATGGAGTCCGTTCGGCCATCGTGCATGGGCAAAAGAAGATCAAAGGCGGCCGACGCGCTATCGACGAGGTGCTGGAGGACGGTCGCGATCTAGCTTGCCTCACGCTCTCAGAATTGCTATCCCGAGGGCCAGTAAGGGATTGGGACAAGCTCGCGGACGCGTGAGAATAACTCTCGCCAAGCAGGTAGCAATTAACTTCTGCCCGCTATCAATACCTTCAATGGAGATACGAGATGGGAACTAGCAGACTTTTTTCTTTATCGTTCCTAATCCTATTTTTTATCGCAACCAACTCACCTGCACAAGACGCAAAGGTCGATTTTTCCGGGGTTTGGTATCTACAGAAGGACAGGAGTGAACCCTCCGATATCGGCGGCCGGATGGCTTCTCTTAAGCTCGTCGTTATCCAAGAGCAAGACGATATAGCGATCGACCGAATGTATAATAGCTTCACCGTCTATGAAAACTTCCCCCTCGATGGCACAGAAATCCCATCCGAATTCAGAAACTCCCCGCGCCTATCCAAAGCCAACTGGAGCGCAGACGGACAAAGCCTCCTCATCGCAGCCAAAACCACCTTTCGTCGCCGAGGCAATGAATTCGAAGTCGCTACGAGCGAAACGTGGAGTCTGCAAGAAGACGGGCAAGTATTAGCCATCGAGTATGCATCCACTTCCCCCCGGCGCGAGACCAAAGCAACACTGATCTACACCCAAGACGAACCCGTGGGTCCGCGAGAATTCATACCGCCAAATTTCAACTTTTATTCGATCAACCCAAGCCGCAAAGCAAAATCATTGGGCTGGGCCCAAGAACGCGTCGCGGAGGATCTCGGACGCGGCATGGTGGCCATCACCAGCGGCGAGGGCCAGATCTACTTGGGCTGGCGGTTGCGCCAACAAGACCCCGAGGACATCGCCTTCAACGTCTATCGCGCGACCAACGGCGGCAAAGCCATAAAACTCAATACTGCACCTCTAAAAGAAACTACGGATTTCGCAGACGCTACGGCTCCCCTAGATCGGCAGAACACTTGGTGGGTACGGCCGATTATAGCAGGGCAGGAACAACAGCAGGAGGCGACCGCGTCCGCCACGTTGCTGGCCAATGCTCCCGCGCGACAATACATCTCAATCAAGCTGCGCGACGACTTGCCCGAAGACGGAATCCACAAAATCGGCATCGGCGACCTCGATGGCGACGGCGAATACGATTTCGTCGTCAAGCGCCCCAGGGGCCGGGTGGATCCGGGCATTCCGCGCCCCAGCCCGGACACCTTCAAAGTTGAAGCGTATAAACGCGACGGGACCTATCTATGGCGCAACGACTTGGGCTGGTCCATCGAGCTGGGTACCTGGACCTCGCCGATGATCGTGTACGATTTCAACGGCGACGGCAAAGCCGAGGTTGCCCTGAAGACCGGCGAGGGGGATCCGCGCGGAGCCAGCGAGCGCATCCTCACCGGACCAGAATACTGCTCCGTCTGGAATGGCGAGACCGGTGCGGAAATCGCCAAAGTAGCTTGGATCGCACGGGGCAAACCCAGCGATTGGGGCGACGACGTGGGCAACCGCATGAACCGCAATATGCTGGGCGTGGCCTACCTCGACGGCAAAACCCCCAGCCTGCTCGTACTGCGCGGGATCTACGGCCTGATGAAAGTAGAAGCCTGGCTTTTACAAGACGCACAACTCGATAAAGCCTGGAGCTGGACCAACGAAAGCGCCGGCTGGAAGTACCAGGGTCAGGGGCAGCACAGTATTCACGTCGCCGATATTGACAATGACGGTCGCGACGAAATCCTCAACGGCTCGCTGGCCATCGACAACGACGGCCGCACTATGTGGAGCACCGGCTTGGGCCACGGGGACCGGTTCTACGTAACGGATATAGATCCCGAGCGCCCCGGCCTCGAAGTGTGGTACAGCTATGAGGACCCCCACCCGCAGAACGGGGTCAGTCTCTGGGACGCTCACACCGGCAACCTCATTTTCGGCACCGACAGCGAAACGATCGACAACGAGATCGACCGCGCCCTCGTCGGCGACATTGACCCCGCCTATCCGGGTATGGAAGTCTGGGCGGACCGCTTTTTTTATACGGCCAAGGGCGAAACCATCCCAGGGAACATCCCGCCGCTGGATGGTCTAGTCTGGTGGGATGCCGACCCGCTGCGCGAACTACAAACCCGAGGCCGCGTCTCCAAGTGGCAGGGTCCAGTTCTGACCAGCGATATCGAGGGTAGTGTGATGGCCTGGGCCGATATCCTCGGCGACTGGCGCGAAGAGATTATAACCTATACCTCTGGAGAACTGCGCATCTACACCACGATCATACCAGCCATCGACCGCCGCGTCTGTCTTATGCAAGATCCACTCTATCGGATCGACGTGGCTTTAAAGGCGATGGGGTACGACCAAGTACCGATGACTAGTTATTATCTCGGCAGCGACTGATTGATCCCCGAAGTGGAGATAAGTAGATGACTGAATCGAAACAAAGCGCCATGGATCCACGCCGTCTGCAACTGGCGTCGGACCCGTACCGTCCAGCGTACCATTTTCTAGCCCCGATCAACTGGATGAACGATCCAAACGGAACCATTTTCTGGCAAGGCAGATATCACATCTTTTACCAGTACAATCCCAACGGGGCTTTCCACGGCACGATCCATTGGGGTCACGCCTCCAGTGCGGATTTGGTTCACTGGACGGACCACCCCATTGCGCTACCGCCCGGTCCAGAGGGGGCAGACCGAGACCAGTGCTACAGCGGTGCCGCGTTTCTCAACAAAGAGGGGATTCCCACATTTATCTATCACGGCTTGCCGGATGGCATCTGTCTGGCCACCAGCGACGATGATCTGCTCATCCATTGGGAGAAGCACCCGGCGAACCCGATTATACCCAATCCGCAGGCGGGCGATGAATATCGAATCGCTGGTGCTCCATGCGCTTGGGTCGAAGGAGATACCTACTACGCCCTGACCGGCAACAGCGGTGCCGCTCCTCCAGACGCGGCCTATCTATTTACCTCCAAAGACCTCGCGCATTGGGAGTATTTGCATCCCTTCTACGAGGGAGGCCGTTTCACAGAGTGGGGCGAGGATTGCGGCTGTCCCGACTTTTTCCGTTTGGGCAACAAACACATACTGTCCTTCACCAGCCACCCGCGTGGGGCGCAATTCTACATCGGCACGTACGCCAACCACAGGTTCATCCCCGAACGTCATAAACGATTGGCACTCGGCGAGACAGGTCGTCCCGGTGTGTACAATGAGGGCTTGACGCTGCTGGATGACCAGGGCCGACGCATTCTATTCGGCCGCCTCCACGAAGGGCGCTATAGTTACGTCCAACGCGCCTCTAACTGGGCGGGAATCTTTGCCCTGCCGATGGTGCTGTCGTTGTCTGATGACGGCGATCTGCTCGTGGAACCCGTTCCAGAATTAGAGGCGTTGCGAGGTGAGCACGCGCACTTTTCCGACATCCAGTTGGTCGCGGACGAAGAGTGTCAGCTCGACGTAATCAAAGGGAACCGGCTGGAAATCCGCGCGGTGTTTGAATGGGAGAGCGCCGAAGAATTCGGTCTGCAAGTTCGCTGTTCTCCGAACGGCGAAGAGCAAACCCTCATTCGCTTCAACCTCAATCCATGGTCGGCCAACCGCGCGCCGCAAGAGATTGGATCGCTCCGGGAGTTGATTTTGGACGTAACTCGGTCCAGCATCAGCCCAGAGGTGAGCAATCGCGAATCGCAACGGTGTGCGTTTGACCTGCCTTACGGCAAGCCGATAGAATTGCGGGTATTCGTGGATCGAAGCGTGGTGGAGGTTTTCGCCAATGGCCGCCACTATTTGGCCAAGCGCATCTATCCCGCTCGGCCGGATAGTCTCGGCGTACAGCTATTTACCCGAGACGGCAAGGCGACGGTGCGATCACTGGACGTATGGCAGATGGGGGCAATCTGGCCCGTTGAATAGGGTCTTCGGGATAAGTCGGTGCTGTTGACGACTTGGAAGGAGGTTATGATGAACGATCCCCATGTAGTCGCACTGCTCTACCGCGTCTGCCACAACGAGTCCGTAGACTACAGTAAAGCGAAGCCGCTTGTCTTGGACCAGCCTGACTTCCGCGTGGAAATCAAGGACAGAAAGGCACGGTTCGAACTGAAGCAACACTACCCGACCGAAGAGGAAGCGCGAAAGTTGGTTGACCCTTTCGTGCGGAACTGGGAATTCGACGCAAGTCTCAGACAAGCGCCCGGATTCTTCAGGCTCGAATTCAACCAAGCCGAGATCATCGACCGGAGGCCAACTAAAGGGGTCGTAGAACTTTCCGCTTCACTTAGGGCAGGATCGCCAACTCTATCCGTGAAGAATCTCACGGTTCTGCCTCAGACGTACCTACCACCATCGTCGGGAATCGACAGTGACCACCCGGACGTTCAGACCCTTTACCAACGGTACGAGAGCTTCTGCCAAGGCAAGGAATTGCTAACGGCCTTCGCGTACTTCTGCTTGACCATAGTGGAGCACTCGGTTGGGCCGGGGAAAAAACTCCGTCGAAAGGCAGCAGATGTGTACGGGATCGAAATGCCGGTGCTTGACGAGATCGGGAAGCTCTCTTCCTGCAAAGGCGGCAGCGAGGCGAGGAAGGCTTCTGGTACCAATGATCCACTTACCCAAGACGAGCGCCGGTTTTTGAAACGCGCAGTCGTGAGACTGATTCGGCGAGTTGCCGAGTATCACGGCAGAATAGGCGGCTTGTCGAAGATCTCGATTAAGGATATCAACCGCGAACCATGATACACGGAAGAGCGGCTAACGACTAGGGTACAATGTGAGCGTGCCTTTGTCGGTGCCGTGTTCGATCCGCTCGGGTAAGTGGTGTAGCCTAAGCTCGCACCTGTGCCGCGACTGGGGTATCCAGATCTGGGGCTACCACAATTGCCGTCACAGCGAGACCGTGCACGGTCTCGCTGACGTCGTAAGGGTTAGAGATCGTGCTCGCCGAGCGGAACGCTGCACTAGGTCGGCACCCAGCCCTTCTGCCGCAGTTCTTCTTCTAGCAATCCCAAACACTCGTCGATGATGGCCAGAGACTCGTCGAGCTGTTCTTGTGTAATGATCAGCGGCGGATAAAAGCGCAAATCGTCGCCCTCAATCCAGTCGGCTCCCCCGCTAGTGCCCGAAATGGCCAAGCCCCGTTCCAAGGTGAGTTGAGGCACGCGCCGCGACGCGCCCCATTCGGGAGGAAAGGGCTTGCGACTGCGGCGATCCTGGACCAGTTCAATGCCCAGCATTAGGCCCTTACCGCGCACTTGGCCGACGCAAGCATAGCGCGTCAAGCCCTGGGCTTTTTCCTGCAAATAGGCCCCGACCTGAGCGGCGTGTTCCACGATTCCTTCTTCTTCCAGCAGTTCCAGTACGGCCAAGCCGGCGCGCATAGACACTGGGTTATTGACATAGGTAAAAACGTGCGGCAGAGCTTGGCCGCTGCGAGCGAGGTCCTGCCGCATCTGTTCGCTCAGCAATACCCCTCCCAAGGGCGCATACCCGCTGCTAGCCCCTTTGCCAAAAACAATCATATCGGGCACCACATCCCAGTGCTCAATGGCAAAGAGCTTGCCGGTGCGGCCAAAGCCGGTGATGATCTCGTCGGCGATAAAGAGGACGTCGTGCTCGTCGCAGATCTGGCGGATGAGGGGATAGTAATCGGGCGGCGGAGCCCCGGCGGCGATCCCGGCCATGACCACCGGCTCGGCGATAAAGGCAGCGATGTTGTCGGCCCCTACCTCGCGGATGGTCTCTTCTAACTGTCGGGCGCAGGCCAAATTGCAGCGATCTTCGCAACCAGCAAAAGCGCAGCGGTAGGGATAGCACGAGGCAATGTGCGGAAAAGCCGGCAGATACGGCTCAAAGGGCGTCCGCAGCCCCGGCATCCCGGTAGCAGCCAAGGCACCCAAGGTAGCGCCGTGATAGCCGCGCCAGCGACCAATGATCTGGTGTTTTTGCGCTTGGCCCCGCTGCAAATGGTACAAGCGGGCCAGTTTAATAGCCGTCTCCACGCCTTCGGAGCCGCCCGAGACAAAGTAGGCGTGGTTCAAGTCGCCGGGGGCCAGTTCGGCCAAGCGGTGGGCGTACTCGAGGGCTGGCTTATTGGTAAAAAACGTCGAAAAGCAATACGCCAATTCCCGTCCTTGGGCGGCCATGGCCTCGACGATGGCATGGCGACCGTGGCCCAAGGTGACGTTGCCAGCCCCGGCCGTGCCGTCGATATAGCGTCTACCAGCTTCGTCGTACAAATAAATCCCTTCGCCTTTGACGAGAACCGGGTAGGTGTATTGCGGGTCGCGATGGAGGAGCGCTGGGTCGGTAGTCATGGGTTTTATCCAAGCAGATAGTCTCGCATTCAGCGGTAAACATCCCGCCGATGTCCAATGTGTAAAACCGTCACCGTACTCTGCTGATCGTCAATTTCATAAATCACTCGGTAATCCCCAGCCCGGATGCGCCAGCCTTCACGACCCTTCAGTTTGCGGCATCCTGCTGGACGGGGTTGGTTGGCTAGCATCCGCACAGCATCGCGCACCTTCTCATAGATTCCAGCCGGCAATTGGGTCAATTCTCTCTGCGCTTGCCGCCGGATTCTAAGGTCGTACAATTTCAGCGTTCCCTTTCGATTTCTTCCACCGCTTGCTCAAAAGGAATCGCCTCATCGTCTCTTGACTTAGCTTGGTCGTAGGCCCGAATCGATTCTAGCTCCTCTAGCTCCTCCAGTTCTTCCAGCAGATTCTCGTAGCCACCAATTTCGTCGAGCACTACGCCGATGCGCTGTCGCAGCCGTTCACGGCGGTCCTGATAGAACTTCTCAAAATCAAAGATGCTCTTAGGCACGACACCAAGTAAGTAATTATCACAATAATGCTGGCGTTCCTCTTGGGTTGAAAAGTGCCTATCCAACCACTCTGCTGGAAGTTGCATCCTTTTTTCATTGTTGATATCGCCTATAAGGAGTTGGAGATTGCCCAGTCGATTGCTATGATCCCGAAACGTCTCGATATCTTCTTCGGCTACTCCCTCTCTACGAAGACGATTTGGCGTGAAACGACCATGTGGAAATATATGGTCAACATGGAACTGATTACGCAGGTCAACAAAAGGGAACAACAGAGCTAACAGCGTAAAGATGCGCTGGTCGTTGAACTTCATATCAGCAAGTTCTTCGATTTCCTCTTGCTCAAAATTCAGACTTTTTCCCCGCTGGGACATGACACGCCGCATTTCTTCCTCTGGAAAATGATCAATATCCTCGCGTTGCATAGTATCTCGTAGTGCTGTGAGCAAGGTATCAAGACCACTACCCCAGACGCCTGACTTCAGACGGGAGAGCATGAGCCAACCGCGAATGGCGGCGCGATCATCAGCAAACTTTCCGTGTGTGACAAAATTCTCTGGGCAATTCCTCCGGTAGAGATAGTACGCAATCGGCAACAATGAACTTGCTGCTCCGATCGTATCGCGATTGTATCCGAAACTGGCCGCAAGTTCGACAGTTCTAATCAAGGCACTGCGGATTTTCTGCCAGTTTTTTTCGAGCTTCTTCATGTTATCGTGGGTGAAGTTTTCGACCTTGAAACCGACGCTTGCTATATCAGTCAGCATGAGTCCGGCCTTCAGAACGAAGTCCTTCGAGAAGTCGAAGCGATTGCTATTGCCAATCCAATTCATTTCGTCCACTAGTTCGTGTACTGCCTTGCGCGCGTCGCCCTTCCATTGTGCTGTGGCAATGCTGAGCAAGAGATCGGAGTAGGAAAGGACGGTACCTCCGCTGTTGCGACGAATGAAAATGTGAAGGACGCGATCGAGATCTTGTTCCGTCTCCTCAAAGAAAAAGATCGTCGGATCGACGGTGACGACCCTATGCAATCGGTCCAAGATGCGGTAGGCAATTCTGTGCTGGTTGTTATCGAGATTCTTATCGAGTATCCAGTCAGTCATATCCAAGCCGCCTTCAAAATCCATGATGTCGGAAACCCGAAACCAGAGTTCGTCGCCGGTCCGCCCAATCCGATCCTCGTTGATGAATGCAAAGACGTACTGACTGCCTTCCTCATCCAATTCTCCATGTGCCAGAAGGTCCAGCGCAAGGACACGGCGTGGAAACGCATCTGGATTGTTCCACCACCTATAGGGCAGCTTTGTCGCCATTGATCCACGCAGACCGATATTGAATGCGGTCAAGCGTTGCTGACCATCGAGAACCGCCGTCAATGGTTGGTCGCGCAGGATGCCAAGATCGGGGCAATGCGGGTCGCGCTCATCGTAATCGCGAACGAATCCATAGTAGCGATAGCGTGCGGCATTCTCGGCTTCGACGCTCCAGAATAGGAATTCTCCGAAGGGATAGCCCTGCATCACACTATCGAACAGCTTACAAACTTGATCCGGCAGCCAAACGAACTCCCTTTGGATCGCAGGCAAGACGTATTCGTTCCTCGCGATACGGTCCACTACTTGCTTGATCGTTCCTCCTTGCTGGTACATGCCTTCTTTACCTCCTTCTCTCAGATCTAACACATGCAGATATTTGTTTCGGTCAAAACCGTTGACCAAGAGGGCACGACAAAATATAACTCCGTCGCAATGCGTCCTCCAAAGGTCATCTTCATTCGTTCAATTCCCGATTTTCAGGAATGAGGGGCAACACCTCGCGCAGCACCTTCGCCAAGGCTTGCCGCTCGGCGGCTGGTCCCACGGTTAGGCGGATGCAGCGGTCGAGCGGGGCCACGCCCGGCATCCGCACGAAGATTCCGTGCTGCAAAAGTACCTGCATCAGGTACCGCGCACGCTCGCCACTGCCCACGTCGAGCGCCACGAAATTAGTCGCCGAGGGCACCGTTTTCAGTCCCAATTCCGCTGCCAGAACCCCGTACTCCCGCCGACCTTCCTCTACTTGCCGTACCACCGAGCGCACGAACTCGTCGTCGCCCAGCGAAGCAAGCGCCCCAGCCTGGGCAATGCGGTTGACGCCAAAGTGATTGCGAACCTTGTCGAGCGCGGCCACTAAGTCGCGGTGCGCCAGCGCATAGCCGACTCTAGCTCCGGCCATGCCGTGCGCCTTGGAAAACGTCCGCAGCCGCACCACCTGGGCCCGCTCTGTGTCCAGCGGCAGATGCGCATCCGCGGGCGCGAAGTCGATGTACGCTTCGTCGAGCAGCAACACACAGCCCGGCGGCAACTCCGCGATAAAATCCCGCAACTCGTCGGCCCGCTGATAGGTGCCCATGGGGTTGTCGGGATTGGCCACGTAAAGCAGCTTGGGATGCACTTGCCACGCCTTGGCCAACAGGGCCGGCAAATCCTCCCGATCCGCGCGATAGGGCACCTTGTGCAATATCGCCCCGTGCCCCTCGACATGATAGTTGAACGTGGGATAGGCCCCCAGCGACGTCACTACCGAGTCGCCCGGCTCGGCAAAGAGGCGCACCAAAAGCCCCAAGAGTTCATCAATGCCCGCGCCCAAGACGACCTCTTCCCGCGCCACCCCGTGCCGCACCGCCAGCGCCGAGCGTAGCTCGTATCCCTCCGGGTCGTTGTACCAATGCACTTGATCCACCGCCTCCACCATGGCCTGCCGCGCCCGCGGCGAGATCCCGAAATTGCTCTCATTGGCCCCAACCCGCAGAGCGAGCGGCTGCCCCTGCTGCCTTTCTAATGCCTCGGGCGGCACAAAGGGAACGGTCGGCGGCAAGGCGCGGACGATGTGCGTGAACGGCAACACGGATTAAGACCACACGTAGATTTCGTCGTCGTCTTCGGCATAGCCAATGAAGACGGCGAGCACCACTCGCGGATCGTCCCCCTGCACCGCTGGGACCTCGTGAATGCAGCGCGTATTGAAGAAATACAGATCGCCCGGCTCAAGCGAGACCTCGCAGTGCTCCACGCCGTGTGCGGCTGCATACTCGTGAAAACGGCCCTCGGCGATATACGGCTGTATCTCCTCGGTCCACAAGCAACGGTGCAACACAGCCTGCACCCCGGGACCCGCAGAATCCGCGTTCTGCACGCACAACACGCCGGCAAATTGGTGGGTAAAGCGCGCCACCTCGTAGTCGAATCGCTTTTCGCGCAGGACCACGTGGTCGATGTGCGGACTATAGGAGTGGGTCTCGTAGTGGATGCGAAAGATGGCCGGTCCATACAAGCGTCCGTTTCGCTCGCGCGCCGTTTTAACCGCCTTGTCGGGGGCCAACGCCTGCAAGTGCCGATAGAGCAGTTGTACCGGATCGAGCAAACCCTCAAAAAGGGTGGCAAAAAGCGCCTGCGTCTCCTCCGCATCAGCCAAGAATGCCTCTTGGTCGCCACCCAAGTTGCCGAGGCTAGTGCCAATGTCGATGCGCGAGCGCTCGTCACCCGAGGCGCGCAGCAACCCGCCCTCGCCAAAGCGTTTCATCAGCCGCTGGCAATCGGCTGGCGTGCAGACTTGGGGCAGCAGGATCGCCGGTATATCCGCCCGAGCCAAGGCGCGGAGCGGGTCGGCGCACTCGTCCGGCCCCACGGGCCGCCACAATGCACTCGCGGCGTTTTCTTCGTACGTTGTTCTCTGCAAATCTACAAGCTCCTATGGATAGCGTTACGCAAATCGCGCTCGGTGCAGCCGTCGGCGAAAAGGTCTTAGGCAAAAAGGTTGGCAACAAGGCCCCCCTGTGGGGTGCGGCCGTGGGCATCCTCCCAGACCTCGACGTGTTGGGCGCGGCCTTTCTGTCGGGGACGGCCCAACTGGGCGTTCACCGCTGGGTGTCGCACTCCCTGCTCTTTGCGGTGGTCGGTGGCCTCGGGGTGGGATGGACGCTGTCCAAGCTACACCGGGGCGCGACTTGGCGCGAGTGGGCCGCGCTGGCGTTCTGGGCGATTTTCACGCACACCCTCCTCGACTGCTTCACCGGGTACGGCACCCAATTGTTCAGTCCGTTCAGCAACTACCCGGTCGCCTTCAGTGCCATCTTCGTCATAGACCCGCTCTATACCCTGCCCTTAGCCATTGGCCTCATCGCCGCCCTGTGCCAGCGGCAACTGCACTGGCGGCGGCGGCTCAACGCGCTGGGCCTGTGCTTGAGCACGGCGTACTTGCTCGTTACCAGCGCGATTTGCCTGCACGTGCGCAGCACCTTTGCCCATGCCCTCGCGGACCAAGGCATTGCCTACGAGCGCTTGTACGTCGCGCCGACCCCGTTCAACGCCGTGCTGTGGTCGGGCTTGGCCGGCGCGGACGACCACCTGTGGGCCGGACTGTACTCCCTGCTCGACGACGACTCGGCGATCCGCTTCCGCCGCATCGAGCGCAACACCCACCTCATCGCCCCCCGGCGCGACGACCCGCCCGCCCAGCGCCTGTTCTGGTTTTCGCGCGGGTACTATCAGGTGGAGCGCCGCGACGACGCGCTTTACTTCTACGACCTGCGCTTTGGCCGCTCCGACTTCTATCTCGACTCCACCGGTGCCTACTTCTTCACGTTCCGCCTGTTGCCGGACCCGTCCCATCCCGAGCGCATCGCCGACCTCCAGCGCATCAACAACCCGTTCGACACCCAGCGCACCGACCAAGCCCTAAAGCGGCTCTGGGACCGTCTAACCGGAGACTAACCCCCACGCCTGATCGATGTCGCGCTGGTACCCATCAACTTTGCCCGCCAGCACATCGGCGACCTGTACCACCTGCCCGGACTGGCCGGATTCGTAGATAGCCTCACTGACAGCCTTGCTGCGCAAACCTTCCTCCGCGTCGATTTCTACCGGCCGCCCCTCGCTCAACGCGTCGATAAAATCCCACAATTCCAGCGTCACCCCACCAGTGATCCCATACGGGAAGAGCGCGTCCTTTTCCTCCTCGCTCAGGGTCGCCAAATACATCTCCTGCAGCTCGGACATGCTGTGCGCGGTCCCGTCGGCGAGCTGGCACTCGCCATTGGCCTGAAAGGCCGCCGGGTGGAAGATGTCCGTGTCGATGATTGACCCCTTCTCGCCACTCAGCGTCAGTTGGGTAAAGCCCTTGCCCGGCGCACTGATCGTCCACGACCAGGTGCCGATCAAGCCGCTTTTGAAGTTGAATATGCTGGTCCAAAAGTCCTCGGACGCACTATCGACAATTTCCTCGCCTTGGCGATGGGGGCGCGGGTAGATCTGCTCAACCCGGGCGTACACGCTTTCGATCTCGCCAAACCAATAGCGCATGGTGTCAACCCAGTGTGCCCCGCTGTCCATGACCATGCCGCAGCCACCCAGTTTGCGATCAATGCGCCAGTGCCAATTGGGCACTTGGGTCGGATCGTTCCACCCCGCCTGCACGGCCCACCACATTTTCGGCGCGCCCAACAGGCCATCGTTGAAGGCCCAGTGGATGGTGCGCTGGCCCAAGGCGCGGCGGCACTGCTCAGCCGTGGCGGCGACCCGTCCACAGCGCTGCGCCGTCTGCGCGATCTTCTTCGAGGCCCGCACCGTGACGCCAATCGGCTTTTCGACCAGCACATGGACCCCACCCTCTAGCAGTTCGCAGGCCAGTACGTGGTGCAAACCGTGCGGGCTGCATATATCGGCCCCATCGAGCGCGTCTTCCCCGGCGAGCAGTGCGGCCACGCTCGTATAGGTATTGACCTCCCAGCCAGCAAATCCGTTGATCCGCGTGGCAAACTCCTCGGCGCGCGCGGGCACCTCATCTACGGCCGCGACAATGCGGAATCGCGTCTCGCCCTTTTCCAACAGCTCTTCGTATCCCCGCAAGTGCGCCCCGGCCATGCCGCCACAACCTACCATCGCCAATTGGACGACCTCGCCCTTCTTCGTTGTGCTCATTTCTGCCTCCACAGGTTGTATGTAGCCCTATTATATCGCAAAGGAATAAGGCACTCAATCACCACCCCAGCACCTCCGTCAAAAACGCCTCCACCCCGGCCTCATACGTGGCTGCATCCTCGCTAAAGGCCGAGCTGTGTCCACCCCGTAGCTCCGTAAACGCCTTGGGCTGGCTGGCGGCCTCGTACAGCCTCTGGCCATGCTCGAATACAATAAACATGTCGTCGCGGCTGTGGCTCACTAGCACCGGGCATTGTACCTGCTTTAGGTACTCCAGCGTGGGATACTTATAGCGGGCGAGCAAGCCGACCGGAAAGATCGGATACAGATCTCGGCCCAGCTCAGGTACGGAAGTAAAAGTCTCCTCCAAGAACAGGGCGGCTGGCGTCTTGTCCCGCGCCAGCCGCGCGGCGATTGGCCCGCCCAGCGAGCGGCCGATAATTGCAATCTGATCTGGGGCTAGCCCGGCCTCTTGCACCAAGTAGTTCCAAGCCGCCTCGGCATCGCGGTGCGTACCTTCCTCAGAGGGCGTGCCCTCGCTCTGGCCATAGCCGCGATAGTCAAACAGCAAAATTCCCAAGCCCAACCGGTGCGCGTCCTCGGCCACTCCGAGCAGATGCGAGATGTTGCCCGCATTGCCGTGGCAAAAAAGCACCGTGCCCCGAGCGTCGGCCAACGGCAGGTACCACCCGGTCAGCCGCACTCCGTCGCTAGCGACTAGCGCGACTTCTTCGTAGTGCATCCCGACCGCGGCCGGCGTGGTCTTGATCGCGGCCCCGGGCACGTAGACCAGCCTGCTCTGGAAGATGTAGAGCGCAATCCCAGCCAAGACATAGAGCACCCCAACCAGCAGCACAATTCCCAGCACAAGGCGTCCTATGCTACAACCAATGAGTGGTATAAAGGGCATCAGTATCAAGTCCTCCGACTGAGTAGAAAATGGAAAGTGCCCGTCCACTCCCAATGAGGACACTCGCCACTGGCGATTTATGTTATAATTGGAATTATTGACATACCTAAGACAAAAAATGCTAATTTAGGATCTAAATACCTAATCCCACCCCGAAAGATCCCCATGCCTATCGGCATCTTATTTGCCCTCGCCCTTGGTTTTGCCACTGTCGCACTCGCCCAAGACGAAGGCTACCCAGCCGGAACGCTAGTCCCCGCAGTCGATCTGGGCTTGCAGCCGACCCCGCTCATTGTACCCGAGTCCTTTCGCGGTGCCGTACCCCAAGACTTGATGCTCAACCTTCCCCCTGGCTTCTCGGCCCACGTCTTCGCCCACGAGGGGCTACGCAAACCCCGCTTTATGGCCTTTGACCCCAATGGCGTGTTGCACGTGGCCAACATGGGTGCCAGCCAGATCGTCGCCCTGCCAGATCGCGACCGCGATGGCGTCGCCGACGAGCGCATCGTCGCCCTGCGCGGCCTTGAAGAAGCCCATAGCCTATTGTTCTACAAAGACGCTCTATATATAGCTGAAGAACATCAAGTCATCCGCGTGCGCGACACCGACGGCGACCTAGTGTACGAGCAAGAAGAAGTCGTCCTGCCCGACGTTCCTTGGGGAGGTTGGCACGATACTCGCACTCTCGTCGTCGATCACCACAACGACAAAATGTATCTGTCGGTCGGCTCACCCTGCGACCTGTGCCGCATGGACGAAGGCTTTCAGGTGGTCGGCAACACCACCAACCCAGTGCCCCACCACCCCGAGCGCGGCACCATCCTGCAATTCAATCCCGACGGCAGCGGCCGCCGCATCTTTGCCACGGGCATTCGCCACGTCATCGGCATGGACTTCCACCCGCAGACCAATGCGCTGTGGGCCAACCACAACGGTCACGATCTCGAAGGCCGCACTCGTCCGCCTGAGTGGATTGACATCATCGGCGACCAAGACTTTATGGGCTATCCTTTGGTCCACAGCCACCAAGTCTGGAGCGACTTTACCATTGATGGCTACGAAAAAGTACTGCCCATCACCCGCGATGACAGCCTCCTCGTCGCCAACCAAAAGCGCCCGGTAGCCTTGGTGCCGGCCCACTACGCGCCGATGGGCCTCCACTTCTACACCGGCGACCAGTTCCCCACCCGCTACCACAACGCCGCCTTCGTCGCCTTCCGCGCCGGCAAAGCCAAGCTCTCGTCGCACCCCGGCTACTTAGTGGCCGCCCTCTTTAGCCAACCCGATGGCAGCAACGCCCGCATGGGCAGCTTTATCACCGGCTTCCAGGCCGGGCAGACCCAAGGCGATGTCTGGGGCTTTCCCGTCGGGCTTGCCACCGACGCCGCGGGCAGTCTATACGTCACCAGCGATAACCGCAATGACCTCGTCATCAAGATCACCTACAGCCCCATCGGCGGCTCGTGGGAACACCAAATGCCCGACACCCTGTCCATCGGCGGTGCGCTCCAAGTCCGCGCTACGGTACGCGTCGAACGGCTCGTTCCCGACGGCGGACCGCCTCGCCTGACCGCGGACCTAAGCTCCTTGGGCGGTCCGGCAGCCTTGCCGCTGGTCGCCCTCGACGACCAGACCTACCAGCTCGACACCCGCCTAGAGACCGCCCACTTGCCCAAGGGCTTCTACGAAGTGATCGTGCGTCTCGAACAGGAAATCGACGGCGTCTTCAAGGGCTTCGATTTCATCCACCCAATCACCCTCCTGCCACCGGATTTGTCCGTCTTCGACGAGAGCATAGCTGCCGACTGGCAGTTGGTCGGCGACAGCGGTGCCCAAGTGCAGGTCACAGGCGATGGCCCCATCTTCTACGGCACCCGCGTCGCTGCCGTCGAGGCGGAGCCCAAAAACTTCTACACCCCGTGGGCCATCGAATTCCGTCCAGACGCGCCCGTTGATCCCCTCGGTTTTGCCGGCGTGCGCTTTGCCTTCCATCCCGGCGACAGCGAGCTGCCCACCTTTCCTATCTTCGTCCTCTTTATCGACGACATTGGTGTGGATTTGGCGCGCGATCCCGAGCAGTTTCAAATCGATTTTTCGCGCCGCGAGTGGCAGGTCCTAGAAATCCCCTTTACGGCCTTCGACCAGCCCAATTACTACGGTCCCGGCCTCCGCGACCAAGTGGACTGGATTGACGCCCTCCGCTTTGAGGGCAATATGACGGGTACCTTCTATTTGGACGATGTGCGCCTAGTGACGCGCATCCCGTCCGGGCCGCACGTGCCGACGGCCGTCGCCGAAGTATTCAGCACGGACCAACCTGACGCCTTCGTCCTCGCCCAGAACGTCCCTAACCCCTTCAACAGTACCACCGCCCTCCACTTCGCACTGCCGCAAGCAGCCGACATCGAATTGACCATCTACAACCTCGCCGGCCAAAAGGTCGCCCACCTCGCACGCGGCTGGCACGCAGCCGGGCACTACACTACCCATTGGGACGGGCGCAACGACGCTGGCGTGCGCTTGGCCACTGGTGTTTACATCTATCGCCTGCACGCTGGTGAGCAGGTCCAGGTGCGCAAGTTGCTCTTGTTGCGCTGAGCGTCTAAACCCATGTCCACCGCCCTTTTGTTCCTCTTCTTGGTCGCCGCCGCTGACGCCGACCAACTGCGCTTTAGCTCGGTGCGCGATTGGCGCGATTGGCAACTGCCCCTCGGCGCAGTCGAGATTGCGGCCGATGGCTCGATTCAGCCGGTGCGCGTTGCAAAAAATACCGATGCCGCACGTGATGCCCTCCAGCTAGGCGGCGGCATCCACCGCGTCGGCTCCAACCCCGGCGACGCCCGCGCGCTCCTCGACGGCGACCCTGCTACCGGCTGGGCACCCAACCCGGGCGACGATCCAGACGACTGGTTCGTGGAAATCGACCTCGGCCGCAGCGTCTCGACGCACAGCGTCGCGCTCATCTTTGCCGACGACGCGCCCCCTTTTGCGCTGTTCGACCTCTTACTCTCCTCCGGCGAGCCGCAACTCGACCAAGTAGCCAATCCGATCGCAGGCTCCCTGCTCTACCGCATTAAGGAACGCTTCAAGGAAAACACGCGTCACCGCGTCGAGTTCGCCCCGGGCGACGCGCTCTACCTGACGCCGATCCGCTTCCTGCAAATCCGCAACCTCAAGCACGTCGCCGACGCCCGGCTCGTCGCCGTCGAGGTCGAGAGCATCGGCGACAATCTCACCCTCAACCTAGTCGAGCGCGGCGGGACCATCGACGTGGTCATCGACGCCTTTGTCCGCGCCGAAGAAGTCACCTTGGGCAACGCGCTCAACCTAGTCGATGGCTCGATCTTCGACCGCTGGCGCAACGGGCGCGAGCCGCGCAACACCTACAACACTTGGAGCCACATCACCATCGACTTAGGGGCCGTCTATCCGGTGGACTTCGTGCGCATGATTACCGGCGTGGCCATCCGCGGCGGCTTTGGCGAACACCTGCTGCGCACCCGGGCCGGAGCCAGCGGCGCGCGCTCCTTCAGTTACAGAAACTACGAGGTCCTCACCTCGGACGGCACCATCGCCCCCGACGGCACCCGCATCTGGACGCGGCACTTTGCCGGGTACGCCGCCAGCGAAAACCACAGCGCAGGGCTAGCCGACCACCAGTTCCCCACTCTGCCAGCCCGTTACGTCCGCATTGCCTGGCTGATCTGGGACGCCACCTGCGCCGCGACCTTGCCCGACGCCTCCTCGCGCTGGGGCTGCTACGCCAACGGCTCGGCCGAGGAGATTCAAGTGTACGGCGAGGGCTATCCCCTCGCGGTCAGTCTCCGCTCGCCGCTCATCGACCTAGGGAGCGACAAGAACCTCAACTCGCTCGAATGGCAGGCCCAGACCCCCTTGGGCACCCACATCGAAATCCGCTCGCGCACCGGCGACGAGGTAGTAGAGCAATACACTTTTCACGATAAAAACGGCCGGCAAGTAAACCAAAAGCGATACGACAAACTGATCCCCAGTTTCAAGGGCAAGATCGACACCACGCGTATCCCCGGTGCGGATTGGAGCCCCTGGAGCAATATCTACAGCGCTTCGGGCGCAGCCTTCCAGTCGCCTTCGCCGCGCCGCTTTATGGAACTCGATGCGCGCTTGGCGTCCGACAACCCAGCGCAGGCCGCCCACTTCGACTGGCTGGCCGTCAATTTCACCGATCCGCTGGCGTCCGAAGTCGTCGGCGAAGTATTCCCCCTCCAAGTCGCGCCCGGCCAAGAGACCCAGTTTTCCTACTTCCTGCGGCCCGCGACGACCCGAGACGGCTTCGACCAGATCGCAATTGAAGCCACCACAGCCCCCCGCTTTGACGCCGCCTTTGTCGATGGCGAGCCCGTTGAGGTCACCACCGAAGCCCTCGCTCTGGGCTTTCGCGCTACCTTCCCGCGCCGCATCCGCAGCTACCAGCTCGTCGAACTGCGCTTCACCGCCCCCATCTACCTACAAGCGACCCGCTTTGACGCCTTTCTCGAAGACAGCCAAAAGGCGCAGACGCGGCAGCTTGTGGACCCGGGCGATGCCGCACCCCAAGTCGAGAGCAGTTCTAACGTCGTGCGCCTGCCCGTAGCTGACCAGCTCTTTGCCAGCCTCTCGTTCAGCCCCGCGCTCATTACGCCCAACGGCGACGGGATCAACGACCAGCTCCGCATCTCCTTTGACCTCATCAACGTGCTCTCCGACCGCCCCTTGCACCTGCGGCTCTATGATTTGTCCGGTCGGCCGCTTTTTAGCCAAGAGCGTGCCAGCCAAGCCGGCCACATCGCATGGCACTGGGACGGCCGCGATCTACACGGCCAGCGCGTACCGCCCGGCCTCTACATAGTCGAGTTGCACATTGCCGGCGACGCCGGCGACCGCAGCGTGCGACGGATCGTGGCTGTAGCCTACTAGGGTATCACCGGTTTTCTGCTGCTCAAGTGCAGCGCCTTCACGATGCTAAATTCTGGACAATCTATCAACTGGCCTTGTCTGAGGAGGAACCCCTCTTATTTGTCGCTGTTCACATGCCAGCAAAGTCTGCGATCGGCTATACCGGCAGGGACAATCGCCTCCCACAATTTCAGCATCTATGCCAAGACATTCTCAGAGCAGAAAGTGCATCAGGAACAGACAGGACCATCGTCGTCGGAGATCTTAACCAAAATCCCTTCGATGGGGAGGTCGTCCATCTGGAGGCGCTAAACGCCGTCATGGACCCAGATGTGGCTGCTCGCCTTAGCTGCCAGCGGGGTGGTCGAACGTACAAGTATTTCTACAATCCAATGTGGACCGTGTACGGACGACGCCAAGCACCGTTGGGAACCTACTACTACCAAGAGCCGGATTACGTCCGTTACTACTGGCACGTATTCGACCAAGTGCTATTACGGCCAGACCTGATACCAAACTCTAGGCGATGAAGTGCCAACCGCCATTACGAAATTGGGCGGAGAGAGCTTGCTTCGAGACAACGGCCGACCAAACGATAACCGATTTTCGGATCACTTGCCGATATCCCTCTCACTGAACATCACTTGACCACGAGGAGTGTTTTGTGATGCCAACACAAAGCTACTGGGGTGATTTCCAGGTTACTGATGAACAACCGGCTCCTGTCCGGATACTAAAAGAGCAGGCAGGTGCTCTCAACGAAAAAGTCGACCAGCGTATCAGGGCATGGGTTGATACAAGTCCGCTATCAGACACACCACGGTTATTCCGCTCAACGTTAGTTGTCACAGTTCCGTCACTGGATCGCTATCGTCTGGATATAGTTACGATAGTCTATCCGCTAACAGAGTACTACCCACTTACTCTGTCTGATGATCTTGCTGACGAAGAGGAGACACGGGCTGAGGTGACCTGCAAAGGCGGACAGGAATTCCGTAATGAGTTGTACCGAATTTTGAGTTCAAAGCGGACAACAAACACGTTGAATAGTTTGCTGTCCCTAGCTGCCTAGGCATTCCAATCTTCACAGCACCGTAGCTGGGGTCAAGATAAGCCGTCAAGACCAATACGGTTTCGTTAAGCAGAGGCCGAATAGGCCTATATTCTCACGGCTCCCCTACCGATACGGCGGATGGTGTATCTCTGGCGATACTGCGTGGCCGTAGCCTACTAGTAGGGATGCCTGATCACTTTCTTAATCTCCAATAACTGTTGCATCGTCGCCTTGGACATCATGCCATCCTGATACACCCCGACGTTCATCGACACGGGGATTCTGCGCGCCCCAGCTATTTTGATGAACTCAATCAAGTCGGCAGTGCGATAGAGCGGCGGCGGAATATCGGTATCAGGCTCTTCGTGGGTCCATTCATCATCGAGAAAAAACCAGACGTGGGGCTGGAGATCGCCGTGATGTTCGGGATCGGGAAGGGCGAGGAACTCCCCGACTTCGCCGGCCCAGTAATCTTGGAAGTCACTTGGCTTGCGATTGAGCCAGCTATTCCAAGCGACGATGCGGTTTGGATTGCCCGTCTTGGCCGCTGCGTACAGTGGTTCAAAGCGGTGGGAGACGTTGAAGGGACAAAAGTCGAACCAGTACCCAGCGACCTGCCTGCCGTAGCGCTCGCCTATTTCCTCGAATATGGCACAAAAGTTGCGAAAATAGGATTCCCGGTCATCGTTCCAGCCGGAGGCCTGCCCCCACGGTATTGCAGGGGTATCGTTGCTGCTCCTGCCGCCGGGATAGTAGAGAATCAGTGGAATGCGGCGGCGCTGCAAGGCATCGGCTAGATCGCCAATAAGGTCGCGCTCGCAGGTATTCCCGGGCAGAATGCGCTCTATCGTCTCAATCGGCGCGGGGTAGAAATGCGGCGCATGGGTCGAGGTAAAGATGACGTATCCAACCCCTGCTTCTTCCACCATGTCGACGAAAGGCTCGACGGCAAAGTCAGCCACAGCCTGCGGGAAGAGTTTGGGCTTGCCACGGCGGGGCTGCGACATGGCGGTCCAGTGAAAACTCAAGCCGTACTGGGCGTCGGCAAACCAGTCGGTGCAGGCGCGTCCGCTCCGCGCCCGCTCGGCAATGCCGGCAAGCCGCGCAACCTCGGTCGTCGGCGTCAGTTCGAGGGTATAAAGGCGGGGCAACTCCCCAGTGCCGACCTTTTTCTTGGCGCGGAACTCAAGCGTGCTGACGCCTTTGTCCAACTGGAGTGAACCCGAGAGCGAATGCTTGGCGAAACTGCTCCACTCCATTCCCCAGTCTGGGATCCAGCCACGCGTCGATTCCGCAGCGAACGCAACGGTGCTGGCACCGGCCCTGATCTCAAACTCAGAGCCGGCCGCCTCGGCGTCGCAGGAATAGGTTATCGCTAGTTGGAAGTCTTGTGGCGCGCCAAGCTCCACCGTCCAGCTAAACCAGTCGTCTCGACTGTGCCAGCCTTCAACCCAAAGATGGGGACGCTCGCCCTGAGTCTCGTCGGCGTCCTCTGGCGGCTTGAGATTCCCGTGGAATTCCGCTTCAGCAGCCCAGAGAACGGTGATGTCATCGCAACTTACGGTATGACAGCGTCGAGTTTGCAATCAAAATTCCGCAAACAAGCGCGTGTACCAGAAGGCACCGTTGTAATCCCAAGGGGTGCTCTCCGGGCGCGAATTGCCTTGACCCGCGGTCTCGTCTGGTGCGGCTTCGGGCACCGAATCGAAAATATTCTGCGCTCCCACGCTCAACTGATAGCGCTCGGCAAAGGTGTAGCCAACTTCGGCATCGACAATGACGCCCCCGTCAAAGGGATCGAGATCACCGCAACTGTTGTCCTGGAAGCGGCAGGCTTTCCAGGAGCTAAAGTAGCTGGGCCGCAACATGGCGTTCCAAGAACCCATTTGCTGGCTACCGGTGATCACCAAGCGGTGCTTGGGGTTCATGTCCTCCAGTTCCACCTCGCGCCGGGGCGTCATCAGGGTGAAGTCGATCGGTTCGTCCAAGGGCTTGCCGAGGAATTCGCTGACGGTCCGCACCTGCGAAAAGTCCTCGAGGACGGTCCGGGTCCAGTTATAGGCGACATCGATATGGGATAGGGAATGGGTGTCCCAAGTCCGCGTCCACGACAGCACCAAGTCAATACCCTGGGTGCCGGTGTCGAAGTCGTTGGAAAAGAACTTGACCTCCTGGAGAACGCTGACGCCCTGCAGGGCTTCCTCTTCCCGGATGATCGCGGCGATTTGGTCGGTGATCTTGATATTCCCGGTCAGGGCGATGCGGTCCTCGATGGCGATGTCGAAGTAGTCGAGGGTCAGATCGAAATCGTCGGCGAGTTCCATGGTGGTGCCGACCGAAAAGCCCACGGACTTTTCCTCGGTCAGTTCCACGCCGCCCAAGGCCGCGGCAATGGGATGGGTGGGCGGCACCTGCCCCTGTTCAGTCAGACCGCCGGTGCCGGAGAAGCCGGTGGTCACGGCGCGGAGATTGGCCTGACCGGGCGACGGGGCGCGGAACCCAGTGCTGACCGTCGAGCGCAGGTTAACCCGATCACTAGCCCGCAACAGGGCCGAGAGCTTGCCGTTGAGAGTATTGCCAAAGTCGGCGTAGAAATCCTCGTAGCGCACAGCCGTGCCTAGCTGGAGCTGTGGCACTACGTCCGCTTGCATGTCCAAGTACAAGGCATAGTTGGGGCGATCCCACTTGCCGGCGTTATCCGGGTGCAGCCCCTGATAGCCGTTGGAACCGCTGCTGAAGCCTTGGGCGGCAAAGGGGCCCACCACGTAGGAGGCTTCATCGCCGGCCACGGACTCGAACGTCTCTTGACGCCATTCCGCACCCCAAGCAATGCCGAGCGGCGAGGCCAAACCACCCACTTCCATCGCATAGGAGAAGTCGAGGTTGGCCGCGACTTCGGTTTGGATGTAGTCGCGCGGGCGGAACGAGGTCGGCGTCTCCGGCCCGAGCGAGGCGTTGATGGTATTGAAGATGAAGAATTCGATATTGCTGCGGGCGGCACTAACGCTGGCGTCCCACTTGAGGCCACCGGAGCGGGCACCGCGCAGGCCGGCCACCAAGCTCACATCGCGGATATCGGCTCCAAAGCGCGGCGTAAAACCGCCGGGGAAGCGCTCATTGAACAGGAAGAGATCGCCTTGATACTCATCGACGAAAGCCTGGATCTCGTCGAAGCTGGAGTCCAGAGAGGGCACTTCCAAGTTCGCGGGATCAATGTCGTCGCTGAGATCGAGATCGGCTACGGCCCGCTGATCGCCAATGCGAAATACGCTGCTGCGCGCCGAAGAGGTGCCCGGAGCGCGGAAGAAAAAGCCTCCTTCGGCGCGGCGCTTGGCCCAGCCGCCAAAGCTATAAGCTTCAGCCCCATTGCCGAGGTCAACTCCGGCGTTGAAGAAGGTATTCCACACGCCATCGAGGTCGGGGCTACCCCAAATCTGCGCTGGCTCCTCGACGGGATAATCCCTCGACCGCAGCATCTCAGCATTGGCGCGTTGGCCGCTGCGTATAGTTGGATCGCTCTGACGGTACTCGACGCTGACGTTGAAAAAACCGTCCTCAGTAAGCGGCAGACCGACATTGGCGGCGACTTGGGACAAGCGGCCGTCGCCTTCGAAGTACTGTCCTCCCCGCGTTTCCACCAGCACTCCTTCGGAGGATTCACGCAATCTCAGGTTCAGCACCCCGGCGATGGCGTCGGAGCCGTACTGGGCCGCAGCACCGTCGCGCAGCAGTTCCATTTGCCTCAAGGCAATGGCCGGGATCACGCTCAAATCCGGCCCTTGCGATCCCGTATTGAGCGAACTACCCAGCAGCGCGATCACGCCGGAGCGATGGCGGCGCTTGCCGTTGACCAGCACCAACAGGTTGTCCGGCGGCAGACCCCGCAGCGTGGCCGGGCGCACCAAGGTCGCTTCGTCGTCAATACCGTGCCGCTGGATATTGTACGACGGGGTCAGGGTGCGCAGCATATCGTCCATATCGACCGCGGCTTGCGTGCGTAGCTCGTCTGCATTCAGCACATCTACGGGCGCGGCCGAGTCCTTCTCCGAGCGCGGCGCATGGCGCGACCCCACGACGATGGCTTCTTCCATCAGATAGATGTCGTCGGTATAGGCCTCCTCTTGGTCCTCGTCCTCAGTCTCAGCCTCCTCGGACCACGCCGTCTGTCCGACGACGAGCAAACCGACGAGAACGAGACTCAGGGTCGCCGTCCCCAATAGGCGCATTGGACCGGCCAAGGCCGCATTTATGCTTGGCATAATAAACCCTCCCTAGTTAAGTGCTTGGGGCTGTTAAACCATAGACAACCAGCAAAATCCCTATATACCCTAATTAATTATGCACTTTTGCAGCAAGGTCAGGCTCCTCGCGCCTTGTCTCCTTGCCATCGCGTTTCCCCCTCACCCCCACAAAAAAAACGCGGCCAACAGCGCGATCCACACCGCTTCGAGGAAATGCCAGTACGCGGCGCAAGCCCGCACTGAGAGCAAATGCTCACTGTCGAGCCGATTCTTGCGCGCCTTCCACGCCAGCGCCGACAACGGCACCATGCCACCCACTACGTGCAGCGCGTGGACCACGACCAGCGCGAACGCAATGCCGTAGGTACTCGCCTCCAGCGCCCGGTGGCGGTCGAGGAGCTGCATCAGCGCCGGTACCTGCACGGCGATAAACAACGCGCTCGTCACCCAAGCCCAAGCCAACCACCGCCTCAGGAGCGGGAAGTGCCCGCGCTTGGCGTTCTGCGTCGCCTTGTACATTGCCAGCCCGGCCCCCAACAGCACCACCGTCGAAATACCCAGCACCAGCGGCAGCTCCATGCGCTCGCTCCCCTGCAGCGCCGGGCTGGTCAGCCGCAGGTAGGCAAAAGCCACGATGCTGGCCCCAAAGAGCATGCCCAGCGAGATCAAAAACAGGGTCAGGCCCAACTGGCGACGACCCCGCAGATCGGGCGAGTTCCAGTTCATCCCCAGCGATACTCAGGCGGGTCGAAGACAAACCCGTGGAAAAAGCGCCGCTGCGCCGGCGACAGCCCCTGCAAAAAGGCTTGGTCGTAGCGCCACTGCTCGGCACAAGCCAACATCCACGGATGTTCGTACCCATAGTACAACATCACCCGTTTGCCCCCGCGACGCGCAAAGGGTCCGGCCGTATGCCACACCGCGTTGTGGAAGAGCACCGCCGTTCCCGGGCGACCACATATTTGCACAGCCCCGGGCATACCATCCCCTGCGCCCGGCTCTAGCAGCGCCTTGTGGCTACCGGGCACTAAAGTCAGGTTGCCTTGGTCCGGCGCGCTCATGTCGCTCAGGTAATAACCCACCTTGAACTGCAACAGCGGGATGTGCGGCTTGAGGTTGCGGAAGCCATCCTGAATCCCGTCGATGTGCCAGCCCTGCCCGTGGTAATCGGCGGGTTCGACCTCGTAGAAGGCGTCCGTCGAGTGCAGGTGCGGCATCTCGTTAAAGAGACCGTGGACGTAGGCCATCATCGGCTCGTAGTCGAGCATTGCCAAAAAGAGCGGATCCTCGGCCAGCAGGTGCATGACCCGCACGTTGGCCGCGTCGAGCCGGTCGGCAAAGGCCGGATCGTGCTCGCGCCTGAACTGGGAGTCGCGGCGACGCTCGATGGTGCGCTCCAGCGCCGCATAGAGCGCCCCAACCCGATCCGGTGCGAGGAAATCTTCTAGCACCAAGTAGCCGTTGTTATCGAAGAAGAAGCGCTCGGCGTCTGTGGGATGGTCAGTCATAATCGAAGCCTTCCTAGGGAGTCCACCCCTCCATCATCTCGGCGTACTGGCGCGCCTGAGCGGCGATATCCACGCCGACCTCCTCAGACCACGCCGCTAGCAACCGGCGATACACCGGTCCCACTTGGCCGTCGCCCACCGCCTGAAAGTTAAAGCGCGTAATCGGCACCATGCAGATCGTGGTGCTGGTAAACCACGCCTCGTCGGCTTCGCGCACATCGTAAGGCTCGATATCGGCTTCGCACAGGGAAAGGCCGAGCTTACCGGCCAGTTCTATACACGTGCCGCGCGATACGCCGCGCAGGATATTATGCCCTTTGGGCGTTATTACCTGACCGTCGCGAACCATGAAGAAGTTGTTGCCCGTCCCCTCGGTGATAAAGCCGTGCTCGTCGGTCAGCAGCGCCTGGGCCCCAGCTTCCATCTGCGCGGCCTGTAGCTCGGCGAGCTTGTAGAAGATGCGGCTGCGGTTTTTGGCCTTGGGGTCGATATAGCGCGAGGGCACCGACTGCTGAGGTGGGACGACAAAGTGCGCCCCCTCCTGATAGAGATGCGCCATCCCGCCGATGTGCCGCACCAGTGGGAAGACATTGATGGTGACAATGGGGGCCGCGCCTTCCTTGACGATGGTATCGTACAGCGGCAGAGCACCGCGCGTGACATCGTGCATGATTTGAAAGTCCAGCGCGCCGATCGCGGGCAGGTTGCGGGCAATGGTCTCGTGGGTCGCCTCCTCCATCGCGTCGATATCCAGCCCGCAGTCGATCTGCGCGTATTTGAGCGAGCCGTAGAGCCGCTCCAGGTGCTCGCGCAGCCGGAAGGGCTTTTGCCCAAAGCTCCGCGTCATCTCAAAAACCATGTCCCCATACATCAGGGCGCAGTCAAAAATCGAGATCCGCGCCTCCGACTCGGGGACGAACTCGCCGTTGAAATACACCAATCTTTCGGCCATAGCTGCCTCTCTGTGATATGATCGCGACGCGATCGCTACCCTATGCCCAGGCGACTGCCCTGCATCCCAGTGCAATAATCGACGACCACCCAGAAGCCGGCGACGACCGCCTTGCCCAAGATCAAGCCCAAAAATAACGGCTTCAAGCGCTCGAAAAGCCCCAAACCCCCGTATTTGAGTACTGTGCCTTTAATCACCCAAGCGACGAATACCGAAAACCACATTGAGCCGAAGACGCAACTGATCGGAAAACCCAGCGGGTGAAAAGGCCACCACACAAAGCGATATTGCAACCACATCAACGCGCCCATAATTCCCGCCCCGACCCAAGTATGCGACCACATACCTGGACTCGGCCCCTCGGGGGTCTGCACGTTCTTACTCATAAAATTGTACGGATACTGGGCGACATTATTAAAATAAAAACTCGACAGATTGATCGCCCCGTGTTTGTAGGCCAGATAGAGCGTCAGCCCGATGACCGAACTCAGCGTCAGCCCGATCACCGCCAAAACACCCCAAAACATCCGCCGCCGGCCGGCCAAGTCGATCTCGGTAAACAGCTTCAGGCCATTGGCGCAGGCCGCCATCAGCAGGATCAACTGATCCACTCCCCAGGCATAGCTCAACGCCAGCCCCGCCGTGCCCTTGAAGCCCAATAGCGAGGCCCCGACCCCCGAGATGACGAAATCCGGGCCGTTGCTCGGCGGAAACATCGAAGCCACCCCCCCTTGGGCGACCACCCGCGTGATGGTTATAAAACCGACAAACGAGCCGACTAACAACATCACCGCCACTGGCAATGGCATTCCCGTGCGCCAAAGCCAGACGGTCATCACCATAAAGCTAATTATCGCGCCAGCGACCGCCGCGCGATAGGACATGATCTCGTCGTCGTCGTCGACATCCGCAGCGCCGCGTAGAGCGCGGCGCAACACCGCCCGCAAATGCTCCCGCCCCACCCATAACGTCCCCAGCACCAGCACGATCATACCCCCCATTGCCTGGTAGATAATAACCGAATCTGTATACTGGCTGTAGGGGCCCATGCTGTCGTCCCTGCCGCCCCAGGCAAACTGCGTCAGCAACCCGCTCTGCAAGCGATTAAACAAAAAGAAGACCACCAAACCCGAGGCGACGTTCTGCGGCACGAAATACGAGAAACCGACCATCGAGGGGTTGAGCCCCAACCCGAGCGTGGGCATGCCGCGCACGATCTCCACCGAGCCCAGCGACAAGCTCACCTGGGGAAAGACCCCATAATAGTTGTGCAGGGCGTTGATTGAGCCGAGCAGAAAGGGCATGGCAAAACCAATCCACACCAGTCCCCGCCGCAACAGAGGCTTCTGCTTCTCGCCGCCCAAGAGCGCCAGCGGCAACTGCACCATCGGATAACTCAGCCGCTCGTGCTCGACCCACTGACGCCTGACGATGACCATCAGGCAGATCATCGCCCAAAAGAGCGCCAACCCGAAAATGGCCCACCAGCATAATGGCGCCACCCATACCTCCCAGGGGATCGCCCCGTCGGGTGCGCCCTCGTAAAACCGGCGAACAGCCTCATCCCCCTGCGGCAGCGGCCAATCCGGCAGAAAGGGCTGGACCAGCTCTCGCCAATTATTTTCGGGGGTCGCGTAATAAGAGGCTCCGGTCATCACCGGCAGCAGTTGCACCGGCAAACCGCGCCCGGCAAGCGTATTGGCCAACAGCAACAGGAAAAACACCACCGCCAACTCTCCCCGCACCAGCGCCAGACGGGGATAGACCCAACGCACCAGCCCATTGCCGACAACGACTAAGAAAAATAAAAAGACCGCCCCCGGCGTCAGGTTCCAAACCGCCAAGCCGGAGCCTTTGATGATCATATCGTTGTAGGTCGATCCCAAACCCAGGCAGACTGCCCCGACCAGCCCGACGAAAAGCGCCTTGGCCGTACAGCCCTTTGCCGAGTCCACAGCGACCGCACCCATAGCCGTAAAGAAAGACCAGACAGCCCTTGCCCGAAAGGTCAAAGGCCATCTGGCCTAGAGCGACCTGATATAATTTGAAATTCGAATATTAAATAGCCGCGCCGAAGACAATCGCGCACTTTTCGCTGGAGCCGACCCCAATACCCCGTTACCGCCCCTTGCTCCACGATCGCATGATCCGCGGTGCCCCGTACCACGCATGGCAGCCGAAACCCTTGGGCGGATCGACCGGATCGGGTATCAGCCTTTCTTCGCGGCAGGCGACGATCAGTTGCCTACACGCCGTAACGAAGCCCAAAAAGCCCAGATAGTGAGGCTGTCCCAGCAAGTGTGAAAACTCCAACTCATCTACCTTCTCGGCAAAAGCCGTTATCGCACCGTCGAGCGCGTTGCAGGCGAGTTCGGCGCAGATCGCATCGACCGTTCCGATCAACCGCTCCTCGTCTGCTCCAGTCACAACCGGCATGCCCAACCGCCAGCGCCCGTCTTCTAACTGAACTAAATAGCCCTCCTCGCTGTATTCCGCCAGTCTCGATCTCGCCCCCTCGTCCGCGTCGTCAAGCAAATCCTCCTCGCTTATAGGTCCCTCGCACAAGCGGCCGACAAATCGATCTAGATCTTCGAAGCGCAGAATCTTCCTATAATCGCCTCCGACCATAAGGCGAGGTTCCGCTACATTACCCATGCCCATATCGTCCCCTTCCGTCATCATCCCGGCAAACCAGAGAGAAGGCTCCTTTTCGGCACCGCAATTGCCTAGCAGATACCAAAAGTCCACCGGCCTGAGTGGATAGGTCAGAATGCGATGTTTACCCCAATTGGGCAGCGATGGCACTTGCCGCCCCAGACCACGCATGACAAGCCACTGCGGCAACGCGATCCAGGCCAGTTCCTCCCAAGTAAATCCCTGCCAGCCGCACAACGAAGTATGGCCTAGGGCCTCTCTTAGCTGCGGCAGGCGGCGCTTGAGAATGGCTATGCCCTCCCGCACCGAATGCACGCTCTCTTCCAGCGGCAAGGACTCTTGGCGCGCCATAAAAAGAAAGGCCGTCTGATAACGACCCGGAAAGGGCTCCTCCAGCATTTCTCCTTCCACTAAGCTCGGCACGATGTCCTGCACATAGGCCCTGTCGGCGTGCAACAGACGGGCTAGTTCCCCAACGCTTTTTGCACTCTTGCGGCAGAAGTAGAGCAAGCGCCTAGCCAGCAAGCTGTTCGTCTGCCGCAGCGGATGCAGCGGGTCATGCTGGTTTTCGCACGAGCCTAGGACCTCGATGTTAAGCGTCTCAGGTGTTTCCATTGGCATCGTCGTCTCGGGTGCCATGTTCTCCAACTCCTTTCTCAATCTTTTGCGCCCATAGAAGAGTCGGGCCTTCACCGCCCCCACCGAAAGTCCCATCTCCTCGGAGATCTCCATAATGGATTTGTCCTCTATATGAAAGGCGGTGAAAATGCGGCGCGAAGAGTCCGACAGACTCTGCGTCGCTTCTGCGATGGCTGCCCCTATTTCACGCGATAGCAGCCGTTGCTCCGGCGTGCGTTCCCCCTCCACGACCATCGCGTACCGGGCGAGCAACTGATCCCGGCACTGCTGCTTATCGCACCGATCGAGCGCCAAGCGATACACCAGCGTGCGCAGCCAGGCGTGAAAAGCGGCCCCCGTCTGCAACTCGCCAAGCCGACTCCAAGCGCGGACAAAGGTCTCCTGCAACAGATCCTGCGCCTCATCGATCTCGCCGCCGCTCAAGGTGCAGACATAGGGCCACAGCTGTGCCGAATGCCGCTCGAAGAGCCGCGCAAAGGCCCATTCGTGGCCTTCCTGTGCGGCGGCCACCAAATGGGCGTCATGTACCGTCTGGCCATGGATTAGCTGATATTCTCGCATCGCACTTTACGCCTTTCTATCTCCTAAGACGGGGCGAAGGCGTTAGAGGTTATATTGGGCGAGAAAATAATGGCAACAACGGGGGGTTCACCTTGCGGTGATGGGAGATTGATCTAACTGCAAGAAATTTTGACTACAATTTTAACAGACACTTA
The DNA here is from genome assembly GCA_965217585.1 of Candidatus Latescibacterota bacterium. GTDB lineage: Bacteria > Latescibacterota > UBA2968 > UBA8231 > UBA8231. The sequence goes on from OZ244561.1 coordinate 6,903,204, forward strand.
AAAGCCGACAATTCCAGCGTCGGCACCTGTTCGATATGGCACGCGAAGCGCTCGTAAAATTGGGGCAGTTGTTGCAGTTGTCTTTCCAGAGCGGCTTATCCGTTTATAGCCCCGCCACCGACCGGAGCCATTTCGCCGCAGTAGGGCAGCTAATTTTCTTACGGCGTCGGTGCAGCCTCTGGCAGCAGCCCTTCGGCCTTTAGCTCCGCCCACAGGGCCGACGGAATCTCCGCCTGCATCACGCGCGCGTTGTCCTCCAGCTCGGCCACCGACGCCGCGCCGGGCACCGCCGAAATCACCGCCTCGTGCCCAAAGAGGAATTGCAATGCCGCCGCCCGCAGCTCAACGCCGTGCCGGTCGCAGACTGCCTTGAGCGCCTGGGCCTGTTGCACCAGATGCGCAGGCGCGGGCTGGTAATCAAAAGAGACCGGCTGGCTCAAATCGCGGGCGAGGATACCGCTGTTGTACGGCCCGCCCATGGTCAGATTCACTCCGCGCTCTACGCACAGCGGCAAAAACTCGGGCAGCGCCGACTGGTCCAGCAGCGTGTAGCGCCCGGCCAGCAGGATATAGTCCAGATCAAAGCGCTCGACCATCCGCCCGGTGCGTTCCCACTCGTTCATGCCCATGCCGATGGCCTTGACCGTACCGGTCGCCCGCAATTCGACTGCGGCCTCTAGCGCTTCGATAAATTCCTCGTCCGTGTGCTGCCCTTTGAAGTCGCTGTCGTGGACGAAGAAAATGTCCACCGCCGCCAATCCCAGCCGTTCCAAGCTCGAATCGAGTGAGGCCCGCAAGCCCTCGGCGCTGAAATCGAAATCGTAGGTATAGTGCGGGATCCCGTCCTCGCTGTAGGGTGCCAAGTCGTCCGAGTTTTCAGGCCGCAACACCCGCGATCCCTTGGTCGAGATGGCAAACGACGCACGCGGGAACTCGCCCAGCACCCGCCCGTAGCGCACCTCGCTGCGCCCGTCGCCGTACATCGGCGCGGTATCGAAATAGCGCACGCCCATTTCATAGGCCCGGCGGATGATGGCCAATGCCTCGTCGTAGCCGCTGCCCTCAAAAATCCCGTCGGCCAGAATCATCCCGCCCAACGGCGCGCCGCCCAACCCCAGCCGCGTCACCTCCACGCCTGTATCCCCAATCGCTACTTTTTCAAAAGGGTCCATACTCACTCCAGTCCGTAGAGCCGCTCGGCATTGCCGGCGAGCAATTTAGCCTGCTCTTCCTCCGGCCGCCCGGAGACGGTCTCCCGCAGTGCGGCCACCCACGCGCCCAAACTCGCCCCGAAGTTGCACACCGGCCAATCGCCGCCGAACACCACCCGGTCCGGCCCAAAGCTGTCCAAGCAGTGATTGACCGTCGGCACCAGCGTGTCGGCGCTCCACCCTGCGGGTGCCCGGGCGATGATCCCGGATACTTTGCAGACTACGTGCTCCCGCTCGGCCAAAGCCGCCATGTCGCGCTGCCATTGCTCTTTGGTATGGCTAAACGGGTTGGCCGGATCGTGCTCAGCCGCGCCGTTGACGATCTGCGGGTCGGCGTTGCCGCAGTGATCGACGATAAAGAGCGTGTCCGGACACTGATCCACCAAGCCGACTGCGTCTCCCAGCTCGCTCGGCCGCAGGCACAGATCGAAGCTCATGCCGATCTCGCCTAGGTACTGCACGTCGCGGACGAAACGCTCTTGCAGACAACGGCCCGGCTCGGCGTCGGGCACGTGCAACACCAGCCGCACGCCCTTAATGAAATCATTGCCCTTAAAGCGATCGATATAGGCGCGGAAACCCTCCTCCCCCGGACTGCCTCCGATCACCGCCCCGGCCATTGGATTGTCGTCGGCCCTACACAGGCCGGCCACAAACTCCGCTTCCGCAATGTGCTGCTCAGCGGCGACATCGACTTCCATATAGACGGTGCGGGCAATGTCGGCTCCTGCGGCCGCCGCCAAGTAATCGCTCATCAAGTAATTTTTCCGCAGCGGCTCCATTCCCTCGCCCTCCAACCACGGCAGCGCAAACTGCGCCAAATCCCACATGTGTTGATGCGTATCGATGATGGGTAGCATAGGCTATCCTTTTCTTGAATTGATTGTTTCCCGTTGCCGATAATCTAGTCTCAGCCGCTAGCTACGTAGGCCTAGCTTACCCCTTGCCACCCTCCGATTGTCGTAGGCAGCGGCATTGTCTGGCTTTAGACGAATCGCTGCCTCAAAGTCGGCAAGGGCGGCTTCATGCAAGCCTAACCTGCCTTTGGTCACCCCCCGGTTGTTGTACGCTACGGCATTGTCTGGCTTTAGACGGATCGCTTGGTCGCAGTCGGCAAGGGCGGCTTCATGCAAGCCCAAACTGTCCTTGATCACCCCCCGGTTGTTGTACGCGGCGGCATAGTCTGGCTCTAGACGGATCGCTTGGTCGTAGTCAGCAATCGCAGCTTCACGCAAGCCCAGTATGCCCTTGGCCACCCCTCGATTGTAGTACGCAGCAGCATTGTCTGGCTTTAGACGGATCGCTTGGTCGTAGTCAGCAATCGCAGCTTCATGCAAGCCTAGATCGGCCTTGGCTACCCCCCGGTTGTAGTACGCAGCGACATTGTCTGGCTCTAGACGGATCGCTTGGTCGTAGTCAGCAATCGCAGCTTCACGCAAGCCCAGTATGCCCTTGGCCACCCCTCGATTGTAGTACGCAGCAGCATTGTCTGGCTTTAGACGGATCGCTTGGTCGTAGTCAGCAATCGCAGCTTCATGCAAGCCCAGTATGCCCCTTGCCGTCCCCCGATTGTAGTACGCAGCAGCATTGTCTGGCTCTAGACGAATTGCCTCGTTATATGCGGAAATTGCTTCTCGGGTGTTCGATGCTTCCACTTCAGATAAGGTCATTTTGTTCCCCCTTCTTCAGTCTCTTGCTCACCTTTCTCCCGAAAGAGATATCCAACGGAAATCCAAGCATGAGCAGCAAGTTCGCTGTCGGTCTCTTCCGCAGTGTTGGCGATGGAACGCCACTTCTCAATAGCTGCCTCAATGTTTCCTGCCCTCTGTAGCGAGTAAGCCTCGGCGATATCCTCGTCCAATGGGGACGCTTCGGGACTCTCTCCGACTTCTACTACTACTTCTTCAGTTTCTCTAGTTCCTTCGAGCCTGTCCCCTCCTTGGGTAGCTTGCGCTTGCTCCTCAACTGCTTTGGCATTCTCCATCGTCTCATTAAGGTATTTCTCCGACTGCTCAGCAAGCCCGCTAACTCGCCCGTGCTCCTTCTCAATCGCCTTAACACTCTTCCGCGCATCGTCTCTAAGCGTACGAAACTCTTTGTACCCTATGAAACCACCAATTGCGATTACAAGTCCCCATAATGTGAAGAGTACGGCCATAGTAGCCAGCCACCAGGTGATGGACTCCGCCCGGGCGTCGAGAAGTTCACTCCTGAGATCGTTGAACCGACTTTGGATTTCGATCTCAGTGACCGCGTCGATCTTGGTGGTGCTGTCCGCTGGGGCCTCGACGCGGCGTTGGATTTCCGGCGCATTATCCAACGTGTCCGTTTGCGCTATGGCAGGCGGTTCCGGCGTCTGCGCGGCAAGGGGGTCAACCGCCGCCAACGATATAGCGGCCATGAGCACACACCATGTAGTAGAGCGCACCGTGGGTCTTTTTCTTGTCATATTGGTCTCTTGATGCACGACGCCAGATTTAGTTCTGCATCGCCCGGCTTAACTGACCTGACTATACCGAGGTATTTAAACCCTCACAACAGGGATTTGGGGATCGTGATATAGAGCCTCATTCGTCTTTCGACGCCCTCATCTTCTATACTAGCCATCAACGCCCTCAACTCTACACTCATACACCTGCGCCCATCCACTCCGATCCGACGCAAAGACCACGTAGCGTCCATCCGGCGAAAAATTCGGGTGCGGATGCGTGTGCTGCGGCGCGTAGACCTCGACCGGGCCGTCGTCGTACGGGCAGTGGTCAATATTCCAATGTTTACCCTCGTTGCTCGACTGCGACAGGCAGAGCAATTGCGGCGCGCCAACGCCGTCGTTGGGGTCAAACACCTGCAACCCGCTATCGGGAAACGTCGTATCCGCCACCATCCGCGCGCCGTCCCGGCTGACCATCGGATGCCAAGCGTTGAACGAGCACACCGGGCGCACGGCCCCGCTATCGACATCGACGCCGATAACCCCGTGCGGCCAGCGCGTCGTCAGCAGCTCCCGCTTATGCGGATGCCAGGTCTCGTGGACGATCCACTCGTTGCCCTCGCGCGCGTACGCCAGCCGATGGTCGCTGCCATCCCGATTTACCACCCACATCCGCTCGTAGTACGGCCCGGCGTAGCGCAACAGCGAACTGTCATTCGGATGAAACTCTGGATGGCCAATCGAATCCCGTTCCACAATCACCTCACTCTCACCACTACAGGTATCGATCACCACCAAGCGCGCCACAGCACCCATCTTCACCGGCACCGCCCACCACGCATCGTCGTAACTGAGCGCCGTCGTCCCCATCGCTGCTGCGACCATGCCTTTCTCGCGCATGGCCTCGGTGGCAAAAGAAGCCAATTGCTCTTCCTCGCAGGTCTCGGTATCCACCCGCCAAGCCCCTTGCCCGTCGGTGAAATAGACATAGCGGCCATCGTGCGACGGCGCGATCGAAAACTCGGCCAGCCCCTCGTGCTCAGTTAGCTGCAACAACTGCCCGGAATCGCGCAATTCCAGAAAAAGTTCCGCGCGGCCCGTGCGGTGCGAGACAAACACCAGATGCCGCATCGCGTCGTCGTACGCGGGGATATAATAGAACGGATGGTGGTGAATGGACGCGTGCGCCGTAATCTGGCGGACTTCAGCACCCGTCTGTGCGTCGCGCAGACTCCGCGACTCGGGCGGATAAAGCGTGCCCCGTCCCACGGTCAGGGCTGGGCGTAGTTGACCGACATCATGCCCTCTACATCCATCGGATCGACGCCGTACTGTTTGGTGAGGCTCTGGTGCATCGGAGCGTCCGCGGCCGCCTCGTCGGCCAATGGCAGGGCTACCCGCTGCCCCTCGTTCTGCGCCGACAAATCGCAGGCCATATTCATCACCAGTGACATCAACGCGTCTTCGTCGTCGAACTCGCTCTGCTGCACCCCTCGCACGGCGAGCGCGAAGTCGGCAATGTGGCTCATGGCCGACGCGCCGTAGTCCTTGCGCAGATTCGAATACGCATTGGTGCGGAAGGGATTTTCGTATTCGATCCGGCCCGTGCTGGTGTCGGCATAGCTCCGGGTCCAGCTATAGCCGTCGTCCTCGTCGATGACGTCAATGATCTCGTCGGCAATCGAGCGAATCGTCTCCACCCCGTGCTCAGGGTCCACCCCAGCGTCCGAACAGCGCCGAAGCTGCATCTTGGCGAGCGTAAAGCCCCCTTTGCTTGCTCCCACTCCCGGATCCTGCGCCCGGTAGAGCATCGTCCCCCGCTCGCCCTGCCATTCGGTGTACCCAGGCCGCGGATGTCGCCCCAACCAGCCTTTGCCATTGGCGAGCTGATCGGCGACCATCTCGCCATCGGCAAAACCGAAGTAATGCGCCGTGAAGTGCTCGCCACTGTGAAAGCGGTGTGGCATTGAGCGGAAGGACGGCGTCTCCATAGAATGCCCAATGGCCTGCGCCCACACGGGATGCCCCAAAAAGCGCACCCAGCGCGAGTTGTTGTGATACCCGGTGTGGTCGGCGTAGCTGAAGATGCGGCCAATGCGGCCGATAAATCCGCTGTCTTTCACCGTCAGGGCGAAGCGGTCGCAGGCAAAGCGGAAGAAGTTTTCCGCCACGCGCACCACCACCCCCTGTTCGCGCGCCACCCGGATCATCTCCCGCGCCTGGGCTATCAAGCTGCACCAAGAGGTCTCGCACATGTTGTGCATGCCGTGGCTCGACAGGTATATCGAATACGCGTAGTGCGACTGCACCGGCGTGACGACCAATGCCGCCTCGGCAATTCCGTCCTTGACCAACTCGCTGACGTCGTAATAAGCCCGCGCACCGAGGGCTGCGGCCGCCCGGTCGCAATGCTCCTGGACCGGATCGACGCAGGCCACCACCTCGACCCAGTCTTTAAGCGCCGGCAACAAGGGTTGATAAATAGTGCTGGCGCGATTGCCCGTGCCGATCAGGGCGACTTTTACCGGATCATCCAACTTGGGAACTTCCATGACAGACCTTCTCTTTATTTTCGGACGCACTCGTAGCCGAGTGCCTCTAACCCCTGCCGAATGCCTGCGATCTCCGCCGGTGCCAAGTCCCGCAGGGGCCGCCGCATCTTCGGCGAGGGGAACTTGCCCAGCAGCCAACGGGCGCACTTCATGCGCTGATGCGCGCTCGACGACGGCTCGCCAAAAGCATAGACGATGCGATTGAGCGGCTCGACCTTTTTCTGCACTTCTTTCGCCCCGGCCAAATCCCCGTCCAACGCCCGCTGCACCAGCTCGACGATCAGCTCGGGCACAAAACCGGCAAAGCCGACTAGCGCCCCATCGGCCGCCTCCAGCAAGCTGGGCAGCAAGAATTCATCGTGGCAAGTGATAATCGGCACATCCGCGTTGACCTTTTTCAACTCTTGGTAGTCGTAGAGCCAGCGGCTCATATCGCGGGTGCCCATCTTGATGCACTTGACTCGGGGAATCTGCACCAGCGCCTTCATCTCGTCGAGCGTATAGCCGGCCTTGGTCCACGCCGGATACTGATGCACCACAATATCGATCCCGGCCGAAGCCACATCCTCAAAAAAGCCCACCGCGGTCTGGCTCGATCGGCCGAAGCGCAACCAGTGGTGCGGCGGCATCAACAAGATCGCATCGGCCCCGGCTTCCTTGGCCGCCAGCGCGTGGTCAATCCCCTCCAAGCTGCCCTCGACCGACACGCCCGAGATCGTCTTCACCGCGCGCCCAGAAGCCTTGACCGTCTCGGCCACAAGCTGCGTCACCCGATTGCGCTCGGCCGGACGCAGCGACATGATCTCGCCGGTATGGCCATTGCAGGTCAAGCCATCGACGCCATCGACCGCGGCTAATTCGGCGATATAGTCCCGCAGCCCTTCTTCGTCAATCGACTCGTCGGCGTGGAAGGGGCACAACGTCGCGGGAAACACACCCGCATAGGGGTGATCCCGCCAACTAGTAGCAGGCATAGGCCATTCCTTTAGCTAGGTGAGGCCGGGAATTAAGGGAGGAGCACTTGGTCCGTCAAGCGAGACCGCACTTGCGCCGGGGCGTCGGCCTTGACACCTCCGCTACCCTATTCGACACTACCTGCCTCATATCACCCCACACCAAGGAAACCCACCCATGACTGCCAAAATTACCCACGTCGCACGCTTCACCCTACAGGTGCCGTTTGTCGAGCGCGTCCGCCGCGAGATGGAACGCGCCGGCATCCACACCTGGTCCGAGCTTGAGATCACCCGCGTCGAAACCGACGCCGGCGTCGTCGGCTGGGGCGAGACCATTCAGAACTACACCTGGGGTCGCGTCCAAACCCACGAGCGCGTCCTCGGCCAATCGCCCTTTGCTATCATGTGGGACGACTCGTTGGGTGCCGGCCTACAGATGGCCCTCTTCGACGCTGCGGGCAAACTGGCCGGCGTGCCGCTCTATAAGCTGTTGGGCACCAAGTGCCGCGACTGGTGCGCCATTTCGTTTTGGGATCACGATATGTCGCCGGAGCGCTACGCCATTGAGGCGCAAACCGCAGTCGAACTCGGCTACACCTGCATAAAGATCAAGACCCGGCCGTGGTTCGACGTCCGTGAGACCATCCGCCAAATCAGCGCTGTCACTCCCGAGCACTTCCGCATCGACGCCGACTGGAACGCCTTTTTGAACAACGCCTCCAACGCCATCCCCTTGCTGCGCGAGCTGGAGCAGACCTTCCCCAAAATCAAAATTTTCGAAGACCCAATCCCGCGCCACGACGCCTCCGGCAACCGCTTCCTGCGCACTCAGATCAGCACTGCCATCGCCCACCACTACGGCGTGATCCACCCCCGCGAGGCCATGGAGCTAGGCGGCGTCTGCGACGGCTGGATCTTGGGCGGCGGCGTCAACGGGATCACCAGCCAAGGCAGCACTTGCGCGGCGCTGCGCATGCCTTTCTTCCTGCAAATGGTCGGTGCCGGGCCAACCACCGCCCTTTCGCTGCACCTGAGCGCGGTGCTAGTCCAAGCCCAGTGGCCGACCATCACCTGCCACGAGCTATACGAGCATAGCCTGCTCAAACAGCGGATTGAGGTCATCGGCGGCCACGCTCGAGTGCCCGAAGCGCCGGGTTTGGGCATTGAGATCGACGAAGAGGCGCTGGCAAAGTACCGCGTCGATCAAGCCGACCACAGCCTGCCCAAACGGCTGGTCAAGGTCACCCGCGCCGGCGGCATCAACATCTACTTTGCCAACTCGGGACAGAAGTGGACCTTCTTCCAAGGCGGCAACCACCCCGTTGACGAATGGGGATCGAGCACCGAGCTAGTCGATGACGACGGCAGCGCCGAATTCGCCGACCTCTACTCCCGCGCTGCCGAGTCGCCAGTGCTGACGGCGGAATGAGGCCGGCTGAGCGGCTACACGTAGGCGTATTTGTATCAGTTGCAGGCAGGTCGTCCTCGGACGTAAGATGATTGCCGTCAAATAGGAGGGATTCATCTGTTTTCCCTTTTATATATCTGCCCAGCGGCCCGACCTGGTCGCCCCCATCAGCAGTTACTTGCAAAAGGGCCGTCCTTAGTCTAATTCTGAGGACGGCCTATTTTTGCAATATACTAAATATACTACATACTAATTGGAAGGATGAGGGCAAGGCGATAACGGCTTTTCCTACTCCAGATCAAGCCGCCTCTTGACCGAGTTCAAGGGGCGATTTATTTTATATATCTCTCCGGCTTTGTTGCATGAAAACCGGCGGGGCCGTGTTGCCCCCTGTCTCGTGTGATTTATGCTTTTTTGGTTATCGGATAGGACTCGGGTTTGGCCAACGCCCGCATCCGGTTGAGCACGGCACAGCCCACCCGTGTTTCGGTCTGTTGGTGGGGTAGGGTTCGGGCACGCAAGGTGTCGCCGAGGATCTGTTTGTAGCGGCCGATCTGGGTTTCGACGATGGAGCGGCGATGATAGCCGCTGGTTTTTTTCCACGTTCGACGGCCCCGTTTACGGATGGTTCGGATCGTCTCATCGCGCGGCAACGGCTCGGCTTTGCGGTTGCCATGTTGCTCAATCTTGGCGTCTTTGCGCGGCGGAATGATCGGACGCATCGGCGGGCCCCGGTCTGGCGCGGCCAACGCCTCAAACACCTTGCGCCGATCATAGGCTCCATCCCCGCCCACCGCTCCGATGGGGGCTTCGACTTGATCCAGCAACGGCTCGACCTGCCCCGCATCATCTTGGCTATTCGTCGTCAAGGTCTGTGCAACGATCTCGCCGGTGGCTTCATCCACGCCGAGGTGCAATTTGCGCCACGTGCGCCGCTTGTTCCAGCCGTGCTGACGCACCTTCCACTCGCCTTCGCCATACACCTTCAACCCCGTCGCGTCGACGACCAAGTGCAGGGGTTGATCCTTGGGCTGTGTAGGCATCGCCACCGCCAAGTCGGCCTGACGCCGCGATAGGGTCGTGTGATCCGGCACCCGTACCGCCAAGCCCATCAAGGCCAACACCGAAGCGACGAACCCCTCGGTTTGGCGCAGCGGCAAGTGATACAAAAGCCGCAGCGTCAACGCCGTTTGGATGGCACCATCCGAAAAGGTATATTGGGCCCCCCGTTGGGGCGGCCCTTGATAATACCACGCTTCGACCGCTTGGGGCGTGAACCACACGGTCAAGCTACCGCGCTGTTGTAGCCCCGCATCGTAGTCCGGCCAATTACGCACCCGATACCCGACCTTCGAGCGACGGCGACAGGGCTTGACCGAAGACGGGCAAGACGATACGTTGGACATGACAGGTTCCTTGGAAGAGAAGGCATGGGTTTTTTAGCGAGAGTCGTGCTCAATCTACTGAGGAGCCTGTTTTTATTCAAACGAGCAACCGAAAAAACACCGATTCATGCACCAAAGCCTATCTCTCCTCGGATACAATCATGGGCAAATGGTTATCAAAGATAACAGAAGCAGCAGTGATATGGATTACAACAGCATTAATACAAATATCGTCCTGTTCATCAGACGACAAGCCAGAACCTATGTTTGCGAATGAGGAGTTTACGATAAATGAAGGGGAAACATATACCGGCACAATATGGTTAAATAAAAAATGGGGAACGCCTTTGCAAATAGGATTGGTGACCGAAAACAGGGAAAGACAAGCAATGGCGTCGAATAATGACTATAAATTGAATCCGCAAACAATAGAATTTAAACCAGGAGAAAACGAACAGAAATTTATAATAGAAGCTCTTAAGGACTCTCTGATAGAAGTGCAAGAAATAATCGTCTTGCGACTTTTCAATATAGAAGAAATGGAAAATTATACATACTACGGATCAAGCTCAGGAAGAAGCAAAATAATTATAATGATTAATGACACAACTCCACGCAATAAAGAATCCGAAGAACTTCCGTGGGCATGGCCGTAGGAAATTGGGTCTTATTTTATATAAAGGCCAAAGTAAATAGTATATATTTCACCTAAGTGTGGAGTCGGCCGAAACCCTTCCCCTCCTCCGGCCATGCCCTCGCAACCATCCCCGGGCCGCAAGCCCCTCGATCGGAAAGTCGTCCCATGCACTTTGACGCCTACGATCTCAACGCCGCAACCTACGATGAGATGTTCCTGCCCGACGGCACGCCCCGCCCACACTACCGCGAATTATACGACACCTTGTGCCGGCTCTCAGACGAGGAAATCGGCGCGATCCAAGAGCGAGTAACGCACTCTTTCTCCACCGAAGGCATCACCTTCACCGTCTATGGCGACGACGAGGCCGACGAGCGCATCATTCCCATCGACTGCGTGCCCCGGCTCCTCTCGGCTGCCGAGTGGCAACATCTAGAAAGCGGCCTAACCCAGCGCATCGCTGCCCTGAACCGCTTCCTAGAGGACGTGTACAGCGAAGCCCGCATCATCGCCGATGGCGTGATCCCGACCGATGTGGTGCGCGGCTGTCCCCAGTACCACATCGAGATGCGCGGAGTCTCCGTCCCCCACGGCACGTGGGTCGCCGTCTGCGGCACCGACCTAGTGCGCACCCAAGACGACGGCTTCGTAGTGCTTGAGGACAACCTACGAGTGCCCTCGGGCGTGTCCTATATGATCGCCAACCGCAAGGTGGTGAAGACCAGCTTGCGCCGCCTCTATCGGAGCTGCCGAGTGCGAGAGGTGGAGCACTACGGGCAAGTGTTCCTCCAGACTTTGCGCGACCTCGCCCCCGAGGGATGCACCGACCCCTGCATCGTCCTGCTCACGCCCGGAGTCTATAACTCGGCCTTTTACGAACATATGTTCCTAGCGCATGAGATTGGCGCATCACTCGTGGAAGGCCGCGACCTGCTAGTCAACGACGGCTTCGTGTACATGCGCACCACCACGGGGCTGCGGCGCGTCGATGTGATCTACCGCCGGGTGGACGACGACTTCCTCGACCCCCTCGTCTTCCGCCCCGACTCCCTGCTCGGGGTGCCTGGGCTGCTGCACGCCTTTAAGCTCGGGCACGTGGCTTTAGCAAACGCACCGGGGACGGGCGTGGCCGACGACAAAAGCGTCTATGCCTACGTCCCTGACATGATCCGCTATTACCTAGGCGAGGAACCGATCCTCGCCAATGTGGAGACCCACCTGTGCCGCCGGCCGGAGAGCCTAGAGTACACCCTCGACAACCTCGACAACCTCGTGGTGAAGCGCGTGGGCGAATCCGGCGGCTACGGTATGCTCATCGGTCCGCACGCAACACCCGCGGAGCGCACAGCCTACGCCGAGGAAATTCGCGCCGAGCCAGCCAATTTTATCTCCCAGCCGGTGCTCGCGCTCTCAAGCACACCCTGCTTCATTGAGGGCCGCGCTGAGCCGCGCCATGTTGACCTGCGTCCTTTTGTCCTCCACGGCCGCGAGACCCGCATCGTGCCCGGGGCCTTCTGCCGCGTGGCGCTGCGCCGAGGCAGCCTCGTGGTCAATTCCAGCCAAGGCGGAGGCGGCAAGGACCTCTGGGTCCTGGAGGCCTGAATGCTCTCGCGCAGCGCCCAAGGGCTGTACTGGATGGGCCGCTACCTCGAGCGGGCGGAACATCTGTGCCGCCTGTTGCGCTTGCAGGTAGAAACGCTGGTGGACCGGCCGATCTCTGAGATCCATTTTGGCTGGAGTCGGATCTACGGCTGCTTGGGGCGACGGCTACCCTTTGGGGGCGATTTCGAGTCCGACGAGAGCGACGACTACACCCTAGCCGATTCCTACACCCTAACGGACGACCTCACGTTCGAGCGCTCCAACCCCGATTCAGTCTGGAACTGCTTTTCCCTCGGCCGCGAGAACGCCCGCCAAGTGCGCCACTGCATCAGCGCCGAGATGTGGACCTGCCTGAACTTGGCCTGGCTGCGCATCCGCGACCTAAGTATCGAGAATATCTGGAAGGTCTCCCCGGAGAGCTTCTACGCGGAGACCTCGCGGGAAATCGACACCTTCACCGGGGTGGCCGACGCGACCATGTACCGCGACGAGGGCTGGCACTTCATGCGGCTCGGCCGTTTCATCGAGCACTCCCAACGGCTGGTCGCATTGCTCCTCGCTCAGTTCGCCGCCGGCCGCGCGCAGGGCGAAACCTCGGACACGGACTGGACGTGCCTGTTGCGCTCATGCCAAGCATTCGACGCCTACAAACGCAGCTACAGCGTCGAGATCCAGCCGGAGCGGGTGATAGATCTGCTCGTTACCGATCCTCTGCTGCCTGGGTCGCTGTGCCGCGTGCTCGACGCGCTAGCAGCAGAGCTGGCAGCCATCGGGGCGAGCCCTAACTCGCACGCTGGAGCCGAGGCCGAGCGGCTCGCCGGCCGACTGTGTACCCTAGTCTGCTACGAGTGGCCGGACCGGGAAGACCGGGAAGCACTTCTCGTGCAGGTGGGCGAGGAGTGCCGCAAGCTCCACGCGCTCGTGACCACGGCGTATATCGATTATGCCGTCGAAGACTCTCCAGTCCACTAACGCCATGACTGGAGCCGTCCGTTACGAGATCGAACACCTCTCTCGCTACTGCTACACAGCCCCAGCCCAGCAGTGCGTGATGCTCCTGTGTCTGGAGCCGCGCGAGGATCGAGGGCAGCGGCTCCTAGATTTTGCGATTGAGACGCAACCTCCGGCCAACCTAAACCGCGAGACGGACTGTTTCGGCAACACGCGGCACCTCCTCGACCTCCACCAAGCGCACCAAATCTTGGAGATCACGACCCGCTCCACGGTCGAAACAGTGCCCACCTCTCCGCTCCCAGCGCGCTTGCACCCCGCTGCCTGGGAAGAGATCCGCTCCCTTGGAGAATCGTGCGCCTATTGGGACTTCACACACCCGAGCGCGCTGGTCCACCCCTCGCCCGCACTCGCCGCGTTCGTCGATCGGCATCGCATCGAACCTGTGGACGATCCGCTCGAAAGTCTGCTGCAACTGTCGCACACGCTCCACCACTGCTTGCACTACATCCCGGGCAGCACCACGACGGAATCCCCCGTCGAGCACATCCTCGAAACCGGTCGGGGCGTCTGCCAAGATTATGCCCACCTGATGATTGCCATCGCGCGTTCCTGGGACATCCCCGCCCGCTATGTTTCGGGCTACCTGAACCCCGGCGAGCAGGCACAAAGCAATGCCACACACGCTTGGGTCGAATGCCGACTGCCAGAGCTTGGCTGGGTCGGCTTCGATCCGACCAACCAGAGCTTCGCCGGCGAAGGGGGGAAAGTACACATCGCAGTAGGGCGCGATTACCGCGATGTGTCACCGACGCGCGGCGTCCTCCAAGGCGGAGGAGAAACCCGTCTCGAAGTCGATGTGCGGACGCGTTCCTTTCCTATTGAATCACCATAGGCATAGGTCTTAACTTGAGGGAAAATTCAACCACATCACATGGGAGGGAATTATGAATACGCTCAAGCGAATTAGTGGCATATTTCTCGTCGTGATGGCGATTGCGGTCGCAGTTCACACCGTAGTCGAACCGCTCTATCACGTCTCCAGCGAAGGACAGCCGTACAGCCCGTTTTGGTCCATCTTGGACCGGTTGATGGCCCTAGCCATTGCGTTGGGCGTGATATTCGGCTACCTCCGCAAGAAAGCCGCTGACAGCGAGGGGGACAGCGGCGCGGTGACGCGCGAGTTTGTTGCCGCCAATGTGCAGTTCTACGGCTTTCTGTTCGTGGGCATCCTGTTCTTCTGGAACTGGTTTATCCTGCTCAGTCCTGCATTCACCGCCGCAGGAGGGAATACGGCCTCCCTCGTGTGGATCCTCATCGACGCCACCCTGCCACTGCTTGCGGGCGCGATGGGCGTGTTCCTGTTGCGCGGCAGTAGAGACAGCTAGGCCAGACGTTGCCAGTAGAATCAGTTCGATTTTAAAGACATGACCGAAACCATGCGCCCAAGCGAATTGCTTCTTACAGATAATCCGCAATTCGCTTGGGCTGTCCATCCACCGTCGTCTCCATCGCCGCAATCACCAACGCGAAACTCTGCAAATTATCTTCAATCCTCGTCGCCGACGCCTTGCCCCCCTCCAGCCAATCCACAAACTCCTTGAACAAATACTCGTGCCCTGCCCACTCCATCGCTGGTGCCCCATACACCTCCACCTCCTGCCCCACCCGATAAATCCGCACCTCGTCTCCCGCGCCTATCTCCACCGTCCCTTCCTCGAACTCCAAGCGATAGTACTCGCTGTGCCAACAACTCTTAATCCCCGCCGCCGAACTGTTCCCCTCGTATGCAGTATGCACTCCATTGTCCATCCTCATCAGATAAAATCCGCTCGAATAGTGTTTAAAGCTCGACCACGCCGGGTTCCACCCAAATCCTTGAAACACCTCGCAATTCCCCCCCGACAAAAAGCGCATCATGTCGAAGTGATGCACCGAACCTTCAAAGAGCAGGCTGAAATCCATGTCGTGTCGCCACTCCTTGCCCCACGACTTGTATTCGCGATAGTCGCAGGCGTAGCGGCCAAAGATGTGCTGTAGCCGCCCCAATCGCCCTTCCTCGCGAATCCGCACCACCTCCTGCTTGTTGGGCGCGTAGCGGTAATTCTGGATAATCGCGCACGGCAGCCCCGTCTCCTCGGCCTTAGCTGCCATCGCCTTGGCCGCTGCTAACGTATCGGCAATCGGCTTCTCGCAAATAACCGGCAGCCCCGCTTCCAGCGCGGCAATGGCCTGCGGGCTGTGGAACTGCGGCGGGGTGGCAATGCCGCAGAAATCGGCCTGCACCTTGGCGCAAGCCTCTTCGCAATCGGTAAAGAGCTGATCGGCCCCCAAACCGAGCTTGGCCCCTTGAGCCGCGAGCACTTCCTCGTTGACATCCACCAGCCCGACGATCTGGATTCTGTCGCCGAGGCGCTGAGTCATCCGCTCGATCCAGCTCCCAGCCATGCCGCTGGCACCGATCATCAAACACGTCTTAACTGCCATGACACTCCCTTTCTATCAATTGTAACACAATGGCCACATGAATTTAAGGTCCGACAAGCGATGCAAAATTCCTTATAATAGGTGTTTCTTTATAAAGCGCCTCTTTTATCCACATCCCCAAATTGAACGGCAAACGCATGCGAAAGCGCACAATTGAGCAAGGAATTTTGGTCTTTCCCGCTGGCGCTGCAACCGATGTGCAGGTTGCTGGCCGCACCCTCCTCCAGCGCGGGATCCGCACCATGGCCAGCGCCGGCATCAAGCGCGTCTTGGTCGTGCTCCCCGGCCACACCCCCAGCGGCAAATCCCTGGTCCCCGACCTCGACATCCAAGTAGAGCAAACCACCCCGGAGGCCGCTCGCCTACCCGACGCGCCCTTGCTGCTGCTCAGGGGCGATTGCGTCCACCACCATTCCTCACTGCAAGCCCTTATCGACGCGGGCCTGCAACGAGATGACCTCGTCGCGCAGACCAGCGATGGCGTCAGCAGCGGAGCGTTCCTCTGCGCCCCAGGCGCATTGCCCTCGGATGCGCTAACCAGCGACCTTTGGAGTTCGCTCGCAGCGCGCCCGCACCGCCGCGAAGACATCGCGCCGCATCTGTGGCAGCACGTAACCGACAAGCGCAGTGCGCGCGCCGCCAAGAACATGCTCTTCGACCAAGTGAGCAAGGCCACCAGCGGCACGGTAGCGCACCTGCTCAACGTGCGCATCTCCGTGCCCATCAGCAAGCTCATCGTCGATACCGGCATCTCGCCCAACATGGTGACCTTTTTCATGGTCCTGTGCCCGGGCCTGTTCGCCGCCTATCTGGCGACGCAGCCCGACGACTACTTGCGGCTCGCCATCGCCGGTGTCCTCTGGCAGCTCGCCTCCATTCTCGACGGCTGTGACGGCGAGATCGCCCGAGTCAAGCTGGCCGAGACCAAGTTCGGCGCTTGGTTCGATACGGTTACCGACAACCTCGCCTATCTCTTCGGCTACGCCGCGCTGATGGCCGGTATGTGGCATCTCTATCCCGACAACTACCTGCCCATCTACGCCGGCATCTCCGCCATCGCCTCGATGGTCCTGACCCTAGTCCTGCTCTACAGCTACGCCCTAAAAACCGGCACCGGCAGCCTACAGTATTACCTCGGCGACTTGGGCAACAAGGTTCCCGATGGCGAAAAGGACTGGAGCTATCAGTTCCTAGAGCGCGCCGGCTTTATTACCAAGCGGGACTTCCTCTCGTTGTTCATCGCCGTCGGCTTGGTGGCCAATCTGTTGGCGGTCGTTTATTGGCTCTTGGTCGTCCTGCTGCACGTAGCGGCGCTGGGCGTTTTGACCACCCACTATCGGCTGATGGGCAACCAGCGCGCCGCCGAGCGGCAGATCGCCTCGCTTCCGGCACCGGCCGTCAACCCAGAGGAGATCGCGTGAAAGCCCTGCAAATTTCCATGGTCGCCGTTGGCTTCCTGCTGCTGGGCTATCTCGTCGGCCAGCTCGGGGTTGACGAGGTCCTCCACCACTTAGACGCGATCAAGTGGATGTTCCCCTTGCTGTTGCTGCCCTCGTGCGCTTGGCACCTCTCCAACACGATCGCTTGGAACTTCGCCTTCCCGCCCGACGCCTTCAAACCGCGGCTGCCCACCCTTTTTGCAGCCAAGCTAGCCGGCGAGGCGGTCAATCAACTCACGCCGCTGGCCAATCTCGGCGGCGAGCCAGTCAAGGCCTATTTGCTCACCCATCGGACACCTGGCCCGCGCGGCATGGCTTCGGTGGTCGTTGACAAAACCGCGCAAATTGCGGTCGGCCTGTCCTTTACCGTCCTCGGCCTAGGGCTGTTGTTTTACTACCACGACGTGTCCGAGCTTATCTCCTTGGAATACCGGGTCTTGTTCGCGTGTCTGCTCATTGTCAGCTTGGCGGCCTTCTGGATCTTCTACAAGTTTCAAGAGCGCATGTTCACGTCCCTGCTCAAACTGCTCCGCTCGGCCGGTCTGCGCACCGACATGATCGAGCGCAATATGGGGCGCGCGGCACGCATCGACACCAATATCGGGGCCTTCTACCGCACCCACCGCACCCGCTTTCTACGCGCCTTGTTCTTTCAGAGCATCGGCTGGTTTATGGGTACCTGTGAGACCTACGCCATCCTCTGGGCACTGGACGCGGGCGTCGGTTTTTGGTTTTGTTTTCTGCTCAACGCCTTGGGCGCGGTCATCAACGCCCTGTTCTTCTTCATACCCTCCAATATTGGGGTCATGGAAGGCAGCCTCGTATTTCTGTTTTCCAGCTTGGGATTAGACCCGTCTCTCGGCCTGTCTTTGGGTCTTACACGCCGCCTGCGCCGCGTGTTCTGGATTTTCATCGGCTGGACTTTCCTCAGCTATATGAGTCGCACCGCGCTCCAGCGCCGTCCTGCAACGGCCTTAACCATGCTTCAGGAACAAGAAAACCCGCGCTGACCCCGACCCACAAGAGATAGAGCAATGCGTCGACACATACTCGCTGGCCTAGCGGGCTACTGCGTCCTCTCTCTATACACTGCCTCTGCCCAAGATGCGCCTCCGGATGGAGGCGAGTACGAAGCCCCTCCCTACCTCGTCATCGAAGACTTTGCCACCACGCCCCTAGACAGCCTGCCCCGTGGCTGGCGCTGGCGCGGCAAGGACGACGACAAACCCAAGCTCTACGCCGTCCGCGAGGCCAACGGCCGCCGCTACCTAGCCGCGCAGGACACCGGCCACTCGGTCGTCCTCATGAAGATATTCCCCTGGGATCCCCGGCAATATCCAATTATGACTTGGTGCTGGCGCGCCGACGCCCTGCCGCCGGGGGGAGACGAGCGCTATACCGAGACCAACGACAGCGCCGCCGGGGTGCACGTCGTTTTTTCGCGCAGCTTCCTCTTCAGCATCCCGCGACAGATCAAATACGTGTGGAGCACGACCTTAGCCCCGGGTACCGTCTCCCGCCGCAAAGGCATTGGCCGCCCTTGGTTTGTCGTGCTCCAAAGCGGGCCGGAGAAGTTGGGGCAATGGCTCCAAGAGTGGGTCGATCTAGAAAGGGATCACGAGCGTACTTTGTCGTCCGACCTACCAAAAAAAACCATCGGCATAGCCTTGCTCACCGATGCCAATTCGACACGGGGACACGCCGCAGCAGCCTACGCCGACTTCCGGGTCTGGCCGCGGGCAGCGCTGGCGCACATCCCCAACTACTGCGCCGGCCTCCCCCCATGAGGATCTGCATCGACGCTCGCTCGCTGCGCGATGTGCCCACCAGTCTCGGCCGCTACGCCGCCGACCTCGTCAGCCATATCGCCAAGCTAGACTGCGAAAACGAGTACATCGTCGTCCGCCGGCCCTCGCGCCACGGTCCCATCGCCGATCAGGCCAACTTCAGGGAGATTTTCGCACCGTACGACATTTCCTCGGCACACAACATCCTCGCCGGTGCCCGGGTCATCAACGGGCTCGACGCCGACGTGTATCACTCCCTGTACCACTTTCTCCCCATCGGCGTACGCGCCCGGCGCATCGTCATCACCTTGCACGACCTGATATGGGTGGATCACTCCTACCTCGCCGATGGCCGGCGCTGGCGGCGGTGGGTCAAGGGGTCCCTAGGCAGCCTCGGTATCCGCCGGGCCATTGCCGCGGCAGATCACATCGTCGCCGTCTCCTCAAGCACGCGCCAAGCTGCGCTCGACCACGGCGTCCCCGCCAACAAAGTAACAGCCATCCTCAACGGCGTGGCCCCCGCTTGGCACTCGGGCAACGCGGAACCAGCCCTGTTTGACTTGGACAACACGACCGACCAGCAGGCTATTCTCGACGGTCTTGCAGAACGGCCTTTTGTCTTTGGCTTGGGCAACAGCTTGCCGTACAAAAACCTGCCTCGGCTGGTGCGCGCTTTTTCTCAAGTCGCCCCGACTCATCCCGACCTCGCGCTGGTGTTCGCCGGCCGCGGCGAGGGCAATCCCCAGCTCGTGCGCCTAGCGCATCAACTCGGCCTGAGCGACCGGGTGCTCCTCGTCGGCCAACTCAGCGACGACCAAATCCGCGCCTGTTTTGCCCACGCGCTCTTTTTCGCATTTCCGTCGCTGATAGAAGGATTCGGGCTGCCCGTGCTCGAAGCGATGGCCAGCGGCTGTCCGGTGCTCACGTCGAACTGTTCCTCGCTCGCCGAAGTCGCCGGAGAAAACGCCGTGCTCGTCGATCCGCTCGACATCGCGTCCATCGCCGCCGGGATGCAGCGCCTGCTGACCGATTCCGCGCTCCGCCAACGGCTATCGCGCCAAGGACGACAACGGGCCGCAGCCTTCACATGGGAAGACGCGGCCCAGCGAACCATTCAACTATATAAGCAGCTATAGCCTGTAGTTTTTCGCCGTTGACGCTAGGGCCTCCTCGTCACCCGTACCGCCAGCGATCCAAATCACGGCATCGCTAATCAGTATCATTAGATGCTCGGAAATTTTTGATCGGGTGGCGGAGAACCCATGGGATATGGGCCATTGGTCAGGGGGCTTCTGCGGGCGTGGTCGTATACCGCGTCCTGTATTTCGAGGATGCGCACAGCTTGGTCGATATTGGGGGTGAAGGGCTGCCCAGCCGCCAAAGCGCTCAGAGCTTGATCGACAATGGTCTTCATGCGCTCGCCGTGCGACAGATCCTCACTGAATTGCACGCCCTCAGTAGTGTGGACTTCGATGAGAGGCTCGCCCTCTTTGCCGTACTGCTGGAAAACCATGGCGCGGGTGCCGATAACGCGGAAGAAGTGGTCGCCGCCGCGCACCCCTGCCGGGTAGGCGTAGCCGCTTTCGATAACGCCGGTCACACCCCCATCCGTGCGCAGCATTCCCAAACCAATATCCTCCACTATACGACCGTGGGTGGCATTGGACATGACGGCGCCGACCACGTGTACCGTCTGCTCGCCGACGAATTGCAGGAAGGTGTCAATGCCGTGGGCCGCCTCTACAGCCCAACTACCGCCGCCGGAAATGGCCGGGTCGTTGTGCCAAGCCGAGGGCGTCGGGTCGTAGCGCGAGGGCGGACCGTTATTGAGGCGGCAGCTATACTGGACCAAATCGCCCAGCGTGCCGTCAGCTAACAGACGCTCCACAGTAGCGACGATGCGGCTGGCGCGGTTGGGCAGAGTAAGGGCACTGAAGACTCCGTATTTGACCGAAGCTGCGGCCGCGGGACGAAGCCGAGCAGCGCAATCGGCAAAGGGTTTGTCGAGCAGATAGGGGATGCGCCGGTCAACGCAGGCCTGCACGTGATCCGGCATTTCAATGTGCTTGCCAGCGACTAAAGCGGCGTCGGGACTCGTGGCGTCGAGGCACTCGCCCGCCGTGGCAAAGCCTGGGCATTGGAAAATTTCTGCGAGTTGTTGGCGCGGGGCTTCTTCCCCATCCATGACCCCGATTATATCGTGCCCCAAGGCGCGGACGGTCTGGCCGATGCTGCGACCGTGGTGGCTGTACGATAGGATGACTAGGCGCATAGGTCGGCCTCCTGCTGACGGCGCAAGGCGAGCAATTCGGAGTCGGGCAGTTCGACATCATCGTAGGTGATCAGATCGTCCTCGGGGATGTCGCGGGTGAGCACGGCCCGTTGCGACAGACCTATGGGCAGCAGGTTGCCGGAGCGAGCCAGGGCGGCTTTTTCCAACAGGCCGTACGCGCAATAACCGCCCTCGCCATCGAGCACAGTACCAGCGGCGAGAGGCTTTTTGGCCGCGGTCACAACCTCGGCGTAATGGCCGATGGGGTGCCCCGATGTCTGGCCATCGAGGGCGATGCGCGCCGCGCTGATGGGCATTTCGTGGCCAACCCAGTGCTGCGGGCGGTAGATCATGCCGTAGCCGCTGCGCTGGCCGATAATCATGCCGATGATTTCGCCGTACGAGCCGAGCGACTCCATGGCAAAGGGCGTGGCCCCATCGACGACGCAGTACAGGCCACCGCGCAGACCGCGCTCGACGGCCTGTTCGTTCTCGTCGATTAGACTGACCGCCTCGACCACGCCTTCCGCGTCGAGCAGGCCGCCCTTGCTCCGATGGCACAAAATGTCGGGGATGTGGCGCAAGTCCGCGGCTGGGAAGTGCATCCCGCGCACATCGGGCACGAGGCCGCTCATATTGGCCAGACAGGCCATTTCAATGGCGTGCTTAGTGCCGTCTAAAAATGAACCAAACATCTGGGCATTGTAATCGCGTCCGGTAAAGCCGTACAGACGCGGCACGTCGTCAGGATTGGCCTTGCGGAAGGCGGTCTTAAAGCGCGTGCCCTTGCCGGCGGCTATTACCCTGAAACCGAGCGCGCGGGCCCAGTCCCACAGTTCGAGGGCGCAGGCCGGCTCATCGCCGTACGCGGCGCTGTAGAGCACGCCGGCCTGATCGGCCAGTTTTTTCAGTTGGCTGCCGACGACTACATCGGCCTCCACCGTGACCATGACTAGATGCTTTTTTTGCGCGATGGCATAACGGGCGTGGGTCGCCCCGGCCTCGACGTTGCCCGTGGCCTCGATAACTAGGTCGATGCGGCTCTCCATCAGGGCGCGGGCATCACCGGTGACGGCATAGCGGCCCGCCTCCATGGCCGCGTCAATGGCCGCAGGGTCGGCGGCTGTGTCTATCTGGTCGGCGGGGATATGGCCCCGGCCGTACGCACGCCGGGCTTTGGTTAGATCCAATTCGGCAATGGCGGCCAAGCGCATGCCGGGGGCATGGGCCAGTTGCGAGGCGATCTGGGTGCCAAAGGTGCCGGCCGCGATGAGGCCGATCTGAATGGGTGTGCCCCTTTGGTCGAGTTGGCGCAAGCGGTGGTACAACATGGTCTGTCCTTTCTTAGGTTGAATATTTAATTATAATGAAAGGACGACCGGAAGGTGCCCAAACATCTGAGTGAGGAGACACTTCTCATGACCCAATCCCTTGAGAAGGCCATTTTAGAGATCAGGAAGCTCCCAGACGAGGAGCAAGACGCCATCGCCGCCGTCATAATGGCGGAGCTAAAATCTGAGCGCCAGTGGGACAACGCCTTTGAGAACTCTAGGGCCGAGTTGGACCAACTTGCTGAAGAGGCACTCAAAGAATACAGCGACAACAAGACTGAGCTCCTCGATCCAGAGCAGATATGACCTCTCGGACCACGAAGCGGTTTCGCGCGGCACTCCAAGGTTTGCCGCGCGGCGTCCGAGACCAAGCCAGATCAGCCTACCGGCGATTCCAAGCCGATCCTTATCACCCAAGTCTCCGGTTCAAGAAAGTTCATCCGACAAAACCAATCTCCGCCGTTCGAATCAGCAGAGATTACCGCGCCTTGGGTGTTCGCCGCAACGACTCCATGATTTGGTTCTGGATTGGCTCGCACGCCGAATATGATCGACTTCTCAAGAGACTCTGAGATGCACAACGGGCTGTCGTGCGTCTACAACTGATAACAGCGCGGCTTGCGCGGCGCGGCGTTGTGGTGGCGGTACGATAGGACGACTAAGCGCATAGGTCGGCATCCCCCACAGACCTAAGCCAGCGGATTAGTACCTGCCGCCCACTCGGTTTTAGCGATGCGCATATCGCAGGTGAAGCGCGCCTTGCTGCCGGGCGGCTGCGGAATGTGAGCCACAACGCGGAAGCCCGCTTTGGCAAACGCGGCGCGGCTGCGGGGATTGTAGTCGGCAATGTCGCAGGCGAAGATAAAATCGGCCTTCTCCTCAGCAAAACCAAAATCGACCAACGCGCGGATTATCTCCGTTCCCAAGCCCTTATTCCAATGCTGCTTCTCGCCAATGGACAGGTCAATGCGGCGGCAGTCGCAGCCGGGATGGGCCTCAATAATGCGCGACAGATTCATGGCTTGCAACCAAGCCTCGGCGATGGGCTGACCGTCGAGTTCGGCGATAAAACAAAAAGCGGCTTGCGAGATGCCGCTATAAATGCGCTTGATCTCGTCGAGCGTATAGGCCGTCACATCTGAGCCGT
Source organism: Candidatus Latescibacterota bacterium (assembly GCA_965217585.1). Classification (GTDB taxonomy): domain Bacteria; phylum Latescibacterota; class UBA2968; order UBA8231; family UBA8231. The sequence goes on from OZ244561.1 coordinate 6,926,800, forward strand.
CGGCGTAATACAACACGTCGGGATCTTGATTCCAGCGCAGCAAGGTGTCCCAATCGGCGTCGGTCATGGGACGCAGGTGCAGGCGGGACGTGTGCAGGTGGACGGTGTGAGTGTTGAGGGGCATAGCTAAAGCCGTACTAGTCGGCCTTATTCATCACCAGCGTCGCACCCTCAAGCCGTGCTGCCTTCTGATCGAAGGTATATAGGGGGTGGGCACCCACTCGTTCGGCAGTAGCGGTAACTTCACGACAAACGTAGCCGGGACGGTCCACCGAGAGCGACTCCAGTAGCGATCGGGCGGCTTCCGCCTGTTCGATGTCGTCGCGTACCAGATAGCGGACGAGAACATTGGTATCGAGTGCGATCACTCCTCACACGCCCCATCGGCTGCGGCCTGTTCCATTTCCTCCACAGTGACGGCGGGGCCGTCGTGCTGGAGCGCGCCGAACAGCCGACGGATAGGACGCACGGGCAGCATTCGCACCTCGCCATCGGAAATGACGTAGCGTACCCGGTCTCCGGCCTTTAGACCAAGCGTCTCCCGCACGCACTTAGGTAGTGTCGTCTGTCCTTTTTTTGTAATAGAGGATTCAATCATAACAATGCCTCCAGTCGCCTTGTAATATACGGTAATGTCGCCGCCGCTGATACGCCCAATCTCCGGAGCCTGAAGGCTCTGTATTCGCCTAATGGGACGCGGTCGGTACCCACCTGCCCTCGACCGCGTACGCTTCGTCCTCACCGGGCCACGGGGGCATGGTAACGGCAATCGCGGCGAGCGGCTCGTCGCCCAAGGCGCGGAGCTGGAAGTGGGTGCCCAGCGGAATGGTCAGGCAGACGCCCGGCTCGACCGCCACGATTTCCTCGCAGTCGTTCTGCCGCCGCCACATCTGGCCGCGGCCAGCGAAAAAAAACCAGATCTCTTCGACCGTGCGGTGGGCAACAGCCTTCGACGTCTGGCCGGGTTGGAGTTCAAAATGCGCCATGCCGCCGCTTTGCAGACCCAATAGAATGCGCACATCTGAGCCATCGGGGGCGGTCACGTCAGGGGTGGCGGACAGTTTTTTAGTGTCGAATTCCAAGGTCGGATTCTCCCGGATAGTAGAGGCTGACAGGTTCTCGTCCTAAAAATATCACGCTCAACATCTGCGGGAAGGATTTCTTTCCACTATTTTCCCGTAAGAAGCGGTCGCTCAAAATACTATCGGCCAGCTTGACCCCTTAGCAATAATGCCTATTTATTTCCCCTATCCGATTCGAAAATTACGGGAGACGATCACATGCCAAAGCTGAAAATTGTCGGTGCCGGTACGCCCACTCCCACCCGCGACCGCTGGGGCACCTGTTTCATCCTCGAGATATGCGACCAGCGGCTGATGATCGACTGCGGCCCTGCATCGACCTTTAAGATGCACCGCATGGGCATCCCCTGCACCTCGGTGCACAACCTGTTCTTCACCCACCTGCACTCCGACCACATCTCCGATTATCTCTGCTTCCTGATGACGCGCTTCGACCAGTGCATCGGCACCGAGCCCGATCTGCACGTTTACGGACCTGCGCCAATCAAGCGCATTACCGACGGCATCTGGAGTCCCGATGGCCTCTTCTGGTACGACGTGATCGCCCGCACCAACCATCCCATGAGCGTTCACGCCTACCAGATGCGCGGCGGCGTGGGCGATTCCAGACCGGAGCCGACGGTCCGCGCAACCGAATACACCGAAGGGAAAGTGGCTGAAGGCAAGGGCTGGACCTGCTATACGCGCGAGGTCAAGCACGCCCAGCCCTACATCGAATGCTACGGCTTCCGCTTTGAGACCGAAGAAGGCGTCGTCGCTTTCAGTGGCGATACAGCGCCGATCGAGTCCGTAGTCGAGCTAGCTCGGGACGCAGACCTGTTCGTGATGGAGGCCGTGCATCGGGAGGAGAAGATCCAAACCTTCCCCAGCGTCATCTCCGAAACCGGCACCCTGAATGCCGGACGCATGGCCGCCGAGGCCGGTGCCAAGCGCTTGGTAATCAACCACCAGTCCCCGACCCTCGATTCGGAAGAAGAGACCACCGAGGGCATCGCCGAGGTAAAAAGCACCTTCGGCGGGCCTATGTACTGGGCGCGGGACATGATGGAAGTGGCCTGGTGATTGGTCCAAGATCATGGCGTCTGACCTCACATCGCCCTTCCGCTTCGTCCGCCTCAACGCCACCATGTACCCAGCCGGCGAGTTGGAGCGATCGCTGTACGCCAAATTCGGCATCGCACCTGAATACGTCGAAGAAGAAGATCCGCAGGAACTCATTCGCCATCTATCCGGCTGCGACGCCGTCGCCGTCATTTCGACCGGCTTACCCGCGGCCGTGGTCGCATCGCTGGACCGCTGTCGCCTGATTTCGCGCCTCGGCAACGGCACCGATAAAATCGCTGTGGCAACGGCCACGGAAAACGGCATCGTCGTCTCCAACGCCCCTTTCTTCTGCGCCGAGGAAATGACCGACCACATCATGGCCATGCTGTTGTCCTTGGCCCGCCAACTGCCGAGGATGGAGCAGTTCATGCGCGCTGGCCGCTTCCACCAAGCCCGTGTCGAGTCCACCCAGTTGCAGCGGCTCTCCACCTGTGCGCTGGGCATCGTCGGCTTTGGAGCCACCGGCGAGATGGTCGCCCGCCGCGCTAGGGCCTTTGGCCTCCGAGTCTTGGCCACGCGCAGAAACCTGCAGGCACCCTTGCCGACGGACCTAGAAGTCGAGATGATGGACCTGGAAACGCTACTGGCCGAGTCCGACTTCATCTCCTTGCAGGTGCCCCTAAACGCGGACACCTACCACATGTTCGACGAAGAGCTGCTGCGCAAGATGAAGCCGGGCTCCTACCTGATCAACACCTCGCGCGGTGCCTTGGTAGATGAAGATGCGCTGGTACGGGTCCTGCGGGAGGGACCACTGGCCGGCGCGGCGCTGGACACCTACGAGTGGCTCAATGTTTTCACGGACGAGGATCAAACCCCGCGGCATCCTCTCATGGAACTGGACAACGTCCTAATGACGTCCCACGTCTCCGCCCACTCGGTGCAATCTGGCGAAGACGTGGCGCGCACTGGCGTCTGTAATCTCGCCTCCGTCCTCAAGGGCCACTGGCCAGCGCCGGAAAACATCGTCAACCGAGGTGTAGTGCCGAGGTATCCGCTGAAACCGCACGATGCGGAACTGTACGCAAGCGCGTGATCGCATCAGTGCCCCCAAAGAAAGGAATCCCATGTCCCCACAACGCCTCATCCTCTTTGTCCTCGACGGACTGCGGCCCGACGGTTTGCAACAGGCCTCCACCCCCCACATCGATCGCTTGATCAGCCAAGGTGCCAGCACCTATGCAGCCCGCACCGTGATGCCTTCGTCCACCTTGCCCTGCCACACCTCCATGTTTCGCGGCGTGACCCCACAACGGCACGGCATTACCACCAACACTTGGGTGCCCCAAGTCAGACCCGTGCCCAGCCTAGTCGACGTGCTGCACCAAGCTGACAAGCGCACGGCCTTCTTCTACAATTGGGAACAATTGCGCGATCTGGCCGACCCAGGTTCGCTGGACCGCTCGTACTATATGAACAACTGCCACGAGCCAGACGGCGACGGGGAATTGGCCAGCTTGGCCGCGGCAACGCTGCGGGAATGGACGCCCGATTTCGCCTTTGTCTATCTAGGCTGTACCGATATAGCCGGCCACAACCACGGCTGGATGTCGGCCGAATATCTAACCGCTATTGGGCGGGCCGATGCAGCTATTGGCGCGGTGTTAGAGGCGGTCAACCAAGAAGAGACCGTGGTCATCGTCACCAGCGACCACGGAGGGCACGAGCACACCCACGGCACGGAAATGGATGAGGACATGACCATTCCGTGGGTGATCGCCGGTCCTGCGGTGTCCTCCGGGCGACACCTGCAGGAACCGGTGAGTATCATCGACAACCCGACGACCATTGCCGCTTTGCTGGAAGTGGCACCGGCGGAGGATTGGGCCGGACAAGTGGTGCGGGAAGCCCTCGTATAGCGAAACCGTTTCCCCAGATAATCTCAGCGGTAAAAGGGCGGCGGCCTCAGCAGGCATTTGATGACGTGGGTGCCGGCGCTCATGTAGAGCACGCCGGGATCCCCTTCGGTCAGGGCGTAGAGTTCGGGCAGAGGCGGATCGTTGAGATAGGTCAGGACGCGGGACGAGCCGTCGATGCGGAACAGGTCAAAGCGCGTCAGGCCGTAGATAAAGCCGTCGGAGGCGCAGATCAGCGGGAACATCTCCACCCCTTCGGGCACGCCCATCAATCGGGTACCCTCCGAGCGCAGGGGGCCTATCACTTCTTCTATGACAAACCGCTCCGGATCGAAAGCGAACAAGCGGCGGTTGTCCGTGGTGCCAAAAACTAGCCCCGAGGGGTGGACGGCCAAGCTGGTGACCGTGTTGGCCCCTTCCACCGGACGCAGTTGGCAAACGCGCTGTTTAGTCTGGGGGTCAAAGACGAATAACAAGCCGTCGCGGGTGGTGATTTCCGCGCCGCGGCCCCCGTAAATGCTGGTGCCACCGTACACATAGCGCTGGTCTGCGGCCACGCATTGCACGCTTTGTTCGGGGTCGAGGTAGATTTCCCGGTGCTCGAGGCCGGTTGCGGGATCGTACGAGGCCAGGGAGCCACCGGGAATGCCATAATTGCTGCGGTTGGCCACATAAATGCGGCCGTCGGGGCCGGTCACCACTTCAAAGGGTCGGTTCTGGTTCTGGCCCAACTGTCCCCAGTTGCGCGGATTGCTGTCGCGCTCTGAGCCGGGATTCCACGGCCGACTCGGGTCGTACACGCCGATGTTGGAGCCGCCGTAGCTGCCGAGGTAGAGCTTGTCTTGGTGGGCGTGGACGTGGTAGAGTTCGCCGCCGGACCAAGTGAAACCCAAATCGTCTATTGCATCGGTAGCGGGATCTATGGCGCACAGGTGCATGCCGTAAATATTGGTGCCGTAGATCTTGCCCTCCGGCCCTCTACCCAAAGCGCATACCGCGCTACCACGGCTGCCTTGATAGACCTCAAAACTGCGTTCTTCCCGGTCGCCGGTATCGGGGTTTACAATAGTGGCGCGGCCCTCCTCGACTTGGGCGAAGACCAAATGGCCGTCTTTGCTCAGCCCCGCTATGCCGGCGAAAGGACCTTGGCAAATGGAGCGGATGTCCAAGGTCTGGGCATCGATAGCCACCAATTGATCCCCAGCCCAAGCGTACACCACCCCACGGTCAGTGGCGCGGCTATTGCGGCCCAAGGCTAAGGGCGCGAGCGCCGCGCTAGGGCTGTCGAGGCGGGCCACTTCGGTGAAATCGGCGTTGAGGACGCGCACTTGATCGCCAGCCGCCAAAAAGAGGCGATCCCCTTCGGATATAGCGCCGGCAATTCCCTCGGCTGCGGGCGGCACGTCGCTCAACTGACCGCTTTCCACATCGTAGATTTTGGCCGGGACGGCCGGATAGCCACTGAGTAGCAGCCGGCCGTCGGGCAGCAATTGGATGCGCACTAGGCGATCGGTGGGCGGGGCAAACGGACGGCAGAGTTTGTCAAAGCACCGCTTTTGCGGGTCGTAGCAGAACAGCTCGGCCAGTTCGTGGCCTCCCATGTACAACAGGCCATCGCGCTCCTCCATACACAGGAGGCGCTGATCGCCGGGAGCGGGACGCCCCAGACTGCTGAAAGTGCGAACCTGGGCGTCAAAGACCATGAGATGGTGGCCGTGATCGGCCGACAGGCCGGACATGATCAGGGCGTAAATGGTGCCGTCTTGAGCCTGGAAGACCGGGCCGTGCTCGCGGCAGGGCATGGGAAAGACTTCCAAGCGGCCGGTGTCGAGGTCATTGCAAAAGTAGTGGGCCCCGTCTTGGGAGAATTCGGCACCCCAAGCCAAGGTGTGCCCATTGGCGGGGTCGTAGGTGATGGAGAAGCCGTTCCACACAGCACCGACAAAGGGGATGCCCAAGTCGTAATAGGCAACGCGCGGACGCGGGGCCGGCGGTAAGGTGGGAGCGCGGGAGGTGAGAGCTGGCATAGAGGCTCCTGTGGTTCTGGCGAGTGGGAGGATTGGTCGTTTCAGGTAGAGTATGTACCAGCGCGTCGCCCTACCGATTGATTTTCACTTCGGTTTGTTCGCCCCGCAGGATTCCCGCACGACCAGAGACGATTTCAAGGTTATTTGCCGAGGCGTCTCCTGCCCCTCAAGCTGTTCCAACATCAATTCCATCGCCGCTTGGGCAATCGCCTCGTAGGGAGTTGATAGTATGGTCAGGGCCGGCGTCAGATACGCCGCCACCTCCATACCGCCGTTTCCCACCACGGCCACATCCTCGGGGACGCGAAGACCTGATTCCCGTAGCCCGCGACAAACGCCTATGGCCGTATAATTGTTCCGGCACACAAGGGCCGTAAACGTCCCGTCGCGGAGCCTTTCACGCAGGCGATACCCCGATTCTGCAGGAAGAAAGCCTCTAGCATGTATGCGTTTGGGGGTCAGACCGTGCTTTTGCATCGCCAGAAAATACCCCTTGGCCTTGGCTGAACCCACGCGGTTCCGATTCCAGTCCGATCCGATAAACCCGATCCGCTCGTGACCCAACCGGATCAAATGCTCTGTGGCCTCGTAAAAACTCGTTGTCTCGTCCAGCACGACTCCGCTCAGGTTTGGAATCGGGGCCGGGAAGGTCACCACGGGCATTCGTCCCCGCACGGCATCCGCAACGCGCTCGGGCTCTCCTTGGTATCCCCGCCAATTAATCAAGAGTCCGTCTATGCCCCGGGAAATCAACTGCTTGATCTGATGGATCTGGTCAGTCTGTGGCTTCTTAGAAAACCGATCAGCGGCCACGCCCATCACGACCTGATAACCCTGCTTGCTAACCGCCCTCAGAATCTGGTCAGTCTGACTCAACTCCTCGAAGGTTTGGTAGGTCAGTAGACCGAGGGTACCGGTCTCGTGCGTGACCATCCCCCGCGCCATCAAATTGGGACTGTAGTTCATCTGGTCGGCTGTTTGTTGCACTCGCCTTCGGGTCTTCTCCTTCACCAAGGCCGACACCTTCCGGTCCGGAGATAGAGCCCGTGAGACAGTTGAATACGAAATCTTCAACTGCCGTGCAATGTCTTTGATGGTAGCTTGCCTTTTCTTCATTAGCTAATCCCAATGCTATCAAGTATAAAGTAACCGTCCTAATCCTAACTAATATATAAATTTTATTGCTCACCGCTGTATCGTCTAGCGCAGCGGACCGGGGACGATGGGCGAGACAGTACCAGCGCCTCGGCGTGCCCTATGGCTTGGACTACGCCGAGGCATCCGCCGGCTCGGCAGGGGTCGGTGGCATTTGTGAGATGGCTTCTAGAAGCGATGAGCAAACGAGCTTGACCCGCGACCAACAAAATTCCTTTATTTGCCCTGCGTCTCGACCACGTGCTGGCCCTCCCCAGCAGAAAGAAGCTAGCGGTAACTGTATGAGAGCAATGACGAGGCGATCGCTGCTCCGTGCCGGCCTTACCGGTTGCTTGGTCGCCCCTTGGTGGCACGCGCTGCGGGCCTTTGCCGCCCGTCCCGCTGAGTCGCCTACAGCATCTGGCGTAACCGACACTGAGATTATCCTCGGCATGTCCGCCGCTTTCTCCGGCTCCTCCCGGGGGTTGGGCATCGAACTCTATCGGGGTGCTGGCGCGTATTTTACCCACGTAAACGAACAAGGAGGCGTGGCTGGCCGCACCCTGCGGGTCAAAGCCTATGACGATGGCTACCAACCCGGCCCTTCAGTCAAAAACACCATGAAGCTGATGCTCGACGATCAGGTGTTTTTGCTGTTCGGCTACGTTGGCACGCCGACGGTGACGCGCGTGTTGCCCATCCTCAAGAAATTCCAAGACCAGAACATCCTGCTATTCTTCCCCTTCACCGGCGCACAACCCCAGCGCGAACCACCCTATGGTGCCTTCGCCTTTAATCTGCGCGCCTCCTACCGCCAAGAAACGGCGGGTCTAGTCGATAATTTCGTGCGCGTCAACCGCCGGCGCATCGCCGTGTTCTATCAGGCCGATGCGTACGGCCGCAGCGGCTGGGCCGGCGTGCGAAGCGCCCTGAAAAAGCACGGCGAACAAATCGTCGGCGAGGCCACCTACCGGCGCGGCGAACGGTTCACCGGCACCATGCGCAAACAGGTCGAAATCCTCAAGGCGGCCAAGCCCGAAGCGGTGATCTGCATCGGGGCCTATGCGGCCTGCGCGGCCTTTGCCCGCGATGCCGTCGATCTCGGCCTGCAAGTGCCCTTTGCCAACCTGTCGTTTGTCGGCAGCGAAAATCTCCTCAAGCTGCTCACCGAGGGACGCGACGACAGCCAGCGCTATACGCAATGGCTGGTAAACTCCCAAGTGGTACCCAGTTACGAAGACACCTCCATACCTGCGGTCCAAGAGTATCGCGACTTGATGAACCGCTACGCCCCGCAGGCTCCCGCAGAACTGCTGCAAGACCCCTACACGCCTTTTGACCACAGCTTCGTCAGTCTCGAAGGCTTTCTCAACGCCAAGTTGATGGTCGAAATTTTGCACCGCCTCGGGGCCGAGCCGCAGCGCAACCAACTCGAAGATGCGGTGTTCTCCGTCGCGGACTTCGATCTGGGCATTGGCGAACAGGTCTCCTTTGGTCCCGACCGTCGCCAAGGACTCGAGCGAGTGTACTACACGGTTGTCGATGAAGGCCGCTTTGTCCCCCTGGACGATTGGCGTGCTAGGTTTGCATGATGATAAAAGTCCAAAAGCTCTTTAAGAAAACGCTGTTCGGCGTCTTTGCTCTATTTGGCTTGATCGGCCTATCGACCTCCATTCTGTGCGTCTATACGGTCGATACGCACCTGTCGGCCGAATACGAGAGCAACAGCCGCGACATTGCCAAAACCATCGCCGATTCCAGCGTGGACATTCTCCTAAATCGCGACTTGTCGGCTTTGCAGTCGCTCATCGATCAGTTCGTCGAAATTCAGGGCATCAAGTACATCTACATCACCGACGAGGCCGGCGAGTTTCTCGCCCACACCTTTGTGCCGGGCATTCCCGCAGAAATTCGCGCTAGCGATCCGTTTAATATGGACACGGTGGAGCGCAGCCTGCCTGGGATGGGCGATTTCGTCGAAGTGGGCAGTCCGATTCTCGCCGGCGTTGCCGGGACGGTTCACGTGGGCATGGACACCGGTCTGATTGCGCTAAAAATTCAACGCGCAATCGGCCAGCAGGTGTACCTCTTTTCCATCATCCTCGTCGTCGGCGTCTTTGCCGCCATCTGGTTGGTCAATCTGGCGGCCAAGCCGCTGGGCGCACTTTTGGGCTATGCTGTGGGCATGGCGCGCGATGACAACGATGAGAAACCCGCCGCCGACAACCTGTTGGCGCGCGACGACGAAGTTGGACACCTAGCTCGACTCTTCCTCTATGTTGCCGACAGAGGCCAGCGCTCGCCTGAAAGCGTAGAGTAGGTCTCGACTCCCCGGCGATAATGTAGCCGCAGATGAACGCAGATTAGCGCAGAGGTGGAGTGAGGTCGCTCGATGCGAGTGATTGGCGATTGAGGTCTAGGAAAATGGCGCAACAAAGGCTACTGATTCCGCGCTCGATCATGGCGCTGTTCTGCACGGTCCTGCAGGTCTGCTTTGGGACGGTGTACGCGTGGAGTTTCTTCCAAACGATCTTGGTGCGGCAATTGGGTTGGTCGTTCACGGAAACGGCTTGGGCTTTCAGCCTGACGATCCTTTCGCTGGGCACCTCGGCGGCTTGGGCCGGCGCGCTGCTGCCGAGGGTCGGACCGCGGCGCTTGGCCGTGACCGGCAGCGTCATGTTTGCAGGCGGCTACATGCTGGCGAGTCTGGCGCTGCACTGGGACATGCTCGCGCTGTTCTACGTGGGGTACGGCGTCATCGGAGGGGCGGGCATCGGGATGGGCTACGTGACGCCCGTGGCGACGGTGGCCAAGTGGTTCCCGGACAAAAAGGGCTTGGCGACCGGGATTGTCGTGATGGGGTTTGGGGTGGGCGCACTGCTGTTGAGCAAGGGCTTGGCACCCCTGCTCATAGTGCGCATGGAAGGCGATTTGTCGCTTGTCTTCTTGGGGCTCGGGTGATCTTCGCCTGTGTACTGATCCCCTGCAGCTTGGTGTTGAGCAATCCCCCGGTCGCCGTTGGAGCGGTTGCCGAACAGCCGCGCAACGACGAGTCCGACTCGGCTGCGCCTTATCTGCGCTCCTCCGAATTCGTTCTCATGTGGACTGTATTCTTTTGTAACATCGCCGCCGGCATCTCCATCATCAGCTTTCAGTCGGAACTGCTGCAGGAAGTTTGGGGGCTGGCCGATCCAACGGTGGAGCCAGCGACGCTAGCCGAATATGGGGCGACGCTGATCGCCGTCAGTTCGCTGTGCAATGGCGTGGGCCGGCTGTTTTGGGGATTGCTTTCGGACCGGCTGGGGCGCGTCAGGGTCTTCAGAATTCTGCTCGCCAGTCAGATGGTCGTCTTTGGCATTTTGATGACCGAGCGCAATCCCTATGTTTTTTCGGCGCTCGTTTGTTATGTCCTCTTGTGCTTTGGCGGGGGCTTTGCCACCATGCCCTCTTTCGTACTCGATGTTTTTGGCCCGCAAAAGATGTCGACGATCTACGGAACCATTTTGACGGCCTGGGCGGCGGCGGGAATCTGCGGGCCGCTGTACGTGGGGTACCTAAAGGATCAATATCCCGACCGGGCGTTCATCTATTGCTTCCTGATTGGTATTCTGATGCTTGGGCTTGGCTACGTATTCTCTTATTTGCTGAGCGACGACCGCATTCGCCTCCGCCGGCCGACCTTGGAGGATACGCTGCGTCAGTATGGCATTTTGCCCGTGGGGCAAGGTAGCTAAATTATACGAATGCAATTAAACAAGTGGAGTTTTAAAAATGAATGAGGAACAGCGCTTTGCCTTTGACACGTGGGGCTTCCTCACGGTGGAGGATGCGATTACCCCCGAGCAGGTTGCAGACCTTAAGGCCACCGTCGATGCAAAGGGCCCAGAACTCCACTCGCAGCACGCGGACCGAGGTGGTTTCTGGTCCCAGGATTTCGTCGATTTACTGGACGTCCCGGTAATTTCGGAAATCCTAGCAGAGATCTACAGCGGCCAACGGGCCGGAGGCCTCCCCCCCTTCCGCATCGACCATATCAACGTGCACACGCACGGTACCTTCAACAAAAATCTCGCCGGGGGCACCATCCACGGCGGCAACGGACGCTTGCTAGATCCCAATCGGCCGCATGAGCTAGTTACTCATTACTTCGCTCGCGATCCCGCAACCGGGACCTTTGCCAACGGTCTGGTCACCGTGGCGTACGAGCTGGAGGATACCGTGTGTAACGGGGGTGGGTTCGGCTGTTTGGCCGGCTCGCACAAGGGGCATTATCCCGTCCCGCAAGCGTGGGTCGATTTGTCCAAGGGCGTGCATCCGATGGTCACCCGCGTACCAGCCCGCGCCGGCAGTGCCATTATCTTCACCGAGGCCCTGTGTCACGTCACGCTGCCGTGGACGGCACCGAGCACGCGGACCACGCTCTTTTACAAATACATGGAGCGCGGGGAGACCTATTCCGGCCCGAACAACTTTTTTAGTCCAACGGACGCCGACCCATGGCAAGGCGTGGACGAGCGCAAGCGCGCGATCTTGACGCCCCCACCGCAGGCATTTGTCGAGCGCAAGGCGGAGCTAGCTAAAAAAGCGGCGGACGCTTCGCAGTGATCTAGGCGAGTCGGATCGCACTTCACGCCACGGTTTGAAACCGCTCCCACGCTTCGCCAGCGGCAGCCGCTTGGCGCTCCAGTTCGCTGCGCCAACCTACGACTTCCCCCGCTTTAATGCGTTGGGCATCAAACCCCGCGTACCGATCCTCGAGCGTATCCCCTAACTTCTGGGTCTCGGCCCAACGGTCCCACGCCGTCTGCATCCACTCGTGCGGCAACGCCTCTCGCACCGCGGGATCGAGTTGCCACGCATTGCGCGCGTCCGCCACCGCCGGCTCCTCGGTGAACGGCCCCGACCACTTCGACCAACCGATGGACAAGGTATTGCGCTCGCGCTCGGGGACGGTGTGCCCGGTGTGGATCGTAGCCCCATTGCGGATGAGGGCCTCCCCAGGCTTGAGCCGGATCGACACTTGGCCCGGCAACGGGTCCTTCCTATTCCAACTGGGCGTGTGCGGCACTCCTTGGTCCTTCATCGCTTGCGGCAGCAGCACATCGTGCTCAAACGGCGTGCGCCAGCGATGGTGGGTGCCGGGGATGAGTTCGTGGCACTCGTCGTCAACCAGCGCCAAGAACATGCTCACGCCGTTCCGCTCGGTGAGCGCTTTGGCGTTATTGGCGCGGATTTCTTCCCAACGGGTTCTTTCGACTTCCTCGGAATAATCCTCAGTGCCCTCCCCTCGGTCGTCCCGCTGCGAAAAGTAGGGCTTACCCGCGCCCCACCACGTCACGTCGCGGTGCCAACTCGGCCCATTATCGTGCTGCCGGGGATTGCACCACAGCAGCAGACCACTCAGCGACATATCTTCAGGCCCAAGCCCGTCGCACCACGAGGCGACGAAATTGAGGAAATCGTCCGAGCCGTGGAACTCGGCAAAGCAAGGCTCTGCAAAAGCGGGATGGACGAGGCCCCGGATCGCCCACGGCTCATTGCCGCCCGCGCGATGCACGTAGCCCTTTGAGCAGTCGATCTTGCTGTAGCCATGCTCTGGCGCGCACGCTTCGGTGACGCGACGGCCGGCCTCGCGGAGAATGGGGATCCACGGGTTATCGACAAAGTCGGTGATGATGACGAAACCATGATCCCGCAAGTGCGCCAACCGCTCGGGCGTGGCTCCGGGAGCGGCGAGTCCGGGCTTGGAGTCGGCAAAATCTGTGGCGCGGTAGGTCTCCTGCGCCGGAGATTGATCGGTAGTCATTTTGTACCCTCTCTTTCGACGGATGGGAAGGTTGGCCCTGTTTCGGGCCTAAGCTACGTTTGGCCTCATTAGCTTGTCAATAATTTTAACCTCGGACGTTTTGCGGCGGCGGATCATTTCGATAACGTAGATGTATCAGGCGGACAAACCGCAAAGGCAACAGAATGCACAAAATCGTCTTTCTATTCCTCCTAGTGCTATACAGCACGCCGCTCCACAGCGACGAGGTTTTGCACCAGGAAGCCGTGGAGACCATGGCCAAAGCGACGCGCTATTTTCGCGGCCAAGTGGCCACCAACGGCGGCTATCTCTGGCTCTACAAAAGCGATTTTACCCAGCGCGAAGGGGAGGGCATCGCGTCGCCGACCACCATCTGGGTACAGCCCCCGGGCACCCCGTCGGTCGGCATGGCGTTCCTCCGAGCCTACGAAGCCACCGGCGATACCCTCTTCCTCAACGGCGCAGTCGAGGCGGCGCAAGCCCTAATCTGGGGGCAACTGGCTTCGGGCGGTTGGGATTACCGGATCGACTTTGACCCAGAGAAGAGCAAAAACTGGCATTACCGGCGCGATGTCGAACAGGGCGACCGCACCACCGACGAACGCCGCAACCGCACCACCTTGGACGACGACAATACGCAGAGCGCCCTGCGCTTGCTCATGCGGGTCGATCAGCGCCTCGATTTTGCCGATGCGGACCTACACCGCGCCGTCCTCTACGGACTGGAGTCCTTGCTCAAAGCCCAATACCCCAACGGCGCCTGGCCCCAGCGCTACAGCAACTGGGCCGATCATAGTCAATTCCCCGTCGAGCAGGCGCGCTATCCGGCGAGTTGGTCCCGCCAGTACCCCAAACAGCGCTACCTCGATTACTACACTTTTAACGACAACACCATCGCCGACATCATTGCAACCATGATCGAGGCGCACAAAACTTATGGCGACGAGCGCTTTCGTCGCGCGGCCGAACGGGGCGGCGACTTCATTATCCTAGCCCAGATGCCCGACCCGCAACCGGCTTGGGCGCAGCAGTACAATTTGGCGATGGAGCCGGCTTGGGCGCGCAAATTTGAACCGCCCGCCATCACCGGTGGCGAGAGTTTTGGCGTGATGCAAATCCTGTTGGAACTCTATCTCGCATACGGTGAGCCGCGCTTTCTCGAACCTATTCCCCGCGCCTTGGCCTGGGCTAAAGCAGCGCAATTGCCCGATGGGCGCATGGCCCGGTTCTACGAATTGAAGACCAACCGACCTCTCTATTTTACCAAAGAATACGCGCTCACCTACAGCGATGCAGACCTGCCGACGCACTATGCCTTTAAAGTGGGCAATCCCACGGATCGCATTGAAAGCCTGTACCAGCGCATCCGCGCCGAGGGCCGCGAAGCCATCCTAGCCGAACGCGCCCAAGTGCGCCCGGTCTCTGCGGAACGGATCCAAGCCGTTATCGATGCCCTCGACGCAGAAGGCCGCTGGCTAGAAGAAGGTCGCCTGCGAAACCCCGCAGACCGCCATGCGCCCATCGTCGCCCAAGTCATCTCCTGCCGCACCTTCAACCGCAATCTCACCCTCCTATCTCAATACGTGGCCAGTCATAATCGGCCGTGATACGCGCTGGCACCAGCGGTGGCTTTTGGGCCGTATAGGAAACGCGTTTGTAAAGGGGATAGCATCGGGTATATCTTATCTTTTATCGCTCACATCTTCCAATAGAGGGAGCCGTCATGAAGCGTCTGATCACAGTACTCATTCTAGGGCTAGCCAGCCTCTTGCCCGCCGTGCATCCCGCCATGGCCCAAGACCCAGAGCGCCCTAAGGTAACGGCCAGTGAGGTGGTGGACCGGGAAACATTGAAGGCTTTTGTAGAAGGAGGAAAAGAATACCTAGAGGGCGTCAGGACTCTTACCGAAACCGCGAAACTGCGGGACATCTTCAGAGCCGAGGAGGATTGGAAATCCGGCTCCACGTTCCTCGTGATACTAATCAAAAACGGTGCCGTTCTCCTGCACGGGGGCGATCCCACAATAGACAACGAATACCTGATTGATGTCGAAGACGACAAGGGCAAGAAAGTCGTGCAAGAACTCCTCGCCGCGGCCGACCGGGGCGGCGACTTTGTCGAATACTATTGGGACGATCCAGCGGTAGAAGGGGACGCCAATCCCAAGGTAAGCTACGCGGTCGGATACACCTCTGGTTTATCTGGCACGAACCTCGTCTTGGTCGGAGGCTATTATCAGGATGTGTCCAGTGTGGTCACCAAAATCCCGGAGATCGCACGCCCCGAAGTAACGGCCAGTGAGGTGGTGGACCGGGAAACCCTGAAGACCTTTGTAGAGGCGGCGGCCCAAACCTATCGGGAGGCTATGCTTGACGACTACAGTCAGCTCACACACGTAAAAAACGCATTCAGGCTGGAAGGGAGCGATTGGAAGTCCGGCTCCATCTACATCTTCATCATGAGCAGCGACGGTTTCGTGCTCTTTCACGGAGCCGATCCATCCCGAGAGGGCAGAATCGCGCTGGACCTCGAAGATAGCTATGGCGTCAAAATCGTAAGACGGCTCATAGATGCAGCCACCGCGGGGGGAGGCTATGTCGAGTATCACTACAATGATCCGACGGTGGAAGGAGACGAAGCCTTCGGCTCGCCCAAACTGAGCTACGCCGCAGGCTTCCACCTGTCAGACAGTGACCAACTTTTTATCGTTTGTGCCGGCATTTATCCGGATTTCGCTACGGCCGATTGAAGGCCGCTCTTAGGGACAGCTCAAAAGCCGCTTTTAGCTAGTAGGACACGCATTACAGAACGTACTTAGACACACAGACGAAGGGCAGGGATATGGTAGAAGGAGCGGCGGGAAAACGAGAAGCCGATGTAGCGAGTAACGGCCTCCAGATGCCCCCCGAACAGATGCTCGATCTCGCGTGTAAAGCCGCCGAACTGGTGGTGGAGCGGATCGACGGCCTGCCCAGAGCAAATGCTTGGGAAGGAGAATTTCGGCGCGAGAAGCAGCGGGCCATCCCGAACGGATGACGGTGTACATGAGCGACCAGAGCCATAGCGCACACATCCGTGCGGCCAAGATCATCGGCGTGCGGCCGGATTGCATACGCCTGCTTCCGAGCGACGGACAGTTCCGCTTGGACATGGAGGCGCTCGTGCGCACCGTGGCTGAAGACCGCGCGGCGGGGTTCAATCCCATCGCGGTATGCGCCAACGCTGGCGCGAGCAGCACCGGGGCTATCGATCCGATCGGAGCCATGGCCGACTACTGCGAGGCGGAAGGCATCTGGCTGCACGTCGATGCAGCGTACGGCGGCTTTGCGGTCGTGACCGATCGGGGCAAAAAGCTACTGCGCGGGATTGAGCGCGCCGATTCGATTGGACTGGATGCGCACAAATGGTTCTTCCAGCCTTATGAGGCCGGCTGCCTACTGGTGAAGGACCTGAGCACGCTTGAGAACGCTTTCGGCGTTCACCACGACATTCTCCAAGACACGATATGGGGCGCGAACCACCCGAACCTTTCGGATCGCGGCCTACAACTGAGCCGCTCGGTGCGGGCGTTGAAGATCTGGATGTCGGTCCAGACTTTTGGAATGGCTGCGTTCCGGCAGGCCGTGTCAAAGGGAATGGAACTGGCCGACCGGGCCGAGGAATACGTCCAAGCGAGCCAAACCCTAGAGATGTTGACCCCCGCGTCGCTGAGCATCGTGTGCTTCCGGGTCAACCCCGCCGACGCGGACCTCGACGAGGAAGCCCTCGAAGAAGTCAACAGGACAGTGCTCGCCCACGTCTTTTGGGACGACGACGCCTTCGTATCATCAACCCTTCTGCATGGAAAGTTTTCGCTGCGGATGTGCATCGTCAATCACACTACGACTTGGGACGATGTGCGCGAGACCTTGGAAGCTATCGAGCGGTTCGGGCGGGAGGCGTTAGCTTAGGAAGCCGTTTGAAAATTCGTAGTGCCGAGCAACCGCCGGAGATTTTCAGACGGCTTCTCCATTCGCTGCGCCGCAAACGCTAGACGACAATAAGAGGAGATTCCATGCCACCGCTTTCCACCCGCGTCACCGCCACGCTAGCCAATGCGTTGGAACGGCGCAGCATCACCTTCGAGTACCAACAAACGCCCATCTACCATAAGCCCGTTACCATCGAAGCTCCGCTCGACGAAAAGGGCGGCCTCGCGGTGGAACTGCCGTTTACTGAAGCGCAAATGGTTTCGATCGAACTCGACGATGAGGTCAAGCTCTTCGTGGAACCGGGCGATCAGTTGCACCTTGACGCCGACTTGCTCGACTTGCCCCGGTCCCTCCGCTTTTCCGGCCAAGGCGCGGCCAACAACCAATTCCTCGCCGCCCTGCGGTCTCGCTTCCCCGATTACCTGCGCATCGACTACAAAGACTTGGCGGTTGACGCGCATCGCCAAATGATTGACCAGCGGCGTTCAGAATTGGAGTCCTTTTTGGATGAAGGCTGCAGCCAATACCAACTCACCCCGGGTTTTATCGCCTACTACCGCGCTAAAATCACCTATGAATGGGCCGAACAAATGGTCTCTTATCGGATCGGTTACTATATGCAAAACGGACGGGAGCACCCGGTCCTCCCCGCGGACTATTACGACGTCCTCGATCAAGTCGAACTCGTTGACGAGTCGGCTATTGGCATCACCCATTACCAAAACTTTCTGGAGTACAATTTCGATCGTCTAGAAGACGAAGCCTATGAGCGCACCCAACGCGAGCAACTATCCGAGGAGCAGTCCCGAGACCTGCTTGAAACCTACACCCGCTACAATCAGGCCCGGCGAGCCTTGCACGGCAAAGTCCTGTACTTCTTGCTCGCCGGGGAAATCGTCAGTGACTTCCAATGGGGCTATTTTGACCAAGGCGAACAACGCCTAGCCGAATTCCTCCAAGACAACCCCTATCCCGAATATACCGAGGTCGTCGAGGAGGTCGTGCGGGAAGCATCCAAACTCAAACCCGGTCAGCCCGCCCCCGACTTCACCCTCGACGACCTCCAAGGCCAAGGCGTCTCCCTGAGCGATTTCAGAGGCCAAGCGGTTTTCCTAGACTTTTGGGCGAGTTGGTGCGGCCCCTGCATCGAAGATTTGCCCCATCTGGCAAAGATCAAACAGCAGACCCAAAACCAGAAAATCGTCTTCCTGAGTATATCCTTGGACGCCAGCGTCGAGCAGTGGCACCAAGCGGTGGAAGCGCACACACTGACCGACGTCCACGTCCACGCCCCGGGCGGCTGGGAAGCAGTGGTGGCTCAATTGTACCAGGTCCGGGGCATACCCTCCTATTTCTTGGTGGGTCCAGACGGCCGGATGGATGGCCGTATTGATGATATCGACGATGTCGCAGACGTGGGCTCCCGTATCGAGGAGGTACTATCGTTAAAAGGAACAGACGACTGAGGATGTTCATCTGGAGATAGCTAGTCGCTTGGGGGACTTCTGGGGAGCGCAACGTTTACAGGGGCCGCTCGGCCGCTACATTCTGGACGACAATGAGAGGAGATTTCCCATGGCCCCGCTTTCCACCCGCGTCACCGCCACGCTAGCCAATGCGTTGGAACGGCGCAGCATCACCTTCGAGTACCAGCAAACGCCCATCTACCATACGCCCATCGCCATCGAAGTCCCCCTCGACGAAAAGGGCTGCCTCGCGGTAGAACTGCCGTTTACTGAAGCGCAAATGGTTTCAGTCGATCTCGACGATGAGGTCAAGCTCTTCGTGGAACCGGGCGACCAGTTGCACATTGACGCGGATTTGCTCGACCTGCCTCAGTCCCTCCGCTTTTCCGGCCAAGGCGCGGCCAACAACCAGTTCCTCGCCGCCCTGCGGTCTCGCTTCCCCGATTACCTGCGCATAGACTACGAAGACTTGGAGGTCGATGCCTTTCGCAAAATGATCGACCAGCGGCGCTTGAAAATGACTCGCTTTTTGGACGAAGGTTGCAGCCAGTACCAACTCACCCCGGGCTTTATCGCCTACTACCGCGCTGAAATCACCTATGAATGGGCCAACGAGATAGTCTCTTATCCGCGCAATTACGAGCGGCAAAACGGACGGGAGAATGAAGCCCTCCTCAAGGACTATTACGACATCCTCGATCAAGTTGAACTGGTTGATGAAGCGGCTATCGGCACCACCCATTACCGCAGATTTCTAGAACGCAATTTTCAGCGCCATTTTTTTCGCCTATGGGAAGAAAGGTGGAATCAGTCCAACATTGAGCAGATGCCCGCTGAGGAACCCAAGGCCTTTGCAGAAACCTACTCCGACTACAATCAGGCCAAGCGGCTCTTGCATGGCAAAGTTCTGTACTTCTTTCTCGCCGGGGAAATCATTTATGATTTGCAGGAGGGCCATTTTGACCAAGGCGAACAACGCCTGACCGAATTCCTCCGAGACAACCCCTATCCCGCATACACCGAGGCCGTCGAGGAGGTCATGCGAGAAACCGCCAAGCTCAAACCCGGCCAGCCAGCCCCCGACTTCACCCTCGACGATCTCCAGGGCCAAAGCGTCTCCCTGAGCGATTTCAAAGGTCAGGCGGTTTTCTTAGACTTTTGGGCGAGTTGGTGCGGTCCATGCATCGGGGCAGTACCCCATCTGGAAGAGCTTAAACAGCGGACCCGAGATCAGAAGGTGGTCTTTTTGAACATCTCTTTGGACTCCGCCGATGAGTGGCACCAAGCGGTCGATGAGCACGGCTTGACCGGCGTCCACGTCCACGCCCCAGGCGGCTGGCGGGCGGCGGTGGCTCAGTTGTACCAGGTCCGGGGCATACCCTCCTATTTCCTAGTGGGTCCAGACGGCCGGATGGACGGCCGCGTCGACGATGTCTCCAATGTCGAGGAGGTGATCAGCCGCATTGAGGAAGTGGCGGCTGGGAAGGTGCCGTCGTCGAAAAGCGGACAATCGGGGATAATTATCACGGGGTAGCCGCATCGGGGGAACACGCGCTTTTGTCGGCGGGCTTGTCTGATAGATTTTTTGCAGGGTCGGGCGTATCTTATTCCATGTCGTTCATACTTAATCGAAAGAAAGGAGATCGTCATGAAGCGTCTGACAGTAGTACTCATGCTGGCGCTGGCCACCCTCTTGCCCGCCGTGCATCCCGCCGTGGCCCAAGACCCCGAGGTAACAGCCGGTGATGTAGTGGACCGGGAAACCCTGAAGGCCTTTGTACTCGCGGCAAAGGAATACGCGAATAAAGCTACGACCCTTCCCCAGTACATAGCTCTCTTGGGGGAATTCAGTGCCGAAGGTACTTGGAAGCAGGGCTCCATCTACCTCTTTGTTATTGCCCTTAATGGCACCTACGTCTTGCACGGAGGAAATCCAGATCTCGAGGGCAAAAACTTGATTGATCTCGAAGACTCTAACGGATTCAAAATCACACAGGGGCTCATCGCAGCGGCGGCTGAGGGAGGCGGCTACGTCGAGTATCTTTGGGACAATCCAGCGGTAGCAGGGGACGAAGAAACCGGCTCGCCTAAAGTGAGCTACGCCATCCCCTATAGCGCTCTCGGCCAAGATTTCCTCTTGGGATCTGGCTTTTATCCGGAACCCGCTTCTACAGCAGTTGCAGGACAGTCCTGGGGACAGCTCAAAAGTCGCTTTTAGCCGCGATCGCGGCACCAAAAGCACCTCGACGCAGAACGATAAGAAACGGGGGCCATCCGATGAGGCTTGCAATAGCCTGCGGATGGCCCCCGAATATTTGTTGTGAGGTGGTGCCCCTCAGACTCCTGAACGGCATTTAATAGTAAACCAGAATATTGCCCTGCATGCCGGTGATGCCATCAATCGCAAACCACAGCCCACCCGCGGTTACATTGCCCAAGATCAACCCTAGGAAAAACGGCTGGAGCCGCTGGTACAGACTCGGCCCCCCGTACTTCAACACCAAATTCTTGAGTGCCCACACCAAGAAAATACTCAACCAGATCTGGCTGGCCACGGCCGTCGTGGCAATGGGCAAGCCGACCGGGTGCAGCGGCCACCACAACAGGAAGTGCCGCGCCACCATTAGCGCCACCATGACTATCGCGCCCACCAGTATGTAAAACCACCCTTCCCAGTTCACGGCCGTCGGATTGTCGATCCAGCCGGCCACGTCCCCGAAGGGATTTTGGGCCCGCACGAAAAAGTACTGGTTGAGGTTGATACCGCCGTAGGTGTAGGCTTGGTGCAATAAAAACCAGTTCGATGCCAGCAGACTGACCACCAACGCCAGCGCCAAAGCCCAAAATAGCCGACGCCGATCCACTCCCCCACCGTGGATCTCCCCGTCGATCTTCAGCGCATTGGCGCACGCGGCCATGGCGAATATGCGCACCTTCAAAATCCAGCCGTACGTCATTCCCAAGGCAACTAAACCCTCCGACCCAATCGCCGTGGTCCCCACAGTTGAAGTCATGAGCGGCTGGGGATAAATGGGGGCGCGAATGGTTGCTAAACCGGCTTCGGCGACAAAGCGGGTCAATCCCACAAAGAGCACGAAGGCCACGAACAAGAACCAAAATACCAGCCAGCCCGGCAGCCCAGATCGCTCGAGCCACACGCCCAGCACTACCATACCGAACAGAATGCCGAACACGGCCGTGCGATACGAGAGCATCTCCATGGAGTCGTCCACAGTTGGATCGCCCCGAAAGGCCTTGCGACACACGGCCTGCAAATGGTCTCGGGCCACCCACAGGCTGAAGAGCACAAAGGCGATCAGCGCCCCCATGCCCTCGTGCGCCGGGATCGCGCTCGAGGTGCTATAGCCGGTCAGTCGCTCGGTCATAGCAATCCCCAGAATCCCCAAAACGCCCTGCTGCACCGTCAGCAGCAAAAAGAAGACCCAGATCCCTAAGAGTACCTGTAAATTGACGAAATAGGCGAAGCCCAGGCTCATAAAACTGAGACCGATGGGTAAGACTAAGGTATTGCGAAAGAGAGGCAGACTGGTCTCCAAGGCGATTGAGGGAATGTAATTGTAGTAGCTGTGCAGGGCGTTCAGACTCAAAACGACGAACGGCAGCGAAAAACCCAGCCACATCAGCGGACGCCGGAAAAAAGGCCCAAAAAATCTTTTATCCTCCCCCTCCGCAAGCATCTCCAACGGCAGTTTCACCAGCGGATAGACCAAGCGTTCGTGCTCGACCCACTGCCGGCGCAACACCACCATCATGCATAGCATCACAAAACACAGCACCAAAAAGAAAAACCCCCAATAACTTAGCGGTTGTATCCATACCCCCCAGGGAATGGGCTCGCCCAGCGGCAGGCCCTCAAAAAAATGGCGCACGGCCTCCTCGTCCTGGGGCGCGATCCACTCTTTGAGATGCGGATGGATCAACTCGGCCCACTCGTTCTCCGGCGTGGCGTAGTACAGCACGCTGGCGATCTTGGGGACCATGTGCTCGACGTATCCTTCCGTCGGCACGGTGGCCGCCATCATCGTCATGATGAATACCACCCCTAGCTCCGCTCGGCTTAAACCCAGCCGGTGGTAAAGTCGGGACAGCAAGGGGTGGAGGAAGGCTGCAAAGAGGAAAAAGACGAACAAGGCAATGGGTGCACTAATGTTGAGAGCCATCCACGAGGCGTTGATGAAAGTACTGTACAAGGCCCCCAAGCTGGTGGTCAGCGACAATGCGCACCCCCAAATCACAGCCTTGGCCGTCAGACCCGAGGATTGAGGCTCTGTCCGCATGGCTCCTTGGGCCGCTGTATTCAACGTTCCCGCCTCTCTTTGATCGACAGAATCTGGTTGACGGGGATATCCTCGACGCGCTGGACCATTCCACTGGTCCAGCGCACTTCGACCAAATCGACGCGCTTCTTGGTGCCCAGCCCGAAGTGCAGTCGCGGATCGCTGATCGACAAATAGCTGGAGCCGCTGCGCACCTGCCGCACCTGGACCAGATCGCCGGCGACCACTTTCACCTCGGCACCCACGCCGTCCCGATTGCTCTGGGTGCCCTCGGTCCGCACCATCAACCAGTTGTGCGCGTTGCCTCCCTCATTGCGAACCAGTTTGGCCGCACCGCCGCCATTGGTCGCCAAGATATCGATATCCCCATCCCCGTCGTAGTCGCCAAAGGCCGTGCCCCGACCGACCTGTGCGACGGCGAACCAAGCGCCCGAGTTGGTGTCCGCCAAGGCGAAGCGGCCCGTTCCATCGTTGCAAAAAAGCTGGTGCTCTTGGGCGTATTCCACGCCGGACTGGAACAGGGCGATTTTGTCGAGGACATGGCCATTGGCCACGTACAGGTCGAGGTCGCCATCGTTGTCGTAGTCGAGGAAATTCGTGCCAAATCCCAAAAAACGCCAACTCGGCCGCCCTAGGCCGACGGCGTCTGTTACATCTTTGAAACGCCCGCCATCGTTGCGGTAGAGCGTGTTGGTCTCGTGGGAGAAGTTGGTGACAAAGAGATCAAAGTCTCCGTCGTTGTCGTAGTCGCCAAAGTCCACCCCCATGCAGGCTTCGTCGTCGCCGTCGGCGTTAAAGGCCGCGCCCACCTGCAGCGCGACGTCGGTAAAGGTGCCGTTGCCGTCGTTGCGATACAGATAGTTCTCCATACCGTCGTTGGCGACAAATACGTCCTGGTCGCCATCGCCGTCAAAGTCCCAGGCCACCACGCCCAGACCCTTGCCAGCCAAATCCGCAATGCCGGTTGCGGCGGATGCGTCGGTAAAGGTGCCGTCGCCGTCGTTGCGGTACAGCGCGTCGGGTACGCCTCCATAGTCGGAAGGCGCGCAATAAGACCGGGTGCGCTCGGTAATGGCCAACAGCCCCAAAGGAGTAGTGCCCACAAAACCGCCGCACACTTTGTTGGTGGCGAACGTGAAATCGACGTTGTTGACCACGTACAGGTCGAGGTGTCCGTCGCCGTCGTAGTCGAAAAAGGCCGCGCTCGAACTCCACTGCGGGGCCGCTACCTCGGCCCGATCCGTCACATTGGTGAAGGTGCCGTCGCCATCGTTGCGGTACAGGACATTGCGGCCGTAGTTGGTCACGTATAAATCCTGATCGCCGTCGTTGTCGTAGTCGGCTGCCGCGCAGCCCATGCCATAGCCCGTATCATCGACCCCGGATTCCCGGCTGATGTCGGAGAACGAGCCGTCGCCATTGTTGCGGTACAATACATTGGCGGCGCGTCGGTCGCTGGCCTCGGCTAGGATTGAGAAGTCGATGTCGACGGCTCCCGGCTCCGCAGACCTCACTTGGTCCGGCCGCTCAACCCAATAGGTCCCTCCCCGCCGGTGGTCGAGATTGACGGGCGTAGCTTGGATGCCGCCCAGATCAAAGCCATTGACGAGGTAGATGTCCAAATCGCCGTCGCCATCGCTGTCGAAGAATCCTCCGCCAGCACCGTACGTCTCTATCAAGAAATATGCCCCTGAGGCACCGTCGACGTGGACAAAGTCGATCCCGGCCTGGGCCGTGACATCCCTAAAGCGCACGGGCGGCGGGGCTGTATCGCACCCTATGTACAGGCAAAGACCGACTAAAAGCGGTTTCATAATAGGCCTTGTGGTCGCCGCGTTTCCGCTCATCGCCCGGACATCAAAACGACTCCGCGATCGACTTTACCGAACCGTAGGCCCCCCACAGTCCCAAGGCGAACAACGCGCCCATGAGGACGTTCTCCCACAGGCGATTCTTGTACTCTGCGCCGATGTAATCCGCCTTGGCGGTAATCCACCACAAGCCGCCCACGAGCAGGGGGATCAATACCACTGAGGCACTAGCGGCGAATACGGTCATGACGACAAAGCCCGGCATGCCAGGCGCAGTCCAGACGACTGGAGAAATCAGGCACCAGACTACGACCCACCGGTAGCTCGGATGCGCTTGGTACGCCTGCAACTGGACTTCTGGGCCGGCCCGCCAGCGCTGGTACCCGTGGGAGCACAGGGCCCCAAAACCAAGGGCTTGACCCACCAAGCCCGTGTAGAGGACGGCAAAGAGTCCCAGATAGAACAATAAACGGCCGCCCTCTCCGAGGATCGTGCTCAGCAGTCGGGGCAGATCGTCCATCTCGGCGATAGTCATACCGCGCGGGTGGAGCACTTCGGCACCGAGGGTCCAGATCGCTAGGTCGAGGACGATTAGGACGACGATCCCCAGCAGGAGATCGTAGAACTGTACGCGGCGGAACGCGGGCCCGATCCAGCCCTTTTGTTCCAAGAAGTAGGGGTAAACCAGATTGGCCAGCGATCCGCCGATGGTCCCGATCAGCCCAATGGCCACTAGGAGCGAGCCAAAGGGTCCCACCTGTCCGGGCAGGTCGAAAGCAAAGACGCCCTGCAGGATCTTGGTCGGGGAGGGTCCGACCCACAGGGCCGCGCCCAAGAAGGAGACCGAGAGCAAGCCTAGCAGGACCTTGAAAAGCAACTCGAGTCGGCCGTACTCCGGGCGGAAGACAATGACCAGCGTCACCAAATTCCAGAACAGACCCCACAGCCAGACGTACCCGATGCCCGTCACATTGACCGAGATTTCGCCGATCCCCACAATGAGGTACGCGCCCTGGATGTGTCCTATGACGAAGCCCATCAGCGCTAGGAAGGGAGGATACCAAGGATGCAGACGGCCCAGCCCATCCAAGACTCCCTCTCCCCGCTGGTTGCACAACTGGTATTTGGCGATCAGGGATACGAACAGGAAGCGCACCACCAGCGCCAGCGCCAGCACCCACATCAGCGCGTACCCGTAGTTGCCACCAGCCACGGCCGACTCGACCACGTCGCCGGCGCCCATCCAGGTCATTGCGATGACTATGCCCGGCCCAAAAGAGCGCAGGTACTGAAAAAAAGTCCGGGGCACCTGTGGAGCCGGTGCGCCAGTGGTTTCTGCAGAAGGAGATTTGTCCATCGGATTCCCCTTGGACTCCATGAGGAGATTCGCTCTGTGACCCGCAAGGGAGCGAGAAGCGGTATGTCCTCCCCTATAGGCTAGGGCTACTCTTGGCGCACCAACCGGGCTCCGGTGCCGGCATTGCGGCTGGTCGGGTCACCTCCCGAGCGATTCGCCGACCGCAGAACGTGGCCGTAATTGCCAAAGGCCCCGCCGCGACCGACGCGTAAAAAACCCTTTGCCGGCCCCTTGGGATCGACCTCGGGAACGTTGCTGTAGGGCTCGTTCGAATACCAGTCCTGGACCCATTCCCACACATTCCCGTGCATGTCGTGCAGGCCCCATGGATTGGGAAGCTTGGCACCTACAGCATGACCGTAGCGCTCGCCCACCTCCCAAGTATTGTCCGCGTACCAAGCGTACTTTTTCAAGGCGTTATCGTCCTCCCCAAAGGACCACGGCGTCGCTGTGCCAGCGCGGCAGGCGTACTCCCACTCCGCGGCCGTGGGGAGGCGGTACACTGCCGCTCCGGCCATCCGGTTGAGACGACGCGTGAATTCCCGCA
Source organism: Candidatus Latescibacterota bacterium (assembly GCA_965217585.1). Lineage (GTDB taxonomy): Bacteria > Latescibacterota > UBA2968 > UBA8231 > UBA8231. The sequence continues at coordinate 6,953,259 of OZ244561.1, forward strand.
CATCTTCCCACGAGATGTACACGGCCGGATGGTGCGGATTATCCTCGACATGGCTCTTTCCCGCCCACGGTCGCGAGTGCATGACGCTGGCCCACTGAGCCTGCGTGATTTCGTATTTCCCTAGGTAAAAGCCCCGGCTGATGGTAACCCGGTGCTGCGGTCCTTCGTTTTGATCTCGTCCGGGTTCGTCGGCGGGCGAGCCCATGAGGAAACTACTCCGGCCAATCCACACCATATCCATGGTCGCACCACCGGGTAGTTCCACGGCGATGGCCTGGCCCGTGGGCCTCCTCACCTCTTTGAGGTATCCGATCACTCTGGGCGAAAAAAAATATAACGCTCCGGCCAGTGCGCCCAAAATCGACAGGACCAAGAGGCCAATCACTCTTCTTGACAGGCGAAAAGCAAGCATTTATATCTTCAGAAATGAATGTCCACCTAGTGAAAGTACGCCTCTGCACGGTCGCCGCTTCTACAGTCCTAGCGGCCTGCAATATCTCGTCCCCCCCACCGCAGCAAGGGCCCGGCACCAAGCGCATGGCCGCCCGCCTCGAAGAAATCGCCCGCAAGCTCAATCCCGCTACAAACACCTACATCAATGATGCAAGAGTCGAGTACTTGCGCCAACTCGACCTGCCCGCCGATCCGGTCGACAGACTGCGCCTACAGGTGCATCTGGCGCGCGAATTCCTGCGCGCCGGCCACAGCCAAGAGGCCATCGACCGCTTTTTGAGCCTAAAACAACAACTCGGTGCGACTAAGACCAAACCCAGCGTACACAAACTCCTCGCCCTATCCTATCTCCGTTTAGGTGAACAAGAGAACTGCCTCCAACAGCACACCAGCGAATCGTGTCTCTTTCCCATCAGCCAAGCCGGGGTACACGACAATCAGCGGGGGGCGCGGGCCGCGCTTGGAGAATTCACCGCCATCCTACGGGACGATCCCGGCGAAATGACGGGCCGCTGGCTCCTCAATATCGCGTACATGGTCCTCGGTGAATATCCCGACTCCGTGCCGCCGCAATGGCTCATTCCGCCAACGGCCTTTGTCTCCGATGGCGACATCGGGCGCTTTGGCGATGTCGCCCCGCAGCTAGGAATGGACGTGGTGTCTCTGGCGGGAGGCAGCATCGCCGAGGACTTTGACCGCGACGGCGATCTGGATATCATGGCCTCATCCTGGGGTCTCCGCGATCAGCTCCGCTACTTTCGCAACCGGGGCGACGGCACCTTTGACGATGTCACCGCAGAGGCCGGCTTGAACGGTGTAGTCGGCGGGCTGCAAATCGTCCACGCCGACTATGACAACAACGGCTTTGCCGATGTGCTCGTCCTGCGCGGGGCTTGGTGGGAAGAAGACGGCCGGCACCCCAATTCGCTGCTGCACAACTACGGCGACAGCTTTTTTGACGATGTCACCGAAGAGGCCGGCTTGCTCGCCTTTTATCCCACCCAGACGGCTGCCTGGGGCGACTACGACAACGACGGCTGGGTCGATCTCTTCATTGGCAACGAATCTTTCCGCCATAACATCCACCCCTGCCAGCTCTTTCACAACCAGGGCGACGGCACGTTTACCGATGTGGCGCAAGAAGCAGGCGTTGCGGTCTCGGGCTACGTCAAGGGCGTTGTCTGGGGCGACTACGACAACGACGGCCGGCTCGATCTGTACATTTCGCGGCTCACCGCTCCCAATCTTCTCTTCAGGAACGAGGGCGAAAATACATCCGGCCAGTGGACCTTTGCCGACGCCACCGCCCAGGCCGGAGTAGCCGAACCCGTCTGGAGCTTTCCGGCTTGGTTCTGGGACTACAACAACGATGGCTGGCTCGACCTATTCGTCTCCGGGTATCACGCCAATGCCGGTGATCTAGCGGCCGAATACCTCGGTCTGCCTCACGATGCCGAGTTCCCCCGCCTGTACCGCAACCAAGGCGACGGCACGTTCGCCGATGTGACCCTCCAAGTCGGGCTCGACAAGGTACTCTACACTATGGGGTGCAATTTCGGCGATCTCGACAACGACGGCTGGCCCGACTTTTACGCGGGTACGGGTTCGCCTTCGTTCCGCTCGGTCATGCCCAATCGCATGTTCCGCAACGCCGGGGGCCAATTATTCCAGGACGTCACCACCTCGGGCGGGTTTGGGCATCTGCAGAAAGGCCACGGCGTGTCCTTTGGCGATCTCGACAACGACGGCGACCAAGACATCTACGCGGTCATAGGGGGCTCCTATACTGGGGATCTGTCCCACAATGTCCTCTTTGAGAATCCCGGACACGGCAACCACTGGCTCACCCTCCAGTTGCAAGGGGTGCGTTCCAACCGCGCCGCTATTGGGGCCCGCATCCGAGTCGGGGTGCACACCAAAAGCGGCCGTCGCGACATCTATGCCACGGTGACGGCCGGGGCCAGTTTTGGCGGTTCGAGCCTACAGCAGGAAATTGGTCTGGGCCAGGCGACGGCCATCGAGTCAGTCGCAGTCTCCTGGCCGGCTTCTGCTGAGACGCAACTTTTCACCAACTTGGCCATAGATCGGGTCTATAAAATCCGCGAAGGAGATCCGGTTCCAACGCCCGTCGAACTGCAAGCCTTTGACTTGTCGCCCCCTGGCCGAACCGGGCGCGATCACCATCCTTAAAGAGGAGGACAGATATTCTCATGCGCATCACCCGTGTCGAAACCCTAGTCGTGAGGCTACCCGTGGACCCGGCGGGAAAAGGAGGAATCGGGGAGTGGCCCATCGTCCTCATCCACACCGATCAGGGTCTGCAGGGCCTTGGCCGCGGCGGCGATCCACGGGTGATCGCCCGCGATCTGGGGCCCCTGCTCATAGGGCGAGATCCGCTCAGTATTGCCCAGCTCTGGGAACAGATGTACGAAGCCGTGTGGCGTGGACCGGGCCGGTCGGCGATGTCCTCCATCGGGGCCCTAGACGTGGCCTTGTGGGATTTGTGCGGCAAGATCTGCGGACAGCCAGTGTGGCGGCTCTTGGGCGGGTACCGGGACAAGATTCCGGTGTACGCGGACGGAGCCGGGTATCGAAATGCGCCGGATCAGTCCCCACAGGGCATAGCAACACAGGTCAAAAAATTCGTCGCCCTGGGCTATGACGCCGTCAAAATCCACATGTACCAGGCTGCCAATCCCGCGGAAGTAGTAGCGCGAGTGCAGCGTTCACGCGAGTTGATTGGTCCGCGCAAGAAACTGATGATCGACGTGCACCACGCCTGGGACGGAGACGAGGCCGTGGCGACCGCCCGTCAGCTCGAAGACTACCAACTCTACTGGATTGAGGAACCAGTGCGCCAAGACGATGAGCTGTACTATATGCGCAAAGTCCAGGAGGTCACCACGGCCTTGGTGGTCGGCGGCGAGGGCGAGGGCACCCTCCACGGTATCAGGCGCTTGCTCGAAGAAGAAGCCCTCGAGGTGGTGCAGACCGATATCCTGGCCGGCGGCGGCTATACCGGGCTCAAGCGGATCGCCGCTCTGGCCCAGGCTTTTGATGTCCCCATATCCCCGCACGGGGCGCAGTACCCGGACATCAACTGCCACCTGATGGCGGCCGTGCCCAACAGTTTGATCATGTCCGCCTGTCCCGAAAGCGAGAGCTACCAGATCTGGTCCCGTATGTACAATCCCCCGCTCAAAGTCGAGAACGGGCACATCGCCATGCGCGAACAGCCCGGCCTGGGCTTGGAACTAGATTGGGAGTTTGTCGAGCGTCACCGGGTCTGATCGCCGTCCGGTCCCAAAACGGCCTTCACCAGCTCCAGTTCCCCCCCGCCAGTCCTATTGGACGCTCCGGCGTTCATCGCGCTTGGCCCCGGCGCTTTCACGAGTCTTTTTCCCTTGGGACTTGGGAGGTCATCACCGATGTGAGGAATTGGTTGTAGCGCTTGGTGCCGAAAACCTCCTTCCTGTTGCGCCAGCGGAAGGGCAGGGGTACGATCTTGAGGCTGCGGTCCTCAAGGGGCAGCTTTACGGGTGCGTGGCTCTGCCGGTGTGAATCCCGCAGGGCAATGGAAATCTCTAAAGCCCGGGCCATGTCCGCGCCACTGCATCGAGGTTCCACTCCCTTCTCCAGACAGTCGATTAGGGCCTGAGTGCTGGCGATTTGCCGATTCCCCGGGTACTGCCACCCCTCCTCGTCGTAGGGCATGTCGTTGAGGCCGGAGTCGGCAAAAGCCCCCTCGATTTTCTCCAGATCCGCCCATAGCGGCGATTCCGGATTCCCCTTCAATTTCCACAGGTGGAAACTGTGGTAGTCGCTGAAGAACAGGACGCGGCTGGTCAAAATCTCAATGCCCCGCCTGCAGGTGGGGCGAATGTGTGCGAAACACTCGATACCGCTGGCAAAGCGGATATGCCCTCCCATGGCTTGGTCTTCGTCGCTAAAGGGATCTTCCTTGACCCAGCCGACCACCCAATCGACCTCGGCGTCGCCGGCGAACAGGCTGGCGACACACAGATCCTGGCAGTTGGCACCCCAGATCTCGCCCCTAGTATCCGCGGCCGTAGGCATGTAGATATTGATACTCTGCACCGAGCCCCACTCGCCGGATTCGATTTTTGCCCGGGCCTCCCAGAACTGTGGGAGGTTGCGCATGGCGTCAGCAGCGGCCCACGGAATGCCCCGCGAGCGCGTCTCTTCCACCATGCGGTCGGCCTCTTCCAAGCTAGCGCAGATGGGTTTCTCGCAGTAGATGGCCCTGACTCCCGCCCGCGCTGCAGCCACCACTGCGTCCGGGTTGGGTCGTGCGGGCAGGATGGGCGCGGCAATGTCGATCTGTTCTCTGGCAAGCATCTCGTCGTACCTGCTGTAGCCCCTATCGATTTTGAAGCGCCGGCAAAAAAGCTCCAGATTTTCGGGATCTGGATCGGCCACAGCCACGATCTCGGTCCGGGGATTGAGGGCGTAGGCGCGCGCGTGTTGGGTGCCTTTTATGCCCGTGCCGATCATGCCTACTTTGTACTTGGTCATGCTCGCATGCTCCTCGTAACAACTGCCGATACAAACGCCATCATTCCGCCGTTACGGGGTCGGCGGATCGCCTGCTTGTACTCACTTTTTTCAGCAGATAACTGGTATCAATCAAGCCAGTCCCGTCGGATAGGGACCGTACTCCACGGTGATTTCCATCTCTTGGACGATCACTCCGCCGCTCAGTTCGTCGGGCCTTTTTTCTAAGACGATCTCCAGCAGGTTCTGGCCTTTGATGGGACGGACCTTTTCCAGGTGGAATTCCAAGGTATAGGCGCTCGCCGGCCCTATACCGCGGCTGAAGTCGCGCAGGCATACTTCGCCTGCTAGCGCGTCTCCGTTGAGAAAAATCCCGAGCTGATCGCCACTGACCAAGTTAGAGAAGCTGATCCACAGCCGCACCCGGCGGATGCGCTCGGCCGCACCGGCTATATCGTCCGCTATGTAGAAGGGAATGGCATGGCGTCTTTCAGGGTCTGCAGCCTCAATCTCAAGCGGCAGGTTGGCATCGTAGCCCAGCTCGGTGGCCGCCTGATTGCGGATGCGCAGGACATAGCGTTTATCGCCTTCCTCGATGAGATCTGGATCCCCCAATTCGGTCAGCATCCGGCGCTCGGTGTCTTCGAGGGGCCAGTGCATGAACCAGGTGTAGAGGCCGTCCACCCCCCTGGCCCAGAAGTTGGCTGCTGTTGCCCGCAAAATTTCGGGGTCGGCGTACCAGCGCTGAGACGAGCCGGTGTACTCGTCCCGCACATAAGGTTGGAGCATACCGTACACCGACGCATCCGCCTCGTGGGCCGCCTGCACGATCCAGTCGATTGGCATGTCCGGATCCAGCACCATCACCGGGTAGAAGAGCGGCACGACAAAGTCCACCAGCCCCTGTTGCAGCCAAGTGCGCACGTCCAGCCCGGCCCGGAGGCACATCTCCTCGGTGGGCAGGATGCGCACCCCGACGGGTATGGAGCCGCCCGGCCGCTGCCGCACCATGCGGGAGATTTCGGCCACGTATCTGGTCATGGTCGAAACGTGCTTTGCCGCTTCGTCGGGATTGAAGTAGAAACAGGTAAAGGCAAAGTCGAGTTCGATCCCGTCCACCTCGTATCGGGTAGCCAGCTCCTCGAGCACAGCAAACTGGTGATCGCGCACTTCCTCGTGGGCGAAATCGGCCCGCAGGGTGCTGGCCAGCAACGCCCGTTTGTCCTGGTTCCACGAAGCGGGGGGCTGCGTCTGGTAGGCCTGGTCCATGCCCCCGTAGCCCGACATGCGCAGACTGGCGAAAAAATCCAGCCTCTTGTCGTGGGCTCGGTCGATGAGAACTTGCAGCGGATCGAGGCCGCGCTGGATTAGGCTCTGCATACTCTGCCAAGCACGCCATTCGTAAGCCATGTGAAAGGGGCGCTTATCCGCCCCGAACATCAGGCCGACCCTAGAGGGGTAGAACAGCCCATCCCCGCGCTCGACTCCGTAGCTGAAGGTGTCGATGGAGGTCCCCGCGATTTCGTCGATGGGACGCCAGGCGTCTCTCAGGTGTATGGGCGGCTCAAAGACCCACAGGTAGTAGTGCCGTGCGTCGTTGTAGTAGATGGTCCGTCGTCGTCTCAAACTGCGTCCTGTTTGATCGTCTTTGCACGGCAATGTAAGTTTTCTCATAGCTTAATTTGGGCCACCGGTCCGAGCAAGCCAGCGGAGGTTATAACTTTATGAGTAAATCCAAGGAAGCCAAGTACCGGGTGGGGGTCATAGGGTGCGGCAGAAAAGGCACGGAGTACGCGCGGGCTTACCACCTCCATCCCCTGACTGAAGTCGTGGCGGCGGCCGATTCGGACCCCGAAAATCTGGAGCTTTTTTGCCGGCGCTTCAACCTAGAAAAAGGCTATAATAACTACCGAGAAATACTCCGGCGGGAAAAGATCGATATCGCCTCGGTGATCCTCCCAGTCAAACCCAACCCCGAGGTGGTTTTGGACTGTGCTCAAGCAGGAGTGCGGGCCATAGGTTGCGAAAAACCCATCGCAGCCAGTCTGGCAGAGGCCGACCGCATGGTGGAGGTCTGCCGCGACCGGGGCGTCAAGTTCGCCTGCGGCGACCTAGAGCGCAACTTTCCGCAGTACTGGAAGGCCAAGGAGATCATCGACTCAGGCGAACTAGGGGCGGTGCAGGGCATCACCGTCACCCAGGGGAGCGGCACCCAGATGTCGGGCGGGGGTTGCCAGATTTTCAGCCTGATCCGGCTCTTCGCCAGCGATGCGGAGGTGGCTTGGGGGACGGGCTGGGTCGCCAGCGATCCCATGAGCGACTACGACCAGGGGGTGGCCGGCTATATCCGCTTTGCCAACGGGATCGAGGCCTTCATACACCGCCAAAACAATGCCAAACACGGTTTCGAGGTGCTGTGTAGTCGGGGAGTGTTCTTCAGCGACGGGGCCTTTCCGCACATGTGGAAGACCAAAGAGGGTGTGGAAAGGCCGATGTGGTCCAACCTCGAAAAGATGGAGGGACTCTTCTCCGCGACCCAAGCCCTGCACGAGGGGTTTGGAAAAATGGATGAGGAGGGCTGGGAGTACGGAGGGCCCCGGCAACACGCCACAATCCAGTCCATGGTGGATGCGCTCGAGATGGATATCGAGCCCAGAAGCAACGGCGACAACGGCCGCAAGGTGCTGGAGATGGCCATTGCCCTGCGCGAGTCACACCGCCGCGGCCATGCGCCGGTGCAGTTGCCGCTCGTGGACCGCAGCTCGAGGATTATTCCCCTACCAGGGCGCTGGCTCAACAAGAAAGAGGTGTACGGCCGGGAGTGGTACGCAAAGCAGATCGGTCGCTACAACAAACAGAAGCTCGGGAAGCCTTGATTGGCGATCTGTCTGAATTGTGATCAGGCCTCAATTGAATAGCATGTCCGAGAGATACGAGCACCACATACAGATCTCCTTGAGAAAGGATTGCATTTTTTGTATTTATTTTAAATGCTGATCTCGGTCTCCAACGGGTCTATCGCGCAGACATACGCAGTACAATCCCCTTCTGGCCGCCACCAATTTCTCCAAGTACTGAGGATTGCGAGATCGACAAAGGGGCTTATGAAAATACTTTTACTTTATCTGGGAACTCAGATCCTCCTGAGTTTGCAGTTTGCCGGCTGCGGTGAGAAAGAACCCATCGTCGCCCGGATCGGCGACGCCGATCTCGCAGTGGCGGATTTCAAACGCTTTGTGGGCAACCTGCCGCCCGAACTGCGGAGCGAGAAACAGGGCCGTGAAGCCGACCTCGACTATCTCAATTCCATGGTGGACCAGGAGTTGCTGCTGATGGAGGCCCGGGCCCGAGGGATAGATACCAGCGCCGCGATTGCGACCCAACTCCAAGATCTGATTCGGCTGCAGTTGGCTGGCCGCTACAGGGCCCAAGTTATTGACACGCGCATTAAAATCGCCTCGGAGGATATCCAACGCGCTTTTGTGGATATGGGTTTTAACCGGGAGCGGCTGTACAGCCGCATTTTACTGTACACCCGTGAAGAGGTCGACGAGGTGATGCAGCAGCTTGGCCATGGCAGGACCTTCGAGGAAATGGCGCGCCGTTTTGCCGACCATGATGCCTTTGCCCGGGAGGACGGCACCATGGACTGGATCGGTCGCACCCAGGCCGAGCGCTTCGGCATCTCTAAGCAGGATTTCTTTTCGCTGGCCGTAGGACAGGTTGCCGAGCCCCTGCGCATGCCTGGTTTCTGGCAGATTTACCGCTTTTTGGACGACCGGGAAGCCAAAATAGAAAAATACCAGCAAGAGATCGGCAAGAAACTCTACAGGGAACAGCAGAGGATCCGGACTCAGGCAGAGTTTGAGGTTCTGAGTCGCAAGTACGGATTGCGCCTTCACCCAGAGGGAGTTCGCCTGCTGGTGCGGCGGAGTGCGCAGAAAAACCTCGACCTGACACCCGCAGAGGCAGCTCGGCCTCTGTACAGCTTCGCAGGCGGCAAAATGACCCTAGGGGCCTACCTGAACCAACTGCGCTCCAAGGGGTTTCGAGGGGGACTGATGGATAGCGTCCAAGTGGTCAAGTCGGCAAAAATTTCCGCGCTGCACCCCTCGCTCTTTGCCCGGGCCGGACGCGAGCGGGGATGGGGCGAGGAGCCCGCCTTCGTCGAGTGGCGCAAGCGCAAGAACAAAGAACTGATCCTGAAGGCCCTGATGAAAGCAGAGACGACCACTCGCATGGATCTCAATGAAACCGTACTCAGGGATTTCTACGAGGCGGACCCGGGGCGCTTCCGCGATGCGGCAGAAGTTACTGTGCGGGAAATCTGGGTCCATGCAGAGGAAGAAGCCAGAGGATTGCGGGCGGAAATCGAACGGGGTGCCGACATAGCTGAGCTACTGCACCGGCCTGGCGTGCACTCCCACGGCAGCCTGCGCCGGGGAGGCGAACTAGTCCTCCGGCACCTGCTTAGACCGGCCTATCCGGCACTGGTGGACACCGCGTTTGCGGCCCAAGAGGGCGACTTGGTAGGCCCCGTGGCCCTAGAAGAGATGGAAGCCTTTGCGATTTTTCGGGTCCTCGAGCGCAAAGACAGTCGCATCAGGACCTTTGAGGAGGCCCAAAAACAAGTGCGGGCCCGGGTGCGGGCCGAACAGGAACGCGAACTAAGCACCGATTTTCTGAAGCGCCTGCAGGAGAAATACAGGGATCGAATCGAATTGTTCGTAGAGCGGCTTGAGTAATCTGGTCGAGATTCTTGCAGCTCGTGGAATAATCCTATAATTGGGGACGCGCTAGCGGTCGACCACCGTCCATTCTGAGGCTGCACCCAAGGACCGCCGGGACTACTAGCTCTTCAAACCGGCGGTAAACTCTTCGGTATAGGAATGTTTCTTGGGCTGGAAAAGGGGGTTTGTAGATGAGACCGACACTCAAGGTATTTTGTGGTCTCCTCGTGGCTCTGGGGAACCTGGGCGGAGGGCCGGTGCTGGGACAGCCCGACTACGGCACGCGGTTGGGATTGGGCCAAGGCCTGGATCTCAGTTTTGAGCCCCAGGGCCCCGGGGTCATGCTGGGTGCTCTGGACCCGGCTGTGCGTCGCTGGTACGTGCCCCAGGAGCTTTTTGCGGAATACCAGTGGCGCCAGTGGGAGTACACCAACTATGCCCGCGACCCGTACCAGCGCTATGTTAGCACCGCCCTAGAGGGTGATTACTTCTATGATATTTACGGCAATTTCCTAGCGCGCGGCTGGTTGATTTTCAACAACTCCCAGATCCGTCCCCAGCAGTTCGGGAATTCTCTCTTCAAAGCCACCCGCTTTGACCGGTGGTTCTCAGGGGTGGTGATAGCGGCCGATCACAAGGGCCAATATTACTACACCATGACCCTGAGCAACCGGCTCCGCACCATCCTGACCCCCATGGTCTTTGCAAAACCGCGCATGGATGCGGTCCAGTTCGACTTGGCCACGGACCGCTACGAAGCTACCCTGCTCTATTCGCGCGTCAGCAGTCCAGGTGGCGTCGATACCGACAACGAGGAACTCCTGCGGACCAACAATACTACCTTGGTGGGAGGACGCTTGGTCTTTCGAGTGGGGGACTTTGTAAAGGTAGGAGGGCACGTGGTTAATGCCCACCAATCCAATACCCTGTCGGACAAAATGGCGTGGAATCCCTTTACCGGCGGACTGACCGTGGACCAGAACCGCTCGATCAGTCGAATCCAACTGGTGCTGCGGGACGATTCGCCCGCAGATGGAAGAGGGGGAGCCGCCTTTTTTGCGGCCGGTTCGGACATCATCATCACCTACCGGGATGGCACAGTCGAAAAAGGCAAGGATATCCGCTTCAAACCCGTTGTAGAGGGAGGGTTTGTGCAGCAGGGTTTTATTGCGGCCGACGGCAACGAAGAGATCCGCCTACTCTACGACTTCGACAGCCCCGCCTTTCTGGACCGGACCAATTTTTCCAAAAGCGAAATCGCCGGGGTGGCGTTCCAGTTGCAGATGGGCAACGACTACCAGATCTGGATGACCTCAGACCGGCAGACGGACGACAACGGACAACCGGTTCTCCTGCTGGTCGCCCGGGCCGAAGGCAATGTCCAGGATCTCACTAACCTGCAGACTGTGTACTTTGAAAGCGGCCTGCCCACGGCCACCCACATTGCGGGGGGTAGCGTGGAAGTGCGCGACCTGCTGGGGTTCGACTTCTACGGCGAATACGACCTGAGCTGGAGCTTCCGCAAGTACCCCAATACCCTCGAAGAGACGCACAAGACCTCTGCGGGCATCAAAGGCAAGGAGAGCGCGCCAGCCTGGATGGTAAACCTATCTAAGAAGGCATATCCGTGGTTCGCATTCGGCGAGGTCTACAGCATGGATCCATTTTACAATACCCGAACCTTTGTCACCTCGGGCACGGGCGAGATCGACTACGCCAGCGAACGCCGGAGCGTGATGGAATTCGTCGAAGACAACGACGATCAGGACAGGATTCCGGATACCGTGCGCTTTGACTGGTTGGCCGGCGACAATACGGTCTTCCCCGGATGGGACCAAAACAACGATTTCATCCCGGACTTCAACCAAAACGACAACTTTGAGCGCATAAACGCCGTGCCGGATTACGAAGAGCCCTTTTTTCGCTTCGGGGTAGACCGGCCCGAATTCCTCTTTGGCGTGGATCTGAATCACAATTTCTGGATTGACCAGTACGAAAACGACGAAGAGCCCGACTACCCCTATCGCAAGGATCACAGGGGGTTCAACCTCTACGGCGGGGCCCATATCACGCCCGGAGCAAAGCTGGTGATAGGGGCGCTGCGCGAGGAGTTGATCTCGGCGCACAAAAAGAACCACAGCACCTATGCCTTGCTGAGCCTCGAAGAAGACCTACCCCGCTATGGCCGCATACGGTTTTTCGAGATGATCCAGCGAGTCGAAGACGATATACCCAATCCGCTCCTGCAGTGGTCGCCGAACAACTCTCTGCAGGGTGGCGAACTCGTCAAGGTAGAGGATCCACTCCTGGCGCGGGACACTTGGGTGAATCACGTCTTCCTAGGGCACGTCCTGCAAGCGTCCTCTCTGTTTGCCATGAGCAAAATAAACTACGCGCTCTTCCTCCAGCGCACGAGCGAGAGCCAACGCCGGGAACTGGAACTGGACGCCGCGGATTTCTTCTTCGGGGCGATCAGCAAGGTGAGCTATCGCCATTCCCTGGGCTCCTTCATTTTTGAGCCGCGCTGGAAGAGTGAGTTCACCAAACAGACCCGCACTTTGTTCACCTTGGAAGAGCGCACCACCCTGAGCGAGTTGGTGGCGGGGCTAGTCGAAACCAATATCCTGCGGGCTACCCGGGTGCAGCTCGGGCTCGAATATCTGTTTTTTAACGATTTTGATGGAGATGTGCGGGATTTTAACTCGCTGACCTTGGCCCTGCAGTTCACCAATGAATCGAATTACCTAGGTTACCGGCTGCGCGCCCTAGTGGGCACGGTGTTGGAACGAAAGGATTTCAAGGAGATGGAGTCCCGAACTACGAATCATTCGTTTATAACCATTTATGCGGGTTTGGAATAGATTTGAGGCACAAACTTGAATCCAAAAGGCAACGGAGGCAAACTTGCCTTGGAGGCCGCTGGTATTGGCCTACTGGCCCTATTTCTCCGGTTGGTCCACCTCCAGCAGCAGACCCAGAATCCTCTCTTCGAGGTGCCCGTGGCCGCGGCTCGGACCTTTGTAGCCCTGGCCCGGGAACTGCTGCGCCAGGGATCGTTGCCGCCGGATGCGCCGCCTTCCCTGTACCCCTTTTTTCTAGGGGGGCTCTTTTGGCTTTGCGGCGAAGCCTACGGGGCAGCCCGCTTGGTCCAGGCGCTGCTGGGAGCGGTCAACTGCGTGCTGTTGTGGCGCTTGGGATACGCGCTCTTTTCGTCGCGCCCCATAGCCCTTGGTACCGGGCTAGCAGCCGCTCTGTACGGGCCTTTGTTCTTCTTGGGCGGGTCTCTGCTGCCGCCCGTGCTAGCCGTTTTTTTTACTCTACTCTCCCTGCACGCCCTGCTGTGGGCCATGTCCGGAGAGTCGGTTTGGCGCTTCGGGATGCCGGGGCTGCTGCTGGGCCTAGCCGCTTTGAGCGGGGCTCACGTGCTGCTCTTTGCTCTAGGTGTCTTGCTCTGGCTCTGGTTGCCGGAAAGGAGGGGTTTGGGAGCTGGAGCCGGGCTGGTTCTGGGGCTGGCGGTGATCCTGCTGCCGGTTTTTCTGTGGAGCGGATGGGCGGGGGAAATGCTCTACCCTTCTTTCGGACTTGCGGCGCAAAACCTTTACCTTTTCTGGCAAGGGCAGGAGTTTTTGCCCGACCTGGATCCGTACTACGGACGCGAGTTTTCGGGGCTACTGGCCGCCTTGATGTGGAAAGGCTGGATAGGGTTCCCCTTTGGCCTTGTAGCCCCCTTGGCTCTGGTGGGCCTGGGCTTTCGACTCAGGTCGCCGGAACGCTCGCAGGCGGAAACCCCTATTCTCCTCTTTGTCGTCACTTGCTGTGTGGAAACCCTGTTTTTCGAGTGTACCTCCGGCACCAGGGCAGTGCTGGTGCCGGGGTTCCTGCTCTTTGCCGCCGTCGGTATGGGGGAATGGAAGCGGGCCTCTTGGCCGCAGCGGGGCGCGGGCGCAGTTGCTCTGGTACTACTGGGCGTGGGACTAAACCGGGGTCAGATGGAAAAGACGGCGCAACCGCTCCAGCACCATTGGTTGGGGTACGCCTATGAACAGCTAGATATGAAGGTCAATGCGGTCCGGGAGTACGAAAAAGCGATTTTCCTAGGAATAGAGCGCATGGACACTTATCTCGCCCTGGCCGGGCTCTACAGCGCCGGAGGGAAATACGATCGAGCCATCAGAGTGTACCGCGACCTGCTGCAGCGCTGGCCCGGAGAGTCCGCAGTGCGGCTGGCACTGGGGGACCACTACGCGAAGGCGGGGCTCGCAGCCCAAGCCTCCACCGTGTATCGGGCGCTGCGGGAGGAGGGCGGCGATTCTGCGGTGTTGCTGCCGCGGCTGGCCCAGGCCCGTCTGGGCAGCCAGGATGCTCCGGGAGCCATTGAGGCCTACCGAGAATTGCTCAAAATCCAGCCGGAGAATGATCGGGTGCGCTTCCAACTGGGCATGCTCTACACCAAAGAAGGACGGATTCAGGAGGCCCAGGCGGCCTACCGTCCGCTGCTGCAGAATGCCGCCTGGGTGGCCGTAGCCGGTCCCCGCTTGGCGGACCTACTGATGCGGACGCGGCAAGAGGCCGAGTCCGAGCAGGTGCTCATACAGACCTTGAGAGCTGCGCCCGACTCGGCACCGGCCCTAGCCCTGCTGGGCAAGTTGCTCTACGACCGGGGCCGCCACGAGGAATCCCTGCTGTATTTCGAACGCTTGCGTCCACTGCAGGCAGAGGATTTCCGCGTGTACTTTTATTTGACCAAGCTCTACCAGGAGTTGGGCAGAGAGCGAGAAGCAGAGGAGGCCATGGACCTCTACCTCGAGTACCGTCGGCAAAAACACCGGGCGGATATTCAGCGACACGCGCAAGAAGAAAGCGCCTTACTGCTAAAAAATATCTTAGGAGAAATCCATTGAAGAGGCGCGTACTATACTCGCTGGGAATGGCTGGGCTGCTTCTAGGATCGGATACCCTGGGCCTTGAGGTCCTGCGCTTTGGCCAGGGGGAACAGGTCACTTGGGAGGGGGAGATCTCGGGGGCCGAGGGCATTTCAATCATCGCACCGGAATACCGCACCGCGCTGGACCCGAATGTCACGGAAATTGGGGTTGCACCGGGCGACCTGATCGAGTTTGAAAATCCCGATTTCCCCAGGAGCATCATGCCCCGCCGGGTCCAGAAGGAGCAAAATCTGGCCGTGGATGTGGTCGAGCGCGGCGGCAGCATCAGTGTCCCCAATGCGATCGACATTGTCAGGGTTCAGTTGGCGACTATCCTAGCGGGAGTCATTTCACCGGATCCCACGGGCAATGCCTTTGAGCGCAAGGGGAAGAAGATCTTGGGTACCCTGATCGTCTTGGATCTGGGGGCTCGGGTTGGGGTCAATCGGGTCCGCTTTTTCCCGCGCAACACCCTGTTCCCCTCCCCTACGACTCCCTTCCAAGACGACTTTCTAAAGAATTTCGACCTCCTGGTCAACGACGGGCTGGTGCTGACCGATGCCGGTCTACCGATCTGGGAGACGTACCACAGCCGCCTCAATAATACCGAACCCATCACAGTGATCGACGTCGATCCGCCGCGCTACCTCCGCTTTATCCGCCTGCGGGCTACCTCTGCGGTTCCCTTCGAGATTGAGAAGCTGCAGGTCTTTGGCGAAGGGTTTTTTCCCGCGGCCCAGTATCTCTCGCCCGTAATCGACATCGGCCTTCCGGCCAACTGGGGCCGGTTGCGCTGGGAACTGGAGGCCCTAGGCAATAAGAAAAAGGGGAATGTACAGATCCGCACCCGTACCGGTGCGGATGCGACCCCCTTTGTCTATAACCGCAAGCGAGTCGGCAAAGCCGATGCCGAGGAGATTCCCTTTTCGGTAGATGATCCATCCGAACCGCTCTCCCGGCGAGACTTTCTGAAGCTGCGGCCCAAGGGCAACCCGGACGATGAATGGGAGCGTGGCTCGGTAGAGGAAGACTTGGAGAACTGGAGTCCGTGGACTCCACCCTATTCCATAGAGGCAGCCACTAGCGAGGAGGGCACGCGGATCCTTTCGCCCGGCCCCAAGCGCTATTTCCAGTTCCGCGCGGATTTTGTGAGCGAGGACCTGGAGTCGAGCTATGTGCTAAAAAATCTGTCCTTCGACTACACTACTCCGGCTCTGGCCGATGAACTGGTAGCCGAGATCTTCCCCCGAGAAGTGTCTGCAGCCACGGATATTTCCTTTGTGTACACCGTGCGCACATCAATGAACAGCGTCAATCTGCAGGGTTTCAACGGCCTAGAGATATTCACCCAAGGGCAGCCCGAGCGCATCGAGCGCATCGAGATCATCGACGGCAACAACCAGACCACAGTAGACCATATCTTTGCAACCCAGGATGCGGTCACCGATGAAGGCGAGGTCGGCATCACCTCCTTTACCCACGAGGGATTCACCGTGCGTTTCCCTCACATACAGGAGGACAATACCCTCCTGAAGATCTACTTTGTCAGCCGAATTTTGACCTACAGCAGTGCTTTTGCAGGACGAGCCTTGATCGTGGGAGGGGATACCTTTCAGAATGTGGTCTCCGGCGACGCGGCCACCTTGGACGAGGCGGATTCTCCCTTTGATTCGGGAGTTGTGGTCCTGAGTCCAGCCGTAGCCAGAGCGGACCTGATCGGGGATTTCGACTTGGACGCTCCGCTACTAACCCCGAACGGCGATGGAGTGAATGACAGGTTAGAGCTGCGCTGTGAGGTCCTGACGGTGGTGGGCCAGGCCCACATCACCATAGAAGTCCTCGATCTCAGCGGCCGACGGGTGCGCTCCCTCTTCGACCACAAAGGAGAGAACGGGGTGTACGACAGGGCCCGTTTTGCTGAGTTGGGATGGGATGGCAGGGACGTGCAGGGTCATTTGGTGCCCCCCGGACTGTACCTGGTCCGGCTTGGGGTGGACGGCGATGCGCGCTCCAGTACTGCCTTGCGTACCCTAGGGATTACTTATTGAGCAGGAAGACCGTTATGGTATCTTCTGAGCACATAAAAATGGGCCTTCTATTACTCGTCGGCCTGTGGTGTCTGAGACCGGAGCCAGTGGTGGGCCAACCCGACTACGGCACCCGTCTAGGCTTGCAACAGGGGGGCCAGTGGCGCCACTTGCCACAGGGAAGCAGACCTATGCTGGAGGTGGTGGATCCGCTAATCCGCAAGTGGTACTTGCCCCAGGAATTGTACGCGGAATACCGCTGGCGGCAGTGGGAGTCCACCAATTACGCCCGGGAATTCTACGGTCGCTATGTCGAAACCGATCTGGCAGGGGATTACTTCTACGATTTATACGGCAATTTTCTGACCCAGGGGTGGCTGATCTTCAACGCCGGCCAGACCAGCCCCGCAGAAAATGGCCATGTGCTGTTCAAGGGCCAGAAGTTCAGCGAGTGGTTTTCCGATGTGGTCATCGCCTCCGAACAAAAGGGCCAGTATCACTATGCCCTGACCGCGAGCAATGATCTGCGCATCATCTTCACTCCCCTGGTCCTGTCCAAAATCCGGTTCTCGGCGATCCAGTTCGACGCCTCGACGGACAAGTACAAGACCACGCTGTTCTATTCCCAAGGTGCGCTGCGCGGGAGGACGGATACCGAGCGGCTCCGCACCAATTCCACCACCTTGATGGGAGGACGTCTCGTCGCCCAGGTGGGGGATTTCACGGAAATAGGATTCCACCTAGTCAATGCCCACCAGTCCAACAGTCTGGACGGCAAGCTGGTGAGCAACCTCGTGGCGGGCTCCCTGACAGAGGGGCAGAACAAGGTGATTTCCTCCATCGAAATCGAGTTGCGGGACGATTCGCCCGCAGACGGCAGGGGTGGGGCGGCCTTTTTCCCGGCCGGTTCGGACATTTTCATAACCTATCGGGACGGCACTCAGGATGCGGGCAAGGACATCCGCTTTGAGCCGATCGTGGAAGGTGGGTTGGCCCGGGAAGGCTCGATTTCCGCCAACGGCGACGATACAATCCGCCTGATCTACGACTTTACCAGCCCGGCCTTTGTCAACCGGGCCCACGCCGACCGATCCGAAATCGTCGCGGTCGAGTTCCAGCTAGCCCTGGCCAACGATTTTCAGGTCTGGATTAGTTCGGATCGGCAAACCGACAGGGTGGGCACCCCGGTGTTCCTGCTAGTGGAACGAGCCGAGGGCAATGTCCAGGACAAATCCAACCTGCGCCTCGTCAACTTTGAATACGGTCTGCCCACCGCCACCCACCTTCTCGGCGGGACCCTGAAAGTGCAGGATGTGTGGGGTATCGATCTGTATGGAGAGTACGACCTGAACTGGAACTACCGCAAGTACCCCAATCCGCAGGAAGAGACGCACAAGACCTCTGCGGGTATCAGAGGCAAGCGCAAAGTACCAGCCTGGATGTTGAATTTGTCCAAAGAGGCCTATCCATTCTCTTTTTTTGCGGAACTCTACAACATAGATCCCCTCTACGGTACCCAGACCTTCATCACTGCGAGCGACGGCACCATGGACTATGCCAACGAGCGCCGGCGCCTAGACCTGGTGGAGGACAATGACGACCAAGATCGCTTCCCCGATACACCCCGCTTTGACACAGCACTTATCGCCCAAGCGGGAGAACGTCAGACCGTGGATCTCCAGGTATTCCCCGGCTGGGACAGGAACGGCGATTTCCTCCCGGATTTCAATCAGAACGACAGCAAACTCAAGCCCAATTCCATTCCCGACTATGATGAACCCTTTCTGCGCTTTCGGGTAGATCGGCCGGAGTTCCTCTTCGGGGTGGACATGAACCACAATTTCTGGGCCGATCTCTACGAGAACGACACCGTGCCCGACTATCCCTACCGCGTGGATCACCGCGGCTTCAACCTCTTTGGCGGGGTCCACCTGACGCCGCAACTGGAACTGAAGATAGGAGGCATGCGCGAGCAGTTGATCGCCTCGGAACAGAAGAATTACAGCAACTATGGCCTACTGAAATTCGCTGGCAAATCACCGCGCTGGGGCTATTTGCGCCTCTTCGAGATGATGCAGTGGGTAGAAGATGATATCCCCGATCCGCTGTTGCAGTGGGCCCCGGACAATACCGTGGATGGCGGGCGTCTGCAAGAGCTGGAAGATCCGCTTCTAGCGCGGGATACTTGGATCAACCAGTTCTTCGTTGGGTACAGCCTGAAGGTCGAGGCCCTAGAACTAGTGAACAAGGTACATTACGTATACTTCCGCCAGTTGATGGAGCAAAGCCGGCGCTTGCGCTTCGGGTTGGACAAGTCGGACTTTTTCTTTGGCCTGATCAACAAGGCGAGTTACCGCTACCGCCTGGGGCACCTGACCCTAGAACCGCGCTGGAAGAGCGAGTACCTAGACCAGAGCCGCAACCTGTTTGATGCCCGAGATCAAAAGACCCTCACCGAGCTGTTTTCCGGTCTGGTCGAGATGAGGCTGATGCACGCCTCTTCCCTGCAGATGGGGATCGAGTACCTGCTCTCCACGGATTTCCACGGCCGGGAGCGAGATTTCACCACCCTGAGCGGGGGGGTGCAGTTCGCCAATGAATCCAGCTACCTAGGCTACGTACTCAAAACCCTGACCGGGTTCGTGATAGAGCGCAAAGATCCCAAAGGACGAGATCCCACCACCGCGGTCCAGTCCTTTATCACCGTGTATGCAGGCATGGAGTAAAGCTCTATGCGCGAGCAAAAACAATACAATGGGCGCAGGGCTTGGGCAGTCTCCTTCGTCTGCCTGCTGGGCCATCTCAATCCCGTCGTCGCCCAGCAGGGCTACAGCATTGTGGGCGGCCAGATCGTCGTGCAGCAGCGCCAGCACTGGAAAAACTGGAAGACCCCCTCCCATCTGGTCCGCATTGACCGAGCCGGCGGGGTCAGCGCCCGCACCCTGCGCTCGGTGTTCAATGTGTTGGAGGACAAAACATTCGGACGTCCGGTGCAAATCGATAGTAAAAAGCCGCGCATCATGAACATCGACAGCACCTTGAAGCTGGATGCTTTGGGGAATCCGCTGACCAATACATCGGGCCAACAAATCTTCGACTATCTGGTGCGGCCGGGAGTCAGCCGAGCGGGTTCCAACCCTCACCTAGCGGCCAATATCGCGGACGGGGATCCGCATACTTTCTGGGAGCCCGACCCGGATGATCCGCTCGAAGAGTGGTGGATCGAGGTGGACTTGGGTCGGGTAGTGCCACTGGAGCGGCTGCGGCTGCGGTTTGTGGAGGAGGACATGGGGGATCCCTTCCTGCGCTTCGTCCTCTTACTGGCGGCGAAGCAAAACCTCTTTTTGGAAGAAGGAGACCAACTCGCCTTTGAGAGCTTTCTTCCCTTTGAGGGGTTCAACACCACTCGGCGGGAGTTCACCTTTGACGCCGACCGGGTCAGCCCGGAACTGCCCCCGGACCCGCTGGCCGCGGCGGACAAAACCCTAGGGTGGGGGGACGTCCCTATTTCCCTGACATCTACCGCTGGCGAGGGACCGGATCCCTCGTGGACCGGAAGACTAGTCGAAACCGTCCGCATCGTAATCACGGACGCGCGCAGGGGCCGGGCCGAACAGATCGACGAGGACGAGTGGGAGAGCTTGCCGCGAGCCGAGCGCGGGGACATTGTTCACTTCCTCCAGGACGCCGGGTACGAAGAGCCCGTGGACGCAGCGACCTACGCCTCTCTACCGCAGGACCGGCAGGGCCGCAAGGAGTACTACCGCCGCGAACGACCCCGGCTGGCCGAGGTCGAAGCCTGGGGCTGGGGGGACGACATTGGCCAGTCCCTAGTCGAAGGCGGTGGCTCCATCCACTTCAGCAATCCAGTCACTATTCCGGGCATGCTCTTCGACGGCAACTACGGCACCTCCGTTAATGTCCAAACCATTTCCCCACGCGAGCCAGGCTTGAACGTGCTGACCTTGGACTTAGGGGGCTCGGTATGGCTGGATCATATCCTCATCGTCGGTTCTACCCCGCCGCGCGGTTATGCGATCCGGGGATCTTCCGGCGAGCGCAATGCGCAGGGCGATCTCCAGTGGGAACCCATTACCTCCCTAGAGCGGGAGACCAATGTGCATGGCGGCAATTTTCGCCTGCTAGTGGACCGCCTAGAGCCGGCCCGCCCGATTTCTTTTATCGAGATGGTCACCCTGCCCATCCGGCTGAATGCCACAGAGTGGGTCGGCAGTATGTGGCCACGGCTGTTCAATATCATGCTTTTCTCCAAGGGACCGCCGGCCGCAGTGGTGCTGGAATCCGACCAGATCGAGTTGCCCGGACTCTTCACCCTGGGCGCGGTGAACTGGGAGGCAGACGCGCCGCCGGGCTCCGAGGTGGAAATCCGCACCCGCAGCGGCAACCAACTGCTCGAGCGCATCCGCTACTTCGACAAGACCGGCAACGAGAAGACCGCCAAGGAATACGCAGAGACCGCCTCTTTCTTCAAGGGACCGAGCGATACCTCGCTGGTGGTCGGCCCGGGCTGGAGCTCTTGGAGCCAGAAGTACCGCACCCCGGGCGAAATCGCCACCTCGCCGGGGTTGCGCCGTTTTGTCCAGATCCAGGCCAGCCTCCTCAGCCACGACCGCCAAGCCGTACCCGTACTAAAAAAAATCACCGTGGACCTTCAGCCCCCCCTGGCGCAGAGCCTAGGAGCCGAGGTCTGGCCCGAGCGCACGGTCGCCGGCCTGCTGGACACCTTTGAGGTGTTTGTCCAGCCCCGGTTTCTGGAAGCCCCCCTCAATCTCCGCAACCTGGGCTTCGACGAGGTGCTGCTGCACTCCGAGCCAGCGCTGGATCTGCGCCTAGTAGACGCGGCCTTGGGCACCGAAGAGGAATTAGAACAGGACCAACCAATCCTGCTCTTCGCCCAGCCACATGCCGAGGGACTGGAGAGCGCCGATGGCCAAGTTATGCAGATCCTCAACCAAAGCGACTCCCTGTGGGTGCGCTTTCCCCAAATCGTGCACAGCGCCGAGGAACTGACCCGACTGTATTACCGTGCGGTGCATCCCGGGGAGGAAGTGCCCACCAGTCTGGGTGGAGAACTGCTGACGGTACACAGCCACGCTCAGCTCCCGCTCGAAGAGCGCGGTGCCGTGCGCTACTTCCGCAAGGTGCAGAGCGGGGAAGAGGTGAGGCTGGAAGAGGTGGGCCCGGATACCTATGAAGGCCTGCCCCCCACCGAGCAGGGACCGATCCGCTACTTCCGCAAGGTGGCGGGGGTGGGAGACCAGTCCCTGTTCAACGCCCAAGGGGATACCCTAAATGCCGT
Organism: Candidatus Latescibacterota bacterium; assembly: GCA_965217585.1. Classification (GTDB taxonomy): domain Bacteria; phylum Latescibacterota; class UBA2968; order UBA8231; family UBA8231. The sequence continues at coordinate 6,975,229 of OZ244561.1, forward strand.
GCAGCACAGAGGCCTGAGACGAAACGAGCGCGGCTGGGTGGTGGGTACGGGGCGACTGTTGCGCCTGCGCTTCAGTGCAGTGGTTTATCTGCAGAGCACCCTGCTGAAGGTGGCAGTGCGCAACAGCGGGACCGAGTCGACTTGGCAAGAGGCCCAAGGCCGGGATGTCACAGTCTTGCGGCCGGCGGAAACTCTGGCCATAGGGATAGACGGGGCGGGCCCAACCATCACCGACGTGGGGATTGCGCCCAACCCCTTTACTCCCAACGGGGACGGGGTCAACGATGCGGCGCAGATCCAGTTCGCGCTCTTCAAGATCTACGCGGCCCGGCCGGTGGTCGTCCGGCTCTATAGCCTAGATGGCCGGCAAGTGCGGTGGCTGGAGGCGCAGGGGGTAGGAGGACGGCATCAATTCACCTGGGACGGTCGGGATCACAGTGGCAACCTGGTAGCCCCTGGGCTCTACCTGTGTCAGATTGAGGTGGAGGCGGATGCGGATATCAGTGGGCGCAGGCGCACCCACCTGATCGCCGTGGCTTATTGAAAGGAGGAGGACATGCCCTACCGGACTGGTTTTCTATGCTGGGTCTTCTCGCTGGTCTTTTCCAGCAGTCTGTGGGGACGGGCCGAGTTCCACCTAGGTGGCCCCGAGGGCATGCTGTGGGAAGATCTTCTCACCCCGGGCCGGGAAGGCCGCTATGTGGTGCTGGATGCCGACGGCAATATCCTCGAGGAGTTGCCCCTGACCGTGATAGGGGAACAGGCCAGCGGCTCTTATCTCAGCGATTACAACTACCGCCCTCCGGATCCCCCCTCGATGGCGGACAATATCCTCCAGTCGCCCCTGATCAACCCAGAGGTGAACCTGGCCCGCGACTCACTCCTGCGCGCGCGTGGCGGCCACGTCCTGACAGGGGGCCGGGCAATTCAAAATTCTCCTCCCATGCAGAAGATGATCGACGGGGACCCGACCACCGCCCTGCTGCGGCAAGTGGTCGAGTCGCCCCAACTCGCCGGCTTCAACAAGTCGAATGTCCAAGCTGCGACCATCAACCTAGGGGCTGAGTTGCCGATCAATCGCATTCGCTTCTATCCGCGTCCCGGTTTTGAGGCCAACTACCTGAAATGGTACGAGATAGGGGTTGCCGACAACAACGCCCCCTACAGAGAAGCCCCGTTCGCAAGCCGTCCAGGCCAGGTGTTTTACAAACCCTTTACCGATAATCGGGGGGCAAACCTGTTCGAGCCCCCTGATTCGGTACTGACGATTCTGGTGAACGAGCGCGAGAACCTAGATGTGGACGAGGATTTGCGCTTTCCCATTCGCGATATACGCTTCATCTCCCTGCGGCCTCTCAATCCGGAGCGCGACTGGGAGGTGGCCGAATGGGAGGTCTACGGCGAGGGGTATATGCAGCGCACGGTCTATCGCTCGCACATCCTGGACTTCGGCCAGCGGGTGACTTGGAGTAAGATCCGCTGGCAAGGGGAGGCCCCCCCCGGCACCCAGGTCCTGCTGCGCACCCGCACCGGCGAGACCCGGCAGCCCAACCAGTTCTGGGAAATCGGCGTCACCGGTCAGTTCGAACGGACCGTGGCCAAGGTGTACGAGGATCTCTTCGATGGGGCTCGATTCGACCGAGTGCAGCGCACCCACGATGCGGAGAATTGGAGCTTCTGGTCAGCTACCTATGACTTTGCCGCCGGTCTGCGGAACCCCGAGAAGCCATCCGAGGCGTGGGAAGACGGCACCCCCCTGCTCTCTCCTAGTCCGAGGCGTTATCTGCAGTTTGAGATCGTGCTACTCGCCAGCCGGGATCAGGCCCCTCATATCGAAGAGCTGTCCCTGCTTCTGGCCGAGATTCCGGCGGCCGAGGAGGTGATCGGGGAGATCTGGCCGATCGAAGTGGAGAGCTTTGGGACCCACGCCTTCACCTACGTGGTGAAGCCCGTGCTGCGGGTCGGCAACCGAGGGTTCGACCGGCTGGAGATCTCTACCGGAGGAGAGGTCGAGGCAGTGCACTCGGTGCGGGTAGGAGGCGAGGAAGTGATCGACCGCTTCCCCGCTGAAATCCGGGAAGACCGGATCATTGCGAAGTTCGATAAGCTCCAAGATCCCAGCGCCGATAACGAAAAGCGGATCGAGGTGGACTTCGACGCCCGGGTGCTGAGCTTTGGGGCCGAGTTCAAGGGCTGGGTCTACGACAGCGCCGAACCCGAATTCAAACAGCAGGTCAAAGCGGGGAACGCCACCTTTCGCTTGCAGGGGAATGTGCTGTCCGTGCGCACGCCCATAGGGGGCGATCTAATCCAGCGCATGCAGGTCCGGCCCGCGGTATTCACCCCCAACGGCGACGGCATCAACGACCGGGTGGCTATCTCCTTCGACCTGCGGGACTTGGACCTGCCCCGGCAGCTCGCGGTGACGGTTTTTGACTTGGCCGGGCACCGGGTGCGGGAAGTGGTCTCTACGCCGAGCGCGAACGGGAGTGTCGTGCAGGTATGGGACGGCCTAGACGGGGCGGGAACCCTAGTGCCGCCGGGAGTGTACCTCTATCAGGTCGAGTTGGATACAGACGAGGGTAGAGAGGCGGCTTCGGGGGTGCTCTCCGTGGCCTATTAAAATTTGGTGTGTCTTTTCTTGACAAGCATATCTATAATTATGTATATAATGTGAAATACTGTTGTGGCACTCTACACGAGGAAGCAAGCTTTTTATTCCCTTTTAACAACCTCTAAAAAGGAGGAGTTGAGATGAAAAATGCCCTGCTTAGCCTGATGGGAATCGGCTTTCTGGTCTTTGCCGTGGTCGCAGGTGCCCACGAACCTCCCGGTGAGATCACTCTGGCCGTCAATTTTCCGCCCGGTAATGAGCCGGTAGCCGACGGAGATCCCTCGGAATGGGATATTATACCGCGGGGCCCGTACGCCATTACGAGCGATGAGTTGTTCTCGCATTTCGGCCTAGAGCAGAGAGAGCGCGACGGGGCGACCCTGGCCCGCGGCGAGATGAACCTCTCCTCTCTAGATACCGAGTACATACTGGGTTGGAGCGATTCCAAAGACCGAGTTTATTACGTCATGAGGGTCTTTGACGACGTCCACGTCACCCGGCGTCAGGAACTGGGCCGGTTCTTTTTTGACGACGCCATTGAAACCTTCTTCCTCTTCAATCACATTTCCGGAGAAGAGGTGCGGGCCCTCAACGACGATGGCTTCAACTCATCCATAGAGCTCACCTTTGCGGTGCCGCCGATTGAGGACAGTTGGCAGTTCCCCTTCTGCAGGGCCTGCACCGATTGGCTCTACAGCGGCGGCGAATTCTTCACCTTCGGCTGGAGCTTCGAGGGCGACGAGTTCGGCGAGAGCACCTACTACTACGAACTGGATCTTGGGGCTTACTTAGGATATCCAGCGGGTTTGGGCGATGAGCTCACGGCCGCGGATGTGGTCTCCACGACCCTCAATGAGGGCGACATCATCCACTACACCATCTCGCTGGGCGATGTGGACGGTGGGGAAGGCATCAGGACCGACGAGACCGGCGATCTGCGCGCCGGCGGGTACTGGAGCACCACCTCTGGAGGCGACGCCAGCTGGTTGGGTCAGCACGACCTACTGCTGTCGCCGGCGGATGATACCATTGACTTTCCGACCGCGGTCGAGTCCGATTCCTGGGGTCGGATCAAGGCGCAGTTCTAAGCTTTATCCCCGAGAACCGATGCTGATTTGCACGGGGCAGGCCCGCCGGGTCTGCCCCGTTTTTTTGTTACAAGTCGCGGATTTCTCCACCTTCTACGAGCGCGATTAGACGGTCCGCTTCTAGGTCGTAGTGGCAATCGATTGTGCCCGAAGGCCACCTTACCTTTAGGCTATCCACCCGGCTCCGAGCGCCCAGACCAAAGTGGACTCGCGGATCTTGCCCGCCTAAAAAGCTCGATCCCGCCATTACCTCGCGCACCTGCTTTTCTCCCCCTGAGAAGACCGCCACCCGGGCACCCACGCCATCGCGGTTGCTCTGCTGCCCGACCAAGCGCAGCATGAGCCAGTGGCCGGCCGCATGGTCATTGCGCATCAAGGTGGGGCGGTCGTCTAGGTTCAGGACCAGCAGGTCCAAGTCGCCATCGTTGTCGTAATCGCCACAAGAACTGCCCCGGCTCACCCGGCGATCCTGCAGGGCCGCTACGCCTCTCACTTCCGCGAAGGTGCCGTCCCCCTGGTTTTCGAGGAGCTGGTTGGGTTGTTGGTAGGTCTCCTCGCCCAGCTGGAGCCGGTCTATGCGGGGATAGACGTGTCCGTTGGCCACAAAGAGATCGAGGTCGCCGTCGTGATCGTAGTCGAAGAAACAGGTCCCCCAGCTCACATAGGGTCGACTTTTGTCTCCCAGTCTCGCCTTCAGGGTCGTGTCGAGAAAGAAACGCCCTGCTTCATTGCGGTAGAGGGTATTGTAATCGCCGGCGAAGTTGGTGACGAAGAGATCTAGGAAACCGTCCCCATCGTAATCGCCAAAGGCGGCACCCATGCCGGCTTGCCCCTTACCTTGGTAGCTGTAGGCCACCCCGGCTTCGACGCCCACCTCGCGAAAGGATCCATCCCCCTGGTTGTGGTAGAGCAAGTTCGGGGTCGAGTCGTTGGCAATGAATAAATCCGGCCAGCCGTCGCCATCGTAATCCGAGAATAGCACCGCGAAACCGTAGTGCTTGTCGCGGTCTTCCACGTCGGCACTCGTGGTGACGTCGGTGAAGGTGCCGTCGCCGTTGTTGCGGTAGAGCCGGTCTGCGGCTCCCCGCAGGCTGCGGGGTCCGCAAAACACCTCCAGGGATTTCCACTGGCAAAAGGCCCGGTCCGGCTGTGGGGAGTCTGGATCGAAATCTAGGTAATTGGCCACGTAGAGATCCAGCTCACCGTCCAGATCGTAGTCGCCGAAAGCAGCCCCAGTACTCCACCGGGGATCATCCGCGTCGGCTTTGTGGGTGAAATCGGTGAAGGTGCCGTCGCCGTTGTTGCGGTAGAGCCGGTTGGGGCCGTAGTTGGTGATGTAGAGATCGGTATCGCCGTCGTTGTCGTAGTCTGCAGCCACGCAGCCCATGCCCCAGCCCGTATCGCCCACGCCGGCTTGGAGGGTGACGTCGGCGAAGCGGCCGTTGCCTAGGTTGCGGTAGAGCGCGTTGCGCAGATCATTTTCGGAACCCGCGGATGCGGCGCCGTTGACTAGGTAAATGTCGAGATAGCCGTCCCCATCGTAGTCGAGAAAGGCGGTGCCCCCGCCCTTGGCTTCGAGGATATGATTTTTTTTGCGACTCCCAGAGCGGTGTTGCCAGCGCAAGCCCGCCTTTTCTGCAACGTCTACAAACAAGGGTGAAGATTCCTCCGGAATCGCCGGAGGATTTTCGTCCCTTTGCCGTTCAGAGCCGCAGGTCAGCAGAGTGCAGGCCCCCCACAATGCCATCCAGATTCGCACTATTCAGAACCTTTGAACTTTTCCGCCCGTTCCCGGGCTCGCCGCTCTTTTTGTTGTAAATCCCGGGCATTGAGTTCCCGGAAGCGCTGCAGGGCTTGCTGTCCCGCAGCGGTCCGTCCGGCGGACAAGTAGAGCTGCCCGAGGTTGAGGTAGGCTGCGGTCAGTCCCGTATCCAAGCGAACCGCCTCTTCGAGGAGTTGGAGCGCCTCGGAAATCCGTCCATCGTTCCTGGACAGGATGGCCAGATCAGTCATGGCCTGGGCGTTTTTCGGCTGCAATTCAAGTTGTTTCCGGTAGGCATTTTCCGCTTCGGCAAAGCGTCCCTGATACTTGTAGATGCTGCCCAGGCGACCATAAGCCGCGGCCAGCTTGGGATCCAGCTTCAGGGCCCGGCGATAGGCCGTCTCGGCCGAGTCTAGGTCGCCCTCGTGGGTGGAGTGCCGGTCGCCTCGATAGGAGTAGAGACTGCCTAGGATATAGAAATAGGCCTGCTGATCGGGAGCCAGAGAGATGGCCTGCCGGGCCGCGGCCAGGCCCTGGTCGAGCAGGGGGCCGCGGTGAGTTACGGAGTACTTTCTGAGCAAGAATAGGGCGCGGGCGTAGAATACTTCTGAGCGGGTCGTGTCCAAGGCACTCGCCAGCCCCAGTGTTTCTTCGGCCCGCGCCAAGTCCCCCAGCTCTAGGTGGACGTGGCTCAGACCGACATAGGCCCGCACCGAGTCCTCGGCACCTTCCAGCGCTTCTCGAAAGGCTTCCAGAGCCGGCTGGTAGCGCTGGGAACGGAGATGCCGCTCGCCCAAGCGGTTTTTGGAATTCAGACCACCCGCAGTCCTGTGTTGGGGGCGGCTAGATGGGAACTCGCTGCTGGACTCCTTGCATCCAGACCAGAAAAAGAGTGCGGAGAGTATTGAGATAACTGGAAGCATAATGCCGCAATCTCGCCTTTTCCGAGTTCAGTTCAGGACGCCGCACAATTCGATCATAGCCACGACCCCGCGCGGCACGAACTCTCCTAAGATCAGCCCTAGGAAAAAGGGGCGCAGCCGCTGGAACAACCTAGGACCTCCGAACCTCAGGACCATGCTTTTGATCGCCCAGGCTAGCAACACGCTGAAGAACATCTTGTTTGCAGCCATGCTTATGGGAAAACTAATCGGGTGAAAGGGCCACCAGATAAAACGCTGTTGGGCCAGCATGAACAGCGCCATCAAAACGCCGCCTATGGCGGTATAACCCCAGTACTCCCAGCGCGGTCCCTGGGGAGAAGCTATGCGGGTGGCTGCATTGTCGAAGGGCCATTGCGATTGTCCCCAGAAGAAATGGGAGGTATTGAGGCCACCGTGCACATAAGCTAGGTCCAGCATCATCCAGATCGAACTGCAGAAGGTGACCACAATTGCCACCAACATGCTCCAGAAGATCAGCCGCCGATTCTTTTTTACAGTCTCCTCGATTACCTTGAGGCCATTGGCACAGGAGGTCATCGTGAAAATGATGATGTCACTGGCCCAGACGTAGGTAAAGGCCAAGGCGATGATTCCGCTGGACCCCAGAGCCCGGGTGCCAAAACTGCCGACGATCACGTCCGAAGCGATGATCGGCGCAAAGAGGTAGGGGAATCCACCTTCGGCGATGATCCGCGTGATCCCCACAAAGAGCACAAAGGCGAAAAAGAGGAAGCACGGGGTAATCCAAGCCGGCAACCCCGACTGCCATAACCATAGACCCATAAAGGTCAGGCAGCCCAACAAGGTAAAGACCGCAGCCCGATAGGAGAGAATCTCGCCGGAATCGTCGATGGATGTCTCCTGTCCCACGGCCTTGCGCAAAACCTGCCGCAAGTGGCCGCGGGCATTCCACAGCCCAAAGAGCACTAGGACCGTAAAAGCGCCCAATCCCTGGTGGGACAAAATGGGGTCGCCTCTCATCCAGTGACTGAGCATAGGATCGTGATACCCACCTCCCAAAAGGGCGAACGCGATCTCCTGCAGGACGTTGAGCAAAAAGAAGAAGCACAATCCGAGGGAGACCTCCCGGCGGATGAAATAGGTAAACCCGAGCATCATAAAGCTCACGCCGATCCTGACCCCGACCAGATCCCGGAAAAGATAGATGTATTCACCGCTTGTATTGATGTAGGGCATAAAGGGATAATAACGCGTCAATAGGTTGTGAAAATTGATGATAAAGGGGATGGCAAAGCCCAACCACATCAGCCAGTCCTTGAAAAAAGGATTGATCAAGGAAGGACGGTCGCCATCTCGGAGCATGGCAATGGGCAACTGGGTCATGGGAAAGACGAGGCGTTCGCTAGTGATCCACTGTTTCCGCAGAATGGCCATGATGCAGATCATGGACACGAAAAGCGACAGGGCAAAGGGCAGCCAGTGGAGTAAGGGAGGAAGCCAGAGTCTCCAGGGTACGCCCTGTCCTTTGGGGGCACCTTCGTAAAAGTTTCTGATCTGGGCCAATTCCCTATGGGGAATGATCCACTCCGGGATGTAGGGCAATAGGCTCTCGCGCCAGTTGTTTTCCGGCGAGGCGTAGTAAATCACACTGGTGACTTTCGGCAGGAAGTAGGAGACGAACCCATCCGTGGTGACGCCTGAGCCCACGATCCACATGACGTAGATCTGGGCCAATTCGGCTGGGCTCAACATCCACCGGCGGCGGATCAACCCCACCAGGGGGTTGAGGAAGAGCACCAAGACGAAAAACATGATCACGGGGCCCGGGGTGAAGAACCAGTTGCCGAACCCGGATGTCTTCAGTATCATGTCGGAGTACTGGAAACCAGCGCCGACCACCAGACAACCTACCGCGCCGATGAGCAGGGCGCGAAAGCTGGGTACCCACGCAGAGGACGGGATCACGGTGCCTCTCCAGGTGCAGTGTATTTGGCTGCTGCGGATCGAATATAGGCAAGATTCGAGCATTGGCCGAATATTTATTGAGGGCCATGGCTGCTGACCGCACCCGGCCGCTTTGATACCTTTCAGCTCAAGGGGATTGGGGCCAGAGGGGGTGTGAATAGATGAACCTTAGCGGAGTTTTCTGTTCCAATGATTGGAACCCCGCGTAGGGAAGAAAACGACCGACCTTAAGGAACTGTGTGGCTCGGATCGTTGTTTTTGGTTCCGTTGCTATCGTATCCCCAACCTGCACAACTGGATGAAGAAGCGGGGAATCAAGAAAACGCCGGGCACCATCTGTTTCGACTTAGCCGTATCGAACACCTTGCCGAGCTTCGACGTCCACAACTCTTCCATGGTCCTGTCGTTGTGATCGCTACCCGCGGAAATAAAGATTTCCCCCTGGTGCACCACGGCGACAAACTCCACTTCAAATTCTAATACATCTGGATCGTATTGCCTGTCATCCCAGTGAACCCATCTACGACCAGCCAGAACCCGCCTACCACGAATTGCCCCAAAATCATTCCTAGAAAAAACCAGCGCGTGGCACCGTAGCCGGCCGGGCCGGTAAATCTCAGAATAAGGGCCTTGACCAACCAGGCTAAAAAGATGCTGAACCAGACACTGTTCAGGATCCACGTGCCGCTCACCACATAACCGATCGGGTGCAAGGGCCACCACAAAAGGTGTTGTCGCGCTAAGGTCAGCAAGGCCATGACTACAGCCCCGGCTCCGGTCCACCCCCACCCGGGCCAGTAAGGTCCGACCGGCGTCTCGATCAGGCGGCTGGCAACCAGGAAGGGCTCCTGGGCAAACCCGGAGAAATATTGTTGATGGAGGTTGATGGCGCCGTACTGGTAGCCCAATTTCAGGGTTGCGCAGATCGATACTACCAGGCCGATGCCCAAGGCCACTACCATCATCCCTAAGAGCCGCATACTGGAACCCCGCAAGCCGTGCAGCATGCGGATGCCGTTGGCACAAGGGGCCATCATAAAGACCAGAAGATCCGCAGCCCAGGCCAAGGTGTACTCCACTGCTATCGTGCCGACCGGCCCCAGAGCAGACGAGCCCACGCCGGACACCAGAAAACCCGCGCCCGATAACCCTTGTACAGCCGACGAGAGGCCGGCTTCGACGATCACCCGGGTAAGCGCCAAAAAGATGGTAAAGACGCCGAAGAGGAACACCAAGACCGCCCAGCCCGGCATCCCGCTTCTCCCCAGCCAGAGTCCCATGATCCCCAACCCGACCACTAGGCCGATCACCGCGGTCCGGTAGGAGATCAACTCGTCCTCATCGGATTCTACTCCCCGACCCCAGACCTGCCTCCACACCTCCCACAGGTGGGACCGAGCTGTCCACAATCCCAGTAGCACCAAGACGATCATAGCACCCATGCTCTGGTGGCTCAGCATGCCTCTCGTGGACCCTGTATGGCTGAACAAGTCGAGCTGTTCGGCACTGTAAATGCCCAGGATAGAGCAAACCGCCTCTTGGAGCTTGGCTAGCAAGAGAAAGAACCACAGGCTGAAGGAGATGCTGGTGTTGATGAAATAGGCCAGTCCCATCATCAGGTAGTTGAGCCGGATGGGAATCGAGACCGCACCGCGGGCTACCAATAACTCGTAGTTTATATCGACTGCCGGCACAAATTCATAATAGCGGCTGAGCGCGAGGACGCTATTCAAGAGAAACGGGATCGCAAAACCGACCCACATCACCGGATTCTTCAGGAAGGGCTTGACGCGCGAAGGCGGATCCTGGTCTTCGATCATGCCCAAAGGCACCTGGACCAGCGGATACAGCAGCCGTTCGTGCTCCATCCACTGCCGGCGCAAAATGACCATCGAACAGATCAGCACCGTGTAGAAGCCACCCATGAACAGGAGCCACCAGCTCAGAGGCTGGACCCAAGCTTCCCAGGGAACAGGCTGCCCCTGGGGCAGGCCTTCGTAAAACCACTTTACCGCTTCCTGATCCTGAGGGACCATCCAGGTGGAGATGTAGGGAATCAACTGCTCCGCCCAGTTGTTCTCCGGCGAGGCGTAGTAGAATACACCGGAGATGATGGCCAAGACCATGCCGGTAAATCCCCTGGAGGAGATCGCCGTGGCCAGCATCATCATCACGGTTATGAGGAGCAGTTCGCCGCGGGTAAAAAGCCACGACCGCCGCATCGCCCCCAACAGCGGCTGTACGAGAACCATCAACACGAACAACAGGAAGAAGGCCGCCGGGGTAGAAGAACTCAACCCCAACCGGGTCCCCTGAATGACGAACTCTCCATAGGGCAGCCCAGCGGCAATCAAGCCGCAAAGTAGCATCCCTGCCAGCATCGCGCGGAGACGAATCTTAGACGGGGTGACTTCTTCGCGTCCAGGCGGAGACTCAGCTTGAGTCTCTGGTTTCGCGAAATCCATACGGTTAAGGGCGAAAGCGTATAGAGTATAGGTCGGCGTCTTTCATCACAAAGCGGATGCGGACCGGCTGGCCGACAAGAGCCCCCACATCAGCGCTGGCTGAACCATACTGTGGCTCCGCATGCCAGGCGACGACGCGCTCAATTTCCATCTCCATAGATCTCGACGCTCTCGGACAAGTGGTCTCCATCCAGCGGCTGTCCCGTGGCATCCTGTATTTCCACGCGCAGGCTGCCCACCGCAGAGGTCGAGTGGTTGAGGACCAACTATGTACCGAGCAGAATCCGTCCGTCCGCAACGTGGCTCTCCGCAACCGTATCGATGGATGCCTGTAGTGCTCTATGTAGTAGAGCGAAAGCTCGGTGGGGCTCCACCGAAGGAAAGTATCGGACCGGTCGCCCTGAGCAAACCGCCGTTGCAGTCCCAGGGCCAGAACAGCCACCTGCACCGGTTTTGTCACCGCGTCCTATCTCAACTCTGATATTACTTATCCAGGCCGGCGTACATGGTGATGAATCCCTGGGTGGTAGTATCGGTTCCCTGTTCTTCGAAGTCTTTTCTATCGACCTTCATACCCACTTGGGTCGTGAATGAATAGCCTAAATACTCGCTTACATTCGCAAGCTGCATGGCCACGGCCAGGCCGTTGAAATTATTTGCTTTCTCGCGAAAATCGTTGGAAAAGGTGTACTCGATGCCCGACTGTATCTCAGTATGCCTGAGTACCGGGAACCCGAGCAGGAACCCGAAGAGCTCTGTCAGAATATTCTCTTTCCCCACGGCGAACAACCCAAAGGTCTGCAGACGAAACTCGCTCTTCCATCGCGGTTCTAACCAGAAACGCCCGAGCCTATGGCGATAGTTGGCCTTGTTGATGACTCCAAAAAAATAGTCGTTGGCGTGCTCCAGACTGTAGGTCTCTCGCTTTTCCGCATCGTCGCGTTGATGGTAGTGCTCGAACTTGACATGGTTGGACAACTGCAACACCCCGTGAGTATAATCGTGGCCGAGCCAGGTCGCAGTGATCCAGGTATTCCGGGCCAGGAGAGGATCTTCCACCTTTTTCTGCTGCGCATCCCTCAAGGTGACCTCAGGGAACCACTGGAGCAGATCGTTCGGGATGTCATCTCTGGCTAATTTCACCATTTCTAAAACCCGAAACCGACCGAACTTGGGGGTATCCTGGTCCAAGGTAAACAGGGCGTAGGAGGTGTGATTGCGCTGGTCGGAGGAGATCAGATCCTCTCGCAGGTGTCCCACCGTAAACCGGACGCGGGGGGTCAAGTGGTAACCGAAATAGACATTGAAACCACGGTGGTCCTTGGGGTAGGGATAGTCCGGCTCCTCGTCGTTCTCGAACCGGTCTACCCAGAGATTGTTGTTCATGTCGACCCCGAACAGAAACTCAGGGCGATCCACATTGTGTCTCAGGAAGGCCTCTTCATAGTCTGGGACATCATTGGTACGGAAAAGGTTATCATTCTGGTTGAAGTCGGGGATGAAGTCGTTGTTCTCATCCCATCCAGGGAAGACCCTGGAGTCTCCTTGGCGCCAGTCGGCGCGAATCGCGTCGGGGAAGCGGTCCTGGTCGTCATTATCGTCGACCAGTTCCACGATGTTCTGGCGTTCGTCCTCATAGTCGATGAACCCATCCCCCAACGTGACGAAGGACCGCGTGCTGTAGAGCGGATCCATGCTATAGGCCTCGCTGAAGAAGAACCAAGGATAGGCGATCCTGGAGAGGTTGAGCATCCAAGCCTCATCCGTCCGATTCCCCGAAACTCCCGAGGAGGTCGAGTGAGTCTTGCGGGTGACATTGGGATACTTCCGGTAGATCAGGCCCAGGTCGTACTCGCCGTAGAAATCAAAGCCCCACACATTCTGCAACTCTATCGTGCCGCCGACGATCTGATGCGCCGTTGGCAGGCCGTATTCGAACTTGAGGACCCTCAGGTTGGTATTGTCCTGGACGTTCCCAGCAGCCTGGGAAACCAGCAGCAGAACCGAGTTGTCGTTGGAATTGAGCTGACGGTCGGAGGTCATCCAGATCTGGTAGTCGTTTCCCACGGTCATGCTGAACTCCACCTTCATGATCTCCTCCTTGCTCCCGCTGGCCCGATTCACGAAGGCGGGGGTGTCGAAGTCGTAGCGGATCCGGATCTCCTCGGTACCGTCGGCCGCAAGGAACCCCTCCTGCACGAAACCTCCCTGGATGACTGGCTTGAAGCGGATGTCTTTTCCCTTGTCGGTCTTCCCATTCGTGTAGGTGATGAAAATATCCAGGCCTGCCGGGAAGAACGCCGCACCACCCGTCCCATCATCCGGGGAATCGTCCCTGAGCACGAGCTCAATGAAGGAGATAGTGGAATTCTGACTGATCGTCAGAGCGCCCGCTATCGGGTTGCCCTTGAACCCGCTTACCAAGGTGTTGGACTGGTGAGTGTTGACGAAGTGCAGCCCTAAGGTGGTGAAATCCCCGACCTGAGCCGTTGCGCGCCCCCCCATCAGCGTGGTGAGATTGGTTCTAAGTTGTTCTAGATCGTTTGTCGAGCCCCCTCCGGGACTGCTGATGCGCGAGAAGATCAGGGTCCCCTGGTACTTGTCCGTGGCGAAGTCGAACTGGATCCCATCCCAGCGTGGCTTCGAGAAGCTCATAGGGGTCAGGGTTGTACGGAGTTCGTCTCCTACAGTCAGAGAGTAATGGTACTGGCCCTTCTGGTCGGAGGCGATGGCCACCTTTGAGAACCACTGCTCGAACCTCCTCGCCTTTATCAGAGAATTCCCGAACTGGAGAGGTTGTATCTGAGAGTTGGTAAAGATCAACCAGCCGCGAGTGACAAAATTGCCAAACAGATCGTAGAAGTAGTCGCCTTCCAGGTCTATATTGACATATCTTTGGTAGTGTTGTCTGGCATAATTGCTGTATTCCCATTGCTTCCACCGATACTCATTGTAGAGTTCCTGAGGGACGTACCACTTCTTGACTGCCGGGTCCAGGGCGTCGAACAGGACGCCCGGCCCATAAGGGGCGAAACTGACTGCCCCGCCTCGCTGCACCCCTAGCCGCGTTCCATAGTCCTGAGCCAGAGAGGGCCCCAGAGTGGCAATCAAAACCAAGACAACCGCAACGGGTGCAATATATCTTTTCCTGCGTTTCATAGCCCCTCCCTTTTGGGCAAATGATGCACAGTCGAGTGGTGCCCGACCTAAGAGGTTCTGCTTATACTCAACGCTGGCCTAGACGGTACTTTATTTGGGATAGGCTTCCACGGTGTCCTAGTCAAGGCAGATGTAGAGGCCTTTTCCGATGTTTCAATAAGCCACAGCTACTACGAGGGATAGGGTCTTTCCTTTAGCTTCCCCCGAATCTGCTCCCAGATGGATCTGGCAGATGTAGAGCCCTGGTGGAAGGATGCTGCCTCCTTTGTCCACTCCTGTCCATCTGAACACATGTGGTCCTCCATGGGCCATCTTGACGTCCTCCCACATCAGTCGGCCATCCAGGGCATAGATCCGCATCCGGGCCTCCCGCTCCGCGGTCACTCTGAATACGGAGAAGGCAACTTCTAGGACATCGTTCACCCCGTCTCCATTGGGGGTGAAGGGGTTAGGGGAGAGCACCAACTCGTCGATGATCTTCCCGCCTACGGGCACGGAAATGGTCAGGCTACTACCTGAAGTCAGGATCGTAGCATCCCCGGGATCCACCTGCTGCCACAGAAAGTCGCCGGCATCCGAGATTTGATCGGCTTTCCGCACAAAGGCCTTCAGGGTGGTCCCGTTCAAGAAGACAGTGGAGGCAAAGCGCACCTGAACCAGGCGTCCGGTGCCGATGACTGTCCCCCGCACTGATCGTTCGAGTGCGTTATACGTGTCGGGCGTCAGAGAGTCCCCCCTGGCATCGAACGAAAATTCGGCTCCAGCCCCGACCAGCTTGCGGAAATAGCGGACCGGCCCCTGCTTCTCCGGATCGAGTTCATCGTAGGTGAACTGATTGGCGACCTCCTCGAATCTCAGGTTCCCCACACTATCGGTGGTCTTCTTAAAGAAAAGGCTCCTGCCTCGTTCCGAGTCGGGGAGAAGCCCGTACGCGGCTTCTGTAAGGATATCCCCATCGTGCCCCACCGGCACTTCGTCGCCTTCAGAAGTGACGCGGTTGTAGACCTTGGGAGCGAGAGCGACAGGCACGCTCTGCATGGAGGCGGGTAAACGAACCCACAGAGAGTCCCCTCCTTCCCGAAATACATCCAATGCGTCGCCCGAGGCGCTGAGGAACCCACCTTCCGAGACACGCTGAAAATTCTGGTAGACCTGCCCCTCCCGGAATTCCTCTTCGGTTCCGGTGCTCACACTCAGCAGGTGGAGATCGACCCCTTCAGGGGCACTCAGCAGCATCTCGTCGAACCCGGCTGTCTGGGCGGAGAAAGGTGCATCGATGAAGGTTGGACGCAGATAGATCTCGAAGGTATCCAGCCGACCAGGAATGGTCTCCTGAGGCCATACCTCTCCCACCACGCGCTGCGCCACTGGATCAAACAGCTCTACCTCAATCGAGCCAATCGAGGCGGTTTTCCAGCGGTCTTCGCTGGTAAATTTCACTTGCAGCTGCATGAAATTCCGCAGCCCTGGAGAGGTCACCCGCTCACCCGAACGGACATACTTCCGACTCCATGGGCTCCAACCTCCTCCGAGGGCAAAAGAGGTATCCACCGGGCCCTGGTACTTGCTGAACAGCTCCTCCCACTCCTTTGGGGTTTTCTCGAATCCCGAGGCGTCAAAGTAGCGAATCTGCTCTACCAGCAGGTCCCCCGTCCGGGTGCGGATCTCCACCGAGGTTCCCTCTGGCTGGTCCTCCGGGCTCCACCTGACCGCGCCCAGACTGCGCGGGCCAGGCATGCGGATGAAATCAGAGGTCATCTCAGCCTCTGTGATATAGCCCTCGGAAAAAAACTGGAGCTCAGAGACAGTGCCCGCCAGTACTCTGTATCCCCCTCCAACGTCAAGATTAGTCGTCAAGAGCCTCATACCCAGGTACCGGATCCGGAGCGGAGGATCGTAGAAGTCTGCGAAATGCCTGAACCGATCTACTTCGTTATTTTCACGCTCAACAGGGCTGACCCTGCGCCACTTGAGTTCCCCCCTAGCATCCCGTGCTCCGTCCGAGGCCTGGACAATATAGCCGTCTACGGATCCCGCCAGACGCATTGCGTCCAGCCACACGAGGGCACCCATATCGACGGTCATAATCCCTACTTCCGAGAGAGGAGACCAGACCTGCCACCTGAAGTTCGTACTCGCGTCCCCGTCGAATCCATTGCTGGCTATGTACGGCCCCGTCAGGTCCACACTGCCACCCTTTCCCAACACCCCCGGGGCGAGGTTGTCACCCCAGCCCCAGACCTCGACTTCACTCAACCGGGGCCGTTCGCGGATATAGTAATCCTTCCTCCCCTGCCGTTCTGGACCAAGGCCTTCGTAGGTCGACTGGTCCACCGGTTCCTCAAAACCGGTCTCATCCTGGATGTAGTAGAGGATATCCCCCTGCTCCTCGGACGGAAGCACTTCCCACTCTTCTTTAGAGAGCTGCCGCGCCCTGAAGCGTTTGCTATCGGTGACCAGGATCCGGATCGTCTCGGCTATCCGGCCTGTCCATTTGGGATCCGAAGCGGACTGCGCGAACCTGGGCTCTTCCTCGGTGCTGAGGACGAAGGTCCGCTGTTCGGTATTAGGCGCTACTGTGCCGCCGACCAGACTGAAATCGAGCTTGTTATCCGCGTCCTCTATAAACTCCTGTTCAGGAGAGACCAGCACGCGGAACTGGCGAAAGGGATCTCCCGTCTCTTCGTCGACAAAGTGCAGTACGATCTTTTCGACGACCACTACCCGGCCCAGGTCAATCTCCACCCACCAGTCGGTGCTGTTAGCGGCCAGATCGGGTTCCCAGTAGGTGGTCGGATTCCCGTCGATAATGTTCGGGGCATCATCCGGGTTTGATCCCACCCGGCTGATCCCTGTCTGGACGAAGTAGTCGTAGGCCGGAAAATTCTCTTTGTCTTTTGTCTCGAACTTCCGGGTGGAGCGCACTCCTGTGCTGACGTTTTTCAGCAACAGGGTCACCTCTTTCGCACCACTCATCGAGGTGTCGGTGACGGTGTAGAGTTGGCCGCCAAGGACAATCTGGGTCTCGTTCCCTGGGAACCTCCGGAAGTCCGAATTCAGGTATTTTCCTACCTTCTGCTCTTCGAGCTTCAGGTCCCCGTCTCGAGTTCTTACGAGGGTACGGCCTATGCTCATAATCGCCCTGTCGTCCCTCCTGATATTCGGCTGTTCGATAGCCCGTCTGAACGTCTCCCGATCCTCCTCGATTAAATTGTATATTCGCCGGAAGGCATGGGGCCGGACCACGCCATCGGAGGTGATATCTAGGACGTGTCTGGGCATGGTCCAGTGCTCCCAGTGGCCCTGCGTATCGACCATGATCTTCGAATCGGTAACCCGGTGGCCTTGGGCAGGCTGTGCGCGAACGATACAGACTCCACCCACCAGTGCTCCAAAACACAGAGCGCCCACCAGCCTCAGGACGGTCCAATGGCTGTAACATTTTCTTTCCATCTGAATCCTCCTCGGCGTTAGTTCTCGATCCTTCAGTAGACGACCGCCAGAGGTCGCACCTGGGTGTCGGCACGGTTGTCTCCTTCCACGGAAACTTGGAGCAGGTAGATCCCCGGCGGGACCCGATGTCCATCGTTGTCGGCTCCATCCCACCCATGCAGATAACGGCCGCTTTGCTGCAACCCGTCGTGCAGGGTGTGAAGCACTCTGCCGGCCAAGTCGTAGACCCGGACCACCACCCTGCCTGTTTTCGTCAGCGTGAGAACATTGTAGACCACGGAGATCTGGTCGTTGATTCCGTCCCCGTTCGGGGTAAAGGGATTTGGAGTCGCCTCGAAGGCATCGATCAGACGCCCTTTGAGGACGGAAGGGCTGAAGACCGTGATGCCGGACAGGTTCGGGTCATCCCCTTCCCCCAGATCGGCGGTATTTCCAGGAGCGATGTTCTGGAAGGCTCCCGACTCCGTGGACAGGGATGCCCGCCCCTTGAATTCCGTGCTGAAGACCAGCACCGAGGCGCGAAAGGTGATCTTGAGCAGGTCATCGTTCTCCTGGATGAGCGGAAAACGGACGCCAAACCTGTTGTCTTCAACCGAGGTGATCCAGAAGGGCCCCTCTCCCAGGGTATCGAGATCAGTGAAGGTATGCTCTGCCACCAAGCCCCCCTGGGAGTCCAGGATCTCGATCCGTTCCACCGCTTCCACGCGGAGGGGCGTGGAGACTTCAAATGTGTCGAACCCGCGCAGCCCCGGGGTCTCTATCTTGGGGCTCACAGCATAGGTGAACAACGTGGAGGTGGAGGCCTCCACCTCGCGGGGAAAAATCTCTGCCACCAGCTCCTCGGACAGAGGCGGCGACAGGTATTCCAAGGATATGCGGTCCAGAACCCGGGCAGACTCTAAGTCTTCGCTCAGCACCTGGACCCTGAACTGTATGTACCGTCGGGGGCCGGGCGAGAGGATTGAGGTCCCGGCTTCTGTGCTTCCCTCGGGGGTATAGGGGGAACTCCAGGGGCTCCAGTTCTCCAGGTCGTTCTTGACCGAACCATGCGTCCACTCTACGTCGGCAGCGTCCGCCATGGGAAGTTCGCTGTATTCCTCCCGGGTCAATGGCTGCCCGCGGTTGACTATAGAAGTCGGTATCTCCGGGGCATCTCTCTTGTCTGCCAGCTTTCGAGTGTAGACAAACGGCGTTTCATCGTTTCCGGTACGGGTCGAGATGAGCAGATGGGACTTGCTTGAGTCGCCTACTGCACGTTCGACCCACTGAATGTTGCCCCATGAGGCGAATCCCAGGTCGAACACGTCCGAGATGTACTGGGCAGTAGGGAGAAAGCCCGTCCCGTAGACCTCGATCTCGTCAATCTCGAAATTGATGGGTGTGGCCGAGCGCAGCCGGACGGATCGGATATACTGCGGCGGGTCGAGGACCACATCGACCACGGGCTCCCTATTGTCCTTGTTCTCCGCCAGGAGTTCCCAGATGGGGTTGCCCCCTCTGTTGAGATTGAGCCCGTCGTTTACGAAGAGCTCGAAGGCTCTCATGAAGTCGTTTTGGAAGGGCGTTGAGGGTGCCGGGTGTACAGTGTTGCGGGGATAGAAGCGGATTCGGTTGACCCCGAATCGGGCACCGAGATCAATTATGATCAGCATGCCCAAGGCGTTAAAGTTCTTCCGTTCGAAAGCCAGAAGCTCTCCCCCTCTATCCTCGCTGAGGAGTTCCTCCAAGGCCAATTCGAGGTCCGGGAGCCTGAAATTGTCGGTGAAATCCAGGACGGTGGGGGCGCGGATATTCCCTCCTCGCTCTTTCGTGCTGACAGCTATGTTCTCCCCCTCGCTTAACTGCCTGGGGACGAGGCTTTCCCGGTAATCCGGGTGGTTGAAGTCAATCAGCCCTCCCGGCGTGTTCCCGATCAGAATCTCGTTGGGGTCCAGGGCGCGGTACTCCGGATCGATGGTGATCAAGTCCGCACCTGACCCATCCCACCTGATCGAACCCTCTTTCCCGAGACTAAGTGTCTCCAGGGCGATCGCTGAATCAAGTATACATACCACGGTAACCCATCCGCAGAAAAGAGGCAGGAGGTTCCTCTTGGCCATCCAATGACCTCCTTGCAGGCTTGAGGTTTTCACATCTGCCCGTTTACAGTCCATCTCCCAACCCGGCGATGAATCTCCGCACTACACCACCCATAAACGACCGGCTCAATAAACCACGGCTATAGTACCTACCTTCTCTTCTCTCCTTTCGTCGGCTTCCAAGCTAATCCGGTAAATGTAGATCCCGGGAGATACCCTCTCTTCCCTGTCGTCTCGCCCGTCCCATGTCTTCAAATAAGCACCGGTTTTAGCAGCCTCGTCCGTGAGTTCACGGACCAATTGTCCGCTCAGGTCGTAGATCTTCATCTGTATGGATCGTTGTACGGCTACCTCCCGCACCTTGAAGGACAAGGATAGCTCATCGTTGATACCATCCCCGTTCGGCGTGAAGGGATTGGGAGAGGTCTCCACGAAGACGAGCAGATCTCCCCCCACAACCGTCCGGACAGACAGCCCATCTCCTGCATAGCGGAACGTGGCGTTGCCCGGCTCGACCTGCTGTTTCAGCCGGGACGGATCGTCGCTGTTGAACACCCATCCCTTGAACTCGGCGCCGAAACGCAGCACCGCCGCGTCGAAACTCACCTCCACCTGCTTGCGGCTGTCCTCCTCTGCATCTTGCAGCTTGGGTAGTGCCACGATGATCCGGTCGGACAGGATCTCAGGAGGAAAAGCCTCCAGGTCGATCTCAGGACCGTTTACCTTGACAGATCGGACCGTATCCGCAGTGGTGTAGGTGAGGATCTCGAGCCGGTCGAATCCTGCATCTCCCTCCTGAAACTCCGGCTTGACAACATAGGTGAAGGTCTGCGGCTCAAAGGAGACGACATCGATCGGCCAGATCTCCCCCACGATTTGGGAGGCGGAGGGAGACTGGGCGAATTGAAGCCACAGGGCCTGCAGTTGGGGGGCCTCATTCCGGGTCGAGTAGAGGGCGACGTGGAACTGGAGGTAGCGGCTGGGACTCGGCGACAGCAGAGGAGTCCCGTCCTTCCATGCGTCGGCCGCTCTGGTGAGGTCGCGCAGGCCGGCTTCGAAGTCGTAGGGTGGCGACCAGAAACTCCAGTTGTCCGTGTCGTAGATGGGGGGTTGACGTGTGTTGACCGGAAGCAGCTTGTATGTGCCGAAAGTGATCTCTTCCAGGTCGCCCGTGATAGAGTTCTTTTTCCAGAAGATATCAGGGTCCGGGTCGTTGCCTGTACGGGTCCTGATCTCCACGCCGGTGTCGGGAGGGAACTCTCCGGCCCAGCGGATCTTGCCCCAGCTAACCGGGTGCCCGAAGTCCAGGATATGGGTGAGGTAAACCGCCTTCCTGACATACCCCTCTCCGTAGACTTCGAACTCGGCGATCTCCCAGTCGCGGAGCGGATTGAAGGCCCGGATGGCCACCCAGCGCTCGTGCCGCAGAGGGAAGCGAAAGTCCACGACCACGTCCAGGTTCTCTGTAGTCTGCCTGAGGATGGTGAACGCCGGATCGTTGGTCGACCTGTACAGCCTAGTGCTCTTGAACGCCCGTTTCCCCGGAGGAGGTGTGCCTGACGATACCAGCGGGGCGCTATTGTCGGCCACCCCGATCTCATACCACTCGAGGAAGTTGGCGGAAAAACTCTCGGTCCCAAACGCGTTCCGGTCCGGCTTGGGATCGGCTATCTGCTCGATCAGCAGGGCGTCGTCGTCGCCCAGACGGGGAAAGAACCGAATCCGGTTGATCGGGAGGTTCGCCCCGAAGTCCACGATTATGTTCTCCCGCCATGGCCGCGCAGGGCACGACGTACCTTGGCACGAAGCGATCTCGCCCAACCCGATCCCCAAGGCACCTAAGGGATTCTGGACCATGGTCCGGAAGGTCGCCGTCTTGGGATCGCCATCAAAGGACAGACGGATGCTCTGGAGCTGGCCTTCCCGATAGCCCAGGGGTTCACTCGAGGTAATCTGCCCGTCGGCCAAGTCGAGGCGGCGGGCCAGGTTCTCGTTCGGATCGATCCACACCGGCCGGATCGCGCCGTTGCTGTAGTCGATGAGGGTATCGACTCCGGTCTCTCGTGGAGCTATGCCCACGGCCACCGAATCGATCGGCTGGCCGCCTGCGTCGAACACGACATAGAAGCCAGGGGCTTCCGACAAAGCAGCCGGCCAGAGATTCCCTGTATCCCCACCCAGGATGTACTCCGACCTTCTGGCCTTTGCCGGCGATGTCAGTACCAGAATCAGCAGGAAGACGCAGAGAGGTACACGCAATATCGTTGCCCGCCTGTCGAATTTGAGGAAAGGTTTGGAAACACTCAAGAATCTAACAAAATCCAACAGAACAAAAAACCCGTGTTCCGCCAGGGGAACACGGGTTTTCTCACAACTGCGCCTGACGGTTACTTGAACTGGGACTTGATGCGGGCCCAGGTATTCGTCCCGACCGCTGTCTCGATCTTCGGGTCCATCTCCATCAGCACGAAGTCGTTCACAGCCTGGCAGCACGAAGGCTCCCCCGCCATAGACCAATACACATCGCGATCGTCCCCCTCATCCACATCGACGACGTTTGGGGTGATGTGGATGGTCTCTCCTTCCTCCAGGTCGAATTCTACCACCCCGTCTTCGGACGCAGCCTCGTCCGTTGGCATGGTTTCGACGGGTCTGATCGCCACCTCGTAGTAGTAGGTGCTCTCGCCGAACTGATCCCCTGTGAAGCTCCATCCGAAGTCGAGCCACCTGCTCCCGGGCGCCATCCAGGTATAGCCTATGGGTTCCAGAGGCCTGAGAAATATAAACGTATCTTTGAATGGAGGGACCGCAAACTTGTAACTGAGATTGGTCGCTAAGCCCTCGACGGTATCCATGAGGGGATTCACCTCGATTTCTATGGCATCATCGTGGAAGAATTTGCTGGCATCCGCCCGGTCTGTATTGTGTATGTTGTCGAACACCTCGATGGCGAAGTAGAGCATGTTGGCGTTTTCGTTCCAGCCAACCCGGTGCCGTATATTAATGTTAGTGGCATCGAACCCGCCGCGGCTCAATCCCTTCAACTGGAACGAGTCGTAGAGTTTGTCAGTGAGAATCGTGTAAGGACTCGTCGGC
Source organism: Candidatus Latescibacterota bacterium (assembly GCA_965217585.1). Classification (GTDB taxonomy): domain Bacteria; phylum Latescibacterota; class UBA2968; order UBA8231; family UBA8231. Next base: position 6,997,814 of record OZ244561.1, read on the forward strand.
ACGATCTCCCAATCAGTCAGGTCCCCGTCTATCGTCGGAACGGCATCATCGGGAAACTGTACCGCGAAGAAAGTCTCTCCCGGCGGTTGGTGTGCAGCGCTGATGCCGACAAATCCCAACACGAAACCCACAACTGTAAGCAGGATAGTTACTTTCCTCATAGCGTCCCTCCTATTGAAGGATTTATTACTTGTTTTTTGGGCCATTGGACCCATTTGATTATGCTCCGCTCCTCTTCTAGCACGGAACAATGCGTTTTTATACTTTAAGTAAGACCTCCTTTCTCGATTCAGTTATGAGTGAAAGATGGGCCTCTATCTCTAGTCGAAATCTCTTAACTTTTAGCCATTTAAAAGATTCAGTCTACGTCATACGTTGATCAAATTGCGCAGAGGATCCAGACCGATTGAAAGTCGTACGATGTTAAGCTACTTCAACGGTTTAAAAAAGTCAAAAAAAGATATGAGACTGTTCGTTTCTCATTACCATCGTTTGACCCTGCTTGGCGAGGAACGTGCGCCTAGCTCGGAGGGGAAGAAGCCGAATTGATAGAGCAATGGGAGGCGCGGGGTCAAATCCTCGAAAAAATGTAAATATTCGTTCAATCCGTTTCTGTAATATTGTATAAGAATAAGATATTGAAAATACTACTGATATGAATTGTAAAGCCTTAGAGTATTTGGACACGGATTTGGGTTTCATCCAGCCGCCACCGCGTACTGGGTAGGACGTTTTTCCTGTCGTACTTGGGCGGGGGTTTTATAGCCGTGGCGTTGCAGGATCCACTGCTGATTGTAGCACTTTTTGAATGCAAGTAGGGCCAACCGAAGCGCTTCAATGGTGGAAAAGGTATGCACCCCCAAGAGGTTCTCCTTGAGTAGGCCAATAAAGCGCTCGACGCATCCGTTGCCTTGGGGCTGTCGCACGAAGGAGGGCGACGATTCGATGCCCAGAAAATTCAATTCGTTTTGGAAGTCATCCGATACGTAGATCGAGCCATGATCGTGCCGCACGGCCAGCCCCGCCGCCCGCTGCGCGGCATAGCCGCCCATGTGTTGGCGGATGCCTTGCCGAATCGGTTCCAAGGCTTCCAACCGATGGCCGTGCGCCGAGGCATGAATCCCGATGCATTCAAAGGTGCAGTGATCGACACAGACAAAGACATGGGCTGGGCCTTGCTTGTGAGTCCTCGTTGTCGTCGCGTCTGTGCCCCACATTACGTCCGGCTGATCGGTGATAATCGTCCCGTCGTGGACGGGCAGACCGGGAGGATACCCCCTCCGCTGCGGGGCCTGCAAACCGTGTTCGCGCATCAGCCGCCGTACCCGCTCTTTGGACGTACGCAGCCCCTGCAAGCGCAGCCTAGCCCACACCTTGCGATAGCCTTCGCCATGAAAAGGCGAGGCGGCCAACACGTGGCGGATATGATCGACCAAAACCGGATCCGAGCACGGACCCATCGGCCCTCTTTTGCCGGTCGCGCCGATGGCCGCGGCCGCTCGGCGCTGGGCGTAGAGCGTCGAACGGGGTACGCGCCAAATCCGACAGACCCGCTGGAGCCCATAGCGCTTGCGGGTGGCGATCGAGCAGGCCTCACTCATGGCTTCGACCGCCGCGCTGGTAAAGACCGGCCGCGTTCCAAGTGCTCAATTTTGTGCTCAAGCAAATCGTTGGCCATGGTCAACTCGCCCACTTTGGCCTGCAACTTTTCGAGTTGGGCTGAGGGCACCTCCGAACCGCTTGACCGCAGACCCGCTTGGCCGGCCGCCAAGAAAGCATCGCGCCATTGGCTCAGTTTAGCGGCCGTCACTTTGTATTCACGCGATAATAACTCCAGCTCTGCACCGCCTAACAGGCGAAGGACCGCTTCACTTTTGCGCTGGGCCGAAAAACGACCCCGGTCTGCCGTGCGATGGCTCTTTTTCATACCGGACACTCCTTTCAACCTAACCCTGAATATAGGGCGGATCGGGTGTCCAAGATAACCCTAGGGCTAGCCACTACTGATATGAATCCATCAATGCCGATAGGATTTATGGCTTAGTCGTAAGCTCTCGTTTTTGTTAATCCGATACGGGTTAAACGAATATTTACGAAAAAATCCAACTTAACCTTGTAAAAACAGTCAGTTATTCACAATCTCAGGAATCGTGAGTGAACAGTCTCCACAAACACATCATAGTAAGGAAAACGAGGAGTTTTTTTACGTTTTCTGGTCCCTTGACAGACCCCAGATTTCCGGCTTATTTGATTTTATTATCGGCTTATTTTTAGGATTCCCCCGTAGCATACCATGTGGACCGCATGTGGATCGGTTATGTCCGTGCCTCTACCCACGAGCAGAACCTAGATCGATTTTCAGACGCGCTGTGCCCACCTCTCCCCTTCTCTGGTACCTGAGCGGGTCCATCATCGGAAAGGAGCTACTATGCAGATTCTACCCAACATCTATCTTCTCGGCGGCTTTGCCTACGCCAACCACCCTAATTTCTACCTGATCCACAGCGAGGAGGGCAATGTGGTTGTCGATGCAGCCACCGTCCCGGCAGACCTCGAACTGGCAAAGCAGCACATGGCCCTGTGGGGAATTTCTCTGGAGAAGGTGGATTATCTGCTACTGACCCACAGTCACTATGATCACGTTGGCGCTGCGGCCGCTCTGCGCAGCCGGGGCGCACAGGTTATAGCAGGCCCCGGTGACGCGGAAGGCATAGAGTTGGCCGACTCGCGCACCGCCCCGTACGCGGCCGGGTTTCAGTTGCCACCCTGCAAGATCGATCGCGTGGTTCACGACGGCGATGTGATCGAAGCTTGCGGATTTCGTTTCGAAGTCCTTCACGCCCCCGGTCATACCAACGGGTCGGTAATATACCAGCTCAGACACCTTGGACAGATTATCTGGTTCATAGGCGATGTTGTTTTCGCGGATACGTCCCTGGGTTGGAAGGGTGGAGAGGACTTTGACAAACCGACGTATATCAAGACCCTGAAGCGACTCTCTGAGTTGCCGGTTGACTGCCTGCTCGCCGGCCACTACCATCCCTACCTGGGCAATGCCCATCGTCCCGTCGGTCGTGCCTATGTGAACGCCCTGGTTGAATGGCGGTAGGAAAATGCCCCTAACTGCACGATCAGCTTGCAGGCCTCGTTTCGACATACTCAACCCCTTCACCGCTCTATCTGGTCATCCGGCACAGGGGTAGACACCTTCATTTACTACTTCCTGCGCCGGGAATCCGAGGGGAGCGCCAGACACGACTACCAGGTTGCTCTGCTGCTCGAGCTTTCCTCGGCCGACCTAGGGAAGTCCGCTCAAATCTCCTTTTTTATTACCGACGATACCAGCAACGACCTCTTGCACAACGTGGTGCTTAAAATCGCGGTTTTCAACCTGATCTCGGCGGACTGGCTCGAATTCTTCGTAAAAGTTTCTGATCTGGGCCAATTCCCTATGGGGAATGATCCACTCCGGGATGTAGGGCAATAGGCTCTCGCGCCAGTTGTTTTCCGGCGAGGCGTAGTAAATCACACTGGTGACTTTCGGCAGGAAGTAGGAGACGAACCCATCCGTGGTGACGCCTGAGCCCACGATCCACATGACGTAGATCTGGGCCAATTCGGCTGGGCTCAACATCCACCGGCGGCGGATCAACCCCACCAGGGGGTTGAGGAAGAGCACCAAGACGAAAAACATGATCACGGGGCCCGGGGTGAAGAACCAGTTGCCGAACCCGGATGTCTTCAGTATCATGTCGGAGTACTGGAAACCAGCGCCGACCACCAGACAACCTACCGCGCCGATGAGCAGGGCGCGAAAGCTGGGTACCCATGCAGAGGACGGGATCACGGTGCCCCTCCAGGTGCAGTGTATTTGGCTGATGCGGATCGAATATAGGCAAGATTCGAGCATTGGCCGAATATTTATTGAGGGCTACAAAGTACACCTGCTGGTACTGAAAATGCTGCTTCGTTTGGGCGGCCCACGCCTGTTTGACCGCGCCTGACCGCTTGGAGACTTTTCAGCTGCGGTCCGTTGCTGAACGTCTCCCGGAAAGGAATTTTCCCATGGCTCCCGAAATCCAAATCCAGGCAACCCGAGTTTCGCCGCCGCCTACATGGGCGCTCTTGCAGCGCCAGTTGATCCAGACCATGGAGGCGGCCGCGCCCCTGATGGTCGAGCAGTACGCCGAAAAGGGCGGGGTCTTTTACTACGCCGATTGCGTGGACGACCTCTACGAACAGTGTTATAACTGGGGCCTGTTCTACGCCATGGGCGCAGATGAGCGGGTGCTGGATTTGGCCCTGCAGCAGTGGAACGCCACCTCCCGCTTCTTCGACGATAGCATCGTGAGCCGGGTGCATCCGCGGTTTATACCACAGATCCATAACGAGTACTCCACCGCTGGCGAGCCGGGGGGAGCCGAGTGGCACCACCTAGGCGAAGGCAATATGGCCTTTTACGACTTTGGCGTGGCCGATCCCACCATTTCGGAAAACGTGCGCCGCGCCCAGCGCTTTGCCGCCATCCACATGGGCGAAGATCCTGAAGCCCCCAACTACGATCCCGAGCACAAGGTCTTCCGCTCTCCAATCCAGACCAGCAGGGGCCCCTACCTAAAGACCACGGTCGAGCACGTGATTTCCTGGCTCCAAGGCGGGACCGGAGACGACTACCGCTACTACGGGGTTCGCGCCTCCCTCTACCCGGCAGTCGAAGACCTGAAGCCGGACTGGCACGAAAACCCCGGGCGCCGGAAAGAGATTGTCAAGCTGTTCGAGGAGATCGTGCTCAACGGCGACGTAGCCAATAGCCTCGGTGCCACTGCCCTAGTCACCAATGCCTACCTCTACAGCGGAGAGGACAAGTACAAACAGTGGGTCCTGGACTACACCGATGCCTGGATGGAGCGGATGCGGCGCAACAACGGCATCATGCCGGACAATGTGGGGCCCACCGGCAAGATCGGCGAGAATCGCCGGGGCAACTGGTGGGGCGGGCTCTACGGCTGGAATTCCTACTGCGGCTTCAACATCCTGTTCCATTCGCTCACCATCGCCGCCGAGTGTGCCCTTCTGCTCAGCGGCGATGCCGGGTACCTCGATCTGCTGCGCTCGCAGATCAACGTCCTGTTGGACAATGCCATCACCCGCGAGGACGGCCAGCTTCTTTTGGCGACCCGGCACACCCCCGAGGGATGGGGTTATTACCAGTGGGATCCCTCCCCCGAGAGGGGGCACCTCAAAGCCTTCCGCCTGCAGGAACTGGCCCACCTCTATCACGCCTCCATGGCGGCCGAGGACTACGCGCTAATCGAGCGGATACGGAAGACCGACCAAGAGCGAGACTGGAACGAGGTCCCCATCGAAGGGGAAAAAAACCACGGCGCCACGGAACTGGCCCGCTTTCAATACTACGACGGCGAGAATCCGGACTGGCCCGAGAAGATTCTACGGGCCGAGTACGAGAATGCCCAGGCCGCCTTGGAGATTATACAGAACGAAGAGCGGGATGCGGCCACCTTGATCGCGGATAACTTCTGTCCCCCCAATCCGGTCTTCACCAAGGGTCTGACACAGGTGATGATGGGGGCGCCGCAGTCGGTGTACAACGGCGGCCTATTGCGCGCCACCGTGCGCTACTTCGATGCGGAGCGCGCCCGGCCGGGTCTGCCCCCGGATGTGGCCGCCCTAGTCGACGAGCTCGCATCCGAGAAGGTCGGTATCCAGCTTTTTAACCTCAATACCAGCGAGACGCGCAACCTGATCGTGCAGGCCGGGGCCTTCGGAGAACACCATTTCACTGAATTGCGCTTCGAGGAAGAAGGTCGGGACAGGGCCGAGACAAAAATCATTCCCGTTGATTCAAAGCACTTCTCAATCCAGCTCCCACCGGGCACCAATATTCGCCTGGAGGCGAGGATGCGGCGCTTTGCCAATCGGCCTACCTATGCCTTCCCCTGGCATGGAGACAAAATACCGGTGCCTTTCTTGCCATAACAGTCAGAGATCTTCAGATGAGCGACGAGAAATCCATTAAAAACGAAGCCGATCACCTCTTCAACATGGTGAAATGCCAGTACGGCGACCGGCTCACTCCAGAAGAATTGGCAGAAGTCCACAAGATGGTGGAAAGCAACTTGGAGGCAGCGCACGTCCTGAGAGCCGTCGAGCTAGATCCGCGAGACGAACCCTTCTTGGTCTTCACGCCCTACCGCAAGGAGCCATGAACCGTGAATAGCAATGTGGTCTTCATGCCTCTTAGAGAGCTGGCCGGGCTGGTGCGCACCCGGCAGGTCTCCCCGGTGGAATTGGCCGAGGTCTTCCTAGATCGTCTGGAAAATCTGGGACCCAAGTACAACGCGGTCGTCACGATGACTCGGCAACGAGCCGAGGAACAGGCCCGCCGGACCACAGAGGAGATCGCTGCGGGCAACTACAAAGGCCCCTTGCACGGCATACCCTACGGCCTCAAGGACGCCTTTGCTACCTCGGGGATTCCCACTTCCTATGGCGCAGCACCGCTCAAAGATCAGACATTCGACTACGACGCCACCGTGGTCCAGAACCTGGAAAAGGCCGGGGCTGTTCTAGTGGCCAAGCTCGCCCTGGTGGAGTTGGCCGGGATCATGGTCTACCGCCAGCCCGATGCCTCCTTTACCGGCCCGGGCATCAATCCCTGGAATCGCACTACTTGGAGCGGGGGTTCGTCGAGTGGCTCGGCCTCGGCAGTGTGCGCCGGCCTGGTGCCCTTTGCCATCGGTTCGGAGACCTGGGGATCCATTATAAGGCCCGCCAACAACTGCGGCATTTCCGGCCTGCGCCCGACCTACGGCCGCGTCAGCCGCCACGGAGGATTGGCCTTGTGCTGGACCTTGGACAAGGTGGGACCCATGTGTCTGAATGCCGATGACTGCGGCCTAGTCCTGGAGAGTATTGCCGGGCACGACCCAAAAGATCCAAGCTCGACCACCCGGCCCTTCCGGTACCGAGTCCAGACCGACAGGCCCTTCAGGCTGGGAGTGCTCAAGGGCGGTGCGGATGGTGCCGAGGAAGAAGTGCGGACCAACTTCGAAAAAACACTCAAGGTGCTCAAAGCGATTGCCACCATCGACGAGGTCGAGTTCCCGGATATGCCCTACGAAGAGGTGACCCGGATCATCATGATGGCCGAATCGGCCAGCGCCTTTGAAGAGTTCACCGAAAGCGGCCAAGCCGCGGAACTGACCGCGCCCGAAGACCACTATGGCCCGTACGGCCGCGCCGCAGTGCTGGCCAAAGACTATCTGCGAGCCCTGCGCCTGCGCTCGGTGATCTGCCGGGAGATTGACGAGGTGATGAGTCCGTACGATGCCCTACTTGCTCCCGGACGGCTCACAGTGGCTTCGCCCATTGACCAGCCCTTCCGCAACCCGGCGCGCGGGGTGCTCAAGGATGTAATCGGCGCCGTGGGAAACAGCGCCGGGCTGCCGACCATTTCCGTGCCCAATGGTTTCAACGACAACGGGCTGCCGACCGGACTGCAGATCATGGGCCGGGCCTACGAGGAAAACAAGATCCTGTCCGTGGCTTGCGCGTATCAGTCCCTGACCGATTGGCATTTGCAGCACCCGCCCGCCTTGGTTCCTCCAACCTGAGAAGCCTTCTCAAAATTCCCTGACCGAGCAGACGAATTGTGCTTGCGGGCAGCTACAGGTCAAGTCCGTCCTAAAACGGCCTTCACCCGTTCCAGTTCCTCCCCCGCCAGTCCTATTCCATTGGACGCTCCGGCGTTCATTTCCAACTGCTCGATGTGCTTGGCCCCGGCGATGATGGTCGACACCACTGGATAACTCAGGAGGTACTGGAGGGCGGCTTGGGCTAGGCTGCGCCCCGCCCGCTCGAGAAACCGAAGTTCTTCCACTTTCCGCAAAATGATCTGGTGGGCCACCACCGCCCCTTGTTCGTGCCAGCCACTTCCCGTGAAGGCGTGGTCGGCCGCATACTTGCCGCTCACCAAGCCCCGGGCCAGACCCTGTTTGACCACGACGCCCACATCCCGCTCGGTCGCCAGCCCGAACATAGCGTCCGCCATATCGTGGTAGAGCATGTGGAAGGTGGGCTGCAGCGAGTCAATCAGGTCCTGTTCCAGCAGCCAGACACCGGCGTCGATGTGGTTGACACTGGCCCCCCAGTAGCGAATCTTGCCCTGTTCCTTCAGGCTCTGCATGGCCTCCAGCCAATTGTTCTCCTGCAGATGATGAAGCTGTGGACTGTGCAGTTGGTACACATCGATATAATCCGTCTGCAACCGGCGCAAACTCGCCTCTACCGCCTCTTCAATATGCCCGGGAGAAATATCCCGTCCCTCCCTGGGGATAACACTGCCGACCTTGGTGGCCAGAATCATCCGGTCGCGGCGTCCCTGCAGCGCTTTCCCCAGCATGATCTCGCTCCTCCCTTCCTGGTACACGTCCGCTGTATCGACGCAATTGATGCCCAGTTCCATGGCCCGATGCACCATGGCGATGTGCTCGGACTCGGTCAGTTCCCGCCGGCCCAGCATATTGGTGCCATAGCCGATTTCGGACACCTTTAGTTCAGTCCTGCCCAATCTTCGGTAGTGCATATTCACCTCGCTCAGAAATAGACCAGGATATTTCCCTGCATGCCCGTCGAACTATCAATTAGAAACCACGCGCCGCCCGCAGCCACATTACCCAAGACCAATCCCAGGAAAAATGGCTGAATCCGCCTGTACAATCCAGGCCCCCCGTATTTCAACACCACGCTCTTGAAGAGCCACACCAGGAAGACGCTCACCCAGATCTGGTTGGTAACCCAAGTCGTGGCAATGGGCAAGCCGACCGGATGCAGCGGCCACCACAAAAAGTAGTGCCGCGCCAGCATCAGCAACACCATGACCCCACCGCCTACTGCCACGTAAAACCATCCCTCCCAGTTCACCGCCATCGGGTTGGCGATCCACCCCGCTATATCCTCGAAGGGCGTTTGCGACCCCACGAAAAAGTACTGGTTCAGGTTGATGCCGCCGTAGGTATAGGCTTGGTGGAGGAGGTACCAGGTCGAGCCGACCAGACTGATGACCACCGCCCATACAATCGCCCAGAACAGCCGCGGTCCGCCCCCCCGCGCGTGGAGTTCTCCGTCGAGCTTTAGCGCGTTGGCGCACGCGGCCATGGCGAAAATGCGCACCTTCAAAATCCACACGTACGTCATGCCTAGCGCCGCCAAGCCCTCTGCGCCGATGGCCGTGGTTCCCACCGTGGAGGTCATAAAGGCCTGTGGATAAATCGGCGCCCGGATGGTCGCCAAGCCCGCCTCGGCCACAAAACGGCTCAACCCCACGAATAGGACGAAGACCACGAACAGAAACCAGGGCACCAACCAACCCGGCAGTCCCGACAGGGTCAGCCACGCGCCCAAGATAGCCAAGCCGATAATCGTCCCGAACACCGCGGTGCGATAGGAGAGCATCTCCCCAGAGTCGTCCACTGCTGCGTCCCCCAAAAAAGCTTTGCGGCACACGGCCCGCAAATGATTGCGCCCCACCCACAGACTGAAGAGCACAAAGGCAATCAGGGCACCCATGCCCTCGTGGGCTGCAATCGCTTCCGAAGTGGCGTACCCGGTCAGTCGCTCTCTCATGGCGATGCCCAAGACGCTGAAGAGGCCCTGTTGGGCGGTGGTCAGCAGAAAAAAAACCCAGATGCTCAGGAGCACTTGTAGGTTGACGAAATAGGCAAACCCCAAGGTCATAAAGCTGAGGGCGAGGCGCAGGCTCACTAGGTCGCGGAATACGGGGATACTGGTGTCGAGGACTATCGCGGGGATGAAATTGTAATAGCTGTGCAGAGCATCGAGACTCAGCAACGCGAACGGGATAGAGAACCCCAGCCACATGACGGGATTGCGGAAAAACGGCCGCATCAGCGAGCCGTCCTCCTCGATCATCTCTATGGGCAGCTTCACCAGCGGATACACCAAGCGCTCGTGGTCGATCCACTGCCGCCGCAGAATGACCATCGTGCACACCATCACGAAGCACAAGGTCAAAAAGAACAGCGCCCAGCCGCACAGCGGTTGTATCCACGCCCCCCACGGAATGGGCACCCCGGCTGGCGACCCCTCGAAAAAGTGCTGCACGGCCTCACCATCCAGCGGCGCGAACCACCCCTTCATATACGGGTGGATCAGGTCCACCCAGTCGTTCTCGGGCGTGGCGTAGTAGAACACACTGGCGATTTTGGGCACCATGTGCTCGACATAGCCCTCCGTCGGCACGGTGGCCGCCATCATCGCCATGATGAAGACGCTTCCCAACTCGGCACGTCGCAACATCAGCCGTCGATGGACCAGACCGAGGAGGGGATTGACCAGCCCCGCGAAGAGCGCAAAGACGAAGAAGGCGATGGGCACGCTGATATTGAGGGCCATCCACGAGGCGTTGATAAAGGTCGAGTGCAGCGCGCCAATCGCGGCGCATAGGGAGAGGACACAGCCCCAAAAAAATGCCTTGTAACTCAGACCGGAGGATGCAGTTGGCGGTTCGGAATCCCGAAGCCCCGGCTGCTGGCTCATCGCATGGACCTCAGTTTTTAATGGGCTCTCGCTCTCCGCGGGGGTAGTAATAGCCAATCTCGCGGTCAAAGGCGTACTCGATGGCGATCGTTTCGATCGGTTCATCGCGAAAGTTAAAACGCAGGGCGATATCGCCGAGCCGCAGACGCACTGTGCGGACCTCTGGGTGGAGATCCGCAAAGGCGATGAAGCCTTCGACCTCCTGCCCGCTGAAGACCACACCGCCGGGGTACAGCGTTCTTCTCAGCAGATCCTTCCGGCCCTGGAAAGTGGTGTAGAGTTGGCCGACATAACCGGTGATGTACTTGCGGTAGTATTCTTCCATATCGGTCTGGCTCAAAGCTGGGTAGCGGCGGCCGTTCTCGCTGATGATGGCACTCTTTGCCGGATCGATCAGGAGTTTCGGGTACTGATAGTTCTTGACTTTGAGCTGGAAGACGGTAAAGCGCCGGGGCGTGGTGCCCGTGGAGGGATCGCGCCAATTGCCAAAGGTATAGGGGTTGGTCGATTCCGTGCCCTGGAGGGATTGAGCCGGAAACAGCCTGTTCAGTTCGCGGTCGGAAAACGGTCGCACAGCTATCTCCAGCCGATCGGCCACATAGGTGACCGTCCCATCGTCGCTGACGATCATACCGGCAGCTTGGCCCTCTTCATCGAGAGGTCGCAGCGGATCGGCGTAATATTGATAGCCGTACTTGCAGCTAGAGAGACCGAGAGTTAGGACGAGAATACACGCCCATCGTCTGTAGCCAAAAGGAACTGAAGCGCGCATCGACAATACCTTCTCCTAGTATGCTACTGCCACCGCACCGACGCGGACCTGCGCGCCGACGGCAGCGTCCATTGAAACCCGGTAGATGTACACCCCCGGCGCTACTAGTTGTCCAGACCCATCCCTACCGTCCCAGAATACGCGGCCGAAACCGCTGGACTGGAACATTGCCTCGCGCCAGACGAGGCGGCCGGAGAGGTCGTGGATTGCGATTTCAACGGGAACGGGTACCGTGGCCTGAAACAGGTTATAGGTGAACTCCGCCCAATCGTTCACGCCATCCCCGTTGGGCGTAAAGGGACTGGGGTGGATCTCTACCGCAGCCAGCAACTTGCCCTGCTCTTCCGGGGCAAACCCGACGAGCAGATCCTCTGAATTGAGGTCAATATGCACATCGCCGGGAACAATTGGCTGAGGCATCTCGTCGCGCCTGCTGTTGAAAACTCGGCCTGCAAAGCGCGTGCCCGCAACAAAGACGCGGCAGTCGAAATCGACTTCGACTAGGATGGCATCCCGGTCGATCAAGCGCCCGGGAAAAGAGACGCGCAGACGGTTTTCCTCCACCTCGGCGACAAAATCGTCCAAGCCTATGCCAGCGATCCTCACCTCTTGCACCACCGCAGCGGTAGGTGTGGCGATCTCCACCCCGTCGAAACCGGGATCTCCAGGACCCACGCGCGGCCTCAGCGCATAGGTGAAGCGCACGAGTTCGCCCGGGGAGACGAGCGCGGGCCAAATCTCGCCTTCGACCTGCTCGACCAAGGGCGGCGAAAACTCGACCGCGAGAGAATCGATGCGGGAGCGCGACAGCGGCAGAGCGCTGGCAAAGTCGATCTCAAACTGGAAATAGCGCGCAGGTTTGGGGGCCACCACGGGTTCCCTCCCAGTGGACGGATAGGGCGCGGACCACGGAGTCCAATTTTTCGTATCGGCCACAATAGGCCCCCTCGCCTTGGGGTGCAGAGCCTCGTATGCGCTGCGCGATACGGCCTGTTGGCCGTTTTGTCCTATGCCCGTAAAGCTGAGGTAGATATTCGGATCGGGCGTCGAGCCGCTCCGCGTGCGAATCTGCAGGGTACTGCCGGGATCGTCCACCGCATCCCAGGTCATGGCCCCCAAAACGACCGGCTCGCCAAAGTCGATGATCTCGGATGTAAAGGTGGCTGAGGAGGCATACCCCTTGCCCCGGACCTCCACCTCGCCGAGTTGCCAGAGACGGGCGCTGGGCAAGCTGATCGTATCGGAGAGAGCCACATAGCGCACCAAGCGCGGCGGCATTTCGATATGCGCGGCGCTTCCCTCGGTCTGCTCCACCTCAGCAACCAGCTCCCAATCGCGCACAAACCAGTGCCAGTTCCTCTGCCTTTGGGGAAAGGCGACGGGCTCTTTGCCGTCTTGGATAAAAACCTGGAACCCTTCGATAAAGCGGAACTCAAGCCCCTCTACCGCTGAGAAAGCAATGCGGTCCACACCGAAGGGTGCCCCCAAATCGACGACTAGGACGACGGCGAAAAAGGGGTTGTTCTCGCGCGTATTGACGATATCGAGTTCGATGGGAGGCCAGCCACTCAATCGGTCGCCGTCCACTACATTTTTCAGGCTCTCGAATTTTCGCCAAGTGTAGTTGGTCAGCACCCGCGCCGAGTCCAACTGTCGCAGGTTGAGGGCGAGGTTCTCGCCCGACACTTCGAGCGGCTCCAGCCAGCCGGAACTCTGCGCGTCGCTCAACAGCTCCAGAGTGCCGACAGTATTCCAAGGGCGGGCCTGTCCGCCGACTGTCCAGAGGTCCACGGGTACGCCCTGTGTCCAGCAGCCTACGACGAGGAGTAAAACCGTCCGGTGCAAAGCGCCAAGGGACAGAGCAACAGTACGTCTTCTGGCCATCAATCTAGTCCGGCAAATATGACGAGGAACGATTCGACGCGGTTCTGTTCCCGGTCCTCAAAGCGCTGCTGCTGCACTTGCGTCCCCAGGTTTATCGTCACCTGATATCCGAGATACGCCTGAGTGACGGATAGCTGCAAAGCGCCGACCCAACCCCAAAAATCGAGCCGCGCCCCAGGTTGGTCGGCCCAATCCCAGAATTTGGTCAATTCCGTACCACCTTCCAGCTCGAGATTGGGCATCAACTGCACTGCCAGCGTTAGAAAGAGGATCTCGGACAGGTTGTTTTTGCTGCCCACACTTTCCAGATAGGCGGTCTGGCGCCGGTACATGCTCTTCAATTTGGGGTGGAATACCAGCGCTTCAGTGAGTTGGAAAGAGTAATCGAGTTTGTGGATTAGGCCGAGGAAATGGGAATCGTCGATGATCTCCGGTTCTTCCCCAGGCCGGGTGAGCCGGGCGACATTGTCGCCGCGCTGAACGAGGCTCTCGTATTTGACCTTGGCTGCCGTGTTGAAACGGCCCCAAGCCTGGTCGAAACCGATAAAAACCGAGTTGACGACCGCGTCTTGGGCCAGCATGGGATCTGCAAAGGGAAATTCGCTCACGCCGAACGTACCCGGCGGCTGCGTCCAAAACAATTGGTCGTCGATGATGTTGTCCTCGACGAACTTGAGCTGGTAGAAAAAGCGGAATTGGCCCAACGCGACCCGGTCCTGCTGCATTTTGAAGAGCAGATAGGAGAAGCGACTGCGGCGGTCGGCCGACAGCAACCACTGGTTTGAATAGCCCCCTAGCAGCTGGACCCCGGGGAAAATATTGAGGCCCAAGTATCCGTTGTACCCGCGGTGGTCCCGTTGAAACGGGTAGTCGGCCTCGTCATCGTCCTCAAAGCGATCGATTAGGGTGTTGTTGTCCATGTCGATGCCAAAGAGGAATTCGGGCGGGTCCACGGTATAGCGGAGGAAGGGTTCGTCGTAATCGGGCCGGGTGTTGTCGTTTTGGTTAAAATCCGAGATAAAATCGTTGTTCTCGTCTAGACCGGGAAATATCCCGCCTCTGGGTCCGCCGGAGATGGAGCGGCGCTGACTTTCGTTGGGTTGCTGGGCCCGGCGCCAGTCGGGGAAGCGATCTTGGTCGTCGTTGTCGTCGACAAATTCGTACACGCCGCGCAGTTTGTTGGTGTAGTCGAGCTTGCCCTGCTGATCCTGGATGTACATGGACGTGGAGTAGTCCTGGTCCACAGTGAAAATTTCGCCGTACGCGAACCACGGATAGTACCGACTCGTGGTGCGCGCGGTCAGGTAGCCGACCTGGGCAGTGTTCGCGGCCCGCACATGCCTTTCGAAATTCACATTGGGCAGGCGGCGCCACTGATTGTTGTTATTCCACTCAGCCAAGATGTCGAGTCCGGCGACATCCTGGACTTCGAGCGTCATACCGTAGATTTCGTTGGCCGTCGGCAGGCCGTAGTCAAAGCGGACGAGACGCTGATTGGAGCCGTCTTGAACATTCCGCGCGGACTTGGCCACCGGCAGGTACACGGGTTGGTCCGAGAAATCGGTCTGTAGGTTGGAAGTCACCTCCACCAAGTAGTCATTGGCCAATACCAGTTCAAAGACTAACTTGCGGATCAATTCGGGCTGGGTGAATGCGTAGGTCAGGACGATCTGCTCGGCTCCGTCGGCGACCAAGGCCCCGCGGCGCGGAGTGCCGCCCTCGACTAGGGGGGCAATAGCGAGGGGTTCGGTATCCGCATTCGCAAAAACGCGCTCGGAAAAGAGGATGGCTCCACCCTCGCCGTCTCCCGGCGAATCGTCGCTGATGCGGATTTGCACTTGGCGGATGACGTCGCGATTCTGCTCGGTCGTCAAGTTTCCCGCGCGGATCCCGGCCAGACTCAAATCCGGCGAAGTCCGCCCTAGATGGGCATTGACATACGTGCCGCCCATCTGGACGAAATCCCCGATCTGCACCGTCGTCCTGAAGCCGAGCAAGTTGTTGAAGTCGGTGATCTTCGATTCGTTTACCTCCCCCCCTTCGAGCGCTATGGGCAGGTTGACCCGGGACATGAGCAAGGTCGCTGCGTATTTGTCCGACTGGAGATCGACCTGGACCCCATTGAAGGCCGGTTTGGAAAAAGTAAAAGGGGTCAGGGCCGTGCGGATCTCATCGCCGACCGTCACGGCAAAGTAGTACTGGCCCCTTTGGACCTGGGTCACGACCAGCCTGTTGAACCAAGAATTGAAGCGGCTGCTCTTGAGGATGTCGCTGCCGAAGGTCGTAGGCTGCTCCTGGGTCCAGCGGTAGATCCGCCACCCCTCGGTCACGTAGTTCCCATAGAGGTCGTACCAGCGGGTGCCCTCCAGTTCGGTATCCACGTAGCGCTGGTAGGGGACTCTGGCATAATTGGAATACTGCCACCAGTCCCACTTGTACTCGGCGTAGAGTTGCTGGGGGCGATACCACTTCTGGATGGTGGGATCAATGGCCGCAAAAAAGGTTTGGGCTCCCGTCGGGTTCAGGGCCTGCGCCCGGCTCGGTGGCGGCACGGCCGCGAGCAATGCCACTGTGATTGCGATGTATTTGCAGTAGGTCACGGAAAACCGCCTCAGTAGGCTACCCCGACGAGTCGCGTAAACGCCCTCGTCGGCTTATCGCTGTCGATGCTCAGGCGGAACAGGTACACCCCAGGGGGCACCATATTTCCCGCCCCATCGCGGCCGTCCCACACAAGGGCGTACTCCCCGCTAGACCCGGACTGGTCGCGCAGCCGGACGACCAGTCGACCACCCAGATCGTACACGGCGGCCCGGAGTTGGCGGGACGCCTCCAGGCCAACCAGCGCAAAGCGCACCGTCAACTGTTCATTGCGCCCATCTCCGTTCGGGGTGATCACCGATGGATTGATTGTCGGGGTTTGGAGACCGCTGCTGCCGGCGGGTAGAAAAACTCTCAGGTCGTCGCCTAGATCGTCCGGGCTCGCATCGCCCGGATCGATCTGTTGCCAAGAGTTCGGCTCGGCCGAGCGCCGTACAAAGCCCTCAAAGAGGGTGGCATTGAGGAAGACTTGGGTGGCGAAATTCACCTCGATCAGTTGCGTGGCCTGCACCACAGTCGGCAGGGTGAGCACCAGTGAGTCCGCCGCGGCCCGCACGGCAACGGGATCTGTCTCCTCGTGGTTTAGTTTCAGACCCCGAAAGACAGGATCGGTCGGAACGCGAATCAAAATCTGGTCGAAACCGCGAGTCCCGGACCCGAAACTAGGACGGATGAAGTAGGAGAATTCTTCCGTCTGTCCCGGTGTCACTACCCAGGGGACGATTTCGGCGACGATCTGTTCGGCCGCCGGATCCGTGAATTCGAGCGCCACACTGGACAGGGCTGGAGCCCGCTGCGGATCATCGCTGCTCAACTCCACTTGTATCTGGGCATAGCTGCGGGGGCTGGGCGATTGAAAGCGTGCACCCGAATACTCGTAGGGCAGACTCCACGGACTCCATCCCGCGCCCGGGATGAGTTCGACTGTGGGCTCTTTCTCGCGTTTGAAGGGCGGCAGCTTCTTCCAAGCCTTTTCAGTGTATTCATTGCCCTCCTTGTCGAAGTAGTGCAGTTTCTCGCCTAGCTCATTACCCGTGCGCGTGCGCACCGCCAGTCTAGTGGCCGGCGGCGTCTCTCCGCTCCAGTGGATGGCCGTCAGGTTTTTGGCACCGCCCAGATCGATCAAGCCGGAGGTCAAGGTGACGCCCGGAATGAAACCCTCCCCAAAAGCCTGGATCTCCCGCACGGTCGAGACGCCCGTGCGCCGCTGGTTGCGATTCGACCAGAACAGGTAGCGCACCTTGCGCGGGGTCAGGTGCTCTTCAAAGATGAAGCGCTCGGGAGCGGGATTGGCTTCGAGTTCGGCAATCTCCTCCCAGACTAGGTCGTCGAAATCGACAAACTCGCCCGCGCCGGTGCCGCTGCTGCGCGTCCCGTCCGAGGCAAAGAGTTTGTACCCGAAGACCGGCACATTGCGCTTACCGGTGAACTCGAAAGACGTGATGATGCGCACATGGTCTACCCAGAATAGGGTTCCCAAGTCTATATTGACCCACCCCCACCGCTTGGGGTCGCCGAAGAAATAGCCCAGGGAATTCCAGCCCGTATTGTAATTCCCGTCTATGATATCCGAAGCAAAGGTCGGTGGCTCGCTTTCGTCGCCTCCGGCCGGTGCGATGAGCGCACCGCCACCCCGTTGCTCGCTACCCAAGACGATATTGTCGCCCAAGGCGCTGACCTCGATTTCGGCCAAGCGCGGATTCTCGCCTGTGCGCAAGGCCCGGAACAAAACAAAGCGCACGAACTGCCTAAAGGTCAGCTCGCCTCGACCACTCAATTTCACGTCCTGCGGCAAGAGCGGATAGGTGAGTTCGTACTGGGTATTGGGACGGGTCGTCTCGGCTAACAAGCTGTATTTCTTAAGTCCAGAGCCGAAATAGACTGCTTCCTCGCCCGTAGAGACAAATACCTGGAACATGCTGAAAGGATTGCCCGAGCGAGCGAATTTTACTGCGATCTCCGTGGCAGAGACGGCCCGACCCAGATCCACTTCCACCCACCAGTCGTCGAGGGCAGCGCCGACGGCAGGGGTCCAAAACGTCTCCTCGTCGCCGTCGAGTATGCGACCGGCCAGTGCGGGATTCGTGCCAGCCCCACTTATGCCGCCCAAGCGCTCTTCTTCGTCCCCGAAGTCGCCCAGTACGGCGAACTGGTCGGCATTGCGCGCGGCGTTGATCGTTTTGCGGATGAAGACCGGGCTGACTCGGCCGGCCGGCGAAATCGCGATGGTTCCCTCGGGTGCGCTCCACTCGCGCCACTGCGACGAGCGGCTGAAGCGGATTTCACCAGCCGGCGCACTCCAGGGCCTGAGGAGGAAGAGGCCGGCGCAAACGACGAGCATCTTCGCTGTGCGGTACAAAATTCTGCTGGCGCGCCCCGTGCCCATGTCCACCTTCCCGTCCTCTCAGTAGACCAGAGCCACAGGCACGGCCCTTTCGTTGGCTCCCGTGGCCGAATCTACGCTTATGCGACATATGTACAACCCTGGTGCGGCTAAGGACCCTTGGCCCTCTCTGCCGTCCCACTCCACCGCGTGAAAACCGCTGCTTTGCAAGCCATTGAAAAGCGCCCGAATTCGCCTCCCCGCAAGGTCGTATATAGCCGCCTCGACGGATACGGGTTGGACGAGTTTGAATATGCTGTACTGAATGCGTATCTGGTCATTGAGTGAGTCGCCGTTGGGTGTAAAGGGGTTGGGCGCAATGGCCAAGTCGCCTAGAATGGTATTGTCCAATTCCAACTCGACCGCAAAGTGATTGGTATTGAGCTCGATGCTGGCATCGCCGGGCAGGACATCTTGGGCTAGTTCAGTGGACTGGCTGGCGAACACTCGGGAAGAAAAAAGGGTGCCGAATTCGATCACCTTGGCATCGAATTTCAATTCTACCAGTACCCCGTCTTTTACGACGGGATGATTCGGAAAGCGCACCGTCAGTAGAGAATCCGTCGCTTCCCAGGTAAAGTCTTCTATTGGTGTACCGCCTATAGTCAGCTCTCTCAGGCGAGCTAGGGTCGGAGTGGACAGTTCCACGGCATCAAAGCCCGCATCGTCATCGAGGATGCGCGGTCGCACATGGTAGGTAAAGGGCGTTGTCTCCCCGGCGACGACGAATTTCGGTTCGATTTCGGCCACTACTTCGTGGGCTGGTGGCGGAGAGGAAATTTCAAAGGCGAGCGAATCCACCTGAGCCGCCGCTGCAAAGCGATCGCTGACCAATTCGACGGCAAACTGGAAATAGCGCCGGGGTGCCGGCGAGCGGATGCGCGAGCCACTCGTTGTGTGCGGTGGCGACCAGGGGCTCCAGTTTGCCAGATCGGGCCGTTTTACCCGCTGTTTTTCCTTTAGGTTATCGTACTGGTCTTTGCTCACTTCTTCGAGCGTAGCCCCCCGGCGCCGGTAGTAGAGGTAGGGATCGACTGTTGAGCCACTGCGGGTGATCACCTCGACTGTGCCGCCCGCATCGGTCTGGGCTGCCCAAGTCAGCGTTCCGAGGGTGGCTAGGCCGCCTAAATCGATGACGTTGGACGTGTACACCGCCCGCGGTGCAAAGCCCTGGCCATAGACTTCCAACTCGGCGATTTCCCAAGGCAGAGGACTTGTGAATATCAGCATAGCCCACCGGACATAGCGGGGCGCGATGTCGACTGTGACCACTTCGCGTTCGTTGCGGGTCGTTCGGGCCACCAAATCCCAGACTGGATCGCCCCGCAACGGGTCGCTTTCGTCGCTGACGTACAGTTCGTATCCCCGCAGAAATCGGTCTCCCTGCTCAATGCGGGGATAGAACGAAATCTGATAGACACCACTGAAAACCCGGCCCAGATCCAGAATGATGCGCCCCCCGATCTGTCTAGAGTGCTCGATGGGAAAAATCGTGGCGATTTCTCCGTCAATCAGCGCCCCCAGGCCGGTCTGGGGATCGGCCAGCCCCTGGACCGAAGGCTGCGGGCTGTCGATATTGCCGCCCTCGGCCAGGGCCCTCAAGCTGAGATTTTCGTCGGGCGATATGCGCTCGGGCTGTAGCCAACCTGGACGACTCGTCAAGTCGATGGCGCGCAGAGTACCCCACGCTTGCCACGGACGCTCACTGCCGCCAAAAACCAGTACTTCCCGGGCGCCCGCGGATGCTCCGACCAAGAGGGCAATCAGCAAGAGGGATTTAGACGGCATGGCCATGTACCGGGCGCGACTCACTGTGCGGCAACCTTGATTGTGAATCCACCCTCGACCCCTTCAGGTGCGATGCCAATGCGGATGATCTGGCCGGGGACCACAAGGGCTGTCTGCGGGGGGAAGGATGACTCACCTTGCGCGTTCAGGGGGGTACCGGGCCAAGCTATCTCCACTTCAAATGGCGTCGAGGTATCTCGGAGCAGGCATTCGATCACCGCCGTGCTCTTGGCCTCGATCCGGGCGCTCTGCTGGCAGGCGGCGATAGCGATCTCCATTTCGTCGATAAACGAATTGACGACCCGGAGTTCGACCGCTCCTTCTCCGGCGCGGGTCGTCTCGGTAGAGAGCGGAATCTCCTCTTCACAGCCGCCCAGCATGGCCGCTGGTGCTAGGATGAGAAATACGCGCAGTATTCCCATGCCGGCTCTGTTCAGTTCTGGCGACGACCGTCGATTAGGATAATGAAGCCACTACCCGTCCCTCCCGGGACGGTCCTGATTTCGACGACCTGCCCGTACGACACGGTGACGGTCTTGGGCGGAGGCGGGGCATACCCTTGTCCAACGGGTGGATCCAGCCACACGACGACGACGTCGAAAGCATTGACATCCTCCTCGATCAGGCACTCGATCGATTGGATTTGGTCGGACAAGAGGCGGAATCTCTGGAAGCAGGCGGCGATATTCACCTCTACCTCGCCGCGGAAGGAATTGACGAACTTGATGAAGCGGCTGGGCTCACCTTCCCCGGTGTCCTTTGGCAGAGTCGACAGATCGATCTCTTTTTCGCAGCCACTCGACAGAAAGATGCCCGTGCCGAGCAGGAGCAAATGCGCACATCTCAGCATAGATCACTCTTTCATACGATACAGCGGTCCAGCCGGTATTCCGGCCGAACCGCTGGTACTCGAGCCCCGAGACATTCCCCGCGCTGGGTGGAATCCCGGGATAGGTACAGATGAGCCGTTAGTCTGCGAGACTGGACTTTATGCGAGCCCAGGTAGTCGACTCGACCGCGGTGGGGGCCGCGGCCTCGACATCGGGGTCGACGATGAGGGTGAAGCTATTCATGGAATCCCCGTTGCCGGTCGCTCCGCTCTCGTTCGATGTGGCCCAAGCACCGTCCCAACTGTCGCCGCCGTCCCAGTCGTCGCCCTGGAACATGAGGTGGGTCTTCGTGTTCTCAGTCAGATCCATGACTGTGCTGGTCTCGGCTCCGCCTTCGCCGGTCGATACGGCCGCGTCGAAGAAAGAGAACAAAGTCATGCGCCACTCGTAGTTAATGGTCACATTTTCATCGCCGTGGCTCCACGGCTTGTCGCTGGCCGGGCCAGTGGCGAAGACGAGGTGGGGCGGCTGGTTGGCCCAGAACTGAGAGTAGCTATCGCTGAAGCCCTGCAGGACAAACACATCCGCATCTCCGGCCGCCTGAAACGTCCACTCCTGGCCGTTGCTGTACACCCCGTCCGGATCGATTCCGCCGCCACTGTGATCGGGATCCGCAGCAAAGGTCCAGCCGTCGTCGCCGACCGTGCGGCTGCCGCGCAGCAAGTCGCGATCGTAGAAGTCGTCGAACGTGTTGATCGCGAACCAGAGTTGGTTGCCCTCGTCGGTGCCAGTCCACGCCACGCAGATGGTGACGTCGAAATCATTCAAGTCGAGCCCGTCCGGGCCGGCACGGCTGAGCAGCGCGTCCCGGGGAATGATGGCGTAACTGGGGAACCAACTCCAGTCGCCGAGTTCCCCATCAATCTCCATTTGTTGGGCAACTCCGGCTGGAATGTGGATGGCGAAGTAATCCGGCGCATCAGCCGTGGCTGGCGCTGCCCCTAACAGGACCGCCAGGCTCAGCACTAGGATAGAAGAAAATAATCTCATCTCGTTTCGACTCCTTTGAGGAAGTGGGTAAATAGTCCATCCGCTACACCAGTGCAAATAGACCAGATGACTTTCCCTAAAGGGCCCTGAATAGCCCCAAGGGAAGGGACTTAGGAAATCGACCTAGAGAAATATATATTGATTATTTTCTGGTACTTAGGTCATACTTACGACGACCTTTACAAAGGCCGTACGCCTAATAGCTGCGGAATTTCTCCCCAATATATTTACTTTCAGCCTAGGGTTCAACCAAATTCTTACCCTCGGCTAGAAATACCTTATATCTTGATACACCTATTGGCCCATCCTACTTTTCTTTACACACCTGTCCGCCCACTTTGAGTCGAGGAAGCGAAAATGGGACTGGCTGTTGCGCCGGAGCGCTGGATCTCGCCTTGGGCGCGGCTCGTACTGATGGTGGTTCTGCTGACGGCCTGTGCCCAAGACCACGAGGAAACGGCCGTGGCTATAGTTGGAACTAGGGAAATTACCGCCGAGGAACTTCGCCACTTCGTGCGCCGTCTCGTGCCGAGCTTGGTCAGCGATGAAGAAGGACAGCGGGCCCGGGAGGATTATCTACAGACTTTGGTCGACCGGGAAATCGCGCTTCTCGAGGCCTATGAAAAAGGCTTGGATCAGGACCCCGATTTGCTCAAAACACTCGACCAGAAAAGGAAAGACCACCTCCTCTCCCGCTATCGCGACCAGGAGATCCTGCCCCGGATACAAGTGTCCGAAGAGGAGATCCGCCAGTTCTTCGACCGACAGGATATGGCGCGGGAGCGCCGGGCCACCGCCATTTTGGTGCGGACTCAGGAGCAAGCGCAGCAGATCCGCGCCCAACTCGAAGCCGGAAGCGATTTTGGCGAGTTGGCCAGAAAGCATTCGCTCGACACTTGGTCGGCCCTGCGGGAAGGCGAGTTAGGATTCGTCACCCGGACTGCTTCCGAACGGCTATTGGGGATCCCCGCAGAGGTATTCGACACACTTAGCACCGGCCAAGTATCGCCCCCTCTGCGCCGGGGCCGCAACTATCACCTAGTCCGCTTTTTAGAAGACCGGTCCACAGATCTGCAGACTCACCGGGAGAGCATAAAGACGCAGTTGCGGGAAGAAAAGCAACGCACCCTCGAAGAGGAGCAAGCAGACATTCTGGCACGCGAATTCAACTGGCAACCGGTCTCTGCAGGGACGACTCTGCTAAGGGATAAAGGCTCGGCCTTAGGAGAGAGCGGCAAGTTGCAGCTCACCGACGCAGAAAAGCGCGTCCCACTCTTCACTTACGAGGGTGGGGCCATTTCTCTGGCGGACTACATGGCGGTGTTGCGCCAGCACAGGATCAGAGCGCCTCGGGCCCTGCTGGACAGCGTCTTTATCAGCTTGCTCGGACGCCGCTTTTTGCAGCAGCCCGCTCTCTTTGTGGCAGCCGCCGAGCGCCTCGACCTCCCGGAAGATCCCGAGGTGGTAAAGTGGGTCGAGAAAGCCAGACGGGAATTGCTGGTCAGGGGTATAAGACAGCGGGAAGTCATCGACCAGATCGCCATTGACGAGGCGGATGTCAGGCGGTTCTACGAGGAAAACGGAGCGATGTTTCGGCGGGAAGCCTTTGAGCTAGCCCGCAGGAGGGCGGAGGTCGCCCTGAGGAAGGCGCTGGAAAAAGAGCGCTTTGACGCGTGGATCGCCGATCTGCGCCAGCGGTATGGGGACCGCGTCAAAGTCTTCCCAGACCGATTGGCAAAAGCCCTGCCGGAAACACTGCTGGACAGCCTCTCCAGAAATTAATACCATGTGAAAACCAAAAGGAGGTTCTCATGCAACTCGAACTGCCCGGACGCTGGCAACGCGACTACGATGTGTACGAACGCCTCGAAGAACTCGGCATCGACCTAGGCCGCAGAGAAGACGCCATCGCTCCCGAGACCAACCGCATTCCCAGACTCATCTTCACTCCTTCCGGCTTGCTCTTTTTTTCTGGGTCGGGAGCTGGCGAGGGTCCGGTCACCAACGACGAGTCCTCGGTAGAGAAAGGATACAAGGCCGGTAGGGACGTGGGTCACAAGCACATCTGCGTGCTGCACTGGGGTCTGCACCCCTTTGGCACGCTGAACGACGTCTGGTATTGCGTCAAGTGCATCGGCATGGTGCATTCGGCCCACCGCGAAGAGTCCTTTACCAACGCTCCCCGGGTGGTGGACGGATACACGGAAGTCTGGCACGATGTATTCGGCGGCCCCCTGTCGCGTCGCGCCAAGGAGGGCCAAGCCGACGGCCGCTCCGGCTGGCACGGCCGCAGTGCTTTGGGCGGATTTGAGATCAGCAACTTGGCCATTGAACCGGAGATGATTGTACAGGTCGATCCCGATCTGGCGATCCGCGTCATCCGGGAGCGCGGGCCCCACATTTGAACTGTGGTTCTGTGGGCTTCTAGTACCGCTCTCCTACATCGAGTAGGGTTTTCCCTTCCATCATCGCCTCGAGGTATTCCACTACCCGATTGACCGCTTCTTCGGACAAAATCCTGCCTTTTTCCGCATCGGCCTCCAGGGGCGTCCGGTCCTCCTGGTCCTGCATGGCGTCCTGCCGGATTTTCTCCGGGAACATGTGCATGGCCAGCGAGGTCTCGAATTCCTGGGCGTGCCCTGGAGCGCTCTTGGTGGTCATGTGCTCGTCGATGAGCGCCCGCGGAATTAAGTTCCAATAGGGATGGAAGTGCAGATTCACTCCCGGAGCTGTGGATTCGAAAAAGAGACGCCACTGACGGAGTATGCTATTCACGGGTTGCACATTGCCGCCGTGACCGTTGAGGATTAGGATGTTCTCAATGCCGTGGCGGGCAAAACATTCCACCGCGTCGAAGAGTACCGCCAGCCACGAGCCCGGCTTGGCCGTGAGGCTGCCCTTGTGCTTCATGTGGTGCTCGGAAATGCCTACGGCCATGGGCACGGCCACGATCACCTTTGGGTACATGCGCAGGGCCGTTTGTTGCGCCACCCAAGTCGACGAGGCGATATCGTGTTCAAAAGGCAGGTGTTCGAGGTGCTGCTCGATGCTGCCGGTGGGGATGATAGCGGCCTGGAATTGCCCTGCCTCAAGAGCTTGGCGGAATTCGCGCCGAGTGTAATTCTGCAGCATAACTTCCCTGTTATCGGTCACAATGGACCTCCTTTGATTAGTGTGATCAATGCCCGAGTAGCATTGATCGAGTCCCGAAAAATCCCATCTCCGATTCACGTAGAGCACCCACGTTGGGCACTTGGAAGCGAGATACGAAATTTGGCTCCTGTACACAAGCCGCACCCCCAAGAGAGGAGATTTTCATGCCCCCGCCCTCGACCCGCGTCATCGCCACGCTAGCCAATGCTGCAGGGCGTCGCAGCATTTCCTTCGAGTACCAGCAAACGCCCATCTACCATACGCCCGTCACCGTCGAAGTCCCTCTCGACGAAAAGGGCTGTCTTGCGGTGGAACTGCCGTTTACGGAAGCGCAAATGGCTTCGGTCAATCTCGACGAGGAGGTCAAGCTCTTTCTGGAACCGGGCGACCAATTGCACATCGACGCGGACTTGCTCGACCTGCCTCAATCTCTCCGCTTCTCCGGTCAGGGCGCGGCCAACAACCAGTTCCTCGCCGCCCTGCGGTCTCGCTTCCCCGACTTCCTGCGCATCAACTACAAAGACCTGGAGGTCGATGCCTTTCGCAAAATGATCGACCAGCGGCGTTTGGAAATGACTCGCTTTCTGGACGAGGGGTGCGCCCAAGGAGGACTCACACCGGCTTTCGTCGATTACTACCGCGCCGAAATCACCTATGATTGGGCCAAAGAACTGGTCTCTTATCCGCGCAATTACGAGAGGCAAAACGGACGGGAGAACGAAGCCCTCCCCAAGGACTATTACGACATCCTCGATCAAGTTGAACTAGTTGACGAAACAGCTATCGGCACTTCCGATTACCGCACCTTTCTGTCGCGCAATTTCCTGCGCCTTTGGATAGAGTGGAACGACCAGCCCGCCACTAAGCAGATGGCCACTGAGGAACGCCGAAACCTATTTGAAATCTACGTTCCCTACAATCATGCCAAGCGGACCTTGCACGGCAAAGTCCTATACTTCTTTCTCGCCGGGGAAATCGTCAGGGATTTCCAATACGGCCTGTTTAACATAGGTGAACAACGCTGGGCCGAATTTCTCCAGGACAACCCCTATCCCGAATACACCGAGGTCGTCGAAGAGGTCGTGCGGGAAGCATCCAAGGTCAAACCTGGCCAGCCCGCCCCGGACTTCACCCTCGACGATCTCCAAGGGCAAAGCGTCTCCTTGAGCGATTTCAGAGGGCAAGCGGTTTTCCTAGACTTTTGGGCGAGTTGGTGCAGCCCGTGCATTGAGGCGGTACCCCATCTAGAAGAGATCAAACAGCGGACCCAAGACCAGAAGGTCGTCTTCCTGAACATCTCTTTGGACCCCGCTGACGAGTGGCACCAAGCAGTTGATGAGCACGGCCTGACCGGCGTCCACGTTCACGCCCCGGGCGGCTGGCAAGCGGCGGTGGCTCAGTTGTACCAAGTCCGTAGCATACCCTCCTATTTCTTGGTGGGTCCAGCCGGTCGGCTGGACGGCCGCGTCAGCCATGTCTCCGATGTCGAGGAGGTGGTCAGCCGCATTGAGAAGGTGGCGTCTGGGAAGGTGCCGTCGTCATCGCCAAAAAGCATCCGATCGGAGATGGTCATCAGAGGATAGCCGCATTGGGACAGTGCTATTTGGAGGGTTGCCGTCCAACAACGCTATCTATATTTATTAGGGATAGGGAATAAAGTGATACCTCGCGGACGGGTGTTCACGATTCCCGTCGGGTGCCATTTTCGCGCGATCCTTCGCTCCGCACCATCGACAACCGCAGGTTCCCATGCCAGCCCCCAATATCGTCTATATCCACTCACACGACACCGGCCGCTACGTCCAACCCTACGGCCACGCCATACCCACGCCTCATATCCAGCAGCTAGCCGAGGAAGGCGTCCTCTTCCGCCAAGCCTTTTGCGCCAACCCCACCTGCTCGCCCAGCCGCGCCAGCCTGCTCACCGGCCAGTGGGCCCATTCCTGCGGCATGACCGGCTTGGTCAACCGAGGCTGGACCTTGCCCAACCCAGAACGGCTACTGACTCATACCCTGCAAAAAGCCGGCTACACCACGGCCATGGCCGGCTTCCAGCACGTGGTAGCGGACATCAACGACGGCGGCTTCACCCGCCTATTGCCCCAAGAGTCCCCAGATAGCAAAACCGAGGCCCGAGCCGCCGCCTTTTTAGCCGAAGATCATCAAGCTCCCTTCTATTTAGACGTGGGCTTTAGCGAAACCCATCGCCAAGGACGCGGTTTTGCGCCCCAGCCCCACGGCGAGGACCCCACCGATCCACGCTATCTGCGGCCCCCCGCGCCTTTCCCCGATACGCCCGAGACGCGCCGCGACATGGCCGCATACATCGACGCGGCCCGCACCCTCGACGCCAAAATGGGCCGCGTCTTCGCCGCCCTGCGGGACAACGGTTTAGCCGACAATACCCTCGTCATTTGCACCACCGATCACGGCATTGCCTTTCCCACCATGAAGTGCAACCTCACCGACCACGGCCTTGGCGTCATGCTGGTGATACGCGGTCCGGGCGGCTTCAGCGGCGGCCAAATGGTCGATGCCTTGGTCAGCCAAGTCGATATCTATCCGACGGTCTGTGCTTTAGCCGGGATCGCATTGCCCGATCACGTGCAGGGCACCTCGCTCCTACCGCTGGTAAACGGCCAAACGCGAGAAATCCGCCGCGAAATTCTCGCCGAAGTGAACTACCACACCTACTACGAACCCCAGCGCTGCATCCGCACGCCGCGCTTCAAGTACATCCGCCGCTTTGACCAGCGCCAATACCCGGTCATGCCCAATTGCGACGACAGCCTGACCAAAGACTATTTTATCGACCAAGGCTGGCGGCAATGCACGCTGGAGAGCGAACGACTCTACGACTTGGTCTTCGACCCGCACGAAACCCACAACTTGGCCGCAGACCCCAATTGCCGAGATCACTTGGAAGATCTGCGCCAGCGCCTCGACCAATGGATGCAAAGCACCGACGACCCCCTAGCCCACGGACGCCCCGTAGTGCCACCCGCTACCGCAGTAGTCAACGATCCCGATGCCCGCTCGCCCTCGGAGCCACACCACCCGGCCCGCGAATTTTTGGGCATCTATCCAGAGTGAGATAATTGCCGGAGGTGTATCGGTTCGCGCCGTAAGCCTCGCTACCATTAACCAGGGCATTTGCCCAACTCCATAAAGGAGGCCCCTATGAAATCCGCTCTGTTTTTCCTACTCACCTGCGCCTTGACCCTAGGCGCATGTTCCGACCGCGATCCCGTTTCCGCCAACCAGCCAACCGAAGCGGCCGCCAAGCGCAGAATCAGCAGCATAACTTTGACTAGCATTCCCGTCGCCGGGCTAGCCGAGTCGCGGATCCCATCGCTCGGTGCGGTCGAGGTCAACGCCGGAGAACCCGTAAAGATCCGTTCGTTGCTCGCGCACACCATCGCGCCGTCGATTGGTATATCGCAACGCCACGGCGTTGAGTTAGCCGTGCGAGACATCGGTAGCATCCACGGCTACGCGATCGAACTCGGCGAGCCGGTAGATGGCACGTGTGGGCCGGATGGTGGGCGCATAGGTGCCGAGCAGATCAGCGCCGACCCGCAGATGATCGGCGTAATTGGCACGTCCTGCTCCGGCGCGGCCGTAGCGGCCTCACCGGTGCTCAGCGCGGCAGGCTTGGTGATGATCTCGCCATCCAATACATCGCCTCGGCTCACGTCCGACCTCGCCGGCAACCCCGGCCCCGACTACCACCCCGGGTATTTCCGCGTTGATGACAACGATCTCTACCAGGGGCAGGCAGTCGCCGACTTCGCTTACAGTGAACTGGGTCTGCGGCGCATGGCGACCGTCGATGACGGCGACCCGTACACCACAGCCCTCGTCAGCGCGTTTGGCGATGCGTTCCGAGCCCTCGGCGGTGAAGTCGCGGCCATCACCCGGATTGACAAAGGTGACACGGACATGACGGAGGTCCTCGCAGAAATTGCGGCAACCGGTCCAGACGGCATCTTCTTCCCGCTCTTCGAGGTGGAAGGCTCGCCCTTCACCCAGCAGGCGCGAGAGTTCGATGGCCTAGAAGACGCGACACTCATTACGGGCGCGGCTCTGCTGATCTCGGGATTCCTCGGCCAGCCGCACTCAGAGGGCGTTTACGGTGCGGGGCCGGTGGCGGATCTCGGCGTGAACGTCAATGCTTTCACCGGCCAGAACGCAGGCGAAATACTCGCCGCGTATGAAGCCACATACGGAGAGTCGCCAGCCTCGGCGTACTGGGCCCATGCGTACGACGCGACAACGCTGCTGCTGAGCGCCATCGAGTCTGTTGCCGTGGTGGAGGACCGGAAGTTATCTGTGGACCGCGCTGCGCTACGCGCGGAACTCAGCGCGACGTCCGGCTTTCAGGCCCTCCTCGGCGCATTCTCCTGCGACTATTTCGGCGACTGCGGCACCGGGCGCGTGAACATCTATCACCACACAGACTCCGGCGTTACGGATCCCGCGCAGTTGCCGGTGGTGTACCAGTTCGCGCCGTGAGCTAGCTGACGGATAACACAATCAGGAGGTTGATACCCATGAGTAATGCATTCAGAAAATTCCACATCGCGCTGCTGGCGGCTCTGGTGGCAGCGTGCGGCGGCGACGATGAACCGCTCGGCTTTGAGGCGGGGCCGCTCGGCTCAGTTGAGGTCGGCGCGGGCGAGACCGTGCAGATCCGCTCGTTGCTCTCGATCACTGGCGCGGCGTCGCTGGGTGGGGCGTTGCGCTACGGCGTCGAGTTGGCCGTGCGCGACTTCGGCGACATCCACGGCCGCGCAGTCGAACTCGGCGAGTCTATGGACAGCATGTGCTCGCCGGAGGGCGGACGCGCAGGTGCCGAGCAGATCAGCGCTGACCCGCAGGTACTCGGCGTCATTGGCACGTCGTGCTCGGCCGCGGCCGTGGAGGCCTCACCGCTGATCAGCGAGGCGGGGCTGGTGATGATTTCGCCGTCCAACACATCGCCGTTGCTCACATCCGACCTCGCCGGCAACGCCAATCCCAACTACCACCCCGGCTATTTCCGCACCTCTAACAACGACCTCTATCAGGCGAACGCGGTCGCCGATTATGCCTACGGTGAATTGGGTCTGCGGCGCATGGTGGCTGTTGACGACGGCGACCCATACACGACAGCCCTCGTCAGCGCGTTTGGCAATGCGTTCGGCGCACGCGGCGGCGAGGTCGCGGTCACTGCCCGCATCGACAAGGGCGATACGGACATGACGCCCGTCCTCGCAGAATTCGCCGCCGCCGAGCCGGACGGCATCTTCTTCCCGCTCTTCGAGGTGGAAGGCTCGCTCTTCGCCGAGCAGGCGCTGGCGTTCGAGGGACTGGAAGACGCAACGCTAATCACGGGTGCAGCTCTCCTCGTGTCCGAATTCCTCGCCACGCCGCAGTCGGAGGGCATGTACTTCGCCGGGCCGGAGTCGGACCACGGCGCGAACGTCAATGCTGCGACCGGCAAGAACGCGGACGAAGTGCTCGCCGCGTATGAAGCCACGTACGGTGGGTCGCCTACTTCTCCGTACTGGGCGCACGCGTACGACGCCACGACGGTGCTGCTGAGAGCCATTAAATCCGTTGCGGTAGAGCAAGGCGGCAAATTGTACCTAGACCGCGCCGCGCTGCGCGAGGAGATCGCGGCGACGGACGGCTTTCAGGGGATTATCGGCGCGATCTCCTGCGACGATTTCGGCGACTGCGGCACCGGACGCATCAACATCTACCACCACACGGACACGAGCATCACGGACACCGCGCAGTTGCCGGTAGTGTACCAGTTCGCGCCGTGAGCCCGACGGAAAGCAGAGTCCCTTTTGACCGCAGCCCGCGCAAACGAAAATATCCGTTACGAACCAGACGAGCACTGTCCCCTATTTGTGGCCATAGGGGTAGGAGTCCAGGGTATCATAATAGGGCTGGCACCGACGGTGTTGATCGTGGCCATCACCGCCATAGCGGCTGGCCAAGACGAACGCTACCTGTCGTGGGCCGTCTTCGCGGCGCTGATAATCAGCGGGGTGGGTACTGCACTACAAGCGGCCAAGATCGGGCGGCTAGTCAGTGGCCACGTGCTCATTATGGGAGCCACGCCCAACTTCATCGCGGTCTCGGTTCTAGCCATCGAGGAGGGCGGGTCAGCCATATTGGCAAGCCTCATCGTCCTTTCGTCGCTCTTTTACCTAGCCTTGGCGGCGTGGCTGCCGTTGCTGCGCCGCATCATTACGCCAGTTGTCTCCGGCACGGTACTCATGCTGATTGCGGCGATGATCCTGCCCATCTCTTTCGATCGGTTGCAAGAAGTGCCCGAGGGAGCCTCACTGGCGGCGGGTCCGTGCGTGACTGCGGTGACGCTAGTTGCAGCCACGATATTGATGCTGCGCGGTCCCCGAGCTTGGCGGCCGTGGTCGCTGCTGCTAGGAATCGCCGCGGGCTGCGTGGCCGTGGTGCCGTTCGGACTGTACGACTTTGAGCACTTGACCGCCGCTTCTTGGGTTGGAATCCCCGACAGTGGATTCTCTGGAACTAATGGTGCTAGTGTTCTACCGGCTGAACTCCGCGATAGACACTTTGACGAACCCGTTTTCGTCGGGTTGCAATCCATGCCACTGGACCAGCCGGTTAAACGTCGCTACCACCAAGCTAAGATGGGCGTTAAAATAGGCCCAAGCCCGGTGGGTGTGGTGCTTGAACCGACTAATCCGTGTTAACATGGAAAAGACCGTCTCAAGGCCCATCCGTTCGCCCCCCGTTTTGGGCGCACAGACTTTCAGGTTGGTCGGATCGCCGGCTTGGGCATGAAAGCCTTGGTCGCTCCATACGATCATCTGGTCTTCGACGCGGCGAATCATCGGCTGCAAAACCGAATCGTGCCCATTGGCCGTGTCCCAATCCCAATCGACGATCAGCCCCCATTGATTGACGATCAAGCACCGTTTGCCGCCGCCTTTGAGCGCATACAAAACGCCCAGCGTCACCACTTCGCTGGGATATAAGGCGGCTTGAGGATGTTTGGGCACGGAGTGCATTTGATTGTCGATACGATAGAAAAGGGCTATGATAAACTCGGCCGTGGTCATGGGAGCGCTCCTACGCTGAAGGGGTGGAAACCTCAGCCTAAGAACGGCCTAGACCACGGTCAACTCACTAGCACCAGTGGTTCTGCAGAACTTTGCTTGACAATTCACAAATTTTTTTCATATAATATTTTATATATCCCGAGAGAAGAGAACCGCAATAACCTTCAAGGAGGTGGAATCATGAGAGTGATCAAGGCGGGATTGGCAGCCTTGACGACAGTATTTTTGGGTGTCGGCTCTACCTATGGTCAAGCCGGTAACCCGGATTATCACTTCGTCCGGAGCGAGCCTCTGCAGATCATGCACATCGATCTGGGAGATGTGAACTACAATTTCGAGGGTGAGGCCACCATCGGCTTCACCCTGCGGGACAGCCGGGCCCATATCTGGTTGGTGATCTACACCAAGGACCAGCCGACGCCGGAGGGCTTCGGTGGCCCCAAATCGCCTATCGCGCCCAACGGTGCGCTGTGGCGCCAGGCAGGAATTCCCAATATGGTGACCGTGGTGGACAAGGGCCAATTTGAAGAGGGCTCGCATACCATCACTTGGGATGGGATGGATTTTGAGGGCAATAAAGTAGAGTCTGGCAATTACACCCTCTACGTGATCGGCCTGAACGACCAGGACGACGCCAACCTGGTGGGCGTCGCGGGTTGGAACGGGTTTACGAATGGGTTTATGGATGTCTTAGTGGATTCTGAGGGGCAGGGGTGGATCATCAGCAATGCCCGCGAGCTGCCGGGTGCGAGCTTTAACAATCATTACATCATGTATAAGATCGGGGAGCACAACTGGCTGGAGGATCCCACTGGCTACAACCTCATTTTCGTCCCGAACGCCACGAGCTCCTGGACCACGGCCATAAACCCGGATAACATTTTCGAGATGTGGGGCGCCAGCGTCTACGATAATCCTGAGGCGGCCAATACGACCGAGGGGATGATAGGAGAAAGCCAGCAGGGACTGTCCGCCTGGATCATAGCCGAAGACTTTTCGCAGGGTGACCCGCGGCCGGGCTTCGGGGATGAGAACGGCCAGGTTAACGTCGTTCCCACCGGCAACACGAATAAGTACGCGGGTATGAGCTACAACAACGGGCGCTTGTATGCGACTCGGGGGAAGTGGCAAGCCGATCCGCCGCTCGCCGAGATCCTCGTCTTGGATGCCCAGACCGGCGAGCTGGTAGAGCTCATAGACGTGAGCGAGTGGTGGCTGGATACCGGTATCGACCCCGAGAGCGGTGATGAGACCACCCTAACCGTGGGGCCGAATAACCTCTTCGCGAACGACACGGGGCTCTACATGACCTCGGGCGGGTTCGGAAGATCAGGGGTTACTGCTTCTTTCGGCCGGTTTATGCTTACTGACTTCGACGCCAACCCCATCTGGGTCAACGGCAATGGGGACGACATCGGAGACGTCATTGCCCCAGAAGTAGCCGAGGCGCTGGGCATGACTGCCCGGATCAATGAGGCCAGTACGATCCAGGCGACCAGCGCCGGATTCGTCGCGATCTCCGAGGAGGGTATAGGGGAGGAGCAGTTGCACTACGGGGCGATTGTCGGTCCGGACGGCGCCGGGCTCTTCCACATAGATATCGCCAAAGCTCCGCAGAGTCCGGGTCCGTGGAGCTCGGGGATCGATATCATCCACGAGGGTTCGGACTACGACGGTATTTATTATACTACCTTTGACTCTACCTTCTTTCATGAGCACGCGATCTGGAATGAGATCGCCCACGCGCCCTTCCGGATTGCCCAGGCGGTCATCGGCACGAGCGTGGAGACGGTAGTGGAAGAGATGGATGGCGCACCCACGCCAGAACAATACGCTCTGAGCGATGCTTACCCCAACCCGTTCAACCCTGAGACCACCATCGAGTTTGCTCTTCCGCAGGAAGGTCCTGCGCTGATGATGGTCTACAACATCCAGGGGCAGAAGGTGAAGTCCCTGGTCAACGAGGTGCTTCCGGCTGGTCAGTATCGAGCCGTTTGGGACGGGACCGATACCTCTGGTCGGGCCGTGTCCAGCGGGGTCTATCTCTACAGGCTGCGCAGTGGAAGCTTTGTGGAGACCAAGAGGATGAGCTTGATTAAGTAGGAGGGAACAGGGGCAGATAGGGCGGAGCAATCCTCCATGTCTGCCCCTGAACTTTTTGGCAAAAGAGAGAGCGCGGAGGGATTTTACTGTGTCGCGAGGCAGCCTCTCATCCATTCAGACAGCTGAATTTTCCGGAACCTATCGCAATCAGTCTGTGAGGTATTGACCGCCACAAAACCGCATGGTGCCCTCGAGGAGACGGCCCTCATGATGCGATCTGCATGCAGCACCCTCGCCTTTGCCTGGGTGCTGCTTTTCTTTTTGGTCTTTGCCGCAGCAACGGCGACAGCCTGGGAGCAAAGGTCGTGGAGTCGGACAATCCACTATCACAGCACCTTCGAAGCGGATGCGGAAGGAGAAGGCCTCGTCCGGATCACCGCGGTGGACAGTTACCAGCTCTTTTTCAACGGCACCCCGATCGGTTCCGACGACGACTGGACGACCGTGGAGGCCTACCCGGTGCAGGTCAAGAGAGCGAACGAAATCCTGGTAGCTGTGACCCACAGCGGGACCGTGGACGGGAGCGGGCTCATCGTCGAGGTAGAGGTAGGCAATTTCAGGAGTTTCACGCGCCCGGGCAACCAGACGGATGCGTGGAGATGGTCGAGCGACGATCCAGAGGAGGTGGACTGGGATAAGGCACCTCTGGTCCAGAACGGCATCCTGGATATGAGAAAAATCCGGGATTTAGGCAACCTGAACCTCCTGGCCCTACCTGTGGCCGGCTTCCCCGGCGAGGTGGCGCTGGGAGACCCGCAGGAGGGGATCGTTCTGAGTCGGATCCGCGGCCGGAATCTGGCCCTGGACAAGCCCTCCAACCACACCGAAGCCAACGATGGCGTGCTCACCAGCCTCTGGAATGCCGGGGTGAACAGCCTCAACAAGTTTGTCAGCATCGACCTGCGGGACATCCGGCGGGTCAGCAGCGTGCGGGTGATTACCGGAGCGCCTAGGGGGAAAGAGACCTACCAGAACAACGCGCTCCGGGGCTATTCAATACAGGTGAGCGATGACCAGTTCCGCTGGTCAGAGGTAGGGGTGCTCCACAACATCACCGACTACGAGGAGACCACCCTCCAGTTCCAGCCGGTCCTGACCCGCTACGTCCGGCTTGTCATCGCCGAGATCGACGGCATCAGCGCCCCGAAGGTGGCCGAAATCGAGGCCTACGGTCAGGGCTACAGTCCCAGAGGGATGTTTGTCTCTGATCCGCTGGATCTGGGGCAGGACGGGCCCAAGAACATCGGACAGATCACCTGGGAGGCAGAGATCCCTGAAAAGACGGCGCTCACTCTGCAGTTCCGGACCAGCGATGACGGGTCCACGTGGAGCGCGTGGACCCGGGAGTACGACGCGAGCGGCATCTTGATCGAAGCGCCGGAGCCGGCCCGCTTCCTCCAGTACCGCGTGCATCTCTCCACCCGGCAAGAAGAGATCACCCCTCGATTCCGCGGGATTACAGTGGACTTTTCCACAGACGATATCCCCGCTGCAGCGGCCCGGGGCTACATCTCCCCGACCGCGGTAGAGATGGGAAAGGAGACGGCGTTTACCTATGCGCTCGATCTGGACATTGCTCCCCAGAACACCGGGGTGGAGCGGGTGATTCTCCAGGTCCCAGGGCCGGCGGTTCTGGACGAGACCACGCCTGTGGAGGGGGCGGGCGGCTCTGCGGTGAATCTGGACCAGGTGGCCATGACCTCCAGAGGATGGGAGATCCCCTTTGATCCACCCCTCGAACAGGATGCGCAACTGATTCTCCACTTCCGCACCACTCAGTACGCTATCTCTCACGAATTCCGGACGCACCTCCTCGGCCCTGACTCGGACAACCCCTTGAACGTGGTGGAGAACACCGAGGGCGGGGCCTCCTGGCGGACCACGGCGGCCCAGGTGCTGGACGAGGTCCTCCTGGAGGTGGGCGCTTCCCCTCCTGTGTTCACCCCCAATGGGGATAGTCGCAACGACTTTACGATCATCGAGTTCACCCTGGCCAAGGTGGCAGATGTACAGGTCGCCATCGCCATCTTCAGACTGGACGGGTCCCTGGTCAGGACCCTGCATGCGGAACGTCTCTCAGCAGGAAGCTATACCCGCTTCTCGAATGCCTCCCAGCCGGCTGGGAGTCCAGGTTATTGGGAGGGGAGGGATGAGCATAGGAACTTCGTGCCTCCGGGGATCTATATCTATCAGGTGAAAGTGCGGTCCGACGAGAAGAGGCAGCGCATAGGGAGTGTAGGGGTCGTCTATTAGGATGTCCGTCTTGCTGGAAACTGCACAGTGGATCGCGAGGAAATCTGGAAGTTCGAAAAACCCCGGGTTATTACCTAGGACTATGGGGGCGAACGCGGTAAAACTGAGACGGCCCTGGATCGCTGTGGTCTGCCTCATTCTGGCCTTTGCCCCGGCAGCTTTCGGCCAGTTTATTTCCCGGGACTACTATCCGCTCTGGGGGGAGGACTACGAGAACTACGGCTCCATAGGGTACCGGGATGCCCTGCAGCCGATCATGGCCGCGGGGGGCCGGCCAGGGGCGGCGTCATGGGTGCGGCCGGCTTGGGTGAGAGGCTTCGGCGTGGAGCTGGAGCGGCGCCAGTACGATCCCTTCGGCCATTACTTAGTGGATGGGCTGGATATCTTCCGCCTCGAGGAGTTCCGCACCATCGCCCCCAATAAAGGGAGCATTGTTTTCAAGAGCGCACTCTACGCGAATATCTTCCAGAACCTGGTCATTGCCAGCGACCAGGTCTCGGGGTTGGCCAGTCGGATCATCATCGGCGACGCAATCCGGACCAAGTTCACTCCCCTGACCCTGGATCTGACCCGCCTGAACGGGGTGCGGTGGGATGCGGCGACCCGCAAAAACCGCTTCACCGTTTTAGGCTCCCGAATTTCCAACCCGGGCAGAATAGGGTTTGAGGATGCCCGGGAGTTTGCGACCTACCTGTACGGCGGGCGCTGGGAGAATACGCTCGGAGATATCCTCACCTTGGGGATCTCGTACGTCACCCTGTTCCGCACCGACACCCTGCTACGCGGCAATCACATCCAGCGCGGCGTGGTGCCCACCGATCTGGGAGGGGTGCAGGATCTCTATGTCATTTTCAGCGATGATTCTCCAGAGGACGGCGCGGGTGCCGAGGTCCACCAGATGGAGATCTACATCAATGGGGAGAAGGCCGCTATCCAGCCCGAGATCGCGCTCTTGCCCCAGGTGGACATGTCCATCAAGTTCTCTCCGAATGTCCAGGATAAGAGACCGCTCCCCCCAGAGTATCTCTCCTACTTTAGAGCCGATGGTCCGTGGCTCCGCCAGGTCATCAACTACAACACGTCCGTAGCTCCCCTCAGGCGGCTCCAGCAACTGCTGGACAAAAACGGCGTTTTGGTCTTCTTCAATGGGGGTAGACCCCTTGAGGCCAACGCTACAGATGTGCTGGTCTTCAAGTACGCCATTCCTTCCGCGGCCCGCTCTGTCCGCTTCCGTGCCCTGGTGGCCAACGATTACTCGATCGATGTGGGAACCACGCTGAAAAACTGGGACGACTGGCACAATGTGAAGCGGGCCCGGAACCAGGAGAGAAGCCGCTCAAACCTGGGATGGGTGAGCTTCGAATACGGCTTCCCCTCGGGCCTGGTGACCTATGGCATGGATGTCGATCTGCGCGTTCTCGGTGCCCACATCCGGGCGGAGGTCGACGACAACATCAGCTATTACGCCTATCCGGGCACCGGCGGGGACCGACAGCGCCGCCAGGTCCGCCCCTATTTCATCCATTTCTTCCGCCCTTTTGACCGTCTGGACGTGGGGGCCGAAGTCTTCGATATGCCGGCCTCCTACACCACCTCCTTTCCGACCATCGAGCCGCTCGCGGCCGCGCAACCCGTGGGCTTCACCTCGCTGGTCGAGGACAACGACGACCGCGATGAGTGGGCCGACGCCGTAGATCAGGATGGGGTCTTCCCCGGACTGGACGAAGACAGGGACGGAGTCATCGACACAAACGTCAATCGCAATGGGAGCCCGGACTACCTGGAGCCATTCCTGATGTATTATGTAGATCCGGACGATTTTGTCTACGGCGATGACTTCAACAACAACGGCGTTGTAGACGCCCGCGAGGACGACAACCGGCCGGACTACCCCTACAACCTGGACCGACGGGGACTCCATCTATTCTCCAATCTGTGGCTCGCGCCCAACCTCAGGAATACCATCGGCAGGTACCAGGTGCGGCGGCCCGCAGGCGGTGGTCGCAACCGGGTAATCTACGACGAGTTGGCCTACACCGCGGCCTGGCAGGACCTGGGAGAACTGAAGTTCAACTACCTGCTCAAACGGGTGCGCGACGACATCCCGGACGATGTGCGGGGCGGCTTTCTCACCACCACCGGCTTCGTCTCCGAGGGTGCCATCCGTCCGGACCTCCGCGCCCTGCGCAACAGCCTGGTCCACCTCCTCTACTTAGAGACACAGTATACCGGCATCCCCGGCCTGAATGTGGTGAACAAGCTGCGCTACGAGATCAATGACCAGCGCGCAGACGAATTTGCCGACGGGACCTTTCAGGAGAAGGCCCGGCAGCGGGACTGGGCCGTGGTGTCCAGGGCCGACTATAGCTGGAGGCGGGGAGATCTCACCCTCACCCCCATGGTGAAACTGCGGCTTCAGAAGAAGATCCGGCCCTCATCCGGCCGCGACCCGTTTCTCTACACCCGCCATCTGATCCCCATCCTGCGGCTGGACTATGCCTTCGGCCGCACCACGGTCCTGCGGGTGGGGTTCCAGGGGTTTCCGTTGAAGGAACAGTTCCGCAACAAAGCCTGGCCCTTCAACCGCTACGACGCCACCGGCCAGGTCGTGGCGTTCCAGAACAGGGGAAACTACTCCGGATTCGATCTGAGTCTGAACATGGGGTGGGTGCGCACGCAGCGGGAGTTCAGGAGCGAGCACAGCAGCCGGTCGGGCTCCAACAGCGAGTTGTTCATCCAGGTGTTCATGGAATAAAGCGATGGGTACAAAGACGTTTGTCATATCCCTGCTCGTTCTGAGCGGCATCGCGGCCGGCGGGGACCGGGCCGCGGCCCAGCTTCTGTCCCGGCCCTTGCCGGAGTATTCCAACTACGCCATCGAGGGCTACAGGCGGATGGGTCGGGAGGCCCACGAACGGCTCACCAACCTGATTTACGACGAGTTCGGGAACCTGCTCATGGACGGAACGGAGATTTACCGGCTGTCCCAGGCCCACCCTGCCTTCGACGATCCGAGGACGGGCTATAGAGAGGCCGGCAGTGTCTTCCGCAAGGGCGTTCTCTACCACGACTATATGGCCCGGCTGATGGTGTCCCAGGACACCTACGCCGGCCCCCAGCAGCGGCTGATCATCGGCGACCGGGTCCGGACCCGCTTTACCTCCCTGACCATGGACCTGGCCACCCTCAACGGGATCCGGTGGGATACGGATCTGCCCCGCCACCAGTTCACCCTAATCGCTTCCCGCGTCGACCGGCCGATCTTCGGTCTGGAGGCGATCTTCGACTATGAGCCGGCTTACACTGAGCCCATTACCCGGGGGCTGTCCGATCTGGTTCTGACCACTTACCTTTTGGGAGGGCACTGGCACACCCGGGTGGGGATCTTCGACCTGGGTGCCACCTATGTCAACCAATTCCGCGTGGATACTCAGGTGGGCTTGCGGCACAACAGCTTCAAAGGGGCCTTGCCGATACGCGAGCCCGGGGGCCTGGCGCCGGCTGTGCGGCCGTCGTCCATCGAGTACCTGGTGGTCAAGTTCGCCGATGGGACAGACAAGGACGGCGAGGGAGCCCGGGTGTTCGACGTGCGCATCTTTATCAACGGGGTGCAGCGGGACGACATCCGGCCGCGCATCACCCGGCACGATACAGAGCTCATCAACACCACCTACCCCAACAGGGACCGGTTCTTCCCCCCAAACCGCTCCATCCCTCCCTACGTGGAGTTGCTCAAAGGGTTCCTGCCCGAGGAGACGGTTCCGTCCGCGGGCTTTCTGGAGGCCAGCCGCACCGAGTACCTCCTCTACTGGTTCGAGATGCCCTCTGAGGGCGTCCGGGAAGTCTCCTTCGAGGCGCTGGTAGCCAACGACTACGACATCAGCCTGGCCGAAGTTTACACCGCCAATCCGCTCGCCTCGCAAAACCAGCCTGAGAGCAGAAACCGCGCCACCTATTTC
Source organism: Candidatus Latescibacterota bacterium (assembly GCA_965217585.1). Classification (GTDB taxonomy): domain Bacteria; phylum Latescibacterota; class UBA2968; order UBA8231; family UBA8231. The sequence continues at coordinate 7,038,268 of OZ244561.1, forward strand.
TACCGGGTGCAGGGGTCGAAGGGTCGCGTTGCCGACCTGTCCAATCTGCGCTGGGTGCGGTTCAACTACGGCCGCCAGACCGGCGCCAGCGTGGCAGGGCTCAACCTCTCCACCGAGGTACTCGGTTTTCAACTGCAGATGGAGTACGCTGGCAACTTTAACTACTGGCAGTACCCCAACTTTGGGGGCAAATACCACGACAGGCGGGCGAGCGCGTATTATGTCAATGTAAAGAAGAGTTTCCAGGACTTCTCCCTCGGCGGGGAGTATTTCAACATTTCGCCTTACTACACCACCAGGTTGTCCATCCAGAGCGGGCAATTCAACGAATACACCGGACCTTATTTTGGGGAGATCGGCGGCAGCTTTGAGGTCAACTACAACAACACGCTTGAAGTGGATCTGGTGGATGACAACGACGATCGGGATCCCTTCCCCGATACCCACTTCCTCCCCTCTAAGGGAGACAATAACGGGATCTTTCCCGGCCTGGATGAGGACCAGGACGGCCGGTCCGATACCAATCAGAACAACAACAGCCTGCCCGACTATTTCGAGCCCTTCCTGCTCTACGAAGTGGACCCCGACGACTTTGCCTACGGCGATGACATGAACAACAACGGGGTCATCGACGTGCGCGAGAACGACGACAAGCCCGACTACCCCTACGATCAGGACTTGCAGGGGTTTCACCTGTTCGGAGGGTTAAATCTGGGGAGGGGATTGACCCTGACCCTGGGCCATCTGGACACCCGCCAGATCATCGGCGGTGGCCGCAACCGCGCCACCTATGGGAAGCTGGACTACGTCAGAGACCTCCCTCTTCTGGGCGAGATCCGTCTGATCGATTTCCTCAAGGGGGTGCGGGACGACATCCAGAACGACGTTTTCCGCTACGGTTTTAACCACACCTTCGGCCCCCTGGGCCCCATCATCCCCGTGGGCACCTTCGGGGTGAATCCGGAGGATGTGGTGGGCATTGGAGTGACGGAGTTCGAGGATCCGCGCCGCCTGCGGAACAGCCTGGTCAACACCTTCTTTCTCGAGGGGCGGTTGAAGCAGTTACAGAATTTCAACCTCAGATCGAACCTGAAATACGAGGTCAACTTTCAGCGAGAAACCTCCTTCCAGGAGGACAACAGGATAGGGGTATGGACCTCGGTGGTGGCCGCCGATTACAGGTGGGAGATAAGGGGGTTGAGCATCCGGCCGCAAATGAAGTACATGGTCCAGCGGCGGAGCGATCAGAAAGAAGTGATGCAGCCCATCTTCGAGACCTTCTTCTACCCGATCCTGAGACTGGACTACAAGCTGACTCCTCAGTCCGTGCTCAAAGCAGGCGTGCAGGGATTGCCGCCAATTCCCAGCGTCTTCCACGACCTGCACAACGACTCTAGGGATTACCAGTCTGAGGACTATCTCGTCATGCTCTCCAACACCTCTGTGTACAGCGGCTACGGCCTGAGCTTCAACATGGGGTACCAGCTCAGGAAGCTACAGATGGAGGATAGAAGCCGCAAGGTAGAGGACATCGACTATTCCCTCTTCTTCATCCGGCTGATCGCCGGCCTGAGACTGTCGGAGGCGCGCTGATGAGAGATCGTCTCATTCCCCTCCTGTTGCTCGTCGCCTGCTGTCTCGGGGTCTGCCCCCGGGCTTGGGCCCAGGAGGAGATCTGGACGAGAAAGCGCCAGGAGAAGGAGGTCCCATCGGTGCCGGCGATCGTGTCCCATCAGCCGTTTATCGGGGACTTAGGCGAACGCTACTCCAACTATGCCTTTAGGGGGTACCAGAACTACGACACCTTCGGCGGTCGTCCGCCCTGGATCAATATCTACGACCCCCTGGGGAATTTCCTCATCAACGGCCAGCATCTGTATTCGTGGAACCTCCGGCGCTCCGTGGAGGGGGGGACCCGCGACGGAAGCAGTAACTACGGCCCTTCCAGCCAGGCTCACATGAATGTTTTCAACGGCATCCTCTCCATCGGGGGAGAGAATCAAAAGGGGTGGGCCGGCCGCTTAATTCTCTCTCATGCTCCCCTCGGCACCGGTGATCCCGAGCTCGACTTCTTCTCTGAAGGCATCATCACCCGGTTCACGCCCCTCACGTTGAACCAGACCTCCCTCCACGGTGCCAGAGCAGATGTGCTCACCCCGTTCGGCGATGCGCTCTCCCTCGTCGTCGCCCGCAGGTATAAGTTTTACGACGGAAGGTTGGGGTTCAACAGCGCGGACTCGGCCCTCCTGCTGGGCGGCCACTACGAGCGGCGCCTGGGCGCCCTCCGGATCGGCGCCACCTACGTCAACCAGCATCTCTTCGACCTCCGCAACCCCATCAATTCCCTCAAAGGGGAACTCCACTCCAGCGAGGTCATTCCGGCCCTGCTGGCCGTGCGGATCTCCGACGATTCGCCGCAAGACGGCCGCGGCGGGCCGGTGGTCTACGGCGTAGAGTTGATCGTCAATGGCCGGCGGAGGCCGGATCTGAGGCCCGATGTGGTGCGCCAGGATCTGGGCAACCGGTTTACCACCGTGGGAAAGACCAGCCGGATGACCGGAGAATTTCGGCCGAGTACCTACTTTGATGCGAACATTGGCCGGACCACCGGTCCCTATCGGGGGATGGAGCCCCCGCTGTTCGCCGACTATCTCTACCGGCGGGACTACGAACGCGATCCGACGGATCAGAACGTGGCCAAGAACGCGGATGTGGAGCGCCTGGTGCGGTTCGTCGGATGGGAGGATCCGGAGAGCATCCTGCGGGCAGACGGCACAGAATACCTGGTCTACTATTTCAATTTGGAGGGGGAACCCCACGTGCGGTCGGTGGAAATCGAGGCCACGGTGGGGAATGACTACCGCATAGAGGTCTCGGCCCTGAGTGTGGTAAACCTCGTATCCTCAACCTATGAGGGGCGCTACGATGCGCCCTTTTACAAGACCATCCGCCGGGCCCCGGGCAATATCCAGGATCTGTCCAACCTGCGCAAGGTGCGCATACCGCTGGGGCCGGATACCGGGCAGTCGGTGTGGGGGAGCAATATCGCCCTGGATCTGCCGGGCGTGCGGGTGCGGGGCGAGTACGCCCGGAGTATAACCTACCGCCGCTATCCGGATGGAACGCCGGGGGAGGGGGTGGCCCTGGCCGGGGGAGTATCGGCCCTGCGGGAGTGGAACGGGGTCCGCCATCGGACGCAGGACCGGGCCTGGTATCTCCAGGTCCAGCGGGAGGTGGACCGCTATGGGATCGGGGCCGAGGTCTTCTCCATGGGGCCTATGTTCAACGAGCGGATGACCCTCCGGCCCGGAGACGTCGCCCTGGCCTACAACCCGACCCTTGCCTCTCAGAATATCTACTCCAAAACGACCTTCCTGTCTTTCCTGGAGGACAACGACGATAAAGACTCCACCCCCGAGACTATTCTCATGGGGACCAACGGGGTCCCCGATTTTGCCGTCTTTCCGGGGTGGGATGCCGACAACGATGGGATTCCCGACATAAACCGCAATGCCAACAATGTGCCGGACTACCTCGAACCGTTTCTGATCTACCATGTGGACCCCGAAGCCTATGTCTACGGCCCGGATTTCAACAACAACGACCTGGTGGACAGACTGGAGGACGATCGCGAGGAAGATCTGCCCTACGATCGAGATCTGCAGGGTAGGCACGTCTACGCCCGCTGGCAGGTAGTGCCCCGGCTGGATGTGACCGGGGGCTGGCTGGACTCGCGCCAGATCGCCGGGGGAGGCCGCAATGACCAGCGCTATATCCGGCTCCGGTATGAGTGGGAGCGGTCGCAGATTGGTGAATTGATAGTGGAAAACGAGCTCAAGCGGGTCTGGGACGATGTCCCGGACGATGTCTTCAGTTGGGCAGCGGCAGCGGTTGGACGTCCCGGTGGCGGTGGAGCCATTGCCCAGCAACTCATCCAATTGGGGGGACGGTTTATCTACCGGCCGCAGTTTGTAACCGATCCTCTCAACTACCGCGACAGCCTGGTCAACCGCTTCTACCTGTCGGCAACCCTCAACTGGTTGCGGGGCTGGCAAATCGCCACCCGCTTGAAAGTAGCGCGCAACCAGCAGCGCGCCGCGCAGTTTGCCGATGGCACTGAACAGTCCAGGGATCGGATCCGCTTATTCGCCTGGGTCCAGCAGGCCGACTACACCTACCAGTGGAGAAGGCTGCAGGTGGTCCCCGCCATAAAGGGGCTGTGGCTCAAGCAGACGCGGCAGCGGATCGATCTGCCGCTGATCTATACCCGGACCCTGATCCCCTTGATCACCACCCGCGTCCGTCTCTCGGAGGTGACCGAACTGAAGGCCGGGATCCAGGGCCCGCCGGGCTGGTGGTATCGGGTGACGGATCTGGCGGACCCCCGCAACAGCTTCGCGGAGCAGACGATCACGGTGGTCCTCTCTAACCTGACCCCCTACAGGGGCTATCGACTTTCCACCAACCTGGGCATCACCAACACCAAACGCCGGTTTAAGGATCCCTTCAGGTCTCTGGAAGACTTCGATACCACGTCCCTGGTCTTGCGGGTTATATTGGGCAATGAGGTGAGCACGCTCTACTGAAATAATAAAGGGGCTCCTTGTTATGACGCTCGTATTGACTATGCTCACTCTTAGCCTGGCGGTCGCTCTCGGCACCCGGGTCACCCCGACGACCGAGAGCCTCAGGGCCGCATTTGAAGAGGCGCAGCGGTTCTATGCCCTGGAGGCCTACGACCAGGCTTTGGAGCAGTACGAGAAGGTGACCCGGATAACCAGCCGTTTCCTCGCCACCGAGCAGGTCCTGGTCACTGTGGGGGAGATAACCACACCGGTGAAGGAGGCGGCCCTCTATCAATCGGGCAACGCCTATTTCAAGATGGCCGAGGAGGTGTTCCGCAAGGCCAGGAGGGCCGATACCGAAGTCGAGCGCGCCAAGTACACCCGCCAGGCCCGGGCCTTCCTCGAGCGGGCGGTTTCCTTCTTCTCCCGGGTGGAATCCGAAGCCGCTGTGGAAGCGTTGAGGGCCTTGGCCCAGAACAGGGTGAGAGCCTGCTGGTACGAAGCCAGAGACCACGAGCGCACCGTAGCTGTCGGACGCAAGCTAATCGAGAAGTACCCCGATTCCCCGTTCGTGGTCAATGCCATGTACGACATCGCCTGGTCCTACTTCAATCACCAGGACTACGAGGCGAGCATCCGGGCTTTTAAGGCCCTGATCGAACGCTTCCCCAAACGCTACCAGGCGGATCGCGCCCTGTTCCAGATCGGCGAGTGTCACTATCTGCAGGGGGACTACGAAAAGGCCGTGGACTACTACCAGCAGGTGGTGGATCGGACCAATATCTATGCGCTTACCGAGCGCGACCTTTTGCAGATGCGGCGGGAAAAACTGGCCGGTCTGGTGGGTGAGACCGCCCTGGAATTAGCTGTCAAGGCGCAGTTCAAGATCGGCGATTGTCATCTGGAGCTGGAGCGCTTTGACGAGGCCGCAGAAGCCTACCAGCGGGTCGTCGTCCTGTTCTCGCACGAGCGGCGCTTCACCGAAGAGGCCTATCGCCGCCTGGCGGAGCTGCACTACCAGAAGGGGGATTTCGACCAGGCGATTCAGATCTATCGGGACGCCATCGACAAGGTGCGCAACCCGCTCTTTCAGGCCAAGATGCAATCCCTGCTGGCCAAGCGCTATCACGACAGCGGCTACTTCGATGAGGCGCTGCGGGAGTACGAGCTCTACATCAAGGCCTACGACGAGGTGGCTGACCGCGCTGGACTCCCTCTGGCTGAAGCCTATTACAACATGGGCAGGGTCTATTACGACAAGGGACTCGAATATGTCGAGGAAGAGCGGGTGGAGGAGGCTCGGGAGTTCTTCCGCCAGGCCATCGCCCAGTACAGGGCCACGATGGAAGCGTTCCCGACTACCCGTCTCCGGGTGGCGCTCCTGTTCAACATCGCGCTCAGTCAGCAGTTCACGGGGAGCGAGGTATCCCTGAATGAGGCGCTCGAAGGGTTCGACCGTATTGTCCAGGATTACCCCGACGATCCCTTCGCCGAGGGCGCTCTTTTTCAGATCGCGCGGATCCACTACCAGCGGAGGGATTATACCCGGAGCGCGGAGAGGTATGAGGAGCTGGTGCGCAGATTTCCCGATTCGCCGCAGGCACCTATGGCTCATTTCGAACTGGGTATCTGCCGTCGAGACCAGGGAAGAGCGGATCCGGCTCTCCAGGAATTCCTGAAAGTGCCCGCAACCTCTCCTCTCTTCCACAACGCCCGGCTGGAAGTTGGCGAACTGCTCATACGCAAGAACGCCTTCGATCGGGCTGTGCAGCTCCTCGACGAGGGCCTGGCAACCGCTGAGACACCAGCAGATCGGACCCGCTACGCCTATCTGAAGGGCAAAGCCTTCATGGGTCGGGAGGACTACGAACGGGCGATTCAGGCTTTTACCGAGGTCATTGACCGGACAACAGACCCCAGGCTGCTGGAGAGCTCCCTCTACGCCAGGGGGAACGCCTTGCTGAGTCTGGAACGCTACACCGAAGCAGACTGGGATCTGGAACGGCTCCTCAACCAGACAGACAACCCCAGGCTGCAAAATGGCGCTCGTCGCATGTTGGGGAAATCCCGGATCCGCCAGCATCGGGAATGGGAGGCGATCGAGAGCTACGAAGCCCTGGCAGCGCAAACGACGGATCTGGAGGAAAAGGCAGACTACCTCCTCCTCCTGGCCGAACTCTACCACGGCCTCGAGCACTACGCCCGGGTGATCGAGATCGGCCGGGAGATTGTGGAACTGGAGATCCAGGACGAGATGGTCCAGGGGAACTACTACGTCAAGGAGAAGGCCTTCTTTCTCCTCGGCAATGCCTACAACCGACGCGAGGACTACCCATCGGTCGTGGAGACCTACACCGAGTCCATTCGCCGCTACCCCCACTCGACCTACTTGCCGCACATGGTCTTTTCCTCAGGACTCGCTTCCATGCTCATCGCTGAGGAAGAGGCGGCCGCCTCCTGGTTCGAGCGCTTTCTGGACCGGCATCCCGACCATCCCAACGTGCCCTATGCCCTCTACTACCTGGGCTATGTCCGCTTCAATCAGACCGCCTTCGAGCAAGCCCTGGAGGCCTTTGACCGGCTGGTAGCGCAATTTCCGCACAACGAACTGGTCAGCGATGCCCGGTTTAGATCCGGGGAATGTGCTTTCAATCTCGGACAGTTTCAGCAGGCCCTGAATGCTTACCTCGAAGTGGTGGAGCGCTGGCCCCACTCCGAACAGGCCGATGAGGCGCTCTACAATGGCGCCTGGGCCTTGCTGGAACGGGAGCGCGGCGAGGAGGCCGTGGCACACGTTCGCCGCCTGCTCGAAGCGTATCCCGAAAGCCCATTGTGCCCCAATGCCCTTTTCACCATCGCCGATTATCACTACAACGAGGGGCAGTACAAGGAAGCTCTGAGAACCTACGAGGCATTCCTGGAGAAGTATCCAGACAATGAGCTAGCCGCAAAGATTCCCGAGTTCATCCAGGATCTCAAGGAAACGGTTGCGTTTGTAGAATATCAAAAGGCAGCAAAGGGTTTTCCAGAAGCCTTGGCTGGCCAGAACAGACAGGCCCTCGCCCGATTCATCCCCCGATTGCAGGAGGTGGTAACGGCCTATCAGGAGACGGAGAGCGGGATTGGCGCGCTGAACAATATGGGCATCGCCTATGAATCGCTCAATAAGTGGAAAGAAGCTGTGGCGGTTTACGACCAGGTCATTGCCAGAAGTAAAAGCGAGGCCGTTAGCCCTGAGGCCTATCGATTTGCCCAACAGCACAGGGACTGGATCGTCGCCTACCGTCTCTAAATCGACCATTGAGAGGATATGCTATGAAGTGTACGCTCTGGACAGGGTTTCTGGTCTGGTTTCTCCTCAGCCCTCCGCAGGTTCGCGGGCAGGACGAGATGTTCGCCGAGGAATTGCGGGTATCGAAGAGAAAGGCGGTCTTCCTGTCCGCCCTTTTCCCCGGACTCGGGCAGATGGCCTCCGGACACAAGGTGAAGGGAGGGGCTTTGTTCTTCTCAGAATTACTCGCCCTGATCGTGGCCGTGGACGCTCACGAGGAATACAATACCCGCCTGAACGTGTACGAGGAGTCCCTGGCCACGTACGAGGCGATGCGCGTGGGCGGCAACCACGGGGACGCCGAGGAGCAGTGGCAGGAGTTGAACAGCATAAAGAAAGATCTGGACGACCTCCACAACCGCCGGCTGGCTTTCGCCTATCCGGCCATTGGCATCTACATCGCCAGTCTCATCGATATCGCCCTGTTGCGAGAGGAGGGGACGGCCAGGAAGAAAGGCGTGGAGGCCGCTTTTATAAACGGTGCTCCCGGAGTCGTGGTATGGAAAAAATTCTGAGCCCGAGACGCTCGGGGAGACTCGAAGTGTATCGTAGAGAATTAGGGAGAGTTATGGAACGCCTGGGGAGTAGCATTAGTCGGAGGATGCTGGGAGTCCTGTTCATCCTCGTCCTGGGTGTCCTCGCTTGCAGCAAGGAGCACAAATCCCCTGTTTCCTTTCACAGGGGCTTACTGCAGGCTCCCCGAAGTCTCGAATCCGAGTTCGGGGATGAAAAGAGAATCATTCTTACGTGGACCATGGATTCTCTCGCCAATGTGGCGGGCTATGTAGTCTCCATGTCCGATACTACAGGCCTCCTCAAAGAGGTCCGGGTGGACACTACAGCCTACGTAGAAGAGTCTGACCTCACCGATGCTACCCTGGTGGATTCGCTCTGGTACTTCTTCCAGGTCAGCGCCATAGACACCAACCTCTTCCGGGGGCCTCCCTCACTTATCGATTCAGTCCTGGTCCCTTAGGGAGAATTATCGTTTGCGGTGATGTGCTATCCCCTAAAAAAATGAGGATATACATGAATGAAGACGAAAAATACCTGTTCGACCTCAACGGCTATATCCTGATCGAGAAGGTCCTGACCCCCGATGAAATCGCTCTCGCCAACCAGGCCATCGACCGCCACCTAGACCAGGGCACGATCCGCTCCGGGGAACGGAGCCTGTCCGGAGGATCTCCAACGCTCAAGGGCGAGCATGGACGGGGAGACCTGGGGGGGATGCTGCACTGGGAGGAGCCCTGGTGCAATCCCTTCCGGGAAATGCTGGTGCACCCGCGGATCGTGCCCTATCTCAACGAGATTCTCGGCCCGGGCTTCCGCATGGATCACCAGATGTCCCTGCTGTGGATGGACAAGGGGAGCGAAGGCTTTAACTTTCACGGCTCTTCGGGCCCTGGTTTCGACCCGAACCAGTACTACATCTTCCGCGACGGCAGGATGCACAATGGCCTGACCGTGGCCAGTATCCAGCTCACCGACGTGAACCCGGGGGACGGCGGCCTCATCGTCATTCCCGGTAGCCACAAGAGCAACTATCCCTGCCCCCGGGAAATGAAACTCTACCAGCAGTACCAGGAAAACGTGCGGCAAATCGCCTGTAAAGCCGGGGATGTGGTGATCTTCACCGAAGCCGTAACCCACGGCACCCTGCCCTGGACCGCCGACCACCCGCGCCGCTCCATCCTGACCCGCTACACGGCGGGCAACCTAGCCTTTATCCCGGCTTATCCCGTTCCCGAATGGGCCAATGAAAGACAGCGGGCCGTGATGGAACCGCCGTATCAAACCCGCCTGGACCGCCCCGTACTGGATGAATAACCGCTTACAAAATGAGAGCATGAGACCGATGGCAGAACTTGGACGGTTTCGGGGACCTGCCGATTTCCTGAAACTGGAAGATCTGAAGGCCAAAACCCGACGCGTTTTCTATGTCGCTCTGGCGCTTTCGTTGCTCATTCTCGGAACTACTTTCGTAGTTCTGAGCATTTCCATACCGAAAGAGCGGATAACCAGACCGCCGGTAGTGGATTTCGTCGTGCGCACCCCCAGACTCACCAAGCCCTTTGAACTGAAGAAGAAGCGCGTTCCCAAGCGGGCCATGACGCGCAAGGTATTGGCTGCTGAACCGAAGATTCCGCGGACCATCACAGAGCGGCTTGAGAAGCCCGAGGTGTTTGGGACAGTGGAGACCTTCAGTTTTGCAGTGGAGAGTGGCGCCCGCATCGGAGGAGAAGCCATCGAGCCCCAAATTCCCACATCGATTCAGCTGACCAGTAGCAAAGAGCCGGAAAAGCGGATCAGCATGCAGGAGGAATTCGTCGACCTTTTCGCTCTGGATACGGGGAAATACAAAGGCCTCGTCATCCAGGATCCGACCGACAAGCAGAACATCCAGGGGTTTGTCTATCTGGGAATGGCTGTCGGGGAAGAACTTGACCCGCCCGGTCCCAGGACCATTCCCCAGCTGGTGGAAGCCATCAACAAGTTCACCCTGATCAACGCCAAGGTGGAGGAGCGCCTTCCCTTAGACGCGCGGGACATCTTCAAGGCGCCCTTCGTCTACATCACCGAGGCCAAGAGCTTCGATCTGACAGAGCACGAAGCCAGAAACCTGGAGAAGTACTTGAGGTCAGGCGGCTTTGTCTTTGCCGAGAACAGCACAGCCCGGCTGGAGTACGGACCGGCGGAAGCCTCCCTGCGGAAGATGTTCAAGGACGTACTCGGCAAAGACGCCCGCTTCCAGATACTCCCCAACGATCATCCGATCTACCACTGTTTCTTCGATTTCGACGACGGTCCACCACCTGGCGACGAAATCTACAGCGATCGCATCCGTCAGGGGGTTCCATCGCCGCACCTCGAGGGGATTTTCCTCGACGGACGGCTCGTCGCCGTTTATTCCGATAAAGCCTATGGACTCCTCTGGCAGAGTGAATTTCAACACGAACCCCTGTTGAAGATGGGGATCAATCTGGTGGTCTATGCCCTTACGCAGGAGGGCTCCATCGCCCAGCAACAGATTGACTTCTACAGTGAGAAGTAACTGAAGCCCCCTTATCTGGAAGTCGGGATATGTCCTTAAATTACCTCGTGAGCTTTGGCGCCTTCCTCGCCCTGAGCTTTTTGAGCGGGTGCTCCCATCTGCCGAAGATCGAACTGCCGAAGATCGAATATAGCTCAGACCTCATCCCGAAAGAGAAGAAGAGCGAAGTCTACTCCGCAGGCGATGAGGGAGTAGTCTCCTATTATGGCCTGGAAGGTCTGAGGATCGATGTCCAGTATCTCGACGACAAGACCCTCAACCAGATGTTTCCCGACGATTCGAAAGGGGAAAAAATCTCCACAAATCCCTACACCTACGGTGACTGGGTCGATCCGAACCTAGGGTACACCCCCAATCGCTTTACGGTCTTCAGGGTCTCGGTTTTCAACTACACCTACCCGAAGATGTTGCTAGATCCTCTGCAAGCGATTCTGCTGACAGACCGCGGGGAACTCCTGGAGTCGTATACGGTCTCTCCCAGAGCCCAGCGCAAGAGCCTGGAAGGATATTATCGAGCATTGCGAGGCATCAGCGGGAATGAGCACCATCGGTTCTCCAAACGGATTGGCATTGTACGGGGTACTATCTACGGAGAGGACGAACTCATCTTCAAGGGAGAAAGCTACAGTGGATTGCTCGTCTTCGAGTCTCTTCATCCCGAAGTGGGCAACGTCCGTCTAATCTGCAAAAATGTCGCCTACAAGTTCGATACGGCAGGTAAGCCTATTGCAACAGTCGATATCCCTTTCGATTTCCGCCGTACTATTACCCATCAGTTGGTCGAGAAGGCGGAAGAAGAGGAGCAGGCTTTAGAGACCGTGCGGGTGGTAATCCAAGGCCCACTTCAGCTCAAAGGCAACCAGCCGGGAGACGTCGCGAGGAATGCGGCTGCCCTCAATTCTGTGGTGAGTCAAAACATCCGGGATCTGAACCGTTGTTTTCGAGCGCAGTTTGACAAAGGCGAAGCTATTGCAGGGGAAGTTGTGGTCCGGTTTATTATTCGGGTTAACGGACTTGTAGAAGGGGTAGGTGTTGCTAAATCGACGGTGGCGAGCAAGGCTGTGGAAGAATGTATCGTGGACGAGGTAGCGCGGTGGCGGTTTAGCCCGGCTGGCCAGTTTATCGAGGAGGTAGGGGCGCGAGAAACGCTTGGCCTGCCGGGCGAAGAGGAACGCGGAGCTGGGCCGGCTGCTCGACCCCGAACGAGACCTCCCCTCACCGATGTAGACGTGGTTTATCCATTCATCTTTGAGAGTATCGAGGAATAATCTACTCCGGTGTCAGGGCGCTGGTTGCCCGCCGTGCTGTCATCAGTCGCTAGGTTGAGCCGCACGGGTTTCCGCAACACTTTTTTCTCTCCAAAGGGATTATGGACCGTCAATGCGCTAGGGCATTGGCCCTGCTGGTCGTTGCACTGGCCTGTGTGGCCAGGGGCGAAAATCCGGTGCAATTCACCGACGTAACAGCTCGAGCAGGAATCTCCTTCCGGCATGTAAACGGCGCAACCGGAAAGAGATACTTCATAGAAACGATGGGTCCAGGGTGCGCCTTTCTCGACTATAACAGCGACGGATATCTGGACATCTACATGGTAAATGGGCACGATCTGGCCGGGACGAGTCTTGCAAAAGCCACCAATGTTCTGTATCGCAACAACGGCGATGGCACCTTTGCCGACGTCGCGCAAAAGGCCGGCGTCGGCGACGCGGGCTATGGTATGGGGGTTGTGGCAGCCGACTACGACAACGACGGGGATACAGACCTGTACATCACAAATTACGGCCCCAATGTCCTCTACCGCAATGACGGCGACGGCAGTTTCACCGACGTCGCGCAAAAGGCCGGCGTCGGCGACGATCGGTGGGGGGTCGGCTGTGCTTTTCTGGACTACGACAGTGATGGTTATCTGGATCTCTACGTGGCCAATTACGTGGATTTTTCCCTGGAACATCCGCGGGAAACGCTGATTCCTTACCTGCCTGTGGGAGCCGGCCAGGGGGCTATGACGGATGTCACCGCCTATCCGCATCCAGACGGCTTCAATGGGGCAGCGGATGTGCTCTACCGCAACAGAGGAGATGGCACCTTTGCCGACGTCACCCGGAGGGCCGGAGTATACAACCCCAAGGGCAAGGGAATGGGTATAGTCTGTAGCGACTACGACAACGACGGGGATGTGGATCTCTACGTAGCCAACGACCTGACCCCCAACTTTCTGTACCGCAACAACGGCGACGGCACGTTCACTGATGTGGGGCTTCTAACAGGGGTTGCTTACAGCGAGGATGGCAAAATGGAGTCGAGTATGGGCGCTGACTTCGGGGACTATGATCGCGATGGGTACATGGATCTCATCGTCCCGAATTTCCAGGGAGAAGCTACCAGGCTCTACCGCAATACCGGGGATGGCTTTTTTTCGGATGAATCAGCAACTTCCGGCATAGGAGCAGCGACGCGGGCTTACGTTGGATGGGGAGTGGGCTTTCTGGACTACGACAACGATGGGGGACTGGATCTCTTTATCGCTGCAGGCCATGTCCTGGACAACGTGAAACTGTTCGACACCAGCACCTCCTATCCCCAGCGCAACTTTCTCTTCAGAAACAGCGGTCCCGGGAAAATGGGCACGTATACCTTCACCGACGTTTCTGCCGTTGCCGGGGGAGGACTGGCTGTGGCGAAGTCCAGCCGGGGGACGGCATTGGGGGATTACGACAACGACGGCGACGTGGACATCCTCGTGGTCAATTGCAATGATTCGGCTACGCTGCTGCGCAACGACGGCGGGAATCGGGGTCACTGGCTGCGGATCAAAACCGAGGGGGTCCGCAGCAACAGGGATGGGATTGGCGCCCGCATTGAGGCGATCTCGGGGAATTTGATCCAGCTCCGGGAAGTCAGGAGTGGCTCCAGCTTGTATTGCCAGAACGATCTCCGCGCATCGTTTGGACTGGGGGATAGAAGCAAGGTGGATCGGATCGAAATCCGCTGGCCCAGCGGCATCACAGACACTCTCGTAAATCTTTCGGCCGATCAATCCATCGCGGTCAGGGAGGGCTTTGGCCTGATAGAAGCCGGCCGATGAGGAAGGCGGATGGGAAGGTCTACGGCTGAGCCGCGCAGAAGGGTTATAGTAGCCTGGATCTCAGTATTTTCAGGCCTGGTCCTCCTTCTGTCGGTTGTGTACTTTGGTCTGCTCCGGGACGCGCTGCCATCTGCGGAGCAGAAACAGGCCCGAACGCTCTACCGCGAGGGAAGTCGCGCGCTCGCTCGGGGTGAGCTCGAGGTGGCCGTCTCTCTGCTGCGCCAGGCGGTCGAGCTAGACCCCAACCATGCTCTGTCCTCCAACAAACTGGGGGTGGCCTATGCGCGGCGAGGTCTGGGTCGCAAAGCCCTCGCGGCTTTCCACCGGGCGCTCGAGTTGAGACCCGACCTGGTGGAAGCTCATGTGAATTTGGGACTGGCCTATGCAGAGCAGAACCAGGTGGTCGAAGCACTCGCCGAATACCAGAAGGCCGTTGCTCTCAATCCCGACTTTGCCGGAGCATACTACAACATGGGGCGCCTCTACCAGAAAGAAGAACACTACGCACTGGCAGCCCAGGCCTATGAAAAGGCCGTCGCATTGGTCTCTGATTTCCTTCAAGCCCACAACAATCTGGCCCTGGTCTACGCCCGCCTGGGGCGTTTCACCGAGGCCATAGCGCAGTCTGAGAAGGCGCTTGCTCTAGATCCGCGCCAATCCAGAGTCTATTACAATCTGGGGCTGATCTACGCCGAACAGGACGACTACGAAAAGGCGCCAGAATTCCTTCAAAAAGCCATCGCTTACAATCCTCGTGCATCCAGGGCCTTCTACCATCTGGGGCTGATCTACGCCGAGCAAGGCCGCTACGATGAGGCAGAGGCAAACTACCGGCGGGCCCTGGAAATCGATCCGGATTATGCGCATGCTCACTACAAATTGGGTTTGATCTATGCAAAGAGGCGTCGCTACAATGAGGCGCTTTTGCACTATCAGCGCGCTCTTGAGATAGATCCGGATCTCGCCGAAGCTCACTATAGACTTGGACAGCTCTTTCTACGTCAGGGCCGGTCAGAAGAAGGGCGAAAAGAATTAGAACGGTTTGAAACCCTTACCACCTATCAGAAGGAGATTCAGATCCCCAAACGCGCGCTTTTAAGGGACCCTGGCGATATGGACACCCGTTGCGATCTAGCGCTCGTCTACCTGAAATACGGGCGCTACGATGAGGCCCTCAGGGAATGCCAGGAGATGCTGCGGCAACAACCCGCTTCTGCGCGAGCACGTCGCCTGCTCCAGGAAGTGAAAAACCGTCAGAAAGCCGCAGGTCTGTAGGTATAAAATAGGCGGTGTTACTCCCTTTTTAACGCGCTTTCACCTCGAAGCTTACATGAGCTAATATTCAAACCTATTTGAAGGAATGGAGAAAGAACAGTCATGGGATCTTCAACGCAAGACGAACGCGTGCTCGCCCGGATCGACCTCAGCGGGGTCACCCCCACCTGGCTCTGGCACTCCTACAGCGCTGGCACAGTGGAAAAAGAGCGCCTGAGAGACTGGTGGGACGCCTTCCGCCACCCGCACTGGCAGCCGACCACCTACTGGGCCGTCGTTCCCGACGAGAGGGATGCCCGGTATCTGCTGAGCTTGCTCGGCGACCGCATGCTCCTCACCGGCGAGAGGGAGTGGCGCGACTACACTATTACCGCCGGGGTGCGCCAGTTCCACGCCTTCAACATCTCCCCCTCTGTCAATCTCTCCTATCGCTCAGACTGCCTCAATGGGCTGGTGTTTCGGGTCCGCGACGTGCGCAGCTACTACTTCTATTGCCTGGAAAACTACGATCGGGTGACGCTCTACCGCATCGAGGACGACAACCAGTGGGTGCTCGGCCAGGAGTTCGTCCAGATCGACCGCACTAAGTTCCACGTCCTGAGCGTCCGCTGCCAGGGCGATCGCATCACCTGTCTGTTCGACGGGCGGCAGATCTTCGCGGCCATAGATGACGCGTATCCTTCGGGCTGGTGCGGACTGCGCGCCAACAGCAAGGCCGGCTTCCGCGGGGTAAAGGTCACCGCGGACGAAGTCGGCTGGAATGTCTACCTGAACACCAAGGACAGGAAGGAGCGGGAACTGGCCGACCTGCGCGCCGAGTACCCTCAGCCGGTATTCGACCGGGAGATTCCCAGACCTCTGCCCGGGCCGGGAAGCCTGCAGCTGAGGCGCGTGGATGCAGAGGACCGGTGGGGCTTCTTCTGGCTGGCGGGTGAAGGCGCAGGTCCGGAGCGGGTCGCCGCGGCCTCGATGGAGGGCGAGGTGCTGTGGACGGCCGACCTGGAAGGAGCCGCGGAGGAGAATCCTGCGCCTGCCTTGCCCAAGGCTTATGACATCGACCACGACGGGTACGACGAGCTGTTGATCTTGGATGCAAACAAGGTAAAGGTCTTCTCCGGTCGGACGGGGGAGCTGATGGCCGAGCGCGATTTCCCCATGGCCGGTCCCCTGATGGGCGTGCCCGGCCGGCCCGCGCCCATCGGGTACATGTACGCGGTCCAGTTCAGGAAGCCTCCGGCTCCCATGGACATCATCCTGCTGGACGCAGATCCCGGTGGGGGGCGGAATGTCTGGTGCTACGACCACCATCTCGACCTCCGCTGGCACCGGCTCCTGCCCTTTCCCTTCGGCCACAACATGTGCTTTTTCGATGTGAACGGAGATGGCGGCGACGAGGCCATGCTGGGCCACTGCCTGATCGACGGGGACGGTGAACTCCTCTGGTCCATCGAAGAGATGCACTATATCCCCTATGGGGCCATGGGCATCCACGCCGACAGCGTGGTCATCGGGGACCTCGAGGGCAATGGCACTTTGCGCCTGGCCTCGGTGGCCGGCGACGACGGGGTGCTCTTTGTGGATGCGGCCACCGGCGAACTTTTGCGCCGGGACCGACTCGGCCACGCCCAGGGCATCTCCGCGGCCAGCTACCTCAAGGACGAGCCGGGCATCCAGGTGCTGGCCGGGACGCGCCACCGCGCCTACGGCATCTTCGCGCTCTACAACGGGCGCGGGGATCGCCTCTTCCGCTGGCAGCCGGACAGGGTCAACCAGAACGGCCGGCCGGTGAACTGGCGGGGGGACGGCGAGGAATTGCTCTTACTGAACTCGCCCGATTCGGGCCACGGCCTTTTCGACGCGCGGGGCCGGCTGGTGGTGCCCTTCACCGATGAACTCGAAAAGCTCAACTCCGGAGTGATCCCTCACAGCTTCGGGGATGACCCCCGCGACCAGTTGCTGGCCCTCACTCCAGAGCGGATCGCTCTCTATCGGCAGGACCGGCCGATCCCTGCGACGCAGGAAAAAGTCTACTGCCCTGTGCGGGATTACTGGAGAGGGAAAACCATCGGCGTGATTTCGCATCCGAACTGGGTGGAACGCGATAAAAAGGCGGAATGATAGGGAACACCGGCAAGTAGGCATGCGGGCCTTCCGGACCGAGGATTTTGACTTTTTCGCTCTCCCCGTAAAAATCGTATATTCTGCGGCAGTAATCCTGAGATAGGAGGTCGTCACATGAACAATTCAAGACCATTAGCATGACAAAAGGAGTCCGGCTTATTCGCGAGCGGTTCGTCGGGCTTATTCACGAGCGGGAAAGGGCAACAGCGAGCGCGCTCACCTCGGGCTTCACCCTGAGGGCCTTGCTGATCGGGACTGCACTGTCCGCCGCGATCGGCATTGGAAATCCTTACGGGAAACTGCTGATCCAGGGTACGTACATGGACCTTCCAGCTCCCTTCCTCCTCTTCTTCGTCTGGCTCGTCTTCGCCCAGACGCTTTTGGGGAGGATCCGGAGGTCGCTGGCGCTGACCCGGGGGGAGTTGATCGTCATCTACGTGATGATGCTGGTCGCCACGGCCATCCCGGTTTTGAGCCTCATGCTCTTTACCTTTCTCTCCGGAGCGCTCTACTACGCTACCTCGGCGAACAACTGGGTTGAGATGGTTCTTCCCTACATCCCCCGGTGGATGATCCCTCAGAGCGAGGAGGCCGTGCGGAGATTCTACGAGGGTTTGCCCGCGGACGCCTCTATTCCCTGGGGTGCCTGGACCGAGTCCCTTTTCTGGTGGCTGGTGCTCATCGGGGGGTTTTACCTAGCGGCGATCAGTCTCATGGTGATCCTGAGGAAGCAATGGGTGGACCACGAGCATCTGATCTATCCCTTGGCCCGCTTCCCTTTGGCCATGCTCCCCGAGGAGGGGGCGGCGAAACTCCTCCCCTCGTTCTTCAAGAAGGCTCCTCTCTGGATAGGTCTGGGCCTCTCCTTTGCCGTGCTCAGCTTCAATGCCCTGCACAACTACCATCCCTTTGGCCAGCCTCTAAGCCTGACGGCACGTATTACCCCTTTCGAGGGTGGTGTCCCTCTCAACCTCAGACTGAGTTTTTTGATCCTCGGGTTCTCCTACCTCATTCAGACCAAAGTGGCTTTCAGTTTATGGGTGTTTTACCTGCTCAGGAATTTGGAGGAAACCGTCCTGAGTATTCTGGGGATTATGATATACGAGCGCCTGGCTCCTTTCAGCGGCTGGGGAGGAGTCAGGGTGATCCTGGGGCATCAGACCATGGGCGCGATGTTCGTCTTTGTCGCCGTGATGCTGTGGTTTGGCCGCGAACACCTGAAGCAGGTGCTGAAAAAAGCCTTTAGAGGGGATGCTGCAGTCGACGATTCGGGGGAGATACTTTCCTACCGGGGAGCGGTGCTGGGGGCCTTCGTCGGGATTTTAGCCGTCGGGCTCTGGCTCTGGAGGGCAGGGCTTCCCCTCTGGATTGTGCCCCTATTCCTCCTCGCCGCGTTCACGATTTTCCTCGCGCTCACCCGCGTTATCGCCGAGACCGGCCTGCCCACTGTGCCACAACGGCTCATCCCAAGCGATGTGATTGTACTGGGGGTAGGTTCCGCCTTTGTCGGGGGAAAAGGCATGATCGCCCTGGCCTCCACCTTTGTGTGGGCGATTGATTCGGGCAGCCTGATGAACAACGTAGCCCATGGACTGAAGATAGGCGGAGACTTGTCGGGAGACCGGCGGCCACTCTTTGGGGCCATAGTCCTGGCCCTGGTCGTGAGTTTAGCGGTCTCTATCGCGACCATCGGGCTCCTGGCCTATAGCCACGGTGCCACCAATTTGTCTTCCCACCACTTTGTCAACTACCCCCGCTATCCCTTTGATTACGCCGCGGACAGAATAACCCATCCCGAGGGGCCGAGCAGGCTGGGCTGGATGCTGACCGGGATTGGAGGGGGCGTCATGGGGGGATTGATGCTTCTGCAGCGCTACTTTCTCTGGTGGCCGCTCCACCCCATTGGCTTCATAGTCTCGACGAATTGGGTGATGAACAACATCTGGTTCACGATCTTGCTGGCGTGGCTCATCAAGTCCTCCGTGCTCAAATACGGCGGGCCGAAGATTTACCAGAAGACCGTACCCTTTTTTATGGGGCTCACCCTGGGTCACTTCATCGCCGCCGGCTTCTGGCTCCTGGTGGACGGGTTTTTGGGAAGGCCGGGGACCCGGATCACGTTTTATTAGGCCCTGCCGTTGAGCGGGCATACAGGGTTAGAGTTTTGATCGCAAGAAATTCAGCCTCGACCATTTCGACGCCAATTACCACAGGAGGGAGTGTATGGAAACCCTGATAGCCGGTGGCATCCTAATGATTCCTCTGGGGGTATGCGCCATTCTGGCGCTGACCTTTATCCTCGAAAGAGCCTGGGTGCTGAGCCGCATCCCCAGTGAAGAAGCCGCCCAGTCCACCCTGGAAGAGACCGAACGGGTGCTCGCAAATGAAGGGGAGGTCGCCGTGGCCCAGTACTGCAGCGATCACAAGGGCCCTCTCAACTTCATCTTTGCGGCCCTGCTCAAACGCTTCGATACCCTCATGCTGGAGCGCCGCGAATTCCAGGCCACCAACCAGCGCCTAGCGCGCCTGGCCGAGCAGGCCGGCGGCGGCAACCTGTCTCATTTTCTTTTGCAGCAGAAGGAGCTGGCCGATCTCAAAGAAGAGTTGATCCTGGAGACCGACGAAGCCGGCAAGGTCTACCTGAGCCGCTACCTGGTGGTGCTGAACACCATCGGCAATATCGCGCCACTGCTGGGGCTGTTCGGCACCATCCTGGGGATGATCTCGGCCTTTGAGGCCATTGCCGTGGCCGGGACCGGGGATCCCAAGGTCGTCGCCGGGGGGATCTCCCAGGCTTTGATCACCACGGCCACAGGGCTGGCCATCGCCATCCCCACCATCGTGGCCTACCGCTATCTGGCCCGTTGGGCCGATGCGCAGCGCAGCAAGCTCGAAGTCTACGGCCTGGCCTTTGTCAACAGCCTGCTCATCGCCGGCCAGGCCCAGCTGGAGGGCGAGGGGGCCAGCGGCTGATGGCACTTGTACACCGACGTTCGCGCGAAAGTTTGATCGCAGAGCGGGGCCCCCGATCTGACCCCGATGATCGACTGCGTGTTCTTGCTGCTGATCTTCTTCATGGGCACCACCGTCTTCAAGCAGCCGCACACCCTGCAGGTAGAGCTGCCCGAAGCGCGAAAGTCCACCCTGGTCGAGGAGAAGAAACTGGTAGCCACCATCATCACCGACGGGCGCATGGAGATCAACCGCTATCCGGTGACCCTGGCCGACTTGCCGGCCGTGCTGAGGCGCGAAAAGCAGACGACCCGCAGTCTGACCTTGATCATCCGCACCGACAAAAAGACCCGGTACGGGCTGGTGCTCAAGGTCATGGAGATTGCCAAGCGGCTCAATGTCGCCAAGGTGGTGCTGGCCACCGAGGCACTCAAGGAAGACGAGAGCTGAGCGCGGCCAGTCTTTTCTGCGACGTTGCACGCATAGGCCCCGCGCCCAAAACTGCCGCAACCGACCACGCCGACCCGCTGGGGACAGTCTGCCCTGTCCACCTCGTCGCCAGAAAGGGTTAGATCGCCGTGCTGTTCCCCTCTTCTCTGTCGCTGGTGATGTCTATTTTTTTGAGATGATATGCACGGAAGGAGCGTTTTGATGGCTGCGTTGTCTGGGGCACGACCGAATATCGTTTTTATCTGTTCCGATCAGCACGCGTTTCGCTACACGGGTTATGCGGGGCATCCCATTGTGAAGACGCCCAATATGGATCGCATTGCAGAGCATGGGGTGGTCTTTACCAATACGTATTGCGGCAGCCCGGTGTGTGCGCCCAGCCGGGCCTCTTTGATGACGGGCATGTATCCGTCGGATGTGGGGTCTTATTGCAATTCGACGGTGTGGGACGGCAGTCATCCGACCTGGGGCACGCGATTGAGTGAGGCGGGATACGATTGCCGGGCCACCGGGAAGTTTGATTTGCACGATGATTTTCCGCGCGGGTTTAAAGAGATCGACGTGATCAACGGGCACTGCAGGCGGCCGGACATCACGTCCCTTTTTCGCCGGCCACCGTGTTATCGCATGGGTGAGCGCGAGGGGGTAGACGGTGCACCGCGCAATGAGCGGCACGGGGATGCCAAGAAGACGGATGTGGCCCTGGATTTTATCCGGGGCGAATCGCTTGATCTGGAGACGCCCTGGCTGTTTTACCTGGGATTGAGTGAACCTCATCCGAAATTTGTCGCCTTGCAGAAATACTGGGATATGTATGCCGAAGTGGACATGGATTTGCCGGATATCCGAGCAGATGATCTGGAAGAATTGCATCTGGTGTATCAGGCGATGCGGCATTTTAAACGGGTCGCTTCACCGATTTCTGAAGATCGCATCCGTCGGGCGCGAGCGGGATATTACGGGATGATTGCGGAACTGGATGAATATATCGGTCAGGTGTGGGATGCCCTGGAGGCGACCGGACAATTGCAAAATACCATTTTCATTTATACCTCGGATCACGGTGAGGCGCTGGGCGAACACGGCATGTGGTATAAAAACAATTTGTATGAAAATGCGGCACACGTGCCGCTGGTGATGGCCGGGCCGGGTCTGCCGAAGGGGGCAGTTGTCGATACGCCGATGGCGCACGTGGATCTGGTGGCGACACTGCTGGATCTGGCGGGGGTCCAGATCGCACCGGAACTGCGCGGGCATTCCCTGTTGCCCTTGATCGAGGGATCGGCGAGTGAACATCCAGGATGGACGTATACAGAATCACATTCGGAGGGGAATTGCACGGGATCGTTTCTTATTCGAAAGGGTGATTGGAAATACATTCATTTCACATGGTATGATGATTTGCTGTTTAATGTGAAAGAAGATCCGGGTGAGTTTCACAATCGGGTGAAGGATTCGGATGCGCAAGATGTATTGAGCGAATTGCGCGGGATTTTAAATGGGCTGGTGGATACAGAACAGATTACCCGCGATGCATTTGCCGCACAGGATCGGAGATTAAAGGAACTCTTTGACGGCAAAACGGAGGCGGAGATTGCCGGCTATTTGGCGGGACGTTTGGGGCCGGGGTTAGCGTGCGTGCTGGCCGCTGATATTGTGACGGGCCAGCGCGCAGCAGCTTTAGAATGATCGACGACGCGCTTCTGCCGGGATGCCACCGGCATTAATCTGCAGGCCTGCGGCAACTTTAATGCAGGTAGCAGGCATACGTCCACACCTGGAAGAAAGTCGATCAATGGGGCCATTGGGCTCCGCGAAGAGAACATGAGACAGAACACATGACAACGACGAGACGACCGGAGATCGACCCCATATACGAGTTGGAGGTCTGTCCGTGGACGGCGGCTCATCCAAGGCACGATCATCAGCTGATCTTCCCGTTGCCGGACGGGCGTCTGCTGATGGTGTGGTCCGAATACTACGCGGACCGACCCTCACACGTCCTGCGCACCGAGGCCGATGTGGCGGACAACCGCAATGGGGTCCGCGATGACTTCCCGTGCCGTTTGTCCGGTAAGGTCTCCTGCGATCAGGGGCGCAGTTGGAGCGACACTTTCACCTTGCAGGAGAATCTGTGGGGATACAATGTCAAGCATCCAAATCTGATCCGCGTTCCGTCGGGCGATGTGATTCTGACATTCACCGCTTGGGAGTCGAAGACGCAGCGGAACATCTACATGAAGCGTTCGAGTGACGCGTGCGACACTTGGAGCGAGATCGTCCAGATCTCGGAGCCCGGTTGGTACTGCACCAACAACGACCACGTGCTCCGAACGCGCGCCGGGCGTATCATTCTGCCCAGTCACGGCGGACCCGGCTTTGAGTTCAAGCCCGGTAATCCGCTGCATGCCTTCGTTTTCTACTCGGACGATGATGGCCACAACTGGCGCATGAGCCGCAACACCATGACGGCGCCAGGCCGTGGGGCGCATGAACCCACCATCGTCGAACTCGAAGACGGCCGGCTCTTGTGTTTCCTTCGCACCACGTGTAAGTGCATCTATAGAGCGGTATCGAACGACGGTGGCGAAACGTGGTCCGAACCGCTACCTACATCGCTCGCAGCGCCGGTCGACAGTAATCCCATTCGATATTCCGGTCGCGAGGCATTTTGCCGAAGCCATCGGGATAATGCGATTGGCAAATGCGGTCATGCATTTCCCTCAACGCGCGGAGCACGTCAGGGATGGTCTGCCTCCTTAAAACTGTCCCAGATTCAGGGAGGTGGGCCAACCGTCAGGCCGGCGTGTGTGCGTCGCCGGCCGTCAGCATGCGCAGCCGGTCCTCGGACGTCAGATACGGCTCGATCTGCTTCACGAAGGTATCCAGCGTCTGCTCCGGCGTTGACTGGGACGTGTCGAGCCTCATGCGATGGTGCAGCAGAGACTGGCCGTACTCCTCCTCGAATCGCGTCAGCACCATCTCGACGTCCTCCGGTCTGGGATAGGGCCGCGGCTGGGCCGCCTGGCGCTGGCGGATCACCTCGGCAGCGGCCGTCAGGTACACGAGAACCGTATCCGGCGCGATCTGCGACACCATCGAGTCGTACGACCGCGCCATGACCTGCCGGTCGGCGCGCTGGCTCGGCCCGCCGAAGCCGTAGTAGAGGGGCCCGTACACGGCGTCGGCATAGTACCAGCCGACGACGCAGTGGTCGGGCAGATCGTAGAAACTGGGATGCGTGTGATAGTGGATGACGTAGCGGTTGTACTTCTCGATGATCGCTGGGTCGTCCAGCGTCAGCAGCTTCAGATCGTCCTCGACCCGCTCTCCCTTGGGCCCCTCGTCGGCCGGGTCCCAGGGGAGGAAGTGATCGTGGAAACTCGTGGTACACGAGCCGAGGGTGCGTTCCATCCAGCCGCGGATCCCGGCGGCCAGCGTGGTCTTGCCCGCGTATTCGCAGCCAATGATGATCAGTCGCATCGTCGCCTTCCTTTCAGGACAGTGAGAAGGAGTAGAGCCGGGCCCTGGACATGTAGAACCGCAGCCGGACGGTCCGACCCTGAAGCGCCCCCGGCCGTGCGTTGCTGCGCCAGCCGATTTCGATCCGCAGCCCGTTGTCGCGAATCTCGGGCGCCTCCTGCACCGCGTAGCCGTCGATGGCATCCCCCATCGGGTCGGCGACCTCGACCTTCATCAATCCCCGCCGCGCGTCCGCGTTGATGTGCAGCGTCTCCCCGCGCCAGACGAAGGGCTTGGTCAGCAGCACGCCCAGCTCGTGCCGTGATCCTGGAGGCGGACGGACAGGGCCCCGGTCTCGACCAAGAGCCCCCCTTCGACGGCACCCGCCGCGAGCGGCGTCTCCACAGCTTCGGCCCTCACCTCCGGGCCGTATATCGGCTCCTCTATGCCATGCAATACTTCCATGGCACGACAGAAAGTGCGTGCTTATATGTTCGGGCTATGGCGCTGGTGTGGAACTTCCATCCCTATGGGCAGAAAACCCAGGACAAGTATGGACCGAGAGCTTCTCCCTTTCAGCAACTCAACGGTTTTCGCTATCATGATAATTGGCTCGAAAACATGATGATCGCGGCCTCTTTGAGGGGCCAAAGAGAATGACCACAAAATCCGTTAGAACTAGGAAAAAGCTAGCCGCTACAAAAATGGAAGTCACGTCGTTTCTCCGGAGGGAGGTTACAGTCGGATCGAATCCATCTGCCACACATCCATGGATCGAAGTGTAGCTTCTCCTCCGCGCGAGAAGAGCTGAATCCCCAAGCTGTCATCCCGAACAGGGTAGATGCGTTTTGTCAGGTACTGCCGACCATTGGCGAATACCTCGACGACACTGCGGTCCACGAAGACTCGCAGATCGAGGGGCTGTTCCTTCGGGAGTATCAGGGGGCCGATCTGCGACTCCCGGTTGTAGACATCGTCACCGGCGCTCGATCGGGATACATCCAGTATCAAATTTCTGTATCTAGGACTGCCTCGAACCTCAGGGCTGAAGCGTACGAGCGTCTGTTCTTCGCCCTTGGGAGAACAGAGCACCTTGAGCCCATACTCCTGAGCGCCTTTGCCCTCGAAGACAGCGGCTATTTCCAGGCTGTTACCGCCCGTGCCTCTGATTGGTACGACGGCATTCTTTCCAATACCAATATCCGAGAAGTGTTCACCCTTGCCTCGAAGCTGCTTCAATTCCGCTACCGGTTCTATATTCAGGTCCCCCTCATCCGAGAGCGACAGAACCAGCGGAAGAGTGAGTATTCCCGCCCAGCCGGAATCCCTCTGGATGTCTTCATAGCGGCACTCCGATATCCTGCCGAACAGGATACGGCGATCTCTGTCGTCCAGTAGAGTCTGACCCTCGCAAAAACTCCCGATCCGACCGCTGTCCCCATAAGCCAGCCTCCCGTGGCGCTCCGGAAGGAATCTCTTGTCCGAGTAGGTTCCTATGTAATACTGAGTTCCCCTGAGGTGGCTGGCAAAGAGAAGCATGTGCTTCGTGCCAAGGGGAAAGAAATCCGGAACGGCACAGTCTTCACCGCCCTCGGTGTATTCACCTCCTTCGTAGAATGGGTGGAGGTAATCCCAGTGCTCGAGGTCTTCTGAACTGAAAAGAAACGCGCGATCTCTTCCCTTCGATGGAATTCCCTTTGGCCGCCACGAAATGCCTCCCGTTACCGCATGATATGTTTCTCCCTCGAGCCACGCGCAAGGTGCTCCCCGCACTTCGTACTCATCGCCGGGCTTCGGCTCCGGTATGACCGGATTCGCCCTGTGCTTTTGCCAGTCTATGAGCTCTTCATCCTTTGCCGTGGCAATACATATACCGTCGGGATTGCCGTGGTAGATGATGGTCGGTATGCCTTCTCTGTTTACGAATGCCGTGCCGCTGTAACAGCCGTCTCTGTCTGGACCTTCGGGATCCGAGGCCAGTGCCGGAGGCAGGTCCGTCCAGTGAACGAGATCCTCGCTTACGGCATGTCCCCAATGAATCGTTCCGTGAAAAGCTCCTTCGGGATTGTACTGGTAAAACAGATGGTACCGGCCCTTCCAGTAGATCGTTCCGTTTGGATCGTTCATCCAGTTGCCCGGAGGAAGAAAGTGGTACTTCGGTCGGAAGCGGTCCGCTGCAAGCCTAGGGCTCACGGAATCGCTGCTCTTACTCATGTGTCCTCCTTTTCCACCGCATCTTACTGTGATCGAATTACGTCGAGCATCGCCTGAATGTTCTCGAGGGGGCTGCGTGCCAAATCGGCAGCAGGATGTCAATCGTTCCCCAAACCCTCCAGATATTGTAGAACATCCTTCACCGGAACCACATCCCCCATGCGGGCATTGATGTCGAACAGGTTCGCTTCATGGGCGGTTGGGGATCGGTCCCCGACGGCCTCCCGAGGTATGATTGTATGCAGGTTGTAGTCATGGGAAACCTGGGATGTCGCCCTTACACAGCCGCTCGTGCTGCAACCCGTGATGATGAGCGTATCGACCTGCCTTGCCATCAACTGGCTAAGCAATGTGGTGCCGAAGAAGGTCGACGCCCGCTGCTTGGCGATTACCACCTCATCAGGCTGCACCTCCAAGGCAGGATCAATCTCAACCCATTCCGTACCCTTGATCAGGATCCGCTGGAGGGGCTTTTTTTCATCACCACTTCACCGCAGTCCCTGAGGTCCGCCTCAAAGGCCATGGTCGTGAAGAACACGGGTACCCCTTTTCGCCGAGCCACGCGCAGAACCCGCATCGTCTGTTCGATAACCCCAGACAGGTCGGTGCCAATGGGGGAGGAGGGATCAGTCCATGCCTTTGCGAGATCGATGACCAAGACCGCAGGTCGTTTACCAAAACCTGCCGTCCCGGCGAAGCCGCGTTCCATGTAGAACTCCTTCATTCCCTCGTCTGCGAGGGAATGAACCTGTTTATTGCCCTTTGTGACCATAGGTCATCTCCTTTCTCGAGATCTCTCAAGAAGTCCTGATTCTGATCCTGGAGGGCACTCGAGAAAACCGACCACACCGGATACACGAGCCCTTCGTTTACAACCGCTCCACGAGCTGTCTCTACCAGCACAACCGCTCAAAGCCATAACGGGGAAAACCCCGATCTGAACAAGGGTTTTCTTTAGACCTGTAGTAGATCGTTTCCAATTTAGTATTGCATGTCCATCTCTTGTGGGAGCGCCCTTCAGGCGATCCCCGCTCACATCGCGGCAAAATGCCGCGCCTAAGGGCATTGCGCCAGTATTATGGGAACGATTTACTGGCTTTTCTTATCTGCCTCAACCGGACGGACGAAACGGCCGTGCCCCGGCCGACCTAGGATGCTTCCGTCGGCGTACACCGTCTGCCCACGAACGATGGTCCGCCTTATGCGGCCCTTGAATTGCCGCTTGTCGTACAGATAATAGTTGTCGCGTGCAAGGGAAAACTGTTCTTCCTTATGAAACGTCCACACCTCGGTAGGGTCATAGACCACCAGGTCAGCATCTGCACCCACCGCCACCCTCCCCTTACGAGGTGCGAGGCCGAAGATGCGCGCCGGCGCTTCGGCCAGCACCTCCACGGCACGACTCAGGGAAATCCGCCCCGCCAGGGCCTCGCCCAGGATTGAATGACCCAATACCTCGACCCCAGGATGCCCAGGTGGTGTCAGCCAGATGTCCGACTGGGCCTTTTCCTCAGGGCGATAGGGCCCGTGATCACTGCCGACGGTGTCTACCGTCCCATCGCGTACCGCTGTCCAGAGCGCCAGCGAGTCCTCTGGTGAGCGAAGCGGGGGGTTGATCTTCGCGAAAACGCCCACGCGCTCCATATCCCAAGCATCAAACAGCAGGTAATGGGGACAGGTCTCGATGGTGAGCGGTAATCCACGGCGCTTGCCTTCCCCGGCCAAACGCATGGCCCAGGCTGAAGAGGTGTGAGGCAGGTGCAATCGCACCCCAAGCGCTTCCACCAGGCACAGCAGGGTGCTCACCGCAGCAGCTTCCACGAAAGGCGGTCGTGACTCCAGGTGTGCTAAGGGATCTGTTCGACCTGCGGCCTTCAGTTCAGCAATGCGCGCCTCAACCAGCGCATTGTCCTCGGCATGGATGGCGCAAGGCAGGCCCGTCTGCACAATCGCCTTCAATGCCCGATACAGAGCGCCGTTGTCGGGCACGTACAGTCCCCGTAAATCAGCTTTGTGGCCCGATGGCAATCCGAGCGTAATGATCTTGAACCCGATCACACCTTCGGCCGCCATGCCGGCGATGACATCCGGGTCCTCACTGCCTCCTCCTCCGTACAGGGCAAAATCGACGTAACATTCCTGCTCGCCACTCTCCCGTCGGCGGCGGATGACATCGGGCGTTGACGCAGGCGGTTCGGAGCTAGGCATCTCGAGGATAGTGGTCACACCACCGGCTGCCGCTGCCTGCGTCGCTGTGGCCCAGGTGATCAATATCGCGTTCACAGTGACGCCGGTCCCGGCTACCTCCAGGGCGAGTGCCTTTGTGAAGGCAATGAGCCCGCCTTTTGCCGCGCAATAATGCGCGAGCTCCTGCCCTCCTTTAATGGCCAGCTGGGAACTGATATTGATTATCCGCCCGAATCGCTGCTCGAGCATGCCGTCCAGGGCAAACCTCGTGCAAAGGAAAGCACTGCGCAGGTTCTTGGCGATCATCGCGTCCCACGCCTCGATGGAGATCTCCAAGAAGGGGACATTGCCCCCCCCACCGGCATTGTTTACCAAAATGTCAAGACGGCCGAAATGATCCTGGACCGCATGCACCAGCCGTCGGGCCTGGTCGGCCTCAGCAACGTCCGCTTGGACCACAATAGCCTCGTTGCCCATCTGCTCGATTGCAGAAACGACCTCCTTGGCTTGACCGTAAGCCTGAAGGTAGTTCACCGCAACGTGTGCACCTTCGGCCGCAAATGCCAGGGCGATACCGCGTCCAATACCGCGGCTCGATCCGGTGACCAGCGCGATGCGCCCCTCCAGTTTGCCCACCTTCGAGACTCCTTCCACGTCTAGAACGGATCGGTACCCTTCCTGTTCGCCAGGCCGGGTCGGTTCAACGGGGAATCTTCGACTTCAGACATGAAGTGTCTTGGTCCCGCTCCAGACGAGCGGGACCAAAGACCTCGTTTACCTTACTTCGGCCCGACTTCGCAACGTCCAACGACGCCTCCTCCAGCCGACGATCACAGATTTCAGGCACGCCAAGTTGTTGAGAACGAACTACTTTTTCCAGAAAAATGTCTGCGGCCGTGCGATGACCGGGTTCTTGGCGTCCGGTGTGTTCAGGAGCCTCGCCGGGACGTTTCCCATGTTGACTTTGACCACCCGGAGACCCTGGTTCGCCGCGCTCTGCCCAACAACGCCGACGGTGTATACTTCCCCGGCGGCGGCTATGTATACATTCTTCAGACTCCTGCAAAAGTCCTCGTGGGTTTCAACCAGATGGGCCGGCAGCAGGAGAAAAAGTGGAATTTTGCCCCGGTAGTTCAGGGCCAGTATGGAATTCCTGCTGGAAGTGCAGGTGCTTTGGAATCGCGCCCTGCTTCATCGCCAGCATTACCTTGATCAGCGCGGCGACTCCCGCTGCCGACTCTAGATGGCCGAAGTTGGTCTTCACCGAGCCGATCAGCAGCGGGCGGTCTGCGGCACGTCCCTTGCCGTACGCCGCCGCGGTCGAGCGCAACTCAATCGGATCACCCACTTCCGTCCCCGTCCCGTGCGTCTCCACGTAATCCACATCCGAGGGCAGAACCCCCGCCCGCAGCAGCGCCGCCTCGATGACCCGCTCCTGCGACGCTTCGTTGGGTACCGTCAGTCCCGCACTCGTCCCATCCTGGTTGACCGCCGAGCCTCGGATCACGCCCCAGATCCGGTCGCCCCGTCTGCCTCCGCCTCACTCAGCCGCTTCAGAACCACGATTCCGCAGCCTTCGCCCCGCACGTACCCGTTCGCAGCCGCATCGAATGTTTTGCACCGACCATCCGGCGCCAACATCCCGGCATTGGCACGCAGCATTCCGCGTCGAACTGGTCGATGCCATGGTCTTTATAAAAAATTGGGCTATATATAGTCTTGTGCATTGAATGTAATAGGTACGTTGAAGCCGGTCATCCAAAATCTTTGGCGGAATTGCAGCCGAAGATAGACCGTGATACCTTACGCGGCTGGCTAACACGATCAGGAGATATACATCAATGGCTAAGAGAGTATTCCACGTCGCATTCCTTGCGGCGCTTATGGCGGGATGCAGTGAGGATAAACCGCTCGGCTTTGAGGCGGGACCGCCCAGCGCGGTCGAAGTTGACGCAGGCGCGGCCGTGCAAGTGCGATCCATGCTGCCGCTCACAGGCCATCAGCATATTGCCGAGTCGATCCAGAAGGCGATCGAGCTGGCCGTCGAGGATTATGGCCCCATCTATGGTCGCACGGTTGCACTCGGACAGCCAGTAGATACCATGTGTTCAAGCGATGGCGGCGGCGAGGGTGCGCGTCAGATCGTCGCCGACCCGCAAGGGGTGGGCGTCATCGGCCCGGCGTGTTCCGGGGCGTCGGTGGGGGCCTCGCCCGTGCTTAGCGCGGCAGGATTGGCGACGATCTCGCCAGCGAACGCGTCGCCCGATCTCACGTCGGACCTCGCGGGCAACCCAGGACCGGACTACCATCCCGGCTACTTCCGCGTTTACAGCAATGGTCTTTATCAGGCCCAAGCAGTCGCCCATTTCGCCTATAACGAGTTGGGCTTGCGGCGGATGGCGACCATTCACGACGGCGACTCGGTTACGCACGGTCTCGCCACTGCCTTCGCCAACGCTTTCAGCACACTCGGCGGCGAAGTCGTTGCCATCGCCGCTATCGCCAAGGGCGACGCGGACATGAGCGCCGTACTGGCGGATTTTGCGGCTGCCGCACCGGACGGCATCTTCTTGCCGCTATTTGCCGCCGAGGGGTATCATCTCGTCAGCCAAGCAAAGGGGTTTGACGGGTTAGAAGAGGTAACGTTCATCGCCGGCTCCGCTACGAGTACCCAAGAATTTCTCGGCAAGCCGGAATCGGAAGGGGTCTATCTCTCAGGGCACGACTCGCATTTCGGCACCAACGCCAATCAGGTGACCGGCAAGGACGCGAGTGCGCTGTCGGCTGCTTACCAAGCTGCTGCCGACGCGAATTTCTTTTTTCACGCCTACGACGCCACGACGCTACTGCTCAGCGCCATCGAATCCGTTGCCGTGGAGGAGAGCGGAAAGTTGCACATAGACCGCGTCGCCCTGCGCGAGGAGGTCGGGGCAACGGCCGACTTTCAGGGCATCATCGGCGTACTCACCTGCGACGAGTTCGGCGACTGCGGCACCGGGCGCGTCAACATCTACTACCACGCGGACTCGGGCATCACGGACACCGCGCAGTTGCCGGTGGTCTATCGGTTCGCACCGTGAGAGGTCGAGAAAGGGAACTAGCATGAAAACGCTCCGTGTTGCCATGATCGCGCTGGCCATTGTCCAACTGGTGCTGACGGGGTTTACCGCCTTGGTCGGCGGATTCGCCGACGGGGGTAGCGTTGGGGAACGAGCGCTGATTATGGTCGTGCATCCGGTTGCCGCCATCGCGCTGCTGGTAATGGTGTTGACCCTCCGAACTGCCGCCAAGTGGCTCACTCGTGTGGCTGTGGTTTTGCTATTGGTCAGCATCGCCGGGGATGTAGCGGTCTACGTTGCCATCAGCGAAGGCACGATAAAGGGAGACAAGTCTCTGGCTCTTATATTCGCTATAATACCAGTAATCGGCGTGGTATATGGACTGGCCCGGGGAACGGGACGGGGTCAGGTCAACAGTCCCGGGGCGACCAGATAGCGGCACCGAGAAGCTTCATGCCAGCGATGATATTCACTGCGCTGATGCCTTTTTCGATTTTTATGCGGAAAGAAAAATAAATGGCCCGCGCAAACCTGTTCTATCTACCCAGGCAGGAGCCGACTCCTTGGAGGAGATTCTCCGACTCCGCTGCGCTCCGCTCAGAATGACAAGCTGCGATCAGTAATGACAATTCGTCTGCTGCTGCGTTCCTACACACTATCACACCCCAGCACCATCACCTCGCACTGGTGCAGCGTCGGCCACGGATCAGGTGTTTGCAAACCGTCGAGTCCTATGAGGACGAGGTTTTCGCCGCGCTGGATGGGGGGATTTTTTATGACGAGCCAAGTGCCGAGTTGGTTTTTTAGCTTCGCGGCACCAGCGAGCGAGACAGCGCGATCGTTGACTCGGCAGAAAATGCGGTCCATGCAGGCTTCGTAATCCGTGAGATGCAGGCGTAGCTCGGTGCCGAGGATGCGGCCATCGGCGAGGCCAGCCTCAATGTCGTCTTCGATGATGAGAGTCATCTCGTACCCGGGACCGCCGGTCGCGCGCGCCGGCATGCTCAAGGCGCGGGGCACCTGCGCGTAGTGATCTCCGGTCGAGTGGTGGACGACCCCCCCCAAGGCGGAATCGGACACCGAATAGCTGCGGTCGCGGCGCGCCAGCCGCTTGGGATCGGTCAGATCGGTGAGAAGATTGAGGTGGTCGTCGTTGTACTCTTTCTCTGCAAAGGGCGAAGCGCGGTGGTGCCGGTAGTCGTAGTTAAAAATGTAGACTCCGGCGGCACCCTGTTCGTACCCGTTCAGCGCCACGCCACGCAGGACGGCGGGCACCCCGCGGTCGTACCCTTCGTGCGGCGAGGTCAGATGCGTAGCACCGTCAAAGCCCACGTAAATCGGCACCTTGCTCTCCTCAGCACAGGCGACGGCCTCGGCGATGTCGATGCGGGCCGGGCAGTATGAGGCCGAGGAAAGCACGAACAAGTCCGCCACCGGCTCGCGGATCCAAGCCGAAGCGTCGATGCCAATGCCGCGCGCCTCAGCGAGGCAAGGGGGCACGCGCGTCAGCAGCGAAATCGCCTTCCCCTTCTGTTCGCTGTGGCGACGCACTATGGCGTGGGCTTGGCGCATGAACTCGGTGAGGGTGTCGAGGGTGTCGAGCAAGCGCCCGGGCCGGAAGTAGGGTGGCCCGCGCATCCAGTCGAGTTCGATGCCGTCGAAGTCGTAGCGCTCCAAGGTCTCATCGACGAGCCCGAGAAAGCGGTCGCGCACCTCCTCCTGCTCGTAATCCCATTGCCAACAGAAGTTCCAGCGGTCGGCACCACCCGAGCGCGTCGGGGTCGGGGAGCCAATCAGCAGGTCGGGCCGCGACTTCTTATGGCGGCTGCGCACCTGCCACTCGCGCGCCTCGTCAGAGGTGTGGGCGTCGTTCATGCGCATCGACGCGATCGCTGCGATGCCGTGCCGCCGGCAGCCGTCGATATAGACCTGCATCAGTTCGCGGCCGTCGGCGATGACCGCGTCCATGCAGTTGTAGAGCTGTTCGAGGCGGCTGAGTTCGAAGCCGCCGGCCGTCATCTTGCGGATCGGCTTGCCGTCGGCATCCACGTCGGGATCGGGGTCCCAAACTTCGGTGTCGTCTCCCCACATGGCCGAATGCGGGCTGCCGCGCCAGACGACATCATCGTCAATGCCGATGAGTCCGGCGAGGGCATTGACCCCGGCCGGGACCAGTTCGTCGAGCTGATGGGTGACATCGTCGGGGCTGCGGTCCGGCAGGTAGAAGAGCATCCAGTTGCCGTCGGTATTGAAAATCAGGCGCGGGAGTTTGGTCATCGCGATCTCCGTTGTAGAATGCTGCGGCGAAGGTAGCTTGCCTGGGATATAGTGTCAAAAGAGCGACGGTACGCGATAGTCTTCATCGAAGACGAGGCGACTGTTCTGCACATTCAGGATCAGAACAGATAGGGCAGTGGAGAAGACCGGCCCCATGGCCACCGTGTTCTGGGCGTTGCCAGGCGGGAAGCCGACGGCGCCGTCCTTGCCCTGGTGTTCGCGGATCTGCAGAAAGACGGCGCGCAGGGCGCGGCTGAATTCGCGTGCCCCCGGATCAGCGCGCCGCAAGGCGCGCAAATGGAAAAAGTTGGTGTAGAAGTAGTTCGGTCCCGACCACACCGGCAGGTGCCGCACCAGCCACTGCGCGTTCAGCTTGGCCTCTTTCCCTGTGGCACGCCAACACTGCAGTTGCCACCCTCCCATGGCACTGATGGAAGCCACGGCCAAGCCTTCCGCATCGACGCTGAGTCCGCCTACCTGCTCGGGGTTATCTGCAGTGTGTTTGAAAGATCCCAGCAGGAAATCCAAGGCGCGATCCCGGTTGGCCGTCTTCACGGCGAGACCGTAGAGTTCCGCTGTACGATAGCTGAGCAGTGCCCACGCTGTAGCCCGGCGATCATTTGTTTTGCCCTCGCGCCCCTCCATCTTCCAGCCGCCCCGCGAAACAGATGAACTACTGCGGTCCTGCCAGCGCTGCAACAGCCGCAGGGCCCGGGAGACCGTCTCGGCCACCTTCTGCCGCAGGGCATCATCGCGCAGGTACGGGGTTGCACACAGCAGCGCCACCAAAGCTAGGGAGTGGCTTTCCGTGCGGAAGGCATCATCCCCCAGATCGCCGCTGCGACTGCCTGCCTGTAGGAGAAAAGCGACCGCCTTCTCGATACAGGCACGATCCGCCGCCGTAGGAGTGGCAGCAGCACAGAGCAAGGCCAATATCGAAACCGCTGTTTGTAGCCGAGGCTGTTTGGCCCCAAAGCCCCCGGTCTCATCCTGCTGCGAACGCAGATATTCAAGGGCATGGTCACAGACCACCGCCAATTCCTCTGGCCGCACCGACTCGCCCGCCGACGGGGTCGCGCAATCGAAAACGAACACTGCCAGCAGGAAGACGACGCGTACTTTCCACGGTTTGGATGGTTGGTGCTGGTCTTCACTTTTCTTCATGAGGACCCGCAATCCCTAACTTGAAACAAGCGTCTACTCCGCTAGGTCTTGGTACAGTGCTTCATAGTAGGCCTTGATGCGGGCCTTGAAGGCGGCAGGAGAACGCCGGTTGCGCGCCTTGAAAAACTCCGTAGCAATGTGCTTGGGCAAGCGCAGCGACGGTCCAGAATCTTCCGCGAGGAAAGACAGGCCGCGGTTGCGGCGGCGTTCGTTGGCCAGGTTGCGGGCCCGCAACTCCAGAATCCGGCCGTACTGGAGCTCGAGGCTCTGGGCGTGGGCCGGCGGCCCCACCGCGGCAAAAACTCGCGCCGCCAATTCGCGCACCAGAGACAGCTCGGCATGACGCAGCTCCTCCGCCCAGCGCCGATCGTGGCCATCCACAATACCCTGAATAGTCCACAGATTGATCGAACTCCTCGATTTGGTGAAACGCCGGTTGAGCTGAGCCGTTGCATTCACCGGGGGCAGGTGGACCGCCGCGGCAAGGCGCCCCGTGGTTTCGGATAATTCCTCGCGCACCGCGGAAAGCCGCCGCTGCACTTCCGGTCGTTGCAATACATCCTTGCCGGTCGGCCGGGATCGGAGCATGCGCTCCAGTGCCTGCAACTGCTGTCGCAGGTCTTCCTCTTCCTCCGCCCCCGCAACAGCAGTGGCTACGGCCCTGAGCCCCTGCAAGACCCCGGCAGCGCCTTCCTGCAGGCCTTGATCGAGTTGGCCCGTGGCGCGCACGAGATGCACCAAGCGTCCCTCGTGCCGAGCGATCTTGCCAAAAATGGACCCCGCCAACTGTTCCTGCGCCGCCGCGTCAACCGGCTTACCCGCAACATCTAGAAAGGAGCTGATGTACTCGAACTCCTCGTGCAAATGCTCTAGGTATCCCTCGGTGCGGGTGCGTTTCATCAACGCCGCAAAGTCGTAAGTGACCTCTTCCCCCTGCAGAACGGCGGCGGCGAGATCCGCGCAGCGGCGCAACTCTTCGGCCACGTCGCGACTGCCGTCGGCAATTAGCCCATACGTCTTGATCCGTTCCGCCGTCTCTCTGCCCTCGCGCCCATAGCGATTCAACACCTTCTCCGCAGACTGGCTCGCGACCATGGTCATGGCCAACTGCAGGCCGTGGAGCGGCTGCCACGCCGGCCAATCGCCGGGTTGTGCTCCTCTGTGCAGGCGCTCTTGCGCCAGCAGGAAGAGCACCGCGCGCGTATAAGCCTCCAGCCCTTCGACGCGCTGCTTCAAGGCTTCAGCCTCGCGGTACAGGCGGCTGTGGATGGCCTTCCCGGCAATCTCCGCAAAGATCTCCGGTTGACTCGCCAGGGCCTGACAGCGAGGGCCGTACGCCGCAAAGGCATCAGCCGTTTGCCGCAAGCTAGTGCGCAAGAATCCAACATGCTGCGCTAGAGAGCCCTGCCATTTGGCAATCGCCGCCGGCCCGGGAAGCTCCTCTACCGCTTGGTCAAGTGCTGTCAGCAGAGCAGAGTCCTCCCGACGCAAAACAGCATGGAGATCGCCGCGCAGCGCCGACGAGAAAACCTGCACCAGTTGCCCCCGCTTTTCTTCGCTCAACTCCGGCATCCCGGCAACCATCTCCCAGACAACGAGAAGTCCTTCGCGCAGCGCCGCTTCGCGATCATCGGCAGCGGCGGCAAAAAGCTCGTATCTGCCACAGAGCAGATCTAGCTGGTGGGAGCGCAGACGCTGATGCAGTTGATCCAGAGCCAACCACAGATCCACCAGTGATCCGGGCGGTGCATACCAGTTGCCCGGTGCCATGTTCCCAGCTTGGGTGGCCAGACCAAAATGGAGAAGCTCCAGCGGCCGGAAGAGGCTCTCCTGGCCACGCGCCCGCATCACTTCGCCGTGCGCTCCCAAGAAGCGCGACCGCGTTCCTTCATCTCTTTGAGCTTCCTCGGCTAGGGCTTCCACCAAGCGCACGCTCGCCGCCGACGGCGCGCTCATCCGCGCCGCCAGTTGGGACGTGAAGCCGGACAGGTGTTGGGCCACTGCCGCCACATCCTTCGCCCGATGAGCCGCCCGCAGATCCACCAGTACCCGCTTTAGTTGCGGCGACGGATTCGGCAACTCGTCCGCCGCGACCAAGAGGGCCGCAAGCTCATCCAGATAGAACCTCAGATTGGCGGCATAGAGGGCTTGGTTGTGCTTGAGTCCGGCCAGGCTGCGCAGTTGCGTGTCGAGCTTGCGCGCCTTGTGCAGGAGATGCTCGGGCAGGAAACGCAGCGTTTCCGCCCGCACCGCGGCCAACCAAATCTGCGCGAAGGCTTGGCCGCGCTCGTGGGCCTGTTGCAACTGCATTAGGACGACTGGCACATCCTCGCTCTGCGGCAATTGCTCTACCAGAGGCAGCAAATCTCCATACCTAGGGAGAACCTGATGCGGCAGAGCCAACAAAACGGCTGCGCGATTCAGACGATAGGGAAAACCGCCGTAGCGCTGGTGGTAATAACGCGCCAGCCCGAAGACATCGGGCTGCCGGTGGGTGCTCTTGGTGTACTCGGCAAGCAGTTGTCCCTGCGCCGGTGGCCAGGTCTTGCTCTGCCCCACGGTCGCCGCAATGATGTTGAGCTGATTGGCCAAGTTGCGATGGTAGCTCAGGTAGCTCTCTGCCGCCGATTTCACCAGATTGAGATATTCCATGCCGCGCTGGAAACGAGCGGAGAAATCGTCGTTCACAATGTGAATGCGATACTTGGCCGTACGGGTCTCTTGCCCCTTGGAGTCGACCGCCACAAGCCTGAATTCAAAGGGCTCGGTGCTATAAACGCGGTAGTCCATGCGCTGGATCAGTTCCTGCCCGCCGAGCTGTCGCTTCCCATAATCCGGATGATGGATGTACTCCTCACCGGTGAGCTCGGTCACAGCCGCCCCGCCCGCTACGGTCCAGGACATGATCAGATCGCTCACCGCATAGTCGTCCTCCACAGCAAACTGATAGGCCACCGTCTCCCCCGGAACGATGGTCGTCTCACTCTCCAGTCCCGTCATCGTCACCTTGGGCGGCGCATCCGGCAAAGCCTCGATCATGCAGAGCCATTCGCGGCTGTAGAGACCGTTCTTGCCGCGGGCGCGCAGGCGCAGAATGCCGCTGTCATCCGCGAGGAGCCGGAAGCGGCCGCCGGCCGCGCCGCGCCGACGCACCGTCAGCTCGCGCCGTCTAACATCCTCCTTTTCCTGCTTGGCGCCGGGCTGGCCGATCTTTAGCAGGTTCTGGCCGAAAAGCCCCTGCCCCCCTGCATCCCCTTTCTTCTGCAAGATTTCAAAAGTCGCCTCAATCCCCTCGTGGGGTTCACTGCAACGCACCTCGAATTCCATGCGCGTACCACTGAGGACACTGAGGCGCTTGGCAGTGAGTTCCTGCTGGATCACATTTTTGCGCCGCGCATACTTGGGGAACCGCAGCGTATGGGTGACACCGCTCAACTTGATGCGCGGCGTCACCGGCTGCTGCCACCAAGCACTGAGCGCATCGTCGGCCCGGACGCGGAAACGCAGCGGTTCCCCCAGCCGCACAGCGCGAAACTGCCAGCGCTCACCTTGCCGCCGGCACTCGCCCACTTCCACGCCAGTGGCCGTTTGGTACTCCACCTGCGGCGGTGCCTGGAATCCGGATCCTGCCATGCCGAGTTCAGCCAGCCATGTCGTCTGGCGCTCAAGTGCGATGGTGAGGGTAAAATTGCTGTCCTCCGGCAACGCCGGCAATTCGCCGTCCGTCCACGGACGACCGTTCGTCTCCAGGAATCGGATGACTGTAAAGCTGTCGCGCGGCAGGTTTGCTTGCGGTTGCCAGAAACGCTGCCACAAGAGGGTCAGGTCGAAGGCGCTACTCCATTGCAGGAACCCAAACCAGAGGACCATGCTACAAAGGCAAACCAGACCAGCTCCCAATGCCCGGCGGCGCACCGTCGCTGCGACCGGGGCGAGAGAAGTTTTCTCTTCCGTCTCTTGACGCAAACGGGCCAAGAGCATGGCCGGGCCGACCTTCTCACCCGCCGCCTCACGGCGCGCCAGATCCAGCGCCGTACCCCAACGGTCCTGATGTTGGGGTAGTGCCTTGTCCAAGTGGATCGCCACCTCCAAGGCATCCGGACGGATCCAGCGCCACAGGAAGAAGAATCCCAGCACCAATAAGAGGAGCCCCCCGGTGAGCCCCCAAGGACCAATGCCGCGCACCGAAGGGCTGAGCTCCACAAAGCGATCCAGCAGGAGGAAGGCAGAGAGCAAGAACGCCACCCCCGCTACCCCAAAGGCGGCCAGAGCGCACAGGGCTACGGCGCGGCGCAAGCGCACGTAGAGCTTGACTCCTTTCCGTACATTGGCGGGCAGATTGGCGGGGAATTGCATCACATGACCCTCCCCGCCCGGCGGCGCAGAAGATACTCAGCCGACACCAGGAGAAGAAGCACTGCCAGGACCCACGATCCACGCCAGAGCGAGTGATGGGTCGTATGCTCCTGCACTACGGGTGGGCCGGCCTCGGGTCCCTGCCAGTCGGCGAGTTCATGCAACGGGTGGAAGGTCCCACCCGTGCGCTCTGCAAGCTCGCGCAAGGGCGCCGCCCGAGCTTGCAGCTCAAAGTCGCCCCGCTCATAAGGGATGTCCACAAAGAGAGACTGTTCCTGTCCGTCGAGCGTAAAACTTAGCTGCGGCACCAACTCAGCAGGCCCTGACCGAGCCGCCTTTACACGCCATCGCTCCCAGCCCGTGGGTGCCCCTTGCTGTGGCTGGAGAGACGCAGGGGACGCTGTTAGGGCCCCGGCCGGCGAACTGTAAAGATCATAGCCAGCCACCGGCTGGACCGGCACGATCCCCTCATGGGGAAGCAACGCCTGCACCAGCAGGCCGGCGAGCAGGCGATTTACGAGCAGCCCCGTTCGCTCCCGCAAAGTTTTCAGTTGGGGTAGCCCGCAGAAGAGAAGCCGGCCTTTGCCGCGCTGCAACAGACTCACGCCCGCGTCATCGCCCACTTGTAAAAGAGGCAGGCCGATCCCCGACACGAGGCTACGACTCGACACGGTCCCAAAGCTCGCCCAGCGGTCCAGAGACGCGGCCATGTCGCGCCCCAAACGATGGGCATCCAACCACAGTCCCGGAGTGGGGTGCAGCGGACCCGATACCTCACTGCCCTGCAGCTTCAACTCCAGAACCTGGGTCCACGAGTGAGCAGCCGGTAGCGCTTCCGGCTCATGGATAAAGACGGCCAACCCCTCCTCCACCGCAGTGCGCAAGCCACCCATCCAAGCGGCGGCCTCTTGGGGGTCCTTGCGCAAGTCTTCAGGGATAGCGCCGATCAGCACAGCCATGCCAATCCCCCGCCATGCCTGCGCCTTTGCCGGCCAGGCCCCGGCTTCGCTGCCGATTTTGAGGCGCGACAACCCCGGCACGCCCAGCAGCATCTGCAAAGATACACCCGGCATCTGCCCCAGCACCTCCTGGTAGGCGGCGAAATCATCGTTCACAGAGCTGCCCACCAGCAGAACGGGGACCGGTGTGGACAGCACGTGGGTGGTCCGCACCTGCACTTCGTTGCCGGGATAGTCGTCCGCTTGTGCCATACTCAACTGAAAGACGAGCTGTTGCCGACCCACCACCGTAGGCACAAAGGGAATCGTCAAAACCTGATAACCCTGGTGATCTGCGCCGATCTCCTGACGCGCCAGACGAGAGCTGCCGCCGTGGATCTCCAAGGCCCCCGCCCGGGGTGAGGGAAACTCCCACTTGACCAGGACCCGCACCCGGGTTTCCTCATGCTGTACGAGGATTGCCGGCAATTCCACCGCCACCAAGCCGCCATCCGCCGGTGCCGTCTTGTCCCGGCCCGTTAGGATCGTGTGCACCGGCACTCCCATGGCCGCTAGGCGCCGCGCTACGCGCCCCTGCTCATCCACTGCACCAGCACCGCCATCGCTGACCAAGAGCGCGGCCGTATGCGGGCGCACCTCTTGGTGCCGCTGTAAAAGCCTCATAGCTGAAATGAGGTCTGGCACCATCTGCAGCTCCACCCCTTCGGAGTACCGTTGTTGGGAGGCCACCCGCTTGCTGGCAAGCAAAGCGAATTCCCGACGTGTCTGCCGCAAGGCCCTTAGGCTTTGCTTTTGTGCCGCTGGCAAAGCAACCCCGTCCAACTGTTCCTGTAGCGCTTGTGCATCCTTTAGGAGTTGCTGCGCGGCGGTGGCCGCGGCCCCGAGATGATCCACAAATTGTGGCAAGAGTGGCAGGCTTTCGCTCGCCTCCCGCCAGATGAGTTCGCTCTCATTAGCTATTGCCGCGGCAGTTGCACAGAAGGCCTGCTGCTGGGTCTGCACCGCGGCCAGAGCGGCCAGCAATCCCTGGTCCTCGATAGGCACCTGCGCCGGGGCCGAAGCATCCTGCACCCGCTCGACAAGAGGAAGCAATTGGGGCCCAAAAACCAACAGGTCATCGCGGCTCTCCTCGCCGAGGGGCAGCCCCATCTCGGCTGCGGCAAGTCGCTTCTGCCACCCTGCGAATTCGCGGTGCAGGCGCTCTACAACATCCGCCGTCGCTGCGGCGAGTTGCGAGCCAAAACGCACCCGTCCGGGGATCGGCTGCTGCAGCGTCTCCACCACATCGAGGAGGCGACTCCTGCTGCCGAAGCCTTCGCGCACTTGCATGCTCCTGCCGCTATCGATCAGGATCAACAGTTCCTGTTCGAGGGACTGGCGCGTGGTCACTCGCAGCGCCGGCCGGCACAGAAGCCAGACAAAGAGCCCAATGATGGTGAACCGCAGCGCCGGCAGTAGCCAGCGCGTCAGGGCCTGCTCCCGCCCCTGGGCGAACTCCCGTTTCACCTGGTAAATGGCAAAACCGGCAGCCACCGCGAGCAGACACACCCCCCACCACCCGGAAAGCCAGCCCTCTGTGAAAAGATGCCAAGAACGTTCCGTCACCTAGGCTGCGCTCATAGGGTTTGCACCAGCCAAGTTTCCACAAGGTAGATTGCCAACATCGCCGCGAGGAGCCAAGGCCACGCCTCGAGCAAGGCATCAGCCGCACCCAAGGCGATCACGGCGCTGGGCCAATCGGGATGAATCGATGCTCCGAGCGCGCGGGCCATCTTCTCGAGGCCCGCTTCGTCCAGAGAGCGTAGATCGCTCTCCGGGATCTCGCCGCGCACCGTGAACTGTACCAGGACTGCCTCACCATCGGCCCCATCACCGCCGAGGTCGCCGGACAGCCGATAGAGCCCGGGCGCCACCGGCGCCGGCAGGACGACATAGCTTTCCCCGCGCCACGTCACCGGCTTCACTGGACGCGAACGGCCGTCCGGCATCTCCAACAAAGCCATCGTGGCGTGGGACCAAGGCAGGATGGCAGAGGCGCCCGGATTTAGGTTGCGCGGCAGTACACTGCCGCTGGCGGCGGCATGGAGCAGGCGGGTGAGCAAGGGAAGAAAAGACTGTCGCACTGGCAAAGCGGTCCAGGCGATGCTAAAACTGCTGGTCCAAATATAGACCCATCCCCGCCCCAGAGCACGGCGCACCAGCAGGGGATCATCGTTGCTCAAACGGAAGACCACTTCTCCCTCCAAGTCGGGGGCCAAAGTCAGATGGTTGTAGATACGCACATCGCCAAGGTCGCCACCCGCCGCCGCGGCAAATTCCGCAAACAGAAGCGCTGCTGCCGTTTCCGCTTCGCTGCGCACCAGGGAGAATTCCCGCGGATCTGTCTCTGCTCGCGCCGCCCGCTCAAAGCGCACCCGCAGGAGTTCTCCATAGTGTTCATTGTAGCCTTGTAGCTCCATGGCCGGTGTGGCGGCAAAGATCAGACCGCCGCCGCGCTCGACGAAGCGCGCCAGCGGCTCTGCTGCGGCCGTTAGGGCAAAGCGCGGGGCGCAGACGAGAATTACATCCACCTCGGGTGGGATGGCTCTCGTGAGGGCATTGACGTTGGTGGAGATAAGTTCGATTGCCGCTTGTGACCCTGGCGAAGCGGCGTAGGCCCGGCGGATAAACTCGTCCTCCGAGAGATCCAACCCGCTTGCCGGGCTCGCCTCTTCCGCCACCACCCAGACCTTGAGCTGTTCCTTCACGCGCACACAGAGGGAGCGGGCCGCGTGGGCTGGCAACCGACTGTCATCGGTGCGAACGCGCAAGACCACGTCCCCCGGCTGATCGAACTGCAAAGTTAGGGCAAAGCGCTGGGTTTCGTTGGCTTTGAAGGGGACCTGCAGCCGCCCCACCTCCGTGCCGTCGGCTTCGCACGCGAAGGTGGCGGTCATTCCCGTCGGACCATAACAGCTGGCCTCGATATAGA
This sequence comes from Candidatus Latescibacterota bacterium, assembly GCA_965217585.1. Taxonomy (GTDB): domain Bacteria; phylum Latescibacterota; class UBA2968; order UBA8231; family UBA8231. Next base: position 7,081,751 of record OZ244561.1, read on the forward strand.
GATGGACCGGAATCCCGCGCAGCGCCAGGTCGCTCCCCAGACCAATCTGTTTGAGTGCGACATAGCTGCCCACCTCTGCGGAGGCCGTCATATTTACCGGAACAACCGCAATGGCACGGCGTCCGCGGAACTCTTTGAACCAGGCAAGTTGGGTTGTCTCTTGTGCCAAACGCCGGGGGAAGTCCGACAACAGATAAAGTTCCGCCACGGCCTGCGGGGTGCGCGCCAGTCGCGCCAGACCTGTGGCCAGCGCTGCGGCCAATCCCACCTCGCCAGGAGAGACGGCAATGGCCTCGATGACGGCTCGTCGTTCACGCCCCGACAGCGGGCCGGCAAGCGTCTGGGTCTGATCGTCTGCTGCGCTGAGGGCACCGCGGACGAGAGGCACAACCGTTGCACGATCCCCAATCCGCAGATCCAGCAAGAGAGCGTCTACCGCCACCTGCATCCTGGTCAACCGGGCGCTGCCATCGGTACTTGCCGTCATGCTCAAGGAGTTGTCCACGAGGATGGCTCGGTGTACCGGCTCCCGCGGCAGAGCAGGTCGCTCGCGACTGGGTTGTGCATTGGGCCACATCAACCCCACCAGCAGGGCCGCCCCCAAAGCCAGCACCAGAACGCGCAGTGCGAGGACAACCATCTGTTTCCAGATCGAAGCCTTGCGTTTGCTGCGCAGGGTCAAACGCAAGAGGTAGCTTGCCCCCCAATCCACCTCGGTCTTGCGCCGGCGCAAAAGGAAATAGATGACGACCGGTGTCGCCGCCGCCAAGAGACCGAGAAGAGCAATGGGAGAGGTCAGGATCACCGCAACCGCAACCGTTCCCGCAAGAGACCTGCGAGGACCTCATCCCAGGCGACTGAGACCGGGATGCTGTGAAATTCAGTGCCGAAGCGGCTGGTTCCCTCTTTGATGCGCAGGGTGTGTTCGGCAAAGACATCCCGGTAGGCCCGACGAATCTCCAGTGGATCAACCGCGTCCAGGCCCTCGCCTTCGAGGTCGCGAAAGAGAGTAAATCCGGCGAAGGGCAACTCCGCTTCAGCCGGATCGTACACTTGGTAGAGCACCACATCATGACCGCGGACCGCCAGCATCCCCAGCGCCTTGGTAAGCAGGTCCGGATCCTGATAGCAGTCGGAGAAGAAGACAAAGACGGACCGGCGTCGAACCTGGTTCAATAGCTGCTCCACCCCGCCGGCAAAGTCGGTAAGGCCGGTGGGTTGGGCCTCCACGAGTTGGCGCAGCACTTCGACCAGATGCTTCCGACTGCTTTGGGGGCGCAAGTACTGCGCAACGCGATCCCGCAGGATGGTGAGGCCGAAAGCGTCGCCCTGTCCCAGCAGAAGATAACAGAGCATGGCGGCGCAACGCCGGCAGAATTCGATTTTGTTCAGTTCCAGAGTGCCATATCCCATCGAACCGGAGGCATCCAGACCAATCACCACATCGAGGTTGGTGTATTCCTCGTACTCCCGCGTCACCAAGCGGTCACTGCGAGCGAAGACGCGCCAATCCAGACGGCGCAAATCGTCGCCCGGCAGGTACTGGCGATGCTGCATGAATTCGGTCGACTGTCCCTTGCGCTTTGAATGGTTGTTGCTCTTGAGGAATCCTTCGACCCGCGTGCGCGCGAAGAACTCGAGCTCTTTCACCAGCGCCGCAGCATGAGGGGTGAGCAGATCGGTTGCAGACATGGGCAAGGTCTCATTTACTGCCGAGAACGCAGAGCGGAGAGAAAAGAACTATTCTTCCGGCACTGCGATCGCTGCGAGGATCCTATCAATGATGTCGGTCGAGGTAATTCCGTCGGCTTCGGCGGCAAAGTTGACGAGGACGCGATGCGTCAGGACCGGGTAAGCGACTTTGCGCAGGTCTGCGGCAGTCACGTGGGTGCGCCCCTCCATCAGCACACGCGCCTTGCCGCCGAGTACCATGTACTGAGCAGCGCGGGGTCCTGCCCCCCACTGAACATACTGCTTGACCACCTCCGGAATCGCGCCCGCGCCTTCCTCACCGCGCTCGAGGCGCGTAGCCCGGACAATGTCCAGGGCATAGGCCACCAGATGGGCCGCTACCGGTACTTCCCGCACCATGCCTTGGGCTGCAATGAGTTCCGCCGCGGTCAGCACTACTTTGGGTTCCGCCCTGGCGGTGCCGGTGGTGCGGTTGATCACCTCAATCTCTTCCCGCCGCTCTGGGTAACGGACGTGGACAAAGTACATAAATCGATCCTGCTGGGCCTCGGGCAGGTTGTAGGTACCCTCCTGCTCGATGGGATTCTGCGTCGCCAAGACGAAGAAGGGTTCCTCCAGTTTAAAGGTGTGGTTGCCCACCGTGACAGAATGTTCCTGCATCGCCTCCAAGAGGGCCGCCTGGGTCTTGGGAGGAGTGCGGTTGATCTCGTCGGCCAGGAGCATATTGGTGAAGAGCGGGCCTTGAACAAAGGTGAACTTCCGCCTGCCATCCTCCTGCTCCTGAATGATCTCGCTGCCGGTGATGTCGGCTGGCATGAGATCCGGGGTGAACTGAACGCGCTTGCAGGAGAGGTCCATCACCTGACTGAGGGTCTGCACGAGGAGAGTCTTGGCCAACCCCGGCACCCCCATCATGAGGCAGTGGCCGCCAGCGAGGATAGCCTGAACCACGTCCTCAATCACCGCCTGCTGCCCCACAATGACCTTGGCTATCTCCTCCTTGAGGTGGGTGATCTTCTGCGCAAGGTCCTCGTGTTGCATGATTGATTCAGAATACAGGAGTCAAATGGGCGATTCGCAATTACAGGTCGTATCCTGCATACCGCACCACATTGGCATATAGCTTCTGCCACTCCTTCCAGGCGTAGACCGGAGTCTTGCCCGGATATTCAGCGGCAACACCATAGGGCTGGGCCAGAACGATCATGGTGCGTTGGCCTTTCTGCGGACTGTATTCAACAATGAAGGGCTGGTCTCCGACCTTGAGCAGCACCTTGGGCTCGGCCTTGAGCTCCTCTGCCGGTTTCTCCTGAACCTCTTGGACGTAGAACTGCCAGGGCAATTCCGTCAGATCGATTCCCTCGAAGATGGGATGATCCTGCACCGGTGAGTTGAGTTGAGCCGCGCCCTTGCGAATGATACTGCCCTTGGCAAAAGGCAGGTAGTCGTAAATGGGATGTTCCTCGTTGAAGGGGGCCAGACCATAGGTATTCTCCCCCCCTCCATAGACCAACCCACCGCCACGCTGCAGATAGTTGTGGAGGATGTGGAGCCCCACATAGCGCGCCGGATCAAAGATCGCATTGTTCAGGACCACAACGCGAAATTCGAAAAGACGATCATAGTCGTAGGGGAAATCGGTCAGCCCCGTCCTGGAGACTGTGAAGCCTGGGTGATAGCCCGTCTCCAGCTCGACCTGGTCCGAAATGGAACGCATTGCTTCTTCGAGGTGCAGAACGCGACTGTGATTGCCCAAAAGAGCAAAGATATTGAAATCCTTCCGGTTCACGGCAAGGGTGTCGTCTGGCACCGGTAGATTCGGGTTCTGCGCCGGCCGCTCCAGCTTGCGCACGGGGGTCTTGAAGTCCTTGCGAATATTGCGGCCGAACTCGTACTTGCCCACGTGGAAGTGCTCAAAGTCGCGGCGCAGCTGCTGGCCATCCGCCAGTTCGACAAAGACCGCGGTGCGAACGACTATGGGATCAACCGAAGGTATCTTGAGCACCGCCTCGCCCACCGTCGGTTCGAGCCCCAATTCCCTAAATTCCACTGCAGTAAGGGTGGTCTCTTCGACTGCTGGTGCCAAAAGATCGTACTCCACCGTGGGCACAAAAGTGATCTTGCGTGCCTTCTCATAGGAGGAGACGACCTTGTACTGCAGGCGCAGCTCGCCGGCGTCGCGCACCGGTTTGAGCTGAGTAATGAAGTATTCCGTAGCGTGATCTACCTTCTCGAGTCCCATGGTCGGCAGGACATAGACCCGACTCTTTATCGGGGACTGATTAAAAACGAGACAGTTGTCATAGACCCATTCGGTGGTGCCAATGCTGCAGTTGTAGAGGAAGGAGAGGTAGTCGTAATCCATCAGGTAGGTCACCCCTTCTTTGCGCTCGGGAGAGACGCGGGCCGACCAGCCGTGGTTGAAGTTGTGGACGTAGTCGTGGCCAAAGCGCGTTGGCATCTCGTTGATCCCCAGATCGCTTGGTCTGTAGACATGATCCAGGGCCGTCAGGTTGATGCGCGAGGCATTGTGCGCCCAGTAGAGGGGCAGCTTGGCCCTGATGTCTGGGTTGATAAACTCCACATCAAAAAGGAAATAAGGGGTTCCCTGTCGCAGCGTCACGGTGCGCCGAATGATCAGGTTCTCCAACAGTTTTGACTTGAGGCCGCTTTCGTCCGACTCGAGCCAGCCCTCCAGCTGCGTTTCGAAAACCACCTGCACCTCGTCGGGACCGCGCTTGGTGATCTGATAGTCGTACCACTTGCCGCGCAGTTCCTGGAAGCGCCAGTCCTGCTCCCACACATTGTCCTGCAGCAGCCCTCCACCCGAATTCAGGGTCTTGGGTTGGGTCACATCGATGATCTCGTTCTGGGTTGGCCGAAAGACAAAGCGCACCACGGTCGAGCCGATGGCCGGCATCAGGTGCATGCTAATCCAGTCGGTTTCCATGGCGAGGACGAGATCGGCGTCCTCGTCCTCTATCTCGGCAATATAAGCCCCCTGGGGCTCGACGGCGCAAAGTCGTCCACTGCTGGCGCACAACACGGCAAAAGCGGCGACCAATAGGAAGTGCGCATTCCTCACCATTCTGTATTCTGCCTTCTGCTATCTTTTATCACGGCATAAACTCCACTACTAGGGTCCGAAAAAATTTGAGCCCGGGAAAGGTCACGGTGCAAATAGCGCCAGCGACATCTGCCCTGAGTGGCACCGCTTCAACTCGGGGCTCCCAGGTCAGCATCCACGCTGCCGCCCGGGTGCTTCCCTCGGGGATGGCAATTTCAACCGGGAACGCCTCATCAATCGGCGGCGGCAATTCATTCACCTTGTTGCGGCGCAGGCGCTCCACCACGGGCGGGTTAAGCAGTGGAATGACGTAGCGCCGGCGATCCTTTAGCTGCTGCTGCACGACGCCTTCGGCAAACCAGATATCAGCCGGCGCATCTACCAAAATGAGGTCCGCCGCCTCTTCAAGCGGTTGCAGTTCTGGGTGCCAGATGAACTCGCTGAAGCGCGTCGCAAAGGCACCCATGCCTTCTTCGCTGTAGGCCGGTGCCGCGAAGCTACCATAGTAGTGGGAACCGGAGGCGATTATCATGGCGGCGAAATATATATCGTCGTGACAGAAATGGCCGCCGCCATCGCGGTGGGGGGAGAATAGCTGGTATACCGCGCCGAAGCGCCGCGTAATCTTGCGCTTCAGATTCATGAAATACCAGGAGTCCTCCCACTTGTTCATATAATGATCCCAGAACGGGGCATCCATGGAGCCTTCATCCATAAACATCCCATGGGCCTGCGCAAAGGCGACAAACTCCTTGTATTTTTCTGGCGGCTCCGGTGCCATGTCGCGGTCCTTGATGGTGTCGAGATACCCCCAAGAGTCCATGTTGGCGCCCCACTCGAAGTCGGGGTATTCTGCCTCGACCAGGGCGCGCAGATCATTGAAGTTCTTGGCGGCGTGGGCCATGGGGTCATCCACCTTGATCGAATGCTCAAGGCCCAGGACGTTAAGGGAGTCACCCACCGGCGCCATGATACCCACATCAAAGCGCACGCCGCCGTAGCCGGTCTGGCGCACAAACTCCAGGAATTCACGTTCAATCCGCGCCTTTAACTCGGGGAAGCGGTGGTTCAGGTGCATTTCAACCGCGGGGACCATGACACCGACCGTTTCGATTGGCCCCTTTTTCTCCCAATCCCAACCACGCACCTTCTCACCCCATTGGTGATTGATGCGGTAGATCGGATCCGTTGCTGTCACTTTGTGGGATATCCACTCGGGATGGGCCACATAATCATCTAGGAGGGGCGCACCAGTCCCACCGGCAAAAAGGTAGGTAACGGTCAGGATTCCCTCCTTGCGATTGTGGTCCGTGGCAGCGCGCACCAGCTTGAAGGTATAGGGCTCAGGGCCGCTCCCCATGCCGGCGAACCAGGACTCGGCCTTGGGCATAATGCGCGACATGTCTCCCGGCGTGGACGCAAAGATCTCCATGTGATTCTTGTACGACTCGGGGAAGCGGAAGGGATCGACCGAGCGCGTGTTGCTGCCCATGATGTGGACGGTGTAGTTGTCTGGATGGACCTGAAAATAATCGTGGGCTTTGGATTCCACGGTGTTGTCGTGGCGAATCTCCGCCACCACCTTGTAGCCGTACAGGGGCGTGCCCTGGTCCGTCTGCCAGGGAACGTGCAGGTGCCTATCTGCCCCAGGTGGGAGTTCCACGGTCTCACTGTGGATAACCTGGCGTTCCGCCAAGCCGCGCTCGAGCACAATGCTGAGCGTGCGCACCTGTTCACGCGGCGTGAAGTTCTCCAAGCCCACCGCAAAGCCGGTCTCCATGCCGGGTCGCAACCACAGCTTATCGGGGCGCACGTACCTGACCGTGATGGATGGACTGAGATCAATTTTCTCCAACTTGATCCAGTCGAGCCGCACCCAGCGCAGGCTGTTGGGCGGCATACCGGAGCTGGACATATACTTGGTCTGCGGCAGCGTCAGGCCAATGGTGAAACCCGCTAGCGGCCCGGGCGGGGCAGTTTCCCGCTCATTCTCTTCGCTCTCTGGCCGGGCATCGGGATAGATATCGGGGCCGAATTTAGCGTAGTCCGAGGTGGCAACCGCTGCACGGGCGGGCAGGCGTTTTTCGCCCTTGGGCGAAACTTCGTAAACAAAAGAGATCTCCTGATAGGTATCTACTTCCCCCAGGTCCGTGGCGGAGAATTCCCGACTCACATCCCGCGCCTTGTGTTGGGGGTGGTGCGGCTGCGCGTTCACCTGCAGCCGAATGGGCGTACCGATCACCCCGCCGTCGCCGTCGAACTTGATCCGCGCACTTACGCGGTATATGCCCGACACCACATCAGCCCATTTGATCAAAGGAGTACGCGCCACCTCGATGTGACCTCTAGCGGCTGCCCGACGACTGACGCGTTGGTGCAGGGCGCTGCCGACCTGCTCGTCCTTGCCGTCTTCGCCTTTGACCTTGCGCTTTGACTCGGCCGCCTCGTCTTCCACAATGGCGAGGGCACCCCGCTCCTCCAGTTCCTTGGCCGCTATGCTCCACCCCGGCCAACTCAAATGCTCGGCTGGCTCAAATGCTCGGCCAACTGATGCCGGCAGAAGCGAGCCGGCGACGAGGAGCAACACAGCCGCCCAACTTCGTTCTATCATGTTCTCCTGCGCGCCTTTTGGCATAGGTGTGGGTGTCCATCCTAGAGTTGATCGAGGGTCATAGCCCGAAGGTTTTTTTCGAATATTTCTACCTGATACTTCTGCCGCATTTCGTTCAGAAAGTCTTCAAAGCGCCGCCGCGTTTTCTCAAAGCGGACATGCACTTTCACTTTCGGCTGGACCTCCTCAAAGGGAGGGATTTGAGCGGTCGATTTTTTCATCGCTTTGAATATGGAATAGCCGCCTGGGAAGTAGCCTTCTGCGACCTTGAGCGGCCCCATCACCTGTCCCAAGGGCGCTTCTATGGCCGCCTGGTATAGCTGCTGGTAAACCGACTCTTCGTACTGGTGGATGTGCAGGTGGCCATTCGTCTGCTCGGCTTTGGGCCGAATCGAGTGGGTCGCAGCCAGTTCCTCCAGAGTGGTTCCCGCTTTTATTTTGGCCAGCAGGGAATCAGCCTGTTCCTCGGTCGGCAACAGGATCTCCACTAGTTGGACAGCATCTGGCAGGGCATACCAGTCCCGGTGGTCAATGTAGAACTGTTCCATCTCTTCCCGCGTCACCGCGGTCTCCGCCGCGGTTTCCAGGTCCCGCAGCCGTTCCATCATCAGTTCCTCTTCCCGGTCCTGCAGCCACTTTGTGAACTCGGGTTGCCGATCCATTTTGCGCCGTCTGGCTTCGGGCAGCAGCAGCGCGTAGAACAGGACGCGCCTTTCCACTGTGGCCTCAATGTGCCCGTCGTCTATGGGCTCGTCCCCGGTTTGCAGGTCGGACGCGCCTTTAAGACACTGGCCCACCGATACACTCCCGCCATCGTACTGATAAACCGGCACGGCGAGGTTCTCGGGAGACGGCGTTGGCTGGTCCTCTGCCACTTGCGCCACCAGCAGGGCCAGGCCTTCCGGCAGGAGCTGGACGTGCAGAGAATCTCTGATTCTGGCCAGAAATTTTTCTTGCTCCTGAAGGATTTTCTCTCCTCTCAGATCGCGGTAAATCGCCTCGGCGACCTCTTCAAAGGGGACGGAACCTTCCTCGACGAACTTTACGATGTCGTAGCCGTTGGGCCGCTCGATAGGGCCGGCCACTGCGCCGATTGGCAGGGATACCAATTCTTCGCCCAGTACCCTGGCGACTGCCTCCCGACGATAAAATCCTTTGATCAGCCCGCCGTGCTCGCCCGTCTCTCGGTCTAGGGACCGCGCCTTGGCAATTTCGGCGAAATCTCTTCCACCCTTCAATTCCTGCAAAATGGTCCGGGCTTCTTCTTCGGTCTCTACCAGGATATGAGCTCCTTGCACCGTTCTCCCCAGCTTTTTGGTGTGGTATGCGTGGTGCATCTCTTGGTGCCATTCCTCGTGGGTCCGGGGCAGTTTGTCGAGGACCTCCATCCGGTAGAGTTTCTCTTGGAGCCGGGCGTCGTGCAGAGCCTCTTTTTTCTGCACCACTGCGGGATCGCTGGCCAGCCCCCTCGCCTCGGCTTCGCGCACCAGCATACGCCGATTTATGACAATGTCCAGGTAGTGCTTTTTGAGCTCCTGGGCGGACTTTTGCTCCCCGTCCTTCTTGGCCATGAGACGGGCGATCTTGCCAAGGTCCGATGCGGTAATCTCCTCGTCGCCTACCCGGGCTAGAGTCCCTAATTGCACATCGCTCTGACAGCCCATGAAAAGCCACACGCCGACCCATCCTAAGATACTTGTAGCCCCTGCTCGCATATCTACTTCCTTCGCTTAATCCTGACTTTCTGTCCGCAGAATGCCCTCTTCTTCTGAGACGCTGACCCACTGATTCACGCTGAGATCCCTGAATTCCTGCACCACCCCGCTGGGCCAGAGGATCTTCATCCGGTCCACCTTCTCTGCCTCACCGAGACCGAAGTGAACCCGCAGATCGCTCTGCGACAGGAAGCTGATGCCGCACATCACCTCCCGGATCTGGATGAGCGAGCCAGTGGTCACCTCAATCCGCGCACCAATGCCGTCCCGGTTGCTCTTGGTCCCGATGGTGGATATTTTCAGCCAGCGCTTCTGGTTGCCGCCGTCGTTGCGCAACAGCGTAGGAGTGTCGTCGACGTTCAGGACCAGGATGTCCACGTCCCCATCGTCGTCGTAATCGCCAAGCGCTGCGCCCCGGCTCACCTTCTTCACGGCAAAGCCGCTGCCAGACAAGGCCGAAACTTCGGCGAACTTGCCGTTCCCCAGATTCTCAAAAAGAAGGTTGTACTGGGCGTAGGAAGTGCCCAGGTCGTAATTGTCAACGACGGGATAGACGTGGCCGTTGGCGACGAAGAGGTCGAGGTCGCCGTCGTTGTCAAAATCGAAAAAGCCGGTCCCCCACCCCACGAACGGCAGACTTTCCTCGCCCAGATCCGCGGCGTAACTGACATCGAGAAAAAAGCGGCCGCCGTCGTTGCGGTAGAGCGTGTTGTAGTCTTCGGAGAAATGGGTCTCAAAGAGGTCGAGGTCGCCGTCGTTGTCAAAATCGCCGACCGCCACCCCCATCCCGGCCTGCATCCCCCCGTCCGCACTGTGGCTGACCCCGCTCGACAGCGAAATGTCTTCGAAGGTCCCGTCGCCGCGGTTGCGGTAGAGCAGGTTCGGAGTGGTATCGTCCGCCACGTAGATGTCGGGGTGGCTGTCGTTGTCAAAATCGGCAAATACACACTGAAAACCGTTGTAAGCCGCCGCGCCCAAAGGTCCCACTTGTCGGGTGACTTCCCTGAAGCTTCCGTCTCCCTCGTTGTGGTAGAGCACATCCGTTTCTCCGTCAAACGTCTCCGGACCGTAGAAGACTTCGACGTTTTTCCATAGGCAGTACTGCATGGAGTTGGGCCGATAGGCTGGATCGAACTGGACGAAATTGGCCACGTAGAGATCGAGGTGGCCATCCTGATCGTAGTCGCCGAACGCCGCACCCGTGCCCCAGCGCTCATCCCCCACGCCGGCCAGCGCGGTCACGTCCACAAAGGTCCCATCCCCTTGGTTGCGATACAACCGATTGGGCCCGTAGTTGGTGACATAAAGGTCTAGGTCCCCGTCGTTGTCGTAATCGGCCGCGGCGCAACCCATGCTCCAGGAGGTGTCCCCCACGCCGGCCAGCGCGGTCACGTCGGCAAAGGTGCCATCCCCTTGGTTGCGATACAACCGGTTCTTGGGAGCTTTCCCCGGGGGAAAGCTTTCGAAGGAAGAGCCATTTATCACATACGCGTCCAGATCGCCATCGGTGTCAAAGTCCAAAAAGCAGGCACCCCCGCCTTTAGCCTCTATAATGTAGGTTTTGTTCGGTTTACCAGACATATTGCGCACGGTGATCCCGGCCTGGGCGGCAACATCGGTGAATTCTACCCGCCCGGTGCCCTTCTCAAATGCCGTATCGTCGGACACAGACTGCCCCGACCCATTGCAACCGGCTCCCAGCAGCAGCAACACCCCTGCCAAGAGCCATCTTTGCGCTACGGGCCACTGTGGACCGGTGTAGAGTGTTACCATCTAGCGATTCCCAAACTGGATCACGGAGCCTAGCGGGCGCGCAGAGTCGCGAGCATGGCGCGCGCCCGTGCGTGGTCCGGCCGCAGCTTCAGCACCTGCTGCAGCTCTTCAAGTGCCAGGTTGTAACGGCCCGTTTTCTGGTAGGCTACCGCCAGATTGTAGCGGGTCCGCGCGCGATCTGGCTCGAGGCGCAAAGCCTCCTCGAACGCCGCTATCGCTTTGCTGTACTGTCCATCCCGAGCATGGGCTAGGCCGAGCCCGTAGTGCACCTCCACCGACTCGGGGGCCAGCTCCCTAGCGCGCCCGAAAGATGTGGCCCCCAGCGCATACTTTCCCGCCTTGCCGTACGCACGCCCCAGCGACAGGTGGAAGCGCACGGAATCCGGGGCTAGGGCTACTGCCTGCGCGAACAGATCCACCGCCTTGCCCACCATGCCCCACTGCTCGTAGACCGTTCCCAGATCGTGGTAGGCGTGGACCATCTCAGGGGCCAGAGCCAGAGCCACCTGAAATTCTTCGACCGCTTCGGCGTACTGGGCTGCCTCGGCGTAGACCACGGCCAGCGCGCACCGCTTCACCGCATTTATAGGGTCTCGCTGTACAGCGAGGGCAGCCGTGCGGATGGCGTCTCCCTTGACTTTCCCCAACCCCTTGAAGGCGGCCATGGCCTGCTGTCCTTCTTCTGGACGTCCCATGCGGTAGTAGATTTTCCCCAGACTGTAGTACGCCTCGGCGTAGTCCGGCCTGAGCGCAGTGGCGCGCTCGTACAAAGAAAGGGCTTCGTCGAAGCGAGCCTGCTTGGTGCGTATCTGGCCCAGATAATAGTAACTGTCCGCATCGGTAGAGTCGCCCCGGACCGCTTCCTTATAAGCCATCTCTGCCCTAACCAGATCGTCCTGCTGCAGGTAGATGGCTCCGAGATACCGGTGCACCAACGCCAGCGTCGGGTCCAGTTGTGCGGCCCGCCGATAGGCTTCCAGCGCCTCATCGAAGCGGTTGTGAAGTTGCAGGGCCCGTCCCAGATTGTAGTAATATCTCCCGTTCTCCGGTTCGAGGATCAGGGCCCTTTCAAAGCTGGCGATGGCCTCTTCCAGCGTTGGGTAGACCACGCCCACTGGACCCTCTGCCGTAGCAAAGGCTTCCCTACCGTAGATATCTCCTAAGTTGCTGTGGGCCTCGGCGAACTCCGGGACTAGGTTGACGACCCGGTTGAAATACGCTCTGGCTTCCTCGTATTTGCCCATCCGGGAGTAGATCCGGCCCAGGTTGAACAGCGATCGCACATTATCTGGAGATTGCTCTAACCCGGCCCTGTAAGCGGCGAGCGCCTCGGCGTAGCGTCCCTTCTCCAGATAGGCTCCGGCTAGGTCGAGCCCAAGTTCGACTTGGCCGGGGGCCGTGTCCACAGCGGCCTCCAACTGCTCCAGGGTGCCAGGCGAACGCGGAGAACTGCCATAGCGCTGGCGCAGTTCGTCCTGGCTGACAGCAGGAATCGGTGCCTGGCATCCCACCAAGAGAGCAATTCCCGCGGTGGCTATGAGGCTCCGACCCTTCGCGTTGCCGGAGCATTGTGCGGCAAGGTATTTGGGCGGGAACATGGTTTACACCCCAGCAAAGAAGGGGATCACTTGTCGTCTCTCCGCGGGATTCAGCTCTGCTCCTAATTAGTAGACAATGGACACCGCGCCCACGCGTTCCACTTTCTGCTGATCTGTTTCAAGCGCAAGTCGGTACAGGTAGATGCCGGGTGAGAGGTGCTGGCCGGCCTCATCTCGGCCGTCCCAGGTTATGGTTGCCCGACCAGCAGACTGGTTTTGCCGTTGGAAATGCTTGACTCGCCAGCCAGCCAGGTCAAAAAAGTCCAGGGATATCACTCCTCTTTCATGCACGAAAAAAATATGGTAGGTCAGCGCTACTTTGTCATTGACCCCATCCCCATTCGGAGTGAAGATCCGGGGGGCGATCCTCAGGTCTCCCAGAATATCATCCCTCTCCGAGGCGGCGAATACCGCCGCCCTATCTGTATCGAACTCCGGGATCACATCCCCCTCCTCTATTTGCTGGCGCACTTCTCCCGGACGTTCGCTGTCCCCGATCCGGCCGGAAAACCGCGTGAAGAATTTGAACACCCGAGAGCGAAATACGGCCTCGACAAATTGTTCGCCGCGGCTGGTCTCGACCCTTGGGCTGAACTTCAACATCAACACATGACGGCCCTCGCTCTCCCCCAGCACTTGCACAAAGGTGCCATCTCCTATTTCCAGTTCATTCATTTTGGCGGGGTCTCGGCCCAGGGATTCCACCGCTTCCTGGTCCAGGATTATCTCGTTTAGGGCAACATCCTCTATGCTGAGCACCTCGAGGTGGGCTTCGGTATCCGGGACCTCGATGTCGATCCGATCAAAACCTGTGGCACCGCTGCCAGTAAACCGGGATTTGACCGCGTAGCGAAACGCGGTTATTTCGCCCAGAGCCACCTCGCCCGGGAAGATCTCCGCGATGATTTCGTCCGCGTACAGGGGAGACGAAAAATCAAATTCGAGGTGGTCGAACCTGACTGCGTCCAGCTGGGACGGCAGGAAATCTATCCTTATCTGCAGATAGCGTCTCTGGGACGGCGAGGCAATGAGGGCCCCTCCCGACCCATCCTCCCCGCTCAGGCCCACAGCCAAATTAAAAGGGCTGGACCAGCCGCTCCAGTTCTCCACATCGCGAGGCAGATTCTGCGGCGCGACCCGCTCTGTGATCGACAACTTCTTGTAGCGGTCGCGGTCGAGGAACTCGCCCGCCTCGTTCCGAGCGCTCGTCCGGGTCTTTTGTGGATCTATGTAGCGCAGGTAGAGATGGGGGTCGTCGTCCCTTCCACTGCGGGTCCGAATCGCCACCTCTCCAGCTAGGCCCTCACCGATGCGTTCGGCTTTCCAGCGCAGCGCACCGAAGTTCACCGGCTGCCCCAGGTCAATGATCGGGGAGAGATAGAACGCGCCATCCGCGAAGCCGACGCCGTAGACCTCAAACTCGGCGATTTCAAAGGGTCTGTTGCTGGGGTCCAGATCCACCCTGTCCACCAAGAAAGGATCAAAGCGGAACTCGGCCACCCCGGGCGGTAGGGGCGGCCCTAAATGCTGGTAAGGTGCCAGGACGGCGTCGCCCGGCAGCGGCTCTCCGGTAGTCAGGTCAAAAGCTGGCCGCCCCTTCTCGTCGAGCTTGATCGAGCGCAGCGCTCGGCCGTCGCGATCGCGCTGGACAATGTGCGTGCCCACGTCGCCTACCTTGACCAAGGTGAGCTGCAGCGGCTCGGTAGAGGTCGCCAGGCGGCCCCGCTGGGTCCGCGTCTCGTCCGCCTCGTGCACCTTGATGGCGTACCCTTCCCTGAAAAAATTCTGCGGAAAGTCCGGCCGGGTAGAGACGCGGATGCGGTTGATCCAGAAACGGCCCCACAGATCGAATTTGAAGTCGAACCTGCCGGCAAAAATACCGCCGATGTAGGCGGTTTCAATATCGTCGTCCAGGATGTAACCCATGCCCTCGGGTAGGGGCTGGTCGGTAGCGCCGTGAACGTAGGGAAGCTTGTTGCCGCGCTCTCCAGCAGCTTTGTTCGTCGTCGGATCCACTCCGGCTCTATCGAACACTAGGTGGAGGATATTTCGGGTGGAATCGAGCTGGATGGGACGCAGCCAGGTCTTCCCGCCGGCACGGTCCACCTCCACCCCCTCTGTGGTGCCCAGAGAGAGAAGCAGGAGATCCTGCGCGCTGATCGACCAGGGTTTTCCCACCGCGCCCTCGTCCCCGAGCCGGTAGGTTTCCAGACCGAGCGCTGACGACACCCAGATCATCAGGGGCAGGACCAAGCTCCCCGCACCTTTGGCCATTGCTCCTCTCCCGTATTAGTCCAGGCCAGCGTACATCGTGATGAAAATCACGCTCTCGCGCTCGCTCTCTTTATCTGAAGCCCGGTCCACCCAGGACAGTCTGATCCCTGCCTGCGTCGTGGTCGCGTACCCTAGATAAGCTGATGTATTCGATGTCTGCAGGGCCAGCACCACTTCTTCTCTGTCCGACAGGAATGGGTCTTCTTCTAACTTTTCTTGCAATTGTTCAAAGTGGAGCAGCTCCAGGCCAGCCTCGATGTCCGTTGCAGTCAGCATGGAGAATGTCAGCAGCAGCGAAGCAGACTCCGTGAGTTCTCTTCTGGTGTTGTCCGCCTTCAGAAACGGTCGCTGGGAGTAAAACTCGCTCTTCCAGCGGGGCACGAGGGTGAATTTTTCCATGCGGAAAAGGTAGTCAGCTTTGTTGATGAGCCCGAAAAAACCAGAGGTTCGACGCCCTGTTTGCGCGACGTCAGAGCCTTCCAGATAATCCCGCTGCCGGAAAATTTCGTATTTCAGCTTGTTGACTACATTCAGGTTGGGGATATCGCGGTAGTCCCACTGGGTGTAAAAGGTGTTTATCCAGGTGCCCCGCGCCGGCAGTGGATCGATGAACGGAACCAGTTGTCCACTCGAACCGGATGGCTGGGACCACTGGATCAGGTCGTCCGGGATATTGTCCTCTGCCCTGCGGATGTTGTGGTAGAGCAGCAATTTTCCCCAGCGCGCGTGATCCCGGTCGAGAACCGCCATGGCGTAGTAGGTGTGGTTCTGGCGGTCGTCCGAAATCAGCTCTTCGCGCATGTGCCCGACCGAGAGTCGCAGACTGGGTGCTAGGTGGACTCCAGTGTAGAAATTGAATCCACGCCGGCCGCGCTTGTAAGGGAAGTCCGCTTCATCGTCGTTTTCGAAACGGTCGACCGTGCCGTTGTTGTTCATGTCCACACCGAACAGGAATTCTGGACGATCCGAGCTAAAGCGCAGGAAAGGTTCCTCGTAGTCGGGGAACAGGTTCGGCCGGTTCTCACTGTCGTTCTGGTTGAAATCCGGGACAAAATCGTTGTTCTCGTCAAACCCGGGGAAAACCGCGATATCGACAGGCTGGTTGGCGCGCTCCCAGTCGGGGTTGCGGTCCTGATCATCGTTGTCGTCGACGAAATCATAGCGGTTCAAGTTGGCCCTGGAGTAGTCTATGATTCCTCCCCGTGGCAGGTAAATGCTGGTTGCATAGGAGGGCTCCATGCTGTAGGCCTCTCCGAGGAAGAACCAGGGATACCCCTTTTTCCACACGTTCATCATCCAGACATCGGCGGATTCCACAATCCGGTGGTGCTGGCTCGGCTTCAGGGTGCTGCGATTGGGATAGCGGCTGTGGCGGCGGTTGCGATCGAATTCGGCATACAGGTAGATCCCCCCCACATCGGCGGCCTCGACGGTGAAGCCGAAAATTTCATTGGCTGTGGGCAACCCGTAATCCAGCACGACGAACCGCTGATTTGAGCTGTCCTTAACATTTCCATCGGCGTGGACCGTCCACTGTGGAATGCCATCACTCAGCAGCACGGGCTTGCGCTGCAGATCGGTCTGCACATTGGAGGTCATGTCGATTCGGTAGTCGTTGGCCAGGAGGAGCCTGAACTTCACTGATTTGATTTGTGAAGGATCCGGGCCGCCGGTCTGCCGGTAGGCACTGCTCTCCAGGTCGTACTCCAGAACGATCTGTTCGTTGCCGTCGGCTGCGAGGAAGCCCTCCCGCTGAATGCCGCCCCGCACGAGCGGCTCGAACCCCAGGTCTCTTCCCCTGAACACATTCCCCTCTTTGTCCTCGATGATAATCTCCTCGGCAAAAAATGCCGTGCCGGCCTCGCCGTCTCCTGGCGAGTCATCGCTGAGGCGGATCTCTATGCGAGAGGGGCTCTTGTTCTGTTCGGTGGTGAGCGATCCGTGAAAGGGGGCGTCTTTGAAGGTCTGGCCCAGGGTCTGGGTGTTGAAACCGCTGACATAGGTCGTTCCCACAGTCACAAAATCTCCCACCTGCATAGTACCCCGCATGCCCATCAGGTTGACCACATCCGTCAGCAGGGTGGGGGTTGGGCGGTTCGCGTTCAGCACATCCCCGGTCTGACTGGGGCGCGAAGCCAGAAGGGTAAACGCGTACTTGTCGGAGAGGAAGTCCCACTGAATTCCGTCAAAGGAGGGTTTGGAGAATGTCAGCGGCGTCAATGTAGTGCGGATGCGTTCTCCGATTGTTGCCGCGTAGTGGTACTGTCCCTTTTGGTCAGAGGAAATCACGACCTTATTGAACCAGGAGCTGAATCTCGCGGCCTTGGCGACCGCGCTGCCCTGGAGCTGGGGCTGCGATTGGGACCAGTCGTAGATCAGCCAACCATGGGTCACGAAACGCCCGTAGAGATCGTAGAAATAGTCCCCCTCCAAGCCAGTATTTACATAGGTCTTGTAGTGATCTCTGGCATAGTTTGTGTAGGCCGACTGCTTCCAGCCGTATTCCAGGTAGAGCTCCTGGGGCACGTACCACTTTTTGACCGCTGGGTCTAGGGCACCGAAAAGCACTCCGGGGCCCTGCGGCACATAGCTCAGCTCCCCGCCGCGCTGCATCCCCAGACGGGTGCCGTAGTCTTGGGCCCAGAGGAGAGAGGGTGCCTGCAACCATGTCCACGCAAAGAAAGAGAAAAGTAAAATTCTGTGGGCACTCACAGGGTTCCTCCTCGGTTGAAAAAGAGTGCTGCGACTTATGATCTAATACGCCACATAGACGATGCGTGCGAGTTCCTCGTTGCGCGTGTCGGACTCGACCTTGATCCGGTAGAGATAAATACCGGGTGGGACGAGCTGGAGAGCGCTGGAACGACCGTCCCACGAGGCCGCAAATTCTCCCTTGGTACCGTTTACTTCAAGTTTTTGCACCTGCTTCCCCGCCAAGTCGAAAATATTCACTTGCACCGGTCGCTCTGTCCGCAGTTTCAAGCGTGCGAAGCGAATCTCCAAGACATCGTTGACGCCATCGCCGTTCGGAGTAATGGCGCTGGGGGCCTCGGAGAGCATGATAACCAAGTCTGCTTGCGGGGCGGAAAACGCCCGGGAAGTGCGGCTGTCCACCAATTCGGTGGCGTCCCTGTTTTCCAGATCGACCTGTTGCCAGGAATCTCCTCTGGAACTGCTTCTGACCTGTGCCTTGAAGGGGGAGCCCGAGGTGATGACTTGGCTGGTGAAGCGCATTTCTATGAGCGCGTTCTCGGTTGCGCCGACCGGGCTGCGAATCGTGCGCGGAAAGTGAATCCAGAGTGAGTCTGAGGAGGGCGAGGAGAGAACGGTCAAATCGGCATCCGGTTCGGCGAACACCTGATCAAAAGAGGTTTTGAGCGCTACGATATCCTGATCCCGGGAGGTTGCAGCGCCAGCAACCTCTACCCGCCCCAGGCGCACATAGCGGCACTGCATGGCCGCGATTCCCTTCAGCAACACCTCATCGAACCCCTGGCCCGGCTCGAGCTGGGCGCGGATGAAGTACGAGAATTCGCTCTCTTGTGCCGCCGCAATATCCTCCGGCCGGGTATAATCGGTAGGATCCGGAATAGCAACCGGCGCTTTGGCCGTACCCGCATCGGTCACCAGCGCCAACTCTCCGGCGAGCCGGGCCGCCACCGGCGCACGAGTGTGGATCGCGAGCGCTCGCAAGGTGGAATGGACATTGGGATGATCCGCAATCAGCACGACCTGAAGCTGGATGAACTTGCGGGGGCTGGGGGAGACAAACGGCGCTATAGTCCCACCTGTTTCCGCGGCCCGGTAGGGCGCGCTGAAAGGACTCCATCCTGTTCCGGGACGCGCAAGGTACTCCTGCTCTTTGCGTCTGAGGTCTTTGAAGGTGCGCCCCCACCTGCTCTTCGAAATGATATTGCCGGCAATATCGAAGTAGAGCGTATCGAGCGCGACCTCGTCTCCGGTCCTCGACTGGATCTCCACCCGGGAGCCCTCTGGAAAATCTCCATCCCATTCGATGGCAATCAGGTTTTTAACCCCCCCCACGTCGATCAGCGGAGAACGCAGGGTCGCCTCGGCCACGTACCCCTGCCCATATATTTGCATTTCGCTCAACACGCCCTCATTGCCCCAGCCCCCAATCCCCTTTCCTGTAATGTCCAGATTGCGCAAATCCAGCAGCCGCACTTTGCGAGGACTGAATCCTATCTGGACGCGGCTGGCCCAGTTGACCTGGTTGTCCTCGTGCAGTGGCTGCGAAAGTTCTTCCCACTCGAGTGCCTGCCAGAGGTCTCTGAGGGTGTCCGACTGCCGGGGCAGCGCAAAAACACCTTCGGAGGCCCGCAGTTGGTAGCCATAGAAATTGTTCCGGTTGCCGCCGTAGGCCCGACTGTCGAAGAAGGTGATGAAATGTATGCCATCCACCCAGTAAGTCACTCCCAGATCCACCAAGGTGAGCTCGTCCGTCTTGCCGATAGTGCGGATTTGCCCCTTGGGTGGGGTACCAGAAACCTTGGCTTTCCAGGCCGAGTTGTAATACATCCCATCGAAGGCCAGACTCCCTCCCGCACCACCTTCTGGATCCGAGGCGTAGCCGCCGCGCTCCTGAAGACCGAGCCCAATATTGTCCCCTCTGGCCCATACCTCTATCTCACTCAGCTGCGGCACTTCCCGCCGAAAGTAGTGCACATTACCCTTTTCGCTCGGGCCGAGATCCGCATACGTTTGCGGCACCTGCCCCCGCTGGTAGATACTCCCCAGCGTGTCGACGGCAGCCCGGCGCTCGCGGCCCCCCAACGTCACCCTGAAATACTCGATATCCCCCTGCCGTTTCCGAGGCAGTTGATCGTAGGTTGCCGCATCGACTTCTGCTGCTCTGCCGAATTTGCTATTGGTCGCTATGAGCTGAACGTAGTGAATGGCCGCTCCCTGTAGATCCGCAACGCCGTCGCCGTCAATATCCCCGTTTTCCAGTGGCATCAGCGGGAAGACAAAACGCCGCTGCGCCCCGGTCGGCTCCCGCGTCTGGCCGACCAGCCTGAATTCCCGGGCCGTGCTGGTGACCACCTGCGGGAACGCCTTTGAGCCATTGGAGACGAACAGGGCGAATTGATTGAGCGCGTCCCCATCTTCGGCGAATTGCACCACAATGCTGTCCGCCCAGACCAGCCTTCCCAGATCTACCTCAACCACCCACCTGTCCAGACCTTCCAGCGAGAAGTCTTCAGCTCCGGGCAACCACCCCGTATCCGGGTTGCCGTCGATGATATTGGCGGCGCTGCCCCGGATAGATTCCGATTCGGCGCTTGCTCCACCCGATATCGGGTCGGGAAACTTGCGGACATTGTCTTTGTAGCTGAAGGTTTTCGCATCCAGAACGGCGTTGATATTCTTCTGCAAGAAGCGCGGGCGGAGGCCTCTGGCGTCGACCTGCACCGCGTTTGCCTGGCCGAGTTCCACGGTGAGGCCGGTAAACGAGTTGTAGAGCTGCCAGGCCCGCCAGTGCGCGGTTCGGTTGACCACGATCCGCTCCCCGGCTCTTGCATACCCCTGCTGGCCGGAGGCCTCCGAACCCAGACTGCAGAACATAGCTCCCGTGCTCAAGCAGATAAACACGTACATGGGCCTCATCTCGACTTCGCCTCCTTCAATAGGCCACGTGCACCAAGGCATCCTTCACCACGCGCTCGGCATCCGCCTTTACCACTAGCTGCACGACATATATACCCGGTGCCACCGGCGCACCGGCGGCGTCCTCTCCACCCCACACCTGGGTATATCTTCCGCTCACCAGATGCGCAACCGGGAAAGCGCGGATGCGGCGGCCGGATAGGTCGAAAATCTCCACCGCGACTGGCCGCGCACGAGTGAGCCGCAAAAGATTGTAGGTCAGCACAACCTCGTCGTTGACGCCGTCGCCGTTAGGCGTGAACACCTTTGGCGAGAGGTCGAACGCGTCGAGCAGCGACAGACCTTTCTCCGGCACGGCCAGGTCGACGGCCAGAGCATTGGCGTCTCCCGGTCCCAGATTGCCCGCATCCCCCGGCACCAGACGCTGAGGCAGGCCCTGGATTTCTCCGGCGTCATCGACCCGAAAGACCCTGCCCGAGAAGCGGGTCCCGAAACCGAGGACCATGGTGCGAAAATGCAGCCTCACGAGGGGCGACTCTGGGGCCGCGGCGGCCGTGCTTAAATCGACCTGGGGGAACCCTACCACAAAGGCCCGCTCGCTCACGGATATCACCTCAAAGTCCGTCCCCTCTTGTAATTTCCTGCCTCCGATGAACAGCGAATCCACCCCGGCGATTTTTGTCGGGGTGCTGATTTCCAGCCGATTGAAACCGGCGTCCTCCGCGTTGAAGACCGGCTGCAGCCCATAAGTGAACGCCGTGATCTGGCCGGGCGCAACATCTACGGCTGGTTCGATCTCGGCCGCAATCTGCTGGGCCCCCACCTCGAGGGAAAATTCAAAGGCAAGCCGATTGACGGCCGTCGCTGCCTCGAAATCACGGCTCTTGAACTCGATCTCGAACTGCAGGAACTGGCGCTCGCCAGGGGAGACGATCTGCCTGCCGTTCTCAACCGGCTGCAAGCCACTCCAGTTTGGATCAGAGGTAAACGGGATCTGGGAAGCCCCGAGGGCCCGGTAGCCCTCTAACGTTAGCTCTACGGCCTCTTTTTCTTCAGCGGTCAACGCATTGTAGGTCTCCAAGGCGACGAACCGGCCGCCCTCATCGCGCAGATCGCGCAGGCTGAAATCGTCCAGGTTCACGGCACTATCCCCCGATCCCGCCCTCGCATTCGCCATCCAGGGCACAACATCCCCGTTGCTGTTACTGCGCCAGTACACAAAGGGAGTAGAATCGCTGCCAGTGTGCACCCGGATAATGAGCTGAGATGCGTCCGGATCGCCTATTATTTCTTCCTGCCACTCGATCTTTCCCAGCGCTACCGGTCCCCCGAAGTCGATGGGTTGGGAGCGAAAGACCGCTTCCGGCAGGTAGCCCTCGCCGTAGAGTTCGAGTTCGGCGATCTCAAATTCCAGGTTGGTCCGCGAAATCAGTTTGAAATAGCGGATGTACTGCTGGCCCAGCGGCACATCTACGGTGTCCTGGGCGTTCAGCACAATCTGTCTGGTCGGTACCAAGATGGGCCGGCCGCTGCGGTCGGCGGTCTCGGGTGTGCCGTCGTTGATCTGAACGTCAAACTGACTCCATGCCCGCCCGGTGAATCCAGGCCGAGGATAGAGCCGCAGGAGGTTG
This sequence comes from Candidatus Latescibacterota bacterium, assembly GCA_965217585.1. GTDB lineage: Bacteria > Latescibacterota > UBA2968 > UBA8231 > UBA8231. Next base: position 7,103,740 of record OZ244561.1, read on the forward strand.
ACGCCCATCCGCCGACCCAGATCCAGTTCGATGTTCGTGCCCAGGACACTGATATGTCTGCCGTCCAGTTCCTGCACCCGTTGAAACGCCGTAGTTGTATTTCCGTCGAGCATCTTCCTGAGTTCGGTCTGGCGCTGCGCGGCCAGCAGGTCGAAGACATTGGGGGCATCGACAGAGCCGCCCAAGTCATAAACCTTGAGCGCGAGGTTGTGTGTGCGAGAAGTATCACCGATGGAATTTCTCACCGGCAAAATGGAGCCGGGCCGCGCAGCAAAATCCACGCTTGTAGGAAGAGCGGAGTTAGTAGAGGGTTGCAGGAGAGTTTCCCAGGAGACCTCTTCCCCTGGAATGGCGTACCACTCGACAGCGGCTCCGAGATTTATAGGAAGGCCACAGAGGAACAGGACGAGGATATAATAAAAAACAGCGCCTGTTGCCCCTGGAGCTTCTATCTTTTGGGGGGCATGCATGGGATGTTGTGAGAAAAGAGAGAGGAGAAGCTGGAGCTTCTCCTCTCTCTTAAATTCTAATACTGATCCGCCAGTTTCTTACTGGGCGAACGTGGATTTGATTGCTCCCCAGGAATCCGTTTCCACTGCCGTCGCGCCAGAAGGTGAGGCGAGGAGAAAGTCTACAAAGTTGTCGGCATTGTTCCAGGTGGAGCCCCCTCCCAGATTCGGGTAGGCATAATAAACGGCGCGACCTTCCTCGTTAAAGGAGTCGAAGTCCGCAACATTGACCTGCATGTGGACGATTTCGCCTGCTTGCAGGTCGCGTTCGATGCTATCATTCGCTCCTGCTGGATTCAGGTCGTCCCAGGGAGTCGTATACGCTTCATAAATAAAGGAAGCCGGGCCGGAGTTATGTTCGCCAATTGTCGTATTGGCAGCGTCCATGTAGGGCGGGACAGCGACCCAGGATGCGCCAGCGGAAAATAGCGTCACTCCGTGGAAGGGATCGAGCACGATCTGCTGCGCCTGCGAATAAGCCCAGCGCGTCTCCTCTTCGGCCTCGAGTCCCAAGCAAGCGTAAGGGCCGCCACTGTGATCCGCATCGACATTCCACTCGATGTTATCCGACTGGGTGTCAAAGATCCCCGAGGTCAGGGTTTCCGAGATGTAGAGATTGTCGAACACTTCTGCGCCGAGGTAGAGCCGGTTCGTATTTTCGGCCCAGCCTAGGGCAAAACGCACGGCGAGATTGTCCAAGTTGTAAGTCGCTCCGGTACCCCAGAAATCGTTGCTGGTCATGGCTTCGGTAGTGATCCAGAAGACCGGGTCAGTTATCGTAGCCTCCCAATCGCCGATATCTGCGTTCAGAGTGGGAATCTCGTTCTCCGCAAACCCGTATGCCACCAGCAGACCGCCGTAATCTTCGCCGGTGTCACCTACGACATTGAGGTGGGCCCGGGAATCCGTAGGCACACCGATGAGTAGGCCGATCGCCAGCACAGAAATGAGCAATTTATTCATTCTCATTATTAACTCCCTGATGAAAGATAAAGGGTGAATATAGCCGTAATACATTCCAGCCGAGCAAGTTGAAAACACTCTCTTCCCCTCCTTTCTATTTTTGTTTTGAGAGTAAAAAAATCGCTTGAAATGGTAAGATAAGCACCTAGGGTTCCCGCGCAACCATACTTTAAATATCGATAACCCCGCATGCTTTCCTGACCGTTCCATGAATTCGCCGGCGGCGACTACGTCTTCGTACACGGGCAATTGCATAAAATCCTCCGCTTGACGGCTAGAAAGCTGAGGCCGCATTTTACTGGTGACCCATACTGGCAACACTACCCTGGGGACGTGCAAAACGTTGAACTATCTACCATCCATTGCCAAAAGCGCCGTCGTCCTAGCGCTGCTCGCCGCACCAAGCCAAGCGCGGGAAACCCCCGTCGTCCAAGCCACCCGCACGCCCACGCCCCCTAGCATCGACGGTCGCCTCGACGATTCGGTCTGGCACCAAGCCCCGACCATAGCCGACTTTTTCCAGCGCGAGCCCGTCGAAGGCGCCCCGCCCACCGAGCAGACCCAAGTCCGCATCCTCTTTGACGACGACCACCTATACTTTGCCCTGCGCTGTTTCGACAGCCAAGCCGACCGCCTAGTGGCCAACCAGATGCGGCGCGATGCCGACTTGGACGAAAACGACAATATCCAGATTATCCTCGATCCCTATAACGACCGCCGCGGCGGCTTCTACTTTAGCACCAATCCCCTAGGTGCTCGCCAAGATCTGCTGCTCACCGACGAGGGCCGCACCCGCAACCAAGCCTGGGACAGCGTCTGGCAGAGCCGCACCCGGATCGACAGCCTGGGCTGGAGCGCCGAAGTGGCCATTCCCTTCGATCAGGTGCGCTATCCCGACAGCGACCAAGCCGTGTGGGGCATTAATATCGGCCGCGCCATTCGCCGCAAAAACGAGGAAGTCTTCCTCGTGCCTCCGCCCCAATCCTATGGTTTTAGAGGCCGCTACCGCACCTCGCTTCTAGCGACCCTGACGGGTTTGGGCCAGCTGCAGAGCCGCCCGCCCCTAGCGGTCGTCCCCTTCTTGCTGAGCGGCACCCAGCGCGATTTTACGGCCGACGGCCCCACTGAATACGACCTAGATCCGGGCTTGGATTTCAAATACGGCCTCACTCCCTCGCTGACTTTGGACCTTTCCTACAAAACCGACTTCGCCCAAGTGGAAGCCGACCAAGAGCAGATCAACCTCACCCGCTTCAGCCTGTTCTTTCCCGAAAAACGCGACTTCTTCCTCGAAGGGGCTGGCATTTTTGAATTTGGCGAACGCGTCGAAAGGCAGGGCAGTGGCGGTCGTCCGCCCACCCTGCTGTTCTACAGCCGCCGCATTGGCATTGAAGAGGGCCATAATCTGCCCGTATTGGCCGGAGGCAAACTCACCGGACGAGCCGGTCCCTACCAGATTGGTACCCTGCGCATGACCACCCAAGCCATGACCTTTGTCGATGAAGAAGAGGAGGATCGCTTTGTAACCGCAGGCGGCGACTTGCTCGACGAGGACCAAGTCGGGCTAAGTGGGGCAGCCATCGTCGATACCTTGCAGCTAAACATCCTCGACACCCTGCGCGTAGCCCAGACCGACTTCACGGTCCTGCGCCTCAAGCGCGACCTGCTGGGCCGCTCCAACCTCGGCTTTATCGCCATCGACAAGCAACCCGGCTCCGAGGGTGATTACAACCGCACCGGCGGCGTGGACTTCACCCTGTCGCTGTTGCAGGCCGCTCTCAACCTGCGCGGCTTTGCCGCCAAGACTTGGATACCCCAAATAGAAGGCCGTGACCGGGCCGGCCTCCTGGAGCTGGACTACCGCCAAGGCCGCTTTGAGACCCGCCTGAGTTATCTGGACGTGGAAGAGGACTTTGCGCCCGAAGTAGGCTTTGTGCCGCGCACCGACATCCGCCGCCTCAAAGGCAGCGGGCGCTACCGGCCCCGACCGGCTATCGACTGGATCCGCATGTTCTCGCTCGGGCCGCGCTTTACCTACCTGACGGACCGGAACAATACCTTGCAGAGCCGCGATTTTGAATTCTCCGCCTTTGTCAATTTGGAAGTGGGAGACTGGTTCGGGGCGCGCTACCGCCAGCGCTACGAGCTTTTGGAGGAGGCGTTTGAGATACGCGACGACCAAGAAATTTCCCCAGGCGCGTACGAATTTGGCAGCTACCAGTTCAATCTCTTCGCCAATTCGAGCCGCCGCCTCTCGGGCCGCACTTCGTACGAATACGGCGATTTCTTCAACGGCATCCGCCAGCGCGTTTCCACCGAGGCCATCTGGCGCTACAATGCCCGCTTAGAGCTGGAGGGGACCTACGAGTTCAACCACATCAACCTGCCCAACGGTGCCTTCAACACCCACCTGTTCGGGCACCGCTTCCTCTATTCCTTCTCGCCCGACATGTTCGTGCGCGGCTTCTTGCAGTGGAACAGCGCCCAAGAGCTAGTGGGTGGCAATTTCCTATTCAACTACCGCTATCTGCCCGGCAGCGATCTGTTCCTCGTGTACAATCAGGTTTGGGATACGGAGGGAGGGTTGCAGCAGGCCAGCCGCTCGCTGCAACTCAAGTTGTCGTACTATTGGCAGCGCTGAAACTACCGCTGGCTTTGCACCTCATCAAATCACGAGAGATCGCACTGCTTCTCCAAGCTCTTCACCGCTACCCTTGCCCCCGCCCGAGAGTTTAAAGGGGCGTTGTTGCATGAATCATCTTGGTTGTCAAGAGATGCCCTAAATATGTAGGGGGCCCCCTTGTGGGCACCCTCAGTTCTTGACGCGGTACAGATTCCTATTCAACAGGTCGTGCATCGTTGCGGTCTTCGAGCCAGTAGGCGTAGAGGCGGGCTTGGTGCAGGTAGAACTTCAGGCGCACCGGTTTTTCAAATACCAAGTCGTGCGGGTGCTTCCAGACGTATTTGGCGCGCAGGCTGTCGCCGCTAAAAGGCGGCGGCTCCTCCCCGGGCACCCAGAAGTTAGGGAGGGGGCTGCCGGTCTCGGCGTCTTGGATCTCGGCGTAGATTTCGCCCCAGCGGGCGTCGGCGTTGAGGTAGAGGTCTTCGCCGCGCCAGTGGAAGGGATGGGTGACGAGGGTGGCGATTTCGTCGCCGTCGATGGAGACGAAGCGGTCGGGCGGCAGCTTGGCCAAGCAGAGCGCGCCCGGGTCGGCGAAGTGGCGCTGGTCCACCCCGAGCCGGAACAGCTCCTTGCAGCGGTTAAAGCGCTGGTACATTTCCACGCTGCTCGGGATGCGGAGGGCGTTGTAGTAAATCCAAATCTCGCCGTCTTCGCGCACCAGCGGCGCACCGGACATGAGGAGTTGGCTGGTGCCGTAGTTTTCCCCGTCAAAGGGTTCGATGCCGATAAAGGGCGTGCGCTCGGCCACCCGATCATAGGTGTGCAGGTCGCGCGAGACCGCCATTTCAATCTGGTTGATGCGGGTGAAGTTGGTGGCCGGCGGCGGGATAGCGCCGATGGGGTTAAAGACGGTGGGGAAGCCGATGTACAGGCCCTGATAGGGCATGACGGCCATGTTGTAGATCTCGGCGTAGTAGTCTTCGTCATCGACGATTGGCGGGGTGATGTACGCTGGGTCGTCGATGATGGTGCGGACGCGCTGGCGGCAGTTTTCCCAGTCGGTTTCGTCGGCGTGGAAGATGAGTTCGGGCGCGGTGAAGTGGTCGAAGTCACGGCTGGTCGCCAGCCAGACCGAGCGGCCCCACTCGGTGGGCTGCTTGACCAAGGCGAGGAATTGCTCGGTATAGGGATCGTACGCGAACTGGGACTCGTCTTGGCTGGGGATGAAGGCGCTGGTGAGCGGGGTCCAGGCAAACCCGTCGGGCGAGATGGCACCGCAGCGGCCGCGGCCGTCGGGCGCGTTGAACAGGGCCTTGTAGCGGCGGCCGGGGTCTGGGTCGCGCTCGTCGCGGACGATGTGGTACAGGCCCGGGCCGTTGGGATCGCAGGCGATGTTGTTGTCTTTGCTGCCGTTCCACTCGTATAGCCCCAGAGAGGGTTTTTCCCAGTGCTCGCCGTCGCGGGAGATGGCAAAGCGGGCTTGCGGGCCGTTGTACCACCATTCGTAGCGCTCCTCGTCCGGGTTCCACAAGGGCGCGCTGCGGCTCTGGATGCCGCCAGTGATGAGGGGGCCACACCTTTTGGGCGGATGCAGAGTGCGGGTGGTGCCTTGCTCAGAGACTAAGGCGCGGCTGTCGAGGAAGAGCTGGCGATGCTTTTTGGGGTCGATGAGGTCAGTGGACATGGTTATCGCTCATAGCGCAAAGGGTGGAATGCGGAGAAACGCGCCCCCTTGCCGGGCGGACTCTTGGGCCAGCAGGCAGGCTTGGGCGGTGGCGAACACCGAGCGGGTGGGGATGAAGAGGTCGGTGCCGCGTTCAATGGCGTCGATCAGGTTGGCGACTAACGCGCCGCTTTGGTCTTCAGGCAAATCGGGCGCGTACGGGCCGCGCTCGTTGGTGGCGATGAGCAGATGGGCTTCGGCATAGGCGCGCAAGTGCGCCGAGCCGGCCGTGCCCATGACGATGAAACGCGTGTCGCCAAACGAGGGTGCGGATTGGGGCGTAAGCCAGTCGGCGGTGAGGGTCGCCAGCGCGCCGTCGGATAGCTCGAAGGAAGCCTGCACGTGGTCGTCTAAGCGCGGCTCTGCCGTGAACCGCTTGCAGGTGGTGAGGGCGTGGACGCCGACGCATTCGGCACCGGTGAGCCAGCGGATTTGATCGACGCCGTGGCAAGCTAGGTCGTGGAACGCGCCCGTGTACTGATTGGGGTCGAAATACCAAGCCGGAGCAGTGGCGCGGCGGATCTTGTGCGGGTGGGTGGAGATGAGGCTGGCGATGGTCCCGAGCGCACCGTCGAGAATGGCTTGGCGCAGGGTGATAAACGGCGGATAGCTGCGCGAGGTGAACCACATGGACACGTGGATTGGGCTGGCGGCCACGGCGCAGCGCATGCGCTCCCAGTCGTCGAGCGTGCGGCACAGAGGTTTGTCGAGGAGCAGGTGAATGCCAGCGCGGGCGCAGGTTTCCACGAGCGCGGTTTTCTCGTGGTGGATCAAGCCTTCGAGGATTAGCTCGGGTCGGGCGCGGGCGATCATGTCGTCCAAGGTGGCAAAGCGGGGGATGGATGCATAGCGCACGCAGAGCGCGTCGTCGTCTTCAACCAAGCCGACGATTTGGCCGTTTGATGCCTGCAAAGCGGATTGGATCATGCCGCTGATGTGGCCGTAGTGGACGCCCATGATGCCGATGCGCATGATGAACCCTCCGAGTGAAGCTGACGCGATTGGCGCAGATGAAAGTAAGGCGCGGTGGGTTAATGCGCTACGGCTATTGTGGCGTATATTCAGGCACGGAATAGCGCCTGACGCGCTGCCCGCAAACAAAGGACCCGAACCATGTCTGATTGGCTTACCACGAGACAGTTGCAGCACTTGCAGCGCGGCTACCGCAAGCGGGTCGAGACGCCCATCCCAACCCAAGTCGTATCCAGTGGCGAGTGCTTCCCGCCGCCGCAGTCTCGCCGCCAAGCCCAAGCCGAGGCGCTAATGCGCGAAAAGACCGACTTCTACGCGGGTCGCCAGGGGATGCCCCGCCAGCGGTATCTCCGCTCGCCCAGCGGCATGGCCGCGGCGTTTATGGCGATGAATCAAGTCTATGGCGATGTCTATCGCGTCGATCCGGCAGAGGCCGAAGACCCGGCGGCTGCCGAAGACCAGCGCAACCAGACCCGCGATCAGTTTATCTTTGACGTCCACACCCACCACGTGCGCGAGGACTACACCTGGGAAGGTCAGCTCTGGCTGCGCGATGTGGCGCGGGGCAACAACCAAGCCCAGACCCCGTGGAATCCAGCGCTGGTCGAGCAGGAGCTGGACCTGAAGTACTACAAGTTCGATTACTACGTCAAAGACATGTTTTTCGACAGCGACACCACGCTGGCGCTGTTGAGCACCTCGCCCTCGGTCGATCCCGAAAAGACGCTGTTGTCCGATCGGCAGATGGTCGCCACGCGGGACCAAGTCAACGAGATCGCCGGTACGCGGCGCATGTTCGCCCACGGGGTCATCTGGCCGAGCGCACCCGAGTACCTCGAGCTAATGGAACCGGCGGCGACGGAATTGAAGGTGGACTCTTGGAAGGGCTACACCATCGGCGACGTGCTGGGCTACCATCCCACCTTTGACCGGCCCTGGTGCCTCGACGACGAAAAACTAACGTGGCCCACCTACGAAAAGGCCCGCCAGCTCGGCGTGCGCAACATCTGCATCCACAAAGGCGTTTTGCCGATTGACTACGAGCGCCTTCCCAACTGGCAATACGCCAGTGTCGAGGACGTGGGCGGCGCGGCGGCAGCGTGGCCCGACCTGAATTTCCACATCTACCACGCGGGTCTGAAGATGTGGCGGGACGCCGAATCAGTCAGCGAGGAATTTGAACGCACCGGGCGGCTGGCTTGGATCGACGAGCTGGCTGCCATCCCCGCCGAATACGGGGTGTCGAATGTGTACGCGGATATTGGCCTGTCGTTTGGGGCGCTGGCGATCACGCATCCGCGACTGGCCGCGGCTATGGTGGCTAAGTTGATCAAGGGCCTCGGCGTTGATCACGTGTTGTGGGGGACGGATTCTATTTGGTTTGGCTCGCCGCAATGGCAGATTGAGGCCTTTCGCCGGATTGAGCTGCCGCCCGACTTGCAGGACAAACTCGATCTAGCGCCGCTCGGCCCGGCCGACGGCCCGGTGAAAAACGCGATCTTCGGTATCAACGCCGCTGGGCAATACGGCCTTGCGATGGACGATCAGGGCCGACCTGTTACCGACTATGCTGGCGACGCGCTGTCGCAACTCAAGGCCGAATACTTGGCGGCGGGCAATGAGCGCGATAATCTATTTTGGGGGTGGATTCACAGGGAGTAGGGAATGAATCCAAGAGTATTAGAAATCACTCCAATAGAAGGGCACAAATTGAAGCTGCTTTTCGATAATGGGGAGCAGAGGTTCTACGACTGTTCTGGATTGTTGGATTTTGGTGTGTTTCAAGAATTGCAGGATAAAAGTTACTTTAGGAAGGCAAAAGTCGTGGATGGAACCATTGTTTGGCCTCATGGGCAAGATATATGTCCTGATACATTGTATTTGGATTCTATAAAAAATGTGGGCGGTAGATTTTAGCTGGTGTAATCTAGCAAAGTGCCTATGGGCACGATCTGATATAGACTTCCAAGATCTTCCTAGGAGGATACAGACAGATGGACGATATCCTAACCATAGCCCAAATCGAAGCGCAGTTTGTCTCAGAATGGGTACTAGTCGAAGCCCCACAGACCAACGACGCCTTGGAAGTGCAAAGCGGCAAGGTCCGCTGGCACAGCAAGGATCGGGAAGAGGTCTATCGCCAAGCTGTAGTATTGCGTCCTAAACGGTTCGCCATCTTGTACACGGGGAAGATGCCCGAGGACACGGCGATCGTCCTATGAGCTTCTCCTTTGATCCACAGCAGGGGTTGATCATTGTGCCGGCAGAGCTGTGGGGGCCGAGTGGCAGTGCTGTTCTCCGCCTAGCGCTCGACACTGGAGCAAGCCTGCCCTAGTCCGACAACTTCCGAACATACACGTAGTAAGGGGCGATGGTCCGCTCGGTGTGGTCGTAGAACGAGGCGTATAGCCGGTCGAGGCCAGCGGCGAGGTCGATCTCAAAGCAAGCGCTCGTCGCGGTGGGATCGACTTCTTGCTGGAGGTTCTGGCCGCCGATGGATAGCTGCGCCCAGCCGAGAGTGAGGGCGACCCCGCCTTCGTAGGCCGGAGCATCTTTCGGCTGGATGCCATCGCGGTACCAGCCGCTGTCGTCGCCCTCAATCCCCGCAGCCAGCGCATAGCCGGTTTCCTCGGGCCAGCGCCGCAGCTCAATCTGGTAGCGCCCCGCCTCTTTGACATCGACGGCCCAAAAACCACTCGCGACCTGCCCGGCGCGAACTTGGCGCTGATTCCAGACGGCGTTACACGCCTCATTGCGAATATCGTGGGTGGTGAGTTTGGCCGGTTGGTCGTCCCCGCCCAAGGCAATCGGCTCGTCGCGGTCGAATTGCTTGGATACGAGCTCCCACCAGTCATCGTACGCAGCGCACAGTTCGGCGACGGTGTCGGGATGCTCAGCGGCGATGTCCTGCCGCTGCCCGGGATCCGCGCCGAGGTCGTAGAGCGCGCGACCGTCGATGAGTCGCCACTTGCCCTTCATCACCGCGCTCTTGCGCCATTTGACCGGATCGGCCACGCGCTGGGTGTCACAGACGTTGACGCGGTTGGCCCAAGCCGAATCGTCTGCGTCGTGCAGTAACGGCGTTAGGCTCTGACCGTGGAAGGTGCGGCCGGCCGGGACCTCAACACCGCACAAGTCGAGCAGGGTCGGCATGAAATCCACGTAGCTGGTCAGCGCGTTGATGTCGCGGCCGCCGGCGATGTGCCCGTTGGGGTAGCGGATGAGGAAGGGCACGCGGTGGCCGCCTTCGTACTGGGAGCCTTTTTTGCCGCGCATTCCAGCGTTGTAACTGCCCGGCCCTTCGCGGGGGAACTGATCGGCGTCTAATTCGACGCCCGTGGCCGTGCCGTTGTCGGTCATAAAGATGAGGATGGTATTGTCGGCGATACCCAATTCGTCGAGATGGGCCTGCAAGCGGCCGAAGTTCTCGTCGATGTTGGTGATCATGCCGTAGAAGCGGGCGCGCGCTTCGTGCGGGGTGGCGTCGCGGTATTGCTCGACGTAGTGTGGCTCCACGTTGAGCGGTCCGTGCGGCGCGTTGGTAGCGATGTAACAGAAAAAGGGCGCGTCGGCGTTCTCTTCGATAAAGCGCCGACCCTCGCGGAAGAACACGTCCGTGCAATAGCCCTCGTACGGGGTGGGGACGCCGTTTTTGAAATAGGTGTCGTCAAAGTAATCGTTGCCCCAAGGGTCGCCCGTATTGCCGATGCCGCCGCCCGCGTGGTACACGGATTCGGCAAAGCCGCGCTCGTGCGGGCGATAGGGCGGGCTGTCGCCGAGGTGCCACTTGCCGAAGTGCCCGGTGCGGTAGCCAGCGCCGGTGAGCGCGTCGGCGAGGGTCCACTCATCGGCGCGCAACAGCGAGCGGCCGCCGATGGTGTGCCAGACGCCGGCGCTATTGCAGTAGTGGCCGGTGAGAAGACCGGCGCGGGTGGGGGCGCAGGTAGAGCCGACGTGGTAGTCGGTGAAGCGCACGGCCTCTTGATGGAAGCGATCGAGACAAGGCGTGCGGATCGCGCTGTTGCCGTGGCAGCCCAAGTCGCCGTAGCCTTGGTCGTCGGTGAGGACGAAGACGATGTTGGGGCGCGGGGCCATGAGCTATTGTTCCTGTTCGGCGCGCCAGGCTTCGTATTCGGCGCGGGCTTCTTCGCTGAGCGGGTAGTACTTGCGCAGGTGTCCGCCCTCGGCCAGCTTCATGCGGCTGAAGTCCTCCCACTCGGCGTGGGCTTGGGCCTTTTCGGTCAGTTCAGGGGCGAGCTGGGCCGGAACGACGGTAGCGCCGTCGTCGTCGGCAACGATGATGTCGCCGGGCATGACGAGGGTGTTGCCGCAGGCGATGGGCACGTTGACCGCGAAGGGGACGATGTTGGTCTGGGTGTGGAAATTGGGGGTCGTGCCGCGCAGCCAAAGCCCGATATCGAGGTCTTTGAGCACCTGGGGGAAGTCGCGGATGCAGCCGTCGATGACCGCGCCGATGCCGCCGCGCCCCATGAAAAAGGTGAGCATCATCTCGCCGAAGACCCCGCTGTGCAGGTCGCCACGGGCATCGACGACGATGATGTCGCCAGGTTGGGTGTGGTAGAGGGCGTGACGGTGAAGTTGTTTTTCCGGGTCGGCGTATTCATCGACGGCATACTGGTCTTCGCGTTTGGGCATAAACTGCAAGGTCAGGGCTGGGCCGACGACGTGCTTGCCTGTGGTGCGGGCGACCGGGCCCTGGATATGAGGGTCGCGGATGCCCAAGCGGGCGAGTTCGCCAGCGGCCGTGGCGCTGCTAATGCCGGAGAGCTGGGCGACGAGGTCTTTAGGGGGGCGTTGGATGTCGTTGGTTTCGACCATGATATCTCCTGTTTTTAGGTGCGAGTAATTCATTTAAGCTAAGAATGAGGCGTCAGTAGGGTCAATCCCGAATGAGTAGCAGGAGCTTAAGCGGTTGGCTATTATTGGACATCTGGCATAGTGAGCGGTCGTGGACGAACCAAGAGATGTAAGCCCTCCCAATGAGGAGATGATCTATGTTGACCCGACTAAAAGTCTCTAACTTCAAAAATTTGGTGGATGTGGATTTGTATCTTGGTCCGTTTACCTGTGTAGTCGGACCGAATGGGGTGGGTAAGTCGAATCTATTCGACGCGATTCGATTTCTGAGCGCGCTGGCCAACCGCACGCTCATGGAGGCCGCCGCCACCGTGCGCGACCAAGACAGCCGCACCACACCCGTGCGCGACCTTTTCCACCGCGTGGGAGACCACTATGCCGAGCGCATGACTTTTGAAGCAGAGATGATCGTGCCGCGGCGGGCCATCGACGACTTGGGACAGGAGGCCGAGGCCAGTATTACATTTTTGCGTTATTCCCTAGAGCTTGCCTATCGAGAGACGGCCGACAGCTTGGTGCGAGGTAATCTCGCTATCGTCAAAGAAGAATTAGTCCATATCACCCACGGCGATGCCCCCCGACATCTTTTATTTCCTCACAGTGTAAAGGACTGGCGCAAATCCGCAGTGTACGGCAAGCGCCACGCACCCTATTTCATTTCAACTACAGGCGAGGGCGAAAACAGGGTCATAAAACTACATCAGGATGGCGGCAGCAGCGGGCGTCCTTTGCCCCGGTCGGCCGCTAATCTACCTCGCACGGTGCTTTCCATCGCCAATGCGGCGGAAAGCCCTACAGTATTGGCTGCTCGCCGAGAGATGGAATCTTGGCAGATGCTGCAACTGGAACCTTCGGCACTGAGAAGACCCGATGAATTTAGTGCTCATACACGCTTAGGAGCGGATGGCCGCTATCTGGCGGCTACGTTGCATCGCTTGGCTCGCCATGATGGGCAAAACCAAGACATCACTGAACAACAGCTTCTAGACTTGACGATCCAACTCGAAACTCAACCCTCGGCTCCCCAAAAAGTATATAGTCAGATCGCCAACCGCTTGGCCGAACTCATCGACGGTGTGCATGAGATCCATATAGAGCCAGATGAGAAGCGGGAGTTATTGACTTTATATGTAAAAAACGAGGAGGGAACCTTTCATCCAGCACGCGCCCTATCGGATGGCACCTTGCGCTTCCTCGCGCTGGCCGTCCTGGAGAGCGACCCGCAAATGCAGGGGGTGCTCTGTTTGGAAGAGCCGGAAAACGGCATTCATCCGGCGCGGATTCCGGCCATACTGCAACTACTCAGGGATATTGCGGTGGATACCCAAGAGCCTGTTGGGGAGGATAATCCATTACGCCAAGTGATCGTCAATACTCACTCGCCTGCAGTATTCCAACAAGTCCCGGATGATAGCGTCGTATTTGTAAAGGCAAGAGAGGCCATAGACGAGGAAAGACGCCTCTGCAAAAAGGCCCATTTTCTCTGCCTGTCCGATACTTGGCGAGCCAAAGTGAGCGAAGACGCCGCCCGCGGTGATCTGCTCCCTTATTTGAATCCAGTACTGCCTAAGAATTACGTAGAGGTATCAAGGCAGAAGCGGGTAGTCGATAGAGAAGATATGCAGCAACTGCTTCTGGCACTTTCCTAGTAGGCTTGGCGTAGGATGCAGCGACTGCGCTACACGCTGGTGGCAAATCTTAAAATAGGAGGAAGCTCATGACAGTGGAAGATCGCGGCTCGGCCATTCGGGTCGAGCGCCTGACGGCCATTCCGGTGGGGGCCAAGGGCTACGTGAAGGTGGAGACGAACATGGGGGTGGTCGGCTGGGGCGAGATCAACAACATGGAGACCAAGGTCGCCTGCGCCTTGGCCGAGTCGCTGGGATCGCTCATCGTCGGCGAAAACCCGACGCGCATTGAGCACCACTGGCAGCGGCTGTTCCGCGCCCATCGCAACCTGCGCGGCGGCGGGTTGATGCTGCACGTGATTGCGGCCATTGACATGGCGCTGTGGGACATTGCCGGCAAGCTCTATCAGGTGCCGGTGTATCGCCTGTTGGGCGGCCCCTGCCGCGACAAGGTGTGGATGTACCCTAGCCCCAAGGCGATCAAGGTCGGCCCTGGGGGCGCGCAATATCACGCAGGTACGCCGGCTGAGGTGGCAGAGTTGGTGCAGCGGGTGGCCGACGCCCGCGCCAAGGTGGGGCCGGATGGGGCGGTGATGTTCGACGCGCATAGCATGTTGCCGCTGCCGCTGGTCAAGCAATTTGCCGGTTATCTCAAGCCGGACGATTTGCTCTTTTTGGAAGAGGCGTGGGTGCCGGGCAACATCGAGGCCATGCACAAGCTGCGCGCGGCCGTGCCCGTGCCGTTGGCTACCGGCGAGCGCGACCGCACCATTTGGGAGGTGCGTGAGATCTTGGAGGCCCAGGTCGTCGATATCCTGCAGCCCGACTGCGGCCACGGCGGCGGCATCAGCCAGATGCAGAAAGTCGCCGCCCTGTGCGAGGCGCATCACGTGCCGATCGCCCCGCATTGCACCATGTCGTTTTTGGGCCTGACAGCGAGCTTACACGTGGCAGCATCGGTGGCGTTTTTCCTCATCCACGAGGGCTACGATCACCAATTGCCCGAAGGCGTGGCGCACAAGACGTGGACCTTGGACGCGGAGGGATTTGCGTCGTTGCCCGAGGGGCCGGGGTTGGGAGTGGAGATCGACGAGGGAAAGGCCATTGCCGTGGGGCAGGAGAGCGGGCGGCAGTTTAAGTGGCCGGATAATCGGCTGCGGGATGGATCGGTGGCGGATTATTAAAAGGGAGCCTTTATCTGCAAAAGCGATTGATGCAGATAAAGGCTCCACAACTTATAGCGGGAATTGAGAAGCTGCTTTGAAATTCCCGATTTTAACGGGACGTATGATTACTGGTCTGCTACTCCTCTTCTACTACTTCCTCTTCTACTGCTTCCCCTGCCACTACTTCTATCTCAAGGATTTTAAAACCTTCGAGCAATAAATCGACGTCTTGCTGCGTGGAAATAGGCGCAGGGGGGGCAGGAGGAGGACCGGGAGGAAAGGCTCCAGGTGGCGGAAGTTCATCAAAGCCGCCTTCGGGTTCGCCTTCACCTTCTTCACCTTCACCACCTTCAGGTTCACCCTCACCTTCTCCTTCACCTTCACCACCTTCAGGTTCACCCTCACCTTCTCCTTCACCTTCACCACCTTCAGGTTCACCCTCACCTTCTCCTTCACCTTCACCACCTTCAGGTTCACCCTCACCTTCTCCTTCACCTTCACCACCTTCAGGTTCGCCTTCTCCATCTACAAACTCAGGCGGTGGCTCGGGAAATGCCGGTGGCGGGGGTGGCGGGGGTGGCGCGACAAACGTCAAGCGAGCTTTTAAGAGGACATTCTCGTCGGGTTTATTCAGTCGTGCAAAAACATCATCGAGCGTTTCCTCACCCCCAAAAAACGATGGCGGTGGGCCGAACAACAGCGCATCGTCCCCTAATAGTGCGGCGGACCCCACTTCGAGTTGGTAAAAGCCAGGGAAGAGCGTGTCCGGCACGCTGAGGGCTAGCTCGACTTCCCGGTCCTTGGTCCGTCCCACGCGCAGTGAAGAGGTAATATTCAGCGTACTCCCAAGACTGACGACCGTGTCGGCAGTAACCTTCGTCAGGGTGGCAAAACGAGTCTCAGGAATCATTTCGACATGCACCTCGGCCTCGCGCACATATACGGCGTAATCGTACCTCGTCATAAGCTCCGAAAGTGCGAACGACACGTCGCCATAGGCATTAAAAATTGAGGCAAAGAGCCGTCCGCCTGGTGAGGAGTAGAGCCGGGAACGAGTGAGTGTTGAATCGGAGCCGGCAAAAGCGATATCCGTCGTAACGCGGATACTGTGATCAGGATCGTTGTCGACCCGGTTGGCCAAGGGATAAAAGAATGCATTGGAGACGAGATCGAGCGAGGTATATGGGCTGATACCGACGGCCATCCTGTGCGTAAGTTCGAGTTCGCTCCCTGAAGGAAACGTATAGACGCTCTTAACAGGTACTAATTCTGGTTCCTGATCGAGCACGCCGCGCACCGCGGGCAAACGGTCTTCGGTCAGAGTGCCCCGCACCGTTGGATTCAGCGTTGCAAACTTGAACGGAGCGGACAAATTGGAAATTTCGCCGAGCACCTTTGCTTCGATTATGGGAAGCTCTACCGGACCGCTACTATTCATTGGATGCCCAAACCCATAGACCCGGTTGCCATCGACGTACGATATGGTTCCCATCGCACCCAGCGTAAGCTCACCGAGCAGCAACCCAACGGTCAGTGGCCTGCCGGCCTCAAAGCTGGCCTGACGCTCTTGGGTCAGACCAGCGGCGCTGGCTCCGCTCAGGATAGACGAACGCCCTTCAGGCAGCGAACGCACCCCATTGAGTCCCGTGCTGAGCAAGGGGGTATCCAAGGGAGTAATGCCGTTTCCTTCCCACGTGGCCGTGGGTTTGGCCGCAGGCATCATTCCCCGCGTGCCGATGACCCATTCTATGGGCGTGGCAAAAAAGTAGTACGGCGGGTTGTCTTGGGCAGAAAATCCATAAGCAATGGCACCCCAGGTGCCCTGCTCCGTAAAAATGGGCGAACCGCTCATCCCCTGAGCAATGCCCCCAAGCTGTATCAGAACAGGGTCCGAGGCTTCGACCATATAGACCGGCATCGGTGCCAAAAAATCATCAACCACCTGGACGAACGTCATTTCGAGATCGGCGAGCTCGCCGTTAGCAAATTCAGTGCGCAGGAATACGGGCGTGCCCGGGGGCATGGCACGAACCTCGTCAGCCGAGACTATGGGCGAAAGATCCCAAGGCTTTAACTCCCCGGTGGGCCGCAAAATCGCTTCTGGAGCCAGGATGGAACCGGCAGCCGCCAGCATGGAATCAGCGGCGGCCAGCATGGTATTCGCGGCGGCTAGCATGGAAGCCGCATCGGCCGCTATCGTCGAATCTGCGTCTGCGGCGACCATTGCATTGGCGGCGGCGATCATCGAATTCGCGGTAGCCATCATGTCATTAGCAGCGGCCAGCATGGAATCGGCATCGGCGGCTATTGTTGAATCCGCGTCCGCAGCGATCATTATATTCGCGGTGGTCAGCATGGAATCGGCGGTGGCCAGCATGGTATTGGCGGCGACCAGC
Organism: Candidatus Latescibacterota bacterium; assembly: GCA_965217585.1. Taxonomy (GTDB): domain Bacteria; phylum Latescibacterota; class UBA2968; order UBA8231; family UBA8231. Next base: position 7,120,598 of record OZ244561.1, read on the forward strand.
ATGGAATCCGCGGTGGCGATCATCGAATCGACGGCAGCCGCCGTTGGTGCAGGATCGTCGTCGTCCCCACAACTCCATAGACCAACGGCGAGTGCGAGTAGTGCTAAACGAATCGGCATAATACGTGTTCTCCTACATTAAAGTGTACTCGGTGTGTGCAGTTCAATCTTGTCCCGTTCCATCAAGAGATGGTCGGCCAAATCCTATCCTGCTTGGGGGTAGCGGGTGTGGATCAGGAGGGAAATATAAAGTACGCAGAATTTCCGTTTTGTGAAAGGTCGCAACCGCAAGGCGAAGGACACCCGCACCGTACGTGCCGGCTGCTATTCCACTACGCGGTCAGGGTGTCCATCAGGGCTTGGGCGATCACCAAATGTCCGGCTTGATTGGGGTGGACCGGTTCTGGACAGAAGGTATCGGCGTCGCGGTACTGGAGCTGCCGTTGGAAGATGTCGTGTAGGCGCACTAGGCGGGCATCAAAGCGCTCGGCTAGCCGCTCCACTACTTCGATGTACCGAGGCAATAGTTCGAGCACTTGGCTACGGAAGGTTTGGTCGCTGTGGTCGGTGGAAATGTAAAATGGAGTGAGCAATACGAGGGGACAGCCCAGTTCGTCTTGGGTAAGCCCTAGTACGTGTTCATAGACGGCGGCGAAGCGGGCTGGATCGACGCCGTCTTCGGCACCGCGCAAATGGCTGTGCAGGTCGTTGATGCCGATTTTGACAGACAGCCGGTCCGGCCGGTGGTAGAGCACGTCGTCCCGCCAGCGGGCGGCTAGGTCGGTGACGCGGTTGCCGCCGATGCCTTTGTTGATGTAGCGGACCCGTCGCTCGGGGAAGCGGGCAGTGGCCAACTCGGTGAACAGGCGCGCGTACCCATTGCCCAGCGGGGCCTCGGCACCGCGGCGACCGCAGTCGGTGATGCTGTCGCCGATCAACAGCAGCGTTTGTCCGTCTTCAATCCAGTATTGGCTCATGGATATTTCTCTTGGTTGGAGGAGGTGGCTCAGACGCAGCCGGCGTGTTCTTGCCCCCGCAGCAGGGGATAGTCGGGTTTGTCTTGGGGAGCACCCGTCCAGCGCGAGTGGGCGCTCATGTAGTGGGTGGCCATACCGCGGCGGCGCGTCGTCGTCTGGTTGGGGCCGGAGCGATGCAGGAGCAGGCTGTGGTGGAAGGAGCAGTCGCCCGCTTGCAGCAGGATGGGCTGTTCGCGCTGGTGGTCGATGGCTGCGTCGGGAACTGTCTTGTCTTGCCGCGAGCCGACCATCCACACCTCGCTGTGGTCCACTAGCCCCTCGCGGTGGCTGCCCGACACGACCCATAGGCAGCCATTTTCAAGGGTTACATCGTCTAAGGCGACCCAAGCGGTGGCGAGGGCCATCGGCTCGATGTGAAAGTACGCGGAGTCTTGGTGATAGGTCTTTTCTATGCCGCCTGGCCCCTTAATAAAAACTTGGTCGCCGTAGAGCTTGACGTCTGGGCCGAGCAGGTCGGCAGCGGCGGTGAGGAGGGCCCCCCGCATTGCGTGGTCGCGGAAGAAAGCATCGCATTCGGACGGGCCGTTGATCTTGCGCAGATGGTCGATGTGGCGTTGCTGGGGCGCGTTGGGGTCGAACTCGATGTTCGCCTCCGGGAAGGGCAGCGCGCCCGAGGCGATCCCTTCGATGTGGGTGCGGAGCTCGTGCAAGTCTTCTGCGGAAAGGGCGTTGCGCAAGATGGTGTACCCGTCTTGCTGGTACTGGGCGATTTGTTCGGGGCTGAGTACGGACATGGTTTGCTCCAAATTTAGGCTATCTCCGCCAGCGCGTTCCCCACCGCGGCGACTAAGCCGTCGATGTGCCCGGCGTCCATGGGCGTAGAAAGCGCGCACATGCCCAACCCTGAGCCGAGGAAGTACCCTTGCTCGATGAGCGAGAGAAAGAGCGGATGAATGGGGGTTTTGTCGGTGGCGGCGAGATCGCGGTAGTTGGCGATGGGGCCGCGGGCGAAGTGGATACTGAAGACCGACCCCGTGCAGACCGCTTGGGCGGCGATGGCACGGGTGGCAAAGAGCGCGTTGAGTTGGTCCTTTAAGCGTGCTCCGAGTGCGTTCAGGTGGGCGATGGTTTGCGGCGTCAGCTCGCTCAGGGTCGCTAGGCCGGCGGCCATAGCTACTGGATGCGCGCTAAAGGTGCCGCTCTGGAAAAAGCCGGTGGATTGCTGCGAGTTGTCAAACAGGTCCATCAGGTCGGCCCGGCCGCCAAAGGCCCCCACCGGAAAGCCGCCGCCGATGATCTTGCCAAAGCAACTCAGGTCCGGGTCGATGCCGTACAGGCCCTGCAAGCCGCCGGTGTCTGTGCGGAAGCCAACGATTTCGTCGAAGATGAGTAAGACTCCGTGGCGGCGGGTGATGTCGCGTACGGCGCGGGCAAAATCCGGCTGGACGTCCATGATACCGACCTTGGGATCGAAGAGGACGCAGGCTAGTTCGCTGGCGTGCGCGGCGACGAGCCGCTCGACGGCTTCTAGGTCGTGGTAGGGGAGGATGATGGCCTCGGACGCGGCCGACGGGGACATGCCGCCGGCTGTTGGCAGCGCGATGGGCGCGTCTGCGGGGCCGGCTCGGTCCAGGGGCGGAGCTACGCTGACTTCCACGGCGTCGTGGCTGCCGTGGTAGCCACCCTCGAACTTGGCGATTTTGCCGCGCTTGGTGTAGCCCCGCGCCAAGCGAATCGCGTGTAGCGTGGCCTCGGTTCCAGAGTTGACAAAGCGAATCCGCTCCAGCGCATCCACTCGGTCGCACATTGCGCGGGCGATTTCGCTCTCAATGCCGGTGGGCGCGCCCAAGGCAATGCCCTTTTGCATCTGCTCGCGCACGGCCGCTTCCACGCGCTCGTGCCCGTGCCCGAGGACTTGGGCCGTGTGGTGGTTGGCGCAATCGACGTAGCGCCGGCCATCGACATCCCACAGGTAGCAGTCCTTGCCACGGGCCATGGCGAGCGGATAGGGCGAGTAGTAATACGCGCCTTTGGCCGCACCGGCCGTATAGGCGCGGCCCTGCTCAAAAAGGGCGCGGGAGCGCGGGCTGGCGCGGCGATAGCGCGCTTCGAGGTCGGCGAGTGAGGTAGGCATAATGGGATATTATACTACTAAATGAGGCTGGTGCCCAACTCTCGCGGGCACGTGGAGTTGACGCAGCCCATGTTCGCCCCCATCCTTCTAGAAACCACTCGCCCTATAAACCCTTCACCACCAATTGCTACCATGTCCCAAACCGAATACGCCGTCCAAGTCGCGTCCTCGGCTGACGTTTCGCTGATCGACTGCGATGTCCACAACTACCCGAACTCCATCGACGAGCTCATGCCCTATCTGTCGGCGCGCTGGCAGGCGTACGTGCGGCAATCCGGGTTTAGCGGCCCGCCCGGGCCGACCTATCCCAAGGGGTTTGCCCAAGCTGCGCGGCGCGATGCTTGGCCGCCATCGGGCCTGCGGCCGGGCGGCGACCCGGATTTTGCACGCACCCAATTACTCGACGCTTGGGGCATTGACGTGGCCTTGCTCAATCCGCTCTACGGCATGACGTCCCTGCACAACCTCGACTTTGCCAACGCGCTAATGCGGGCGGTCAACGAGTGGACCGCGCACGCTTGGCTCGACCACGATCCGCGCTGGCGCGGCTCGATTGTGGTCAATGCCAGCGACCCGGCGGAGGCGGCCGCGGAAATCAAGCGGGCCGCGGCTGATCCGCGCTTTGTGCAGGCGCTGCTCTTAGTGCGGTCGAGCGCGCCGTATGGCAAGCGGCAGTTCCGGCCGATTTTTGCCGCGGCCTGCGAGGTCGGTCTGCCGGTGGGCATCCACTTTGGCGGCAGCGGCCAGCCCATCACGGCCTGCGGCTGGCCTTCCTATTACATCGAAGATCACACGGCCATGTCGCAAGCCTTTGAGGCCCAGGTCGTCAGCCTTGTTTGCGAAGGGGTGTTCTGCGAGTTCCCAGAGCTGCGTGTCGCGCTTATCGAGGGGGGATTCGCGTGGTTGCCCGGGCTGATGTGGCGGCTGGACAAAAACTACCGGGGCTTGCGCAGCGAGGTGCCGTGGCTAAAGAAGCGGCCCAGCGAATACATCCGCCAGCACTTCCGCTCCACGACCCAACCCATGGAAGAGCCAGACGATCCCCAGCACTTGTTGCAGATCATCGACATGATCGGCTGCGAGGAGTTCTTGATGTTCGCCACGGATTATCCGCATTGGGACTTTGACTCGCCGGCCCGCGCCCTGCCGCCAGTGATTGACGACGCGCTGCGCCAGGGCATCAGGGTCGATAATGCCGAGGCATTATATGGATTCGCGGCGCGTTGACGTAGGGCCGGTCGATGCCTTTGCCGATGGCGAGGTCCGCCGGGTCGAGGTCCAGGGGCGGGGCTTGGCCATCGTGCGGCAGGGGAATGCTTGGTACGCGCTCCGCGATATTTGTCCACATCAAGGAGCACGCCTGTCGGATGGCCGGGTTGGGGGCACGGCGCTGGCGCGGCACCCAGGGGACGAAATCGTCTTGGGACGCGCGGGCGAAATTCTGAGCTGCCCGTGGCACGGCTGGGAATACGACGTGCGCACGGGCCGCTCGCTCTGCGAGCCTGAAAAGGTGCGGGTGCGGACCTATCCGGCCCGCGTGGAGGCCGGTCGGGTGGTCGTGGAACTGGACTAGGCCCGTGGCACCGGAATGGGCACCGGCGCGTTGCCCTGTTTTTGCGATTCTAAAAACCCAATAATCAGCTCTACTACAGTGTGCCCGGCCCGGCCCGGCGACACCGACTCGACGCCTTGGTCCATGGATGCAATCAACTCGTGGATGCCGGCGGGGATACCCTCGATCGGCCATGTGGGCGGCTCAATCGGTTCGGCCTCTTCGCCCCGGTACAGGATGCTCGTTTGGCCGAGGAGTAATCGTCCGGTGGTGCCGACCACTTCGAGTTGCTGCTTGGGCGCTGGCGTGGTCTTAGAGCCGCCGATGTAGAAGCCCCGCACCCCCCCGGCAAAGTGGATGTACCCGTTAGCTCCCGGCTCGGTGGCTGGCACGTGGCCGCCGTCGCCGCGGTACTCGGCGTAGTCCGCGTATCCTTCCTCCAACTCGGCCACCACCCACTGGGGCTGCGCGCCCGCGTAGTAGCATATAGCGTCGAGGGTGTGGGTGCCGTTGCGGAAGAGCATGGCGCGGGGGCCGGAGAGCGTGCCGATGACGTATTGCACCGGGCCGATGACGCCTTGATCGACGATCTCTTCTTTGGCGTGCCGCCACAGGGGCATGAAGCGCCGGGTGTGATCGACCGACAGGGTGGTGTTGTTGGCATCGCAAGCGGCGATCATGCGGTCGGCGTCTGCGAGGTTGGTAGCCAGCGGTTTTTCGCAGAAGATGCCCTTGGCCCCGGCGTTGGCCGCATCGACGACTAAGTCGGCGTGGCGGTGGTCCGAGGTGGCGACGGTGACGATGTCCAGCGATTCGCGGGCGAGCATCTCGCGGTGATCGCGGTACAGGGTAAGGTCCGCATCTGGCCAGCGTTGCTCAAACTCGCGGAGGGTTGCTTCGTCGAGGTCGCAAGCCGCTGTGAGGCTGGCGCGGTCTGACCCGACAATCCCGGTGGCGTGGGCCACGCCAATGCCGCGGCAGCCAATGACTCCAGCTTTATACATGTCGTGCTCCTTTGTTTAGGGTTTCACTCATCATGCAGTGTAAGGAACGGTGCCTCGTGCATCTACTTGGTACCCCCAGCGTTCGAGATAGGCTGGGCCGGGGAGGAAGAGGTCGTCGGCTGCGGCGAGGCGGCGCGTTAGGGTCGCGTCTAATTCGTCGAGCAAGTCCTGCTGGCCAGGCTGTCCGACGAGGTTGTCCTGTTGGAAGGGATCGGCCTCGTTGTCGTAGAGCAGCCACGGCCCCTCTAGGGCGCGCACGTACGTGTGGCGGCGGGTGCGTAGGCCCCGGTAGGACCGGCCGCCGCCGCCGGTCCACCACTGCCCAAAGGGATGGGGGCACTGCAAGAGCGCGGTGCCGTCCGAGGGGTCTGAACCGCCTTGTAGGTACTCGGAAAAGTCGATGCCCTCCACGGTGGAAGGGATCGGTAGGTCGCACAGTCCCAACAGGGTCGGCATGATGTCCGGCAGGTCAATCAGCGCGTCGAGTTGGCGGCCGGCGGTGTCCATCCCTGGATAGCGCAGCAGGAACGGCACGCGGATGGACTCTTCATAGGGCTTTTGCTTTTTGTCCATGCCCTGCGAGCCGAGCATGTCGCCGTGATCCGAGAAGAACAGAAAGACTGTCTCTTGCTCCAATCCCTCCTCTTGTAAGGTCTGGAGCAACATGCCGACGCAGTCGTCCAAGGCCGTGCAATGGGCGTAGTACCCGGCGAGCCACTGCCGCGCGGGTTCGGCCCAGTCGCTCGGCACATTGGGCCGCAGGGCGATAGCTGCCGGATCGTACAGAGCTTGGTATACTTCCGGGGCCGTGTGATAGGGGGCGTGCGGCGGCCCCCACGACAGGACCAGCAAAAAAGGATTGGTCTCGCCTGAAGTCGAGGTGAAGCCGCGTCGGCTGCGCAGGTACGCTTGGGCGTCGCGGGTCTGGGCCAAGGCGTCGTAGCCCTCCCACACGAGCTGCTCGTCCGAGTCGCCGGCATAGTACGCGGAATGGTTGTAGTCGTGAGTGCATTCGAGCACCTTCCAGTACTCGAAGCCCTGCCGCCGCTCGGGCGGGATATAGCGGGAGCGGCCGCGGCCATTGACGTGCCATTTGCCGATATAGGCCGTGTCGTAGCCGCCCGCGCTGAAAGCCTGCGCGAGGCTCGTGGCGTCTTGGCCCAGCTCTACGTCGTTGACGAAGACGCCGTGCGTGAGGGGGTATTGACCAGTCAGGATCGAGGCCCGCGCTGGCGAGCACACCGAGCAGCCAGACACCGCGTGGGTGCAGTTGACGCTGCGGCGCGCTAACGCGTCCAAATTGGGGGTTTGCACGTTGGGGTCGCCGGCGTATCCGCAGGCTTGGGCACGCCATTGGTCGGCGAAGACGAGGACGACATTCGGCTTTTTGTTGGTCACTGCGCGTCTCCTGCGTTGGAACTGGACTAGCCCCAATATCTTCGCGTTGGGGGTTGGCTGTCAATGTTGACCGGGTTCGACGCGCGCGGTACTTTGGCCGCTTGAAAGCCCTGTCTGGAGGATGCCCCCATGAGCAAACGCAGATTACCCATCGGCATTCAAACCTTCCGCGAGATCCGCGAGGAAGACTGCTACTACGTCGATAAGACCGGCTACATCTGCCGGCTGCTCGACGAGGGCAAGCACTACTTTCTGTCGCGTCCGCGCCGCTTTGGCAAAAGCCTGTTGTTGGACACGCTCAAGGAGGTGTTCGAGGGCAACAAATCGCTGTTTGAGGGGTTGGACATCCACGACCACTGGGATTGGTCACGGCGGTATCCGGTTGTGCGGCTGGACTTCAGCGGCGGCAGTTACTACGAGCGGGGTGGTCTGCACGAAGACGCGATGGCGCAACTACAAGATTTGGCAGAAGAGGCCGGGGTTACGACCCGTTACGAGAGCGCCTCGGCGTGCTTTCGCCATCTGCTTGGGGCACTGAGTCGGCAGGCTGGGCAGCGCGTTGTAGTGCTGGTAGATGAGTATGACAAGCCGATTTTGGATGCGCTGGAGGTGCCGGACATCGCCCGCGCTAACCGCGACTTTCTGCGCGACCTGTACGCGATGATCAAATCCAGCGATGCACACATCCGCTTCGCTTTCATTACGGGGGTGAGCAAGTTTTCCAAGGTCAGTTTGTTTTCTGGACTCAACAACCTCAAGGACATCACCCTCGACCCGCGCTACTCCGCTATCTGCGGCTACACCGAGGCAGACCTCGACGCGGTGTTCGCACCGGAGTTGCCCGGCCTCGATAGGGACGAGATCCGCGACTGGTACAACGGCTACCGTTGGCTCGGTGACGAGAAGGTGTACAATCCCTTCGACATCCTGCTGCTCTTCGACAGCCGCAAGTTCGGTGCCTATTGGTTCGAGACGGGTACACCGACGTTCTTGGTCGAAACCCTGTGCAAGCGCCACGTCAGCTCCTTGGAGTTGGGCAGCATGGAGGGCAGCAGCGACCTGTTGTCCACCTTCGACGTGGACGACATAGCGACCGAGGCCCTGCTGTTCCAGACCGGCTACCTCACCATCCAAGACGAGGAAGACCTCGGCGGTGAGCCCGTCTATCGGCTAGGCTATCCCAACCGCGAGGTACGGCAGAGCCTGAACCGCAGCCTGCTGCGCTACTTGGTGCAGGATGCCACGCGGCAGATGGCCAATAGCGTCCGGCTCTACCGGCTATTAGAGGCCAACGACTTCGCCGGGCTGGAGACGCTATTCCACGCCTTTTTCGCCAGCATTCCCTATGAGTGGTACACCAACAACGACATCGCCCGGTACGAAGGCTATTACGCCAGCGTGTTCTACTCCTATTTCGCCGGGCTAGGGCTGGACATCAAGGTAGAGGACAGCAGTAGCCACGGACGATTGGACATGGCGGTTCTATTCAACGGCAACGTCTATCTATTTGAGTTCAAGGTGGTCGAGTTGGCGTCCGGGGGCGCGGCGATGGGGCAATTGAAGGAGCGGCGCTACGCGGATAAGTATCGCGGTTTGGGGCAGCCGATATACCTGATTGGCGTGGAGTTTAGTAAGGATACGCGCAATGTGGCGGCGTTTGCGGTGGAGCGGGCGTGAGCGTCGGGGGTGGCTGTCAAAATTGACCGGGTTCAACGCACCCGGTACAATCGAATTCTATCGACTTAAACTCATCCACGGGAGGAAAATATGAGAAGTCACAGAATTGCCGCAGCAGTAGTAGTTGCAGGAATCGCCATCGGCATTAGCTCAATCGCCGTCGCCCACGAGGACCACGACAAGGCTTCCGCACCCACGGCGTTCACCGCCATGACGCCGATTCTGAACGTCGCAAGCGTGGAGGCGAGCATCGAGCACTACACCTCGGTTCTTGGTTTCAACAAGGACTGGGACTGGCCCGCCGAGGCCGAGGACAAGACCTTTGCCTCCCTATCCAATGGCGAGGTGCATATCTTTCTCGCCGAGAATTCGCAGGGTGCCCGACCGGTGTGGCTCTACTACAACGTCGGGGATGTTGACAAGCTGCACGAGGGGTACGCGGCGGCGGGGGCGAACATAAAGAAGGTGCCTGTTGACGAGCCTTGGGGGGCGCGGGAGATGCTGGTTGAGGACTTAGATGGGCATGTTTTGCGGATTGGCGGGCCGCCTAGCAGGGGAGAGGGTGGTGAGAGTGAGGAAGGGGGCGATGAGACGAAAGAAGATGGCTAAAGTCAACGACACAGAGCAGCCTTCAGAGAGTGAGAACACTCGAACTATCCCTTCGGCGGTCAAACTCAAGCAGCTAATAGGCACCTCGCCCGCTTGCCGAATGCTGACGCCGGAAGAAATCGAGTTGCTGAGGAAAAGCAAGCAGGAAATGGATCAAGTCGTGGGCGAGGTCCTTGCGGGGAAACGAGATACATAGGATTTGACCAAGCCGATAAACCTGATTGGCGTGGAGTGCAGCAAGGATGGGAGCGAAGCGGGGGCAGGCAGGCTCTGAGACGCCAATGCCGATGGAGTGGGCGACGCCAATGCTGCGGTAGCCGATGACTCCAGATCGGGTACATAGTAGGTTGCCTTATTCAATGAGGCCGGGGCAACGAGGCCCCGGAAATACGCACATACTTTGTGCGAGAAAATCACAACTCCCATACTTCAATGAGGCCCGACGATAGGGGACGCTATTGCGCTGTCGGGGAAAATTTCATAGATTTATGGTTCATGGGAGTAGTAATATTAAACATTTTAGGAGGATAGAGTCCAATGAGAAATAAATATTGCCTCACACATTTAGCTTTTCAGTTTGAGCAGGTTTCGGTCGAGATCGTTAATGACGAGCCATCCTACGGGACTAGATATGAGCAACGATCTAGGCCCTCCAACCCGGAACAGACTACTGTACCAAAACTCAAGCCCTTGTTGCTCCCCGCCGGGGACAGCGCGAGGAATACTAAAGATGACCTCTAACCAAACGAAACGTCGCGACTAATGTCAATCACCGCTGCGGCAAGACGCAGCCAAAACGAACGAGGATAGACTATGATAATTGATCTACAGACCTTGCGGGACGCGGTTGGCGGAACGGCGGCAGCATTTCGGTGTGTGACCGACTATCAGCCGACGGGAGGCCGTGGTGATAAGGTTTTTCCGCCAACCTATGAAGGCGGCAAATACGCCACAGAGGAGCGCGTTGATCCCGCTACTGGCGAGGTTCGGCAGTGCATTCTCTTGGATTCAGTGCAGTCGCAGGCCAACCGGATGGAGTTGGCATTGCTGGAGGCACACTGCGCCGGAACGGTACAGCTTCCTCTGCTAGTAACGCGCTTCGATCAGGAGAAACTGCTCAAGAAGTTCTCGGTGACCAGCTTGGAGGCACCTCATCGCATCGCGGATGCGTTGTTCCGCGACAGCCTGCTTGAAGGCACGATTTTCCGCAAATCAGAGAAAGGTCGAATACTCGACACTGCGGAGGTGAGGAACGCCACCGGCCTATTTGGCTTGTGTCCGACCGCACTGATATTTGGGCTGTGGGACTCGACTGGACCGCGTGGAGGCTTGGGGTGCAAGTTTCAGCGGGCGGTAGTGTCGGAGATTATGGGATATGATGCGGTGGCAGGGGAGAAAACAGGAAGCCGCATCGATCCCGCTCAGATCATGCTTGGAGCGGGTCCGTTATACGAGCGCAAGTCTTCAGATGATGATGTACCTGATTGGACCTTGGATGAAAAAGCGGGATCTAAAAAGTTGGGGAAGGACAAGAAAGGAAGGCCATCGGAAGCCAATCACGGAAACGTCACGCCAACTATTACGGAAGGCGGATTCACCATCTCCAGTGCCCGGCAAACGACAACCTTGTCTCTGGCCGTCTTGCGCCGTCTCCGTTTTCCCCACAACGGTGCCGCTGATTCTAACCACGATACCGACCTCGCGGCACGCACCGCACTGGCCGCCTTGGGCCTCACCGCCGGTATTCTAGCGAGGATCGATACGGACCTTCGCTCTCGTTGCCAGCTTTTCGCTGAACAAGAACCTGTGTGGGAACTGCTCGACCGCCCAGGAGAACCTCCACGGAAATTTGAACTTAGTCCCGAAGATGCGCTGAAACTGTTGGCAGCGGCCATTACCGAGGCGAAAAACGCGGGACTACCGTGGGAGGACGAAATTGAGTTGACCCCATCGCCCGAACTTGTCGAACTGGTTCGGCGTAGCCAGGAATTGGCCAGCACATCGGGAGAAGGGGAAGACTGATGTTCTCTCTTGGCATCCATTACCTGAATGGATGGTCCATGGCAGCGGCGGACGGGGCGCGAAAAGAGCAGGCCGAATGGCCACCGCATCCCGATCGGGTGTTCATGGCGTTGGCGGCAGCTTGGTTCGAGACCGGCGAAGATCCCGCCGAAGGCGAGGCCCTGCGCTGGCTTGAAGCCTTGCCACCCCCTGCGATTGCCGCCTCGGATGCGGACAGTCGCGTCACTGTTGTTAGCTATGTGCCCGTCAACGACGCGAACCTTAGTAGCAAGGTGCCTACTAGCGGAGACTTGAACAAACTAAAGAATGCCGGACTGGCCCAGCTTCCAGAGCATAGATCGCGCCAACCCCGTGGTTTCCCAGTTGCCATCCCCCATGATCCGACGGTACATCTAATTTGGCCGGATGCCGAATTGGGCGTACATCGCGTCGCCTTAGAACGGCTGGCCGCCAAAGTTACTCATGTGGGTCATTCGGCCTCCTTTGTGCAAATGTGGCTGGAAGCCAAGCCGCCGCCGCCCGCGTGGATTCCGACGTTTGGCGTCGCCCGTCAGCGACTGCGCGTAGCGAGCCCTGGGCGCTTGAAGGTGTTGGAAACGCGCATGAACCGCGCCGCATGGATCGCCTACCACGATCTTCGCAGCGAGATTGAGCAAGCTGAGGCGGACCTCAAGGCGATGAAGCAACCGCCAAGGGTGCCTTGGAAGGCATTCGCGGATGTGGTGCTACTGGCCAGTGAATCTGCGGTCAAGCAGCATCCAGATTATCCCGGTGCCAAGACGGGTGACATCGTGGTCGCGACGAAACTAGTCAACAGCTTGGTTGACGAAGCGGGGATCGCCGCGATGCGGGAACTGATCGCCGAGGTTAGTGAAAGCGGCGATCCTGTACTAGTCAGCGCACATGCCTACGAACGCCAAAGCGTCAATGCCATTCCGATTGCCTTGGCGAAGTTGCTGAGCGAGCGACTCGGGATCCAGTTCGAGACTAATATCGTGCAGACCAATGTCGTTTCCCACACGGGTGCGGACGGTTATGGCCGCCTTGCCCGCCAAGCTCGCTTTGAAGGCGGCGTTGATAAGGGCCGCGAATACGTGATGGTTGATGATTTCGTCGGTCAGGGCGGTACGTTGGCGAATCTGCGTGGCTGGATCCAAAAACAGGGCGGCAAGGTCGTCGGTGCCGTTGTGCTGACCGGCAAGCCGTACTCCGCTAAATTAAATCCTTCACAGGAGCAACTGCATGAACTCCGACAAAAACACGGATCAGACTTCGAGAGATGGTGGAAGGAACACTTCGGACACCCCTTCTCTTGCCTCACTCAATCAGAAGCTCGGTACCTCGCCCGCTCCCCGGATGTTGACACCATCCGAAATCGTCTTGCTGCGGCAAAGCAAGAAGGAAATGGCCCAAGTTGCACACGAAGTCCTCGCGAGCAAAGACAATACATAAAGGAAATGAAAGCGCGTTTGGAAGACTGTTTCCCCGATGGGAAGAAACCCGTGAGTCTGCCTCCGGTGCCGGGCCGTTGGCAGGGATACGATAGACCCCCGAAAGACAAGGCCCCCGAAGCTCCCGGCTCGGTTTTCGACCCTCAGCTCATTGTCCTCGGCATCAAAGGCAAGCGCGTGTCCTTGCCGGCGACGCTCAAGCTCACGGCGGCCCTGCGCAGCTTATTGATGAAAGAGTGTCCCGAACAACCGCCGCCCGAGTGGTTCAGTGGACATCGCTTGGACGGTACGCCCACCGCCGAACCGCATCTGGCTTTGACTCCGCTCCCCTTCGTCGGCGCAGAACATGCAGATGGTCGCATTATGGGTTTGGCTCTGGTTCTGCCGACGGGTTTGGATCAGCAGGAGGAGGCCGGGCATTGTCTCGAACCGTTCCTGCGCGACATAGCTACCGGATTGCCGCGTGAACATCCTTTGTTCGATGGCCAGTGGTTCGAGTGCGCTATTGAACTGGAAACCCGCGAACGCCCGCCGAAAAACCTTGACCCGGATACTTGGACACGGGAATCGCGCATTTGGGCGAGTGTGACCCCGGTGGTCCTGAACCGACATTTCGATGGTAAGGACAAGTGGGAGCGGGCGGCTGAGAGCGTGAAAGATGCATGTCTGCACATTGGTCTGCCGCGCCCACGCGAGGTGTTGCTGCACCCGGTTTCGCTGGTTGAGGGCGTCCCCCATGCGAGGGAGTATCCGCAACTGATGCGTAAGAACGGTGGGCGACGGAGCCATAATCACGCGGTGATCGTCTTTGATGAGCCGGTGCGCGGGCCGGTGCTCGTGGGGGCAGGTCGCTTCCGGGGATATGGGTTGTGCCGCCCGATGGATGGAAAAGGTGAAGATCGTGACTGAGTTGAACGACGCTACGGACTTCGCTGAGTTTTTCAACGAGTTGTGGGGCCATAAGCCTTTTGCTTGGCAGCAGGAATTGGCGGATAGAGTGCTGAAGCGGGCAGAGGCTCCTTGGCCCGAAGCCATTGCCTTGCCGACAGCAGCAGGCAAGACCGCGTCCTTGGATATCGCCGTGTTCGCGTTGGCAGCCCAAGCATCTCGGTTGGCTCGGAAGCAAGCCATCACTGCACCGCGTCGCATCTTCTTCGTGGTGGACCGGCGCGTGATAGTGGACCAAGCATATGAGCGGGCACGCCTGTTAGCAGACCATCTTGAGAAAGCGCAGGACGGCGTTATCAAGCGCGTTGCGGACAACCTGCGCCAGATTGCTCACGGCGAGGCGGACGGGTTTGAGAAGGCACGGCCGTTGGCCGCTTATGTATTGCGCGGTGGCATGTATCGGTCGGAGGCTTGGATGAATAGCCCGCTTCAACCCATGGTGGTGGCCTCGACCGTCGATCAAATCGGCTCTCGCTTGTTATTTCGCGGCTATGGACGCGGCCATCGCACGTGGCCGATAGCTGCGGGATTGGTCGCCAACGACAGCCTAATCCTACTCGACGAGGCGCAGTGCGCCCAGCCGTTCTTACAAACCCTGCAAGCGGTGCGGCGCTATCAAAAATGGGGGCATACGCCGCTTGAACGTCCCTTTTACCCGGTGGTGATGTCGGCGACCCCGCCGTCGGGGGTGGACCTATTCGAGGACCTATCCGCCGAAAGCCGCAATCCTGACCATACGCTAGGTAAGCGCCAACTAGCACAAAAGCCCGCCATCCTGAAGACAGTCGGAAAAGCCAAGGGAAAGCGGGCTACGAGTGTGCTGGCTAGGGCTTTGGCCGATGCTGCATCGGAGCTGGTCAACGACGAATGCCGCGCTATCGTGGTGTTCGTCAACCGCGTTGCCACGGCGAGGGAGACTTATTGCTTGCTCCACAGTCGGGAAGACATTGACGCTGTACTGCTAACAGGTCGGATGCGCCCCGTTGACAAAGAGGTCGTCGTACAACGCTTAAAACCCCTCCGGTCGAGCCAATCCGCAGAACGCACTTTGGAAAAGCCGATGATCGTCGTGGCTACCCAAACTCTGGAAGTGGGGGCCGATCTCGACTTTGACGGCTTGGTGACCGAGTGCGCGAGTCTCGATGCCTTGCGCCAGCGCTTTGGTCGATTGAATCGCATGGGGCGGAAGATTGATGCGCGAGCAGAGATTCTCGTACGCGGCGACCAAACAGGCGACAAAGGGGACGACCCCGTGTACGGCGAGGCCCTTACTAAGACTTGGGCTTGGCTCAACGAGTGCCAAGACGAAAACGGCGAGGTCGATTTCGGGATTGCCCATCTTGAAGAGAAATTGCCAAAGGGCGATTCCCTGACTGCACTCAACGCACCTTCCGTCAATGCCCCGGTGATGCTTCCTGCCCATGTTGATTGCTGGGCACAGACAGCACCGCAACCACAACCTTCTCCTGATGTGGCTCCGTTTCTGCATGGTCCTCGTGAAGGCGCGGCGGATGTGCAGGTCTGCTGGCGTGCTGATGTGGATTTGACCCGTGAAAAGGAGACGTTGGAACTTCTGTCCTTGTGCCCGCCGAGCAGCAGTGAGACGCTCCCGGTGCCGGTCGGTGTGTTCAAGCGTTGGTTAGCCGGAGAGGACGCCGCAGACGACAGTGCCGATGTAGAAGGAATCGGTGCAGAGGATGGCATTAGCGGGAACAGTTCGTCCAAGGTGGAACGTCAGATAATCCGATGGCGAGGGGTGGCCGAAACGGAATCCGAACACATCACAGCGGACCCTAGGACGATTCGTCCCGGCGATGTTATTGTGATCCCAGCTAACCATCCGGGGCTAGCGCGTCAACTCGGAGACCTGCCGCCGGACGCCGACTTGGATGTGGGAGATCGCGCCTATCGGCTCGCCCGCGCTAAGCCCATCCTTCGCTTGCACCCGAAGTTAGTGGACGATTGGCCGGATTCCGTTACGGCTAAAGGTCCCGCAGACGAACTGCTAAAGGATCTGGAGCAGAAGTACGACGACGATCCGCATGAGGTCGGCAATGCCTTGAGGGAGCTTCTACAGGAACTGGCCGCCTCTGAATCGCTCCCAGAACACTGGTCTTGGTTGCCGAAAGCGGCAAAAGAATTGAGCAAGGAATACTCCGGCTCCAAGCTGGCCCGTGCCTATCGCGCTGTCGGCGGCAAAAGTATCGTCCTCGTCGGGCGGCAGCGCATACCGGAACTCACCCTCGAAGCCGACCACTTCAGCGATGAGGACGACGCTAGCGCGTCTGGGATCGGGCGTCCCGTCAAATTGTTAAGTCACCTGCCCGGCGTCGAAGCGTTTGCCCGCCGTCATGCCTCGGGCTGCGGCTTGCCAGCGGACTTGGTCGAAGTTCTCGCCTGCGCTGGCCTGTTGCATGACTTGGGCAAGGCCGATCCTCGATTTCAGTCGTTATTGCGTGGTGGCACTCGCTGGTTGGGCGGGGAACTTCTCGCCAAGTCTGCCGAAATGCCGAGAAGTCCGGCAGCCTATGAGAAGGCTCGGACCGCTTCCGGCTATCCGAAAGGTGGGCGGCACGAACTGCTTTCGGTGCGCTTGGCAGAAAGCGCGTCGATTCTTTTGCCGGAAAGGGACGATCTGCGAGACTTGGTTCTGCATTTGATTGCCAGCCATCACGGCCACGGTCGGCCGTTCGCGCCGGTGGTGTGTGACGAGCAGGGCGAGGATGTAGATTTCGAGTTGCGCGGCCAACGGACGCACTGGTCTGGTCCCACCGGCCTTGAGCGTCTCGACTCCGGCGTCGCGGATCGCTATTGGCGGCTGGTGCGGCGCTATGGCTGGTGGGGTTTGGCTTGGCTGGAATCTCTGCTGCGACTTGCTGATTGGCGGCAGAGCGAACAGGAGGAGACACAATGACCGCAAATGAATCAACTCCGGGGCTTTTGCTGAACGGACTTGACGGCAGCAATCCGCTCGGATTTCTCGCGGCCATTGGCACTGCGGTTGTCCTGCAAGATGTATTCCCAGAAATACGCCTTGGCTGGGAACAAATAGAGGGCGGTTGGAGGCCATCCTTGGCAGGTTGTGGCGACGATGAGCAGGAATTTGCGGAAAAACTCTCAGAAGCTCTAAAAGACGCACCCATGACTGTCTTTGATGTTGACAACAAGATGCCTTTTGACACCGAGAAATTTTCTCGCAAACTGCGAGATGTTCAGTGCTGTTCGTCTATTGCCGATCGTCGAGATGCCGATTTTCTGTCCAGCTTTGGAACCGAACTATATCCCGATGAGAAAAACGGACAGTTCCAAGATTCAAGGTTCAGGATGGTACGTAGCGGAGATAGTGCGGGACAAGGATTGCCGTTCTATGCCAAGGAAATGCGAAAAAAGGTCAGCATAGATCACATTCAACGCACTTTGTTTCACGCTTGGGATTACCAAGACACAGGGTATAGCCTGCGTTGGGACCCTATTGAAGATCAGCGGTATGCTCTGCGTTGGCGCGATCCGAGCAAGTCAAGCCAAGACACCATGTTGGCGGCCAATAGCTTGGCGGTTGAGGCATTACAGTGGTTTCCGGTGGTAATGCCCGTTGGGAACCAAGCGCAAACTACGGGATTTCAGCGACTCAGGCGGCGCGAGACCTATTTCGTCTGGCCGATTTGGACCCCGATGGTGGGCATAGAAACTGTGCGTTCTCTGCTGGCCTTGGACGATCTTTGCAAAGAACCCGTACCCCGTTCATCCCTTGTCAAGAGAGGTATTGAGGAAGTTTATCGCAGTCAGCGCATCCAGCAAAGCCAGTACTACAGCAACTTCCTTGTTGCTGTCCCAGCGTGAAACGCTTCGTGAACCAAGCCTCGGTTAGGAGCCGATGCTGATCTTCAGAGCAAGGCAATTAACTTGGGTATAGAAGTTCTCTGACAGATGAAATTTGAAATTATTCCATAGCGTAGTAGGTTTACGGCGCATGTTGAACTCTTGTCATCGCCGTGCATTCCGATTGGATACCGCAATCTATGAGCAAAGCAGTCTATTTGGCTGGTGATTTTTCTGGAATCCAGCGTTATGTGCTGGGTGTGAAGAGCGCGGGCAAAGCACAGGCGAAGCGCTTGCGAGCCCGGTCTTTCCTGCTCGAACTCTTTGAACATGCCGCACTTTGGACGGTAAAGGAACGTTTGCGTATTGCTGACGATGATGTCCTAGTCCGGGGTGGGGGTGGTTTCCTGATAAGGATTCCACCTGATACCGATCCCGTTCGCCTTGAGGAGATTCGTTCCGGCTTGCAACGCAAGCTGTGGGATGAATCCGGCGGAGAAGTCCAGTTCTCGTTGGGCTGGGCTGAGACGCCACTCGCCGCCCGCGCTCATCTGGAACTTCAGAAGCGCCGTATAGGAGCTTTCATGCTGCAAAGCAGCGGCGGTTGGAACCCGGCGGGTTGGAGCCAACCTTCACTTGACAAGCCGTGTGAAGTCTGCCGCCAATCTCCAGGACAGCAGAGCGTGCAGGATGAAGGTGAGGAAGTCCTACATTGTAGAAGCTGTCTGGAGGCCCGCAAACTCGGTGAAAAGCTGACTCGGTGGAAATGGATGCGCCCAGGTGGCGGCTCAGTGCAAGCGCTGGGCGTTGGCTTCGAGCACGTGAACGATCAGGAGTCTGAGGCTTTTCGCGTGGGCCGCTGGATACCGCGTCATTCCGATTCCCGCGAACCGCTGACATTCCAAGAAATCGCAGAGCAAGCCCGTAGCGACCGTCGTTTGGCTGTGTTGAAAGCCGATGTGGACGACATGGGCGTCCGGGTCGGACAAATTGCCGGAGAAGACCAGTCGTATAACCGGCTGCGGTCTTTCAGTTACAGTCTGCACGAGTTCTTCGGGCAGACAATTCAGGAATTGTTGGCAAAGTCATGGCCTTTGATCTATACGCTGTATGCCGGCGGGGACGATCTGCTGCTAGTTGGCCCTTGGGACGTTGTGCTCGACTTTGCGGGGTCTCTGGTAAGAAAGTTTGAGACGGGTCCGGCCCAAGAGTATTCACCGCTAACCTTAAGTGCTGGAATCGCTCTAACCCCTTACCGCGTACCGATCCGTCACGCAGTCGAGCGTGCGGAGGAACTCTTGGAGTCGGCTAAGCAACGTCCGGGCAAGAATCGGTGCGCCGCCCTCGGGGCGGATTGGAGTTGGAAGCAACACGAATCTGTAGTAGGCGATGGCAAGCGGCTGGCGGACTGGGTTGGGGATGGAGTGGCTCCTCGCTCCCTACTACATCGTTTGCTGCGTCTCGCGGAGAGCAGCAAGCCTGTGCGAGTGGCTCGCTGGGCTTATCAAATCGAGCGCAACGTGCATCGACGCCACACCGAC
This sequence comes from Candidatus Latescibacterota bacterium, assembly GCA_965217585.1. Lineage (GTDB taxonomy): Bacteria > Latescibacterota > UBA2968 > UBA8231 > UBA8231. Next base: position 7,139,729 of record OZ244561.1, read on the forward strand.
TTTCGTCGCTGGGCAAACCGTGTGATCGAATATCTAGGGCGCGACGAACAGCGCACAAACGAATTGGCGGCAAGTCTCCGCTATGCCTTGTTGGCAACACGACCGCGAAAGGAAGGACGCGATGAGTAGCATGGAGGATGCTATGAAAAAGGCGGGATTCAAACCGGAACGACAACAGCGGCGAGATCTCGGCGGCGATAATCGTAACAGACCGCAAAGGGAAGCACTTCCGGAATTCCCAAGTTCGTACTTTGAAGTCGATCCACAAAGCCGAAAATACCTTCAACCTATATTCGTCGCCAAACAATCTGTCGATCGTTTGGCGAGGATATTGGGGAAGGAATCCAGACCGAAACTCACTACCGGCCAGATGCGCCGCTTCTTCAATCACTGCCGCGAGATTGAACGTCAATTGAAAGTTGACGGCAGAAGCTGGCATCAAGTATCTGCCCGCTTCGAGGGACTCTGTTACCAAGCTCAGTACGCAAAATCGGCGGGTAAGATACCCAAGGAATTTCAAGATTTCATCGATGACAACGTGAAACGGGTAGGCTCCGCGAAAGAGCCGGAAAGGGCCTTTCTGGACGGCTTTCTACCCCATTTCGAGGCATTGGTTGGCTTTGGGGCCGCTTATATGAGGGAGGTTTCCTGACATGCAAAGAACCGCTATTCACACCATTACCTTTACCGCTCGCTGCGAAAGCGGTCTTCATATTGGAGGTTCGCAAGACGAGTTGGCAATTGGTGGGTCCGACAATCCGGTGATCAAGAATCCAGAAACTCGTCAGCCCTATATCCCCGGTTCCTCGCTGAAGGGAAAGATGCGAGGCGAATTGGAGAAGCAATTGGGCCGATTCAGCGGTCGGGATAATGATCGTCCGTGCAGTTGTGCAAAGGATGAATGCCCCGTTTGTCGGATATTTGGAGCGCACATGAACACCAGAAGCAATCTCGGCCCTTCCCGTATCATCGTCCGCGACGGTAGGCCCCTCACGGGTGTTCGCATCGAGAACAAAACGGAAAATGTCATAAATCGCCAAACTGGCGCGGCTCAACATCCGCGCTCAAACGAGCGGGTCGTTGAGGGAACAGAGTTTGGGATGCAGATCGTTCTACAAGTCTTCGATCTTGATAGAGATTTCTCGTACACGGACACCAACGGTGGCTCGCATCGAGGCGACGAAGCCCTCCAAGCGGTCGTCGCTGATGGCTTGAATCTGGTGCAGATGACGGGTCTGGGCGGTGGGACAAGCCGGGGTTCAGGCGCGGTGAGTTTCGACGATTTCAAATTGGACGGCAATACATGGACCCATTGGTCCGTCTGAGGCTGAAGCCTCTCGGGGTTTGGACCACGCCTTGGCAGGCGGATTCGCTGCTTGGCGCGATGGCGTGTGCATGGGCGCGTTCTCGGGGGCAGGATGCGCTCCAGCGGGACTTTTTGGAGCCGTGGCTCGCCCACGAGCCGCTGTTTGTCATCTCCGATGCTTTTCCTGGCGATTCTTTGCCAGCACCGGCGGGCCTGCCGTTATGGTGGGACTGGCCTTCGGAAGAACGCAAAACCGTCAAGAAATGTCGCTGGATGACTACGACCGACTTTCGTCGAGTCCAAGAGGGGAAAAAACCCAATCTAGAAGATCCCGGTATCTCTATCCGCGATCGCGTGCGGCTGCGCAATACCATCTCCCGCGTTTCCAATACCACGGGTGCTGGTGGTGAACTCTTTGAAGTGCCGTTTTCAAATCTCAGCAAGTCCGACGGCAGCCTGACCATTTTTGCTCGCGCTGCCGACGGTGGCTTGCAGATTTTGCTGGAGGCCTTGGAAATGCTGGGGCGGACCGGGTATGGTGCCGATGCCTCGGTGGGCCACGGCGGTTTTGAGCTAGACGGCGATCCAACTTCCTGTCCCGAACTGGATAATGTTCTTGGGGCTGACGGGTTCACATCCCTCTCAACGTTCCAGCCAGCGGCTACTGACCCAGTGGAAGGTTTCTGGCGACTCTTCGTCAAGTACGGAAAACTGGCCCCAGAGTTCCACTCTAGCGCCGTGTTCAAACGTCCACAGGTCATGCTGGCGGCCGGTGCCTGCTTCCGCACGAAACACCCTCCAAAACCTTTCTACGGTGCTCCGATTGGGCCGGAGCGCTTGCTTAGCAAAAGTGCCCGTGAATCGCTTGCCGCACGGGGCATTCACCCGGTTCAAGCGGCTTTCGCGCTCGCTGTTCCCATGATCTGGCTAAAGGGAACAGACGGGTGAGCTTACAGTTAAAGGATTGACGCTTATATGGCACACCTACTCATCACCACTGTTGGCACGTCTCTGCTAACCAACCGCGATGACCGTCCATGGGCAGGATGGAATGGGCGGGCTGGCGACCCGTTGCCAGACGTAGTGGACGTAGATCAGTGGCTGGATCAGGCAGAGGTGGTCACAGCTAGCGCCGAAACTAATACCTTGTACGCCATTGGCGTCCATGACTCAGATCATATCCTCTTCCTCCACTCCGACACACCAGAAGGGCGCTTTTGTTCAGAGCGGCTGCAACATTTCTACGCCAAGCGTTGCCGTCAAGTTTACGGTCGTTCGCTAACTGCCTTGGGGTACTCCCACGCTAGCTTCTCGCAAAAAGGGTTGAAAGTCTTGGTCGAAGAAGCCATCAAAGCCGTGCGTGAAGCGCGTAAAAAATCTCTTCAACCCGTATTTTGTGCCACAGGTGGGTTCAAGGCCGAAATCGCTTTTCTCAACTTATTGGGTGCCTTGTTAGAGGTCGAAGTGTACTACATCCACGAGCAATTTAGAGAGATTGTTCGCCTGCCTCGCTTGCCATTGAATTGGGATATGCAATGGGTTATAGAACGCCAGGATTTTTTTCAGTGGATTGATGACGAGCCACGTCCAAGCGCAGAGGTGGAGAACCGATTAAAGGCGCGCCCAGAACTTCGGCCGCTCATCGAAGATGATGCGGATGGAAACTCGTACCTCAATGCGGCGGGCGACTTGCTGTTTCGCGTTGCCAAGGAACGGTTGAGCCTTGAACCTCGTGCGACTTGGCCCGATGTGGTGGCGAGACCGCCGCAAGAAAAAGATCACCTTTCTGATGTGGAGCATCACCGTCCGAAAGGTTGGAAGAATTTCGTCTCTCGCCTTTGTGCGATTGATTGCGTAAGCCGAGTCTCTTATGATACGGCCGCCTTTGGCGGCGAAGTGGTCAAGGTGCTCGACGGTGCCAACGGCGTCATTGCGGTGCGATATGGTAAGGGCGACAAGGAGTTACCCTTACGCATTGAGACATCTGCTCGTGGGACAGAGCAAACGGAGTTGGTTGAAGAATACATTGCACGGTGTCTTCGGAACTGACCGCTTTGCGTAATTTACATCAGGTTTTAAATACCTAAAGGCTTGAAGGCATGATTACTCCGCTGGTTGCTTTAACCATATAGGGAACGCCACCCCATGCCTCACGACTCCCAACTCACCCTACCTCTACCCCCGCCGCCAGTCGATGAGAATACGCCGCTGGTCCCGGCCCGCATGGTCAACGAATGGGTTTATTGCCCGCGGCTGGCCTATTTGGAATGGGTGGAAGGCGAGTGGGCTGAGAGCGGAGACACGGCTGAGGGGCGGCGCGCTCATGGGCGAGTTGATGAAGGTGGGGGTCGCTTGCCTGCGCCCGACGAACTCGGCGAGGAGATGACCCGCGCCCGGGCCGTTACCCTTGCCTCGGAGCGGCTCGGCGTTATCGCCAAGATGGATGTCGTGGAGGCCGACGAGGGTATCGCAATGCCGGTGGACTTCAAGAAAGGGAAGCGGCCCCACGTCGCCGCCGGAGCCTACGAGCCTGAGCGCGTCCAAATCTGCACCCAAGCCATGATCCTCGAAGACAATGGCTATAAGGTCGAGCAGGGGGTGCTTTGGTACGCTGGCTCACGCGAGCGGGTGCAGGTCGTTATCGACGACGAACTCCGCGCCCAGACTTTGGAGGCGATTGCCGGCCTGCGATGGGCAGCGGCCAGTGGTCGTCGGCCACCGCCGCTTGAAAATAGCCCCAAGTGCCCGCGCTGTTCGCTGGCTGGCATCTGCCTGCCGGATGAGACCAATCTGTTCCGCAAGGGGTATCCGCCGCGCCCGCTGAACCCGTCCGACGATCCGGCGCTGCCGCTCTACGTGCAAACGCCGGGGGCGCGGCTGCGCAAAAGCGGCGAGCGCTTGGTGGTGGAGACCAAAGAAGAGACCGTGGAAGTGCCCCTGATTGACGTTTCCCAAGTCGATCTGTTCGGCCCGGTCTCGGTGACTACGCCGGCTCTACACGCGCTGATGAACGCCGAGATTCCAGTGTCGTGGTTTTCTACGGGCGGCTGGTTCCTCGGCCACACCGTGGGGACTGGCAATGGCAATGTGGCCGTGCGCCAAGCCCAGTACCAAGCTGCTTTTGACGAGCCTCGCCGCCTCGCCTTTGCGCGCGACTTGGTGGCGGCTAAGGTGCGTAATGCGCGGACGATGCTGCGGCGCAACTGGCGTGTCAGTGGAGACGCGGAGGCGAAAAGCGACGTCTTGGTGCGATTACAGCGCATTGTCCAGCGGGTGCCCCGCGCTAAAGACGACCGTCAATTGCTCGGCATTGAGGGCGAGGCCGCGGCGATCTATTTCGCCTGTTTTGAGAACATGCTCACCGAGGGTGGGAAAGAGGATGTGCCCGCGTTCGCTTTTGCAAAGCGCAATCGGCGTCCGCCCACCGATCCGGTGAATGCCATGCTCTCGCTGGCTTATGCCTTGTTGACGCGGGTTTTCACGACCGCGATCTCGGCGACCGGCTTGGACCCTTACATGGGCCTCTACCATCGCCCGCGTCATGGTCGCCCGGCGCTGGCCCTCGATTTGATGGAGCCATTTCGGCCTATTGTCGCGGACTCCTGCGTACTTCAGGCTATCAATAACGGCGAGGTCAAACCGGGGGATTTCGTATTCAACGGCCCGGCGTGTTCGCTAAAGACTAATGGGCGCAAGGCGTTTATCGCCGCGTTTGAGCGTCGTCTGGAGCAGGAAACCACGCATCCGCTTTTTGGCTATCGCGTCTCTATGCGGCGGCTGATTGAGGTGCAGGCTCGGTTGTTTGCCCGGCATTTGCAGGGCGAAATTGTCCCCTATCCGCATTATCTGCCCCGGTAGCGAATATGGCCAACGAGCGTCTCTACATCGTTGCTTATGACATTGCCGAGCCGAAGCGTTGGCGGCGCGTGTTCAAGGTGATGAAAGGCTATGGACACTGGTTGCAGTTATCGATTTTCCAGTGTCGGCTGACGGCCCGGCGACGGGCTGAGATGACGGCGCGGTTGGAAGGTTTGATCAAATTGGCAGAGGATCACATTCTGATTTTGGATTTGGGGCCTGCTGACCAAGTTGATCCTCTGGTAGAAAGTCTGGGCAAGACGTATGAAGCGCCGAGTCGGCAGGCGACAATTGTTTAGCGGGGAATCTGCCGTGTCCCCTGCGAGTGCTCGGATGCAAAGAAAAAGGCCGGTAGCTCTCGCAATGCGCTTTCTATTTGTATTACAAGGAGATAGGTCGTATTATGATATGCGTTTGGCGAACAATTTGCATGTTCGAGAAGACAAAGCGGCCACCGCTCGCAAAAGGGGTGGAAAACCCAAGCCGCACAGGGAGTTCCGAAGGGACTAATTTCCGGGGTGGAAACGCCCCGGCCTCATTGAAGCTACCACTTGAGTATTTGTGACAAGTTCCTCTTTATTAGCAATTTCCGGGGTGGAAACGCCCCGGCCTCATTGAAGCTCGTTCCACGGCATCATGTTCACCTTCTCGATCAACAATTTCCGGGGTGGAAACGCCCCGGCCTCATTGAAGCACGAATACGCCGAGATGGAGTTCTTTTCTGAGGGCCAATTTCCGGGGTGGAAACGCCCCGGCCTCATTGAAGCTCGAGTTGAGGAAAAATATTTTTCTTAAATTTTTGTTAATTTCCGGGGTGGAAACGCCCCGGCCTCATTGAAGCTTGATGCTTTTGACGAGCGCCAACCCGCCCCGCGATAGCGGGAAATTTCCGGGGTGGAAACGCCCCGGCCTCATTGAAGCATCGCGTAAGCTGTCGAGAGGGGAACCTGCCCGCCGAAATTTCCGGGGTGGAAACGCCCCGGCCTCATTGAAGCGCGCAAGGTCGCGTCTTTGCTCCGCGGCGCTGGCGTAATTTCCGGGGTGGAAACGCCCCGGCCTCATTGAAGCGACATGCGCACGGATGCGGCCTCGGGTCATCGAAAGCAATTTCCGGGGTGGAAACGCCCCGGCCTCATTGAAGCAGAAAAGGCCGATAAGTCTCGGAGCATAGCTGTCGAAAGAAATTTCCGGGGTGGAAACGCCCCGGCCTCATTGAAGCGAGGTCGTATGGTTTGACCTGCCTACACCTACGGGCCAATTTCCGGGGTGGAAACGCCCCGGCCTCATTGAAGCCCGGATGGCCCACCATTGAAGGCGGCGAATCGTGAAAATTTCCGGGGTGGAAACGCCCCGGCCTCATTGAAGCATTTCTAAGCTCCTTTAAATAAAAATCTAATATAATAATTTCCGGGGTGGAAACGCCCCGGCCTCATTGAAGCCCTCTGCAGAAGAATTCGCTGCAAAAAACTGAATACAATTTCCGGGGTGGAAACGCCCCGGCCTCATTGAAGCTCTTGCTGGTTTTGTTGCAGGTTCCTTACGGTCGCCGAATTTCCGGGGTGGAAACGCCCCGGCCTCATTGAAGCCGATATGCTTCTATATACATTTTTTGCCTTAGACAAAATTTCCGGGGTGGAAACGCCCCGGCCTCATTGAAGCAGGCAAAGCACCCCTATACTCACCCTCACGACAGGAAATTTCCGGGGTGGAAACGCCCCGGCCTCATTGAAGCCACCTATACCAGACTCTCTATGTATGCGCCCCGGCTGCAATTTCCGGGGTGGAAACGCCCCGGCCTCATTGAAGCCTTTCATGATTTATCCTTTCACATTTAGCTACTGAAATTTCCGGGGTGGAAACGCCCCGGCCTCATTGAAGCTCTTGGATGTTGGGGTAAGTTTCCTTACCGACGCTATAATTTCCGGGGTGGAAACGCCCCGGCCTCATTGAAGCGCTCCTTCTTGAATGAGTTGGATAGTTGATGCAGGCGCAATTTCCGGGGTGGAAACGCCCCGGCCTCATTGAAGCGAGTGAGGATCGAGACATCCCCACAGGTCTCGGCACAATTTCCGGGGTGGAAACGCCCCGGCCTCATTGAAGCTCTCGCTCACAACGCGCAAAAGCTCACCGCAGCCGACAATTTCCGGGGTGGAAACGCCCCGGCCTCATTGAAGCTCCGATAGCAAGCTGTTTCTGTTGGGCAATCCGCAAGAATTTCCGGGGTGGAAACGCCCCGGCCTCATTGAAGCTAGCTATTGCAGGCTCCGCAAAATCCGTTCTCGGTAATTTCCGGGGTGGAAACGCCCCGGCCTCATTGAAGCACCGCTTGGGGCAATACCTATGGTCGTATGGGCCGCAATTTCCGGGGTGGAAACGCCCCCGCCTCATTGAAGCTTCGGCAACGCGAACATCAGCGCCAAAGCCTCCGCAAATTTCCGGGGTGGAAACGCCCCGGCCTCATTGAAGCGATCGACTGCTTGCGCGACTCAAAATCGTTGATGACAATTTCCGGGGTGGAAACGCCCCGGCCTCATTGAAGCTCTTCAGCAGACCTTCAAAAAACCTTCAAATGAGAATAATTTCCGGGGTGGAAACGCCCCGGCCTCATTGAAGCTTGGCCTCATGGGAAACAAGATACAGAAAGTTGCTCAATTTCCGGGGTGGAAACGCCCCGGCCTCATTGAAGCTTCTAGGCGGGCGGTGGAAAGGGGGATCTTCTGCATCAATTTCCGGGGTGGAAACGCCCCGGCCTCATTGAAGCTTCTTGTGAGAGGCCCTGCAGCCGGAACGAGTCGGCAATTTCCGGGGTGGAAACGCCCCGGCCTCATTGAAGCTTCTTATCGGCTAAATCCTCTTAGTCTAGGTTTGGCCCAATTTCCGGGGTGGAAACGCCCCGGCCTCATTGAAGCTACCAATTAGCGATTTAGAATTGATGCAGGAGAAAGACAATTTCCGGGGTGGAAACGCCCCGGCCTCATTGAAGCGTGCGGAGGGCGTTGACGTGCCACGGCGATAGAAATAATTTCCGGGGTGGAAACGCCCCGGCCTCATTGAAGCACCGCTTATGGAGAGTAAAAGTTGCAGGGGGGTACGAATTTCCGGGGTGGAAACGCCCCGGCCTCATTGAAGCTGAGCCTCCCCGGTCGATTGTATCAGCATCTTCCCCAAATTTCCGGGGTGGAAACGCCCCGGCCTCATTGAAGCAATCACACTGGGACGCTGCAAAGCCAATTTGACACGGCCAATTTCCGGGGTGGAAACGCCCCGGCCTCATTGAAGCATGGCAGCCACCGCGCTTTCGAGGATCTCCAAGGGGTAATTTCCGGGGTGGAAACGCCCCGGCCTCATTGAAGCTTGTATTCGACGAAGTGCTCGGAGTTGGCACCCGAAGGGGGCGCGAATTTCCGGGGTGGAAACGCCCCGGCCTCATTGAAGCTTGTGGTTGATGACGAACCCCTGGTTCTCTATCTCGCAATTTCCGGGGTGGAAACGCCCCGGCCTCATTGAAGCAGCTCCAACAGCGACTTGAGCATCGGCTTTTCGCCGGTAAATTTCCGGGGTGGAAACGCCCCGGCCTCATTGAAGCAGCCAACGAGATAAACGAATGGTTTCAGGCGACGGGAATTTCCGGGGTGGAAACGCCCCGGCCTCATTGAAGCGGCTATGGGCGTTGAAGTATGCTCCAGGTGCGACGAGAATTTCCGGGGTGGAAACGCCCCGGCCTCATTGAAGCTTGATGTGTGTGAACGTCCGATAAATATCGTCGCGTGAATTTCCGGGGTGGAAACGCCCCGGCCTCATTGAAGCTGGAAAAAAGGTCGCGCAGATCCACATCCAAATCCCAATTTCCGGGGTGGAAACGCCCCGGCCTCATTGAAGCTTTGAAACGAGTGTGTCATTTGGTGTCGGTTGGTCCAATTTCCGGGGTGGAAACGCCCCGGCCTCATTGAAGCCAAATAACGAATCGAACACCGAAGCATCATAGCCAAATTTCCGGGGTGGAAACGCCCCGGCCTCATTGAAGCTGCCATTCGGCATGTTTTTCCAGCTGGTAGGCCAAGAATTTCCGGGGTGGAAACGCCCCGGCCTCATTGAAGCGAGAAAATGATGGCGTTCAAGGCATTCCATACGGCCTAATTTCCGGGGTGGAAACGCCCCGGCCTCATTGAAGCTATCGCCTCGCTCTCCCCCGCTCAAATCGACCAGTTCACACAAATTTCCGGGGTGGAAACGCCCCGGCCTCATTGAAGCGTGGCCTCAATCAGAGTATCGTCCAGCTCAACAATACGGATTTCCGGGGTGGAAACGCCCCGGCCTCATTGAAGCCCGTATGACGACCGGCATCTCCGTATCCTCTCAGGCCTATTTCCGGGGTGGAAACGCCCCGGCCTCATTGAAGCGATTGGAGTTCAGCAAATGAAAGTCCTCATCGCCTGCATTTCCGGGGTGGAAACGCCCCGGCCTCATTGAAGCTTATCAGCGACGAGCTGCCCAACGGCACGGCCTCCCGATTTCCGGGGTGGAAACGCCCCGGCCTCATTGAAGCTCAGTATCAGTGCGAGCGGATACCCGATGTTCTGACAAATTTCCGGGGTGGAAACGCCCCGGCCTCATTGAAGCTGTACATGCTGGATACCCTTACCCTTGCAGGTGGTACAATTTCCGGGGTGGAAACGCCCCGGCCTCATTGAAGCTTGGGCTTACGCTGCCGGTAACAGTCGGCTGTCCTGCATTTCCGGGGTGGAAACGCCCCGGCCTCATTGAAGCCAGCAAAACAGGGGTAGCGACGCATCTGCATTGCACAATTTCCGGGGTGGAAACGCCCCGGCCTCATTGAAGCGGCCTGACGGGCAAGACGATCAAGGAAATCTACGTCATTTCCGGGGTGGAAACGCCCCGGCCTCATTGAAGCCTGTCGTTGATCGCGTAGAGCTGGCCGTTGTGGTTGGTCATTTCCGGGGTGGAAACGCCCCGGCCTCATTGAAGCTGTGATACCCGGTGTTGTCTAAGGCTACGTTCAGCCCGATTTCCGGGGTGGAAACGCCCCGGCCTCATTGAAGCGCGGTGAGATTGAGCACGGGCGTCGTTTTGAAAAAGATTTCCGGGGTGGAAACGCCCCGGCCTCATTGAAGCAAATAGCATTTTTTTTGTACGTGATAACTTCCTTAGATTTCCGGGGTGGAAACGCCCCGGCCTCATTGAAGCTCCCCCGAAGGCATCGAAGGGAACGTCTGGAATGTCCGATTTCCGGGGTGGAAACGCCCCGGCCTCATTGAAGCACACCAAAGGCAGCAACCTATCAGCCGATGAGGTCATTTCCGGGGTGGAAACGCCCCGGCCTCATTGAAGCCGTATCTCATGGTCAAATCTTCCATCAACTTCTGCCCATTTCCGGGGTGGAAACGCCCCGGCCTCATTGAAGCCGTATCTCATGGTCAAATCTTCCATCAACTTCTGCCCATTTCCGGGGTGGAAACGCCCCGGCCTCATTGAAGCATGTCGTTGACGTAGAACATTTCATTGCGGATCGGGGCATTTCCGGGGTGGAAACGCCCCGGCCTCATTGAAGCTGGCCACCGTAGGTTGTCCGTATATCTTTCCAAGGTGTCATTTCCGGGGTGGAAACGCCCCGGCCTCATTGAAGCGCTGGGGTATTGCGGTCAAAGAATCGCTGTAGTAGCCCATTTCCGGGGTGGAAACGCCCCGGCCTCATTGAAGCTTGTACAGCTTGGCAAAGGAGCGGAACTGATCGGCTGGATTTCCGGGGTGGAAACGCCCCGGCCTCATTGAAGCCCGCAGGAGACATATGTCCATATAGTGCAAAACTAAAATTTCCGGGGTGGAAACGCCCCGGCCTCATTGAAGCAGGTGTCGGTGGATTTACCCCAACCCATAGCGAGAGATTTCCGGGGTGGAAACGCCCCGGCCTCATTGAAGCACGGCTCAAGATTTTTCGCATATAGGCTACCTCGGCGAAATTTCCGGGGTGGAAACGCCCCGGCCTCATTGAAGCTGCCATCGGCGGACATTCATATCCTCAGACTGCATCCATTTCCGGGGTGGAAACGCCCCGGCCTCATTGAAGCACAGTGATCCTAATTTGTCTGACAACAAAGGCAGACCATTTCCGGGGTGGAAACGCCCCGGCCTCATTGAAGCGAGGCCATGTCTCCTGCTTCGGAGTCGGAATTGCCGATTTCCGGGGTGGAAACGCCCCGGCCTCATTGAAGCAGCTCATCAGTGCGGCGACGCAACTCCCCTATCAGGTCATTTCCGGGGTGGAAACGCCCCGGCCTCATTGAAGCTTGAACACGCGCTCCATGTAGTCCGCCAGATCGCCCATTTCCGGGGTGGAAACGCCCCGGCCTCATTGAAGCTGCAAGAGGGACTTGAGATACGCCCGCTTGTTCAAAATATTTCCGGGGTGGAAACGCCCCGGCCTCATTGAAGCCACGGCGGTGGAGTTAATGACGCCCTCATGACTCCGTTATTTCCGGGGTGGAAACGCCCCGGCCTCATTGAAGCGCCGTCTCGTCGCACCAGGTCGTATCGTGCTGCGGGCATTTCCGGGGTGGAAACGCCCCGGCCTCATTGAAGCTCGATACCGACGATGTAAAAGCAGTCCACCTGTTGCGATTTCCGGGGTGGAAACGCCCCGGCCTCATTGAAGCGCCGTCTCGTCGCACCAGGTCGTATCGTGCTGCGGGCATTTCCGGGGTGGAAACGCCCCGGCCTCATTGAAGCCTCTTGGGAATATAGGATAGTCAAACACATTGCCATGATTTCCGGGGTGGAAACGCCCCGGCCTCATTGAAGCAAGAAATTCCGGTATCGCGCCCTGTTGACCGTGATCGAATTTCCGGGGTGGAAACGCCCCGGCCTCATTGAAGCAAGAGCAACGACTCATCCGAGATACCGCCCTGCTGCCATTTCCGGGGTGGAAACGCCCCGGCCTCATTGAAGCCTCAATCCGGCAAGCTCATTTACCACTGCCATGCCCTATTTCCGGGGTGGAAACGCCCCGGCCTCATTGAAGCTACTACGTCTACGAAGACACCGAAGCCGGGTCTAACCGGATTTCCGGGGTGGAAACGCCCCGATCTCATTGAAGCGCTCCAATCGAGTTGGGTGATTGTATCGCTTCTGAGAAGAGATTATCTTAAGTTAAACTTGAAAGGGGGCATGACTATGCCAGAGGTGATCAGCGCCAAACAGCTCCGAGAGCGTCTACAGGATGTCGTTAAAAAAGTGCGACACGGGGAGCGATTTACCGTTCTATACCGCAGTCGTCCGGCTTTCGACATCGTCCCGGTTGGCAGTCCACCGCTCGAAAACGCGCCACTGGAATCGGATTCGCTGTACCAGGCCCCAGCCGTTGGGGCATCCGAATCGGGGGACGCTGCCGCACGGCATGACGAGGTGCTGTACCGGTGAGGCAAATGTTCGTGGATACGGCCGCATGGGTTGCGGCCGCGGATAGCAGTGATACGGCGGGTTCGGCTGTACGAGAAGCTCGGGATCAATGGCTGTCGTCAGGAGGTATACTGACGACGACCGACTATGTGATCGACGAGACTCTGACCACCGTCCGGTTCCGCCTTGGTCTTAATGCTGCTGAAGCTTGGTGGCAGCAAATCGACGGTTCGGCTCGACTGCGGATCGAGTCCATTGACGAACCGCGAAGAGAACGGGCGCGGTCACTCTTCTTCGGCTATCGGGATAAGGAATTCTCCTTTACCGACTGCTGCAGCTTTGTTCTCATGCGAGAACTGCGAATCCGTCGAGCATTGACGTTGGACCACCACTTTCGACAGATGGGCTTTGAAGTTATCCCGTAAGCGCAGCAGGTTTTGACAAGCCGTGTGAAGTCTGTCGCCATTTCCGGGGTGGCAACGCCCCGGCCTCATTGAAGTCCGTAGGGGCTCTTGTTCCTCGTCGATGCGTCCGCGGTAATTTCCGGGGTGGCAACGCCCCGGCCTCATTGAAGTCCGTAGGGGCGACCGGCCGGTCGCCCCTACATCGCCATTTCTCATATTTCCGGGGAGGCCCCGCCCCGCCCTCATTGAGGCTTACCGCAACTTCATATATATTTGACTAACATAGTCATAAGGAGGAAAATCCGTGGGAAAGTCTCGTCGAGCCGAACAGATTGGGCCGGTATCGATTCCCGGCTGGAAGCTGGGGGAGGCCAAAGCCAAGTTCAGCGAGGTGGTCCGCCTTGCTGCTGCGGGCCAGCCACAGCGGGTAACGGTTCACGGTAAGGTCGTCGTGGTCATCGTCGCAGTAGATGAATTTGAAAATCTCCAGGCGCGGGAAAAGTCGGCCAGTTTGCACGAACTCCTGTCCCAATCCCCTCTGAACCGCATCGAGTTCGGCGACGATAGTATTCGGAGCCCGGTTCGAGAGGTCGAGTTGTGAATGGATGGCTGCTCGACACCAACGTCGTGTCCGAGTTACGGAAAAAGCGGCCCGATCGTCGGGTGAAAGCATGGTCGGATGTGCAAGTAGCGGACAGCCTGTTCCTCAGCAGCGGCACGCTGGCCGAGATTCGGTACGGCATCGAAAAACAGCCGGACCCTAAGTTTCGCAAAGAACTCGCAACGTGGCTTGACCACAGGCTGAGACCCTGGTTTGCAGGACGTATCCTACCCGTGGACGAGGAAGTAATCTTGGAATGGCGCCGAATGGTTGCACGGGGCCGGGAACAGTCGATCACTTTTAGCCAGCCAGATCTTTTTATAGCCGCCACCGCGCACGTACATTCCCTGACCGTCTGTACCCGCAACGAGGGCGACTTTCTCAGGGCCGCCGTCCCGGTCTTCAACCCGTGGTCGGAATGAATATCGGCGAGAAAAGGTTTCTTAGGGATCCAAAGCCATGAACGACCTCGAAACGCTACAATACCTGTTCGACGTGCAGGGCTACTTGGTGCTCGAAAACGTCCTCGACGCCGAGGAAGTAGCCGCTCTCAACCACTTGCTCGACGCGCACCTGCCGCCCGCAAAGGGCAACCGCTTTGGTGCTGCCCCCGACGGCTCGGGCTTTTTGGACTGGGGCCAGCCCTTTATCGATCTGCTTGACCACCCCCAGATCATGCCCGTGCTGCGCTTCCGCCTAGGCGATTGCTTCCGTCTCGACCGGATCTACGGCTTGTGTTTGCGCCACGGCATGTCCAGAGGAGCCCTGCACAGTGACTACGGCCCCACGTCGCCTACCTCCGGGGCGCAGCCGGGCCAGTACCATCCTCTGCGCGATAACCAGATCCTCAACGGCTTTGTCGTGGCGACTTGGAATTTGACCGATGCCGGACCGGACTACGGCGGCTTTTGCTGCATTCCCGGTAGCCACAAGAGCAATTTCATACTGCCGCAACCGATTGCCGACGCGCCCGAACAAGCCCCCTGCGTGATCATCCCCTCGGCCCGGCCCGGCTCTGTCACTTTGTTCTCCGAAGCCCTGACTCACGGGACGGCCGCTTGGCACGGGCACCACCAGCGGCGCGCCTTGCTCTACAAATACTGCGTCTCGCAAATGGCCTGGACCAACAGGCGCGTGCAACCGCCAGCCGACCTAACCCGGCGGCAACAACTTCTCTTTGGCGAGCCGGCCGATCCACATCGCTTTTTCCCCTCGCTCTTTGAGGGCGTTGAAGAAGAGGACGTCCCATGAGGTCAATGCCCCCCAACCCCTTGCTCGAAGATCAATTAGCCGATCCTCTGTGGGAACGTTTCCTACACAGTTCCACCAGCAATTTGGCTCGGGCGAGTAGGCCGGATTTTCTAGGCGACGAACCTACACCTCTCCAATGGATGGCAGAAGACTGGGAGCGCTTAGAGGCCGAGCGCCGCGATATTTTTGACTTGGACAAGCTAGAGGCCCAATTCGACCACGACGCTTATCTGCGCGATGGGTACGCCGTGCTGCGGGGCATCGTGCTCCCGTCCGTCATTGAGACTTGGACCAAGGTGCTGCAGTACGGCCAACGGCGCAATGACGCCCTTTTACAGGCGGACTGGAGCCAAATAGACTGGCTCACTTTGGGCCGCCGCCCGCCCGAGTGCCAACTCAGCGCCGAGGCTATTACCGGTGCTCTGGGCGGCAGCCAGAAAGCCCCGCAAAAAACCGACGAGGCTGGTGTGCCGACTCTGCGGCGGCACAGCGTTTTTACCGAGTATTTCCCCGCTGGCCATGTCCCGCTCCTCATGGACGTGCTGACCCATCCGCAGATGCTGCACCTGCAGAGGTTGTGCTTGGGCACGGAAGCCGTGTATTTCGATCACAACCAGCTTCTGACGCGGCCACCGGGTTATGCTGGCGGCGGCTGGCACAGTCACAAGATCGGTGCTGGCTACGACCGCGGCCCCGTCCGCGATGTGGCCGAGTACCAGGCCCAGCCCAATACTAACCTCACCCTGTGCTATCCCCAGGGCTTTAGCGCCGCCGATGATGGCGGCCTCAAGCTCATTCGCGGCAGCCACCTGTTCCGCGACCCGGACAACTGCCGAGGAGACACCGACGAGGAGATCGAAGCCGGTTGGCTCAAGGGGCGCGTCCATCCCATCACCAAGAAGCCGCTGACCATCGAACACCTCGAACTGCCCCCGGCTCGGTCGTCTGTTGCCTGTCGCACGGAGCACACGGCGTGGCTGTGAAGGGAGCGGACAAAGAGACTCGCTGGTGTAGCCTATACGCGTACAAAAAAGCCGACGATCACACCGGCTTGGCGCAGCCGCCTCACGCCGTGCCGCCGCTATGGGCACTCAAAGCGCAGCGGGGCGAACTGCCGCCCGTTTTAACCGAACTGCTGCGCCCTAGCTTTGACCGCGCCTTGACCGGAGGCCGCACCGAGCCTTATCAAAATTGAAGCACGGACCCCACACCTTTCGACGAGGTTGCCGATGACTCCCGAACAAGCCGTAGAAAAACGTCAACAGCTACTGCGCGACGGATTCTGCGTGGTCGATAATATTCTCAGCGACGAATTCTTACGGGAATTGCGCGACGAGACCGAGCGCATGATGGAAGACTGGGTGCCGCCGCCCGACTTTAAGTACCAAGGCCAACACGTCAGCGCGCGAGGAGAGGACAACCCGACCATCCAGAAGCTGCTCGACTGGCCCCCCACGCGCCGTGCCCTCGAACAAATGGGCTTGGGTGACTTTGCCAGCACGGGTGGCATCATCCTCTTGACTAAAGACCCCGACGAACCGGCCCTGTATTGGCACCAGGACTGGATGCAGTGGAACGATCCCTTGAGCTGTTCGCCGTGGCCGCAGATCATTTTCGTGTCCTACTATTTGAGCGATACCGCGCCGGAAAACGGTTGCCTCAAAGTCATCCCCGGCACCCACCACAAGCGCATCTCCTTGCACGATGAAATGGTGCCGGCCCACGAGCAAGGGGCGCGTTTCATCGAAGAAGACCACCCGACCATGTTCAGCGACCACCCGGACCAAGTCGATGTCTGCGTCAAGGTCGGCGACTTGGTGCTGGCCGACGCCCGCGTGCTGCACTCGGCGTATCGCAACCAGACCGACGAACGCCGCACGTTGGTGCTGGCTTGGCACCGGCGTCCGGAGACCGTTCCCGCCTATTGGACCGACGAAGTGCCGGCCATCATTGCCGAGCGCGACCCAGAAAAGGAATACCCCGGCTCGCGCATCCCCGGCGAACTCCTGCAATAGGAATCTTGCATTGCCGTTTCGACGCTCTGCGCGTCCAATGACCCCATAGATACACGAACCTTTTATGCAGACGGATATAGGTTATGACAAGCTTTCAATACCTTGGGAGTTTGAGAAACGCAACCCAGATGGAACTATGGAGAAGGATGTGCCGGCTGACCAATCAGACCTGCTAGAACTGGAGAGACGGCTCAAGCAGCCGATGGAAATTGATTATGTGGAGTTCTCGGACGATAGGTAGCGTTCAGTCAAGAAGCATAGACTCGTTGAGAGAGCCATCAATGTGAGTGAATCCGTCCAATGCTTTTACGATGATCTAGCCGCTGATTACCATCATGTTTACGCAGACTGGGAATCGGCAATCAAACGGCAGTCGTCCACACTGGATCAGTTGATTCGATGTGCGTCTTCAGCGAGTTCACCGGTTATCCTAGACTGCTCGTGCGGAATAGGCACCCAAGCAATTGGCTTGGCACAGCGAGGATACAAAGTCTTCGCGTCCGATCTTAGCCCGGAGGCGATCGCGAAGGCGAAATCAGAAGCAGCCAAGCGGGGGGTGAGCATGCGATTCGCTGTTGCCGATGTTCGCGAGTTGGAATGTGCATTTGACCAGAAATTTGATGTAGTGATTAGCTGTGACAATTCCCTACCGCACCTTTAATAATGTTTCAGATCTGGGACTGGTCTAAGGAATCAGACACCTATCTATTGCGGCTTTTCATAATGAGTCAGGCATCGAGTGGCTGGCAAGTGAAGGAGACCAAGACTCGCTACAGGGCACTAACACGCAACGAGCTTACTACGGCCTTGGAGTCAGCCGGATTTGCAAGAATCACTTGGCATGAGCCCGAGCAGTCTGGCTATTTTCAACCAATTGTGACGGCGCAGGCCTAAACGAGTAGAAAATTCTCAAACTTCGACAAGGAGTCGGCTGACAACTATGGTTGACAGATCAATTTTGAGAGAACAAGTAGCCTATTATCGGGCGCGAGCTGCCGAGTATGACGAGTGGCATTTACGCTCTGGGCGATACGACCGAGGCGAGGAGCATAAGCTCCAATGGCGTACAGAGTTGGATACTGTGCGATCGGCACTTGAGCGGGAGAGGCCGTTCGGCAAGTGTCTTGAGCTCGCTTGCGGCACGGGATTGTGGACAGCATGTCTGGCGCAAGGTGCCACCGACCTGACTGCCATAGATGCTTCTTCCGAGACGATTGAGATCAATCGCACCAAGACTGGTAATGCTCCATTGCGGTATGTGGTGGCGGATCTTTTCGAGTGGTGGCCAGCCGAAAAGTATGACTTTGTCTTTTTTGGTTTCTGGCTGTCACACGTTCCGGCACAGCAATTCAATCGGTTCTGGGAGATGATTCGCGCCGCCCTAAATCCGGGGGGTAGAGCTTTTTTTGTAGACAGTCTGGCAACTCAAGAGTCAACTGCACGCGATCACGCAGAAATCGACGATTCTGGAGTAATGGAAAGGAAGCTGAACGATGGTCGGACTTTTAACATCGTAAAAGTATTCCACGACCCGGATCAGTTGGAACGGCAATTACGCGATCTTGGCTGGAGCGGCTCAATTGGAAGAACCGAACAATTCTTTTACTACGGTTGCATGGTGCCAACAGAAATTGGCTAACAAGCAGATGTCGACAAGCTGTGCCGTCAATTGCCTTCACAAAGAAGCACAAGACAGATGAGTCGGTATTCTGTTGGGTACGATGAGCGCACGGCTTGTTTCTTCGAGGAACGTACAGCCGACACACACGCCCAGTTCCTGCTGGATTACCTTGTTCCTGGGATGGACCTCTTGGACGATGGATGTGGACCTGGGACAATAACCAAAGGACTCGCGGAGATCGTGACACAACATATTCTACATTCCCAGCCGATGACCATAGGGCGGACCGCTCGAATCCCTGTCCATACGATACTTGTGAGGGGTTCCGCCTACCGATACTGCTTCGCTTGCGTATTGAACATCTGCGCGTACCTGCCGTTTTGGGCCAAGAGTTGCTCGTGACTCCCCTGCTCGACAAGCTCTCCCTGATGCAGAACGAGGATGTGATCAGCCATGCGCACGGTGGAGAAGCGGTGGGAGATGAAGATAGCCGTGCGGTCTGACGTGAGCTCGGCGAAGCGCGAGAAAACATCGCGTTCAGCAAACGCATCGAGGGCGGCTGTAGGCTCGTCCAAGATGAGGACCTCAGCTTCTTTCATGAACGCGCGACTCAGCGCGATCTTCTGCCACTCGCCACCAGACAGATCAACACCCCCGTCGAATTCCTTTCCCAAGATTGTATCGTATTCCTTCGGCAGGCCCTTGATGAGGTCCGAGGCACCGCCCTCGTATGCCGCGCGTTCGATCCGGTCCGCATCGTCCAACAGGTCCACTTGACCAAAGCCGACGTTCTCCTTGGCTGAGAGGTCGTAGCGAACAAAATCCTGGAAAATCACCCCGATTTGGTGGCGCAGGCTTGCTAGATCGTATTCCCGAAGATCTCGTCCATCCAAGTAAATAGCGCCTTCCGTGGGGTCGTAGAACCGCGTCAAGAGCTTGACGACGGTCGTCTTACCCGCTCCGTTCTCCCCGACAACGGCTACCGATTCGCGCACCCTGATCGTAAAGGAAATGTTCTTTAACACATACTTGTCGGAGCCTGGATAGCAGAAGGAGACGTTGCGGAACTCAATGCCCTGGGTTAGACGGTCGGGGACTGGTATCGGCGACGCAGGAGGCGGTGCCAGCGCCCCTTCAACTGAGCGGGGGTCGAGGTCGAGGAACCGAAAGAGAATCCCAGCGAAGATCGTATGCTCGTAGAACAGCCCAAGATTGCGGAACAGGCTGGAAAACCCAGATCGTGCCTGCTCGGCAGCCTGGAACGCCAGTGCCACGGTGCCCACGCTGATATAGCCACCCACGGCTCGCACAACGGCGTAAGCCCAGATGGAGGCCGTCCCCATCATCGTGATCAGTCCCAGGAGAAAACTAAATCGTTCCTCGGCGAACCGGAGGCGAAATGCCTCCTTTCCGAATAAGCCCCAAAAATTGCTGAATCGTCTCAGCAATTCCTCGTGCAGTGCGAAGATGCGGATCTCCTTGACTGCCTCGCGAGAGCCGAGTAGCCGCGACATGTATTCTGCCATGCGCCGGTTACTGGCCACTGCTCCGTACAATGAGAAGCGCTTTCCAGCGTAATGACCACCGACGATCACCTGTGGTGCCGAAGTGACGAGCAGTATTATTGGCGCTGCCCAGTGTACTGAGAGCAGCACGGCCAACATGGCTGTAAGTCCGGTCAATGAGGAGACGATTAGCAGGGGTAAGATGGCGAGGTTGTGGGCGCGGTAGATTTCACTCCTGGCCTTCTCCATTTCATCGAAGAAGGCCGAGTTCTCGAAGAAGGCGATGTCGAGCTGAGCCGCCTTCCTTAGGATCAAATACTGGCTGTGATTGCTGACAAGGTACCCGACTTTTTCCAGCAGCCCATTCGCTGCTGCGCCACATAGAGACCCCAAGATCCAAACGCTGAAAACACCAGCGACCGGTATCAGCAGCCCGATCCAGTCCACTGCGGCTCCACCCCCATCACCCACAGCACTGACTACATTGTCGATGACAATCTTGGTGATCCAGACCTGCGCAGCCGGGACCACAGCACCGAGCATGCTCACTGCGAAGGCCAGGATGGCATCCAGCTTGGCCGCATCCCAAATCAGGCGGACGCACCGAGGGTAATATTCGATTACTTGGGCTATGGGCCGGAGAATCGCCAGCACTGAGCCTCCCTTATCCGACATTGCTGTCTCTATCCACTTCTATATACACACATCTACTACACGCTCGGTCAAGGCTGGCGTCTTCCACCAAATTAGCAAAACTTTGCCTTCTTCTTTTATTTACTTTCGTTCATAGTCCATCAACCAACAAAATATGCCACTCTACTTCTTAGCCCTCTTCTTGGTCTCCACCGCCGCCGCCGACACCTGGAGCACCTTCCGCGGCAACCCCCAACTCACCGGCGTCGCCACCTCCGACCTCGCCCCGCCCCTAACGCTACTCTGGGCCTACTCCACCCAAGACGTCATCGAATCCACCGCCGCTATTCACGAGGGCACCGTGTACGTCGGCTCGCTCGACGGCCAGCTCTATGCCCTCGACTTGCACACCGGTGCGCTAGTGTGGCAGTACCAAGCCGCCGACGAAATCAAGTCCTCCCCCACCGTCGTCGACAGCACCGTGTACTTCGGCGACGAAGCCGGTACCTTCCACGCCGTCGCCACCCGGAGCGGTCAGCGCCGCTGGACTTTCGCCGCCGACGCCGGCATCATCTCATCGGCCAACCACACCGGCGACCGTCTCTACTTCGGCAGCTATGACCAGCACCTATATTGCCTCGACGCAACCGCCGGGACCCTGATTTGGAAAATCGCCACAGAGGGGTATATTCACGGTACGCCGGCGCTGTATGAAAATCGCGTCGCCGTGGCCGGTTGCGACGGATACTTGCGGCTCTTGGATCGCGCCGACGGCACGCAACACCAGCAACTCGCGCTAGGCGGCTACGTGGCCTCCAGCGCCGCCATCCACGCGGGACGCGCATACCTAGGCACCTTTGGCAACGAAGTACTCGGTATCGATTTAGACACAGGAGAAATCCGCTGGCGCTACGCCCACGCGGTGCGAAAATTCCCGTTTTACTCGTCAGCGGCCGTCACCGACCAAGCAGTCGTCATCGGCGGCCGGGACAAGCTCGTACACGCCCTCGACCCGCAAACCGGCCAACCCTTGTGGACCTTTGCCGCGGGCGCGCGGGTAGATTCTTCGCCGGTCATCGCCGGCGATTACATTTATGTGGGTGCTCGTGCGCTCATCGCCCTCGCGCTCGCATCGGGCGCGGAAGTCTGGCGCTTTGAAACGGGCGCGGCCATCGCCGCTTCGCCGGCCGTCGCCGCCGACCGGCTCGTCATCGGTGCCACCGACGGCGTGCTGTATTGTTTCGGGCGCGAGGTCAAACCATGATGCACCAAACATTTCGACCCAAAGGTCACAACCCATGAGTCCACTCGGCAGCGACCCAGCTACCACCCGCGCCGACCGCACCGAAACCGAGGTCGGCAGCGTCTTTGTTTCCAACTATCCGGCCTATTCGTTTTGGGGTGAAGAGGACGTCCCGCAGGCACACCGCGCACTCGCTGACCCACCGCGACCCGACACCAAGCTCGGCCTCTATCTCCACATCCCCTTCTGCCGCAAGCGCTGCAAGTTCTGCTACTTCCGCGTTTACACGGACAAAAACAGCCAACAGATCCAGACCTATCTCGACGCCCTCGCCCGCGAGGTGGAACACTACGCGCAGCAACCGTCGGTCAAAGACCGGCCGCTGCACTTTATCTACTTTGGCGGCGGCACCCCCTCCTACATCAGTTCGCGCCACCTGCGCTCCTTAGTCCAGCGCCTCAAAGACGCCCTGCCCTGGGACCGTGCCGACGAAATCGCCTTTGAATGCGAGCCTGGCACCCTAACCCAAGCCAAATTAGAAGCCATCCGCGACATCGGCGTCACCCGCCTCAGCTTGGGAATAGAAAACCTCGACGACGAGATTCTGCGCCACAACGGCCGCGCCCACGTCAGCAAGGAAATCTACCAAGTCATGCCCTGGATCCACGCGCTCGACTTCGATCAGGTCAACGTCGATCTGATCGCCGGCATGGTCGGCGAGACCTGGCCGAACTGGCGTCAGACCGTGCAAAAGACCATCGAATTCGACCCCGACAGCGTCACCGTCTATCAGATGGAGCTGCCCTACAACACGGTTTACTCCAAGGACCTACTCGCTGGCGACGGCGAGCCGCTGGCCTTAGCTGACTGGAAGACCAAGCGCGCCTGGCACGCCTATGCCTTCGAGCAATTGGCCGCCGCTGGATACGTGCGTTCGAGCGCCTACACCATGAAGAAAACGCCCGACGCCCGCTTCGTGTACCGCGACGCCGTGTGGACCGGCCAAGACATGATCGGCACCGGCGTCGCCTCCTTTTCGCATCTGGGCGGTGTCCACTACCAGAACGCGCCGCAATGGGACGAGTACCTCGCCACCATCGACCGCGGCGACCTCCCCATCCACCGCGCCTTCGCCACCGACCACGAAGAACAACTCACCCGCGAGGTGATTCTGCAACTCAAACTAGGCGCGATCGACACCGCGTATTTTCGCGCCAAATTCGGGATCGATATCGTCGTCCACTTCGCCGCTGCACTCCGCGGCCTGCGCGACGAAGGCATGCTCCAATTCGACGCCGACGCGATAGCGCTGACCGACGAGGGCCTCATGCGCGTCGATCAGCTCCTGCCCGACTTTTACCAAACCCAATACCGCAACGCACGCTATACCTAAGTAGGAGGCAGCATTGAAAACCGCGATCTCACTTCTGCTATTCTTGACCGCTGCCGCACAGGCGGCCGACTGGCCCCAGTGGCGCGGCCCCCAGCGCAACGGCATCTCCAGCGAAACGGACCTACTGCAAAGTTGGCCGGCCGACGGTCCCGCCGTTCAGTGGCGCACCCCCCTCGGCAATGGCTTTTCCGGCATCTCCATCGCCAACGGCCGGGTCTTCACCATGTTCGCCCAAGGCGGCGACGAGTTCGCCATCTGCCTCGACGCCGAGACTGGCGCGGAACGCTGGCGTCACCGCACCGGCCCTTACTACAAGGAAACCCAAGGCGGCGACGGCCCGCGCTCGACGCCCACCGTGGATGGTGAGACCGTCTATGTGCTCGGTGCCACCGGCAAGCTTTTCGCGCTCGCAGCCGCGAGTGGTACGCCGATCTGGGAAAAGGACTTGGTCGCCGAATTTAGCAGCCAAGTGCCCAGGTGGGGGTTTAGTACCTCCCCATTAGTCGAGGGCAACCTGCTCCTAGTCGAAGCAGGCGGCCACGACGGCAACTTCGTCGTCGATATGGCCATCGACCGCACAACCCCTGTCACCGCCGTAGCCCTCGACAAGAACACCGGCGCAACCGCTTGGACCGCCCTCGACGAAAAGATGAGCTATTCATCGCCCATCGCCTTCACTGCGGCCGGCACCCGCCAACTCGCCTATTTCACGGCCTATTCGCTTACCGGCCTAGCACCGGAAGACGGCCGCGTTTACTGGCGCTACCCTTGGAAAACCCGCTACGACGTCAGCGCGGCTACGCCCGTTTTCATCGCGCCCGACCGAATTTTTATCTCCACCGTCAACGGCAACGGCGGCACGGTCTTGCAAATCAAGGGCAACGGCGGCAGCCTCGCCGTCGAGCAGGTCTGGCAAAACAAAAAGATGGAAAACGAGTTCGGCACCTCGGTCCTCTACGAGAACCATCTCTACGGCTTTGGCGGCTCAATCCTCAAGTGCCTCGACGCCGCGACCGGTGAAGAAAAGTGGAAGACCCGAGGCTACAACAAGGGCACCCTGCTCGTCGCCGATGGCCAGCTCATCGTCCTCGGCGAAGAAGGCCAACTCGGCCTAGTCGAGGCCACGCCAGCAGCCTTCCGCGAAAAGAGCAAGGCCCAGATCCTCAATAGCCGCTGCTGGACAGTCCCCTCGCTGGCCGACGGCCGGCTCTACGTCCGCGACGAAAGCGAAATAGTCTGCCTCGACATGCGGGAGTCAGTCCAATGAAGAAGATATTGGGAACGTCCCTAGCCCTCGTATTATGCTCCTGCTGGCAATCAACGGGCTGGCCGCAATGGCTCGGCCCCGACCGCAACGGCATCTCGCCAGAGACGGGTTTGTTCGGCAACGAGCTGTCTTTTAAAGAGGCTTGGCGGGTCCAAGGTGGGAAGGGCTTTTCCGGCCTGTCCATCGTCGGCAATCGCATCTATACGATGTACATCCACAGCGGGGAGGAATTCGCAGTCTGCCTCGACGCCGGCAATGGCGAAGTGCTGTGGCGCACCCGCACCGACGACAATCTCGTGGAACGGCAGGGCGGCGACGGTCCGCGCGCCACCCCAACCGTTGACGGTGAGACGGTCTATGTCTTCAGCGCCTATGGCAAACTCCACGCCCTCGACAGCCAGACCGGCACCCAGCAATGGAGCCACGACCTAGTCCGCGAATTCGGTAGCGAGAGGCCCAACTGGGGTTTTTGCGCGTCGCCGCTGGTCGAAGGGGACCTCGTCCTAATCGAAGCCGGCGGTAAGGATGGCCAGTCGCTGATAGCCTTTGACAAAACCAGTGGCAAGGTCGCCTGGGCCACTGGCAGCGACAAGACGGGCTACTCCTCTCCCATCGCCACCACCATCGGCCAAATGCGCCAAGCGGTGTTTTTCACCGGTTACGGGCTGATCTCGGTCGCGTCGCAACACGGCCGGGTGCTGTGGAAACACCCCTGGAAGACCAGCCACGACATCAACATCGCTACCCCGGTTTTCATCCCGCCCAACCGCTTCTTTATCTCCTCCGACTACGGCACGGGCGGCTCCGTGGTGGAGGTCAACCTTACAGACGGCGGCTATGAGGTAGCGGAGGTCTGGCGCAATAAGGAAATGAAAAATCACTTCGCTACCTCCATCTACTACCAAGGGCACCTCTACGGCTTTGACAGCTCGATCCTCAAATGCCTCGATGCCGAGACCGGGACCGAAAAATGGAAGACTCGTGGCTACGGCAAGGGCGCTCTGATCATCGCCGACGGCCACCTCGTCATCTTGGGCGAACAAGGCAATCTCGGCATAGCCGCAGCCTCACCCGCCGGCTTCGTCGAAAAGGCCAACACCCAGGTCTTCAGCAGCAAATGCTGGACGGCCCCCGCGCTGGCCGACGGCCGGCTCTACCTCCGCGACGAAAGCGAAATCGTCTGCCTCGACATGCGGGCGTCGGTCCAATGAAGAAGATATTGGGTACGTCCCTAGTCCTCGCCTTGTGTGCCTTTCCAGCCTTGGCCCAAGATTGGTCGAACTGGCAATCAACGGGCTGGCCGCAATGGCTCGGCCCCGACCGCAACGGCATCTCGCCGGAGACGGGTCTGTTCGGCGACAAGTCGTCTTTTAAAGAGATTTGGCGGGTCCAAGGCGGGAAGGGCTTTTCCGGCCTGTCCATCGTCGGCGATCGCATCTATACGATGTATATCCACAGCGGGGAGGAATTCGCAGTCTGCCTCGACGCCGGCAATGGCGAAGTGCTGTGGCGCACCCGCACCGACGACAATCTCGTGGAACGGCAGGGCGGCGACGGTCCGCGCTCCACCCCCGCCGTTGATGGCGGGATGGTCTATGTCTTCAGCGCCCATGGCAAACTCCACGCCCTCGACAGCCAGACCGGCTCCCGACAATGGAGCCACGACCTCGTGAGCGAATTCGGTGGTAAGAAGCCCCGCTGGGGCTTTTCCGCGTCGCCGCTGGTCGAAGGGGACTTAGTCCTAATCGAAGCTGGCGGTAAGGGCGGCCAATCGCTGATAGCCTTTGATAAAACCAGCGGCGAGGTAGCCTGGAAAACCGGCAGCGACAATCCGGGCTATTCCTCTCCCATCACCACCACCATCGGTCAAACGCACCAAGCGGTGTTTTTTACCGGCTACGGGCTGATCTCAGTCGTGCCGCAACACGGCCGAGTGCTGTGGAAACACCCTTGGAAGACCAGGCACAACGTCAACGCCGCCACTCCGGTTTTCATCCCGCCCAATCGCTTCTTTATCTCCTCCGGCTATGGCACAGGCGGCTCCGTGGTGGAGGTCTCCGCCACAGACGGCGGCTATGCGGTAGCCGAGGTCTGGCGCAACAAGGAAATGAAAAATCACTTCGCCACCTCCATCTACTACCAAGGGCACCTCTACGGCTTTGATAGCTCGATCCTCAAATGCCTCGACGCCGAGACGGGCACCGAAAAGTGGAAGACCCGGGGCTACGGCAAGGGCAGCCTGATCATCGCCGACGGTCACCTCGTCATCTTGGGCGAAAAAGGCAATCTCGGCCTAGCCGCAGCCACGCCCGAAGGCTTCGTCGAAAAGGCCAATACTTGGGTCTTCCGCAGCAAATGCTGGACGGCTCCCGCGCTGGCCGACGGCCGGCTCTACCTGCGCGACGATAGCGAAATCGTCTGTATAGATGTGGTGGGGGCAGCCCAATGAGGAATTTACGTGGTACACTGCTGGTTTTTGCTCTGTCACTGACGACAACCCTCGCCCATGCCCAGAGCGCCGACGACTCACTCCACGTCGTCGACGAGACCATTGTCACCGGCTCGCGCCTGGCCATTCCCCGCGCCAATGCCATCGCCACCAAAATGCCACTGCCCCTGCGCAAAACCCCCTTGAGCGTCGGGATCGTCCCCCAAGCCCTGATCGAGACCCAAGACGGCGCGACCCTCAGCGACGCGCTGGCCAATGTCAGCGGCGTCGGCGTCCACACCAACTTTGGCGTCCACGATCTGTTCTATCTGCGCGGCTTCGACTCGCTCGCCAACGGCTTGGTGCTCTCCGACGGAGTCCCCGAACCCGAAGCGACCTTCTACCAACTCTACAATGTGGATCGCGTCGAAGCCCTCAAAGGCCCCGGTGCCTTCCTCTACGGCGGCAACCCGCTGTCGGGCACCATCAACCTCGTCCGCAAACGACCAGACCCGGCGAGCAACTTTGCCCGCATCAACGCCTCCTTAGGGAGCTTCTCCACCTACCGCGCCACCCTCGACGCTAGCCGCGCCCTATCCGCCCAGGGCCACGCCCTGTGTCTCAACGCCCTATGGCAGGAAGCGGCAGGCTACCGCGACGATAAAAACAGCTCGATCCTCGCCGTAAACCCAACGCTGCGGCTGGACCTCGGCGAGCGCTCGACGCTGCACCTCGACTTCGAGTATCTGACGAGCGAACATAGCTCCGACTCGGGGCTGCCCATCGTCGGCGGCGCGCTGCCCGACGTGCCGCGCACCCGCTCCTACCAGTCGCCCTTCGACCTTTCCGCACAGACCATCCTGCGCTTTCGCGCCAATTATGAATGGCATCTAACGCCTAATTTCACGTTGCGCGACAAACTCTACTACACCAGCCTCGACTGGCCCTCGCAGGGCACCCTCTTCAACGGAGCCTTCCCCAACGCGGCCGGTTCGCTGGACCTCGCCCGCACGTTGCTCGACCTCGACGACCAGCAGCGGATCGTCGGCAACCAGCTTGAAGGCCTGCTGGAACTGCAAACCAGCGGTATCGAGCACCAGCTCCTCTTTGGCGTCGAGATCGCCAACCTCGCCGACGACTTCACCTTGGACGTGGCGCTGCTTTCGTTCGTCGATCTGTTCACCCTCGACGCGACATTGCCGCCGAGTCTGGCCCCCTTCATGCCAGCGGAAGCCGGGACCGATTCCCTCGTGGTCCCCCTCCCCGACCAAGCGACAGCCGGCCAGACCGCCGCGCAATCCCTCGCACCCTACTTTGTCGACCGCATAATCTTCAGCCCTCACTTCGAGCTACTGCTCGGCGGCCGCTTCGACCGGATCGACTACGAGGACGACCTCACCGCCACCAAACGCTCCTACCGGCAGCTAAGCCCGATGCTCGGCGCGATCTTCGCCCCCACCCAGACCCTTTCGCTCTATGCCAATACGGGCCGCGCCTTTGCCGCGCCTTCCTCGCTAGTCGTCGGCGACCGCGACGCCGAGGAAAGCACCCAATACGAGATCGGGGCCAAAGCCGCGCTGCTCGACGGCAACCTCAACGCCAACTTCGCCGTCTTTAACCTCGCCAAAGAGCACATCGCCATCCCCGACGACAACGGGATCACCCAGCAGGTCGGCGACCAGCGCTCTCGGGGCCTAGAGCTGGAACTGGCAGCGCGTCTAGCCCAAGGCTGGTACGCCCAAGGCACCTATGCCTTTTTGGACGCCGAGCTGACGCGCTTCAACGAATCCGTATTCGTCCCCACCGCCGAGGGCTTCGTCCCCCAAGTCTTCGACCGCACGGGCAATGTGCCGGCCTTCGCCCCCGAACACCTTTTGACGCTGTGGGCCGCCCACGACTTGGGCGAGAACCTCACCTTAGCCGCCGGCATCCGCTATGTCGGCAGCCAGTTCGTGGCCGAGGACAATGTCTATGCGATCGACGGTGCGCTAACGCTCGACTGCGGGCTGACCTACCGGCGGGGCCCGGGGCTGCTGCGGATAAACCTCAAGAACGCGACCGGCAGCGAATACGAGACCCGAGGTTTCGGGGGCACCTCGGTCATCCCGGCTGCTCCTTTCTCCTTCAAGGCGACCCTCGGTTATTCGCTGTGAGTGCCTGCGAACGCCTCAGTCGCGACGCGCTGGCGGAGCATCAGCTCCAACGCCTGCACACCCTGCTCAATCCCGTGCTGGAAACCAACGCATTTTACCGCCAGAAGCTCAACGCGGCCGGCATCACGCGGGCCGAGGACATCGCCACTCTCGACGACTTGGCCCGCCTCCCCTTCACCACCCGCGCCGAACTGTCTGCCGACCAAGTCGCGCATCCCCCCTATGGCACCAACCTCACCTCTCCGCCCGAGTGCTACACCCGCATCCACCAGACCTCCGGCACCACCGGCCAACGCCTGCGCTGGCTCGACACCGCCGAAAGCTGGGAGTGGTGGGGCCGCTGCTGGGCCCAAGTCTATCGCGCCGCTGGCGTCGGCGACCGCGACCGCATCTTTTTCGCCTTCTCCTTTGGCCCCTTCATCGGCTTCTGGAGCGGGCACCAAGGAGCCAGCCACATCGGCGCGCTGATCGTCCCCGGCGGCGGCATGTCTTCGGCACAGCGCCTAGACGCCATCGTCGAAAACGAGATCACCGTCCTCGTCTGTACACCAACGTATGCCTTGCACCTAGGAGAAGTCGCCCGCGATCGCGGCCTCGACCTTGCCGCGAGCAGCGTACACACCACCATCCACGCTGGAGAGCCAGGCGCGAATCTCCCGGCTACCCGCGCCCAAATCGAGCGCACCTGGGGTGCCCGCTGCTTCGATCACGCCGGGGCCACCGAGGTCGGCGCTTGGGGTTTCGACTGCCGCGAACAGGCTGGCTTGCATCTCAACGAGGGCGAATTCATCTGCGAGATCGTCGATCCGCAAAGCGGCGCACCCGCCGACGAGGGCGAGCTGGTCATCACCAATCTTGGCCGCATCGGAATGCCGATCCTCCGCTACCGCACCGGCGATCGCGTCGCCCTCAATCGCACGCCCTGCGACTGTGGCCGCACCTTCCAGCGGCTCCAAGGCGGCGTCACCGGTCGCCTCGACGACGCCTTGCTCATCCGTGGCGTAGTCGTCTATCCCAGCGCCATCGAAAACGTCGTGCGTCAGTTCCCCGCCGTCACCGAATTCGCCGTTGACGTCCACCGGCGCAAAGCACTGGACGAGTTGGAAGTTCGCTTAGAACTGGACGGCAATGCCAACGACACCGCCGATCAAGTAGAACGCGCCCTCTCCCACCGGCTGGGCCTGCGCGCCGACATCCAAATCGCCGCGCCGAATACCCTGCCGCGCTTTGAACTCAAAGCCCAGCGCTTCACCGATCACAGGAGCCACACGTGAGCGACGTCATCGTCATCGGCGGTGGCCCCGCCGGCAGCACCGTAGCCGCCCTCGTAGCCGCAACCGGTCGCCAAGTCCAGCTCTTTGAGCGGGAGCAGTTCCCCCGCTTCGCGATCGGCGAGTCCCTGATGCCGGATACCTACTGGACGTTCAAACGGCTCGGCGTACTCGGCCGACTCAAAGACAGCGCCTTCCCCCGCAAGCACAGCGTGCAGTTTTTCGGCAAGTCGGGTCGCGGCTCGGCACCCTTCTACTTTTCTGACACCAACCCCCACGAGAGTGCGGTAACTTGGCAGGTCCTGCGCGGTCCATTCGACGAGATGCTCCTCGACAACGCCCGCGCCAAAGGCACCCAAGTGCATCAGGGTGCCCGGGTGCTCGAAGTGCTGTTCGAAGGGGAGCGCGCAAGGGGCGTGCGCGCCAAGCTCGCCGACGGCCAAACCCGCGATTTTGCCGCCCAAGTCGTCGTCGATGCCACCGGCCAGAGTGCGCTGATCGGCCGCAAACTCAAGCTGACCAAGCCCGAGCCCGAGCTGAAGAAGGCTTCGATCTACACCCACTATCGCGGCGGCCAGCGCGACGAGGGCATCGACGAGGGCGCGACCTTGATCCTCCACACCGAAAACCGAGACTCCTGGTTTTGGTACATTCCCCTGTCCGACGACAAGGTCAGCGTCGGCGTGGTCGGCGCAATCTCCTATTTGGTCCAAGGCCGCAGAGAAGACGCGCAGACCATCTTCGACCAAGAGCTGGCCAAATGCCGACCCATGCAGGAGCGCCTGCAAAATGCCGAGCAACTCTTTCCGGTCAAGACCACCAAGGACTTTTCCTACCGCGCCAGCCGCATCGCCGGCGCGGGCTGGGTGTTGGTCGGCGACGCGTTCTGTTTTCTCGACCCGATGTACTCCTCGGGCGTGTACCTAGCCCTCAAATCCGGCGAGATGGCCGCCGACGCCATCGCCGGGGCCTTTGCCAAAGGAGATTTCTCTGCCGAGCAACTCGGGGTTTTTGGCCCCGAACTAGTGCGCGGCATGGAGGCGGTGCGCAAAATGGTGTACGCCTTCTACTCCAAGGACTTCAGCTTCGCCGAATTCCTCAAACGCCATCCCGAGTGCAAACAGGGGGTCGTCGACGTTCTGAGCGGCAACCTCTTCAGCGAGCACGTCGAGCCTATTTTCGGGCCGATGAGCGAGGTCTGCCAGATGCCCGCCGCCGTCCCCTTAACCCCGCAACCTTCAGGAGCAACACCATGAACGCCACCGTCCGCCGGCTCCTCTACCTGGGGCTTCTGATCCTCTACCTCCTGCACAACGACCTCTGGCTCTGGGACGATCCGCGCATCGTCTTCGGGCTGCCCATCGGCTTGCTCTACCACATCGGCTTCTGCGTGGCCGCTACCGGGCTAATGGTCTTGCTGGTCAACTACGCCTGGCCGTCCGAGTTAGACGCAGAGGACGAGGAGCAAGCCGCATGACCACGACCATCATCTTCTGCTACCTAGGCCTAGTACTCTGCATCGGCGTCCTCTCCAATCGCTTCTTTCGCGGCACTGGCGAGGACTACTTTGTCGCCAGCCGCTCCATCGGCCCCTTCCTGTTGCTGATGTCGCTGTTTGGCACCAACATGACCGCGTTCGCCATCTTAGGGGCCTCCGGCGAAGCCTACCACACCGGTATCGGCGTCTTTGCCCTGATGCCTTCGGCCTCGGCCCTGATTATCCCCACTGTCTTCTTCTTCATCGGCACCCGCGTCTGGGCGCTGGGCAAGCGTCACAACCTCCTCACGCAGGTCCAGTATTTCCGTCGCCGCTGGGACTCCGACGGCTTGGGCCTGCTGCTCTTCGTGGTCATGATCGCGCTGCTCATCCCCTACCTGCTCATCGGCGTCATGGGCGGCGGCATTACCCTCGCCCAAATCACCAAAGGGCAGATCCCCCAATGGGCCGGTGGCATGCTGGTCTGCTTGGTGGTACTGGCCTACGTCAGCTTCGGCGGCATGCGCGGCACCGCCTGGGCCAACGCCTTCCAAACGCTGGTCTTTATGATTCTCGGCGGTGTGGCCTTCTTCGTCATCGTCGATAAGCTGGGCGGGCTGGACAGCGCGTTAGCACAAGTCACGGCGGCGCACCCCGAGCTACTGATCAAGGGGGACAATATCAGCCCGATCAAACTCCTAACCTATACCTGTATCCCGCTCTCGGTCGGCATGTTCCCCCACCTTTTCACCCACTGGCTCACCGCTAAAAGCGCCCGCACCTTTCGCTGGCCGCTGATGTTCTACCCGCTGTGCATCGCCATCGTTTGGATTCCCAGCGTGTTATTGGGCATCTTCGGCAGCATTGACTTCCCCGGCCTCAAGGGCCCGGCGGCCAACTCAGTGCTGGTCAAGATGATTGACCTACACGCCCCCGGCGCACTGGCCGGCCTGCTCGCCGCCGGAGTCTTCGCCGCCATCATGTCTTCGCTCGACTCGCAGGTGCTCTCCATCAGCAACATGTTCACCCAGGACATCGTCCGTCACTACCGCAAGGGCGACGAGTTGAGCGAAAAGGCCCAAGTCCTGTGGGGCCGCCTCTTCGTGATTGCCATCTTCGCCGTTACCTACGTGCTCTCGCTGGTCTCGGCCCGCAGCATCTTCTCCCTCGCCATCTGGTCCTTCACCGGCTTTGCAGCGCTCTTCCCAGTGGTCGTCGCCGCCCTCTTCTGGAAGCGCAGCACCCAGTACGGCGCCTTCGCCTCCGTGCTCACCGTAGCCGTGCTGTGGTGCTATTTCTTCTTTCAGGGGTGGAAAGTGCCCGGCTATACGGTCGGCATGACCGGAGTAATGCCCGTGGTGGTGATCTTAGCCGCTTCTGCCGTGGCCATGATCGTCGGCTCGCTGTTGACCAAGCCACCGGCCAAAACCACCATCGATAAATTCTTCTAGCGATGCGCCTCGCCTATATCACGGCCGGTGCCGCCGGCATGTACTGCGGCAGTTGCATCCACGACAACGCGCTCGCTGCCGCCTTAACACGCCGCGATGCCGATGTCGCCCTCATCCCGACCTATACGCCGCTGCGCACGGACGAGGAAAACGTCTCGCTGGACCGCGTCTTCTACGGCGGCGTCAACATCTTTCTGCAACAGCAGTGGTCGTTTTTCCGCCGCACGCACCCCCTCGTCGACCGCGTCCTCGACTCCCCGTTCCTAATCCGCACCCTCGCGCACTTTGGCTCCTCTACCAATGCCCGCGATCTAGGGCCGCTCACCGTCTCGATCCTCGCCGGTGAGGAGGGAAACCAACAAAAGGAACTCACCCGCCTCGTCGCCTGGCTCCAGCGCGACTTTAAACCCGACCTCATCCAGCTAACCAACGCCATGTTCGTCGGCATGGCCCGGCAATTGAAAGCACAACTAGGCGTCCCCGTCCTCTGCGCCCTCCAGGGCGAGGACCTGTTCTTAGATGGCCTAGTCCAACCTTGGAAAACCCAAGCCTTGGACATCCTGCGCCAACGCGCCCAAGACATCGACGCCTTCATCGCCCCGTGTGAATACTACCAAGACTACATGGCCGAATACCTGCAGGTACCGCGCACAAAAATCCACGTGGTGCCGCTCGGCCTCAACCTGACGGGACACGGGCAAGAGCCACCGCCCGCCGACGGCCCCTACAAAATCGGCTACCTCGCCCGCATCTGCCCCGAAAAGGGCTTTCACCTGCTCGTCGATGCCTTCCGCAAGTTAAAAGAGCAGCCCGAGTTTGCCTCCCTGCGCCTCGAAGCCGCCGGCTACCTCAGCGCCTACGACAAGCCCTACTTCGCCGAGCAGGTGCAAAAAATCCGCCGCTGGGGGCTAGCCGATTCGTTCACCTATCACGGCGAAGTCGATCGCCGCGAAAAAATCCGCCTGCTCTCTTCGCTCCACGTCTTCTCCGTACCTTCGGTTTACGCCGACCCCAAGGGTCTGTCGGTTCTCGAAGCCTTAGCCAACGGCATCCCGGTCATCCAGCCCGACCACGGCGCGTTCCCCGAGCTGATCGCGGCTACCGGCGGCGGTCTCCTCGTCACACCCGATTCCCCAGAGCCCCTAGCCAACGAACTTGCCGCCTTGCTGCACGATAAAAAACGGCGACGCCAGCTCGGACAAACCGGCCAAGAAGCGGTCCACAGTCGCTTCCACGCCGACGCCATGGCCGCAGGGACGCTCGCCGTGTACGAGCAGTATCTGTAAAAAGGATTAGGCCCTCGAATCGGTGGGCATTGAAGTGGATCCGCTCAATCAGCGGCTGAAAAGACGTTACCTACAATGCCCCTCAAAACAATGAGGTAAGCAAAAAATTTCTTAACCGCGAAATTCCCCGATACTAGTCAGTTATGTCCACAGCCCATGTCAAGAAGGTGCGGTTGACGTGTTAGGCGTCGTCTTGGAAGTTCTAACGAGTAGCGGGGAGAAGGCCCGCGAGACCTGCAAAAAAAGGAACGGACATGGGAGCCACGCACGTCACCGTAACTATTCGCAATCCGGCCGCACCAGACCGCACTTGGGAAGGGCTGTTTCTGGTCGATACGGGCGCGACGGATTGCCTCGTCCCAAGGCAGCATCTCGAAGCCATCGGTCTTGAGCCGCAAGGCCAGCGGACATACGAGTTGGCCAATGGGGCCGAACTCAAGCTCGACATCGGGGTCGGGCAAGTCGAATTCATGGGCGAATTCGTCGGCGGCACGATTATCTTTGGCGACGCGGACGCCGAGCCGCTGCTAGGGGTAACGGCCCTCGAATCGGTGGGCATTGAAGTAGATCCGCTCAATCAGCAGCTGAAAAGACTTCCTGCGGTACGGCTTAAAAGGGCGGGCAAGGGAGCCGCTCCTTAATTTTAAACGCAATCACTACCCAAATGCGATGTCGGGGCTTTGTGCGTTAAATCTTCCCTGCGGCGACAAATTCGCGCAAGAGCGCCAAGAAAGCCTCCGTCGCCGGCGAACGCCGTCGCTGCCGGTGCTCGATTAGGCCTATTTGGCGTTTGGCCAATCCATTGACCTGTATAGCGCGTACTTTCCCTGCGGCGACTTCTGCTTCCACCGCCACCTCCGGCACCAGGGCAATACCCAACCCGATTTCCACGTAGCGCTTGATAATCTCGATCCCGCCGAGACTCATTTCGACCTGCAACGCCAAGCCCTCCCGCTGGAAAACTTCGTCGAGCAACTGCCGGCTGGTGCTCCCGCGTTCCAAGACCAGAAACGGATATTCGGCAAGCTGTTTAAGCCCTATCCTGCGCCTTTTGCCTAGCGCGTGGTCCGGGGGGCAAATAAGCACATCCCGCCGCTCAAAAAGCGACTTGCTGACCAAGTCGCGGTGCTTAACCGGCAATGTCGCCAACCCGAAGTCCACTTCGTCGTTGAGCACCAAGTTGCTCACCTCCGGCGACATTCGATTGCGGATGTCCAACTCGACCGCCGGGTAGCGGGTGTGGAACTCGGCGAGTAAGCTAGGCAAAATATAGGTGCAGTTGGTATCGCTAGTCCCGATTGCCAGCCGCCCACGCAAGACCTGCTTGAGCGCCGCAATATCGTCGCGCGCCTGCTCCAGCTGGGAAAGCATCACCTTCGCATGGACAAAGAGGATCTCACCAGCTGGCGTCAGACGGAGCTGCCGCCGATTGCGCTCGAGTAGAATCTCGTCCAGTTCGTTCTCCAATGCCTTGATCTGTAGGCTGATGGCCGGCTGCGTCAGAAAGAGTTTGTCGGCCGCCCGCGTAAAGCTCTGCTCGCGGACGATTTCGCAGAAACTGCGCAATTGGTAGAGGTCCATTCGAAGTCTCTCATTTATTTCAGTTATTCTTAGAATAATATATATAAATTTTTATTATGATACAATTTCGCTTATCGTCAGAGGCGTCAACCAATTCACTCTTTAAATGGAGGTCGCTATGAGCGCCATCATCGTCGTTGACGCCTTCTGGGGCGATTCGGGTAAAGGCAAGGTCGCCGCCTTCCTCGCGCGAAAACACCAAGCCGCCTACAGTGTCCGAGCCGGGATCGGCACCAACGCCGGGCACAGTATCCTCTTTGCCGACGGCAGCGAAATCCGCACTCGGCAGCTACCTTGCGGCTTTCTCCACCCCGACACGCAACTGCGCGTCGGCAGCGGCGTCGCCGTCGATCCCGAGCTGTTCTGCGCCGAACTCGACCAGCTAGACCCGAGCTATGGGCTGCGCGAGCGGACTCGCGTCGATTACCGCTGCCCGCTGATCCTGCCCGAGTATCGCCAACGCGAAGCGGCTGACGTCTTTCTGCAGGAACACGGCACCACCGCCAGCGGCAGCGGCGTCGCCCGCGCCGAATTCGCCCTGCGCAAAGCGCGCCAAGCCCGCGACGAACAGATCCTCGCGGACTACACCGCCGACGTCGCCCGCGAGCTCAACGAGAGTTGCCTACGCGGTGAAACCATCGTCGTCGAGGGCAGCCAAGGCACCCACCTGTCGCTAGCCCTGAGCGATGACTATCCCGACTGTACCTCGGACAACTGTACCACCGCCGCCTTTGCCGATGACGTCGGGCTCAACTGGCGCCATATCGCAGAAGTCTGCTTGGTGGTCAAAGCCGTGCCTAGCCGCGTCGGCACGGGCCCCCTACCACTGCAATTGACGCCAGCGGAGGAGGAACGCCGGGGCATCGTCGAATACGGAGTGGCGACCGGGCGACGGCGGCGCAAAGCCGCGGGTATCTCCTGGCCACATTTGGAAACAGCCGTCCTCCTCAACGGTCCCACCCAATTAGCCCTGACCTTCTGCGACCACCTCGACCCCGAGGTCGCCGGCGCACGCCACCGCAGCGCATTGACCGCGCCCGTCCGACACCTCATTGACGAGTTAGAGGAGCGGTTCAACATTCCTGTATCGCTCTGCGATTGTGGCGTACATTTCGAGAACCTCATCGCTATCAATTGATCTCTCGACAGCGACTAGCCTGCTGGAAGCCTCTCTTCAAGCGTGGGTCTTGTAGAGGTGGCGTAACGTCAGTTAAAACTGACGTTACGCCACCTCTACCTTCGCAGGGGCAGGCTCTTATGCCCGTTTGGTGCCTGTGCGGCCCCGGTGTCATGCCTGCGAAAGCAGGCATCCAGCAATGCCCGTTTGAGGCCCGTGCGCTGGGCTGGATTCCCGCTTTCGCGGGAATGACGACGGGTGGGGCCGCAAGCCGCAGACGCTGCATAAGGCTGCGTAACATCACTTAATAATTGTTGACAGTGTAACAAAATGTGTTACTCATTGAGGTGACATGGCCGAATATTCCGTCAACCGTCCGTTGAAGCGTGCGCCTGTTCATCCGGGTGAGATTCTGCGTGAAGATGTATTGCCGTCGCTTGAGTTATCGGTTAGTGAAGCGGCTCGACGACTCGGTGTTTCGCGTCAACAATTGCATCGCGTTCTGGCTTGTACGCATCCGATTACAACAGAAATGGCACTTAGAATAGGAAAACTCGTCGGCAACGGTCCTGGGCTGTGGTTGCGCCTGCAACAAGCTTGTGATTTGTGGCGTGTAGAGCAGTGTATGAAAGACGAACTTGCAAAAATAAGACCTGCAAATTTGACGTACTCCCAAAGCTGAAGCATTGCTGGCGTTGTGCCGAGCGCGTCGGCGATGATTACACCGGTTTTTTGAGCAGTTCGTCCATATCCACAAAGTAAAGGATTATCCCCATGACTTGGCTCGTCTTCGCTCTACTCACCGTCTCTTGCTGGGGCCTCTACGGCGTCTTGTTGCACACTGGCCAAATCGCCATGGCCGACCCGGTAAATGGCCGCTACAAAGCCTTCCTCTTCGTCGGCTTGGCCTACCTGCTCACCGCGGTCTTCGGCTCGCTGATCGTCCTAGCCTACAACGGCGCGAGCTGGCTCTACCCGGCCAAGGGCGTCTTCTGGTCCACCGCCGCTGGCATCGCCGGAGCCATCGGCGCGTTGGGCGTCCTGCTTGCCTTCGGTGCCAAGGGGACCCCGGCAGTGGTCATGTCCATCGTCTTTGCCGGTGCACCCATCGTCAACGCGGTCGTCGCCGCGCTCGTGCATCCGCCCGCTGGCGGCTGGGCGGCCGTGCGCTGGCCCTTCGTCCTCGGCATCGTCTTGGCCGCCCTGGGAGGCTACCTAGTAACGTTCTTCCGCCCAGGCAACTGACGTGCCCGTCGAATTCCGCACCCGCCGCCGCGTCGAGTGGGCCGATACCGACCAAGCCGGCATCGTCCACTTTGCGCGCTTCTTCGTCTTCATGGAGGCCGCCGAGCACGCCTTCTGGCGCAGCTTGGGCCTGAGCGTCCACAGCCAACGCGACGGCGACACCATTAGCTGGCCCCGCCTCGTCGCCGAATGCGAGTACTTCCGCCCCGTCGCCTTTGAAGACGTCCTCGACATCCAGCTACACCTCGACAAGCAGGGCGAGAAGTCCCTCAGCTTTCGTTTCGACTTCCACTGCGGCGGCGAACAGATAGCCCAAGGCCGACTCAAGGTCGCCTGTTGCGTCTGCAACCCAGGCGAGGCCATCCGCGCCATCCCCATCCCGGACTTTATCACCCGCAAACTGGCGGCGCATCCATGAACGCAGCCCCGGCCCTCGCCGCAGCCGACGTCTGCAAACACTTCGCCCTCGGCGACCAGACCGTCGAAGTGCTGCGCGGCGTCTCGCTGTGCGCCGAGGAGGGTCAGTCCCTAGCGCTTATCGGTCCGTCCGGCTCGGGCAAGAGCACCTTGTTGCACCTGCTCGGCACCCTCGAACCTCCTACCTCGGGCCAGATCACCATCGGCGGCCAAGACCCGCTAGCTCTTCCCGAACCTCAACTCGCCCGCTTCCGCAACCAGCACATCGGCTTCGTCTTCCAAAACCACCACCTGCTGCCCCAGTACTCGGCCCTCGAAAACGCCCTAATCCCCACCCTCGCCTTTCCCCAAGCCGACCGGCGCGAGCGCGCCCGCGACCTTTTGACTGCCGTCGGTCTAGCAGAGCGCCTGCACCACCGCCCCGCTGAGCTGTCCGGCGGCGAGTGCCAGCGCGTAGCTGTAGCGCGCGCCTTGATCAACCAGCCCGGTCTCTTGCTCTGCGACGAGCCTACCGGCAGCCTTGACCGCCAGACAGCCGCCACCGTCGCCGACCTGCTCTTTGCGCTGCACCGCGCCGAACAAGCCGCCCTCGTCATCGCAACCCACGACCTCGAGCTAGCGGCGCGCTGCGACCACCGCCTACATCTGCGCGAGGGGACGTGCGTCGAAGCCTAATCCACTACTGGCGGGTTCACTTAGGGTTGCTGCTGGGGACCGCTGTCGCCACAACCGCCCTGACCGGCGCACTCCTAGTCGGCGACTCCATGCGCGGCAGTCTGCGCGATTTGGCCTTAGAGCGCCTAGGCCGTATCGACTATGCACTGCTCGCCGCGCACTTCTTCCGCAGCGATTTGGCCACCGCGCTGCCTGGGGGCCACGCGCCCGCCATCCTCCTCAACGGCAGCGTCCGCCACGCCGAGACCCAAGCGCTCGCTGCTGGCGTGCAAATCCAAGGCATCGACATCCGCTTCGCCGCGCTCTTCCCCGAGGGTGGCCCCGCCTTGCGCGACGCTCTCCAATCAACGCCGGACCAGCCGTTTCCCCCACTCGTCGTCAGCGCTTCGCTGCAACGCGCCCTCGATATTGAATTAGGCGACTCGGTGCTGCTTTCGTTGGAGCGCCCTAGCCCAACCTACCGCGAATCCCTCTTTGGCCGCCGCGCTACCGGCGATATCGTCACCACCCTGCGCGTGGTGCTTACCGGCGTCTTACCCGACAGCGGGGCGGGGCGCTTTGGCCTGCGACTGCATCAGCATCTGCCGCTCAACGCATACCTCGACCTCCAGGCCCTCCAGCGCGCCCTCGGCCAACAGGATCGCGTCAACGCCCTGCTCATC
The DNA here is from genome assembly GCA_965217585.1 of Candidatus Latescibacterota bacterium. Lineage (GTDB taxonomy): Bacteria > Latescibacterota > UBA2968 > UBA8231 > UBA8231. Next base: position 7,180,002 of record OZ244561.1, read on the forward strand.
GCCGCGCCCGGCAGTCGGCACCAAGACCTGCAACACGCTCTCAGCCAACACCTGAGCCTTGCCGACCGCAAGCTAGACCTCGCGCTGCACACCAACTACATCGAGCTTACCAGCACCCGCTTTGTCCTCGACGACTCGACCCGCGCCGCCGCCTTGGCCAGCGGTGCCGCCCTACAGCTCCAAACCGCGACCTTCTCGACCTATCTGGCCAACGCCATTACGGGCAATGGCCGCCAAGTTCCCTACTCAACCATTACCGCCCTCGACGATCCCACCGGCCTCTACCTCGCCGACGGACAGCCCGCGCCACCCCTCGCCGACGACGCCCTCTACCTCGACGCCTGGACGGCCCAAGACCTGGCCGCAACTCCCGGCGACTCCATCTCCCTGACCTATTACGTCGTCGGCCCGCGCGAGGAACTTCGGACCAAGCAGACCCACTTCCGCCTCCAAGGAATTGTGCAGATGCGCGGCTTGGCCATTGACCCGACCTTGACGCCCGCCTATCCGGGATTGCAGGAAGAAGGCGACATGGCTGCCTGGGATGCGCCCTTCCCCATCGACATGGGCCAAATCCGCCCGCAGGACGAAGCCTACTGGGACCAGTACGGGGCCGCGCCTAAAGCCTTCGTCGCGGCCCATACAGGCCAGCGCCTCTGGCGCAGCCACCACGGTGCCCTAACTGCCATCCGCTTTTATCCCCCCTCGCCCGCCCACTACCAAAGCCTGCGCCAAGATCTGCTAGCGCGCCTGTCTCCAGCGGCGACCGGCTTCTCCTTGCGCCCCGTTCGCCAAGAAGCCCTGCGGGCCGCAACCGGAGCCACGGACTTCAGCGGCCTTTTTATCGGTTTCAGTCTCTTCCTCATCGCCGCTGCCGCATTACTGGTGGTTCTGCTGTGCAAGTTCGGCCTTGAACAACGCGCGCGCGAAGCGGGCCTGCTGCTCGCCACCGGCTATCCGCTCGCCGCCGTGGCCCGGCGCTTCTTGGGCGAGGGCATCGCCTTGGCCGCACTGGGTGGGCTACTCGGCCTAGCCGGCGCTCCCCTCTACGCCTATCTAATGCTGGTCGGCTTGCACACCTTGTGGTTGGAGGCTATCGGCACGCCCTTCCTCCAGCTCCACGTTAGCTGGCTGAGCTTGGGAGTGGGCTATCTATCCACTTTGCTACTGGTCTCCCTGGCACTGTGGCGCACTGTGCAGCGCTTCCACCGGCTGCCCGTCCGCGCCCTGCTCGCCGGTACCCTCGACACTGCGCTGAGCCGACCACGCCGTCGCAGTGCCGTCTTCGCCGCGCTCGGTTTGGCCCTAGCCCTCACCTTGAGCGTCCTCGCTGGCACAGCCGACGCAGCCACGGCCGCGGCGCTTTTCTTAGGCAGCGGCACCGCAGCCCTTTTGGCGCTCTTGGCTTTGCTCGCAGTATGGTTGCGCGCTCCGACCGCGGGCCGCCTCAGTTCCAGCCTCAGCTTGGGCCTCTTCAACAGCACCCGCAAGCCCAGCCGCAGCACCCTCTGCACCTCTCTTGTCGCCTGCGCCACCTTTGTCATCGTCGCCGCCGGAGCCCACCGACGGGTCGAGTGGGCAGACGATCCTAACACGGGCGGCTTCGCGCTCATCGCCGAGGCAGAAATTCCCCTGCACCAAGACCTCAATAGCGCGGACGGGCGCTTTGAGTTAGGGCTGTCAACAGGCTTGGGCACCGCGCGATTTTTTCCCTTCCGCGTCCTGCCCGGCGACGACGTGAGCTGCCTGAACCTCTACCTGCCCCAGACCCCGCGCGTCCTCGGCGCACCGGCCGAGTTCGTCCAACGCGGCGGCTTGCCCTTCCGACAGACCCTCGCCCTGACGCCGGACGAGCACGCCAATCCCTATCGATTGCTCCAGCGCGATTTGGGGCCGGGCATCGTCCCAGCCATCGGCGATTTTAATTCAGCGCAGTGGATTTTGCACAAGCGTCTGGGCGACGACATCCCGATTGCGGAGGGCTTAACTCTGCGGTTGGTCGGGCTGTTGGACGGCAGCCTATTCCAGAGCGAGTTGCTCATTGACGAGGATCGCTTCGCCGCGCACTTTCCCGCACGCGAAGGCTATGGCTACTTCCTAGTCGAAACGGAACAACCAGCCGCCATCGCCGCCGCGCTCGAAAAAGGGCTAGCGGCCTACGGCCTCGACGCCACCTTGAGCGCCGAGCGCCTCCGAGGCTACCGCGCCGTCGAAAACACGTATCTGGCGACCTTTCAGACGCTGGGCTTGCTCGGGCTGCTCTTGGGGACTCTCGGTTTGGGGATCCTCATTCTGCGCAACGTCCTCGAGCGCAGTGGCGAGTTGGCGGCCTTGAGCGCCTGTGGCTTTCGCCGCGCCCGCCTAGGGGCGATGCTGCTCTACGAGCACGGCTTCCTCCTGCTAGCGGGCGAAGGGATAGGCAGCGTCGCCGCCCTCATCGCCGTGGCCCCCCGCCTCTTCGACCCCGCGCCCTTGCCTTGGGCCGCGCTGAGCATCTCGCTCGGCTTGGTCTTCGCCGCTGGCTTGTTGGCGTGTACTGTTGCGGCGCATTTGGCCCTGCGCCGCCCCCTGCTGGCGGCCCTCAAGGCCGAGTAGGCAAGGACCAGTGGTTAGAAGCCATCTCCTTTAGGGGACGGTAGCTTACAGAGACCAGTTCCTACGCTTGTCTAAACAACGGGCGACCCCCTGACGACGCGCTGGCACACCCCGCCTGAGCACAACCGATTGCGTTGCGCGCTTGCCACAAACCCCGATTTATTTGAACTTTAGCAGACACACACGTATTCGTAATTGGCCGATGTCAAATGATAGGACAGCGCTTGGTGCCGTGGCCCCATGTAGCGTCCAGGCCCAAGCTTTGGACGACAATTAATCTTCATAAGTCATTAATAAACAATGTTTTACCCCCCCCCCGAATTTTAGGGTCGCGGGGTCGCGCCAGAGTTGGGCCGGTGATTCCTTCAAATAAGGCTGTCAGGCCGGCCCGGCTCCCGCGGCTTCTCGCCCTCTCCGCCGCCGCCGCGGTGCTGCTCGTGCTCTCCGCCGCCCTTCCCGCCACGGCGCTGCCCCCCAGGCCGACGGGTTTCGCCGTGTCGAACGGCAACGGGCAGGTGACGCTCACCTGGGACGCGCCGGCGGAGGACGCGGATATCTGGCACCACGAGTACCGCTTCAAGACCACGGGCGACTACAACGAGTGGACGAAGATCGACGACAGCGGGGTGGGCAAGATCCACGAGGACTGGGTCGTGGTGACGGGCCTGACCAACGACGTGGCCTACACGTTCCAGTTGCGCATAGTGAACATAGACGGCAACGGCAACGGGGCGACGGCCGGTCCGGCGACGCCGAGGTCCGGCGTCTGCGGGCGCACCGAGCAGGTGCGGGACGCGATCGTGGCTGGGACCGCCGACCTCCGCGTGTCGGACTGCGCCGACGTGACGAGGGCGGACCTGGCCGGCGTGATGTCTCTGGATTTCGCCTCTGTTGTCATCAAGTCCCTGCAGCCGGGCGACTTCTCGGGCCTGACCGCGCTGAAGGATCTCACTCTGAGCGGCAACGAGCTCACCTCGCTTCCCGCCGGCGTGTTCTCCGACCTGACCGCGCTGAAGGATCTCACTCTGAGCGACAACGAGCTCAGTTCGCTTCCCGTCGGCGCGTTCTCCGGCCTGACCGCGCTGACGGATCTCAATCTGGACCTCAACGAGCTCACCTCGCTTCCCGCCGGCGTGTTCTCCGGCCTGACCACGCTGAAGGATCTCCGTCTGGTCAGCAACAAGCTCAGTTCGCTTCCCGCCGGCGTGTTCTCCGGCCTGACCGCGCTGACGGATCTCTCTCTCTTCCGCAACAAGCTCACCTCGCTTCCCGCCGGCGTGTTCTCCGACCTGACCGCGCTGACGTTTCTCAATCTGGAATCCAACGAGCTCACCTCGCTTCCCGCCGGCGTGTTCTCCGGCCTGACCGTGCTGAGGGCTCTCCGTCTGCGTTACAACAAGCTCAGTTCGCTTCCCGCCGGTGTGTTCTCCCGCCTGACCGCGCTGACGGATCTCCGTCTGAGTTCCAACGAGTTCACCTCGCTTCCCGCCGGCGTGTTCTCCGGCCTGACCGCGCTGACGAATCTCTCTCTGATCGGCACCAAGCTCAGTTCGCTTCCCGCCGGCGTGTTCTCCGGCCTGACCGCGCTGACGTCGCTCTATCTGCGCGAAAACACCGTAGACCCGCTGCCGCTGACCGTGACGCTGGAGAGGAACCCGGATGCCGTCGAGATCCGCGCGGTGGTGCTGACCGCGGCGCCGTTCGCGGTTCCGCTGGTCGTGAGCGTGGCGAACGGCAGCCTCGCGGGCGGGGCGGCCACGATCACGGTCCCGATCGGTGCGCGGGAGAGCGCCTGGGTCGGGGTGACCCGCACGCCCGGCACGGCCGGGGCGGTGACCGCGGACATCGACCTGACCCCCCAGCCGATCCTGCCCGACAAACACGATGGCTATGAGTTCGTCAAGTCCGCGAGCGACCTGCCGCTGACGGTGCTGGACGTGCCGGGCGCGCCGGCTGCGCCGTCGGTGTCGGCCGCGTCGTCCTCCAGCCTGACGGTCATGTGGTCGGCGCCGGACGACGGGGGCTCGGCCATCACGGACTACGACGTGCAATACCGGGCAGGCACCAGCGGCGACTGGAGCGACGGGGGCCACACCGGCACGGCCACCACGGCGACGCTCACGGGCCTTTCGGCGAGCACGTCCTATCAGGTGCAGGTGCGGGCGACCAACGCCGACGGCACCGGCTCGTGGTCGGACTCGGGCAGCGGCAGGACGGAGGACGCCAACGCGGTCCCGACGTTCATGTCGCCGCCGGCGTTCGACGCGGCGGAAAACCAGACGGTGGCCGGCACGGTGGCGGCGACCGACAGGGACGAGGAGGACAGCATCGAGGGCTACGCGATCACCGGCGGCGCAGACCGGAGTTTCTTCTCGATCGACGCGACGTCCGGGGAGCTGACGTTCGACGCGGCACCGAACTACGAGGACGCCAAGGACCTTGTGAGTGTCGATCCGGCCAATGCCGCCGGCAACAACCAATACGTGGTGGTAGTGACGGCGACCAGCGGCGCTGGGACACGGGAGAAGACGGCGACGCAGACGATCACGGTGAGAGTGACCGACGTGGACACCGAGGCACCGGGCAAGCCGGGCGCGCCGACGGTGACGCCGGCGTCGGTGTCGAAGCTGACGGTGAACTGGTCGGCGCCGGCCAACGCGGGCCCGGCGATCACCGACTACGACGTGCGCTACCGGGCGGGCAACAGCGGGGGCTGGACGGACGGCAACCACAGCGGCGCCGCCGTCACGGCGACGCTCATGGGCCTGTCGGAGAACACCTCCTACCAGGTGCAGGTGCGGGCGACCAACGCCGAGGGCACCGGCGCCTGGTCGAACGCGGGCAGCGGCACGACGGACGCCAACGCGGTGCCGACGTTCACCTCTTCGGCGACGTTCGACGCGGCGGAGAACCAGACTTCGGCGGGCGAGGTGGTGGCGACGGACTCCGACACGGGCGACGACATCACCGGCTACGCGATCACCGGCGGCGCGGACCGGGATTTCTTCTCGATCGGGGCGACGTCGGGGGCGCTGACGTTCGACGCGGCGCCCAACTACGAGGACGCGAAGGACCAGGGCAGCAACAACACCTACGTGGTGGAGGTTACGGCGACCAGCGGCGCGGGCGAGCGGGAGAAGACGGCGACGCAGACGATCACGGTGAGAGTGACCGACGTGGACACCGAGGCACCGGGCAAGCCGGACGCGCCGGACGTGGAGGCGTCGTCGGTGTCGAGGCTGACGGTGAGCTGGTCGGCACCGTCCAACGCGGGTCCGGCGATCACGGACTACGACGTGCAGTACCGGGCGGGCAACAGCGGGGGCTGGAGCGACGGCAACCACGACGGTACCGCCACCACGGCGACGCTTACGGGTCTGTCGGAGGACACGTCCTACCAGGTGCAGGTGCGGGCGACCAACGACGAGGGCACCGGCGCGTGGTCGAACGCGGGCAGCGGCACGACAGACGCCAACGCGGCACCGGCGTTCAGTTCCGATGATGCGTTCGACGCGGCGGAGAACCAGACGGTGGCGGGCACGGTGCTGGCGACGGACTCCGACGCGGGCGACAGCATCACGGGCTACGCGATCACGGGCGGCGCGGATGAGGCGTTCTTCTCCATCGGGGCGACGTCCGGGGCGCTGACGTTCAACTCGGCACCGAACTACGAGGACGCCAAGGACGATGGCACCAACAACGACTACGTGGTCGAGGTGCAGGCGACCAGCGGCATGGGGGAGCGGGAGAAGACGGCGACGCAGACGATCACGGTGACGGTCACCGACGTAGGCGGCGAGGCGCCGGGCAAGCCGGCCGCGCCGACGGTGGCACCGGCGTCGGTGTCGAGGCTGACGGTGAACTGGTCGGCACCGACCAACGCGGGCCCGGCGATCACGGACTACGACGTGCAATACCGGGCGGGCAACAGCGGGGACTGGAGCGACGGGGGCCACAACGGCACCGCCACCACGGCGACGCTGACGGGCCTGTCGGAGAACACGTCCTATCAGGTGCAGGTGCGGGCCACCAACGACGAGGGCACCGGCGCCTGGTCGAACGCGGGCAGCGGCACGACGGACGCCAACGCGGTGCCGACGTTCACCTCTTCGGCGACGTTCGACGCGGCGGAGAACCAGACTTCGGCGGGCGAGGTGGTGGCGACGGACTCCGATGCGGACGACGACATCACCGGCTACGCGATCACCGGCGGGGCGGACCGGGCGTTCTTCTCGATCGTGCCGGCGACGGGGGCGCTGACGTTCGACGCGGCACCGAACTACGAGGACGCCAAGGACGATGGCACCAACAACACCTACGTGGTGGAGGTGACGGCGACCAGCGGCATGGGGGAGCGGGTGAAGACCGCCACCCAGACGATCACGGTGACGGTGACCGACGTGAGCGGCGAGGCGCCGGGCAAGCCGGACGCGCCGACGGTGGCGCCGGCGTCGGTGTCGAGGCTGACGGTGAACTGGTCGGCGCCATCGAACGCGGGTCCGGCCATCACCGACTACGACGTGCAGTACCGGGCGGGCACGAGCGGCGACTGGAGCGACGCGGGCCACACCGACACCGCCACCACGGCGACGCTCACGGGCCTTGCGGAGAACACGTCCTACCAGGTGCAGGTGCGGGCCACCAACGACGAGGGCATCGGCGCGTGGTCGGACGCGGGCAGCGGCAAGACGGACGCCAACGCGGCGCCGACGTTCAGCTCCGATGCGGCGTTCGACGCGGCGGAAAACCAGACCTCGGTCGGCACGGTCCAGGCTTCGGACAGCGACACGGAAGACGACATCGAGGGCTACGCGATCACCGGCGGGGCGGACCGGGATTTCTTCTCCATCGGGGCGACGTCCGGGGAGCTGACGTTCGACGCGGTGCCGAACTTCGAGGACGCCAAGGACATTGTGAGTGTCGATCCGGCCAATGCCGCCGGCAACAACCAATACGTGGTGGTAGTGACGGCGACCAGCGGCGCGGGGGAGCGGGAGAAGACGACGACGCAGACGATCACGGTGACGGTCACCGACGTGGCCGGGGAGGCGCCGGGCAAGCCGGCCGCGCCGACGGTGACGCCGGCGTCGGTGTCGAGCCTTTCGGTGAACTGGTCGGCACCGGCCAACGCGGGCCCGGCCATCACCGACTACGACGTGCAATACCGGGAAGGCACCAGCGGGGGCTGGAGCGACGGGGGCCACGCCGGCACCGCCATCACGGCGACGCTCACGGGCCTTGCGGAGAACACGTCCTACCAGGTGCAGGTGCGGGCCACCAACGACGAGGGCACCGGCGCGTGGTCGGAAGCGGGCAGCGGCACCACGGACGCCAACGCGGCGCCGACGTTCAGCTCCGATGCGGCGTTCGACGCGGCGGAAAACCAGACTTCGGCGGGCGAGGTGGTGGCGACGGACTCCGACGCGGGCGACGACATCACCGGCTACGCGATCACCGGCGGCGCGGACATGGATTTCTTCTCGATCGAGGCGACGGACGGGGCACTGACGTTCAACTCGGCACCGAACTACGAGGACGCGAAGGACCAGGGCAGCAACAACACCTACGTGGTGGAGGTTACGGCGACCAGCGGCATGGGGGAGCGGGTGAAGACGGCGGAGCAGACGATCACGGTGACGGTGACCGATGTGAGCGGCGAGGCGCCGGGCAAGCCGGGCGCGCCGACGGTGACGACCGCGTCGGTGTCGAGCCTGACGGTGAACTGGTCGGCACCGTCGAACGCGGGCCCGGCCATCACCGACTACGACGTGCAGTACCGGGAAGGCACCAGCGGGGACTGGAGCGACGGCAACCACGCCGGCACCGCCACCACGGCGACGCTCACGGGCCTTGCGGAGAACACGTCGTATCAGGTGCAGGTGCGGGCCAAGAACGACGAGGGCACCGGCGCCTGGTCGGACGCGGGCAGCGGCAAGACGGACGCCAACGCGGCACCGACGTTCACCTCTTCGGCGGAGTTCGACGCGGCGGAGAACCAGACTTCGGCGGGCGAGGTGGTGGCGACGGACTCCGATGCGGACGACGACATCACCGGCTACGCGATCACCGGCGGCGCGGACATGGATTTCTTCTCGATCGGGACGACGTCGGGGGCACTGACGTTCGACGCGGTACCGAACTACGAGGACGCGAAGGACGATGGCACCAACAACACCTACGTGGTGGAGGTGACGGCGACCAGCGGCATGGGGGAGCGGGTGAAGACCGCCACCCAGACGATCACGGTGACGGTGACCGACGTGAGCGGCGAGGCGCCGGGCAAGCCGGACGCGCCGACGGTGGCGCCGGCGTCGGTGTCGAGGCTGACGGTGAACTGGTCGGCGCCATCGAACGCGGGCCCGGCGATCACCGACTACGACGTGCAGTACCGGGAAGGCACCAGCGGCAACTGGAGCGACGGGGGCCACGCCGGCACCGCCACCACGGCGACGCTGACGGGCCTGTCGGAGAACACGTCCTACCAGGTGCAGGTGCGGGCGACCAACGACGAGGGCATCGGCGCGTGGTCGGACGCGGGCAGCGGCAAGACGGACGCCAACGCGGCGCCGGCGTTCAGCTCTGATGATGCGTTCGACGCGGCGGAAAACCAGACCGCGGCGGGCGAGGTGGTGGCGGCGGACTCCGATTCGGACGACGACATCACCGGCTACGCGATCACCGGCGGCGCGGACCGGGATTTCTTCTCGATCGGGGCGATGTCGGGGGCGCTGACGTTCGACGCGGCGCCGAACTTCGAGGACGCGAAGGACATTGTGAGTGTCGATCCGGCCAATGCCGCCGGCAACAACCAATACGTGGTGGTAGTGACGGCGACCAGCGGCACGGGCGAGCGGGAGAAGACGGTGACGCAGACGATCACGGTGACGGTCACCGACGTGAGCGGCGAGGCGCCGGGCAAGCCGGACGCGCCGACGGTGGCGCCGGCGTCGGTGTCGAGGCTGACGGTGAACTGGTCGGCGCCATCGAACGCGGGTCCGGCGATCACCGACTACGACGTGCAGTACCGGGCGGGCACGAGCGGCGACTGGAGCGACGGGGGCCACACCGGCACCGCCACCACGGCGACGCTGACGGGCCTTGCGGAGAACACGTCCTACCAGGTGCAGGTGCGGGCCACCAACGACGAGGGCATCGGCGCGTGGTCGGACGCGGGCAGCGGCACCACGGACGCCAACGCGGCGCCGACGTTCAGCTCCGATGCGGCGTTCGACGCGGCGGAAAACCAGACCTCGGTCGGCACGGTCCAGGCTTCGGACAGCGACACGGAAGACGACATCGAGGGCTACGCGATCACCGGCGGGGCGGACCGGGATTTCTTCTCGATCGGGACGACGTCGGGGGCACTGACGTTCGACGCGGTACCGAACTTCGAGGACGCCAAGGACATTGTGAGTGTCGATCCGGCCAATGCCGCCGGCAACAACCAATACGTGGTGGTAGTGACGGCGACCAGCGGCGCGGGGGAGCGGGAGAAGACGGCGACCCAGACGATCACGGTGACGGTCACCGACGTGGCCGGGGAGGCGCCGGGCAAGCCGGCCGCGCCGACGGTGACGACCGCGTCGGTGTCGAGCCTTTCGGTGAACTGGTCGGCACCGGCCAACGCGGGCCCGGCCATCACCGACTACGACGTGCAGTACCGGGCAGGCACCAGCGGGGACTGGAGCGACGGCAACCACGTTGGCACCGCCCTCACGGCGACGCTCACGGGCCTTGCGGAGAACACGTCGTATCAGGTGCAGGTGCGGGCGACCAACGACGAGGGCACCGGCGCGTGGTCGGACGCGGGCAGCGGCAAGACCGACGCCAACGCGGCGCCGGCGTTCACCTCTTCGGCGACGTTCGACGCGGCGGAGAACCAGACTTCGGCGGGCGAGGTGGTGGCGACGGACTCCGATGCGGACGACGACATCACCGGCTACGCGATCACCGGCGGCGCGGACATGGATTTCTTCTCGATCGGGGCGACGTCGGGGGCGCTGACGTTCGACGCGGCACCGAACTACGAGGACGCCAAGGACGATGGCACCAACAACACCTACGTGGTCGAGGTGACGGCGACCAGCGGCGCGGGGGAGCGGGTGAAGACCGCCACCCAAACGATCACGGTGACGGTGACCGACGTGAGCGGCGAGGCACCGGGCAAGCCGGCCGCGCCGACGGTGGCGCCGGCGTCGGTGTCGAGGCTGACGGTGAACTGGTCGGTGCCGGCCAACGCGGGCCCGGCGATCACCGACTACGACTACCGCCACCGGACGACCTCGCCGCAGGGCACGTGGACGGAGGTGACCGGCACGACGATCACGACGCTGTCGGCGACGATCGGGAGCTTGGCGGAGGACACGTCCTACGACGTGCAGGTGCGGGCGACCAACGACGAGGGCACCGGCGCGTGGTCGGACTCGGGCAGCGGCACGACCGACGCCAACGCGGCCCCGTCGTTCAGTTCCGATGCGGCGTTCGACGCGGCGGAAAACCAGACGGCGGCGGGCACGGTGGTGGCGACGGACTCCGATTCGGACGACGACATCGAGGGCTACGCGATCACCGGCGGCGCAGACCGGGACCTGTTCGAGATCGGGGCGACGGACGGCGCCCTGACGTTCAAGTCGGCGCCGAACTTCGAGGACGCCCAGGACCAGGGCACCGACAACACCTACGTGGTCGAGGTGACGGCGACCAGCGGCGAGGGGGAGCGGGAGAAGACGGCGACGCAGACGATCACGGTGACGGTCACCGACGTGAACACGGAGGCGCCGGGCAAGCCGGGCGCGCCGACGGTGGCACCGGCGTCGGTGACGAGCCTTTCGGTGAACTGGTCGGCGCCGGCCAACGCGGGCCCGGCCATCACCGACTACGACGTGCAGTACCGGGCAGGCACCAGCGGCGACTGGAGCGACGGGGGCCACAACGGCACGGCCACCACGGCGACGCTGACGGGGCTGTCGGAGAACACGTCCTATCAGGTGCAGGTGCGGGCGACCAACGACGAGGGCACCGGCGACTGGTCGGACGCGGGAACCGGCTCGACGGACGCCAACGCGGCCCCGTCGTTCACCTCATCGGCGACGTTCAACGCGGCGGAGAACCAGACCTCGGCCGGCACGGTGACGGCGACCGACAGCGATTTGGAAGACGGCATCGAGGACTACGCGATCACCGGCGGGGCAGACCGGAGTTTCTTTTCGATCGGGGCGACGTCCGGGGCACTGACGTTCGACGCGGCACCGAACTACGAGGACGCGCAGGACCAGGACACCAACAACCAGTACGTGGTGACGGTCGAGGCGACCAGCGGCACGGGGGAGCGGGTGAAGACGGCGACGCAGACGATCACGGTGACGGTGACCGACGTGGCCGGGGAGGCGCCGGGCAAGCCGGACGCGCCGGACGTGTCGGCGGCGTCGGTGACGAGCCTGACGGTGACGTGGTCGGCGCCGGCCAACGCCGGTCCGGCCATCACCGACTACGACGTGCAGTACCGGGAAGGCACCAGCGGGAGCTGGAGCGACGGCAACCACGCCGGCACCGCCACCACGGCGACGCTCACGGGCCTGTCGGAGAACACGTCGTATCAGGTGCAGGTGCGGGCGACCAACGACGAGGGCACCGGCGCCTGGTCGGACTCGGGCAGCGGCAAGACGGACGCCAACGCGGCGCCGACGTTCTCGTCGAATACGACGTTCAACGCGGCGGAAAACCAGACCTCGGTCGGTACGGTGAGGGCGACGGACTCCGATTCGGATGATGACATCACCGGCTACGCGATCACCGGCGGCGTGGACCAGAATCTCTTCTCGATCGTGGCGGCGTCCGGGGCGCTGACGTTCGACGCGGCACCGAACTACGAGGACGCGAAGGACGATGGCACCAACAACACCTACGTGGTCGAGGTGACGGCGACCAGCGGCGAGGGGGAGCGGGTGAAGACGGCGACGCAGACGATCACGGTGACGGTCACCGACGTGAACACGGAGGCGCCGGGCAAGCCGGGCGCGCCGACGGTGGCACCGGCGTCGGTGACGAGCCTTTCGGTGAACTGGTCGGTGCCGTCCAACGCGGGTCCGGCCATCACCGACTACGACGTGCAGTACCGGGCGGGCAACAGCGGCGACTGGAGCGACGGCAACCACGCCGGCACGGCCACCACGGCGACGCTGACGGGGCTGTCGGAGAACACGTCCTATCAGGTGCAGGTGCGGGCCACCAACGACGAGGGCACCGGCGACTGGTCGGACGCGGGAACCGGCTCGACGGACGCCAACGCGGCCCCGTCGTTCACCTCATCGGCGACGTTCAACGCGGCGGAGAACCAGACCTCGGCCGGCACGGTGACGGCGACCGACAGCGATTTGGAAGACGGCATCGAGGACTACGCGATCACCGGCGGGGCAGACCGGAGTTTCTTTTCGATCGGGGCGACGTCCGGGGCACTGACGTTCGACGCGGCACCGAACTACGAGGACGCGCAGGACCAGGACACCGACAACGACTACGTGGTGACGGTGCAGGCGACCAGCGGCACGGGGGAGCGGGTAAAGACGGTGACGCAGACGATCACGGTAACGGTGACGGATGTGGGCGGCGAAGCGCCGGGCAAGCCGGACGCGCCGGACGTGTCGGCGGCGTCGGTGTCGAGCCTGACGGTGAGCTGGTCGGTGCCGTCGAACGCGGGCCCGGCGATCACCGACTACGACGTGCAATACCGGGAAGGCACCAGCGGGAGCTGGAGCGACGGGGGCCACGACGGCGCCGCCACCACGGCGACGCTCACGGGCCTTGCGGAGAACACGTCGTACCAGGTGCAGGTGCAGGCGACCAACGACGAGGGCACGGGCTCGTGGTCGGACTCGGGCAGCGGCACGACGGACGCCAACGCGGCGCCGACGTTCTCGTCGAATACGACGTTCAACGCGGCGGAAAACCAGACCTCGGTCGGTACGGTGAGGGCGACGGACTCCGATTCGGATGATGACATCACCGGCTACGCGATCACCGGCGGCGCGGACCAGAATCTCTTCTCGATCGGGGCGGCGTCCGGGGCGTTGACCTTCAAGACGGCGCCGAACTACGAGGACGCCAGGGACCAGGGGACCAACAACACCTACGTGGTCGAGGTGACGGCGACCAGCGGCACGGGGGAGCGGGAGAAGACGGTGACGCAGACGATCACGGTGACGGTGACCAACGAGGTCGGCGAAGCGCCGGGCAAGCCGGCCGCGCCGACGGTGACGGCCGCGTCGGTGTCGAGCCTGACGGTGACGTGGGCGGCACCGGCCAACGCCGGTCCGGCCATCACCGACTACGACTATCGCTACCGGACGACCTCGCCGCAGGGCACGTGGACGGAGGTGACCGGCACGACGATCACGACGCTGTCGGCGACGATCGGGAGCCTTTCGGAGAGCACGTCCTACGACGTGCAGGTGCGGGCGACCAACGACGAGGGCACCGGCGCGTGGTCGGACGCGGGCAGCTCGGCAACCATCAACCAGCCTAGCGTGATCAGGGCCTACTGGACCGATTCCAAAACTAAAGGCAGCAACGAACAGCAGGAATGCGCCAGCACCGAGCCTTTCCGCGCCTTCTGGAATCCGCCGAAAAGCAACGGCAGCTTCAAGGAAGCCGTCGAGTGGGAGGCCGAGATTACGCCCGATAACGGCGCCAGCAACGTCAGCTTCACCATACAGGACACTGGCGGGGATCCTAAGAAACCCGAACTGACCGGAACCGTCCAGATCAACGGCTTCAGCACGGTGAGCATCCGGGTCCGCGGGCGTTTCGGCGACGACGGATGGGGCACTTGGTCGCCGACTACAGAGTTGTTTTGCATGACCTCGGCGGCCAAGAAGCCGCTGGGTCTGGCACCCAATGTGCCCAACCCTTTCAACCCCAGCACCGTCATCTCCTATCGTCTGGCCACGCCCGGCGCAGTGCGCCTGGAAATCTACAACCTCCTCGGGCAGCCCGTGCGCACGCTGGTGGACCAGGTGCAGGCCGCCGGGGCCTACTGGGTGCGCTGGGACGCCCGCGACGGCCGCGGCGCGGCGGTGGCCGCGGGGGTGTACCTGGTGCGCCTACACTATCCGGGTGGGGTGCAGACTCAGCGCCTGCTCTACCTCAAGTAGGGGCGACCGGCCGGTCGCCCCTATTCCATTCTTCGACCTCTGCAAAGCGCCCGATGGCTCCTCGGCATCGGGCGCTTTTGCATGGGCCGCAAGCGCAGCGGAGTCGAAGCATCTTTTGGCGGCCAGCGTATAGCCCATGGGCAGGACGCTGCGTAACGTCAGTAACTAACTGACGTTACGCAGCTTTTGTCCCCAACTTCCCATTCCTGTATCCTTTCCGCTACACTCCAGCGCCTCATCTCCCCGTCCTCCCCCTGAACCGCCGCCGTGGCACGATTCTTGCCCGTTGCGGGTACTACCTCACCTGCAACCCAAGGCATAGCTCATGGCCGAATTTGACACCATCGCCAAACATCTCATCCACACCTACCCCGCCGACTTCGCCCGCTTCGCCCTCCACCAAGACGACGTAGAGGTGATCGACGTCATCGACACCGAGCAACCCACCGTCGAAGCCCACCGCACCGACAGCCTCATTCGCGTACAAGTCGGCGGCGAGGAGGTATTGGTCCATCACGAGTTTCAAACCACCGATAGTAGCCCACCCATGCCGCAGCGCATGGCCGGCTATATCGGGCGCGGCATTGAGCAGCACGGCCTGCCGATCTATTCCAACGTCATCTATTTGCGTCCCGACGCCGGCCGCACTGACCCGGGGCACTATCTCCAAGAGCGGCACGGCTACCGCGTCCTAGTGCAATACCAAGTGATTCGGCTGATTGACCTAGACGGCCAACGCATGCTCGACGAGGGGCATTCAGGCTTGATCCCATTTGCGCCGTTGATGCAGCGGCCAGTGGGGGTGGATGCCGAGGCGTGGTTGCGCCAGTGTGTGAACCGGGCGCAAGAGGTGCCGATGGATGAGACCGTCAAGGCCAATTACTTGGCCGATCTTGCCATTTTGAGCGGTTTGGTGTATAGATTAGAAACGATTAGGACCATCATCTCGGAGGAGACCATGTACGAATCGTCGGTAGTGCAGTATTTCACAGAAAAGGGCATTGAGCAAGGCATTGAGCAAGGCATTGAGCAAGGCATCCGCGAAAGCATCCAAGAAGTGTTGGAACTGCGCTTTCAGCCAGAGGCCGTGCGCCGCTTGGCCGCCCGCCTTAGGGCCATCGACGATGTGCCGCGTCTCAAGCAGTTGCACCGAGCGGCCATACAGGTACCCAGCCTTGAAGCCTTTAGGCTCCAGCTAGACGCCCACGAGTAGGGCCGCCGCGTAACGTCAGTAACTAATGCTACTGGCCGATGCAGTACAGGTGCGACTCCGTCCGCAGGAAAATCCGCCCCCCGGCGATGGCCAACGACGACAGCGTATAGCCGCCGTCGAGTTCGTTGGTGGCCAGCACTTTGTACTCTGGTCCGGCCTGAATCACGGTCGTCACCGCGTTTTCGTTGACCACGTAGAGCTTGCCATCGGCCAGCACCAGCGAGGCGCTGACCGTCCCCTGGGCCGTGCGCTCCGGCCCCCACAACACCGCGCCCGTTTTGGCGTCGAGACAGGTAGCCCGCCCGCGGTCATCGACCATGTAGAAATAGCGGCCGTCGGTAACAGCCGAGGGCACGTCTGGCGCTCCCGCCCCCGTCCACTTCCAAGCCAAGTGGCTTGCGCTAACATCGCCCGTGCCACCGGCGCGGAACGCTAGCACCGGATTGCGGCGACTCGTCGCGTACACCATCCCAGCGACCGCGACCGGCGACCCGACCACCCGGTAGTTCCGCTCCTTGCCCGGGTTCAAGCCGCCCGCCCGCCATACCTCTTCACCGGTGGCCGGATCATGACCAGTGACGTAGTCACCGCCAGAGACGACAATTTGCGTCTGGCCGTCGTGTTCGAGCACCACGGGCGTGGTATAGGCATCCGGCGACTCGCCCGGCGCGTCGGTTGGCCGCTCCTGCCGCCACGCGACTTCGCCAGTAGCCGCATCAAAGGCAATCAGGTAGGAAGGATCGTCCGTGTTCATCCCGTGCAGCACCTCGACGAAGAGCTTGCCGTCGTGGAGCAAGGGTGACGAAGCGTAGCCCCACATCAGGCCGAGGGGTCCGTGCTCGGCCTGCAAGTCGTAGTGCCACAATTCTTCACCATCCATGTCAAAGGCCCGGATCATCCCCGTGCCCGTAACAGCCAGCACGCGCTCGCCATCCGTGACCGGCGAAGGCGAGGTGTTGTTGTGCTTGCGCCAATAGGCATTGCCCTCGGAGAGGGTGCGCTGCCACAACACACTGCCGTCCGTCGTTGACAGGCAGCCCAAAAGCAGCTTTTCGCCGCCCTGGATTTCTTCGCCCGAATTCGGCGACGTCAAAAAGACCCGCTCACCCCACACCACCGGCGTACTCCCGCTCCAAGAGGGCAGCTTCCTACTCCAAACCACATGCTCACTCGCACTCCAAGTCGTCGGCAGGTCCACAGTCTCGCTGACGCCGTTGTGGTTGGGCCCGCGCCACTGGGGCCAGTACTCCTGCTTGGCATCGGCGCGCAAAGCAGCCAAAAGCAACAGTGAGATAAGTATGAACTTTTTCATGGTTTGCTCCTCTCTATTATCAGCAAAACTGCACAGCAAATCGCCAATTGACAAGTATCACTAGCGGCGATGTTGGTCTGCAAAAGTTGACGTTCCCATTTTTTTGTAGTAACATAAAATAAATGGAGATTGAATTGACCGAGAACAAGCCGTATATGGACCCCGATTTCGATGACGACCTGCCGGATCTCGCCACCCCGGAATGGCAGGCAAAGTTCGCCCGCGTCCCGGTTCAGCGAGGCCGACCGAAGGCCGCCGTGACCAAAGTCTCCACCACTATTCGGCTAGATCCCGATGTGCTAGCTGCCTTTAAAGCCGATGGCCCCGGTTGGCAGACTAGGATCAATGAAGCTCTGCGGAAGAGTGTCGGACTGGAGTAAATCTCGCTCTACCGCGTTCAACTCACCCCTCCCAGTCGAGCAACACCCCGAGCGCCTCGTCCATGTTGTTGTAGAGCAAGTCAAAAGCTTTTGCCGCCTCAAAAAAAGGAAAGCGGTGCGTGGTCATTCGCCCTGTCTGAATAATTCCTGCCTGCAATAGCTCCATCGCCCGGCGTGCGGTCCCCGAGCCTATGCCCTGTCCATAATAGCCGCCTAGGATCTTGCGGCGCTGGATCTTGCCCGACATCAGCGGCAAAGGCGCGTCCTCGTAAAGTCCGATCAGGTGCAATAGCCCGCCAACGGCCAGCATATCCAACCCCTGGTCGAATGCTTTAACCCCCGCCGGGCCGCCTACCGCATAGACGACGATATCGACACCGGCTCCCGCTGTTAGCCTACGCACCGCAGCAATAGGATCCTCTTCGGCGGCATTGATTACCGCGTCGGCCCCCAACTCCTCGGCCAGTGTGCAGCGACTCTCGAGTGCATCAACGGCGATGATCCGACCCTTGCCATTGTGCTTGGCCACCTGCAACATCAGGCTCCCAACCAGTCCCTGGCCCAAAATCACTACCGTGTGGTTGGGTCCGATCTCCTCGATATCCACCCAGGCCACCGCACCCGAGACCAGCGGCCAGTACGGTGCCGCGTCAAATTCCACGCTAGGCAGCATCGCCACCACCTGCGGCTGGTCCTGCGGCGCAGACAACACCGCTGGGCGCACCACGTATTCAGCGTGCGGTGCCAGCGCTACTACCCGGTCACCTACAGCGTAGCAGTCGACTTCCTCCCCCAAAGCGTCAACCACCCCCGCCAGCGAATAGCCCATAATCTCGGGACTGACTGCTTGCTCACGCGTATAGCGTGCGCCGATCTCCGATCCTCGGCTGATCAGGCTGCACACCGCCTTGATTCGCACTTCCCCCGGCCCGGGCTCGGGCACCGGCACTTCCTCAATTTCGATATTGAACTGCCCTGTTGGTTTGATAACGCGTTTCATCTCTATGCCCCCAGAATTTTCTCGTCCACTTCCATCTGCTCGCCCTCGCGCGTCAGGTCGTAACACTCGTGCCAGTCAATAACGTCGATCCCTAGCGAACGCCCAGCGCAAATGGCTTCGATGGATCCGCGTATTCGTTGCCGGCCCGGTCTCGTCCCCGCGCCAGATACACCGCGTGCGTTGCGTGCGGCCCAGCACTCTGCACTTTCACGGTCGCCGGCATGTAGCGCATGGTGTAGCCGCAGCGCCGCTTGGCACTGGTGTTGGGATTGGAGCCGTGAATCATTTTGGCGTGGTGGATGTGGCACTGGCCCTCGCGGAGTTCCAAATCGACGACCCGCGCCTGATCGACTTGCTCGGCCACGATCTCGCGCCCGAAGACGTGGGTGTTGCGATCGACCTCCACATAGTCCGAAAAGCCGTGCCGGTGCGAATCGGCCACAACCCGCATACAGCCGTTTTCTCGCGTCGAGTCGTCAATGGCCAGCCACACGGTCAATACCTCGTGCTCGCTGAGCCGCTCATTCCAATACGCCGAGTCTTCGTGCCAAGGCACGCGCTTGCCATCGCCGGGCGGCTTGCTGATAAAGTGGCTCGACCACAAGACGATGTCCGGGCCGATAAACGCCTCGACAAAATCGAGCACCTCGTCGGCGAGGAGCCACTCGAAAAGCTCCGGATGGGTAAAGTGCGGCACATCCATGGCCTCTGGCCGCTTGCCCGCAGGCAAATCGGCCAACAAGCCGGCGAAGAAGGCTTGCAAGCGCTGGAACTTTTCGGCGGGAAAAAGCGAATGTTGATAGACGAAATAACCGTGGTCGCGGTAGAACTGCACGTCCTCGGCGGTCACGTGCAGGGAGTGCGAATTACTCATCGGCAGACACCTTTCCTCGTAGTTGCAATCTCAATATATGGCAATCCGCTCACCCGTGCAGAATCGGATGCCCCGCGCCCTTGAACCAGACGCAGTCGAGTACAAACGACAGAAAAACCCCGCAGAAAAACCCCACCACCAGCCCGATAAACAGCGGCTTGAGCCGCTGGTAGAGCGCCACGCCGCCGAAGCGCAAGATCAACGCCTTGCAAGCCCATGCCAAGAACACCGAAAACACAATCCGCTTGACCATCCACGTTGAGGCTACAGCCAGCCCCACCGGGTGCAAGGGCCACCACGCGATTCGGTAGTGCAAAAACGCCAGCACCACATAGCCCAACACTCCGCTACCGGCTAAGCCGAGCTTATCCCAGTCAACGGGCGCGGGATTGCGCGTCTGCTCGGCGACCCAGTCGAAGGCCCGGCCGCCCGCGCCTCCAGCGGCATTGAAAAACCACGAGCGCAGATTGCTCGCCCCATAATCGTAGCACAAGTAGATCATAAAGCTGGTGGTCGCGACAAAGCTGACTACGACCGCCAAGACAATGGCCAAGGCCAGCCCCCCACTGCGTCGATGCGTGTAGTAATCGTGCAGCTTGAGCGCGTTGGCTGCCGAGGGCATAAAGGTGGATTGCACATCGCTGCACCACGCAAAAGTCAGCGCCAGCGCGACCAAGTTCTGCGGCCCCAAGGCCGAGCCAGCCGCGGCCACAACCATGCCCTGAGCGCTCATGGGCGTCGTCAAATAGTGCAGACCTGCTTGCACCACGAGCCGCGTAATACCCAAGAAGATCGTCAGCGCGGCCACCAGATAGAAAGCCGCCAAGTGCAGGTCCAAACCGCTGCGCCACAGCCAGCCGAGGATAAAACACAGCCCGGTCAACCCACCACCCACGGCGACCCGATAGGAAATCATCTCGTCGGTATCGTCAATCCGCCCTGTACGGCCCAGCGCGGTGCGCCACACAGCCGCGAGATGACCCCGCGCCATCCACAAGCTCCACCCCACCATCGCCGCAAAAGCCCCCCAAGACTGCCAAGACAAGGGCGTTCCGCTGTACACAAACGGATCGGCGCGCAAATTGAAAAGGCCCGTTTGACTGATCAGGCCCAGTTGCACCAAATAGAGCAGATGGAAGAACCAGACGCTGAACGAAATGGCCAGCGGGGCCAGATACATAAACCCCAAGACTGGGAAGTACATCACTAGGTTGATGGCCGGTGCTTGGGGAATGAGGGAAAAGGCCGATCCCTGAAAGACGGGCACTTGCGCCAAACCGGGGTAAAAGTAGCTGGGAACGTTGAAGGCGATCAGGCCGAAGGGAATGGCAAAGCCGATCCAGAAGACCCGGGTCTTAAGCGCCGGCGGCAGCGCCGATCCCGGAGCCTCTTCGGTCAGCATCAAGACCACCTCGGTCAGGGGGAAGGTCAGCCGCTCGCGCTCCATCCAATGCCGGCGCAACACCACCACCGAGCACAGGCCGACGAAGTATATGGCCAGCACCAGCAGCAGCCACCACAGCAGCGGCGCAGCCCACGCCCCCCACGGAATGGCCAAATCTTTGCTCGGCAAGCCCTCGTAGAAAAAGCGCATGGCGTCGTGCGCCGGATCGGGGATGGCCCAATCCGGCAGATAGGGATGGACGTATTCGGCCCACTGGTTGGTGGGGAGCGCCCCGTAATAGGGCTTGGAGATGATGCTGAGAATTAGGCCGACGATGAAGATGGGCATGCCGCTGGCGACTAGCCCCATGATGATGATGGTGATCAACTCGGCCGCGCTGAGGGCGCGTTTGAGCAACGCGTTGCATAGGACCAGGATAAACAGCGGCGCACCCACGACAATGGGAAAGTACGACCACGTCATTTCCGACGAGCCGACCATCCATATTGAATAGGGGCTACCAATGCTGATGGCGACGACTAGCCCCAGACCGAGCAGCATAGACCGCCAGCTCAGGCCGGACCCGGGTAATTCCACGAGGTAGTGGTCGCTGAGATGGGTGAGATAATGAGTGGGGATTTTCTTTTGCACGGGGCACGCTTCTTGGCAAGATTAATGGAGGGCAAAAAAGGAGACGGTCCGTCCATCGTCAAGGTCGCCTCCTAGAAAGGAACTGGTATGAGCGTCGAATTATTTCCCGGTAAGCACTTATTCGTGGACGAGCATCGCATTGAAACGCTTACC
This sequence comes from Candidatus Latescibacterota bacterium, assembly GCA_965217585.1. Classification (GTDB taxonomy): domain Bacteria; phylum Latescibacterota; class UBA2968; order UBA8231; family UBA8231. The sequence continues at coordinate 7,201,713 of OZ244561.1, forward strand.
GCGGCCAAGCGGGTGCTCAACCAGCCGCAGAAGCGCCCACAGCCGGTCATGCAGGCCGAGCAGCCGTGGGAGCAAAAGGGGATTCACCTCGGCAAGGTCTTGTACGACCGCGAACTCCAGCGATTTCGTCTGTGGTACACGGCGCAGGCCGATACCGTCATTGGCACGCGGGTGTTGGTGCGGGACAATCCACCCAGCAAGGTGCATGAATCGCACATCTGTTACGCCGAGTCGGCCGATGGAGTGCATTGGGAGCGCCCTGCACTCGACATCGTCGAACGCGAGCGCTATCCGGGCAACAACATTTGCGTGCCCTCGATGCGACCGCCGGGCCGGACCTTTTTGAGCCACCTAGTCGACGCCCCGTTTGCCGACGATCCGCAACAGCGTTTCAAGATGATTTACCTCGACCAAGCAGATGAGGGCGCAGTCGGCGGCGGCTTGGCCCCGGACCAAAGGCTGCGCTTGCACGCTCACTCGGCCGATGGCTTGCACTGGCACTCCTATCCCTGGGAAGAACACCACGTCGCCCGTCTCTTCGGCGTCTTAGCGTACTTGGACGCAGTGCCCTCTGGCCCCATCGACCCGGATGCCCGCTATATCCTCTACGGGCAGCGCGGTTCCCCGTGGAAGACCCGTCAGATTGGCCGCCGCGATAGCAGCGACTTTATCAACTGGAGCAACAACTGGCCGGTGTTGGAAAGCCGCCTCAGCGACACACCCGGACTGGAGTTTTACCACATGCAAGGGCCGATTATCAACCAAACGTACGCCGGCCTGTATCTCGGGATGCTCGGCGCGTATTACGCCGACCTGCGGCGCAAGTTCGACCCCGCACGCAACGATGGGCTAACCGAGAGCCATCTGGCCTTCAGCCGCGATTCCGTGCGCTGGGAGCGCTGGGACGCGCCCTTTATTCCGCGCGGCGAGGCCGGGACTTTTGATTGGGGCGGCGTGTATTGCGAATACCCAGCTATCGGCGACGACCAGCTCTATTTCATGTACACCGGCGAGAGCACGCGCCACGGCATTTCCGGCCTGCCTAACTTTGGCTTGGCGACCTTGCGGCTCGACGGATTTGTCTCGGTTGAAACGGTCGGCTTTATGGAGGGGAAGCTCGTCACCCGGCCGCATCACTGGAATGCGGCCGAGGTGCGGGTCAACGTGCAATCGCCCACAGGCGGCTTGAAGGTGCAGCTCCAGGATGAAACTGGGCGGGCGTTTGCGGGCTTTGGCGCGGAGGATTGCGAACCCATCGTTGACGACTCCTTAGATGCGCCCGTGCGCTGGCGTGGTTCGGGCAACGTGCGCTCGTTGAGCGACAAAATGGTCGCGCTCCAGTTTAGCTTCTTGCCGGAGGACAAACTGTATTCATATACGCTGTGTGCGGAGAGTTGACTTTGGAGCGAGGTCAAGAACCGTCTATTCAACGGTTCATCTTGAAGTGGCCGGCAGCAACGCGGCTGTCGGCAGCCGGCGTATGGCCGCGCCAGCCTGTTGGTCGGCGGCGACCAGATCGAACTGCGCCTGCAGGTTCAACCAAAATTGAGGCTCTACGCCGAACCGGTGTCCAAACCGCAAGGCCGTGTCGCCCGTCACTGACCGCTCTAGTAGGTTGACAGTGGTCTAGTCATCTATACAGATGTATAACTTAATTCAGAATATCGGGAGGTGGTAGCATGACCACTCTAACAGCCGTTGAATCGGCAACATCCGTCGAAGATCCCCAAATACTGTACGGTGATTGCCTAGAAGTGATCCAGTCCGGCAGGGTCAAGGCTGAATCGGTCAATCTAATCTTCACTTCGCCGCCCTATGCCGATCAGAGGAAAAACAACTACGGCGGCATCCACCCGGACGAGTATGTGCAGTGGTTCTTGCCGAGGGCGGAGGCGCTGAAGAAGTGCCTCAAGCCGGACGGCTCATTCGTTCTGAACATCAAGGAAAAGGCGGTTGGCGGCCAAAGGCACACTTATGTCCTAGAACTCATACTGGCCCTGAAGCAACAGGGCTGGCTATGGGTTGAGGAATACTGCTGGCACAAAAAGAATTGCTATCCGGGTAAGTGGCCCAATCGGTTTAGAGATTCGTGGGAGCGTTTGCTGCACTTCACGATTAACAAGAAGTTCAAGATGCGGCAAGAATCTGTGATGGTACCGATGGGCGACTGGAAGACGGCGCGGCTGCGGAATCTGTCAAAAACCGATTACACCAGAGACGAGTCAAAGAACGAAAACGGCTTTGGTAAGAAGGTCGAAAACTGGATTGGGCGCGACATGGCGTACCCGACAAATGTCCTGCATCTATCTACAGAGTGCGGCTACAAGGGCCATCCAGCCGCATTCCCACTATCTCTACCCAACTGGTTCATTCGCTTATTCACTGATCCGGGCGATATGGTTCTCGATCCATTCGCCGGTTCGGGCACTACGCTGGTTGCCGCTAGGGATCTCGACCGGGACAGCATAGGCATTGATACGTCCTTGGACTACTGCGATCTAATGCGCGAGAGGCTGTCAAAATGAACCCGGCGGAGGCGGAGACCGACTGCCGCGGGGGAAGGAAATAGAGCTTCAAGAGAAAGGCGCGTGGGGACGCCGGGTGCTCAGAGCTTGATGACGGCGATGAGGACGCCGGTCATGGTCACCAACATGCCCATCATCCAAAGGAAATAGGCGTCCATGCGCTTGTGGACGGCTCGAATCTGTTCGCTCAACGAGCGGTGGAGCTCGTCAATGCGGTCATTGGTCTCATTTATACGGTCGCCCAACGAGCGATTGGTCTCGTTAATGCGATTATTGGTTTCATTTATAAGGTCGTCCAACGAGCGGTGGAGCTCGTCAATACTGTTGTTGACGGCCCCTAATTGGGTACGCAGATCTTGACGTAGGTCTTGAAGTTTGGGGGTCGCACGGGTTTGGGGGTCGGTACTTTCGCTCATGGCTAGTTTCCTCAGCGGAAATATAAACGAAGGACTAAAAACCACCAACAGGCGGCTTCCGCTCAAGCGCCGCGAGACTTCCCTACGGCCTCAGTTGGTCTTCCACGATCCGCAAAAAACGCGCCTCCTGTCCAACCTCTCCTCCCACCAAACGAGCGTATTCCCGCGCATCCTCCACCCGCCCAGCCCAAACCAATTCTACCGCCAATGCCTGAAACAAACTCAACGCATAGCGGCGGCGAAAATCCTCAGCCAAAAAAGCTCGTTCCAAATGCAGCAAGGCCGGCTCGTGTTCTTCAAGCAGATGGTAGAGCTGACCCTTGGTAAAATCGACAAAGGACGCGCCCACCGCCGGATCGTGCGCGAGAAACCCCGCCCGTTTCAGCGCCGCCCGCACCTCGTCCCGCTGCTCATCGGTAAGCGCCATCCCCTGCATCTTGATGCACCACCCCCACTGCACCGCCGCCCACAACCCGCGCCGCGTAAACGGCACCTCGCGGCACGCCGCCGCGTAGTGAACCTGCGCCCGCGCAAAATCCTGTTCGCTAAAAAGCTGATCCGCCACCGCCAGCACCAACGGCCCCTGCTGCATCCACTGCTCAACGCCGCGCCGTTCCCCCGGCGACAGTCGCTGCCCCTCCATGGCCGCCAGTTGTTTTAGATAGCGCACATTGTGCCCATTGTATTGGTGCAAGGGCGCTTGCGCGAGCATCGCTCCCATCTTGTTGTACGCCACCACGCGCTCCACCGGCAAGTCGCCTAACGCGCGCCGATACGCCTCCGCGCTCCGCAGCAATCCCAAGTCAATGGCCTGCAATTCGGCGACACTGTGAAGAACAGTCCGCGCCAACAAAGCCTGCCCGGCAACAGAAAAATGGACGTGATCCACCATCCACTCCCAACCCACGCCCTGCGCGGGCGCAGCGGCCGCAAACGCAGCCTCCACATCCGCCAACACAGCCCCATGCTCTTTAGCAACTGCGCGAATCACCGCATTGTGCGCCGTGGGAGCGCGCCACGGCATGGTGTCCAAATCCCGCGCCTTGCGAAAGGCCCGCTGCGCTTGGGCATCCCGCCCCAACCGCTCCAACGCCCGGCCTTGCAAATACCACAACCAAGCGTGCTCGCTCGACAGGGCCGCCGCTTGCTCCAATTGCTGCAGTGCGTCCTCAGCATCATCCGGCGCAACGTAACCCCGCGTCAGTACCTGCGCCGCTTGCTCCACCCGCGCCTTCCACCCCTCGCCCCCTTCCGTCGATCCCACCGGCGCAAATCCCGCGTCATTCGCCACAATAGTACACAGCACCAAAGGCACCTGCGCTCGCTCGCAGACCCGACCCACGCGCCGCAAGTTGTCGCGCAAATTCTGTTCAGCCATCGCTCGACCGGGGCCGTGCAATGGCACCTCGCCGCGCGCAGCCGCCATTTTTATCAAATCCGTCGGCTCGTCCCTTGCCCCAATGCCCCCTAGCAATCCATCCACCAGATGCGTCAAATGCAGTTGCCGCAAAAAGTACTGTAGCCGCTGGTGCCGCCCGGCCCCGTACAACCCGTAGAATTCGTTGTGCCCGGTATAGACGACGACCAGATCCGGCGACAGCACCAACGCATCTTCCACTACTTGCGCCACCGCAAAGCTGGCAATGGACGTGATGCCCAAATTGACGACCTCCACCTCCCGCTCCGGCCACGCATCCGCTAGCATCGCCTGCAAAAAGGACGCCGCCGCCAAACGCCGCGGATGAGGGAACCCCTGCACAGTGGAAGCCCCGACAAAAACGATGCGATAGCGGTTAGCCGGCGCAGGTTCCACAAAGAAGTGCTCGCCCATCTGCCCTGCCGCGGCCAGCCGGCCCTTGTATTGCGCGAAAAATCGCTGCGCATAAAACCGACTCGTCGCGTGCAGCGATTCGCCAGTCGCCTCATCCTCGGCCAAGGTTGCGACCAAAGGCGCTGGCCCCAATCCCGGCACGAGCCGCAGCAGCCCCTCGGCCACCACCACCAAAGCCACGCCGACCCCCAAGGCCACCAAGCGCAAAAACCAGACTCTAGTCGTCACTTGGCCCCTCGCGGTCGCCCCAGCATTGCGTACACCCGCTCCAACGCCGCATCTATATCCTCACGCGGTGCCGCCACCACAGCCTGTTCGAGAACCTTGACCGCCTGCTGATATTGCCCCAACCCCACATAGACGCCAGCCACATTGCTCCACACGTCAGCGCGTTCCCGCTCGTGCTCCAACACGTTCAGGAGGATGGGCAGCGCGCCGCGCAAATCACCGCGCATCGCCCGCAGTGAACCGAGGTTGAACCAAGCCTGCCAATACGTCGAGTCGAGCCGCGTGGCCTGTTCGTATTTCAGCAGCGCCAGTTCGTAGCGGCCTTGTTGCAGATAGGCGTTGCCCAAGTCGTTGTGCGTGGCGGCCTTGCCCTGCCCATCCATCGCTGGCAGATCCCAATTCACCAACAGCAACAAGAGGGCGAGGAAAACCGTTGGCCAAAGCGCTTGGCGCAAGGATTGTTGCCGCCATCTCGCATACAGCCAGCTCCCTCCGTACACAGCGAACAGAATCAGCAGCGGAACGATCGGCAGGCGATAGCGAGCCGCAACAAAAAAGGAGATCACCGCGAAACTATAGCCGAGGACGAAAAGCACCGGCGGTGCAATGCCCTGCCGCCGGATGTACACCAGCAAACCCAACAGCGCGAACGGGCTTACCAAGCCAAAGGGAAAAGCCACCCCCCATTTCCACAAAGTACCAGCGAGCACGTTTGAATACTTCCGCCAATAGTACATTTCCTGATTGCGCTCTATTTCATCACCCCGCCAGAACTGGACTATTTTTGTCGCCAACAATCCCATGTAAGCGAGAGGCGCATTCTGCATGTGCTCAAGAGCCTGCATATAAAAGAACTGGGACTTGGCGGAAGGGCGGGTGATCCCTTCCCGCAGCGGCAGAGCAACCAATTCCTCCCATTCCCATCCCGGGCGCAACGCGACCGTCTGTTCGGCGTTTGCGTTGTTCCCTATGTAGAAATTCACCCCCCCGTTATAGGAGATCGGCACGATATCCCCGCCGATGGTGTAATTTCTCAGCGTTACCGGAGCAATCGCCAGCACCGCCCCCAGCAGAAAAGCAACGACTGCCAACGCGGCGTTTTTCCGCAACCAATAGAACAGCCAGATAGCCACGCCTATGATCAAGGGCGCGAGGATCGCCGCGGTAAGAGATGCGAGGCCCAACGCAAAACCTGCGGCTATAAAAATGAGCCTCGTCGGCCGCTCGACCGCACGCATTAACAGCAGGATACTTACAAGGGTCAAAAGAGTGGCTAGCCCAGCCGGCAAAAGCCGAGCGTCAAAGTAGATCAGCGGCCCATACACCGCCGCAATAAGGCCGCCGATAAAACCGACACCTGGGCCAAAAAGCCGCCCAACCAAGCACAGCAACACACAGGTAAGGCTGCCGATTAGCGCCTGCGCAAAGCGGGATACGTAGTAAAAGGATTCTGGGAATACGAGCTTGATTACGCCGAGGAAATAAGGATAGAGCGGAGGTTGCCAGAACGGACCTTGGCCGCGTCCCAACCAGTTGCCTGCGGCTAGGCTGGCCGCCTGTTCGGAATAGGTGGCCGCGTCCACCGCCGGCATAGTAAAAAGAGGACTAGCCGACATCTGGAACGCATGCACCAAACGCAGACTCAGCGCCAGCGCCCCAATGCCCGCAGCCGTCCACCCCCAATGCCAGGGTCGCCTCATAGGACTCTCAGTTCGACCGTTTTAGCGGACGATCACGTCCCACACCTTCGACATCCGCGCCTTCCCCTCGGGACCTGCGACGTAGAGCGTGACTGTATAGGTCGTCCCAGGCTCTGCGTACTGGTGGATGGGGTGTTGCTCGGTCGAGGTCTTGCCGTCGCCGAAATCCCAGCGCCACGAGCGGATATCCCCGTAGGACAAATCCTTGAAAGCGACCAAGCGGCGTTCCATATCGAGGACGGTAAATGCCCATTGCGCTTCGACCGGGTCGCGAAAGGCTTTTTCCAGCGGCATCAGCCGGAAGCCGACCAGTTCGGAGGCGTTGCCGAACATGGTCGTCTTGTGGGATAGGTTCCAAAAGCCCTCGAACTCCTGCTGTTTGACCTCGACATCATCGTAGTCGAGGATGCACCAAGTCAGGCCGACCAAGGCGTCCTCTTCGAGCTTCGACTCCACGGCGCGCTCCGGCCCGTCGGCGGGGGCGTAGTCGAAAGGGGTGATCCAGAATTCGAGCGCGTAGCGCCCGCTGTCGCCCGGCGCAAAATCGTAGCGCGCCGCCGCATTGGCCCAAGGCAGCTCGTAGATCCACTGATTGGCACCCCAGACCATAGTCCAGGGCTTGCCGTCGGCCGGGGTCAGGACGTGGTAGTTCTGGGCGTGGACGCCGTGGAATTTGAAGTGGCCGTCGAGGCCCTCCAGCCCGTTGGTGTCCTTGTCCTCGCGCAGTTGGGGGATCAAAGGACCGCCGGACAAATCGCCATCGACGACGATCTCCAAAATGTCGTTGTGCAGATCGCGGTGGCTGAAATCCCAGTAGTCGTCATAGGCTTCGTAGAGGAAGTAGAGTCGGTTTAGCCCCTTGACCCAGCCGACGCGCACGGTGACGTCTAGATCGGTGGTATCGATCGGGCTGTGGTGTACGGTGTCTTGCAACTGATCGATGCCGATGGCGTAGTCAGCAGGAACCATGCCCCAGTCGGATACATCTCCATCGACGCGGGGGATCTGATCGGCGGGGAACTGAAAAATTTTGAAGGTGGTATCCGGCCGTTCCAGTGCGGCGGCGGACAGTGCCCACAGCACGCCAACGATTAGGATCGCGCTGCAGCTTCTTTGCATGTGTCGGTTCCTCCGCTCAAATCCGATTGTCATCGATATAATCCCAGTTGTAGGCTATGCCCAGCCCTGGTTCCTGCGATACGTGTATGCACCCTTCGCCATCCATGGGATCGGCAATCTGATCGAGATGCGGTGGGCTCTCGTCGTAATCGCGCCCGAGCCGCAGGAGGCCGCGCTCGTAATAGCGACAAGTAGCTTCGGGAGTAGCCGCGGCCAAATGCACATGCGGGGCACCAACCCCGTGCAGTTCGCATTGCACGCCGTAGAGCTGGCACAAATTGATCAGCTTCCAGCAGCCGGTGATGCCGCCGTAATTCACATCGATGCGCAGCATGTCGCAGGCCCCCTGCAACAGCCACTCGGCCCGCGCAAAGGGCCCGCCCTTGACGTGTTCGGGGGAACAGATGGCGATGGTAGTTTGCTGCGTCAGGCGGCGGTAGGACTCCACCCGCGTCTCGACCATCGGGTGTTCCAACCAATAGTAGTTCAATTCTTCCAATTCCCGCGCAACCCACAGCGATTCCTCCAGAGTATAGACGCCGAACGGATCGAGCATCAGCACGATATCGTCGCCCACGGCCTCGCGCACGGCGCGACAGATCTCCACATCCTCCTTGGGAAATCCCGGCAGTTGCGGCGCAGGCTCCCGCGTGTGCGGATTCCAGCAGATGTTGGCGTGTACTTTGAAGGCTTTATAACCGCGCACTACGCACTCTCGCGCCAGATCTTCATACACCTTGGGGCCGCCCAAGTTCGGGTAGGTACTGGCGTATGCTTCGACCTTGTCGCGCGTGCCACCCAAGAGTTGGTACACGGGCATGCCGGCTTTTTGCCCCGCCAAATCCCACAGCGCGCAATCGACAATGCCAAGTTCGTGTTCGGCGAGGCTGTGGCCAAACGTGGACATCTGGTCCATCCAATGCCATAGCTTCTCTCGGTTGAGGGGATCCTCGCCGACTAGCAGGCTTTTGGCGGCACCTTCCATCGTCGCCTTGTTGCCGCCCAGCATGTGCCCTGTGACGCCTTCGTCGGTAGAGATTCTGGTGATCGCACCAGTGCCTTCCACTTCCTCGTCGTCAATCCACACGCCGTAGCCCCAGCGCGAGCCGGCACTGCGGCCGCGGTGTTTGGTGCGAAAATGAATGACTTCTACATTAGTGATTTTCACGATTTGTCCTCCTCAGAACATGAATAACCGCATAGGCACCGCCGGTCACTCTTCAAAAGGGAATGAGTCATATATCGACTCAGCAAGCGCGTAGATATAGTCATAGTCATACTCTCGACCGATTTTTTTCGTCCAGTACCGGCCATGTGCAAGCCAATGTCTATATTTAAAGGCTTGCTCTAAGTCTGAAATGATAGATAGGGGAACAGTCGAATACGATTTCCACTGCAAAAAAATATCCCCTAGCGGCACATGTTGACCCTTATTCTGATATAATGTTCTAAAGGACCTTGATAGAGGGTCTTTTTGTCTTTTATAGCAACGCTGCAAAAAGTCCATACGGAAAGCCGCTTCTAAAGAGGCTAAGATACTCATGGATGTACTCAGTGCATGTTCTGCAAGAACGGAGTACATCTCGTGTTCCATTTCCAGTGGTGTATAACCTACGAAACGATCGCCTAAGTAGGAGTTACTAAAGGAAAAGTAGTTCTTTACGGATGCTTCGATGTCGCTATAATATTGGACAATCTCGACAAGTGAGAGATGTTCTCCAGAAAAGGTGATTCTCCGAGCACTAGGCATTCGCAACTTCCATTATTGCGGAAAGGAAGGACTCCTCTTCAAGTTCGGTATATTTAATGTTCGGAGACCGTGTAGCTATTTTCCATGCCCACTCCTCCACAATAGGTTCCGGTTCCTCCTTTGTTTCGCTAGATGAGTCTCGAACGATGACGCGGATCGTAGAGGAAGAAGCTGTTTTCGGGACAAGAACAAACTTGACCGTACCATGCGGCCCGTGCATGTCCACACGACCTTTGGCACCGAAAATTATTGTACCGATGGGCTCGAATTGAACTTTGATGGTACCAATATGGACTTCAAGAGATTTCACATCATAACTACCAATGTGTTCCTCATTGAGCTGCTTTGTGTCCCATGTAATATGGACCTTACCTTGGTCAATGTATTTCTGTAGGAATCCTTCGGCTAGCTGATAGAATTCATCGAGATGATTCATCCAATCGTCGCGTATTTGGGTCCAGTCGATTGGTGGTTCTTTCTTGGCTATCTGCTGGTTCACGAAATCATCAAAAGACATATTTGTCATTGTGATTCTCCTTTGAATTATGCCAAATTGGTCAGTACTTGGTCTATTCGGTAAAAGTAAAGTAGTGGGGATGTATCGACGCTACAGGTTCTTGGCATGGAAGAAATCCTTTGCCAATTCTTCCGGGGGCAGATTGATGGCCGATACTTGGTAGGACTTCAAGACATCTAAAAACACAATGCGTTCCATACCTGCAAACCGAGCGGCTTGCCCAGAAGACAGACGTCCGAGTTCAAATAATTTGATGGCTATCAGCAGACGTCCTTTTTCGGCGAAGCGTTCAGGCGTTTCGCTGAGAGTTTGCAGAATATCATCTGGACATTCAAATGTAATTTTAGACATTATGGCACTCCGTCTGAAAATTTTCTTTTGGCTTCTGCCAAATTAGTCAGCACCTAGTCAGTTTGCGACCTGATGGTAATGTGCCATACCCCCTACATCTCGTCAAGTAACAGGCTGAACGAGCTTAGAAGTCAGCAAACGCACACCTGCCTATTGGGGCAATAACGTCTCGATATTGTCCTCATATACGACGACCCTGTCTTCGTATTCCCGCCGCAACCCCATCAGAAACGCATCGGCCAAGCGGCTCTCCTCGACGCGTTTCAACAGTGCCCGCGCCCGCTTCGCCGCGGTGTCAAAAGGCTCGGGAGTGCTGCCGAAATTCGACTTCAGCACCTTGAACACCGAATAGTACTCGCCGCCCCGAAGCATGGCCTCCGGCCCGGCCACTTGGGCGGCCTGCACCGTCACCGCTAGCGGACCGTACAACGGACCGACCGCAACGCTGCGCACGGTGTCGATCAATTCTCGGTAGAAGGATTGTTCAGAGGCATGGATGTGGAATTTGCCCTGCGCGCCTTTGCCCGCCGTCCGCAAGGTGTATTCGTCGGCGAGTGCTCCCATATCCTCACCCGCCTCGATTCGCTCTTTGATCTCCACGGCCTCTTCCCGGGTTTGCACCATGATCTCCTGCAGCGTGACCTCCTCTGGTGCGGTGAATAACTCGGGCCGGGCGTGCATGACTTGGTAGATCCCGAACTGGCCGTTGGGCAGGTTAATCGGCTCGGAATACTCGCCGGTCTCAAGCGCGTTTATGTATTCTTGCAGGTAGGTCGGGATGCGCTTGGCGGTCAGGTAGCCGTCCAATTCCCCACCTTGCGGTGCCGTCGATTGGTGCAGTGACCGGCTGAGCGCCAGTGCGGTGAAATCCTCCCCGTCGGCGAGGCTTTGTCGGATCTCCTCGGCTTCGGCCTGTGTGGCAACGATGATCAGGCGCAGCTTCACCTCGCGCTCCTTGTCCGCGGCCTCGTAGGCCGCCCGCAACTCCTGCTCATCGACGCGAACCTTGGAAAGGAATTCGCGCTCGAACAACAGCCGCAACACTCGTTCGGCCTTTTCCTTGCGCAGCTTCTGCGCCACCTCCGGCGCCTCGTCAAGCCCCCTTTTGATCGCTTCTTGGAGAAAAATCTCCTTGTCGATGATCGTCTGTAGATAGTCGCGGTAGCCGTCCATTCCGGATTTCTTCGTCTTTAGCTCCGCCGGCAGGCGCTGTTCAAAGGCTATCAGTTGGGAGGCCGTTATTCGGCGGTCTCCCACTTCGGCCAAAACGGGGTTTTCCAGTTCCTCGGCATCCTTTGTACAGCCCATAAGTGCTAGGGCAATCCCACTGCAAACTAAGAACAGGTACGCTTTCATAGACTCGATAAACTCACAATTTTTTAGGTGGAATGAATCAAACCGCGGCACGACGGTCAGCAGGCGCTAGCGGATGCTGCCATATACCGTCACGAAAGAGAGGGCACCCGTCTCCCGAGCGCTCGGCTGTTCAAAGCGCTCCAGATAGCGCCTGCTCACCCTTATCCCCATCAGGGTTTGCAGGGTATAGCCCAGATACGGTGTGTCGATGGAAAGTTGCACGGCGAGCGAAGTCTCGTCGAAATCTCCGGTCGTATCGCCACCGCGCAAGTCGGCAGCCGTCTCATCCTGGGTAAAATCGCGGAAGATCAGGTGCTCGACTCCCAACTGCAGCAACACGCGGTTCAAAAAGGGACGCCGCAGCAAGAGCGAGAAAATCCCGCTCCAGTCCTGGCGCTCGGCCGTCGAAGCGCCGGTCAGGCGACCGATATTGTAGGGCGTGTCGTCCATGAAGAGTTCGTGCTTGAAGCGCGGTCGCGGGCATTGGCGTCGCGTTGCCGAATGAACTCGTGAATGAACTTGCCCTCGCTATTGATGCCCTTGTAGGTCTTGCCGGTGAAACCAGCCCACAGCCGGTTGACTAGCGCGTCCCGCATCGCCAGCGGATCCATGATCGGCTGCATCGACCCAGGCGAGTCCAGCGGCCGGCCCAATTCGGGTCGCGCCGTCACCCACTGGACCACGTCGGCGGCGATGTCGTCCTGCACCAGCTTGAACATGTTGTAGAACGTCGCGTTGCCCACCCTGGGGAAATTGCGCTCGTAGGCCAGCAGGGCGTAGCGGGTCAGGTTCTTTGCGCCGGTGGACAAGCGCTGCACTTGCTCTTGCCCCGCCATCCACTTCAGCTCCGGCGTCAGCCACGCCCCCAAGTAGGCGTTGTACCCGCGCCGGTCGCGCTTATAGGGATAATCCGGCTCGTCGTCGTTTTCGAACCGCTCGCCCCAACCATTGTTGTTCAAGTCGATGGCGAAGACGAATTCCGGCCGATCGACGTAGTGGCGCAAAAACTGCTCTTCGTAGTCGGGCATGAAATTGGGGCGCACTGGAGTGTTATTCTGGTTGAAATCGGAGATGAAGTCGTTGTTTTCGTCGAGACCGGGAAACACCGCCCCATCGGCCAGCCCCTCCTTGTCGCGCCGCTGGTCGAGGCGGATGTCGTTGTCGTCGTTGTCATCCACCAAGTCGTAGATAAACTCCGACCGCGCCTCTTCGTCGTCGCTGTAATTGATCCGCCCGCCCTGATCGACGAGGAACGACGTAGTGTTGTATTCGGCGTCCATGCCGAACGCCTCGCCGAAGAGGAAGAAGGGGTAGTGCTCTTTGCCGACGTTGACCATCCAGCCCGTCGCCGACTCATCCCCCAACACGCCGGATGCACTGTGGTGCGTCTTGCGGGCGATATTGGGATACTGCCGAAACTGGTGGTTGACATTGTACTCGGCGTACACCCGAAAGCCCGCCCAATCGCTAACCTCGAAGCTGAAGCCGAAAACCTGGGTCGCCGTCGGCAAGCCGTAGTCGAAGACGACCCACTGCTGATTGGAGTTGTCTTGGACATTGTCCGCCGCTCGCACCACGTTTACAAACTTGGATTGGGCACCTAAAGGTTCGTTGTCGGTCTGGACGTCTGAAGTGACATCGACTCGATAATCGTTGTTGAGTAGGAAACGGAACTTCACCGCGGTGATGTTGTTGACCAAATCGGCATCGTCGATAATGTCTTCCAGCGCCACTACTGCCGGCTCCTCAGAAGAGAAATTGTACCGATAGGTGATCTCGCCCTCGCTGCCAGTTCCTTCGGCAACGGGGAAGCCATTGCGCGTGGTACCACCCTCCACCTGCGGCTGAAAGCCGATCTGGCTGCCAACTAGCACGGTGTCGCGACCACCGATTTGGGTATGCACTTCAATGTCTTGGTCGAAAACCGTAGGCCCGCCCACGCCGTCCTCGGGCGAGTCGTCCGTTATGCGGACGATGATCCAGTTGAGACGATTCTCCAGTTGGCCGTTGGTCAGCTTGCCCTTGAAGGGATTGCCGCCGCGGTCGGCTTGCGCCCGGCCGTTGTGGGCGTTGACAAAAGTCGCGCCCAAACGCACGGCGTCGAGGGCCTTCCATTCGCCCCGGAAGCCGAGCAGGTTGGTAAAGTTCTCAGTGACGATGGGGACGCGGATACCCGGTGCGATCTGGTCCACCGGCAGACTGATCCGCGACATCAGCACGGTAGCGGCCAAGCGGTCGGCGGCATAGTCGAACTGCACCCCATTGAACCGGGTTTTGCGGAACGTCATTGGCGTCAGCGTGGTGTTGATCAGGTCGCCGATCGTCACCCCCAAATAGTGCTGGCCCTTGGCATCGGTGGCGATGAGCAGGTTGCTGAACCACGAGTTGTAGCGCCCGGACGGTTTGAGCAGGCCCGAGCCCCCAGAGCTGGTCGGCTGCCGCTGCCGCCAGTCGTACACCAGCCAACCGGCGGCAATTCACCGGCAGCCACCAATTCATCGAGTACAGGCGATTGGCGGAAGGTCTGCAATCCCACGTCCGCAGCCGTGGCTGGCGGCCGGAACCAGGCCTCTGGCCACGCGCTCCGCGGGATGTCGCCCGTCGGCACCGCGCGCTGGACATCGGCAGCCGCGGGCGGGCGATCCGTTTCGACCGGAGCGCAGCCCAACCACGCAACCGCGCCTATACTCCACACCATCCTGCCCCATCCAATCACCTGCATGACCTCTCTCCTCTTGCCCATTTCCTTGACAGGTCGGGCAAAGTTTCATAATCTGTAACCCCGCCAGCACTGAGCGTCTCCCCTCTTGCTCGGCTAGCTACGCCGCAGAAATCACCGCCGGAATGCCACCGGAAAAACCGCCATGACCGCACAACCTCAGTTACACCAAGCCCCGCCTCCCCAGCCCCGATGCGCTGCCGCCCGCTTGCTTCACACCGCTCTCGCCGATGTCCCCGTCCCCTGCCAGTTCACCTTTGCTCAAGGCGAGACCCTGCGCTTGGGGCCGGCTGGCGAACCGGCCTTTAGCGTCGTCTTCCACTCCGACGAGGTGCTCGGCAAAAGACTCGACGAATACGCCATCTGTCGCGCCTACATCGAGGGCCAGATTGAGATCGAAGGCGATGTGCGCTGCTTCCTAGATCTGCGCCAGTACCTCAGAGGCAATGTCAGCCTCAGTTTCCTGTTACGGGTCTATCTGCAACTCTTCTGGAGCAACCGCATTCGCCTCAACCGCGTTTCCATCGCGCACCACTACAATTTCGGCGACGATTTCTACTTGGCGTTCGTCGATCGCCAGTACCATCTCTACTCGCACTGCCTCTTCCACCACCACGACGACACGCTGGAACAGGCCGCCGAGCACAAATTTGCCGCCATGGCCCAAGCCCTACACCTGCAAGCGGGTGACCGCCTGCTCGACATCGGCGCGGGCTGGGGCGCAGTTACCCGCTATGCCGGCCCGCGCGGCATCCACTGCACGGCCCTGACCATTGCCGAGGACTCGTACCGGCTGCACCAAAACCTCATCGCCGAACAAGGGCTGGCGACCTGCCAAATTCGCCTCGAAGATTTCCTCGCGCACGAGCCGCACGAGCCGTACGACGCCATCGTCATCTTCGGCGTCATCGAGCACATCCCCCACTACCGCGACTTTACCGCGCAAGTGTGGAAGTGCCTCAAGCCCGGGGGCCGCATTTATCTGGACGCCTCGGCCACGCTCGAGAAATACAAGGTGAGCAATTTCGTGCGTCGCTATATCTACCCCGGCACCCACACGTACCTGTGCCTGCCCGACCTGCTGCAAGAATTTCTCATGCACGGTTTCAAGGTGGAGGAAGTGGTAGATGAAACTCACGATTACGCCCTGACGCTGGGCCACTGGGCCGCTCGCTTTGAGGTCAACCGCCAGACCGTCGTCGAGCGCTGGGACGAAGCGGTCTTCCGCGCCTTCCGCCTGTACTTGTGGGGCGGGGCCCGCGCCATGCACAACCGCCAACTCCAAGCCTACCACGTGGTGGCCCAGCGCACCGAGGCCCCTGGCATCCGGCCGGGGTTTTTCAAGCGCCTGCTCTACTTCATCCGCAGTCTTAATTAGGCGGCTCCCCACGTCCAGCACCATCCCCCTATCAGCCCGCTCTTGGCGCACCGTTCTCACGGGTTTGCTCCTCGTAGGGGCGATCAGCGTGCTAAGCCCTTGGGGGATCCTCATAGTCAAGGGATCGCAGATCACCAGCAATGCCATCCCCGTAATCGCCGTCCTCTTCCTCTTTCTGCTGACAGCCGCGGCCCTGCCCCTGCTCAAGATGCTGGGCCGCGCGTGGGCCTTTTCCCGCGCCGAGCTCATCGCCGTGTACGCCATGATGCTGGTCGGCGCGGTCGTGGTCACCACCGGCTTCACCGGCAGCTTCCTATCGGTCATCACCGGGGCCGCGTACTACGCCACGCCGGAGAATGCCTGGCAGGAACTCTTCGTCGAATATATCCACCCTTGGCTGGCGCCCACTGATACCGAGGCCGTGCGCCTGTTCTACGAAGGGCTGCCCCAAGGCAGCGCCATACCTTGGGCCGCTTGGAGCCGCCCGCTAGTCGCCTGGACATGCTTTATCTTCGCCTTCTACTGGGTCCTCTTTTGCCTCGGCGTGTTGCTCAGAGGCCAGTGGGTCGCCAACGAGCGCCTCGTCTTCCCCCTCACCCGCCTGCCCTTAGCCATGCTCGAAGGCGCGGACTCCGCGCCCCTCCTCGGTGGTCTGTTCAAGAACCGCCTGCTGTGGCTGGGCTTTGCCGTGCCGCTCCTCATCCTCTCGTGGAACTCGCTCAACTACTACCACGACGCCTTCCAGCCCATCGCCCTGACCGGCAACCTGACCCTGCTCCAAGGCAGCGTCGGCCTGCCTTGGCGGATCAACCTGCCGATCTTGGGCCTAGCTTACCTGATGGCGCTCAGCGTTTCCTTCAGTATCTGGTTTTTCTTTTTGTTCTACACCCTAGAGAGAGTCGTCTTCGCCCGCATCGGCCTCGTAATCGGCGGGGGCGATATCTGGACCTCGGGCGGCGGCTCGGTCCCCGTTTCCCATCAGCAGGCTGGCGGCCTCTTGGTACTGGCCCTCTTCGTGCTGTGGACCGCCCGCACTCATCTGCGCCGCCTGTGGAGCCAAGCGTTAAAAGGCGAACCCGCCCCCGGCGAACTCATGGCCCCGCGCACGGCCTTTGGCGGCCTAGCAGTCGGCGTGGCATTCATGGTGGCTTGGCTGACCCTCACCGGCCTCTCCCTGTACGCGGCCCTGCTGCTGGTGGCAGGGGCACTCATCGTCTTTATCGGTCTGTCGCGCATCGTCTGCGAGGCCGGGATCCCCGGCTGCCAGACGCCGATGGCCCCGCAGGCGTTCATCACCCGAGGCATTGGCCCCGAGACCCTCGGCCTGGGCAATATGACCGGCTTGGGCCTGAGCACGGTGTGGATGGGCGAGACCGCGGCCAACATGATGAACGCGGTCATGCATAGCCTCAAGCTCACCTCCGGCGACTCGCCCGCGCCGCGCTGGCTGCTTGGGGCGCTGTTCGCCGCCATCGCCGTAGGGCTGCTTGGCTCGATCTGGTTTACCATGACCCTAGCCTATACCTATGGCGGCATCAACCTGCACGGCTGGTACTTTAGCGGCGCGCCGCGCTGGCCCTTTACCTATATGGCCTCGGTGTACAATGCACCCGAGCCGTCGTTTGCCCCGCGCCTCGCCTTCACCGCCAGTGGGAGCTTTGTCATGGCGGCTCTGCTCTTTTTGCGCCACCGCCTCGCGTGGTGGCCCCTGCATCCTCTGGGTTTTCCCATCGCCTCCACCTTTACCATCGTTTACTATGGCTGGTTGTCCATCTTTTTGGCTTGGCTCTGCAAGGCGACCATCCTGCGCTACGGCGGAGTGCGCGCCTACCGCGCCCTGATGCCGTTCTTTTTGGGGCTGATCCTCGGCGAATTCACCACGGCCTGCCTGTGGCTCTTCATCGACGGGGCGTACGGCGTCGAGGGCAACATGATCTTCAATTTCTGAAGTCTCCTTTTCCCGCCGTAATATACGTGTAATTTGACTCAGCGGACGAAATGCCGGACACTTGGCACAGCTTTAAGAAAAGGAGCAAACGGCCATGACCCCCCGCGAACAGATCATGCGCTACGGTTGCTGCGCGTTAGACGACCTCCCGACCCCATGTTGCGCTGGCTACTGCTCCTAGCCTTGTGGGCCAGCCCGGGGTGGACGCAGGTGGATGTGCGGCTGTCCAAAATCGACGAGGGCGTCGCTTGGGTCAGCTCCTATTGGGGGTACAACGCGCCCAAACTAATCTTCGACGGCACGGCCTATTACACGCTGGGGCTGTGGGGGCCCGAGCAGGCCACGGCGCAGGGAGCGATCTACAAGCTGGAAAACGGCCACTGGCGGCGCGGTTATACGTGGGACGGCCTCAACTACCAGCCGGGCCTGTTGCTCCTCGACGGCCAGCAGCGTCTAATCCTTATCTACCCCACCATCAACGGTCCGCCCGTCGTGCTGCGAGCGACCGAGCCGGGACAGATCGACCGCTTTGAGCCGTTGCCCGTGCCATCGTCCATCGGCAAGGCTGGGTACATGGGGGCCGGGATCCACGGGGAGCAGCTCGTCATTGCCTATATCGGCGACCCTGCCACCTATACCTTCCAGCTAGCCGTGCTCGACTTGGACGCTCAGACTTGGACCGGCCCCTTTGTCTTGGCCCCGGCCCAGCGGCAAGATGAACCCTTTACCACTTGGCTATACCCCATCGTCCAGCCCGACGCGACCGGGGTTCATCTGCTCGTGAGCAACCAGCCCGATCCAACGGCCCGCTACGACCGCATCCTCTACATGCACCTGCCCTACGCGCCAACCGAGCCGCCCCAACCCGAAGTACTCGCGCAAGGTGAGATGGCCTTTGGCGAGGCCATGCTGCGGACGCCCGACGGCCACATCTACGTCACCGGACAGTACCAGCCCGACGAGGAGGCGACCAACCAGCTCTACATCTTCCGGCGCGATCCGCAGACGCAAGCCTGGAGCGGCCAAGCCCTCAGCCCCTCGCAAGTCGCGGCCGTATTCCACGCGCCCGACGAGCCAGCGCGCTTGTGGATCCCCAGCACCTATGGCGCAGAACTGCGGCTCTATACCTCGGAGGACGCCGGGGCGAGCTGGAGCGTAGAGCCCCTGCCAAGCTTGGAGGAACACGGGCTGGTCTCCACCTTTTTCATGCACGGCATCTCCGCGGCCAGCGGCAGCCTCGTGCCACCGGTCCCCACCGTGGTATTCAGCGCGGGCGGCCATCCCAACTACCAGTTGTGGTTCGCCCAATTCGCAACGAGTGCACGCGCCACGGCCATCGAGGCTGAGGACGCGGCGGCCAGCCGTGGAACAGCCCTCGTCGCCAACGCGCCCAACCCCTTCAACGGCCACACCACCATCCGCTTTGCGCTGGACGTGCCCGGGCCGGTCGAGTTGGCCGTGTACAACCTCAAGGGGCAGCGGGTAGCGATTTTGGCGCAAGGCGTGCGGTCCGCTGGTTGGCACACCGTCTCTTGGAACGGCAGCGGCTTGGCCACCGGAGTGTACCTATGCCGCTTGCAAACGGCCAACGCGACCCTGACGCGCAAATTGGTCCTGATTCGCTAACCCATCCAAAAGGAAACACCATGATCCGCAAAGCCTTTGTCATGCAGGTTAATCCCGACCAACACGCCGAATACGAAAAGCGCCACAACCCCATCTGGCCCGAGCTGGAACAGACCCTCGTGGAACACGGCGTCCACAACTACTCCATCTTCCTCGACGCAGACACCCACCAGCTTTTTGCCTACGTGGAGCTCGAAGACGAGGAGCGCTGGAATCGCATCGCCGAGACGCCGGACTGCCGCCGGTGGTGGACCTACATGAAGGACATCATGGCCTCCAACCCGGACGACAGCCCCTGCGCCAAGGACCTGCGCGAGGTATTTCACATCGACTGAGTTAGCGCAGAGGGCACATCGTCTTTAGCTTCTATACTCTAATTTCGCTGCGAAATTCGACTAAAAACCATGCACATTTTGGTCATAGGTGCCGGAGCCATCGGCTTCCAGTTGAGCAAGCAACTGAGCCAAGACGGGCACGATATCACCCAGATTGACACCGACCCCAGTCGCGTCAAGCGCGTCAGCGAACAGCTCGACATCATCGTCGCCGAGGGCAATGGCACTAGTTTGCAGGACTTGCGCGGGATCGGCATCGAGCAGGTGGATCTCGTCGCCGCCATGACCACCAACGACGAGGTCAACCTACTCGCCTGTAGAATGGCCAAGAAGCTGGGCGTCGAATCCACCATTGCCCGCATCCGCAATCCCGAATTCACCGCGCCCGACTTTATCTTCAGCCCTCAAGAACTCGGCGTCGATCAGTTCATCCACCCCGAGAAGGAAACCGCCGACGCCATCGTCCGCCTCATCCGCCAGTCCAGTGCCACCGATCTGGTCGAGTTTGCCGAAGGCAAGCTCGTCTTGCTCGGCATGCGCCTAGATCACCAGTCCTCCCTGCTCCACGCTCCTCTGACCGAATTGGGCCGGCAGTTTGCCGACATTCCCACGCGCATCGTCGCCATCCAGCGCAAGCAGCAGACCTTGATCCCCCGCGGCACCACCAAGCTGCTGCCAGAGGACCGGATTTTCGTCATCAGCGATCCCGACTTCCTTCCCTCCGTGGTCAGCTTAACCGGGCTCGCCGACCACCGCATCGAGGATATCGCGATCCTCGGCGGCGGCCTAATCGGCCAGTTCGTCGCCCAAGAGCTTGCCTCACAGATGCGCGTCAGGCTCATCGAAAGCCGCGCTGATCGGTCCCGGCAAATCGCCGACCAACTCGCCAACGTGCTGGTCATCCAAGGCGACGGCACGGACTACGATCTGTTGGCCGTCGAAGGGCTCGCCGACATGGACGCCTTTATCGCCGTTACCGGCAACGACGAGGTCAACATCATCTCGACGCTAGTCGCCAAGCACCTCGAAGTGCCGCGCGCCATCGCCTTGGTCAACAACGTCGATTACATGCCCATCACGCCGGCCATCGGTCTAGACTCGGTCTTGAGCAAACAGCTCTTAACCGTCAACGCCGTCCAGCGCTACGTGCGGCATCAGCGCATCGCCTCCATTGCCAGCCTACCCGGCCTCGACGTAGAAGCGGTCGAGTACATCGCCCACGGCGGCAGCAAGATCACCCAAAAACCCCTGATCTCTATCCGCCTGCCCAGGGATTCGATCATCGGAGCCGTCGTCCACGGCGATAGCGTGATTATCCCTCGCGGAGACACGCACATCCAGTCCGGCGACAAAGCCGTGGTCTTCGCCCGGCACTACGTCCACGAGGAAGTGAGAAAGATCTTCGGGGGGTGAACTAACGTATGCACCCCGCGGGGACATTTCGGGTGCTGGGCGTCCTGCTGACGCTGTTTAGCGTCACCATGTTAGTGCCCGCCGGCGTATCCCTCTTCTACCGCGACGGAGCGGCAACCGCCTTTCTGTTGGCCTTTGCCATTACGCTCGGCACCGGGCTGGCGTGCTGGTTGCCCGTGCGCAGGCAGCGCGCCGAGTTGCGGATCAGGGACGGCTTTTTGGTAACGGTCTTGTTCTGGGCCGTCTTGGGCTTGTACGGCTCCTTCCCGCTGATGTTGTCCGACCAGCCTAAACTGGGCTTTACCGACGCCGTATTTGAGTCCCTCTCTGGCTTGACCACGACCGGTGCTACCGTCATCCAGGGCCTAGACGACCTGCCCCGCTCCATCTTGTTATACCGCCAGCAGCTCCAGTGGTTGGGCGGCATGGGCATCATCGTCCTCGCCATTGCCGTGTTGCCCATGCTCGGCATCGGCGGGATGCAGCTTTTTCGCGCCGAGATCACCGGTCCCATTAAGGATTCAAAACTGACGCCGAGGATCACCCATACCGCCAAGGCCCTTTGGTTTATCTACTTGAGTTTAACCGTAGCCTGTGCCTTGGCCTATTGGCTGGCCGGCATGGAGCCGTTCGACGCCATCGCCCACAGCTTTTCAACGGTTGCCATCGGCGGTTTTTCAACCCACGACGCTAGCATCGGCTTTTTTAACAGCCAAGCCATTGAGCTGGTCGCCATCTTTTTTATCGTGCTATCGGGCATAAACTTCACGTTGCACTTTTACGCCTTCCGCCAGCGGTCGCTGCATCCGTATCGCACCGACCCCGAATGCCGCACATATCTAGTTATTTTGCTAATCACCATCCTAATCGCCTCGCTGATACTCTTTACGCACAACGCGTACGGCGCTGGCGAGTCCCTGCGCTACGGCATATTCGCCACCGTGTCCATTGTCACCACCACCGGTTTTAGCATTGCGGACCATTCGATCTGGCCCAGCGTGCTGCCATTTTTGTTGTTCCTCGGCTCGTTTGTCGGTGGCTGCGCTGGCTCAACGGCGGGGGGCATTAAAACGATGCGCATGTTGCTCATTCTAAAGCAGGGAAGCCGAGAGATCACGCGCCTGATCCACCCCAACGCCGTCCTCCCTATCAAGGTGGGGCAGCGGTCGGTTCCCGATCGGGTCATGGAAGCGGTGTGGGGGTTTTTTTCGGTGTACGTGCTGACGTTCACGATCATGTTCATCGCCGTGCTCGCCACCGACTTGGATCTGACTACGTCCTTTTCCGCGGTAGCCGCCTGCATCAACAACTTAGGACCGGGCCTAGGGCAAGTCGTCCACCACTACGGCGACATCAATTCGGTCGCCAAGTGGATTCTGTGCTTTGCCATGCTGATTGGGCGGCTGGAGGTTTTTACGCTCTTGGTGCTGTTCAGTCCGGCGTTTTGGCGCAAGTGATATCTGCGGCAATGGCGGCGAGCGCTTCCCACAAATAGGTCGCCAAGCTGTAATCGACCCACAGGCGGTACGCGCGCTGCCCGTCCTCGCCGCTCGGCAACACCCCACAAGCCGCCCCGGCCACTTGTGTGTACACCATCCGCCCTGCTGGCTTACGAGCCAGCTCCACCGCGCAAGCCTGCGCCAAAATGCCCTCGGCATCATCTCCTCGCACCACCAAGGTCACCGACTGCTGCTCCACCCGATAGACCCCGGCCTCCGCAGCTTCCAACGCCGCGTTCAGACGCGCCCACAACTCCTCTGCGGGCCGACACTCCAAGATCAGTTCGCCCGTGCCCACCCGCGCCAAAACCCCATCCGCTCCCACGGGCCGCGTGTCGTATATCTGCGCTGGCAATGCGAGCGCGTGCTGCGCGGCCCACCCGACCAAGCGCGGCCCCTTGGCTCCGAGCTTGACCATATCAACCGGATGGTGCAAAGCGGCCTGCACCGGAGCAGGTGCGTCGGCGACGAGATGGGCGATGGGGCTTTTGCGCGTCGTGGTCATAGAGTTTATCGCGGGGTCATTCTCCGTACATCTCCGTGATAAGGCGTCGGAGTTGGGCCGCCGTCTCGGCGGACAACCTGTCGATCTGGTCCCTCAGCCGCTGCTTGCTGATCGTGCGGATCTGGTCCACGGCAATTTCAGCTTCCTTGCCCGCACATTGGATATGCAGCCGACTCCGCCACTGAGGATGTAACACGGAGGTGAGAGGACAGACGACGACCGTATCGAGAAACTGATTCATCTCATTCTGACTGACCACAACCACCGGACGCACCTTGCGGATTTCTCCCCCCACGGTGGGCTTGAGATCGGCAAAGTAGATAGCGTATCGCTGCGGAAAAGCCGCCATCAATCGAGACCATCGGCGACCGTAGTATCGAGATCGCTCCAGTCTTCGCGGTCAGCCGCCATGGCGCGGTAGGTTTCTTTCCAGGAGAGCTTGTTCTTTTCGTTGCTGTACAGAAAGATTCCTTCTTCGGTTTCTTCGAGGACGAGGGAGTCTCCCCAGCCGTATTTCTGCAACAGGACCTTGGGAAGACGAATGCCCTTAGAGTTGCCGATGGCGATCAGTTTGACGTCTCTGGTTGCCATTGCTTGGGACTTCTCCTGAAAGAATAATTGTAATTATAGTAATTACCTATTGAATTGTGTCAAGACTTGTTTCCTTACCCTTGATTGAGGAACCCAATTTCAATTCGCACTTACTCTACCAACTGGGCGATATCCTCACCCTCGAACCACTTCATTTCACCATCGCACCCTTTAGCGTGAGGCAGTCGAAACAAAGCATCAGGTAATACAGCGTTGATATTATAGGGATTTATATAGAGACAGGCGGACGGGTTGTGCCACAGATTCCACAAGTCAATTCTCTGAAATCTCAAGACAGCACCAACCTGACTATCGCGAGGCCATACGCCCGGCTTACAGTCTCTACCGAATAGCACCTCCATATCATTCTCTCGGCCATTGTAGAACATGTCGCGGGCGTTCACTGCCACTACAAGCGGCGCATCAAGTTTGCGATACTTGCGAACCTTTTCCTTCAGTGCCTCCTGAATGGGTATCACAGAGTTTGTCCATTTAGCACGATGATCCCCAAGGATGAGTGGTCGCGTCGAGTCATTCCTTCGTTGCCCAAGAGGAATCGGTCTAAGCCAACCCTTTAAACTCCAGTCCCCACACTCAATTCTTTGACAAGGAGCCGCGTTGCTCCCCTGTTCATCAATCAGACGCTGAACGTCATCCGGGTTATGAGCGTCAAGTAATTTCTCGAAAGGACGAACCACCTACTTCCGAATCGAACTTCAAGCCGCATAGAGCCGTGTCCTAGTATCTTCGACTCGTTGCCGGAAGAAGGGATCTTGATGGCTGAGTCAACGACGAGGTCCACAGGGTATAATCGGACTCTACGCCATTATTCGCCGAGGTTTCACGCGCTCGGCGATGCGCTGTCCTACCTCAATCTCGGCTCGGCACAGTTCGTAGGTCTTCTGCAGATTCAACCAAACCTGTGGCGTCGTCCCGAAATAGCGCGCTAGCCTAAGCGCAATGTCGGCAGTTACGTCCCGCTGACCGTTGAGAATCGCAGTGATGCAGTCCGGCGACACATCCAGTGCCTTAGCCAACTCGTTAGCCGACAGGCCGAGCGTTTCGAGTTCCTCGCACAATATCTCACCCGGATGCACCGGTCTCATACCGTTTTTTACGCTCATGTCCTTACTCCCGTCAACAAAAATTAATACACCGGCAGGCGGTTGCCCACCGCCCCAGTGAACCCATCTACGACGAGCCAGATCCCCGCAGTAACGATCTGGCCGAGAGCTATGCCGAGGAAGAAGGGCACCGTCTTGTGGTAGAGCGCCGCGCCCCCAAAGCGGAGCACCAAGGTCTTGACCAGCCAAGCGAGAAAAATCGAGAACCAGATATGGTTCATGACCCAGCCCATACTCGCGGCAAAGCCCAAAGGATGCAGCGGCCACCAAGCCCAGTGATTGCGCGCACCGATCAGCATACTCATCAGCAGAGCACCACCGCCGGTCCACAGCCAGCCAATGGCGTCCGGGCCGGTGGGATGGAGTAGTTTCTGCGCGGCGAACTTGGACGGCTCGGCGGCAAAGGTGGAAAAGTACTGCTGGTGGAGGTTGACCGCTCCGTGCGTATAGGCCAAGCGCAGCGTGTACCAGGTCGATAGCAAAAGGCTGATGAGCATGGCCGCGGCCAAGCCCCAAAGCAACCGGCGGCGGTCGCCGGCCAATTCGCTGCCCAAGCGCAGACTATTGGCCAAGGGGGCCGTCATAAAAACCAGCAGGTCGCCGATCCAGACGAAGGTATAGCCCAGCGCCACCACGCCCGGCGCACCCAAGGCCGGCACCCCAACGGCACTGACGGTAAACCCAGCGGGGACCATGCCCGGAGTAATGGTGGGAGTACCAGCCTCGGCGACGATGCGCGTCAGCGCAACCAAAAGGCCCAGCGCCACCACCACCACCAGCGCGGCGACCCACACCGGCAGTCCGCTCTGCCATAGCCACACCACCATGCCCGCCGCACCCAAGACCAAGCCGACGACGCAGAAGCGATAGGACGCCATTTCTCCTTCGTCTCTCCCAGGGCGCAAAAAGCGGCGTCCAACCTCGGCCAGATGGGCGCGGGCCGTCCACAAGCTATAAGCGACAAGCACGGCGCAAGCCCCCATCATCTGGTGCCCCATCCCCGCATCGGACCACGTCCCCAACTCGGCGGTGTGGTGCAAATGCAGGCTCTGGAGCAGGCCCTCTTGCAGGGCGTGAAGCAGATAAAAAACCCAAAGGCTAAAGGAGAGTTGGACGCCGATGAGGTAGGCGAAGCCGAGCATTAGGAAGTTGACGCCGAGGCGCAGGACGACGATCTGCCGCAGCAGCGACAGCCGCGTCTCCAGCACGGGCGAAGGTATGGCGGAGAAGTAGTGATGCAGGGCCTCTAAACTGCCGAGGACAAAGGGAATGGCCAAGCCTAGCCAGACGAGGCGCTGGCGGAAAAAGGGCGCGAGCCGGCTTTCCTCCGCGCCTTGGACCATGGCCAGCGGCACTTGCGCTAAAGGATAGGCCAGCCGCTCGTTATCGACCCACTGGCGGCGCAGGATATTCATCAGGCATATCAGGGCCAAGTAGAACGCCGCGTAGAACGCCAACCAGCGACCCAAGGGCACCAACCAGGCGTCCCAAGGGATCGGCGCATCGCGCCCTACGCCCTCGTAGAAGTCCTGGATGGCCTCTGGGTCTGCGACGACCATCCAGTCGGCCAAATGGGGATGGATCAGCTCGGCCCACTGGTTTTCCGGGGTGGCGTAGTAGAAGGTGCCAGTAATCATCGGCAGCAGCATCCCCACCACTCCGCGCGTGGGAATGGCCGTGGCCACCGCCATCATCGCAAAGATCGTCACCAACTCGCCGCGGCCAAACGCCCACCCCCGCCGCACAGCCCCCAAGCCCACCTGCACGGTCATCAACAGCACGAACAACAAGAAAAACGCCGCCGGCGTCGCCGACGAAAGCCCCAGCCGCGACCCTTGTATTACCATGCCCCCATAGGGCACGCCGACGGCGATCAGGGCAGCCAAGAGGCCGCCGGTGAGCAAAGCGCGCCCCGTAGCACCCCGGCCCGTGGTCTGGTCGCGGCGCACTACGCGCCGGCGATAGGCAGCCGGTACTCGTCGGAGCAAGACCTGTCCTTTCCTAGCGCCGCCCCGACAACCTCACAGCTTCTGCCGCGCGTCCTCGGGGTCGTAAAAGGGCAGCGCGACCACCGCCGCCATGCTGGTCGAACCATCGTCCAAGCGCACTTCCACCCGGGTGCCGGGCGCGGCCATATCCGCTTCGACAAAGGCCAGGCCCAGCGGATAACCCAGCGTCGAGACCGGGGCGATGCTAGTCATGCGACCGGCGATCCACCCTCCCCGCATGATCAAGTTGCACTCCTCGGGCAGCTTGCCGGCAAAATTAGCGGGCCACCGCACGCCGACGAGCGTGCGCTTTACGGGGCGCGCGGCGTGGATTTGCAGGCTGCGCTGGCCGACGAAGAAGCGCTTTTTTTTGCCAATGGTCCACGCCAACCCCGCCTCTTGGGGATAGGTCAGCGCGTCCGTGTCGTGGCCGACGATCAAGTGCCCTTTTTCCAAGCGCAACAAGCGCTGCGCCTCCACCCCAAAGGGGCGTGCACCGGCCGCCGCCAAAGCCCGCCACACGTGCTCCCCTTCCCAAGCTGGCACGTGGATCTCGTATCCCAGTTCGCCGACAAAACCCACCCGCATCACCATTGCCCGCACCCCGGCCACTTCGCCCTCGCGCACCCTTAAATAGGAGAAAGGCCCCGATCTCAGGTCGATATCCGTCAACGCCGCCAGCGCGTCGCGGCTTTCTGGGCCAGCCAGATTGAACGCTGCCAGTTGACCCGTGGCATTGCTCAAGGTCACGTCCAAGCCCCAGATCGCGGTCCAGCGCAGCATTTCGCGGTAAAAGGCCGCCGCGCCGCTGCTGGTCGTGGAGACGTAGAAGCGGTCCTCGGCCAGCCGCGCAATCACCCCGTCCTCGATCACGACCCCGCTTTCGTCGAGCGCCACGCCGTAGCGGCAGCGGCCGATCATCAGCTTCTTGAAGCGGCTCGTATAAAGGCGCTCAAGTAGCTCACTAGCGTCCGGGCCGCTAACCTGCAATTTGCCCAGCGTGCTCACGTCGATGATCCCCAGAGCAGCCCGCACGTGCTGCGCCTCCTGCACAATGCACGCGTCGCGGCTGGCATCGCCGCAGGCATAGTACTCGGGCCGATACCAGTCGCCGGCGTGGGCAAAGACCGCGCCGTGCTCGCAATGCCAATCGTGGATCGGCGTCCGGCGCATCGGGTGGAAGCGCCGACCGGCCAAATGCCCCAGCGGCACCGGCTGGTAAAAGGGGCGGGCGGTCGTCGAGCCGGTCGCTGCGATGGTGTCGCCGTTGAGTTTGGCCAAGATCCGCATCGCGTTCATGTTGGCTAGCTTGCCCTGGCTCGGCCCCATCCCCACGGTGCTGTAGCGCTTGAGCAGCTCGACGCTGTCGTAGCCTTCTTGGTGCGCGTTGACAAAATCCGTCAAGTGCAAATCCTCGTCGAAGTCCACGAAGTTCTTTTTGCTCGGATGGGCGAAAATTGGATAGCTGTGGCTGGGGGCTTCTCCCGCAGGCGGCAGAGGCGTGGGCACCTCGCCGTCGCCGTGACCGGCGTAGTGCGCTGCCCTAAGCCCGGCGACCCGCCCGTCTTCCCGCTGCGCGTCTAGCTCGTACACCCCGCGCACGCGCCCAGCGACAAAGACCCCGTCTGGACAGGACCGCGGCACGAGCTGCTCCAGCGCCTCGTCGTAGGCGAATTGCACCCCCGCTTGGCTGGGCAGCGCGGCGTTGGGCATCCAGCCGACCGACGCGGCAAGGCCGTCGCAGGCAATCTCTTTGCCGCGCTGGGAATCTATTCTGCCGTCTGGGGATAGCGGGGCCACCACGGCACCGCGTAGCCCATTCTTCTGGCCATTGGGCACCGCCGCATAGACCGCGTGGCCGCTGTGGATCATCACTCCGGCGGCGGCGATTTTTTCGGCTAGGGCCTGCGGTGCCGCGTTGGGACGCAAATCGGCGATGGCCGCCACCTCAACCCCTGCGTCGAGCATGTCCAGCGCCATCCTATACGCATCGCTATTGGCCGCTAGCACCACCATCCGCTCGCACGGCTTGACCGCGTACAACTTCACCAACCGCTGAGCCGCCGACCCGAGCAGCACGCCCGGCAGGTCGTTGTGCCCAAAGACCGCCGGCTGCTCGATCGCGCCGTTGGCATAGACGACGGCCTCGGCGCGCACCTTGGTCATCCGCACGGCATCGAACAGGGCGACCCATCCATCGGCGTAATGGCCGCCGGCCACCGTCCCGCAGCGGATCTCGACATTCGGCAGGCCAGCGAGCACCTCGACCAGCTCGTCGCAGTTCCCACCGTGCTGCCACGCCCAGCTCCCCCCTACACGCGCCTGTTCCTCGACCAACAGAACCCTAGCACCAGCTTCCCCCGCAGCCCTCGCCGCCTCCAGCCCGGCCGCACCACCGCCCACAACCAGCACATCGCACCAAGCGTATTCCTTGGGGCTAGCCGTGGCTGCTTGGTCGCGGTTGATCTGACCCAAGCCCGCTATCTGGCGAATGATCCGCTCGTGAAAGGGGAAAAGCCACCGGGGGCGGTGAAATGTCTTGTAATAAAAACCCACCGGCATGAAGCGGCCCAAAGGCTCCAGCCACTGGAGCAAATCGCGCTTCAGTCCACCCAGCGTGTTGACGGCCCGCAGATCCATGCCCGCAGTCAACGGCTCGCGGTCGGCCCGCAGATGCGTGCGCTCGCCATCTGTAAACAGCGCGTTGGCGTCGTGCCCGGCCAAGCTATACGCCCCGCGCGGCCGATGGTACTTGAAGCTGCGCCCCATCATCTGCACGCCATTGGCCAGCAGTGCACTGGCGATCACATCGCCGGCAAAGCCGCTGAACGCCTCGCCTTCAAAGCGAAATTCAATGGGCTGCGTCCGGTCGATCCACTCCCCGGGCTGGGCGGACAGGCGGCGCGTCACGCTTGGTCCTCCTCGCCCCACAAATAAGTGCGGACGACCTCGTCGCGGGCCGTGTCGCGCTCGGCGATAAACCAAGTGCTGCTGGCGCTGTGGTACCACCACTCGCGCTGGATGTCCGGTTCGCCGCAGCGGTTGAACACGTAGTCGGCCCACTCAGCGTCACTTGCTTGCTTGGCGTCGGGCATGGAGCGCACCTCGCCGCCGAAGACGAATTCCGCCAACGGACGCGGGCCGTTGACTGGGCAGGTGAGGATTTTCACGACCTTCCCCTTGCGTCGCTAGTGTCCAACGGAAGCCGCTCCCTTCTCGCCGACCAAATCAAACGCGCCAAAGCGCGACAGATTAAAGGCGCGGATCAGCGGATGATTCTCGTCGCGGGCGATGGTGTGGGCCATGGTGTAGCCGCAGACCGGCGAGGCCTTAAATCCCCAAGTGCCCCAACCCGCGTCGATGTAAAAGCCCGCAATCGGCGTCGTGCCCATGATCGGCGAGAAATCCGGGGTCATGTCGCACAACCCAGCCCACTGACGCAGCACCTTGACATCGCCCAAGCAGGGAAAGAGGTCGAGCATGTGCCCGGCTAACCCCTCGGCAAAATCGAGCGTCGAGCGCATGGACGTCAGCTCGTAGGGATCCAAGGACGCGCCAGCGACCAACTCGCCGCGCGAGGATTGGCTAACGTACGTGTGCAAGCTAGCCGATACGACAATCGCGTCGAGCCACGGCTTGAACGGCTCGGTGACAAACGCCTGGAGCGGATGTACCACCAGCGGCGAGCGCAGCCCGACCATCCGCTGTATCTGCGGCGTCCAGCCTGCCACCGCGCTGAGCACCTTGCGGGTCTGGATAAAACCGCGGTCCGTGTGCACGCCCGCGACCCGGCCATCCTCGATTTCAATATCGGTGACACTAGTCTGCTGGTGAATTTCAACGCCTTTGCTGTCGGCCCCGCGCGCATAAGCCCACGCCACTGCGTCGTGGCGGGCAATGGCCCCTGGCGGGTGATAGAGCGCGCCGACGATGGGCGGCTGGTGCCCACCGCAACTCAGGTCGATCTCGGGGATGGTCTTCTTGATGAACTCCGGGCCGACGACCTCGGAGTTGATGCCGAGGTGCTTGTTGACCTCGGCGCGCCAGCGCTGGGTGCGCAGCGCGGCCGGCGTATGCGCCAAGGTAAAGTGGCCGCGCTCGGAGTAGAACAGATTGTAGTCGAGCTGACGCGCCAAATCGCGGTAGAGATCCACGCTGAATTGGTAAAAACGCGCGCCTTCTTCCGTCAGGTAATTCGAGCGGATGATCGCGGTGTTGCGGCCGGTACCGCCGTGGCCGATGTAGCGCTGCTCTAGGACGGCGATGTCACTGATCCCGTGCTCTTGGGCGAGATAGTGCGCCGCGGCCAGTCCGTGGCCGCCGCCGCCGATGATGACTACCTCGTACTGGTCGCGCAACCGCTCGGGCGAGCGGAACATGCGCGGCTCGGAATAATCCTTCGCGAAGCCGTATTTGAGCAACCGGTAGGGCATGACGGGGGAGATTCTCCTCTCGTCGAACGAGAAAGATCAAAGACCGAGAACTTTGAGAAGCCTTTGCAACTCACTATCGTGCTGGGCCGCCCGCTGCACATCAGATAAAGCGAAACGCTTACTCAACTGGTCCGCCGTCGGTGGCTTGCTGTACTCGGGCCAAACCTTCCTGAGCTCCGCCATCCTAGGTTCGATCGACCTGCGGCGCATCGCTCCTCAGCCGATTTTCGGGATACCGCCGAGCACCCCCGCCCGGTACTTGGGATAGAGGCGGGTGTCGCGGCGGAGACCGCGCACATCTTGGGCACTGTACACGCGGGTCGCGCCATCGCGATCCTTCTCGACGATGAAGACCTCTTCCTTCTCCAGATTGTCGAGCAGGCCGACATTGTGAGAGGAGACGAAAAGCTGTGCACCGGAAGGATTGGTCTCTTGGGAGCGGAACCAGCCGAGCATTTCGCCGGAGATATCCACGTGAAGATCACCGTCGACCTCGTCGAGGACCGCGGGAATGCCGTCGCTGAGGGCGAGGTAGAGCTGAGGTAGCAGATGGAACAGCCGTTTCGTGCCGCTGGACTCGTAGGGCAAAGGGATCGGCCTGTCGAGCCCGCGATGGTCGAAGAACACCTCCTTCTTGTCGGCTTGCTCCAAAATACGCATGTCTTGAATCCCTAAGTCGCTGGCCTGGATGTGTCTCACGAGCCAATCTCTCACCTCGGGAGCACTCTCGTCGAATGCGTCCACCATTGTTTGGGTCGGAAGCTGCCATTTCTCGCGGTGAATGATGTTAGAAAAAAAAGAAAAAGCGCGCATCCATTTTGCGATACGCGCCGCCAAAGGCACATTGAGCAGGGCGAGCGTGGCAATCACCGAGGCGTCCTCCCGAATCGCCTTGAGGCGATCATCCCTCGGAGTGAGCCCTAGCTCACTGGAAACGTATATAGGCTCTCCCGGAGCACCGCGCTCGAAAAGGCGGCGGGGGCGCCCCTTGGGAAAGTAGGACAGCACTTCGCGCTGAAAGAAGGTATCCTTGACGCCGCCGTCACCGCGTTTCACGGCCAGTTCGTAGCGGAACAGGTGCCGGGCTTGGTCCGGTGCCAGCCAATCCGCTTCGATCTCCACGCAAAACCGCGTCGGTTTGTCTCTGGTTTCCGTCGAAGAGAAAGGGAGAAAGGTGAGCGGGCTGGTCTCTTCAGCAGGAGATGCGGATGAGGCGATGCGGGAGATAGCGAGCAGCGCATCCAGCAGGGTCGTCTTGCCCGATCCATTGGGTCCCATGAGCACGACGACAGAGGGGAGCCGGATATCCGACTTGGCCGTACTGCGCCGAAAGCGTGGCAGGGCGGGAGCAGTGCCTAAAATGCGGAGGTCGAGAACTACTTCCTCGCGGACCGAGTAGTAGTTGGATACGGAAAATATGTGAATCATTTCTCAATGATAACGATTTTTCGTCGTAATAGCAATATAACTTACTCAAAAAGGCAAATGTGGGCGTACATCAAACTCAAACAGACGTCAAATACCGGTCGATCTCCCAACGGCTGACTTGGCTGTCGTACTCGGCCCACTCGTCGGCTTTTATCTGGAGGAATTCGTCGGCGATGGGGCCCAGTGCGCTCTGCACCACTTCGTCCTCGCCCAGCGCGTCGAGCGCTTCGGCCAGCGACTGCGGCAAAAGCTGTATCCCTGTCGCCTGGATCTCGTCGAGGGAGCGCTCGTACATGTTGCCCAGATTTGGCTCGCCCGGCTCCAAGCCGCGCTCAATGCCGTCAAGCCCGGCGACCAGATAGGCGGCCAAGGCCAAATAGGGATTGGCCGCGGCGCTGATCGTGCGATCTTCAAAATGCCCCTCGCCGGCCGTGCGGATCATCTGCGTGCGGTTGTTGTCGCCATAGGTGATAAACGCCGGCGTCCAAGTAAAACCCGAACGGCTCGAATAGATTCCAGCGCCGAGTTGGAGGCGCTTGTAGCAGTTCACCGTCGGGCTAGTCACCGCGCAGAGCGCGCGGGCGTGGTGCAAAATGCCGCCGAGGAAGTGGTAGGCCATCTTTGAGCAGCCCAAGCCCCGCGCGTCCCCCTCGTCCAAGAACAGATTCTCGCCCGACTGGGCGTCGGCCAGATGGTAGTGCGCGTGCAAGCCGCTGCCAGTGCGGTCGGCAAATGGCTTGGGCATGTGCGTGGCGATCGCACCGTATTTTTTGGCGATCTGCGAGGTGGCCATCTTAAAGAAAATGATGCGGTCCGAGGTGGTCAGCGCGTCGGCGTAGTCGAAGTTGACCTCGAATTGCCCGTTGGCGTCCTCGTGGTCGCACTGATAAACCCCCCAGCCCATGTCGTTGAGCGACCGAGTCAACTCCTGCAAGTACGCCATGGCCGGCGACATGGAGCGGAAGTCGTAGCAGGGCTTGGCCAGCGAGTCCACGCCATCCGGATCCCAGGGCCGGATCGAGCCGTCGTCATCGCGCACCACGAGAAAGTGCTCCGGCTCCATGCCCACGTTGAAGACATAGCCCTGTTGCGCGGCATCGGCGAGCACCCTCTGAAGATTGGTGCGGGAGCAATAAGGATGGGGATCCCCATCGACGAAGAGATCGCTGGCAAAGCGCACGGTGTTCGGCTGCCAAGACAGCCGCGCGTATGAATCGAGGTCGATCCGCGCCAGCATATCGTGCGAATGCGGCCCCTGCCCCAAGCCCCAAATAGATGCGCCGGCAAAACCCGCGCCTTCGTCAAGCGCGTCGTCGAGTGCCGTCACCGGCACCATCTTCACTTTGGGCGCGCCGGTCATATCGACGAACTGGACGAGTAGGAATTCAATGCCCTCTTGGGCGAGGCGTTCTTTGATCTCAGTGCGCTCAGTCACAGCATGCTCCTTTAGTTGGCGTGTTTCCAGGAATCCAATCCGTCCCGGCCAAAGGGATCTTGGCCATGGCTGCCGCCTCAATGGTCAGCGCCGCCAAGTCCTCTGGCTCTAGGTTGTGTACGTGCGATTTGCCGCAGGCGCGGGCAATGGTCTGGCACTCCATAGTCATTACCCGCAGATAATTGGCAAGCTGTCGGCCTCCGGCCTCCGGGTCGAGACGCTGGGCCAATGTGTCGTTCTGGGTCGAGATGCCGGCCGGGTCTTGGCCGTCCTGCAAGTCGTCGTAAAAGCCCGCGGCCGAGCCAATTTTGCGGTATTCGGGGTCCAAATGCGGGCTGTTGTCGCCCAGCGCGATCAGCGCGGCCGTGCCAATCGAACAAGCGTCCGCCCCCATTGCCAGGGCTTTAGCGACATCCGCGCCGCTGCGGATGCCCCCAGACACAATGAGCTGCACCTTGCGATGCATATCCAATTCGTCGAGCGCCTCCACGGCTTGGCGCACAGCCGGCAGGGTCGGGATCCCCACGTGCTCGATGAACACATCTTGGGTCGCGCCCGTGCCGCCCTGCATCCCGTCGAGCACCACCACGTCGGCTCCGGCCTTGATCGCCAAGAGCGTGTCGTAATAGGTCCGAGTCGCGCCGATCTTGACGTAGATCGGCACCTTCCAATCGGTGATCTCGCGCAATTCCACAATTTTGATCGCCAAGTCGTCCGGGCCGGTCCAGTCCGGATGGCGGCACGCCGAGCGCTGGTCGATGTCCTTGGGCAAGGTCCGCATTTGGGCGACGCGGTCGCTGATCTTCTGGCCCAACAGCATGCCGCCGCCGCCGGGCTTGGCCCCCTGGCCGAGCACCACCTCAATGGCATCCGCCTTGCGTAGGTCGTCGGGGTTCATGCCGTAGCGCGAGGGCAAAAGCTGATAGACCAAAATCCGCGACTGTTCGCGCTCCTCCGAGGTCATCCCGCCGTCGCCGGTCGTGGTGCTCGTGCCCACTTCACTAGCGCCGCGGCCGAGCGCTTCTTTGGCCTGGGCCGACAGCGAGCCGAAGCTCATCCCCGCGATAGTGATGGGGATGTCGAGGTGGATCGGGTTTTTGGCGTAGCGCGTGCCCAGTACCACATCGGTGTCGCAGCGCTCGCGGTAGCCTTCCAGCGGGTAGCGCGACATGCTCGCGCCCAAAAAGACCAAGTCGTCAAAATGGGGCACCCGGCGCTTGGCCCCCCAGCCGCGGATATCGTAGATCCCGGTGCGCGCAGCGCGCTGGATCTCATAGATGACGTCGCGGCCAAAGGTAGCCGACTCGCGCAGGCCTTCTTGGCCGTGGTGTGGTTGCGTCATAGAGCGTCTAGTACTCGGATGCGTTATCTACCTTGAAGTTGTAAAGCTGGCGCGCCGAGCCGTAGCGGCGGAACTCTGCGGGTCGCACGCCGGGCAAGCCCACTCGCGCCAACAACTCGGCCAACGTGCTCAAGTGCTCGTCGCGCATGGGCTTTTCAATGCAGTCGGCCCCCAAGCCCGCGACCCGACCGCGGACGAAAATCCGCGCCTCGTACAGCGAATCGCCTAACGCCTCGTCGGCATCGCCGCAGACGACTAGGTTGCCGGCTTGCGCCATAAAGCAACTGCTGTGGCCGACCGAGCCGCCGACCACAATATCGATCCCCTTCATCGAAATCCCGCACCGGCTCGCCGCATCGCCCTCAATGACCAGCAGGCCGCCGTGTCCGGTGGCCCCCGCGCACTGGCTGGCGTGGCCCTTCACTCTCACCAGCCCCGACATCATGTTCTCGGCAACCCCGACCCCGACCATCCCGTGGACGGTGATGCGGGCGCGCTGATTCATGCCAGCGCAATAGTAGCCAACGTGGCCTTCGATATCGATCTCCACGGGCGCATCAACCCCGGCGGCCACCGCGTGCGCGCCGCGTGGATGCAGAATCCGCCACGGCGTCTTGGCCGTCTCCTCGGTCAGATCGTGCAGGCGCTGATTGAGCTGGCGCAACGCCCCGGTCGCCAAGTCGAAAACCTCCGCGCCCATCAATTGGCTCCTCCCCAAGTGTACACCCGCGCCGGCTTGGGCTCCCAGACCTCCGCGTCGTCGATCCCCGGCAAGCCCGATAGCGCCTGGAACTCGCTGGCCATCGCCACGTACGCGTCCGTCTCGGCCAGCACCGCTGGCTTGCAGGCGATCGGGTCGCGCAAGACCGCAAAGCCATCGACCGTGCCAATGGCAAAGGTATAGAAACCATCCAGATCGTCGAGCGCCGCTTGCAGGGCCGCTTGCAAGGTATCCCCCTGCTGCATCCGCCACATCAAGTAACCAGCGGCCACTTCCGAGTCGTTTTCAGTGCGGATTTCGATCCCGCTGCGCTCCAGGCGCGTGCGCAGCCGATTGTGGTTACTCAGCGATCCGTTGTGTACTAAGCAGAGGTCCATGCCCGTGGAAAAGGGATGCGAGCCGTCGGTGGTCACCGCACTCTCAGTGGCCATGCGCGTGTGGCCGATGATGTGCGTGCCGCGCATCTTGCGCACGCCGAAGCGATCGACGATCTCAGCGGGCGCGCCGATCTCTTTGAGGATCTCGATGCTGCGGCCGATGCTCATTACCGTCAGGCCAGGATCTGAGCCAGCCAGCGCCCGCCCCAGCGCTTCGGCGTCGGCGCGCACGGCGATGACCGCGTAATTGGCGTTGACGCGCAGACTGGCCTCGCAGCCAAAGCGTGCGCCGAGTTGGTCCGC
Source organism: Candidatus Latescibacterota bacterium (assembly GCA_965217585.1). Lineage (GTDB taxonomy): Bacteria > Latescibacterota > UBA2968 > UBA8231 > UBA8231. The sequence goes on from OZ244561.1 coordinate 7,238,671, forward strand.
CAGCCCCGGCCAGTCGTAGTCGTCGGCCGCGTGCCGCAAGGTGACCTTGATAAAGCCTTCCGGCGGCTCATTGCCATAGAGCGCCAACCCCGCGCTGTCGGGGCCGCGATCGCTCATGCATATCAGCATCTCGGCGAACAGCGCGCCGAGTTGGTCGGCCAAGTCGCGTTTTTTTACGTATAGCCCAACAATGCCACACATTGCATACTAGTCATTCTAATAAGGTGCTTGTTCTACCGCTCGCAGATAGAGTAAATTACGCAATCGCTTAGCTCGCAACAAACACAGCGAGGCAAATGCGCAAACGCGTCTTGATGGCTGTATTCAAAAACCTATAAAGGCGAATCAATGGCCAAATTCCCGGCAGTACAAGCCCTCACCTTCGACCTGTTCGGCACCGTTCTCGACTTGGGCGGCAGCCTGACCCCGGCCATCGCGTCCTATCTGCGCGATAAAGGGTCTTCCGTAGCGCCCGAGCACCTGTGGAACCAATGGCGGGCACGCCAGCGCCTAGAGCAATATCAGGACAATATCCTCCTGTTGGGCCACAGCGGCTATTTGGAGACGGTGCAGCGGGCCTTGATCTACGTTTTGGCTTTGGAGGGAATAGACGTGGCCGCAGGGGATGTCCCCCGGCTCATGGAAGCTTGGCAGAACCTCAACCCCTTCGCCGATGTGAGGGCGGCCCTCGAAAAGCTAAAGAAGCGCTATCGCCTAGTCGCTCTGTCCAATGGCGAGGCGGACTTTTTGGCCCATCTGGCGACCAACCGCATTGGCTGGGACTTTGACTGCATTATCTCGGTTGAAGAAGTAGGTGCCTTCAAGCCGCATCCTGGGGTGTACCGTCGGGCCGCAACCTCGCTGCACCTAGAAGTGGGACAGTGCATGATGGTTTCAGCCAATTCATTCGACGTGCTGGGGGCACGAGCCTGCGGCATGAGGGGGGCCTTCGTCAACCGCAACACCCTGCCCTACGAAGAAACGCCGTACCGGCCCGATGTGGAGGTGGGAAATTTTATCGAGCTAACCGAGGCGCTGCTGTGAAGAAACACGGAAGAAGCGGAAAAGTTGAAAGTGCGAGCCAGAAGATCGAAACCAGGAGGTGGATGACATGAGAGACAAAGAATCGGGAAGAATGGCAGAGCCGGTGGTTATTTCCCTTACCAGGAAGGAAACGGAATCTCGGCACCTGAGTCCCGGACGGCTCAAACAGGCGGTGGGGGCGATCAGGCGGGACGGATATGTCGTCATCGAAAACGCGGTTCCCCATGAGCCGCTCGATATTCTCCGGGAGAAGATGGATCAGGATTCCAGGGTCTTGATCGATCGGGAGCAGTGGGGCGGCGCCGGAGGTCTCAAAGGTCACCTGCAACAGGGACCGCCTCCGTTCGCCCCCTTTGTCTTTCGCGAGATTGTCGCCAATCCGTTTGTGATTCAGGTCAACACCGCCCTCCTCGGCGAGGGAATCTTCAACAGCTTTTACAACGGAAACACCAATTGTCCCGGCAGCGGCACCCAGCCGTTGCACCGAGACGGGCCTCATCTATGGCCCGGTCACGAGCCCGCCCACCCGACCGCGTGCGTGGTGGCGAATATCTCTCCGCTCGATGTGACGGAAGAGAACGGGGCAGTGGAGCTGTGGCCGGGCACGCATCTGCACACCTTCCCGGAAACGGTGATCGACAAGGAAACCGAAGAGGCGCAAAGGAAGGTTTTTTTCCCCGTAAGCGGGTGCGCGAAAAAGGGAAGCGTGCTCATCCGGGACGTACGGCTCTGGCATCGAGGGGTTCCGAATCGTTCCGATCGGCCCCGGCATATGATCGCCCTGGTCCAATGCATCTCCTGGTACAGGAATCGCGGACCGCTGATGTTCAACACCGGTTGTGAAAAGGCCTTCCCCGATAATTGCGGTCTGAATCACAATGCGGAATTCATTGAGGATCCGATTGATTATCTGTTTCTCAATCGGCCAGGGAGCAAAAAGAAGAGGATGAAGGGGTAAGGGGTCACTGTCCCCTCTCAAATATTACACAGGGCCGTCCAAGCTGGTATTGGACGGCCCTGTGTAGTTGGGCTAGTTGGGCTGCTGCCGTCCGGCTTCAACCGCCAAAATTATAGGAAACAGCCAGCTTCACTCGCCGACCCTTGGGGTCGTGGGTAAAGCCGTCGTACGCTTGTTCGATGTTGACCAGCGGCGGCATAGTGTCGAGCAGGTTCATCCCCGACAGCGCGATATTGACTCCCTCGGACAAGTCCCACAGCAAGCTCACATCCCAAGTGACGAACGATTCAATGGTACCGAATTCGTCTTTAATGGCCGCATTATCGGAGTTCATCGATCCCCGGTCCTCGTACGACGAAATGTAGTTCAAGAAGCTCACGAGGCGGTAGGCTTCCCAGTAATAGCCCGCCGACACCTGCCCCTTCAACTTCGGTAGCGAGGTTGCAATGGGATTGCCAAAGTTCAGATAGCCAGCCGCGTCTGCCCCCTCTTGCAGCACCAAATCGCCGAGCATCAGGGCCTTCGTCCGGTACTCCAGCGTGTACGTAGCGTCCAAGTTGAGCGAAAATTCCCCCACTCCGGCGTCCGTGTGCCCGCCCAGATGCAAATCAATCCCCGAGGTCTTGACCCCTGGCCAATTGATGATATCAACTTGCACCCGCTCCAGTTCGGAGGCTGCGCACGTGCCCTTGCCGATCCCGTCCGGGCAGACAATGAACTGCTTCAGGGCCTCATTATTGGCTTCATCGGCATATAAGGCGGTAATGGCCCCGTGCGGCATGGAGCCGATGACATCCTTGAAATCGTAGCTCCAGTAGTCAAACGTCGCATCAAAGCCCTCCTCGGTGACTAAGACAAAGCCCGCATTATAGGTAAAAGCCTGTTCGGGCTTGAGGTCCTTGCTGCCGATTCGGTCCACCGTTTGATAGGCACCCGTTTCATTGATCCACTCGAGCGTCGAAAGCGGGCTTTCATTCACATCGTCCAGCGATGGCGTGCGAAACGTCGTCTGTACCGAGCCGCGCAGAAACACGGATTGAGTCGGCGATTCCACTAGCTGGTAGCGCCACCCAAACTTGGGATCGAAACTGCTCGCCACATCGTGGAACTCGTAGTTGGCGGCGAGTTGGGTATCAAAGCGCGATCCCAAGCTCAGGGGAATCTCGGCAAAGACGCGATGCACCGTCTGCGATTCATCATACGGCCGATTCACATTGGTGAACGCATAGGGCCCGAACCTGTCCTCGGCTGAGCAGGTGTCATCACCCACCACCGGACAGGGGTTGATGGTCACGTCACCCTCGTCGTTGGGATCGCCGCTGGCATTGAGCAGGCGGAACTGGTAGCCGGCCGCGTAACTGGCGACGTCCTCGACCCAAGTTCCGCTCAGCGTCGCATCGGCGACCAGCAGATCCGCGGTACTCTGTAGATCGACTTCCTGATTGAGCCAGTGCCGCAACTCGGGGCTGTTGGCAAGGTTGGCGCGGTAATCGGGATTCGCTTGAGTTGCAAAATCCGCGCCATATTGATCCGCGAACTCGATGGCATTGCCGAAGGGGTTGTAGTACTGGCAGTCGCCCTGACCCGCCACTTGGTCGTTGATTGGGCCGAGCCGCATCCCAGCAAGAGACGAAAGATCGGCATCCACGCCAACGTCGCAATCGGGTCCGCCAAAACCGCGGAAGCCGAGGAACAGCCGCTCGATGTACACCCCCGGCAGATTGTAGTTGCCCTCGGTGCGGGAATAGGACAGACCTAGATCAAAATGGGTCTCTCGATCACCGAGTGCCACAAAATCGCCATTGGCGGAAGCCGCCACGCGCCACGTGCGGGAGTCGCGGCCCAGTATGCGCCCAGGACCCGAGTTGCCAAATGGACGGCCATTGAGATACCAGTTATCGCCGCCTTGGCATTCGTTGTAGTACAGGTCGCCTTCCTCAGCGCCGTAGTCCGCACAGAATGCCTCCCGGCCTGGGTGGTTGGGCGCGACCTCCATGATGCTCGTATCTGTCAAGGGGAAGGGAGGGTACGAAGGCGTGGTGTACCACTCGGGAATCTCAGCCTCGGCCCACAAGCCCTCAAGGTGATACTCCGTGCCATTATCCAGCGCACCGTTGATCTCGGTAAAAGCACGGATATGGCTCATGTCCTCGATCAGGTTCTCATACTGCTGATAGCGGAAGCGGCAAGTCCAAGATTCCCGAAAGCCGCCAAACTGCTCGCAACGCGGGGCGTGGATGGCAGCGGTCCAGGGGGCCGGAGCACCAACGGCGAAAGTGCCCGGGTTCCCCAAGCTCGACCATCCAAGGCGCTGCCCGCCGCCGTGCCACGGCTGCAGCAGGTAGTCCCTCTCGGAGGCTGGCAACTTTTGCCGTCCCCTCCATTCCCCAGCAACAATCGCATGGGCACTGCCGAGTTTCCCACCCCAGATCGCGCCGGCGTTGGTATCGCCCGCACCAGCGAGATACTCGTGCGCGGCCGAGACCTCAAAACCCTCGAAGTCATCGCGCGTCAAGAAATTGGCAACACCGGCCACTGCATCCGATCCATAGATGGCCGAGGCTCCCTCCTTGAGCACCTCGACGCGGTCAATGGCGATGGCGGGGATGGCATTTACATCGACAAAGCGCCCCCCGATCAAGCGCGCCGGGACATAGGTCTGGCGGCGGCTGTTGATCAACACCAGCGTCCGCGAGGCTCCTAGTCCGCGCAGGTTCACGTTAGCAATGCTCTCGGAAAGAGTGGCGGCTTGGTTGGCGTTGTACCAACTGCTGCGCTCGCCGATCACCCCGTGGCTGGCGCTCAAGTTTTTGAAGAAATCAACCGCCTGCGGCGACCCTTGTTCGGCCATCTTGTCCCGGCCGGTCACCGCAACTGCGTAGGGCAAGTTGATGGGAGATTCCTTAAAGGCGGTACCGGTCACCACCACTTCTTCCAATTCGACCGCCTTGGCCATCAGCTCCAGTTCGACGGTCGTGGTCTCTCCCGCGACGACTACGACGGTGGTGGCTGCGCTTTCGTAGCCGATCAATTCGGCTGCGAGCAGATGCTCGCCAGCGGGGACATCGGCCATGGTGAAACGACCGTCCGCGTCCCATACCGCGCTCTTGTTCAACTCCGCGATATAGACTTGGGCGAGATCCAGCATCGTCCCTTTCTCAGCATCGACGACAATGCCCATAATGGTACCCGTTGATTCGGCCTGAGCGTGGGCGGCGGGCAAGGCCAAAAGTAGGGTCAGAAAAATGCACTTGCTCCAGAGTTGCATAAGACCTCTCCTTTTTCTGGGTTGAGATGGGTTAAGATGTGTAAGGAACTAACGTTCAATTTCGTGCAGATGGCTAATATCATACTACCATTTAGTGGCTCTGTCCAATGGCGAGGCGGGCTTTTTGGCCCATCTGGCAGCCAACCGCATTGGCTGGAACTTCGACCGCATTGTCCCGGTTGAAGAAGTAAGTACCTTCAAGCCGCCCCCTTTCACCGAGCCAATCTCTCCCGTAGCTGCTGGCCTGAGATCGTCCCGCTTAGAAACTGCAAAACACTGTAGTGAACCATCGACTCTAAGTGCAGGCCAAAAAGAACCCCTCTATGTAGAGCATCAGGAAGAAGTAGCCATGCAGATTGATCGCCAATCCTGGGGAAGTCTATCGACTTATTTGGCCCAAAATAGCGTATCCCTAACGTGGGATGTTCCACATCATCTTCTCTCCATCCAAGAGCAACTATTGCCCACTCCTGCTTGATGTGTTTATAGACCACAGCATAAGGACCACCAATGCGATTTCTCGGGTTCCTTACAGCCAAGACGGTCTCGTTGTCCACGGTACTCTCCCCCCATTGAAGGGTCGAGCGGACCTCGATAGCGGCAGCGGCGACCGCGGCCGGGACGGGTGTGAGGTCTATGTATTCCGGCCGACGGTCGCTCCCCCGAAGTCGTCCGCACGGCGCAAAAGCCGTCCATGAGCATCAAACCGCCTCGGCGGCGACCTGCGCTTCTTGGATCGAGCCATACCCGTCGCCTTGAGCTATTTCCTCACCGCCGCGATAGACCGCAAACCAATAGCGCGGCTGGGGCGTCTGCCCATCGTCGCCGGCGACCAAGTGCTTGCCCTCTTCGCCATGACAGAACCAGCGCCCCGTCGCTTGTTTCCTTTTCCAGCACCCGCTCGGCTCTTGAGGGCGTGGCGCGTCTTGCATTGGCTCGCCGTCTTTTCTGTTCGATCCCGCCGTCTCAGTTCCGCTCAATGTGAAGGCGCTGATTGGGGCGGCGGCTCTGGCGGAGACGATTCCACATTGAAATCATTCAAGTTGGTTGGAAACACATGACTTATCGTTTTATATTAGCGATATATGAGTAACTTATAAGTAACTCTTAAGGCTTTTCTTATAACTTTTTGGTGATTTTTTGCCCAATATGGTATAATTGACCCGGCTGGGTCTATGGTGCCTCGAATCCCGTGCCGCGTCCAGCCGGAACCTGACGACCCTGGATCCCGCATTCCGATGGAGTGATGAGTTGAAAAACGACGAGCGTGACCAACAAATAGAGGCGCTGCGCAACCGCCTCTCCAAACTGAGCGAGGCCAGCCTGCGCATCAACGAGAGCCTCGATCTCGACGCGGTATTGCAGGGGATCCTGGACAGCGCCCGGTCGCTGACCGAAGCCCGTTACGGCATGATCGCCACCCTGGACGATTCAGGACAGGTGGACGCCTTCCTGGCCTCCGGCCTGACGGCCGAGGAGAGCCAGCAGTTATGGGAGATGCCCGAAGGGCTGAAGCTCTTCGAATACCTAAGCAACCTTCCGGAACCGCTGAGAGTCCGGGACTTTGCCAAGTACACTAGATCGCGGGGCCTGCCCGAGTTCCGCCCGCCCGCTGGGATAAGCGTAAGCGCCTGCCTGGGAGCCCCGATTCGCCACCGGGGCGAAGCCGTGGGCAACATCTATCTCGCCAAGAGGGAACCCGGACAGGAGTTCACCCGCGAAGACGAAGAGACCTTGGTCATGTTCGCGTCCCAGGCGGCGCTGGTCATCTCCAACGCCCGCAGGTACCGCGACGAGCAGCGGGCCAGAGCCGACCTGGAAACGCTGATCAATACCTCACCCGTGGGCGTGGTGGTCTTCGACGCCCGGACCGGCGTGCCAGTGTCCCTCAACCGGGAGTCCAGAAGGATTATAGGAGACCTGCAGACGCCGGGATGCTCCGTGGAGGAACTCCTCGACGTACTCACTTTCCGGCGTGCGGATGGACGCGAGATCGCTCTGGACGAGTTCCCCCTCGCGCAGGCGTTGAGCACCGGCGAGATCGTCCGCGCCGAGGAGATCGTCATCCAGGTCCCCGACGGCCGATCGGTGACCACGGTAATCAACGCCATGCCCATCCGTTCGGAAGACGGCCAGATCGAGTCGGTCGTCGTCACGCTACAGGATATGACACCGCTGGAGGAGCTAGAGAAGTTGCGGGCCGAGTTCCTGGGGATGGTGAGCCACGAGTTGCGTGTCCCGCTGACCTCCATTAGAGGCTCCGCAGCCGCCCTGCTGGACGCCTCCTCCGACCTGGACCCCGCCGAGTTGCGCCAGTTCCTCCAGATTATCGTCGATCAGGTCAACCACATGCGCGAGCTGATCGGCGACCTGCTCGACGTGGCGCGCATCGAGACGGGCACGCTGCCGGTTAGTCCCGAACCAGCGGAGGTCGCCAGCTTGGTGGATCGGGCTAGGAACACCTTCCTAAGCGGCGGCGGCAGGAACAACCTCGACCTCGACCTCGCGCCGGACCTGCCCCTGGTCATGGCAGACCGACAGCGCATCGTCCAGGTCCTGGGCAACCTCCTGTCCAACGCGGCAAGGCACTCGCTGGAGTCGTCCGTCATCCGGGTGACGGCCGTGCGGGAGGACCTCCACGTAGCGGTCTCCGTCGCCGACGAGGGCAGAGGGATCTCCGCCGAGCGGTTGCCGCACCTGTTCAGGAAGTTCTCCCGCACCGACGGCGAGGGCGGGGAACGCGCAATCGGTGGTTCGGGTCTTGGCCTTGCCATCTGCAAGGGGATCGTGGAGGCGCAGGGGGGCCGCATCTGGGCTGAGAGCGACGGGCCCGGACGGGGCGCGCGGTTCACCTTCACCATACCGGTGGTCGCAGAGGTCGGGACCGGTCCAGCAACCCAGGCCCCTCGGCGCGCCGCCCGTTCGCAGCAGGCGGCGAGAGAGGGTGACCGCATTCTGGTGGTGGACGACGACCCGCAGGCTCTGAGGTACATCCGGGACGCGCTCGCGGAGGTGGGCTTCACGCCGATAGTGACCCCTGACCCCCAGGAGGCGCTCCTTCTCACGGAGGAGAAAAGGCCCCACCTGATCTTGCTCGACCTAGTGCTGCCCGACGCCGACGGAATCAACCTGATGAAGGACCTCCTCCGCATGGCCGACGTGCCGGTCCTCTTCGTCTCTGGGTACGGCCAGGATCAGGTCATCGCACAGGCCTTCGAGCAGGGGGCCGCCGACTACATCGTCAAGCCCTTCTCACCGACGGAGTTGGTAGCGAGGGTCCGGGCGGCCCTGCGCCGGCAGGCGGCTCCGTACTGGGGCGAGCCGTCGGAACCCTACGTGCTAGGCGACCTGACCATTGACTACGCCGAACGCCGCGTGACGGTTGCCGGCCGGCCGGTACCGTTGACCGCCACCGAGTACAAACTACTCTTCGAGCTTTCGGTCAACGACGGACGGGTGTTGACTCACGACCAGTTGCTGCGAAGGGTCTGGGGCCCGAAGAACTTCGGCGATGTGCGGGTGATCCGCACCCTCGTTGGGAAACTCCGCCGCAAGCTGGACGACGACGCGAGCAGCCCCACGTACCTCTTTGCCGAGCCGCGCGTCGGCTACCGGATGCCGAAAGGACAGGAACCGGAACAAGGGACGGAGTGATCGCGGCGGCCTTGCGTCTTACCACCGCTCCAGTCTCCCCTTCGACATCAAGCGACCCGGTGCTGCGTCCAGTTGAAATTTCTTGGATGCCTTGTCCCTTTATCAGAGGACTGAAATTTTCAAAGTGACGCACTACCCGGCTATACTATCATTCTTTAGGGAACGAATATTGATGAGGTCGATAATCGGATGTCTCATGGGGCTAATCTTGGGTACCGGTGCCAGCGCCGAGTCGCTGGTCGAGGGACGGGTACGGCTGGCTTCGGGGCAACCGGTCGGCGGCGCGCAAGTGCGGCTGTTTGCTGCGACCGATCTGAGCCGCTCGGTCCGCACTACCACCGATGAGAACGGCTATTTCGCCCTGCCCCTAGCGGCATTGAGTACGACCGCTCTGCCGCAACAGTTTTACTTAGGACAGAATTACCCCAACCCGTTCAATCCTTCCACGCTCATTCCCTATCGACTGCCGGTCTCGACCCATGTGCGGCTGGAGGTGTTCAACATCCTAGGTCAGCGCATGGCGACGTTGGTGGATGCGGAGCAGCCAGCGGGCTTTCACACGGCGACTTGGGATGGTACGGATGCGGCAGGGCGTGGCGTCGCGGCAGGATTGTATCTCTACCGGCTAGTTGGCGATGGGGTCCGTTTAACTCGGTCGATGGTGCTGCTCGACGGGGCGGTTGGAGCCGCTGCTGAGGGACCGGTAAGAGCGGAGCCACTGGGAGCAGAGCAGATATATGGGTTGACCGTTTCGGGCCAAGCACTGATCGCCTACGCAGACCCAGCCTTCCGGGTGAGTGCTGACGGAGCGCCCGTCGAGATCGTGGTCGAAGTAATCGCGAGCGTTCCCCAGGATACGGTGGCGATGAGCAGGCTGTTGGGCGATCTCGATAACAACGGCCGCGTCGATCGGGCCGATGCGCTGCTGGTCGCCCTGTACAGCGAAGACCCCTCCATCGCTCTGCCCAATAACGGCGATATATCCTTGGGCGATGTCAGCCAAGACGGGCAGATTGACCTAGCCGACGCCCAACTCATCGAGACCTACAGCGTCGATCCGTCCGACCCATCGCTACCTATGGAGATCGGCAAGTCGGTAGATCCTCCACCACCGCTACCACCACCCGAGGATCCACGCCTGACGCAGCTCAAGCTGCCGGAAGGGTTCCACATCCGCGTGTATGCCGAAGGAGTAACCGGTGCTCGCTCACTGAGCCTCAGCCCAGATGGCACCCTGTTCGTCGGCACCCGATCCAACGGTCGCGTGTACGCGCTGCGCGACGAAGACGGCGACCACAAGGCAGAGCGAGTCATCATCCTCGCCAGCGGTCTAAATAGACCCAACGGCGTCGCCTTCAAGGACGGCGACCTGTACGTAGCTGAAATCAGCCGCATCCTGCGCTATCGCGACATCGAAGCACACCTCGACAACCCACCGCAGCCGGAGATCGTCAACGACACTTTCCCGACAGACCGCTCCCACGGCTGGAAGTTCATCCGCTTTGGCCCGGACGGTTTGCTATACGTACCGGTCGGCGCGCCGTGCAACATCTGCGCTTCCCCCGATCCGTACGCGTCAATCGGCAGGTTGGATCCCTCCACCGGTGACTTCGAGGTCGTAGCACGGGGCGTGCGCAATTCCGTTGGCTTCGACTGGCACCCGGAAACAGGGGAAATGTGGTTCACGGAAAACGGCAGAGACTGGCTAGGCGACGACATGCCGCCAGACGAACTGAACCGAGTAACTGCCGCTGGGCAGCACTTCGGCTATCCCTACTGCCACGGCACCGACATCGCCGATCCAGAGTTCGGCGCTCAGCGCGGCTGCGACGAGTTCGTCCCGCCAGTCCAAGAACTCGGCCCGCACGTAGCAGCCCTAGGGATGCGCTTTTACAGTGGCAACATGTTTCCAGCGGAATACCGCAATCAAATCTTCATCGCCGAACACGGCTCCTGGAACCGCACCCGCAAGATCGGCTACCGCCTCACCCTAGTGCGCTTGGCTGCCGATGGGGCGGTCAGCTACGCGCCGTTCGCCGAAGGCTGGCTGCAGGGAGAGTCAAACTGGGGCCGACCAGTTGACGTTCTCGTGATGCCCGACGGTTCACTGCTGGTCTCGGACGATCAGGCCGGTCTGATCTATCGGATTAGTTACTAAGACCGCGCATACAACGCCTCGAAGCGGTCTTTGGCCTCCCACCCCAAGAGATGCTTGGCCTTGTCGGGCCGGTACTTGTCGTGCGGCAGCCGCGCACAGATAAAGAAATTCTCATACGGCGACGGCATCTCGGGTGCCCGCAACCCATACAAAAACGCCTCCCCTGTGTCCTCCCACGAAGTCACGTAGGGATGTACGCCACTTCCCTGTTCCTCGGGCAGCACTTCCCGCGGGCGAAAATGCGTATAGACAAAGGAGATTACCTCCAAGCCCTCGCGCTCGGCAAACACGCGCGTAATGTGCCCCCCGAGATACTTGCTCAGCGCGTAGAGATCGTCGCCTGGATGCAGCGGGATGTCGGCTTCCACTTGGAAGTCGTGCCAATAGTCGGCGTTGTGGTTCAGGGAGGTGTGAAAAGGCCCGGTGTGGATCAGCCTTTTTATCCCGCAGGCCACGCAGGCTTTGGCCACGTTGTACGCGCCGACCATGTTGACTTGGAAGGCCAGCACGGGATGCGGCCGGACGACGGATACGTTGATCGCCGCGTCCATGCCCTCACAGGCGGCCAACACTTGCGCGTAGTCGGTAATATCGACGACCCGATTTTCGTGCGGCGGCCCCAACACCTCCGGGATCGGTGCCCGGGGGCTCTGCGGCGGTGCGGCCGCTACCTCCGTCATCGGCCGGAGGTCGGTCACCCGCAACGTATAGTGGTCTTTGAGCGCGGCAATCGCCGACGCTCCAACCGGGCCACCCGCCCCAAACAGCACCACCTTGCCTTCGTTCACCGTTGCCATAATACCTCCCTTAGGCGAAGCGCCCGCTCGACGCTACGTGCGCCAGCGACCAGTGGTGCCCTTCGCGCTCGGCGGCAAGGGCTTGGCGCACCGCTTCCACAGCGTCGTCGGCCGTGGTCTCCGCATCCAGCTTGCCGAGGCGTAGACAGCGCACCTCGATTTGTCCAGTGCGGGCGATCTCGCGGCCGACTAATTCGGCCATAAGCGGTGCCAGCGACTTAGCTTCCGCCTTCGGCAAGGCATTCCACTGAGGATCAACCAAATATTCTTCCGGGTAGTCACGCAGCAAATCGAGATCACTCAGCAGCACCGCTTTCTCAATGCCGACAGCACAGGCTGCCGTCAGCGCCACGTAGGTGCCCCGCGCCGCCAAGTCGAGCACAGCCCCTTCGTCGTCGCCAATCGGATCGCCGCTCACCGCATGAACAATGGCCTCCACGCCAGCCAACGCCGGGTCCAATGCCTCGCGCTGGAGCAAATCGACCTGCCGGTAGTTGGCTAGGTCGCTGGTCTCTTCTGCACCAATCGCCACCACCTCAAAGTTCACGCCCAAGCCAGCCGCCAGCAGCGCACCCCAGGGGCGATCCGCGCCAATTACCGCCACGCGCATAGTATCTCCTCTACCAAGAAAGTCATCGTGCTGTTCAGAATCATGACACCATTTCAGTGATATTTCTATCATCCAAAAAAGCAACAGGCTCTTCTGCTTTACCATTTTCCCACATAAGGGAATAAAACCAAATGCCACTCTCACCAATGCAGAAATCTGCGGGAGTAAAAGTCATTTTTGAGTCCAGTGGCGGATCAGACTTTTCGGGATTGTATTCTGCCGGCCAGCCAAATGCCTCACCGACCCATACCTGTCCTTTATCATGAAGTTTTTTCGCAAACACCACGACATCGTCGATGTTTGGAATGGCGACGGGCACAATGGGTATCAGTGCTCGATAACGGGAAAGCTCGTATCCCAGTCATTCCTGTATTGCGACAAGGGGTACCCATTACAGGTAATGCTGTTCGCCTCGGAACGCAACCGCAATACAAGCCTACCTCTGTTTTCGCTCCCCATGCCATCCGCCCGGTAACGCTCTAGAGCCTCTCGGTCAATAACGACAAAATTATCCCAATAATCTTGAAGCCGAATGGCAAAAATATACGTTACATCTGGAATCATCTGCTTCTGAAGCTGCGAGAGCGGAAGATTAAACTGTGCGCTGTATCCGTACTTATGCAATTTTGCCACAGCCGTCTTCACTTGTACTCGACGTAGATCACCATTTCTATCGTGGACGACGAAAATATCGTCGCCCACATCTACCTCTGGAATGGCTGTATTCCAACCCCGAAGAAGAAGCTCTGCCATAACTGCTAAATGACCTGCTCTACCAGTGTACAGGTTGATCCTTTTAGGCATATTGTGTCGAAGGCTCAAATAAGGTATCCAGTGTCCTAGTATCTACAAATACGACTCCACCAAATTCCTGAAGTTCTGTTGCTGAATAGCCGGTTAGGATCTCTACAGTGTGTTTCCATGTTGAGCCATGAAAAAACTCAAGGTGCCGTTCAGTCTCATATGAGACAAACACACTTGCAGGCAGCTCCCCTAAATCCTGTATTTTTAGCACTCCTCGACTCCAAGGATCTAGCGCACATGTATATCCATCCAGTTGTTCGGTTACATAAATCGCAACCTTGGACATCTGTCTGAATTTATGCACAATTTGTTCTTTTTCATAAGATCTTATCAACAGCTTTGATGCATCGCCAAACATCCACCGTCGATAGTAAGCCTGTTCTCCTTTTGTTTCGCGAGAGGCAATCGCATCTGCGAATGTCAATAAAACTAAGTAGTCTAAGTCATATTTTATGTTGGCCAATTTTTTATCTGATATGCTCCTAAACTTATCTTCACCTCGGCATTCTCTATCACAACATACCGCAAGAAGCGATTTAGATAGATGCCACAGGACCCAAGTGGGATCTACTTTATCAGGATTTTGAACAACGTTCTTCAATACTAACCGAATATTCTCTGGGTCATTGATCAAATTATGACAGACCTGAACAACTTCCCTATCATTGGGATCCCTGTTTCTAATCTTTTCTATATCTTCTTCGCGAAATGGTGATTGAGAAACTGCAAGGTTCCGTAATAATTCAAGACTGCTCTTACTTTCTGTTTCTTCCTTCCAATCCTTAATTAGTGTCTCCAAATCGTCAGATTGAAATTCTGAATTTTCTTTTAACATCTTCCGCAGGTTTTCAGTTTTTTTATCATCTACGGGATCACCGTACGGACGATGATCTTCAAGCTCAACCTTGCACATCTTGGATACATGTTCACAGACCTCGATAGCATCCCTGTACTCCACAAGCCGGGGTATTGCTAGGGACCATTGATTGTGATCAGATGTGATAAGCTCACGAGCTAAAGTATCGATTAGCATGATGCGACCACCCTGTTCACATATGGTGCGAAGCGGCGCACCATCCCTTTTCATGCCGCGAATATAACTAGCGTCGATGATAATGCGTGGATTTATCACTTGTCCATTACTGTCAACCCGCTTATCAACCTGCTTGATCTCGCCTTCCATGGTTCTTACCTCCTGTCAACCTCCGTAACTTCCATTGGCCAAATTAACCATCCTCCTGTTTTGCGCTTCCTGACCTCAGCCAGACTTTACCACTGGGATACGACTCACCCGTCATGACCATCAGGATGTGCTAATCTCAACTCTCTTAGGTGATTCTTCAGTCGCTTGGCCATAGGTTTCATCATTGCCGCAGTCACGCCGGCGGAAACAAGTCCGCCAACAATTGGCACGACTTTTGACACGCTACGCGCAAAGGTGTTTTTGGTGACGTTAATTCCAATCCATTTGCCAATCTGTTTGATTAGCGGGTAGTACGCAGTCCTAGTGAGCGCCTGCCTCGGAAGACGTCGCGCAATTTCGCTAGCAAATCGCTCAGCCACCTCGCTTATTACTTTGTTAGCCACCTGAGCACCCATCATCACTCCGATGAGCAGTGTAATCTTCGCCTTGGTCTCTTCGTCAGCCTCGTCTTCCTTCAGTAAATTATGGAGTTGAGAATAAAGAAAGCTATTGCGTTCAACTTTCGCTCCATCTACCAAGAAAGCTTCTCAGACAAGTTGTGAAAAAAGTACTTATCGTCGAGGTATATCAGCCGCGCCGTATGTGCGGCTTGGCCGACGTACACCTCTTGCTCGGGGGCTAGGCTGCATATCTCGTGGCCATCGGCAATGAGCGCCACGTGACTGTCTAAGGTCTCGGAGCTGACGCACAGCCGCACCCGTTTCTCGGCCGGCAGGATCAAGGTCCGCGACGTGAAGTTGTATTCGTTGATGCCGTCGAGCAACATGCAGCGCACCTCGGGCATGACCAGCGGCGCACCCATCGACAGCAACAGTCCGGTGCTACCCGTCGGCGTGCCGACGACCACGCCGTCGCCGCGAATGGTGCGGATTTTGGCGTCGTCAACGAAGACGTCCGTAGAGAGCATTTTGTGGTGGGCCCGCAAGGTCACCTCGTTGAAGACCAGACTCTCGCCGCCGGGATAGCGGCAAGAAAGCACCAAGCGCTCGCTGACGAAGTACTGGCCATCAACTAAGAGCTGGACGATGCGCGCCAAGTCCTTGCGGTCCCCAGCGGTCAAAAAGCCAACGGTGCCGAAATTGATCGCCAGCACCGGCCACTGTGGGAAACGAGCAAAGGCGCGGAGCACCGTGCCGTCGCCCCCGAGCGCAATTACCAAGTCCAGGTCGTCCGGGTGCTCATCTTCCTCGATAAAGCGCACTACAATCCCATGCGCGGCAAAAAGGTCGCGCACCTCGGCTACCGGATAGTCCAAATCCCGGTCGCGCGGCAGGACCCCGACCTTTTTTAGTTCGAGTGGCACCGACGCCAACCCGGAGGGCTACTTGGCCCGCGCCTGTTTGCCGGCCTGGGCCTCATAGGCCTTGATCAGCGCCTGAGTCCCTTCCTCGGAGCAACCGGCGCGCTCGACGATGTTGAAGAACTGGTGCGCGATGCTCACGGCCGGCAAGGCCAGCTTGACATCGTTGGCCGCCTGCAAGACCAACCTCAGGTCCTTTTGCTGCAAATAGACCATAAAGCCCGGATCAAAATCGCCAGCGGCAATGCGCGGGCCTAAGTTGCTCAACTGCCAAGAGCCAGCCGCCCCACCGCTGATGGCGTCAATGACCTTCTGCACATCGAGGTCTGCCGCGGCCGCCAGCATCAGGGCCTCGGCCATAGCCATGTTGTTGACCGAAACCGCGATCTGGTTGCAGAGCTTGGTAGTCTGACCCGCGCCGTTGGAGCCGATCAGGTTGATATTCGTGCCCATCGCCTCAAAGACCGGCAGGCACTGATTAAAGACATCCTCGTCGCCGCCGACCATGATCGACAGGGTGCCGTTGATCGCGCCCACATCCCCGCCGCTGACGGGCGCGTCGAGCATGGCCACGCCCCGTTCCTGCAAGGCGGCAGCCACTTCGTGGGTGACCTTGGGCGAAACCGTGCTCATATCGATGACGACCGCGCCCACTTTGGCTCCGTGAATCGCGCCCTCCTCGCCCACGAGCACGGCCTCCATATCGGGCGTGTCCGTGACGATGCTGATGATGACGTCCGCACCCGTCGCCGCCTCTTTGGGCGAGCCGACGCGCACGCCACCGGCCGCGACGACTTCGTCAACGCGCGGCCGGTCGCTGCGGTTGTACACGTTGAGCTGATAACCGGCTGCGAGCAGGTTCTTGGCCATAGGCACGCCCATGATCCCCAAGCCGATAAAGCCGATTTGCGTTTGCCCCGGTGCTGCTGACATGATCCCTCTCCAATCTAAAACGTGAAAAAGCGATGTCTGTTGTCCTCGATCTCGGCCGTCTCGTACAGGTGCGCGAACCAGTTCTGCACAGCCTCCTGCCCGCGCTGGGCCTGAAGCTGAGCGACGACCTGCTCGCGCTGCGCGGCGAATTGCTCCTCATCTACCGGCATCTTCTCCAGCAGCCTCAGCAGGTAAGCGCCTCGCTGGCCGCCCTCGGTGACCTCGATCACTGCGCTGAGCTGACCCTCTTCCAAGCGAAAAGCTGCGCCGATCACCGCGTTGCTGCGGCCTAGATCCGCCACCGATTCGGTGCGCGCAAAAGCCTCTGGGGTGTGCCACTCCAGCCCGGCGTTTTGGGCTGCCTGCGCCAAGGTGGCCCCGGCTTCTACTTCCCGCCGCACGGCCTCTAACCGGGCCGCGGCGCGGGCGGCCTTTTTGCGCGCGCGCACCAACGGCTCAAGCTGGTCCTTTAGCTCGTCCAAGGGCACTACGCCCTCAGGGCGTTTGGCCACTAGATGCGCCACCCATAGCCCCAAGTCGTCCTCGATGACTTGGCTGACAGCCCCGGGCTCTTGTTCAAAAAACCAGTTGACGAGCCAAGTGGTGTTCGCGCTGATGCCCGGCACGGCTTGGCTCTTTTGCAGGAAATTCGTGGGGGTCGTCTCGATGCCAGAGGCCGTGAGCGCGGCCGCGAACCCCTCGGCCGCGGCCTGCTCTTGGAACGCCTCGGCCCGGCTGCGCAGGCTGTCCTCGGTCGTGCGCGACGGCTGGTGTCTGAGCAGGATGTGGCGGGCGTGTACCTTCTCCTCGCCGCTTTCCTCCAAGCGTTCTTCCACCTTGATCAGATGCCAGCCATAGCGCGTCTGCACCGGCTCGGAGAGTTCGCCAGCCGCCAAGGCGAAAGCCGCTTCCTCAAAGGGCGCGACCATCCGGCCGCGAGCAAAAAAACCAAGGTCGCCGCCTTGGGCGGCTGAGCCTTCGTCGTCGGAGACCACGGCGGCCAACTCGGCGAAATCCTTACCGACCTCAATCTCTTGGCGGATTCGCTCGATCTCCTCTTTAGTCTCCAGCGAATCCGCCGCACTGGGCTCCTTGAGAAAGCGCGCGTACTCCAGCTTTACCTGGTCGGGGTGCTCGTAGTCGGCCACGTGCTCTTGGTAGTAGGCAGCCAAATCTTCGTCTGCGACCTCGATCTCGTCATCCGGGGCGTCGCTGGGGGCGAATGCGTATTCGATGCGCACTTTTTCGTTGGCCTCGGCAAAGTGATGGCGCGCCTCGTTGGGACTCACCTGTGCAGTGCCCCGCAGCATTCGCTGTAGCCTGTAATCGAGCAATTGCCGCTCAATCGTGCTCTCGATCCACATTACTAAGGCTTGGTTGTTGGGATCGCTGAGATTGGCCGGATTGCCGATGAACTGGACGTACTTGTCCATGTCGAACGCACCGTCGGTCTGAAAGACCTCGAATTCGCGCACGGCCTGCGGGGGCTTGTTCCGCGTGTAAAAGGCGATTTCCCCGTCGGTCACCTCGAAGCCCAAGCGCTCGTACTCTTGGGTCAGGATGATCTCGCGGACATAGTAGTCCCACACTTGCCGCACGAGCAGGGCCTGATCGCCGCGCTGCTCCTGCGGCATCTGGCGCGCTACCCGCCGCAGCGCGTCTTGGAACTCCTGGAGAGAAATGGTCTCGCCATTGATCACGCCGACCGCATCGCCGGCACTGTTGGTGCTCGGACCCGAGTAGTCGGCTCCCCATTCGACGACGATCAAGCCGATAAAGGCGAATATCACAAACCACAGGACGAACACCGTCTTTTGGCGCAACAAAGTCATCATAAGCTATCGTTCTCCTACTATCTTGCGTTTTTTTCGTTAGCCTCAGCAGCCAGCCGGTTCTTCAGCTCCGCAGGATAGCGGAGCAGACAGGCCGTGCTGTGGCCGCCACCCAGATCGACGAGGCGCGGCACGACGCGGGTGCAGATCGCTTGGCGCTCTGGGCAGCGCGGGTGAAAGGGGCATCCCGAGGGCACGGCCGCCGGATTGGGCGCGTCGCCCTCCAAGAGGACGCGCTGCCGCTTAGTCTGTGGGTCGGGCGCGGGCACGGCCGCGAGCAGTGCCCGCGTATAGGGATGAGACGGCTGGCGGTAGAGCTGATCGCGAGCCGCCACTTCGACTACGCGACCCAAGTACATCACCGCCACCCGATCTGAAATGTGGCGCACCACGCTCAAGTCGTGGGCAATAAACATATAGGTTAAGCCTAAATCGCGCTGTAGGTCTTGCAGCAAGTTGATGATCTGGGCTTGTACCGAAACGTCCAGCGCGGACACTGGCTCGTCGGCGACGATAAACTGCGGCTGCACCGCCAAGGCGCGGGCAATGCCAATGCGCTGGCGTTGCCCGCCGGAAAACTCGTGCGGGTAGCGCCGCACGCAATCCGCCGGCAACCCGACCATCTCCAGCAACTCCCCCACCCGCTCGGCCAACTCGGCGCGCTCGGCAAGGCCGTGGACCTTCAGGGCCTCGCCGATAATGCCGCCCACCGTCATTCGCGGATTGAGCGACGCATACGGGTCTTGGAAGATGATCTGCATGTCCCGCCGCTGCCGCCGCATGGCCTCCTTGCCCAACCCCAACAAGTCCACTCCGGCAAAGAGCACTTGCCCGGCCGTGGCCTCGATTAGCCGCAGCATGAGCCTCCCCAGCGTGGTCTTGCCGCAGCCGCTCTCGCCGACTACGCCCAAGGTCTCGCCGCGCCCAATCGCCAGATTGACCCCGTCAACGGCCTTGACGTGGGCCTGCACCCGGCTCCAAAGCCCCCGGCGCACAGGGAAGTGTTTTTTGAGTCCTTTGACCTCGACCAAAGGCACAGCTTGGCTCATGCGTCCCCCGCCTTCCAACAACTCGCCCAATGTCCGGCCTCAACTTCCTCTAGCGGCGGCGCTTCAGCCCGACAGTGGGCGTCGGCCAGCGGGCAGCGCGGAGCAAAGCGACACCCCTGTGGGAAGGCGCGAGCGTCGGGCACCACGCCCGGGATAATGTCCAATCGCTCCTGCTCGTCGTCCAGCCGCGGAATCGAGCGCAGCAAGCCGCGCGTATAAGGATGTTGCGGGCGGGCAAAGAGCGCTTGCGTTTCCGCGTGTTCGACGATTTGGCCGGCGTACATGACCGCCACTTGGTCGGCGGTCTCGGCGATCACCCCGAGGTCGTGGGTGATCATCACAATCGCCATTTGCAGGGATTCTTGCAGCGACTCCAACAGCGCGAGGATCTGCGCTTGGATCGTCACGTCGAGGGCCGTGGTCGGCTCGTCGGCAATCAGCACGTCTGGGTTGCACGACAGCGCCATGGCGATCATCACCCGCTGGCGCATCCCACCTGACAGTTGGTGGGGATATTCGTCGATCCGCTGTTCGGGCGCTGGGATCCTCACCAGATGCAGCATCTCGATCGCCCGGGTGCGCGCTTCCTGCATGGGGACCTGCTGGTGCAGGACCACGGCCTCGGCGATCTGGAACCCGCAGGTCAGCACCGGGTTGAGGCTCGTCATCGGCTCTTGGAAAATCATCGCGATGTCGTCGCCGCGCACTCGGCGCATCCCCTCCTCGTCCAGCGCGAGCAAGTCGCGCCCCTTGAGCAGGATCTGCCCGGCCTCAATGCGTCCCGGTGGATCGGGCACCAAGCGCATGATCGAGAAGGCGCTGACGCTCTTGCCGCAGCCGCTTTCGCCGACTAGCCCCAGCGTCTGGCCCCGCCCCACCGCAAACGACACCCCATCGACGGCACGGGCAACGCCTTCTTCCGTGTGGAAGTAGGTCCGCAAATCGCGGACCTCTAACAGGGGATCCTGCGCGATCATGCGCTGTCCCTTTCCCAGACCGCAGCCCGGCGCATTTCGTCTGCGGCCAGCGTGCCCCAGCGCATTGTTGCGCCGAGTTGGCGTCTAAAGCCCTCGACCAAGCAATCGACCAACTCGGCCCGGTCGATTGGCCGCCCCATGCAGGACTGCAAATTTGTGCTGTGCGCTCGTACCTGCCGGGTCCACTTTTGCCGCGCGCCTTCGTCAACTCGCATAAGTTGTGGCAGGCGCTCGTGCGCCCGGCCGAGCAAGATTGACCCATGTTGCAGCAAGCGACGTCCGTAGCGCCGCTGTGCGCTGCCGACCAGCTTGCGCTGCTGGCACTTGAGCTCCCAGCGCGCCGTGCTGCCAAAACAAGGACCCGACCGCGAGACCCCAACGCAACGGCCGGCCTTTTCCAACTCCACAGGAGCCCCGAAAAGCCGCAGCCCCTCGGCCAAGCACGCGCCGATCTGGCGGTGCGTGGCCTCTATCCCGCCGCCCGCGACCAATACCTCCGCAACGCAGGCGACGCTGTAGGTCAATTCCTCCCAGTGCAGTACCGCGCGCCCGCCTGTGGGCCGGCGCACCAAGTCAATGCCCAGTGCGCGGCAGGCTTCTACATTGGCCTCGCGCTCGGGTTGCTGATTCCAGCCGCAGGAGACGGCCGGCGGGTCCCAGCCGTAGAAGCGCAGCACCGGGCCTTGGGCCGCGGCGGCGAGGACCTGATCGACTCCCATGTTGTACGCGCCACAGTTCGCACCCGTATCGACGACGCGCCAAGCAAAATTCATTAGAGCACGTCCAAACTCTCGAGGGCGTCCTTGGCCGCCATCTGTTGCGCCTCCTTCTTGCTCCGCCCCTGGCCCCAACCCATGCGCTGGCCGGTGATGCACACTTCGACGCTGAAGATCTTGTCGTGGTCAGGCCCCTCCTCTGCGTGGACCAAGTAGCGGGGGTGACCATTGCCCATGCTCTGCGAGTATTCGAGCAACTTGCTCTTGAAGTTGACGTACGCGTCCTGGTGGACTATTTGATGAAAATCCGCGAGCACCGCGCACCGAACAAAGGAGCGGGCGGCTTCCAAGCCACCGTCGAGATAGATGGCCCCAATCAGCGACTCCAAAGCGTCGCAGAGGATCGACGGCTGCTGCCCGCCGTTGGCCTCGCGCTCGTCCGTGCTCAGCAACACAAAGGCCCCCACCCCAAGGCGGTCCGCCTGGAGCGCCAGCACCGTGCGGCTGACCAACAGCGACTTCATCTGGGTCAAATCGCCCTCGCCCTTGTCCTCAAAGCGGCGAAAGAGGTATTCGGTGACCAACAGCTCCAGTACGGCGTCGCCGAGAAATTCGAGCCGCTCGTTCGACTCGATGCGGTCGCTGCCCTCCTCAGCGTACACATACGATCGATGCTTGAGGGCTTTGACCAACAAATTCTTGTCCTTAAAGTAGTAGCCCAACCGATTTTCAAGGGCGCGCCGCGAACCCAAGGCAAGCTTTTCTGGGTCGACCGTCGGCTTGCAGCGATTCCAAAGGGTTGAAATCCAGCTCATCAGCCTAATTCCCGATTGAAAACCTCGTTTGCACGGGGAGTGCACGGGGAGTACTCGGGGAGTGCGTCAGCCGGTGAAGCGACCAAACACCAGCGCCACGTTGTGGCCGCCAAAGCCAAAGGAGTTGTTGAGGGCGTAGTTTACCTGCACGCGGCGCGCCTCGTTGGGCACGTAGTCGAGGTCGCATTCGGGATCGGGGTTTTCGTAGTTGATCGTCGGCGGCAGAACCCCGCATTTGAGCGCCATGATGCAGGCGATGCTCTCGATGGCCCCGGCTGCACCCAACAAATGCCCAGTCATCGACTTGGTCGAACTTACGGCCACGCTGTCGGTGTGGCCGACGAAGACCGTCTTGAGCGCCGCGGTCTCCTGGTGGTCGCCCATGGGCGTCGAGGTGCCGTGGGCATTGACGTACCCAATGTCGCTCGGTTCCAAGCCCCCGTCCTGCAGCGCGATGCGGATGGCCCGCGCACCGCCCTCGGCCTCTGGCGCCATCGCCGTTTGGTGATAGGCGTCGGCGGTAAAACCCAGCCCGAGAAATTCCCCGTAGATCTCGGCCCCGCGCCTCTGGGCGTGCTCCAATTCCTCCAAGATGACGGCTCCAGCCCCTTCGCCGAGCACGAAGCCATCGCGCTCAGCGTCAAAGGGTCGGCTGGCCCGCTCGGGCTCGTCGTTGCGCGTCGATAGGGCCTTGGCCGAGGAAAAGCCAGCCGTGGAGATGGGGGTGACGGCCGCTTCCGAACCGCCGGTCACCATCACGTCGGCTTCCCCGTACTGGATCTTGCGCGCCGACTCGCCGAGGGCGTGGGCGGCTGACGAACAGGCCGACACCGTGGCGTAGTTAGGCCCTTTGGCCCCCAGCTCCATGGAGATCACGCCCGGGGCCATGTCGGAAATCATCATGGGCACGTAGAACGGGCTGATGCGCTTGGGTCCTTTCTCCATCAGGATGGTGTGCTGTTGTTCGTGGGTCTGAATCCCGCCGATGCCCGAGCCCCAGATGACGCCCACGCGCTCGGGGTC
Organism: Candidatus Latescibacterota bacterium; assembly: GCA_965217585.1. Taxonomy (GTDB): domain Bacteria; phylum Latescibacterota; class UBA2968; order UBA8231; family UBA8231. The sequence goes on from OZ244561.1 coordinate 7,261,813, forward strand.
CACTGCTTCCATGTCGAGCTGAGCGCGGCCGGCCGCCTCCTTGGCCACGCAGACTGCGTAGTGCGTGAAGGCGTCGTTGCGGCGCACATCCTTGCGGTCCATGACCGCCTCCGGGTCGAAATCCTTGACCTCGGCGGCGATCGTAGTCCGGTGTTGGGAAGCGTCGAACTTGGTGATCGGCCCGACCCCAGAGCGGCCGGCTAGGAGGGCGTCCCAGAACGTCGGCAGGTCGTTGCCATTGGGCGCTAAAACCCCCAAGCCCGTGACGACGGCTCGGCGCCTCTGCACTGGAGTTCCGTTCACGCCTTGCTATTCTCTTCTAGATATTTAATCGCGTCGGCTACGACCGCCATCTTCTCGGCGTCCTCGTCCGGGATGTCGATCCCGAATTCCTCCTCAAAGGCCATGACCAGCTCGACGGTATCGAGCGAGTCGGCCCCCAAGTCGTCGATGAAAGATGCTTGGGGATTTACTTGATCCTGGCTCACGCCGAGCTGTTCGACGACCAGATCTCTCACGCGCTCTTCAATAGAAGCCATGGTGTGTTCCTCTTGGGATAGGAGTGAACTGTTTTACCGCTGAGGCGAATAGCCTGCGGTCTTAAAATTAGGGTCTAAATATAGGTGATGAACAATTTTTTTAATAGCCATCACATCGCCATGCCGCCGTCCACGGACAAAACCTGACCGGTGATATAGGAGGCTTGATCCGACGCTAGGAACGCCACGGCGTGGGCCACGTCTTCTGGCGTCCCCGCGCGGCCCAGCGGCACCGTGGCAATCATCTGCTCCTGCTGCTGGTCCGTCAACCCGTCCGTCATGCCCGTTTCCGGCACCAGCCCCGGGGCCACGGCATTGGCGGTGATCCCGCGCGAGGCCAGCTCTCGCGCCAAGCTCTTAGTCAGACCGATCAACCCGGCCTTGGACGCGGCGTAGTTGGCTTGGCCAGCGTTGCCCAGCAAACCCACGACTGAAGTAATGTTGACGATCCGCCCGCCGCGGGCCTTGAGCATGGGGCGCACCGCCGCCCGAACGCAATTGAAGGCACCTTTGAGGTTGATCGCCAAGACCTCGTCCCAATCCTCCTCTTTCATCCGCATCAGCAAATTGTCGCGGGTGACGCCGGCGTTGTTGACCAGCACATCCAGCCGGCCCAATTCCGCGATCGTCGCCGCCACCAACTCGGCCGCCTGCTCGGCGTCGGCGACATCGGCCTGACGCACGAGGCAGCGGCGGTCCAGTGCCTCAATGGCCGTGGCTACTTCGCCAGCCGCCGCAGTGTTGCGGGCGCAGATTGCCAAGTCCGCGCCCTCTGCGGCCAAGCGCAGGGCAATGGCCCGGCCAATGCCCCGCGACCCACCCGTCACCAGCGCGACTTTTCCGTCCAAGAGACCCATATTATTCCGCTCCTTTTGCGGCGGCGACTTCTTCAACGGTACCCGCCAGTGCGACCGCGAGCTTGGGCACGGTGCGACGCACCAGCCCCCTTATCACAGCCCCCGGCCCCACTTCAAAAGCGCGGTTGATACCCATATCGGCCAGCCGGTGCATCGTCGCGTTCCAGCGAACCGGGCCAGTGATCTGATGGATCAGGTGCAGTCGCAGTTTTTCTGGGTCTTCTACGGGTGCAGCCGAGACATTGGTCAACACCGGCACGCGCGGCCGCGCAAAGGGCACCGCCTGTAACAGCGACTCCATCTCCACGGCCGCCGACGCCATAAGTGGCGAGTGAAAAGCTCCACTGACGGCCAATTCGACGACGCGCCGAGCGCCGGCTTGGGTGGCCAACTCGCCCACCCGTGTCACCGCGGCCCGCTCACCCGACACCACGACTTGGCCTGGAGCGTTAAAATTGGCGGCCACTACGATCCCCACATCGGCTACCTGTTGGCACAGGGCCATGACGTGGTCATCTTCCAAACCGATCACCGCCCCCATCGTCCCCGGCCACTCTCGGCCAGCTTCCTTCATCAACCTGCCACGCGTACCCACGAGTGTCAGGGCCTCCGCAAAGGAGAACACTCCGGCCGCCACCAGCGCTGAGTATTCCCCAAGGCTGTGTCCGGCTACGGCCACAGGCTGTAATCCGGCGGCGGCGAGCAATTCGCTAACGGCGACGCTGTGGACGAAGACGGCCGGCTGCGTAACGTTGGTTTGCGCCAGTTGCTCGACCGGCCCCTCAAAGCAAAGCGTACTGAGCGCAAAACCCAGCACCTCGTCGGCCTCGGCAAAGCGCACCCGCACCGACTCGTGCTGCTCGTAGAGGTCGCGGGCCATGCCCACCGCCTGCGAACCCTGTCCCGGAAACAAAAAGGCGCGCCCGCCCATCTCAGTACCCCCAGCGAAATAGAGCGCTGCCCCAGGTGAGACCGCCGCCGACGCCACTCATTAGCACTAAGTCGCCGCGCTCCAACCGGCCCTGGTCAGCGGCTTCTGCCAAAGCAATCGGAATCGTCGCGGCCGTGGTGTTGGCGTAGCGGTCGATATTGATCATCACTTTTTCCGGAGGAAGATCCATGCGCTCAGCCGCGGCGTCGATGATGCGCTTGTTGGCTTGGTGCGGCACGAAGAGCTTGAGGTCGTCGCCCGTAAGGCCATTGCGCGCCAGCAGGCTGGCCGACACTTCGGCCATCTTTTTTACGGCGAACCGGAAGACCGTGCGCCCCTGCTGGCGGATGTAGTGCAGGCCCCCATCTACGGTCTCGTACGAGGGAGGATACAGGCTGCCGCCCCCTTTGATGTGCAGGCATTCGACGTCAGAGCCGTCAGAGTATAGCTCGAAGTCGATCAGGCCGGCCCCGTCCTCGCCGCGCTCCAACAACACTCCACCAGCCCCATCGCCGAACAACACGCAGGTCGAGCGATCTTGGAAGTCGAGTATCGTACTCATTTTGTCGGCACCGATGACCATCACCCGGCGATGGGCACCGCTTTCGATGAACTGGGCCCCCGTCGCCACGGCGAAGACAAAGCCGGAACAAGCCGCCGACAAGTCGTAGGCCCAGGCCCGGCTAGCACCGATGGCGTGTTGCACCAAGCAGGCCGTCGCCGGAAAGATCATGTCTGGCGTAATGGTCGCGACGATGATCAGGTCGAGGTCGGCGGCGGCGATTCCACGACGCGCCAACAGCTCGTGGGCCACGGCGTTGGCCATAGTGGAGGTCGGCGCGTCCGCTGGCAGGAAGCGCCGCTCGGCAATGCCAGTGCGCGTGCGGATCCACTCGTCCGAGGTGTTTACCACCTGCTCCATATCGGCGTTGGTGACCACCTTGTCGGGCAGGAAGTGCGCTGTTGCCGTAATGGCCGCGCGAATTTTTTTCTCCCCTTCAGCCACGCAAGCATCCGCCCCGAGCAGCCTACACTTCAGGCTCGACGTATTCGCGGCCTCGATAGAAGCCGCAGCTCGGGCAGACGCGATGGGGCAGGGCGGCTTGTCCACAGTGGGAGCAAGTACTCCTTGCCGCCGCCTTGATCTTCCAGTGAGTGCGCCGCTTGTCGCGGCGGGTGCGCGAAATTCTTCTCTTAGGTACTGCAGCCACAGGGAACTCCTCTCAAGAACCTTCTTTGGGTTGCGAAAATTCGATCTGCGCGAGGGCGGCCCAACGCGGGTCGGCTCCTCTTTCCTCTTCGGCGGTGGATTCGTCGGCCCCGTCAACTCCGCAGTGCGGGCACCGCCCATCGGCGTCCGGGGTGGGTATTCGCATCGGCAAGTCCAAGATCACGGATTCGCGGATGTACGCACGCAAATCGACCTCGCGCGTCCCGGGATCGACGATCTCAATGAACCCGTCTTGTTCGGCCGACGCTAGCTCTTCAGGGCTAGCTTGGCGGCGCTGCAAGAGCAAGCGGAACCGCGCCGAGACCCCTTCTTGTACTTCCTCTAGACAGCGATAGCACTCGCCGGCGATGCGGCAGGTGATGACCCCGTCGATTCTGAAGTTGTTGAGGGCACGACGCACCTCGACGCGGACTTCAACGATGGAGGGAAAGGCAAAAAATTCGTCTTTTAGCTCCAGTTCCTCTGCACGTAGCTCAAAGGAGAGCGCATTGGGTCCCTCTGCGAGATCGTCGAGTACTAGCAAGGCGCTCATGGCGTGTTCAGTCGGCGAAGAAAAACGCGATCTCAGACTCGGCGTTGGCCGCTGAGTCCGAGGCGTGGACGGCGTTGCATTGTACGTCCGTGCCGAAGTCGCCGCGAATCGTGCCGGCAGGTGCCTCCAAGCTGTTGGTCGGACCGATAAAATCGCGCAGATGTGCCACCGCGTCGGCGCGCTCTAGCACCATCGGCACCGCCGGCCCCGAGGTCATAAATTCCACCAGTTCGCCGTAGAAGGGCCGCTCCTGATGCACGGCGTAGAAGGCACCCGCCCGCTCGGCGGATAGCTCGACCATGCGCAGCGCGCGCACGACGAACCCCTCGCCCTCGACGCGGGCAATAATCTGGCCGATGGCGTTTTTGGCGACCGCATCGGGCTTGATGATCATCAACGTGCGTTCCATAAAAAAAATATTATTTCCTCAGCAAGTGCGTCCTCTAGTCAAACAAAATTTTGAAAGATAGGAGCCAATCGGTTTTGTGTCAATGGACGACCCGCGCAACAAAATGCCCTAAGTATCGCTTTCATAATGAGTTCGGCGCATATTTTCTTGACAGGGTAACAGGCCCTTCCTAGATTGGCCAATGCTATGGATCATCCGCTTTTAGCCGAAGAAGGCAAGGTCATCCGCGACCCGGTTTGGGGCTACATTCACTTCCCTGATCCCGTCCTCGCCCTCGTCGATACCCGGGCCTTCCAGCGCCTGCGCAACATCACCCAACTCGGCTACGTGCATCTGGTGTACCCAGGGGCGCGCCACTCCCGCTTTGAGCACTCGCTGGGCGTCTATCACTTGGCCAAGCAGTTTTTGGCCCGTCTCCTCGACTCGGACCCGCCCCTCGTGCTGAGCGACGAGGACGTGCGCGTCTTTATCGCCGCTACCTTGCTCCACGACATCGGCCACTACCCCTTCTCGCATACCCTCGAAGAGCTAAGGCCCTTTTTTATCCGGCACGAAGAAGGCGCGAGGCAGATCATTGAGGACCAAGACGGCGAACTCTACCAGACAATCGCCGATAAGTTCCAGATTGATCCGGTACGCGTGGCCAACGTCATCGACTACGAAAACAGCGGCCGCGTGGTTTCCCCCGAGGACCTGCTGCTGGCCAATATCCTCAGCAGCACCCTCGACCCCGACAAAATCGACTATCTCCTGCGCGATTCCATGTTCTGCGGCGTACCCTTCGGCGAGAGCGTCAACCGCGACCGCCTGATCGCCTCCATCAAGTTCGACCCTGAGCGCAAGCGGCTAGCCATCACCAGTAAGGGCGTTTCCGCGGTTGAAGCCCTAGTCTTTACCAACTATCAAATGTACCGCAACGTGTACTGGCACCACGGGGTGCGCTCGGCGTCGGCCATGTTCAAGCGCGCCGTGCAAGAGATCCTCCTCCATCCGCACAACCGGCTCGACTTCTCCGATTTTCACCGCCTCACCGAGAGTGGGCTGATCGCTCGCCTCCAGCACGAGCAGCAGCGCCTAGGGCTGGCAACCTCCGCCCAGCTCCTCGAAGGCACGGTTCATCGCCGCCTCTACAAGGTCGGCGCCGTCATCCACCCCAGCGAGCGCACCCAGCCCCTGATGCACGGCCTCGACTTTCTCTTCCGCCATCCCTACAAGCGCCGCGCCAAGGAAATCGAGCTGTGCCAAGTCTTCGGCCAACGGCTCGGCCGCACGCTCCAAGGCCACGAGATCCTCATCGACATCCCCAGCTTCAACAAGACCCCCGAAGTCGATCTCAGAGTCTTCTACGGCCGCACGCTTCCCGCCGACAAGACCGACCCCCTGACCTTTGCCGATCCAGAGGTCTCCCGCCTGCGCGACTCGCTGCTGCACAACTTCGAGGACCAAGCCAAAATCTTCCGCATCTTCTGCGTTGACGACCCCGACCTGCGCGAGTTGGTGGGCAAAGAGGCCAAGCAGTATCTCAGTTGACGAGCTGAATTCCCTGTCAAACGCCACATTGTTGCGAGGAGCTATCCGATGATACGCTCAATTGCCAGCCGGAAAGCGATTGCCTCCATATTTACAGCGGCATGGTCGATCTTTGGAGCACAAAGCGGCTACGGCCAGCCGCCGGTTGAGGAGGGCAAGATATACTGGACTCACCCAGAGAGCGGCATCCATCGCTCTAGTTTAGACGGCTCCAATCTCGAACCGCTCGTCATCCCAGATTTAAGGAGTCCGGACAAGATCGCTCTGGATATAGCCGGGGGGAAAATGTACTGGACGGAAAGGGCGGTGGCTGGCATCCATCGGTCTGACCTAGACGGCTCCAACTTCGAAACGCTCGTGGAAGGACATGGCTCCCCAGGATGGAACTGGATAATAGACATTGCTCTGGACGTAGCTGGAGGCAAAATATACTGGATGGAGTTCGTCTCAGCCGGTGACTATCACTTTGATATCCTTGCACGGGCCAATCTCGACGGTTCTAATATCGAAAGGCTCTTTGGAGGGGCTTATACAGGGGACATTGCTCTGGATTTGGTCAGAGGTAAAGTGTACTGGACGGACTCTGGTGCCATCGTGCAGACAGACCTCTCTCACTTCGACGGCGCAGACTTCAACTATGAATACATAGATGAATATTATGTATATATTATCCTAATCAGGATCTTCTAGTATTGCTCTCGACTCGGACGGAGGCAAAATATATTGGACGGACGCGGACACAGGGATGATCTATCGAGCCGACCTCGACGGCCAAAACCGCGAAGAAGTCCTCACCGTATCCGATGGCTACCCCGAAGAAATCATCATCCTCGATGTGGACGGAGGCAAAATATACTGGACCAATCCGGGCACGCAGACGATCCAGCGAGCCGACCTCGACGGCCAAAACCGCGAACCCTTCTTCGACTTAGGCCAACTCCATCTCATGGAATCCCTAGCAGGCGTCGCCCTTGATTTAGACGGGGGCAAGATATATTGGACGGACGAGGATCTGAAAAATAGGAACTGGGGGACAGGGACTATTCAGCGGGCCGACTTGGACGGCCAAAACCGCGAAGTGCTGTTCGATCCAATCGTGAGAAGACCACACGGCATTGCCCTAGGCATAGACAAGATGTACTGGACCGACACGGTGAAGGGGACGATTCATCAAGCCGATCTAAACGGCCAAAACCGCGAAGTGCTGGTAACCGGGTTGGATGAGCCGAGGGGCATTGCCCTGACAGCCGGGAGCAAAATATACTGGGCCGACTCGGGAACAGGAAAAATTCAGGCGGCTGGCTTGGACGGCTCACAGATTGAGGACATCGTCATTGGGTTGGATCATCCATATACCATCGCTTTGGATAGAGGCCAATCCAAAATTTACTGGACGGAGTCTGATAATTATCAGCGGGGTACATCCCAGCTTTTCCGCTCCGACTTGGATGGCTCGCACATTGAAGATCTCTCAATATCAACAGTGGCTTTCTCGAACATCGCCTTAGACGAGGATAGAGCCAAAATCTACTGGACGGGTACGGGTAGCGATGACATCTCCCGCTCGGACTTGGATGGCTCACACATCGAAAAATTCGACGTCCTTGACTGGGCACATTCGATAGGAGCCATCGCTCTGGACCTCATTGGGAACAAGATGTATTGGACGGCCTTGTTCGTCGACCCGCCCTCCGGCGGTTCATATTTGCAAATTTACCGTTCCAACTTGGATGGCTCCAATGTCGAACACATCCTCTTCGGGGAGACAGACAGATACGGTCCCCCCACCGGCATCGCCTTGGACATCTCCCACCCGACTTTCGTTTCAACGCCCGTAACCACGCCGACAATACCGACCACCACCAGCCTAGACCCCAACTTCCCCAACCCCTTCAACGCCAGCACCCAGATCGCCTACCGCCTCGCCACCCCCGGCTCGGTGCGGCTGGAAATCTACAATGTCTTGGGCCAGCCCGTGCGCACGCTAGTGCACCAGTTCCAGCCCGCCGGCTTCTACCAAGTCCGCTGGGACGCCCGCGACCAGCGGGGCGCTGCGGTGGCGGCCGGCGTCTATCTCACCCGCCTGCGCCACCCCGACGGAGCGCAGACGCGGCGGTTGCTCTACCTCAAGTAGCCAGCCGGAAGCGACTACTATTTCTTGCAGATCTAACGCGGTGGGGGCAAGCCTGGTGGGCCGACTCGGACCTAGCCTCGGGATTGCACTTACTTGGTTATCGGGCTTGCAGGGTGTACTGCGGGATCTTCAGCAGTTCACCGTCCTTCAGCGCCGACTCGTGAGCGACGATGCCGCTGACCGTCATGTTAAGTGCTTGGGCCACGTCGATGAGGGGCGTGCGGTCCAGCAGGATCGCCTCGACGAACTCGCACATCAGGTAGCCGTGGGAGCCGCCGTGCGCGCCGGCCTCCACCCCCGGAGGAAGAGGTGGGCGCTTGAATGTTGCCGGCACAGGGTCCTGCCCGTCATTCTGGAACGTGCCGTAGAAGGTCCCCTTCTCCGTGCGAATCCGGCCCGTCTCCCCGCCGACACCCGGCGTGTCCCAGCTAACCGCCATCCGAGCCATGCCGCCATCGCTGGTGCGAAATAGCGCGATTTCGGTGCCAAACGGGTTGCCGTAGCGGTTGTTTGCAGCCTTCAGATGATCGACGCTGCTGGGCACGCCCATACAGGAAACCTCGGTGAAGCTCCCGCCGGTGACGCCCACGTAGTAAGCATTGGAGTGCGTGGGATACCATTGCGGGGGACACCCGGTGCGCCAGCCCTCGTGCGCGGCCAGCGGCGTCGGGAAGTAGTGCCAGTATTCACCCTCTGCATAGACGACTTTTCCCAGCGCGCCGGCTCGGTACAACTCCCGCATGTTATAGAGATCTTCGTGGAAGTACGAGGTTTCGAACATCATGTAGCTGCGATCGGCAGTCTTGGCGGCGGCGAAAAGCGCATCCGCATCCTCCAGTGATCCCCACACGGCGGGCACGGCCGATGCAACGTGTTTGCCGGCTTTGAGCGCGGCGACGGCCAGCCGGGCATGGCTCGGGGCGTCGGTGGCAACGAAAACGGCCTCGAGCGAGTCGTCCTCGATCAAGTCTTCGCACGAGGAATAAGCGGTCGCACAGCGGCATGCTCTGGCCAGTTCGGCCCGCTTGTCGGGGTCCAGTTCGGCAACCGCGGCGACGGTCACATTCGGGTGGTCCTGGAAGTGGAAGGCCGCACCGAAATTGCACACGCCATACCCGGCGATACCTACGCGAATCACGCGGTCGGACACGGGCTGCCAGTTCTTCGACGCCTCGTAGTCAGTAACTGTCTTCTCGAAACCCTGGATCGGGACGGCCTCCACTGTCGGTTCCGGACCACTCTTCTGGTTCATTTTTTCTCCTTCAGGGTCCCAACCCTCGCTGCGGGAGCGGGGCCTCAAATCGGAGGCACCGACTCAGGCGATGTCGGGCAGCCAGATGCGGTTCTCACGTGCTTCGAGGAAGCCCTGGTTGGTCGGCTTGAGCTTCCAGATCTCGATTCTGCGGATCTTGGTCGGGTCGTTGCTGCGGCCGAAGAAGGCGTATGCGCTCAGACCCCTGCCTCCGTCTCGGTAGGTCATGTGGGCAGTCAATGCCGCCTGACGGCCATTGGCGAAAACCTCGACGAGATACTTGTCGACGAAGATGCGCAGCTCGACATCCTCCCCTGCGGGAAGATCGGCCACGGCAAACGGTACCTCGGTTTCGCCAAGGCAGATGGTGCCGGACTCGGGACGAATCAGCACCAAGAGGCCCTCGTCGGTGCCGCCGGCGAACAGCCGAAAGCCGAAGCGCCGGCGCTCGGCCGCCGCCCGGTCCATCGCGATGCGCACCTCGAACGCGTCCGCCTCGATCTCGGCGATGTGCTGCTCTTCGGGAGGAGTCACCATCAGGTCGTCGAACGCCATCTCGTCGTAGCGGAGCGATTCGAGCTCGCGCAACGGTTGGATGCGCAGGCTGTCGTCCTCGTCAAGGCTCAGCTCGCGCGGCAACGACTGGATCGACTTGAGTTCGATCGCCGGATCGAGGGTTCTGAGCCAAGTCCACATCACGCGGCGACCATCTGCAGTCAGCACGCTTTCCGGCGCGAAAAAGTCCTGGTACACAAGGTCTGTGAGCGACTGCCCCGGATGCCTCCAGTTCATGCGCCCGTGCGCATCGGGGACGAATTGCTCGGCCTCGGCGTCCCAGTCGCCTAAGTAGTAGCGGCAACCGATCATGTGGCTGATGCAGAGCAACATCCACTTCTTCCCGATCGGGAAGAAGTTGGCGCAGGACACGTCCTCGCCGATGGCGACGTCCGGCATGTCGCGCTGCATGAAGGGACCGACGTACGTCCAGTTGACGAGGTCGGTTGACTTGCACAGTTGAACACCGTCGGCAGCGGAAAAGGCGTAATAGGTGTCGCCGACGCGAAAGCAGTCGGGATCCGCAAGCAGGGGAAGGTCAATTCCGCCGGGGCCCCCTCTGGGAAGGATCGGATAGGGTTTCTCCCAGTCGCTGAGCTGCCTGTCCTTAGCGACTGCGATGTAGGAGTGCGGCGGATCTGACAGGCCAGCGTAGATGGCCGCGGGCTTTCCCTCCTTAGTGATGAACCCGGTACCGCTGAAGGTCCCGTGGCCAATAAAAGAGGGCTGCAGTTTGGTGGGCTGCCACGTCCAGTGCAGCATGTCGGGGCTGGTGACGTGGACAAAGGAGTAGGAAATCCCATCCTGCCAGGGGTGTTGCAGGATGTAGTGCAGGTGGTAGATGCCGTCGAGACAGAAGGCGAGGTTGGGATCGCCCGGTGCGCTGTCTCCGCCCGGATGCATCAGGTGGTAGTTGAGTGCCATTTCGTCGGAGATAATCGTCTCCTCATCCGGTTCCATCACTGTCTCCTACTCTAGTTCGCACGTACCTTTGTCCCGCACATAGTCCACCCACAGTAGCCCGAGTTCATTCCACGTGGCACGGATTAGGAACGATAAACCCGAATATAGGTGCTATCTCACACGCCCTAATGCGCAGACACTGCAGAATGTAGGACGATCATCTATTGTGGCTTTACCGCTAGGTAATTGGAATGGTATAGCCCCACCCATGTTGACGCGGTAGCCCATATCAGCCATAGCCGCCAGATCTAATGTAGTAATAGCCAGCGGACTATTCCCGTGCGGACTCATAAGGGTATTACGTAGCAGGGGGTACTGCCAATGGCCCGCCCAATCTTCAAGTGGGACAGCACCGCTGCCTCCGCCTTCGGCATAAATTCGTTTTGTATGATACCCGATAAAACTAGCTGCTCCTTTATCGTCCATTTCTACTAATTGCTCAAGATAACCTACAGGCGGCGGTATTACGAACTGGGTGCCAAATCCGAGGACGTGTCCGATCTCGTGGGCAAAGACCATTTCCAAGTGCTCAAGGTCGTCTATACGCTCTATACGTATACAGCCAGTCGCGGTTAATCCGCTTTCACGTTCGAGTGATGGAGACGCCATAGCTTGAGTAGGAGAGTTTTCAAACTCTCTTTGCTCTACAAAGATACGGAGGTCATCGACCGACACGGTAGAAGCTGGATAGTAACTAGAGAAGCAAGACTGCTTCCATAAGAAATATCGACCGGGGGAATAATGAGGCAGATTATATAGTGCATCTTCCCAATGCAACTTTGCTTTTAGCATAGCCTCTCTGTGTTTCCATTCCCAGTCATCGTTAGGATCAAAAACCAATTGTATATAAAAGCCATCTAATGAGTCTGGTATGGATTCCCATATAGTACGATTGGGGTCTGGAATTCTAATCGGTGGGAGAGGATTAGGTTCAGTCTGTGGGGGGGCGTCTGCTTCTGTTTCATTTGCTTCTGTTTCAGGTTCATCTAACGTCGTGAAATTCTCCCCGAAGACCCAACCTGACGGCCCGTCCCTATTCTCAGCACGGACGGCCCAGCGATACTCTGTATCAGGCTCTAAGTCGTTGATGGTGTTGTATAGCTCAGTCCCCCTATGCGGCTCGTTGGTCCATCGGCCTCCCACCGCTGGCTTGTAGTTCACATCGTAGTCGGTAGCTCCATCGGAAGCGTCCCAGCGGACTGTACAAGACGTGGCGGTAGGAGCATCGAATCGCAGATTGGTTGGAGAAGCCGACACCTCATTCAAACTATCATCTTCGGATGATCGCGTCGTAAAATTAGAGCCATGAATCCATTCAGATGTTCCATCGCTATTCTCCGCCCTCACCGCCCAACGATACTCCGTATTGGGCTGCAAATCGTGGATAGTGTTGGATAGCCCAATCCCCCTATGCGGCTCGTTGGTCCATCGGCCACCCACCGCTGGCTTGTAGTTGACGTCGTAGTCGGTAGCTCCATCGGAAGCGTCCCAGCGGACTGTACAGGATGAGTCAGTAGGAGTATCGAATCGCAGGTTGGTTGGCGCGGCAGGGGCGGCAAGCGCGGCTAAAGACTTGCCCGCTGGCGCAACCGGTGCCGGCCGATCTTTCGAGCAAGAGAGAAGGACGACAGACAGGCCGAGCAGGATAAAGAAAACCGAACGAAGCACTATGAAAATCCGTGCGAGGGTGCGCATAATAGCTAGCTCCTTATCGTCAAGGACGAACGCCCCAACGTGGCCCAATTTCGCTAGCGGCGCAAGCCTTCGACCGGCGGCTTTAATTTATCGGAATCGGATACTTCCGATAAACCCAATTACCAATACTTTGTCAATACGGCCCCTTGACAACACCTCCATAAAGGCTTCTTAATCATTCCGATCCGTACGCGCTATTGCGGCGGAGAGGGAGCGATAAACGTGGACGCGCGACAGGAAAAACTGCTCAGAAGAACCTTCCTCGACTACCAGTCGACGGCCGAGTTCATGAACAATCCACTCATCGTGTCGCGGGCGGAAGGGCTCTACTACTGGGACACGGACGGGAAACGCTACTTCGACGGCATCAGCGGGATCTACTCAACCCTGCTCGGCCACCGTCATCCGCGCGTCGAACAGGCCATGCGGGCCCAATGGGACAAGCTCGCCTTCGCGCCGCCCATGCACGGCACGGCCGACGTGACTCTCGACTTTGTCGAAAAGCTCGGCAGCGTCACGCCCGGCGACCTCAACTACGTGAAAGCTTTCAGCGGCGGCTCGGAGTCTATGGAGGCGGCGATCAAGTTCACGCGCCAGTATTTCAAGCAGTCGGGCCGTCCGCACAAGTACAAGTTCATCAGCCGCTACCAGGCCTACCACGGCGCCACCATGGGAGCCATGGCAGCAAGCGGTACGGGAGAGCGCAAAACCCCATTCGAGCCGGCCCCGCCGGGTTTCCTCAAAGTATTCCCCCCAACTCACTACCGCGATCGCTTCGGCGACTGGGATGAGGCGAACCGGTTCGCGGCACAGCAGTTCGAGGATGTCATCATCAGTGAAGATCCGGCGACGGTGGCCGGCATCATCCTCGAACCGGTGTCGAACACGGGGGGTATCATCACGCCCACGGACGAGTACTTCCAGATCATCCGCGACACCTGCGATCGCCACAACGTCGTGCTCATCTACGACGAGATCATCACCGGCTTCGGTCGCACGGGAGCGATGTTTGCCGCCCACACCTTCGGGGTGACGCCTGACATCATCTGCGGCAGCAAAGGGCTGTCGAGTGGCGCCATTCCCCTCGGAGCGCTGATGGCGCGCGAGGGGATGGGGGAGCACTTCTACGAGCCCGGCGAGAACTTCGCCCACGGTCACACTTACGCTGGCCATCCACTAGCCTGCGCGGTCGGCATCGCCGTGGTAGACGAAATCGTGGAGAGCGGCCTCGATGCCCATGCCCGCAAGATGGGCGACTACCTCGCCGCCAAGCTCGCAGGCCTGAAAGCGCTCGGCGTCGTGCGGGAGGTGCGGGGCAAGGGGTTGCTGAGGGGGGTTGAGCTGGTGAAGGATACGTCAAACCTCGAGCCGTTCCCGGAGCTGGGCCGGGCGCTCAAGAAGACGGCCCTGCAGAACGGAGTCATCCTGCGGGTTGATCCGAGCTGGTTCGCCGTCGTGCCCGCCCTCATCATCGACAAGCCCCAGGTTGACGAGCTCTTCGACCTCGTCGAGAAAAGCCTCAAGGACGCACTCGACCAGGTCTGATCGGCGGCTGCGTAGATTCCTTTGAGCCACCCCTGAACAAGGAGATGCAAACATGGCGACGATACAACTTCCAGTGAGATGGTATTCCGGCTACGGCCCCGACAATCCCGACGGAAATCGTTTCGACGACCTCGACCTGCCGTTGGAGACCACTGCCTTCATGATCGTGGATTCGGATTGCGGCAAGGGGAATCCCTGCGTCGAGGAGGGGATTGCGCCCGCGCTGAAGTCCGCCCGCGCCGTCGGCATGCACGTGTTCTTCATCCACAACGACTTCTCTCTGTGTGACGAACCGGGCAGTATCAAGCGCGAGATCCACGGCACCCGCTGGGGCAACAAAGATGCCGCCGACCGCCCAGCACCAGAGCGCAGACCGTTGCTACCGAACTACTCGCCGTCGATTCAGCCCCTCGCCCACGAGCCAGACTTTCCCAAGCGGGAGTGGTCGGGGTTTCACGAGACCCACACCGACTATCACCTGCGCTGCCACGGCATCAAGACCCTGATCGCCGTGGGATTCTCGCAGCGGTCCTGCCTCTACTTCACCTGTGCCGGCGCGGTGGAACACAACTACCGGGTGGTGATGTTGCGGGACTGCACCCATTCGGCTGAGTACCCCGATACAGTGGACGACAGCCTGCCGGAAGGGGGATGGCTGCGCAAGATCATGCTGCGGAACTTCGAGCACGTGGTGGGCTACACCTCCACGTCGGCGGAGTTCGTCCAGGCCTGTTCCGCGCTGACGGAGGCCCAACCATGAACCCCAGCTACGGCCTCTTGACAACGCGTCCATAAAGGCTTCTCATTGTCCCGATCCGCACGCGCTGTCGCGGCGGAGAGCAGCGTAATAGGAGCACGAGTGATGAAACAAGCAATGACAAAGCGCGAGATCGAGACCCTCGTCCGGGAGGTCACAGACGAGGAGGTCGCCTTCTACCACGAATACGGCTGGGTTATGATGCCGAAGCTCGTCGCTCCGGACTTCGCCGCACAACTCCTGCGCGTCGGACGGGAGTTCGCCGATCGCAACGCCCAAGAGGTTGGCCCCGGCAAGCCGGTCGCCGGCCTGGCGCGGAATCAAGAGACCGAGCCGTTTCGCTCATTCATGTTCAGCGAGCGCATGGCACAAAACGCGACGCGCCTCGTGAACAGGAAGCGATTCAAGGGCGTGGACGTTCCGCTCCGCTACCGCGTGGATCTCCTCCTAAACAAGCCCCCCGGAGCATCCGGCTCCGTCTATCACCAGGACTCGTCCGAGCATGGCTCCGACCGAGTCGGCGAGCTCCAGTTCTGGCTGGCGCTGGCAGAAGTCACACCCGAGATGGGTGCCATGCGGTTCGTCAGCCGCTCCCATCGCGAAGGACCGCTGGGGTCGGTGTTCAACGACGACCGGGGTGACCTACTCAAGCAGTTCCCGAATCTGACGTCCGTGTTGGAACTCTCACCGCCCTTCCACTACCAGCCGGGAGACTGCACCGTGCACCACGGATACACCATCCACGGAGGCCCGGACAACACCACCGACAAGCCGCGCTGGTCCTACCTCTTCTCGTATAGCCCTGCCGACACTCGTTACTGGAACGGCAGCGCCGGCAACTGGGGCAGTGAGCGGAAGCGCCTGAGTGACTCGGACAATCCCATGGTGTCCGCCGAGGCCGGACCATGAACCTCGAAGGACACGTCGCAGTCGTCACTGGAGCCAGCCGCGGCGTCGGACGGGCAATCGCAGATGCGCTGGAGGCGCGCGGCCTTGCCGTCGCAACCGTCGCGCGCCGCTCGGCGCAATTCACCGCGGATGTCTCAAACCCGGCCGATGTTGACCGCCTCAAAACCGCGGTCGAAGCCGAGCTCGGCCGGCCCACCGTTCTCGTCAATGCCGCCGGGGTCTTCGGCCCGATCTCCCTCGTACAGGACAGCGACCCCAAAGAATGGGTCGAAACGCTCATGATTGATGCGGTGGGGCCCTATCTCGTGTCCCGCGCGTTCCTAGACGGAATGCTGGACGCAGGATGGGGCCGGATCGTGAGCCTTTCGTCTGCGGCGTCGCTGCACACACCCGGGCGGCTGAACAGCGCCTACGGCACGGCGAAGGTCGCTCTCAACCAGTTCACCCGCCACCTTGCCGCCGAGCTGGAGGGGACGGGCGTCACGGCGAACGTCATCCATCCCGGCGACGTCAAGACTGCGATGTGGGCGGATATCCGCGACAAGATGGGCACCGTCAGCGATAGCGGCTACCACGACTGGGTGGCGTGGGTGGAGCAAACGGGTGGGGATCCGCCGGAGAAGGCGGCCCAGCTCGTGATCGACATTATCGAGAGCAACGTCAACGGGCGCTTTCTCTGGATCGACGATCCGCTTCAGACCCCGATCCCGAGCTGGGATTAGGGTGCGGAGTCGGAGGAGTAAGCCGACGAAGTGAGCAGCCCCAGTCTGTTCACGAGATCTCTTGGAGAAATGTGAGCGCGTTCCCTACTACATCGGCTTGAATGTCGTCGTCAGGCCCGTTCGTCAAGAAGTTTGCTACTCTTCTAGGGCCAAGTCCATCGTGCGTCGCGAAGTCCTGCCGGATGATGGCGACCGCTTTTTTGACGTGGGGATCCTCCAAAAATGGCCGAAGGCACTCCGACGCATTTCTGACACCTATTCCACTAAGCACATAGGCGAAATCGTAGGCATCCTTGTTCGCTCCGCGGTTCCTGAATGCCAAAGCCTTGAGGACGAGGAGAGCACCCGGTCCGCAGACCCATATAGCCCTTGCCGCCTCTTCGCCGGAGGGAGTGCGACCGGACACCTCAACCCTCCGGCGGTCTGCAAAGGCAAGGTGGAGACCCGGTGTGATCACGGCGGCGAAGCCCTGTTGAAGGTGGCGCAGTGTACCCCCGCGATCGCTTTCTCCGCTCGGCGGGATGAGGAAATCGATGGTTATAGGACGCCCGGACTCGAGCCGCCAACGCTGATTGGTCGCATTACCTTGATCGTTGACATCCGGGGCAAATCCGGCGTCTCGCAACCGGGCACTCAACTCCTCGTATCGCTCCTCCTCCAAAATGGACAGTGCAAGCCCCAAATCCAGATCCCTTGTTCCAAGATGTGCATCCAGTCCTATCGGCAACTCGCTCTGGTCAATCAGCAGCGAAGGCGCGAGACCACCAACAATAACAAGGTCGTCGAGCAAGTCGCCAAGCACTGTTGCGGCGTAGAGGCAAACGGAACGGACAAGTCCGAGGTACTCTCCGCTATACCCTTCGAGAGTCGCTGGCTTACCAAGCATCGTCGCCCCGTGGCAGGAACTGGCTGCGGATCTCGTCGGCCGCTTCGTGCGCCCGTTCGGGATGGGCCTTTAAGTCGAGGTAGGCTTGAACAGGATGAACACAGCGTATGCCCTCCACCTCGTCGGCACCGTGAAAGACGCCGGCATCGTTGGGCACGACGAGCCAAGTATTGGCTCCCCTCGCCCCCTCGCGGAAACCGAGCGCTCTCGTCAGCCCCGTTGACGGCACCTCTTCAAGGTACACGGTCGAGAGACGAAAGCTCGTGTACCGCGTCCATACCCACGCGGCGGCTAAACCCGTCACGGCGTAAGGTACGGTGCCCTCAGTCAACGTCCATGCGATTCCGCGTGTGAGGCTGTCGCCGGATGTGGCTGCGGTGTGGCCAGGTATTAGCAGCCTGTGCCTATCAAAGCGATACTCCTCGTGCCAAGCATCGAGCAGCCTGTTCGCATCGCCGATCGCAATGCCGCCTGCTCGACGGACCACGAGTTCGCTTTCGGCCAGCTTTCTGATGACCCTGCTCACGTATCCCTCGTCTAAGCCGGTGGCAACCGCGAGGTCGCGTTGACGAGGTGCCTCGGTAGGGTGCATCAGTAGCCAGCGAGCGATCCGCGATCCCTTCGGGCCGAACGCACTTTCGACCCGCCCAGGGCGGCGGTAGCGGTTGGCGTGCCCAAGTACCTCGACATAGAGACCGGGAGCGACGATACTCGTGTTGCCAGATAGGTCCAGCCACCCTACACCGTATTGCTCGCAGTGCGCTCGGCCCGCCTCTCCCATATAGGGAACGGCCACCAGAGGAATCACCGAGCAGGGCAAATCGCTGGTCGCCCGCTTTAATTGCTGGACCGCATGGGCCACTGGCCCGAGAGCACCGGAATCCTTCCATTCTAATGCAAAGAAATACCGTCCCGCTGTGACGACAGAATCGAAGAGGAATGAACTTCCCCGGCAGTTTGCATCGTACCGTATAGAACTTTCCTTCCCCCATTTTTGGAGGATCTCGGCTAGCCTCTCCGATGCTTGGCGGATGGCCTGATTTTGAAATTGCCGTTGCATACTTGTCTATATAACGTATATTGCTCGAATATGCAATTCCCTTTATATAGACAATTCGAAAAACTCGACAAAGGGAATATGCTTGGTGGTTCTATCCTATGTATTCTCGCCACTAAGAGGGTCGCGCCAACACTCCCCCAATCGCCCTGAACGCGCAAAAAAATGACCTATCCACCTCTCTACCTGCGCCCCAACAGCGAGCGCACCGTGCGCAACGGCCACCCCTGGATCTTCTCCGGCGCGGTCGCACGTCCCCCCCGAGACGCCGACACCGGCGATATCGTCGATGTCTTTGACGCGCATGAGCGTTTCGTCTGTCGCGGGTTCTACAATCGACGCTCGCTGATCCGCGTGCGCAGTCTCACCCAAGACCCCAGTCGCCCCATCGACGCGGCCTTCTTCACAGAGCGCATCGCCCAAGCCATCGCCCTCCGCCGCAGCGCCGGCCTGTCCGCCCACACCAACGCCATGCGCCTAGTCCACGGCGAAAGCGACGGCCTGCCCGGCCTAATCGCCGACGACTACGCCGGCTACTTAGTAGTGCAATTCCACACCGCTGGCATGGAAAAGCAACGCCCCGCTATCCTCGATGCGCTCCAATCCCTGCTCTCCCCCCGCAGCATGTACGAACGCAGCGATGTGGGCACCCGCCGCGCCGAGGGGCTGGACGACCGTCCCACCGGCCTACTAGCGGGCGAAGCACCACCCGAATTCGTCGAAATCGCCGAACACGGCACGCGCCTCTACGCCGACCTCTATCGCGGCCAGAAGACCGGCTTTTTCCTCGACCAGCGCGCCAACCGCTTCTATCTCCAGCAACTCGCCCGCGACCAGCGCGTACTCAACCTGTTCTCCTATTCGAGCGGCTTTTCCGTCCACGCCCTCAAAGGCGGCGCATCCCGCACCCTCGACGTCGATATATCGCCCCAAGTCATGCCTGCCGCCCGCCACACCCTTGCAGCCAACCGCCCTCAAGGCTCCCATTCCGACCTGTTGATCGCCGATGTCTTTTCCTTTGTGGACGAGCTAGCCGACCGCGGCCCCCGCTACGATATCGTCGTCTGCGACCCACCCTCGCTGATGCGGAAACGCAGCCAGTACAAACAGGCCATGGGCGTCTATACCAAACTCAATCGCAACGCCTTCCGCCTGATCGCCGATGGCGGGCTGCTGGTGACCGCTTCGTGCTCGTCGCGGATTTCCCAAGAGGACTTCTTCCAAATCGTCCGCCGCGCCGCCGCTGGCGCTCGCGTCCGCACTCGCATCCTCGCCTACAACCTGCACCCAGCCGACCACCCGATAGACCCAGCCTTCCCCGACGGACGCTACCTCAAGTGCATCTTCGCCCGCGTCTCTCGTCCTTCTTGAAGCGGGACACAGCGGGGCGGCCGGGGTTTATATCGTGCACCTACACTGTCCTAGCGGCGAACAAACCCGGCGACTGCTCTTGCTCAAGTAGCGGCCGGGTGTACGGAAAGCAGCATGAGCGGCAGATATACATCTTGTAAACGCAGACTCGCCATGTATCTTCTGTATCTTCTCAGACACGTATAATTCGTGAACGCGGAGGGCTAAAAATGAAAGATACATCTGTAGAAAAAGAAATTCTCGATGAGATCCATAAATTGGGAAAAGGTCAACAAGCGGAGGTGCTGGAATTCGTTCGTTCGTTAGCAAAGTCCGAGATGGAAGGCGCACCCGGCAAGACTCTGCTGCGCTTTGCAGGAACGATAGATAGAGAAGACTTGGACAAGATGGCTGAAGCGATCCAGGCCGATTGCGAAAGCGTAGATCCCAATGAATGGTAGATACCTACTGGATACCAATATCATCATCGCTCTATTTGCTCAAGAGGAACTAATTCAGGAACGCCTACTCCAAGCCGTTGAAATTTTCTTGTCCAGCATTGTCTTGGGCGAACTGTATTATGGCGCTGAGCGATCCATCCGCGTGGATGGAAACATTCAGCGCATAAATGAATTCGCCTCTACAACGGTGGTCATTGGCTGCAATCAGGAAACAGCTCGACAGTATGGCCGGATAAAGAACGCGCTTCGGGCAAAGGGTCGTCCCATACCGGAGAATGATATTTGGATAGCTGCTCAGGCCCTGCAACATCAAGTGACTTTGGTCGCACGAGACGATCACTTTCAAGAAATTGACGCGCTTTCTCTGGAACGGTGGGAACGCAACTAATCTGACCGTGGGACGCCCGCGTCTCTCGCCCATCTTGATGCTGCCGGGCGAAAGGCATATCCTCGCTGCAATATGTCAATCCTCTCCTTGTTTAAGTCAGTTTCCACGCTATATTTCTGACATTATACCAATGGATACGACCATGCCAAGCCTATCCCAGCATATCGCCAAACGCGCCGCCGAGCTGCCCGAGGGGTCGCTATTGTGCCCAAAGGCGTTGCTCCACCTCGGCAGCAGAGCGGCAGTCGATCAAGCGCTGTCGCGCCTCGCACGTCGTGGACAATTAATGCGGATCTGTCAGGGCGTCTATGTCCGGCCTATAGAGACTCGCTTCGGTCTGCGCCCGCCCGCGGTTGAGAAGGTCATTGAAGCGCTGGCGGAACTGTGGGGGGAAACCATTGTTCCCTGTGGCGGTGCGGCGGCGAACTTCCTCGGCCTCACCACTCAAATACCGGTGCAGTCGGTGTACCTGACCTCTGGCCCCAGCCGTCGGTTGAAACTCGGCGCACTGACAGTGCATTTGCGTCATGCCCCGCGCTGGCAGTTGGTAGCACCGCACCGGCCGGCCGGCGATGCGGTTCGCGCCCTCGCTTGGTTGGGAGAGATTGAAGAGAACCTCGGCGCGGTTGCGAGCAAGCTCTCTCCTGCCGACCTCGACGAGTTCGTTGCGTTGCGCGTCCTGATGCCAGCGCGGATTGCAGAACTCGTGAGCGCACGGATCGTCAATGCCTGATGCGCTATTCCAGTCCCTTTCGGCCAGCTCCGAGAGAAGGACGTTGCTGGCAGTTGGATAGATTACGAAGCGGCGGTCTCGGGTGGCTTGCAACTGCTACCAGAGGGCCATGCTTATGAGGTGCTTGCCGACGACTACGAAAGAATGTTGAGCGACGGCATGCTCTTCGACGACGATGAACCTTTTGACGACTTGATTGCAAGGTGTGCAGATATAGAAGAGAGGGCGAATCGCCGCCAACCAACTTGAATTCGCCCAAGTCCGCCGAATCGGGCAAAACCCGCGTCTCTCGGTCTTGAGGCTGCCGGGTGAAAGGAGCCTACCTATGATCCATTCTATTGTCAGTCGAAAAATCACTGCGTTTTTGTTCGCAATGGCGTGGTTGGCCCTCGTCGGGCACGGCACCGGCTACGGTCAGCCGCCGGGCGAGGAGGGCAAGATCTACTGGGCGAACCCACAAAGAGGCATCCATCGGTCCAGCCTCGACGGCACCAATGTTGAACAACTCGTCAAGCCAGAATTGAGGTATCCGGCCGACATCGCGCTCGATGTATTGGGAGGCAAGATGTACTGGACGGATAGGTGGGGAGAAGGAGGCATCTATTGGTCTGACCTAGATGGCTCAAATCTCAAACCCTTCATGGACGATGACTATAGCTCGGAAGGGGCAACAAACATCGCGCTCGACGTGGACGGAGGCAAAATCTACTGGACGTCGGTGGTCAGCGGCGGTGATGCCTTTGATGGTTGGGTGGCGCGGGCAAATCTAGACGGCTCCAACAGCGAAGTCCTCTTTAATAGATCGGATCTATGGGATATTGCTCTGGATTCGGTCGGAGGCAAAGTATATTGGACCGACTGGTATTCTGCTCGCATCACACGAGCCGATCTCGACGGACAAAACGTCGAATATGACTATATCCGCCCAAGTTTGGCTTTTCCCAAGGGTATTGCCCTCGACGTGGACGGAGGCAAAATTTACTGGACGGAAGCGGGGACGATCCAACGGGCTGACCTCGATGGACAAAACATCGAAGAGATCCTCACCGTATTAGATGGCTACCCTGAAGAAATCACCCTCGACATGGACCGGGGCAAGGTTTACTGGACCAATCCAGTCACGCAGACGATTCAGCGAGTTGATCTCGATGGCCAAAACGTCGAACACCTCTTCGACTTAGAGGACGACGTCCACTACATCCACTCGGGACCCCGAACAGGCATCGCCCTCGACGTGAACGGGGGCAAAATTTATTGGACGGACTCGGGGCCGGGGACGATCCAGCGCGCCGACCTCGACGGACAAAACCGCGAAGTCCTCTTCGATCCAATAGTGAGGGAACCATACGGCATTGCCCTAGACACGGACAAGATGTACTGGACCGACGAGGTGAAGGGGACGATCCAGCAAGCCGACCTAAACGGCGAAAACATCGAAGTTCTGATCACCGGCTTAAATTGTCCCAAGGGAATTGCCTTGCTAGACGGAGACAAGATCTACTGGGCGGACGCAGGACCAGGGGAATACTGGGGGTACTCGGAAACAGGGAGACGGGTTTGGGTGCAACCAGAAACAGGGAAAATTCAGGCGGCTAACTGGGACGGCTCCAACGTCAAAGATGTCCTCACCGGCTTGAGCTATCTTGAGGATATTGCCCTCGACGCAATTCGGGGTAAGATCTACTGGAGAGAGAGCTTCCTAGGAGAGATATCGGAGCACGCCATTCAGCGAGCGGACTTGGACGGGTCCAATGTCGAAGAGATCCTCATCTCGAAACTAACGGGTTCCCCTAGTGTGGGAACAATGGCTCTCGATGTACTGGCGGGCAAGATATACTGGACAGACAAATACGGGGGGGCGATGCAGCGGGCGGACTTAGATGGCTCCAATGTCGAAGAGATCGCCACTAATGATCCTTCTTGGGATCGCTACACAGCCTTCGCTCTGGACCTAATTGGAAACAAAATATACTGGTCGAGTCTGCTTGACGTCCCTACGAGGGAGTATGAAGATCTGGTGGACTTCTTCCGGTCCAACTTAGACGGCTCCAACGTCGAGGAGATATGGACGACAACGACCCGTACAGGTGGTCCAACGGATATCGCCTTAGACATCTCCCACCCAACCGCGATCTCGACGCCCGACACCACGCCGACGATACCAGCCACCAGCGGCCTAGACCCCAATTTCCCCAACCCCTTCAACGCCAGCACTCAGATCACCTACCACCTAGCCACCCCCGGCTCAGTGCGGCTGACGATCTACAATACCTTGGGCCAACCCGTGAGCACGCTTGTGAACCAATTCCAGCCCGCCGGCTCGTACCAAGTCCGCTGGAACGCCCGCGACCAGCGGGGCACGGCTTGGCGGCGGGGGTCTATCTCGTGCGCCTGCACTACCCCGGCGGCGAGCAGACCCGGCGACTGCTCTTGCTCAAGTAGCTGCTAGCCCGCGTCTCTCGCCCGTCTTGACGCGGTCCGGCAAAACGCATACCCTCGTTACAATATGTCAACCCACATCCCTTTTTGATGAATAACCTCTCCGAAGATCTGCGCCTCAAACTCGACGCCCTGCCCAACGAATCCGGCGTCTATATTATGAAAAGGCGCGACGGGCAGATCATCTACATCGGCAAGGCCAAAAGCCTGCGCGACCGGGTGCGCTCGTACTTTCGCACGTCGGGCGGCGATGGCCGGCGTCAGTTCAAAGCCTTAGTCCGCAACATCGCCGATATCGACTACATCGTAACGGGCAGCGAGCAAGAAGCCCTCATCCTCGAAGCCACCCAAATCCGCACCCACAAACCGCGCTACAACATCCTGCTCAAAGACGACAAGAAATACCCTTACATCCGCATCACCGCCGAGCCTTTTCCCCGCATCTTCGCCACCCGCGACGTAGTCCGCGACGGCTCGCGCTACCTCGGCCCGTACAGCAACGTCCGCGCCATGCACACCACCCTCGACATGCTGCGCAAGGTCTTCCCCATCCGCGCCTGCAACGCCCAGCTACCCTCAGACAAGGTGCCGCTGTGTCTCGAATACCATATCAAGCGCTGCGAAGGCCCCTGCGAAAACCTCGTCTCGGCTGACGACTACCGCAAAACCGTCGAGCGGGCCGTGCGCTTTTTGCGCGGCCAGAACGCCGAAGTGATCCGCGAGCTGCAAAAGCGCATGGCCGAAGCCGCCGAGGACATGCGCTACGAGAAAGCAGCCCGCTTCCGCGACCAGATCCAAGCGCTAGAATCCATGCGCGCGCGCCAAAAGGTCGTCCTCGACGACCCGGTGGACCGCGACGTCCTCGGCATGGCCCGCAGCGATGACGAAGCCTGTTGCAGCGTCCTCGAAATCCGCGAGGGCCGCCTGCTCGGCAAAAAGCACCACTTCCTCGGCGGGGTCATGGAGTCCTCAGAGGGGGAAATCCTCTCGGCCTTTGCGCGGCAATTCTACCTGCAAAATGACTTTGTCCCGCCCGAGATCCACCTGCCAGACCAACTAGCAGACGCCGACGCAGTGGCCGCTTGGCTGTCGCAAAAGGCCGACGGCAAGGTCGAGTTGGCCACCCCCCAGCGCGGTGCCAAGGCGCAAATGCTGGACATGGCCGCCAAAAACGCCGCCCAGATGCTCGCCGAACGCCAGCACAAGCGCGAGATGAAGCGCGACCGCATCCCCCAATCGGTCTATGCCCTCCAGCGCGACTTGCAGCTAGCGGCCCCGCCCCGCCGCATCGAAGGCATCGACATCTCCACCTTCCAAGGCGCGCACCCGGTCGGCTCGGTGGTCTGCTTTATCGACGGCCGGGCCAAGCGCAGCCAGTACCGCTACTTCAAAATCCGCGACCTCGCCCAACCCGACGACTACGCCTCTATCCACCAAGTGGTCTCTCGCCGCTTCCGCGGCCTGGCCGAGCGCAACGAGCCACGGCCCGACCTGCTGCTCATCGACGGCGGGCCGGGCCAACTCACCAGCGCGGTCGCTGCCCTGCGCGAGCTAGACCTAGCAGACCAACCCGTCGTCGGCCTCGCCAAACGCTTCGAGGAAGTCTTCCTGCCGGGCCAGCGCGATCCCCTGCTGCTACCCAAGACCTCGGCCAGCCTGCGCCTGTTGCAGATGCTGCGCGACGAAGCCCACCGCTTCGCGCTCAAAAATCACCGCCAGCAACGCGCCAAAAGCGCGCTGAGCTCGACCTTGGACCACGTCCCTGGTATCGGCCCGCAAAAGCGCAGGGCACTGCTCGTTGCCTTTGGCTCGGTCAAGCGCATCGCCGCCACGCCAGCCGAGCATATCGCCGCCCTCCCCGGCTTCAGCCGCAAACAGGCCGACGCCTTGCTCGCCCATCTCAACAGCCCGGACCATGGCCCGCCCAAAATCGACTCCTGAACGCCCGCTGCCAGCGGCCCTAGCCATCCCCTGCGAGCGCTTCCTCAAGGCCATGGAGCGCGACAATGGGCTAGCAGCCAATACCCTCGACGCCTATCGCCGCGACCTCAACCGCTATCTGCACCACCTGTCCGCCCAAGGCGTCGAGCGCGTAGAAGCCGTCCAACACCAGCATATCGCCCAATTGCTTCATTCGCTGAGCGACGCCGGCCTGACCCCTTCTACTATGGCCCGCAACCTCACCTCGATAAAGCGCTTCCACCAGTATTTACTGCTCCAGGGCGCAACG
The DNA here is from genome assembly GCA_965217585.1 of Candidatus Latescibacterota bacterium. GTDB lineage: Bacteria > Latescibacterota > UBA2968 > UBA8231 > UBA8231. The sequence continues at coordinate 7,287,918 of OZ244561.1, forward strand.
ACGCACAACCCGGCCGAACTCCTCGACCCGCCCAAACTGGAACGCCGTCTGCCCGACGTGCTGTCGGTCGAAGAAATCGCCGCCCTCCTCGCCGCGCCCGACCCCGACGAGCCGCTGGGCCAGCGCGACCGGGCCATCCTCGCCGTGCTCTACGCCACAGGTATCCGCGTCTCCGAGCTGACCGCGCTGCAACAGACAGCCCTGCTACTGGCAAGAGGCCTCGTCCGCATCCACGGTCGGCGCGAGCGCATCGTGCCCATCGCGGCCAAAGACGCTCGCACGCTCAGACGCTACCTGCGCCAAGGCCGCCCCCATCTCGCTCGGCCCGACTCGAGCGATCACGTTTTTCTCAATGCCCAAGGTGGCCCGCTCTCGCGGATGAGTGTGTGGAAAATCATCAAAACCGCCGGCGACAAAGCTCGCATTGGCAAGGAGATCAGCCCCCACACCCTGCGCCACTCCTTTGCCACGCATCTGTTAGAAGGCGGTGCCAACCTCCGCGCCGTGCAGGAGCTGTTGGGCCACGCCGACATCTCCACCACCCAGATCTACACGCACCTCGACCTCAGCTATCTCAAAGAGGTCCACAAGACCTACCACCCCCGAGGTTAAATGGAGCCTCAGCTAGTCGTCGCCGAGGGCCTCGCCAAGCAGTTCCCCTCCGGAGTTGAAGCCCTGCGCGACCTCAATTTGGAAATTAGCCGCGGTCAATTCGTCTCCATCGTCGGCCCTTCCGGCTGCGGCAAATCCACCTTCCTCCGCCTCGTGGCCGGCCTCGACGCGCCCACGAGCGGCGAGTTGCACGTGGATGGCCACGACCCGCTCGGCCTCGCCTTCGTCTTCCAAGACGCCACGTTGCTACCTTGGCGGTCGGTCGCGCACAACATCACTCTCCCCTTAGAGCTGCGCCGCGAAGACGAAGACGAGCGCATCGCCCAGACGCTCGCGCTGGTCGGCCTAACCGACTTTGCCGCTGCGTACCCGGCCCAGCTCTCCGGCGGTATGCGCATGCGGGTCTCCATTGCCCGTGCGCTGGTGACCCGTCCCCAGATCCTGCTCCTCGACGAGCCTTTTGGCGCGCTCGACGAAATCACCCGTCAGCGGCTCAACGAGGAGTTGCTGCGCCTGTGGCAGGAAGACCGCTGGACCGGCCTCTTCGTCACGCACAACGTCTCCGAAGCCGTCTTCCTCAGCCAGCGGGTCCTCGTGATGAGCGCGCGTCCCGGCCATCTCCTTGCCGACATCCCCATCCCGTTTCCCTATCCGCGCTCGCCGTACCTGCGCAGCGCCCCTGAATTCATCCGCATAGCCAACGGGATATCGCGCCAACTCGCCCACGCCGACGACCCATGAGACGACTGCGCTCCCTAACCACCAATACCCTGCCCCCGCTGCTGTTTTTCGCCTTGGTCCTGTGCGTTTGGCAAGGCGCAGTCTCGCTTCTCGCGATCAAGCCTTTCCTGCTGCCCGGGCCTTTGCTCGTGGCCCGCGCCATCGCCGACAACTTGCCGCGCCTGCTGTCGGCTACCCTGCTGACGGCCTTGGGTGCCCTCTTGGGCTTCGGCCTCAGCTTTGCCTTTGGCTTCTTGGTCGCCCTGCTGTTTTCCCAGTCGCGCCTCATCGAGCGCAGCCTCTATCCATACGCGATCTTCTTGCAGACCATGCCCATCGTCGCCATCGCGCCGCTGATCATCCTGTGGATCGGCTACGGCCTCCAAGGCGTGGTGGCCGTCTCTTTCATCATCGCCCTCTTCCCGGTCATCGCCAATACCACCGACGGCCTGACTCGCGTCGATCCCCACATTCTCGACTTCTTCGCGCTCAACAAGGCCAGCCGCTGGCAGGTGCTGTTCAAGCTCCGCGTCCCCGGTGCCGTACCCCAGATGCTGGTCGGTGCCCGCATTTCCAGCGGCCTGTCGGTCATCGGCGCGATTGTCGGCGAGTTCTTCGCCGGCTACGGCACCCAAGACTTCGGCCTCGGCTACTTGATCATCCTCACCAACGGCCAAGCCAAGACCGACTATCTCTTCGCCTGCATTCTGTTTTGCACCTTGCTCGGCTTGGGGCTATTTACCACCGTGAGCAGCTTGAGTACTTTCTTGCTCAGACGCTGGACGGGCGCGCCCGAGTAAAACGGCGGCGCACCAGCTACCACCACCACAATCACCACGAGGATTCCCGTGATGTTCAAATGCTCGCTCTTGGCAGCCCTCCTCGCGCTCGTCGCCTGCGCCACTGAAAAAGAAGGCCCCACAACCGACGTCTTGCCCAAGGTCCAACTCGCGCTCAACTGGTTCCCAGAAGCCGAACACGGCGGCTTGTACGCGGCCGTAGTCCACGGCTATTACGAGGAAAACGGCGTCGAGGTCGAAATCCTCGGCGGCGGCCCAGACGCGCCAGTAGTCCAGCGCGTGGCCACTGGTGCGGTAGCCTTTGGCATAGTCAATGCCGACGACATCCTGTACGCGCGTGCCCAACAGATTCCCGTGGTCGTGCTCATGGCTTCCTACCAGATCAGCCCGCGCTGCATCATGGTCCATGAGAGCGCGGGCATCGACTCCATTTCCCAAATCAAAAACATGACCTTGGCCCTGTCGCAACGCCCGGCCTTCTCGCACTATCTGCGCTGGAAATACCCATTTGAAGGCGTCACGATCGTCCCCTATCCCGGCAATGTGGCCCAATTCCTCGCGAACGAGAATTTCGCCCAGCAGGGCTACGTCTTCAGCGAGCCTTTCGTCGCCAAGACCAAAGGCGGCGATCCCAAAGCCCTGCTCGTAGCCGACACCGGCTTTAACCCCTATGCTAGCGTGCTCATCACCACCGCAGAGCGCATCGCCGCCGAGCCTGAGCTCGTCGGGGCCGTAGTCCGCGCCAGCGTCAAAGGCTGGGAGACATACCTCGCCGAGCCAGAGGCGACCAACCGCCATATCAACAGCCTCAACCCCGAGATGGGTATGGACATTCTCGCCTATGGTGCCACCGAATCCAGCGCCATGATTCTCGATCCAGTCGCCCAACAAAACGGCCTCGGCAGCATGAGCCTAGAGCGCTGGCAGGAGCTATTGGCACAAATGGTGACCGTTGGCCTGATCAAAGACGGCGTCGTGGACGCCACCGCGGTCTTCACCAACCGCTTCTTGCCCTAGCCCTTGGCCTTTTTGCAGGACATCGCGCTCGGCCGCTACCTCGCGCTCGACTCGCCGATCCACCGCCTCGATCCGCGCACCAAGTTAGGGGCCGTTTTCGCGCTGACGCTGGCGGCCTTTGCAGCACCCAACGCGTACGCCCTGCTGATACTCGCGGCCTTCCTGCTTGTGGCCATCGCCTTGGCACGGGTGCCTTCGCGCCTCATCCTGCGCCAACTCAAAACCTTTGCTTGGCTCTTTCTGTTCACCTTTGCCCTCCACGCGCTGCTCACGCCTGGTCGGCCCGTTTTGCCCTTGCCCTTTTCCGATCACGTCCTAACCGCCGAGGGCCTGCACTTGGGGGCCTTTTTCACCGCACGGCTGGCCGTGGCCATCGTCGCCGCCACGCTCTTGACGCTCACAACCGCGCCGATGGAGATAACCAGCGGCTTAGAGCGCCTCTTCAATCCCTTGCGCCGCTTCGGCTTTCCAGCCGGCGACATGGCGTTGATGATCTCCATTGCCCTGCGGTTTATTCCCGTGCTCCTCGACGAAGCCGAGCGCCTGCGCAAGGCCCAACTAGCGCGCGGGGCCGACTTTAGCGGCCCTTTTCTGCGCCGTATCAAAAACCTCGTGCCCCTCCTCGTGCCCCTCCTTGTCGCGGCCTGCGGTCGCGCCGACCGCCTCGCCTTGGCCATGGAGAGCCGCTGCTACGCCAGCGGGACCGAACGCACCCACTATCGCCCGCTTCGCTTTGGCCGCGCCGACGGTCTATCCGCCTTGGCCGCTCTAGGTTTGGTCGCACTCGTGTACTATCTGCGTTAGGGCGATGCGGACGCTGCGCTTGGTAGTCGAATACGACGGCACCCACTTCGTCGGCTGGCAGAGCCAAAAGAGCGGCCGCACCGTGCAAGACGCGCTCGAACAAGCCCTGCACATCCTGCTCAAAGAGCCGGTCCGCCTCATTGGCGCGGGCCGCACGGACGCCGGAACTCATGCCCTCGGGCAGGTAGCTCATTTCCAGACCGAGGGCGCGCTGCCCACGGATAGGTTACTTCGCAGCCTCAACGGCCTATTGCCCCCAGACATTGCCGTGCGTTCTGCCGACGAGGTCGCCGCGGACTTCCACGCCCGCTACAGCGCGACCCGCAAGCGCTATCGCTACCGCATTCACCAGGGCAAGGCCGCCGTCAACCGCACTCAGGTGTGGACCTATTATTCCGCTCTATCTTTGACCCCCATGGCCGCGGCCGCCCGCTCGCTCTGCGGCGAACGCTCTTTTGGAGCCTTTTGCAAACAGGATCCCATCCCCGAGCACCTGACCTGCCAAGTCTTCGACGCGGCCTGGTCCCAACGCGGCCCCGAACTGGTCTTTGAAATCGAGGCCAACCGCTTCCTCCGCCACATGGTGCGGATCCTCGTCGGCACCATGGTCGAAATCGGCTGCGGCACGAGGCCACCATCGGCTATCGCCGACCTGCTCGCCAGCGGTGACCGCACCGCGGCCGGTGCCACAGCACCTGCGCGCGGCCTCTGCCTGCTGTGGGTGGCGTACCCTGATAGCCTGTGCAGTGAGCGCGGAAATAGCCTAGCCTAAATGCGCAAAAAATTCCAGCGGCACATTGAAAATTTTACCTGCGGAAATTGTGGTTTCCCCGTGCAGGGCAATGGCTACACCAATCACTGCCCCGAATGCCTCTGGAGCCAACACGTCGATGTAAACCCAGGCGATCGCGCCGAGCGCTGTCGCGGCTTGATGGAGCCGGTGGGGTTTGCCATCAAACGCGGCGATTATATTCTCGTCCACCGCTGTATCAAATGCGGCATTACCAAAAAGAATAAGGCCGCCAAAAACGACCGCTTTGATGCGATCCTGAGTCTGCGCGGCGAATTGCCGGACTAGCGGCACTGCGCGCCTGCCGTGCAATACTTGCAACTATGTGTATGATTATTATATAATTTATCTTACTTATCGTTGGCGAAATTCATTTTCCGAGGTACAACCTTGCACTTTATATGCTCACTCGCTCTGCTGGCATTGGTTCTAAACCATGCCGGCGCTTCCATTGGGGAGTCGCGCCGTACGGCCGTAGTGCGGGCCGTGGAGCGGGTGCAGCCCTCGGTCGTCAGCCTCCACGTGCGCTACCGCGAGCGCATCCAGCATCTCTACAGGTATCGCGACAGATATCGCGGCGACCCTTTTTGGAACTTTTTCTCGCCTTTTTACTACGTGCCCCAAGATCAAACCGGCTCGGGACTTGTCGTCGATGACGAGGGCTACATTCTCACCAATAGCCACGTCGTCGGCGATCCGCGCCGGCTGCAAAAGATCACGGCCTCTCTGCCCGAGCCCGACGGCCGCACCTTTGAGGCCCGCTACGTGGCCTCAGACTTCAATTCCGACCTCGCCGTCCTCAAGGTAGATGACGGCAATATGCCGGTTGCGCCCCTCGGGACTTCGGGCGATATTCTGGTCGGCGAATGGGCCATTGCCATTGGCAACCCTTTCGATTTGGGGCCTACCGTCAGCATCGGCGTCGTCAGCGCCCTAGATCGCGACTTTTCCGAACCCCAAGGCGATTACTACTACCGAGACATGATTCAGACCGATGCGGCCATCAATCTCGGCAACAGCGGCGGCCCCTTGGTCAATGCCGATGGCGAGGTGATCGGCATCAACAGCTTTATTTATACCGGTGGTGAGTACTCTCGCGGCTCTATTGGCATTGGCTTCGCCATTCCCATCGACACGGCCGCGAGCTTCTTGGAGGAAATTCGCCAGCACGGCCAAGTGCGCCGCCCTTGGACCGGCATCCTGTCCGTCCAAGACATCACCCCGAATCTAGCGGAGTACCTAAGGCTCGCTTCCACCGACGGAGCCCTAGTCGTCAGAGTGGCCAGCGCGAGTCCGGCCGAACTGGCAGGCCTCGAAGTCGGCGATGTGATCGTCGCGATCAACGACGAGAATATCCGCAGCGCCAACGAAGCCATTGGCGTGCTGCGCGGCTTGCGCATCGGCGAAGTCGCCGCGCTCGGCGTGGTGCGCCACAACGAACACTACAACCTAGACCTGACCCTCGAAGAACGTCCCTACCGGACGCGGCGTTAGCGGCAGGAAGGATGCAAAAATGAGGCGGTTCATACCCACTGCGTTCACCATCGGCAATCTGTTCTGTGGATTCCTCGCCTTGCACTACGCCTTTAGCGGCAACTACGTGCCAGCCGCTTGGCTCATCTTCTTGGGCGCGGTACTCGATAAAATGGACGGCCAACTCGCCCGGGTCATGGGGCGCGACTCCCAGTTTGGGCTCCAGTTCGACTCCATCGTCGATGCCTGCACTTTTGGCATCGTGCCCGCTGCCATCATCTATCAGGCCCACCTGCCAACGGGCTGGGGGCTGGCGCTGGCCTTCGCGTACCTGCTGTGCGGTGCCCTGCGCCTTGCCCGCTTCAACGCACTCAACTTAGAGGGTGAGCGCGGCGAATTTTACATGGGATTGGCCATTCCCACGGCTGCAGTCTGCCTCACCCAATACGTGGTCTTTGTCAAAGCCTGGCCCATCCCCCATGCCACGCCGCTGGCCGTGCTGCTGATTTTAGTGCTGTCCTTCCTGATGGTCAGTCGGCTCGACTACGACAGCGTTCCCAATTTTCGCGGCACCTCCTTAGGCGACCGCTTCAAACAGCTTTACTTTGTCACCACAGTCGGGCTGACCATCTACGACAGCAGCTTTTTCTTTCCCATGATCCTCGTGTACGTCTTCTCCGGGCCCTATCGCTGGGTCTTCCGTCTTTTGCACGGTGACGTCACGCAACACGCCTGAGTTATCATGCTGCGCGACAAACCCCTCAGCCACCTCATCCTCATCCTCTTCACCACGATGATCGGCGCCAACCTCGTCGGCGAAATGCTGCGGTTCATCCTCATCGCCCTAGTCGGCCCCGACACCATTGTCGAACTCGCCCTCTTGCGCTACGTGGAGTATTCCATCGGGCCGCATATGTTCAACCTTATCATCCTGTCCTTTTCGTTTGAGCTGTCGCTAAAGTTCAACCTTATCACTATGTTGGGACTCTTCGTCGGCTGGTACTACTTCCGCCACAGCTATTGAAAACATCTTCCGGGAGATAGAGCCATGTTCGGTATGGGCCACTGGGAAATACTCATCATCTTCGTCGTCATTCTGCTTATCTTCGGCGCCAAGCGCATCCCCGAGATGGCTCAGGGCTTGGGCAAGGGCATCCGCGAGTTCCGCACCGCCATGCGCGACGTGCAGGACGAAATCGAGGCCCCGAAGCAACCTACGCGGCCTACGGTCCCCCCTGCCCAGACCGAGCCTCAGTCCAACGACAAGGACCAAGCCGCCTCCTAACTCATGGCGCTCAACCAAGCCACGGCCCACGAACTCAGCGATCGGCTGCAACAAGGGGAAATCACTGCCCGCCAGCTAGTCGAGGCCGCACTCGACCGCATCGGCGAAATCGACGGCCAGATCAACGCCTTCATCAGCGTAGATCCAGAGGGTGCCCTAGCCCACGCCGACGACATCGACCAGCGGCGCGCAGCGGGCGCGGCTTTGAGGCCTTTGGCGGGCATTCCCTTGGCCCTCAAGGATGTCCTCTGCGTGCGCGGCGGGCGCACCACCTGTGGCTCAAAAATCCTCGAACACTTCATCGCCCCCTACGACGCCACGGCCGTCGAGCGGCTGCGCGCCGCCGACGCCGTCTTCATCGGCAAGACCAACATGGACGAGTTCGCCATGGGCTCGTCCTGCGAAAACTCCTATTTCGGCCCCACCTTAAACCCCTGTGATCCCGAGCGGGTGCCGGGTGGCTCCAGTGGCGGCTCGGCCGCGGCGGTAGCCGCCGACGAGACCATCCTCGCCCTCGGCTCAGACACCGGTGGCTCGGTGCGCCAACCAGCCAGCTACTGTGGAGTCGTTGGCCTCAAGCCCACCTACGGCCGCGTCTCGCGCTACGGGCTCATAGCCTACGCCTCTTCGCTCGACCAAATCGGCCCCGTGACCAAAGATGTCGAAGACGCCGCTCTCCTGCTCCAAGCCATCGCCGGGCACGACCCCCGCGACTCGACTTCCAGCACCGCACCCGTGCCGGACTATCGGGCCGCGCTCAAAGGGGACATCCGCGGCTTGCGAGTGGGCTTGGCGCGCGAGCATTTTCCCGCCGCCCTCGACGCGGAAGTAGCCGCTGCGGCTCAAGATGCAGCCAACGCCCTTGTGGATGCAGGAGCCGAGCTGGTGGATGTCCAGCTACCCGTAGCCGGTCACCCCGAATACTGCATCAGTACCTATTACATCATCGCCATGGCCGAGGCATCGGCCAATCTCGCGCGCTACGACGGCGTCAAATACGGCTATCGCGCCGAGCACAGCGCCGACCTGCAAGAGATGTACTTGCAAACGCGCAGCGAGGGCTTTGGCACTGAGGTAAAGCGCCGCATCATGCTCGGTGCCTACGCCCTGAGTGCCGGCTACTACGACGCGTACTACCGCAAGGCCCAGCAGGTTCGCACCCTGATCCGCGAAGACTTCGCCCGCGCTTTTGCCGCCTGCGACGTGCTGATCTCGCCCGTGGCTCCGACCACCGCCTTCCGCCTCGGCGAACAGCTCGACGACCCCTTGCAGATGTACCTCAACGACATCTACACGGCCTCGGTCAACCTCGCCGGGCTTCCGGCCATATCCGTGCCCTTTGCCCACAGCGAGTTACCCATCGGCGTGCAACTATTGGCCCCGCCTCTCGAAGAAGCCCGCCTGCTGCGCGCAGCCCATGCCCTCGAACGGGCAGCCGCCTGAGATAGTACACACCGGAGATCAACTATGAGATACTGCGCCCTCGTGGCCTGCATCCTACTTTCGACCTGGACGCCCGCTACGGCGATCAACCCCAACGTCGGCACCACGGGTTTCAACTTTCTCAAGATCGGCGTCGGCACCCGCGCTGCCGCACTCGGCGGGGCCTACGCGGCCGTGTCTGGCAACATCGAGGCATCGGCCTGGAATCCCGCCGGACTTTTCGGCTTAAGCGAGCGCACGGCCGCGCTCGCCTACAACAGCTATTTCGTCGATTCCCAAGCCGGCTTCGCCTCCATTGCCGCCCCCAAGGGGTCGCGCGTCCACGCCCTAAGCGTCCACTACGTATCCTACGGCGACTTGCAGCACACCGACGTGGAAGGACGCGATTTGGGGACCTTCTCGGCGACCGACCTCGCCGCTTATCTGTCCATCGCCCAACAGCTCGGGCCGGACTGGCTGGCTGTCGGCGCCAATCTAAAAGCCGTCTATTCAAATATCGCCGAGTTTTCTTCGGATGCTTATCTCGCCGATCTCGGCCTCCTCGTCCGCGCTCCGATCGAGGGCATGACCCTCGGCGCAGCCATCGCCAACCTCGGTTTTGTGCGCTCGGGCTACACCGAGGGCTTCAAGGACTCGCTGCCGGTACACATCCGCTTGGGGATGGCCCATCGCCTCGCACACATGCCGGTGCCCGTGCTATTGGTGGCCGATTTTAACTTGCCCAACGACAACGACTCCTACCTATCTTTCGGCCTCGAGGTCGAACTCGTCGGCGGTCTCTACATCCGGCCCGGTTACAGCACCCAACAGACCGGTAGCCAAGACGAGGAACCACTGGGCCTGAGCGCCGGGGCCGGCCTGATGATGAACCGCTACTCGATCGATTACGCCTACTCGTCCTCTCCCGACTTAGGCCAAGTCCATCGGGTCTCGATCATCGGCACCTTCTGAACGCGCCATGACCGGCCTCAGCTCGGAGCAGCTTGCATTCTTCCACGCCGAAGGCTACGTCCACGTGCCCGACGCCTTGGCCCCCGAAGACCTGGATCCGGTCCAAGCGGAACTGGAGGAAATCGTCGATCAAGCGGCCCAACGCCTGTTAGCCGCCGGCAAAATAGACCGCGACTATGCGGAGCTGCCTTTTACAAAACGCCTGATTCCCCTCGCCAAAGCCGACGCCAGCGCCACGGCCGGCATCAACTTCCCCGCCAATCTGGGGCCTAATATATTCGCCTTTTTGCACAACCCCCGGCTGCTCGCTCTGATCGAATCCCTAGTCGGCCCGGAAATCTACGCCAATTCCTGCCAGCACATCCGCGCCAAAGTCCCGGCCAGCGACAAATACGCCGGCAACTTCTCGCAAAACGAATGGGCGCGCTCGACGGCTTGGCACCAAGACCTCGGCGTGCTCCTGCCCGAAGCCGACGACACGCTCATCGTCACCACTTGGATCCCCCTAGTCGATGCCGACGAAGAAAACGGCACCTTGATGATCTATCCCCGCTGCCACCAAGAGCCGCTGCGCCGGCATGTGCGCCCGCCCGCCGACCAAGGCGGCAGCTTCACCGTCGCTCCCGAAGAACTGCCACCTTGGGATCCGGTCACCATCCCCGTCCAACGCGGCGGCCTGATCGCCATCCACTGCCGGACCCCGCACGGCAGCCAGCCCAATGGCTCGGACGCGATCCGCTGGAGCATGGACCTGCGCTGGAACGACGCCCGCAAGCCCAATGGCCGACCCCACCTACCCGGCCTTCTCGTCCGCAGCCAAGAGCATCCCGAACTGGTGGTCCACGACCGCCAAGAGTGGCTGACAGCCTGGAAGTTCGCCCGCGTCTCCAGTCGCGGCGCTCGCACCTATCGCTGGGTCTGAGAAGCACAGCCCCGCACCCGCAAAACCTCAACCGACTTTGTCTTTGCCGGCCAGTGGGGCCAAGCCTCGCCACTGGTCGTCCCGGAATAACGGGCGAGGCGTTACCCGAAGTCTGCGCCACTGTGTCCCAAATGGGCCATTATCGCCGGGCACAAAGATCAATGGCCTTTGCATAACTATCTGTTCCTAAAGAAATAATAGTCTAGACGACGGCTTGGCACGCTCTTTGCGTAAGCAGGGGCATGGCCCGTCTCCTGCTCCTCGTCCTCCTGCTTGGGTTCGCTCCTCTCGCCCAAGCCACAGTCGTCATCAGCGAAGTACTCGCCGATCCGCCTTCGGGTGCCGCCGGTGACGCCAACCAAGACGGCCAGCGCGACACCTATGAAGACGAATTCGTCGAACTCTACAACGCCGGTTCAGCATCCGTCGATATAAGCGGCTGGCGCTTGGGCGATAGCACATCGCCGGACGCCCACTTCCAATTTCCGTCCGACGCCGTCATTGAACCCAACTCCTACGTCGTCCTCTTCGGCGGCGGCACTCCGTCGGGATTCACCGTCCCCGTCTATACCGACGATGGGCGCATCGGCAATGGACTGACCAATGGCGGCGAGGAGATTCGCCTGATCGACGACACTGGCGCAGAAATCGCGGTCGTCGCGCACGACCCTTGGCCCAGCGACCAATCCATCGTCCGCAATCCACCCGACGGCGAAACATTTGAACCACACAAAACCGCCTCGCCGACCGGGGAACCCTTCTCCCCCGGACGCGCCACAGACGCCGAACCGGAAACGCCGGAAGTACCTGAAACGCCCGAACCTGAAACACCAGAAGCACCCGAAACCGAAACACCGCCCGAACCTATACCTACCTATGCCCTCTTCATCAGCGAAGTGCTCGCCGACCCGCCCGATGGACTGGCTGGCGACGCCAACCAAGACGGCCAGCGCAATACTTATGAAGACGAGTTCGTCGAACTCTACAACGCCGGTTCAGCACCCGTCGATATAAGCGGCTGGCGGTTGGGCGACAGCTCATCGCCGGAAAACTTCTTCCAGTTTCCAGCCAACGCCGTCATTGAACCCGGCTCGTACGTCGTCCTCTTCGGCGGCGGTAATCCGTCGGGATTCACCGTCCCCGTCTATACCGACGACGGACGCATCGGCAACGGATTAACCAACAGCGGCGAGGCTATTCGCCTGATCGACAGTAACGGCACGGAAGTCGCGGTCGTCGCGCACGACGATTGGCCCAGCGACCAGTCCATCGTCCGCAATCCACCCGATGACGGAGCTTTTGTCCCGCACGAAACCGCCTCGCCGACCGAGGCACCCTTTTCACCCGGACGCGCCACAGATGCCGAACCAAAAACGCCGGAAGTACCTGAAACGCCCGAACCGGAAACACCGGAAGCACCGGAAGCACCGGAAACACCCGAATCCGAAACGCCGCCCGAACCTAAACCTACCTACGCCCTCTTCATCAGCGAAGTGCTCGCCGATCCCCCTTCGGGTGCAACTGGCGACGCCAATCGAGACGGTCAACGAGATGGGTATGAAGACGAATTCATCGAACTCTACAACGCCGATACCAATCCCATCTCCCTAGCCGGCTGGCGCTTGGGCGATAGCACGTCGCCGGACGCCCACTTCCAATTTCCGTCCGACGCCGTCATTGAACCCGGCTCGTACGTCGTCCTCTTCGGCGGCGGCAATCCGTCGGAGTTCACTGTCCCCGTCTATACCGACGACGGACGCATCGGCAATGGACTGACCAACGGCGGCGAGGACATCCAATTGATCGATGACTCCGGCAATACAGTCGTGGTCGTCGCGCACGACCCTTGGCCCAGCGACCAATCCATCGTCCGCAATCCACCGGACAGCGAAGCATTTGTCCCGCACAAAGACGTCTCACCGACTGGGGCACCCTTTTCACCCGGACGCGCCACAGATGCCGAACCAGAAACGCCGGAAGTACCTGAAACGCCCGAACCCGAAACACCGGAAGCACCGGAAGCACCGGAAACACCCGAATCCGAAACGCCGCCCGAACCTAAACCTACCTACGCCCTCTTCATCAGCGAAGTGCTCACCGATCCCCCTTCGGGTGCAACTGGCGACGCCAATCGAGACGGTCAACGAGATGGGTATGAAGACGAGTTCGTCGAACTCTACAACGCCGGCACCAATCCCATCTCCCTAGCCGGCTGGCGCTTGGGCGATAGCACGTCGCCGGACACCCACTTCCAATTCCCGCCCGACGCCGTCATTGAACCCAGCTCGTATGTCGTCCTCTTCGGCGGCGGCAATCCGTCGGGATTTACCGTCCCCGTCTATACCGACGACGGGCGCATCGGCAACGGACTGACCAACGGCGGCGAGGCCATTCGCCTGATCGACAATAATGGCCACGAGATCGCTGTCATCTCGCACGAGGGTTGGCCCACCAAACAGTCCCTCGTCCGCCATCCCCCCGACGGCAACGCATTGGTCCCGCACAAAACCGCCTCGACGGTCAAGGCCCTCTTCTCCCCCGGCCACACCCACATCATCCCCAAACCCTCCTACCCTCTCTTCATCAGCGAAGTGCTCGCCGACCCGCCTTCCGGCCTTGCCGGCGACGCCAATCGAGACGGTCGACGCGACACGTACGAAGACGAGTTCATCGAACTATACAATGCCGGATCGGAGCCCATCTCCTTAGCCGGCTGGCGGCTAGGCGATAGCACATCGCCGAAGAACTACTTCCAATTCCCGCCCGACTCGGTCATCGCCCCGCACTCCTACATCGTCCTCTTTGGCGGCGGCAACCCGTCGGGATTCACCACCCCCGTCTATACTGACGACGGAAAAATTGGCAACGGACTGACCAAAAAGGGCGAGGCCATTCGCCTGATCGACAACAATGGCCACGAGATCGACGTCATCTCGCACGACGAGTGGCCTGCCAAACAGTCCCTCGTCCGCATCCCGTCCGACGGCGGCCCCTTCGTCCCGCACAAAACCGCCTCGCCAATCGAATTGCCCTTTTCACCCGGCCACGCCTCAACCACGCGGCCCTTCTTGACCTATCCCCTCTTCATCAGCGAGGTGCTCGCCGACCCGCCGGAGGGACTAGCTGGCGACGCCAACCTAGATGGTCAGTACGACCCACATGAAGACGAATTCATCGAACTCTACAACGCCGGCTCACGTCCCATCTCTTTAGCCGGCTGGCGCTTGGGCGACTCGGGATCCCTAAGCAATTACTTCCGCTTCCCGGACGATGCCGTCATTGAACCCGGCTCGTACGTCGTCCTCTTCGGCGGCGGCAACCCGTCGGAATTCACTACCCCCGTCTATACCGACGATGGGACAATCGGCGATGGACTAACCGACACCGGCGAATCTATCCACCTGATCAACGACTATGGCAATGAGGCCGCGTTCCTCTACCAGTCCACTTGGCCCGACGACCAGTCTATTGTCCGCACGCCACCCGACGGAGACACCTTTGTCCCGCACAAAACCGCCTCGCCGATCGAGGCCCCCTTCTCTCCCGGCCACGCCCCAGAAACGCGGCCCTTCTTAAATTACCCTCTCTTCATCAGCGAGGTGCTCGCCGCCCCCCCCGAGGGACTAGCTGGCGATGCCAACCGAGATGGTCGGTACGACCCACATAAAGATGAATTCATCGAACTCTACAACGCCGGCTCACGTCCCATTTCCTTAGCCGGTTGGCGGTTGGGCGACGCGGGATCCCTAAGCGATTACTTCCGCTTCCCACGCGACGCCGTCATTGAACCTGGCTCGTACGTCGTCCTCTTCGGTGGTGGCCGCCCGTCGGGGTTTACCGTCCCCGTCTATACCGACGATGGGACGATCGGCGATGGACTAACCGACACCGGCGAGTCTATCCACCTGATCAACGACTATGGCAATGAGGCCGCGTTCCTCTACCAAGCCACTTGGCCCGACTAACCGACACCGGCGAGTCTATCCACCTGATCAACGACTATGGCAATGAGGCCGCGTTCCTCTACCAAGCCACTTGGCCCGACGACCAGTCTATTGTCCGCACGCCACCCGACGGAGACACCTTTGTCCCGCACAAAACCGCCTCGCCGATCGAGGCCCCCTTCTCTCCTGGACACGCCCCAGAAACGCAGACTGAACCCGAAACGCCCGAAACGCCACCTGAAACGCCTGAAACGCCCGAAACACCGTCCAAACCCAAACCCACCTACGCCCTCTTCATCAGCGAGGTGCTCGCGGATCCGCCTTCGGGTGCAGCCGGCGACGCCAACCAAGATGGCCAACGCAACGGATATGAAGACGAGTTCATCGAACTCTACAATGCCGACACCAATCCCATTTCCCTAGCCGGCTGGCGATTGGGCGACAGCACGTCACCGGACACCCACTTCCGCTTCCCCCCCGACGCTGTCATTGAACCCGGCTCGTACGTCGTTCTCTTCGGCGGCGGTACTCCGGCGGGATTCACCGTCCCCATCTATACCGACGACGGACGCATCGGCAACGGACTGACCAACAAAGGCGAGGACATCCAACTGATCGATGACGCCGGCAATACAGTCGCGGTCGTCTCGCACGACGAGTGGCCCAAAGACCAGTCTATCGTCCGCACCCCACCCGACGGCGGAGCCTTTGTCCCGCACAAAACTGTCTCGCCGACTGAGGCCCTCTTCTCTCCCGGACGAGCCACAGATGACGAACCGGAAACGCCTGAAGCAGACGAACCGGAAATGCCTGAAGCACCTGAAACACCCGAACCGGAAACGCCATCCAAACCTATACCTACCTACGCCCTCTTCATCAGCGAGGTGCTCGCGGATCCGCCTTCGGGTGCAGCCGGCGACGCCAACCAAGATGGCCAACGCAACGGATATGAAGACGAGTTCATCGAACTCTACAATGCCGACACCAATCCCATTTCCCTAGCCGGTTGGCGATTGGGCGACAGCACGTCACCGGACACCCACTTCCGCTTCCCTCCCGACGCTGTCATTGAACCCGGCTCGTACGTCGTTCTCTTCGGCGGTGGCACTCCGGCGGGATTCACCGTCCCCATCTATACCGACGACGGACGCATCGGCAACGGACTGACCAACAAAGGCGAGGACATCCAACTGATCGATGACGCCGGCAATACAGTCGCGGTCGTCTCGCACGACGAGTGGCCCAAAGACCAGTCTATCGTCCGCACCCCACCCGACGGCGGAGCCTTTGTCCCGCACAAAACTGTCTCGCCGACTGAGGCCCTCTTCTCTCCCGGACGAGCCACAGATGACGAACCGGAAATGCCTGAAGCAGACGAACCGGAAATGCCTGAAGCACCTGAAACACCCGAACCGGAAACGCCATCCAAACCTATACCTACCTACGCCCTCTTCATCAGCGAGGTGCTCGCGGATCCGCCTTCGGGTGCAGCCGGCGACGCCAACCAAGACGGCCAACGCAACGGATATGAAGACGAGTTCATCGAACTCTACAATGCCGACACCAATCCCATTTCCCTAGCCGGTTGGCGATTGGGCGACAGCACGTCACCGGACACTCACTTCCGCTTCCCTCCCGACGCTGTCATTGAACCCGGCTCGTACGTCGTTCTCTTCGGCGGTGGCACTCCGGCGGGATTCACCGTCCCCATCTATACCGACGACGGGCGCATCGGCAACGGACTGACCAACAAAGGCGAGGACATTCGCCTGCTCGACGACACCGGCGCGGAGGTCGCGATCGTCTCGCACGACGAGTGGCCCAAAGACCAGTCTATCGTCCGCACCCCACCCAACGACAGCGCGTTTGTCCCGCACAAAACCGCCTCGCCGACTGAGGCCCTCTTCTCTCCCGGACGAGCCATAGCTGCCGAGCTAGAAACACCGGAAACGCCCAAACCCGAAACACCCAAACCCGAAACACCCGAAACACCCGAACCTGAAACGCCGTCCAAACCCAAACCCACCCACGCCCTCTTCATCAGCGAAGTGCTCGCCGATCCACCTGCGGGTGCAGCCGGCGACGCCAATCGAGACGGTCAACGCGACGGGTATGAAGACGAGTTCATCGAACTCTACAACGCCGGCTCAGCATCCGTCGATATAAGCGGCTGGCGCTTGGGCGACAACACGTCGCCGGACAGCTTCTTCCAGTTCCCAGCCAACGCCGTCATTGAACCTGGCTCGTATGTCGTCCTCTTCGGCGGCGGCAACCCGTCGGGATTCACCATCCCCGTCTATACCGACGACGGACGCATTGGCAATGGACTGACCAATAAAGGCGAGGACATTCGCCTGCTCGATGACGCCGGCAATACAGTCGCGGTCGTGTCGCACGACGATTGGCCCAAAGACCAGTCTATCGTCCGCACCCCACCCGACGACAGCGCGTTTGTCCCGCACAAAACGGCCTCGCCGACTGAGGCCCCCTTTTCGCCCGGACGCGCCATAGAAACGCCATCCGAAACGTCCGAAACACCTGAAATGGTATTTGCAGAAATGCCCCAAATGCCACCCGACCCTACACCTAGCCCTCCCGTGCTCCAATCCCTGCGTCCGGCCCAGTTTGAGTTCAAACTAGTCCGTGGCGAGCACCGCTCGCTCCGCCTCATCGGCCAGTACTCGGACGGCAGCGAACATCCCATAGACACCCGCGCCACTTGGACCTCATCCGACTCCACGGTCGCCGCGGTGCGCCCCGACGGTACCCTAGCCGCCATCGACATCGGCACCTGTCAGATCTTCGTCCAACTCGACAGCTTCGCCGTCCACCCCAACGTGCTCGGTGTGGAGGTTCGCCTCCCGCTCGCTGCTGCCGTGCGCTTCGCGCCCTCGTGGAACGAGGCCGCCCTACCTTTAGCCAAACCCCAAGCCTTTATCATCCGCACCGCGCAACCCCACCGCCATTCTTACTACTGGTCGCTAAACAACCGCCGCTTGCCCGTAATGTCCCCCCAGTACATCCACACCCCCACCGGGCGGCAAACCGATACTGTCCACGTGGCTATCCGTCGTGGCACAGAACGCATCACGCGCGCGTGGATCATCCATCCGCCGGCCGCCAAACTCCCGGCCTACTCCTGCCAAGTTTGGCCCAACCCCTTCAACACAACTACCCACCTCCGCTTCCACCTCCCCCAGGCCGCCTCCGTCCGCGTGGCCATCTACAACGTCCAAGGCCAACGCGTGCGCACGCTCGTGGACGCGCCGCTCCACGTCGGCGTACACCAGATGCGATGGGATGGCCGCGACGAACGCGGCCATTCGGCGGCCACCGGTCTGTACTTCGCTCGTTTCCGCATCGGGCATGGCCCCCCGCGCTACGCCAAGCTCCTCCTCCTCCGCTGAGGCCCTATCTCCACGCAGATTGTGCATCGGCCACATCGGTTGCATATTGGCAGGATGAACTCATCGGTGAGTTCGCCGGGTCTGTGGCTGTTGTATTCAGCAGATGATCCGACAGGCGGGAACTGTAGGACACATCGACAGCCAAGATAATAGTAGTGATTCGTTTAAAAGGGAGGGATGATGATTAGATTATGTTCTGCCTCCGATACAACCTCGTCCTGCTGACGCTGCTTTCGCTCCCATCCCTTGCCGCAGCCAACGTCTTCATCAGCGAAGTGCTCGCCGACCCGCCCGAGGGACTGGCTGGCGATGCCAACCGCGACGGGCAATACGACCCACATGAAGACGAGTTCATCGAACTCTACAACGCTGGCTCGCGTCGCATCTCTTTAGCCGGCTGGCGCTTGGGCGACTCGGGATCCCTAAGCAATTACTTCCGCTTCCCGGACGATGCCGTCATTGAACCCGGCTCGTACGTCGTCCTCTTCGGCGGCGGCAACCCTTTAGTATTCACCGTACCCGTCTACACCGACGACGGAACAATCGGCGACGGACTAACCGACACCGGCGAGTCCATCCACCTGCTCAACAAGCGTGGCAATGAGGTCGGGTTCCTCTTCCAATCCACTTGGCCCGACGACCAATCCCTCGTCCGCACCTCAGGCGCATATGTCCCACACAAAACCGTCTCGCCGATCGAGGAACTCTTCTCACCCGGACACGCCCCAAAAACGCGGCCCGTCTTAAATTACCCGCTCTTCATCAGTGAAGTACTCGCCGACCCGCCCGAGGGATCGGCCGGCGATGCCAACCGCGACGGTCAGTACGACCCGTATAAAGATGAATTCATCGAACTCTACAACGCCGGTCCTATTCCCATCTCGTTAGCCGGCTGGCGCTTGGGCGACGCGGGCTCCCTCAGCGATTACTTCCGCTTCCCACGCGACGCCATCATTGAACCCGGCTCGTACGTCGTCCTCTTCGGCGGCGGCAAGCCGTCGGGGTTTACCGTCCCCGTCTATAGAGACGACGGAACAATCGGCGATGGACTAACCGACAGCGGCGAGTCTATCCACCTGATCGACAACCACGGCAGTGAGGCCGCGTTCCTCTACCAATCTACTTGGCCCGACGACCAATCCCTCGTCCGCACGCCACCCGACAGCAGCGCGCTTGTCCCACACAAAACCGCCTCGCCGACTGAGGCCCCCTTCTCGCCCGGACAGGCCCCAGAACCGCAGCCGGTCTTGACCTATCCCCTCTTCATCAGCGAAGTGCTCGCCGACCCGCCTGCGGGTGCAGTCGGCGACGCCAACCAAGACGGCCAGCGCGATACCTATGAAGACGAATTCATCGAACTCTACAACGCCGGCCCAGATACCATCTCTTTAGCCGGCTGGCGGTTGGGGGACTCTAGACCCCTAATCTATTACTTCCGTTTCCCACGCGACGCCGTCATTGAACCCGAATCCTACGTCGTCCTCTTCGGCGGCGGCAATCCGTCGGGATTTTCCGTCCCCGTCTATACCGACGATGGGCGCATCGGCAATGGCCTGACCAACAGCGGCGAAGCCATCTACCTAATCGACAGCATCGGCGGTATAGTCGCCAGCGTCTCCCAGTCCACTTGGCCCGACGACCAATCTATCGTCCGCACTGCACTGGAAGACAGCATGTTTGTCCCGCACATAACTGCCTCGCCGACGGAGGCCCCCTTCTCACCCGGACGCGCCATAGAAACCCCACCCGAACCAGCGTCCAAAACACCTGCAATGGTATCTACAACCTCGCTCCAAGTTTGGCCCAACCCCTTCAACACAACTACCCACCTCCGCTTCCACCTCCCCCAGGCCGCCTCCGTCCACTTGGCCATCTACAACGTCCAAGGCCAACGCGTGCGCACGCTCGTGGACGCGCCGCTCCACGCCGGCATACACCAGATGCGATGGGATGGCCGCGACGAACGCGGCCATTCGGCGGCCACCGGTCCGTACTTTGCCCGCTTCCTCATCGGGCATGGCCCCCCGCGCTACGCCAAGCTCCTCCTCCTCCGCTAAAACAAAAAAGCCCCATCTCCACGACGGGAGACGGGGCTTCCACCAGCGCGGCTTGGAAATGCGTCAGTTTTGATAGGCGTGCTTAAACTCGTGCAATAAGGTCCGCATCTTCTCCACCTGCGCCACATCCACCGTCTGCTTGCACTTCATGGCCCCCCGGAGCATCTTGTGCAAAAGCATCAGCTTCCCGGTATATGCGGCCATCGCCTCGTCTCCTTCTTCCACCTCCTTGAGCCGCTGCGTCATAAAATACTGGGCGACGACGTGCTGGATTTTGTTGGCGTGCTCTTCCTTGTTCGCCACCCACCTCGCTAGCTGGTTCGCGCTTTGGGCGTCGCTCTGGCCCGCCAACTCCGCGATCTGCGTCATGGACTTCTCAATGGTCGTGAGATCTTCCTCAATCGCGGCAAAACGCGCCTCGTCCCCATAAACGCCGCAGGGAATCTCGCAATGTGCCCACAGCGGCGCGGCCGCGGCGAAAAGACAACAGGCGATCAGAAGCATCAATTTTTCATTCTTCACAAGGGCCTCCTTGGCAACATGGTTCGTGGATATGGGCAAGGCATTATAGGGCGATTTCGCCGGCGGGGCAATTTTTCGACCGGCCCTAATCGCGCCAAGTGCGCGAGTCCGCGCGGATGTGCCAGCGGTTGATCGCGCCGTCCGCATCCAAATCGACGGCTTCCTCTAGCTGCGCCTCAAACTGGTGGTCGGTCACTTGGATGACCGGCGGCCAGCGGAAGTGCTTCAGGGCCAGTGCATCCATGCCGAGCGAGTCCAAGCTAGACGCATAGCGGCCGCGCTCGCGGCGAAAGCTCTGCTGGCGATAGTAAATCCCGCGCAAAACGTGCTTGGCCTCCTCGGCGGCTGCCGGGCTAAAGAGCACCTTTCGCCGCCCGACGACCTCGGTGGCAAATTGCACAAACCCCCACTTTTCCGGGTAGTGCATATTAACCAACCCCTGCGGCGACCAGACCCAGTTGTCCGGGCTGCGGCCCTCTTTTTTGACGTACTTGCCCACATCGTTGGCCAAGGCCCATTGCACTCGCGAAAAGTTGATCCGCCATTGATCGCCATCCACGGGCGGCACCTTCTTGCGCGTGGCCTCGGCCAGCACGGCCCACGGAAAGGCCATCTCGACAGACCAACCCTGATCCTCGTCGCTGGGGTCGTTGATGCTGCCCCACACGCGCACGGCCGTTTGCAGGCCGGCAATGTCCCAAGCGCTGACAAAGGGGCCACCGTCTCGGTAGGGCTTGATCATCAACAAATCCCACTCCGTACCGAGGGCATTGATCTCAAACTCGTAGTACTGATGGGTATCGCCGTCCGGGTCGATAAAGACCTCGAAGTCGTTTTCTTGGTAGATCGTCGCGTCGCGCAGGGCGATTGTGGCCCACACATGCGGCTCCTCCAAGTCGGCGGCTATATACAGATACTCGTCGTCCCACAGCATCTTCGCCCGCGTCTGCAAGCGCGGCACGGGCCTGCGCTCGCCCTCGATATCGACGAAGGGTGCGGTCCAATCCGCCCGCTGCCAAGAGGGCTCGTCGAGGTTGCCGTCGATGTCGATGGCCCCGGCCGTGCGATGCGCCACATAGGTCCGCGGCTCGATGCTCTCTACGTAGTCGATGTCAAAGCGCGGCTGCCCCTCGGCGATAGAGGCCAGCAAGGCCGCGCCCAACACAGCCCAGTGCAACATGGTTCCTCCTTTGTTCGCTCGTGTCCCAAGTCTAACGCCGTTGCATCAATATATCACTTTGCGCTACTTTCTGACTACGCATCACTAACAAGGACTTACGCCATGACCGACAAAATGACCCTCTACAAGAGCGGCATGAACAAATTCGCCCACCAAGACTTTGCCAGTGCCTTGGACGACCTAGCCCAAGCCATCGCCCTCGACCCGCAATTTGCCGATGCCTACCAAGCGATGGCGCACTGCCACGAGAAGTTGGGCGACCTCGACCAAGCGCTCACTGCGGCGCAAAAGGCCGCCGAGCACGACCCCGACGACTTCCTCGTCCACACCAGCCTCTCCATGTTCTACCAGCGCAAAGGCATGATCGCCGAGGCCGAAAGAGAAAAGGCCATCGCCGCCAAGCTGCAAGCGGAAAACCCACTGTAAGCTCGTGCAACTCGGTCCTCACCAACTCAACCCCTTCAAGGAGAATATGCCCATCCTCACCCTAGCCCCAATGGCCGGGGTGAGCAACTGGGTCTTTCGCCTTATCTGCGCGCGCCTCGGGGCGCGGCTGGTCGGGGTCGAATTTATCAACTGCCGCGCCATCGGCATCCGCTCGCGCAAGAGCTTGCAGATGCTCGATTTTTCCGACGCACCCATCTATGCCGACACCGGCATCTCGCTGTTGGCCGCGCAAATCTACGGCAACGACATCGACCTGATCGCCAATGGGGCGCGGGAATTCGAGCGGCGCGGGGCGCAGGTGGTGGATATCAACTTCGGCTGTTCCGTGCCAAAGATCGTCGCCAAAGGCTGCGGCGCGGCCTATTTGCGCGATCTGGATCGGCTCTATCAAGCCGTCGAGCGCACCGTCAAGGCCGTCTCGGTTCCGGTCATCGTCAAGACGCGCCTGGGCTGGGACGAGGATCAGATCAATATCCTCGAAGTGGTGCGCCGGTGCGAGGATGCCGGTGCTCAAGCGGTGGCCATCCACGCCCGCACCGTCGTGCAAAAATACAAGGGCCGCGCCAACTGGCACTGGATCGGCCGCGCCGTCGAAGCCTCCTCGCTGCCCATCCTTGGCAACGGCGACGTACTCACTCTCGACGACGCCCGCCTCATGCAGCGGGAAACAGGCTGTGCCGCAGTCATGGTCGGGCGGGCGGCACTGGCCAATCCCTGGCTCTTTTCCGGCCGCGGCGGCGCAACCCTCGCCGAGCGCATCAACTTGGCGCTGGAGCAGCTACGCCTGATGGCCGCGTACAAAGGCGAGCGCGCCGGCATCCGCGAGACGCGCAAGCACCTCGCGCTCTACTTCAAGAATCTGCCCCGCGCCTCCGAACTGCGCCGCCGCCTGCTGACAACCGCTTCCTTGGCCGAGTTGGCCGATCTACTAGCCGAGTGGAAAGAACCAGCCGCCGCAGAAGCCGATCTCACTCTGTCGGCAACCGAAGCCGAATCCCTCGCGTGGGGCGGCAACGGGTAATAGGTCGATTTATTCCCTATCCTGAAAGGTCTTCGTCGTTGCCCGCGTCCGAGAAGTTAGTTATTGCGATTTCGCCTTCCGGGAACTCGGCGACGATCTTCAGCCGTCCGCCGAGAGCTTCGATGTAGGAACGAAGAGTCGAAACGTACATATCCGTCCGCCGTTCCATCTTGGCGATGGCAGGTTGGTTCACCGCCAAGGTCTCGCCCAGCGCCTTCTGGGTCATAACCTGTGCCTGCCGTAGCTCGTGCAGCGGCATGGCGGTCCGCAACTCGGCCTTTTTCGCCTCAATGCGCTGACGGCGCTCCGGCGTGAAGTCCTTGGTCAACTCACTAAAGGGACGGTGCCCGCTCATGGGATCAATCCTTCCTTTTGCAAGGTTTCAAACAGTCAATATATTCCATCAAAGGAATACCGGCAACAAGACGCATCCCAAAGACATTATGTGCTCTAACGCCATCCCGGCTTGACCTACGTGATGTGGGAACTACCTTCGAAGCCTCTAACACTTTGCCTTTACTCAGTCCGTTCGGCGGCCGCAACATAACAACGCAAACCGCGAGTACTTCAATGAAAATCAAATCCATCGACCTAGTCCGCATCGAACGCCCCGACGGCCCTTCGCTCAGCACCCGATCCCAAGCTGGCTCGACGCTCTCCGCTTCGACGGCCCCCGCCCAGCAGAGCCAACCCCGCCGCAAGGCTTGGCCCACCGAAATTGAAGTGGCCAACCCGATGTCGCGTTTCCCGCGCTTCAAGCCTCGTCGCCAACTCTACGCCGCCCAGCAATGGCCCGGCTTCGCAGTCAAAGTCACAGCCGAAGACGGCACTTGGGGTCTAGGCACGGCAGCGGGTCGGCCGGTCGCCGCGGTCGTCGAGGACGCCTTCGCCCATATCCTCACAGGCGAGGACTGCTTGGCCATCGACAAGCTGTGGGATATGATGTTCCGCGTCTCCAAATCCTTCGGCACCGTCGGTATTGCCACCGTCGCCATCAGCGCCGTGGACCTAGCGCTGTGGGATCTGGCCGGCAAGCTGCAACAAAAACCCGTGTACCAACTCATCGGCGGCCCGGCCCGAGAGCGGATCTTCACCTACGCCACCGGCGACGACGTCGATTGGTATCGCGAGCTGGGCTTCCGCGCCTTCAAACTCCCCTGCCAGTACGGCCCGGCCGACGGCCTGTGGGGCCTGGACCAAAACGAGCGGCGGGTCGCCGAAGTCCGCGCACTGGTCGGCGACGATTGCGAGCTCATGCTCGACTGCTACATGGCCTTTGACGTCGAATACAGCGTCCGCCTAGCCGAGCGCCTCAGACCCTACAAGTTGCGCTGGCTGGAGGAGTGCCTGATCCCCGAAGACGTCAAAAGTCACATCAAACTCAAAGAGTGCCTGCCTTGGCAAACACTG
Source organism: Candidatus Latescibacterota bacterium (assembly GCA_965217585.1). Lineage (GTDB taxonomy): Bacteria > Latescibacterota > UBA2968 > UBA8231 > UBA8231. The sequence continues at coordinate 7,312,723 of OZ244561.1, forward strand.
GCCAGCGGCGAACACTTCTACACGCACTATCCCTACCAGCAGATGATCGAACACCGCGCCCTCGACGTGCTGCAACCCGATATCCACTGGGTCGGCGGACTGACCGCCTGTATCAAAATCTGCCACATGGCCGAGGCCGCCGGCCTTGAAGTCTGCCTCCACGGCGGTGGACGCGATCCCTATGGCCAACACTTGACTTGGGCAATGCCCAACACGCCTTGGGGCGAATACTACATCGGCTCGGACCCGGGGATCCCGCTAGAGGAAGTAGCCGAGCCCGGGGCGCTGGTGCCCAAAGACAGCTATCTGGAATTTGTGCCACGAGGACCGGGCTTCGACCTCGGGATCGAGGAGGATTGGCTGGTGCCATTCGGGTCATAACCCGGATCGGCTTACGACAACCTTATCTGCTTGGATAGACTATGACCGAACAAACCTACGACCTATTGGTGCGCGCCCCGCGCCTCTTCTGCGCGGATAGCGGCCTAGACGGCCCTGGCGCAGTAGCTATTCGCGGCGACCGCATTGTCGCCTCTGGCCCTGGCATCGAGGGACCGGCTCACAGCGTGCTCGACTTTCCCGACGCCCTCCTCCTTCCCGGCCTAGTCGATCTGCACGCCCATCCGGCCCGCGGCCAATCGCGCTTCGGCATCGACCCGGACATTCACTTTTTGCCGCGCGGCGTCACCACCGTCATGTCCCAAGGCGATGCCGGAGCCTTGAACATAGACGACTACCGCCGCACCGTGATCGAAGCCTCGCGCACCCGCGTGCTCCTGGCCATCAATCTGTGCAAACACGGCGAGACGCATCCGGTGCGCTGCTTCAACGACTTGGCCGACGCCGACGCCCAAGCCTGCGCCGACGCCATTGCCGCGGACGACCGCAGCATTTGGGGCATTGCCGTCACCGTCACCGGCGGGGCCTGCGCCGACGACCTCGACCCGCGCCCCATTATGGCCGCTGGGCTGGAGGCCGCGGAATTGAGCGGCAAACCGCTGCTGGTAGGCACCCGCCTCAAACCCGACTGGCCCCGCCGCGAACAACTCCCCCTGTTGCGCCCCGGCGATGTGGTGACCTACTCACTCAATGCCCTGCCCGAAAACCTGCTGGACGGCAACCGCATAGCCAACGACGTATGGCAGGCCCGCCAGCGCGGCGTCCTCTTCGACTTGGGCCACGGCATGAACTCCTTCAGCTTTCCCATTGCCGAGGCCACTATTGCCCAAGGATTTCTCGTCGATACAGTTTCAACCGACCAATACAACCGCCATGTTGACAGCCGTCCCCAGCACGATCTGCCCCGCACGATGTCCAAACTCATCGCCGCCGGCATGACCGAAGCGGATGTATTCGCCCGCGCCACCGCCCGCCCCGCCGAGGTGTTAGGCCTCAAGGGCGAAGTCGGCACCTTGGCCCCAGGTGCCTGCGCCGACTTGGCGGCGCTGCGCTGGAACGAATCGGCTCTGCCCTTGCGCGACGTCAACGGCGAGGAGCGGCCCGGCGGCTGTTGGGAGCCGGTGGCTACCATTCGCGGCGGCCAAGTGGTTTAGCGCCACCCATTTTCATTCAGAGGATTAAACACTATGACCGACAAACTAGCGCGTGGGATCTGGCCCGCGCTCGTCACCCCGTTCACCGACGACGGCAGCGCCTTGGCTCCCGCACGCGTCGAGCCGCTCGTCAGGCACTTGATCGACGCTGGCTCTCACGGCTTCTTCGTCTGCGGCGGCACGGGCGAAGGGATCGCCATGAGCGTGCCCGAGCGCAAAGCCATGACTGAAGCGACCATCGCCGCGGTCGCCGATGCCGTGCCGCTGATCTTCCAAGTCGGCGCGACATCCACGGCCAATGCGGTGGAATTGGCCCGGCACGCGGCGGCCGCCGGTGCGGACGCAGTGGCTTCGGTTGCGCCGATGGATCAGCCCAACGACCTCCAAGCTGCGGTCGCCCACTACGCAGCTATTGGCGCGGCTACCGATCTGCCTTTCTACGTGTATTGGCTCGCCCACACTGCCGCCAAGGACGTTACGGCCGAACAGTTCCTCGACGCCATGCAAGCCGTGCCCAACTTCAGCGGCGTCAAGTTCACCGACAGCAACTTCTACTTCTTCCAGCGCCTCGTGCAGCTAGGCGGCGGCCGCCTCAACCTCATCTCCGGCCCCGACGAAATCTGCCTCGGCGGCATGGTCGCCGGCAGCGACGCGGCCATTGGCTCGACCTACAACATCATGCCCAAACTGTTCGTGGAGATGCGACAGCACTTTGAAGCGAGCGATATCCGGCCGGCCATGGCCCTGCAAGCGCGCGCCAATGAGGTCATCTCCACCTTGTTCCACTTTGACCTGCTAGGAGCCGTCAAGGAGATTTTGACCATGCGTGGGCTGCCTGTCGGCCCTGCCCGCCCGCCCCACATCCCGTTCGACGACGCAGCCCGCGCCGCGCTGTGCCGGGCACTAGACGACCTCGGCTTCGCGGTGGAATGAGGGCCATTCCCCTCCCGGACGGCGACCTGCGCTACGCCCCCGACTTTTTGGCCCCTGCCGAGGCCGACGAATTTATGCGGCAACTGTTGGATGGCATTGAGTGGCAACAGCATCACGTCGTCGTCTTTGGCCGCCAGCTTCCCGCGCCGCGTCTCTCGGCGTGGCACGGGTCTGCAGAGGCCCACTACGCCTATTCGGGGCTGGCGCTGGCACCGCGCCCGTGGACCGCGCCGCTGCTGACGCTCAAGACGCGCATCGAAGCGGCCGCCGACTGTCCCTTCAACAGCGTCTTGCTCAATCAGTACCGCGATGGCCGCGACAGTATGGGCTGGCACAGCGACGACGAGCCAGAACTGGGAACTAACCCGACGATCGCCTCGCTGAGTTTGGGTGGGTCGCGGCGCTTCATCCTGCGGCACAAGCGCCGCGACCGCCCCCCGGTCGAAATCCCTCTGGGGCCCGGTGCGCTCCTCATCATGCGCGGCCCGACCCAAACCTACTGGCAGCACCAAGTCCCCAAGACCCGCCGTCCGTGCGCCCTGCGCCTCAACCTCACCTTCCGTTGCATCGTCGCTACTCAACGACCGCCCACCGATGTGCCTTAACCCCCTGCCCCTGCACTGCCTCTAGCGACTCCACCCACCGCCGACACCATTCGTCGTAGTCCCTCAGCTCAGACGCGGGGTTGGACCGGCTGCGGGCCACGAAGTCGGGATGGAAGGGGCGACCGGTCGGCGTCCCCGTCTTCTGATAGCGCAAATCCATGCTCCAGCGCACAGTGTCCGCGTGGTTGGGTGTCGAGCGGTGGGGCGTCTGCTTGTCCATCAGCAGCACGTCGCCTTTGTCCATCGGCAAGGTGAGCGGCGCGACCGGCGGCATTTCCTCGTCGATGATCACTGTGCCCAAACCCTGCTTGATGTGGTGCCGTACCAGTCCGTTCCCGTGCGCTCGCGGCACGATCTGCAAACAGCCGTTTTCCGGCGTCGCCGCGCACAGCGGCAGCCATACTGTGAGGATGAAGTGCGGGTCGGCTTCCTCCCAAGTAACGCCGGCGTCTTGGTGCCAGGGGGCCACGTGCGGGTCGCTGCCGCCCGGCGTCAGGCCAGCGGGCAGTTTGGCGCGGGTGTGCTGGATGGGGCTACAGGTGATCTCCGGTCCGACCAAACTCTCGGCCATATCGAGCAGACGGTCGTTGCGCAAAAATTCAAACGAGGCCCGCCCGCGAAAGCGCATGATGTCGAGCTCTTTGTAGATCGCGTCGTCTTCGCGGCAGATCGAGATGAGGCGGCGATCGAAAGGTTCGTCCGCATACAGGGCCGAAATGTCGCCGGCTGCCAACAGCTCCCCGGCGCGGCGGTCAATGTATTCTTCATACTCGGTGATGATCGGGTCCAGATCGGCGGCGGTCAGTGCACCGTGCAGCAGCAGATAGCCGTCCTCCGCGAATTGGGCGACCTGTTCGGGGCTTAGTTGCATAAGGCATTCTCCTGATGGATTGTAGAGTGCGGCGATAATCTACAATTTTTCGTCGGTGCCGCGCTAACATTGTTATATTTACAACGCTGGACAAGCACTCGTGTCCATTCCCCTGATTCGTCTGTCGGGTCGCAGCGTGTGCGCCCACTTAAACCTCGACGAAGAGGTAGCCGCTTTTATCGACTCCGAGGCGCGAAGACGCAAAATGACCCGCACGGCCTATATCTCCTATATGGCGCGAAGAATCGCGCAAATGGGCGGCTAAAGGCCGGACCGCCCTGAATTCCAGCGAAACATCGAACGAGCCGAAATTCCGGTCAATCAGGACGCGGCCAGCGTCCTTTGCACGTCGAACTGGAAAAAAAAGAAACGAGCCGTGTAATGCCCCGAGAGGCACCGCTTATATGCAGCGCTGTGGCCTAGACGGAATCATTGATAGTTCACCGGTCAATTATCGCCGTGGAGTAGTCAATCTGATTAAACTGAGCGGTGGCGAACTAGCCGGCCGTCCCGTATTCGATCTTTAAGCTGAAAGAGTCTGGTGGCACCCCGGACAACCTGGGTGATCTGTCGGCTGCCGATGCTCGTGAACGCCTACGGAAGATGGCAGCGGCATCGGACATCGTTTTGGAGCTTGCCGCCACCATCGTCCATCTGAGGAAAGAGGGCTACGCCGAGCAGACCATCGAAGAGTTGAAAATTCTCAAACCCCTCAAAGCGACGGACGGGCTGATCGAGAAAGCCAAGGCTCTGCTGTGCGACCTTGGACTCGAAGAAGACGCCACGCTTGCAGACTCGCCCGCGCCATAGAGGGAGTTGGCGCACCTGATCCATGCAGCTAAAACAATATCAAGTCGATCACCTGCTCAACACGCGCGGCATGACCATCGCTGCGCTGATGCGTTGCAAATTCCTACTCGCCAAGAAAATCGACAACAAGATCGCGGATATTCGCCAAGCGGAACGAAGCAGCGTCTATCAGCAGTACCTCTTGGTGCCCGCGGCCAAGTTCCAGTTTGATTTACACGCAATCTGCGAAGACCTTCGCAAGCAAGAAAAGACCTGTGGCCACCCCATCGCGTCTCTTCCGCCCAAATGCATCCCAAAGGAACCGTCTTAGAGCGGCTTCTGCGCCTCCGACAGCAGCGCCCTCTCCCGCGCCTTGAGAATGTGCCCGACAATCGCCTCCAGCCCCTCCCGATCCTCGATGCAAGCAAAGACCGTCGGCCCCTCGCCACGCATCTTCTTGGCATCGCGATCCATCACCCCCAGATCCGCCCCCACCATCTCGGCCAGATCGGTCTTGTTGATCACCAGCAGATCCGACTGCGTCGTCCCCGGGCCGCCCTTGCGCGGAATTTTGTCGCCGCCGGACACGTCGATGACGTACACCGAATAATCGACGAGCTCGCGGCTGAAATGAGCCGCCAAGTTGTCGCCGCCGCTTTCTACTAGCAGTAAGTCGATGCCCCCGGCGAAACGGTCCATCAAGTCTTCAAGCGCGTTCAGATTCAGCGAAATATCCTCGCGGATTGCCGCGTGCGGACAGCCGCCGGTCTCGACGCCGACGATGCGCTCCTGTTCCAACGCCTCGTGCCGCAGCAGAAATTCGGCATCCTCGCGGGTGAAGATGTCATTGGTGACCACCCCCAAGCTATAATCGTCGTGCAGCCTTTCGCACAAAGCCTGCAACAGCGCCGTTTTGCCGCTGCCGACCGGCCCGCCAATCCCCACCGTAAAGGCGCGGTCGGCAAAGTCGCGGTGCAGGTCCGGGCCTTCGCGCTCGGCGAAGATTCCGGGCGAGTCAAAGAGCTCGTGGCTGTGGTCGTGGTCGTGCCCCATACATCCTCCTGTGTCAACTTTGGAAAAGGCGCGAATAGAGATCGTCGTGTACGCTCTGGGCGATGTCTAGCTATGGCGCACAGCGCGTCGCTTGTGCGTATGGTCGCCCTGCCACTTCCGCCAGCAATTCCTCGCAATGCACATACAGGCCCAACTGCCGTCGCGTGGCCCCCATTGGCCCGACGATCCCGAGACGCACCGCAGCGCTCATCTGGTCCCTGGTTTCTCCGCCGGTTCACAAGTAATCTCCTCGCCGTCAACGTTCACCTTATAGGTCTCCGGGTCAACCTCGATATTGGGCACCACGTCGGCTTGCCCGTCTCCACCGAGCCGATCTGGGCCGAGAGCCCGTGGGCAATAGCTGGATTGATAGTGTATTTGGCGACATAGCGCCGCGCACGATAGTTATCGGCTCCGCCCGCATCTTCGGGCAACAGGCCCCGCTGCTGGCGCATCTTGTGCGCCGTCTGCCAAGTCCGGCACACCACCTCCCCCACTCGACCCATCGCTTGGCTGTCCGAGGCGATGATCGACAGCGCGCCCAAGTCGTGCAAAATGTCTTCGGCGGCGATAGTCTCCTGACGGATCCGGCTCTCGGCAAACGCCACGTCCTCGGGGATATTCTTGTCGAGGTGGTGGCATTCGTTCCGGTCGCCGGGCCGGTGCCGCCCCCGAGCATCGTGGTGATGCCCGAGGCGATGGCTTCTTCAACTTGCTGCGGACAGATAAAATGCACGTGTGCGTCCAGCGCCCCAGCCGTCAAAATCAGCTTTTCCCCGGCCACCACTTCGGTGGTCGCGCCGACGACCATCTGCTCGGCGACCCCCGACATAATGTCCGGGTTGCCAGCTTTGCCAATCCCGGCTATGCGCCCGTCCTTGACGCCGATATCGGCTTTGTAAATGCCCGTGTAGTCGAGCACCAGCGCGTTGGTGATTACCAAGTCCAGCGCCTCTTTTTGGCTCGTGCCGCTCTGCTGCCCCATGCCGTCGCGCAGCACTTTGCCGCCGCCGAACTTGCACTCCTCGCCGTACACGGTGTGATCCTGCTCGACCTCAACGACCAAGTCCGTGTCGCCCAGCCGCACCCGGTCGCCGGTGGTGGGGCCGTACATATCCGCATAAGCGCGTCGATCAATACGCATAGCTACTCCGCTCCTAAAAAGCCGCGCTCTTTCGCCCGCGCCAGCGCCGCCCGCTTGTTGTCGTCGTTCAAGGCCCCGCCGATCAAACCCCACCTGCACGGGGCGGTCGCCCATATTCGCCACTTCGAGTTCCACCTTTTCGCGGCCAGCGTTGAGCGCGAGTTCCTCATCCGCGTCCAGCGCTTCCCCAGGCGCGGCGCTGGACGCGTTGTCCGGCGACCACGTTTCCCCCACCCGCACCAGCCCCGACCCATAGAGCGCCAACTCGGCGTTGCCGCGCGCCCGGCAGATCGGCTGATGGACCGTCACCAGCTTGGTACCGTCGGGAAACGTGCCCTCCACCTGCACCTCGTGCACCATCTCCGGGATCCCTGGCAACACATCTTCAAGACCGAGCAATTGCTTGCCCTTGTCCATCAAGGTAGCGACCCGCTCGCCATCTCGACGGCTGGATGCCTTCGGTCGGTTCGTCCAGCATCAGGACCTTAGGGTCGCCGACCAGCGCCCGGGCAATGGCCAACTGCTGTTGCTGTCCACCGCTCAAATTGCCGCCCATCCGCTCCTGCATTTCCGCCAACACCGGAAAGAGCGCGAACACCTCTTCGGGCACCTCGCCACCGCCACCGCGCGCCTGCAAGCCGATCTCCAAGTTTTCCCGCACCGTCAACTGCGGAAAAATCTCGCGGCCTTGTGGCACATAGCCCAACCCCCGCCGGGTGCGCTGGTCGGTCGTCAGCGCGGTGACATCCTCGCCGGCAAGAAACACCCGCCCCTTGCTCGGTGCCAACAGCCCCATAATCGCCTTGAGCAGCGTCGTTTTGCCGACGCCATTGCGCCCCATCACCGCCACAATCAAGCCGCTGGGAACCCGCAAGCTAATATCCCGCAAGATGCGGCTGCCTCCGTAGTGGACATTCAGCTCCTCCACCGCCAGCGTGGTCTCAACCGGCTGCATTGCCCTCCCCCCGTTCCATGGCCGTTCCCAGATAGCACTCAATGACGCGCGGATCGCTCTGCACCGTTTCCATCGGCCCTTCCACTAGGATTTTGCCCTCGTGTAGCACCGTTACTTTGCGGGCGATTTGCCGCACGAATTCCATATCGTGCTCAATGACAATTAGAGCGTGATCTTCCGCTAGCCCTTGGAGGATCTCCCCAGTGCGGAAAGTCTCTTCGTCGGTCATGCCCGCGGCTGGCTCATCTACCAAAAAGAGCGTAGGGTCCTGCAAGATGACCATGGCGATCTCCAGCCACTGCTTCTGGCCGTGCGACAGAGTACCGGCGACCTCGTCAAGCGCATCCTCTAGCCCCGTGCGCTCGGCCACTTCCTCAATCCGGCGACGCTCGGCCGCTTTGAGCCGGTGGAACAGCGAGGCGAAGACGCCGCGGTTGGCCTTCACGGCTAGCATCAAATTGTCGGCGACGGTCAGCGAAGTAAAAACCGTCGGCGCTTGGAACTTGCGGCCCACCCCGAGATCGACGATTTCGTCCTCACTCAGCTTGGTCAGGTCCTGATCCCTGAAATAGGCGTGGCCGGCGTCGGGCCTAGCCCGGCCACAGAGTACGTCGAGCAGGGTGGTCTTGCCCGCGCCATTGGGGCCAATGACCACCCGCAGCTCGTTTTGGGCGACCTCAAAGATGTCGATATCCAGCGCCTTGAAGCCGTCGAACGACACACTCAACTTCTGCACGTATAGATTGTCCATCGCCCAACTCTCGTTACGCGGCCACCGGCCGCCGACGCAAGCGCCCGACTATGCCGGCGACGCCCTCGGGAAAGAACAGCACCACCCCGACAAAGAGCGCGCCGAGGAAGTAGAGCCAAGTGCCGGGAAACGCGCCGGTGAGGAAGCTGTAGAGCAAGTTGACCAGCACAGCCCCGACGATAGCGCCCACCAGCGTCCCCCGACCGCCGACCGCCGTCCACACCACGATCTCAATCGAAGCCTGCACGTCCATCCGCCCCGGCGTGATAATGCCGGTCTGCGGCACGTAAAGCATTCCCCCCAAGCCCGCCAAGGCGCTGGCGACGACAAAGACGAAGAGCTTGTAGCGGGTAATGTGGTAGCCGATAAAGCGCAGGCGATGCTCGCTGTCGCGAGATGCGCTCACAGTTCCTCACTCCGTCCTTTGGCGGGAAAGAGGCCAGTCGGGCGCGATTGCAAGAAGACGATGATCAATCCCAACAGGATGCCCTTGCCGTAAACAGCTTCAAAGAGCGGTTCGAGCATCTTGTTGAAAATGCCGATCCCCAGCCCGGCGCTGATCGTGCCCAGCAGCTTGCCGACCCCGCCGGTGACGACCACGAGGAACGAATCGACGATATAGGTCTGACCCATATTGGGCACGACGTTCCCGAAAATAAAGACAGATATGTGATGTTTTATGAATTTGGTATCGAAGAGATCAATACTTTCGGCGCAGTGGATTTTCGCCTAGGACTTGGGGCAGCGATACGGCCGTGGCAAGCGCGTGCAGGATTCCCTCTAGATCGCCATTGGTACGCCCCAAGGCGCGGAGCGCGAGCACTCCAGGACGAGGTTCGACGAGCGAAACTAAAGTGGCTCTACTGGTCCCGCGCGTCCGCTGGCCGGTAAGCATTGGCGCTAAGGCATGGCGTAGTACTTCCTCGACGGCATGGCGCGCTGGGTCGCCGACGATAAAGGCGTTGGCGAATGCAGTGTATTGGCCAAAAGCCCCAACGCCGTCGGGTGCCTGCCGCTTGGGCTGCAAGCTCAAGCGTTCAGCCAACACCAGTTTGCTTTCCAAGTAGATGGAGATATTAGATGTATAAGAGCTATAGTGGAACCGCTCGCCTCGTTCACCCCGGCCTGCAGTACCTCCATCGAGCAAGACCAGCAAGGCTCCCGCGTCCAGATGCCGGACCTGCTCCTGCACAAAGGCGCTGTCGGCATAGGGCACCAGCGGGTCGGGTAGCGAGACTACGCAAGCGCCTGATTCGATGTGCCCTGCGAGCTTCTGGCGCGCAACTTGACCGTCGGTGGCCTTGTATACTTTGGTAAAGGCTTGGGTGCCCAAAAAGAGCTTGGCCTCCCGGCCGCAGCGCACGCGCAATCGGGCGCAATCGCCAGCGACTAGGCCGCCGCCGCCCCCGACGCGGCTCACTTCGACGATGGACCAAGCCTCGTCCATACCTATCAGATCGGCGCTAACCAACCCCCATCAACCGGCAACGCCGCCCCCGTAATCCACTCCGCGTCATCCGAGGCAAAAAACGCCACCGCCCGCCCAATGTCCCTTGGCAAGCCCAATCGCGGCAAGGGCGTATCCCGCCGACATTGCTCGATGATCTCCGGGGTCAAATAGTCTTGGATCGGCGTCTCGATATAACCCGGACACACTGCGTTGGCCGTGACGTTGTCCCCGGCCAATTCCAACGCCGAATCGCGCGTCAGATTCAGCACTCCGGCCTTAGTCGGCGCATAGGCCGGACCGCTGCCGCCGCCGAAGGCGTGGACCGAGGCGATGTTGACGATGCGCCCAGCAGCGGATTTTCTCAGATAGGGCGCTGCAAATTTGGTCGTGAGGAAGATCGAGCGCAGATTGACGCCCACGACCCGGTCCCACGCCTCGACGGATAGTTCTTGGCTGTCTCCCGGTATGATGATCCCGGCGTTGTTGACCAGAATATCCACGCCGCCAAAGCGCTCGACGCTGCGGGTGATTAGGTTTTTCACTGCCTTTTCGTCGGCCACATCGGTCTCGACGAAGAGCGCCTCACCGCCTTCTCCGGCAATGATCTCAGCCGTGGATGGCCGCGGCGCGGTCTCGTGAAACTTGCCGATCTTGGGCGCTTCCTGCATATCGGCCACTACGACCTTGGCTCCTTCGCGGGCCAGTTCGAGACAAATACCCCGCCCAATGCCCGAACTCCCTCCGGTAACAACGGCGATGCGATCCTGCAAACGCATGGATTTTTCCTCCTGTTTGTCGCAAAAATGTAGGGCGGCCGGAGAGGACGGACAAGGCGGAACGGCCCGTCGATTCAGTCCATTTGATGTGGCAGCAAATTGACTCTAAAATAGACGCGGAGAATTTATCAT